>NZ_CP180728.1:717500-3908608 GCF_049852135.1 Nitrobacter sp. TKz-YC02
AGGATTGGCTGCCGCTGCGCCCCGATGATTTTTATCAGCAGGCCGACATCGATCTGCGGCTGGGCACGACCGTTACCGCCATCGATCCGGCAGCGCGCCAGCTTTCGATCGACGGCGACGTCATTAGTTACGATCGGCTGTTGCTGGCAACCGGCGCCGAGCCGGTCAGGCTACCGATTGCGGGGGCAAACCTGCCGCACGTCCATACGTTGCGGTCACTCAAAGATTGCCGTGCCATCATCGATGCGGCGAAATCGGCGAGCCGGGTAGTTGTCATTGGGGCGAGTTTCATCGGTCTTGAGGTAGCGGCCTCGTTGCGTGCCCGCGGAATCGAGGTTCATGTCGTCGCGCCTGAATCGCGTCCGATGGAGCGCATTCTCGGTGCGGAGATGGGCGATTTCGTCCGTTCGCTGCATGAAGAACACGGCGTCATCTTCCATCTGGAGAATACGGTCACCGCGATCGGCGAGGAGAAAGTGACGCTTAGGAGTGGTGACGCACTGGAGGCCGATTTCGTGATCTTCGGTGTTGGCGTGAAGCCGCGCCTGGAGCTTGCGGAGAAGGCGGGACTGAAGATCGACCGCGGCGTGCTCGTCAACGAGTTCCTGGAAACGAGCGCGCCCGGCATCTACGCAGCCGGCGACATCGCGCGCTGGCCTGATCAGCGTTTCGGAGAGAACATTCGCGTCGAGCACTGGGTAGTGGCACAGCGTCAGGGCCAGGTTGCCGCGCGCAACATGCTGGGACACAACGAAAAGTATGACGTTGTGCCGTTTTTCTGGAGCCAGCATTATGATGTGCCAATCAATTATCTCGGACATGCGTTAACGTGGGATCAGATCGAGGTCGACGGAAACGTCGCCGATCGGGATTGCCTGCTGCGCTACAAGCATCAGGGGCGCGTGCTGGCGGCATCCTCGATCTATCGGGACATTGAGCACCTCAAGGAGGAAGTGGCGATGGAGCGCGCCGTCGTCTCCTGAAGCTCGGCTGGCACTATGGGAGCTAATCATCATTCGCGAGTTTTTGTGCGTAATCCCTTAACTCACGAATACGCCAGTTTGCGACGGAACATTCCGTGAGTGAACAGCTAAATGATCGTAAATTCGCGCTGTTCGATACCGCGATTGGAGTTTGCGGTATCGTTTGGACGGTGCGTGGTGTCGAAGCGGTGCAACTGCCGCTGCCGGATAAGGACAAAACCCGCATGCGCATTCTCCAGCGCTTCGGGAGCGTTGCAGAGGCAGTTCCGCCGGACGCTGTACAGGCTGCGATTGATGGCATGTATGCGTTGCTTGAAGGTAAGCCGACCGATTTATCCAATGTGGTGCTCGATCTCGACGGCGTAGGCGAATTTGATCGCCGCGTTTATGACATCGCACGCACCATTCCTCCGGGCAGGACGATGACGTATGGCGACATCGCCAAACGTCTCGGCGGCGTTGAACTGTCGCGCGACGTCGGTCAGGCGCTCGGCCGTAATCCGTGTCCGATCGTGGTGCCGTGCCATCGTGTACTTGCAGCCGGCGACAAGCCGGGAGGCTTCTCGGCGAACGGCGGCGTTGCGACCAAGCTGAAAATGCTTGCCATCGAGGGCGCGATCATCAATCACACGCCAAGCTTGTTCGATTGACCTGTATCCCGCAACTGCCGCTCCTGAGCGTTTTGTTGCGGAAGGCCTGGACCGGTCCGGCCTGACTGGACCGACCGGCGTATCACGCCGTCAGGCTGGGTCCGAGCGGTTAAGTCGTTTCCGATGCCTCATTGCCGCCGCCGTGGTAAGGTGCTGTTTATCTCGTTTCGAGTGGCGATGCGCGGGTTTGACCCGGATCAGGCGCCGCGCCGTCTGAAGAAACACAGATTAAAATCATCACGCTTCTCATTCTGTCAGAAGCGGAAAGGCTCCAAGGCCGGAATGGCTCCAGTAGCCCGGAGACACAGTTGAGCGGTGTTCCCTTCGATCCATCCAGTCAGGACGGCGACCAGCGTGAGTTGGCGGGACTTGAACTGACGCGAGCTCTGCAGCGCGCAAGGTGGGTGATCGCATGGGAGAGGGCATGGCCGCATCTTGCGCGGCTGCTTTGCGTCGGCGGGCTTTTTCTGGCGGTTTCCTGGGCTGGCGTTTGGCTTGTTCTACCAGTGATGGGACGCGCCGTTGCCCTTGCTGCATTTGTTCTGCTCGCCATTGCGGCGATGGCGCCTGCCATCAGGTTCCGCTGGCCCAGCCGCGAGGAAGGATTGGGTCGGCTCGACCGCAGTGCTGGTCTTCGCCATCGTCCCGTCACCGCGCTCGCCGACACGCTGGCGACCCGGGATCCGGTCGCGCATGCTTTGTGGCAGGCACAGCGCGCGCGCACGTTGACGGCGATCAAGCGTCTTCGCGCCGGGTTGCCGTCGCCGAGGCTACCGCTGCACGACCGCTGGGCGCTGCGATCGCTGGTGATGGTGCTGATGGTCGCGACCTATATCGCGGCGGACGGCGAACGGACCGAGCGCGTGGCTGCTGCGTTCGACTGGAATGGAATGCTGACATCGACCAATGTCAGGGTCGATGCGTGGGTGGCTCCGCCGCCTTATACCGGCAAGCCCCCGATCATCCTGTCCAAGACCAACGCGGATCCAGCGTCCTTCGATGGCGGGCCGCTTCCGGTGCCTGCGGGCAGCACGTTGACCGTGCGTTCGAGCGGAGGCAGCTTCGACGTGGCGCTCGGCGGCGGCGTGACTGAGAAGGCTCCTGCCGACAAGCCCCCGGAAGGTACGAACGAGCGGCATTTCACCATTGCCGCGGATGGTAGGGCTCGTGTGCGCGCGCCGGCGGGGCTACCGCAATGGACATTTAGCGCAATTGCCGATCGTGTCCCGGCCATATCGCTGGCCAAGCGGCCGGAGCGCCAGGCGCGCGGATCGTTGCTGATGTCCTATCGCCTGGAGGACGATTACGGCGTGACCGAAGCCCATGCGGAATTTTCGACCCGGCCTGGACCCGCTGCAAAGGACGGGGCGGTCGCGCGCCCATTGTTCGATCCGCCGCAATTCGCGCTGGTATTGCCGAATGCCAGACCCCGCAGCGGAATCGGGCAGACGGTCAAGGATCTGAGCGAAAGTCCTTACGCCGGCGCCGAATTGACCTTGACGCTGACCGCGCGCGACGATGCCGGAAACGAGGGGCGCAGCGAACCGCTCGACCTGCGCTTGCCGGAACGCGTGTTCACTAAACCGCTTGCGCGCGCGCTGATCGAGCAGCGTCGCATCCTGGCGCTGGACGCTAATCAGAACAGTCAGGTCCATACAGCACTCGATGCTCTCCTGATTGCGCCCGAGGTGTTCACTCCCAAGGTGGGGGAGTATCTCGGTCTTTACAACGTAACGAAACAGCTCGAGGAAGCGCGCATCGATGCCCAGTTACGTGAGGTCGTCGCCAGCCTCTGGGGGCTCGCCGTAAGCATCGAGGACGGCAATATCACAGACGTCGAGAAAGCGCTGCGTGCCGCGCAGGATGCACTGAAGGAAGCATTGGAGCGCGGCGCGAGCGATGAGGAGATCAAGAAGCTCACCGAGAATCTGCGCGCGGCGCTGGATAATTACCTGCGCCAGTTGGCCGAACAGATGCGCGACAATCCGGAGCAACTGGCGCGTCCGCTCGATCCCAACAGCAAGGTCATGCGCCCACAGGACCTCGACAACATGATCGAGCGCATGGAGCGTCTGTCCCGCTCGGGTGACAAGGACGCCGCCAGGCAATTGCTCGATCAGTTGCAGCAGATGCTCGAGAATCTGCAAATGGCGCAGCCGGGCCAGGGTGAGGGAGGAGATCTGCAACAGTCGCTGAATGAACTCGGTGACATGATCCGAAAGCAGCAGCAGTTGCGCGACAAGACCTACAGGCAGGGTTTGGATTCGCGTCGCGATCACAGCCAAGAGCCCAACGACCAGAATGCCATGAGTGGCCTGCAGCGGGATCAGCAGGCCCTGCGTGACAGGCTTCAGACATTGCAGCAGGAACTTGCCAAACGCGGAATGGGGCCGAGCCAGCGCGGCATGCAAGGGCAGCCGACCGGGCCAGGTGACGATCTCGGCCAGGCCGATTCCGCAATGGGCCAGGCCGACGGCCGGCTTGGCGAAGGTCATGCCGATGGCGCCGTCGACGCACAAGGCCGGGCCCTCGATGCGCTGCGCAAGGGCGCTCGGAGCCTTGCTGAAGCCTTGCAGCAGGGTGAAGATGGGCCGGATAGTCGAGTGGGCCGGCAGAATGGCGGTCAGACTGACCCGTTGGGGCGCCCGCTGCATGGCCGCGAATTTGGCAACGATACGACAGTCAAAATTCCTGGCGAAATCGACGTGCAGCGAGTGCGCCGCATTCTTGAAGAGTTGCGCCGCCGCATCGCCGATCCGTCACGGCCGAAAATCGAACTCGATTACATCGAACGATTGCTCAAGGATTACTGACCGTTCCGTCAATCCGTGTCCTCAACGCGCCGTCGACGGCAGAGCGGATATCGGCCACCGAGAACGGCTTCGTAACGACGTCGTGCACAATAGCGTTGAGACCCGAGGCGCGCTCGCGCTGATCGGCGAAACCTGTCATCAGCAGGATGGTCAGGTCAGGGAAATCGCGTGCGACGGCAAGGGCCAGCGCGATGCCGTCCATGATCGGCATCTTGATGTCAGTGAGCAGAAGGTCGAAAGCGCGCGCGTCATCTGTGAGAATATCCAGCGCTTCGGCGCCGTCGGCCGCGGTCACTGTCTCGTGGCCGTCCATGGCGATGGCGCGGGCGACCAGATACCGCATCGAGTCCTCGTCGTCAGCGATTAGAACCCGCGCCATGACTCAGGCTCCGTTTCCGGCTGCAAGGTCCTGCCGGTTGAAGAAACGAACACCGATCCTGCGGCCTTCAGGTGGCGGGGCCGCCAGCCGTGTCCGGAACCAGACGTTTTCGCCGGGCTTGAGCGCTGCCTGCTCGAGCACTGCGTTCCACGCGTAGATCTCGGTTTCATGCGCGTCACGGACACTGAAGCGCAGGCGCGGCAATTCGACCGACTTGCGGCTTTGCGCGACGATCATGCCTTCGATCACCAGCACCGGTTTGCCGTCGACGGTTTCGGTCGACGTCTTGACGTCCTTGAAGGCCAACCCGCGCAGATTTATCTCCAGTCCGGCCAGCCGATAGAACGTTGCGGTTTGCGGCAGCAAGCGCACGATCTCGACGCGCCAGATGACAAGAGCCAGCACCATCGCCGCCATCGCGACGCAGAAGGTGTTCAGAGTGATCGCTGGTGGGCGAAGCGCCAACAAGGGCTTGAGCCGGCCGCGGAACCGTGAAGCAATGGAGAGCGGACGCTTGTCATCACGCGCCGTATTGTCGTGGGGTGTATTGTCCTGTCGGGCCGGCGAAGTCCAGACACCGGCGAGATCCTGTGGCGGTCCCCCGAGTTCGGGGGATTTCGGCAAATCGCTGGCGATCGACGGACTGTCGACGGACGGCATGTCGCCGGTCTTCGGAGGATCGGTCCATCCCGCCATCTCGTCCGCTCCCGCCATCGTGGGGATGCGAACGTTGGCGATATTGTCAGGCGCCGCCCGCCATGTTTTCTTGCAGCGCGAACAGCGGACGGTGCGGCCCGTTCCGCCGAAACTTGCGAGATCGACCGCATAGGATGTCGTGCAGTGTGGGCATACGATGTGCATGGACGAATCGCCAGAAGTGACTGCTGGAAGTCTACGCGCTGACCGTTAACGAATCGGAAACCATAACCGACGCACAAGGGGACGAGGGTGAGCTTTGTGCCAGAGGTCACAGATGTGGTTGGGGCCGCGCCGGCGTCAGCCTCCCTCGGCCTAACGTTCGTGTGGTGATGATCCATTTTCTTCATTCAGCGAGGTGATCAAGGGACCTTTCGGTCCAACCACACCAGGATCATTGGGTTGTTGCATGGAGGGCGAACTTCGGAAACCGGCACATTAGTGTCCTTTCGAATCCCAGGTTCGCGAAAGGAAACGCTGGAATATTGCGAACTTGGAAATCGGGACACAAGGCTTGATCCGGTTCGAAAATGTCGGCTTGCGTTACGGGCTCGGCCCGGAGATTTTGCGCGACCTCAGCTTTAATCTTCCCGCCCGTTCCTTTCAGTTCCTCACCGGCCCGTCGGGCGCGGGTAAATCCTCCCTGCTGCGGCTGCTTTTTCTGTCGCTGCGGCCGACGAGGGGTCTTGTCAACCTGTTCGGTCAGGACGTCTCGCTGCTGAGCAAGGATGCGATCGCCGACTTGCGCAAGCGTATCGGGATCGTGTGGCAGGACTTTCGCCTGCTCGACCACATGACAACTTACGAAAACGTCGCATTGCCATTCCGGGTTATGGGCCGCGATGAGTCGACCTACCGCCGCGAAGTCATCGATCTTCTGAAGTGGGTAGGTCTTGGCGAACGCATGGATGCGCTGCCGCCGGTCCTGTCCGGAGGGGAGAAGCAGCGCGCGGCGATCGCTCGCGCGGTGATAGCGCGACCGCAGCTTCTGCTGGCGGACGAGCCGACCGGCAACGTCGATCCGACACTTGGGCAACGTTTGCTGCGGCTGTTCATCGAGTTGAACAAGTCCGGCACGGCGGTCATCATTGCCACCCACGATATCGCTCTGATGGATCAGTACGACGCGCGGCGGCTGGTGCTGCATCAGGGACGGCTGCACATCTATGAGTAAGGCAGGGGACGGACACGATGTGCTGATGGATCTCGGGCGCGAACGCCCGCAGGTGCCAGTCCGCGCACGCAATATGTCGCCGATCGTACCGCGTGCATCGATCGCAGGCCGTGCTCTAGTGGCCGTTGTTGCCATCATGACGTTTCTGGCGTCGATCACGACCGGGGCGGTGCTGCTGATCAACGCTTCGGCTGCGGAATGGCAGTCGGAGGTCGCGAGCGAAATCACCATCCAGGTGCGTCCCGTCGCGGGCCGCGACCTCGAGCGCGATGTAACCGCGGTCGCCGCCGCGGCTCGGGAGCATCCGGGAATCCTCGATGTCCGGCCGTACACCAAGGAGGAGTCGGGCAAGCTGCTGGAGCCTTGGCTCGGCAGCGGTCTGTCGCTCGACGATCTGCCGATACCGCGCATGATTGTGGCGCGCGCCGCGCCGGGGACCAGGCTCGATCTGGAAGGGCTTCGTAGCCGCGTGACGCAACTGGCGCCATCGACCAGCGTGGACGACCATCGCGCCTGGATCGACCGGATGCGATCGATGACCAACGCGACCGTGTTCGCCGGAATCGGTGTTCTCGCGCTGGTCATTATTGCGACCATTATCTCGGTATCGTTCGCGACCCGGGGGGCCATGGCGGCCAATCGTCCGATCGTCGAGGTGCTGCATTTCGTCGGGGCCAGCGACCGTTACATCGCCAATCACTTTCTGCGTCATTTCCTGCGGCTCGGGCTGAGGGGCGGCGTGATCGGTTGTGTCGCCGCGATGCTGATGTTCGGGTTCTCCGAATCGATCGCCAATTGGTTTTCCGGAACGCCGGTGGGAGATCAGTTTGCGGCGCTGCTGGGCACGTTCTCGCTGCGCCCGTCCGGCTATCTCGTGCTGGCTGGTCAGACGGTCCTGATTGCGGCGGTCACCGCCTGGGCTTCCCGCCGCACGTTGTTCGCGACGCTTGATGAGATCGATTGAGCAGTCGCTCAGGGCCAGCGCGACATTCCGGCGCGGCCGAATTCCACTTCGCCCCAAAACGCACTAAAGTCGAGGGGACCAGGACATCGAACGGATGAGTGAACAAACCCGCCATGACAAACCGGAAGCCTCGGGTCGGGTGCCGGCGCGGCGGCGTCGCACGTTGCTCGCGGCCGCGGTTGCCGCCGTTGGGATTGCCTTTGTCGGGGCAGGGGTGGGCTTCGTCGGATTTCTGTCGCAACTGCGAGGGGTGGAGACAAAGCCCGCCGGTAACGCGGACGGCATTGTCGTGCTCACCGGCGGCTCGTCGCGGATTTCCGATGCCGTCGAGTTGCTGGCCGGCGGCTACGGCAAGCGGCTGCTGATTTCGGGTGTTCATCCGACCAACGGGGTCAGCGATATTTCGCGCTCGTTGCCGGACAACCAGCGACTGCTGACATGCTGCGTCGATCTCGATCGCTCCGCGGTTAACACCCGGAGCAACGCAAGCGAGACGCGGCGCTGGGTCGACGAGCAGGGCTTCCGTTCGCTAATTGTGGTGACGTCGAATTATCATATGCCTCGCGCCATCGTCGAATTGTCGCATGCGATGCCGAACGTCACCTTGATTCCGTTCGCGGTCATCGGCGACAAGTGGCGCGAAGAGCCATGGTGGACCAGCGCCGCTACCCTGCGGCTCTTGTTATCGGAGTATGTCAAATACATCGCTGCGGAGGCGCGGGTTCGTCTGGCCCATCTTGGCCTCGAACTTCCCCCCGAAAACGGCGATTAGCCGACCGGGGCGTTCGACCACGCCGTCCGGCTTCGGGCTTTTGCAATTAGACTACGCGCCAATTAACACCACGGAATTGGATGCTTGATGATTTCGATCTTTCTGCGCTCGCTGGTCTTTAACGTTCTGTTCTATTTGACGATGGCAGTCTGGATCATTGCCGCGCTGCCGACATTCGTGATGCCGCGCGCGGTGTTGGTCAGGATGGCGAAGGCTTGGGGACGCTGGAATATCTGGCTGATGCGCGTCATCTGCGGCACGCGCGTCAAAATCCTCGGTACCGGGAGGATTCCAAAGGGCCCCCTGATCTTCGCCTCGAAACATCAGTCGATGTGGGAGACCTTCGCCCTCTTTAGTCTCATCGATCAGCCTGTCGTCATTCTCAAGCGCGAGCTGACATGGATTCCGTTCTTTGGCTGGTATCTGATGAAGACGGGCATGATCGGCATCGACCGCAAAGCCGGCATACGCTCGCTCAAGATGTTGATCCGGACGACGCGGGAGGAGATGCGTCTCGGGCGTCAGCTCGTTATTTTCCCGGAAGGCACGCGACGTTCGATCGGAGCCCCGCCCGCTTACAAGAGCGGCGTCGCCATGATCTATGCCGAAGGGGATGTGCCGTGTGTTCCGGTGGCTCTCAACTCCGGTCTGTGCTGGCCCCGCCGGACGTTCCTGCGTTATCCGGGAACGATTACGGTTGAATTCCTCGAACCGCTGCCACCGGGACTGCGGCGCGATGAATTCATGTCGCGGTTGATGGCGTCGATCGAAGGGTCGACCGCTTCCCTGGTCGAGTTGGGACTGCGTGAGCAGGGGCGGTTGTTGGGTCGGGCAGCGGAGGATTAGAGCATGATCTCGACACGCCAAAGAGACAAACCGCAGATCTCATGCAAAACTGTTTGAATCGCAGCTACCTTGGCAACGGCGCGTCATTGTGCAGCAGTTCTGCCAGCTGATGAAGTTTAGGGTCGCGAAAGCCCTGTGACTCGATCGACTTCACGGTCGACAATACATAGTCCCGATTGTGTCCGGATCGGCCATGCCCCTGGCGGACATAATGGACCTGTTCCGCCAGCGTCAGCCGTCCAGCATACTGGACATGTCCGCGATCGACCACGTAAGCGAGCGCGCTGACCCGCCGGCGCGCGTCGTCCTCGAGCCAGACGGAGCGCGTCACCTCGCGGTAGACGTGGGTGGTCTGCTCGCGCTCCCGCAAATACGCAATTGTGGTCTCGCGCCGGTTGGCTGCAACGCGGAATGCGATGCCCCGGCAAGCTCCCCCCCGGTCGAGCCCGAGAACCAGCCCCGGTCTCTCCGGCGTCCCGCGATGGTCGAACGAATAGACGCAGAGCGCCCGGTGCTCGCCGATCAGCCGCGCCGGAATCTGCTCGGCAAAATCGAATCCCGGTCGCCACATCAGCGAACCATAGGCAAATACCCAGAGATCGCTGTCGGACCTACCAATAGCCGGGTCAACTAGTTCCTGCACACTCATCCACGCTCCAGCCAGAGCGTATCCAGCAAAGTGGATACCGAATACGCACAAGCTATTATAATTGAGAGCATTTTCTTAGGGCTAGCCGGGATTTACCTAGCCGACAGATGCTTTAACAGAGCGGCACCACCAGGCGAAGCGGAACGAAAGGGGCTGGTTTTGCCGAAGTTGCGCGACTATGGTCGGAGACCCCCGCCACCTGACAAATTCACGAGCCAGCCTCCCGCATGAACGCTGCCAACGCCTCTCGCAAGCACCGTCTTTGGCCCGTCTTCGTCATGCCCGTGCTGGTGGTCATCGCCGCCGCGGCTTGGAGCGCGTTCTGGTTTTATGCCGCCTCCCAGGTCGATCAGACGGTCGATGCCTGGCGCGCGCGCGAGGCCGCGTCCGGGCGCAACTATGATTGCGCCAAGCGAACTGTCGCCGGATTCCCCTTCCGTCTTGAGGTTCACTGCAAGGATGCGACCGTCGAGCTAAAGTCGCAGACGGCCGATCAGGCGGCGATAGCGCCACTGACCGCGCGCCTCGGGGATATCCTGGTGGTCGCGCAGATCTATACTCCGAAACTGCTGATCGCAGAGTTCAAGGCCCCGGCAACGCTATCCCAACATGGACAGCCGGTGATGGTCGTCAACTGGAGCATCGCGCGCAGCAGCATTGTCGGATTGCCAGGTACTCCGCAGAGCGCGGATATCGTTTTCCAAGATCCAGTGATCGACCGTGTCGCAGCCTCGGTGCAGACCCCGGTTGCGCGCGCCAAGCAAGTTGAGCTTCACGGCCGCATCGCGGAGAACTCCAGACCAGATCATCCGGCGATCGAGACCGTCCTTGAATTGACCGGGGCGACCATTCAGGACGCTCATCCGGTGCTGACTGCGCCATTCGATGCTGATATCCGGGCGGTCGTACATGGGCTGAAGGATTTCACGCCGAAACCCTGGCCGGTGCGGTTTCGCGAATTGCAGGCGGCGGACGGCCGTATCGAGATCAAGCAGTCGCGTATCCAGCAGGGCGATCTGATCGCGATAGCCGCGGGTTCGCTAGGGCTTACCGCCGACGGACACCTCGACGGCGAGTTGCACATGACAGCAACCGGTTTCGAGAAGGTGATTCCGGCGCTCGGAATCGAGAAAATGCTGGAGCAGGGCGTGCCGCAGGATACTCTCGATAAGGTCGCGCCTGGCGTGAAGACAAAGGATATCGACAATCTATTCGGTGCGCTGGACCGGGCGATTCCGGGGTTGGGTAAGGCCGTGCGCGAGAACGCCAATGTTGGTGTTGTGGCGGGCCTCGCCGCGATCGGTCAGGAGGCAACGCTGGAAGGAAAAAAGGCGCGCTCTTTCCCGTTGCGGTTCGTTAACGGCGCAGTCTTCATCGGGCAGTTGAAGGTCGCTCAGACGCCGCCGCTGTTCTGAATGCGCCGCTCAGGACAGCTTACTCAGGTTTTTTCTGTGCGCCGGTTTGCAGCCGCCCGAAATCGGGAGCCGCGGAATCCTGGCCGATCTCGACGATGCCGCGGCGGATCGCGCGGGTGCGGGTGAAGTGCTCAAAAAGCGCTTCGCCATCGCCGCGGCGCATGGCGCGCGTCAGCTTGGAGAGATCTTCGTTGAAGGTGCCTAGCATTTCCAGCACCGCATCCTTGTTGGCCAGAAATACGTCGCGCCACATCGTGGGATCGGAGGCGGCGATGCGTGTGAAGTCGCGAAAGCCGCCGGCGGAAAATTTCATCACTTCGGAGGATGTGACCTCGCCGAGTTCGTCCGCGGTGCCAACAATGGTGTAAGCGATCAGGTGCGGCAGATGGCTGGTGATCGCCAGCACCAAATCATGATGTTGAGGGGTCATGATCTCGACTCTGGCGCCGATCGCGGTCCAGAACGCGCGCAACTTGTCGACGGCGGCGATATCCGTTTTGTCCGGCGGCGTCAGTATGCACCAGCGATTGATAAACAGTTCGGCGAAGCCGGAATCCGGACCCGAGTGCTCAGTGCCGGCCACCGGATGTGCTGGCACGAAATGCACGCTGGTGGGCAGATATGGGGCCATCTCGCGGACGACGGCGCCTTTCACCGATCCCACGTCGGAGACAATGGCGTCCGGCCGGAGGTGAGATGCGATCTCTTGCGCCACCGCACCGCACGCCCCGACTGGAATACAGAGGATCACGAGGTCGGCGTCGCTTGCGGCCTCGGCGTTGGTGTCCACCACGCGATCGACGATGCCGAGCTCCGTTACCCGCGCACGGGTCTTCGCGGAGCGTGCGGTGACGACGATTTCGCCAGCGAGGCCTTGCGCGCGCGCGGCGCGCGCGATCGAACCGCCAATCAGGCCGAATCCGATCAGCGCGATCCGCCGGAATAAGGGCGGTGCGGTCATGCCTGCGCCATGAAGTCGCGCAAGCCATCCGCCACCAGCCGGTTGGCTTCCTCGGTGCCGATGGTCATGCGCAAGGCATTCGGCAGGCCGTAATTGTCGAGCGCACGAAGCACGAGGCCGCGTTTGGTCAGAAACGCGTCGGCCTCAGACGCCGTCTTGCCCTTGGTGTCCGGGAAGTGGATCAGGATGAAGTTCGTCACGCTGGGCGTGACCTTGAGGCCGAGCTTTGTCACTTCGTCCGTTAGCCAGTTGCGCCACTCTTCCGTGTGAACCTTCGACATCTGAACGTGCGCGGTGTCCTCGATCGCGGCTACGGCCGCAAGCATTGCCGGCGTCGAGACGTTGAAGGGGCCGCGGATCCGGTTCACGGCATCGACGATATGCGCCGGGCCGAACATCCAGCCGATCCGCAGCGAGGCCAAGCCGTGGATCTTGGAGAAGGTATGGGTTAGCACGGTATTTTCCGTCGTCGCCACCAGTTCGATGCCGAATTCGTAGTCGTTGCGCGACACATAATCCGAATAGGCGCCGTCGAGCACCAGCAATACGTGGGATGGCAAGCCCGCGCGCAACCGCCTGATCTCGTCGAACGGCAGGTAGGTGCCGGTCGGATTGTTTGGATTAGCGAGCCAGACCATCTTGGTCTTCGGCGTGACCCGCTTGAGGATCGCGTCGATGTCTGCGGTGTAGTCGGTCTCCGGTGCGACGACGTTTGTCGCGCCGTTTGCTAAGGTCGCAATCGGGTACACCAGAAAGCCGTGCGTGGTCGAAATCGCTTCGTCGCCGTGGCCGAGAAAGGTATGCGCCAGCAGGTTGAGGATCTCGTCGGATCCCGCGCCGCAGATAATGCGGTCCGGGTCGAGCCCGTAGGCGCGCCCGATGGCTGCGCGCAACACGCGCGAGGTGCCTTCCGGATAGCCTTCGAGGTGAGCCACGGCATCGCGATAAGCGTCCATCGCCTTCGGCGAAGGGCCGAACGGCGTTTCATTGGCCGACAGCTTGAACACTTTGCGGCCCGCCTCCGGTACCGGACTCTTGCCGGGCGTGTAGGGCGCAATATCGAGAATGCCGGGATTCGGCACCGGTCGAGACATCATTTGCTCCGGACTAGAGCCTTTCGCTTCTGATGGAATCAGAAGCGGGGCTCTAAGATTTTGATTTGACGCGTTTTCTTCACGCGAAGCGGTATCCACTTCGCTCGAAAACGCTGTAGCGGGACGTTACGGACGAGCCGCCCTGCTGGAAGGCATCGTATAGCGCGTTGCGTGACTGCCGACGAGGGCCATTGAACGGACCGACGCGCCGGCTTCGATTAGCGCCGATTTGATGGTGTCGAGGCTGGTGCCGCCCGTGATGGACACCAGCAGCGCGGCGCCGTCGAAGGCGCCGTCGGGCACTGCAACGATCTCGGCGAGCGGCGACAGTGTGCGGGCGGTATTGGCATTCCAGCCGGAGACGCGCACGCTCCAGGTCTCTACCTCCGTGACTCGCGCATCGTCGGCGACTCGTGAGATCACGAACACCGGCAGTGCGGCCGGATGATCGGCGCGCTCGATGAAGGGCAGGCGTGCGATGATCCTCGGCGCGCCGTCGGCTTCCAGTGCAAGCCACCATGGCGCGCGGCTCGATGTCGCCGAGACGAGCGCGAGGTCGCCTTTCGCATTCGCCACGGCTTCCACAGCGGCTTGCGCATTGAAGTGCGGCATGAAGGGTATGGTGAATCCGAAATGGAAGCGCGCGGAATCCCGCATCGCGGATTCGCCGAGCGACAGATCGGCGTGCAGCGAGAAGGGCGCCTGAACGTAGGTGAAGGTTGCGATGATGACGCGCCAGATGCTTTCGACGGTGTCGAGCGGCAGGATGCCGCGATGGCGCTGCGCCAGACGCCGCATCATGTCAGCCTCGCGCGCCGGCCGGAATGCCGAGCCGACCTCCTGGGTCTGCTTCACCGATATCAGGCGGTCAATGATGTCGCCGCGCTGCATCAGCAGGTTGTGAACCTGCTCGTCGATGGCGTCGATCTCTTTGCGCAATTCTTGCAGAGATGGAGGCGCGGGGGAGATTTTCGTCATGGATGCAACCTGTCGGCCGCAGGAAGGAGCGTCGGCCGCGGTCCGCTTCTAACATTCGCATCCCGTTTCAGCGAGCCTTCTTGCGAATGTTGGAAGCGACCATAGAGCCACGTTTCTTATAGAGACAGAAGCTTGGCTTCATGGGTTGGATATGACGCGTTTTCTTCACGTGAACCGGTATCCACTTCGCTCTCGAAAACGCTCTGGCCTCGGTCGTGATCGTCGGTTGGTAGCAGCCGGTCTGCTTGTCTTGACGAAAAGCATGCAGCGGACTATTTTTCGTCCGTTCCGTGGTCATTTGAGCCGGCCGGCTTGCAGCCACGTTAAACAACTCGCTAAACAGGCCGGGGACAGCGAAATCCTGATCCCGGCCGAACCCAAGTTCGGGCCGGGTTTTTTATGGCCTGCGGTCCGGTGGTTTCCCGAAGCCCCGGCGGGGGCAGTGCAGGATGGTAAACGTGCAATCGATACCGGGTCCGGCTCAAGCCGAGTATCGAGCCCAGGAAGCAGATCGTCCCACGTCGCAGGTCGCGATCTTCGGAAGCGATCAACCGCTTCCGCTCGATTGCGGCATCGATCTCGCGCCGTTCCAGATTGCCTATCAGACCTATGGTGAACTCAATACTGCAAAATCCAATGCCATCCTGATTTGCCATGCCCTCACCGGGGACCAGCATGTGGCTAACCTTCATCCGCTCACCGGAAAACCAGGCTGGTGGGTGACCCTGGTGGGACCCGGCAAACCGCTCGACACCGAGAAGTATTTCATTATCTGCTCCAACGTGATCGGGGGCTGTATGGGCTCGACGGGTCCCGCCTCGATCAATCCCGCGACCGGCAAGGTGTGGGGCCTGGACTTCCCGGTCATCACCATCCCTGACATGGTGCGCGCGCAGGCCATGCTGATCGACCGCCTCGAAATCGACACGCTGTTTTCGGTGGTCGGTGGCTCCATGGGCGGCATGCAGGTGCTGCAGTGGTGTGCGGCCTATCCGAAGCGCGTGTTCTCAGCGCTGCCCATCGCCTGCAGCACGCGCCACTCCGCGCAGAATATCGCGTTTCACGAACTGGGACGGCAAGCGGTAATGGCCGATCCCGACTGGCGCGATGGCCGCTATGTCGAGCAGGGCACCCATCCCCACCGGGGCCTGGGCGTAGCGCGGATGGCCGCACACATTACTTATCTGTCGGACGCGGCGCTGCATCGCAAGTTCGGACGGCGGATGCAAGATCGCGAGCTGCCGACATTTTCGTTCGACGCGGATTTCCAGGTCGAAAGTTATTTGCGCCACCAGGGATCGTCATTCGTCGAGCGCTTTGATGCCAACAGCTATCTCTATCTCACGCGAGCGATGGACTATTTCGATGTGGCGGCCGATCATGACGGCGTGTTGGCCGCCGCGTTTCGCGATACCCACACCCGGTTCTGCGTGATCTCGTTCACCAGCGACTGGTTGTTTCCGACCTCCGAATCGCGGGCGACCGTGCATGCCCTCAATGCCGGCGGTGCGCGGGTCTCGTTCGCAGAGATCGAGACCGATCGCGGCCATGATGCCTTCCTGCTCGACGTTCCCGAGTTCTTCGATATCGCGCGTGCGTTCCTGGAATCTGCGGGAAAGACCCGCGGCGTGGCCGATGCAGGGCAATGAGATGAGTGTGGAGCAGCCAGCCCTGCCGTTGGATGAGGTCGCTCCGCGGGCGGACGACCGTTATCGCAGCGATCATCTCCTGTTGGCGGAGATGATCAAGCGAGGTTCAAAGGTTCTGGACGTCGGTTGTGGCGACGGCGATCTTTTGCAACTGCTCGAGACGCGGGGCATCGATGGCCGCGGCATTGAGCTGTCGCGGGAGGGCGTCAATCGTTGCGTGGCGAAGGGGCTCGCGGTGGTGCAGGGCGACGCCGATACCGACCTTATCGACTATCCCGACGATGCCTTCGACTACGTCATCCTGTCGCAGACCTTGCAGGCCACACGGCAACCGAAAACAGTGCTGGAAAATCTGCTACGGATCGGCCGGCATGCCGTCGTTTCGTTTCCGAATTTCGGCTACTGGAAGATGCGTGTTCAGCTTCTGATCGGCGGCCACATGCCGCGCACGGACAACCTGCCGGCGACATGGTACGACACCCCGAATATCCATTTCTGTACCATCAAGGATTTCGTCCAGCTCTGCGACGAGATCAACGTCAAGATCGAGCGTGCGGTCGCGCTCAATCTTTACGGCCGGCCGCTGCGGTTCAACGCGCCTTGGTGGTTTTGGAATATGTTCGGGGAGCAGGGAGTGTTTCTGCTTAGCCGGGCGGAGAAGATCGCTCAGGCTTCGACAAAGGACGAGTAGACAAAGGACAAGTAAAGGTACTTTTCGTCCACTCGCGTTCATGATTATGGATTGATCGCGCGAACGATTTCCATCCTGATTTAGCTCCTGAAAAGATCGAGTTCCACGCGCTCCAGGGCTCGAGGAACCGGTTTGCGGCGCAACGTGACCAGTACTCCGGCGTCTTATAAATGGGCTTGGTAACTTACGCCTTATCTCAAAATACCTTTTTAAATCATCAATTTGGAAAAACACGGCGCTCTATCAAAAGGCGTATTGCATCGCAGATATGCGCTACGCGCAGTGCAGGTATGACTTCAAAAAGCCTGCCCCCCGTGATTTTAAGGCCCGCGTTTTCTCGGCACGACATAAGAGCGGAGTTCACCGTGACGCGTGTGGGGAAGTGGGAGGTGTCACAGGGGAGCAAGTATGTTCCAGTTAGTTGCGTTGCGCTGGTTGCCGCGTATTTTGGCACTGGCGGTGTGTTTCTTGGCCGTGGTCGCTTTTGCGATACCGGCCTCGGCTAGATCTTATCATCGTGCGGGACACTACGCGCACGTTCATCACCATCATCACGTTCACCGGCAGTATCGTCATCACAGATACCGCTACACGCGGCGATCTCACGTGCGTGAGAGGAGGGACGCCAACGCGGCCCTCACTCCGGGGGCGGGATTTTCAGGCGGAGGCCTGGTCTCGAATGTTGTTGCGGAAGCCCGGCGCTACATCGGAGGTAACCCCACCGGTCGTAGCCGGCTCTGGTGCGCGCGGTTCATGAACATGGTTCTGAAGCGCGCTGGACACCAGGGAACGGGCTCCGACATGGCGCGTTCATTCGCGCATTACGGGCAGCGCGTGTCCGGTCCGCGGGTTGGCGCCATTGCCGTCATGACTCGACGCGGCGGCGGCGGTCACGTCGGTGTCGTCACCGGTGTTGACCGGCGCGGCAACCCCATTGTCGTATCGGGCAATCACGGCCGTCGTGTTGCGGAGTCGGTCTATCCGCGCAGCCGCGTCTACGCCTATGTGGTGCCGACAAACTAAGACGACGATGCCGGTTGCCGTTCCTTACAAAGGAGACGAGAGCCGGTAAGTGGACGGGCGGGTTAATTCGATGAGCTCCCGCTCCTGCGGCACGGACGATGTCCGTGCCGCCTTCCTTTGCGATCCAGACGGGAGACGAACCGCAGCCCGGCTTTACCGAAGCTGGAGCTATTTCCGTTCCGATACGGAACGAGGATTCAGATTCTTGTTTTGACGCGTTTTCTTGATGCGCCAGGTATCGCCCGAAAACGCTCTATTCCGGAAGCGTTTCGACTTTATCGTCGATCCTGATCGTGCCGCCGGTGACGACTTCCGCATAAACCCCACAATCGCAATGCCCCAACGTTCGCATCAGCGTGCGCGGAATGTCGAGATCGCGTGCCGCAGTCTCTGGGTCGACGTCGGTGGCGGTGCATCGGACGATGCGCTTGACCACCTTGAGCTGGATGTCGCCGATCGCGAGTGTGCGCTCCAGCAAGTCGAGTTCGCTCCAGGCCGGCCAGCCTCGGACGTACAGGTTGGCGCGGAAGCGTAGCGGGTGAACCGGCTGCTCCACCATTTTTTCGATCGCGGCGACACTCTCGAGATTGATGATCGAAACCACTTTCCTTGCGACGTCCGAAAAGCTGTGTCCGTTGCCGACGAGAACCTGGGGCGGTCCCCTCAGTTCCTGCGAGAAGTTGGCGGCGAAGAACCGTTCAACCGCGGCGCGGCCCTCGGCTGTTCCGAGATCGGCGCGTACTGCCTCCTCGCCGTCAGTCCGGATTGTCAAAACTCGGCTGGTGTCGTCATAACGGCTGTGGAGCGTAGCGAGCCGCTCGTCGCGCATCAGCATCAGAAACCTGGATTTTGGGAAATATCGAGGCACGGCAGGGTCGAATCCGGTCGGACCGTTCTCGATCGCATAGCTGCGGTCGCCAGAAACGGTCTCGCCGGGGGTAAGCATCGCGTGTTGCAAAGGTTCGGCGGACAAACCTTTGACGGGATAGCGGTAAAGGGCGGTAACGGCTGCATTGGAAATTTCAGACATGGTGTTCTTTAAGAGATTCCTGCGAGCCTTGCCATCGGCTTCGAATCTCCGAACCATGCCCCTTCATTTCCTGGGAGCGTATTCCTACATTTGTCACCGCCGGAACGATCCGGCGTCGACCGCTGCCGATTGAGGAACGTCAATGCGGCGGCGGAACCCCAATGAGGATGCTGCTTTCGTGCCTTCGGGGCGAAGGCGGCAGGCCGAGGGAGATTTCCATGAACGTTGAAAAATATACCGAGCGGGTGCGCGGGTTCATTCAGTCGGCGCAGTCGTTGGCGATGCGCGAAGGCCACCAGCAGTTTACGCCGCTGCACCTTTTGAAGGTGCTGCTCGACGACAGCGAAGGCTTGGCGGGAAGCCTGATCGATCGCGCCGGCGGAAATTCGCGCGCGATCCTGAAAGCCACCGAAGCCGAGCTCAACAGAATGCCGAAGGTGTCGGGCGCCGGAGCGGGCCAGATCTATCTGGCGCCGGCCACGGCGCGCGCGCTCGATGCCGCGGAACAGGCGGCCGAAAAGGCCGGCGATAGCTTTGTCACGGTGGAACGGCTGTTGCAGGCGCTGTCGCTCGACAAGGACAGCGACGCGTTCAAATTGCTGAAGGACGGCGGCGTCACGCCGCAGAACCTTAACGCAGTGATCAATGCGCTGCGCAAGGGGCGGACTGCGGATAGCGCCACGGCGGAAAACGCCTATGACGCGCTGAAGAAATACGCCCGCGACCTGACCCAGGCGGCGCGTGATGGCAAGCTCGATCCAGTGATCGGCCGTGACGAGGAAATCCGCCGCACCATCCAGGTGTTGTCACGCCGCACCAAGAACAATCCGGTGCTGATCGGCGAGCCGGGCGTCGGCAAGACCGCGATTGCGGAAGGTCTGGCGCTGCGTATCGTCAACGGCGACGTGCCGGAAAGCCTCAAGGACAAGAAGCTGCTCGCGCTCGACCTCGGATCGCTGATCGCGGGCGCGAAATACCGCGGCGAGTTCGAGGAACGGCTCAAGGCGGTGTTGCAGGAAGTCACGTCGGCGGACGGCGGTATCGTTTTGTTCATCGACGAAATGCACACGCTGATCGGCGCCGGCAAGGCCGATGGCGCCATGGATGCGTCGAACCTGTTGAAACCCGCGCTGGCGCGCGGCGAATTGCATTGCGTCGGCGCGACCACGCTGGACGAGTACCGCAAGCATGTTGAAAAGGATGCGGCGCTGGCGCGGCGTTTTCAGCCGATCTTCGTGTCCGAGCCGACGGTCGAGGACACCGTCTCGATTCTGCGCGGACTCAAGGACAAGTATGAGCAGCATCACGGCGTCCGTATCGCCGACAGCGCGCTCGTTGCTGCCGCCACGCTGTCCAACCGCTATATCACCGACCGCTTCCTCCCCGACAAGGCGATCGACCTCGTCGACGAAGCGGCAGCGCGGCTGAAGATGCAGGTCGACTCGAAGCCGGAAGAACTCGATTCGCTCGACCGCGAGATCGTGCGGCGGAAAATCGAGCAGGAAGCGTTGAAGAAGGAGAACGATCTCGGCTCCAGGACGCGCCTCGCGAATCTCGAGAAAGAGCTGGTTGGTCTGGAAAAGCAATCGGTGGATCTGACTTCGCGTTGGAACACCGAGAAGAACAAGCTGTCTGACGCCGCGAAGCTCAAGAGCGAACTCGATCAGGCGCGAATTGAACTTGCCAACGCGCAACGACGCGGCGAATACCAGAAAGCCGGCGAACTGGCCTATGGGCGGATTCCGGAGCTCGAAAAACGTCTCACGACCATCGAGGCGGGCGAAGACAGTACGATGATGAACGAGACGGTGACGCCGGACAGTATCGCTCAGGTGGTGTCGCGCTGGACCGGCGTTCCCGTCGACAAGATGCTCGAGGGCGAGAAGGAAAAGCTGCTGCGCATGGAAGAAAGTCTTGCGGCCCGGGTCGTCGGGCAGTCCGAGGCCGTGCGCGCGGTCGCAACTGCGGTTCGTCGTGCTCGCGCGGGCCTGCAGGATCCCCACCGGCCGATGGGCTCGTTCATGTTCTTGGGGCCCACCGGCGTCGGCAAGACCGAACTGACCAAGGCGCTTGCCGCCTACCTGTTCGACAACGAGACCGCGATGGTTCGCATCGACATGTCCGAATACATGGAGAAGCACTCGGTGGCGCGGTTGATCGGTGCGCCTCCCGGCTATGTGGGTTATGACGAGGGCGGCGCGCTCACTGAAGCGGTGCGGCGGCGTCCATATCAGGTCGTGCTGTTCGACGAAATCGAGAAGGCGCACCCGGATGTATTCAACGTGCTGCTGCAGGTGCTCGACGACGGTCGCCTGACCGACGGACAGGGCCGCACGGTGGATTTCCGCAACACGCTGATCATCATGACATCGAACCTCGGCTCGGAATTCCTGGTCAATCAGCCGGATGGCGAAGATACCGGTGCGGTGCGCGAGCAGGTGATGGAGATGGTGCGCGCGCATTTCCGTCCTGAATTCCTCAATCGCGTCGACGAGATCATTCTGTTCCATCGATTGCAGAAGAGCGAGATGGGCCGGATCGTCGAAATTCAGTTCTCAAGGCTGCAAAAGCTGCTGGAAGATCGCAAGATCGTGCTCGATCTCGACGCCGCGGCACGCGACCGACTGGCCGAGAAAGGCTGGGATCCTGCCTACGGCGCGCGGCCGCTCAAGCGCGTGATCCAGCGCAGCGTGCAAGATCCGCTGGCTGAAATGATCCTGGCGGGTACCATACACGACGGTGACCATGTCGCGATTTCGGTCAAAGACGGCGTACTTACCTTCAATGGCGAGGCGCCGCTGGCCGCCAATATCGAGCAGTTCGCGCGTCCGATGCCCAGGCGCAAGCTGCACTGAGATACGTGTCAATCCTTCCTGCATCGCAGGGAGGGTTGGACATCGCCGTAGGCCGGTTACGCGACCATCGTTCCCGTATGTTTGTTGGTCGATGATGCTAACGCGAGCGGGATCGACCCGGTCCTGCATCGGTTTTCATTCCGGCGAAGATCGCTCACGCTGACGCTAGTAGCGCACGCTTCCGGAGTACTCGCCCGAGTTATCGCCCGAAACGCCTTGCATGTGTAGGACCGGCTAGGACCGGTGTGATCCATATGATGTCGGTGCGAATCCCATAAATGCTCCCCATGCAATGCTAAAAAAGGCGGAGGGGATGAAATAATCGTTTCGCTGCTGCCGCTCACAGAAGGGTATTATTCTTTTTTTCAATAACGCATTGTTTTCTCTGTCAAACTAACCCTATTCAAGGGTCCGAATTGTCGAAACTGACGCGAAAATGTATCCGTTTCGCGCAGCGTCTCGATCCGACCTGTGAAGCCTCAATTGTGGCGGCCGGCAGTTCGCTCCCGAGGTTTGCTTGCGATGACAAAATTGGAATTTCCAGGTTCAGCACTCACGACGGATCAGTGGATGCAGGTCAGCCAGCTCGCGACGTCTCTCAGTCATGAGCAGGCGATCTGGATCAGCGGCTATTTTGCAGGCCTCAGCCATCGGGCGCGAACTGGCGATGCGGCAGCGGAAGTCGCGGAGCTTGCACCTCCTTCGCAGAGCGGCCCCACCGCCACCTTCGCGACGCGGCTCCTGACGGTCCTGTTCGCAAGCGAGACTGGAAACTGCAAGGCGCTCGCCAAAGCGCTCGTCGACAAGGCCACGGCCAAAGGAATCCAGGCGCGTCTCGCCGATATGGCGGATTACAAGACGCGCGGTCTCAAGGACGAACAGGATCTGCTCGTCATCACCAGTACTCACGGCGAGGGCGATGCGCCGCAGACCGCCGTCGGTTTCTTCGAATTTCTGGAAAGCCGCAAGGCGCCGAAGTTGCCGCAGCTGCGCTATGCGGTGCTGGCGCTGGGCGATTCGACCTACGAAAAATACTGCGAGGCAGGCAAACGGGTCGACCGGCGGCTCGAGGAGCTGGGTGCGCAGCGCCTGGCCGATCGCGTCGACTGCGATGTCGATTACGAGGACGCTGCAGACGCCTGGATTGCATCGGCCGTCGCCAATCTCGCACCGGCAGCGCAAGCGCCTGTCTCTGCGTCGGCGGCTACGACGTGGAGCGATGCGCCGTCGTCCGCGGCATTCGACAAGAAGCATCCGTTTCAGGCCGCCGTTATCGACAACATCGTGCTGACCGGGCGCGGATCGTCCAAGGAGACCCGCCATATCGAATTGTCGCTTGCGGACTCCGGTTTGACCTATCAGCCGGGCGATGCGCTGGGTGTCGTGCCGCGTAACGATCCGGCGCTCGTAGAGGCCACACTTGAGAAATTATCGCTGTCTGCCGATGCCCCTGTCACGGTGAAGCAAGAAACGATAAGCCTCGGCGAGGCGCTGAGCGGAACGTTCGAGATCACGGCGCTCACGCCGCGCTTTCTCGATCATTGGGCCGACATCACGGGCTCCGATGAACTGCAGGCATTGCGCGCGCCCGATCAAAAGGAGGCGCGCGCCGCCTTCCAGCACAACCATCACATTTTCGATGTCGTTAACCGGTTTCCGGCGCCTGGCATCGATGCCGCACAATTTATCGCAGGCCTTCGGCCGTTGCAGCCGCGCCTCTACTCGATCGCCTCGAGCCTTGCCGCCGCCCCGGACGAGGCGCATCTTACCGTCAGCGCGGTGCGATACATGCTGCACGACGTTCCGCGCACTGGCGTTGCATCCGGCTATCTCGCCGCGCGCACCGAGGCGGATGCCACGGTGCCAGTCTATATTCAGTCCAACGATCACTTCCATCTGCCGGACGACGATGTGCCGATCCTGATGATCGGTGCCGGCACCGGCGTCGCGCCGTACCGAGCCTTCATGCAGGAGCGTGAAGCCCGCGGCGCGTCCGGACGCTCTTGGCTGTTTTTTGGCGAGCGCAATTTCCGCAGCGACTTCCTCTATCAGGTCGAGTGGCAGGACTTAATCAAGAATGGCGTGCTAAGTCGTCTCGATCTGGCGTTCTCGCGGGACGCCGCGCCAAAAACCTATGTGCAGGATCGTCTGCGCCGCCAGGGCCGTGATGTTTACGCGTGGCTCGAGGAAGGCGCATACCTCTACGTCTGCGGCGATAGCGCCCACATGGCGCCTGATGTCCACGCGGCGTTGACCGATATCGTTGCCGAACATGGCGGCCTCGATCGCGACGAGGCGGGCGCTTATCTCTCGGCACTGCAACGTGATCGCCGTTATCGGCTCGACGTTTATTGAGGCCAGTTTGGTGGACGCAAAGACACAACCCGATCGCAGCCGCGATGTCTCGCAGCCGCTTGATAAGCTTGGGCCTGACGAGACGCTGAAAGCCAACAGCGACTATCTGCGGGGCACGATCAAGCAGAGTCTCGCCGATGAGATCACCTCGGCGGTGACTGCGAACGATGCCAAGCTGATGAAGTTCTTCGGCATCTATCAGCAGGATGACCGCGACATTCGTGACGAGCGCCGGCGTCAGAAATTGGAGGCGGCGTTCTCGTTCATGGCGCGCGTACGCCTGCCGGGCGGGGTCTGCACGCCCGGCCAATGGCTGAAGCTCGACGATCTTGCGCGCAACTACGCCGGCAACACGCTACGGCTGACCACGCGCCAGACGTTCCAGTTTCATCGCGTGATGAAACACGATCTGCGCACCCTTATGCAGGGACTACGCGACGTCCTTCTCGACACCAAGGCGGCCTGCGGAGACGATACCCGCGGCGTCATGAGCACGGTCAATCCTGATCTGTCGAAACTGCACGCCGAGGTTTATGCGCTGGCCAAGCAGGCCAGCGACCATGCGGTTCACAGGACGGGCGCCTACAAGGAAATCTGGTACGGTGCCGAGCGCGAGGAAACGGACGCTCCCGAGGAACCGTTCTACGGGCGCACCTACATGCCCCGGAAGTTCAAGATCGGATTTGCGATCCCGCCCAGCAACGATATCGACGTCTACGGCCAGGACCTCGGCTTCATCGCCATCGCGCACCGCGGCAAGCTGAAGGGCTTCAACGTCGCCATCGGAGGTGGCCTTGGTCGGACCGATCAATCGCCAAAGACCTATCCGCGCCTTGCCAGCGTGATCGGCTATATCGACGCGGACAAGCTGTTTCCCACGATCGATGCGGTGATGTCGGTCCAGCGCGATTACGGCGACCGTCTCGACCGCTTGCATGCTCGTTTCAAATACACCATCGACGAAAAGGGCCTCGACTGGATCAAGGCGGAAGCCGAGCGTCGTCTCGGCTTCGCCTTCAAGCCTGAGCAGCCCTACACCTTCACCTCGAACGGTGATCCGCTCGGTTGGGTCAAAGGCGAGGACGGTCGCGAGCATTGCGTCCTCTACATCCAGAACGGCCGCGTCATCAACACACCGAGCTATCCGATGATGGATGGCTTGCGCGCTATTGCGCAGGTCCACAAGGGTATGTTCCGCGTCACGCCGAACCAGAATCTCATCATTGCCGATATCGCTCCTGAGGATCGGCCCGAGATCGAAGCGCTGATGAAGGAATATGGTCTCGATCAGTTCGAGACCCGTAGCGGCTTGCGCCTCAACTCGATGGCCTGCGTTGCGCTGCCGACATGCGGTCTGGCGATGGCCGAAAGCGAGCGTTACCTGCCGGATCTCGTGACCAAGATCGAGGCTATCCTTGGCACTTATGGGCTCAAGGACGATCCGATCACCATCCGGATGACCGGGTGCCCGAATGGCTGCGCACGCCCCTATATCGCCGAGATCGGCCTCACCGGACGCGCGCCAGGCAAGTACAATCTCTATCTCGGCGGCGGCTTCCATGGCGAGCGGCTCAACAAGATGTATCTGGAGAATGTCGGCGAGCCCGCGATCCTCGAAGCGCTCGACAAGACGCTCGGTCACTATTCCCGCGACCGCAAACCCGGCGAACACTTCGGCGACTTCGTCATTCGCGCCGGCTATGTCGTAGAGGTGAAGGAAGGGCGTTTTTTCAACGATTAGGCCGATTGCGCCTGAGTTTTTGTTCAAAGCGAGAACAGAACGCGTCGCGTTCCATGCGGCGCAAGCTCCTTGTGACCGCGCAACGCGAATTGGGTTGGCTTCCCAGGATCGTTGTGTTTCGGACGAAGTCCCTTAAATTTGCAAACGGCTGACCGGCGCGATATCCCGGACGGGATCGTGCCGGCCCTCGAATTTTTATTGAAAGTTCACGAACGTCATGTCCGAATCTATGAATCCGAGAACGGTCGCGGCTGCAAACGGCATCGCGGCGGAAGATACTTTCGGAGCGGTGACGCCGCCGATCTGTCTGTCGAGCACTTTCACTTGGCCCGGATTTGGGCGCAAAGGTACGCACGATTACACCCGTACCAGTAACCCCACCCGGACGCTGCTGGCCGACACTCTTGCCAAACTCGAGGGCGGCGCGGGAGCGGTGGTGGTGTCGTCGGGCATGGCCGCGATCGATCTGGTGCTGTCGCAACTCTCACGCGACGACATTGTGGTTGTGCCGCATGATTGTTACGGCGGCACTCATCGCCTGCTTCTGAACCGCCGCGACCGTGGTCACTTCAAGGTGGTCTTTGTTGATCAGAACGACCAGGTGGCGCTGACGTCTGCTTTGAAGGACAAACCCAAGCTCATCTTGATCGAGACCCCGAGCAACCCCTTGATGCGCATCGTCGACATCCGGGCGATCGTCGCGCAGGCAAGGACGGTCGGTGCCAAGGTGGCTGTTGACAATACCTTCCTGTCGCCGGCGCTGCAGCGACCGATCGCGCTGGGCGCCGATTTCGCCGTTCACTCGACGACGAAATATCTCAATGGCCACTCGGACATGGTCGGTGGCGCAGTGATCGCAGCCGATCCCGGCGATGCCGAAGCCTTGACGACCTGGGCCAATATCGTTGGCACGACGGGGGCGCCGTTTGATTCTTATCTGGCGCTTCGCGGGGTCCGTACGCTGTTTCCGCGCGTGGAGTGTCAGCAACGTAACGCGCAAGCGGTTGCTGAGTTTCTTGTCTCACACCCCCTTGTCGCGGCATGCCACTATCCGGGATTACCCTCGCATCCGGGTCATGCTGTTGCTAAAGCGCAGCAATCCGGCTTTGGCGCGATGCTTAGCTTCGAGTTGAAAGGAGGCGAGGTGGAGGTTGGCCGCTTCGTCGAGGCCGTACGGCTCTTCAGCTTCGCGGAGTCGCTCGGTGGCACCGAGAGCCTGGTGGCTCATCCCGCCACGATGACCCATGCCGGAATGTCGGAGGAAGCGCGCGAGGCTGCCGGCATTACCAGCGGTCTCATACGGCTTTCGATCGGCCTGGAGGATGCCGCCGACTTGATCGCCGATCTGGACCGGGCTCTTGCTGCGACCGATCGACCGGCTCGATCGAGTGCGAACGTCTGAACCACGACGTCAGAGTTATCCGCACGGCAAAACGCGGAGCCAACTGGCTCCGCGGCAAATGGTCCGATGTAGGCGGTGATATAGTGTTCTTGAGCGAAGCACGTCCTCGGGTTTGACCCGAGGATGGAATACCGGGCGCGTGAAGAAAACGCGTCAGATCAAAACTATGAAGCCCCGCTTCTGATTTCGTCAGAAGCGGAAAGGCTCGAGAGCCTGATTCAACGGCGTTGAATCAGACTCTGCTTTTTTTCGACTGAGCATGATCTTGTCCGAAAGCCGGTTCCCACTTTTCGGGATCATGCTCTCACCGCGCCGATCGAATTCCGGTTACGGACAGGGATGACGGTATCCATCGGTGCCAAGATAGGTTCCGGATGCCGGATCGTAGGAACGGAAGCGCTGCGCGCAATAAGCCACGTTCTGTTGCGCAGCCGCGGCCGCATTGGCCTGACCGGCAGCAATCGCGCCGCCGACAATGGCGCCAGCCGCCAGGCCGCCGATCAACGCTGCTCCATTGCCGTAGCCGTAGCCGTAGCCAGGGCCATAATATCCGCGACGATAATAATACTGAACGGTCTCGATTGAGGACGGGGCAACCTTGCTCATGTTGGACTGAGCCATGAGCGGTGCTGAGGTCGCCGGAACGGAAAATGTGAGTGCAACGGAACCAGCAAACAGCGCCGTCAACAGGATTTTCGATCGCATCATTTAAGCTCCTCAACGGGTGGGAATATTGGCCAAAGACATTTGTTCTATTTATTTCAAAGTGTCAGATATTTAAGGCGTCACAAAATCAGCGCGGCGTCAGATTGCCGCGAGCGGCCGTAATTCATGTGACGATCATCGTACGGTTAGTGCTCGATGGCCGCTTCATGGTTCATTTTTTTAGTTCGATGCGATATAATCGCAAGCTGGCCTGTTTGAGTGGATTTGCTCATATCAAGGTAAATGTCATTGGTGATGCTTCGCGGTGAAGCTGTCCTGCTTCGTGTCCCGGATTAATCATTACACCACGACGCTCAGTCGCTTTGCAGCGCGGGTGATGCCCGTGTAGAGCCATCGTGCGCGGCTGTCCTGAAATGCGAAGCTTTCGTCAAACAGGACCACGTCGTCCCACTGCGACCCCTGCGACTTATGCACCGTCAGGACATAGCCATAGTCGAACTCGTCGTAAGGTTTACGCTGTTCCCACGGAATATCCTCGACGCCTCCGGCGAAACAGTCCTGTCGCACGGAGACTTTTGTCACCTTGTGTGCAAATTCCTCGTCGGGCGACAGACGCATCGTGATGATCTTTGACTTTGAGGTGGCGCGCGATTTCACACGCCACAGTCCTCCGTTAAAGAGCGCCTTCTTGCGGTTGTTGCGCAGGCAGACCAGCTTGTCGCCCGCCACCGGCAGCGGATCCTCGATGTTCTGCCGTTGCCGAAATCGCATGTTGTAGGAACGGCGGGTGTTGTTGCGCCCGACCAGCACCTGGCCGGCATCCATCACGCGTGCCGGATCGAGATCGCCGCGCGACACCACCTCGCTTTCGCCGTAGCGGCCGATGTCGAGTTCGCGACCCTCGCGCACGTCCATCGACATCCGCACGATCGGGTCGTCCTGCGCCTGACGATGAACCTCGGTCAGCATCGCATCCGGCTTGGCATTGGTGAAGAAGCCGGCGCCTTGAATCGGCGGCAGTTGTGCGGGATCGCCCAGCACCAGCAGCGGGCAGTCGAACGACATCAGATCGCGGCCGAGTTCCGCGTCGACCATGGAGCATTCATCGATCACGATGAGCTTGGCCTTGGAGGCGGGCGCATCGTCCCATAGCTCGAAGCTCGGCTGCTCCTCGCCGGATTCGCGGGCGCGGTAGATCAGCGAATGAATCGTCGATGCGCCGTCGCAGCCCTTGTTGCGCATCACCAGCGCAGCCTTGCCGGTGAAGGCCGCGAACTTGACCTCTCCATCGACGCTGTCAGCGATGTGACGCGCCAGCGTGGTCTTGCCGGTTCCAGCAAAGCCGAACAGGCGAAATACCGGAGGCGTTCCGTTCTTGCCGGGTTTGGCTTTGAGCCAATCGGCGACGGCTTTCAGCGCTGTATCCTGATGCGGTGTGAAGGAGGCCATGATTTCGAAGACTAAGGAAGCCGGCGAACGACGCCGCGATTTGATCTTCGAAAGCTAACCATTCGCGGAGCGAGCGCAAGACGCATTGCCCTCGCGGTGGATCGGGTTGTCAGGCCGTTGCGACGAATGCGCGATGATCGCCGTTTCCGGGGGGCGTGATTGCGACGCCATCGTCGGCGTATTCATTCAGCTTGTTGCGCAGGGTGCGGATTGAGATGCCAAGGATGTTGGAGGCATGGGTCCGGTTGCCGAGGCAGTGCTTCAGCGTTTCAAGGATCAGGTCGCGCTCGACGTTGGCGACGGTACGACCGACCAGCGCGCGTGTCACCTGCTCGGCGGCGAGCGTGGCATGGGCCACGGCCGGCGCCGTCTTGGCGAGATCAAGACGGTCGCCTTCCGGCGTCAGGATCGCGTCGGCGCCGATTTCGTCGCCACTGGCCATCAGCACCGCGCGGTGGATGGTGTTTTCCAGCTCGCGGACATTACCCTGCCAACGGTTGGCGGTCAGCACGCGCTGCGCGTCCGCCGAAATCGGACGTACCGGCACGCCGTTGGCAGCAGCATATTTTTTGGCGAAATGCTGCGCCAGTTCGAGAATGTCCGCGGGGCGCTCGCGCAGGGACGGAATCTTCAAATTTACGACATTGAGGCGGAACAGCAGATCCTCGCGGAAGGTGCCTTGCCGCACCGAGTCCGCAAGGTTGCGGTTGGAGGTGGCGATGATGCGGATATCCACCGGCAAGGGCCGAGTGCCGCCGACCCGGTCAATCACGCGTTCCTGGATGGCGCGCAGCAGCTTGGACTGCAGCCGAACGTCCATTTCGGATATTTCGTCGAGCAACAGCGTGCCGCCGCTGGCCTCCTCAAATTTGCCGATCCGGCGCGCGATAGCCCCGGTGAACGCGCCTTTCTCATGGCCGAACAGTTCGGATTCCAGAAGATGCTCCGGAATCGCTGCGCAGTTGATCGAGATGAATGGCCGTTTGGCTCGGTTCGAGCGCGCGTGCACATAACGCGCCAATACCTCTTTGCCGGTCCCGGACTCGCCGGTGATCATGACCGAGGCGTCGGAGCCTGCGATCTGCTGCGCCAGCTTGATGATCCTGGCCATCGCCTCGTCGCGGTAGACGAGATCGCGGGAATCGTTTGCCACCGCGGCGATTACCGCCGCGATTAGTTCCGGGTCCGGCGGCAGCGGGATGTATTCCTTGGCCCCGGCGTGGATCGCCGCGACCGCCGCGCGAGCATCGCTGATGATGCCGCAGGCCACGATCGGGACGTGAATGTGTTCCGCCTCGAGTCGAATCACGAGGTCGCGGATATCGAGACCGACATCCATCAGCAGGAGATCGGCGCCCTTGCCGCCGCGAAGCACGGCCATTGCCTGTTCGTTGCCGGCCGCGTGGGTGACGGAGGCGCCATTATCCATGGCGATCTTGGTGGCGGTTGTGAGCTGGCCCTTCAATGTGCCAACAATGAGAAGCCGCATGGATCTGCTCCTGTTATGTCTCCAACGCTCGCAGCGCTGGCGGTCAGGTTTTCTCGGCCTTGATGATTTCGGTCATGGTCACGCCGAGCTTGTCCTCCACGAGAACCACCTCGCCCCGCGCCACGAGCCGGTTATTGACGTAGATATCGATGGCCTCACCGACACGACGATCAAGTTCCAGAACGCTGCCAGGCCCGAGCTTGAGCAGCGCACCGACGTCCATCTTGGAGCGGCCAAGCACGGCGGACACCTGCACCGGAACGTCGAACACGGCCTCGAGGTCGGAGGCGACCCGCGAGACCTGCTCGTCCTCGCTGTATCCCACGTCGTCGATTGTCGGCGCATCGGCGGCGTTGAGGTCGGGAAGCGGAACCTGGGTGTCGTTATCGCTCATTGTTCGCTACCATCTCAGGGAGTGCCGTTCGATTTGCGTGTCGTCATGTAGCCGCGCACCAGTTCGTCGATCTTGGCGTCGATGGCCGCTCGTTCCAGCACGATCCCTCCGTCGGCCCATTCGATCTTGCAGTCGCCGGTCGCGACATCGGGCTCGGCGAGAATGACGAGCTGTCCGGCGAACCCGCTCTGTTTTGCCATACACTCGATCTGACTGCGCACTGCGTCGTAGAGCTGATCGTTGATCCGGACCACGAGATGCGGCGTGGCCACCAGATGCCGGAAACAGTCACGGACTAGCGCGATGATTTCCGCCGATCGCTCGGCCGCGATCAATTCGCTGCACAGTTTACGCGCGACCGCGATGGCGACTTCGACCGCCTCGGTCTCCATTCGCATTTCGACGCCCGCGAAACGTTGGGCGATTTCCTTGATACCCGCGGCGCTGCCCTCGATCGCCAGCGCCACGCGGTGATCGCACTGCACCTTGGCTTCACGCTGCGCGGCCTCGAAGCCCTTTTTATAGGCCGTGGCTTCCGCGGTCGCGATCTGCTGCGCGATTTCCAAAGCCGTAGGCGCTCGCTCCCTGGATTTATGCGGAGCCGAGAAGTCCGTATCGAACAGGAATTTTGCCGGACCGTTCATCAGTACACCAGCTCGTCGTCGGCGCGGTTTTTCGACAGCATGATTTCGCCCTTGGCTGCGAGGTCCTTGGCGAGATTGACCAGCAGCGCCTGCGCTTCGTCGACGTCGCGCAGCCGGACCGGCCCAAGCGCCGCCATGTCGTCCATCAGCATCTTCGCGGCACGGGATGACATGTTGCCCATGAAGAAGGCGCGAACCTCTTCGTTGGCGCTCTTCAGCGCAATACCGAGCTTGTCCTTGTCGACGTGGCGCATCAGGGTCTGTGCCGAACCCGCATCGAGCTTCACGAGATCGTCGAACGTGAACATCAGCGCCTTGATGCGTTCGGCGGACTCGCGGTTCTCCTCTTCCAGCGAGGTGATAAAGCGGGTCTCTGTCTGACGGTCGAAATTGTTGAAGATTTCCGCCATCACCTCGTGGGCGTCGCGGCGGTGGGTCTGCGACAGGTTGGACATGAATTCGCTGCGGAGCGTTTGCTCGACGCGCTCGATCACTTCCTTCTGCACCGCTTCCATCTTGAGCATGCGGCCGACCACATCGAACGCCATGTCCTCGGGGAGGATGGCCAGCACCCGCGCGGCATGTTCGGGCTTCAGCTTCGACAGCACCACTGCGATGGTTTGCGGATATTCGTTCTTGAGATAGTTCGCGAGAACTTCCTCCTGAACGTTTGACAGTTTTTCCCACATGTTGCGACCGGCAGGGCCCCGGATTTCATCCATGATTCCGGTCACTCGTTCGGCGGGGAGATATTGAGTCAGAAGCCGCTCGGTTGCATCGAAATTGCCCATCAGCGCGCCGGACGCCGACATCCGCGAGACGAATTCGAGTAGCAGATCTTCAACCACATCGGCCTCGACCGTGCCAAGGGTCGACATTGCCAGCGACAGATCACGCACCTCGTCATCGTCCAGCATGGCCCAGACCTTGCCGCCGTACTGTTCGCCCAGCGCCAACATCATCACCGCCGCCCGTTTTGGCCCACTCATCGGCTTGGACTTGGGACGGGCGCTTTGCCGGCTCGCAAGCGTGGCGACGACGCTGTTGATGTCGTTGGCGTTTGGGTTGGTGGTGGTTTGCGGTACGGACATGTCAGATTATGCTGGTTCGGTAAGCCATTGACGGATGATGGATGCAGTCTCGGCCGGGTTGCGCTCGGCCAGTTCGCCGACCCGGTGCACCGACTGGGCGTGGACTTGTCCCTGCACCTGGGCCACGTCGATCAATTGCGCGGTGGCGTTGCTGCCGGGAATGAGATTCTGTCCTGGTTCTGCTGGGTGAGCGCTGGCGTCGGCCGGGACCGGGAGCGCGGCCGGTTGCGCGCTGGCCGGGGCCGGCTCCGAGGCCAGGATTCGCTTGACCAGCGGGCGGATCACCATGAACACCACCACGAGGCCAAGCAGCGCCATGACGGCAAGTTCGACGACGTACATCACGTCGTCCTTCGTCAATGCGATCATTCCCAGCAATCCTGCCGGCTCACTGAGCGGCACGACAGCGGGCGGCTCGGCGAATTTGAGGTTGACGACCTCGACCTGATCGCCGCGCTTCTGGTCGAAACCGATAGCCGAGCGCACCAACGTGGCGATGCGGTCGAGCTGCTCCTTGCTGCGCTCCGCGTAGACCGTCTGACCCTGCTCATTCTTGGCATAGGTGCCGTCGACGAGAACGGCGACCGAAATGCGGTTAACGCGGCCCACCTCGGTCACCTCGGTCTTGGTGGTGCGGGAAATCTCGTAATTGTTGGTTTCTTCGCTCTTCTTGCTCTGGTCGCGCGCCGGGTTCGGATTGTCCGACGGCTGATTGCCGGGCAGTTCGTTGTTGACCGTGACCTGGCCGTTGTTTTCCGCGGTGGTGGAGGACTCCTCGCGGGTCTGGCTGGATCGCAGCACCCGGCCTTCCGGGTCGAACTTGTCCGAGGTCTGGGTGATCTTGTTGAAATCGAAGTCGGCGGAGAGCTCGACGCGGGCACGGCCACTTCCAACCACTGACGATACGATTGCCTCGACCTGATGACGCATCCGGTTTTCGAACGTGTTGCGTCGCTCGTCTCCGGTCACGCCGTCGGCATCGGTCGCCGACCCGTCGGCAAGTAACTGGCCGGATTCGTCCACGATGGAGACCCGCTGCGGCTTCAGTCCGTTGACGGCCGAAGCGACAAGATGACGGATAGCGCGTATCTGTTGCGGTTCGAGGCCGCCGCGGACACGCACCACGATCGAAGCCGAGGGCTGAGGCGCCTCGCGCGTAAAGAGCGGCCGCTCGGGCAGCACCAGATGGACGCGGGCGTCCTGAATGCGGTCGATGGCGCGGATGGTGCGTGCGAGTTCGCCTTCCAGCGCGCGCAGACGATTGATGTTCTGGACAAAGCTGGTCGTCCCGAGCGCATCCGATTTGTCGAAAATCTCATAGCCGACGCCGCCACCCTTGGGCAGCCCCGCCTCGGCGAGCTTCATCCGCAGCCGCGTGACCTTGTCCTTCGGCACCATGATCACGGCGCCGTCGTTACGAAGCTCGTAGGGAATTGCCTGACGCTCGAGATCCTTGATGATGCCGGAGGAGTCCTCAACGCTGAGATCGGTGAAGAGGGTCGTCATCTGCGGCGTCGTGACGCGTACGATGACGAACCCGAAGAAACCGATCAGCACGGCGGTGACCGCGACCATCGCCATCAGCCGGGATGCGCCCAGGCCTTTCAGAAATGCCAGCAGACCTTGCAACGAACCAGCCCCTCAGACTCGGCCTGGAAGGCCGACTCGGCAAATATTGCCTATGGTATGGTTTCGATATGGTTAATGGTGGTTAAGACCCGTGACGAAATTGCAAACAGCAAAAAAACCGGCATCCGCATGAATGCCGGTTTGGGTTCGAACTATCCTGAAAGAAGCTCTTTTATTGGCGATATTGTTGAATACGAGTGGTGCGCAACCCGGCCAAGCCGTGCTGGTCGATCGAAAACTGCCACGACAGGAATTCATCGACAGTCAGCGTGTAGCGGCTGCAAGCTTCCTCAAGCGAGAGAAGTCCGCCACGTACCGCGGCGACGACTTCGGCCTTTCGGCGAATGACCCAGCGCTTGGTTCCTGGTGCCGGCAAATCCGCAATCGTTAGTGGACTGCCGTCGGGCCCTATGACGTATTTCACCCTCGGGCGGTGCGGTTCTGTCATGGCGTACTCACAAACTCTGAACCATTGAACTCACCGACAAACCTACGCCCTGCGGCTTAAAATTTGCCTAAGCTCTAGGCTTCAATATGATTCTCCTTTGAAATGGCGTTCCGGATAGGGCTTGGCCGAGCGTTGGGTCGCCTGGTGTGGCGGAAGAATTCCTGCTACCGGCCAACCGCCGTCAGTTCAGGATGCGCTTGATCTGGCTGATGGTGTAGGTCTGGCCGCCGATCGATAGCAAAGGGGGTGACTGGGTCAGATCGACAGAATTGACCTGCCCCTGAATCTGCGTCGAGACTGCGACCGGATTCCCGGATGCATCGGCAGCCGTCGCGGTCAGCGTATATTTGCCGTCTGGCCATTGAGTGCCGTCATTACCGAGGCCGTTCCAGGAGAAGACCTGATTGTCGCCGCCATTGACGCCGTAAGAGCCGGAGAAGACATTCTGGCCAGTGCTGTTTGCGATGTTGACGGTGAGGGTGGAGGCCGTCGGAATACCGAGCTGCCACGTCGCCGCATTGTTGGTCATGGTGGCGGTGCTGCCGTCAACCACGGCGTTCTTGCCGACGAAGTCCAGAGCCTGCGTTGCCTGCGTGGTCTGCTGCATGGAGACGAGGTTCGAAAGCTGGTCGTTGGTTCTCAATTGCTGCTCGACGCCCGCGAACTGGACGAGCTGTTGGGTGAACTGGTTGGTATCCAGCGGATCGAGCGGATTCTGGTTCTGCAATTGCGTCGTCAGCAGCGTGAGAAAGGTCTGGAAGTTGCCGGCCAGCGTAGCGTTGTTGGATGTTGCTTGCGAACCCGGAGAGGAGGCAGGCAGCGCCGTCGTGCCCGATACCACCTGCTGAACCGCAGAACCCACTGACGTCGTCATTTTCGTCTCCTTCAAACCCTGATGTCGAGACCGCGATTCGATTCGAAAACCCGGCTATAATTTCGTCCGGCCGCTGCCACCGGAAGATCCTCCTCCGTCACGATCAGACGCTGGTTGTGACGGCCGCCGGTGCCATCGCGCGCGTTCTGTTCCTGGGAGGATTGATCCCGCAGGCTGAATTGGAGACCGCCATCGCCGGTCTTCAGGCCGGCATCTTGTAGCGCGCGCTGGAGCTGCGGCGCATCTTGCCGCAGCATTGCAAGCGTTTCCGGCTTCTCGACCGTCAGATGCGACGTAACCCGGCCTTGGTGATCGACGTCGAGGCGGACATCAATGCGGCCAAGATCGGCGGGGTCGAGCCGGATTTCGAAGCGACTCTTGCCGCTAAGCGCTGTGACTGCGATCTGGACCGCAAGCCCGTTCAGTGGCACGGCCGCGCCGGTAACCACCGCGACATTGTACTGTGGCGTCGCCGGGGTTGCAGTGTTGGATTGGATTTGCGGCTGCGCAATAGCGTTATTGATGCTCTGACCTTCGATTTGGCCGGCTTGCGGCTGCGGAGCGACGGCGGCGTCGGCCGTTTGGGCAGGATGCTGCGGCATTGCCGCTCCCGGTTGCGTTTCGGGCGTTCCGGTATCGGATGCGGCGGTCTTCGCACCGGCGGTGGCAGCGGCATCATGCCCGTGATCGGGGAGCTTGGCCTCGGGCGACGAGGGATTGCCGCTTGCTGCCGACGGCGTTGTTAAGTCCGACGCTTCCGGTTCTGGCTGGATCCCTGTGGGGGCCGATGCTGCTGTTCTGCCCGACGGCGCATTGTCGAGGGTCTTTACGGTCGCCTTCGTGGCGTCAGGTGTTGTTTTGGCCACTGCCGCCGCTAAGGCACCGCCGGTCTGCATCGCGGCTGCCTGCGCGGCCAGATCAGTGTTCGGTGTCTCTTGAAGGATTGGCTCTCGAAGGATGGGAGCTGCGACCGCCGCTGTATCGGTTGCGAGGGCCGGATTGAAACCTGCGTTCGCAGGCGATGTCGTCATCGCGCCGGTTTGCTGCGCCGGCGGTGGTTCCGGGGTGTTGCGAACCGGATGGGTTGTTAATTCAGCGGGGGCTCCCGCGAGAGGCACCGTAACCGGGATGGCTGCGGCAGGCGGCGTTGCGACCGGATCCGGTGAGGCACCGGGGACTGTCGTGTCCGAAAATGCCTGCATGTTGTCAGAAGCGTTTTCCGTCGACGCGACTTCGGAATCATCGTGTTGGGTCTCGTGGCGGTGCGCGACGCTCGATCCCTTTGCGCCAGGGACGGATTGCCACATATTCCTATCGGCCTCCCCCGAATCGGCCTGCGGTCGCCGGACGGACGTTGCCCGAGAGTCGCCCGATTCCGGCTTAACACGGTCCGGATGAGGAATATTGGGACGTATTTTGGCCGGATCGCGCGAATTCGACGACTGCGCGACCGCGGCATGCGCGCCTTGCGCGCTGGCATCGACCAGAGTTCCGAAAGCATCTTCGGACGACCGGTCGGCGCGCTGAGAACTCGGCTGCGCGCTTTGGAAAGACACATTGGCGGCGGCTTCCGTCGTTACGCTAAGCACAGGCAACCTCTTGCGGATAGAGACGTTGAGGCAAGCAGCAAAGACCGGGCCATCGTCCGGGTGAGAAAATGATGATGATAGCCAATGAGTTATAGAACGGGTTGGCGGCTGAACCCGCCGATTCGGGTCGCTCTTTTCTGCCCGGCGGCAAGATTTGCCGTCTGCTGTCGTCGTCCGGCCGTGATTGCCTCGCAGGAATACGGACTATATTAAAGGCTGGTCTTTTGGTTTGCTTCAACGGGCGGAATTCCGCCCGTGAACACCGAGAAAGTTTCCGATTCGCAAGGCGGATGTGATCTTGAACGGTCTCATGAATTGACGGGATCAATGCTCAACAGTCTGGATTTGGAAGGTCGTCCTCAGGACACCCGGGTCGTGGTCGCCATGTCGGGTGGCGTCGACTCGTCGGTGACGGCCGCGCTGTTGAAGTCCGAGGGATACGATGTCGTCGGAATAACCCTGCAGCTTTACGATCATGGCGCTGCGACCCATCGCAAGGGTGCCTGCTGCGCCGGTCAGGACATTCATGACGCGCGAAACGTTGCGGAGCGGCTCGGCGTTCCGCATTACGTGCTGGACTATGAGAGCCGCTTCCGCGAAACCGTGATCGAGAATTTTGCTGACAGCTATGCGTCGGGCGAGACGCCGGTGCCTTGCATCGAGTGCAACCGCTTAGTCAAATTCCGTGATCTGTTGGCGACTGCGCGCGAGCTTGGCGCTGCGGCGCTGGCGACAGGCCATTACGTCGCCTCGCGCCGTTTGCCCGGTGGATCGCGCGCGCTGCTCTGCGCGGCGGACGCGGACCGCGACCAAAGCTATTTCCTGTTCGCCACCACGAGGGAGCAGCTCGATTTTCTACGTTTTCCGCTGGGTGATATGACAAAGTCGCAGACCCGCGAATTGGCGCGGCGTTTTGGTCTATCGGTTGCCGACAAGCATGACAGCCAGGATATCTGTTTCGTGCCGACCGGTCGCTACACCGATATCATCAGTCGGTTGAAACCGAACGCGATGGAGCCCGGCGATATCGTCGATCTCGGCGGGCACGTCATCGGTCACCATGAGGGTATCGTGCATTTCACGGTGGGACAGCGCCGCGGTCTTGGCATCGCCTCCGGCGCGCCGCTTTACGTTCTGAGTCTTGATGCAGCGAACCGGCGCGTGGTGGTGGGACCGCGCGAAGCGCTGAAAATGCATCGCATCGTGCTGCGCGATGTCAACTGGATCGGCGATGGCGCGCTCGACCGCGCCATCGGTGGTGGACTTGAACTCTTCGTGCGGGTGCGCTCGACTCGTAAACCTCAGCCGGCGTGGCTGCGCGTTGTCGACGGCTGCTATGAGGTCGAACTCGTGGCCGGCGAGGAGGGCGTGTCGCCTGGTCAGGCCTGTGTGTTCTACGACGGGCCGGAAGGGCAGGCGCGTGTGCTCGGCGGGGGATTCATCGCACGGGCCATGGCGCAGCGTGCAAACGAAGCCGCCGCGCAGAACAGTGCGCCAGCACAACCCTTTGCCGCCGAATTGCGCGGGTAGAGTCCGGGACGCGCGGGAAGCATGGGCAACGACATCGACCGCGCGGGCGTTGCCAGGGCCTATGGTCTCTGGGCACCGGTTTATGATCTGGTGTTCGGCAAGGTGTTCGATCCCGGCCGTCAATCCACGATCGAAATTGCCAACGCAATCGGTGGACGTATTCTTGATGTCGGCGTCGGCACCGGACTGTCGCTGTCGGATTATGCATCCACGACGAAACTGTATGGCGTGGACCTTTCTGAACCGATGCTGCGCAAGGCGCAGCAGCGGGTGCGGTCTCTTAACCTCACCAATGTCGAAACGCTGGCGGTGATGGACGCTAAGAACCTCGCTTTTTCCGATTCGTTTTTTGACGCGGTGGTGGCGCAGTTTGTCATCACGGCGGTGCCGGACCCCGAAGCGACGCTCGATGATTTTGTCCGGGTCCTGAAGCCAGGCGGCGAACTGATTCTGGTCAACCATATTGGCGCGGAGAGCGGGCCGCGCCGCTTGTTCGAACTGGGCTTTTCGCCCTTGGCCCGGCGGCTCGGCTGGCGCCCCGAGTTCCCGTGGGCGCGCCTCGTTAACTGGGCCGCCAAGCATGGCGGCGTGACGCTTTTCGAGCGTCGCCCGATGCGGCCGATGGGACATTTTTCGCTGATCCGCTATCGAAAATCCTGATCGTGCCGCGGAACATCCGCTGCGGCCATTCGTTGCCGTTTCATGCGAATGAAGATCGCCTCCCTGTTGATTGCCCTGTTTGCGTTCGCCGATATTGCCGTTGCGCAGGCGCCACCGACGGCATCCTCCCCGCCTGCTCCGACGGCAACGCCGCCCTCGTCTCCCAATTCCCCCACTTGCTCCCCTCACGATATATCCGCGCAGAACGGAACGGCGGCGGGCGAGCAAAAGCAGCCACTGGGCGAGAAGCTTGCGAAATCCGATGGCGTGCTATGTCCGCCTGCGGGAGTCGATCCGGAAATCCGTGCGCCGACCCCGGAAGGCGGCAATACGCCGGTGATTCCCCCGCCCGGCAGCCCTGGCGGCGATCCGACCTTGCGGCCCAAATAAGCACCATTCATCGATAAGTCGGGGCGCTTGTTGCGGCTTTGCTTGACAGGCCCTCGAGCGGCTTTTTATATGCCGCGCGTTCACGGTATCGTTGATGGACACTGCGGCGAGGTAGCTCAGCTGGTTAGAGCACGGGAATCATAATCCTGGGGTCGGGGGTTCGAGTCCCTCCCTCGCTACCACTCTCTTTCACATACATCCCGGATCAAGCGATCAAGCGTTCCCCGTTGTAAAACGAAAAGCTGATCTGATGCCGAGTTGCGAGCGGGCAAGCGGATGTCGGCAAAGTCTCCCCCGGATTGCGCGAGGGGCGAGCGCGCCTTGGGCATCGACGAAGTCGGCGGCAACTGCGCACCTTGCTTGAGCGTTTGAAATACATGACCGGCTGAGGGGAATGCACGAACTTATTGGCGACATCACGCTTTGCATCCTGTTTGCCTGGGGTCTTGGGTTGGCCGCTCATTTTTCCCGGCAACCGTTGATTCTGGCTTATCTGCTGGCCGGATTCTTCATTGGTCCATTCGGGATGGAATGGGTCAAATCGCAGGAGTCGATCCGGACCATTTCCGAACTTGGCCTGATCTTCATGCTTTTCATGATCGGCCTGGAAATCGATCTGAAGAAGATCATGCGCGCCGGGCCGGTGATCCTGATCGCCGGCGGCGGACAGCTCCTTGGCGGCTGTATTCTGGGCGTATTGTTTTACATGGCAATCGGTCTGCCCATCAATGTCGGTGGGTTCGATGCGCTTTATCTCTGTGTCGCATGCGCGCTCTCGAGTACAGTCATCATCGTCAAAGTGCTCTATGAAAAACACGAGCTCGACACACTGCCGGGCCGTATCACGCTTGGTGTGCTGGTGCTTCAGGACGTCTTCGCGATCCTGTTCCTGGCGGTCCAGCCTAGTCTCGACGATCTTCACATTACCATCGTGCTGCTGTCGATCGCGCGGGCCGGCACGTTGGTCGCGACTGCGCTGATCCTCAGCCGCTACGTACTGCCTTACCTGTTTCATCAGATCGCGCGCCGCCCCGAGCTGGTGCTGCTCGGCGCGCTCGCGTGGTGCTTTCTGATCGGCGAAATCGCTGAACAATTGCATCTGTCGCGCGAGATGGGCTCGCTGGTGGCCGGAGTCTCGCTCTCAACTTTTCCCTACGCGCTCGACGTCACCGCAAAGGTGACGACGTTGCGCGATTTCTTCATCACGCTGTTTTTCGTCGCGCTGGGCATGACTATTCCGATTCCGAACGGATCCGTGATTGGGCTCGCGCTGGTGATCGCGGCCTTCACCGTCGTAAGCCGTCTCAGCACGACTTTCGTGCCGCTATATCTGATGAAGCAGGGATTGCGAGCCAGCCTTCTGCCGGCCATCAATCTGGCGCAGATCAGCGAGTTCTCGCTCGTTGTAATTCAAACCGGGCTGATTGCGGGACATATCCAAAGTGAGACCGCGAGCGCCGCGTCGTTCGCGTTCGTGGTGCTGGCGGTGCTGAGTACGTTCGCTATCGGTCGAAGCGACCAGCTCTCTCGGCACGGCATCATGTTCCTGAAACGGATCGGCCTTCGCGATCTCGACCGCCTCCAGGCGGGGGAGGGTGGGCATGGCGCAGGACACGGTGAGCCGCGACGCATTGTCATTCTCGGATTCTTCCGTGCCGCCAGCGCGCTGCTGAGCGAGATCGAATGCCGGGACGAGTCGATGCTGGACCAGATCGGAGTGGTCGACTTTAATCCGGTGGTGTTCAGTACCCTCTCGGCTCGCGGCCTGCATGTCACTTATGGTGACATCAGCAACTTGGATACGCTCGTCCATGCCGGGGTCGGTAGTGCCGAGATCATCATTCTGAGCGTACCGGATTCGCTGCTCAAGGGTGCCAATAATGAAAAGCTTGTCCGCCACGTTCGTTCGCTGAACCCGACCGCAAAGATCATCTCGACGGCGGACCGGCTGTCGGACGTCGAGGATCAATATGCCGCCGGCGCGGATTACGTGACGGTGACTCGTCTGACCGACGCGCAAGAGTTGTTTGCGGCGATTGAAGCTGCCGAAAACGGGTTGCTGGCCGACAAGCGCGCCGAGACCGACGCGATTCTGGAAGGGCGCCGGGAGGTGCTGCCGTAGTTGATCCGGTACTGAACTCACCATGCCGGATCATATATGATGGCATGATCGTGTGATCGCTTTTCCGGACGCCGTCGGTTGCACCGCCGCCCGCTCTGCGTCATACGAGCTTCCGTCAAACGGGAACGCGCAGACCATGCCCCATCGGATACCGGAAGTCCTCCAGGCTTTTGCCAATGGTGAAATCGTCGTCGTCACTGACGATGAGGACCGTGAGGGGGAGGGCGATCTGATCGTCGCAGCCTCGCTCTGCACTGCGGAGAAAATGGCGTTTGTCATACGGCACACGTCCGGCATCGTTTGCGCGCCGATCACCACGGAGGATGCGCAACGGCTGCGGCTCGATCCGATGGTCGCGCATAACGAGTCCAATCATACAACGGCGTTTACCGTCTCGATTGATTACAAGCCGGACGGCGGCACCGGCATTTCGGCCGAGGCGCGTGCCTCCTGTTGCCGGGCGCTTGCCAATCCGAACGCCGGCGCCAGCGACTTTGCCCGGCCCGGCCACGTCTTCCCTCTGATCGCACGCAATGGCGGCGTCCTGCTGCGCGCCGGCCATACCGAGGCGGCGGTCGATCTTTGCAAGTTGGCGGGCCTGCCCCCAGTCGGGGTCATCAGCGAACTGATGAACGACGACGGCACGGTGATGAAAGGCGAGCAGGTGGCGCGGTTTGCTGCTGCGAACGGGCTCAGGCATGTGACCATCGCCGATATCATCGCGTATCGTCAGGCGCGAGAGAAACTGATTGAGCGGGTCTCGGAATTTGCGATCGACAGCCCGATCGGGCTGCTGCAAGGCTACGCTTACCGCTCGCCGTTCGATACGATAGCCCATGTCGCGTTTGTCTATAACGGCGTCGGCGACGGCCAGAACGTCCTGACCCGTTTCCACAAATCCAATATTGTACGCGACATTTTCGCCGGGCCGAAACGCATGGAGGCGGTGCTCGAACACTTCAGGAAGGCCGGCCGCGGCGTGCTGGTCTATCTGCGAGACGGCGCCGCGGGGGTGCCGGTGGCGCCGCTCCCTGAAGACAGGTCAGCGGAAGCTGATCGCAACAGACAGTGGCGAGAGGTCGGCGTTGGCGCACAGATTCTGCGCGATCTCGGCGTGACGTCGATCCGGCATCTGACCTCGTCGGCCTATGACTATAAGGGGCTCTCCGGTTTCGGCATCGAGATCGTTTCGAACGAGCATCTGGAAAGCTGACTGTGGTTGCAGCGTCGAATTAGGATATACTCATGATCGCGGCTTTGCCGGCAGCGGTATCCGGAACGACGTGAAAGGATTGTCATGAGTGTTCGTCCGCAAGGCAAGGACAAACCCGTGCCGGTCAGTTTCCAGTGGGACGATCCGTTCAGGCTGGACGATCAGCTGACTGAAGACGAACGCATGATCCGCGACACCGCGCGCGCCTATGCGCAGGACAAGCTGCAGCCGCGTATCGTTAAGGCCTATCAGGAGGAGAAGACCGACCGCGAAATCTTCAATGAGATGGGCGAGCTTGGCCTGAACGGTATCACACTTCCGCAAGAGTATGGTTGTGCCAATGCCAGCTACGTCGCCTATGGCCTCGTCGCGCGGGAGATCGAGCGCGTGGACTCGGGTTACCGCTCGATGAACTCGGTGCAGTCATCATTGGTGATGTATCCGATCTACGCTTATGGCGACGAGAATCAGCGCAAAAAATATTTGCCGAAGCTTGCGACCGGCGAATGGGTCGGTTGTTTCGGCCTGACCGAACCGGATGCCGGTTCCGATCCCGGCGGCATGAAAACCCGCGCCGAGAAAGTGTCAGACGGCTATCGGCTGACCGGTTCGAAGACGTGGATTTCCAACGCACCGATCGCGGATTTGTTCGTTGTTTGGGCTAAGTCGTCGGCGCATGACAACCAGGTCCGCGGTTTCGTGCTCGAAAAGGGCGCGAAGGGCCTATCCGCCCCGAAGATCGACGGCAAGCTCAGTTTGCGGGCGTCGGCTACCGGCGAGATCGTGATGGATGGCGTGGTCGTGCCGGAAGAAAACCTGTTGCCGAACGTGTCCGGACTGAAAGGTCCGTTCGGCTGCCTGAGCCGCGCGCGCTACGGCATATCATGGGGCGTTATGGGCGCGGCGGAAGACTGTATGGATCGCGCGCGAAAATACGTGCTCGAGCGAAAGCAGTTCGGCCGTCCGCTGGCGGCTGCGCAATTGGTGCAGAAGAAGCTCGCGGATATGCAGACCGACATCGCGCTCGGGCTTCAGGGCAGCCTGCGCGTCGGCCGTTTGATGGACGAGGGCAAGATGGCGCCGGAGATGATCTCTATCGTCAAACGCAACAATTGCGGCAAGGCGCTCGATATCGCGCGGATGGCGCGCGATATGCACGGCGCCAACGGAGTTCAGATCGAATATCACGTGATGCGCCACGCCGCCAACCTTGAAACCGTCAATACGTATGAAGGCACCCACGACGTCCATGCGCTGGTCCTTGGCCGCGCCATCACCGGAATCCCGGCGTTTTCTTAAGGGCCGTATCGTCGCGCAACTCCGAATCCCTCATGCCCGGGCAAAAGCGCGAAGCGCGTCTCCGCGCAGGTGGCCCGGGTATCCATCTTTGAAGAAGGTTGGATTGCCGGATTCATAGCGTTTTCGGAGCGGAGTGGGCATCGGTTCGCGTGAAGAAACAAAACAACAATCTAGAGCTTCGCTTCTGATGCCATCAGGGGAAAGGCTCTAATCCGGCAATGACGGCTTGGGTTAGTTCATGTCCGACACTGAAGACATTCCCTTCAACCGTGACTTTCCGCTGAAGCCGGGCGTCGCCGAGGAAGTCGTGCCCGGGGTCCGTCGCTTGCTGTGCAATAATCCGAGTCCTTTCACCTTCACAGGAACGGTGAGCTACATCGTCGGCCGCGGCAAGGTTGCGATCATCGATCCCGGACCAGATAGCGAGGCTCATGCGAAAGCGTTGCTCGACGCGGTGAGAGGCGAGACTGTGACGCACATCTTCGTCACCCACACCCACAAGGATCATTCATCGAATGCCGCGCGCGTCAGGGCGGCTACCGGCGCGGCAGTTTATGCGGAGGGACCGCATCGTGCTTCGCGGCCACGGTTTGAAAACGAAAAACACAATCCGGAGTTCGGCGCCGATCGCGACTTTAGTCCCGACGTTAGGCTTCGTGATGGCGACGCCGCGGCCAGCGACGAATGGGCGCTGGAAGCGGTGAGCGCGCCAGGACACACCGCGAACCATATGGCATTTGCGTGGAAGGAACGCGGAATCCTTTTCGTTGGTGACCATGTCATGGGCTGGTCCACCTCGATCGTCGCGCCGCCGGACGGGTCGATGATCGACTATATGGCCTCGCTCGAGAAACTCTCGCAGCGCGACGAGCAACTGTATTTCTCCGGTCATGGTCCCGAGATTCGGGATGGGCCGCGTTTCGTGCGGTATCTGGCGCGGCATCGCAGGGCGCGCGAGGCTTCTATCCTGCATCGGCTGGCGAAAGGCGAGGCCGATATTCCGACCCTGGTCCGAGCCATCTATATCGGCCTTGATTCCAGACTGTCCGGCGCCGCCGGCTATTCGGTGCTGGCGCATCTGGAAGATCTGGTGGCGCGGGGCCTTGTGCTCACGGATGGTGATCCCGTTATCGGTGGACGCTACCGGCTGGCGTGAGCCTTATCGCTTGACCGCGCCCTTTGTGGGAGGCTTGACCGGCACGGGCGGCTCCTTCACCGACTTCTCGACAATGTTTTCGGCAGCGGTGTTGATGTCGTCGATCAGACTGCTGACACGCGCGGCGTTGCTGCCGAGATCGTGCTCGAAATAACGCGACGAGGATCGGATATCGACGCGCGACCCGTCCTCGGTCGGCATGATGCGGATCACCACGTCTTCGCGGAACCCCATGACTGGCGTTTTCGCCACGGCCTCGATATGGCCGGGCTGCCGCGGCAGCTGCGGCGGGCGTTCATCGATCACCAGCCACTTGCGCCGCGCGATGAGCCGCCGGACGATGTCGAAGGCATGCTGGGCCGTCAGATCCAGCTCCACCGGCTCGATCGCGGGATAGGCCACGCGCTGCTGTTCGGCAGAATAAAGACCGGTGTAGACTGCGGAGTTGGCGCCGTCAGTACCGCGCAGCCGCGCCAGCGCGTCGAAGTGAGGCGGGTTGATCGGATCGGTGGTGATATCGTGGATCGGCGGCAGGTTGCGGTATTTCACAGCGAGGTATGCCGGATAGGCAAGAATGAGCACGTTCAGTAGCAGCGCTGTCAGGATACGGCCTATGCCGCGTGAGCCGTCCCGCCACAGCGCCACAAGGCCTGCGAACGCCACCAGGATCGACAGCCCGGCGCAGGCCAGAGCACCCAACAAGGTCGCGAGCGCGGGCTTGCTCTCGAGGATACCGAACCTCACGGTCACAATGGACACCAGCGTCGCGACCGCTGAGAATACCGCAAGTCGCCGCGCCCAGGTAGCCAGCGCGGAGAACGGTTCGGATTGATAGCGTGCGGAAAACCTGCGGGCCATCGGAGCGTCCGGTTTCGGCGGGGGACGGGTTGCGTGGATGACCTACCTTATTTGCTTCCTTGAAGAAACGCTGCTGTTCGCTTCCGTCAAAGCGGCGAACTCTGCGGCCAGAAAGTCCAGCAGCGCTCGTACCGAGGGCAATAATCCGCGTCGTGACGAGAACACCGCATGGATGATGCCGGCGCGCGGACGCCATTGCGGCAGCACGTCGACCAGCGTGCCATTGTCGAGGTCGGCTTCCACTACCATGGCCGGAAATTGTCCGACGCCGATGCCGCGCAGGGCCGCGAAACGCAGTGCCACCATGTCCTCGGTGATGAGGCGTGGTGTGTAGGGGATCAGCGCAGTGGCTTCGTCAGGGCCGTCGAGGCACCATTCATGATGCTGGTGAGGCGGTCCCCAGCCGATGCTTGGCAGCTTGGGAAGATCGGCGGGAACAAGCGGGTGGCTCAGTCCCTTTAACAGTATCGGCGCCCCCACCAGCCGCTGCGTGCTCTCGGCCAATACCCGCATCACCAGATCGTTGTTTTCGAGTGGCGGAAAACGCACGCGCAGCGCGATGTCGATACCGTCGGCGATCACGTCGACCCGGCGCGGCGTGCTTTCGAGATGCACCGCAACGTCCGGACACTCGGCCATGAAGCGGGCGATCATCTCGCCGACCTGAAAATACAGAAGCGGCGGCGGACAACTCACGCGAACGATACCTTGCGGTTTGCTGCGCGAGCGCTCGATCAGTTCCTGCGCCGCATCGGCTTCCACCAGCATAGCGACGCAATGCCGATAGTAGTCCTGTCCGATCTCGGTGACGCTGAAGCGCCGGGTCGAACGCTGGATCAACCGCACCCCGAGCCTGTCCTCCAGCATTGCGATGCGGCGGCTCAACCGCGAACGCGGCATCCCCAGCGCGCGGGCGGCGGCGGCAAAACCGCCATGATCGACCACCTGAACGAAGAAATACAGATCGTTGAGATCCTGCATCATCGTCTCATTAATAGGACAGTGATGGGCGATATTGCCAGCTACCGGGGTATTTGTCCCACCTATATCCTTCGTTGCAACAGCGGTCGAAGTAGGCCGCGTCACGGAGGTTCATCATGCGAAAGGTACTTGGTGTCTTTAGCGGTCCCCGGCAGCATTGGGTGGGCGACGGTTTTCCGGTTCGCTCGCTATTCTCGCACGCCAGCCACGGCGACCATGTCAGCCCGTTTTTGCTGCTCGACTATGCCGGGCCGGCCGACTTTACTCCGGTGGAGCAGCCGCGCGGTGTGGGCGTGCATCCGCATCGCGGCTTCGAGACCGTCACCATTGTCTATCAGGGTGAGGTCGAGCACCGCGATTCCACCGGCAACGGCGGCTTGATCGGGCCGGGCGACGTGCAGTGGATGACGGCAGCCTCAGGCATCCTGCATGAGGAGTTCCACTCCCGCGCCTTCACCAAGAAGGGTGGCACGCTGGAGATGGTGCAGCTCTGGGTCAACCTGCCGGCCAAGGCGAAGAACGCCGATCCCGGATACCAGACCTTGCTCGACGCCGACATTCCGGCGGTGGATTTACCGGACGGCGCCGGCAAGTTGCGGGTGATCGCCGGTGGGTTCGACGGCCGAAAAGGGCCGGCGAAGACCTTTACGCCGATCGACATCTACGACGTGAAGCTCAACCGCAACGGCGTTGCCACGTTCAAGCCGGCGGAAGGGCACACCGTCGCGGTGGTGGTGCTAAAGGGCACGGTGCTTGTCAACGGTAGCGAGATCGCCCGCGAGGCGCAGTTCGCATTGCTCGACCGCAACGGTGGAGAGATGACTATCGAGGCAAATGGTGAGGCTTCAGTACTGATCCTTTCCGGCGAGCCGATCGACGAGCCGGTGGTGATGCATGGCCCGTTCGTCATGAACACGGAAGGCGAAATCCGCCAGGCCATGATTGATTTCCAGAGCGGCCGCTTCGGCACTCTGGAGCCGGTCGCGGCCAGCGGCTGACGACGGTTGAGAGGGACGCGATTCGGCTAGCCGGATCGCGTCTCATCCTTCAACATTCAGCGGCGGTGCGCTCGTCCCCGCCGTCGGTGCACCCGCGTAAATGTCAGCGAGTCCTTCAATGAAAGGAAATGACCCGTGGTCAGCGAAGCAATCCGTGATCCGGCAAAGGATGATCTTCTGACGCCGCAAAATTCCACGTTCATCATCATCGACTATCAACCGGTGCAGGTGAACTCCATTGCATCGATGGATCGGCAGATCCTTGTCAACAACATTACTGGTGCAGCGAAAGCGGCGGTCGTCTACGGACTGCCGATTATCCATTCGACCGTGAACGTGAAGACCGGACTCAATAAGCCGCCAATCCCCACGATCCGCAAGGCGCTCGACAAATATCCGACCTACGATCGCACCACGATCAATTCGTGGGAAGACGTCGAATTCCGCAAGGCGGTCGAGGCCACCGGCCGCAAGAAGCTCATCATGACGGCGCTGTGGACCGAGGCCTGCCTGACCTTTCCGGCGCTTGATGCGCTTAAGGAGGGTTACGAGGTGTATGTGCTCGTCGATGCCGTCGGCGGGACGTCGGTCGCGGCTCATGAGGCGGCCCTGCGCCGCATCGAACAGGCCGGCGCAAAGCTCAGCAGTGTGCCGCAGCTCTTCTGCGAACTGCAACGCGACTGGAAGCGTGCTGAGACCATTCCGGCCTTCATTAATTTGTTTATCGAGACGGGTGGAACGGCCGGTATTCAGTTCTCTTACGACAAACAGGGTTGAACCATCGCGATGCCTCACTTCGTTGCATGAAAATGCTTGGCCTCGCCCAGGCATTTCGTTGGTTCAGCGCCGAGATGTCACGCCGTGGCGTTAGGAAAGCTGTATCCCCTGAACTGTTCGCGCAGCGCCGTTTTCAGAATCTTTCCGGTGGCGGTGTGGGGAATGCTGTCGACGAATGCGACGTCGTCGGGCATCCACCATTTGACTATCTTGCCATCCATGAAACCGAGAATCTCGTCGCGCGTCGCGCTCTCGCCTTTCCTGAGCTGGACGATCAGGAGCGGACGTTCGCCCCATTTTGGATGGTGCATCCCGATTACGGCGGCTTCCGCTACCTTGGGATGTTCAACGGCGAGATTCTCCAGATCGATCGACGAGATCCATTCGCCCCCCGATTTGAGCACGTCCTTTGATCGGTCCGTGATCCGGACGTAGCCGTACTCGTCGATGGTGGCAACGTCGCCGGTATCGAAGAAGCCCTCCCCGTCGAGGATATTGTCATTGACGCGGTAGTAGGCGCCGGAGATCGCGGGGCCTCGCACCTTGAGCCGGCCGGGGGTCGTGCCATCCCACGGCAGTTCGTTGCCGGCGTCGTCGGTGATCTTCATCTCGACCATGAATGGCGCGTATCCCTGCATCTGCAGCCGATCGAGCTTGGCGTCTCCCTTGAGGTGGCTGAACCTGCCTTGCAATGCACCGGCAGTGCCGCGTGACGACATCTCCGTCATGCCCCAGGAGTGGCGAACCTCGATATCCATGTCGTCGAAAGCCTTGATCACCGAGCGCGGCGCCGCCGAGCCGCCGCAGATTACCACCTTGAGGTCCGGCAGCCTGAGGTTGTTTGTTTCCATATGCTGCAGCAGCATCAGCCACACGGTAGGGACGCCCGCTGTGAAGGTGACTTTCTCGCTCGACAGCAGTTCGTAAACCGATGCGCCGTCGAGTTTGGCGCCGGGCATCACCAGCTTTGTGCCCATGGATGGCGCAGAGAACGCTATTCCCCAACTATTGGCATGGAACAGCGGGACCATCGGCAGCATTGTATCCTTCGATGCCGCACCCAGCGCGTCAGCGCTGTTGACAATCATCGAATGCAACACATTGGAACGATGCGAGTACACCACGCCTTTCGGATTGCCCGTGGTTCCCGACGTGTAGCACATCGCGGCTGCGGTGTTCTCGTCAAAAGTTTGCCAGGTAAAGTCGCCGTCGGCTTCTGCGATCCAGTCTTCGTATGGGACCGCATTTTTCAGCGCGGTCTGCGGCATATGCACCTTATCGGTGAGGATGATGTAGCGTTCCACGCTTGGCAGCCTGTCGGCGATCTTCTCCAGAATCGGGATGAAGGTGATATCGGTCATCACGATGCGATCTTTCGCATGGTTGATGATCCAGGCGATCTGATCCGGAAACAGGCGAGGGTTTACGGTATGGCAGACCGCGCCGATGCCCATGATGCCATACCAGGCCTCGAGATGACGCCAGGTGTTCCAGGCAATGGTAGCGACGCGGTCTCCCAGCTTGATGCCTTGGCGATCGAGCCGCTGCGCCAGTTTCAGCGCGCGGCCGCGAATTTCGGCGTAGTTGGTCCGATGAATCGGACCTTCGACCGATCGCGTGACCACCTCGCGCCCGCTATGAATCTTTGCCGCATGATCGATGATCCGATGACACAGCAGAGGCCAGTCTTGCATCAAGCCGAGCATTCGAACCTTCCTGTTGATCCTCGCTCTCTTTATCGTTCTCCTGGCGGGGATTTGCCATGAAGAAGTCTGGCGCGGGGATTTCAGGCGGCCAACTGCTGTGCCGTGCTTTAGCCCGCGACCCATGGGCCATGGTAGCGCTCGCAGTCCTTTTAATGCCGGCAACGGCATTGGCTGGAAGCAGGACGCCGTTGCCACAACCTCGTCCGGCCGCCGCGCCGGCGTCCGATGGCAAGGGTAGCACACAGATGGGGAAGGATCGCCCCGCGACGCCCGAGATTGCGCCGGAGCCTTCTCCCTGCCGCCTGGCGTTGACCGATTCGGTCGCCATCGCCCCGAGCATTCCTGCGATCGCGGGGCCTGGCGAGTGCGGCGGTGACGATCTGGTCCGGCTTGAAGCCGTGGTGCTGCCCAACGGTGGCCGGGCCGCGGTCAAGCCTGCCGCCACCCTCCGCTGCAAAATGGCGTCCGCGATTGCGGACTGGATTCGAAGCGACATGGCGCCGCTGGCTGAGGGGCTCGGCAGCCGGGTCAGCGAACTCGACAATCTCGACTCGTTTGAATGCCGAGGGCGCAACCGGGTCGCCGGATCAAAGCTGTCCGAACACGGGCGCGCCAATGCGCTCGACGTGGGTGCCCTCAAGCTCGCAAACGGACGGACAATCGATTTGACGGATCGGGCGGTGGCGCGGGATTTGCGGGAAAAGGTGCTGGGCTCGGTTTGCGCGCGCTTCACCACGGTGCTGGGGCCTGGATCGGATGGCTATCACGAGAACCATATTCACCTCGACCTGATTCAGCGCCGCAACGGCTACCGGATCTGTCACTGGGAAATCTACGACCCTGTGCCGGCGGTCGCGCCGTTGCTGCCCACCGAACGCCCGGCGGAAGCGCCGCAGCGCGAAATGGCGGACGAAAAAGGCAAGGCGTCTGAAACGGTGCCGGAGCGCCGCGTGGTATCTCGCGCTGCCCCGCACGCTGGATCTGCAGCGGCTATCTCGGCGGAAGTGGTGCCCGTGCCCCGGAAGCGGCCTACGACCGCCGACGCTGCGGGTAAGGTTGCAAAGTGGCCGACGCCGTCGGCTTCAAAACCGCCAACGCGGCGCTCAGCCGCTAATTCTGTGAAACGCAAAGGGAGGCTCCACAGCAATCTCCCGCCATTCCTCCGACCGCTATTCGACTGATTGATGGCTATAGGCGACGCATATTCGCGACTTTGCCCCGAGATGCGCACCAGTTCGCATGAAGAAGTACCCCGAAACAAAGCTGGAAATCGGTTTTGATTCCATTAATGCTGGTATGGCCTGACACGCCGGGGGAAACAGACGGCAATAAAAAAAAGCGCCGGAAAACCGGCGCTTTGCAGATTGAGAAATCGTTCGATCAGTTAAAGTTGCCGCCGCCGTTCCACGAGGCCATCTTCGCGCCGTGTTTGGGCTCAAGCACAACCACCACCGTTCCCACCTTGACGCGATCATAAAGATCGATGGCGTCCTCGTTGGTCATGCGAATGCAGCCCGAGGAAATCGAGGCACCGATATATTCCGGCTGGTTGGTTCCGTGGATCCGGAACAACGTATCCTTATTGCCCTGATAAAGATACAGAGCTCGCGCGCCGAGGGGGTTATCCGGTCCGCCCGCCACGCGCGACGGCAGTCCCTCGATGCGTTTGTGAATGTCGGCTGTCGGAATCCAGTCCGGCCACTCGCGCATGTTGCCGACCCTCGCCACGCCGGAGAACGCCAGCGCTTCCTCACCGACGGTGACGCCATAGCGGATCGCCTTGCCGTTATCGAGCACGTAATAGAGGTAGTGGTTGTCGGAATCGACCATAATCGAGCCCGGCGCTTCCTTACGGTGATAATCGACGATCGCGCGGCGGAACGGCGCAGCCACCGGCGTTCTCGTGTAGGAGACCTTGGACAGCAACTCTTTGTCGCGCGGCTTGAAGTTGTTGGCGTTGGTGGCTTCGTAATGCGTGGCCTGCATGCAGCCCGACAACATCAGGCCCGCGGCCAGAATCCCAAGTTTAATCCGAAGAGACGACATCGTTGTTTTCCAAATGCCCACTGAAATCCTGGCGACTTGCACCCCAGAAGCCAAGAATCTTCTAAACTCATTATTGTCGGAATTCCCTCGAATTCCAGCACTTAGAAGCCTGTGCCGCTACGCAAACTCGCGCCTGTGGTATTTTTGCCGCAAATGCCGATCCGCAATCAGCGGCGCAGTATCTCAAGATGGTAACAAGAAGAGTGTAATTGCTGGTTCCCCGCGCATCGGAATGAATAACTGCATCCGCTGCAGCGGCGGCGCTTTGCCTGCTTTTCAATGCTGCGATTGGTTCCGATTCCAATATTTGCATTCCGTTGCGGGGGAAGCCCTTGCAAAGGCCGGGATCAATCGGCCACTAGACGTTCTACTAGACTTTCAAGTTCGTTTGCCGGTTCGCAACAAAGTAGCTGGCGAATGCCAAATTCAATTCACCAGCGTCACTTCAGATTGTTCGTGTCCACACCTTGAGTCGGTGCCGTTATCTTCGGAGGGGCCATGCTTTCGATCTTCGCGCCGGATGGCATGGCGCTACGAAAGACAGATTCGGTCGATCCCGCCGCGCTGCCCGACAGCGCCGTGTGGATCGATCTCGAGAATCCGACGCCGAGCGAGGACCGCGCCGTGGAGGGGCTCGCGGGAGTCGCGGTGCCGACCCGGGAGGACATGCAGGAGATCGAGATTTCCAGCCGCCTTTATGTCGAGAACGGTGCGCGCTACATGACTGCCAGTCTGATGTGCGGCAGCGAAACCGACCGCCCCCGCATCACCCCTGTCACGTTCATCCTGTCCGGCCATCGTCTCGTCACCGTGCGCTACGATGCGCTAAAGCCGTTTGCGCTGGTAGAGAACAAGCTTGCGCGCGCGGCTGCACAGGGTTTGACCGGCGAGGGGGTGTTGCTCGAATTGCTCGACGCCGTGATCGATCGCTGCGCCGACATTCTGGAGCGCGCCGGCGCCGACGTCGATCAAGTCAGCCACGATATTTTCGAGCCGAACGAGTCCGCGCGCGCCGGCCGCGCCAAACGCTATTCCGAAATCCTCATCGTCATCGGCCGCAAGGGCGATCTCACCTCGAAAGTTCGCGAGAGCCTGGTCTCGATAGGTCGTCTCGTCACCTTCGTCGCGACCGAATCCAACAGCACCAAATGGTCTAAGGACATGCGTGCTCAGCTCAAGACGATGCAGCGTGACGTCGCCTCGCTCTCCGATCACGCTTCTTATTTGTCGAACAAGATCACCTTCGTGCTCGATGCAATGCTTGGAGTTGTTAATCTCGAGCAGAACAACATCATTAAACTGTTTTCGGTCATGGCTGTGGTGCTGATGCCGCCGACGCTGATCGCCTCGATCTACGGCATGAATTTCAAGATGATGCCAGAGCTGGACTGGTCGCTCGGCTATCCATTCGCGCTCACCATGATGGTGATTGCGGCGGTGCTGCCCTACATGATCTTTAAATGGAAGAAGTGGTTGTAGGACCAACTCTCGAGCACCGGCCTTGCGACAGGGCTTGCCACAATTTTCCCCGTAAAATTTGAATGTTCGCCTGAACGCTTTCCAAGAAAAATTGCTGCCATAACCCGTGCATGACATCGCGGGAGTTACAATGGTTGAGAAAGTCGTAACAAGGGATCGCAACGTCCTCGATTTTCGTAGCTATCAACGGTTGCGCAGATTCAGTGCGGACAATGCTGCGGTCGCTCCCATACGCATATGCCGGCATTGCGGTGCAGCGTTGCTCGACGGCGAGAACGACGACGATTGTTCCAGCGCGGGTCTCGCTGCGCCGATATTGCGCGCGCCGTCACGAAGGTCTTGCGCGGATTGAATTTAGCGTCCTCATCCCGGATACGCGATTTCACGTGAGCTCGGATTTCCATGGCGGGAGCTATGGAGTCCGACGGCGACTGCGGTTCCGGAAATGATATGTGCCAATGGTGCTTGTCCGCGCCTGGTCTATACGTGTTGGCCGCCGTTGATGTGGATCTCCGCGCCGTTGACATATGAACTTGTCTCCGTGCAGAGCACGTAGACGATTTTTGAGACTTCGTCGGGGGTGCCGAGGCGACGCAGCGGGATCTGGCGCTGGACGATCTTCTCGGTTCCAGGCGACAGGATCGAAGTGTCGATCTCGCCCGGCGCGATTGCATTCACGCGTACGCCGAGGCGGCCGAAGTCCGCCGCCATCTCGCGGGTCAGTGAGGCCAGCGCCGCTTTTGAAGTTGAATAGGCCGCGCCCGCGAACGGATGCACGCGCGAGCCGGCGATCGATGTGACGTTCACAACAGAGCCTTTCGCAGCCTTCAGTTCGCCGATCAGTCCGCGCGCCAGCATGATCGGCGCCATGAAGTTGACGCGGAATACCTTCTCCCAGGTCTCCATGTCGGTGTTCAGTGAGCCAAGCCGCGCGCCGCCCTCGCCCTTCGGCGAGATCGCGGCATTGTTGACCAGCGCGTGCAGCTTACCGCCTTCGAGCCGCGATCGGATCTCCTGGATGGCCAGCATTGTGTTTTCGGGGTCGGACAGGTCGACCTGAATGTGGTCTTCGGGGCCGGCATCCCAGGGGCACTGTTCCGGAAACGGATGCCGCGAGCAGGTGATGACCCGCCATCCCGCGCTGGAAAACCGGATTACGGTCGCGTGGCCGATGCCGCGGCTCGCGCCGGTCAGCAGCAATGTGCGGCGCGGCGCGTTGGGGTCGACCGCCGTTGCCATCTCGGTTCGAGGATTTGCCTTGTCGGGGGTCATGGGTACAGCCTTGTCTTGGTCCACGGCGCATCAGGCGCCGTGCGGCGGAATTCGATGCGGTCGTGCAGCCGGAATGGGCGGTCGTGCCAGAATTCGAATTGCGTCGGTGCGATCCGCCAGCCGCTCCAGCCCGGCGGTCGCGGCACACCGCCGATGATGTATTTTGCGGCTTCCTTCGCGATCGCCTGCTCGAACGCGAAACGGCTTTCCAGCGGCTGCGACTGCTTGCTGACCCAGGCGCCGATCTGCGCCTGCTTCGGACGCGTGGCGAAATAGGCATCGGCCTCCGCATCGGTGACGGGCGTCACGGGCCCACGCACACGGACCTGCCGGCGTAGCGACTTCCAGTGAAACAACAATGCCGCTTTGGGATTTGCGGCGAGTTCGCGGCCCTTGGCGCTGGCGATGTGGCTGTAGAACACGAAGCCCCCGGCATCGAAGCCCTTCATCAGCACCATGCGCACATCAGGCAGGCCATCGGCGTCTGTGGTAGCGAGCGCCATGGCATCGGGGTCGTTTGGTTCTGACACGACGGCTTCCGCGAGCCACGCCGCGAAGAGGGCAAAAGGATCCTGGGCTTCCGTGAAATCACCGGACGTTAACTGGCTTGTGTTCTTGATGTCCGTGGTGTCGTTCATACGGGGTCCACAGGTTGCGCCGGTCTATCGTCGAAAGTCCGTTGCGGTCCTTATACAGGGCAAACCTGTATAGGGCACGTCTGCGCGTTGGCCTATCCGCGATCGGACCCTTCGCCGCCATCGTGGCGGCGATCATGATCGGGGCGACGACCGGAGGCTGCAGTATGGCACGGAATCAAGCGGCGTTCGCGCAGATGGGGGACAACGAGGCTACCGGATCGATCGCAGCGCTGAACCATGCACGTCCGACGGATACCGATCTTGCTTTCGCGCGCACAGCCGCCTCCGACGTGCTGACTAAAGGGAATAAGGATGCGAGCCAGCCATGGGAAAACCCCTCGACCGGCGCGCGGGGCTCGGTGACGCCGCTGGCACAGGCCTATAGCGCCGAGGGGCGCACTTGCCGTGATTTTTTGGCGAGTTACGTTAACGGAAAGTTCGAAAGTTGGTTGCAGGGGGCGGCGTGCAGAGCCCGCGGCGGTCAGTGGGAAATCCAATCCCTCAAACCCTGGCGAAGCTGATGCAGAACGGCAGCTGCGAATAGCTGAACCACCTCGTTGCAAAAATGCCACGGATACCCCAAATGATAGGCACGGTGGGTCCGGGGGCTCATTGTCCAGATTCCTGAAGGAGACGGTACGGATGCGCGACCCCTATGAGGTCTTGGGGGTGCAGCGGGGCGCCAGCGCCGCGGCGATTAAAAGTGCTTTTCGCAAGCTCGCGAAGAAGCACCACCCCGACGCCAACACGAACGATCCCAAGGCCGCCGAACGGTTCGCGGAGGTGAATTCCGCCAACGAGATCCTAGGCGACGAGGTCAGGCGCAAGCAGTTTGACCGGGGCGAGATCGACGCAGACGGCAAGCCGCGCTTTCAGGGTTTCCCGGGCGGTGGAGGTCGCGCTGGCGCGCGGCCGGGCGGCGGTTTCGAGCAGTACGGCTTCCGCGGTGGCGGTGGCCCCGGGGGTGATGGTGGCGGGTTTGAGGACATTATCAACAGCATGTTCGGCGGCGCGCGGGGTGGACGCCGGCCGGGCGCGCAGGCATTTGATTTTGAGTCCAGCACGTTCGGTTCGCCTGATCTCGATCTCAATATCGCCATGACAGTAACGCTCGAGGAGTCGGTCAAAGGTGGCGAGAAACGCATCCGCCTGCCCAGCGGCAAGGAACTCAATGTCAGAATTCCGGCCGCCGTAACGTCGGGCCAGCAGATTCGGTTGAGAGGGCAGGGCGAAACCGTGCCCGGACATCGCCCCGGTGATCTCCTGATCACGGTGACGGTCGCTCCGCATCCGTTCTTCAAGATCGACGGGGGCGATTTGCGCGCCGAGCTGCCTATCACGCTCTATGAGGCGGTGCTGGGCAGCAAGGTGCGGGTGCCGACGCTCGGCGGCGCAGTTGAACTGTCGATCCCGAAGAACACTTCGGGCGGCCGCACCTTCCGGCTCAAGGGCAAGGGCATCCCGAAGGGGGGGGCCTCCGGCGATCTGTTCGTTACGATGCGAATCGTTCTGCCCGACGGCAATGACTCCGAGCTAGAGGCGCTCATGGAGAAATGGCGCGACGCGCGCTCCTACAGCCCCCGTCGCGATCTCGGTTAGCCCGTATGCGGCGGCGAACCTAATCACGCGATGTGTTGGCCGGGATTTCCATCCGGCGGTCGCTCTACCGTGCCCGAGGATGCTCAGTCCATTTAAGTCTTTCCTCAACTGGCCACGCTGCTCACTCCGGTGGAGGGCGTGTTTTTGCGGCGGATAGCCGCAAATCCCAACATCCTTTTACTGTCGGTTTTATTGCAGTTGTCGACGAGCCCCCGTTCGCCTTTCTGAACGCTTAATCTCGTTTGAACCGATCGCGGCCTGCATCTCCTCATAGAGTTCAAGTTTCGCCATTTCCAGGAGGAGTTTCACCAAGCCGAGATCGAGTTGGCAGGACATTTCCCAAGCGTCATCGATCAACTGCTCAACCGCTGCATATCTTTCGAGACGAACTAACATTGTCGTGCCGCTCCAACGGGTATGGCCATGAAAAGATTGCTGGTGATCGAATCCGCCGAAACGGGCTTGAGCTTTTTGGCTAAGCACGAAGCCGCTGATCCGCCTCAGGTTGGGCAACAATGGCTTGGGCGACATTGCCCCGCATTTCCTGAAGTTTCTGCAGCGTGCGTCGATCGAACGCCGCGGTAACGGCGATAATTGAATCTTTCCCGATCTGCTGCGGCAATCCGAGGGGGGTCACGCGAAAGTTCAATTGCACCAAGCGAAGAAGCCACAACGGATTCATCTCGATGATGATCTTTCCGACGCCGCTCGCTAGGCCCCATTCGACGATAGACGACAAAAGCAGGTTTCCGGCGGGGCTCAAAATGCGTCCGCGGTCGCGATGTTCTCGCGTCACGCAATAGCGCGTCCATTCCCAAATATGTGGTCCTACAGGGAAATCGCCTTCGCACAAGTGCGGAAGCACCTCCGTGAGGAGGTGTGGGCGCATCGATGGCAACATCCTTTGATATCCAAGGACGCGACCGTCTTCGATGTAGAGCATGTGGAGTGCGCGGCCGTCGTCGAACTGGTCGATCTCTCGGCCGTCAGGCTTGCGCAGATCTTCCCACCCCATTTCGTCGACAAAGACATTGTGACGCAACCGATAGGCCTGTTCCATCTCGCACTGATAGGCCCCGATATTCTCAGCCGTTACGATGTGAATCATTGAAGTTCTCCGCCCATGTCTACGCCGAGTTAGGGCGAAGGAAGGGCGGCGAACAAGTACGGGAATCCGTACCTTGACCTATCGGATAAGGTTATGTCTGAGCGCGGTCGCGACGGTCTGGGTGCGGTTCGTGGCGTTCAGTTTGGCGCGAAGCTGACGTGCGATCTTGTCGACGAGGTGTTCTGAGACCTTCAGAATAACACCGATCTCCCAATCACTTTTTCCTTCCGCCATCCACTGCAGGATATCCATTTCTCGCGGAGTCAGATTCACTGGGGCTGAGTTATATTTTTGCGCGAGGGCTCGCGCGAAAGCGTGCATGGCGATGAGTTGTAGCTGTCGCCGCACCTTGGGGGGGACTTCAGCACGCTCACTTGCCAGGGAGAAACCGGCCGTTTGACCATCGAGGGTGATCATCGGAACAGTGAATCCGCACCCGAGATTAAACTCGCGCGCTTCCCCCATGATGCGCGTCGGCGCCGGTGTGTTCCGATACGTTGGTTCAAGCTCGGACCATAGAAATGGTTCCGTGGAGGTGTTGACCCTATGGATGGTGGGATCGTCAAAAAGATAACCTTGCGTGAAATAGCGCTCGCTCCACGCTTTCGGCCATTGATGCAAAACGACATTTGAGATTTGCTGCTCTGCAGTCATCCCTGGAACGGGAATGATGCCTGCGAGCACATGCGAAAAGCCGAACGGGCGCGCGACGTCAATAACGACATCGGCTATCTGTGCCAGGGTCGAAGCCTTATCAAGTCTCGTAATACAAGTTAGGGTATCGTCCAGCGTCTGTCGCGACATTGCGGCCCCCGAACTGCCTATATAGGCGGCTGAGTACACTATCGAGCGACATTTGGATAAATTGCAACTGTTGTATAATGCGGCGTGTCGCTACGGCCGCTACAGTTTGGGCTTGGCTGCCCGGGCAACTTGGCGATTTCCTCATTCCCTCGATCCATCAGCTTCGGACCCGTTTGCCTTGATCGTTGTGCAAATCTGACGGTTTCTGATTCGCAACGCGGGTAAAATTGCTCAACCGTATCGTCCGCCTATCGTAGGATTTGGGAAGCAATGTTTGAGCCAGTCGACGATGATTTGCAGTTCCGCGATTCGGTCGGGACAATATTGGAGCATTTTTCGAAACTCACGGCATTTTATTTAGTTCCGGCAGTTGCGAATGGGTAGTGATATTGCGGCGGGCCGATGACCTGAAAACGCGCCCTGCGGTCCGGGATGCGATATTGGCAGTCGAGCGGTTCATAGCCTCTGTATTTCCGCTGATCCAAATAGTGTGTATATGTCGGCCCATCAACCGTCACCGCCCCTGTCCGACCTCGGGTCGAGGCGTCCCACGGCCTTACGGCCTTGCAAGGCGAAAACTTGGAATGGCTTCGTTGGTTCTAATTGGTCGTCAGTCCAGCCGCCTTTGATATGCCCACCATCTATTACATCCGTCACGGCAAGACCGAATGGAACGCCCTCGGCCGTTTCCAGGGTCTCCAGGACATTCCGCTCAATGATCTCGGCCGCGCCGAGGCGACAAAGGCGGGGGACATTCTGCGCAAGCTGCTTGCGCGTGAGGATCGCGATCCCGTCGGATTGGGTTTCGTCACCAGCCCGCTTGTCCGCGCGCGCGCTACCATGGAACTGACGCGCGGCGTCCTGAACCTGCCGCTTCATGACTATTCCGTCGACGACCGGTTGCGCGAGGTCGGTTACGGGCATTGGGAAGGTCTGACCCTGGCGGAGATGAGGGTCGCCAATCCCGATGTCTATGCCGCTCGTGAGGCTGATAAATGGAGCGTGGCGCCGCCGGGCGGCGAAAGCTACGCCTCAGCCACCTCGCGGTTGCGCGACTGGTATCATTCGCTAAGGTCCGCCACCGTCGCGGTCGCGCATAGCGGCACGGCGCGGGCGCTGATGGTCGTGATGGGGCTTCAGACTGCGAAAACAGCCGCCAGTCTGCGCATCGAGCAGGGTGCGGTGTACGTGCTCGGCGAGGATGGGCTGGCCAAGCATAGTTAAGCAAGAAACCGCCTCCCCCGGCGCTTTCTGAGGTGACAGGGCGGCCGAACCGCAAGCCGGAAAGTTGCGATTTGCGCAACATGCCGCTACGAGAAGTAGCGGTTTCGCGCTTTGGATTATCGATGTCTCACAATACCTTCGGTCACCTGTTCCGGGTCACGACCTTTGGCGAGAGCCACGGGGTAGCAATTGGCTGCGTGGTCGACGGTTGCCCGCCGCAGCTCGCCCTAACGGTCGAGGAGATCCAGCGCGATCTCGACCGCCGCCGTCCCGGCCAGTCGCGTTTTACGACGCAGCGGCAGGAGCCGGATGCGGTGAAGATTCTGTCGGGTGTTATGGCGGATCCCGAAACCGGCCAGCAGGTAACGACGGGTACGCCGATCGGACTTTTGATCGAGAACGCCGACCAGCGCTCGAAAGATTATTCTGACATCAAGGACAAGTTTCGCCCCGGCCATGCCGACTTCACCTATGAGGCAAAGTACGGTCTGCGCGACTATCGGGGGGGCGGGCGTTCCTCGGCGCGCGAGACCGCGATGCGGGTCGCGGCCGGTGCTATCGCGCGCAAGATCGTCCCCAATATGACCGTGCGCGGCGCGCTGGTACAGATGGGTCCGCACAAGATCGATCGTGAGAAATGGGATTGGGACGAGATCGCGCGGAATCCGTTCTTCTGTCCCGATAAGGACAAGGCCGCGTTCTTCGAGAGCTATCTCGATGGCATCCGCAAGAGTGGTTCATCTATCGGCGCCGTGGTTGAGGTGGTGGCCGAAGGGGTGCCGGCAGGACTCGGCGCGCCGATCTATGCCAAGCTCGACGGCGACCTTGCCGCGGCGCTGATGAGCATCAACGCGGTCAAGGGCGTCGAGATCGGTGCTGGCTTTGGTGCGGCCGCGCTGACCGGTGAAGAGAATGCCGACGAGATGCGCAGTTCTTCGTCCAATGTGGGCAACCACGGTCCGGTGTTCACCTCGAACCATGCCGGCGGCATTCTCGGCGGCATATCCACCGGCCAACCCGTTGTGGCGCGGTTCGCGGTGAAGCCGACCTCGTCCATCCTGTCGCCGCGTAAAACCATCGATCGCAACGGCACCGATACCGATATCCTCACCAAGGGCCGCCATGATCCTTGCGTCGGCATCCGCGCCGTACCGGTGGGAGAGGCCATGGTGGCCTGCGTCCTGGCGGATCATTTCCTGCGACACCGAGGGCAGGTCGGCGCGCGCTAGAGCCTTTCCGCTTCTGATTGAATCGGAAGCGAACCTCCAGATTGTTGTTCTGACGCGTTTTCTTTACGCGAACCGGTATCCACTTCGCTCAGAATCGCTACAGGACATGGCCCGCAGGACGAGAGCCGATCTATCGGCTCAGACTCGCGCCTCCAGCACCAGGTTAAACGGTGTTTCCGCCGCGCGGCGTAACTGAGAGAAACCGGCAGCCTTGGCGACCTCGCGGAGCCTGGCCTCGCCGGCTTGTGCGCCAAGCGCGAGGCCGACCTCTTGGGCCATCGACGCTGGCGTGCAGACCATGGTGGACGCCGCATAGAACAGCCGGCCAACCGGATTGAGGTTGTCTTCCAGTTTGTCCTGGGCGAACGGCTCGACCAGCATGCAGGTGCCATTCTTCGCCAGCGTCTCCCTGACGTGGCTGAGTGCGCCGACAGGGTCGCCCATGTCGTGCAGGCAATCGAAGAAGCATACCAGATCGTAGTCGTTGGCCGGATACGTCTTGGCGGCGGCGACTGCGAAGGTGACGCGCTGGTTCAAGCCCTCGCTGGTTGCGGCGGCTTGCGCGGCGGCGATCGAGCCCGGATGGGCATCGAAGCCGAAGAAATGCGAATTTGGATAGGCTTTGGCCATCAGCAGCGTCGAGATGCCGTGGCCGCAGCCGATATCGGCCATTTTGGCGCCACGTTCGAGTTTGGCCACGACGCCGTCGAGCGCGGGCAACCATTCTTGCACCAGATGGTGCTTATAGGTCGTACGGAAGAAGCGCGCGGTGCCGCAGAACAGGCATTCGGCGCGGTCGTTCCAGCCGACTCCTTTGCCGCTCTTGAAGGCTTCCGAGACCTTCGGCTCATCGAGCATGATCGCGGCCATCATGTCGCCGATCGCGCCCATGAACACCGGGCTGTCGTCGTCGGCGAACACCATCGCCTGTTCCGGTAGCATCGAGAACGTCTTCGTCGTTGCGTCATACTCGACGTAACCCGATGCAGCCTGCGCCGATAGCCATTCGCGCACGTAACGCTCAGTAGTACCGGTGGCTTGCGCCAGTTCGGCGGGCGTCATCGGGCCTTTACTTGCCAGCGCCTTGTAGAGCCCGAGGCGGTCGCCGGTGCGGATCAGGGCTGCATTGGCGGCCGCGCCGATATCGGTGACCATCTTGCCCATGAATTGATTCAGACGATCCATATTCACGTCCATGGAAGCCTCTTGTGAAGGGTCATCCCGGGTCCGATCGACCTGCCTTGATACGCGAGCCATGGCGTTGGAGGAAGCGATACCTCCGGATGACAAACGGAGCCCCTCGGTCGTGGGTCATTGTACGCCGCGAACGGTTCACCGCTGGCGTGAAAATTTCGCGACCAGTTCGATGTGCGGCGAATGCCGGAATTGATCGACAGGCGTTACAGTCTCCAGGTTGTAGCCCCCATCGATGAGGATGCGCGCGTCACGCGCAAATGTCGCCGTGTTGCACGACACTGCGACAACGACGGGAATCCTGCTGGCTGCGAGTTGTTTGCTTTGCGCCTCTGCTCCCTTCCGGGGCGGATCGAAGACCGCCGCATCGAGGTCACGCAGTTCCTGGGCCATCAACGGGCGGCGGAATAGATCGCGAATCTCGGCCTTGATCGGTTTCAGCCCGGGGACTGCTGTCGCCTTCTGTAACGCCGCCACTGCGGCTGCGTCGCTGTCGAAGGCCGCGATCCGCGCTCGGGCCGCGAGCCGCAGCGCGAATGGGCCGACGCCGCAGAACAGATCGGCGATATGCTTGGCCTTGCCGCAATGCGCGGCGACCCGGGCCGCCAGCGTTTCTTCGCCGGCGACCGTCGCCTGTAGGAATGAGCCCGGCGGAAGGACAAGCCGGGACGCGCCGATCTCGATCACAGGCGGCGCGCGCATCAGTACCAGTTCGCCGTGACGAGTCAGCCGCGCCAGCCGGTGCGCCTCTGCGATACGCGATAGTGTTGCGACCAACGCGGCGGGCAGTTGTCCGGAGCCGCGGACGTCGACATCGAGACCATTGCAGGTCGCGGTCACCTGGATATCGAGCGGCTTGTTCGCAGGCTTCAGCGCTTCGGCTAGCTCACGCGCTGCATCAATCGCACTGTGGAGGGCAGGGTCGAGCACCGGGCAGGCATCGATCGGCACGATGGCATGGCTGTTCGGTGCGGAGAAGCCGACGCGCAGCTTGCCGCCGTCGCTCCGGGCATGGAGGGTAATCCGCCGGCGGCCGGCGCCATGCGCGTCGATGAGTTCGCCCACAGCACAGTCGATGCGGGCCTGTGCCAGCGTGTCGATCACGATCTGCCGCTTCCAGGCGCGGTAGGCCTCCGGCCGCCAGTGCTGGATCGCACAGCCCCCGCATGCGCCAAAGTGAGTACAGAACGGGACGATCCGGTCCGGGCTCGCTGTTGCGATTCGGAGGAGGCGCGCGCGGTCGGCACGGCCGGTGAGCGGTTCGATCTCGACGGCTTCTCCGCCCAGTGTGTAAGGGACATAGACGTTGCCGCCATCGGTCTGGGCGACGCCGTCGCCGCGATGACCGACGTGATCGATGGTCAGGTGCGTGTTGTCGATTTGAGATTCCTGCTTAACCACGGCGGGCACCCAGGAAGAATTCGATGTTGCCGTCGCCGCCTGGGATCGGGGACGGGAAAATTTCTATATCGCTGCATCCCAGCGTTGCCGCGAAGGTAGCGATATCGTTGCACACCGCCCGATGCACCGCTGCGTCGCGGACGATGCCTTTTTTGATCGCGACACGCGGCGCCTCGAACTGTGGCTTGATCAACGCGAGCAGATGCATCGGAGCTGCCGCCAGCGACAATGCGACCGGAAGGATGGCTTTCAACGAAATAAAGCTCGCATCCATCACCACCACGTCCGGCCGTTGCGGCAGCCGCGTGCCCTCCAGCGAGCGGATGTCAGTGGACTCCATCGACACCACCCGGGGATGACCGCGCAGGCTCGGATGCAGTTGATCGCGGCCGACATCGACGGCGAACACCAGCGACGCACCCTCGCTCAGCAGCACTTCGGTGAAGCCGCCGGTCGAGGCGCCGACATCAAGACAGATATGGTTCTCGATTTCGATCGGATACGTCGCGAGCGCGCCGGCAAGCTTCACGCCGCCGCGCGATACGTAAGGGTGCGCGGGACGCGCCTCGATCGCGGCATTGACGTCAATCGTCTCGGAAACTTTTGTTACCGCCTTTCCGTCGGCGGTAACGAACCCGGCCTCGATCGCGGCTTGAGCCCGCGCCCGGCTTTCGAACAGGCCGCGCTCGACCAGCAGAACGTCGGCTCGCTTGCGAGCGTGGGGTCCGGTATTGTCGCGCTTCGCCATGGTGAGCTCAAAGCCTTGAGGCCGGCTGGAAACCGATCCGATGCGCGCGGGCGATTTATATCGTCTTCATTGCGAAGAGCACTTGCGACGAAGCAATCGGGTCTTCGCGTGCAACGCTGGATTGCTTGGCCCAGCGCAAAATTGGCAAGGGCCAATTTTGTCGCGTGCGCGCAATAACGGCGCGCGCATCATGTGATGCTCAGGCCAGCTTGACGGTCTCGGCGCTGACGTTCTTGCCGAGTGCCTCGAATACCTTGGCGACGATACCTTTGGCGTCAAGCCCGGCGTTAGCGTACATCGCGGTTGGGGTATCGTGGTCAAGAAACTCGTCCGGCAGGATGATCGAGCGTACCCGCACCAGGCCGTTGTCCAACGCGCCGTTATCCGTCAGCGTCTGCAACACGTGGGAGCCGAAGCCTCCAACTGAGCCTTCCTCGATCGTGACAAGCACATCGTGGTCCCGCGCGAGTTTCAGCACTAGGTCAACGTCGAGCGGTTTCATAAAACGGGCGTCGGCGATGGTGGTGGACAGGCCATGCGCTGCAAGTTCGTCGGCCGCCTTTTCGCATTCGGCAAGACGGGTGCCGAAAGACAATAGCGCGACCTTGCTGCCGTAGCGGACGATGCGGCCCTTGCCGATCGGAAGCGGAACGCCGACCTCCGGCATTTCGACGCCGCGGCCTTCGCCGCGCGGATAGCGTACCGCGCTGGGGCGGTCGTTGATCGCGACCTGCGTCGCCACCATATGCACCAGCTCGGCTTCATCGGACGCCGCCATGATGACCATGTTCGGCAGGCAGCCGAGAAAAGCGTTGTCGAACGAGCCGGCGTGTGTCGCGCCGTCGGCGCCGACGAGGCCGGCGCGGTCGATGGCGAAGCGCACCGGGAGCGACTGGATCGCCACGTCGTGCACCACCTGATCGTACCCACGTTGCAGGAATGTCGAATAGATAGCACAGAACGGCTTGAAACCCTCGGTAGCGAGACCGGCGGCGAACGTCACAGCATGCTGTTCGGCAATGCCGACATCGAAGGTCCGATTCGGAAAAGCCTTGTTGAAGATGTCGACGCCGGTGCCGGACGGCATCGCCGCGGTGATGGCGACGATCTTGTCGTCCTTCTCGGCTTCCTTGACGAGACTCTGGCCGAACACGTTCTGATAGGCGGGTGCGTTCGGTTTCGATTTGGACTGCGCGCCGGTGGAGATGTCGAACTTGACCACGGCGTGATACTTGTCGGCGGCGGCCTCCGCTGGCGGATAGCCCTTGCCCTTCTGGGTCACGACGTGAACCAGGATCGGCCCGTTCTCCATGTCGCGGACGTTCTTCAGCACCGGCAACAGGTGATCGAGGTTGTGACCGTCGATCGGGCCAACATAGTAGAAGCCGAGTTCCTCGAACAGTGTGCCACTGTTGGTCATGAAGCCGCGCGAATATTCCTCGACGCGCTCGGCACGGTCGGCGATCATTTTAGGCAGGTGCTTGCCGAGCTGCTTGGCCGCCTCGCGCAGCGAGCGATAGGTCTTGCCGGAGTATAGCCGTGACAGATAAGCGGACATTGCGCCAACCGGCGGCGCGATCGACATGTCGTTGTCGTTGAGAATGACAATGAGCCGCGAGTTCATCGCGCCGGCATTGTTCATCGCCTCATACGCCATGCCTGCGGACATTGCGCCGTCGCCGATCACGGCGATGACGTTGTTCTTGCCGCCCGAGAGGTCGCGCGCCACCGCCATGCCGAGGCTGGCCGAGATTGAGGTCGAGGAATGCGCGGCGCCGAACGGGTCGTAGTCGCTTTCGGTGCGCTTGGTGAATCCGGATAGGCCGCCGCCGGTGCGTAGCGTGCGAATGCGGTCGCGACGGCCGGTCAGGATCTTGTGCGGATAGGCCTGATGGCCGACATCCCAGATGAGTCGGTCGCGCGGGGTATCGAAGACGTAGTGGATGGCCGTGGTGAGCTCGACCACGCCGAGACCGGCACCGAAATGCCCCCCCGTCACAGAAACCGCGTCGATCGTCTCCAGACGCAACTCGTCCGCAATCTGCCGGACCTGCTCCACCTTGAGCTTGCGCAGGTCGGCGGGGGTGCGGATGGTGTCGAGAAGCGGGGTCTTATTGAAAGCGGTCACTGCGACATTTCCAATCTTGCATGTCCGGGAGCGGCAAACGGACGCTGGCGTGGTCACGCAAAAAGCGTCCAAGAGCCACGAAACCTCCCGCGCTGAGAAACGTGAGTCCGAAGTTTACCTGATGCTCCGGCCGGGAATTATGATAGGCGTCACTATGTGTCGGATCGCGTAGTCCAATCATTTTTGCAAGCTGCTTGAAGCACTTACTCCACTTGAGCGCCAGCGGCGGAGCCGGTTCGCATCGTTCCAGAAGCATTTACACCAAACCCGCCGCTAAAGCCAACGGGGCCCCCTTTCACTCGAGTAGAGGTGACTCTGCCGCAGGTTCAAGAGTTCCTGAACCGGGCTACTGAAATGTTAACGTGGTCGAGGAGCGTAGGTTGCAGCCTTGGAAGCCCTCGCGGGACCACAATAAAATGACAATTCATTCAAGGGTTTTTAATACCTCTTAATAACGCTGACCTTTTGACCGACCATATGAAGAGCATGCCATAGCGATCCGCCCCCTTCCCGCGACGTGCGGTGCTTCACTGTACGTCGAGCGGCTCGGTGCCTGTGACCTGGCCGGAAGCATCCGTGGTAATTTTCTCTACCCTTGCTTCTGCCCGTCTCAACAACTCCTCGCAGCGCCGTTTCAGCGCTTCTCCGCGCTCATAGATCGCAACCGATTCCTCAAGCGCGACCTTGCCGTCCTCCAAGCGCTTGACGATCGATTCGAGTTCCTCGATGGCATGCTCGAAGGAAAGCGTCTTCACGTCAGCAGGGGCATTTTCGGCCATCTGGGTTTTTCCGACTCGATTGTTTGGGCGGATTATGACGTTTTTCGGGAATATCGCGGCACATTGTCACGCACCCATGAGTGCGGCGACATGCGCGGCCACCGAATCCTGCAATCCTTTTAGATCATAGCCGCCCTCGAGCACCGAAACAATTCGGCCGCCTGCTGTCGCGTCAGCGATATCCATCAATTTGCGGGTCACCCATCCGAAATCGCTCGCGGACAGATTGAGATTAGCCAATGGATCGCGACTGTGCGCGTCAAAGCCCGCGGAGATGACCAAGAGTTCCGGCGCGAATTTCTCGAGCCGAGGAAGGATCAGGTTGTCGAACGCGGAACGAAATTTGGCTCCACCGTCGCCGGACGCCAACGGCGCATTGACGATGGTGTCGTGATCGCCGCGTTCGCTGATGGCGCCGCTGCCCGGGAACAGCGGCATCTGGTGCGTCGAGCAGTACATGACCGATCGGTCGGCCCAGAAAATGTCCTGCGTGCCGTTACCGTGATGCACGTCGAAGTCGACCACCGCCACGCGGTCGATCCCGTGCTTGCGCTGGGCATGTCTCGCCGCGATGGCTGCCTGGTCGAATAAGCAGAAGCCCATCGCTCTACCGGGCTCGGCATGATGTCCGGGAGGACGCGTGGCGACGAACGCGTTGCTCGCATCGCCGGCGATGACGGCTTCTGTCGCCGCGATCGCGCCGCCGACGCCGCGCATCGCCGCCTCCCATGTCCCCGGCGACATTGAGGTGTCGCTGTCGAGATAAACCAGACCATCTGTCGGCGAGAGATGCCGGAGCTCTCCGATATAATGCTCGTTGTGGCAGAGAGCGACTGAATCCAGCGATCCTTCGGGGGCCTCGCCGCGCGTCAGATTCCTGAAGCGATCTCCGGTCAGCACCTCCTCGATGGCACGAATCCGATCCGGCCGCTCCGGGTGACCGGGCGGCGTCAGATGACCGAAACTGGCAGCATGCGTGAGAACCAGCGTTGTCATGCAGTATCCTGGCCGCCACGTCGGCATCGCGGGGCAGCGAAAGTCAATGGTATCGGGTTGGGCGTGGTTCCGAAAGTGCGCGTTGGCGCCTCATGGTACCATGGCTGGCGCGGCAAGAGCGAGGGCGAACCGCGGCTTGCGCTTTCGTCCTCCATACAGGCGGGAGCCTCGTGGATCTCGCTATCGCTCGTCATCGCTTCTTGCGGGCGAAGAACGCCTGGAATGCAGCGATCGCTTCCTCCGAGCGCAACCGCTCCCCAAACAGACGGCTTTCCAGGTCGATCCGGCGCGTCAGCTCCTCCGGCGGCGGTTTCAGAAGCTTGCGCGAAAGCGCGACGGCTTCCGCCGGCAGTGTGCAGATTTCGCGGGCGATCTTTTCGGCCTCGGCCGCGGCTTCGCCCGGCGCGACCACGGTATTGACGAATCCCGCCTCGCGGGCCTCATTCGCGTTGAGTGTGCGCCCCATCACCAGCATGGCGAAGGCGCGCTGATAACCGATCGACTGTGGCGCGAGCAGGCTGGATGCGCCTTCCGGAACCAGACCGAGATGGATGAAAGGAGTCGAGAACGTCGCCGAGCTTCCGGCGAGAACGTAATCGCAATGGAACAGCATGGTGGTGCCGATGCCGACGGCGATACCGTCCACCGCTGCGATCAGCGGCTTGGTATTCTGCACCAACGAGTAGAGGAATTTCACCGCATCGGAAGCGCGTTCATCGCCGCCGCCAGAAGTGCCGTCTTTTAGGAAATCGTCGAGGTCGTTGCCTGCCGTGAACACGCCGGAGTTGCCGGTGATGACGATACAGCGGATCACCGGATCGTTCTGCGCGCTGTCGATGGCGCCGCTCATCGCGCGATACATGTCCCGGGTGATCGCGTTCTTCTTCTCGGGGCGTTGCAGAGTGATGACGCGGATGGCGTCATTGTCGCTGACCAGGAGATGTCCCATGGGTTCGAGCCTGTCGGTGTCGCAGGAATTCAGTCCAGCAAGACTGCCTCGGCGCTGTTGATGGCTTCCGCGCCGTCGATCACCGTGCGCTCCAGCGCTGGAGCCTGCACAGCGACATTCTCAGCGAAGAAGCGCGCCAGCGTAACGTAACGCAAAGGGTCGCCGAACCCCTCGCTGGAATCGCGCGCTGCGAGAGCTTCTTCCGCGAGTTTGCATCCGCCGAGCGTCGACCCGAACAGCCGCAGATACGGCGTCGCGCCGGCCAGCGCATCGTTTGGCGAGGAGGTCAGCCGCTCCAGAATCCAATTGCTCGCGCGTTCGAGCGACCCAAGCGCATCGCGCAGTCTCGTACCGGTCGTGCCGAACGCGGGATCGTTCGAGGTTTCGACGCGCGCGACGATCTTGGACAGTTCGTCGAGAAGAGCGCGCACCGCAGCGCCGCCGTCCGCCCCCAGCTTGCGTGTCACCAGATCGATCGCCTGGATGCCGTTGGTGCCTTCGTAAATCGAGGTGATGCGCGCGTCGCGATAATGCTGCGCTGCGCCGGTCTCCTCAATGAACCCCATGCCGCCGTGAACTTGAATGCCGAACGAGGCGACCTCGTTGCCGATGTCCGTCGAAAAGGCCTTTGCGATCGGCGTCAAAAGTGCACCGCGGGTGGCGGCGGCCGCGTGCACCTCGGGATCGGTCGCGCGCGCCGCGACATCCAGTGCGACGGCGGTGGCGTAGCAGATGGAGCGGGCGGCGGCGGTGAGGGCGCGCATCTGCATCAGCATACGCCTGACGTCGGGATGTACGATAATGGCGTCCATGCCGTCGCCGGATGCGCCAACGGCGCGTCCCTGTCTGCGCTCCCGCGCATAAGCTAGCGCCTGCTGGTAAGCACGTTCCGCAATGCCGACGCCCTCGAGTCCGACGGCGAGCCGGGCCTGATTCATCATCGTGAACATGCACCGCATGCCGCGATTTTCCTCGCCAATCAGATAGCCGACGGCGCCGCCGTCATCGCCCATGGTCATGGTGCAGGTCGGTGAGGCGTGGATACCGAGCTTGTGCTCGAGGCCGCTAACGTGGATGTCGTTTCGCGCGCCGAGCGAGCCGTCGGCGCTGACGAGGAATTTCGGAATCAGGAACAGCGAGATTCCCTTGGTGCCGGCGGGCGCATCGGGCAGTCGCGCAAGCACGAAATGCACGATGTTCTCGGTCATGTCGTGGTCGCCATATGTGATGAAGATCTTGGTGCCGAAGATGCGGTAGCTACCGTCGGGGACGCGTTCGGCCCGGCTGCGCAGGGCGCCGACATCCGAGCCCGCCTGCGGCTCGGTCAGTTGCATCGTGCCGGTCCAGTCGCCGGACACTAGTTTTTCGAGATAGATCGTCTTCAGCGCGTCGCTGCCATGGGTGTGGAGCGCTTCGATCGCGCTGAGTGTCAGCAGGGGACACAGGCCGAAGGCGATATTCGCCGCGCTCCAAATTTCGGTACAGGCGGCGTTGATGGCAAGCGGTAGCCCCTGTCCGCCGAAATCCTCCGGCCCCGAGACGGCGTTCCAGCCCGCCGCCGTCCAGCGCCGGTAGGCGTCGGCCCAGCCGGGCGCGGTTGTCACGTGCCCATCGTCCAGCCTCGCGCCATGCTGGTCTCCGGCGCGGTTGAGCGGCGCCAAAACCTCGCTCGCGAACCGGCCCGCCTCCTCCAGTATCGCGGCTGTGATCTCAATATCGAAGTTTCCGTAATGGCCGGCCTCGACCGCGTCCTTCAGCCCGGCGCCGTGGTTGAGGGCAAGGAGCATGTCGCTGATCGGAGCGCGATAGGTCATAACGGTGCCTCGGGAGCAGGGCCTGACAGGGGACGGCCTCCTGTCATATTATGAGTCGCGAGCAGTCTTTCCACCAAAACGCGCGGCTCTCAACCTTTCCAGGAAGGCGGGATGCGGCCCGCCTTCAAGGGCGAGCCCCAGCCTGGCTGGACATTTCCCGCGTTGACGGGAAGGCGGGTTTGAAATGGGGTCCAACCTTTTCAGGCGTCGCCGGCCGGTTGAAAAGACAGGGCACTGTCTGTAGACCGGCGGGGCTCGAGAAAGTCTGCGAGACTATGTTCCGTGCATTTTCGGGCCGTTGGGGCGTAGCCAAGCGGTAAGGCAGGGGATTTTGATTCCCCCATTCGGAGGTTCGATCCCTCCCGCCCCAGCCATGCAGTCCGATGTTTTCGAAAAACTCGGGAGGGTTAGCGAAAAGGCCCGATATTAGCGCGCTTTTGGCGTGGAGCTGTGTGCTTCCAACGTCAACCTAGGCTCTTTTCTAGGCAATTTTTGCTGAAAGTCTCCAGCTTCCGCTGAAAATATTCCCGTTTTGACGAGATCCAGGTTGGAGAACAGTTCGGTCGCGACCGGTTGGGTTGGGACGCAGTGGAGCCTAGAAAGATTGCTCTGCCACGTGTCAACGGCGCATAAGAGAATGGTACGGAATTAACAAAAGCTAGTCAGTGCAGCCGTGGGCAAAGTTGGTCCCCTATAAGTTGGTCCCCTAATCGGGGCAAAGTAGGTCCCTAGTTCGACGCTGCGGCGCTGAGTGAAAAACAGGAGATATTTGGGGGCGAGCTTCTGCTCGCCCCCAAATGGCGCAACGAACGAACCATGAATCAACCCTGACACACATGACGGTGCTCGTGGCTGCAATCTCTCGAACGTATGAGGTACCAAGCGCAGCACTCTGCAACCAGTGCCTCCGCAAACAGCGAGATCACCAATGTGGCCCGACAACGAAACCGAACGCGACTTCCTGAACTTTTCTGGCGTCGCTGACACCGTCGCGGAAATCATCGTCCAGGCGCGGAGCCGCCCGATCTCCATCGGAGTTTCGGGAGCGTGGGGCATCGGAAAGTCCTCGATGATCAAGCTCACGCGATCCGCCGTCGCGGCGCGCGAAAAGAAGGACGGAGCCAACAAGTACGTTTTTGTGGAGTTCAATGCGTGGCTCTACCAAGGTTACGACGACGCCCGCGCCGCGCTCATGGACGTGATCGCGGCCAAGCTCGAAGAGGAAGCCGAAACCCGCGAAACGGCGATCGACAAAGTCAAGTCGCTCGCAAAGCGGATCAAATGGCTACGCGCCGCAAAACTTGCAGCGACATCAACGGTCTCAATGTATTTCGGCGTCCCGCCCGCCGGCGCGATTGGCGAACTGGTCGGCGTCGGAAAACAGATCTGGAACGAAGGGCTCGGCAAGGAAATCATCGATCCTGCAAAACAAGCGGCGTCGGATGCGGCGAAGGAAGGCAGCGGTCTCCTAAATCCGAAAGAGGAAACGTCGCCGCCGAAGGAAATCCAGGTGTTGCGCGACACCTTCGAGCAGACGCTCGAAGAGCTCGGGATCACGCTTGTCGTGCTGATCGACGATCTCGACCGATGCCTGCCCGAGACCACAATCTCGACGCTGGAAGCGATCCGCCTGTTCCTCTTCCTGAAGAACACCGCCTTCGTCATCGCCGCAGACAATGACATGATTAAGCACGCCGTGCGGAAGCACTTCGTCGGCGTCAGCGACGACTTGCTCGTCACCAACTATTTCGACAAGCTTATCCAGGTTCCGATCCGGGTGCCACAGCTCGGCACCCAGGAGGTCCGTGCGTACATGATGCTGTTGTTCGTGGACAACAGCGAACTCTCCGAAGGCGACAAGGAAAAGATCCGCTCAGCCATGATCGCCCAACTCAGGCAGACTTGGCAGGGAAAGAAGGTCGATCGTGCCTTTGTCCAGTCTCTGGGCGTGAAGCTGCCCGGGCCCCTGGTGGGCCAGTTCGACACGGCCGAACGGCTCGCCTCGCTCATGACCACCGCCTCCGGCATCCTTGGCAATCCACGCCTGATCAAGCGCTTCCTGAATGCGCTTTCTATCCGCATGACGATCTCGAAGGCGCAGGGCGTCAGCGTGGACGAGGCCGTGCTCGCCAAGCTCCTGCTGTTCGAGCGCATTGGCGACACTGCCGCCTACGCCGACCTGGTCAAGCACGTCAGTGCCGACACCGAGGGAAAGCCAGCATTCCTTAAGGAGTGGGAAGAAGACGCAACGGCCGGGCGTGAACTGGAGATGAAGGCGCCGTGGACGGGCGACTTCGTGAAGGAGTGGCTGGCACTCTCGCCACCCCTGTACGACACCGACCTTCGCGGCGCGCTCTACGTCAGCCGCGAGCATGCCCCGCTCATCACTCCCGAAGATCGGCTGTCATCCGACGCTGCCGAATTGCTTTCCGCGCTCCTCGACCATCCGGAGGTAGCGAATAGCCTGAAGGACAGGCTCACCCGTGTCGCTCGCATCGAAACCACGGTGATGATGGATCGGCTGTTGGAGCGCGCCAGGAAGGAACAGGAATGGGGCGCTCCACCGATACTCAACGCTTGCATCGCACTTGCGGATGCGGATCCGGTTCAAGGTCCCCGTGTCGCCGCCTTCCTGGCGGATCGGCCCTCGCAGCAAATTCAACCGAGCATCGTTCCGAAGATCCGTGACCGCACCTGGTCAGGGACAGTTCTAGATACGTGGATTTCCGCGGTAGGAATATCGAAACCGGTCAAGAACGCGATCAAGCAAGCGAGGGAAAATGGGCACGTCGCAGTCTAGCGATGGACCGGGCTCCGGCGTACCCATGGTGCCCCCATGGACGCCGGCTGCGCCTCAGGATCCCGTGCCGCCGGCCGAAGAACCCGATGCCACACCGGAGGATACCCCCTCCGAGGGGGACGTGGCCCCTCCCGGTCTTCAGGCTCCGCCGATCGCGCCCGAGGGAAGATTCGGCGGTGTTCGCACTAGCTTGGGAAATTTCGCGAGATCAGGCGATAGCGGCGATCTGAGACGCAGCCTCGGACACTACGTCCGGAGTGGCTACGGCGGATCTAACACCGCAACCCAGCGGTTCGGCGGCACCGCCGAAACCGCCGGTTCGTTCGGCCACGCGTTCTACTCAACTGCAAGCGGTGCGGCGGATGCACCGGTCGATGTGGCGGCGCTCGCAGGGCGATCGACCGAGGAAATCGCGAATGCGATCATCGAAGCGGTAAGGCCCGTCGATGGCACGCAGGACTCTGAAGCGGAACGCGCCGCGATGCACGACGCGATGTCAAAACTGTTAACCCAATATCCGGATGCCGACCTGCTTAACCTGTCCGACGCGGAGCGAGAGTTTGTCATCGAAAAGTTCACCGCAATCGACGTGGCGAGACGGTTCGAGCTCGACGTCGGAAAGCATCTGCTTGAGAAGGCTCCGACCGCGACCGTTGCGTTGGCTCGCTTGAAACAGATGCGCTCATATATAGCCGAAACGGTCGCTGCATCCTTCCGCAAGTTGAGGGACCAGGGCAGGACCTTGACGGCCGGCCGCATCGCTCGTGTCGTGCAAGCTGCCCTACGCGAGACCTTCGAAGTCTTCGAAGGATACGAAGAATGAGGCTGCTGTGCGCACCACCAGCGGTCGGCCGCTTGAACGAGGCTGGCGCGATAAGGATCATGCTATACGGCCAGGCCGGAGCGGACGAACGCGGAAGCGCTGGCGCCGCCGTGCGCAACGTGATCCGCAAAGAACGGCTGGCGCCAGCGCTAAGAGCCTGGGATCTCCTGTCGATCGCGATGTCGGTCATGGCTGCCGACGCGGCAGGCCAACGAAAAGAAAGTCCCGACGGCTGGACTCGCGAGTTCGAGATGGAGATCGCAGTTTCCGATCCGGTGTTCTGGAACGCGGCAGCCGGCATGCTCACGGGGATGTTGGGATTCCTCACGACGGACAGATGGGTATTCCGTTTCATCGCCGGCGGCGCGGCACCTCAACCCCCTGCACAAGTATTCGTACCGCCCGAAAACAGCGTCGTGCTTCTGTCGGGAGGACTGGACAGCCTTAGCGGCGCCATCGACCTCGCCGCGCAGGGAAGCCGCCCCGTCGCGATCAGCAAGACCGTTCGGGGCGACGGGGCAAAGCAGGTCAATTTCGCAGCGTCGATCGGCGGTGGATTAAGGCACTTTCAATTCAACGATAATGCCAAGGTCCCCGTAACGGACGACACCACCCAGCGGGCACGCTCCATCATCTTCCTTTCCTTCGGCGTTCTCGTCGCCTCGGCGCTTGCTTCCTACCACGCCGGCGCAATGGTCCCCCTCTACGTCTGCGAAAACGGCTTCATAGCCATCAATCCGCCGCTGACGGGAAGCCGCCTCGGTAGCCTGAGCACGCGTACCGCGCATCCGTACTTCCTGGCGCAATTCCAAGACGTCCTTGAAGCCGCCGGTCTTCGCGTCGAGATACGTACTCCCTACGCCACCAAGACGAAGGGTGAGATGCTCAAGAAATGCGCCGATCAGCCACTGCTGCAAGCGTTCGCGGCGGGCTCTACGAGTTGCGGCCGCTTCCAACGATATAACTATCGGCATTGCGGACGCTGCGTTCCCTGCCAGGTGAGAAGGGCAGCGTTCCTGGCTTGGGGAGTGCAGGACACCACCGAATACGTTTTCGAGGCGCTCGGTCGCGACGACTCCGATCATGCCGGCTTTGACGACGTGCGATCGGTCGGCATGGCGCTGGCCGCCGCGAAGGGTGACGGCTTCGACGAATGGCTCGGCAGCGCGCTTTGCTGGCCGCAAATCCAGGAGCGCGCCGCACTCAATGAGATGCTGCGCCGCGGACTCGGCGAGCTCGGCGCGTTGCACGTTAAGTACGGTGTCAAGTGATCGACCTTCACGTCCATATCGACCTCTACCCCGATCCGATCGCGATGACGAAGGAATGCGTCGAGCGCAACCTTTTCGTCCTATCCGTGACGACCACGCCTTCCGCCTGGTCGGGTACCGCCGCGCTCGCTAAAGACGCCGCGCGCATCCGGACCGCATTAGGCTTGCATCCACAGATCGCACACGAGCGCCAGAGCGAGCTACCGCTCTTCGAGGAATTGCTTCCGTGCACAAAATACGTGGGAGAGATCGGTCTGGATGGCGGTCCCGAACTGAAGGGGACATGGGACGTGCAGCGGCGGGTGTTCGACGAGATCCTGCGAATGTGCAGCACCGCCGGCGGCCGGGTCATGTCGATCCACAGTCGACGTGCTGCAACGCCGGTCCTCGATAGCCTGGCCGCAAGAAGCGAAGCGGGCGCGGCCATCCTGCACTGGTTCTCTGGAACACGGCGAGAGCTCCAGCGAGCCATTGATCAAGGATGCTGGTTCAGCGTGGGGCCGGCGATGCTCGCTGGCGAAAAGGGTCGAGCAATGACCGCTATCATGCCACCCGATCGGATACTCACGGAATCGGACGGCCCCTTCGCCCGGATCGACGGACGTCCACTTTTTCCTTGGGACGTAGAGGCGGCAGAGAAAGCGCTCGCGAAACTCTGGAGTGTCTCCGACGAAGAAGCTCGACATCGTCTGCTGGAAAATCTCAGACGGTTGACCACCCATGTCGCGCCGGAAAAATCCGACGCTTTCTCGCATGACCGAAGTGCTGACAACCGGGAGCGGATATGAGCAAGAACATCGTGGTGTTCTCGGACGGCACCGGTCAGGACGGCGGCGCGCGTCCGGAACAGCGGATCAGCAACATCTACAAGATGTATCGCATTTCGCGCGACCACGCCGACACTGGCATCGATCCGTCGCAACAGGTCGTATTCTACGACGCCGGCCTCGGCACCGACGTCGGCGTCACTGCCTTCACGGCTCCGGTCCGTTTCGTCCAGAAGTTGCTTGGGTCAGTTACCGGCGACGGAATCAAGCGCAACATCGCCGACTGCTACGAATTCGTCGTCAACCACTACGAAGAAGGCGACCGCATCTTTCTGTTCGGTTTCAGCCGCGGTGCCTACACCGTTCGCAGCCTAGCGAACCTGCTGATGCTCTGCGGAATACCGACGAAAACTCCGGGCGGCCCGCTGATGCGGTATCGCAAGGCAGTCAAGGACATCGCATGGGAAGCTGTCGACACCGTGCTCGAACACGGCGCTGGTCATCCGCGGGAGGAATTTGAGGCCGAACGGCTGGAATTAGCCAGGCGATTCCAGATCAAGTACGGATCTGGCGATGGTTTCGATGCAAACGCCGCTGCATACTTCATCGGCGTGTTCGACACTGTGGCTGCACTGGGCGCCAGCGGCACTAGGCGCCTCGCTATCCAGGCGGGACTGACGGCTGGCGTAGCCGCTGCAGCCTTCGTTGCTGCTCTGGTCCCAGCTGCTGTCGTCGGTGTGATCACGTCCATCGTCTCTGATGCCGGGCTGCTGTGGGGGTTCATCGTGCCGGCATGGGCAGTGACACATATAGCGATGCTGGCCGCAGTAATGTGGTTTCTAAAGAAACAGCGGACCGTCAACCGCAAGACCATCTACGACTTTCCAAACAAGGGGGACCCGCCGCGCTCGCACGACGCTGAATGGACGGGAAAATACTTCGATAGGCTTCTCAGCAAGCACGTTCGGTTCGCGCGATCCGCTAATGCTATCGACGAAACCCGAAAGGATTTTGATCGCGTAGGCTGGGGCGGTACGGAACCGCCAGTCCATGCGCCGACGCCGGGCGTTCCCCGCCTCATCCAACTCTGGTTCGCCGGCAACCATTCGGACATCGGCGGATCCTATCCAGAGCCTGAGTCGCGGCTCTCGGACGTCTCCCTGCATTGGATGTGCGAACAGGCGATCTTCGTGCCCGACGGACTCAAGACGGGCCCGATATTCGTCAACGGCGCGAAAATTCCGCTTACGGGCGAAGCCGGTCCTGCACTCAACATCTTCCCTGCGGCGGACGGCGTGCAGCACTGCGAGGTCGCCGGCATGCGTGATACGCTAGATGCCCTCGCAGCGAAACTACCGAAGTGGGGCTGGCTGCAGCGCTACATCGCCGGCAAGAACTGGGAGACGAAGGTACGAGAAATGACGCACGACGCGCCGGTCGATCCGACCGTGAAGACCCGCGCCAACCTGCCTAAGGTGACCCAATGCGCTAACGTAGGACCATACCGGCCGGAAGCCTTACGCAACCACGATGACTTCAAGGAGTATTATTCACCAGCTGAAGGAACATCGAGTCATTCGGGGCCTTCATCTAAGGACCTGACGTCAAATCGCATCTTCAATCAGCAAGTGCGCTAGTGATGAAGATTATTTACCAGTGAATCGTGCCCGGATCGATCCGATCGATAAGATCGACTATGTCACCCCCGGTTATCACTTACCCTTGGAGGTGTGGAAGGATGCCGGTTTCAAGATCCAGAAGGTGGGTCAACCGATTTTCTATTATTGCTGAAGCGACGGAGGCGAGCTCAACGGCAGCTTGCTGCCGACGTCGACTGTAAGCGGACGGTCGGGTTACGGCCCCAAACTCGCCATTGCGCGATCTGGCGGCAAGATCGCTTTGGCCTCGAAGCCGACATCCAGGCCAGTGGTCACAGCTTATTCTCCTATCGCTTTCTGTTGCTCCGCCCATGAAATTGGCAGCATTTTCAGAATTGACCGTAGAGTCAACGCTCCTCCAGCTTTCTCCGCGAGTACCGCTTCCGTGATTGCCGGCGCCAGGAACGCGAGCCGAATTTGCTGGCGAATAATTTTGGGATGGAGTTTGACGTCTTCGGCGAGTGCCTCGATCGAATCGTATCGTCCTGAGGTGAGATGGTGGAGCCAGGCATGGGAGCGGACAATCGCCTGGAGAAGCTTGGGATCGGATTTGATCTGATCCGTGGTATCGATGACTGTGACGGCATTGGCTTTCACTGCTTTCCAGGGAATCTCGATCGGCCGTGCGGTGTATGCCGGCTTCATCATGACCCGGATGTGTTTGGCGTTGATGACGGCGCGGTCGATGCTGTCGAAAATGTCGGATGGAGCGGCATGGGCGAGGTTGAGCTGCTTCCGAATAGCCTGCTCGATCAGTTGCTCGATCTCGGTTGCCGGCACTCTTTTGACTGATCCGGCGAGATGCTTCCGGCCACGTAAGGCCGTGCTGACGTAGAAGCGGTATCGGACGCCGTTTTTCCGGGTGAAGCTCGGGCCCATCCGGTTGCCGCGGTCGTCGAACAGTTTGCCGGTCAGAGGCGCGTCGTTCGCCGACTGGCCTTTCGGTCGATCGATGGTGTTCGATTTGAGCTGGTCATGGACGCGGTTGAAAGTGGTGCGGTCCAGGATCGGCGGATGCTCGCCCTTGAACCATTTGCCGCCGTGATGGATTTCGCCGAGATAGATGCGGTTGTTCAGGAGATAGGCGAGGGGGCCATAGGTGAAGGGGATGCCGCCCTGGTATTTCTTGACCTTGGTGTTGCGCCGCTTGGTGACGATCTTTCGCTTGTCGAGTTCGGGGATCAATTTGTTGAGTGACCCTGTCTGCAGATAAAGCTTGAAGATAGTCCGGACGGTTTGTGCCTCGGTCTTGTTAATGGCGAGCTTCCTGTCCTTGAGCTCATAACCAAGCGGCACCGTGCCGCCGGTCCATTTGCCCTTCTTGCGGGAGGCGGCGATCTTGTCCTTGACTCGTTCGGATGCGAGCTCCCGTTCGAATTGGGCAAAAGACAACAGCACATTCAGGGTCAGGCGGCCCATCGAGGTCGTGGTATTGAATTGCTGGGTGACCGCGACAAACGAGATCGAACGGGCGTCAAAAGTTTCGACCAGCTTGGCAAAATCAGCCAGCGACCGGGTCAGGCGGTCGATCTTGTAGACCACGATCACGTCGACCTTGCCGGCCTCTATATCGGCAAGGAGGCGTTTCAGGGCAGGACGATCAAGATTGCCACCGGAATAGGCAGGATCATCATAGCGGGCGGGAAGGGCACGCCAGCCCTGCGAGGCCTGACTCTTTATATAAGCCTCGCAGGCTTCTCGCTGGGCGTCGAGCGAGTTGAACTCCTGATCAAGCCCATGCTCGGTGGATTTGCGGGTGTAGATGGCGCAGCGCAGGACGCCTCGGCGTTCACTCGGCACTCGGCTCATCCTCCGAATCCGATGGCGCCTTCGACGTCCGCAATCCAAAAAACCGCGGCCCATTCCATCTGGTGCCCGCAATCTTCGTGGCGATCTCCGACAGGCTGGCGTAGGTCTGTCCTTCAAAAGAAAAACCATCCGCGGTGACTTTCACCCGGTAGGTCGTGCCCTGCCAGGTTCGCACCAGCTCCGAGCCGGCCTTGATCCTGCGGGGCAGTTCCAGCTTGCCGTTCGGTTTGTTCCTCGCCGCCTTGATCATCTGCCTCAACAACCGGCTGCTGTCCTTGGACAGACCGCCATAAGCGCGCTCCTGAATCCGCTGCGCGATTGAGCGGCGGAGCAGGTCCGGACCGAAGGCTTTTGGCGGATCGGACCGAAACAGCTCGCGATACCGCATTCTCAAGTTTGCAATCGGCATCACTGGGAGTTTAGCCAGTTCGGCTTCGACAATCCGATCGCTACCGACAGGGCGTACCGGTCGGATCATGATGAGGTCCGTCCCTTGATGCGATAGGTCCGATCACGGCCGTCCTTCCGCGACTCGACCTTAAGTTTGAGCTTCTTCTTGACGACGCCGGACAGAAAGCCGCGGACTGAGTGCGGCTGCCAACCGGTCGCCTCGGTGATCTCTGGGAGAGTCGCGCCTTTGGGACGCTGGAGCAGGACAAGTATCGCGTCCTGCTTTGATGGGGTGGAGCGGTTTCGGCTGGCGGCCACAGACGCTTTCACCGATTTGGACTTCGAGCTCGCTTTGCGTTTTCGCGGATTGGCGCGGCTCGAACGAGCCTTGGGCGCGTTCCTCGCTTTCGGATTGCGCTGACTGGAAGACATATTGATCTCCTCTGTGTCATCGGCACTATTAGGCGATGCCACTGACCCAAGCCCCGCAATGTGCGAGGCCCAGAGGAAACCTTGCGGAGCCGAACTAGCATTGCTCTCGGCTCAGGCGGTTCAGAAGTGATGCAGCATCCTGCAAGCGCCCGGCTTCATAAATGAGCTGCTCGATATCCATTGAGACCTCAACACCCTCACCAATTGCGCCGTTCTGGACACAGGCCTCGGCGGCCTTGGCAATGCGTGTCGCTTCGCTCAGGCGGATATGAATCTCGGCAATGATGAGTTTGATCGCTGGTTCGATACTGGCGCGCTCCATCGGGCCCTCCGTCAAAGTTCGATCCACTACCGCTCTGCCGCCACGCAAAGTCGAGCGGATACCGGATAATCTTGTGGCGAAGATCGGGGACGCTGGATCACGATGTGATCGAGGATTCCGAGGACCCAACGGCTGTTGCGCTGAGGTGTCCCAACGAATGGCGGGCGAAGGGAACCGCGGGATCAGGATCTGATCCTGTGGTCCGCGACGCGCCGATCGGCAACATTACGGATGGGTTTATTATCCCACCCAGGAAAGCGTCTCATCATATCCATAGTCGTCGAACGCGAGCGCCTGCGTCAAGCTGTCGACCTGATCATCGTGCTTTCCTTGCGGAAACGTCAGCAACTCTGTCTCGAGGTCAGCCAGGAAGGGTGCGTGCTTGGGGAAGTAAACGCGGCCGGCTTCAAACTTGGCCGCCTGGACGTACAGGCGCGTGACCTTGTCGCGATCGACCGGAATGGATCGGACACGGAAGCGGCCCGCCTGTCGAAGCTCCTGAGCGAGCGCGATGCCAGCAGACGCATCCTCGATCAGAACCACCGTCGGATTATATCTTTCGGCTAACGCAAACGCCGTCTGGCGCAGCTTCGGATAATCGAAACGACCTCGCACCACATCCAACAGATAGTAATTGCCATGATCATGGAGCAACGTTTCGCAAACCGACCAGCTGTTCTGCGCGCCTTCCTTGCTCGCGCAATCCCAACTCTGGATAATCCGTGCGCTGCTCGAACGTTCGGGAGGAATGTCGTGATAACGAAGCCATCGCCGCTGGATCATCGCCCCGCCTGGCGGGACAGGGGCTTGTTGCTCCTGCGCACTGAACGCTTCCGTCCCCATCTCGAGCCGTAGCTTCTCCAAAGTGGCCAACGATTCATAACCCTCGTGCAGCGCTTCACCCGCGCGGCGGTCGTGGAATTTCGAGTCCCCGATTTGAATGCGTTCGTCGACTTCAGCGATGGCCGGGAGACTGAGAACAGTCCATCGATCGGATGTCTCGGTGAGATATCCGGTCAGGTCGCCTAGATGGACACGCTGCATCACAACAATGATGGCGCTCTTCTCCTTATTATCCAGGCGAGATATCAGCGTATTGGAGAACCACTGGTTCATTTGATCTCGTAAAGGCTGAGATTGGGCATCCACAGGCTTCTGAGGGTCATCAATAATAAACAGGTCGCCTCCTAAGCCGGTGAGGGCGCCTCCGACCGAGCTGGTTTTACGAAAGCCATGTTTGGAGGTGTAGATGTGGGAGTCAGCCGTTCGCGACACGATCATTTGCGGGAACGCTCTGCGAAACCAGTCCGACATTATGATGGCCCGACAGTCGGCCGCATGCTTTGCGGCCAATTCCGCACCATAACTTAAACAAATGATCCGCCGTCTTGGATCTTGGCCCAGAAGAAAAGCGGGAAAAGCCACAGACGTAATGACCGATTTGAGATAGCGAGGCGGCAGATTGATGATGAGCCGATTGATCTCGCCGCGTCGGATCCGCTCAAGCTGATAAGCTATCGCGTTGATGTGGTAGTTCGGAACAAAGGTCGATCCCGGGTTTAATGTTCGAAACGAACGATGCACGAAGCTGACCAAGTCGCTCCGTAGGATTGCGTTGAAGATTTCAATATCATTCACCGCTTTGCCCTCCGTTTGTATTCTTCCCTCCGTTTGTTGCGAGGAAGTCCGTCAGGAAATCATCCATGACGGCCTTGTCGTCCGCGCTGAGTTCTGGCGCATCTTGGCCGATGGCAGTTGCCGCTGCATAGCGACCCAATAAGAATGCAGCGCTCTTCGTGTTGCCTTTGAGAGAGTCCTCAGCGAAGCGGTGCAGGATTGCCTCTAGAACGTCTTGCGCCTACCCTGTGCCTCCCTTATCGCAACCTTGCGTTGGAGGACTTCATCGAGCATCTTCGCTTCGCTTTTTCGTCCTTTCGGTCGGCCTTTTGGGTTGCCACTTTGACCTGGCTTGAACTGGTGCTCAGGCGGCGGGCGGCCGTAACCGACCTCAGGATTTTTGGGCTTGCGTAGGATGCGCTCGCGTACCACTGACCGACGATTTTTGGTCGGAGACCCCGGCCGTTTAGAACTGTCGTCGCCGCGCTTACTCATATGCCACCTCCATCGGTGGATCGTTCAGCCCCCATCTCGTGAAATGTTAAGCCGCTGGTTTCGAGGATTGCGTCTCGCCCGGTAAATTGCTGCCATCGACGGATTGCGACGTCGACATAGAGCGGATCGATCTCAATGCCGAACGCGCGTCGGCCAACCCGTTCGGCAGCAAGAATTGTCGTTCCTGACCCCATGAAGGGATCGAGGACAATGTCGCCGCGACGCGAACAATCCTTGATCGCATCCACCACCATTGCGATCGGCTTGACGGTTGGATGGACCGATAAATCGTCCATTCGTCCGGCACGGAAGGTGTTGACCCCGGCATAGGTCCAGACATTTGAACGATTGCGGCCGTGGCGACCCAATTCGACATTGTTCCGGTGCGGAGCATCACCGCTCTTGAAAACAAGAATGAGCTCATGCTGTGAGCGATAGAAGCTGCCTTGTCCGGCATTGGTTTTGCTCCAGACGACGACATTCTTGAGTTCGCTATAGACAGCGTGACCCGCCGTTAGGGCCTCCGTAAGATGGCGCCAGTCGATGAAGACGAAATGAATTGAGCCAGGCTTGGAAAACTCAGAGCACAGCTCCATCCATTTTCGTTGGAAGCTCACAAATTGCTCGGGCGAGAGCTCGCCAGAAGCGTGGACAAATTCCCGGTGCTTCGTCTTCCCTCGGCCGACAATCTTGGCTATCGAATCGTTGTAGGGTTGATCGGGTATCGCCACGGAAGCCAAACTACCCTTCATGAGCGCTCGGTATGCCTTGCGACTACAGGCATCCGCGCAGATGAGGCGGTGGTCGCCGAGTAGCCAAATGTCGCCTTTGCGCGCGACGGCTTCTTTAGCTAAAGGCGGAGCGTCATCGGCTGGGTCGCATTCACCGTCGATTAGATCAACGAGCAACGGTTCGATCTCGGCCGCTGAAAACCCTGTTATTTCGATATCCAGATTGATCTCGGGAAGAAGACTAGAAAGCTCCCCAAGCTCCTTGGCGAGGATTTTGCGATCCCAGCCTGCATTGGCGGCGATCTTGTTGTCCGCCAACATCAAGGCGCGCTTTTCGGTATCGCTCAAGTGCAGGAGCGTAATGACTGGCGCCTTCTTGAGCCCCATCTTTTGCGCGGCCAGCCAACGGCCGGCGCCGCAAAGGATATTGCCGTGCTCGTCTACAAGAATCGGATAGGTCCATCCGAAACGGCGGATAGCGGCCGCGATCTGCTCGACTTGCTTGTTTGAGTGCACGCGCGCATTGCGGCGGCTGGGATGAAGCTTAGCGAGATCTACTTCAAGAATTTGATGCAAAGACATTTGAGCTCCACTCGGTTCGAATGAAGCTCTCTATATTCATCATCTTCGAGACGATTGCATCAAGTGTGATTCAAGTGCAATTGTGACGAAAACTCGTTTAATCCCCAGTCACGGTCCCGTACCTATCGCCCGCAGTCTGAAAAAGCAGTCAGACATGGTAACAGTTGCCGTCGATCAGTAGGAGGCTACGATGTCCAGCATACACATTATTCCCGAACCTGCTGTTGGAAGACCCCGGACTATTGCGCACGCGCTTGATCTGCTCAGAGCATATGTGGTCGCAGAATGCGATACCGTCATTTCTGTCGGTCCGCCCCTACCAATAGCTAAGCGGGCTCAGTCATTCTGTCTGAATTTGAAGGTTGAGGAACACGACATTACTCACGCCGTGTTGCTGCCCGCCTGCAGTAGAGTGCAGGCCATCCCCGAAGGAAGTTCAACGGTTGGGACTTTCCAGGTTGAGGATTTTGATGGAGCACTCGTCAATTCAAACGGAGTGGCCGTTCTCAAGAATGGCATGAGACTTCGTGGAATAGAGCCTGTACCCACCCCCTTTCCGAAAAAATTCAGCAGAACGGATCAGCAGACATTTATTGCGCTTATCGAATTGACTAAAGGAGAACGCAAAGTTTACAGGCCTTTGCGCAAAGGCATTCCTAAGTTGGTTCGGAAAGGCGTTCCAAAATTGCACTTCGTCGATTTCACCGCTCTTTCTAAGCGCTTGGCTCGTCCATCGATTGGAATCCCTTCTCTGAAAGAGATCCAAACCGCTTATTCAATCAAGTATGAGAATGAGCGAGCGCCAACGCTTTCCAAAATTTCTGAGACTCTCAAAAATTTAGGAATACGCACAACCGGTAAAAGAAGTCCGAAATCGTATAGCCTCTGCAAGGCGGCAACGGTTTCGTAGGGGAATAGTATCCTTCCACTCCGAAGATATGCCGGGATCAAACGTCACATCTTGCCGAGCCGAGGAACGTGAGGCTTGCCATCAAGCGAGGATCGAAACACTCCAGCGCTCAAGTCGGACACCGGACCGACGCGCACTGGTTGGAAATTCGCTGAGAACCCGCGGCTTAATGAATTCTTGTCACCGCGCTCAGCCTCTTGCCATCCGACCCGGCCATATTGAGACATCAAACGTATCAGCCCACGCTCATCGCAACCAAGCCTCCAAGTTCTGAGAAGAATTGGAGACTGAATCCGAACTCTGCCGGTAACACCTTAAATAAATAGCGCACAAATTGATTCGCTAGATAGCCGTTATGGAATGCGGCCGAGCAGCGACGTGGCGAAGAGGCCGAGCTTATTGCGCGGTTCGACAAAATACTTGGCCGTTGCCAACGCCGTGGGGCGCCCGGTCGAGGTCCAGGCTTATGCCGACCGCATCGTGATCCGTCAGGATGGACGGATCGTCGCCGAACATCTGAGATCCTTCGGACGCGGCGTGATCCAGCGCTTCATTTGAAATCGACGCGCGTCAGGACGCCGTCTGAAGCTCGCGCTGGTCGTCCTTCGTGGCCGCGAGAGTGGCGTGTAGCGCTGCGACGACCTGTGCGCCTTCGCCAACGGCAGCGGCGACTCGTTTTACCGAGCCCGATCGAACATCACCGATCGCATAGACGCCGCGGCGATTGGTTTCGAGGGCGTGTCGGTTGGTACCGTCCGCTGCGCCAGTCAGCACGAAGCCCTTTGCATCCAGCGCAATTCCGGTGCCGGCGAGCCAACCCGTATTCGGATCGGCGCCGATGAACAGGAATATGTGCTGGAGCGGCTGCCGCGTTTCGTTCTCCGCTCCCCGTCGACGCCAGCGGACCGCTTCCAAAACGCCGTCGTGTCCTTCGAGACCTGTTACATTGGTGCGCGCAAGCACTTCGATATTCGGCAGACCGGTGATCCGATCTACGAGGTAGCGTGACATGCTGTCGGCGAGATTCGCGCCGCGCACGAGCATCCAGACCTTTCTGACGCTGCTTGCCAGATAGACTGCGGCTTGGCCCGCGGAATTGCCCGCACCGACCAGCGCGACTTCCTCGCCCGTGCACAGCTTAGCCTCAAGCGGCGAGGCCCAATAGTGTACGCTTGTACCTTCGAAGGACTCGAGGTCTTCCACCGCGAGCCGCCGATAGCGGGCGCCGGTCGCCAGCACGATCGACCGGGTCCTGGCGTATTCGTTGTTGGCCAGTTTGAGCGTCAGCGGCCCGTGGCCGGAATCGCATCCGTCCAAGCGGACGGCCTCGTCCGGAATCGCCATCTCGACGCCGAACTTCTGCGCCTGGTTGTAGGCCCGGGCCATCAGCGCCATGCCGCTGATGCCGGTCGGAAAGCCGAGATAATTTTCGATCCGGGCCGAAGCGCCGGCTTGTCCACCAAAGGCCCGGCAGTCGATCACCAGCGTCGAAAGACCTTCCGAGCCGGCATAGACCGCCGCCGCGAGACCGGCCGGTCCGGCGCCTACGATGACGACATCGTAGAGCCGGTCGGGGTCGATCGGGTTCAGCAGGCCGATGCAGCGGGCAAGCTCCGCCTCGGTCGGATTATGCAGCATCTGTCCGCCCGGACACAGCACAATCGGCAGTTGGCTGGCGTCCACCTGAAAGCGATCGATCAGCGCCTTGGCGCACGGATCGCTCTCGGGATCGAGCTGCTGTTGCGGATGGCCGTTGCGCCGGAGAAACCCCTGAAGCCGGAGTACGTCGCCATTCCCGGCACGCCCGATGATGATCGGTCCACCGGCCCCCGTTTCCAGCAGGCCGACACGACGCAGGATGAGCGCGCGCATGATACGCTCGCCCAGTTCCGCCTCGGCGATCAGCAAGGCGCGAAGCTGGTCGGGTGGGATGATCAGCGCCTCGACTGCGTCCTCTGCGCGAGCATCGACGAGAGACGGGCGGCCGGTAAGCTGCGCTAGTTCGCCCATGAACGAGCCGGGCTCGTGGGTCACAATCGGTCGGCCATGCTCCGATTGGTCGTGCTGGGTGACATTCACCTGGCCGGTCAGGATGATGGTGAAGCCCGGAGCGACCTTGCCGACGTCCAGCAGGGCTTCGCCCGCCCGATAATGGCGTATTTTGCCAAAGCGGCGCATCCGCTCGATCTCTGCCGGCTCCAAAACCGGAAACATCTGGTGTCGGCGCGTTTCGATGACTGATTGCGGTGCTGGGGGCATGGCAAACAATCATAGCACATTCGGCCAGACCCTGCATGCGGCAACCGGGCTGCGCTTTCACGACAGGCGCGGGTTGAATGGGCCTCATTCTTTACTAAACTTTACTTTTCGTGCTCCGGTCGCGTAATGCGTTGGCAGGTAGCAGCACACTAATGCGGAAGCCGCGACTACTGCATTCGTCATCGAGATTCAGGAACATGCGTGACTGCGACATCGCCTGCTCAGAACAGGGTGCTCGTGCTACAACTTTCGATGCGGACGAGATGTTCGGCGACAATTACTACCTCGTGCAGGGTTGCAATCCAGCCGGCGAATGGACGATTGCAGGCAGGATCGGTGAGGTCGGTTTCGCGACCATCGCTGTCACGCCATCTCTCGATGGCAGCGTGTTTGGCATCTGGCATGGCGTCATCACGAATGGTGAGATCGGATAGTCCCCTCCGCGACCGCAGCGGTGCCGATCGTCATGGTCGGCTGCGGCCCATCCGGCCCGACCGGAGCCAACATGGCGGGCGCGGTGCGCGATGGCTCTCAAGCGATGCAGACGGCTGCAGGAAATCCACGTGGCGCTGGAAGTCGGCGATATCGAGGAGGCGCTGGCATTCTAGACCGCATCTTCGTTTTTCAACTGCGCGACAAGAGCAAGACGATGGCCTTCATCGATTTTTTGGGGCAATTCATCGGGTTGCAGGCGGGACGAAAACGGCCCGCCGATGACAAGATGGGCTGTGCGAGCGTATTGCCGTTATCGGAAGCTGGCCTTTACAATATTCCTATACAATCCGTTTCCGGAATACATTGCGATACGCTGCAATCGTGCAGCGCGCGGCTTGCGCGGACAATGTCCAGAAGCTGATCGTACGTCACCCGCTGCTTCAGCGCGACTCAGCCATGATGATTGCCCTGTGAAATTGAAACACGTCTTGGCGATATCGATACCGAGCGTCTCGACGGTCATTGCGGCTCTCCTTCCTGTTGCTGGCTCTCAGCCTGAATGGTGGAGGGGGAGCCGTCCATCCCATTAGACGGCTTGGTTTTCCCGCCGGGACGAATCAACATAGCGGCGCTCGCCGCTGCTACCGAACAGATGACCGCGCCAATCGCTGCAGCGATACCAAAAGCTGAAAGCAAAGCAGGTCCGGATGACGCTATCACAGGCCCTACAAGAGCTGTAGCAACCAATCCGCCAGTACGAGCCACTGCGCTGTTCAGCCCGGATGCTGCACCCGTGTGGCTGCTGTCAACGGACATTAGAACTGCAGTTGTGAGCGGCGCGACCGCACAAGCCATTCCCAGGGCAATCACGGCCATCGCGGGAAACATCCCAAGCCAATAGCTTGTGGCCGACCCGATCCGGAGCATCAGGAGAAGGCCGGACGCCACGATGACCGGTCCTGTGGTCAGCAGCCATCGTGGACCTACCTTGGCCGCCAGCGCACCGGCGGCAGGCGATGCCACGGCGATAATCAGCGGCAGGGGCAGGAGCGCCGCGCCAGCCTGCGTCGCGGTGTACCCGCCCGCTTGAATCAACACATAGGGTACCAGCACAAACAACCCGCCGAGAGCGCCGTACAGCAGGAGTGTCAAAAGCGTGAGGCCGACGAAACTCCTGGACCCGAACAATGCGAGCGGCATCATGGCCCTGTCGCCAAGCCGTCGCTCCGCAGACAGGAAGAGCAGCGAGAAGATCAAACCCGCTCCTAGGACGACGAAGGCAGAAGGCGACCAGGCCCGCCCGGATCCAACGGTCAATGCCCAGGTCGCAAGGCCCAAGCCAGCTGTAGCCAGCACTCCGCCTGACCAGTCGAGACTGTCGGCTGTGTCGTCGACGTCCCTGTCAACGTAGCGGGACGCTAGCAAGATCGCGGCTATAGACAACGGAACGTTGATCAGAAAGACAAGGCGCCAACTGCCGGCATCGATGAGCCACCCGCCAAGGATAGGTCCGATCGCGCCCGCGACAGCTCCGGCCGCCGCCCATATGCCGATCGCACGGCCTTTCGCCTCTCCAGAGAAACTCTGGCCCAGGATCGCAAGGCTGTTCGGCATCAGTATTGCGGCGCTCGCACCCTGCACGAAGCGAGCAAGCAGCAACAAGACAAGGGTCGGCGCCGCCGCGCAAGCCAGAGAGGCGATACCAAACAGCAGAACGCCTACGATCAAGAGCCGACGGCGCCCGAACCGGTCTCCCGCTGCTCCTCCCAGCAAAAGTAGTGCGCTCAAGGGAAGCAAATAGGCATTGACGACCCACTGCAGGCCGATAGCGTCTGCATCAAAACTCCGACCGATCGCTGGGAGTCCAACGTTCACGACCGAACCATCGATGAACGCCAAGCTCGATGCTAGGATCGTCGTCGCGACAACGAGGCGAGGGTAAACGGGCGAACACGTCCTTCGGGCTGCTCGCGCGGTCGCGGCGTCGAAGGGAACGTGAAGGGCGTTGCTCATTTGCAGTCAATGTAGGGGGCGCACGCTAGGAGAACCAGCGGGAGCCGGCGGAGCCGCCTTGGAATCAACGGTTGGATGTATGGCAGTCCGATCCTATCGACCGGCGTTCACGCAGAACCTAGGAAATAGCGTGCAGGTGACCGCTTTTGGCGCAAGGCGGCGCTCGTCACCTACAGAAGATTTGTCCGGAAGCCTGCGGATCTCAGATCAAAATGCATACGTTTTCACGTTGTGGAGATGTCAATTTCGTTGCGCGGCCCAGTAGCCCGAGCATCGCTCATTCCCCGCGTGGCCGTTCCATGTCCCGCGGCCAGAAACACTGGAGAGTCGGCCGGAGCCGGAGGCGTATTTATCCTGAACGGTCACCGAAGCGCGAACCGCGCCAGATTTCGTGACGTATCCTCTGAACCTTACGAGATTAGGATGCGTCACAACTCCGTTAGAAATATTGACGGTGAAATTGTACGTAGGATCGCACGCGCCTCGTTGCGTCACGAAGACGAGGTCCCAAGAGCCATCGTAAGCCGATCGCGCGTTTGCGGTATGCGCTTGGACAACAAAACAGATTATTGCCATCGCGCAAAGGGAAAGCCTCTTCATAATAATCTCTCCCAAGCTTGCTTCTTTTCTTTAACGAAACGAATGGATTAAATGGGGCTGTCCTGAACCATTTCAAAGGGCCTTAACGGCGATGCCATCGCGAGAAGTTTAGAGCAGGGCTACTCGTCTAATCGCTTTAGTCGGGGAGGTCGTCAAAGAAGAGATAGACGGCGGCGATCTTGCCATCCCGGACGATAGCGAAATCAGTCCCGGCGTAAGCTGGCGGCTTTCCGGAGCTACCTGACACCCATCGGACCCGGCCACCATCGCCCATTTCCTCGGGTGGGGAGATCGGTTGATATTGGAAGTCGGGATGGGTCGCCTTGATCGCGCCGGCGATACGGTCGATCTCGTCATGGCCACGGAAGACACCACCCTTGGGATCGTAGAACACGGCGTCTTCATGAAAAATCTCGTCGATCACATGGCGTCGGCGCACCGGATCGATCTCGCCAAACACATCGTGGAGGTTACGAAGCAACAAGGTCGATACGGTGTTGGACATGGTTTTCTCCATTTGGCATCGAATGCGGCTTGAGGTGCACCGACCCGCGATTGTTCTGTTGCAGGAAGATCAGGGAGCGAGCGCCGCGACGACGTCCTCAATGTGATGTCTATGATCGGACTTGGTTCGTCACGGTCGAAACCGCGAGTGAGAACGTCGTGGCGGATGGTCAGGCGGTCGCTGCGAGGCTTGAACCTATGCCACCGGTCTTGCGCTGGTTGTCGATGCTGAATGCGCCGGCGCCAAATGCCACGATCTGCAGAAGCCCGCCCGCCATCATCACGTTCTTGAGGAAATGGATCATCTGGTTCTGGTCGGCGAAGTTGCTGTGGAACGACAGTGCCGCTGCGATCGAGAACAGGGCAAGGGCGGCGGCGACGGTGCGGGCGTGATACCCGGCAATGAGAAGTAGGCCGCCACCAAGCTCGACGGCCACGGTCACCGCATAGGCAAGCGGCGGAATTGGCAAGCCAACCGCGCTGATCATCGCGGTGGTGGCGCTATAGGCACTGAGCTTGCTCAAGCCGCTCATTGCAAAGGGAAGACCGATCATCAGCCGACCGGCGAAGGGAAGATAGCGGATAATGCTCATGGCAATGGCTCCTGGAACGTTCTATTGAGTTGGGGCCTGGCGGTCCTGAACTGCGCGTGCTGCGCAGCTCGATCTGTGACGGACAACGTCGCGCTGCTCAGGCGGCGGCGACCTCAAGCGCGGGATAATCGGTGTAGCCTTGTGAGGTGCCGCCAAAGAAGGTGGTGTGGTCGGCCTGATTCATCGGCGCATCGCTCTTAAGCCGCGCGACGAAATCTGGGTTGGCAAGCACCATCTGGCCGTAAGCCTCAAGGTCGGCCAGTCCCGAAGCCACATCAGCGCCGATTTGCTCGCGCGGGCGTCCGGGTCTGTTCAGGATCAGCGCCTGCTTCCATCGCGCGCGCAGGTCGGCCATCAGCCTATCGTCGCCGTTGTGCATGACGTGGATGTAGGCAAGGCCGAGCTTGTCGAGTTGGGCGACGAGATGGCGATAGAGATCGGGGCCGTTCGCTCCCTCGTCGAGTCCGCCGAGGGGTGATCCGGGAGACAGACGGATCGCCGTCCGGTCTGCGCCGATTTCCTCTGCGATTGCCTTGGCGACTTCGATCGCGAAGCGGGTGCGGTTCTCGATCGAGCCGCCATATTGGTCGGTGCGCGTGTTGGCGTTCGGGGCGAAGAACTGCTGAACGAGGTAGCCGTTGGCCCCGTGGATCTCGACGCCGTCGGCGCCAGCCTCAATGGCCGCACGCGCCGCGTGACGGAAGTCGGCAACGGTCTGGTGGATGTCTTCGGTCGACAATGCGCGCGGCGCCGGAATCTCCTGCATCCCTGTCGCGGTGAACATCTGCGATGCGGGTGCGATTGCGGATGGCGCAACAGCTTGGCGATGGTGCGGCGTGTTGTCGGGATGCGACATCCGCCCGGCATGCATGAGCTGGATGAAGATTCGACCGCCTTTGTTATGCACGGCCGTTGTCACCTTCTTCCATCCCGCGACATGCGCCGCTGTGTAGATGCCCGGCGTCGTCAGGTAGCCTTGACCGTCGTCCGAAGGCTGCGTGCCTTCCGCGACGATCAGGCCGACGCCGGCGCGCTGCGCATAATACTCGGCCGCGAGGTCTCCCGGCGTGCCGTCGCGCTTGGCGCGGCTGCGGGTCATCGGGGACATGACCAGACGGTTTTGCAGGACGTAGCGTCCGAGACGGACTGGCGTGAATGTGTGGATGCGAAGTGTCATCGTGTGCTCCTTCGGCTGCTTGGGCAGCGGCGTTGCCTTCACGCGCAATATGAGGGGTGGCTTATATCGGGTGTAGCCAGTATATTTTGATATTATCCATCGGCTGTACCGATGGAGTGATCGATGCTTGAAAGCGTGTCGTTCGACCAGTTGCGGATGTTCGTGGCCTCTGCCGATGAAGGCAGCTTTTCGGCCGCAGCGCGCCGCGTGCGAAGAACCCAATCAGCGGTGAGCGAAGCAATTCTGAGTTTGGAGGCTCAGCTTGGCGTCGTGCTGTTCGATCGTGCGGGGCGTTATCCCAGGCTGACGAAGGAAGGTGTTGTCCTGCTGGCGGATGCGCGTGCGGTGATTACCGGCGTCGACGCCATGAAAGCGCGGGCAAAGGGGATTGCTGGCGGACTCGAGGCCGAGTTGACGGCTGTCCTCGACGTGTTTCTGCCGATAGAGGTGATCGCCGAGGCTGCGCGAGAATTTCGTATCCAGTTTCCGGCGACGCCGTTGCGTCTCTATGTCGAGGCGCTCGGTGGCGCGGTGCAGCCGGCTTTGGATGGGCGGGCGAGTTTTGGTGTTGTGGGTTCTCTGCCGACGCTTCCACCCGGTTTGATCAAGGAGCGCCTGTTCGATGTCAAACTGATGATGGTGGCTGCAGCGAGCCATCCTCTTGCATCTTACCGTGGCACCATCCCGAAAGAGGAATTGGCGCGGCATGTGCAGCTCGTCCTGACGGATCGATCCACGCTCACGGAAGGCCGCAACATCGGCGTGATGTCGCCGTCTACCTGGCGCCTCGCGGACCTCTTTGCGAAACATGCCTTCCTTGTCAGTGGCCTGGGATTTGGGGGCATGCCCCTGCACACCGTGGCAAGGGATATTGCCGAAGGGCGGCTCGCCGAGCTTTCGATCGAAGAGGCGCCGCCTGGAGGGCTGCCTCTTCCCATGTTCGCTGTTTATCGGGAAGGCGAACCTCCAGGACCGGCCGGACGATGGATCATCGAGCGCTTAAAGAAATGCTCTGAAGGCGTTGCGGCGAAGGAGGAGCCGCGAGCATGCTAAACGGAGCGCGCCGTTAGGGTTGCAGGATTCTAAATACGAGCTGCTGCCGGCTTGTTGGACGGCTGACTGAAATGCATGTTGTTGTTCTAAGGCAGTATCCTATGTGCGCCGGGCGCATCTGGCTGCGAGGATCGCTTCTGGCCTGCCCCTATGAGGTGGTCCGGTTTCAGTCTTAATGCATGATGGGCTGGAGCTGCCCCGTTTTGTGGTCCAGATGTCAGGCAATTTCTCGAGCTGTTTGAGTTTGTCGTGCGAACTCGTTCGGCGTCAAGTTGCCGAGCGAGGTGTGGGGCCGATCATTGTTGTAGTGGCACCTCCATTCCTCGATCCGTTCGATAGCGTCGGCCATCGACAGGAACCATGAGGCATTCAGGCACTCCGCCCGGACGCGACCGTTGAAGGCCTCGCAAAACGCATTGTCCGTTGGCTTTCCGGGTCTCGAGAAGTCGATCTCGACGCCATTGTGATAGGCCCACTGGTCGAGCATCTTGCCGGCGAACTCGGGGCCATTGTCGCAGCGAATGGTCTTTGGCTTGCCGCGCTCCCTTGCCAGCCGCTCAAGAACCTCGACGACCTGGAAGGCCCTGAAGTTCGTTCTCGGAACGATCGCAAGTGATTCTCGGGTGTGGCAATCGACAACGGTCAAAAGTCGGAACGGGCGACCGTTGAACAACGCATCCGACATGAAGTCCATCGCCCAGCAGTGGTTCACGGCGGCGATCTTCGGCCGATCGGAACGATAGCGCCAGGCCCGTTTGCGCTTCGGCGTTTTTGTCCTGATCGACAGGCCTTCTTCGCGATACAGCCGGTAAGTGCGTTTGTGGTTCAAGCTGTCCGGGATCAGCGCCTATGGCACAGAATTGAAGGTATGATTTAAGGAGAGTTCGGTTCTCGTCGATGACGAAGGAACGAACATGACTACGAAGTCTCGCAGCAGGAAAAGTTCTGCCGAACGGGTTGTCAAAGACATTCGCCGCGCCACCCGGCGCCATTTCTCGGCGGAAGATAAAATCCGGATTGTGCTTGATGGCTTGCGCGGTGAAGACAGCATCGCTGAACTGTGCCGCAAGGAAGGGATCGCTCAGAGCCTTTACTACGTCTGGTCGAAGGAGTTCATGGAGGCAGGCAAGCGGCGGCTGGCCGGTGATACGGCGCGAGCTGCGACAAGTGGTGAAGTGCAAGACCTTCGCCGTGAGGCGCATGCCCTGAAGGAGGTGGTTGCCGATCTGACGCTGGAGAACCGTCTGCTCAAAAAAAGCATGATCGCGGATGGGGGCGAAGGCGAATGAGATATCCCGCATCCGAAAAGCTTGAGATCATCAGGCTCGTCGAGCAATCGCATCTGCCGGCGAAGAAGACACTCGACAAACTGGGCATTGCACGTCGAAGCTTCTATCGCTGGTATGACCGTTACCTTGAGGGCGGGCCGGAAGCGTTGGAAGATCGTCCTTCCCGGCCAGGTCGCGTGTGGAACCGCATCGATGCCGATATCCAGGGTCAGATCATCGAGATGGCGCTGGAGCAATCCGAACTTTCATCGCGCGAACTGGCAGTGCGCTTTACCGATGAGAAGCGCTACTTCGTCTCCGAAGCCAGTGTCTATCGCCTGCTCAAGGCCCACGATCTCATCACCAGCCCAGCCTTCATTGTGGTCAAGGCGGCTGATGAGTTCAAAGACAAGACGACAGCACCCAACCAGATGTGGCAGACCGACTTCACCTACTTCAAGATCATCGGCTGGGGGTGGGTGTATCTGTCCACCGTACTCGATGACTTCTCTCGATATGTCATTGCCTGGAAGCTGTGCTCGACCATGCGCGCCGAGGACGTCACCGATACGCTCGAACTGGCCCTTGCAGCTTCAGGCTGCGACAACACCAAGGTGTTGCACAAGCCCAGACTGCTCAGCGACAATGGTCCCAGTTACATCGCCGCCGAGCTTGCCGAATGGATCGATGCCAACGGCATGAGCCATATCCGCGGCGCACCGCTGCATCCGCAAACCCAAGGCAAGATCGAGCGATGGCATCAAACCCTCAAGAACCGCATCCTGCTCGAGAACTACTTCCTGCCCGGCGATCTCGAGTGTCAGATCGAGGCATTCATCGAGCATTACAATCATCGCCGTTATCACGAGGGCATCGGCAACGTCACACCCGCCGACGTCTACTTCGGACGTGCACAATCCATCATCAAACAGCGTGAAAGGATCAAACGACAGACAATCAAATATCGGCGCTTGCTCCACCGCAAAATCGCCGCTTAACATCAACCAACAAATGAGGCCCGCTCTCCGCTAAATCTCGCCGCTCTTTGCGCCAAATGTTTTGATGACGGACAGCCGATCCGAAGACGGCCGAGGTTGTGACCCGCGAGGCATTGGCTCGATTCGGTCGCGTCGACACGCTGGTCAACAATGCCGGTATCTTCATCGCCAAGCCTTTCACCGACTACACCGCCGAGGATTTTGCGGCCATGATCGCCACCAATCTTGCCGGATTCTTCCATATTACCCAACAGGTCGTGGCCGCAATGGTGAAGCAGGGCTCGGGCCACATCGTCAGCATCACCACCAGCCTCACTGACCATGCAGTCAGCAGCGTGCCTACCGTTCTCGCCAACCTGACCAAAGGCGGCATCAACTCGGCGACAAAGGCACTGGCCATCGAATATGCCACCAAGGGCATCCGTGTGAACGCGGTCTCGCCGGGCATCATCAAGACGCCTTTGCATGCACCGCAGACTCATGAGTTCCTGGCTGACCTGCATCCGGTAAAGAGCATGGGTGAGATTCACGACATCGTCGAAGCCGTACTGTTCCTCGAGAGTGCAGGTTTCGTCACTGGCGAGATCCTGCATGTCGATGGCGGACAGAGTGCAGGTCACTGATCGAAGCTGAACAGAGGAGGCGTGTCATGCCGTTCGTTACCGTTCAAACGACTCGCGAGGGGACCGAACCAGGGATCGATCATGTCACCGCCGAACAGAAGGCCGCAATCTACAAGGGTATCAGCCAGGTTCTGTTCGACGTGCTTGGAAAACCACCGGAGTGGACTTGGGTCGTGGTCCAGGAAGTGGAGATGGAGGATTGGGGTTGGGGAGGGTTGCCCGTTGCCGAGTATCGGAAGCGATTGGCTGCCAAACCAGCGTGAGACTTCAAGACTCCAGAGCAGACGGGCGATGATGCTGTCTGAAATGATCTTTTCGGTTGGTCCTTTGCCACCACAGAGCCGGTTGTCGCGGGACGTGTTGTCGATCGAATTTGGCTTGGCTCCGCGCTTCGGCTGGCCTTCATGCTCGAAATCGTTGCGGTTGGTATTCCTGCTTTCAGTCTCGGGCACACATGGCTGATTGCGTCGAGTCTTGTGGTCGGTGCGTTCGTCACAGGCACTGTTTCTCGTTGGTGCTTGCGCGCATCGGCGAGCTCTTGCCGCTTTATCCGGCTAAGCAGAAGGTTTCCTAGAGTGTAGCGACCGTCTTCTTCGCTTTGTTTCAAGTCGCGTCCGCTATGCGCTATCCTTTGTCTTTTTCTCAGAGCGGTGAAGATTACCGGATCCTGTTCCTGATTGGTACGACGACCGTGGTCGTGGCGCTAGTCATTGGTTTCGCCGCAGCCGCCACGGATCACGCGTCGGCTGGTATTCGCAGTAGGCACGAAACGTCGCCGAGGCGCGGCCCATGGGAGCGATGATCGATGGACGCAAAACGGAGTGCAGATGGTCAGAACAGTGGCTTTGCTGCTGGTCGATCTCGTGATCGAGGAGGGGAGACCGGCAGAGCCTATGTCTTCTGCTATCGTCCTTCAGGTGGCGATGCATGAGCGAAGACGACTTCGACTGTCTGAATGCACCTTTATCATTCATACCACAAGGTAGAAGACCAACATGTCGCAGACTGAACTCCCCAAGCCCCTTTTCCTGGACGAACTCAGTGTCGGCCAGAAATTCACCAGTGCGAGTTATGATGTTCCCGAAGCGGAAATCAAGGAGTTCGCCTCTCGATTCGATCCGCAACCCTTCCATCTTGATGACGAGGCCGCCAAGTCGACTCTGTTCAGAGGAATCGCTGCGAGCGGCTGGCACACGGCTGCGATTACCATGCGGCTTCTCGTTCAGGGCGGCGCACCGCTCGCTGGCGGCATCGTTGGCGCGGGCAGCGAAATCGAATGGCCGTACCCCACGCGACCAGGGGATGTTCTTCACGTTGAGAGTGAGGTGATAGAGATCATCCCGTCCCGTTCGAAGCCCAATCAGGGAATTGTCCGGATGCGCAGCGAGACGAAGAATCAAAACGGAAAAGTCGTTCAGGTGTTGACTGCTAAACTTATCGTCCCTCGCCGGTCGTAGGCACGATAGTTGATATATCATCTGAACCGAAGATCGGGAGGATGGCGATGGTCCGACTCTTCCGATCACAAATCGGTCGCGGCTTGGATTCTCAGCTACGAAGGCCAGCAGATCCGGGTTGACGGTATCGGCGTTGACGGTCGGCATACCGCGCGAAAGGCAGGGGTAGGCCTTGAGGGTGCCATTCCTAAGTAACTTGATCGAAATTCGGGCACTGTTGTCGATCGGACGATTTGATCATCTCGCCGTGCAGTACCAGTGTCGGGATAGTGATCGCCTTCAGATCATCGGTCTGATCGGTCTCGGAGAAAGCCTCGATGCCGTCGTAGTGCGCCTTGGCGCCGCCCATCATGCGCTGGCGCCACCAACCCCAGACACACTTGATGAATCTTCCCTGACTGAAGCCGTAGAAGGGGCCTGATGGCAGATTGAGGAAGAACTGCGCACGGTTATCGGCCAGAGCCTGCCGTAGTCCATTAAAGACATCGATCGGCAGACCGCCGGGTTCGTCCTCTTAACCATCAACGACGGAACGGTGCTGACGAGCACGGCCTTAGCAACGCGGCCTTGCGGTTCTCCGAACCTGGCGATATAGCGCGCGACCTCGCAGCCGCGCCTCCTCGCGCAGGTGCTCGACCTTTCGGATGAAGCCGATTGCTGTAGCCATTGAAAGAGCTGTCGCGGCTTTCAATCAGGGAGACACCGCCCTTGGGATCGTAGAATACGGCGTCTTCATGAAAAATCTCGTCGATCGCCGTGCGTCGACACGGGCGTGCTGCTGCCAACGATAGCCGGCTGCGTCCCGCATTCACCGAAATATATCGGGTCCTGAAATCGGACTCATATTGTCTCACCTTCAATGCCTCCCTTCGGGGAGGCATATTTTGTTGCCCCGACCCATCGTCACTCCACCCGCACAAGTTGCACACGATCGTGAGAATCGGAAATAGTCACCGCATTTATTGAGGAGTTGGCTGAGGACTAAACGATGGCGTGGAGACGAATCGTATTGATCGCGATCGGTATTGCCTGGGCGACAGCAGCGGTTTCTCAGGCGCCGTCGGATCCCGCAACTACCCCGCCCCCTTCCTCAGCGTCGGCCACGCCTTCCTTAAGCAATTTGGAGCGACGCGCGAAAGTCTACAGTACCCAAAGAAACTGCGTTGATCCCGGCGAAGAACGCACTGAGCTGATTTCCGGCATTCGTCCGGTTGGTGATACCATCGTCCTCAACTCATTGTTCCTGCCGACCGGCGGGCGCACGGATGTTGGCGTAAAGGCGGCCTACGTTGACAAGACGCGATACTTCGCACTCATCAAAAGCGATAGCGGAAAATTCTCGCTTCTGAAACGCCAGGATGTATCAACGCGCGGCGCGCGTGAAACCGATGAGCTTGTCAAAAACGGACTTCTCAGCGCCGATGAAACGGTAGTAACGCTCAACCTTGATGATTCCGTCGCTAGCCTCTGGCGAGGTGCGGACCTTTATCTTTACACTTGTGCGACTACGGGGTCTCCGGCACGCGTCTCGCGCATCCATGTGCATGTCAGCTCGTACAAAGCGAGCCTGTGGATCACGCTCGCCATATTGCTCGCGCTCTACGTTTTTGTTGCCTACCTCGTCCGCCGCACTGATCATACGCTCCTGTCATTTGTCCGTTCTCTGGATCCTGTTCGCCTGACCGTAGGACCGGACGGGCGCGCGAGCCTCTCCAAGCTGCAGGTCATTTTCTTCACCTTGATTGTATTCGGCTTGATTTTGCTTTTGGCGCTGCAGACCGGGAATCTCACAGACATCTCCGGGACGGTCGTCACGTTGCTGGGCATCAATGGCCTCGGCGCGACCATCGCCAAAGGCGCTGACGCAAAACGCCTTACAATCTCGCCAGAAAATAGAGCCTGGCTCCTGCGTAAAGGCTGGATGTCCTCTTCGACCCCTGACATTGATTTTACGAAAGCCCGATGGGCGGATCTGTTTACGACAGGACGTGAGTTCGATGTCTATCGATTTCAAAGCTTTGTATTCGCGATTGTTGTCGGATTGACGATGATTGCTGGCGGCTTCACGCAACTTTCCGCCTTCACGATTCCTGACACGATCCTCGGCATCGTTGGCCTAAGCCAGGCGGTCTATATCGGTGGCAAGTTGGTTGTCCCCACCGAAACCGCGGACCTGAATGCCGCACTCGATAATTTGCGCAACGAGGAAAAGAGATTCCGCGACGCTGCCGTAGCCGCAAAGAAAGCGCCTCTCGCTAGTTTGCAAGAGGCGATCACGCTTTCGAGCGCGGGCACCTATAGCGCCTACATGGACCGCGCTCGTGGCGTTAGTGCGCTGTTCGAATCGCAAACCGGCGTAACCGTGCCTTCAACGGCACTTGAACCATCCTTCACATAACGGATCATGAGGGTTAGCCGATGGCGAAGAGCATTCTTATCTTTGCGGACGGGACTGGCAACGAAGGCGGCTTGCTCCCTGACGAAAGCAGAACCAATGTCTACAAACTCTACTGCGCGACACGGACCGGGCCCGACAGCATCATCGACCCGAACAAGCAGTTGGCCTTTTACGTCCCTGGGATCGGGACGCCCACACCGCGCCATGACTCATGGTGGGCCCGGACTAAAGAATATGTCCAGCAGGCGTTTGGGTTTGGCATCACCAAGAAGGTCATCGATTGCTATGTCGCCATCCTCGGCTCATGGGAGCCGGGTGATCGAATCTACCTGTTCGGCTTCAGTCGAGGGGCCTATACCGCCCGATGCGTAGCGCATGTCCTTGAAGTCTGCGGCGTTTCGACCCAACAGCCTGATGGGTCCGCTCTCAACCTCGATCCCAAGTCGCTGCGCGCCATCGCCAAGGAGGCGGCGTCCTGCCTCTATGTCGGTGGCATGCCGCGAAACATCAACAGCGCTAACAGCCACATTGATGAGTTCCGGTCGAAATACGCGCCCGCGCTCGGCCTCGCGAACGGCGCCTCCGCCTACCTGATCGGCATTTGGGACACCGTTGCTGCCATAGGCTGGCAGCGAGTGTTTCCCGATTGGACCTATGACCGGCATTTTTGCCGCGATATACAATATGCGCGGCATCTTCAGTCGATCGACGAATGCCGCAAAGACTTCAAACGGGTCGCCTGGGGCGGAAGTGGCACGGTCACTTGGCCCGACCGCAAGGATGAACCCGAACAATTCGATCAGATTTGGTTTGCTGGAAACCATGCCGACATTGGCGGCAGCTACCCCGAGAATGAGTCTCGCCTGTCGGACATTACGCTCGCTTGGATGGTGAAGTTCATCAGCGAGGACATCCGGGAGGATGGCCGCGTTCTGGTGGATCGATCACAGCTGAACTTGTATCCCGCCTGCGATGGCATGATGCATGACGAGTGCATGGTCGGCATCGGCGGCACCCGCCTTCACTGGGATAAGGCACCTCGGGTGGTCCCGGATACGGCGACGCTGCACCAATCCGTATACGACCGTCTGGCGTTGCCTCGGGTTCGAAACTTCACAAGCTTCGGACCATACCGTCCGATTGCGCTCCAAAATCACAAGGATGCCAAGGCATTTTTCGAGGAGCGGGTCATTGAAAAATTTGGTGAGCTTGCTCCGAGTGTGGCCTCTCCAAACAGTTGAGAGAAACCTAGACGGTGCTATCTGACGATCGGCACAGTCAGCCGTTCCTCCCTATAGAGCCGATAGTGCTTCTTGTGATTGATCCGAACTCCTGGTCGGGCCAGAAGCAGCCCAGGACGCCGGTAACCAAACCGACGCCGGTGCAGGTCAACTCTTTCAGCCGGGTCCGCAACGCACCATCGTCCGGTGTTCGTGGGTCCGATCGGTTCAAAGGCAACAATAGATCACGATCTTCATTTCAGTCTGGAGTTGCTTCAGGCTTGTTCTTCTCGACGACAAACCGTTTCAGCGTTGAAACTTTTGCATCGGGATCGCGCCTGTCCGAGATCGTCTGAAATCGCATCTCCGCACGCTCTGGCGTTATATCAGCCGAAACATATCCACGAGGACGGCTGTCGAAGAAATGAACATGTGGATTTTCCGGCAACATCTCGGCGAAACGCTGATAGGGCGGTCCGTCGGAAGTGATTGAGGTGCAAACGAACTCTGTCGCAACGGTCTGCGACGATGGATTGTTGAAATTTGCCTTCAGGTCTGTGGCCCAGAACGAATGAATGTCGCCACCGATAAAGACAGGATTTGACACCCTCATGTCACTTATCGCTTCGAGAACACGCTGCCGCGATGCCGGATAACCGTCCCAACCTTCGGTCCAATGACCGATGGCGCCGGCCGCATCGCGCTGGCGAAACTGCGCAACGAGCTGGCTTTGCGCTAGCACGTTCCAGGTCGTGTCGCAGTTCTTGAAACCATCAAACAGCCATTGCTCCTGCGCATGGCCGAGAAGAGAGCGGGTTGGGTTGAGCCGCTCTGTGCAGCTATCGGACGCGACGTGGCCGCGTCGTGACGGCGGCACCTCACAAGGCTGCTTGCTGCGATATTGCCGGGTGTCCAGCACGGTGAAGGTCGCGAGCCGACCGATGCGAACCTGCTGATAGAGCTGAAGCGAGCTCCCGCGCGGCATCGCGCGGGCTCGCAGCGGCATGTGCTCGTAATAGGCTCTATAGGCGGCCGTTCGTTGCCTCAGAAACTCTTCCGGGCTCGTATCCATGTGCATTGACCATTGGTCGGCGTAGTCGTTTGCGACCTCGTGATCATCCCAGGTCACAAGACATGGCGCGGAGGCATGCAATGCTTGGAGATCGGGATCGGTACGATAGAGTGCGTAGCGATTGCGATAGTCCGCAAGGCTCACTGCGGTCGGTGCCCCATGCCTGCGCACGATAAGGCCGGCGTGCTCGTCCGGCGCCGTGAGCTCATAGATGTAGTCGCCGAGAAATAGCACCAAATCAGGATTCTCTGCTGCCATGTGCCGGTAAGCGCTGAAGTATCCGAACTCCCAATGCGAACAAGAGGCAAAGGCGAAATGCAGGTGCGCCGTCGGATCGTCTGACAGGGGTAGGGTGCGAGATCGACCGATCGGGCTCTGTTCGCCGAGGGCCGTGAATCGATACCAATACGGGCGGTTTGGTGCGAGGCCACCAACCTCGATATGCACGGCGTGGACGAAACAGCGATTAGCTTCGACCGTTCCACTCTGGACGATGCGCCGCATTGTATCGTCGGCAGCGATTTCCCAATGGACTTGGACGGGATCCGAGAGTCCACCGGAGCCATCGGGCGCGCGCGGATCCGGTGCAAGTCGCGTCCATACGACGAAGCCGTCTGGGGAGGGGTCACCGGAAGCGACGCCGAGTGTAAACGGCGTGCCATGCGAAGGCGACCGCGCGCGCCCGTAGTTCCCGATCAGAAGCCCCCCGCCGGCTGCCCCTGCTCCCACCAGAAAGTGTCGACGAGACGTTGCGAAGGCCGCCATACTAGTCTGATCCGCAGGAGAACGTAATTTCGCGCGAGACTAGAACCACTTTGTTACAGTTCCTTGAGAAGAGACCAAGGTTGGGGGGATTTGTTGGTCTTGAAGACCAAGGCGCACCATTCAACCGCGGGAGCAAGCACGTCGGACCGCGAGGGCTAACGCACTGGCCGCCTGCCGCGCATATGACCGTAGTCGAATCCTGGCGCGATTGCCGGGCGGCGCTGCGGGGTGCGGCTTGAGCTTCCAGCAATGAAGCTCAAACCGAGTGTAGTTGGCTTGAACCTTCGTTGGGTCTGGGCGACTCATTATCGATCGCTAGGGATTTCAGTAAAGGCAGCACCGACGGCGGAACATACTCCGCCGCGCGGCGTTGTGCGTTAGTGGGCTGGAAAACACTCACCGTGAGCAGCCAAAACATGCCGACCCAGAGCTTCGTCTGCGGCGAGGATGGGACGACGGGGGGGTGCGGATTTGTCCAGGCTGGTTGACCCGTGGGGGGCCCGTTAGAGGTTTATCTGGCCCTGACCCCTGCAGAGCTCGAACGCAAGCCGCGACAAGGGTGATAAATTCCGCGTGGAGCGCTACTCCCTCACGGACGAACTTATCTGGCCGCGTCGATACCAGCGCGAGGAACAAGCGTGTCTTACGGATACTTTGCCAGGAAATACTAGCATGGCCAAAAAGTGCTGAACAACGGGTTCGCCCGGACCGATGTGGAAACCGGCGGCTTTTTTTGCAAGTCGGCGTCCGCCTTCGAGATATGCTTATACTGACGAAGATGTTCAGCCTATGACCCGACCATGAACCAATCCACGATCCGCTCCGGATCGGTCACATCCTCCGTCACGCCCCACCCATAAGCTCCTTGAAGCTGTAAACACCGTTAGCAAGTGGCGTCGCCGATTCTTGAAGGATCGCTGTGAATGAACGCAGAGAGATTCGCAAACGCTCCGGAAAGGCGGGTGACAGCGAGATCAGCTCAGTGCGTCCGGCTCCCCCTTTAATGCCAGCTTCCGCAAGATTTTCTGCCCCGCAATGCGCCCGGATTCCCAAGCCCCGGTCATTTGACTGGGGCACTTCTTCAGGCTTTGCACGAACGCTTCGCCTGCGAACACCAAATTACCGACGACCAGCGGGTTACGGCGTTTGAAGCCGGGCAACATGGCCGAATAGGCGCCGAGGAAATTCGGATTGGTTGTCCAGTCGGTGATATGGATGCGGCCTTCCAGATTGTCGCGCGCACCGCTCAGATCCGGTTCGCCGACGCGATCGAGCAAATCGAGCATCTGGCTTTCCATGCCGGCATAGCGCGCCCCTTCCACCAGGTCCGACATCGCGCCCGAGGCAAAAATCGTGACAATCGGTTTGCCATCCGTGTGCAGATGCAAGAGCCAGGCATGGAGCTGATCGTAGATCGTGACGAATGTGTCCCGTGCGATCTTGCGCTCGGCAAAGAACTCAGGCCGTAGCGGCACAAAGATCTTGGTCAATCTGGCCGCCGTCATGCCCGCAAGAACCGGATCCAGCTGCGAGTGCACGTTCTTGTCGAATCGCACGGTGTTCGATTTCAGCACTCCAACAGAAAGTGTACTGAGGATGTAGTCAGCCTCTATCGCTTCCTGCTCGGTCACGATTTCAAAGTGCTTTCGAGTTTTCTTGACAGCTTGCACAACACGGCGCCGCCTTATGTCGGCCTTATAGAACTTAGCTTCGTGGGTCATGGCGGCGATGAGCTTTTCAATGCCATCCTGCAACTGCATGCCACCGGAGCCCGCATCATCGCCCCAAAATTCATCGCTCGAAACCTTCGCGGCGCTGTCGACCGCCATCCAGTTGTTGGCGCGTTCCTCGGCCACGGCGACGATCACGCGTGACCTAGACATTTCGGCCAATCGCCGTAGAGAAATATCTTCATCAGGATGCTGCGCCTTCCAGATCACGTACGTCTCATAGAGCCGGTCCATCGCCCATTCGCGCTGCTCCGGTGCCATCCCACCATCGACAGAAGCACTGAAGCGGCGCGTAGCCGTATCGATGCTGATCGGCCCCAGATCGTAGTGCCGATCGCACGCCCACTTGTAGAGTGGGTTCCTGGCACCGCCATGAAACCAGTGCGGACCGGCATCGACCGCCACGCCTGAGGACAATACATCAGTACGCGCCCGCCCGCCGATCCAGTCCGTGGCTTCAAGAATGGTCATCCGAGGCCGTGCGATTTTCTTGCCGGCCGCAATGAGTTTGTCGACACCTTCACCGATGGTGATCGCGGCGGTGAGGCCGGAAATGCCGGCGCCGATGATAACGACATGTGTACGCATGGCCGAGAAGCTTGGAGTAAAGGAAGCTTTTCCTCAAGCCCCACCGCGTGGAACTGGCTTGCGGGAATTGGATTGTGAGTGCGGGCGTCCAGGGTGCGGCGCGTGTGATCGTCACAAGACAGTGCGGTTATGGCTATCGCCGGATCACATCTCTGCTGGTCGACGCAGGCTGGCAGGTGGGATGTGATCGGTCCAGCGGCGTCGTGAGGGGCTGAAGGTACCCAGGAAGCAGCGGCCGCGTGGCCGGCTCTGGCTGAACGACGGATCGTGCATCCGGTTGCGACCGCAGCATCGCAACCATGTCTGGAGCTACGATTTTGTGGAATCACAGACCCACGATGGGCGCAAACTCCGGCTGATGACTTTAATCGACGAGTTCACGCGGGAATGTCTGGCCATCCGCGTGGCTCGTCGTATCAACAGTTTTGGCGTTATCGAGACGATGACCGACGTGATGCTCACCAGAGGGGTTCCGGAGCACATTCGATCCGACAACGGTGCGGAGATCAAGATCGTACGCGGTTGGTTCGCAAAACTCGGAGCAAAGACGCTCTACATTGCGCCCGGCAGCCCATGGGAAAACGGCTACTGCGAATCCTTTCAACGGCAAGCTGCGCGACGAGTGCCTGAACGGCGAAATCTTTTACAGCCTAAAGGAGGCCACCGTCGTCATCGAGCAATGGCGCAAGCACTTCAACACGATCCGACCGCATTCATCTCTGAGCTATAGGCCGCCGGCACCGCAAACATCGGCACCTACACCGCTGCGTCTGGATCGGAGCGCGGCGATGCAGTAGTCTCTATCCCGCTGGTCCAAAATATCCGTCAGGTCAGGGCCTCGCGGCGGGTTCAATCGTCGCTTCATTAAACCCCGGTTGGATTGCTGTCTCTTCGCCGATGCGGCTTACGACCGGCTAAAGTTGATGGACAAAGCCGCCTATCTACGGTTCGTGATCGAAATCATCCGTCGCCGCGACGGGCAGAAGGGCTTCGAAGTCCTGCCGCGTCGCTGGGTCGTCGAACGAACGTTCGGCCGGATGATCCGCTGGCGCAGGCTCGTTCGCGATTACGAGCGTCGCATCGACGTCTCAACCGCCATGATCCACGTCGCCATGGGCAGCGTCCTCATCCGCAGAAACGCTCATTCCTGATTTTCCAAACGGGCTCTTAGAGTGTTTGCGTCAGCGCGCTTGAGTTCAGATTGAAGGGAAGATTCGGGTTCATCGTAGCCGCAAGCAGCTAAGATGATGCAGAAATCCGGGCCGGACAAAGCGCCGGCAGACCAAGTTTGAAGGACATCCGCCGACAGCTACTTGGACATTACTCAACCGAAGAAAAGATCCGCAAAGGCCAAAGGGAAGACAAAAGGCAGCCCCGGTGCACGTATTCTCCGGGCAGCTGCACGGCAAGTTTTGAAAACCTGCGGGTGTTGATCTCTGCCCACTGGTCAATGGACGGCGAGTTTAAGCCGCAACGTCGGTTCGATCTTCCACGATCGCGCAACCCTCATCGATCGCGAGTATAAAAATGTTTTTCAAGCCAGCGTCACGCATTATCTCGGCGGCGGCGTTGAACGAGGACACCGTTTTCCACTCCAGGTTTTCGCCCGGTGGCGGCAATTTCTCCGGTCCGAAGGCATATGCGGCGCGTTTCGACTTTTCGCCGGTCACACTCTGCTCAATAAACTTTTGTAGCCGGCTCATTTCGTGACCCTAGATATGCGTGAAGCCCCCGCTGGACTTCAATGGGTGCGGCATTGGCGAGCGCCTCGCGGCATTTGTTGCTAGCCGAAAGGTCGTTTACCTATGATTTGTGACGGGCATAAAACGAGAGGAACCGCGATGAGACAGACCGATGTCTCTTGCACTAAATGCGGAACCGGATTCGAGCGACTAGAGCTGGTGTCGTTACCAAGGCGGCGAATTCCGCTGCCCGATCTGTGGTGAGGTCTTAGAAGTTTTCAATGGTGACGAAGGGTTCGTCACCTATCGTCTCACGGTCCCGCACCGAAAGAAAAGGCCCGGCGCGATTACAGCGCCGGGCAAGTAGGAGCGGCTGGCGCAAAGGGGTTGGAGGACCTAGCGCCAAGCGATGATCTATTGATGATTCGTGACGGTCAGATTTCACGCAGGGGTTGTTGCCTTACAACTGTCTTTCCGGCCCGACCGGGACGGGGCCCCAACCGTTCTCCCGCGCCGAAGCCGCCAATGGCCTTGTGCCGGCGGCTTCGCAGTTTCAGACTTCGTTGTCCGGAAAGCCCTCACCCGCTCGGGGGCGGGATCGCGCAGGAATGATCGGGCAGCTTTTCTAAGAGTCAGTAATTCCACTGGACCTGGAATCTAAGCACATCAGCCCTAAACCGTTCGTAAGGGGCATTCAGCGCGACACGCTCATCGACATATGCCGACGGCTGATCGGATCGATCCGCAGGGAATGCGTTGATCATATCGTGGTATTCGGCGAACGCCATCTGCGCCACGTGCTGCGCTCGTATATGAGCTACTACAACAGCACGCGCACTCACTTATCATTGAAAAAGGACGCGCCGATGTCACGTGCCGCCGAGACAGCCGGGCGCATTCTCTGTCGACCGATTCTGGGCGGACTGCACCATCAATATGCTCGGATTTGATTTGCGGTAGATCCGGCTGCGAAACTGATTGTGATGGCGATTCGAAGGATGGCCTTATTTAACTGCACGCGTTCGGCACAATCGCCGCTCCGCCATAGCTTACGCGCCATTGTAACAATGCTGTTGCATAGCAACACTAAACGGGAGCAATGGCCAAAGACCGAACTGCTGCTGAGGTGCGCCGCACCGTGTTACTGTCCGCAAGCCTGATCACACTGTCCGTTGGCGCTGCGTCAGCACCAAACGCCACATCCCGCAACCTGATCCTGTTCATCCCGGACGGCCTGCGAGGGCGTATCGTGACGCCGCAGACCGCGCCTGCGATGGCAGAGCTGCGCGAGAAAGGCGTCAACTTCAAGAATTCGCATTCGCTGTTCCCTACCTTGACTATGGCCAACGGCTCGGCGATGGCAAGCGGGCATTATCTCGGCGATACCGGCACGTTCAGTAACACCATCTACACCGGCTATTCGTCGGTGCCGGCGGGCGACACCGTCGTCCCCTTCATCGAAAACGATGCCGTGCTCGGCGATATCGATGAGCACTTCAACGGCGACTATCTGAACGAAGACACCATTCTGAGAATGGCGCGGGCACAGGGCTTCAGCACCGCGGCGATCGGCAAGCTCGGCCCGACCTTGCTGTTCGACCATACCGATCGTGGCAAGAACACGATCGTGATCGACGATTCCACAGGTGGCAAGAACGGCGTTGCATTGTCCGACGAAATGAACGACGCGCTGACCAAGGCCAATCTGCCGCTGGCCACGCCTTCACGCGGGGACAATGGCAAGGCCGGTGACGCCAAGACGCCGGGCACGACTGCGGCAAATATCGCGCAGCAGGCTTACATGGCCGATGTTGCCAGCAAGGTCGTACTGCCGATGTTCAAGGCCCGCAACAAGCCGTTCGTGCTGGTGTTCTGGTCGCGCGATCCCGATGGCAGCCAACACAACACCGGCGACAGTCTCAACACTGTCACGCCCGGCATCAACGGTCCGACCTCGATGGCCGGCATCAAGAACGCCGACAACAATCTGGCGCAGCTACGCAAGGCGCTGGACGACCTCGGCCTTGCCGCGAGCACCAACATCATCGTCTCTTCCGATCATGGCTTCTCGACGATTTCAAAGGAGAGCAAGACCAGCCCTTCGGCGAAGATTTCCTACGAGGACACACCGAAGGATTTCCTGCCCCCGGGCTTCCTTGCGATCGATCTGGCAAAGGCGCTGGACTTGCCGCTGTTCGATCCCAACAACAAAAATGCACAGGTCGGCGACAATACGCACCCCAAGAGGGGCAACGGCGTGCTTGGGCAGGATGCCTCAAAGCCCGATGTCGTGATTGCAACAAATGGTGGATCGGACTTGATCTACATTCCCGACAAAGATCGGAAGCTTGTGGATCGCACAATTCAGGCGCTCCTGGAACAGGACTATATCAGCGGCATCTTTGTGGCTGACGAACTCGGACGTTTCCCGGGAACGCTGCCGATGTCGGAGCTCGGCCTCGAAGGCAAGGCGATGACGCCACATCCGTCCATCGTGGTCAATTTTCGCTCGTGGTCGTCCGGATGCAAGGAGCCGACCAACTGCTCAGTCCAGATCGCTGATAGCGTGCTGCGGCAGGGCCAGGGCATCCACGGCAGCTTCAGCCGGGGTGATACGTTAAACTTCACTGCAGCGATCGGGCCGGACTTCAAATCTGGCTATGTCGATGCCCTGCCCGTCAGCAGCGCCGATGTCGGCACTACCGCTGTAAAGATCATGGGGCTGACGCAAAAGCCCCAGGGGAAATTGATCGGTCGTGTGATGACCGAAGCGATGCCTAATGGCGCAACTCCGCAGGCCTATTCTGGCGTTGTAAAGTCGAGGACGTCGGCCAACGGCTTGCGCACTGTGCTGAACTTCCAGCGCGTCGGCACGCAACGCTATTTCGATGTCGCGGGCTTCCCCGGCCGTACGCTAGGGTTGGATGACGAGGGCGGCGAACAGAAAACGGCGGGGAAATAACCCGCCGTCGCTAGCATCAGTGTTGGATAAGGCTTAAGGGCCGAATCGGAAAGAAGTCGAGTAGGCTGAATCAGTTGTGGTTCCATGTAAGGCGCGTGATTCGTGATGGAGCTGACCAAAGTTCAATTTTTCGCGCTCGCGAGAAATGGCGGGCACTACGTGCGGCCGAACTGGCTCCGGCGAGGCTCGCAGAGCTCGCCAAAAACTACAGCGACCACGACTGAGGCACGCGACCTCGCCAAGCAGGCGGCGATGTAGCGTCGAATTAAACCAAATTTTAACCAAGGGCGAGCACGCTTAGGCAGAAGACGTCTACTTCGAAGATGCGGCCGCATCGGGTCGGTGCGATCAAAGAACCAGGGCTGCCAGGTTCGCTTTTCAAACCGGAGTGGAGACGTTTGATGGGAAAAAAACAGTTCGCCGCTTTGCCGTTTCAACTGGATAATTCCGAACTCCGGGTGATGCTGATCACCACAAGACGCAAGCGAAGGTGGAGTGTCCCGAAAGGATCACCGATGCGCAAGAAGAAGCCGCATTGTACGGCGGCGGCGGAGGCTTATGAGGAGGCAGGCCTAGTCGGCATCATAGAAAAGCGCCCGGTTGGCAACTTCAAGCATCGTAAAGGAAAGGGTGAGCGCAAGCGGACCATAAGTGTTGACGTCTTCCCCATGAAGGTAAATGGGCAGGAGCGCTGGTGGCCAGAAAAGGGTGAGCGGGAAGCGATCTGGGTCTCGGCGAAAACGGCAGCGCGTCTGGTGAGCAAGGCGCAGCTCCGACGTCTGATCACCCGCTTCGCGGCCACGAGGGGAAATGCGTCCTCTGCCGTTGGTGAGGGAAGCCGGTCCTAAGAACCCCCAGTCCAGCACCCCGGCGGATTGCGTCGCCCGCGTTCGCTTCGCAACCAGCTTCGCTCGCCGCGCGATTAGACCGCTCGGATTAGTTCTCGACCTTAGGACGGCGCAGCCTTTGGAGATCGCTGTCCTGAAGACGTCTTCCCGCATTGCCTCTTCGGCCGCGTTGAATGAGGGCACCGCTCTCCACTCCAGATTTTCGCCATTGTCCCTACCGCAAACTATATCCGGCTGGTAGTTGATTGAGAATCGGGTGATGCTGTTGCGTGATGTTGGACCTGTGTAGACTGATCTGGCGGATGTTCACGGATCTTTTCCGGTCGCGCGCTACGCTTGAGACCGAGATTTTAGTATTGAGGCAACAAATCAATGTGCTTCGGCGAGGGGCGCCTCGCAAGCTTGCTTTCAACCTAATTGACCGACTGATTTTCATTGGTCTTTACCGGTTGTTCCCTCAGACCTGTCGTGCGCTTGCGATCGTTAAGCCGGACACTGTTATAAGATGGTACCGTGCGGGCTTCCGATTGTATTGGCGCTGGAAATCGAGGCATCGCTGCGGTCGACCTGCTGTGCCGTTGGAAATTCGCCGGCTGATCCGCAAGATGAGCATTGCCAATCCTCTGTGAGGAGCGCCGCGGATCCATGGCGAGTTGCTCAAGCTGGGCATCGAGATCGGCCAGACCAGTGTGGTCAAGTATATGGCGCGGAGGAGGGCCCCTCCGTTGCAGGGCTGGAAGACGTTCCTTCGGAACCATGCTGACGGGATCGCCGCGATGGACCTTTTCGTGGTGCCGACAATCGCCTTTCGTCCACACTACGGCCTGCTGATCTTGGGCCATGGCCGGTGGCAGATCCTGTGGTTTGGGGTGACCGCGCATCCGACGGCCGAATGGATCGCCAACCAACTGACGGAGGCGTGTGGCTGGAGCAGGCCCCTCGTTACCTGATCCGGGACCGCGATGGCGCCTACGGCGAGATATTCATGCGTCGGGTTCGATTCATCGGTATTCGCGACCGCCCGACGTCTCCTCGCTCACCCTAACAGAACGCATATGCCGAACGGCTGATCGGATCGATCCGCAGGCAATGCCTTGATCATGTCGTGGTAGTCGGCGAACGCCATCTGCGTCACGTGCTGCTCTCGTACATGAGCGACTACAACGGCACGCGCACCCATTTGTCATTGAACAAGGACGCGCTGATGTCACGTGCCGCCGAGACAGCTGGACGTATTCTCTGTCGACCGATTCTGGGCGGACTGCACCATCAACATGTTCGGATTTAATTTGCGACAGGCACAGGTGCCACAGCGGCGGAGAGCGGGTGTTCCGCCACCGGCGCCGTGCTGATCGGCCCGGGCAACTTCCAGAACGGTTTGGCGCTCTCGAAGCGAGAATACGCCTTGCGCGCGCGATCGAGCGCATTGCTGAGCTGCGCTTGTTGATCGCCAATGATAAGTCCCGCAGCAAATGCGCAGTGGCGGCTTTTCTCCTCCGTCAAACCTCTTGTCCGGCCGGCGATGATATCTTCGAAAAGCGCCTTGTGCGTGACAATGTCATTAGCCTTGCCCAGGCAATTCTGCAATTGCGTCAACGAAGCCCTGATTTTCTTGTGTTGCTTCGCGGATTTCTTGCGATGGTACAGGTCGGCAAAGAACTCGATCGCATATCGGACTTTCTTGACCTGAATCCGCAGCCTGTGCAATTGCTCCGCATTGAGCCCGTCGATTCTTGCGCCTCGTCGCTTGATCCTTTTGCAACGGCGCGAAAGTTGTTCGGCGGCATAAAGCTCGATTGGCATGTCGCGCCGCGTGCGCATCGCCGCGTCTTCCGAAGTGCTCCATAAACCAGCCTCCACCCACTCCACGGTATTGAGAACGAGTGTACGGAATCGAGCGGACCGGACCGCCTCGTGCGCCTGCCGATAGCTCTTCAGGCGCTTGCGCGCGAACATCTTGCCGATGTTGGCAAGGCCGGGCTCATTGGCATGGCGCTTCCGTAGCGGCTTAATGACTTCGAAGAGAAGCGTATCCAACTCGCGTGCGGGGCCTAGTTCCTGTGCCAGCCATCTTAATTCAGTCCTTATCGCGCCGTTGCGGTCGTCGCCCACCACCACGGAAAACAGCGAAATGGCGGCGCGCAGCCGGCGCAGTGCGACGCGCATCTGATGCAGCGCAGTCATGTCTCGGCCCAGCATGGCGGGTACATTCGCGACCAAATGGCGCAAGCAGGCCCGTCCAATCAGGGTGAATGCGCGGCCCGTACTCGTTCCCGCGCTTAACTCTGGACTGCTTGCCGTCTCGGCCGCCACCGCCATCTTCTCGACGAGTTCATAGCCGCGGTCGGGTTTGCTCTTAAATTCGAGATGGGCTGGTACAATATCGACGATGTCACGCGCGACCTTGAAAAGGTCCGCAGCTTTGCCGTGCTTGAGCTCTAGTTCAATCTCTGAAACCGGGCGCGAGGAGCCGGTTGCGAGAATCTGGCCCTCGTCGATCGCCATGACGATATCGGCCCCATTTCCGTTCAGATGATAGGTCGTGCGCTCAACCCGGGTCTCAAAGATCGGTTTCAAGGGTTTGCGCGCTTCATCGATGAGAATTCGGCCAAGAGCCGTGTCCTGCACTCGGGAGAGGTCTGGTTGATCACCCTCGATCGTCTGTTCCCACTCGGATCGCTCGAAAAGGCCAGCGCCGCGATCGGTTGACTTTATGGTCTGGAGGTACTTGTCGCCGACATGGCGCACCCGCAAGATCAATCCATGATCACGCAGAAACAGATCGTCGGAATCAAAATAGGTCGAATCCAGCATTTCATGGGTCGGACTATCAAGAGAACCTATAAAATGAGGGTGATTGCGAAGCGCGATGATATCTTCGGGTGTGACCCAAAGCTTTAGTTCGACTTCGGTTGGATTGCCGGCCATGATCAATTGCTGATCGAGAGAGGGATACGTGCCGTCAACGAATCTGACGACGGTCATAAAACTATCACATGACAGCCGGCTGCGGCATGTGATTTTGCTGTCACATTCAAATTCTGTTCGCGGGTTTGACTTGGCGGCGGAACTTGGGGCGACTGTTTCGCACCTTGGAGGTGGGTAAATTATATTATCGCTCGCGATTCCATCGAGCGAGCATCTTCGCTGCGATCTAAGCTTTGTGGGCATCGCGGTGCGCTGGTATGGCGTTTGACCTTCTGGCCATAGGTTTGATTGAAATTTTGCAGTGCATGTCCACAATGCAACCGACTGGGCGTGCACTCTTCGGTCGCGATCGGGGTAAACCGAGATGTTGCGGACAGCTCAATTCGCCAGAGAATGACCCCAACTCGACCTATCAGCCGTTCGAGAAACAGCTACCGTCCGTGTGGAGTGTCATAAAGTTCATAAGAACGGCGCTTAAATCATTGGGGCTTTTCGCCGGCCTGTTCCGGGCATTGTGACAATTTCCACCTAGAAACGTTGCGGCTGGAATGTTGTAGATTGTCCATGAAAATATCAGGTCTCACCTGCTCATCGTGCGCATCGGCTTACGAAGTCGCGGAACTAAGCTTGCTGGTTGGACGGCCGGGTAGGCTGGTTATGCGCTCTGCGGCCAACTTCTCGAGTCCTGGCAGGATGGCAAGCTGCGAGCCTATCGACTAGTTTGTTGCTAGAACACAAGTAACGATCCATTACTCCGCCGCCATTTCCGCACAACGACCGCTTGACCTGACGACCGTCAGCGCAACGCGCTGTGTTATCGGCTGCAAGTACGGCGGACGGCATTATTCGATACGCCAACAGCTTGTCCGACACGCCTCCGGGGGCACCGATGGATTATTTCCGCCGCTTCACCTTCCTGTTCGCTGCTCCCGTCTTCGATACCGACGATCTCGAGGGTCTCCGTTTCAACCAAATCGTCGCGGAGATCGAGCGCTCCGGCTTCGAGGTCGTAAGGGCACGAAAGCTTGAGGATGCGGAGATCGCTGTGCAGACCGATGCGGCGATCGGCTGCATGGTAGTCGACTGGGGCAAGAAGGGGCTGGAGGGCAAGACCGCTGCGCTGATCAATCTGATGCGGCGGCGGGGCCTCGACTTTCCGATCATCCTTCTGATCCGCCGCAAGCGGTTCGAGGATTTGCCGGTCGAGGTGCTCGACTTCATCGATGGCTACGTGTTCCTGTCGGAGGAGACGCCGCCGTTCATTGCAAAGAACCTGATCAGCCGCCTTAAGCAACATGCCGAGACGCTGAAGACGCCGTTCTTCGGCGCACTTGTCGACTATGCCGAGGAGGGCAACCAATTGTGGACCTGCCCGGGCCATAATGGCGGGGTGTTCTACAGCCGCAGCCCGATCGGGCGGGTGTTTGTGGAACATCTGGGCGAAGCGGTGTTCCGCGACGACCTCGACAATTCCGTGCTCGACCTTGGCGACCTCCTGACCCATGAAGGCCCGGCGCTCAAGGCGCAGAAAGAAGCGGCGCAGATCTTTGGCGCCGAAAAGACCTATTTCGTACTCAACGGCACCTCGACGTCCAACAAGGTGGCGCTCGGCGCGCTCGTCACCGACGGCGACCTCGTGCTGTTCGACCGCAACAACCACAAGGCCGCCCATCACGGCGCGCTGATGATCGCCGGCGGCATTCCGGTCTATATCCCGACGGTGCGCAACGCCTGGGGATTGATCGGCCCGATGCGCTGGGACGCGCTCGACGAGACCGCGTTGCGCGAGCGCATCCGCAGCCATCCACTGGTCAAGGACGCGGATGCCTGGCGCAAGCCGCGCCCGTTCCGCGTCGCCATGGTCGAAGCGTGCACCTATGACGGAATCATTCACAGCGCCGAGATGATCCTCGAGCGGATCGGCCATCTCTGCGACTACATCCTGTTCGACGAGGCCTGGGCCGGCTTCATGAAATTCCACCCGCTTTATGCCGGCCGCTTCGCCATGGGCCTTTCGGGCCTCGATGGCGAGGCGCCGGGCATCATTGCGACCCAATCGACCCACAAACAGCTCGCGAGTTTTTCGCAGGCCTCTCAGATCCACTTCAAGGACCGACACATCAAGGGGCAGAAGCGGCGGATCGAGCACCGCCGCTTCAACGAAAGCTTTATGCAGCACGCCTCAACGTCGCCATTCTATCCACTGTTTGCATCGCTCGACGTGGGCGCGCAGATGATGAAGGGCCGTTCCGGTGAGGTGCTGTGGGACGACACCATCCGGCTCGGAATTGAACTGCGCAAGAAGATGCGTGCGGTACGGCGCGAATTCGAAGAGAAGGAGCTGCGTCCGGAACGGCGCTGGTTCTTCGAGCCGTTCGTGCCGGACCGCGTGGCGATCCCCGATGTCTCTCGCGAGGGCGCGGTGCATAACGTCGCATGGGAGACCATCAGCACCGACCTGCTCGCCACCAACCCGTCCTATTGGCAGCTGCGGCCAGGCGCTGCCTGGCACGGATTCCCGGAGCTGGCGCCGGGCTTTGCGATGACCGATCCCAACAAGCTCACGATCCTGACCCCGGGCTTCGACCACGCGACCGGGGACTACACCGACCATGGCATCCCCGCTCCGATCGTCGCGCAATATCTTCGCGAGAACCGCATCGTGGCGGAAAAGAACGATCTCAACTCGCTACTGTTTCTGCTCTCGCCCGGCGTCGAGGCCAGTAAGGCCGGCACCTTGATCAGCGGCCTCGTCGCGTTCAAGAAACTGCATGACGACAACGCGTTGCTGGAAGAGGTGATTCCCGAGTTCCATCGGCGCCGATCGGCTCGCTATGCCGGCGTGCGCCTGCGCGATCTCTGCCTCGAGATGCACGGATTCTTCCGTGGCGCCAATGTCAGCGCGCTTCAGGGGAAACAATTCCTGTCCGAGCATCTGCCCGAGATCGCGATGTCGCCACGTGATGCGGCGCGCTATCTCGTTCGCAATGATGTCGAATATTTACCGATCGATGCCATCGGTGGCCGCATCGCCACCACCCCGTTTGTGGTCTATCCGCCGGGTATCGCCACCATCGTGCCGGGCGAACGGCTCACTGAACGGGCGCAACCGATGATCGACTATCTCAAGATGTTCGAGACCTGCTTCAATATGTTTCCGGGCTTCGAGGTCGAGATTCAAGGCGTCTACAAGGAAGTCGATGCATCCGGTCGCACCCGGTTGCATACTTACGTGGTCTCGGAATGAATCGGCCGATGCAAACCAGGAACCCGGGCATGACAAACGAACTGCCGGTACTGGTCCGCCCTTCGCGCGACGGCGATGTCGAGGCGATGCTTTCGATCTACCGCCGCCATATCCGCCGCGGGATCGAGGACAGTATTGACGACAGCGCGCCGGAGCCGGAGGATTTGCACGACCGGCGCAAAAACCTGCGCAATCACCGCCTGCCGAGTCTGGTCGCGATCTCAGGCAGTGAAGTCGTGGGTTACGCCTATGCGGTACTGTTCCGCAAGCGGCCGGCGTACCGCTTCACCGTCAAGCATTCGATTTACGTCCGTCACGAGCATCAGGGTCGCGGTGTCGGGCGGCTGTTGCTACAGCAACTGATCGACACCTGCGCGGCCTCTGGTTTTCGGCAGATGATTGGCTATATCGACGCCGACAATACGGCGTCGCTCGCCCTTCACGTGAAGTTCGGCTTTCGTGAGGCTGGCCTGCTGCCTGGCGTCGCCTATCGCTACGGCCGCTGGGCCGACACCATCATGGTGCAGCGGTCGCTGGGGGCCGGTGTAACCGAGCCGCCACTCCTTTCCAACTTCGGTCGCTGAATTTCTGCTGGTGACGCTGGTTATGTCGCGCGCCACCCTGGTCTAGAAATACGTTGCATATCCAGAAATTGCAGGATGCATTTACTATATAATACGTGTCCCAAGCCTCCCTGCGGGTAGTCGAGCGCTCGTAATACCAAGGCTCGCTAGTCAAAACCGGTGCGCCCAATCACGCATTCCGACGAACATAATGCGCCAAGGTTGATCGATTAGCCTGTTCCAAGCGTAGCAGCAGTGGTTGACGATATCTTCGTAGGACTTGAACACGCGGTTCGACAGCCTGTTGCCGCGCATGAACTGCCAGACGTTTTTCTGCGGATTGAGTTCCTGGCACTTCGCTGGCAGCGTAAGGATCGTGATGTTGGGTGGAACCATCACGAGGGCGGCGCCCTTGCCGTCCTTCGGGCAGATCGCACCAAAGATGTAAGTGTAGGCGGTTCGCTGGTCGCGCGAGGGGCGGCATGGCGAACCTCCCTCGTTCGCCATGTGGAATCAGCCCGCCGCTGATTTGAAAAGCCCCACAGAGTCACGCTCTCCGAGATTTAGTATAAGTCCGATCTCGAGTGGGCGCGAGCCAGGCTTGAGATCGCCACGGCCGACGTAGAGCGGGGGACGCCGCTGATCAGCCCCCATAGCCGGGCGTATTTCCGATCGGCGCCTCGACGCCGGAAATCTGATCACGGGTGGCCAGAACGGGGCGACCTTGCTGACCGTGATTGTTTCCCTCGATCCCATTCACTTCATATTCGATGGTAATGAGTCTGCACTACCTGTGTCTCGCCGCAACGAGCGTGCCCCAGTGCTCCAGCTTCATCGGTCGCAGCGGAAGTTTTGCGGAGGTCGGGCGCAGGATCGATCGCGCGCGTTTAGATGCAGCAAGCGAATACGTTGTCGATGACGCTTCGCGAATAAAGGCATTGCCGCGAGTGCTGGCAATCAAACTTGGACGCTGACTGAAAGAGCCACCATGGAAATGGGCGCGCTCAAGCACAGGCTGCGCCTTAGTGTCGTTCATTGCACGTCGGGAGCCCTGTCCTCTTCCTTTATGGCAACCCGACAACGCAGACGAATGGCAACTGGTCATGGCAGGGCTCGCTGAGCGGCACCGGTGCATTGCGCCGGCTTCTGCACGAGAAATGATCTCGAGGTTAGGTGGATGCCCGATTCGTCTGCATATCCGATCGGCAAGGAGGCTGCCGCAGCAATTACATTTGGCTGGTCGAGTGGGACGGGGCCAAAACGAACGCCACAATGCCTACAGCGCCTTGGTCCGCCGGAGCAGCCACCAAGTTAGTGCTCCCGCGGCGATCACCAGCAGCAGCGCGTACCAAGTGCCCCCGTCGCCGGTCTGGAACGGCATGTCCTTGGTGTTCATGCCGAAGAAACCGGTGACTAGCGTCGAGGGCAGCATGCAGGCGGTCAGGACCGACAGCGTGAACAGGCGCCGGTTGGTGATCTCCGTCATGCGGCCGGCGATTTCGTCCTGCAGCAGCCGCGCGCGCTCGTAGACCGCGCTCAACTCGTAGTCAAGCGCGTCGAACTTCTGCGCAAGCTTGCGCATCGCCGACAGCAGGACTTAGGATTCGACGTCGTCGCGGGTCTCCATGCGATGAAACAGCGCGCGGACCTGCGAAAGCTGCCGTCGCGTGCGGATCGCCTGCAGGCGCACGCGGCCGAGCCGCAATCGCTCATCGTCGATCTCGTCGTGCAGCACGTGATTCTCTGCGACATCGAGTTCGTCACCTAGGCTCGCCGAATAGCGTCCGATCACGTCGGCGAACTGGTCGACGATCGCATCGAACAGTGACACTGGAGTGGGAAACTTGCGGCCGCCGTCGATCGCACGCCGCGTCAGCTCGATCGCGCGCAGCGGTTTGCGCCGGGCGGTTATTATCAGTTTCGACGAGATCGCAAAGTGCACCCGTAGGAGCTCGTCGCCCTCCCGCAAGAACTCCTGATGCAGGTCAGGCAAGACGCCAGCGATCTCCTCGTCGAAGATATCAAGGCGGATATGCTCGTCGGTATCGAGCAGGGTTTCGCGTGCAACATCGGACAGCTGCGCGCTCCTGGCGAACCAGTCGTAGCAGCGACGGTTGGACAGATTGAAATGCAGCCACAGCCAGCCGTGCGGATCGGCGAGTTCCGCATCGAGGTTGGCGATGTCGAGCTTCGTCGCGGAGCCGTCTCGCGCGAAGCGATAGGCCGAGATGATGCCGATTTCGGCGAGGGCCTGGTCCATCCGCCAACCCGTTGCTTGTGCGAGGCAGGCAATACGTCAATGCAGTGACGGTTAATGACAACTATCTAAACCCCATCGAGCGTCTTTGCCAACTTAAACGCTTATAGCCACCTGTCCCTACCGCAAACCAAGAGCCCCTCCATCGCAGGGGTGGAAGACGTTCCTTCGTAACCACGCTGACGGGATCGCGGCGATGGACCTTTTCGTGGTGCCGACAATCTCGTTCCGACTGCTCTATGGGTTGCTGATCATGGGCCACGGTCGGCGGCAGATCCTGTAGTTCGGGGTGACCGCGCATCCAACGGCCGAATGGATCGCCAATCAACTGACGGAGGCGTGTGGCTGGGAGCAAATCCCAAGTTACCTGATCCGGGATAGCGATGGCGCATATGCGAAATATTCATGCGTCGGGTTCGGTCCATCGGTATTCGAGACCGCCCGACGTCTTCTCGCTCACGGTGGCAAAATGCATACGCCGAACGGCTGATCGGATCGATCCGCAGGGAATGCGTTGATCATATCGTGGTATTCGGCGAACGCCATCTGCGCCACGTGCTGCGCTCGTACATGAGCTACTACAACGGCACGCGCACTCACTTATATCATTGAAAAAGGACGCGCCGATGTCACGTGCCGCCGAGACAGCCGGACGCATTCTCTGTCGACCGATTCTGGGCGGACTGCACCATCAATATGTCCGGATTTAAATCGCGATAAGCCAGGTAGGAGCGTGTCAGCGATGCGTATTGCAAGAGCGAGGCTCGTTTAGATGTTGGTCTGCTCGGGCGGCACGCCTTTGGGGAGCTGCGCGGCTCCGTTTGCTTCTTCGCACGCTACCTCCTTCATGCCCACGCCGTAACAGGTCATCGACAACGATCCCATGGCATACCCGCGGAGCAGAGCCTGGGCATCCCTGTCCGCCGCGGCCAATCCCGCTGTATAGAGAAGAGGGATAAAATGGTCAGGTGTGGGGACAGCCATGTGAAAGTCGGGATGCTCGACCGTTGTCAGAATATCGGCAGGGGCTTCGGTCATTTGGCGGGCCACCATGTCATCGAAGCGGTGCGCCCAGTCGAAGCCGATGTCGGGGCGGCTCCGCTCAATGAGGCGAAGATTATGCACGACGTTGCCGCTGGAGATGATCATCACGTTTTGCTTGCGCAAAGCACTCAGCTTGACGGCGAGGTCAAGGTGATAGTCCAGCGGCTTTAGAGCGTTGATCGATAACTGGACGACAGGGACATCGGCTTTCGGAAAGAGATGGGCGAGCACGCTCCAGGTGCCATGATCGAGGCCCCATTGATCGCGATCGGCACCAACCCAGTGCGGCTTGACAACCTCCGCCACCTCGCCAGCTAATTCCGGCAGGCCCGGTGCGGGATAATCGAAAGCAAACAGTTCATCGGGGAAGCCGTAGAAGTCGTGAATGGTGCGCGGGTGGGACATGGCGGTCACCGCGGTCGCCCCGATGAACCAATGCGCCGACACGACCAGCACTGCGCGCGGTCGTGGCAGCGTTTGTCCGAGCTTCCGCCACGCCTGTGTGTAGCCGTTATCCTCCAGGGTGTTCATCGGGCTACCGTGGCCGATGAAGAGGGCGGGCATGATGGCCACTTCAAAACTCCCGTTCAAATACTCTACAGGTTCAAAAGCGCCCGCGATGCCAGCATCGCCGTTCTAATTCAGGCGTCCCGGGGAAGGACCGACAGCACGCGCGCAATGAAGGCCGCGTACTCTTCCATGAAGCTACGCAGGAAGCCGTCGGCTCAGACTATATTTGTGATCTCCATGCACCGGCAATGACATGCCGCTATAATCCATGGTGGGGATAAGATTCTCAACCAATTCGCTCTCGCATATTCAGAAGCGAAACTAATCGGCGTCATCTGCCATGCCGGAAGAGCTGAAAGAACTCGATCGACAGAAACGTCAGGGGTCTTGTTGGTCGCAATGCATGCACCGATCCTCTAGCTGCAGGCTTCTCCTCCCTCACGCCACCAAGGCCACCCGTCAAAGTTGATCTCACCGAAAGGCGCTGTGATAAATTGCAGGGCGCATACCATTGTGCGTAGTTTGTCCGGGTAGCGAGTAGAATTTAGTGAGCCGCGTCGGTCAATTCGGACGGGGAGCAAGTTCCTATCTCGACAACCAAGGCATCGATCAGCATGCGGACCTTGGCAGGTACATAGGCGCCTGGCGGGCGAAGCGCATAGATGCCGTATTCGGGCTGCTCGAAATCGGGCAGTACCTCCTCTAGCAGGCCTGCCGCCAAAGCCTCCTCCGCAAGGAAGTTTGGCACATTGCCGATGCCCAGTCCCATGGCGGCCCAGTGCAGGATGGCTTTGCCGCTGTCTGTGCGCAGTCGTCCGGAGGGATGCACAGCAACCCAGCGGCGCCCCTGCCGGAACCGCCAATCGCCGCCGCCCGAATAGACAAGACACTCGTGGTTGCCCAGGTCCGCGAGGGTTGCAGGTCGGCCGTTGAGATCGAGATAAGCCGGCGACGCCACGAGCATCGCCCGGACGGGTGCTATCTTGCGCGCGATAAGGCTTGCCTCGCGCGGCTCGCCGATGCGGACGGCCAAGTCGAAGCCCTCGCCCACCATGTCTACGACCCGGTCGCTGAATGCCACGTCTATTTGCAGGTGGGGATATTCGCGCGCCAGGTGGGCTAGCAAGGGTACGACATATCGTTCACCTAGCGCCTGCGGCGCGGCCACCCGCAACCGTCCGCTAAAGTCGCTGCCCTTGCCGGAAACCACCTCTCGTGCCTCCGCCACCTCGGCCAGGATGCGGTCGCAACGACGGCGGAATTCAAGGCCGGCCTCGGTCGGCACGATGCCACGGGTGGTGCGGGTAAGAAGTTGCACGCCCAGATCTTCTTCGATCGCCGCGATGCGGCGGCTGACGATGGATTTCGACAGGCCAAGCCGCAATGCCGCGCGATTCAACCCACCCGTATCGATGACTTCAACAAGGCAGCGCATGTCGTCCAATCCGGTCGCCAAGTGTTCCTCCAGGTGCAACACTGTATTCGGTTTCCGCAATCTAGTGATGCAAATTACGAAACGATAGGTAGAGAGGGCAAAATAACCCTGCCTCCAAGGAGTTGCTTCAATGACAACAGTTCTCGTGATCCGCAGCAGCATATTGGGTGAGGCTTCGGCCTCGAACCAACTCGTCTACAGCGCCCTGTCGAACTTGCAGGTGGCCAATCCCGCGATCCGTATCGTCGAACGCGATCTCGGCACGGACCCTGTCCCTCATCTCGATGCCGACGCAGCTATCGCCCTGAAGTCTGACCCCATCAATTCGGTGCAGGAAAAAGCGCGTGCACTGTCAGATCGGCTGATTGACGAGGTCAAAAATGCCGACATCCTTCTGCTCGGGGCACCGATGTACAATTTCGGCATCCCGTCGGGGCTGAAGAGCTGGTTCGACTACATCCTGCGCGCCGGCATTACGTTTCGCTACAGTGAGGCCGGTCCCGAAGGGCTGCTTTCCGGCAAACGCGCGATCGTCGTCCTGACGCGTGGCGGGTTCTACAGCGAAGGTCCGGCCAGCGTCATGGATGCGCAGGAGCCGCATCTTCGCGCGCTTCTGAATTTCATCGGCATCTCCGACGTGACGTTTGTGCGCGCCGAGAAACTGGCCTTCGGCCCCGAGCACCGTGAAGCCGCAATGGCAAAGGCGCTGGCCGAGATCGTCGCGGAACTCCCTCCCGCATTGGCTACGGCTGCCTGACCCCACTCCAAACGCGATCAACATGACAAGAGATCAATACCGTTGAGCCGCCCGCGCCAAGACCGGAGAGCGGTACGAGGCCTTCGTTACGGCCCTTGTCCGCCGCTTGGTCAGGGGACCGAAACTTCGACAGGAAATTTCCGAGGACGTAAACGGCAACGACGATTAGCGCGCAGCAGTTAGCCGACGCTGCCTTGCACCAGCGCCACGGCATCAGGACCGGCGGGAAAGCGAAGCTGCCCGGAAGCGTCGTTGGCTGCTCGCCAGACGGTCTCGGCGACATCCGCCTCAGTCGTCACCATCGCCGGCTTTGCAAACGCCGCGAATATCGGCGCTGCGAATTCAGCATAGGCTTCGGGGATCAGATCCTTGACGCGCACTTCAGTGTTGGCCGCGAACCGCGTGGTCGGCGCGTAGCCCGGCTCCACCAGCTTGGCGCGTACGTTGAAGGCGCCCAGCTCATGCGCCAGCGAGCCAGTGAAACCTTCGATCGCCATCTTGCTGGCGGTATAGGCCGCCGCGAGCGGCATCGGCGCGAGCGTCACGCTGGACGTGACATTGACGATGACGCCCGATCCGCGGGCGCGAAATTGCGGGATGACAGCCTGAGTCATAGCCATCACGCCGAATGTGTTGGTCTCGAACACCTTGCGGACATGCGACATCGGCGTTGCCTCGAACGCGCCGACCACGCCGATTCCTGCATTGTTGATCAGGGCGTCGATCGGGCCGGCCGCCTCAAGGCAGGCGGCGATGCTGTCGGGCCGGGTGACGTCGAGCGCCAGAACGTGCAGGCGGTCGGACTTCGGCAGAATGTCCTCGCGCGGAGTCCGCATGGTGGCGATGACGGTCCAGCCCTCGTCATAAAAATGCCGGGCGGTCTCCAGGCCATAACCTGACGAGCTGCCGGTAATGAGCACGGTGGTCATTGGGAGTATTCCTCTTTCGTGTTGACGAAGGAGAGATAGCGGGCAATATCGAGACTATCATCAATCAATGATCCATATTTTATTTGCGATAGTCCGAATGTCCGATCCGCTCACTCAGGTCATTGAACTGATGCGTCCGCGGGCGATCTTCTCAAAAAGTATCACCGGTGCAGGCCCATGGGCCGTGCGCTACTCCGCCTTCGGCCAGCCCGGCTTTTGCGCGGTCCTGGAGGGACGGTGCCGTCTGATGGTCGATGGCGAGGAGCCGGCCACGCTAGAACAGGGTGATTTCGTGCTGCTGCCAGCGACGCCCGCCTTCACCATGTCGGGGTTTGAGCCGGTGATCCCGACGCAACTCGATCCGAGGAGTGCTTCATCGACGGCGGGAGAAGTCCGGCATGGCCGTGCCAATGGTCCCGCCGAGGTTAGATTGCTTGGGGGCTACTTCGCATTCGACACCCCGGACGCGGCTCTGCTGGTGTCTCTGCTTCCGAGCATGATCCATATCCGCGGCGTCGAACGGCTGACGACGCTGGTGCGGCTGGTCGCCGAGGAAGCGCAGGCGGAGAATGTCGGCCGGGAACTCGTGCTGACGCGTCTGGCGGAGATCCTGCTGATCGAGGCGCTGCGAATGTCAGGGAGCAAAGACACGCCACCTGGCCTGTTGCATGGCCTTTCGGACGTGCGTGTAGCGAAGGCCTTGCGCGACATGCACGGAGATCCCCAACGCACATGGACCGTGATCGAACTCGCGGATGTTGCCGGTATGTCCCGCTCAGCATTCTTCGACCGCTTTACCCGCGCGGTTGGCCTGCGTCCGATGGAATATCTGATGGCCTGGCGGATGGCCGTAGCCAAGGACATGCTCCGGCACGACGATTTGCCTCTTGACGAGGTCGCAAGGCGCGTCGGCTACGGTTCGGCAAGCACGTTCAGCACGGCCTTCAGCCGCCATGTCGGACAGCCGCCAGGCCGCTACGCGAGAACGCAGCCCAGCTGACGATCCATGAGCGTACGAAGTTGCCGTGCTCCGGTGTGCGGTGCTGCGCACCAGCAGGCCGGGCTGACCTCACAGCGTCCCCATGCCGCCATCGATCATGATCTCGCTGCCGACAGTATAGGCTGCCTCGTCGGAGGCCAGGAAAACCACGGCCTTAGCGATCTCGGACGGCTCGCCGAAACAACCGGCAGGGACTTGGCCTTTGATGCTCTCGGCAACGCTTTTCAGATCGGTCTCGCTGAAACCCAGCTTGCTGTAGAGCGGCGTTGCAATAGGCCCAGGGCTGACCGCATTGAGGCGGATGCCGCGGCCGATCAGTTCGCCCGACAACGTGCGGATGAACGACTGCAAAGCAGCCTTTGAGGCAGCGTAGACGCTCGAGTTCGGCATTCCGATATGGGCGTTGACCGAAGTGTTCAGCACGATCGCAGCCGGATTGGCCAGGATCGGCAATAGCGCCTGCAATAGGAAGTATGGGCCTTTGACGTTGATATCGAAGACACGGTTGAAGGCGGTCTCATCCCATTGTTCGATGGGTTTGAGCAGGGCAACGCCCGCATTGACGAAGATGATATCGAGGCCGCCGAAAGCTTGCTTGATGGCGTCCGCCAACGCCTTCTGGCCGGCGACGTCCGCTGCGTCGGCCTTGATGACCAGAACCTCCGGGCCGAGCGCCTTGCGCGCTGTTTCCAGCGTCTCGGGATTGGTGCCGGTCACCGCGACGCGGGCGCCTTCGCCAATGAATTGACGCGCCGTCTCCAGCCCGATGCCGCTGGTTCCGCCGGTGATGAGCGCACGTTTGCCTGTCAGCCGGTCCATGATCTCGGTTCCTTTTCATCGATGTTGGTCGTCGGTGACCATCATTCCACCGGCCGCGCGTCGAATTAGTATATGTGTCCAATCATGCCATCCGGCGGAAGCCATTCCGGCCACGGGGCAGGAGCGATGGATGCAAAATAAATCGCGCGATGAACCGGATCGCCGAGTCGGTCCGCCCTAGCTGGCCATTGATCGCTCACCGCAATCCAATCGAATTCTAACTCCGCCGTTCTCCTGTATTTACACGCTACACGACAACGCCCACGAATTCTTGTTGAACCAGCCCAAAATCGGACCCTTTATAATCATCCTCGTCCGGTGGACGTCTGTCGCGACCCCGATGGAATCGGGGCTGTATGGCGGCGTCTCACCAAAATTCAGAAGGCTTTGCGTGTGGCGCGCGGATGCTGCGCACCGAGTTTGGATCACCATCTGATGATGACGGCGTCCACTATCGCTATCAGCGTGGCGATGGCGCCCGCCGCCCACGCTTCCGGTTCATCGATGCCGCAGGAAAACGGCCACTCCAGAAGATCCTCCAGTCGACCGAAGAGCAGGTCGCGAAGATCATCGCGGTAAACATCATCGTCACTAGCCTGACGCTGGCCTTCGGCGACACCTCGGGCGACTTCCGGATAGCGCGATCGTGTCCGATCAGGCGAGCAAGATCGTATTCGCGGTCGCTGAAGACGGCACGGTTGGCGTCAAGAAAACAGAACTGGGCCCGATCGTTGATGGACTGCGCGTCGTTCGCTCGGGCCTTGCGCCAAATGACCGTATCGTGATCGAAGGTTTAGCCCGCGCGCGGCCCGGACAAGAGATCGAGGCCGAGGACGGAACGATCAAAGCCGCCGCGAAATAAGCGTCGCTCGGCGCGGGGTGGTGAGGTTCGAATGCGCTTTTCTCATTTCTTCATCGACAGACCAATCTCCGTACGCTGCGTCAGCGATTTTAGGTCTTTGAGGTGCTTGCTGTATCTCTCGTAAGCAATCTTGATCAGTCGCTTGTAGAGCTTGGTTTGGTTATCGTTTTCCTTGTCCTCGCTACTCGAGCACAATGGCGAGCTGCCGAGGATCGAAGACGAAAGCAAAGCGCCAAACATCGAGCCTGTTCAATGCCAAGACGACGACCGCGTTGCAAACACGATCACCCTGTAGTGATCGTCCAGATGTGCTTGGGTACAAAGGCGGCTTTGCCCCCGTCAGCTTCTGTTCCAGGACACTCGCCGGGTGGAATTTACTTGATCTTGTAGGGCCATACTCCTCGGCTCAGTTACAGAACAGACAAACATGAGTTACCAAATGACGTATTAGATCGACTCTCCAGCGAAGGCGGCCCTCGCCTCTGGTCCGACGGTAGACCAGTTGCTTTTTTATCCACAAGAGCCCGCGCCTGGGAGGCACGGATCCGTTCCTCGACAAATGTGAATATCGCGTGTTCGCGCGATGTGTTATGGTTCTACTCATTAGGCAGTCCGCGAACGAGAGGAGAGGGGGCATGCTGATTCACTGCGCGAAATGATAATCGGGTGCGGTGGAGCATGGCGGTGTTTCCAATATTCCGCGTGCGGCGCACTGAACAAACCACGACGATCGTTGCACCACTTGCAAAACCGATTGTAGGGGTATCGCGAAGGCTGAGGACGATCGGTAATACCGGAGGAGCCTCATGAGTCAGCTTGAGCCTGCCACACAAGCCTTCATCGACGGCCTTTCCGGTGCAGTACCCATCTACACGCTCTCGCCTGGGGTAGCTCGCGACGTGCTCGCCGGTGTCCAGAAGTCGGCGTCGGTCAAGCTTGCGCCCGCGCGCAGCGAGGACCGTATCCTCAATGTCGGCCCCAAGGGTCGCACCGACATCCGGATCTATCGGCCAGAGAGCGCCAAAGGTCCGCTGCCGGTGGTGATCTACACCCACGGCGGCGGCTGGGTGCTGGGCGACCGCGAGACGCATGATCGGCTGATCCGCGAACTGACCATTGGAGCGAACGCCGTTGTGGTGTTCGTCGACTATGATCGCTCGCCCGAGAGTCGCTATCCCGTCGCGGTCGAAGAAAGTTATGCTGTGCTCAAGTATGTGGCCGAGCATCCCGACGAGTTCGGCGCGGATGCCAGTCGTATTGGGATCGCAGGCGATAGTGTTGGCGGTAACATGACGACCGTGGTCGCGCTGCTCGCCAAAGAGCGTAAGGGTCCTGACGTCAAAACACAGGTTCTTTTCTATCCGGTCACCGACGCCTCGATGTCAACCGACTCCTACAAAGAATTTGCCGAGGGTCCGTGGCTGACACAAAAAGGAATGGAGTGGTTCTGGGATCAATATCTGCCCGATCACTCGAAGCGCGCCGACATTCATGTCTCGCCGATCAACGCCAGTTCGGAGCAGCTCAAGGGCTTGCCGCAAACGCTTCTCTTGGTCGACGAGAATGATGTGCTGCGGGACGAGGGTGAGGCCTATGGCCGCAAGCTCGCGGCAGCAGGCGTTCCGGTCAGGTCGGTCCGCTACAATGGCACGATCCACGACTTCATGCTGCTCAATCCGATTGCGAACACGCCCGCGGTGCGCGGTGCCGTCGATCAGGCGTCGGAATATCTGCGTGAGGTCTTCGCGGACTGATGACCGCGAGGCCCTAACCAGCCGCGCCGCATGCTCCTGGGCGGTTGGCACTTTCAGAGGAGACAATTCCATGGACCTACAGTCGTCGACAAGGGAGGGGAAACCATGAAGATCGTCGTCATCGGTGGCACCGGCTTGATCGGCTCGAAGACCGTTGCCATTCTGCGCCAGGGCGGCCACGATGTCCTCGCCGCCTCACCCAACAGCGGCGTCAACACCGTCACCGGCGACGGACTCAAGGAGGCCCTGGCCGGCGCGCAGGTGGTGATCGACCTCGCCAATTCGCCGTCATTCGAAGACAAGGCAGCGCTGGAATTTTTCGAGACCTCTGGCCGCAACCTTCTCGCGGCGGAGGCCGCAGAGAACGTCCGACACCATGTTGCACTATCAATCGTGGCAATCGACCGGACAGACAACGGCTATTTCCGCGCCAAGGTCGCCCAAGAGAAACTGATCACGACTTCCGGCATCCCGTACACCATCGTCCGCTCGACCCAGTTCCTGGAATTTCTCCGCGGCATCGCCGATTCAAGCGCGGATGGAAATATAGTCAGGCTCCCGCCCGTCTTGTTTCAGCCCATCGCGGCAGATGACGTCGCTGCCAACGTTGCCGATGTGGCGCTCGCGCCTCCACGCAATGGCATCGTCGAGATCGCCGGCCCGGAACGAGCACCGTTCAACGAAATCGTCGCGCGCTATTTGAAGGCAGTCGGCGGCCCGCGTGAGGTCGTGAGCGATCCCGAGGCCCGGTACTACGGCGGCCGGGTCGAGGAGTACTCGCTCGTGCCGTTGGGCGAGGCGCGCCTCGGCCGCATCGGTTTCGACGAATGGCTCCGCCGCTCACAGGCAGCAGCCTGATCCCGCATCGGAGGTACGCCCAGTTTATCACGAGCGAGTCCTGGGTAGCGAACGAAAGGGGCGACTATGACGATCAAACTCGTTGCGTTAGTTCCCATGCTGTGCCTCATGATCGGCACGGCGGCGGCTCAGGAGCCTAAGGTCACGTCACTCATGTCTAAGGATCTTCCAGAGAATCCCGACAGGGAAGCTCTGATGATCACAGTCGAGCACGCGCCGGGCGGGTCGAGCACTATCCACCGACACAATGCACATTCGTTTGTTTACGTGCTGGAGGGGTCCGTCGTGATGCAGCTGAAGGGTGGACAACAGGTGACACTGACACCAGGACAGACCTTCTATGAAGGCCCTGATGATGTTCACGTCGTCGACCGGAACGCAAGCGCCACCCAGCCGGCGAAATTCCTGGTGCTCTTGATAAAGGATAAGGGTGCCCCGGCGCTCGTGCCCGCACAGTGACTGTTACGCAATCCAAGTAGAAAAGGAACGATCAGCAGGAGACAGACATGAGCTTGGACAACACCTCACACCCGGAGGAGGCGGCTCCGCGTCCGGGTCCGTCTCTTGCGGGAGCTGGCGGCGAACCGCGGGTCGCTGGTGGCCTCACCTGTCGTTTCCGTCCGTGTGCGATGTGGCGGTCGCCGGCGACGTCTTTCGTTGGGTACCGGGTCCCTGGGAGTACTGACCGCTTTTTCGATTAGGGCCAAACAGACGACCTCATGCGTTTGAACAACTGATCAACAACGGGGGACCTTCCATGATCCTAGGGATGTCGGCGGACGTCTTCACAATCTTGCACGTCATTATCACCCTTGTCGCAATCGGAAGTGGGCTGATCGTTGTAGGCGGGATGTTTGCCTCGAACACATTGCCGGTCACAACTGCACTTTTTCTCTTCACGACGGCACTCACCAGCTTGACTGGATTTCTTTTTCCCATCAACGGCTTCACGCCGGCTTTGGGTGTCGGAATTGTGGCTTGTGTGATCCTAGCCGTCGCGCTGTTTGCTTTGTACAAAGAGCACTTGGTAGGCGCATGGCGCTGGATCTATGCAATCACCGCTGTTGTATCGCTTTATCTTAACGTCTTCGTTTTGGTCGTGCAGAGCTTCGTGAAGGTTTCGGCTCTCAATGCGTTGGCTCCGATGCAGACCGAACCACCTTTCGCGGTCACGCAAGCCGTTGTGCTGGCCATCTTCATTCTGATTGCTGTGATCGCCGTCATTAAATTCCGTCCCCCTCTTCAAGCGCAGATGTAGCAGTTTGCGATATCCGTTGTTTTGCGGATATTGTTGATTTAGTCTTGTCACTTCGCGGGGTCTCTATTTTCCGACCCGAAGTTTCGGAGCTGCCCTGCGCCGCGCAATACCGCCGTTGATTCAAGTCGCTGATTCCACGCCTCATAGTGCGCTCGCCAGAATGCCTCGTGCTGACGCGCCCACGATTGCTTCTCCTCCGCTATCTCGTTCTCCCAATTTGCAATCGAGAACGAGAACAGATCGCTTCCGTCAGACGAATAACAAGCGTGCAAGAAATGGACGCTTGCGTCGAAGCACGCTTACGCGCTCAACGGTAAGCGTCTATTCCTGACACGTCATCTTAGTTGAGGATAGTTGCCGGGCGCCAGTTCCATGGCAAGAGCTGATCGAGCCGGCTCATGGGATGACCGGCCGACATTCGTTCAAGGATGTCCTTGAGATAGGTGAAGGGCTCGACGTCATTTAGCTTTGCCGTGGTGATGAGGGAGCAGACTGTGGCCCAGCGCTGAGCCCCGCCATCTGATCCGGCGAACAGGTGGTTCTTTCGTCCGAGCGTGATGGGGCGAATGGCGCGTTCGACGGTGTTGGTGTCGAGCTCGATGCGGCCGTCATTGAGGAAGCAGCAAAGAGCATCCCAGCGGCTCAGGGCATAGCGAGTGGCATCGGCGAGCCCGCTGCGCGGCGGGATTTGGGCGAGTTGCATTTCAAGCCATGCTTTCATCGCCGTGACCAGAGGCAACGACTTTGATCGACGCATGCTTTGCCGTGCTTCCGCGGTCTGGCCGCGGATGGCGGCCTCGATCACGTAAAGCTCGGCGATGCGTCGCAGCGCTTCGGTCGCGACAGGCGAGGCGGTCGCCTGCTGCACCTCGTAGAACTTCCGCCTGGCGTGAGCCCAACAAGCTGCGAGCTGGATGGTGCCGCCGTCGCGAAGCCGATCGAACCCGGGATAACCGTCGACCTGAACGATGCCGCTGAAGTTGGCCAGATGAGCAGCGGGACGCTCAAACACTTGGATCGCATTCGCCGCTGATGCGCGCACTTCATCATCCAGCGTTCGCAACATTTGCTGAATGCGCTGGTTGGGGACCGCAGGCTGGCGGCCTTCGCGGAAAGCATGAAGAGATTCAATCACGAGACTGAAAACAAGCCGACGGCGCGTTTCCCGGCCCAGTCTGCGATCATTGGCGCGTTCGGCCATCGCCGGGCCGATGATTTCCAAGACTCTGTTGAAGTGCGTGCGCCTTTGCCGCGGCCTCACCGTAGCCGCCGCCACGGTCGCGCGATACGACCCTGATCTCCGGATGGTCGGAAAGCCAAGCCCGCACCGTTGCAATCTCGCGATCTGGAAGCAGGGTTACGATCCGCCGTCTCTCCAGATCGCACACGATTGTTCCGTAGCGATGGTTCTTGCGAAAAGCCCAGTCGTCAATGCCGGCGACGATCAGAGGCTCCATTCGCGGGCGCGTTCGTCGCCTAACAACCCGCAGCAGAGTATCGTTGCTCACCGGCAGCATCAGTCGCTTGGCAAAGCTCGCTGCCGGCCTGCCGCCGAGTGCCAGCCCCAGATGGTGGACGATGCATTCCAGCCGTGCCGTCCGGCGCGACCGGGTCGGGAGAACGTCGTCCCCGAACCGTTCAGCGAAAATCCGCCGCCGACAACGAGGTAGTTCGCAAACAACCGTCGCGTGATCACGCGGAGGCGTATTTGCTTGCCTGCACATGGCAAATCCGCGACCTGTCTGTCGTATCGGCTATGGATTCGGCGCGATCTCGCCCCGCATAATGGACACTCGGCCACGTCGCTTTCGGATCGGACGGCTAAAATAATCGAGTCAGATGAATCGCTTACGCTCTCGATAACCAACCCGCTCGGGACAAGCGACGAAATTCGAATACCGGCTCGCATGGCGCTGTTCCCCCCGTTGAAGAACCGCAAGCTCGGCAGAAAAATCATCAGATGTGAGTCAGAGCCCTTATTCCACGCCGAAACACAGATGCCACGGCGATAATCAGCGGCAGGGGCATGCCGAGCGATAGACCTGCACTTGGCATCAGTATGAACGCGGTGAGTGTCTTCCGATTTTGAAAGACGCTGGGCCTATGCCGCCAAGCCTTCAACGCCTCATGGCCGAAGGAGCTGGAAGGGTTGTCACTCCGACCTGTGACGATGTGCGGGTTGTAGTGGCGTGGATCGGAGAGGCGAAGGCCGAGGAGATGGCTCGGGAAGCTGGGGCTTCTAACTCTCAAATCGAGAAGGCGCGGCGGTGCTTGAAGTGAGGTTGCTTGCTGGCCGGGCTTGATACCGGCTGACTGACGCAAAGCTATCCGCGCGGACTCATTTGCATCTGGTGCTTCCCTCGCACGAGGGTGGCCCTACCTATTGTCACTTTCCCAACGGCCTAGCTAGCGCCATGGGCGCGTGTCCTTCCACGCCGCAGCAAGCAAATCACCCTATCACATCTCGCGCCGGATCGGAATCCCTATGAGAGCTTTTGCGCTTATTGCCCTGTTTCTGCTGACCGGCTGCGGTCCATCCGGACCAACCGAGGCTGACATGGCCGGATGCGCGGTGCGCAGCGACGGACCTCCGATATCAACCCTCGAGGTCGCCGCCGACTGTGCCGTCGGTCGGGCTGAGATCAAGCGTCGGCGGGGAGACGTGAAACGACGTCCCCGTGACCATCACTTCGGCGGTTGAAGCTCCGGCGAGCTGATCCAGTTGTAAAGTTCTGTCGCTTGGTCGGCTTGCATGATTTTCTTGAGAAGCGCGTCTTGCTCAGGTCCTGGCGCCATCGTCGCTGCCTGCTCCCGAACCTCATCGGCCCAGGCGGTAAGGCGATCCACGAAGGTAAGTTGCTTAGACATGGAGCTACGTCTCACGCGACCACAAATAGGCGGCTGCCATCCGCTCGATGGTGGAGCTCATCCCTGTAGATCACAAGACCAGAATTTGAGCGTCGTTGAACAATATCAAAGCAGAGACTCCGGCGTAGTCTCCACAACGGGACAATATCCCTTCAAGGGGCTGAAATAAGAGGATTTGCGACTGCGCAAAGAAGCGATTTGTTCCGGCGAAAATCAAAAATAAACGACTCGCTCCTCCCAATTTTCAGGGTCATAATTTTATCGTCACCATCGAACTTCGACAGCGGATACGCTCCCGCCTTTCCTCCTACTGGAAACTGCGTATCTGAAGCAGCGACAAGACAGCACGAGATGGAACGCTATGACATTTCAGGAACGAGTTAGCGCGGCCGAGATGAGGGGCACGTCCAAGCCCCCGATTATTCTACATGCTGCTGATGCGCTTCGCCGGGCGCGCAAGCTTCCCGTCGGCGCAGCGAGAAATGACCTTCGCCAATTGGCGAGAGAATTGCGAGAGCTTCACCGAACCGGCGCCTATGCCGGCCTGCAAAACGTCGAAAGCCCTCCAACCGTCTCCGAAATGCGGTGACCCGATGGGCGCCCTGGACAAGCCCATATGGATGTCCGAGCCGAACGTCGAACGATACCGCGCGACGGCAGACGAGTGCCAGACTCGCGCCCGGAAGGCGAGGCTCGCGATCGACAAAGAGGCATGGCTGAAGCTCGCCTCCGACTGGAACACGCTCGCCGAGCACGCACTACGGAGGCGTCCCGATGGGTAAGCCTCATGGAGAGCTGCTTAAGCGGAATTGGCCCGCTTCATCGCGAGCTATTCGCGGGGACCGTGCCCGACCACGGCCCCGACACCCTCGACCTCAAGGCCTACCGCGGGGACGCGCGTTGGCGCCAGCGAGCCAACGCAAGAGCAGATCGAGCGCCGCGCCTACGAGCTATGGCAGCAAGCGGGCTTTCCCTCAGGAAAGGACGAGGAGTTGGCGCATCAGGCCGAGCGGGAATTGCGCGGCGGAGAGATGCCTGATCCGTCCCAGATGCCTGAGCGTTAGGCAGCGGTCCTGAACCATTCAAATCACGTTCAACCTAAGACTCCTATTGCTGGCGCGAGAACGCCGTGCCTCGGACTGCAAGAGACTTGACTGATCGGATGGCGGCCCGATGCGGATCGGCAAGGGCCGTGTTTGCGCTGGAAGTCTTCGCTCAACCGCGAGAGGAAGCCGCCGGACAGCTAGAGCATTCCTCTATCGATCGCCGCCTGCGGGCGTACGTGTTGGGTTGAATCCCGGCGCGAGTCGCCCAGCGTTGAGATCGAATTCAAAGCGGCTGCTTAGCACGGATTAGCAACAAAAAGGTCCGCTGGAGTTACAGTTCATCGCAAACAGGTCTGTCCCAGTTTGTGTTAAGCGGACAACCGGACGCTCGTCAATGACCTCGCCGGCGGCGGCTTCATCGCCCAGCAACACAACGCCGTCCTGGTCGGCGGTATCGGCACCGGAAAGACCCATCTGGCCATCGCAATCGCCAGAAGCTGCATCCGCTCCGGCGCCCGCGGTCGCTTCTACAACGTGGTCGACCTCGTCAATCGCCTCGAGATCGAGACCCGCAACGGGCGACAAGGTCGTATCGCCGAGCATTTGACCAGGATGGACTTCATCGTCCTCGACGAACTCGGCTACCTGCCGTTCGCTCAATCCGGCGGCCAGCTCCTGTTCCACCTCGTCAGCAGGCTCTACGAGCGCACGTCCATCGTCGTCACCACCAATCTCGCCTTCGGCGAATGGCCAAACGTGTTCGGCGACGCCAAGATGACAACCGCGCTGCTCGACCGCCTGACCCATCACTGTGACATCGTCGAGACCGGCAACGACAGCTGGAGATTCAAAAGCCGCGACGACGATCACACAGCCCGCGCTCGCCACGTCTCCGCAAGCTCCGACCAGGCGAGCGCTTCCGTCAAAACACGCCGATCAAAGGGGTCAAAAATTTGGAAGCCGATTGACAAACAAGCCAAAGAAGCTGAACTAAACAAAGAAAGGACCCCGCTCCGGCGGGGTTTTCTATTTATGGGGTGGTATTAGACCATCTAGCCAGTCTTCCTCCTCGGCAAGTGCGAGCCAGGCTTCCTGCATTCGCTCGTATTGGATCTTTGAAGGCAAATCCTTCGCTTCAGCGGCAAGTTTACCGCAGTTGCGGGCGTTCTCTCTGAACTCTTCTGACCTGCTCAACATGCGTTGCTTCGGCGGGGTTTTCTATTCCGGAAGCTACAGCTCTTTCGACCTTGCTCATCGATCGGTATCGGCCGTCTCGTCGGCTTGGCTTGGGCGCCTACGACCGACGTCACCTATTGACGTTTACGATCGCGCCGGTGCGCGCATCCACATCGACTTCCATATAGCTTCCGGCGACGTCATAGCCCTCGACCTGCCACTCGTTGCCCCATTTGTTCGTGTTTGACACGGAAACCAGCCCGATTCCGTTGGCGATATCGACTGCCGCCTGAAGCGGCAGCGGTCCAGCCTGGGTGTGGATCTCGGCCACCGGTTCCTGAACGTAGCCGATGTCGGCTGCCGACGCGGGAACAGTGAATCCGATCATGGCCAAAGCGGCGGCGGGAATCAGATTATTTTGCATGATCGTTCTCCAAAGCGCGTTCAGACATTGTTGACACACCTTAGGAAAACGCAGGTGGCCGAAGACCGTTCCGCATTCATCGCTGAATCCGCTTAGCTCGCCTTACGCTTCTTCGCTCGGTTCGCAATCTTCCGCAGGTCATCGTCGATCTGAGACTGCCAGCCAGGTCCCTTCGCCTTATAGTGCTCGATGACATCCGGGCTTAGCCGTAGCGACACCGGCTGCTTTGTCGGAGTTTTCTGCGGCCCTCGCCGGCGGATCGTCTTGGCGAGATCGGGGAACGTCCCGCTGAACGTCTTCGCCTTGGCAAAGTCCTCCTTGGTCCATTCCGGATTGTCGGAGACCGCAGCCAGATCAGCCTTCGTAAAGCCGGGCTTCGTGCGCTTATTTTTTGCTGATTTCATTGTACAGTATCCTTTCTTCCTTTGAGGCTGGGCGCATCGAGATCACCGAAATACCTTCCCGGCCGAGCGTCGCAAACACCACGCAGATCACACCGTTCCGGTCCTTGCCAATGGCGCGGTAGCGCCCAGCCTTTCCGGAAAGGACCATCGCGTCAGCGAAGACAGGCTCGCGAAGTCCAAGCCGTGCTTGGAAATGTTGGCGAGGCGTTTGGGAGGATTTGCATATGTATTTTGTATATACGATTTGATCCGACGTCAAGATGGGGCTAGGCGAACCAGCCGCAGAATTTGACCGGCCGTAATCCCGGCTCGTCTTCCCAGAGAAAAATTTCTGTGCATCTCGCGCAAAATATTTTCAGAGCGCGGGTGATGGATGGTGCGGCTATCAATGCCGATAGAGGGGCAAGCTGGAAATGCCGCCACAACGCAAGTTGGAAAAACACGTCACAACGCGTCACGCGTCACACCTCCGCACTTCGTGGCCTGAGATTGACTGTCTGACAGACCTCTGATAGCGGTGTGCTTGCGTAATAATTGCGTCCGCCGCTCCGGAGAAATCCGCGGGCGGTTTTTTGATGCAATAAAGGTCCAGGCCGTATCAAGCTGGCGCCTGACTCTGCGTAGAGATCACGGGTTACTTCTTGCGTGACTTTGCCGCTTCGGTTTGAACAAGGCCCTTCATGCTTGGGGCCGCCGTGATCACTTTCGGTTTTTCTTTCTTCGGTTTCTTAGCTTCGCGATTTCCGCGCTGTTCACGTTTGGCCATGGTTCTGTCCTCCGGACAGGATGGAGAGGCAATACTAGCACGAAAGGTAGAACTGCGGCCCATCTGAGCACTACGATCTGAGGCTGGGTTTCTTGCGTGAGGCGGTATGAACGGGTCGTCGCTCCGATCAGGCCAGACAGTACCGTCACCCTTACAAGTCGTGTCTGCCGATCTTTCGTCAAGCTTTGGCGGAATAGAGTATTTATTCCGTTCAAAGGGTGGCCGATGTCAAAGCGCGTAACCAAGACCAAACCTTGCAAGGATCGAGAAAAGCTCGGAATCTTACGGGTCAAGGATCATCGGAAAATCGAGGAACGCATCCTCAGATTGCTTGATCGATATGAGTCCTCGCCAGAGACGGATAAGCGTTGGCTGGATATTGGACGATCCTGCATTGAACAGGGGTTCATGGCGATCAACCGAGCTGTTTTCGAGCAAAAGCGAGCTGAGTTGCCGGAGGATTGATTGATGATCCAAGTCTCACTTAGCCAGATCGGTTCGGCCGAGAACTTTGTTCAGGCGGTCGAAGCCTTTCGCCAAGCGAAACTCGCGCATCGCTTCACGGTCGATGTTCCGGCGCCAACGGCCGATCCGTTTGTGGAGTCCGTGGTTCGCCGCGTTCAAGGCGTGCCGGGCAAGCCGGACGATTTTGTCGTGCTGCCGTTCGAGGTCATCGATGACACTCCGAGGACACCGGAGCAGCAGCAAGCGATTGACGTGCTGCGAGAGACGATCAAGGCGTAGTGATGTCTGAAGGCGGCCGTCCGAGTACCTACAACCAGAGCATGGGGCGAGAAGTCATCAACCTGATGGCGGAAGGTCTCTCCCTGACCGCGGCTATGGCCGAACTCGGGTATCGGCCAGAGTCTGCCGTAGTCCATTAAAGACATCAATCAGCAGACCGCCCGGATTATTCGTCCTCTTGACCATCAAAGACGGAACGGTGCTGACGAACACGGCCTTACACCTGACGCTGGAGAAGCTGATTCTGAAAGAGGCTGCCTCGGGAAACTTCTTCTCTATTCGGGGCGTATGATGCAAGCTCCTTTTGACACGCCCACGATGTCAGAGATCATCCTGCGAGGCTCTTGCTTCTCTCCGAGGTCAGCATTTTGCAGCCTCATGATGGGATCAGAGGGAAAGGGCGGAGCCATCTAAGCCGCGCGGTCGTAAGCGCGCCGCACGAGTTTCCTCGGTCTCACCCAATCCCGTCGTCCTCGCGGGACGCCTCCTCCAGCATGGAGGAAGTTGAATCGGTTGTCGTTTTCCTCTGTGATTAGGTTGTAGCTGCACACCAGCGGAAGTCGGTATCATCCCTCCACATCCGGTGAAGTATGACTGCGAGCTTGCGTGCAACTGGACCATCGCCTTTTGCATCCCGCGCCGGCGCGCCACTGGCGGCCAGACCGCCCTCGGGATCTCCCAGTTTCTAAGGGTCAACGATAACGTGGTTGTCTCAGGAGGCGTCGCGCTTCAAGAAAGGTAGATCGGAGGCCGGGCCGGCGTGATGATGGCTTGGTGAAAAGTAGCGGCATGTTTGAATTGCATGGGCCCGTTGATAATCAGTCGTCGTGCTTCAATTTGTTATGGGCAACTGACCATCTAACCAGTCTTGCTCTTCTGCAAGCGCCAGCCATGCATCCTGCATGCGTCTGTAGCGGTTCTTCGAAGGCAAGTCCTTTGCCTCGGCCGCAAGCTCCCCGCAATTGCGAGCGTTCTCTCTGTACGCTTCCGATTTACTCAACATCATCACTCACTCCAGCGACGGTCATGACCGTTCCTTAGGCGGCCGCACCATTTCTACAATCGTTAGGATCATCTCCAGGTCACGCCGCACTGCGTTCAGGTCGTCGCTGCACAACGTGACGCGGACCAACATTTGGATATCCGCCAAGGCTTCTCTGGGATCCAATGGATGTTCGGTACCGCCCATTCAAAACCTTCGCTCTGCTTAGAGTTTGTCGGACATCAGCTAGGCCGACTCGTTGGCCGCTGGCTGAGAGCGGCATTTAGACGCTCTTCAAAGTCTTGTCGTTGTTCGTCCAGCGGACGCTCAAACGTGTTGCTTCTTGAAGCAATGCCACGCGCTTCGTCGGCTTCGATGCCGTCTACGTTGCAGTCCTGGAACGTGCAGTTTGTGAAGGCGATCTGCTCTGTATCGGGATCTATCAGAAGTGTGCACTTGACGAAGGTACACTCGTCGAACCGACAGAAATTCAGCCGGCCGCGAAAATCAAAGGTCTTAGCGGTAAAGACCGTGTTCCAAACCACGCGCTCTTCGTTGATTTGAGCCATCTGAGAACCGGTCTTCATACTGGGCAACGCCCAGCTTTAAGACTCATTCTACTAATTCAACCTTGGGTAGGCTGTAGCGCTCACGCCACACTCAGGGAAAGCGTGATGATTGGGCCCATGGCGAAGGGCAATTGCCGCGCGGGCGGCGATCTTGGCAATCCTCTGACAAGGCTCGCTGCTGTGGAAGACCCGATCGATTTTCTGATCGAATAGCCCGATGCGGCGGTCCAGATCGCGCATAAGATCATAGAGTTCGGCAATCGCTTCGCGCGCCATTGGCGTCAGGTCATTCTTCAAGTCGGACAGAAACTCTGGAATCAACCGCCTGGCACGCGTAATTGACTTTGCCATGGCAAGTCCGCGGTCGAGCAGAAGACCGCGGATCTGGCTGACCACGGTAGTGCGATGATTGACCATGCGCTGGCGAGCGCGATGCAGAGCCTGGATATCCTGCTGCTCGACCCTCTTCGGGACGAGCGGGATGTGCGGTTGGCGTGCGGAGTGCAGATCGCCTCATCGCCCGCAAGCAGGTCATCGACGCGCTTCGGAAACAGGGCGAGGACGTGTCGCACTGGGGCGAGCGGCTCTATGTCAACGTCGACTGCTACGACAAGCAGAGCGCCGAGAGCATCCTGTTCGACGTGGTGACCGAGCTCCAGACCAACGAGCTGCTAATCGCCGACTTCGGGCAGCTCTACAACCAGGCGCGAACAAAGGACGAGGCCACGCTCAAGCGGGTGTCGAACTTCGTAACGAACAACCGCATCCGCGTTGAGGCCCATACGGCCATGACGCCGATGCGCGGGCGCCTCTACCAGCAGCATCGCCCTGACTTTATCCTGAGGGACGACCTTGAAAACGCCGTCACGGCGGACAGTCCAGCTATTACCGAGAAGATCATCAGGCTTCTCGACGAGGCAAAAGGCGGCATGGCCGGGCACGGCGTGTCGCTTACTCTCGGAAATTTCATACTCGAAGCGGGAGTCATGGGCTACGTGCGCAAAGCCGTAGACGGATCGGGAGGACGGGCGCGCTTCATCCCAATCGTCAACCGCCAGGGAGAGCCGGCCTGGCCCGACAAATACGTCAAAACCGATGCTGACGCTGCAGTTTTCAATAACGATATCGCGGACCCGGGCAAACGCAAGATATCGCTTGAAAGCAAGCGGCGCGAGCTGAACGCCGGAGGCCGGCGCGTCTACGAGGTGGAAATGCTCTTCGATCCAGTCGCGGCCGGTTCCCCGTTCTTCGATCGCGCGACGATTGAGCGCCTTATCGCGCAGTGCAAGGAGGCGGCGGGCGAGAAAGCGGGCCTTCTCCTTTGGCAGGAATACAACCCCGCGCATCGCTACGCGGTCGGGGCTGATACAGGCAAAGGCAACGGCAACGACCATAGCGCGTCGGTCCTCATAGACTTCTCGATGCTGCCCGCGCGGCAGGTCGGGTCCTACGCGAACAACCTCATTCCGGCGGACCAGTTCGCCTACGAGCTCAAACGGCAGGCCGACTTGTTCGGTTCCTGCCTCATCGCTCCCGAGAAGAACAGCGGGAGCGGCGGCTCGTGCCTCACGACGCTGAAGATGATATATGACGCGAACCTCATATACCGCCAGGTGCCGCTCGACCGGCTCAGCGACCAGCCTTTGGGAAGCGGCGAGCTCGGCTGGGAGACAAACGGCGCGACGAAATACTCCATCCTCAACGACCTGCGCACGGCGGTGGAAGACGGTCACCTGCTCATCCAGGACGAGCGCATCCTGCTTGAGATGAAGAGCTTCACCTTCACGGACGCCGACGATTTGGGCCGCTCGCGCGTCGGCCACTTCACCAACCATTTCGATCTGCTCATGGCGACGGCTAGGGTCGGACCCATAAAATGATTTCGGCGCTGAGTCGCGATTGCTTTTGGCTAACGAAGGATCAGTTCGCTTTGCTCAAGCCGCTTCTGCCCAACGGTACGCGCGGCAAGCCACGGGTCGATGATCGGCGGGTCATCAACGGCATCATCCAGGTGCTGAAGCTGGAAGAATTGTTTCTCGCCCGTCCTCTATCAAAGCCGTAACGCCATCGAGCGCATGTTCTGTCGCCTGAAGGACTTCCGTCGCATCACCACGATATGATCGTCTCGCAACCAATTTTCCTGCAGCCGTCGTCTGCATCGCCGCGTAAACGAACTGTGACGAAGGAACCACTGTTCCGTCGGAACGTGCTCCAAGCGCGCTGGTTGTCGTAACCCCTCCCAGCGAAATGGAGATGAACATGAGTGATAGCCCCAACATGAGTGATAGCCACACCGAGTTCCCCCCTGCGGGAGAACCGAAGGACGACCCAATGAAGACGCTCGGCAAGACTATGCAAGAGCTGACCGACGAGGCGGAAAGAGAGCTTGAGGAGAAGATAAGGAAGGGTGGTGGATCCATCAGGTATGCCTAACTGGAGCGAATGACATTAGTTGGTGACGTGTGAGATTGCGCTGTTTCGTCCCAGATCAGGACCATAAAAGCGTTGGCGTGATCGGTGTGTTGTGATTCACGTCCTCCGAAGGGATCGGGATAAATCGCGGTCAGTTCTGGGGTGCTGAAGGACATGCAGTTTGAACTCCACCTGCCGACCGCCGTCAAGCAAGTGCGGAAGTCGCGGCCGCTGGGTCGATGCATCCGTCCAACCACGGGTCGAGGAATACACTCTGTAATCAATCAAAGGGTGTATGGACCAACGTTTTCCACGCGCTGACCGACGCTCATGTCGCCCGCTCGCCTTTATGCTCACTGGCGGAAAGGCGCAGATTGCTCCGCGGGCGCAGTACTGCTCGAAAGTCTTCTGATTCTTCTGGATTGCAACCCGATCCACCACACCGACTGCGACCGCTGGCGTCGTTCGCAGTGCTTGGTGAACGCGGCACCAAAAGCGGCACGATAACGGCTCCGACGATTTTTCGGAGATTCCCGACCGCCGTTGAGTAATACCCGGCACACGAGGTGTCCGGGTGAATTGCTATTTTGTCCGAATTATTGGCAGCCGAGACGTCGTCGGCATTTTCTTTGCCTGGGATATTGTCGAACTTGTCATGCTGATCGACGAATGTCTGGACCCTTCGATCTGTGAGTTCACGGAAGTGCCACCGGGCTCGCTGTATTGGTCCGAACCCTCAGTCGTCGTTCCGATCAGACGGAGAAGCTTTGAGCGAACTAGCCGATGAGTGGCACCCGAGGGCGCGACAGCCACGCCTGCAGGGTTACAGGCCGGCGCAGGACGAAATGGTAAGCGGCGACGCTGGCGTCAGGAACATGGATATCACGCCGTTCGTGATGCGATAGGAGAGCCTGCTGACCACTGGGCTGGATCTCTCGGGAAACTTCACTAACCCCCGCGCATCATCAATCATCAACAACGAAAGGAGGTGGTTCGTGTCTGATTCAAAGCGCTGTCACCTCGCTGAGGGCGCCCGCTAAGCTTGCGAGCTTCGGATTAGGGCGGTCGTCCGCCTGCCTTCAGCGAGTTTTGGGGGAGGGCGTCGATGAGCAAGCGCCACTTTGCGCGAGTAGATCAAATTCGATAGAGATTTTTGATTCAAGTTTAACGTGTGGCATCGATAGATGTTGCCCATGGCACCGATTCTAACACCGCATAGTGAGGTAAGGGAGCGCCGCGCCAAGCAGCGGACCGTTATCAACCATGGGGCAGTAGTATATTTTGAGCGAAATGCTGCTGCTTACTCCTGCTGTGTCTGCAATGTCACGAATGACGGTGCGAGCATTCAGCTGGGCGGACTCGATTTCGTGCCGCCGGTCTTCGAACTTTCCTTTGATAAATTTCGTACATCGCGCCGATGCCGACTAATTTGGCGCGACGGAGATCTCGTTGGCGTTGCCTTCGAAAGCTGACGACCATCCTGGCGCTTCCTCGCCCATTTACGAGTCCACCCAGTCGGGGGGCTCCCGGTTGCGCTTTACCGCGGTAACGTGGCCTTTTTCCTTCGCCTTAACCGCCCCTTAACCATGCCCGTCGCACTTAGATGCTACCTACCGTGTGGCAGCGATATGTGGCAACTCAGGGCGTTTAAGGCGCTTCTATTGGTCAGCCTGCTTCTGGCCGCGCCAACAGCGCATGCACAGCTTGCCTGCATTCTGCCGCCGCTTTTGGGTGGGATCACCAACTCCATCGCTTGCGGACCTAATGCCCAATACAGCGGCGAGAACAGCGCGGCGTTTGGCGGCTCGAGCAGTTCCAAGGCCAACGCGCTGGCAGTTGGCGCGAATAGCGTTGCGGATGTCAACGCTGTGGCGGTGGGCTATATGGCCCATGCCTCAGCGAGCGGATCGGTTGCGATCGGCAACGGCGCAGTCGCCACTGTCGCCAATACCGTATCGTTCGGCAGCGCAGGGAACGAACGAAAGCTCGTGAATATCTCGGCTGGGACTGTCTCTTCAACCAGCACCGACGCCATCAATGGCGCTCAGCTCTTTTCGACAAACAGTTCGATTACTAATGTAGCAGGTTCTATCACTACGCTGGATAACAACGCGCTCGCCTTAAACCAGCGGCTTGCCGCGATCTTCGGCGGGGGCTCCAGCCTCGACGCAAACAACCTAGTAACACTGCCGACCTATTCCATCCAGGGTGCTCCATATACTAGCGTAGGCGGCGCATTTGGTGCCGTCGATGCTAAACTTACGAACACCGACGTCGCCATTACAAACTTATCGACGCAGATCAATTCCGGCGGCATCGGCCTGGTCACTCAGGATCTTGCCACCCGGCAGATCGCCGTTGGCAAACTGACCGACGGCACTCTTGTCGATATCACCGGAACTGCCGGAACCCGAAAGCTGACGGGATTGACCGATGGCGCCGTCGCTTCGCTCAGTACCGACGCCGTGACGGGTAACCAGCTGTTTGCGACCAACAACGCCGTTGCGGCCAACACGTCGACAATCGGAAACCACACCCTTGCGATCGACTTCCTAAATGTGAACTCGACGACGCTCAATCAGCGTTTAGCCGCGGTGTTTGGTGGTGGAGCCTCAATCGATGCCAACGGCGTTTTCACCGCTCCTTCATTCATGGTCCTCGGAAGCAGCTACAACAATGTGGATGGCGCGCTCAACGCTCTCAGCAATCGGGTTCAGGCCAACAGCAACAATATCAGCGCTCTCCAAGCTTCCGGCGGAGGCGGTGGAGGGGCCTCCCTGGTGACCCAGGATCCATCAACCCGCGTCATCCATGTCGGCACATCGACCGACGGCACCACAGTCAACCTCAGGGGCATGATTGGCGACCGCCAACTGACCGGCGTCGCAAATGGATCGGTCTCTGCAACCAGCAGTGATGCGGTCAACGGAAGCCAGCTTCACGCAACGAACTCTGCCGTTGCCGCAGCCGCGAGCTATGCGACGAATGCTGCAACGGGATTAGCAAATGCTGTTGGCGGTGGCGCAAGCGTCGATGCCGCTGGTAATGTCACGAATCCCCAACTGACGGTCCAAGGCCAGACCTATTCAACGGTTGCCAACGCCGTCGGCGCGATCGACACCGAATTGACCTCCCACGCCACGACAATCAACAACGTGATCAACAACCTGTCTCAGGCTCAGCGCTATGTTCGCGTCAACGGCACAGGCAACGCTGCGAGTGCGTCGGGCCAAAATGCCATAGCCATCGGAGCCAATACCACTTCTTCCGGAATTGACGCGATTGCCATGGGCACCAATTCGACTGCCAGTCAGGACGGTGCCATTGCGATCGGAGCGACGTCACAGGCCACGGGCCGAAATGCCATCGCAATTGGTTCGAATGCCGTTGCCACCGGCTCGGTGGCGGTGGGCGTCAATGCGAGAGCGTCGAACGGCGGGGCGGCATTCGGTGACAACGCAGTCGCGACCGGCGAAAACAGTTCGGCGCTTGGTCCCGGGGCAACTGCGACGGCGCCAAATTCCGTCGCAATCGGATCAGGTTCTGTGAACACAGCGGCCAACACAGTATCCGTTGGGTCTGGCGGAAATGAGCGCCGGATCACGAATGTCGAGGCCGGCATCAGCCCAACCGATGCCGTCAACGTCGGTCAGCTCAACGGCATGGCAACCGGTATCAGTTCCCAGATCACGCGGCTTGATCAGCGCATCGATAATACCGCCGGAGGGGTGGCGATGGCGATGGCGCTCACAGGAAGCAGTCTGCCGTCAGACAAGAAGTTAGCGGTCGCCTTGAATGTGGGCGCTTTTGGCGGCCAAACCGCCCTCGGGATCTCCCAGTTTCTAAGGGTCAACGATAACGTGGTTGTCTCAGGAGGCGTCGCGCTTCAAGAAAGGTAGATCGGAGGCCGGGCCGGCGTGATGATGGCTTGGTGAAAAGTAGCGGCATGTTTGAATTGCATGGGCCCGTTGATAATCAGTCGTCGTGCTTCAATTTGTTATGGGCAACTGACCATCTAACCAGTCTTGCTCTTCTGCAAGCGCCAGCCATGCATCCTGCATGCGTCTGTAGCGGTTCTTCGAAGGCAAGTCCTTTGCCTCGGCCGCAAGCTCCCCGCAATTGCGAGCGTTCTCTCTGTACGCTTCCGATTTACTCAACATCATCACTCACTCCAGCGACGGTCATGACCGTTCCTTAGGCGGCCGCACCATTTCTACAATCGTTAGGATCATCTCCAGGTCACGCCGCACTGCGTTCAGGTCGTCGCTGCACAACGTGACGCGGACCAACGTTTGAATATCCGCCAAGGCTTCTCTGGGATCCAATGGATGTTCGGTACCGCCCATTCAAAACCTTCGCTCTGCTCGGAGTTGTCGGACATCAGCTAGGCCGACTCGTTGGCCGCTGGCTGAGAGCGGCACTTAGACGCTCTTCAAAGTCTTGTCGTTGTTCGTCCAGCGGACGCTCAAACGTGTTGTCTTTGGAAGCGATGCCACGCGCCTCGTCGGCTTCGATGCCGTCAATGTTGCAGTCCTGAAAAGTGCAGTTTGTGAAGGCAAGCTGCTCTGTATCGGCATCCATCAAAAGAGTGCACTTGACGAAGGTACACTCGTCGAACCGACTGAAATTCAGCCGGCCGCGAAAATCAAAGGTCTCAGCGGTAAAGACCGTGTTCCAAACCACGCGCTCTTCGACGACTTGATACATCTGAGAACCGGTCTTCATACTAGGCAACGCCCAGCTTTGAGACTCGTTCTACTAATTCAACCCTGGATAGGCTGTAGCGCGCGCGCCACACTCTGGGAAAGCATGATGATTGGGCCCATGGCGAAGGGGCAGCTGCTTTAATCCCGGTGCAAAAAGCCCGCTGCCGGATTCTGTGTTTCGGCGTGGAATAAGGGCTCTGACGCAACTTCGATGACGGCTTACCGCAACTAGGTCGCGCCTATCAGCCGAGCTTGCAGGAGGTCGATTTTCGCCCGCCCATACATCTGGCGTTTTACGAGCTTTAGTTTCGTGATCTGCCCTTCTGTCTGGCCATTGGACCAAGGCTCGGAGATGGCAGCACGGACGGCGGCCTTGTCCCTGATGATGCCACTCGCAAAAGAGCCGATCAGGCTCAAGCTGGCGGTGGCGATCCATGGATCGAGATCAGCGACGAGCTTCTTGCGCACCATGGTCTGGAAGCTTTCGACGAGCATGCGGGCTTCGACGAGTGTGGGAACGCGCGCCTCGATAGCAGCGATGGTGAGCGCTCGATCGGGCACGCCTTCATGTTCCTGCTCGGGCTCGCCGCTGCGCTCGCGCTTCCGACTCTGGCCTGGGTCCTGATGGCCGGCCCGCGGCTGAAGGAATTCCTGACCGATTTCCGGGATATGAACTCAGGTCTATTGCTGTTGTTCTGGGTATTGGTGGGGACGTTGCATTTCCCGCGATAACGGCCGTCGCCGTCGGGACCGACATGCCGTCGTTGTGGGCGCTGCAGGGGTTGTTTCTGGTGGCGGTCCTGATCGTTTGTGGCGCCAGCTTCGAACTTGAGCGACTACACACGATAAATCTGACGGCAGCTGTGCTCGGCTTTGCAGTCATTGCCGTGATCGTGGCCGCGCCGGCGCACGCTCTCTACCACAACACGCATCCCTTCAAGGAAGGTCGTAACTTCTATCGGCCGGCTGCGCACGAACTAATGCAGCGTTGGCATGCACTATCGGATGTACCGCTTCCTCGCATCAGCGGCGAGGACGCTTTGGCTTTCGCCACGGCTTTTTATGAGAGCGATCATCCATTTTACAGCCGTCCCTTCGCCAAACAGTATGATTGGCCAATCCCGTCTCCCCGGCCGTTACAGCACGGTTGGGCTGCGATGTGCTTCACCGAGAACGCCACCTGCATCACATGGGCCAGAAGCATTGCGGCATCCAATACGGATTCAGTCAACTTTGAGTTTATAGTTCAGGCAAGGCTTTTGGGACGGCCTGGTGCTACGTCGAAAATTTTCGCCACCATGATCCCGCCGCGCGAAAAAGTGCGTCTACCATTCCAGAACCTCGCCACGCTGACGATTTCAGCGTCCGGAAGCGAAAGACAACCGATTTCTGAACACTTGTCCGACAACACGATGTCGTGGCAACCGGCGAGCGGGAAGACGGCGAATACATTGCGCCGGCTTTGTCACGTTAGCGGATGATAGGTGCGACAAATCCAGCATTCAATCGCGATCACGCCGCAGCAGTCACCTCTCGCCACGTCTGCATGGCCGAGGCTCGGAATGCCCGGTGCGTCTTCGCTGAGATGAGGTGACGCTGGACGTTGAAGGTGTTGTAGGTGGCGGCGTGGACGGACAGAAATCGTTGGGCTGATCCCGCACTCTTGAACCCCTGCATCTTGCGCTCCCGTCGTCGGGTCGGTTGATGCGAGTTCTCCGCTCGGTTATTGCGCCATCGCCCGCGCTCATGGCGACGAGACAGCCCAAGCTCACGGGCGGCCGCGCCGTAGGATCGAAGATCGTCGGTCACAAGCTTGTCCGGAACAAAGGCCGTTTTCCTGAGCAGTTTCCGCAGCAATTTCAGTGCCGCCCGTTTGTCCCGCTTGCTCTGGACAACAACGTCGAGGACTTCGCCTTCGACATCGACGGCGCGCCATAGATAGACCAACCGGCCATCGATCCTGATAAACACCTCATCGAGATGCCAAGTCGAATGAGGCTTGGGCCGGCGGCGTCGAAGGTCAGCTGCGATCGTCGGTCCGAAGTATCTCACCCAGCGGCGTACCGTCTCATAGGACACCATGATTCCGCGCTCCGCCAACAGGTCTTCGACATCCCGGAAGCTGAGGGTAAACCGGGCATAGAGCCAGACGGCCCGCTGAATAATCACGGGTGGGAAGCGATATCCGGCGTAGCTGAGTTTGCTCATGATCGACACTTATGGCCGCAGATCAGCGCCGGCAAGCTCAACAACGTGACAATGCCGTTTAGCGGTTGGAATCGTCTCGGCCATTCGGGCTTCCATCGCCACCACCGTTTCCGTATCCGTTGTTTCCACGTCCACCCGAACTAGCAATGGCTGTGGAATTCAGCGACGTAGACAAAAGCATTGTGATGGCCGGTGGCGTCACAACCGCAAACTTGCCGCAACTTGCTAGAAATTTGCGACGATCGTTGTCAGTCGTGGTTCCGGTACCAACGGCCGGGTCGTTCTCCTGAAGAGGCATTTTTCTTGCTCCTCGGAACTATTTAATCCCTGCGACTTAATTAATTGTTATTTAATTTTATTGTGATTGCAAGTTTATTCGATCACGATGGGAGCTGTTCAATGTAACTTGTTGGGTTCCATTGATACGCTTTTGCCACTCTCTGAATGGAATAGCGGGTATGACGCGCAGGCGCCTCCAGGAAATCCCCCCGCAGGAGCATTCTCATATTTTACGTCCGGTCGCTGGGGCATTATTCTCCCTACTCGACGACCGGCCAATCCTGTTCAGCGAGTCCACTCAGAAGATTTATGAGCTTAACCACCTGGCCGCCTATATCTGGTGCTGCCTGTTGGACCACAAGTCAACCGAGACGATCTGCGAAGACCTAACCAAATTCGAGATGGACCGCGTTGCGGCACGAAATCATGTGCAGCTGGCGCTACGAAACTGGCTCAAGCTGGGGTTGCTTGAGGTCGATTGGGAACCGAACGAAACCCACTCCCTTGCCGTGAGCGTCGGAAAGCTCGCGGTCCGCATTCAGACTTCGAGCGAACGGCTGACACAACTTCTTATCCCGCTGTTTGGGGAAACCGGCGGCGTCATCGACAAGATCGGAGATACATTCGAGGTCGTTGAAATCGATCACCAGATCCACATTCATCACAACAAAACTTGGGTCGCGCGATGCGCTGTCAATGAGTTGGCTCCTACCCTCAAAGCTCTGATCACCGAGCAAGTCATGCTCAAGAGTTTGCCCGATATCGCGTTCCATGCAGCTTGCCTGCTGTCCGGTGGGAAAGGCTTGCTCGTAAGTGGCCAACCCGGTGCGGGCAAGACCACGCTTGCGGTCCATTTGATGGAAGCGGGATTTGAATATGCCGCAGACGATATCGTCCTGATCGCGCCCGATGGACGCGCGACGGGCGTTCGGTTTGCGGCAACGATTAAATCAGGCGCATGGGCGATGATCGAAAAGTTCCGTCCTGATCTCGGCAAATCCGCCGTGCACAGCAGGCCGGATGGCAAACGCGTGCGATATCTGGACGTCCCGCGTACCACACGCAAGGGCGGCGTGCCGGTAGACTGGATTGTCTTCATCAAACGAGCATCGAATGTCGCGGCGAAACTTTCGCCGCTTGGGCAATTCGAAACAATGAGCAGACTAATAAATGGCTCATATTCGCCGGACGGAAAACTGACCCATCAGGGGTTCTGCGCAATCAAGCGGACCCTGGCCGACGCCCAATCATTCGAACTACAATATTCGGATGCGGCTCAAGCCCGGGATGCGATTGTTGATCTTTGCGATGGCTGAGAACAGCCGCTCCTTCACCCAACTGTGTGCGTGTTTTCGGGGCTGCGTTCCGAAACGCGCGGACTGGATGTCCTTGCTTGGTCTGGCTAACGAGACCCTGACAACTCCCGCTCTGATGGAATTTGCCACTCGCTTCGAAGACCAGATTGGCGAGGATGTTTACCTCTACATTCGGGAGATATTTGAGCGCAATGTCGCGAGGAACGACCGCTTTGCCGCCCAGCTGACCGAATTGGTGGCGGCAATGAACGATCGAGGCGTGACGCCTGTATTACTGAAGGGCGCCACAATGTTTGCAACGACCGCCCGCATGCGCTGGGGATCGAGAATAATGTCGGATCTCGACGTCATGGTGTTGCCCGATCAGATCGATGCGACTTTGGATGCTCTGTTCGCGTTGGGTTATGTCGAGCACTTTCTAACTCCGCCGACGGCCAAAAAATGGTACATTGAGCTGAAAAGGCCGAGCGACGTCGGAATGGTCGACCTGCATCGGGAGCTTCCCGGCCCTGCATTTTTTTATCGCTCGTCGGGTGACACGAAGCCGCATTTCAAAATGATGCCTATCGGGAGAGGAAGGGCCTATGTCCCGTCCGCGACTTACCAAGCTCTCATCCTGATCATTCACGATCAGTTCCAAGATTCGGATTATTGGATCGGCAATATCGATGTACGCCATCTGATCGAGTTGCGAGACTTGGTTATCTCACCGGAAGGAATCGACTGGGACGCGTTAGCTGCTCTTACCCCAAGTAAACTCGCGCGAAACGCCCTCGAGACCCAACTGGTTGCATTGTTTCGTCTGCTCGGAGTTGATGTTCCCGCCCGCATGCGCAGCCGATTTGTCCCTCGCCTGCAGCATCGGCGACGCTTGGCGCAAGCACGCTTCTCGCTGTTGCGTCAAGTTCTGTTGCCGATGGTCATATTGGATTACCGAAACTACCGCACTGAATTGGGCAAATCATTCAGTGGAGCAGAAATCGGCGGGAAATGGCGTCTTCCGAAAATCGATACGTTACGTTTCCTGCTGGCATTTTCGCGAGAACAGCGCGCAGGCAAGGTTTAGGTGGCAGCCCGCAGAAAGTCATGCTTGTCATGATCTCCATCGGAGTCATTGTTCTGATCGGATTCTAGCCGGTGATCCCCTCGCCGGCGGAACACTACATTAGGAGTTTGAAAGTGAACATGATTACATGATCCAGTAGGAATGCGTGCAGGCAAATTTGCCAACGCCGACTTGTTCTTGTCGATCGCGTCTTTCGCTTGGGCCAGGATTGTCCGTCGTCAGATAATTTGAGACTGATCAGGCTTTTTGCGAAGGGAGGCTCTGGCTTATCAGTTGTCCCTACCGCAAACCAGAGCAGGGCGTTTTCTTCGCCTTCCAATCCTGGGCGGCCTGTATCACCAATATGCTCGGATTTAATTTGCGATAAGGACAGGCCGCATAATCATCCTCGCATCCGCCAACTCGGGACGACGCGTTCAGTTCGCTCAACGGGTGTGGCTTGAACGCTACAGCCTATCTAAGGTTGTGAGATTATAATGGTTTCCAACTCACCTGCTCAGTACAAAGACCAGTTCCCGACGAGTGCACCTTCGTCAAGTGCACGCTGCTAATGGATGCTGACACCGAGCAGATCGCTTTCAAATGCACGTTTAAGGACTGCAACATCGACGGCATCGAAGCCGACGAAATACGTGGCATCGCCTCCAAAGACAATACGTTGGAACGTCCGCTAGACGAGCAGCGACAAGGCTTTGAAGAACGCCTAAAGCTGCTGGCGCCGTCCAGCGATGATCTGGCCTTGCTCGATCAGCTCCGGTTGATCAAGACGGAAAACGGCCGGCCGGTGCTGACGGAAGCAGCTAATTCGGCAATTGGCAGCCTCGCCTAGAAAACCCCGCCGGAGCGGGGGTGGGACCCAAGCGACGGCCTCGGTAGCCTGCACGTGTCGAGACCGCTACCGGATGCCAGCATCCACCAGGTGAACACTCCTATGGCTAACGCTCCCCGCCAGTATTAGATCGCACATAGAAAACCCCGCCGAAGCAACGCATGTTGAGCAGGTCAGAAGAGTTCAGAGAGAACGCTCGCAACTGCGGTAAACTTGCCGCTGAAGCGAAGGATTTGCCTTCAAAGATCCAGTACGAGCGAATGCAGGAAGCCTGGCTCGCACTTGCCGAGGAGGAAGACTGGCTAGATGGTCTAATACCACCCCATAAATAGAAAAACCCCGCCGGAGCATAAAGGGATCAAATTGACCAACACAGCCTTTGCTTTAAATCGGCTTCATCGCCTGGACGTTGGCGCTCTTGGTGCTCATGGAGACGACCCGGACCTACTTGGTCGTCGCAGGACAAAGATACCAGCAAACGGATTCACCCCGGACAACAAAACAATCTTTCGGCTTTTATGCAGGGTCTAGCTCGCGCGCACACCAACTGCATCGAAGGCCTGCCAGTCTTCGGAGGCCTGCTTGTCTAGCAATCATACTAAGAAAGACGGAGGTGACCGACGGGTTGGCGCCGTGGTTCGTGACTGCGCGCGTTGCGCAATCGATCATTCATCTGATTTCGACCAGCGTCGTAGCAGTGAGCGCTCGTTTCGCCGCCTTCGCCCCGCAGATGGTGATCGGCGTCTATTGAGTTATTGCGCTGATAGCTCCCCTGTCTTGCCCCTGATCTTCGCTCGGCCCGCTGTTTAACCGTCCAGCGGGCCTTTTCTTCGTGGAACCATCTCGCGGTCCCGACGCCGCAGGGTCACTCCATCACCAACCCCTGTGTGTACCGAAAACTTAAACACGGGCGTAGCGATGATGAAGTCCGCCCAGGATGGCGCGTGAACGAATGACACCGGTGTGCTGCACCGAGCGAGAGACCGGTGCATCCTTGTTGAAAGACCGATGCGTTCTGAAACGGTTGTAATAGTCAGCGTAAGGTTTCAGGACCCGACGCAAATGTGCCTCGCCACAGATGATCGCGTGATTGAGACACTCGCGACGGATCGATCCAATCAGCCGTTCGGCAAAGCCATTCTGCCAGGGTGAGGCCGGTGCAATAGGCTTGTCCCGGATGCCCATGGCACGCAGTCGGCGTGTGACGACCGCACCGTAAATGCGATCACGGTCCCGGATCATGTAACCCGGAGCACCGTCCCAAGGGAAAGCCTCGGTGATCTGCCGAGCGATCCACTCCGCCGTCGGGTTGGCTGTGACGTTGATCCAGACGAGATCTCTGCGATCAATCCGTACAATCACGAAGCCGTACAGCAGTTTGAAGCCAATGGTCGGGACCACGAACAAATCCATGGCGGCAATATCCGGAGCGTGGTTTCGCAAGAAGGTCTTCCACCCCTGACTGGGCGGTCCACGTCGTTTCACCATGTACCTGGCGACGGTTGATTGGGCGACGCTAAATCCAAGCTTGAGTAGTTCGCCGTGGATGCGCGGCGCACCCCAAAGCAAATTCTCCATGCTCATCTGCCGGATCAGCGCGCGCAGGTCCGCTTCGATTTGCGGGCGACCACCCCGCCGCCGCGATTTCCACCGCCAGTAGCAGCGAAAGCCCGCCCGATGCCAACGCACGAGGGTCTCAGGTTGAACAATCGTGATAACCGTCAGGATTGATGGAAACCGGCGATACAGCTGGACGAAGAACCAACGATCCTGGTTAGTGAGCCGGACGCGGCCACGCAGCTTCCGCCGCAATACAATCACCTGATGTCGGAGCGCGGCATTCTCTGCCTCAAGCCGCAACTTCGACTTGAATGGCGAGGCCAGGACGGCCAGAACGAAACAGAGCAGCGCGATCATGCCACCAGATTCGGCGATTCCGTCACATCATCAACTCGGATGAGGTTTTCGGCACACACAGCATCGGCCTGGATGCGGTGGGCAAGGATGCCGAACAGCAGATGTTTGGGCAGGTGCTCCGGGGCTGGCCGCCCCATCACACTCTGCCAGCGACACTGTAGGCCAATCAGGTCGAGACTGCGCAGATGCGCAATCTCCTCTTGCATTGACAACTTTGTAAGCCGTCGACTGACGGGCTTTCGTGATCCTGCGCTTCGCGTCATGGCATCAGGCCGCAGCCTTAGCCTGCTTCGAAGCGGTCGATGGGACGTTGCCCACTATTTTGTAAATCCGGCCGGCTTCAGCGGCTTCAGACGTCAATATCAGCTTGAGCTTCTTTCGGATGATACCAGCGAAGAATCCGCGCACCGAATGTTGCTGCCAGTTCGTGGCCGTCATGATGTCGTCGATCGTTGTACCCTCGGGCTTCATCAGCATCTATGACTCGGGCTTGCTTGCTGCCGGCGCGATGCCGTACCGGCCGATCCAACGATCGGGCTGGTGCCGAGCTGATTTTCATGACGGCTGCAACCTTGGCGGTCTCGGTCGACGCGCGGCGCGCTACGCATTTTGCCACGGTGAGCGAGGAGACGTCGGGCGGTCTCGGATGCCGATCGACCGAACTCGGCGGATAAATATCACCATAGGCTCGATCGCGACCCCTGATCAGGTAACGCGTCCTTGTTCAATGACAAATGGGTGCGCGTGCCGTTGTAATAGCTTATGTACGACAGCAGCACGTGGCGCAGATGAGGGATTTGCTCCCAGCCACACGCCTCCGTCAGTTGGTTGGCGCCATTCACCGCCGATGTCACGGCGCCGCCGAGATAGCCGGACGCATTCTCTGTCGTCCGATTCTGAGCGGACTGCAGCATCAATATCCTGGGATTTGATAGCGGTAGGCACAGGCGCTCACACGCTAAGGGGGTGAGCCCTTATGGTGGCGATGAGGTCTGACCTCGATATCCTTGGATCGAGCCGCCGTTGCGAATCAATGCAACGAATAATTTGAAGTGGCTTGGCGCTGTTGACCAGCTAGCGATAATGACAGGAGGCTCGGCGCGCCGGGAGCAGGGCGCGACAGCGCCAATTTTGCGAGCACCGAGCTGGAAGCCCAGATACTGATCCTTCTTCGAGAACACCGAATGGTCCCAGGCTGGATCGTCGACGCCGATGCCCACGAACCAGCGGAACAGAAGGGTCGTATTCCAGCCGCTCCATAAGCAACCGCTCCGAGCGGATCGAGTAGAACGCGTGCAAGAGCATCGCCCTGAGCAATTTCTTGATTTACGTGAGTATTAGACAAAGGTTGTCATATAGAATAAAGGGGTGGCGGGTCAATTTATTTGGAGATTGAAAAGGAATACCTTGAATTTTATTGCTTATTCCCTAGCCCGCATAGGGGCGAACCGTAAGCAACTAATAGCTCCATCTGACGAAAGGTAAAAATTGCGCAGCATTTCCAGTTAGTTAATTTGAACGAATTGTCTTGGCGGAAATTGTCGCAGAACTCCGGCTTAAAAACGGAGGCGTCCAGATTTGATGCGGCCTGGGAACGCATTGAAAGGAACCTATTTGTCACCTACATTTTATTGAGAATCAATCTAGGCGCAGGGATGATGAAGAAAACCGATCTGGAAACAATGTCGATTGATGACCTTTGGATGCTTCATGCAAGGGTCAACAAGATTCTATCGATACGAATAGCGTCGGAAAAGCGCGAACTTGAAAAGCGTCTGGCCTACCTCAACGGCGGCTCGGCCGCGATCGCCCGAGAGACTGAACTGGCAACGCGAGGCGTCGTCGAGGGCAAACCCCGGCGTAGATATCCACCGGTTCTGCCGAAATATCGCAATCCGTCGAGCCCTTTAGAGACATGGTCCGGAAGGGGAAAGCAGCCGCGATGGCTTGTTGCCGCCATCAAGTCCGGTCGCAAGATCAACGATTTCAAGATTGACGCTACCGGAAGCTCCAAGGCGCACTAAGAGCGTGTGTGCAGTCATTTTATTTCGATAGCGCGTCTGAAACTTTCATCGGGTCCGTCGGACGATCCAGTGAGTGCTTGTCTCGCAGGCTTACTTTGCTCAGGGCCCCCTGCCACCTGAGGCTGCAATTGCATCGGACTTCATCCAGGTTAGCCAAGATCGCGTGGGCAAAAAGAGTGCCCCGTTTGTCGATCGCTCGGCACTCGCCAGTCGTCGGTGACTCGATCCGGGTTCACCAGCATGCCGCCAACGGCCAAAAAAACGAACGCGGTCCCGTTGCATGGGTCGCTCGCGCCGCGGGCTGACGACCAAGATCCACGCGCTGGTGGATACCTGAGGCCTGCTCGTCCTCAAGATCACCGAAGGCCAGGCGCGCATGACGGGCGCAGCACCGACGATATGCTCGACACGGTTGGGCGCGGCCACGTGCTGCTGGCCGACCGGGCCTATGACTCCAACGCCCTACACCAGACGCTGGCCGCCCGCGGAGCCCGCGCCCACGTCACGCCGACGACAAACCGCGTCATCGCTCTGCGTTTCAGCAAACGGCTCTATCGCAAGCGCAACCAGGTCGAACGCTTCAATAAAATCAAACACTATCGTGCGGTCGCCACCTAGCGGGGCAAGCAGCCTTGCGAGGGTGTGGCCACCTTCACGGTTCGGTTATCTCAGTATGCGTTCCGGCAGCTCATGACTTCAATGGTGGTTTGAAGAAGGATCGCGAGGTCTAGTCCGAAGCTCCAATTGTCGATGTACCACAGATCATACTCGACACGCCGCTCGATATCCCTCGCAGTCGGCGTTGGGCCTCGACAGCCCTTCACCTGAGCCCAGCCTGTCAGACCTGGCCTGACGCGGTGTCGAAACGCATAATTTCGAACAAGCTTCTCAAATTGCGTGTCGTGCGCCAGCGCGTGGGGGCGCGGGCCAACAAGCGACATGCTGCCTTCCAGTACGTTGAGCAACTGAGGTAGTTCATCAATGCTAGTGCGGCGCAGCCATTTCCCCAAAGGCGTAACTCTGCTGTCGGAGCATTGAGCCTGCGCAATCGTTGGACCATCCTCAAGTACAGACATTGTTCGGAACTTGAAGATCTGAAAGCATCCTCCGTTAAATCCGCGTCGTCGTTGCCGGAAAAGAACGGGGCCTGGTGAGTGCAGTTTGATCGTGACCGCGACGACCGCAAGCAATGGTGATAGCGCCAACAGGCCGGCGCCGGCGACTACGATATCAATGCATCGCTTCGCCGCGTACTCCATTGGAGTCAGCGGCCCGCGCTGGACCTCAACACAGACGGAATTTCCAAGCTCATGGTAGGGTTGGTTGAAAATCTCCGAGGTGGGGCCTACAGGGATTACGTTGACCGGGAACGGCAGTATCCGAAGCTTCGCGATTAGGCCGCGCAGTTCCTTCCAGTGCCTCAGGTCGGCGCCCACAATGATTTCTTCCACTTCGGACCCGCGAACACATTCGATCGCGGTTGTAATGATGTCTTCGCGATGACGGCCGCCTCGCTCCGGGGGCGGTAGGGTGAAATGCCGTTCAAGCTTAAAGCCGAGGCTCTCCAACGTTTGCGCAAGGTTGGTTTCCGCGCGCTGGCCGTAATCGGTGATCAGTACGATCCTGCGGCCGGAAAAACGCCTGTTCGTTATACCTTTAGTGAGGAGGCTTCGCCAAAAAATTCGGTGGACGGTCAGAGCGGTCAGGCCGAGCGCGGCAAAGAGCAAGCTCGCGCCTCGCGAAATCTCGGTGCTCACCTTCAGAGCAAAAGCCGTTCCAGCGAGCAGAAAGAACACGGCTGCCCAAACCAGAAAAATGGTGCGGAGTTGGCTGCGGAGCGCCAGCAATGCTGCTGGCTTGTACATCCGACGGCTAATCATCAGCGAAAGGAAGAGGGCGGAGACGAGGGCGGCTGAACCGAAATACTGGACGATATCGCCCGGTGTGCCGTAGGCCTGAATATGATAGGCCACTCCAGCGAGCGTGCTTGCCGAAAAAATGATAGCAACATCAGCTGTAGCGGAAATGAATTCGATAGAATCGTAACTGATTGGCCATTTGTGTGCCGCACCTGACTGTCCCGTTAGTGCTCTAACAACAACGCTATCCGTTACGTCTATATCACGCTTTACAAAATTCATGCGCTGAGCCCTCGGACCGGCCGTATTTAAATAAAATTAAATATGCCATCGATATTTAATTTGGCAAGATATTATTTAAATACCGACTGTCGTTGGATTAAATCCCTATTAACCTGGGCCGCTTAGGCTGTCCTTATCGCAGTTCGATCTAGGTTAAGCGCATTGTCCGTTCTAATCGTCATACATTTTCTGGCCGGGTTTTTGACGGGATCCCTCTTCCGAATCAGAACGTTGTTGGGCTTGGCGATCATTGTCTTGATCGAGTGTGCTGCCACGGCGGCCGTGTCCGGCATTCAGGCTGGGGTGTGGTCATTGACGAGTTTGGTGGCCGTTCAGATGGGATATCTGGGCGGGGTCTTTGCTCGCAGCGTTCTTGAGAAGGTTGGCCTTCTCTCCGAATCGGAACCAGAGAGCCACGCTAGGCAGACTCAGTAGTCACAACGACGTCGGCCTGCTGGTTGGTACGGTAGTTATGGGAACATCAGGCGCCCCTTGAGGGCGGCACAGTTTTGCAAGTCGGCGCGTATTACCACGGAATAGACCGGGTCGATCTCCGAAATCGTGTGGTCACAAGGGTTACCTTGCCTTCGACGGAGCTCGATCTGTAGGCGGTCGCAAGAGCAGGCTTGAGCGCGGGCAATTTTGGTGACGACCACGCGTATGTCGCGTCTGATCATGTCTTGAATGTCAGGTCTTGTATTGCATTCGCGCGAAGCGACACCTTGATCCGGAGCGGAAACAGAGAGAGGTCACTCGGCGCCGTAAAGTATGACATTTTGAGCAAGGAGCTCGGTCGGTAATCCCGCCAGCTGTACCGGTCAGCCATCGCGGCGGCGAGCATCAGCCAGACGTCTCCGCGATGTGGCGCATATCGCAGGGCATCTTCGATATCCATTTGGGCTTCTTTGCGGACGCTCTCGTTGGCCGCGGATACAGTCGCCGGCTCCGTCCAAACATATCCGAATGGGTGAATGCGCTTTCTTTCCACAAATCCCGTCGGAACATTGCGAGCGCCCCTGCTTGGCTTGCATTTCATGCTCTTGGCTGGCGAAGTGACTCGCCTCCGGGTCGGTCAGGAGGTGAATGCGGTGCCGCTGCCAAAATGGAGGCGAAGGCAAGCAATTCCATACAAATTCCTCTATCCGTTGAGCTTCCTGCATGTCCGAAGGGATTCTGACGCCCGAGGTTGTTTGATCCGGACTGCTCCAGCTCTTGTTTTGCGCAAGGGCCAAACCGCAAACCACAGCGATGAAAAGCGGTGCGACCAGACCCAACGGCCTGCGTTTGCGAACGAGGTAATGAGAATGGCTACGATGCAGCGGGCACCGGCACCAGCACCTACGGGGATGGTCGCCATTTGCGCGCGCTCGGGAATGAGGTCGAAACCATGATGCGGAAGTAGCTTAAGCCGACCAAACGTTCGGCTATCAATGCCGCGGCCGCAGCCAGCAAAAATAGAATGACTTCTGTGCGTTGCCGATCGAGCGCTGGGCTATTGTCACCACTACAATGGCCAGCATCAGAGAGTACGGTGCCACGCTGCGCAAAGCGGGGTAGCGCCGATGTCTAGGCTGACGGTGCCGAGAAGCGGCTTTCCCAAACCTGCCGATGCACTCATCTAGACAGGGTGAACCAGCCAGGGGCTTGCAACCGGAATGACCTGAAGCAACATCCAAAGGTAGGAACCAATAAGACGGGGCTATCGGCTTCAAGAGCGTCGTGAGCTCGTGGGCATCACCGTTGTGTAGGTCCAAGGCCAGCAGTGCGATTGCCGTGGCGGCGATCGCCAGAACAAATCCCTCCAGAAAGAGGCAGCTAACGATCGCGAGCAGCGGGGCGACCACGATTAGCGAGATCAGTATTCTGAAGACAGTTATCACCAGCGGTACCGCTATTATTAGCGGAATACCAGCATGCCGATAATCGAGGTCTCACAAGTCGTAGTCGGGAGCGACTTTCAAGGCTTTGAAATGGGCAAGCCGTCAGCTTGTCAGGAAATCAAATCGCCAAACATGAGACGACGTGAGATGTATAGCCACCAAGGCGGGCGGGTAGCGCATCCGAAGTGCTTAGCGTGGGATGACGATTGAGGGCGGGGGATTGACGATCGTTGTTGGAGCAGCCCCGTTGATTGCCGCTTTCAACGCGTAGGCATTCGTTGCGTAGATGATCGGGTCGTTAGCTGTAGCCATGACGGTTCTCAGGAAAAACAGGAACTTCGTCGTTTCCACCAAAGGAGAGTTAGACGTGTAGACCACGTCCTTGTTCCGAATGTCGAATGCCTGAGCCAGAAAGTATCCGGAAGGATCCCGCAAGTTCAGGTTGTAAATGATCGGAATAATTGGTCCCTGAAATTTTGAGCAATCGACCCCAAGTCGCTCGGCGACCTCCCGGGTTTCGCCGCGATAAAGAAATACGGACCTCGGATCGGCAAGCGAATCGCTGAGGCCACCATGTTTTCCGACGGCTTCTGCGAGTGAAATCCGCCATGCATCGAACTTGTATTGTCCCTGCGTCCCGGCGGCGCCGAACGCGACGAAGGTCTGCGGCTGGCTGTAAAGATAGATCGTATCGTTCGGAAGAACATAGATATTGTTCGACGGCTCATAGACTAGCGCGCCGAATGGGACGCTCGCGCGGTGTCCTGCGCGTTCAAGTGTTACCCATGTGTCGTAACCTTGCATGCTGGGGCCGCCTGCCCGCGTGATGACATCCAGAACGCGTTCGCCGGAGGCGCTTGCAGGGAAGCGCCCGGCGGAATGAACGGCGCCCAGCACGCTGATCAGCGACGTTCGCTGATCAACAAGCGACACCACCGCCTGAGGCTCGATGGCGCGGTTACTAAGGGCTGAGACGATCGCCTGTTGAACCTCGACGGGTGTCTTGCCTTTCGCGCGAATGGCCCCAGCGTAAGGCACTGAAATATTGCCGTTGTTATCGACCGCCTGGTTAGGAATTGTAATAAAATTGCCCGGGCGCACACCCGCTTCGACGGGGATGAACAGGCCGCCCGCGGCGGCCTCAAAAATCGTCACACTGAGGGTATCGCCGATCCCGAAGCGGAATGCCTTGGGAGGGGCTCGGTTTGCGAATGCGTTGGACAACTTGGGCGTAAATTGAGCCAGAACCTGAACAATCTCCGGGGTCAGCTTCACGAGGGCATAGGGAAGGCTTTCCGCTTCTTGGCCTGCCTGGGACATGCGGATGTCTGTGCTCTGCGGGCCGGTGGCGGGCACAATTGTGCAACCGCCGCAAGAAAGTGCGGCGAGAGCCAAGCTGATGTTTCTGGCTTTAGCCCACCGAGGCTTCGTGCCGGACAGAGTCAAGTCCCCTACGTTAGCAGTACCGGCAACAACTTGGCATTCCAGACTGATTCAGGCCAGAGCTTCATGGCCGTCGCGGAGCGAGAACCAAAGCTTGTTGCCTGTTTGCTACACCAAGCTTGTACTAAATTAATTAATTCCGGAAATTGGGGCGCTGGCCCCCGATTTAATGAGGCCAATAACATGGGTTACGCTGTGTAGCCGTACCGGGCAAAGTGCTTATTGCAATAATAATCGTTGTGATAACTGTCGTAGCGCCTGATGGCCTGCATGTCCGTCTTGTTGAGCACGACGCCGATGAGGGCGGTATTCAGACTTGGGGCGGTACGGAGAGCGTGCTGCACGACGTCTGTCTTGGTGCGCCCCCATTCAATCGCCAAAACGAGGCAGTCTATCAGCTGAGCAGTCGCTCGCGTATCAACAATCGGGGCCAGCGGCGGAAGATCGACCACGACATAATCGTAAGTCGCCCGCAGTTGATCGAACAACTGTTTGGTGGTTGTGGCCGAAAGCATCTCGCAGGTGTGGAACAGCGGCTGTTTCTCGACCGTCGGCAGGAAGGCGAGGTTCGTATTGGGATCCTTGCAGATTGCCTCATCCAGGGGGCATCTGCCGGAAATCACCTCGACAAGGCCGACGCTTGCGTGAGGGGCCAGATTACGTGACAGCGAGGGGTTTCTGAGATCGCAGTCGACGACGATAACGCGCGCGCCCGCATGAGCCATGAGTTGGGCCAATGCGGCGGTGATCGTCGATTTGCCCTCATTCGGAAGCGAGGACGTGATGCCGACGACCTTGTTGGATGAATTTGTCACATTCAGATCGACGGCCAGCTTGATCGAGCGAATCGACTCGGCAAAGCGCGATAACGGCATTTCGGACGCAGCCCAATAAACTCCGGAGCGACGCACGATCATTCCCTGGTTCGATGGATTGTCGGCGTGTTCATGCAACTGCTTAGGTTCAACATCTTTCAAGAGTGGCACCAGGCAAATGCAAGGCATATGCAGCATCGCCTCAACCTGTGCGCTGGTGCGGAAAACCCGATCCAGGATGTCTCGAAGGAGCGCCAGTCCTGTTCCCAGAGCCAAGCCACCAAGAAGGCCTAGTATCAAGACGAGAGCCGACTTGGGCTTGCTTTTGTTCTGGGGTGGCGATGCGGGCGAAATCACCCGCGCCTCGGTGAGGGGGTATGACTCTTGCTGAACTGCCCCCATGTAGCGCTGCAGGAAGCTCTCATAGAGGCTGCGATAGCTTTTGGCGCTGGTCTCAAGCTCGCGCATGGTCGCTTCAGCGGAATTTGTCGTCCGGGACTGCGATACTGCTTGCGTAAGCTGCTTCTCAATTTCCTCTTGCCGTTGTTTGGCGACCTCATAATCGCTCTTGGCGGTTTCAGAAAGCCGGCGAACTTCATCCAGAATCGACGTGCGAAGATCGCGCATTCTGGTGTGCAGATTCAGGACCGCCAAGTGGTTCCGGCCGAAGCGGGCCGACCAATCTCTCTCGCGCCTTGAAAGTTCCAGATACTGTTGTCGCAGATTATTGATGATGGGACTGCTCAACGCATCCGAAACTGAGGCGTCGAGGCTGGCATTCGCTGTACTCGCTTCGTTCTGGCGAAGAATAGTCTTAAATCTGTCCACACGCGCCAGTGCATCAGATGTCTGCGCCCGTGCGGCGACCAAACGACCATTCAGATCAGTCACCTGCTGTTCGTCCATCAGCCGTCCGCCGACAGCTACGATGTTGTTCTGGACTTTGAAGGCATTGACGGCGCGTTCAGCCGTCAGCGCCTGTTGTCCCAATTCGCGTAGTCTATCATGGAGCCACGATTTGGCCGTGCGATTAGCCTCAAACTTGGCGTTAAGTTGGTCGGCAATATAGGTATCTGCAATTGCGTTGATGACCTGCGCCGCCCGCTCAGGATTTCTAGAGCTGTAACTAATCTCGATCACGTTGCTCATGCCGATCCGGGAGGCCTGCAATTTGCCCTGAAATGCGGCGATGAGGCCGTCCCTTGCTTCGGCGCTGGTCTTGTCGTCGCGCTTGGCTGGTTCAGAGCCGGACGAGCCGCTGAAGATGCCGAGCAGCTTCTGCAGCCGTTGAGCCGATGCATTGAAGTCGGGATCATTCGCAAGATTGATTTTGTCGATCACAGAAGCCGCAATGGCCTTCGACTTTATGATCTCGATCTGGCTCTCCAATTGAGCAACGTCGAGCGGAGATTCCGCCAGTATGGACTGTTGTTGAACGAACTGAGCCTTCACACTCCCCAATAAAACCTTGACCTGCGCTGTGTAGGTTGGAGGCGTCACACGCAGATAAATCAGACTGGTCATGACCGCGAGAGCGGTAACAAACAGTATGAGCGCGTATTGCCTACGCAAAAAACCCAGCGTGAAATTTATCAGATCGCCGAAACCACCACCTTGATCGCTCCGGTCGCCCACCAATTCATTCGCTAATGCGGAGCGCGATCTTTCGCTTTGAAGCATCTGAAGCATTTAGGATGGTCCATTACCGCTGGGATTTCGAGGTTTGCGTGGCGACTTTGGCATCATGCTGCGGTCAGTGCGGCCTATCCGGGCAACTTTTTGCTCAATTGCATCGACTACAAAAAACTATTGCATTTAATTCTATTATATTCAATCATATAAATTATAGTGATTAAATTTTAATGGAATTACGGCGGACTTTGGGTCGGCGAATCACGAGGCGGCCTTGCCGCCAGCAGTTTGTGCGGTGGTTCAAGAGTCTTGACATGCAATTAAATGTTCGCCTGCTGCCGATCGCCGACGTGAAGCTGATAACGACTTCGCGAATGGTGGATGTCCGTGGTTATTTCTGGGAGACTTATGTACGATCGGACTTTGCCGCGCATGGTCTGGATCACGACTTCATGCAAGACAATGAATCGAGTTCCGATCACGCCGGAACCGTGCGAGGTCTTCATTTTCAGAAGCAACCGTTTGCTCAAGCCAAGCTCGTTCGCGTGCTTCGCGGAAAAATCATTGATGTCGTTGTCGACATTCGGCGTTCATCACCGAGCTTTGGAAAGCATCTGGCGGTTGAGTTGAGCGAAATCGGTGGCGAACAGCTTTTTGTCCCGCCTGGTTTCGCGCACGGCTTCTGCACCTTAGAGCCGAATACGGCGGTGCTCTACAAAGTCGACGCGGCTTATTCGCCGGCGCACGACCACGGAATATATTGGGCGGATCCGGAGCTGGCTATCAAATGGCCGGTTGCACCTGGACATGCGATCCTTTCGGACAAGGATCGGAACCTGCCGATGCTTCGCGATCTCTCGCCTGTCTTCGACTAATCCGACGGAGTATCCCGAATGCGCGTTATGGTAACTGGCGGATCAGGGTTCATAGGGTCGGCGGTCTGCCGCTTGCTCTGTGTCGATGGCATGGCCGTCGTCAATGTCGATAAGTTGACATATGCGGCTAACCCCCGTTCGCTCGATACCATCTCCAACGATCCGAACTATGCATTCGAACGAGCAGACGTTTGTGAGCGAGGCGCCATCGATGCAATATTCTCCAAATACAGTCCGACCGCAGTAGTGCATCTTGCAGCTGAAAGCCACGTCGATCGATCGATCACCGGCGCGGCAGCTTTCATCAACACGAACGTCATTGGATCCTTTCAACTGCTCGAGGCCGCGCGCTACTACTACAGCCGACTAACGCCTGATCGTCGCGCTCAGTTCCGATTTGTGCACGTTTCCACCGATGAAGTTTATGGTTCGCTGGGAGAGAAGGGACGATTTTTCGAAGACACACCCTACCAGCCGAGTTCCCCTTATTCGGCTAGCAAGGCCGCTTCGGATCACCTCGCGCATGCGTGGTTCAGGACCTACGGTCTTCCGGTGATTGTCTCGAATTGCTCCAATAATTACGGGCCTTATCAATTCCCGGAAAAGCTGATCCCGCTGATCATTCTCAATGCGATCGAAGGCAAGCAGTTGCCGGTTTACGGTCAGGGCTCGAATATTCGCGACTGGCTCTATGTCGACGATCATGCCGAGGGGCTCATCGCGCTTTTGCGTCGGGGGCGGCCCGGAGAAAAGTATAATTTCGGCGGCGATTGCGAACGAACCAATCTCGCTGTCGTCGAACTGATCTGCGATATTCTGGACCGTACCGTCCCCGGGCCACACCTAAGACGATCATTGATCAGGTTTGTGACGGATCGGCCGGGACACGATCAGCGCTATGCGATCGATGCCTCCAAAGCGCACCGCGAACTGGGGTGGACGCCGCGAAATACCTTTGAAGATGGTATCGAACGAACGATCGACTGGTATCTTGAAAACCGTGCGTGGTGGGAGCCTTCGCGCGCGAAGGTATACAAAGGAGAACGCCTTGGCCTCGCCGAAGCGTAGCGCTGCTTCACTGGGAGGCAGGCCTATCCTTGTCGCAGGGAAAAGCGGGCAATTGGCTTGCTGCCTGCATGATGTGGCCTCCCAGCGAAACGCTTCACTGGTGAGCGTCGGCCGTCCTGATCTTGACCTCGAAAACGGCGCGAGCATCGATGATGTGGTTGCCGCAATTGGGCCGTCGGCCATTATCAATGCCGCCGCTTACACGGCGGTCGACCGAGCAGAGAAAGAGCCCGAATGCGCCTACATGATCAACCGTGACGGCGCAGCTCGGCTTGCTGCGGCTGCTAAACGAAGGGGAATCCCGTTCATTCACATTTCTACTGACTACGTATTCGATGGCCACAAGCCATCGCCTTACGACGAAGGAGACACAGCCGCGCCGCTGAACGTTTATGGCCGATCAAAGCTTGAGGGTGAAGTTGCGGTGCTGGATGCTTATCCAGGCGCGTTGGTGATGCGGACCTCGTGGCTCTACAGCCCGTACGGACACAATTTCCTGCGGACCATGCTCCGATTGTCCGTCGCGCCGAAAGTCGTTCGGGTTGTCAACGATCAGCGGGGCACGCCAACATCAGCCTTGGATCTGGCCGGTGGCATTCTTGAGATTGCGCGACAGCTCGCTGATCATAGCGTCGATGGGTCCGGCATCTCTCATTTGGCGGGTCAAGGCGAGGCGACTTGGTTCGGCTTTGCGGAGAGCATCTTCACGAGCCTGGGCCGCCGCGGGCAGCCTGTGCCCGGACTGCAGGAAATCACAACCGAAGAATATCCGACTCCGGCCTGTCGGCCGAAGAATTCCTGCCTCGATTCCTCAAGGACCGAACGTATTTTTCGAGTCCGCTTGGCGCCATGGCAAGCCTCGCTTGAAAGGTGCCTCGATCGGCTCGCCATACAAATGGAATTTCCGGCATGCTGAGAGGAATGGTTCTCGCGGGAGGCAGTGGATCGCGACTTTACCCAATCACGCGGAGTGTAAGTAAGCAGTTGCTGCCGGTCTACGACAAGCCAATGATTTACTACCCGCTGTCGACCCTTATGCTTTCCGGCATTCGTGAGATACTCATCATCACCACACCGGAAGATCGCCACCAGTTCGAGCGGCTGCTCGGCGACGGAAGTCAGTGGGGTCTTCGCCTTTGTTACGCCGAGCAATCTCGGCCGGCCGGACTTGCGGAGGCATTCATTATCGGAGCCGGCTTCATTGGACGCGATCGTGTTGCGATGGTGCTTGGGGACAATATTTTCTTTGGCAGCGGCCTTGCCAAGATGCTGACCACAGCCGCCAAGAGGCAATCAGGTGCTACGGTGTTCGCTTATCACGTGCGCGAGCCTGGGCGTTACGGCGTTGTGAACTTTGATGAAAATGGCAAGCCGGTCGACATTGAGGAGAAGCCTGCGAATCCCCGTTCGAATTGGGCTGTAACCGGTCTGTATTTTTTTGACAACGAAGTTGTGCGCTATGCGTCCGAGGTCAGACCGTCGGGGCGAGGCGAACTAGAGATCACGGATGTGCAATCTCGTTATCTGGAAACTGGGACGCTGCGGGTCGAACGCATGGGACGCGGGTTCGCATGGCTCGACACCGGGACTTTCGAATCCCTCATTGATGCGGCCAGTTTCGTGCAAACGCTTGAGGCGAGACAAGGCGTGAAGGTCGCATGCCTTGAGGAGATCGCTTTTCGACAAAGGTTCATCGATCGCGACCAACTGCTGGGTTTGGCAAAGCCGCTGGAGAAAAGCGGCTACGGCGCCTATCTGATGGATATCGTCAACTCTGCGTGAAGGAGACTGCGGTCCCGACGGGCCTTCCGCTGTTCGGGGAGTCGAGTATGCGGCTAAGCATCGACGTTGCGATTCCAGATGACCGCTTTGCTTTTCCGCATCAGGCTGAGCATCTTGCGTGCGCGATGCGCGCGAATTGCGACAAGGATCAGTATGGCCTTAAAGCGCGCTCCGGCACCGTGAATCCGTTCGCTGCTTAAAACCTTCGCGAAGTCAATGGCTGGTGATCCTAGGACCGCCAGCGCGCGGACGACCCACCGAATCCGCCATCGCGGCTGATCCCGTGCGGTATTGATGGCGTGTTGAATCTGACGATCCCACTTCATGTAGAGTTCGTGCAGCGTTCGGCGTGCGGGATGAAAAACGATCATCTCGGGAACGTAGCGGAAACGGAAGCCGGCGCGGCAAGCCCGTCGCCCCCAGTCCATGTCTTCCGCGAAATTGATGCCCGCAAATGGCCCGATCTTCTCGAAGGATGAGCGGCGCACCACCAGATTTCCAGTTCCGGAAAAGCCGTGTTGCTCGATATAGAGTTTGAAGCGGTACGCGAAAACACTCTCATAGGCTTCTATCGCCCTGAACGCCTTCGGGTCGTCGCGCCAAATCCGGATGTCGCCTCCGAGAATTGTTTCCTCCTGCGATGACTCCAGAGCGTGCATGGCGTTTCGAAGCCAATCCGGATCCGCGCGGCAATCAGCATCTATGAGCGCCAGAACCTTGCCGGATGAATGCTGAATTCCGGTGTTGCGTGCAGGGCCGGGGCCGGGCTGCTTCTCATGGAGTAATTGAGTGCCGGGGCGCCTACCGACCACCGCGTATGGTGGTAATGACGAGCCATTGTCGACCACTATCACTTCAAAGCGAGTTCGCTCCAAGCGCTGCGCAGCGAGGCTGGCAAGACAATGATCCAGTTCCTCGGCTTGATTGAGATGAGGGATAACGACGGAAATCAGCGGCGCATTCAATTTCATTGTCATCCCGCCTTCGTCGCGACCATGGCACTAGCACACAGATCAATTGCGGATCGCTCGCGCCCAAACCAAATTGGGGTCATTTTAAATCAGAAAATTAAATGTTGGTTTCTTGTAATATATTAAATCTAGTATATTATGTAAATATAAATTAATGACGGCTGGTCGCGTTCAGGCTTGTGGCGCTTCCAGTAGGCGAATGCGATATTTAATCGGGCTGTAATTTAGGGCGAAAAGATGCGGCAGGTTCTGCTGGATTGCCCCGTTGACGTCTTGACCATGGCGGAGACAGTCGATCTCGCTCGAAGGGCTATGCAATGTCGTAACCGACTGCAGCACGTCGCGCTGAATGTCGCCAAGTTGGTTAATGCGCGAAGAGACCCGATCCTCTCGGCCGATGTCGCAAGCAGTGATCTTGTTGGCATCGATGGGATGGGAATTGTTTGGGCCGCCCGGCTTCTTGGTTTGCATGTTCAGGAACGAGTCTCCGGAATCGATCTGCTGACCGAACTTCTTGCGGTGTGTTCGCAGGATGGATTTAGGCCGTACTTTCTTGGCGCCACATCTCAGGTCGTCGAACTTTGCGAACGTCAGGTGCTGGAGAAGTATCCCACAATCCGCTTCGCTGGGTTGAGGGATGGTTACTTCGCGCCAGACCGCGAGCATGAGGTCGTCGCCGATATTCGGGACAGCGGAGCGGATTGCCTGTTCATCGGCATGCCGTCGCCTCGCAAGGAGCGTTTTCTTGCCGCGCATCGTGACGATTTGAACGTCCCGTTTATCATGGGCGTAGGTGGCTCCTTTGATGTCCTCGCCGGCCAGATCTCTCGCGCTTCAGTTCGCATGCAGGCGCTAGGGCTGGAATGGCTGTATCGCGTCTATCAGGAGCCAGGGCGGATGTGGTGGCGGTATGCACGAACAAACACGCTGTTCGCAGCGATACTGTTGCGCGCGCTCGTTCGGCAACAGGTTCAGGCCATGCTCGGGCAGCGTAGAGCGCACCCGAACTCTACCCGATTGCGGGGGTAGGGATGAAGAGACACTTTTTCGTTGTGTTGGGAACGCGCCCGGAAGCGATCAAGCTCTTCCCGGTCATCAATCGCCTGAAGGCCGAAGAGGGTGCGATCGTAACCGTGTGCGCGACGGCGCAGCACAGACATATGCTCGATCAGGTTCTCAAATTGACGCATATCGTGCCCGACGTTGATCTTGACGTCATGACGGTCAATCAATCGCTGGATCGGCTTACGGCACGGTTGCTGGAAGGAATTGGTGACGTTCTGGACAAGATGCGCCCGAACCGGGTCATTGTTCAGGGCGACACAACGACCGCGATGGCGGGAGCGCTTGCCTGTTATTATCGCCGGATTCGAGTATCGCATATTGAAGCAGGATTAAGGAGCGGCGATATCTATGCGCCTTGGCCGGAGGAAGTGAATCGCAAGATCGTCGCGACGATTGCCGATCAGCACTTCGCGCCCACTGAACGTGCTGCCCAAGCGCTCCGACGTGAAAATGTGCCGAAGGAGCGCATTCATGTCACCGGGAACACCGTCGTTGATGCGCTGTTGGCCGCCAAATCCATTGTCGATTCCGATTCGCATCTGGCATCGCGCTGGAATAGCATTAGGTTAAAGCATGGAAATCGGCGCATCATTCTGATGACATGCCATCGCCGCGAAAATTTCGGCTCGGGGTTGCTCAATATTGTTGACGCGATACTGGAAATTATCCGTCGGGAGGACGTCGCAGTTGTTCTTCCCATTCATCCCAATCCGAATGTCCATGATGTGCTTTCGGCTCGCCTTTCCGATCACCCCCGCGTTGAACTGATATCCCCCCAGGAATACACAGATTTCGTCAGCCTGCTATCGCTTTCCTATCTTGTTCTGACGGACTCTGGCGGAGTTCAGGAGGAGGCGCCGACGCTTGGTAAGCCCGTTCTTGTGATGCGCGACACGACGGAACGGCCTGAAGGCATTGAAGCAGGCACTGCCCGCCTTGTCGGGGCGAACACCGGTAGAATCATTGATGAGACTAACCGGTTGCTCGACGATGACGACCACTATCTGGCGATGTCCCATGCCCACAACCCTTTCGGAGACGGTCATGCGAGCGAACGTATCGTGAGGGCAGTCCTCAATGCCTGAGTTTCAAAAGGTGGCGGTCGTCGGGTTGGGATACATTGGCCTGCCTACAGCGGCGCTTATTGCCAGCCGCGGCATGCAGGTTGTGGGGGTCGATACAAACTCGGATATCGTCAAGACGGTAGCGTCAGGCGCCATCCATATTGCCGAGCCGGATCTCGATGGCTTGGTGCAGAAAGTGGTGTCAAACGGTTCGCTGATCGCCACGATGGAGCCTGAGAAGGCGGACGTGTTCATGATCGCTGTGCCGACACCGATCGATGCCGCTAACCGGCCAGATTTGAGCTGCGTGATGGCTGCGGTCGAGCGCATCGCCAATCTTATTGTTCCCGGAAATCTGGTTATTCTCGAGTCCACCTCGCCGGTTGGCACAACGGAAAGAATAGCTAAGAAGATCATGGAGCGGCGTCCGGATCTAAGCGTTGGGCCACCCAACGGCAGTGGTTCGATATCGGTCGCCTATTGTCCGGAGCGAGTATTGCCAGGACGCATTCTCACCGAGTTGGTCAACAATGACCGCTGCATCGGTGGAATCACCACGATGTGCGCCAGACGCGCCCAGCGCTTCTACAAAATGTTTGTCCGGGGTGCATGCGTGGCGACGACAGCTCGAGCCGCCGAGTTGGTGAAGCTGACGGAAAATGCGTATCGCGACACCAACATCGCGTTCGCGAATGAGCTTTCTATCATTTGCGATCGCTATGAAATCAACGTGTGGGAAGTCATCGATCTCGCCAACCGTCATCCGCGCGTAAACGTGTTACGACCAGGGCCTGGAGTTGGCGGCCATTGCATCGCGGTTGACCCGTGGTTCATAATCGATGCTGTGCCGGATCTCGCAAGAGTTATGAAAACCAGCCGCGAGGTGAACAATCATAAGACCGCGTTGATCGTCGAGCGTGCTGTCGCAATGATTGATGATCATCCCTATGCGAACGTCGCCTGTTGCGGGCTTGCTTTTAAGGCGAACGTCGATGACCTGCGAGAAAGTCCTGCGCTTGAGATAGCACTGCACCTCGCAGAGAAGTATGGATCGCGGATCAAGATTGTCGAGCCGAATTTGCGTGAGCTGCCGTCCGAGTTGGCCAAGCATGGCGCGGAAATGATGGGGATTGATCAGGCCCTTCATGCCTGTGAAATCGCCATCCTTCTTGTTGACCATGACGAGTTCAAAATGATCCCGCTGGCTGAGCGCCGTCATCTCGATGTGATCGATACGCGGGGCATCTGGCAGGACATGCCGGTCCGAACATAATCGAGACGCGAGCTTATCATCAGTTTCTGCTTGACGGGTCAATGAGGGAAAGCCTCGATCGGCTGCGTGGCGGTCTCAAATATTCGATGACCCGTCAACTCCGGAAAATCTGTGCGACGGCCAAACGACCAGAGAATCCAGCCAAGCTCGTAGCTCCGGCATTCAAGGCGAAGGGTGACGTCGGCAGGTTTAACCAGTGGCGAACTGCGGCCCAGTGCCATATTTGTCACGGCGCGAATCGCTCTCTTCTTGTTGACGCGCAATTCGTGCGTTCGAACCTGTGATCGAATGGTCAAATGAAGGTCTGGCAACAGCATGGGGCGACCTAATTGATTGTCACCGAGAACCCATCGGAAGCCTTTGATGAGAGATTCGCGAGCCTCGGCCACGCCGTGTTGTTCCGCGCACTCAAGGAAGGCGGGGGCCATTCCATACTGATGGACGGAATAAACTTCGTAGAAGTCAACGACTCGGCCGTTGGGCGTATCAAAGAACCAAGGCCATTCGCCGCTCGGGCCCTGCAGCGAAATCAGTTTGCGCGCGCATGTATTTGCAACGTCAATGAATCGGGGATCGTTGGCAAAATGCCCATAGTGGTAGCAGGCCAGCGTCAGATAGGTATTGGTTGCAAACGAAGAAAACCTGCGCCGGATGCCACCTGCGCTGTCAAAGAAAAGACCGGAGCGGCAATGATAGCGGGCAAGCAGAAACGTTGAAAGCTCCGCCGCCAATGCGGACCAGCGAGCGGGATCTCGCTTTGCTTGAGCGACGACGCCGCTCACAATCATGCCGATATCCTGGGCACGGAACGTTAGCCAGTTGTCCTTTTCCGAGAGAATTTCATGGACCGCATCCAGGACGTCACCGCGAAGTTCGACCCCCAATTCGCCGGAAGTCCAGAGCGTCATGCCAAAGGCATATTTGGCCACCGGCAGGCGCGTGAGGAGGGAGGCATTGTGTTCGAATACAGCGCGCAAATCGAGATTGGAAGGAACGCATGATACTCTCGACAGGCCAAGGAGAACATTAAGCGTGTAGAAAACATCACTTCGGGGAAGAGACTCGTTCGGCTCGGCGCGGCCGTCCAGATGATAGATGTGCGACCACCGTCCGTGGCGGGGAAGCCAGCACTTCTCGAGTCCTTTGACTGCATAATCGATGAGAGGAGTATTCCCGGGCAACGAACTGGCATTTGTTTTCATCGCTTCCCTCGAAAGGATGGCATCGTCTTGAATGGTTGGCCCTCAAGCATGAATTTACCAAAGCCGGCGGGTTTTCGTACCAGATTTTGCACTGTTAATCGGCGCAGTTTCGATCTAGTATTTAATTAAAATATTATGTGACGATAGTCATCAGTAAATATTTCGCGTTATGGTGGTTTAATTTAATGACGCGGCCGTCGTTAAACGGTTGAATGCTGCTGTTGGCAGTCAGCCGGTCTGTTCGGTGCGCGTGCGAGAGTGATTTGGGATCTGCTTATTCGGGACAGGCTTGGAGAGAACTATGCGCGTTCTTGTGACTGGTCACCTCGGTTATATCGGAACTATCTTGACGCCGATGTTGGTTCGAGCGGGTCATACAGTGACCGGGCTCGACAGCGATCTATATTCCCGCTGCACATATTCCGCGGGCGGCGAGATCTGTGAGGTGGCCACGATCCTTAAGGATGTTCGTGATGTGGAGGCGGGCGACCTCGCCGGGTTCGATGCCGTTCTGCACCTAGCGGCGCTGTCCAATGATCCACTCGGTGATCTTGCACCGGGTCTCACCGACAAGATTAACCACGGGGCGAGTGTGCGGATAGCCGAACTCGCTAAGCGCGCGGGTGTTCGTCGGTTTGTGCTGGCATCATCCTGCAGCAACTATGGGCAGGCGGGCGAGGAGATGATTGACGAAACCGCTGCGCTCAATCCTGTAACGGCTTACGGCGTGTCGAAAGTAATGTCTGAGCGAGACATTTCGCGCCTGGCAGGCGATGGATTTTGTCCAGTCTATCTGCGGCCGGCAACCGCCTATGGTCTGTCGCCGAGGCTACGTTTCGACATCGTTTTGAATAATCTTGTGGCCTGGGCAGTCACGACCGGCAAGATTCATCTAAAGTCGGACGGCACGCCATGGCGGCCGATCGTACATATCGAGGATATCTCCCGCGCTTTCATTGCAGCGCTCGAGGCCCCGGCCGGCCAGGTCTTCAATGAAGCCTTCAACGTCGGTCAGACGGCTCACAACTATCGCATTCGTGATCTTGCCGAGATCGTGGCCGGCGTGGTCCCAAACTGCAGTGTCGGGTTTGCCGACGATGCGGGCCCGGATAAACGGTCGTATCGCGTGAGCTTCGAGAAGATTCGCCGCAAGCTGCCTGCATTCAAGCCGCGGTGGGATGCTCGCATGGGCGCGGAACAGCTTTACGATGCCTATCGCTCGTCGGGCCTGACGCTGGAAGAGTTTGAGGGGCCGCGCTATCAGCGGATCGGCCACATCAAGAAGCTGTTGGCAGAAGGACTCCTGGATCCTAAATTGCGGGAGTCGCAGCCTCAACTCCGAGCGATCTCGTGAACGCTGAGGGGTATTTTCGCGAAAAAATCGTCAAGGAGGATATCGGCGAGGAAATCCTCTCTTTTGCCGCCGAGATATACCCGATCTGCCGCAGCATCACCGGCAACGGCGTACGCGAAACGTTGCGTGCGATTGGTGCGCACGTCCCGCTGGAAATTCATGAGGTGCCAACGGGGACAGCGGTCTTCGACTGGGTCATTCCGCAAGAGTGGAACATTCGCGGAGCCTATATCAAGAACGAGCGGGGCGAAAAGATCGTTGATTTTTCCCGATCGAACCTACACGTCATGAGCTTTAGCGTGCCGGTGCGACAGCATATGTCGCTGACCGAACTCAAACAGCACGTCTACACGCTGCCCGACCAGCCGGACCTGATCCCTTATCGAACGTCCTATTACGCCGAGAACTGGGCGTTCTGCATGCCCCATCGCCTGCTCGAAAGCCTCCGCGATGAAACCTATGAGGTGGTCATCGACTCGCATCTCCAAGACGGACACCTGACATATGGCGAGTATCTGCACCGAGGCAGAACCGAGGAAGAGTTTTTGCTCTCGGCCCATGTCTGCCACCCATCGCTTGCCAACGACAACTGTTCGGGCGTGGCTTTGCTGACGCAGCTTGCGAAGCATATGGAGGGAATGCAAACGCGATACAGTTATCGCTTCTTATTTGCGCCGGGAACGATTGGTGCGATCACGTGGCTCGCTCGCAATGAGCAGCGCAGCCAACGCATCAAGCACGGTCTTGTCGTTTCCATGGTCGGAGACGGGGGCGGTCCGACCTATAAAAAGAGCCGCCGCGGCGATGCCAGGATCGATCGCGCGATGGCCCAAACCCTTCGTCATTCCGGGCTAGCCCCGTCGATCCTCGATTTTTCTCCATACGGTTACGACGAGCGCCAGTATTGTTCGCCGGGCTTCAACTTACCGGTTGGGTTGTTCCAGCGCAGCAGGTTCGGTACAATTCCTCACTATCACACGTCGGCCGACAATCTTGATTTCATCGCTCCCCCTCATCTGGCGGTGTCCTATCGCCTGATTGCAGAAGCGATCGAGATCATTGAAAATGATGCGATATATCGCAATACGATGCCCAAGTGCGAACCGCAGCTTGGACGGCGAGGCCTTTACGGAATGATCGGCGGAGACAAGGACGCAGCCGCCGCCAATATGGCCATGCTCTGGATCCTAAATCTTTCGGATGGAATGCATTCGCTCCTCGATATTGCTGAGCGCGCCAACTTGCCGTTTGCTGTGATTCAAAGGACAGCGCAGATCCTGCTACACAAGGGGCTTCTGGTCACCAGCGAGATCGCCGTTGATGAACCGGGTGTGTCTGGTGACATGAGACCCTGAACTTTCTCCAAATTGGGTCGTGTCCGTCGATCACGGAGACGGACGATGCGAGCCTCGCGGTTCACTGAGCAACAGATCATCGGGATGCTGAAGGAGCAGGAAGCCGGTTCGCAGACGGCTGATGTCTGCCGCAAGCATGGCATCTCGGCTGCGGCCTTCTCCAAGTTCAAGGCGAGTTCGGCGGCATGGATGTGTCCCACGCCCGTCGCCTGAAGGCGCTGGAGGACGAAAACGCCCGGCTGAAGAAGCTCTTGGCCGAGCAGACGCTCGACAATGCGATCCTGAAGGATGTCACCTCAAAATAACGGTGACGCCGATGCGAAGCGGAAGGCGGTGGCTCGTGCCTGCGAGGTGCAGGGGTGAGCCAGCGTCGGGCGTGCCGGTCTTTAAGCATTGACCGTTCAACGGTGCGCTACACCAGCATCCGTTTGGACGACGGTCCGTTGCGCGACGCGATTAAGGCCGTGGCGGCGCGGAGCGCCGGCGGTTCGGCTGCCGCAGGATCCACGTCATGCTGGACCGGCAGGGTATCGTGATGAACCAGAAGAAGCTGCAGGTCGTCGACGCGAAAGCGGGCCTTGGGCATACGCAGGCCGATGCTCATGCCGATCATGCTCCGCAGGGTTATTGAGGACCGACAGCCGGCGCCGACATTTATGGCTAGGGGGCCTCGATCAGAACTTCGTTGCAAGCCTTGGCAATATCAATGGCTACCAACATCGCATCGGCGGGTATAGTATTTGGGCTGGTCATGGTCGGTCTCTCCCGAATGGGTTGTGAACATTCGCATTCTAGAGAAACCTTGATCGGCCATGGCCACCTCAGCCGGTGCGCGCTTGCAGCGAAAGGCTGCGCGCACCGCTGCTCAGTGACCTCTCCTCATTCCTTCCGTAGGTGCTACGGCACCTGATCTGCGACCTTCAAATCGGACCGTTTTTGGTTAGAGTTTTTCCGCTGGATTTCCTCGGACTGGGAGGAGCGGAGAGCGATGAAAGCCTCGAAGTTTTCAGACGCGCAGAAGGCATTTATTCTGAAGCAGGGTTCCGATGGGGTGCCGGTGGCTGATATTTGCCGTAAGGCCGGGATCAGCCAGGCGACCTATTTCAACTGGAGAAGGAAGTACGACGGCTTGCTGCCGACCGAGATGCGGCGGCTGAAGCAGCTTGAGGATGAGAATGGCAAGCTGAAAAAACTGGTCGCTGATCTCAGCCTGGATCGCGAGATGTTGCAGGACGTCATCCGCCGAAAAATCTGAGGCCTGTTCGTCAGCGCAAGCTCGTCGACGCGGTCCGCGGTGAATGGGATGTCTCGATCCGGCGGGTGTGCCAGATACTCGAGGTCGACAGATCAACCTATCACTACAAGTCGCGCCGGCCCGGACAGGCCAGCCTCGAAAGCAAGATCAAGGAGATCTGCCAGACGCGGGTTCGCTACGGCTACCGCCGCGTGCATGTGCTGCTGCGCCGCGAAGGCTGGCTAATCAACCAGAAGAAGACGCGACGGATCTATCGCGAGTTAGGCCTGCAATTGCGCAACAAAACGCCGAAGCGACGGGTCAGGGCGAAGCTGCGCGACGATCGCAGAGATGCCACGCATCCCAACGAGACCTGGGCGATGGACTTTGTGCACGATCAGCTCGCCACGGGAAACAAGATTCGTGTGCTCACCGTTGTCGACTTATTCTCACGGTACTCGCCGGTGCTTGATCCGCGCTTCAGCTACCGCGCCGAGAATGTCGTTCAAACGCTGGAGCACACCTGCGCGGCAGTTGGTTATCCGAAGACCATCCGCGTCGATCAAGGCTCCGAGTTCATCTCGCGCGATCTGGATCTGTGGGCCTATTCCAATGGTGTCACGCTCGACTTCAGTCGGCCTGGCAAACCGACTGACAATGCGTTCATCGAAGCCTTCAATGGACGCTTCCGCGCTGAGTGTCTGAACACTCATTGGTTCCTGACCCTTGACGACGCACGATCAAAATTGGAGGATTGGCGCAGATACTACAACGAAGAACGCCCGCATGGGGCGATCGGGAATAGACCCCCGATTACGTTGCATAATCGTGACAGCGATCCCAGCTCGCCGTCATGACAAAGCCGGAAACTCTAGCCTCCGGCGGTCCAAAGAATGGTCGCAGATCAACGAAATCCAGGACTCTCCTTCAAGCTGGAGGAGACTAGGGTATCAGGTCACTGGGACAATGCAATGACTGCTCTGGCGGTGTCGTTGCCTCGAGAATAAGCAGCGACCCAGTCGCCGTCGCCTTCGCTGTTATCACCCGGAGGGTGAAATCGCCTGCCGTCCACGTTTACGGGCGAGCCACCGGCGGTGACGTAACTGCCGTTCGTCGGATCACACCACGGGCCGTTGCGGCACCTGAAAGCTTTGACGTGTCGATCCTGATGGGTCGGATGGTCGGCATACAAGCCATCGCTATTTAAGGAAGTCGGGCCAAAACAGATCCTGCTCGGAAATCTCCGTTACGGATAAGGGCCAACTAATTTCAAATGACGGAGCGTCGTAACGAATACCGCAAGCCGATTCTGGCCGGTATGGCTCGGAAATCAGGTAGCTCACCTCTGAGTCGTCACTGAGGGTCTGGAAGCCATGGGCGAATCCCTTTGGAATGTAGAGCTGGCGGCCGTTGATCGGAGAAAGCTCAAATGCCTGCCATCGGCGAAAAGTCGGCGAATCCGCTCTGATATCGATGATGACATCGAGAATGGAGCCTCTGGTGCAGCGTACCAACTTTACTTCGCCGTGAGGATCGCGCTGATAGTGCATGCCTCGCAGCGTTCCCCTGCGGGGGGAACCCGAAATGCTGTGTTGTGGGTAATTCGTTTCCAGCCCGTGAGCGGCAAACTCCTCCACGCAGAAGCTGCGAGCGAAGAAGCCGCGTTTGTCGCGTGCCGGATCCAGCTCAATAAGAACGGCGTCGCGGAGGCTTGTCGGGTGAAATTGCAAGGTAATGGCTCTTTTCAGTCACATCGAAACTGTTTGGCGCAACCAAATATCGTGCTCTATGTCCGATCCGTTCGATTTAATCCGCCGGGTAATTAAATAATTATATATTGCGATTAATGGAGCTTCAACTATCATAATGACTATTGAAATGCCCTTGGCCATGGTCCGGAAATACTGCAGGTCGTTAACCTTCCTGCAATTTGTCGGAGCGAGGTCTGCAGGGAGCGGTTCTCAAATGCAAAACAATCAGACTCCCGGCAAACCGCCTTCGATGACCATTGTCGTCTGTATCGAGTCGGGGATCCTCGAACCCCTGACAATCCGGATGGTCGACAGCCTTCGTCGCTTCGGGGGACGCTTTGCGAATCTGGACGTCATCGCAGTGACGCCTCGGATGACGCCTCCACTATCGAACCAGACGCAGCGCCGGATGGTAGAACTGGGGGTCAGGCATCTTCAGGTGTCCCCGGACAATCCCTATGCCTGGCACCATTACATGAACAAGGCGGAGGCGATTGTAGCAGTGGAAGAGCGGGTCACGACGGAGGCGATCGCGTGGGTGGACAGCGACATCCTCTTCCTGCGTGAGCCTAATGGTCTTGAGCTCCTGCCCGGAGTGGACTTTTTCGCGAGCGCTCCCGATGCCGGGGTTATCGGCTCCAAGGGGAACACCGACCCGAACGATCCATTCTGGCAGCGCTCTGCTGCGGTCATCGGGCAAGATGCCGACGAACTGCCATGGCTGGATACTGGCGATGGGCACCGCATTCGGTTCTATTGGAATGCAGGTCTTTACGTGTACCGGCGCGCTGCGCGGTTCGGCAGAGAGTTTCTCAGCGACTTCAAAATATTCCTTGATCGGCAAGTGGCTCGAACCCATTCCCAGGTGCATTTCATGGACCAGGTCGTATTGGGATTGACTGTAATCCGGCTCGGGCTGGCCTGGAGGGCATTGCCGTGTTCGAGCAATTTCCCCGTGTGCAGTTATCTGCCCGGAAACTACGACGCCGCTAAAGTCGCAGGCGTCAGCGTCCTCCACTTTCACGATTCGATGAATCCGGAGCTTTGGAACAAGCTTCTCGACACCCTTGTGCCCGCACATTCGCAAGTGCGTGAGTGGCTTGAACCGCAAGGCCCCATCGTTCTTTCTCCTTCGGTGCTGTCGTCGCTCGCGCGTGAAAGTCTTCGGATTACTCGCGGTCTGCAGAGAAGGCTATACTACGCGCGGTCCGGTTTCACGAAGGCGCAGAGTCCGGTTGCAAGGTAATCGTAGCGCAATCTCACTGCGGCAGAGTCTGCACTGCGGCCAAAGATCTACAGGAGTAAGTTGTGGGCATCGATCTGACAGGTCTCCGGGCTCTGAGCATCGCAAGCCGTATCTACAAATTCAGTTTCCGGAATACGGTCACGCTGGGGAGGCACGAAATCCATTTTTGGAAACAGGAGTTTGATCTGGTGCAGCGGAATCTCGGTATAGTGTACGACGAGTCAATCACTGTGGGTGCTTACTGCGAGCCGTTGCTTCGCAAGCTTGGCGCCGAAAGCATCACCTCTATTGATGCGTCGGCATTCGAAGGCGCATCGCTTATTCATGATTTCAATCTTCCGATTCCCGAAAATTTGCGTGAGCAATTCGATACGTTTCTCGACTTCGGTTCGATTGAGCACATCTTCGACGTTGCCCAGGTCGTCGACAACATTGTTAATCTGGTCAAGCCGGGTGGCCAAATTCTGGTCGGGACGAATGCAAATGGCTTTCCTTCGCACGGTCTTTATCAATTCTCGCCGGAATTTTTTTACAGCCTTTTTAGCAAGCGAAACGGCTTCGAGGACACGAGCGTCTTTCTGGTGAATCTGTCACGCCCGAAGATGTGGAACCTGATCAAACGCCCGGTAGAGCTCAAGCGTCGGAACGAGGTTCCGTTTGAAGACCAGATGATGATGCTCATTTTCTCGAGAAAGGTCGGCAATGCGGCGCCACTAACAGTGGTGCAGTCGGACTACGATGACACGTGGACGAGATTCGAGACCGGCAACTGGTCTAGCTGGAATAGAGACGGCATATCGAACTGGAAGAAGGTGCTTCACGGGCTCGTCAGCCCGTACGTCTACCGAATCATCGGCTATCGTTTCCATTCATTGCAAGCCCGCCGCAAATACCGGAACGACCGCATCTTGATCAATCCGGATACACTTGATCCGAAGGATTTTGGAAGGATGATTTCTGATCGGGCAGCGGGGGATACTGTGCAGGACCGGAAATGGAGTGGATCGGGCGAGCCGGTACCGCGGCATCATACGTGATTCTTGCTGCAGATTCTTGCAGTGCTGCTCAGGCCGTCTCGTGTTGTGCATCGTCACGTGCCTTAGCAAACCCGAGTTCCTTGGCCTTCATTTCAGGAAATTCCAGCATTGGATGCAGCGTGGATGCGCGAAAGATGGCCTTATATCGCAGCCGGATGCGGCGAAGCAGCAATGGTATGGGGTTGTCCGTCAATTGGCCGATCACCGTTGGCCACGGAAGCAGCGCCTTCCATTTACGGACCATAAATCGATATGCTGCGACATACGTGTGATCGAGGCGGACGTTCGCCTTGCTATTATGGATGACAGGCAGGTCGAGTACGTAGGATTTCATGCCGGCTTTTTGTGCTTCGAGCACAATATCCGTTCCGTACAGGTGGAACGATGGAAGTTCGGGGTCGAACGAGACGCCTGAAGCCCGGCGTACGATCAAAACGACCTCATCAAGACTTGCCACGATGCGGGGCCAATCAAATGGGGCACCGCAGATGGCGCCGAGGCCGGAGTCCCATAAATGTCCGACGAATTCTGCCTCCCGCGTCATGCCGCAGAGTCCAGCAACTGCCCATGACGGATCGATCGCGTCCAGGCTTCGACAGGCGGCATCGAGGCACGCAAACCAGCCTTTGGGAAAATAGACATCCTGATGTGCGAATACGAGGATGTCCGCTTTGATGCGGCCACTTGCGTCGTGATACGCGGTTGATGCCGCTGGTGCGTTCCAGATGATCGAAGCCTGGATTCGGCCACTGTCAATGTCTGGAGATCGCTGCAGGTCGCGTGCAAGCGATCCCTCATGGTTGGCGACGCAACACACATGTATCGAGTTTGTCATTGCTTTAATTTAATTCACGGCGAGATCACAAGGATCTGAATTAACCATTTGGCGCGGTAATATATACGAAAGCGAGGATTTTTCGGTGTCATTTTTATATGTTTTATTTCGATATTAAATAAATATAATCTGCCACTCTAGCGAGTTGTCTGTCCGGGAAAGCGAGATGTCAATTGGCAACCCAAGTAGGGGTGGGGTAGCGCAGCGATTGCCGGCCAACCGGCTGTGCCCGCCTGATACTGCCAAGAGGCCCGTGACTGCGGCAAACGGTTTCGTCGCATGGATGCTCCTGATCGGGATCGCGACACCCGCGGCCATGACAATCTACATCGGCGGCGCAAAATTCACCCTTGGGCGGATCGTGATATGTTTGCTGCTCCTTCCCGCGTTGTTTGAGCTGTCCCGAAAAGGACGGCATCTGGTTGCTTCCGATCTATTCGCTTGCCTCGCATCAGCTTGGATCGTGGCAGCGACGTTCGACACGGATCCCGGTTCCTGGTCGTCCGGATTTGCCGTGGTGATTGAATTTCTGGGCGGCTACATTGTGGCGCGCGCATTCTTCTTCGGGCGTCCGGCTCTACAGGCGTTTGTCGGAGCACTTAAGTTCGTCGCGGTTATCGTCATTGCGCTCGCGACCGTCGAACATCTCACTCAGCATATCGTCACTTACAATGTTGTTGCCGCGCTGTGGGGGTTGCCGAGCTTCACTCCCGAATACAGGTACGGACTACTCAGGGCATTTTCGACATTTCCGCACCCGATATTGTACGGCACATTTTGCGTCGTCGCCGGCGCTATCTTCCTCTATTCGGAACGCAGCGTCCTAGGGCGGGTTCTGTATACGGGAGGCTGTTTCTTTGGATGCGTGCTAGCAATGTCATCCGCGCCGCTGATATCGTTCATGATCGTGGTGTCGGTCTATTCTTACGATCGCATCATGCACCGATACTCGTGGCGGTGGCACGTTCTGGTCATAAGCTTGGGTACTTTGCTGGCGGCGGTTTTCGTCCTCGCGAATAAGCCGATTTCATGGTTAGTTTCACATCTGACACTCGATCCTTCCACGGGATATTTCCGTGTGGCCACGTGGGATAGCGCCTTTTACTATATCGGTCTGTCTCCCTACGTTGGATTTGGCTTCGAGGCCTACGGGATCATTGGCGATTTCTTCGGCAATGCCTCGGTGGACACCGTTTGGCTCGCTCTCGCGCTCCGCTTTGGTGTCCCAACGATCGTCTTTCTGTTCTTCGCCAATGTTGCGACATTCTATCGATCGGGTTCGACCGCGGGCAGTCGCCAGGCTGATCCTTACATGAGCAAGATGCGAACGGCCTTCACGTTGGTGATCGTCGTATTCATGTTCATCGGATTGACCGTTCATTACTGGAACAACATCTGGATTTTCTGGGGAATATGCGTTGGAATTCGCGGCTCCCTGCAAGAGGAGTATCTTGGAACGGCCAAAAGCCGGGCTTCCGAAAATCGGAGGTCGGGCTGGTCGGCTCGCGCCCGCCATCTAACCATGGGGAACCCTCAGGCAACCGGACATCCCATGCAAGGTTTCGACAGGTACCTGCGATGACCGCCGGTCAGGTAGTCCTGGGCGCGCTTCTGATTTTAGCGGCTTTTTCTGAGTATGCACAGGGCGAGCCGTTGGTGACTGCCGGTTCGGCAAGTACAGGCGTCGATGATGGCTCTTCCAGTGCGCCGGATTGTACAGTTCAACATCCGGCTCTTCTGAAGAAATACAAGATCCGTCCCGCTTGGCACGTCGCCGGTGTTGATTATTGTATTGGCTATTCAGCTAGCACTGTTCTCAAGAACCCGGCGACGATCTCGATGGCGGGAGTTTCCGTCAACACGACCACCAAGATTATCACCGTGACGGGCAATAACGTCACGCTCGATGGCTATGACTTCTCGCTCAACGGCGGTTGGCAGGTATCGGTTCAGGCCGCGAACACGACGATCACGAATTCCAACTTCCTGATTGGTTCCAATAATCTCGCGCCGATCATCTCGACTGCGGCGGCATCCAATATGACCGTCTCGTATTGCACCATCGACGGTGCCGGGAAGGATCCGGGCTGGGGTGGCCTGATTTCGTATCGCGGCAACGGCTTTACTGTTGAGCAGTCCTGGCTCAAGAATGCCGGCGGCGACATGATCCAGCAGATCGATGGCGGCGCCAATTCGACCGTCGTCATTCAACAGAATCTCATCGAGAATGGTGGATTGGCGTCCGGCGCGCACGGTGATTACACGCAGCTGGCGGGCGGTCCATTCAATGTCGCCATCAACTACAATACGACGATGCAGAATGGCGGCACCACGCAAGGCCTGATGACGGAGTACGTTGCCGGCGGCGAAATCGGCCACAATACGATGGTCGGCAGCCCCAGTTACTTCGTGTCAGTCGACAACAGTTCGATCAAGACCAGCGTAACGGTGCATGACAACTATTACGATCCGCAGGGATACGGCTTCGTCTATCCCAACTCGGGCCCCGACGACGGCAATTCCAAGTCGATCTACGTCCACAACGTTAATATGAAAATCGGCGGCGTCCTGCAGGATGCCAATGCGCCCACGACCAAGGCGTCCCGTCCCGGCCGGTGATTTCGAATGAATGCCAGTCCACGAAGAATTCGAAGGTAACAATCTCACTGGATTGCGGTGATCGGCGGCACGTGCCTGTAGACCGCCGCCTCGATGGGGGCGTCGATCCGGTCGAGAAAGTTAGAACTGTCGAGCAAGTGAGCGAAGATCGGGTGACTATAGACCATGTAGATTTCTCGGTCGTTCCCGGCCAGCGACGTTTCTAAATTTACAAGCATGCGCCGCAGTACGTCTTCACCGAACGGGTTGTACAGAAAGAACATTGTGTTCTCGGCTGGGAACTCCCAGTTCGCAGCATCCGCGCGAACCGATGAGACATCGTCACACTTGCGCTTCGAGCCTCGATATTTGCGAATATTGTCGGCGGCGACTGCGTTCAGTTCGGGAGAGAATTCGACGCCGATGACGCGCCGGAACGGATACTCGGACGCCACCAGCAAGGTCCGGCCTTTGCCCGATCCGATGTCGACATACACGAACTCTTCGGGCTGGATCGGCAGAGTCTCGATCGCAGCCCGAATGAAGTCAGGATTTGACGCCTGATAGCGAACGCCTTGCTCCCGATAAGGACTTTCGATCTGCAATTTCCAGAGCGGCACGATACCGTCGGTGTCCGTGTTGAACTCCTGGTCGAAGGCACTTCGGGTTTGACCGCAAGCGCGCCATGCGCGCAACTTTTCAGTTCCATGCCTTAGGGAACTGCGCATGCCGTCCCGTCGGAGCTTGTGCCAAACGACAAGTATCAGCGCTTTAGTCTGGCTACCGCATCTGCTGACGCCCTCCAGCACCACTATCTCCGGTCATCGTTGTTACGGACAAAGCATCTCTGCTGTCTTAGGTTCGTGCTGTGGCAGATCCCTCCATTTGCAGAGCTCCTTCATTCACGTCTTAATCATCGGCCTTATATGGATGTCGGTAACTTCAGCGGTGCGTGGCATGCTGAGGGCGTTCATGATTACGTATGCGACGTCGGCAGGCTGCAAAAGGAGTTCTGGCCGATAAGGCTTGTTCTCTATTTTGTGGATCCGCTCCTGCATCTCGGTTGCCGTTCGTCCGAGATAAACGCTCAGCACGCGGATGCCGTCTGCGTTGACCTCGCCGCGCAGCGCATCGGCGATAGCCTTGAGAGCATGTTTCGTAGCGTCGTATTGTGCCGTTAATGGTTTGGCGAGCAGGGCGCTGCTTGAGTTGATAAACACGACCTGCCCCTGTCGGGCTTTCAACATCGGAAGGAGAGCCTGGGTCAGGGCGTAGGGTGCCCGGACATTGGTGACGAATAGCGCATCCAACTCATCAAGTTTTGCTTGCGCAAGCGCGCTTGCGAAATGGATTCCCGCGTTCTGTATAAGAATGTCAACGCTGGAAAGTACTTGCGCGAGCCGCTGCGTTAACTCCAGTTGTCCGCAACTCGTCGAAAGATCGGCAGGATGACTTGTCGCTTGGACGCCCATGGTGCGCGCTCTCGCACCGATTGCATCCAACATGTTCACTCTGCGGCCGATGAGGTGGAGATTGGCTCCTGCCGAGGCGAGGGCAAGAGCTACGGCTGCGCCCACTCCAGTTCCCCCTCCCGTGACGACGGCCGTCGAGCCCTCGAATGCGCGCGCTTGCGGGCTCATTCAATTAAACCCTTAAGGATGAGGCTGCCTGGGGAGGTGTGGCTATGCTCCAGTTCTGCCATGTTCGTCATATTTCCGTATATTGGGTTATTGCTCTTGATAATATATATTGAATGAAATAAACTGCACCAATTAAATAAAGTATTTAATGTATGTATCAGCCGGCCGCGGGTCGGGTTGACTACTAAGACGTAGCGGGAGCGTGTTGCGATGTTCACCGCCAATCAGACGAGATCAGTACAGAAGCCGATTCAGGAAAGCCCTGTCGTAAGCCGCATAGGGCTTCGACATGGATATTGCCGGCTATGTCATGCCCCGCTTTCGATGACATTCATCGACCTTGGCATGTCTCCGCTCTGCGAAAGTTTCCTGCCTGCCGACCAGATCGATCAAATGGAGCCTTACTTCCCGCTGCACGCGCTGGTCTGTGGGGGATGCTTCCTGGTGCAACTAAAGGAGTATGTTAAGCCGGAGCACATCTTCACGGAGTACGCATATTTTTCGTCGTACTCGACGTCGTGGGTTGAGCACGCGCATCGATATTGTCAGATGATCTCGTCGCGGTTTGGCCTGGGTCCAAAGAGCCAGGTGTTCGAGATCGCGAGCAATGACGGATATCTGCTTCAGCATTTCCAGCAATTCGGCGTTCCCGTACTTGGCATTGAGCCTGCCGCCAATGTGGCCGAAGCCGCGCGCAGCAAGAATGTCCCGACACTGGTTGAGTTCTTCGGATTAAACCTCGCCCGGCGTCTGGTGTTGGAGGGACGGCGCGCCGATCTCGTCATCGGCAACAACGTGCTGGCGCAGGTCCCGGATATCAATGACTTCACCGCCGGTATGGCGCACCTCCTGGCAGCGCAGGGGGTGATTACACTCGAATTCCCTCATCTCGAGCGGTTGATCAGCGAAAATCAGTTCGACACCATTTATCATGAACACTTCTCATACTTCTCGCTCGTCGCGGTTGACCGCCTCGCGCGCAAGCACGATCTTCGATTATTCGACGTCGAACAACTCCCCACCCATGGTGGGTCGCTTCGCGTCTACCTTTGCCATGCCGATAGCAGGCACATGACATCGCCGAGCGTCAACGCGCTGCTGGCGCACGAGCGCGCGATTGGTTTTGAGAATATCGACAGTTACGCGCGCTTCGCCGCAGGGGTTCATCGCACAAAGCGTCAGCTGCTGTCGTTCCTCATTGAGTGCAAGGAAAAGGGTGGGAAGATATGCGGATATGGCGCTCCCGGCAAAGGAAACACGTTGCTCAATTATTGCGGCATCGGATCCGATTTTCTTGACTTCACCGTTGATCGCAATCCGTATAAACACGGGCGCTATACACCCGGAATGCACATTCCGATCCATCCAGTATCTGCCATCGATGAAGTCCGGCCGGAATACCTGCTCATTCTGCCGTGGAACTTGAAGAAAGAAATTGTTGAGCAGATGCGCCATGTCGGAGCGTGGGGCTGCAAGCTGGTTGTTCCTATCCCCAGTGTGGAGGTGATAGACCCGGGGGGCCCCGCGTCATGAAGGTCGTCCTGTTCTGCGGGGGACTTGGCACCCGCATTCGCGAATACTCAGAAAGCATTCCAAAGCCGATGGTGCCGATCGGCCACCAGCCGATTCTTTGGCATGTCATGCAATATTATAGCCAGTATGGGCATCAGGATTTCATTCTTTGCCTCGGGCACAAGGCAAACGTCGTCAAGGACTATTTCCTTAACTACAAGCGGGCGTCCAACAGCGACTGTGTCATTTCGAATTTTGGAAAGAAGATCGAGATTCTGGGCGAGCAGCCGCCAGATTGGCGGGTCTCCCTCGTGGATACCGGAATTTGGCGCAATATCGGAGAGCGGCTGGTTGCGGTGCGTCAACTCGTCGAGGATGAGGAGATTTTCCTCGCCAACTATAGCGACGGTCTGACCGATGCGTTCTTGCCGGAGATGATCGAACGCTTCAGGAAGAGTAACAAGATTGCTTGCTTTATCGCGATCCATCCGCCGATCAGTTTCCATCTTGCTGAATTCGACGAACAGGGCGTCGTGCAACGGCTGCGTGCGAGTCAGGAGTCGGAGATATGGATCAATGGTGGATACTTTATCTTTCGGAACAAGATTTTTGACTACATCCGGGCCGGCGAGGAATTGGTGCTCGAGCCGTTCAACCGCCTGATCAAGGGTGGGCACCTCATGGTTTACAAATATGAGGGCTTCTGGCGCGCAATGGATACGCTGCGCGACCGGCAGGTTCTCGAGGAGATGATCGAACGTGGCGATATGCCTTGGCGGCTGACGGCTGATATTCGCGCCGCGGTGGCGCCATGAAGGCAATGCATTTGGCTGGACCCGGCGATCGCTTGTCAGTGCTCTGTCTGGGCGCGCATTCGGACGACATTGAGATCGGTGCGGGAGCGACGCTCTTGAGCCTGCTGCACCGGGGCATCCGGCTCGATGTTCACTGGTGTGTCCTTAGCGGAGGCGGCGAGAGGGAACGCGAAGCGAGGGCGTCGGCGGCTGATTTTCTGTCGGATGCGGCGAGCGCCAAAGTCGAGGTCATGCCGTTTCGCGACGGCTTCTTTCCGGAACAAGGTGAGCAGATCAAGTCCTGGTTCGAGCTTTTGAAGGCGCGCGTTGACCCGGATGTCATCCTTACCCATCGGCGCGACGACGCGCACCAAGATCATCGTGAGGTCTGCCGTTTGGCATGGAACACATTTCGAGACCATAGTATTCTCGAATACGAAATCCCGAAGTGGGATGGCGATATCGGGCGGCCAAATCTTTACGTGCCCGTTTCAGCTGCGGCGTTGCAACGCAAAATTGACCTGCTGATTTCGCACTTCGGGAGCCAGCGTTCCAAGCAATGGTTCGATGCGGAGACCTTTCTCGGATTGGCACGGTTGAGGGGTATGGAATGCCGCGCGCCGGAACGCTATGCAGAGGCATTCGTTTCGCGCAAACTCACACTGGTATGACCAAGGGCATAAACGCCGAGGCTCCAACAGACATACCGCTGATCCAAGAACTGACCTGAGGTCGAGGATGTCTGGGAATGTCCTTTTCTTGAGTCACGAGGCCTCACGAACCGGGGCGCCGATACTGCTGCTCAATTTCCTGCGATGGTTGCACCGCAACCGGAACATCAACATGCGAGTGTTGGCCGGCAAATCTGGCGATCTCACTGCGGAATTCGCGGCTATCGGTCCGGTGGACTCATTCGAGCCGAGCGATGCCTTATGGTACAAGGCGATGCGTCGACTGCAACTGCAGCATCGGTATGATTCCAACCATCTTATGGGTCTTCGCAGAACGTTTCTTAGCAACAACATCGATTTGATCTACGTTAACTCGGTCGCAAGCGCGAGAATGCTTGACTTCTTATCGTTCGTGAAATGCCCAGTCATTTGCCACGTTCACGAACTGGATGATGCCATTCATACCATGGGCATCGAGCATCTCGCGCTGCTCGAAAAGCGGAGGCCAGCGTATATTGCCGTCTCGAAAGCCGTACAGAAGAACCTCGTGGAGAAATATGGAATTTCACCGGACAGGATTGAAGTCATCCGAGGTTGCGTGCCCGGCGCGAAAGAACGTGCAATCGAGCCTGAGCAAGCTCGCAAGGTCATTTATGAAAGGATAGGCATTTGCGAACAGGCTAAGTTGGTGTGTGCTTGCGGATCGATCGAATTTCGTAAGGGGACAGATCTGTTTCTGAAAGTGGCAAGTCAGGTGATGCAGAAGTCTCACGATATGCCAGTTCATTTCGTATGGGTTGGCGGTACGCGGGACAAGGTCGCGGCGATGCAAAGCCAAGTGGCGAACTCGTCACTGAGGGACGTGGTGCATTTTGTCGGCCCGACCTCCAATACAGGAATCTACTTCGGGGCGGCCGATGTTTTTGTCTTAACCTCCAGAGAGGATCCGTTTCCGTTGGTGGTGATGGAAGCAGCCAGTCATGGCAAGCCGACTGTCTGTTTTGAACAAGCGGGCGGGGCGCCTGAATTCGTGGAGGCGGATGCTGGTTTCGTCGTGCCTGATCTCGATGTCGCCGCGATGGCTGACAGGATCGTTGAACTGCTCTTATCGAGAGACCTTTGCAGCCGAATGGGGGCCGCAGCCCACCAAAAGGTAATCAGCCATTATGATTTTGATGTGGGCGCTGCCAAGCTCGCTGCTATTATAGAAGGCAAGACGCAGGGTTGCGGCGATGAGATGAGGCGGGTGATATTGCCCCGATGACAGCCGCAGCTTCCCTCGTATCGGACAACCTTCGCGACCCGTTGGTCACAATTGCGATTCCGACTTTCAACAGAGCTGCGTTGCTGCAAGACTGTCTCGCCGCAGCCCTCGGCCAGACCTACGGGAATTTTGAAGTTCTTGTGTCGGATAACGCATCGACTGATGAGACTGCTGAGATATTGAAGAGCCTTTCTGATCGGCGGCTGCACTTTGTGAGGCAGGAGGCCAACATCGGCTTGCTACGGAATTTGAATGCATTGCTGGAGAATGTGAGGGGCGAGTTTGTTGTGTTCGTGCCAGATGACGACAGGATCGCTCCCGTTATGCTGGAGCGCTGCATTGCGCTGACAAAATGCGAACAGAACATTCCCGCTATTGTCGCATTGTGTGATGTCTGGTTCGTAGCGCGGGGTCAGGATTGGCGCGCACCTGCCAATCAAAGACTCGGAACGGGCATTTGGGACGGCGCCGAAATTCTTTACGAGTTTCTGAAGGACAGAATGTCCGTTGCAATGTGCAGCGTTATGTACCGAACTGAGAGGCTACGCGCCGGCGGTGGATTTCCGCTGGATTTCCCGTACGCTGCGGATATCGCCACTTGGGCGCCGTTGTTGTTGGAGGGGCGGGCGGGCCTAGTTAATGAGGCTTGCGCCACAATAGCGTTGCACGACGCCAGCCAGACATCTGACCTCACTATCGATGTTCGTGTCAGCGACGGTCGCAAGGTCGTCAACCTTATTGCTGGCGCCGCTGACAGGCACCTTGCCGATCCACGAGAGCGTCGAAAGATCAAGATCGAGGCGGAGCGCCATTTCGCCCGTCGCGCTGTTAAGATGATTGCGTTGTACCGCAGGCAGGGAGCTGCCTTTCTGGATGTGGTCTCTTTGATGTGGCGGCTTCGTCATGTCGTTATGAAGATCAAAGACATCGGCCAACTGGCGAAGTTATGTATCGTTCTCTTTCTTCCTGCTCCGATCGTCCGATGGGTCCGTTACGCAGTGAAATTGCTGCACAATGTGAAGCTCGCGGAATGATTCATTAGCGGTATTGTTTGAAGAAATCTTCTCGCAAATCCCCTCCGGAATTTGAGTTTCGATACTTCTTTCACCTGGCAGGGTCGTCACGACGACCTGTTCGGAAACTCTTTCCAGCCAGATTTCTCGCCACCACGAGTAGATGCTTCTTGGGCAGAACATGCGGCAATTGCTGTACCGCGACTGGCACCATACCCCCTCAAGAATGACTGCAGGGGTCTTCATCGTTGCCATCGTCCCATTTTTTTCATTGATGAATTTTGTTATCCGGGCCTGCACGCGATAGACACCGCCGCAGAAGGGGACAAGTTCTGCATCGAAAAACATGCCTCGGTTTCTTACCCCGTCCAGCGTGGCAAGGATTTCCGGATAGGATTTTACTCGAACCAGTTCGCCGGGTTGAAGGTCAAGCGTGGCAATTGGGGTGGGTTGACCAGGAGGACTGGTGCCGGTTCTTCGCGGGTAGGGCACACCGCCCCTGAGCTTTTGAAACTGGTCATAAAGCCAGCGCGCGGGACGTCCTAGCCTGTTTCTTTTCGCCAAAGCGAGGTGGTAATAGCTGAGATAGGCGAAGCCAGCGAGTATGACGCCTAGCGACACATTTCCTGAAGCAAAGTCTTCGACATATTGCCTGACATCCCACCATGAGAGCTGGGTGGTGAAATTGGGTAATTGGGTTGCTTGGCAAAAATATCTCGTAACCCCACCTCGTTGCCTATCCTGGGTACATGTCGCTTGCCGCACGTCGTCCTCTGAGCAGCCGCCGTTAGCCGTCGATATCTCAGACTCGGGAGTACTGGCGCCACGTGGAGGCGCGATCAAGGAATCCGTCGCTTCAACCGGTTTGAGCCACGCTTCCTTCCAGAAGAGCAAGCACGCTGCCTGGCAGCCGCCATAGGCCTGGCCGTCGCAGCGCAGGTTCAGATGCACCGCATCGGCGATCCGACGCCCTGCGACCGGATTGACGGTGTCGCAGGTTTTATGAGCGCGCTTGAAGACTTTGAAGCGCTTGCCGCAATACTGAAACATCTGCGGCATGAAGGGGAGTTCCTGCAGCCGTCCGTTCTTGTCGAGCGTTCCCAGAATTTCGTCCTTGCTCCGAACCTCGATCCAGTCGCCAGCCCGTAGTGTCATGCTCTCACCATCACTCGTTATGAACGCGGTGACAATTCCGGTCGCTGACGGTTGGTCGGCAGCCGGCACCCATTAAACGGATCTCCCTTCGGCGTCGGTCACTTCGAGGCGCGAAGAGCTCCTGATTCCGTTCAGGATGTCCAAATAGAGGGCGTTCTGTCCCATGACAAACAGCAGCATCAGAATATATGTGATGCCCATGGTGACGGCGGCGAGCAGAAGCCTCGGCAGCGGAGACAGCGACTCGCCGATGTAGCGCTGAATAAGAAATGCGAAGGCCGCGGCAACGAGAGCGGACACGAGCGGCTTGCTGAGTGTCCATAGCAGATCCCGCGGGAAAATGACCGTTCGGTATGTGCACCACAAAATATGCGGAACGAGCCAGAGGACCAAGGCGCTCGAATAGGCCAGCGCGACGCCGGTCGGGCCATAGGGCAATCCGATCAGATAGGCCGTGATGACAAGAGGAGCGATCACCAGCGCGATTTGGAAGCTTCGCCCGTAGAGCCCGAGGGCCAGAAGCAGCCAGCCCAGCGGATTGATGATGCCGAAGACCATCACCGTCGGCGCGAGAAGACGGAAGATCGGGACTGCCTCCATCCACTTTGGGCCGAGACACACCGAGATAACGAGGTCGCCGAACAGGGTGCTGAACAGCGTGATCGGAAGGGTCAGCGAGTTGACCAGGGCGTAAGCCTTGAGAAAATAGCTCTTAAAGCGGGCGGGGTCGTTCTGGAGTCGCGAGAGCGCAGAGAAGGTCACGCCGCCGACCGCCGAATTGAGATTGTCGGTCGGAACATTGATGAGCTGATAAGCTCGCCCATAGATGCCGAGAACATTCGCCCCCCAGAAGCGTCCGAGCAACACCTTTTCCAGATTGTATGCGATGTAGACGACGACGCTGTTCAACGTCAGCGTGCCGCCGAAGCGAAGCATGGCGCCGATCCTGACGTTTCGGCGCGGCAGGTCCGGAGTCCATTGCGTGACAGTCCATAGGCAGATGATGAAGCAAGCCGGAGTGGCGATCGCAGAGCCGACCAGTGTCCAGTATCCGAAGCCCTTGAGGGCCATGACGGTGCCGACGGTGAAGCTGACAAGCTGCGAGAGCGTTTCGATGACGGCGAGGGTGACATAGCGCAGCTGGCGTTGCAGAAGCGCGGAATGCTGAACTGTTGCGGCGTTGATGATGAAGCCGATGGCGACCGCCACGGTCACCCAGAACAAGCGCGGCTCGTGATAAAATCTGACGATCAGCGGCGCCGTCAGCACGCATAAAAACGCAAGCACGGTTCCGACGGCGATATTGATCCAGAACAGGGTGGAAAGCTGCTCGTTGCTGACAGTCGGCGCCTGGATCGTGGCCGCCGAGAGGCCGGCGGACGTGAACAGCCCGTAAAATCCCGTGACGGCGGTTACCATCGCGATCAAGCCGAAGTCCTTTGGCTCCAGAAGGCGCGCCATGATGACCAGCGAGGCGATGCGGAGCACGAAATCCGCCGTCTGGCTGCAAAGTTTGGCCAGGCCGCTTCGGATAGTCCTCTGCTTGAGATCCTTCATTTTGATTTGATCTCCCAAGCGCCATTCAACTCCAGCCTCGCCGGTTCGGAACGAAAAGGGGTTCCCTAGGCTCGGGTCGCAACATCGTTACGGACGACTTCACGGTGACCTCATCAAGAAATTGAATATTTAATGCCAACTGAAACCGTTTTGCGGCTGGATTTTACGTATATAATAAAATAAATTAAATCATATAATATTATTAAATTCCACCGGTGCATACCAGAATGCTGACTTTGGGGTTAATCGGGGCCGACCGCTGAATCTGTTCGCTGGGAAGCGGAATGGACTATGGAAAGTTCGGCTACGAGGACATTTGCCGCGATCGAGGGCCTTCGAAGTGGGCTGGCGTGGGCGGTCGTCTTTTCCCATCTGGCCTATTTTTCGAATTTGAGCGGGGGGATCGCACCAACTCTCAAGGCGACCGGACTTCCCGCAGTCCTTGTTTTTCTGACTATCGGTGGATTTGTTATCACTCACCCGGTGATCGAGCGACCCGAGCCCTATGGCGTTTATTTGTTGCGTCGCTTTATGCGGATATTTCCACTGTTCGCGGTGACCTGCGCGACCGGCTTTCCGTTGGGTAGAGCGTCCGCGGATAGAGCTCGAATCGCGATGGGCACGCGGAAGCATGCAAGCTGTCGCGAACTTTTGATGGGAAAGAGCTTTGAAGCCCTCACCGTACAGGTCAAAATGCTCGTCAGCTCGAGGACATGAATGAGGTGACTGCCCCCTATCGCATCGAAATTCTGAGGACCCATCTGGAAGTCGAAGCACTTCGGGAATTTTGGAATGCTTGCAATCCTCGCCGGGACGCCGATCTCGATTTCTTTCTGTTCATCGTGGATATTTATGGGGAGGCCGAGCGTCCCCATGTCGTTGTGCTTTACGAGAGGGATGTTCCCAGAGCTCTGCTCGCAGCCCGACTGGAGGTGGGCTACGTATCCGTCAAGCTGGGTTACTTCGCGCTTCCTGTCCCGAAGCTGCGGATTCTGCAGATAGTGCATGGCGGATGGCTGGGAGACATAACCGAAGTCAATTCCAAGCTGCTCATCGGCAGCATTCTCAATTCGCTTGCCACTGGCGAGGCAGACGCGGCTTCGCTGCACAGTCCGGATCTTGATTCCCCCATCGTGCGGTCGGCTCGAATGCTTCGATACTGGTGGTGCGCGGACCACTGCGTCGCTTCGCAAGCACGCCGAGTGCGCGATCTTTCGGGGCCTCCCGGTTCGTTCATGTCGAGTCTCTCGCAGAACGAACGGTATCAGCAGCGAAAACGGGCGCGAAATCTGGCTCAGGCGTTTCGTAACTGCAGGATCGAATGTTTTAGATCCTCTGCCGAAATCGACCGCCTCGTGCGTGATGCAGAGGTCATCGCGGCGAAATCCTATCAGCGAGGCCTGAATGTAGGCTTTTCGGAAACACCCGAAATTCGGTCTCGTCTCGAGTTCGAGGCACGTAAGGGCTGGTTGCGGGGATATATCCTTTATCTCGATGAGCAACCGAGCGCCTTCTGGATCGGATCGCTTCGCAACCAGGTTTTTCTCAGCGAGTACCTTTCCTTTGATCCGGCCTATGCGAAATATACGCCGGGCATGTACCTGATGATGAAAGTTATTGAGAACTTGAACGACGACGAGAGGTTGGACGATCCGGTGCGGTTGATTGATTTCGGCATCGGCGACACCTCGTACAAGGAAAGACTGGCTAACCGCCATTGGCAGGAGTCGGCCGTCTATATATTCGCTCCGCGCATTAAGGCAGTGTGGACAAATGCGTTACGCTCTTCCGTCGGCTTGATGAATCGTTCAGCAAAACACATGCTACGATTAACGCCTTGGTTGGCAAGCATTAAGCGGACGTGGCGGGCGCGAGTGGCTCAGAACGAACGATGATCCCGATCTTGTTGGCGACGAAGGATGCGTCAGGCGATGGTTTGGTGGGGCCGGCACATCTAACGTTGATTGTCGACGAACCTGGATGAGGATCAGGCTGCGAATGGGGATCTCGATTAGTGTGTTAATGCCATTACCGCTCAATGGAAAGGGCGTCGGGTATACATGCGGCTCTCTCGCTCGCGGCATGGCTGATCGGGATTTCAATGTGGCCATCATTACTCCCCGGAGCCACTGGTTATTGCCATCGGTGGAGGTCATCGAGGTTCTGCCGGGGTGGGCTCGATATATGCCGTATCGGTGGGTCCAGAGTCATGCGAAACGCGGAATAGAGCAAGCGTTTCTTGCGTGTATCGATCGGTCTCAGTCGCCGCGATCTGCCGCCGCCTACCTTTGGCCTGATGCAAGCGTCGAGACGCTTCGGGAATTGAAGCGGCGCGACATTTCAGTTTTTCGCGAACAGTTCAATTGTCATACCGGCACTGCCAAAAGGATTCTCGATCACGCCTACCAGCGGCTCGGAGTTCCTCCTGCGCACGGGATAACCGACGAGACGGTCGATCGTGAGACGCAAATTTCGGAAGCGGTCGACCGCATCTTTTGCCCCAGCCCGTTGGTAGAGGCATCGCTGCTTGAGAATGGCGTGCCTTCCCACAAGATGCTCGAAACAACCTATGGCTGGGATCCGGCCCGTCTTTCCGGATGCCGCAAGCGAATTCCCTCGGGCGAGGGCATCACTGCGATTTTCGTCGGTGCCATTTGCGTCCGGAAGGGAGCCCACCTGCTTCTTGATTACTGGGCACGGAGCGGAGTGAAGGGACGGCTCGTCCTTGCCGGCGAGATGGAGCCGATCATCAAGGAGAAATGCGCCGACCTGCTCAGCAGGAGTGACGTGATTGTGCTCGACTATGTTCAGGACGTTGGATCACTTTATCGGTCGGCGGATATTTTCGTCTTTCCGTCGCTGGAGGAGGGAAGTCCGCTGGTGATGTATGAAGCCTGCGGTTCTGGTCTTGCGATCGTGACGACGGGTATGGGCGCGGGCCGAATCGTACGTCATGGCTGCGAAGGCTTTGTGCTCGATCCATACGATGCCCCTGGCTGGATTGCGGCACTTCGCCTGTTGGCTGAGGATGTTGGATGCCGGCGGACTATGTCGAGCGCGGCAGTCGAGCGGTCGCAGCAGTTTATATGGAATGCAGTCGCGCACCGCCGCCGGCAGCAGGTGATGGATTGCCTGGGTTATGACGGTTGATCGCGCAAAACTGGCCGTGCTCATTGTTGCATACCGCAATCCCGGCGATGTTGACCGCTGCTTGAAGTCTCTGGCGCAATCCAGCTGGAAAGATTTCGAGGTCTTCGTTTGCGAGAATGGAGGCCGCGAAGTCTTTGAACGGCTGCAAACTGTGGTTGCCGGTTCTGGCGGGGCGCTGCATCAGATCGCCGACAATGCGGATGCGCTGGACAAACCGGCAGGTCGGCTGGTCGAAGTCGTCAAATGCCGGTTTCGCGGTCTGGGAAATGTGGTTCGTCTGGGGCTCGCAGCAGACAATCTGGGTTACGGCGGTGGCGTCAATGCGTGGCTCGAGCGACTGCTTGGCGGCCCCGGGTGGGACGCGGTTCTGGTCCTGAACCCCGATACGGAAGTAGACGGCGATTGCCTGTCCGAACTAATGGCGAAGGCCGCCGAAGGGTTTGGCATGATTGGCGGGACACTGGTTTTCGACGACGCGCCCGACAAGGTGATCAATTACGGACTTCATTGGTCGCGTTTAACGGGTCGCGTGGTGGCCGTGGGGCGAAACTCTCCGGCGGGCAGCGCGCCGTCAGTTGAACTTCTAGCCAACATTGATGCAGTGAGCGGCGCTTGCGTTCTTGTCACGCGCGCTTTCGTCGAAGAGGTCGGCCTCATGGCCGAAGACTACTTTCTTTATATCGAGGATCTGGACTGGGGACGTCGTCGTGGGAAACACCGGATCGGCTTCGCGGCTAAAGCCGTCATTCGTCACATCGGTGGCACAGCCATCGGATCCGCAGTCGACCCCGGAAAACGCTCGCACTTGTCGGTCTATCTTTCCGCCCGAAACGGTATTCTTTATGCCCGTCGCTTTGCGGGATGGCGCTGGGTCTGCCATTTTGCGGTCGGCCTGCTGTTTGCTGCGCGATATCTGCTCAATGGATCTCCGCGCGCTGCGAAAGTTGCCCTTGCGGGATTGCTGGATGGCGTCAAGGGAAAAACCGGACCGCCGGACGTGGCGCTCGGGTTGCAGGATCACGGCTCATAGATTTCTATCCATTCCGATATGAAATATGCGGGGAACTGAGCGTGCGCCGGATGTCGGCAACAAGCGCCGACGCGACATACCGCCGATCGTCGTTGATGTGATTAAAATCGAAACTGAGCAACGAAGCTGCAGAGAACCAGTGATCCGGAGAATAAGACTCTCGCCCGGAAGACTGGGTAATTTGCTGGCATTCTGGCGTGGCGGCGAACAGCGACTCCAGAAAATGCGATTGCAATACTGGCGCCTACAACCAAGGGATTTTGCATTTTTCTCCCAGGTGCGGCGTGACGACACACTTTGTGAATGCGTGAGCTAATTAAAGGGATTACGCCGCACACGGTCTTTATCCCGGTGAGTTTTGGTGAGGACGTTTAAAATCGCCGCCAAGTGGTCTTAAAAATGCCTCTACCAGTCGACCATTACGTCCCTCTCATGCTGCACGCTCGTGTCGCATTTTGGGTATGCCACTCGAAAATCCACTGAAATTGAGTGCGTGCCTTGGGGAAGCTTGGTTGAAATTATGCTGGAGAGACTAGATGGCAGTTAATGATGGTTCCGCAAATGCATCAGCTGGTTCACCGCAGCATTCAGATTTGCTCAATAGTTATGGCGCGAACCGGCCTGCATGGAACGTCGCAGGTGTAGACTATCACGTAGGAGTGCCGCAGGGGCTGGCTCTCAAGAATCCGGCAACGATCTCGATGGCGGGAGTTTCCGTCAACACAACCACCAAGATTGTCACCGTGACGGGCAATAACGTCACGCTTGATGGCTATGACTTCTCGCTCAACGGTGGTTGGCAGGTGTCGGTTCAGGCCGCGAACACGACGATCACGAATTCCAACTTCCTGATTGGTTCCAACAATCTCGCGCCGATCATCTCGACTGCGGCGGCGTCTAATATGACCGTCTCGTATTGCACCATTGACGGTGCCGGGAAGGATCCGGGCTGGGGTGGCCTGATTTCGTATCGCGGCAATGGTTTCACTGTTGAGCAGTCCTGGCTCAAGAATGCCGGCGGCGACATGATCCAGCAGATCGATGGCGGTGCCAATTCGACCGTCGTCATTCAGCACAATCTTATCGAGAACGGTGGATTGGCGTCCGGCGCGCATGGTGATTACACGCAGCTCGCGGGCGGTCCATTCAATGTCGCCATCAATTACAACACGACGATGCAGAATGGCGGCACCACACAAGGCCTGATGACGGAGTACGTTGCCAGCGGCGAAATCGGCCACAATACGATGGTCGGCAATCCAAGTTACTTCGTGTCGGTCGACAACAGTTCGATCGAGACCAGCGTAACGGTGCATGACAACTATTACGATCCGCAGGGATACGGCTTCGTTTATCCCAACTCGGGCCCCGACGATGGCAGTTCCAAGTCGATCTACGTCCACAACGTTAATATGAAAACCGGCGGCGTCCTGCAGGATGCCAATGCGCCCACGACCCCTACGACCCCCACTGCTCCAGCAGCGCCGCCGAACGCACCGGTTATTTCGTCGTTCTCGAACGACAGTGGGGTTGCTGGCGACAAGATCACAAGCGACAACACGCTGACTCTTACCGGCACCGCGACGTCGAACGCCACAGTGAAGGTGTTCGACGGCGCCACTCAGATCGGAACTGCGACCGCCAACAGCAGCGGGGCGTGGAACTATACGACGGCTGCCTTGGCCGATGGGAATCACAACCTAGCGGCGAAGGTCACCGACGCATCCGGTAACACCAGCGCTGCTTCCGCAGCTCTTTCAATCAAGGTCGATACCACGGCGCCGGCTGTGCCCGTCGCGCTGGGCGATTCGATCGTTAATAGCAATCAGGTGCTGTTGAACGGCACGGCGGAAGCCAACAGCACAGTGAAAGTTTACGACGGTCTCGCCTTGGTGGGAACGACGACTGCGAAAGCGGACGGCACCTGGAGCGTAACGACGTCGCCGTTATCAACCGGAGCCCACGATCTGACCGCGACCGCGACAGATGTGGCTGGCAACACGAGTCCGATGTCGTTACCGCTTGATCCGGTCATCGGCGGACCTGCGCCAAGCGCGCCGATTCCGGCACCGACACCGAGCACGCCGGGTGCGCCCAAGATCATATCGTTCTCGAACGATAGTGGTGTTGCGGGTGACGGCATCACCAATGACAATACCCTGAACCTCACGGGTACCGCGGGTACCAACAGCACGGTGAAAGTGTTCGACGGCGCAACCCAAATCGGGACTGCGACCGCGAACAGCAGCGGAGCGTGGACGTATACCACTCCGGCGCTGGCCAATGGTGGCCACAATCTCACGGCGAAAGCCACCGACGCGGCGGGGCACACCAGCGCAGCGTCGGCTGTCCTGGCCGTGACGATCGATACCACTGCGCCAGTTGTGCCGAAGATCGCTTCGAACAATACCATCACCGATGGTGATCATGTGACCTTGGCCGGTACTGCCGAGGCGCATAGCACGGTGAAGGTGTTCGACGGGACGACGCAAATCGGCACCGCCACGGCGAACGACAAGGGAGCTTGGACCTATGCCACCGATGCGCTCAAGGATGGCAGCCACAGCTTCACGGCCAAGGCGATGGACGTAGCGGGTAACACCAGCGGTTCCTCGTCGGCGTTCAATGTAAAAATCGATACGCACGCGCCAACGCCGTCCGCTGATTTTACCAAGGTCTTCCAGAACTGGAATGATACGGTGACATTCAAGGGGACTGCCGATCCTTACAGCCAGATCAATATCTACGATAACGGCAATACCAAGGCTCTTGGCAGCGTCAACGTCGGAAGCGACGGCACCTGGAGTTATAAGACGCCATCCGCGGTTTCGGATGTGGCTCACAACTTCACGGTAACGGTGACGGACAAGGCCGGCAATACAAGCAAAGTGCCGGGAAGTGCCGTGTTGGGGACAAATGGCGATGATGTGCTGACAGCCACGTCGGGCAATGACCTGTTCAAGGGTAACGGCGGCCACGACACCTTCGTGTTCAAGTCGAACTTTGGCGCTGACGTTATCAGCAACTTCACCGCGGCGGGGCGTGGCCACGATGTAGTGCAGTTCAGCAAAAGCGTGTTCGACAACTTTGCGGACGTCTTGTCCCACGCGGCGCAGAGCGGAAACGATGTCACCATCGACGCTGGCGGAGGCAATACGCTGACGCTGAAGGATACGAAGCTGGCGGCGCTGGACAAGACCGACTTCCATTTTGCGTAGTCGCGTCGAAGCTCGTTCAGCGTAACGAGTCCATAGCGAGAGCGATCCCCGGGAGCCGTCAAGCGGCTCTTGGGTGTAGCTAAATCTTAGGATCGCGGGGCAAATACGATGGCAGAATTTGGCCGGCGGGCTTCAGTTCCGCTACCCAATAGGGATCAGCCTGCTCGGATGATCGCACCGGCCGGCATGCAGAGGCTATTTCAGGCAGCTTCATCAGCGGCCGGGCCACGACGAAATTTCCGATCGACTGAATTCGGGGCCAAGTTACGCGCGCTGTTTGATGCGGTTGCGGGCGGTGGTACCTTTTATCGTTTTCACGACAGTGTGGGGAAGGCGATTGAACGGATCAGACCGCTGGTTTTTTCATCTCGGCAGCGAGGAACTCTTGCGGCGTATGCGGGACAGAGGTCCGAGATCGGCGATTTTCTGGCTTCTTGCCGTCATGCATTTTGGGGGCTGGCGGTCTTCAGCGGCTTGAGCAACATCCTGATGTTGACCGGCTCAATCTTCATGCTGCAGGTCTATGACCGCGTCTTGCCAAGCCGCAGTGTGTCGACGCTGATCGCACTGCTTCTGTTGGCGACCATTCTGTACGCTTTCCAAGGTGCGCTCGATCTGGTTCGCGCTCGTATCAGCGGCCGCACCGGGCGGCATCTTGAGGAGGCCTTAGGTTTCAGGGTCTATGATGCCATTGTCCGCCTGCCGCTAAAAGCCCGTGGCGACGGTGATGGATTGCAGCCGCTCCGCGATATCGATCAGGTCCGCAATTTTCTTTCCAGCGGCGGCCCAACTGCGCTTTTCGATATTCCATGGATGCCGCTTTATCTCGGTATCTGCTTCTATTTCCATTTCTGGATCGGTGTGGTGGCGCTGATTGGCGCTTGCGTGCTCGTCGTATTCACTGTGCTGGCCGAGATGCGGACTAAGGGAGCTACAAAGGCATCTGCGGGGTTTGCGACGTCACGAAACGCGCTGGCCTCCGAAGGGCGACGCAACGCAGAAGTTTTGCGAGCCATGGGAATGAGGCATCGTGCTGCTGAGCGCTGGCATCAAGTTAATATGAGCTATATGGCTGCTAACGAAGCAGCTAGCGATGCGGCGAGCGCCCTCGGCGGAATGTCGAAGGTCTTCCGCATGATCCTGCAATCAGGCGTCCTTGCTGTCGGCGCCTATCTGGTTATCCATCAGGAAGCCACGGCGGGTATCATTATCGCCAGTTCAATCTTGACCGCGCGCGCCCTTGCGCCTGTGGAGATGGCCATCGCGAACTGGAAGGGCTTTACGAGCGCGCGGCAAGCAGGGCGGCGCCTTGATCAGCTTTTGACACTCCTACCCAAGGAGCAGGAGCCTATGGAGCTTCCGGCGCCAGAGCGATCATTGAGCGTCGACCACATCCACGTCGTACCGCCCGGCGCCGAGAGGCCGGTCCTGTATGATGTCTCGTTCGCACTCTCGAGCGGTCAAGGATTGGGAATTATCGGGCCGAGCGGGTCTGGCAAATCGTCTCTGGCGCGCGCCCTTGTGGGTGTTTGGCCCCAGTTGCACGGCAAGATCAGGATCGACAGCGCCGCGCTTGATCAATGGTCGTCTGAGGCCCTCGGCCGGTACCTCGGGTATCTTCCGCAGGGCGTCGAGTTGTTCGACGGCAGTATTGCCGCCAATATCGCGCGCTTCGATCCGAAGGCGACTGCCACCGCCGTGTTGGGTGCCGCGCGCGCGGCCGGTGTTCACGAACTCATTCTTTCCTTCCCTGATGGATACGGAACCCGGATCGGTGAGGGCGGCGCGGCTCTTTCAGCGGGACAGCGCCAGCGAATTGCGCTTGCGCGCGCATTTTACGGCGATCCGTTTCTCGTGGTGCTTGATGAGCCGAGTTCAAATCTTGATTCTGAGGGCGAAGCGGCTCTGACGGAGGCAATTTTGAATGTGCGTCGCCGCGGCGGGATCGTCATCGTCGTGACGCATCGGCTAAAGTCACTTGATGGTGTCGATCATGTGCTAGTGATAGCCGATGGCACGGCCAAGGCTTTCGGTGAAAGGGATGAAGTCCTCAACAAAGTCCTGCGCAATTCGGCCCCGGTACCGCTGAGAATGGCTGCCGAAGGCGGAGGGGAGTGATGAGCAACGATCGGGATTCGGCCCAGCATTCGATTCAGCGCTACCTGCTGGCAGGAACGATTCTCGTCTTTCTGGTGACGTTGGGAATTGGCGGTTGGGCCGCAACCACCGAGCTCTCAAGCGCTGTGGTCGCGTCGGGCGTTCTCGTTGTCGATTCCAGTGTCAAGAAGGTCCAGCACCCGACGGGGGGTGTCATCGGCGAACTGCGCGTGCGCGATGGCGACCATGTGCGTGCGGGTAACATTCTGGTTCGTCTAGACGAAACGCAAACCCGGGCAGCCGCGACAATTATCACAAAAAGCGTCGATGAGCTTCTGGCGCGTCAGGCGCGCCTCGAAACCGAACGCGACAATATTCCGGAACTGGTTTTCCCAGCCGCTCTCCTGGATCGCGCACGCGATCCGACCTCAGACGCCGCTCGCGCTATCTCCGCGGAGAGCAGTCTTTTTGACCTGCGCCGTCAGGCGCGCGAAGGACAAAAGTCGCAGCTCAAGGAGCGTTCCGCGCAGCTGCAGGATGAAATCAACGGCTACCAGGCACAAATCGAGGCGAAAAGGAAAGAAGTCGACTTCATCCGACAGGAACTCGAAGGCGTACAAACTCTTTGGCAGAAGAAGCTCGTGCCGATCAGTCGTTTGACGGCACTGGAGCGCGATTCGGCTCGTATCGAAGGCGAACGAAGTCAATTGTCCGGTATGATTGCTCAGGCCAAGGGCAAGAAGGCCGAGATCCAGCTTCAGATTATCCAGGTCGACCAGGATCTACGCAGCGAGGTCGGTAAAGATCTCATCGAGGCGCGCTCAAAGATTGCCGAAATGTCTGAACGCAGGATCGCCGCGGTTGACCAATTGCAGCGCATTGACATTCGCGCGCCGCAGAGTGGCGTTGTCTATCAGCTCTCGGCGCATACCGTCGGTGGCGTGATCGGGCCCGGCGAGCAAATCATGCTGATCGTACCCGATGCCGATACCCTGGCGGTTGAAGTCAAGATCGCGCCTCAGGATATTGATCATATCCATGTCGGGCAGCCGACCATCCTGCGGCTTTCGGCATTCAACCAGCACACCACGCCCGAAATAACGGGCGCGGTCAGTATGATCTCTCCGGATCTTACACAGGATCAGCGTACGGGCACGAGCTTCTACACAACGCGTATCGTGTTGAAGCCGGAGGAGCTTGAACGTCTGGGCTCGGTAAAGCTGATTCCCGGCATGCCTGTGGATGCCTTTATTCAAATGGGAGAACGCACAGCGCTATCTTATTTGATGAAGCCTCTGCGCGATCAGGCCGCAAGGGCATTCAAAGAGAAATAGTCGGAGCGCCGGCGCGTTGCAGTCGCATCCTGGCATCGTCGCCGTGCTTTGCATCGGCGGCGCAAGGCGAAGATTCATCGCCGGGGATGACTGAACGCATTCGTGGATCGCCGTGGGTCGAGCCGCAAGCGTGTGGGCGCGTCATAGGCATTCACGTCTTCCTTAAGTCTTTTCGCGTGGATCGCGGCAGCGGAATCCGACCTTCGCGCCGGATATCCGGCGACGGCATTGCTTCCCCCAGCGTGTCTGACGGTATCGCTGGAGCTGACTGGCTCCTCTAATCCAATCGTGTCGCCCTGGGATGTTTCGACATCCGGCAATTTGTCGAGCCAGTCACGTACGTCGATGAGGGGCATGATCTCGGCGGCCTCGATCGTCATGCAGGTCAAACGTCCTGTTGCAAAGGCACCGGTATCGATATTGATCCGGTTGAATCGGACGTCCGGTTCAAGCACGGGCGTGTGGCCGTGGACAACGATCTTCTCGAACGCCTTGTCCCAAAGCAGAAAATCGTCGCGAATCCAGAGGAGGTCGTCTTCCGTCTGCTGTTGAATGGGAATGAGCGGACGCAAGCCCGCATGCACGAAAAGAAAATCTCCACAGACGAACGAAAGCTTGAGAGCCTCAAAGAACTTGCGGTGAGATTCGGGCGTTGCGCTGGCGAGGTCGCGCGCGAGTCTGGCTCGATCATTAAAGGACGGACTTATCGGCGGTTTCAGTCCGTACGAGACGAGGGTCTCAAGACCACCATATTGCCGCCAATTATCCAGGAGCGCGGGGGTCTTCAGGAAATTGAGCATGAATGTTTCATGGTTTCCCTTGAGGAAAACCATTTCTGGCGTACGGCCTGGCGTGATCAGAAGTTCAAGGACCTCCTTCGAGTCCGGGCCGCGATCGATGTAGTCACCAAGGAAAACAGCGATCGGCCGGGATACTGGATGGAGCGCGATATCCACCTCGATCTGAAGAAGTAATGATGCCAAAAGATCAGCTCGGCCGTGTACGTCGCCGATTGCGTAGATGCGAACTCCCGCCGGAACATGCGGAGGCTTTCTTTCATTTCGTCGAGGAGGCAGCTTCCACACGATATCCAACTCACCCCGATTCTGACAAGAATAAACAGCGACGGATTTGGCCTAAGGTACTGCCTTTCCAAGAGCGTCGGCAGCATTAAATGCCACCATAGATCCTATCGCTATTGAGAATGTGTACGAGCCAACCGTTTAGTTTGCCGAAATGAAAGCGATCGCTCAATATGCTCAATATTAAGGCTTGCGTTGTATGATGGGCGCTACCTAGATTTAAGGAAGATTGAGGTTTATTATTCATACTTAATACGCCAGCGGCGCAGCCATGTAACATAAGCTTGTCGCGACAGCCGCTTGGCTAAGCTTGGCATCATCGTTTTCGTAAGTTACCGCCGATTGACCTGCGGCCTCATGCTGTCGGCGTGGGCCTGGACCGTTTCGCTGCGTTTGCAGTGACGGGCTCGCTGTTGGGGCTGGCGTATCCGTGTCGGCCGGGTGTCGCTGCGGCGCTCGTTCTCTGTGGCGCCTGCATTCTCGAGATAACTCGGTTGATACGCCCGATCGACATGGCCGGCTTCCTGACCTGTTTATTCAGATGGCCGGCGGCGCGACGGGCATTTTGATCGCCCAGTTCTGGAATCGCCTGACGGAATGAACCCAAGTTGGCTTCAACTCTCATCAGAGGGCTAATCGCATGATTAAAGTCCGTATGCTTAAGGGCTATCCGGGAGCCAGAATGAATGTAACACTGCTGCTATTCAGATCAGCGTCGTTAGGGTAATATCAAGTTTGCAATATATATCTTGAGAAAATTGAATTGAATAGTTAAATCAGTGTCTATCAGTATGAGGTCCCAGAAATGACTGACCGGGGCGCGATATTGGTGACAGGCGGTGCTGGCTATATTGGCTCGCACTGCTGCAAGGCGTTGGCCGAAGCCGGATACCGTCCGGTCTGTTTCGACAATTTTTCGACAGGTCATCGGCGTTTCGTGAGGTGGGGTCCCATGGTCACCGGAGATGTCCGGGACCGGAGGCAACTTCAGGCGGCTTTTCAGTCATATGATTTTTCTGCGGTCATGCATTTTGCAGCCTCCAGCTTGGTGGGGGAGTCGGTCACTGATCCGCAAAAGTACTACGCAAACAATGTCGGCGGCACGATGGCGCTGCTGAGCGTGATGCGCGGGGCAGGCTGCGGGCGGCTGGTCTTCTCCAGCACGGGCGCGGTCTACGGAAATGCAGGATCGGATCCCATTCCGGAAAGTGCGCCCCGGTTTCCGGTCAATCCCTATGGCAAGTCGAAGTTGATGATTGAGGAAATCCTGTCCGACTATCGGCAGGCCTATGACCTCAATTCAATTTGCTTCAGGTACTTCAATGCGAGTGGCGCCGATGCGTCTGGAACGATTGGCGAATACCGCGATCCGGAAACCCATTTGATTCCGCGGGCGATGATGTCCCTGCAAGGAGAGGTTCCTAACTTCGGAATTTTTGGGGACGACTACGATACGCCTGATGGTACCGCAGTCCGCGACTACATTCATGTCACTGACCTTGCCAGTGCGCACGTGCAGGCGGTGAACATGCTGCTGGGGGATCACGCGGGCGGTGCCTACAACCTGGGCACCGGCGTCGGATATTCCGTGAGCGAGATTTTATCTGCAATCTTCGCGGAGGCAGGATGCAAGATGCCGCTGGTTTATCATCCGAGGCGCCCGGGCGATCCATCCGTTTTGATCGCGGATTCTTCCGTCGCTCGAATGCATCTCGGATTCAATCCTATCCATTCCAACCTCGGGACGATCATACGCACGGCATGGAACTGGCACACCAAAGGTGCATTTGAGCAGTTGCGGGGAGGCCGGTGATCCAGGTTTCGGCCGGACAATAGCGATCTCGCATCAACGCGCGGGATTGCCGAACCATGATTTCGAATTAATTGGCGGAGGATCATTTCGAGGTCGTCTGGAATAGATCAATGCGTTACGAAATTGCATGAAGGTGAAATGAGATATCCGTGCCCACGGCGGGGATTTGCCGGGAGTAACCTGACGTTAGTGGTGCAAAGCTATTTCCCAAATGACGAGGTTAGCGCATGTTCCAGTTCTTTCTTCGAGCGAGGGACTATCGGATTTTCAAGGCGCGATCGGCGGGGCGGGATGCCGAAAACGATCGTTCGCGCGTGGCATCAATTGCGCAATTGATCGAGCAATCACTGACTGCTGCTGAGGCGGAGAGGACAGGTCTTGTACGCAGATTGGATGATGTATTGGCGCGTGCGGCAGTGCCGTTAGGCAATGATACCGACGAATATCTCACGCGGGAGGCGCATGACAGCCAACTGCTTCATCAGCTTGAAGCCGAAATCTCGAAGGCGCAACGCCGGATCGAAGAACTCACTAGTAATATCGCTCACTTCCAGTTTCTCATGGCGGCCCTTTTAGCCAGGTTTCCCGATTTCAAGCCATGACGGGTCGGGCGTGAGCTAATACGAGCCTCGCTCGTTCGCTGTATTCCGAGCGACCGTAGAAATCGCAAAAAATTACACGATCGCTGACTAATTTTAATCCAACCAAGTCAGCAAGCTGGACGCATATGTTGCGTGCAGACAGCACCGATAGCAACTTCGCAGCCGTGATCCCTCTGGCTGCGGCCGTGGATAAGTCACGATGGATCCCAACAAACCCAAGACGAGTCGCGATAAATGCGAGGAAAAAAATTATCCTCTATAGGCGATTCATTGCGGTCGCAATTGGCTGTGTGCTCGTTTAATAGCTTCGGCTTCGGCCTTCCAGACGATCTCCCGCAGGTGGCATAGCTTTGCGTACTGAGTGGCAAGGTTTTGGCTTGAATCCTTGCTCCCCACCGCAGCGATATTATTTTGGATGAGTATCCGCCGATCTGATGCCCGGATCGCCATTTGAAACTCCCTCAATTATCTACCAAGCCGCTGGTTCTCAGTGTTCACGAGGCTGCTTTGGTTGAGTCACCTCTGTCACCGGCGCGAAGAAAAGGCCGTTGGCGAAGGCCTGCATGGCTTACGTCCCGGAACGCCGCTTGTGGCAATGCTGACGTGCCGGGTCCACCGATTATAGCTCCTCGTTGGGTAGCTACGAGTCAGCTTTTAGAGGTACGCAGCCGCATTGAGTTGGGGGGACGATGCAATTTGGGCAGAGGAAGAAGCTTTATAGTCGCTTTGTTCCGTGGGCGGAAAAGGGCGAGTGGAGAGACACTTTACCTGCGCTCGCGCAGCTTTCGGCTTGATAGGCGCGAAGGCAATTTTACGCTGGAGATTTCGATCGACTGTCAGGCTGTCAATTACCACTGAATCGGGACCCCATATTTTCGCGCAAAAGTGACCCTTGCTTGGGTTTCTGAAAGGTGCGCGGCTTTGGCTTTTCGGCTTTAGTTTTAAGAGCGACTCTTGAAGCGCCGGGATTCGTTTCCGGTTTCGACGATCTCGCAGTGATGCGTAAGGCGATCGAGCAGCGCGGTTATCATCTTGGCGCCGCCGAAGACGGTCGGCCATTCGCCGAAGGCGAGATGGTGGTGATGATTATCGAGGTGCGCTCGTAGAGCTTCGAGATCAGGTGGAATAGCAAATTGTCCGCCCGCTTGGGCGAACGGCAGATAGCTGAGTTCGTCCAGCACCATGAAGTCGAGGCGGTAAGATGATCGGCAATGCGGCCCTGCTTGTCGGCGCGAGCCTCAGCTTGCCGGTAACCGTCGTTTCCCCTCGTCTTTGACGCTCCGCATTTTCAAGCGAGCGACCACGCTCACTCATCCCTCATCGATTGGCCAGAACCGTTCGGTCTCATGATCATCGAGACCGGGGCCTACGGCAGGTCCGTCATTGCCTTCAAGTCGGGCTCAATCCCGGAGGTCGCGACGGTGCCACTCGCTTGTAGTATCGGAGGAATCAGAAGCCGTACAGACCATTCGAAGGTTGCAGAGCTCGACAGACAATCAGGGTGCGCAGGCATTTCGATAAGAGATTCACCACAGACGAGTGGCGCAGGAGTATCTGCGCCACTTATGACAGCGGCATACCTGCCGGATGCGCGCGGACGTATCTTGGTCGCAGGTCAAGCGCCATGGTCCGGTGCAGGTAGGGAGTTGCTCGCTTAGGGTCAGGAACTAAGCCGACATTGATTGATGAAAATCGCACGTCTGGTTGCCTGTCAAAAGACATATTATACAAGGAGAGAACAGCGTGGCTACATGCTGGGAAGCGATGCATATGAATTTTGTGTTTTTCTGGCGTTTTATAAACAGGTTAGATTGCGATACGAAACAATTGCTGGTTGGGTTTGTTGCGGAGATTTTGTTTGGTATCATTGTAATTACTTCGCCAAGTTTCGACGATTTTGTAGATCACTATATGTTTTCGTATCTAACTGAAGGGATCAAGCTTTTGACGAAGCTGATCCCTCATCAATGAAGTGATCCTGCGTAAGCTGTTGGTCTAGACGGTCCTTCGGGAACTTGGCTTAATTCTATCAGTTAATTTGAGCCTGCTTTTAGCGGGTGTTTTGGCCCATTTTGCTTTTGAGGCGTTGATGAAGAAGCTCGATGTCTGAACCGGGGATCGGCTCGCTTATCATAAGCCTAAGGCCGCGGTGCATCGGGTCGAGGTCATCACGGCGACAGGTCGCTCTCGGCATTTCTCGGCTGACGACAAGGCTAGGTTCGTCGAACGTCGGCGAGAGCGCTCGGGTGTCGGAGATGACTACGGCACCGCTTTCTTGCCGCACAGGTGTTCACGTGGCGGTGCCTGGTGCGCTGCGAGGCTGCGTCTCCTGGGTCGCCGATGTTTGGTCCCGCCGTAGCCACTCCCTCGTCGGGCTTTACGGGCGACTCCATCCTTGTTGTCCTAGGTGTTTAGTCCCAGCATGTCATGGCTTGGCTGACGGGTGAACAACTGTGGTTTTTCGGCGCTGATTTGTTTTGATAGCTTGGAGTGGGGTTTTGAAGCGGAGGGCCTTGAGCCGCTTGGCGTAGTTGTAGGCCAGCAACCAGTCCCGGACGTGGCGCCGCAGGCCGTCGATCGAGGCGTAGTGGAAGGCGCGAACGGCTGCGTCTTTGATGGTTCGGACCATTCGTTCAGCCTGGCCGTTGGTCCACGGATGATAGGGCTTGGTGAGCCTGTGCTCGATACTGTTCTCGGCGCAGGCCCTTCCGAAGACGTGAGCGGCGAAGCCACCCCCGGCTCTCTTGTCGTGCTGGACGAACTGAACGCCGTTATCCGTCAGCACCGTGTGGACCTTGTAGGGAATAGCTCTCACCAGCGCCTTGAGGAAACCCGCCGCCACGAGCTTCGTCGCCTTCCGATAGATTCTGGCGAAGACCAGCTTGGAGGTCCGGTCCACGGCCACGAACAGATAAGCCTTGCCGCCTTCATAGCGCAGCTCGGCGATGTCGATGTGGAAATAGTCGTTCTCGTAAGTCTTGACCCTGGCATGTACAGAAGCTTCTTGAACGGGAACCGGGAGATCCCGCGTCTGACCGACACGGTCGTCCCATGTCGGTCCGCATCGGAAAGGTGAGGAGCCGTAGCTGATGATGTACGGATGCGGGAAGTCAGACCCCGCCATAGTAGCTGTGAAGCCGCCGAACAAAGTCGGGCAACCGGCCGCGGAGGCGGTGGAGCGAAGGGCGGGGACCAAGGGGAATGCGGCACAGCAAAGCACGCGCCGGGCACAGAATCGGGGAAGCGTGTCCCTTGCGCTGGACCGCATACGGCAAGTAGCAAGGCAGAGGAAGAAGGAGAAGTTCACTTCACTCTTTCATCATATCAGCATCGACCACCTCGCAGACGCGTTCGCCGAACTGAAGGAGAACGCGGCCCCGGGCGTGGATGGGCTGACATGGCGAGCCTACGAGGCAGACCTCGATCACAAGATAGTGGACCTGTATTCGCGGCTCCATAAGGGAGTGTATCGGGCACAACCATCTCGACGGGTCTACATACCGAAGCCGGATGGCCAGCAGCGCCCGCTCGCGGTTGCCGCTCTTGAGGACAAAATCGTCCAACGGGCGGCCATCGCGGTGCTGAATGCGATCTACGAGGAAGACTTCCTCGGGTTTTCGTATGGATTCCGACCGAAGCGCAGCCAGCATGATGCGCTGGACGCACTTATAGTCGGGATCACCAGCAAAAAGGTGAACTATATCCTCGATGCGGATATCCGGTCCTATTTCGATTCGGTCAGCCAGGATTGGCTGATCCGATTCCTGAAGCACCGGATCAACGATCCGCGCATGATCCGCCTGATCCAGAAATGGCTGAAGGCAGGAATCCTCGAAGATGGGATCATAACCGTTAGTGAAACCGGGACTGGACAGGGATCGGTAGCATCACCGCTGCTCTCCAACGTCTACCTGCACTACGTCTTCGATCTATGGGCCGAACGCTGGCGACGGCGACAGGCCACGGGCGATATGATTATCGTGCGCTACGCTGATGATATCATCATCGGCTTCCAGCACGAGAGCGACGCCCGGCGTTTTTGGGATGCCATGCGCGAGCGTTTGCGGGAGTTCTCGCTGTTGCTTCATCCGGACAAAACCCGCCTGATCAGGTTTGGTCGCTTCGCGGCGACCCAGCGTGCTGAGCGCGGACTCGGAAAACCGGAAACCTTCACGTTTCTAGGGTTCACACTGCGGGAAAACACGTCAAGGGCGCTTCGCACTCCAGCGAAAGTCTCGTGGCGACCGCATGCGGGCTAAACTTAAGGAAATCAAGAAGGAGCTGCGACGGCGGATGCATCACCCAATCCCTCAACAAGGGAACTGGCTGAAGCAAGTCGTGACAGGCTACTTCGCGTATCATGCCGTGCCGACAAACAGTCGCGCACTGCATGCGTTCCGGTACCACGTTACGGACTTATGGCGACGCTCGCTCAAACGACGTAGCCAGGAGGAGCGGACAAGGTGGGACCGCATCACGAAGCTGGCGAACGACTACCTTCCCCATCCCCGCATTCTTCATCCTTGGCCTAACGCACGCTTCGCCGTCAAACACCCAAGGTGGGAGCCGAGTGCCTGAATTGGGCTCGCTCGGATCTGTGCGGGGGGCGCTCAGCAATGAGCGTCCCTACCGCGATCCCTAAGGCGTAAGCGTCTATTCCTGACACGTCATCTTAGTTGAGGATAGTTGCCGGGCGCCAGTTCCATGGCAAGAGCTGATCGAGCCGGCTCATGGGATGACCGGCCGACATTCGTTCAAGGATGTCCTTGAGATAGGTGAAGGGCTCGACGTCATTTAGCTTTGCCGTGGTGATGAGGGAGCAGACTGTGGCCCAGCGCTGAGCCCCGCCATCTGATCCGGCGAACAGGTGGTTCTTTCGTCCGAGCGTGATGGGGCGAATGGCGCGTTCGACGGTGTTGGTGTCGAGCTCGATGCGGCCGTCATTGAGGAAGCAGCAAAGAGCATCCCAGCGGCTCAGGGCATAGCGAGTGGCATCGGCGAGCCCGCCGCGCGGCGGGATTTGGGCGAGTTACATTTCAAGCCATGCTTTCATCGCCGTGACCAGAGGCAACGACTTTGATCGACGCATGCTTTGCCGTGCTTCCGCGGTCTGGCCGCGGATGGCGGCCTCGATCACGTAAAGCTCGGCGAACCGTCGCCGATGCCCTTCACGTGGTCTTGGAACAATGGGCTCCGCTGCCGCCGAGGAGGGATAAGATCCCGGACTTACGAGGGGACTTAACGGCGGACTAAGGGGAGGACTTAAGGAGCGTCGTCGATACAACAGCTTCCGCTTGGGCGGCTGTGGCTCCACTTTAAACAACGATCGCCAGTTGCCAAACGCCTTGAGCGGAATGCCTTGCGCTTCACAATATTGACGTTGATTCAAGTCGCTACGCGTCCATGCCTCGTGATGCGCCCGCCAAAAATCCTCGCCTTGACGCCTGCACCCTCGATGTTCGCTCGTCATGCTGTTCTCTCCATCTTCAAATTGAAGACAGGAACAGATCGGGGTCGCTAACGATCGAACAAGGGTGCGAGAAATGGACGCTTACCTCAATGCATACGCAATTCCCAGCTTTCAGCCGTCGTTTCCCTGTTTTTCAAATTGTTTTCCCTGATAGGTTTTGTAGGGAATTGTTCAAGAAATGCCTGCAATAAGGGCGCTTCTCGTATCAGAGTTAGTCTTTCACAGGAAAAATAGGCAAAATTCCCTGTAAAATTCCCTGTTACCAGCGAATTTCGATGGAGATTTGGTTGTGCACCACTGCATCGCCAGCCATCCAGTGCGATATTTTCTGGAATCTCCGAAGAATTAGCGAAAAGCCCGCTAATTGCGGGCTTTTGCGCATTGGCTTTCGTCTCCGCCCACCATTTTCACGGTCATAGGCAACTGAAATGCCAAAATCTCCGGCTGACGCTCCGAATATTCCCGTTTATGGGAAACCGAGACGGGAGACATAGTTCGATCCGGACTGTCGCCGGACGGTGGCAGTCCATTCCTGTAGTGATACCGACGTCGATCTGGTGGGGACATGGATCTCATCCATTCATAGCCATAGCCGGGGGGCGCAAACTGGACGAATGTGCGCCGCACTTGTCGTGACGTCGGTGCCCGACGGCGTTGCTTGAGTTGGGCTAAAGAACCACTCGATCGGTGCGGGCGCTGTAAAGAAAAGAGCTGAAAGGATATCGGATCGCTGCGATTGCAGTTTTGCGGGGTTTAATCCGGAGAGGTCACTCTCGAGTGTCGCCGCGTCGATGAAAAGCGGGCTAAGTAATTTGCTGGAAGCAAACGTTAGTTAAAGCGGCCGGTGCACCGACCTCTTGCGAGGTTGTCAAATCGATCTGCTTCTACGCGGCTCTCGTCTAGGGTCAGGGCCCGTGGCCCCGCCGAGATACTTGGACATGCCGCTCACGCGCGTCTAGAGTCCAATGGCCCGCAACCCTCGCCCTCATAGGTTGCGGGAATTATCCTTTCGTGTCTGTCCGCCGATGTCGGCTGAAGAGCACAACCAATCCCTTCCGGTTCAGGCGCCGCGCAGGAATGATCGGACAGCTTTTCTATGAGTCAGTAATTCCACTGGACCTGGAATCTCACGGCATCAGCCCTGAATCGTTCGTAAGGGGCATTCAGCACATCGGTACGATTCATCATGTGATAAACTGCTGTGAGTTCAATCGCTTTGGTGACTTGCCATTCGACGCCAAGCTCCCAGTCATTGACGAGGTTTTTCGGGGCGTTGCGCTCGAATTTCTGACCGCCCTCGTAGTATTGCCATTTAACGAACGGGAACAGGATTCCCCAAGGTCCACTATCGTATTTGTATGTGGCCTGGACATATCCACCGGTGAGCGGGGATTCAGTAATCAACCTCTGAACGCCGTTTAACTGAGGTCCCCGTCCCCAATTCCATTCTGCCTGTAACCCGAAAGGCTGCGGATAAAGCACAGCATGCACCGCGACCCGCTCATCGACAAATCCTTTGGCGGGCGCGACCATGACCGGGGTAATTCCGTTCACAGGACCGTTCGATGTCACGAAGCGCCCGTGTAAAGCCTCGACGCCTGCTTCAAAGATTTGACCGTTGCTGAATTGATACGGGTAGGTGACGCGGGCCACCATATGCATGTCGTTATTTAATTCGACGCGGTTGGCGCCCTGTCCATTGTAGACGCCGAAGGCGAACACGCCGTAATCGCCCGATCCTTTCAGATTGTTCGCCACCAGCTCTCTGAACCGCTCGCGTATTTCTGCTGGAACCCAGTAGAAGAATGCGCCGATGTCACGCTCATCCCGACAGCACGTGTTGATTCCGTCAGCACGGTCAAGTGCAAGACGGTTTTGGCTGGATTGCATGTTTTCAAAACTGAACGGGATTTTTGATTGTCCGAGCCTGACACGGAATTCTTTCTTGTCGTCGAAGGAGATATCGGCGTAGGCATCTCTTAACTGCCCGAAATTGCCTGTGGTGGAGCCGGACGGCGTACTGGCGAAATCAGGCTGGAAATACAGATAGAGATTATCGGTGATATCACCGTACAAAATCAGACGTGCCCGCCTAATCAAGAATGAGGTATCTTCGCCGACCGATCTATCAGGCCAATAAACAACCGCATCCTTGTCGCCACTCACAGTGGTACTATTGCGAAATTGCGTATACCCGCGAATGTGCATTCTGTCGTACCAGTGTTCTTCCTTGGGTCTTTCAGGTAGGGGCTCGTGTACGAAGGCTGGCCCCGGTTCGTTCTGTGCCTGCTGACTTGAATCTTTCCGTGCCTGCTGAACCGAATCTTTTTGTGCCGGCTGATCTGTTTTTTTCTGTGCCTGGCGATCTGAGCTTTTCTTGTCCTGCCGATTGGCACCTTTTTGTACCTGCTGAAAGGTACCCATTTTCACCCGGTTTTTACCGGGCTCCGTATAAACCTGCTTGGTAACCGTATCGACGTACAGGTCTATTTCCTGCGCGCCGGCCGGGGAAAAAAGGGAAGTACCGAGAATTAATCCCACACTGGATATTGCTGCGCTTAATCTCTTTTTCATTATTGCTTTGCTCGTTTTAAGAGATCTTTTGACGCGAACCCGTGGAAATCGGAGGCTTTATTTCAATGTCTTATGACGCTTTTATTACAGGCAAAAACCGATTGGGCCGGATCAGAATGGAATCCTTCTTCCCCCTCTGTCGGTGAACAACCTGTCCGCGGGTTTTCAGCTATTTCTTGCCTCGGTTGCGATGACCTCATCTTGATCCCGCCTTAAAGAAGCTACAGAGCGACCTCGGCAATCTCAACGATATGCGTGTGCATCTGGAGCAGGCACGTGACTTCGCGCGGGCCAGCACAGCAGGGCAAAGGCGTTTGCGGTCGGCTGTCTGATCGGCTGCGAGGAGAGTTCCGTAACCGACATATTCGCCGAGGCGATTGCGGCGGGAAAGCGCTTGCGGAAGGCTGCCTAACTTCCTCTCTGCACGGACTGACTGCTTTCTTGATCCGGAAACCTTCGAGTAGGTGCATCATACATCCGTCAGTGGTTGGTTGTAAAAATGACCTGTCCGCGCACTCACCTTCTCGCTCAGGCGACGGTCAGTGCGTTGCTGCTCATGCGTGATTGACCTACCCTCCTTAGCTACCGCTGCCTCATGGTTGGGAGCGTTAAGCAGGACCGGTCGATCCAAAAGTCAGATCGCGCGCTTGCAAGACAGGACCGTTATCGTCACGAACCTCAACCGCTGGGAAGCCGCTCTGGCCGTCAATGCGACGGCTACGGATGGCGTGGTCGTTAGTGCAGAATGAACAAACTGAAAATGGACTCGCTTTCACTACAATATTTCGAAACACTCTCTGGGACTGACGCGTGTTGGAGGCGGCTCTGATGGTACGAGCTCCATTTTTTATAATTGCCTTGTTGCTGGCCGGCTTGCTTTCCGGTTGTGACACCAAACCGGCGGCGAGCACCAATCCTCCTTCGCTGCCATCCGTCACCGTTTCGAAACCAATTCAGAAGTCGATTACCGAATGGGATGAATACACTGGTCGGTTCGAGGCGATGAAGACAGTCGTTGTTCGTGCACGCGTCTCCGGTTTCATAGACTCCATTCATTTTAAGGACGGTCAGATTGTCAAAGAAGGTGATCTCCTGTTCGTGATCGACCAGCGGCCCTATAAACTCGCGGTCGATCAGGCCAAGTCCGATCTCGAACGTGCGCGAGCCAAGCTTGATATCGCCACGGCCGACGTGGAGCGGGGGGCGCCGCTAATCAGCCATCAGACCTTAACCGCGCGTGAGTTCGACACGCGAAGGTCCACGCAGCGCGAGGCCGCAGGCGGAGTTGGCGCGGCAGAAGCTGCGCTCAAACAAGCCGAGCTCAACCTCGAATGGAGCGAGGTCCGCGCCCCCATAGCCGGGCGTATTTCCGATCGGCGCGTCGATGCCGGAAATTTAATCACGGGTGGGCAGAGCGGGGCGACGTTGCTGACCGTAATTGTTTCGCTTGATCCCATTCACTTCATATTCGATGGCAGCGAATCTGATCTTCTGCACTACCTGCGTCTCGCCGCATCCGGAGGGCGACAATCGTCGCGCGACGTGGAGAACCCGGTTTCCGTTCGTCTCGCCGACGAGACTGATTTCAAGCACACGGGCCGAATGGATTTCGTCGATAACGCCATTAACCCGAAGACAGGTACGATTCGCGGTCGTGCCATCTTCGATAACAAGGATGGATTGCTGACGCCTGGCTTTTTTGGACGGCTGCGGCTGTACGGCGGCAACAGCGAAGCATTCCTGATTCCGGATAGCGCGATCGTGTCCGATCAGGCGAGCAAGATCGTATTCGTGGTCGCTGAAGACGGCACGGTTGGCGTCAAGAAAATAGAACTGGGGCCGATCGTCGATGGACTGCGCGTCGTTCGCTCGGGCCTTGCGCCAAATGACCGTATCGTGATCGAAGGTTTAGCCCGCGCGCGGCCCGGACAAAAGGTCGAGGCCGAGGACGGAACGATCAAGGCCGCCGCGAACTAAGCGTCGCTCGGCGCGGGGTGGTGAGGTTTGAATGCGCTTTTCTCATTTCTTCATCGACAGACCAATCTTCGCTAGCGTGCTTTCAATTATCCTGACGCTTGTCGGCGCGATCGCTCTTCGCGCGCTTCCGATTACCGAATATCCTGAAATCGCTCCGCCCACTATCCAGGTGACGGCGACGTATGCTGGCGCCGCGGCGGATATCGCGGCGGATACGGTGGCTTCGCCAATAGAGCAGGAGATCAACGGCGTCGACAACATGATCTATATGGTGTCGCAATCGACGGGCGACGGCACGACACAGATTAACGTAGTCTTCAAACCCGGTACAAATATCGACGACGCGCAGGTCTTGGTGCAGAATCGAGTCTCGATCGCGTTGCCGCGTTTGCCGGAAGAGGTGCAGCGTATCGGCGTAACCGTCAAAAAGAAGTCACCTGACCTGATGATGGTGATTCATTTGATTTCGCCCGATGACACGCTCGACCAAGCGTATATCTCGAACTACGCTACTATCAATATTAAAGACGTGCTAACCCGGGTCGACGGGGTTGGTGATACGATCGTGTTCGGCGCGCGTGACTATTCCATGCGCATTTGGCTTGATCCGGCCAAAGTGCAATCGCGCGGTTTGACCGCGAGCGATGTGATCACGGCGTTACGTGGCGCTAATATTCAGGTTGCCGCTGGCGCCATCAATCAGCCGCCCGCGAAGTCGCCGGTTGGATTCGAGCTAGCGGTGCAGACATTGGGCCGGCTCTCCAGTCCGGAGCAGTTTAGCGACGTCATTGTCGCGACGGACCAGGACGGCCGGGTGACGCGCGTGCGGGATATCGCCCGTGTGGAACTGGGCGCTTATACTTACACCACGAACGCTTATCTTGACGGCAAGGTCGCAACCGGAGTCGGCATTTACCAGCGTCCCGGTTCAAATGCGCTCAAGACCGCAGCCGCTGTAATCGCGACGATGGACGACCTTGCGAAGAATTTTCCCCCCGGTCTTAGCTACCGCATCGCATACAACACCACCCAATTTATCGAGCAATCAGTTCACGAGGTGATCAAGACCTTGTTCGAAGCACTGGTTCTTGTCGTACTCGTCATCATTCTTTTCTTGCAGACCTGGCGCGCCGCGATCATTCCTGTGGTCGCTATTCCGGTGTCGCTGATCGGTACATTCTTCGTGTTGGCCACCTTTGGTTTCTCGCTGAATAACCTGACTCTCTTTGGACTTGTCTTGGCTATTGGCATCGTAGTGGACGATGCTATCGTCGTGGTGGAGAACGTCGAACGTTATCTTCGCCAGGGCCTGAGCCCGCGTGACGCCGCACACAAAACCATGGATGAGGTGGGTGGTGCACTGGTTGCAATTGCTCTGGTTCTTTGCGCTGTATTCATTCCCACCGCATTCATCACTGGCATTTCCGGCGCGTTCTATCGACAGTTCGCTATCACCATTGCGTCTTCCACGATCATCTCGGCCATCGTGTCATTGACGCTATCGCCAGCGCTAGCTGCGCTGTTTCTGCGGCCGCATGATCATGAGGAAAAGCCTGGCTTTTGGATGACCTTCGGCCGACCGTTCAATGCCTTCTTTACCGTATTCAACAATGGGTTTGAAAAGCTTTCGAACGGTTACGCGGGATTGACACGACGGATCGTGCGAGTCGTGGCGTTGATGCTCCTAATCTATGTCGGTCTGATTGGCCTGACTTACTTCCAAATGTCCCGCACGCCGTCTGGGTTTATCCCACCGCTGGACCGTGGCTATTTCATCACGGCCATCACTTTGCCGCCGGGATCTAGTCTCGAACGCACCGACGCCGTTATGCGCAAGGCGTCGGACCGTCTCTTATCACGGCCAGGGGTCGCCCACACCGTGACTTTCGCCGGGTTCGACGGCGCGACTTTCACTAACGCTCCCAATTCCGGCGTCATCTTCGTCACTCTCAAGCCTTTTGAAGAACGGGAAAAAGATAAGCTTAAGACTGAAAAGATCCTTGATGATCTGCGCGCGCAGATGCAAGCGTTGCGCGAGGCTTTCGTTCTAGTCATTCCACCACCTTCGGTCCCCGGCATCGGCACGGGCGGCGGCTTTAAACTGTATGTCCAAGATCGCGGCGGTCGCGGCCCCCGTGCGCTTGAGCGAGTCGTCAACGCGATAACTGGCTTGGCCAATAAGACTCCTGGGCTCGTTCAGGTCTTTACGTTATTCAACGCCTCGACGCCGCAGGTTTTTGCCGACATCGACCGCACGAAGGCCGAAATGCTCGGTGTGCCGATATCGCGTTTCTTCGACACGCTGTCGACCTATATGGGGTCGACCTATGTCAATGATTTTAACATCCTGGGGCGCACTTATCGGGTGACAGCGCAGGCCGACAACCCATTCCGGCTTTCGACGCGAGATGTGGAAGCCTTACGGACCCGCTCGAACGCGGCGGAAATGGTGCCGCTTGGTGCGGTTGCGACTTTCCGCGACATTACCGGGCCGTACCGCGTCCCGCGCTACAATCTCTTTCCCGCCGCAGAGGTGCAAGGTACCACGATCCCAGGGTTTTCGACCGGCCAGGCGATCGGTACTATGGAAGATATTCTCGCCAAGAACTTGCCGTCCGGCTTTGGCTTCGAATGGACCGAGATCGCCTTGCAGGAGAAAGTTGCTGGAAATACCGCCGTTGTCGCATTCGGCTTTGCGGTGGTGTTCGTGTTTCTATTGTTGGCCGCACAATACGAAAGTGTATTGCTGCCACTTGCAGTAATCTTGATTGTGCCGATGTGCCTGCTTGCTGCAGTGACAGGCGTGCTGTTGCGCGGCATGGATAACAACATCCTCACTCAAATCGGCTTTGTGGTGCTCATCGGCCTCTCCTCAAAGAATGCCATTCTCATCGTCGAATTTGCCCGGCAAGCGGAGAATGACGGCGCCAGTCGCTGGGATGCAGCAGTACAGGCGGCGCGTACCCGGCTTCGCCCGATCCTGATGACCTCGATCGCGTTCATCCTTGGCGTCGTACCATTAGTGATCGCCACCGGCGCAGGTGCCGAACTTCGACAGGCTCTCGGGACCGCCGTCTTCTTTGGAATGCTTGGCGTTACGCTGTTCGGCCTCGTGTTCACGCCTTTATTCTATGTTTTGGTGCGCTGGATTGCGTCAACTTTCTCCCGCCGCGGTACGGCCGACACGACGCAACATCCTTCATAACCGCGTCGTCGTCATGGCACGTTTACATCGAAACGCCTCGCCGAAGACGTCGAGCGGTTCGGAATTCCAGCGCTTCCTCTATATCACCGACTTCTAGCGCCACGTGGTTGAAACCGATGGCGCGCGGCTTTGTGGAACTAACCATTTAGTCCTCCTCTTAGTCGGTCTGCTGCTCCTTGACTGGCCAGGCGAGGTTCGCAGCCGAGCCATAAGCACTGTCGGCGGCAAAATGCCGGGGCTTGAAGATATCAATTTCGTTGCGCGGTCCAGTAGCCCGAGCATCGCGCATTCCCCGCGTGGCCGCTCCATGTCCCGCGGCCAGAAACACTGGAGAGTCGGCCGGAGCCGGAGGCGTAGTTATCCTGAACGGTCACCGAAGCGCGAACCGCGCCAGATTTCGCGACGTATCCTCTGAACCTTACGAGATTAGGATGCGTCACAACTCCGTTAGAAATATTGACGGTGAAGTTGTAGGTAGGATCGCACGCGCCTCGTTGCGTCACGAAGACGAGGTCCCAAGAACCATCATAAGCCGATCGCGCGTTTGCGGTATGCGATAGGACAACAAAACAGATTATTGCCATCGCGCAGAGCGAAAGCATCTTCATAATGATTTCTCCCAACGTTAGCGTACTTCTTTAAGGAAACTAAGTTCCTTGAACGATTTTCAAAAGGCCTGAATGGCGATGCAGCCGCGGGAAGTTAGAGCAAAGTTATTCGTCGAAATTGCTTTGATTGCCCGGCTGAACCGTCCCGAGGCGACAACGTAGGTCATGTTTGCCATGCTGTTCGCTGCGCCGCTGATAGCCATGTCGTCATGCGAGTGCCCGACCAAGACGACAGGTGTGGTGATGGTGGCGAGAAGGTCCCGCACGAGCATGCTAAACGGAGCGCGCCGTTAGGGTTGCAGGATTCTAGATACGAGCTGCTGCCGGCTTGTTGGACGGCTGACTGAAATGGATGTTGTTGTTTTAAGGCAGTATCCTATGTGCGCCGGGCGCATCTGGCAGCGAGGATCGCTTCCATCTGCTCGACCAGTTCCGACGCGGGCCCTGCGCGTTCCCAGGCGTAGATGGAGACGGCCATCGCAGGCTCCGTGCCGAAAGGCGCATATGCCGAACGTGATATCCGACTGTCGCGTTCCTCGGGAGAAGGGACAGGCCGAGCCCGACCTCCACCGCGACCAGCACATTGTGAAGGCGGCTGCCGGAAAAGGCGATGTACCAGCCAAGCTGCTCGCGCTCGATGCGCTCGAACATTGCCTCTCGGTAAAAGGCCGCCCGGAGGAAAAGCGACCAGCGGGATCGGATTGGGCCACGCATCAGGTGCGTCAGTGCGTTCAAACCATGCCATGATTTCGGGGAACGTCGCGCGGCAATCGGGTTCCGCCTTGGCCTCCTTGACGATCGCGATGTCGAACTCGCCGGCGCGATAGCGTCTGGTCAGATCGCGGCTCAAGCCGGCGGTCACGTCCAGTTGGATTTCACGGTGGCGCCCCGCGAAGTCGCCGAACACTTTTGCTATCGCGGCGCTGACGATATCCTCGGGAACGCCGATACGGACATCATGGTCCGCAACTTCGGCGATCGCGCGGGTCAGGCAACCTGACTCCGTCATCACAGGAAACAGACGATGCTTCGCCGTTCCGTCCTTGTAGGTGTCGCTTCCCTGTTGTTGACGGCTGCCCCTCTCGTTGCGGCAGGAGAGACCATGCGTAGAACCTCATTGTTTTTGGCGGCGGGCAAGAATGATGTCGCCGCCATTAAAATACTTCTCGCGGACGGCGTGCAGATCGATGCGCGCGACGACAGCGGGGCGACCGCGCTGCTGGTTGCAACCCACGTCAACGGAATCGAGGCGGCCAGGGTGTTGATCGAGGCTGGCGCCGACGTCAACGCCAAGGACAAAATCGAGGACAGCCCGTATCTCTATGCCGGAGCGCGCGGCCATCTCGATATCCTGAAGATGACTTTGGCGCACGGTGCCGACCTGAAAAGCGTCAATCGCTACGGCGGCACAGCGCTCATACCGGCTTCGGAGCGCGGTCATGTCGAGACGGTGCGCACGCTGATTGAAGCGGGAGTCGATGTTGATCACGTCAACAGGCTCGGTTGGACCGCGCTACTGGAGGCGATCATCCTCGGCGATGGCGGCGAGCGGCACCAGAAGATCGTCGATCTGCTCGTCAAGGCCGGAGCCGATGTCAATCTGGCCGACGGCAAGGGCGTGACACCGCTCCAGCACGCCCGCGCGTACGGCCACGATGCGATCGAGCGGATTCTCGCCGTCGCCGGAGCACACTGACAAAGGAAGGCGCCATGAATGACACGATGAGCGATGCGGCGAGCGATGCAGTGAGATTCTTAAGCGAAGCCGTTGAACTGGCCCGCGCCAATATCGGCACGGGCGGCCGCCCGTTCGGCGCAGTGGTGGTCAGGGACGGCTTGTCCATCGCTACCGGGGTGAACGAGATCCACACGACCAACGACCCGACCGCGCATGCCGAGATGACAGCGATCCGTGCTGCCAGTGGCCAGCTCGGGTCGCCCGACCTTGGCGGCTGCACCGTCTACGCCAGCGGCCACCCTTGCCCGATGTGCATGGCAGCGATGCGGCTGTCCGGCGTCGACAAGGTATTCTACGCCTATTCCAATGAAGATGGCGCACCGTTCGGGCTTTCTAGCGCGGCGATTTACGAAGACCTTGCCAAACCCTTCACTGAGCAATCCATGGCGATCCGCTATGTGCCAGTGCGGCCGGAGGAGCAGATGGATCTCTATGAACAATGGGCGCAAGCGTCGGGGCGCTGTCGGCGCTGATGCAGGGCGGCGGCTTCCTGATCACGGCGCTGCCGCCATGGATCGTCGCGATGTTGCACGATCTCACCGGCGGCTTCATGGCCGGCTGGCTGCTGCACCTCGCTTCAGTCGCCGTTGTTGTCGTTCTGTACTGGCGCATGAATCCGGGAAGCTATGCCGCGGCGATGAGCCTGCCCGCGGTTTCGATAACACTTTTGAACGGTTCGTCGGCGGACAAACTGATAAATAAAAAGACAGCGCGTGCTTAAGTGCGGAATTCCCCGATTGCGGGCACCTTCACCCGCTGACCCTGTGTCGTTCGTTTAAGGAAGCCCAAAGTCATGTGTCGAAAATCATCGTGACTTAACTCGAATAAATTCGACACTTTCGATTCCGTCCTTAGGAAACCGTCTGTAGCTAAGGTCTGGCCAATCAGCGCATCGAAAGTAGGCGAATCCAATGGGCCTGAGCCAGATTACCCTGACGAACTACGACACGGTGGTTGCGGTCACCCAGGATACGATCAACGAGATGCTGGCCGTCTTCTTGAGCACGCTCCAGAAGCAGGTGGCTCTCTACTATACGGTCGACAACAACGGCAACTACGTGCCGACGACGCCCGAAAACGCTGTGTATATCTTCACCGGAACGCTCGACTACACGCTCGACGCCAATGGCAACCCGGTGAACATGGTGGTCCTGAACTCGCAGATCGGACCGCAGACGGTGATCTACAACATCACCTTCAGCAATGCCGAGTTCAAGTCGACGGTGGCAACGGGCTGTATATCGGATTCCTGATCGGCCAGCTTAATCCGATCCTGAAGTTGGTTTCGCCAGTGGCCTATGTGAAGGCTGACGCCAGCAAGTCTGTGAATGACCAGACCATGCAGCTCAATCCCGGAGCCGATCACACGTTCGGTCCGTTGAACCCGCCCCAGAACGGCGTGGTTGCGAATTTCTCCTATTCCTCGCCGCAGGCTTACGACACGACAAGCTTCTTCGGGGGAACGGCCTCGGTCACCCTGAACTACAGTTCGACTTGTTCGGTGAGCCTGAGCGGCCCGCTCGTTACGATCGCCGGCTCGTCGGTGATCTCGGCGGAGACCGACTCTTCGATTATGGGCAGCACGCTCGACGAGGTGATGCCGCCGACCACCTATGCCTGGAGCGTCGATCTGCTGCTCGAAATGGACCCGTCGAACAACGGTCAGCTGAACTACGCGATCCAGAATGCGAATTTCAGCAGCCCTCCCACCGTCGCGCCGGAACATCAGAGTGCGTGGGACAAGTTCTTTAGCAGTGTCGGCGGCGCGTTCCAGCAATTCGTCGATGATCCCGGCGACATTCGCGGGACCGTGCAATCGCAGGTGATGAACAGTATCCAGCCGGCGCTGGTGGCAGCGATCCAGGGCGCGAACAATTTTGTGTTTCCTGGCGGAGGAACGTTCCTGTTCAAGGATACAACGTTCACCGCCACCGACGATCTGGCGGCTGACATTACCTACCAGACCCCCGCAACGGCCGAGCCCGCCTCGGTCTAGGGTCTATTCATTTACAGGCTCTGAGGGCCTGCAAACGGCGTTTTTCGTTTCCGATGTTTACGTACCTCTATGTGTACTCGCTTCGGTTCTCGAAAAACTCTTCGGCTCCTCAAGCCTGAATCTCGACAGACCCCTGGCCGCTTTGCGCCGCACCGAGCCCAGGTCGCCAAGACCGCGAACGCTTCAGGAGAGAACCGCCATGTTCACACTGAGCTCGTCCACCGAATTGATGAAGTCGCACAACGGCCCAAGTGTTGTCCGACCAATCCGCGTTCGATGTGCTGCAAAGCTCGGGCGGATTGTCGCTGTTTTTCGGCATCGGCGATACAAGCATCCTGTACTTGAACGCGGAGCAGACCGCGGTCGCCACGGGCTGGACCCCCATCGATCTCACGACGGAGCTGGGGGCGAATTTCCCCGGGCAGACGGTCTCGGCGAAGTCGTTCGCCGTAGCGCAGGACCCAACGACAGCCAACATCACCATCGCGCAGATCGTGCACGTGGCCGAGACCAACAGTGATGCGCTATTCGTGATGAGCGGGCTGTCGAATGCTGCCAATGCGCCCTGGATGCAGTCATCGGCCAATCGGACCTGGGTCGCGCGCGCCTATGACGACAGCACAAATCCCCCTGTCCGGGATCAGCGCCTATGGCACAGAATTGAAGGTATGATTTAAGGAGAGTTCGGTTCTCGTCGATGACGAAGGAACGAACATGACTACGAAGTCTCGCAGCAGGAAAAGTTCTGCCGAACGGGTTGTCAAAGACATTCGCCGCGCCACCCGGCGCCATTTCTCGGCGGAAGATAAAATCCGGATTGTGCTTGATGGCTTGCGCGGTGAAGACAGCATCGCTGAACTGTGCCGCAAGGAAGGGATCGCTCAGAGCCTTTACTACGTCTGGTCGAAGGAGTTCATGGAGGCAGGCAAGCGGCGGCTGGCCGGTGATACGGCGCGAGCTGCGACAAGTGGTGAAGTGCAAGACCTTCGCCGTGAGGCGCATGCCCTGAAGGAGGTGGTTGCCGATCTGACGCTGGAGAACCGTCTGCTCAAAAAAAGCATGATCGCGGATGGGGGCGAAGGCGAATGAGATATCCCGCATCCGAAAAGCTTGAGATCATCAGGCTCGTCGAGCAATCGCATCTGCCGGCGAAGAAGACACTCGACAAACTGGGCATTGCACGTCGAAGCTTCTATCGCTGGTATGACCGTTACCTTGAGGGCGGGCCGGAAGCGTTGGAAGATCGTCCTTCCCGGCCAGGTCGCGTGTGGAACCGCATCGATGCCGATATCCAGGGTCAGATCATCGAGATGGCGCTGGAGCAATCCGAACTTTCATCGCGCGAACTGGCAGTGCGCTTTACCGATGAGAAGCGCTACTTCGTCTCCGAAGCCAGTGTCTATCGCCTGCTCAAGGCCCACGATCTCATCACCAGCCCAGCCTTCATTGTGGTCAAGGCGGCTGATGAGTTCAAAGACAAGACGACAGCACCCAACCAGATGTGGCAGACCGACTTCACCTACTTCAAGATCATCGGCTGGGGGTGGGTGTATCTGTCCACCGTACTCGATGACTTCTCTCGATATGTCATTGCCTGGAAGCTGTGCTCGACCATGCGCGCCGAGGACGTCACCGATACGCTCGAACTGGCCCTTGCAGCTTCAGGCTGCGACAACACCAAGGTGTTGCACAAGCCCAGACTGCTCAGCGACAATGGTCCCAGTTACATCGCCGCCGAGCTTGCCGAATGGATCGATGCCAACGGCATGAGCCATATCCGCGGCGCACCGCTGCATCCGCAAACCCAAGGCAAGATCGAGCGATGGCATCAAACCCTCAAGAACCGCATCCTGCTCGAGAACTACTTCCTGCCCGGCGATCTCGAGTGTCAGATCGAGGCATTCATCGAGCATTACAATCATCGCCGTTATCACGAGGGCATCGGCAACGTCACACCCGCCGACGTCTACTTCGGACGTGCACAATCCATCATCAAACAGCGTGAAAGGATCAAACGACAGACAATCAAATATCGGCGCTTGCTCCACCGCAAAATCGCCGCTTAACATCAACCAACAAATGAGGCCCGCTCTCCGCTAAATCTCGCCGCTCTTTGCGCCAAATGTTTTGATGACGGACACCCCAGACGTTACTCAACCTCGCCTATGTGACAATTCCTGATGGACCGGATCCTGCGGAGGCGGGCTATGTACTCGCCGGTGTAGTGAGCGCGAGCACCGGCTTCATCCAGAACTACATCGTTAACCTGACGGCGACCTCGAATGTCTGGACCGTATTCCCGAATCCGGAAAACTTCGACACGCTGAACGATATGGCGACGGGGGCTCCGGCCGGAGCCCAGTATGGCGGTTTGTACCAGCTCTACTCGCTGAGCGGTGGCGTATCGCTGACGTTCACGCCGTGGCGCGGCATTTTCCCGGGACCGCCACCGGCTACCAAGTTGACGGTTCCAGCAGGCGCTTCGGCGCTGTCGACCACGCCGACCGGCGCCGGTGGCAGCACGGATCTCTATGTCGCTGCGACGGGCGGCATTTACCTGTTCCCGGCGGCTGGTCAGGCGAGCGGCGCCTCGGGCATCCAGATCATTGCCGATGACTCGCTGGTCGACGTCGCATCGCTGGCGGCGAACGTCGCCGGCAATCAACTGAGTATCTGGGGACGCACGGACGCGGGCGTGGTGTTCTATTCGCGCTGCGCGCTGGGATCACAATCGGACCCCACCGCGTGGTCGGCACCCATTCCCCTGCTGACCGGCGTCGATCAGTTGGCCACGATGCTCGATCTGAGCACCGGCGCCAGCGTGCTCTCTTCGCACACCAGCGGCCAGCAAGTGGTGAAGCTGCAACAGGATCCGGTTACCACGCAATGGCGGCAGTCGTCGATCCTGCTGCCGACCCTGTCGATCGACGACGTCTGCGAATTCTACACGACGCGCGTCGCGGTGGTGGACAAGAATCAGCTCCCTCTCGTCGGCCAGCAGTTTACGATCACCTCGACCAGCCCCTGCGGCGTCTACATCGAAGATGTGTACATGCAGCTTTCGCCGACAATAGCGTTGCCCGCCGGAGAACTCGGCGGCATAGGCGGCGCGATCGAAGCCTTTGCGGGCGACATCTTCAAGTGGCTGGAACACGCGATCGACAAGGTGAAGCAGTTCTTCGTGCAGGCCATCGGCGACGTGACGCACTTCTTCATCCAGATCGGCGAGAAGCTGTATCACTTCGTCATGGAGGTCATCGACGACGTCGCGCATGGCATCCAGTTCATCCTGCACGCGATCAAAGTGGCCTGGGACAAGATCGTCCAATGGGTCGGCTTCATCTTCTCGTGGAACGACATTGTGCGCACCCACAAGGTGCTGAAGAGCATCTTCAAATGCTACATCGCCGAGGCGATCGCCAGCATCGCGACGGTCAAGGCGGATATCCAGGCCGGCTTCACCGAGGTTCAGAACGTGGTCGACACCTGGGCCGGATTGGTGCCGGACAACAACGTCAGCGCGGCCAGCCTGTCGAAGAACAACGCGGCGCCGCAAGGAAGTTCGACCCCGCAGGCGAACTACGGCGCCCAACACGTCAAGTCCAGTGGAAGCAGCGCCGCGACCCCGTACTCGCCGGCAGCGCCGGGCAGCAGCGTCGCGGACCAGTTGATGGCGGCGCTGACCGAGGCGTTCCAATCCGAGGAGCACAACTTCAAGTCCGCCTACGAGGCGATCAAGACCCAGGTCATCGACGAGATCCACACGATGACGCCGCTGGAAGCGGTGAAGAAGGTCGTGGCTATTCTGTTCGACCTGCTGCTTGAGACGGTCGAGACGCTGACGGTGGCGATCATCGACATCCTGGCCGCCCTGGCGGAAGGCGTGGCGGATTTCCTCGACGCACCGCTCGACATTCCGGTTCTGTCCTGGCTGTACTCGAAGATCAGCGGCGGCGACCAGCTCAGCCTGCTCGATCTCGCTTGCCTGATCGCGGCGATCCCGGTGACGATCGTGGTCAAGATCGTTTCCCAGGAAACGCCCTTCCCCGACAACAGCTTCACGACCTCGCTGATCGATGCGCAGAGCTTCTCCGATATCCAGGCGCTGTATCAGAATCAGCAGACGCCGACGCTTGCCGCGCGCGCCGAGGGATTGGGCGCGCAAGCGGCCCCGCCGCAGGCCGTGTCCAACCGGTTGGCCGCTATCCTGGATCTCACCGGCGGGCTGGCGGCGACGATCGGCTCCATCGGAGTCGTGGTTTTCGGCGCGCTGAAAGCTGAAACACAGGATTCGGTCGTGTTCGCGGCGCTCTACGCGGTGTCCTACCTGCCCTATGTGGCCCCGGACATCACCGGGCAGATCGTCGGTGGCACGAAGGCGACATGGGACGTGAAAATGAACACGGCGGTCATGGCGGTGGGCACGATCAAGACCTTCGTCGATGTGGGGCTGTGCAAATACCAGGAAGGCGTCACAAAAGGCTTCCTGCAAGGCTGGAAGAAATTCTCACCCTGGGGCGAGATGATCATCAACATCGTCTGGGAGGCGCCGGTGATCGGCAGTCTCGTGCAGAACCACGACGAGGACCAGGACTGGGCGGGCTTCGTCGGCAACACCGGCTTCAACGCCGGAGGCTGGATCACGCCCGGCACGGTCTATGGACCGGAGCCGAGCAAGGCCGGGTTCACGGCGGCGGTCGTCGGGCTGACGGGCCTCTACGGCATATTGATGCCCCTACAGGGCGGCATGCTCTACGCATCGCTGATCAAAGAAGCCGGAGGAACTGCATCGAGTGCTGATCCAGAGTAACTCGATTCAGCTCTTCTGAATGACGGGCGCCACCAAGTACCATCCAGTACCGATGGAGGGTTCTCCTTCGGCCAATACAGACGGAACATCGGGATGAACGCGCCGTCAGGAGCCAGTTCGATTCCTTGGCTCGATGCGGATGGTGTAGCCCTCGAACGTGCGCTCACGCTGTCATTGCTGTCGCTCAGCGCCACGCTGATCGGCATCGTCGTGCTCGGGCAGATGCCGGAGTCGGTTGATGTCCTCCGTATTGCGCTGGTGGTCGCAAACGTCGGATATGACCAAACCCAAATCCATCAAACTCTAGAACTTTACGCCCAATCGCAGTGCAAAGTTGTGGATCTGGGTCGTTCCTTGAAAGCCGAGCGCGGTGGTGTAGTCGAAGCCGAGCGTGGCACCGTTGCCGACCGGGGCGTCGAAGCCGAGGCCGACCGCGACGTAGTCTCTGGTGAAGACATTAATGCCGAGCGTATAAGGCAGGCCGTTCTTGAGATCGGCATAGCCCATGCTCGCCAAGCTCGAGCCGGTAAAGTCGTGCGTGTATTCCAGCCGGCCGCGTGCTTTCAGAATGCCCCAGTCCCGAAGGAAGGCATATTCGGCACGCACGCCCACGACGCCTGCCAACATGCTTAGGGTTTGTTTGCCGAAGGTGAGATCGTAGGAAGCAGCGCCGGTTTCAGTGAAGGCGTTGAGCTGTGTCCACGCGGCTTCCATGCGGCCGTAGGACGACACAAGGAGACGGTTGTTCTTGTATTCGTAACCGCTGATGATCGAGCCGAACACTTGGTTGCCGGACCGATCGCCGGTCGCCATGCCGCTGGTCGACGTCACGAACCGCCCGCTGCCGAAATCCAGCGCGCTATAGCCGAGCAGGCCGTCGATGAACGCGTTGTTTCGCGGGTGGTAGCTGCCGTAGATGGCGGTGCTGAACGCCTGGCCGTTACTCCGCGTAGCGTTGGTGCCGACATCGACCGAGTCGCGTCCGTAGCCAAGACCGATGCCCGCGGTGAATCCGGGCGAGAACCGGTAGTCCGCCCCGCCGCTGACGCCGATCAGCGTGTGGCCAAGGCCGATATTGTATCTGTTCGTCGTGCCGAAGTTAACGAACCCACCGGTCCACAGGGCGAGGTCGCTCGGCGATCCGCTCTTGGGCGGAGGGGTCTTGCTTGCCGGCCTTGAATTGCCGGTATCGTTTGGCGCGTAGGCGAATGCATTACGAGTCGGATCATAGGGACTGGTTTCCCGGGCATAACCCAAAGCGTTCGGATCGGCCGGGTCTTGAGGGGCGCCGAGCCGCACATTCATCGATGTCGCTTCACGGCTCGAATCGTCGTGAAGCTGTTCGAGCCTGTCGCGGAAGTTGGTGATCTGCGATCGCGCAAAACGGTTGGCGCTTTGCGCCTGGGCGTTAAGCAAACCGATGACCTCGCGGTCTCGCGAGGGGTCCGGGCGCGCGACGACCGTGAACGTCACCGTGCCGGGTGCCGACGTTCCCGATGCATTTGAGAGCGTATAGCGAACAATGACGGTCGAGGCGGCGCTTACTGCAGAGGCATAGACGAGCTGCCACTGGGCGCCGTTCTGCACGATGCTCGTGGTGCCATCCGAAGCCGGCGGTGATGTCACGATTGCGGCCGCGGTGAAGGGACCTCCCGTCGCTCCCTGCGTCAAATTCACCGTTCCCGATGCGCCAGCGGCGAGTTGAAACGTATGGCTTGTTACCGTCGGTACCGGAGCCGAATAGGTGAAACCGTTCGGAAGGGAAGCGGTACCGCCGGGGGCGGTCACCGCGACCGCGACTGCGCCCGCCGCGTGCGCTGGCGTGGTCGCCGTGATCGTGTTGTCGCCGTTGACGGTGAAGCTCGTTGCCGTTGTTCCGCCGAACGTCACCGCCGTTGCACCCGTAAAGCCGCTGCCGGTGATGGTCACCGAAGTGCCGCCGGCCGTCGGACCACTGTTCGGCGCGACCGAGGCCATTGTCGGCACGGGCGCGGAATAGGTAAAGCCGTTCGGTAGGTTGGCGCTGCCTCCTGGCGTGGTCACCGCGACCGCGACTGCGCCTGCCGCGTGCGCCGGGGTCGTCGCGGTGATCGTGGTGTCATTGACCACAGTGACGCCGGTCGCTGCCGTTCCGCCAAATGTCACCGCCGTTGCACCCGTGAAGCCGGTGCCGGTGATCGTGACCGAGGTGCCGCCGGCCGCTGGACCGCTGTTCGGCACGACCGAGGTAATCGTCGGCGCGGGAGCCGAATAGGTGAAACCGTTCGGAAGGGAAGCGGTACCGCCGGGGGCGGTTACATCGACCGCAACGGGGCCGGCTGCGTGCGCCGGCGTTGTTGCTGTGATGGTGGTGTCGTTGACGACGGTGACGCCCGTCGCGGTTGCGCCGCCGAAAGTTACGGTTGTTGCGCCTGTGAAGTTCGTGCCGGTGATGGTCACTGACGTTCCGCCGGTGGCCGGGCCGGTGTTCGGCGCGACAGAGGTGACCGACGGGGCCAAAGCCGAATAGGTGAAACCATTCGGAAGGGAGCCGGTGCCGCCAGGCGCGGTTATCGCAACCGCGACTGCGCCCGCCGCGTGCGCCGGCGTCGACGCAGTGATCGTCGTGTCATTGACCACGGTGATGCCCGTCGCCGCCGTTCCGCCGAATGTCACCGCCGTTGCGCCCGTGAAGCCGGTGCCGGTGATCGTGACCGAGGTGCCGCCGACCGTCGAGCCGCTGTTCGGTGCGACCGAGCTGACCGTCGGCGCGCCGGCATGGATAATGACCGTCACATTGGCGGGGGTCGATGAGAACGGACCCGTTCCTGTCGAACTGTCCGTTGCTCTGACCGTGAAGTTGAAAGTCCCGGCAGCGGTCGGCGTACCGCTTAGCGTACCGTTGCTTTGCAACGTGGTGCCTGCCGGAAAGGCGCCGGAGGCCAGCGCGTAGGTATAGGGTGCGGCGCCGCCGCTCGCGCCCGCGATGGACTGGCTGTAGGCCACGCCCACGGTGCCGGCGGGCGGGTTGGCCGGCGTGTAGACAATGCTGGGCGGCGACACCGTGATCGTCGCCGTGGCCGGCGCGGACGTTCCGGCCCCGTTGGTGGCGGTGTAGGTGAAGCTGTCCGGACCGGCATATCCGGCAGTCGGCGTATAAGTGATCGACGTGCCGCCGGCGGTCGCCGTGCCGTGGGTGGCCTGCGTACCGACGGCCACCGACGTCGGCGTACCGCCCGTGATGTTGAGCGTAACCGGGTTGTTGGTGCTGCCGTAGTTCACCGTCGCGCTGACCGGGTTCGCGACCGGCGGCACGTTCTGCACCGTGATGGAGGTGGGGACGACCCGAAAGTAAGGCCCCGGTGAAGCCCCGCCCAGGTTGGGGCTGCTGTCGGTGACGACAAGGTCGACATTGTAGGTGCCGACGCTGGTGGGCGTACCGCTGATGACGCCGCCGGCCAGCGAGAGGCCCGGCGGCAACGCGCCACTCTGGATCGAAAAGGTATAAGGCGCCAGCGCGCCCGATGCAGATAGGCTGTGGTTGTAGGGTGCGTTCAGGTTGGCGGTAGGCGGTGCCCCGACCGTGATCCCGGACGACGGGTTGGGCACGGTCACCGTGTAGGACTTTGTGGTTGTCAGGCTGGCGTTGTCGGTGACGGTGAACGTGGCCGAATAGGAGCCGGCCTGGTTGGGCGTGCCCGAGACGGTGTTGCCGGCAAAGCTCAGGCCTGGCGGCAGAGAGCCGCTGGTCAGGACGAAGCCGTATGGCGCCGTGCCGCCGCTCGCGCTCAGCGGCTGACTATATGGGACGCCAACGTTCGGTGTTGGCAGCGAGGAGGGTGAGACAGTGATCGGGCTCGTGGGAGCGGCGACCGCGACGTTGATGGTGAACGGGTTGTCGCTTGCATCGGTCAGGACGAAACTGTCGCTGGTCGCACCGTCGCCGTTATTGGTGTAGGTAACGATGCCCGCGCCAGCCTGGACGCTCACCGTGCCATGAGACGGAGGCGACGAGAACGGAGCGACGACAGTATCCGGATAAGGGTTCAGCCCAAAGGGATCACAGAGCGTACCGAGCGTGATGGTGATCGAGCCGCCGGACGCCATCGGCGAGATCGCGGGCGAGGTGTTCGCGTCGGGCACATTGAGTGTGCCGCACGCGGCGTTGGCCGCACTCGGCATCGCTAGGATCAAGGCAGATAGCGCGAGCCAGAGGTACGGCATGTGAATGAGCCGTGACCGCGCCAGGGCAGACAGCAGGCGACCGAAAGTTTTCCCCGAGGTCCACAACAAGCGCAGGCGTCTAGATCGGTCGTCCACCATTGCCCCGCCCTTCCTGCATCGCAGGTGTCGCACTGAGGAAGGCTCGGCAAACGTCCGCTGCAATAATCTTCGAACGATGATGAAGCTCAATCCGACCGGGACCCGCTAACATTGCGGTCTATCGACGTTGGTCTCCGTGCAACAAGTGGAAGTTGTACACGAGCCAGAGATCAGTTCAAAAGAGAAAATATCGCGTGTTTATAGAAAAATAAGTGAACAAACGTTATGCTTGCAAGGTTCCCGCATTTGCGCAAAACTGCTGGAGTGCGCTGGCATATGCGACATCGCCAATGCTCGGGGGCAGCATGTCAGAAGTATTTATGGGCCAGGTGATGCCGGTCGCATTTCCGTTTGCGCCGAAGGGCCTTGCTCAGTGCGACGGTCAGCTTTTGCCGATCGCGCAGAACCAAGCGTTATTCAGCCTGTTGGGCACGGTCTATGGCGGCAACGGAACAACCACGTTCGCTCTCCCGGACCTGCGCGGGCGAGTGCCGGTGGGCTTCGGTCCATCGCTCGACCCGAACTGGCAGGCCTCCCCCTACGCGCTCGGAGAAAAAGGCGGCACGGAAAACCTCACGCTGACCACCGCGCAATTGCCGTTGCACGTCCATCAATGCGCAGGCACGAACACTCAGAGCGGTCAACGCAGTCCGGCGAATGCGCTCTATGCGACGAACAGCGCGCCGATCTATGGCCCCGCCGGAACCGCCGAGGTCACCCTGGCTACAGCGAGCATTGCGCCGGTTGGCGGCAATCAGGCGCACCCTAATATGCAGCCTTACGCCGCGATCAATTTCTGTATCGCGCTGACGGGGATATTCCCTTCCCGAACCTGATACGCACGTTTAACTGATTTGAGAGCGGACAATGAGTGATCCTTATGTTGGAGAAATCCGGCTGCTCGGCTTCTCCCGCGTTCCGAATGGCTGGCTTCCCTGCAACGGCTCGCTCCAACCGATCTCTCAGTACGACGTGCTTTTCACTCTGATCGGGACAACCTATGGCGGCGATGGCGTGACCACCTTCGCGCTGCCAAACCTCAGCAGTCGAGTTCCGATTCACTACGGCTCCGGTCCAGGACTATCGCCGCACATTCTAGGCGAGGTCGGTGGAAGCGAGTTGGTCACCCTGCTATCGACGCAAATACCGCAACACGATCATCCGATGGTCGCGACAACCGAAGCGGCCAATTTCGACCAGATCACGCAGAAGGTCGAGTTCGGAGCGGTCTCGGGCGACACCATGTATACCAACGATGTGACTGGTGCCGCCGCCGCCACGACTGCTCCAACATCGACCTCCGTCGCCGGCGGCAATGTTGGACATGATAATCTGATGCCGACGCTGACGGTACAGTTCTGCATCGCCTATAACGGAATCTTCCCGAGCCAGGGCTAAGTTCGTCCGCCCTATCCAAACTTTCGAAGGTGCAGCCGCCATGGAACCATTCATCGGTCAGATCCAGATATTCGGCTTCAACTATGCACCCCGTAACTGGGCTTTGTGCAACGGAGCAACTTTGGCCATTCGGCAGAATACGGCGCTCTTTTCCCTCCTCGGTACGGCGTATGGCGGGGACGGCACGACTACCTTCATGCTGCCGAACTTCGCCGGCCGCACCGGCTGCAATCAAGGCCAGGGCGCGGGTCTGACGCCGCGTAGTATCGGTGAAGCCTTCGGTGAAAACAGCGTGACATTAACGGCGGACCAGATGCCGTCGCATTCTCATCCATTCACGGTCTATAACCAGACCGACACGAGCAAGCGCACGGGCGCGCCGGCCAACGGTTCATCGCTCGTCGTTCCGCAAAACAGCACGCCTTTCAGTTCGAGCGGCACAGCGAATACGCAGTTCTCACCCAGCATGGGTGGCGTGGCGGGCGGAAACCAGCCGCACGAAAACCGTCAGCCTTACCTCGCCATGAATTTCTGCATCGCACTGTCTGGCGTCTTTCCATCGTTTGGTGACGCCGTTGCCTGATATGCCGGCCCTGCCGGATTTTCCGGCGCGCGACGGCGATATTCCTGTCTGCGCCAAGCCAGTCACGTTTCAGCGCGCCACGCGCGATAACCTGACTTTTCTGCGCGAACTGTATCGCTCGTTCCGCATCGACGAGTTCGCGTCGCTCGGCTGGTCTGCCGAACAGGTGCGCGCGCTTCTGGACCAGCAGTTCGATCTCCAGCATCGTTCCTATGTGGCGACTTTTCCGCAGGCGGATTTCCTGCTGATCCTGTGGGAAGGGACACCGGCCGGCCGGCTCTATCTCGACGCTAGCCATAACCATTGGCGTATCGTCGATATCGGTCTTGCATCGGAGCGGCGCAATGCCGGTCTTGGATCCACGGTCATACGAGCCCTTAAGCGACACGCGCAAGCCTCGGCTGCCGCGAGCATCGTGCTTCACGTTGCCTGTGAAAATCAGGGGGCGCAGCGGTTCTATCGCAGGCTAGGCTTTCGCGAGGTTGCGCGCGAAGAACCGGTTTGCGCGCGGATGGTATGGTCTCCAGAGCCGCGACAGGTTGATTTGCCTGTCGTCAATTGAAAATCGCCTGGTAGACGATCCCTTGCCGATCGCGCGCCACCGGCACGATGAATATCTCGATCGGCCCGACGGTCGCGTTCGTCATGCGGTAGATCTTCTGCGGGAGGACAACAGGCGATTCGCTGCGAAACAGTAGAGAGAAAGGCTGCCGCATCGTGGCCGCGAAGCCGTGTTGCGACAAGGGGCGCGCTTCCGACAACGTCAAGGCAACCGATGTCGTTCCAAAATCGACGTCGAACCCTTGCCCCAGGCAACCGGCGAAGCGCTCCAGTGTCATCAAATGCATGCGATGAGTCCCCCTCTGCCTGCCCGGTTCATCGACATAAACTGCTTAAGAACCATGCCTTCGAGCATCGGAGCATAATCCTGCTGAATTGCAGCCGCACTCGAAAATTCGGACCCAAGCGAAATCGTAGGCGGCAATCTCGAAGCGAATGCCGCAAACTCATTGGCATCGAGTGTCATGCTCTGCCACTCGTCGCTGCACTATCGATCACCCCTCCGCAAACCTCATCGCCGAAAGCGCCGTATCTGGATCGGAGCAAAGCTATGCAGCAGCCTCTAGTCCCGCTGGTCCAGATAATCCGTTAGATCATCTGACGACGGACAATTCTGGCGCGGCAACTTAACCCGAAACAAGCCGAAGCGTTGATATGACCTCAAAGCGCTGGCAGACGGGATCGGTTCTAAGCACTCCTAGGCGCAACTATTTGAAGCGCATGATCGCTATATCTCGACCTGCGCAACAGCTGGAGCAGCACGTAACGCAAGCGTTCCATCGTGCAGGCTTTGGAAAAATACCAACCCTGAAGGCCGTCGGCACCGAGTTGCTGAAGAAGCGCCGCCTGCTCTTCAGTCTCGATTCCCTCAGCCGTCACGGATTTGCCGAGAGCATGGGCGATATCAATAATACCTTTGACAAGGACCAAGTCTTCTCCACTCGCTGGTAGGCTGGAAATGAACCCTCGGTCTATTTTGACACGGTCGATCGGTATGCGCCGGAGATGGGTAAGGGACGCAAAGCCTGTTCCGAAGTCATCGAGCGCGAGTTCGACGCCGGCATCGTGCAGACGTAATAGGCGGTCTTGAAAGCTCTGGAAATTGGTCCCCAGAAATACCTGTTCAACGACCTCGACGCAAAACCGGTCGGGTGAGATGCCGGTCTGGGCCGAAAGTTCGAAAAATCGATCTACAAACCGATCGGATCGAAAATCCGCATTGGCCACGTTAATGGCAAGGCGGTCCACAGGAAGGCTCTCCTCCAGTATGCGTGCCATGTCTTTGAATGCTCGTTCGACAACAAACATTCCGATTTCCGACTCCAGCCCAGGATCATTGATCTCCGGTAGAAATGCACCGGGCGTGAGGAGACCGCGCTCGGGATGCTGCCATCGCAGCAGGCCTTCCAGCGAGATCGACTTGCCGGGAACGGTTGGTACAACAGCTTGATAGTGGAGACTGAACTGGTTTCGATCGAGACCCGCCTCAACAGCCTGCAGCAACGCGCTTTTGTATTCGACTGCTAATTGGAGGCGCGGTGCGAAACATTGGCGTTGATCTCGTCCTGAAGCTTTTGAGTGATAAAGCGCCATATCGGCGGCCTTGAAAAGCCCATCAGGTGTCTTGGCATCCATAGGAAAGGCGGCCACGCCAATACTAGCCGTATATCGGTGTTTAATATCACCCAGCCAAACAGGCTGTTTGATACTGTCCAGCACCTCGTCCAAAAGAGCTGGAACATCTGCACACGCCTTGTCAGATATCACGATTCCAAATTCGTCGCCGCCAAGCCTGGCAATGAAAATATTCTCTGCCTCAAAAGCGCGAAGCCGCTCTGCAAAATTTTTGAGGAGATTATCGCCAGCAACATGGCCGAACGTATCGTTGATTTCTTTGAAGGCATCGATATCGATCAGGGCCAGGTAAACCGAAGTATGAATGGAATTGCTCAGTTCGAGCGTGGCCGTCAGATACTCCTGAAACCGTCTTCGATTGGCAGTGCCGGTTAAGGCGTCTGTACTGACGGCATGGCGCAAGTCCTCCTCGATCTGATGGCGCCTCGTAACGTCAAAGCGAATAGATGTGTAACTATCCGGATTGCCGGCGGCATTCAGATGGGGAACGATAGTCGTATCGACCCAGTAGGTTGTCCCATCCTTCCGACGATTGCAGATTTCGCCGCGCCATACCTGCCCTCGGGCGATCTGTCGGTACATTTCGCGAAAGAACGTCTTGTCATGAGCATCCGAGCGCAGGAGTCGGTGATTTTGCCCGATAAGTTCGTGCTGCGAATAGCCCGAAATTTCACAGAATTTATTGTTGACGTGTGTGATTGTGCCCTGAACATTGGTAATGGCCACGATGGCCGTGGCATCGAGCGCGTAGTGAATGAATCCCGTTTCGGATTTGACTACCTCTACCTCACCGAGATCATTCGGCCCGTGAGAGTGTTGAGCCACAATCATCCTCCCATCGCTTCTTCCTCCAGATTACGGCGAAACGTTTAACAATAATCTGGCGGAGTTCCGATTGATCGGACGCGGACGTGTTGCATTAAGCACCAGCGGCCTTGGCTCTGAACGAGGTAATGTCTGTCAATTAGCTATAACTTTTTCCTTTTTTTCGAATTCTATTCCGCGTCGGGCTGACGGCCTGGTTCAGCCATGGCAAATGCCTTGAGACCCGAGGCTGTAGCGTCGATCTCAAGGATTCGTTTATACGGCGAAAGATCAACACCGAAACGTCGCGCATTGAACACCTGCGGAACAATGCAAATATCGGCTACCGTCGGCCGTTCGCCGAGCGCAAAGGGTCCCGGCAGGTGCGCAAGACGGGCTTCGATTGCTTCGAATCCGACTTTGATCCAGTGCTGCGACCATGTTGTGCGGGCGGCCTCATCGACCCCCATTTCGGCCAGCCGATTCAAGACACGAAGGTTTCCGATGGGATGAATGTCGCTTGTCACCACCAGCGCGATTTCGCGCGCGATAGCGCGTGTTTTCGGGCTGGATGGCAGCAGAGGGGGACTGGGGTGCGTTTCATCGAGATATTCGATGATCGCGAGTGATTGAGCGAGGCGAAAGTCGCCCTCGATCCAATAGGGCACCAGTCCAGCCGGGTTGATGTCGCGATAGGCCTGCTGGGCTTGTTCGCCTTTGCGCAAATGTACGAATTTGGTCTCCGCGCTCAATCCCTTGAGTCCGAGCGCTATGCGGACGCGGTAGGCTGCGGTTGACCGGAAGTATCCGTATAGCAAAGCGTCGCTGTTGTTCATCTCGCAGTTTCACCTTACGGCTTGGTCGGATCGAAACGGCGCTCAAGCCCTTGCCAACAATCCGCGTAGTCGTCTTGCAGCGCGTCGGATGTTGCGGCATATTCGGTCACGCGCTGTGGGAAGCGTGTTTCGAACATGAAGGCCATCGTGTCGGTTAGCTTGACGGGCTTGAGTTCGGTATTGCTGGCATGGTCGAACGCCTCGCGGTCGGGCCCGTGAGGAAGCATGCAATTATGCAGGCTAATGCCGCCAGGTAGGAAGCCCTGCGGCTTGGCGTCGTAAACGCCGTAGATCAAGCCCATAAACTCGGACATGATGTTCATATGATACCAGGGTGGGCGGAATGTGTTTTCCGCGACCGCCCAGCGCTCCGGGAAAATCACGAAATCGATATTCGCTGTGCCGGCGATTTCCGAAGGCGATGTCAGCACGGTGAAGATCGATGGATCGGGGTGATCGAAGCCGATTGCACCGATTGGCGAGAACCTCCTTAGATCATACTTGTAGGGTGCATAGTTGCCGTGCCATGCCACGACATCGATCGGGGAGTGAGGCAGAGCCGTGGACCATAACGCTCCACCCCATTTTACGAACAATTCGGTTGGCTTGTCGTCATCCTCGTAAGCGGCGACCGGAGTGAGAAAGTCGCGTGAATTGGCAAGACAGTTTGCGCCGATGGGCCCCCGTTCAGGTAGCGTGAACGCGCCGCCGTAGTTCTCGCACAGATAGCCGCGCGCAGGGCCGGATGGAATTTCGACGCGAAACTTGACGCCGCGCGGAATGACGGCAATTTCGCCCGGCTCGGCGTCGATCACGCCGAATTCGGTGACGAAGCGAAGGCTACCCTCCTGCGGTACGAACAGCATCTCGCCATCGGCATTGTAAAAATGCTGATCGACCATGGATTTCGTAATGAGATAGATATGCGCGGCCATGCCGACCTGAGTGTGAGCGTCGCCCGCGGTGGTCATCGTTCGCACGCTCTGCACGAAAGTCAGCTCGTCCTCTGGGATGGGTGTAGGACCCCAGCGCAGTTGCGCGATCGGCATGTCGTGCTCGAGGCACGGCGCACTGCGCCAGAGTCTTGCATCGACCTTAACGAAACGCCCCGAATGACGAACCGAGGGGCGGATACGATAAAGCCACGAACGTTCGTTGGCGCCGCGTGGTGCGGTGAACGGCGAGCCGGACAGTTGTTCGGCGTACAATCCGTAGGCGCAGCGTTGAGGTGAATTGCGACCGATCGGCAATGCGCCCGGTCGTGCTTCGGTCTCGAAGCTATTACCAAAGCCTGACATATAGCCGGGCGTCACGTTGGCACTGCTGCGATTGACGGCGACCGGATCGAAGTTGGTGTTCATCGCCTTATCCTCCCTGAAGGGCCGCCCACATCTCGCGGTCACGGTCCGCGGTCCAGATCACCGGATTGTCGATGCCCGATGCCTCATCGAAAGCCCGGGAGACGTTGAACGGCAGGCAGTGTTCATAAATGGCGAAGGTCGAGAATTTCGGGTCCATGATTTCGCGTGTCGCGGCGACCGTCTCCTTCAGGCTGTGCCCTTTGGCGACGGACAATTCTGCCGAGCCGTACAATGCGGTGACGAAATCACGTGTCATCGCAATTGCCTCCCGTGTGATGGACCGACCATTGAGGGCGTCACCGCGGCCGGGAGCGACCGCCTTGGGATTGAATTTAAGAACTTCATTCAATGTCGTCGGCCATTCACGCAAATAAGCATCTCCGCAATAGCAAGCGGAATGGTATTCGATCAGATCGCCTGAGCACATCACTTGCGCATCGGGGACCCATGCCACGATATCTCCGGATGTGTGGCCGGCACCCAGATGCATCAACCTCACTGCGCGCTTGCCGAGATAGATTGTCATCTCAGTCTCGAACGTAAGTGTCGGCCAAGTCAGACCCGGGATGCTTGCGGCATCACGGAATAGCCGTGGAAACCGGCCGAATTCGGATTCCCAATCCTGTTGTCCACGCTCTTCGATCAGCCTGTGCGTTTCTTTCGAGGCGACGATTCCCTGTGCGTGATATGCAGAAGCGCCGAGCACGCGCACTGCATGGTAGTGCGATAGAACAACATACTTGATGGGTTTGTCGGTTACGGTCCTGACGCGTTCGACGACGCTGGTCGCCATCGCGGGCGTCGCCTGCGCGTCAAACACAATGCAGCCGTCGTCGCCGACAATGACCGCCGTATTTGGATCGCCCTCGGCGGTGAACGCATAGATGTCGGGGCCGATTTCGGAGAATGTGATTTTCTTCTCCGCTATATCAGTCGTGGAAGCGAAACCCTTGGCGCTCATTTGTTTTCTTTCGTCTTCGAACTCCACTCACCCGCACTGATCATTCCCAAGGCGTCGCTTTGCTAGCAAAACCGCCTCGCGAAGGACCTCTACATCCCCGATATGATTGGCAAGAATCAAAACGAGGGCGGTATCGAGCGACGCGCTCTGCTCATCGCTCAGGCCACGATGCGCCTCGACCACCAGGCGATAAGCGGCGTCCGGGTCAGGAAAGTTGGACTGCGTCGAAAGCGTCATGGCATGCCCTCGATTAGCGCACTCGCCCGCGCGATTGCGGCTTGCACTACGGGTAACGTGGGATGTCTGAACCGCGCCGCAACGTATCCATCCGGTCGAAGCAAATAGGCGGACCCATCGGACGCATCATAGCGCTTCGCGAATAGTCCGGATGTGTCGCGGAGTGGTGCATTGGGTCCGATGCTGATGCAGTGACAATCAAGCGGATCGAGAGCCGATCCGTTTCCGGATTCCAGCAGAACAAAATTGTCGCAGGCTGCTTTGAAAGCTTCAGTAAGATAAACACGGTCGCCGTTCGTAGCCGTCAAAGGCGCGTCCACGATCGGCGCGCCCGGAGGTGGGCCGGCACGCCATGTGTCGACGTCGCTCGTAGACAATGGCGTATTGTAAGTTGACGGTGTTGCTAGCCGTCCGCCGTTCACCATGCGCCTGGCGAAATCGACCTCCTTGGCAAGTCGAAGCACGGCATAGCGCATCCGCCGTTCGTGGTTTGAATGGGGGGCAATGAAATCTGTCGAGCGAGTCGACGCACGAATATTCTCATCCGCCGCTGCGCTGCGCTCGCTCTCATAACTATCGAGCAGGGAAACCGCAGCCTTGCCCCGCAAGACGAGGGCGATCTTCCAGGCTAGGTTTTCGGCATCCTCGAGCCCGGAATTCGCACCCCGTGCCCCAAACGGGGAGACTTGGTGAGCGGAATCACCTGTGAAGATAACCCGTCCATGAATAAACCGCTGCATGCGTCGACATTGAAACTTATAGATCGATATCCATTCGAATTCGAATTCCCTGTGTCCCAGCATGCGTTCGATCCGCGGCCGCACATTCTCCGGTAACCGTTCGACGGCGGGGTCCGCGTCTGGGCCAAGTTGCAGATCGATGCGCCATACGTCGTCGGGCTGGCGGTGAAGCAGCGCGGACTGCCCGGAATGGAATGGCGGGTCGAACCAGAACCAGCGTTCGGTTGGAAACGCGGCCGCCATCTTTACGTCTGCGATCAAAAATTGATCGTTGAAGGATTCGCCGGAAAATTCCGCACCCACGAAACCCCGCAAAGCCGATCGCGCGCCATCGCAGGCGATCACGAAATCAGATTTCAATTTGTAACGTCCATCCGGAGTCTCGATCTCAACAACGGCGTGGTCGTTGTGCTGCTCCAGGCCAACGACCTTGTTTCGCCAGCGCAGATCAATCAGCGGCAATTCCTGAACGCGGTCGACCAGATAAGCTTCGGCATAATACTGCTGAAGATTGATGAAAGCCGGCATCTTGTGCCCTTCTTCGGGCAACAGATCGAACCGGTAGACCATCTCATCCTTGAGGAATATCTTGCCGACTTTCCAGGCAATTCCCTTTTCGACCATCCGTTCGCCGACACCGAGGCGATCCCACAATTCCAGCGATCGCTTGGAAAAACAGATCGCCCGCGACCCGTCACCGATCCTGTCTGTATCATCAAGCAGCACGACGGCTTGTCCGCGCTGTGCCAAATCGATCGCGAGTGAGAGGCCAATCGGCCCGGCACCGACGATGATGACCGGATGGTGCGCAGCTTTACCTTCAGTGCGCTCCTGATCGGGGTGCGGGCGATAAGCAAATTGCCTGACAGACCGCTGGGTCATGGTCGCTCCGGATCAAGCTCCGTCGCAATTGAAAATCTGGCAAAGAGGCTAGACCATCGCTAAAATGGTCGCAACTGCAACTATGAAAGTGCCGCTGAATCTTGCCGCCGACACGGCATCCGTTGCGAAGCTCGACCTGTTCAAATTCGTGCCATTTCGGCTGAACCGGCTGGCTGCCGAGGTCAGCGCTGATCCTGAACTGGCGCAGTCGATTGCGATCATTAAATATCTCGACGAGACTTTCCGAAGCCGCTGCTGAACTGGGCCGGGAGCGCCGCGCAGAATAGTAAGCAAGAGCAATCCGGATGAAAAAATGCACCCGAACGATCCCAAGCTTCGCACCTTCGTTGACGTCGATGTGGTATCCGACTTTTCGATCCAGAACCTGCCTTACGGGGTGTTCTTCACGCCGGAGCAGCCGGAGTTGCGCGTCGGCGTGGCGATCGGCAATCAGATTCTCGATCTCGCCGTGCTGGAAGTCGCCGGTGTGATCCGTTGCGACGAGGTTAGAGGAGTTTTTGCAAAGCCTTCGTTGAATGCCTTCATGGCGCTCGGACCGAAGGTGTGGTCGCAGACGCGCGGACGGATCAGCAAATTGCTGCGTCATGATAATCCGGAACTGCGAGACAACGCGGACTTGCGCATGCGTGCGCTTGTACCTCAGAGTCGCGCGCAAATGCATATGCCGATCCGCGTCGCAGGCTTCACTGATTTCTATTCCTCGAAAGAACACGCCACCAATGTCGGCACCATGTTCCGCGATAAGGCCAATCCATTGCTGCCGAACTGGCTGCATATTCCTATCGGCTACAATGGCCGGGCATCGACCGTCGTAGTCAGCGGCACGCCGATCCGCCGTCCACGCGGGCAGTTGAAGCCACTAACGGCGGAGCTTCCGAACTTCGGCCCGTGCCAGCGGCTCGATTTCGAACTGGAAATGGGTGTCGTGATCGGGCAGGGCTCCGCGATGGGCGAGATGTTGACCGAACGACAAGCGGAAGAGATGATCTTTGGCTTCACGCTGCTGAATGATTGGAGCGCGCGCGACATCCAGCATTGGGAATACGTGCCGCTGGGGCCGTTTCAGGCGAAGGCGTTCGGCACCTCGATCAGCCCGTGGGTGGTGACGCGCGAGGCATTGGAGCCGTTTCGGGTTTATGGTCCGGCGCAGGATCCGAAGCCGTTGCCTTATCTGCACCAGACACAACCGAACAATTACGACATACGGCTCGAGGTGGACCTGCGAACGGAGAAGATGGCAAAGTCGGCCAGAATCTGCCGGACGAATTTCAAATACATGTATTGGTCGTCAGTGCAGCAGCTCGTGCATCATGCCTCTTCAGGTTGCGCAATGAATGTCGGCGATCTTTTGGGGTCAGGCACCATCAGCGGCCCCGAAAAGGCCGAGCGCGGCAGCATGTTGGAGCTGAGCTGGAACGGGACCAGGCCGCTTGAGATTGATGGTGGCGAGCGCCGTTCGTTCCTCGAAGACGGCGATTCGCTCCGCATTCGCGGCTGGTGTCAGGGAGACGGCTATCGCGTCGGCTTCGGCGAGGTCGAGGGCTCGATTGTAGCCGTCGAATAGTTGCTGAGGTGTGACCTGACGGATGTGGCGTTTTCGCTGATAATGTTTGCGAGCACGGAGACCGATATTACAGCGATACGCGCGGTCGTTGGAATGCCCCAACTGCTACGTCGAAGCCACGTTCGCTCCCTGCTTTGAATTTTCCGTTTCCTGCTCTTCGAACTATTTTCCCTGATAAGCTTTGCAGGGAATTGCTCAGGGAATGTCTGCAATGCGGGCGCTTTCGTATCTAATCCAAGTCTCTCAAGCGCGGAATTTGCGAAATTCCCTGTGAACGTGTCCTTGAATGTCTATTTATGTTCGTTCTTCGACAGCGGCGCATATACGCTTCGTCATACGCGCGCTGATGTGTTCAATGCGCAGCTGAAAGTGGAGCGCTGCTGGCTAACTGACAAAGCTCAACTCGATTTCGCCCTTTCCGCTTCGCATCGTAGAGTTGTTTATCGGCGAGCTTGTATAGTTCCGAGAACGATGCTCTTTGGACAAAGGTCGCTCCGCCGATGCTGATCGAGAGATCGCAGGAAACCCCTTCGAAACAAAATTCCGCAGCCTTAACAGTTTCCCGGATTCGCTCGGCGACCACGACGACCCGGTCCGAAGCAATGCCTGGAAGGAACACGCTAAATTCCTCGCCGCCCATGCGACCGACAAGGTCTACTTCGCGCAGCGTCGATCTGATGCTTTGAGCGATCAGTTTGAGAGCCTCGTCGCCTGCATCGTGACCGAAATTGTCATTGACGTTTTTGAAGTGATCGACATCCATGACTAGCAGCGCGCCATCGCAGCGCCTTTCCTGTTGGTTCACCCGTTCAAGATAGGCGTCTACCAGGGTCGTGAATGCAGCGCGATTGAAACAGGATGTCAAGCCGTCGGTTGAGGCTATGACTGTCAGTTGCTGATGTGCGATTGCCAACTGGCGCAATTTGCTGAGAAGGTAGAAAAAGAACGGCGGCGCGATGAGCAGAGGAATGATCACATCATTCTCGGGGCTGGTCCCTAATCTCCATACGCCTTCCTTGAAGGAGTAGCTGTCGATCGTAAAGGCCAAGACGACGCAGCAGAGCGTCCCGGCGATCGTCAGCAGGATCACTCGGGCCCAGCTTTGAACCGAGGGTTCGGCGGCTTTCGATGTGAACCAGCCATTCATACGTTAGGCGCTAAGGGACGAACATTAATAAACTATTCGGATTGGTATCAGCATTTAGCGCTTCACCCGAATATCAAGCCGACAATCTAGATGACTGTGTCCAAGGTTCTCCAGCGCACTCGGCGTAAGGGCATATGACGCCAGACGGAGGGCCAAGTCTGAGGCAGGATTGAAATTGTCAGTAAGAGTCGGCTATCGCATCAAGTTTGCGTACGGGCACACTCTTCAAGACACGGGCCGCGACGCGAAAGGCAGAAAGCAGTATCGCTACGAGGAGGCGGCGGTTCTAGCTATGCTACGGGGTCGGTTAGCCCGAGAACTCTCAGGCAATGGGCGAGCAAATAATCGCATGAGCGTGAACTCTGCCTAGCGATATTTTGCATTCCCCCGCTGAGGAGATCGACATTCTCCTCCTGACCGTTGCGCCGGATCGCATGGGGCAGCGTCGACTTGTCGTCGAAGGTAATCGAAGCATCGTCGAAGAGCAGTCCGAGAAGCGGCGAGAGCTCTGTCATGACAGGCTTGAGATAACGAGAAGCGCCAGCCGTACGTCTTGTGGCTTACTGACTTTCCAACGCAGAACATCGCGCTTTACTTCGCGGATGTCGTAAACCGAGCTCCTCGCCTCGTTTCGTGTCCGATCGCAGCCTTGACGGCTCGCGCGGGACTCGTGAACAGCTGGCCTTCCAGAACGTCGAACTCCTTTTTAGCTGAGAAGAACATGAAACCGCGACCGCTGCGAACGACTAGGCCCGCCGCGCCTTGAGACGTTTCAATGATGTAGTTGTCGGCCATGGACGTGTTATCCGTTTCAACGACTGTGCCAAGTACTCCTGCAATCGAGCCACGCGTTCGAATGGTGGTCAAGCTACCTGGAAAAATAAGAATAACTTTGTCGCAGAAAGCTATAACCGGCGAATGACCGCGATTTGATCGTTGAAACGTTTGGTATTTGTTTTTTCAACATCCGCCTCGCGAGTATCCTGCGAAGAGCATGTAGATGCGCGTCCATTTGCAAATTGCGAGTATCCGATCGATCACCCCGCAAATCGACCGGTTGAATTGCGAGATACTAATGCAGGATCGTCGATGGTGTCCGTTACGTTTGAAACGCCTCCTGTTTCTCAGGACCGAGTCCGAAGAAGCATTGGCTTCCGTAACGCCGGTCGCCATTCGAAGCGCTCGAATCTGATTGGCGTCACGACCGATCTCAAAAGAAGATTATGTATGAACGCCGAATAGTCAGACGGACAAGATCACTTAACAACAAGCAAAATACGTAAAATAAATCTGCGGTCTGTTTGCTATAAAACGTGCGCGCACAAAAGCAGCGTGCGATGAGTCCGAGTGGTGGAGCGTGAAGTTTTGACCCCGAATTGTTTTTCACGGTGGCGCTCAACGGTCTTACCGTCTCCGCTCTCTACTTCATTGTCGCGATCGGATTTTCGTTGATCTTTGGCCTGATGCGCTCCGTGAACATGGCGCACGGAACGCTGCTTCTTGTCGGCGCCTACGCCAGCGTCGCTGTTTTATCCGCTTTACGATGACGGAAATGCATATACCTGGATCGTAGCTCTGGTCGTGGGCATGGCCGCATCGGCGATTCTTAGCATCGTGCTGCAGGTTGTCTTTCTTGGTTGGATGCAAGGTCAGGAGCTGCGTCAGGCGCTGGTGACGATCGGCATCTCCATCATCGTTGCGGACCAGCTTCTGGCGATTTTTGGCGGACTGAGTCAGCAACTCTACGCGCCCGACATTTTGTTTGGGTCGGTGCCGGTCCCGTTCGTGCAAGGCGGTCCGCCTGCACCAGGAAGCTATGAGTTGTACGTACAAACACGTCTTGATGGCCACGTAAAACAATCCCGTTGCTTTCCCGTTCGCGTTTCTCTTATGGATACATCCGTCCTCAATCTCCAATGATTGAGGCGCACAGCGAAAATACTTACGACTTGATTTAATCGCTCGGATTTTACTGACGAAATGGTCAGGGAAGGGGGATGCGTGATGCATATCGACCGTAAAGGAAATCGGACGGGCCTACGCAAATGCCTCCCTTGCAGCGCCTTCCTGTTGCTCGGACTTTCAATCTCGCCGGCTTTGTCGGCTGAAACTGGAAGCCGTGCGCAACAGGGCAACCCGGTCACATGCTCGAGCGGATTTCTGCCGGCTGCGGAATCCGCGAATAGTCCGCCCGACCTTCTGGTCAACGGCGAGTGCCACGTTAAGCCCGACCAGACCTACTACTTCGAGAACGTCAACGTTCTCGACAAAGGTCGACTCGTATTTGACGAGCTTGGCCGAACGATCAACCCTACTGTCACTCACTTTTGGGCTCAATCGATTGTCGTGGAGAACGGCGGGACAATCGCCGCCGGCACGGAGAGGCAACCGTATGGAAATTACGGCAGTGTCCTGACAATCCATCTCTACGGCGCGGACCGCAACGCGAGTGGTCCCGCGCTCGGCGCCCTTTGCCGGACCGCGCAAAATGCCGATACAGGCCCTTGCGGTATCCCAACGTCTGCCTGGCGTGACAACGGCAAGACAAAGCTTGCTCTGCCCGGCGGCGTCTCGGACTTCTTCTACCGCTATGGCCCGCTACACGGCGACGGCAAATGCTCCGACGGCTCGGTCTGGTCGAGCACATCGCCTTGCGATGACAGTCCGGGCAAGCAGGTTGGGTATTTCGGCTACAAGGTTCTCGCCGTTTCCTATGGCGGGAGCCTCGAGCTCTGGGGCACGAAAGGTTCCTGCAACTCGATGGGCTGCTCCAATCCGCAGCTCCACCCGAGTTGGACCCGGCTGGAAGGCTCGGTCGCGGCTGGAGGCGGCACTGGAGCCAATGATTCCCTCGTTGTCGCTGGCCCGAGCAATTTCAATCCTGAAAATCTTAATGTCACAGCCGGCGATCAGATTGTCGTCACGACGACAGACTATCTGCCCGGTCATTCCGAAACCTTCGTTGTCAAGGACGCCAGCACGGGCGTTGGCCCGGCGGGTCGGTGGCTCGAGAAGATCCGGGTCGATCACGGCGCGGCGTGGCACCATAATGGCGAACGCTACGCGCTCGCCGACAAGCTGGCGCCATCGCAAGGGCGACTCGACCTCGATCCCGATCTAGTCAAGAACGGCGTCGAAACCCGCGCCGCTGTCGCCATCCTGAATCGTAGTATTCGGATCGTGTCCGGAGGCGACCAGCCGGGCGAGGAGTTTCCAGCCTCGACACCGGAGAACCCCTGTGTCGCCCAGGACGGCAAAGGGCCGTGCTATTCGCTCGGCGGCCATGTCGTATTCCGGCAAGGGTTCAAGGCGGTGCACGTCAAGGGAGTCGAATTCAAGGAGCTCGGGCAGGGCGGGCGGATGGCGCACTATCCGGTGCATTTCCATATGGCTCGCCAGACACCTGCAGGAACATACGTGCAGGATTCGTCGGTCAACGAATCGATGACCCGCTGGATCGTCCTTCACTCGACGCAAGGCGTCCTGCTTGCCGGCAACGTCGGCTACAAGTCCATCGGCCACGGCTTTTATCTTGAGGACGGCACCGAGACCGACAACAAGCTCTACGGCAATCTCGGGATCCTCGCGCGCGCCGCGGTCGCCAATGAACAAAATCCGCGACGGATTCCGGGAATCCTCGCGGCTAATGAAGACCACAAGCCCGTGCCGAAATTTCCGTTCCTGACCGACTCGGCCTATCCGTCGGTATTCTGGATCACGAACGGCTGGAACGAGCTCATCGGCAATATGGCGGCCGGCGCCACGGCCTGCGGATCGGCCTACTGGTTCGTCCCGCTCTGGAATAGCGACATGCCGGATGTGATGACCCCGAATAACAGCCCCGATCAGCGGCATATGAAGTGGTCCGGTTATGCCGGACTGCAAAAGGACGGTGCTTATCGAGGCTCGACGCCGCTCAAGGCATTCGTCGGAAATTTTGCCACATCGACGATGATGTCGTTTCAGACGACCGGCGACGCACCGGAGTGTTCGGGCGTCGTCAAACCTGACACAGCAAAGGTGAGCGCGCCCGCCAAGAACGTTCTTACGGCAGTTCGCAGCCTTGCGCCGGATCCGAACGACAATGAGGCCAACGATCATTACTATCCGCATGCGGTCGGTGGAAACCGGCACGCGACGGCCTGCAACAGGAAGGATGACGGCACCTACGATTGTGAGGGGCGCAAGTTCTGCGATCCGGGTCACGCTGAAAATTGCGCGGTGACCGTCATCGACAAGTTCACGTCGATGTTCCATTGGGCCCAGCATAATGTCGCGGCGATCTGGCTGCGCAATCAGTGGTATCTCGTCGCCAACAGCGTGCTGTCAGATGTTCAAAACGGCGGCCTGACCTTCATCACCGGCGGCGATTATACCCATGCGTCCGTGATCCGGGGCTATTGGGCGCTCGCGCGCAAGGGTGTTTTCATCGGCCATTCTCAGCCGCAGGACGACATCCATGCCTATGCGCTGGACGCGGGTCCCTTCAACGCGCGCTCGAAGTTGCGTTGCGACTGGCAGGTGGCGGGCCTTGCGCCGAGCAACTATTGCCTCAGCGCGAAAGAGGGCGTCTCCATTCCGCTGGTCAATTTCGACTCGGGACAGCGTCTCTTCAATATCTACGACGGTCCCGCCTATCAGGACTCCAACGCCTACCTCGATATCACCAAATCAAGTTGTCCCGTTACCGGGCCGAGTACCGATCCGGGTTGCATGTACGGGTCTGGCGTGGTCACGGGCGTAACCAAGGATCCGTTGAACCAGCAATGTTATTTGCCGAATGCGGCCATCGGCTGGAAGCAGAACAACGGATTCTTCTATCCGCCGGCCTTTCATTCGGCGAATCTCTATTTCAGCAACGTCGACATCCGTCATTTCGTATTCGACCCGTTGTTTCAGGCGCCCGATGGCGTGACGGGGGAAAAGGACTTTGGTCAGGGCGGCACCTATATCACGGCGACCTCAGGCCCCAACGCAGTGAAGAATTTCTACTGCACCTCGACGGACAACATGTTCGACGGCTGGAGCGGGATCGACCGGCAGACCGAACTCACCGATGACGACGGTTCGTTGACGGGACTCGTAAGCTCGAAGCCCGGTGGCGAGACGGTATCGATCAACGAGGATAATTTCTTTGGCGCCAAACTTGAAACCTCGGAATGCAAATCGAACCTGAGGGTCGGCCCATCGCTGGTGTGTCCGCAGAAGCCACTGCCGCCCGTTCCCGCGCCCTCGACCGCCAAGACGAGTCCTTATGATTACGTCGCCACGGCGATCGCACCGGGATGCTCGCAGAATTCGCCGCCCAATCCTCATCAGCCGTATGGCCGCTGCGGAGACTCGCAGGACCTGGGCCAAGGCGGTGAGTGGTCAAGTGAGTGCTCAAACGGCGCATGCTACGGAGTGCCGCTTTTCCGACAGTATCTGACGACAACCGAACTGGGTCATTGGCAAACCAACGGCTGCGCCGGAAACGCCAATACGCCTGCGTGCCGCTGGCCTTTCATGCGCATGGGCGGCCAGAACATGTACCAGCGAGAGACGCTGACCGTGAATAGCGGCGTCTACTATGTTGACACGTCCATTTCTAAGAACACGCAGAATACGGAGAAGTATACGAAGATGCTGCAGACGCGGGACGTGAATGTCTTCGCTCCCGGTCAGACCTATTACATGTTCTTCCTCTATGCGAAGCCGACCACGGCCCAGACTTATCAGATCTATGTCGGCGAGGGCTTTGATATTGGAACGGTGAAGCCCGTGCGCGGAAGCCTCGCGACCGCGCCGATCAAGTTCAGCCCGGACGCCTCACCCAATGCGGGGAAGTGGTTCACCGTGAAGGGCGTCTCCAACGGCATTCTGACCATCGAGACCAATTTCGTCGGCCAGTCCGAACTCGATCCAAAGCAGCAGAAGAACGGGCTTTGCGGTCCAGCGACTTTCTGCGGTTGGAAGGCGGACGGGAGTTGCGGTTCAAAGCTCGCGTCCGCAGATCCGGGCAAGGAGCCGTTGCTCGTCGCCGATCCAGCGCTAGCCAAGGAATCGGACGCTGTTTGCCGGACTTGGGCTGCCAAGGATCTCGACTGTCCGTCGGCTGGATGTTTCGGCTTTTCGTTCACGCTTCCAGCTGGTTTCAAGGCGGAGGACCAGGGACAGGCGGCGCGTCCGACGCCGGTTGCGTTTCCCGCGACGGGCGACTTCGCAACGCGCTTCCTCAACACCAAAACCGTCCCCGACAACGCCAGCCATGCCAAAGACGGGGTCGAGACGGAATGCTTCTATCCAAGACTACCCGGCAGTTGCCAGGCGCAATAGCCGGACCCGTTTCCCGTTCCGGAGCGGCGTCAATGTCACGATGGCTTTGGCGCTGCCGATTCTGAAACGGATTATAAGTGTAAGCGGGTTGGAGAGTGGCCTATCCGGACCGATGTGAGGTGTCCACTGCCGGGATCGTTTTTACTCAACGCCGACACGCGCAGGTAAACAATATTCAATGTGCGCGGTTGGATAAGGATCCTCCCGAGATCAGTTCGAGGTCAACGAAACATGCAAGACATGCGGTCAAACTTCTACGGTTATTCCGCTGCCCTTGTGGTCCTCATTTCATGTGCGGCAAATGGCGCGATGGCGCAGTCTCTAACGCCGTTCCGGTATGAATCCCAAGCGCAACGCAATTGTCCCGGTGATACGATCGTCTGGCTCGATTTCAGAAAAGAACGCTATTACCTAAAAGGCCAACGACGCTATGCGTTGGGAAATACCGGTAGCTTCGTGTGCAGGAATGAGGCCCGCGATAGTGGCTACCGGCGCTCGCCCTTGGGATTGAGATAAACCCGCTCGCTACCCCATACGCAACGCGCAGCAGGTGGGCATCGCGTCTGCCAGAGGTTCGTCTCTGAAAGGATATGAAAGCCTTCGCGTTTGTGATTGCAGTGGACCGATGGTCATCGCAAACGTCATCATGCATCAAAGTGACGGTACAAACATCTGAAGGTCGCATATGTTCTTGCAGAAATCTGTTGTCGCATTTCGCCTGAGAGCAATCCTCGTCAAGCTGGTAGCTTCGTGTCTTGTCTGGGCGTGCGCGACAACATCGAGTTTTGCGGAGACGTCACCGCCTCAGACCTCCGGCGTACCCATTACCCATGGTCAGATCGAGAAGGCGATCACGAGCCTCGACGCGATCGTCGGTGACGTCATGAAGAAGAGCGGCATTCCGGGCATGGCGATCGCGGTGGTCCATGATGGCAAGGTCGCCTACGCGAAGGGCTTTGGCCTCCGGAAAGTCGGCGAGAACCAGCCGATTGACGCGAATACCGTTTTTCAGATCGCATCGCTTTCGAAATCCCTTGCGGCTAGCGTCGTGGCTCGCCAGGTCGGTGCGGGCGTTGTGAAGTGGAATACGCCTGTCCAAGCGCACTTGCCCTGGTTCAAGTTGATGGACCCGTGGGTGACACAGCATGTCACCATTGCGGATATGTTCAGCCATCGTTCGGGTTTGCCGCAGCATGCCGGCGATGATCTCGAGGATCTCGGCTATGATCGTCGAACGGTGCTGGAGCGCCTTCGTCTGCTACCGCTTCGCGGCTTCCGGGACGTCTATGCCTACACAAACTTCGGGTTGATGGCGGCGGCGGAATCCGTTGCTGCCGCATCGGGCAAGGACTGGGAAAGCCTGTCTGAAGAGGTTCTTTACAAGCCGCTCGGCATGAGCGCGACCAGCTCGCGCTTTGCTGATTTCGAAAAGCAGACCAATCACGCCATTGGACACGTAAAGGCCGGCAACGGCTTCCAGCCCAAATATCAACGCCGGCCCGATGCGCAGTCAGCCGCAGGCGGCGTCAGCTCGTCGGCAAACGATCTTGCGCGATGGTTAGCGTTGGTGCTGCAGAATGGCGAATTCGAAGGCCGGCAGATCATCTCGGCGGATGCGCTGCTTCCAGCCATGACGGCCGAAGTCGTTTCGATTCATTCCCCTTCAGCCGATGCAAGGCCCAGCCTGTACGGATATGGATTCGGTGTCGGAATCACGCCGGCGGGCCGGACAACGATCAGTCATTCCGGAGCCTTCGCGTTGGGTGCCGGGACTTACTACGCGATCATCCCCTCGGCCGGGATTGGAATTGTCGTGCTGACCAATGCAGAGCCAGGGGGCGCAGCGGAGGCGGTCGGCACCTCTTTTATGGATATTGTCCAGTTCGGGATGGTGACGCGGGATTGGTTTGCTGCTTATGGCGCGGCTATGACGCAGCTCACGGCGCCGGCGGGCGATCTCGTCGGCAAGTCGCGGCTCACCGCGCCAGCGCCGGCTGCGCGTTCTTCATCCTATGTTGGTCGCTACGGCAATCCTTACTTCGGAGACGCCGAGATCGTCGATGCAAATGATCATCTAGAATTAAAGATCGGCCATTTGAGCCAACCCTATGTGCTGACGCACTGGGATGGTGATGTGTTTTCGGTCTGCCCGTCCAGCGAGAATCAAACCGACGGTTCGTTGTCGTCGGTTACGTTCAAACGGGCAGGTGACGAGCCAGCCCGCGAACTGACGATCGAATATCTCAACGGCAACGGGTTCGGCCAGTTTATGAGGCGCTAAAAACATTGTGCGGGTGAGCTTCTGATCCGCATCCTCATGCGAGTTGCGCCAGAGTTACGGAGAGCTACCGCGAAAGATTGCCTGACCTTTATTAGTTAGAGCGCCTTCAATCAGAAATTTGTCTCGGTGGGCCAAGAATTGACCCAGCCGCGACAGAATAAGATTGCACCGTTGTGCTTGCGCGGTCGCTTTTCTTTCTTTGACGTTTGTGAGGATAAACTTCCAACACGAAGTTTCATCGGAACGAATCCGGAGGGGAACCCATTATCCTTTGCAAACGAAGGAGCTCTCCAATGACCAACCCGAATCAGAAATATCCGGACCAGAAGCGCGATCAAGGCCAAAAGTCAGGTCAGCAAACGGAAACCAAGCAGAAGGCCGAAATCCGGAAAGGCGTCCAGGAAGATATGCCTGACAACAAGCCTCAGGGCCAAGAGAAAACCGGATACAGTGGCGGCACCTGATAGGCTGCTTTAGCCATGGTAAGGCCGCCCCAGCGGGCGGCCTTTTTCTTATATGCGTTCATGTCGCTTGAGATGAGAAGATTTTATCAAAGTCGGAAAAAGGAACCTGCCTGCGAGCAAAGTTCGGTCTCGCTGCTTGCAGCGTATGAGATCAAGAAGTTGTCGGCTTTCGCTCGCCAGCTACCAAGATGAAATGCGCCTAGGCGTCGCGTATTAACTTGTCGAGAGTGATCGGAAGATCTCTCACGCGTTTGCCTGTGGCATGATAGACCGCATTGGCAATCGCCGCAGGAACGCCGACGATGCCGATCTCGCCCAACCCTTTGATGCCCATCGGGTTGACGATGTCGTCCTGCTCATCGACGAAGATCACCTCGACGTTGTGGACGTCGGCATTCACCGGCACATGATACTCGGCGATATTGGCATTCATGATCCGGCCGAAGCGGTGGTCGATAAGTGTTTCCTCGTGCAACGCCATTCCCATGCCCCAGATCATACCGCCCATCACCTGACTGTGTGCGGTCTTAGGGTTGAGGATACGTCCCGCAGCGACCGCGCTGACGAGCCGAGTGACGCGTATGACCCCCAACTGATCGTCCACTTTTACTTCGGCAAAGATTGCTGAATGGGTGTTGTGGGCGTGCTTGCCTCCCTTCTTGAACTTTGTGGCCTTTTCCTGAGTGACGCGTTCGATGCCGGCGTGACGCATGGCGTCCGCGACCGTGACCGTACTGCGCGGATTCTTCTTGGACACGATCGAACTGTTGGTCAGCACCACGTCGTCGGCCAGCGCGCCTTTCAGCGCCGAGTTCGGCATGGCCTGCGCCATCTTCAGGAGTTCGTCGCGGATGGCGTTGCTGGTGGTGACGATGCCGTTCGAAACCGACGCGGCGATCCATGACCCTCCTTCGACAGGAGACGGTGGCAACGTCGAGTCACCGAGCTTGACAGTGATGTTATCGATCAGAAGGCCGAGCATATCGGCGGCGACCTGTGCCATGATCGTATAGGTTCCGGTCCCGATGTCCGACGTCGCGCACGCCACTTCGGCGTGGCCGTTTCCAGTCAGTGTGATCCGCACCGTGATAGGTATCTGCAGCGCTTCCCAGATGCCCGTGGCCATGCCCCAGCCGATCAGATCGTTGCCATCACGCATCGATCGGGGCTCGAAACTGCGTTTGTTCCAGCCGAATGCGTCCGCACCTTGGCTGTAACATTCGCGCAGGTTCTTGCTGCTGAAGGGCAGGCCGGTAGACTGGTCGCTGTCCGAATAACACTTCAGCCGCAGTTCGAGCGGATCCATCTTCAGCGCAACCGCAAGTTCGTCCATCGCCGCTTCGAGCGCGTAAACGCCGGTTGCCGCGCTCGGCGCGCGCATGTCGCACGCTGTCGGAAGATCGAGGCGGACTAGGCTGTGCGCGTAACTGGCGGCTTCGCTCTTGTAGAGCAGACCGGACCATGTCGTCTCATTACGATGAAAGTCCTCGTATTGCGACGTCATCGTGGTGGCGTCGTGTGTGATCGCATTCAGCGTGCCGTCCGGTTTTGCGCCGAGCTGGATGCGCTGAACCATCGCCGGGCGATAGCCGATCATGTACATTTGCTGCCGCGTCAGGACGAGGCGGACCGAGCGCTTGAGCGCGCGGGCGCCGAGCACCGCGAGCACCACCTGATACTGCGGCCGCAGGCCGGAGCCGAAGCCGCCACCCATATAGGGCGACATCACCCGGATTTCGTCGGGCCTGGTCTCGAACACCCCGCATAGATAGCGCTGAACGTTCTGTACCCCTTGCGTCTTGTCGTAAACCGTGAGCCTGCCGTCGTGCCACACGGCGGTCGATGCGAACAGCTCCATCGGGTTATGATGCTCGATGGGCACGGAATAGTCGGCCTGATGCTTGATATCCGAAGTCGCGAACGCCTCGGCCGCGTCGCCACGCGGTTTGGCCGGCGGATCGAGCGTGATGGCGTTGCCGAGCTGGCGCTCCAGATCGGTGGCATGCGGTTGCTCGTCGTAGGCGACCTTCACGAGAGACGCCGCATAAGTCGCGGTCTCGAAATCCTCTGCCAGCACCAGCGCGACCGGCTGGCCGTTGAATTTGATTTCGCCGTCATAAAGCGGGCGATAGGACGAGCCTTCGGGCGCGACCTCATCCTCGTAAGCCTTGTCGTTATCGGCCATCGGCGGCCGATTTTCATGGGTGAGGACGATGAGGACGCCATCCACCTTCATGGCTTCGCTGGTGTCGATCCGCCTGATACGGCCTTTGGCGATGGTCGAAGCGACCACGCTGCCATGTGCAAGATCGGGTGCGCCGTACTCGCCGGCGTAACGAGCGGCGCCCGTGACTTTGTCGCGCCCATCGACGCGCGATGTCGCTGTACCGATATAGGTCGTCATGGGCGTGCTCGGTTGATGAGGGTGAAGCACCGGCTCATGCGATTTTCTTGTCCGATTGAGATTGCGGTGTGCCGTTCGCGGCTTGTGTCAGCGCCCGGATGATGACGCGCCGGGCGAGGCCGATCTTGAAGGTGTTGTGGCCGAAACCCTTGGCCTCGTGCAAAACGACGTCGGCCGCGCGAGCGAAAGTGTTGTGAGTAGCAGGCTGTCCGTTCAAGGCTGCTTCGGCTTTTGGATTCCGCCACGGTTTATGGGCAACGCCGCCGAGCGCCAGTCGCGCGTCACGAATCGTTCCGTTATCTATCTTGAGCGCCGCCGCCACAGAGACCAGCGCGAAGGCGTAGGACAAACGATCCCGGATCTTGAGATAGGTATAGTGCGTGTTGAAGCCCTGCGCCGGCAGTTCGATGGCCGTGATGATTTCTTTCGGATCGAGATTGGTGTCACGCTGCGGCGTATCGCCGGGCAGGCGATGGAAATCCGCCATTGCAATGGCGCGCTCACCGTTGGGGCCGGCGACATGCACCTTGGCATCAAGTGCCGCCAGCGCGACGCACATGTCGGAGGGATGGGTGGCGATGCAGGCATCGCTGGTGCCGAGGATCGCGTTGATCCGGTTGATGCCGTCTTTCGCCGAACAGCCGGAACCGGGCTCGCGCTTGTTGCACGGTGTCACGACATCATAGAAATAAAAGCATCGGGTCCGCTGCAATAGGTTGCCGCCAGTGGACGCCATGTTGCGCAGTTGAGCCGAGGCGCCGGCGAGGATAGCGCTTGAGAGCAGCGGATAACGTTCCACCACCAGTGGGTGCCAGGCGAGGTCAGAATTCGGCACCAGCGCACCGATGCGCAGGCCGCCGTCGGTCGTCTCCTCGACTTTGGCGAGAGGAAGGTGCGAAATGTCGATCAGCCGGCTGGGTTGTTCGACGTCGTATTTCATCAGGTCGATGAGATTGGTGCCACCGGCAATAAACTTTGCCGAGGTATCAGCCGCAATCTGGCTCAGTGCGTCAGCAACATCCGTTGCCCGCGAGTACTGGAAATTGTTCATGACGCATCCATGGCCTGCTGAATCGCAGCGACGATGTTCGGATAGGCTGCGCAGCGGCAAATGTTTCCGCTCATCAACTCGCGAATGTCATCGGGCGTTTTCGCCGTGCCTTCGGCGATCAGGCCGACCGCCGAGCAAATCTGTCCCGGTGTGCAGTAACCACACTGGAACGCGTCATGGTCGATGAACGCCTGCTGCACGGGATGGAGGACACCATCGGTCGCAAGACCTTCGATGGTGGTTACCTCGGCACCGTCCTTCATCACCGCAAGCGTCAGGCAGGAATTGATCCGTCGGCCGTCAACCAGCACTGTACAGGCACCGCATTGACCGTGATCGCAGCCTTTCTTGGTACCCATGAGGCCAAGGCGATCTCGCAATGCATCGAGCAACGTTGTCCAAGGAGCAATATCGAGCTTTTCCTTGGTGCCGTTGACGGTCAGTTCAATGGTGATCAAGCCGGGAAATAAAGCGGTTGCCGGAGCACTGTTTGACCGAGCCATCCGATACCCCCGCCAGTAAAGAAGGACGGGCTATAACGCGATCCTGGCGCACATGTTCCACAGGGGATGATCCCTTGCGTGCCCGGACCGGCTACTCCGGCTTGTCGCGATGCCGGCCAGTCGCTCACGCGGATATTAAACGATTTTGAATGCCGCACGTCGCGTTCAGGCTTGCGTCATTTACCGCACCGGCATCGGCGGCCGGGGAGCGCTGTCGTCACCAGGCTGTGCCGGAAGTCTGGCGGGTACCGGCGCTTGGGACGGAATGTAGGCGTCGCGTTGCGCGGGGATCCGGCTTTCGGTCGCCGGTGGCGGCGAAGGGGACGGAAGAGGAGGATTGTATGTTGCCGCTTGAGGTGAGGGGCGTTGTGGCCGTGGCGGAACAGACTTAGCCCGGTGCTGCACGGGGGGCTTGGGGTGAGCCTCGCGCTCTGCGGCCGTTGCGATCTCTCGGCGCAGTTGCTGTTGGCTGGCTTTCAAATCCTCGACCGCGCTTTTCAGCGCAGCAATCTCGCTTGCGTTTGCCTCAAGCGACTGTGCAATTTCGGCCGGAAGCGCAGCTTGAGTTGGTGCAGCTTGCGTCGGGGGCGTGACGGGATCCGTCGACGGTGTTGGTGTTGATGGCTGGGCTGCGGTCGCAGTCTCTTGCGCAGGTTCCACTTCGGCATTTGGTTGAGGCGCGGCGGCTTGGGTCGCCGTGTCCTGCGCTTCAACTGCATTTACGGCCTGCGCAGGGGCAGGAGCCTCCATTGAAAGGTGCGGTATAAGACTCGAAAGCCTCTGTTTGGCCTCTTCACCATAGGAATGCCAGGCCACGCTTGCGGCAACGCCGATACAGATGGCCGACAGCACGGTTAAGACACCGCGATAAGACCGCGCGCGGGGGATATCTTTCAAGAGTGCGTCAACGTTGTCGTTCGACGGCGCAGGGTGGAACGACAGTTCGCTTGCCGGCAGGGATGGTGCCGTCGATAGCGACGTCTCTTCAACCTGTGACGGCTCGCGATTGGCTTCAATTTGAGGATCACGCGTGATTCGCGGCGCCAAGTCGCGAAGTTGCGCGGCTATCGCGTCGTGCGGATCGGCTTGAGGACCAGCAGGTTGTGATCTGAATAGCATTTGAGTTCCAGGTTACATGTTGCGCGGCCGGGTTCCGGCTGGTCTATATGTCGAGATGAAGGCTTTGGGTTTGACCTCAGCAAGGCGGCAAGATGAAAAGTGTAAGGCAGGCAAGCCAAAGGTGACTGTCTCCAGCGCTTCCCATACTTGCCTAAGAGTTAACGGCGGTGGCGGACGTCCCTGATAGCTGATGTTGCGTTGCACAATTTTTCAGCACCACCTGCTCCCGTAGCGGGCGGTCCTGTGCTCGGTCGTTTCTGGGAGCGGTCGATCTCGGCAATGTTCTGAGGGCAGCGAAGTGCATTTTTAGGATTGGCACGAGTCTTGCGTTATGATCCGCGACAGCTCTCGCTATCTAAGGACGACGGAGCAAAATCAAGATGAACAAAAAAGAGAAGCTCGTCATCGTCGGCGCAGGTATGGCCTCCGGACGGATGCTCGAGCATTTATTCGAAGCTGACCCGGAACGTTTCGACATTACCCTTTTTGGAGCGGAGCCGCGCGGAAATTACAACCGCATCATGTTGTCGCCCGTGCTGGCAGGCGAGAAGTCGTTCGATCAGATCGTCACGCATGATGCGGCTTGGTATGACGCCCACCAGATCAAATGCCGCTTCGACGAGACGATTACGCGCATCGATCGTGCGGCGAAGACGGTGCACTCGGCGAGCAGCGAAACTCCTTACGACAGGCTAGTGATTGCGACCGGATCCGCTCCCTTTATGATTCCCGTTGCCGGGCGGGACTTGCCGGGCGTCATGGCATTTCGCGACTATGACGATGTCCAGGCGATGGTGGCCGCAGCCAAGAAAAAGGACGCCAAGGCTGTCGTCATCGGTGGCGGTCTGCTCGGACTGGAGGCCGCGGCGGCGCTCAGGCTCCATGGTATGGAGGTGGTGGTCCTGCATCTGATGGGCCACCTGATGGAGCGCCAGCTGGACGCGGCGGCGGGCTATCTCTTGCAGAAGGAACTGGAGAGCCGCGGCATCAAAATTCACTGCAAGGCACAGACAAACGCGATCCTCGGCCACGGGCGCACCGAAGCGGTGCTGCTCGATGACGGCACCCTTTATCCGGCGGATATCGTGGTGATGGCGGTCGGCATCCGTCCGGAGGCGCGGATCGCAACCGATGCGGGCCTCCATGTTGAGCGCGGCATCGTCGTGGACGACCAGATGCTGACCTCTGATAGGAATGTCCTCGCCCTCGGCGAATGCTGCGAGCACAACAACATTTGCTATGGCCTCGTCGCGCCGCTCTATGACATGGCCAAGGTCGCGGCGAAGACTTTGACAGGAGTCGAAGCGACGTTCCGCAGCGTCGAAACGGCGACCCAGTTGAAGGTGACCGGGGTGAGCCTTTACTCGGCGGGCGACTTCACCGACGCGCCTGATCGGGAAGATATCGTGCTGCGGAATTCGGGCGCGGGAGTCTATAAGCGGCTCGTGCTGAAGGACAACCGCATTGTCGGCGTGGTCCTTTACGGCGAGACCGCGGACGGCGCCTGGTACTTCGATATGCTGCGCAAGGGGACAGATGTCTCGGAGATGCGCGAGACGCTGATTTTCGGTCAATCCCGTCAGGGGAGCACGTCCCTCGATCCTATGGCGGCGGTCGCAGCCTTGCCGGATGATGCCGAAATCTGCGGCTGTAACGGCGTCTGCAAGGGCAAGATCGTCTCGGCCATTACAGCCAAAGGTCTGACGTCGCTCGACGACGTGCGCGCCCACACAAAAGCATCCGCATCCTGCGGCTCCTGCACGGGTCTCGTCGAACAACTCATGATGCTGACGCTCGGCGACGGCTACAATCCCGGCGCCGTACAGCCGATGTGTGGTTGCACCACGCTCGGACATGGCGATGTCCGCCGGCTCATCAAGGCGAAGAGTTTGAAGACCATTCCTGCCGTCATGCAGGAACTGGAATGGAAGACTTCATGCGGCTGCGCAAAGTGCCGACCGGCGCTCAACTACTATCTCGTATGCGACTGGCCGGACGAATACGCCGATGACTATCAGTCGCGTTTCGTCAACGAGCGCGTCCATGCCAACATTCAGAAGGATGGTACCTATTCGGTTGTGCCGCGCATGTGGGGCGGCGTCACTAGCGCGAAGGAATTGCGCGCCATCGCCGACGTGGTCGATAAATTCCACATTCCCACCGTGAAGGTCACGGGCGGCCAGCGTGTCGACATGTTGGGCGTCAGGAAGGAAGACCTGCCTGCGGTGTGGGCTGATCTCGGCAAAGCCGGCTTTGTCTCGGGTCATGCCTATGCCAAGGGCTTGCGCACAGTAAAAACCTGCGTTGGCACCGACTGGTGTCGCTTCGGCACGCAGGACTCGACCGGGCTCGGCATCCGCATCGAGAAATTCATGTGGGGCTCGTGGACTCCAGCCAAGGTCAAGATGGCGGTCTCGGGTTGTCCGCGCAACTGCGCCGAGGCGACTTGCAAGGATGTCGGCGTGATCTGCGTGGACTCCGGCTATGAGATCCATTTCGCCGGCGCGGCGGGCCTCGACATCAAGGGCACGGAGGTTCTGGGTGTCGTAAAGACCGAGGATGAAGCGCTGGAGCATATCGTGGCGCTCGTCCAGATGTACCGCGAGCAGGGCCACTATCTCGAGCGCATCTACAAATGGGCGAAGCGCGTCGGCCTCGACGAGATCCGCCGCCAGATTCTGGAGGACCCCCAGAAGCGCAAAGACTATTTCGATCGCTTCGACTTCAGTCGGAAATTCGCCCAGGTCGATCCGTGGTCTGAACGCGTGTCTGGCAAGGACAAGCACGAATTCCGGCCGATGGCGACTATCGGTTTTCCGGTTGCGGCGGGGGGAGCACGATGAGCTGGATTGCTATTGGCCAAACGGCAGATATCCCTCTTCGCGGCGCGCGCTGTGTGGCGACGCCGCAGGGGCGGATTGCGGTGTTCCGCACTATCGAAAATCGCTTCTTCGCTATCGAGGACCGCTGTCCACACAAGGGAGGCCCGCTTAGCCAGGGGATCGTGCACGGCGCTCAGGTCACCTGTCCGCTGCATAACTGGGTCATCTCGCTCGAGACAGGCATGGCTGTTGGGGCCGACGAGGGTTCTGTACGCACCTTTGCGCTGAAGGTGGAGGGCGGAAAGCTCCTGATCTCCTCAGAAGCACTCGTCAGCATGACCGCATGACGCGAAGAGGTTTTGCCGAACAGCGTCAGATACTCCGTTCGACTGGGAGAGCGTGAACTCGATTCCTCGCGCTCCAGCCAACCCGTCGGCTATTTCTTGAAGCTCTGAAGACGCGAAAAGGCCACCATACGGGGCTTTTATGTCTTCGGCGTTCCTCTTGACGAAATTCAGGTCGAGATTATTCACCGCGACTGGGTGCACCCTGGTTGTAGATCGCGTGTTGCTGGAGGAATGTCATATGCCATTCTACGTTCGCGTATCTCGCTAAGGCGGCTGTGAACCGACCACAATTGCATGGGAACCGGGGGTGAATTGGTTTCAAAAGCAAAGGACGAGCAATGACCGTCGCCAAGAACACGATCTGTCTATGGTACGACAAGGACGCCGAGACTGCAGCCCGGTTTTACGCCGAGACTTTTCCTGACAGCTCGGTGAGTGCCATCCACCGTGCTCCCAGCGATTACCCATCCGGTAAGGCTGGCGACGTGCTGACAGTCGAATTCACAGTGGCCAGTATCCCCTGTCTGGGGCTCAATGGCGGACCTGCGTTCAAACATAACGAAGCCTTCTCATTCCAGATCGCCACGGACGATCAGCAAGAAACCGACCGCTACTGGAACGCCATCGTCGGCAATGGTGGTCAGGAAAGTGCTTGCGGTTGGTGCAAGGACAAATGGGGCATTTCCTGGCAAATCACGCCCCGCGTACTGACCGAGGCGCTGGCTGTCGGCGGCGCTGAAGCAAAACGCGCGTTTGAAGCGATGATGAATATGAAGAAAATCGATGTTGCCGCGATCAAGGCGGCTAGAGGCGGTTGATGGGTCCTACGGAGACCTTGCATCACCGGTTTTGATCGCAAGGGACCAGCTCTCATTCCAGCCACCACTCATTCGACGTGCCCATGTCCTCAATGAGATGCCAGCGTCTGATCCGCTCAGGCGTCAGGGACGCATAGAACCGCGCCCACGCGGCTCTGAACTCCTCCTTCGCGGCCTCAAGGCTAGCAGCCGTGCCGTTGCACCACGGCGGGACTGGAAGAGGTGGGTTGATGCGCCACTCCCACCCGGCAACACCCTGCCGTGACCTTTTTCTGGCGAGCCTGATCCGGCCGACCGGTCGGCCGTCGTGGAGTACGCAATAGTCGTCTGTCAACTTGTCGCCGGCGTTGAGAGTAGGGCGGAGAGAAAGGTCCATGGCCCGAATCTAGGGCGAACGTCCCGGAATCATAGGGCTGGAACCGCCATCACGAAGCTGGTTGAGTCATTTATCCCGCTCAAATCCCACGACAGCGTCCAGGTTCTCTGGAGCCAGCTTTTCTTCTGCAACCCAACCGTCCCCTTCGCGCTTAAAATCACCGGGGTGGACATTCTTGGCGTTGAGAGGTTCAAAGTCTGCCGGGAGCGTCCCGACACGGCGACCTTGGTGCATGATCGGGACACGTTCGATACCCAGCCATTGAATGAGATTATCCGCTCCAAATTGCGCCACAGCGTTTTCATCGAGCGTCACGTAACGACCGTCGTCTAATTGATAGGTGACGGTCCCGCGTCTTTGGTCTTCTTTTTCGATCCTTTTCATCTCTCCATCCTGCCTGGAGTGCATCAGGACCAATCCGCAATGAGAGTGGAAAGTTCTCGAATTTATCGGCTTTTTAGATACGGCTTCATTTCCTCTCGGCAGTCGTGTCTTGGCGTCAAGGCGGGGGATACATCAGGAATAAAAAGGCCTGGACTGTCCCACCTTTTCGACCTCTTCGTCGACAACTTTTTTAAGCAGGTAAAGCGCGGTTTCCTCGTACGATAAATCCGGCAATTTCTTGATCGCCGGCACCGCAGCCGTGAAGTTCTCAGGAAACAGTCGGACCAAATCGTCACTTTTGTCCGCTTCATAGTCTGCCGAGTAAATCCGTCTTTTTCCCCGGTATTTGATGAAGCCGGTGATCTGATCTTCGTTGGTCATGGTCGTACCTTCCGTTCGGCTTGTCCCGGATCAATAATAGCCTCCCTCTCTTGGTGATCTCAATGGCGTTTGCTTGGTTGGCGATCGTTGATCGTGGGATGCCGACGCTTGCACTGCAGCTAACTACGGCTCTATCAAAGCGGCCGCCGGCGTTTCGTGCAGATGGCGGCAGGCACCTCAAGCCGGCACTCACCTCGAACGGGATCCCGCGGGGAAGTTCGGGAGTTTCCATTCGAAGCAAGGGTCTTAAGGGGTCAAGCAAGCGCGAGCGAGCACGCCCGGCAGCCCGCCGGATCGATCACCTAGTCAATGATCTCGACCACGCTATGCGTCCGCGGATCGACCAGCACGGTTTGGTCGTTCACAACGGTGTATCGATAGTGCGGCGCACCATATTCGGCAGGCACCTCGTAGTAGGTTAGGCCGCTATCCGGCAGGACGACGCCAACATGCACCGGTTCACGATAATGAAATGAAGGATGGTGCTGCCCGACCACGTATTGCCGGAAGCGCGGACGTTGATCGATGCCGAGCACGCCGACTACACCGCCAGTAACGGCCCCGACGGCCCCACCGACCACGGCTCCGACCGGACCCGCTGCTCGATCACCTTCGCGCGCGCCGTGTTCCATACCTCCAACTACACCCTGGGCCATGACCGATGCGGGCAATATCAACGCAACTGAAATCGCTGCAGCTCTGATCAACGAACGGGCCATAAATTTTCCTCCGACCTTTAAACACGGGGAGCAAAGTCGGAGATCGTCGTTTTCGTTCCACCGGTCCGAGCTCAAAAAAGGCTCGAAAAAAGGGTTTCTTTGGAACGAAACCGGGGGGCTTCTGCGAGTTGATGGGGAAGGTCATCACTCGTAGACAGGCCATGAGTGGCATGTTGAACTCATTCCAATCCTAGGATTCGCAGACGGCCCGCGTGCCTTGGTTGGCTCACACTCCGCTTCGGCATCAGCCGACTAACGGAATGGGTGACGTGAACTGGCCGCGCTACAATTCGCGCGACCAGTAGGTCAACGTCGATGAGTCTGCCCGCCTACCTCTTGTTTTTCTTCTTCTTATGTTTCGTCGTATGATTCTGCTTCATATGATAGCCGTCTGTGTCGGACACATGCGGTGTTTGGGACCTGCTTACTCCCCTGGCGGTGCTGGCTCCGTGCTCCGCGACGGTGGGCACTCCGCTCCGCGGATGAGCACCACCGTCGACATTGTCGGCGAACGAAGCGGAAGCCGAACCAAAAGCCAGCCCGATGCCCAGGGCAGCTACTGCAATTACGTTTTTCATTATTCACTCCAATGTTGGTATCGCAGGAAATATATAGCTCGGACCGCGGCGTTCCAGATAGGGTGCATATTTAGGCTGTCGTTGAACATCAACGGCCCAGTCGCGTGGACCTGTCTGGGTATCTGCTGCGGCTGTGAAATGGCAAACCAACAGCTCCTGAGCGAACGGTAGCGGAGAAGCTTCTGTTGCTCTGGCCGGAAACGAATTATAGGATAACTATCTGATTACATTTGATTATTATTTATAATAACCTTTCCGTCGGGCCAGCGACGACAATGCAAATTTCCTTATCCGGGCCTTGGGGCTCAAGCTCGACACCGCGTCAGGTCCGAAGAGGGCCGATTGTGTTGAAGAAGTCGCCTTTCGGTCTGGAGTGATCTTACGTCGAGGCAAGCCGTGGCGTTTGAAGGCGGTCGTAACCGATCAAGCGGCCAAGATCGGTGCGGTGGCGGGGATCAGCTTGGCCAGTTTTCTCAAGTTCTGAGCGGTGGCGGCGAGCAGGAACTCGTCATGTGCGCCACATGGGCCGCGCAGTCGCAGTCGGTCGAGCTTGAGGATGCGTTTGAGGTGGGCGAAGCACATCTCAACCTTCTTGCGCTGTCGCCGCGAGGTTAGATAAGCGGCGGTCTTGGCGATGTGGCGGGCGAAGTCTCTTGCGCCCTCATGGATACTGCGAGGCACTCGCCGCATCGGGGTGTTAGGGCTGCAACGAGATTTAAGAGTACAGGCGGAGCAGTCAGCCTTGCTGGCGCGGTAGAACAAGGTGGCGCCGTCGTTCACCAGCGTTCCCTTCGTCGTTAGGTTCTTGCCGCCGGGACAGACATAGATGTCGCGCTCATGGTCGTAAATAAATTCGTCTCGTGAGAAGGTCCCGTCGGTGCGTTGGGATTTGTCGAACACCGGCACGTGCGGCTCGATACCTTCTTCGTTGACCAGCCAATCGAGCATCTCGGCTGAGCCATAACCCGTATCGGCGGCGAGACGCGCCGGCTGAAGATCGAAGCGATCGTGGGCTCGCGTGATCATGGTCTTGGCGGCTGTAACCTCGGCCTGGCGTACGGCGCTGGATGCCTCCACCTCAACGATGACGGCATGATCAAGGTCGATCAGGTAGTTCGTCGCGTAGGCGAAGAACGCGAGGCCGCCGTTTGCCGCGGTCCACCGCGCGGCCGGATCGACGGGCGCGAGATATTTCGGCGCGACGGACGTCGCCGCACCGAAGGCTGCGTCATCTAGCACCGCCAGATACTCACGAACTGCGCGACGAGATCGAACTGGATCTAGCTCCTCGGCGCCCTGCACCCCGCTTTGGCGGTTGGCGTCGGCCTTGATCAGACTGGCATCGACAGCGAAGCTCTCACCGCCAACCAACCCCTCGGTCATGCAGCGACGCACCACGGTCTCGAACACATGTCGCAGCACATCGCTGTCACGGAAGCGGCCGTGCCTGTTCTTGGAGAAGGTTGAGTGGTCTGGCACGTCGCCATCGAGGCCTAATCGGCAGAACCAACGATAGGCGAGGTTCAGGTGGACTTCCTCGCACAAACGCCGCTCCGATCTGATGCCGAAGCAGTAGCCGACAATCAGCATCCGGATTAGCAGCTCCGGATCAATCGAGGGGCGACCCGTCGAACTGTAGAACGCTGCCAAGTGCGCCCGCACACCCTGCAGATCGACGAACCGGTCGATCGCCCGCAGCATGTGGTCCGCCGGCACGTGCCGCTCCAGCGAGAATAGATAGAAAAGCGCCGCTTGATCGATTCGCCGTTCACCCATCATGGCTTCGCCCCAGGCTTGGATGCCTGAGTGAATCAGCGCTTCTGACCGTTCACAACCCGGAGTTTTTCAACACAATCGGCCAGCAACGGACGCTACGAATTCCCAGATTTCATTTGGAGCCTGATATCGGCCAAGCCACTCAGCTCGCTTTCGGCTTTGAGGCGGCTGCAGTTCTTGGGCGCTTGGCGCGGCGTGAGTGATCGCGTGTGGCCACGCCCTTCGCCTTCTTCTTCAGGCCGGTCTCCTTGGCGTTCGATGCCGCTTGTTTTGTACCGCCGCTATGCTTCGCATATTCCTGGCCGTCGACCGGTGCGACATGCGGTGGGTCCCTGCCGAGATATGGGCGCCCGATTCCGAACTCCTTCCCGTGCGCATCAACCCACTTCCAGAATTTTTCCGAGGAAGCAAATCGCTGGTTGCGCGTTCCGCCTTCGACGCTCACGACATCGGCCGCGAGCCCATGCCCGTAACCACCGCGCAAGCTGCCGCCATGATACGACCTGTTGCTCGCTGCCTTGAGGCCGCTTGCGATCGATTGGCGGTAGTCGTCACGGAATGCGCTGGTTATGCCGGGCGAAAGCCCCGCTGCCTCCGCCGCATGAAACATACGAAACAATTTTAGTTTGAAGCTCCGGTCCATGCCGCCGATCACATAGTCCATCATGGACATGCCGACGCGTTCCGCCGCCTTGGGATCCTTCCACCCGAAATTTTGATCAACAAGCTTGGTGAAGGCTCTGGAAACACTCACCCTCTTGCCTTTCCTTTTGATCGTGACGCTCTTCCATTCACGTATCCTGATAGTATCTTCCTTGGGCGTGCGCTGATAAAGCGCCCACAGATAGCGATCGACGCAGATGTCCACGACCTGGCACTCGTCGACCATCTCGATGGACTTCGTGGCTTTGTTGATATCGGCAGGTTCGATATCTGATGGATTCGCGCTTGCGATTTGCACGGACGCTGGTTCGGCAGGCGCGATTTCGACAGGTGCCATCGGCTCGTGGGCGATATCTCCGGCAAGCGAGAGTTCGGTCACCGCCACATGAGATTTCGAAGGGGGTTGCAGATCGGTTTGATTCAGATCGTGACGAGGCATTGAACTCGGCTGCAACGCCGTGGTGAGTTCCTGTGCAGCGGAGGAAGAAGGCACGCTGATATGGGTGGGTGTCGCCCCGCCCGTGGTCTGGCGTGCCTCTGATCCCATCACAAGCAGAGCGTAAATGCCTGCCGCGAAAACGACCCATAGCAAGGCGGGCGTCAGCGCTGAAAGTTGCCGCGGGTTCATCATGCCAGCCTCATCGGAACCGGATTACATAGCCGAGGATGTGGACGCGATGATTGTTTCGGGAAGGAAATAGCCGCGCAATGGCGTAACCGGGCAGATCGTGTCCTTTTCCCCGAAGTGTTGCCTGTGTGCAACGGAAGGCTTGCGAACGCTCTCTGTCCGTTTTGTGCCAATTTCAGCTGCGAGCATGCTTGTTTTTCACGAGTCGGCTATCTGTGAGGTCGGTCACGGCAGCGGACATGCGTTGCGACGGGGAATGGAATGGTGAATCGATTGACGTTGGTGCGATCTACAGTGGCGATGCACCATTGGGGACGTTCGGCCGTCGTGATGTTCGCGGCGATGGCCGCGCTGATCGCACCGATTGCTGAAGCCACGGCGAAACAGACGCGCCGCGCGCAACCCGCCGAGACCGCGGCGCCGCGCGAGGCCGGCGAGCCGATCATGGCAATCGTGTCCATCAAGAGCCAGCAGGTCACGTTCTATGACACCGAGGGCTGGATCCTGCGCGCCCCAGTATCGACCGGCATCAAGGAACGCGAGACGCCGGCCGGCGTCTTCGCCATCGTAGAGAAGGACAAGGACCACCACTCGAGCATGTATGACGATGCCTGGATGCCGAACATGCAGCGCATCACCTGGAACGGCCTTGCATTGCATGGCGGGCCATTGCCTGGTCATGCGGCCTCACATGGCTGCGTGCGAATGCCCTATGGCTTTGCGGAGAAGCTGTTCGACAAGACGCGGATCGGGATGCGCGTGATCATCTCGCCGGACGATGCAGCCCCGGTCAATTTTTCTCACCCGACGCTATCGCTCTTCATGCCGAAGGCGGAAATCATCGCAGATGCTCCGGCGACTGCCGAGAGACTCGCCCGCGAAGCCGCCGAGGCTGCCAAGGCGGCCGATGAGGCCAAAAAGACTGCGGCCACAGCGGCCCGCGAGTTGGCACCGCTCGCAGCGTCTCTGCGCAAGCTGGAGCGATTCAAGGTCCGGGCCGACGCCGCAGCTGTATCCGCCGACAAGGCGCTGGCCGCGGCCAAGACCGATCAAGCCAGGACGAAGGCTGAAGACCGCAAGCAAAAGGCGGTTGCCAAAGCGGCGGAGCTCGCGACCCAGTTAGACACCGCCAAGGCAGACGCGAAATCAAAGCTCGACGCAGCCAACACCGCAAAGGAAGCGGCCAAGGCGGCTCAGACAAAAAAGGGCGGCATCGCCAAGGCGGCGCTCGACGCGAAGCTCGCGCTAGAGCCGGTCTCGATCTACATCAGCCGAGCGACGCAAACGCTTTACGTTCGGCGCAACACGCATGAACCGGCGCCGGACGGAGGCGGTGAGGTATTCGATGCAACCATCGAAGTCCCGGTCACGATCCGCGATCCCGGCACACCACTGGGCACGCATGTGTTCACGGCGGTGGCGCGCAACGATGCGGGCCTGCGCTGGACCGCCGTCACGATCGAGACTGGGGATGACGCCAAAAACGCGCTCGACCGCATCACCATCCCGAAGGAAGTCCTCGATCGCATCGCGCCGGCCGCGTTGCCGCGATCCTCAATCGTCGTCTCCGACGAGCCGCTGAGCAAAGAGACGAACTATCGCACCGAGTTTGTTGCGGTGCTGAGCGACCAGCCACAGGGCGGCTTCATCACGCGCAAGCCGAGCGAGGTCCTCGTGGCGGACGACAGCGGCTGGAACAACGGTAGCCCGCAGGGAGACGACGGCTTCGGCTTCTTTTTCCAGCGCAGTCCGAATCCCCACCCGAGCAATACGCGCAGGGGCGGCGGTCAGTTCTTCCCTCCGATGCAAGGAGGCTGGTGGTAAGACGCGGCACGCTGCGTGTTGGCCCGTTGTCCGCTTCGGGCCATTCGAATTGGGCATCTCCGCAGCATGTTCGGTTGGGCAACCGCAAACAACGCGCGGTAGAAGTCCTTGGGTGTATTGGACGCAGGAAAAGAAGCCGGTTCGGTTACGCAAAGCGCCCGGGACTGCCCTTGATATTCGCCAAAATACTGACGGTTCGTATGACCGCGTGGAGCAAGTGACGGCCCATTAAATGCGCCGCGCTTTGGCAAATGCGACTTCGCTACTGGCGGCCAAGACCGCAGACCGATAACGCAGAAAGCCCTCGAATTCTGCGAGTGCCTTCTGCTATGGGCAATCGATGTGTGAAGGCGCGCCGTTTCAACGGAGGACTAGCCTCGTAGCGGGTACCCCCTATCTAAGAAAACAGGCTATCAGGAGCATGAAGATGAGCGACGATCACGAGCGGCAGATTCAGGAGATACTGGCACGGTTCAGCGACGGCCCCGAAAGCACGGACGCGAAAGTGCAGCAGGTCAAGGACACGCTAGAGGCGTTCCTCGAGAGCGGACCCGGCACGCGGGAGGAGCGGCAGCTGATCGTGCTCGACAAGCTCCTTCTGATCGATGCTTCGTTCAATGACTTCCGGAGCAAGCGGAACTAGCCGCACAGGCGCGCGGTTATGGACGGAAGCATTGGGAGGACCGTGGCGATGAATGACATAGAAGAGCGCGTGCAGGACGTCATGGCGGAGTACGGCGACCTGGTCACGGGAGAGGAGCCGCAGGTGGAGGAGTTCAAGAGGGCAATTCAGGACTTCCTCGAGCACGGCCCCGGCATGCCCGACCAGCGGCGCCAGGCCTTGCTCAAGCATATGAAAGGTTGGGACCCCGATTACATAGCCTACCTGACGAGGCGGGGCTGAGCCGGAGGGTCGAAGCTAGACGGTTGCCCGCGACGTTTCCAAGCCTCTAAGAAGCAAACCCCAACGCCATTTCTCCGGCCAATTCGTTTATCTGGTCTACGCGAACGACCTTAAAATACACGTGTTTAAGCTAAATCGATAAGCGCTACGAGGGTCAGCTTGAAAGCCGGAAGTAGTTTCGGAGAGAACCAAACAATTGGTTCTGATCTCTTTTATTTCCGATCCACCGTAAAAACTGAGCCCTGCGTATCAAAGCGTATCTCTCGTTTCAGTCAGGGATTGAAATGTACTTCGCGGGGGATAGTTCCTTTCCGCTTGGCGCCTGCTGCTTGGAGAACGAGCCTAGGCCGAGCAGCAGCGCGATCAGCGCCGCCAAGCCTCCTGCCATAGCGATAAGGAAATAGCGCGACATACGTTGCCAACGCCGGCGCAAAGCGATTGTTTCGCGCGCCACAGCTTATCGTGCTGCAAGAAAAACCCGCCGGGCTCGAGGGCCGCGGCGGGCAAGTCTGTCAAACTTCATCGCGGGCAGACAACGTCGAGGGCCCGTCTCCGTTCCCATTACTTCGGCGGTTGCAGTTCGGGCGAGGCCGCCCATCTTTCGATGTTCGCGGCGGCCTCGGCCTGCCGGATTTTCTTCAGCATCTCGTATTGATCCGCACCGCCCGGCCCACCGTCCGCCTCAGATCGTGCGCCCGCGATAAAGTCCGAAAGACGGTCCTGAAGCGATGTGGTCTGCTTGAAACGACGCCTCATCTGCATGGCGCGCTCTTTCCGTAAGAGGAAGGCGGGAGCGCAATCGGGCGTTCTCATCACCGATATAAGCCGCGATCCGTGCGGTGATGAGTCATCATCGCGTATTTGAAAGCGGAGTTCTGCACACTAGTGGACACAGCTAGGTTCACAACCGCTTGAAGGCTAGGGCAGCCTTTCCTTTTCGGTTTATCCTTGGTCTTCTTCCACTGCGACCAGCGCCCGCCCTTGGTCCCTCTCCGCGAATCCCACGCATGAACGTTTCGCGGTATGCGTGCGGTCCCGGATCAGCTAATGAAGCATTGTTGCTAGCCGCAGGATTCGTGGGCTGATTGACGATCCATTCCGTGTCTTTCAGCGGGAAACTCGCATTCAGCTTCGGATATCGGTCCTATCTGACGTGGGAGCAGAAACTGAAAGAGAAAAAGGATATCGTCGAAAATTGGCTGCCGCGCTACACGGGCACGCCGCTTGGCGAATTTGGACAATATGTTCTCTTGACGAATTTCGGCGGCTACGTCGCGTGGTTCGCCGCTCAGTACGAGGTATCGATCAAGGGGACGGATCGACCGATGCCCAACGCGACTGCCGATGGCATTACCTTGATCAATTTCGGCATGGGAAGCCCGAATGCCGCGACCGTCATAGACCTCCTGAGCGCCATTTCCCCGAAGGCTGTTCTATTTCTCGGAAAGTGCGGCGGCTTGAAACGCAAGAATCAGACTGGCGATTTCATTCTGCCCATTGCGGCCATTCGCGGCGAAGGCACTTCGAACGATTACCTGCCGCCGGAGGTTCCTGCGCTGCCCGCATTCCAACTGCAACGCGCAGTGTCAACCATGATCCGCGACCTGGGTCATGATTATTGGACAGGCACCGTGTACACAACGAACCGTCGTGTCTGGGAGCATGATGATGCTTTCAAGGAGAAGTTGCGTCGCACACGGAGCATGGCGATCGACATGGAGACTGCAACAATCTTTGCCGCCGGATTCGCCAACCACATCCCGACCGGTGCGCTGCTTCTCGTTTCCGACCAGCCTATGATCCCCGAGGGTGTGAAAACCGAAGCGTTGGATTTGGTTGTGACCGCAAACTATGTTGAAACGCACATCAAGGTTGGGATAGAGGCCCTCAAACTGGTGCGGCGTCATGGCCGAAGCGTGAAGCATCTGCGCTTCGAAAACGAATTCGAAGGACCACGTGAGCCATAAGGCGTTCCGGCTCGGGATCGCTTGGCCACCATCGTTCTAGGCGCCGACATCTCACACAGCCGCGCGCTGTGGCCTCATCTCGTGAGATATAGTAGCTGCGGCAGCGGTCATCTGGATCTGTGTGGACGCCGTGCGATGGCCGGCGTCGTCAAAAATCAGGCCCGTCAGCAGATGGACGAAGGGTAGTCGGTTTGATGGCTCCGCTGCTCCGAGAGGGCGCAACGCCAGGACAGTCCAAAGATTAAGCTCGGCGCTTTTTTGGCAACACTTATGAATGAAACCAGAAATCTGGAATAAATCTAGAAGCTCGTCAGCTGTGCAATCTACGTGGCTGCGATATAGCAGAAATAGGTCTGCGCGATTTGACGCGACTTGAGAACAGGGGCGCTCGTGAGCGTATTTTCTAGGCAATTGAGCCGCGCAAGTCGTTTAGCGAGCGGATCGCGGCCCCTCATCCAGACGGCGATCGAGCTCGGAAAGCAAGCTGAGATGCCTTCATGAAAACAATCGCCGAGATTTGGCGCGAGCTTCGTCCCGGCCGACGAATAAACGGCATCGAGCGGTTCCAATGATGTGGGACCTACAAATCCTTTTCCATCGACATGCGCGGGAGATCGAGCGCTTCCTGCGCCGGCGCGGCCACAATTCGGAGGCTGCCGCCGACCTGACCCAGGATACCTTTGCTCGCGTGCTGACGGCGACGCCGAGTGGCGAAGCTGACAATCCGAAGGCATATCTGCATCGGGTGGCGGCTAACCTCTCCGTCGATTTCAAGCGTCGCGAACGCCTTTTTCAACGGGCTGATCTTACCGACGACGAATTCGCGCAGATCGCGGACAACTCGCCATCCCCAGAGACTGTTGTCTATGATCGCCAACGGTTGACGATCATCGAAAAAGCGATGCTGGAGCTGCCGGAGAAGACTCGCATCGCTTTTGAAATGCACCGGATGGGCGAAAAGACGATGAGCCAAGTCGCGGCCGAGCTTGGCCTTTCAACGCCGAGGACTTGGACTCTGATCCGCCGCGCCTATCGTCACCTCCGCGAGCGTCTCATCGCCGCCGCAACTTAGACCACCCTGCGGAGAGAAAAATTCTGCCTTCCATTCGTTCTATTTAATATAGGCAGGGATGTGCTTGCGTCGAGCGGGGGCACCGGCGAGGTTTACGATGGAATGATGGAAGAGATTTCCAAAGACGAGAAGCTGTTCGAAGAGGCTCTCGACCTCATCATCCGGTTGCAGAGCGACCCGACGAACTCGATTGCGCGCGAGCTTGTCCACCGCTGGCGGGCACGAGGACCTGACCACGAGGCGGCTTGGGCGGAAGTCGTCGAGATCCACGGCATGTCGGGCAAAGTGCTCGATGACCGGCGCAAGGCAGAGCGGCCTAAGGGCGCCCCGTCGCGGCGAGCCATAGTCGCAGGTGGTCTAGCAGGCGTTGCGGTGCTCGGTGCCGGTGCTCTTTACGGGCCAAATATGCTTCTTCGCTTGCGGGCCGACCATATGACTTCGACAGCCGAAGTGCGCCGCATCACGCTTCCGGACGGAACGGTCGTCACACTTGGACCCGACACCGCAATCCGAGCGGAGTTCATGCCATCGTTACGGCGAATCGAGCTGCTCGCCGGTATGGCGTTTGTCGAGGTCGCCAGCGATGCAACACGACCTTTCCACGCCGCCGTGGACAACCTGACCTCGATGGCGCTCGCCGCAACATTCGATGTCAGCAAGGACGCTGGATTCGTAACGGTTTCGGTCCAGGCCGGCGTGGTCGAGGTTGCGGCGCCGGAATCGCCGTTGGTACACGGCGATAGATTAGCCGATGGCGAGTGGTTGACCTTCGACGAGCGAACGCGCTCATCGGAACGTGGCAAGCGCGAAACAAACCAAATTGCGGCGTGGCGTGACGGGATGATCGTCGCTGAACGTGACACCATCTCTTCCGTGGTCGCCAAAGTCGCGCGCTGGCAGCCCGGCCGCGTGGTGATTGCCGATCCGAGCTTCGGCGCGCGTCGGATAAGCGGTGTCTTCGATCTCCATGATCCGACTGCCGCGCTCGAAGCCGTTATCCATCCCTATGGCGGCAAGGTTCGCCAGCTCTCCTCCTGGCTAACCATCATCTCTCCGATCTAAAAAAAGCGAGGTAGGGGATAAAATCTGAAAGCTCCGCTCGTTTCATCTAGTAGGGCCGGGTTCGTAACTGCAAACGAACGCCCCTAGACATGATGACAACAGAGCGGTGATGCGATGGGACTTCGGGGGGGCTGCGGTAACACCGCGCGACGGTGGGGGATGCGGTTTGTAACAGCGGCGCTCATGGGCTCGAGTTGCATGGGTATCGCGATGCAGGACGATGCAAGCGCACAGACTGCTCAACAATCCTCGTTCAACATTCCGCCAGGTCCGCTATCCAACGCGCTCGCGGCGTTCGGGCGTCAGGCCGGCGTGCAAGTTACCTACTTGCCGGAGATTGCTTCGGGCAAGCGGTCGATCGGCCTGTCGGGCGGCTTCGCGCCGAAGGACGCGCTAGGTCGTATCCTGCACGGTTCGGGTCTGACCTATCACTTCACAAATCCAAACACCGTCGCCATCGAGCGTATCGGCACGCCCGCTGCTGGTGCGGTGCCAGCCGGCGCGATCGCGCTCGACACCATCGACGTGCAGGGTGCCGCCAATTCCAACTCCACGATGTCGCTGCCTCCGGTCTACGCCGGAGGCCAGGTCGCAAGTGGGGGGCGGCTTGGGCTTCTTGGGAATCGCAGCATATTTGATATCCCATTCTCGCAAACGAATTACACCGAACAGTTGATGCGCGATCAGCAGGTGCGGAGCATCTATGATGTCTTTGAAAACAATCCTGCCGTGCGGGCAGAGGCGTCGCCTTACAGTATTCAGCAGTCCTCAGTGGTGCGCGGCTTCACCTTAAACTCAAGAGACTATGCATTTGACGGACTCTATGGCTTAGTCAACTATCGCCGTCCTCAGCTTGAGGGTGTCGCGCGCGTGGAGGTCCTAAGCGGACCGGCTACTTTCCTCTACGGCTTTCCGCCGAGTGGTACGACTGCGGGTCTCGTCAATCTTATCCCGAAGCGAGCGACAGACGACCCAATAGCGCGTCTCACCGCGAATTATCTTTCACGAGGGAACGGCGGGCTCGCTTTCGACGTCGGCCAACGGTATGGAGATCAAAAGGAGTTTGGTGTTCGCATCAACGGGACGGGCAGCGCGGGTCAAACACCCATCGATAAGAATGAACTCGGGATCGGTTCGCTCACGGCAGGTTTGGACTACAGAGGCCAGGATTTTCGAGCGAGCCTGGATGCAGGCATTAACCATCAGGCCTATAAAGCGGCTGTGAGCAGCCTGCTTCTAGGGGCCAACGACTTTCCGATCGGTCCCGCGCCAAGGCTTACAAGCAACTTTCAGCAGCCTTGGGAGGATTCAAAATACGATCAACGTTTCGCTGTTGGCCGAGTAGAATACGATATTTCAAACGACTGGACTCTGTTCGGAGCTTATGGTGCGGCTCATCAGGACGAGAGGTATGTTGCGACCTTCAGCTTCTTGAATAATACGGCAGGTGACATAACCCAGAACACTTATGCATATCGGGAAAGCGAACTGTCCCAGTCCGGTGAGGTCGGGGTTCGCGGTAAGGTCTGGACCGGCCCTGTCAAACATAGCATTTCGCTTGTCTACACCGGCTATCACGCCGCCAGCCAGTACGGGAGTACAGCCGCTGACGTTTTTGCCAACAACATTTACGCACCGGTGAACTTCCCGTCCCCGGACCGAGCAGCGCAACTGGCGACGGTGCAGCAATCGAAATATAATGCGTTGCTCACGGGCTTCGCGTTGATTGATACTATGTCTGTCGCCGACGATCGCGTGCAGTTTTCGATCGGCGGCCGCCGACAGCATCTGGAAAGCAATAACTATGACGTCAACGGACTGTTGACGTCCGGCGATAACCAAGATGCGAACACGCCCATGCTGGCATTGTTGTTCAAGCCTTGGCAGCCTCTCACGCTTTACATGAGTTATGCCGAAGGATTTGGATTTGGCCCACAGGCTCCGCAGGGAGCCGCAAACAGCATGATTTTTCTAGCACCTCAGCGAACGAAGCAGATTGAGACGGGAGCCAAGGTAGACTTCGGACGTTTCGGCGCAACGCTGGCGTTTTACCGGATTTCCCAACCCTCGGCATTCTTAAATCCTGCGACCAACATCTTTGGGTATAACGGCGAGCAGATGAATCAGGGCATCGACTTCACGATGTTCGGTTCGCCGATCGAGAATGTGCGCTTGCTAGGTGGCGTGACATTCCTTGATGGGCGGCTGACAAAGACAGAAGACGGCTTGAACGACGGAAAGAAAGCACCCGGCGTTTCAAATGTTCAACTTAGCGTCGGCGCTGAATACGATGTGCCATGGGTCCCAAATTTCACTGTAACGGGCCAGCGTGGTTCACGTGTCAGACAACTACCTAGATCCCGCCAACTTTCAACGAGTGGGCGGTTGGGAGCGGCTGGATTTGGGCGCGCGTTATAAATTCCGTGCGTGGGATCGTGACATGGTCGCTCGGCTCAATGTTGATAATGCCACCGGCAGGAACTACTGGTACGCTAACCCGTTTGGTCAGCTGACTCTCGGTGTTCCTCAAACCTTCCGTCTATCTTTGAGCGCAGACCTGCTGCCGTCGCCGACCACGCCAGTAGCGCCGATGTATCGAAAATAGTTGAATAGGTGCGTATGCGAGCCCTCTTTACCTCTTTGCATCGATGGGCAGGTCTGATCACGGCGGCGTTTCTGTTCATGGCCGGCTTAACCGGTGCTGTCATTTCGTGGGATCATGAGCTCGACGATTTGCTGATCAGACGATTCATAGAGGTGAACAGCCCTGGTCCGGCCCGGCCTTCGGCGGAATTAGCTAAGCTGATCGAGCAACGCGATCAGCGGGCGCGCGTTACGTATTTATTCACCACACCGGAGGCTGGCGAGTCTCTTTGGTTTTTTGTTGAACCGCGAATAGATCCGGCGACGGGCAAGCGCCACGTGCTCGACTATAACCAGGTCTATCTTGATCCGAACACGGGTGAAGAACTTGGGCGTCGCTATTGGGGTTCAGTGTGGCCGATAACCCGAGAGAACGTTGTTTCGTTTCTGTACCGGCTCCACTACTCCCTGCATATCCCGGAGTTCTGGGGAAGTGACAGGTGGGGTATTCGCCTGCTCGGCATAATCGCTGTTATCTGGACAATCGATTGCTTCGTCAGCTTCTACCTGACACTTCCAGCGCGGCGGAAAAGCAACGCCTTACGGCCCGCTGTTGTTAGTCGTGAGCTGAGCAAGGGATTCTGGGCGCGGTGGAAACCAGCTTGGATGATCAAGACATCCGGGAGCGCTTATCGAATTAATTTCGATATCCATAGGGCATTTGGTCTCTGGACCTGGTTGCTTCTGTTTGTGATCGCCTTCACTGCATTCTCGCTGAATTTGTTCAGCGAGGTTTTCTCGCCGGTAATGAAGACGGTTTCAAATTATACGCCATCGCCCTACGAAACTCGGTCGCCCACGGCTCCCGATCGTCCAATCGAGCCCAAGATTACGTTTGCCGAAATTATTGCGAAGGCAGAGGCTGATGGCCGCTCCAGAGGATGGAGCACACCAGTCGGGTCGGCCTCGTATGCTCTTCAGTACGGTATTTATGAAGTACAGTATTTCAAACCGGGTGACGATCATGGTGCTGGTGGTGTCGGCCCGGCGCGGCTCTATTACGATGGGTTGGACGGCCGGCCCCTGGGAGCACACTTGCCGTGGGAGGGAACGGCCGCGGATATTTTTGTCCAGGCGCAGTTTCCGGTTCACAGTGGACGTATTTTAGGTTTGCTCGGACGGATTATAATTTCCGCGATGGGTCTGGTTGTCGCTGCACTTTCTGTAACCGGCGTCGTGATCTGGTACCGAAAGCGACGTGCTAGGTTATCCCTGAAAGCAAAGGATCGTAGCGGTGTCTCGGATGGGGGATCGCTTGCACCCGCTGAATGACGATCGGGCAGGCGGATCGCAACCCTTGGCGTAGCAACGGTCCTCGCAACGTCCGCGTTAAATCGGCCTTACCCGCACCGTCTGGATGGCGTGCCGAAAATACCGCGCCGATGGTGTTCCGGACGGGGCTGCCGTCTCCAATTTCCCGGCTGCCTCGACCGACTCAAGGACCGCCAGAATCTCAATGGGCTCGATTTTGCAGCCTTTTGGCAACCACGAACGGTGATGGGAAAACTGCTTTGTGGTGCCCCTGGCCGGAATCGAACCAGCACTCCTTGCGGAACTCGATTTTGAGTCGAGCGCGTCTACCAGTTCCGCCACAGGGGCATTCGCGAGTCATACGCCGAGTGAGGCGATGGTCTTGCGAAGCGGGGCGGACTATAGCGGCCGATCCCTGCCGGTCAACCCGGTGCGCCAAGCGTCCTCCGTCAACAGGATCATTTGGTCTCGAAACACTGCAGTGTGATGGCTGCCGGCTCGACAGCGGCAAGGCTCGCAAGCTAGGACGCATGGTGCAATCCAAGCACTTCGCCGGAGGAAGCCGTGACCCTCGATGCTGTCGTGAAATCCGCCTCCGGAGTCGGTAGAAAAACCGCCTTCGCGGCCACGCTGGCCGTGGCCTTCATCGCCGCGGCGACAATCGCAGGCGCGTGGTTCTTTCAGATCGTGCTGGAGATCCTGCCGTGCCCGCTCTGTCTAGAGCAGCGCTATGCCTACTATTTTGCGTTCCCCTTCGGCCTGCTCGTGGCATTTGCCCTCGCGAAGGGCGCACCACGTTGCCTTATTATACCGCCTCTCGCCGTTCTTACGCTGGTTGTGCTGGTCAACGCCGGGCTCGGCGCCTATCACGCCGGGGTGGAATGGGGCTTCTGGCCGGGGCCAACCGAGTGCAGCGGAACGGTGCTCGATCTGGGCAAGGGAAGTCTGCTTGAGAATCTCGATAGAGTGAAGGTGGTGCGTTGCGACCAGGTGCAGTGGCGCTTCCTCGGCCTGTCGCTGGCTGGCTACAATGCGCTGATCTCGCTACTGATGGCGGCAATCTCGGGGTGGGGCATCGCAGCTTTGGCAGGCAAGGTCAGGTAAACTCTGCGCAGATGGCATTGGCTACGGGATGAAAAAAGTGTGTCGCGGCTTTCCGCTCGCATCCCGCTCATCGCGATCCAGCGACATCCAAGCTTGATGGCATCAAGGTAGGGCTCCAACAGCTTGTTTTGAGCCGCATTCTTTACGCGAACCGACTCCGGGCTCGCTGCGGTCGAACATTTTGATCAGGCTGGCGGATGGCAAGCCCGATAGTGTCGCAGGTTGGTAGACTGGCGACACTATCGGGCGAGCAGATCAGTTCGGGTTGGCCGCTTTGGCCTTGCACCCGGAGAGGAATTTCTTGCGTTCCTTGCCGTGCAGGCCTTTGGCGGTGGCCTCTTTCGAGCATTCGAGCGAAGCTGCGGTGCGCGGCTTTTGGACCTTCTTGGTGGCGGGCGCCATCTTTGAAGTCGGTGCGGGCGTTGCGGGTGCGGTAGGCGCGGCAGTCTGGGCGAATGCCGTGCCGCCGAGCAGCAGAGACCCAGCGAGGATCGCGATGAAGCGGGAAGACGTGGTCATGAAAAATTCCTCAGGTTGATAACAGCTTCAACGTCACGGAGCCGGCCTGAACGGTGGCTGAACGGCCTTGAGCCGATCCCCACATGATTTTTTTGGAGCCGGTCCGGGCGCGGCGTTGAAACGGCCGTCGGCGACGCTAGGATGTCGGCCCATCCTCGATGTCCGGGAAGGACAAACACATGACAGGTTATTTGAAACTGCTGGGCGCCGCGACGGTGTCCGGTTTGCTTGGACTTTCGGTACTGCCCGCCAAAGCACTGACCGCGCAGGAGTGCAGCGCAAAGTATCAGGCCGCGAAATCAGCGGGCACGCTCAACGGTCAGAAGTGGAACGACTTCCGCAAGGCTCAGTGCGGAGCGGCGGCAACTGCCCCGGAGGCAGCCGAGACGCCGGCGCCCAAGACCGCAGCTCCTTCGGCCACGTCAGCCGGCAACGCGGTTTTCCCATCGGCGGTGTCGCCGAAATATGCCAGCGAATCAGCTGGCAAGGGGCGCAGGCACACTTGCCTTGATCAATACAAGGCCAACAAGACCACCAACTCCAATGGCGGGTTGAAATGGATCATGAAGGGCGGCGGCTACTACAGCGAATGTAGCAAGCGGCTCAAGGGCGTCTGATCGATCATGCCAAAATCGCAGGACACGTCTGGCAACCCGACAAGACGCGGGCTGCTGCGGGCCTTCGGCCTGGGAGTGGTCACGGCAGGTCTGACGCGCACGCCGACGCTTGCCGAGACATCTGACGAAGTTCTGACCGAAGCACAAGTGTTGCGCGATCAGGAGATTCCGGCGGCGGGCAACGTGCACGGCGATATCACGATCGTCGAGTATTTCGATTACAACTGCTCCTATTGCCGCAAGCTTGCGCCGGAGCTCGCTCAGGTGGTGCATGACGACGGCAAGGTTCGGCTGATTCTCAAGGATTGGCCGATCCTTGGCCCCGGTTCGGTCTATGCATCGCGTCTGGCTCTGGCGTCCAAGTATCAGGATAAATTTGTTGTCGCGCACCAAGCTCTGATCAGTACCAGTTCACGTTTGACCGAGCCGCACGTTCGCGAACTGCTGGCGGATGCGAAGATCGATGTCGATCGCGCGGCCAAGGACATGGTCGCCAACGCCGGCGCGATCGACTCCATTCTGAAGCGCAACAGTGATCAGGCGATCGCCTTCGGATTCAACGGAACGCCTGCGTTTATTATCGGGAAATTCCGTGTGCCTGGCGTATTAACCACGACGCAATTCGGTCAAGCCATCGCGGATGCGCGCAAAGCGGCGGCCACGAAGACAAAATGAAAGCCACGATTAGAGCATGATCCCGACCCGAAGCGCCGCGCCAGGGCAAAATGAGAACCTGTTTTCGGATAAGATCATGCTTAATCGAAAGAATGAAACAGAGTTTGATTCAACGCAGTTGAACGGGACTCGAGCGTAGCATCAGCTCGTCGGATCACGTCGCATTCGTGGAAGCCTGCGGCGGCCACGGCCGGTCAGGCCGGTAGAACACTGCAATTTTCAGGCTTTCAGCGATGCGTTCGGCCTTTTCTTTGAAAGCTGCGCGGATCGGCTCGTCGCACAGTTCGCAGCAGGTCTCGTCGAACAGTGCGAGCCATTGGGTGAACAGCTCCGGTTTCATGCCCGGTATCACCACGTGCTTCATCATGGGGTTGCCCTTGTAGCGGCCGGTGGTCAGCATGACCGACGACCAGAACGCGTACATCTTCTCAAGATGGTGGGGCCAGTTATCCTTGATCTTGTTCTCGAAAACCGGTCCTAACTCGGAATCGACGCGCACCTTCGTATAAAAAGCGTCGACGAGCTGGCGAATGCCGTCCTCGGTCACGTGATCCATTTTGTCGGACACGAGTGTCATGCGAGAAAAGCCATGACGATGACTCCGGCCACTGTCCAAATCAGTGAATTTACCAACATGCGGACCAGGTGGGAATAATCCCCGGAGTTATTGAGGATTCCGAGAGCGTTGCAGACGACCGTCCCCGGCAGCAGGAAAGGCTTTGCGACGGTGTCACTGATCGTGGCGTTCTCACGCATGAAACGCTCCTTTATAAAAGTCAGCATGTCCATACATGTGCAGTTGCGCAAAAGCAATATCTAAAATATAGCTTTTGCGTGACCGTCGTCACGGGAAAATCTGCATGCGCCTCACCACCTATTCGGACTACGCATTGCGGGTACTGATGTATCTCGCGCTCAGGTCCGATGGGCTTTCGACAATCGCAGAGATTGCTGGGAGCTATAAGATTTCCGAGGCTCACCTGATGAAGGTGGTTCATCAATTGGGGGTAGCGGGATATATCGAAACCGTGCGCGGCCGCGGCGGCGGACTGCGCCTCGCCAAGCCCGCCGAGACGATTGGGCTGGCAGAGGTCATTCGTACGACTGAGCCGGATATGGCGATCGTGTCGTGCTTGAAGCCGCTTAACGCGCCCTGCATGATCAATCCCAGCTGCGTGCTCAAGCGCGCCTTGGAGCGGGCGCAACGGGCTTTCATGGAGGTTCTGGAAGGATATACGCTGGCCGATCTCGCGGCTCCCCGCGCGCGCCTTTCAGGTCTGCTTGGCATCTCTCCAAACGCATCAACGCAATAAAAGTCAGATGGCGGACTGGCGCGGCTTCCGGCAAGACAGCGTCATGAGGCGCACGCCGCCGTGAGTGGAGAAGCCTTGCTTAGTGAAGTCTTGGCCTCTTCAGCATCCGGGCACGGTCGGTGGATTTTATCACCACGTCGAAGGTGTCTCCCTCGCGATGGAGCGTCAGCGGCACATCGACGCCCGCGGGACCCAGCGCCCACAATTTGCGATAGAGCTGGGCCGCGTCCGACACCTTTTCTCCCTTCACCGCAAGGATCGCGTCGCCAGCGCGCAGTTCGGCGCGGTCTGCCGGTCCTTTTGGCACGATGCCGACGGCGACCACCCTGTCTTCGATCTCGGCGGTGAATATGCCGAGCCAGGGTCGGGCCGGCTTGTTGACCTGCCCAAACTTCCGCAGGTCGTCGAGAACGGGCTTCAGCAGATCTATCGGCACGTTCATATTGAGATGCTCGTTCCGGCGAGCGTCCTCCCGCTCGAGCTGCAACGAGCCGATCCCGATCAATTCGCCAGCTGCCGAGATCAGGCCGGTGCCGCCCCAATTGGGATGCGCCGGGCGAGTGAAGATGGCTTCGTCGATAAGGTATTCCCAGTAGCCGGCGAATTCCTCCTTTGAGATGACCTGGCCCGCGAGCGAACGGGACCGTCCGCCGACTCCGGCGACCACGACCGGGTCATTGACTTTGGCGGCGGCCGACGAGCCTAGCGGCAGCGGTTCAAGATCGAGATCACCGAGGGCTTGTACCAGGCCGAAGCCGCTTTCCCGATCGACACCAACCGTGTCCGCCTGCACCACGCGGCCGTCCGCAAGATGCAGCCATACAGATTCCGCCTCGGTGACGACATAGCCAATCGTCAGAACGAGGCCATCGGCGATCACGACGCCATTCCCGGCGCGCTCGGTGCCGAGGGTGTCCGCGGTGAGGGCATCGGGCGGAACAATAGAATGCAGTCCGACGACGGTGGACAGCGCGCGGTCCAGATCGAAGCGGTAGTCCTCCGGACGCGGCTGGGCGGAGCTTGGCACCTTCCATTCGGTCAATGAAGCCATGCGGATTCTCCGTGCGGTGCATATGCGGACAGCCGTTCGTAGGCATCAGAAGATGTAGCAATGCCGTATGCGAGCAATCAGCTTGTGGGCCAGGCGTTCTCCGTGAAAGCGGCATGGCGACGTTGCGGCTAAGGATCGAGCTCGGTGTCCCAATAGAGATAGTCTAACCAGCTGTCGTGCAGATAGTTCGGTGGAAACAACCTGCCGTTTCGGTGCAACTGATGCACGGTCGGCGCGAACGGTGCCTGACGCGGGAACATCCCGGCCTGTTGTGGCGTCAGGTTGCCCTTCCGCAGATTGCACGGTGAGCAGGCAGCGACAACGTTGTCCCAGGTGGTTTGACCGCCCTTGCTGCGCGGAATGATGTGGTCGAAGGTGAGATCCTCGACAGCTGTGCAATACTGACACATGAACCTGTCGCGCAGGAATACATTAAAGCGGGTGAAGGCGGGGTGGGTCGACGGCTTCACGAAAGACTTCAGCGACACCACGCTCGGAAGCTGCATTTCGAACGAGGGGCTGCGCACCGCGCGGTCGTAGTGTTCAACAATGTTGACGCGATCGAGGAACACCGCCTTGATCGCATCCTGCCACGACCAAAGAGACAGCGGATAGTAACTCAGCGGCCGGAAGTCTGCGTTCAGGACCAGCACCGGCCAGCCGCCCTGCGAGACATGCGCGTTCAATTAGCGCCTCCAGAGCACTTTTCCCGACAAAGTGAAGCGCCGGTTTGCCGCGGAAAATGCATCCAATATCTATGACTGAGCGCACTCTGATCGCAAACCGGCACTTTTGCGGAGCACGCTCCAGTTCCATGTTCGGCCGCATCGGCTTTGAGGCGGCTTACAATGGCATAGTACAGTCAGCGTGACGGGATTGTGAAGAGCGTAAGCCCGGCTTTTCTGCTGGGCCAGCTCGTCAGCTGGTCTGGACCTCCTCCACCCCCGGCGCGGCAAGAAGCAAAAACCGCCAGCCTTGTTGCGGAATCGCTAGGAGGACAGCTTGGCGAGAGCCTGGCTCAGCTCATGAATTTCGTAGGGTTTTCGAAGAACGTGAAAGTCCAGCTTGCGTCCAGCAAGAGCTTCGCTGTAGCCGGTGGCCAGCAACACCGGCAAGTGTGGATACGTCGCGCGGAGCATCTCCGCCAGACCGAGACCATCTATTTTTCCCGGCATCACGATATCGGTAAAGACCAAATCGATACCATCACGCTCGATCTCCAACAACGCAGCGTCTGCATTGTTGGAGATTCGCACGCGATAGCCAAGCTGTTCAAGCAGTCCCGCGCTCGCCTCCGCGACATCCGGATTGTCTTCGACGAGCAGGACGGTACCGCCTCTCGCTCTCGTGCCGCGACGGCTCGACCCGCTTTCCTCTGCGCAAAGCGTTTCGGTGGGCGGAAGATAAAGCGTAACTGTGGTACCATAACCGAGTTCGCTCTCGATGCCGACATGCCCTCCGGCTTGATGAGCGAAACCATGTACCTGTGATAATCCGAGACCCGTTCCTTTTCCGGCGGGTTTCGTCGTAAAGAACGGGTCGAACACCTTTGCAAGGATATCTGTCGGAATACCGTCTCCGGTATCCTCAACTGAAATGGCGACATAGCGTCCTTCGGGCTCGTCCGTTTTGGTTATGTTTCGCGCCTTCACGATGACCTGCCCACCATCGGTCATAGCGTCGCGCGCGTTGATGACCAGGTTGAGCAGCGCCGTCTCGAATTCGGTTGCATCGATCGTGACCGGCCACGCGTCGTCGAGCGTGTCGATATGCAGGGTGATCGCCTTACCAAGGCCGCTCCGGAGAACGTCGGCGATCGATTGAATGCGTTCAGAGACATCGGTCGGCAAGGGGTTGACGCTTTGTCGCCGGGAGAACGTCAGGAGTTGCCTGGTGAGCGTGGCCCCGCGTTTGGTTGCTGTCTCGATGGCGTGAACCGCCCGCAGCGCTTTCGGTTCGCTCTCGACAATTTTTTTCAATGTTTGGATGTTGCCGCTGACGATCATCAGCAGATTGTTGAAGTCGTGAGCGACTCCGCCCGTGAGCTGGCCAAGCGCATCCATCTTCTGCGATTCCGCGAGTTGCCGCTGCACGCGCTCGAGCTTTTGCTGGGCCTCACGGCGTTCCGTGATATCCCGCGTGACCTTTGCAAAACCGATGAGATTTCCGAAGTCGTCGCGAATGGCGTCAATAACGACGCTGGCCCAGAAAAAGGAACCGTCCTTACGGACCCGCCAACCTTCTTCGTCGTATCGCCCCGTGGAACTGGCAATGTTTAAAGCCCGGGCGGGTCGTCCGGCGGCGCGGTCTGAGTCCGTATAAAAACGCGCGAAGTTCTGGCCGATGATTTCGTCGGGATGATATCCCTTGATACGTTCCGCACCCGCGTTCCAGTTGATGATGGTCCCCGTAGGATCCAGCATGAAGATCGCGTAATCGATCACCCCTTGAACAAGAATCCGATGCTCGCTGTCGAACAGGCCTTTGTTATTATTATGATTATGGTTTTTTGGCATTTCCGACGCTTAACTCCAGCCCCGTCGGTATAATCTGCGTTCGGTCGATAAGTTCCCATCTTGCGCACGAGCGCAGGTCGCCCGCGCTGCCGAAGCCAAACCTCGTCTACTTCGGTTCGGGAACGATACCTTCTCTACGCTTGATAACCTTATAGTATGCCCACCACAAATGCGCTGCAGCGCCGCGCAAGGGTCGCCATGGCTCCGCGAGCGAAGCCATCTGTTTCGGCGTCGGCCGGTTCGTCAGCCCGAGGCCGACCTTGACCGCCTCCTGGAGCGCGACGTCGCCGGCGGGCCAGGCATCGCCATGGCCAAGGCAGAACAGCAGATAAACGTCAGCAGTCCACGGTCCGATGCCGCGGTGCCGGACCAGCGTCGCATGCGCGGCGTCGGCGTCCTCTTCGGCGAGCACGTCCAGGTTGAGCCGGCTCGCCGAGATCTCGCGCGCGAGCAGCTTCAGCGTGGCGATCTTTGCCGCCGACAATCCCAGCCGGCCGAGTCGGTCGGCGCGTGCCGTGCGAATCGCGTCGTGATGGAACGGCTCGAAGGCGGCTCTGAGTCGTCCCCAGATCGCGCCGGCGCTTGCGGTGGACAATTGCTGGCCGCAGACAATTGCGGCGAGGCCTTCGAAACCAGGCTCGCGCCGGCGCAGGGCAGGAAGGCCGGTGCGCGCGAGGATCGGTTTCAGCCGCGAATCCTGCTTCGCCAACGCGCTGACCGCGTCGTCAAGATCGGATTGGGTTTCCAGGCGAACCGTCATTCGTTAGTACTTCAGCGTCACGGTCGGTTATGCAAGCAAAGATCAATGCCGCCACCCGTTCTCCGTTTTGCACCGTCGTCGAATGGTTTTCTGCATCTCGGACACGCCTTTTCGGCGCTCTTGAATTTTGAATCCGCCCGGCGGAGGAAAGGCCGATTTCTGCTGCGGATAGAGGACATTGATGCAGCCCGGTGCCGTCCCGAGTTTGAAACGGCGATCTACCAAGACCTCGCCTGGCTTGGCGTTTCATGGGAGATTCCGGTGCGGCGGCAGTCAGAGCACCTTGCCGATTATCGCGCAGCACTCGACCGCCTCGCTATGCTTGGAGTGCTTTACCCGAGTTTCGAGAGCCGCGCCGAGATTGCGGCGCTCGTCAAAGCTCGCGAAGTAGATGGCGCCTGGCCGCGCGATCCCGATGGCGTACCACTTTATCCGGGTATAGCGAAATCGCTCGCGGCCACTGAGCGCGAACGGCGGCTGCGGTCCGGCGCGCCCTTCGCGTTGCGTCTGGATATGGAGGCGGCGTGCCGGCTCGCAGGCCGTCTCACGTGGATCGAGCGGGGCTCCGGCCCGGACGGGGAGACCGGCGAGGTTCTCGCGCGGCCAGAAGTCTGGGGTGATGTCATTCTCGCCCGCAAAGACATTCCGACCAGCTATCATTTGTCGGTTGTGATCGACGATGCGCTCCAGGGGATTACCGACGTGATGCGCGGGCAGGACCTGTTCGGGTCGACCGCCGTGCACCGGCTGCTGCAAAAAGTCCTGGACTTGCCGCAGCCGGTTTACAACCACCACGATCTAATCCGCGATAGCGACGGGAAGAAGTTGTCCAAGTCGTCAGAGGCGATCGGGTTGGGGGAGCTACGCACCCGTGGAATGACGCCCGGGAAGGTCCGTAGCTTTGTCGGCCTGCCTTGAAACTGCCGCAACGCGGCTGCGTTGGTTGGCCGTAAAGCATCTTTGCACGACAAACCATCCCCGACGTGACTCGCGCGTTCGAGCCGTGGCATGCTGGCGCGGGGTGGGGAAAGCAAAATCATGGCGCCGACATCGCGCGGGTTGCGCAGGTCGCCGAAGCCTAAAAGGCGACCGGCGAGAAAGCGGGCTCTGAAGAAGTCCTCGAAGCTTGCAAAGACCAGGCGGCCGTCTTCTCAATCAACGTCTGGCGTCGTCGAGGATGCGCTCGCCGCGTTTGCGCATGAGGTGCGTACACCGCTCACCGGGATTCTCGCCATCAGTGATCTGCTCGCCACCTCCGATCTCGGCGAGCGCGAGCGGCGCTGGGTTGAGACCATTAAGGCCGGCGCTGACCATCTCGCCAGTCTGGCGACGTTGTTCGTCGATGCGGCGCGAAGCCGCCGTTCGGCGCCGGGCGGACGGCAGGATTTCTTCGATCTGCGCGCGTTGGCGCGCAACGCTGGCGATTCGCTGGCCGGCCGCGCAACGGCCAAGGGTTTGCGCTCTGCTGTCGAAATTTCGGACAGATTGCCGGTGTTCGTGACCGGCGATGCCGTTCGCCTGCGCGCGGCGCTGGAGAATCTCATCGACAATGCGGTCAAGTTTACCGAGCAGGGTGACGTCGTCCTCAAGGTTATGGCGCCGCGGCGGTCAGGAGAACAAATCGGCGTGACCTTCGCGGTATCCGATAGCGGGATTGGCTTGTCTCTCGCCGAAATCCGGCGGCTGTTCCGGCCGTACTCGCAGGCCAATGTCTCTATCGCATCGCGCTTCGGAGGCGCCGGCCTCGGGCTTTCCTCGGTGAAGCAACTGGCGCGCGCGATGGGCGGAGATGTCACGGCGACGCAGCGGCGCGGCGGCGGCACCACGTTCACCTTCACCGTTCTGCTGACGCCAGCAAAGGGACCGGTAGCGATCAAGTCTGGCGACGACCTCGATAGGTCTTCGGATGTTTCGAGCGGACTCCGCGTTCTCAGCGTTGAGGATAATCCGTTCGGGCGCGTCGTGCTCAACACAATTCTCACCGAGCTTGGCCATCAAGCCGAGTTCGTTGGACGAGGCGAGGATGCCGTTCAGCGCATCGCGCAAGGAGGATTCGATGCAGTGCTGATGGATATGGTGCTGCCTGGGATCACTGGGATTGAGGCGATCGGACGTATCCGGGCGCTTGAAGCGCCCGTGGGGCGCGTTGCCATCATCGGCGTGTCCGGCAGGAGTGACGATGAGGCGGCATCGCGCGCAGCCGGCGGCGACGCGTTTCTGGTCAAGCCTGTTTCTCCTCGGGCTTTAGCGACTGCGCTGCTTGAAGCGAAACGCCGCGCGGCAACCTCGACTTGATGATCGCCGCGTTCAGTTCGCCGCCGAAAACGAAGATCGCGGCGATGAAATAGAGAAACACCAGCGCGATGACGACCGATGCGAGGCCCGCATACATTGTGACGTAATTGTTGGCGAAGCGTGCAAGATAGAGGCCGAAGCCGACGCCCGACATCAGTGAGGCCAGCATGGTGAAGATGATGCCGGGGATGATCTGCAGAAAGGATCGCCGACCCGCCGGCAGCCACGCGTGCAGGATCAGCAGCGCGGCAAACATCGCAAGGATGGTAATGCCATAGCGGGCGAGATTGAGCAGACTCTCATTCGATTCGACGATCAGCGGGATATGGCGTTTCGCGGCGGCGATGATCAACGGACCGAGCACGATCAGGAACGCCATCGCCAACGTTGTCACCGCGGCCACCAGCGTATATCCGATCGATTCCAGTCGTAGCCAGTACCAGCGGCGCATCTCGATCACCGCATAGGCGCGGTTTAAGGCGACCCGCAGGCTTTCGACGCCGTTCGACGCGAAGTAGACCGCGAGCACGAGACCGACTGTCAGCGCATCGCCGCGCGTTGTCGTCAGCACGTCATGGATTTCGCGCGACAACGTATTGGCGACCTGATCCGGCCAAATCTGTAGCATCAGGTCTGCCGCCTGGTCGGCGAGCTCCTTGGATCCGAAGAAGCCCGCCAGGGACGTCAGGACAATCAGAAACGGGAATAGCGCCATCAGCGCCGATAGCGCGATATGGCTTGCGATTGCCCAGCCGTCGTCGGCAAGAAACGTGTAGAAGGCGTCCATTCCGACCAGACAGAGGTATCGGATTTGTCTCACGTTTCACCCTGACAACGTCGAGGGGCGCCGCCTCGGCGCCGTTTACTATCTGATATCAATACATAAAAGACCAGATTGTTGCGCGGAACTGAATCTCGTTGCCAACAATGGCGCAGCCGCGGTTGCGATGATATGTATGAACCATGACAGTGTTTTTCAGCATGGTATTGGTTCCCTTCGCGGTGGCCTCGGTCGCTACCGTATTGGTGATGGGTCTGGTCAACATGATGCGCGGGGGCAATCCCAACCTCTCGCAGAAGCTTATGCGAATGCGGGTTGTCCTGCAGTTCGTTGCGATCATCATCACCATGGTGACGATCTGGATGCTTGGGCAGTGACGGATTGATAGCCTGGCACCGGAGCACCGATGGTCGTTCTCAACCGAATCTACACACGCACAGGTGACGACGGCACGACCGCGCTCGGCACCGGTGAGCGACGCCCGAAATACGATCTCCGTGTCGGCGCCTACGGGACTGTTGACGAGACCAACGCCGCGATCGGCGTGGTCCGGCTGCATCTTTCCGGCGCGCCCGATCTTGATGGGATGTTGGGCCGCATTCAGAACGATCTGTTCGATCTCGGCGCTGACCTTGCGGTGCCTCAACGCGAGGGCAAAGCCGAGCGGCTTCGCGTGGTGTCCAGCCAGGTCGTGCGTCTGGAGAACGATATCGACAGCCTCAATGCAGGGCTGCCCGATCTGACATCGTTCGTGCTGCCAGGGGGAACGCCCGCCGCGGCGTATCTCCATTCGGCGCGAACCGTTTGTCGCCGCGCGGAACGCATGATGGTGGAACTCGCTGCGCAGCCCGGTGAACCGGTCAGCGATGCCGCCGTAAGATACATGAACCGTTTGTCGGATTTTCTATTTGTGGCCAGCCGTTTTATGAACGCCAAGGGCGCGGGCGACGTGCTCTGGGTGCCCGGTCAAAATAGATGATTGCGGCCCGATAGCCTGCCTGCGCCGGGATCATCGAGGACGCGTTTTTTGGTCTTCCCGCGTTGACCACTGGAAACCGGACCTTTAGGTTCCGCGCCGAAGCTCACACTCGCGGTTGATCCAACCAACGCTCGGTTCGAGAGAGGTCGATGAAGATTCTGGTGCCGGTCAAGCGGGTCGTCGATTTCAATGTGAAGATCCGCCTCAAGGGCGACGGATCTGGCGTCGAGCTTGCTAACGTCAAGATGTCGATAAATCCGTTCGACGAAATAGCGGTCGAGGAAGCCTTGCGCCTTCAGGAAGCCGGCAAGGCCGCCGAAGTCGTATTGGTGTCGATTGGCCCGTCTCAGGCCGCGGACACGATCCGCACCGGCCTCGCCATGGGTGCCGACCGAGGCATCCTTGTCACGTCCGATGAACCTGTCGAACCGCTGGCGGTTGCCAAGATTCTCAGGGCAGTTGTCGAAGAGGAAGGCCCCGGGCTGATCATTCTTGGCAAGCAGGCCATTGACGACGATTCAAATCAGACCGGTCAGATGCTGGCGGGGCTACTTGGATGGGCGCAGGCAACCTTTGCGTCAAAGCTCGAGGTCGATGGGACCTATTTCAATGTGACACGCGAAGTGGATGGCGGGCTGCAGACGGTCAGGCTGAAAAGGCCTGCGATCGTGACGACGGATCTGCGGCTCAACGAGCCACGCTATGCCAGTCTTCCGAACATTATGAAGGCGAAAAAGAAGCCGATCGTCGTGAGGGCTGCCAACCAATACGGCGTTGATCTCGCGCCGCGCCTTGAAATCCTCAAGACCACCGAACCTCCGGGCCGCAAGGCGGGCGTCAAGGTCAAGGATGTCGCCGAGCTGGTGTCCAAGCTCAGGAACGAAGCCGGGGTAATCTGATGACCACGTTGCTGATCGCCGAACATGACCACGCGTCGTTGAAGGATGTCACGAGCAAGGCACTGACCGCTGCCATTCAGCTCGGCTCGCCGGTCGAGGTGCTTGTCGCGGGTGAGAACGCCAAGGGCGCCGCCGAGAGCGCGGCGAGACTGAAGGGCGTCGCGAAAGTGCTGCTTGCGGATAACCCGGCCTATGGCCACGATCTCGCCGAGCCGCTCGCCGCGCTGATCCGCTCCTTGGCGTCTGGTTATGATGCATTGATTGCGCCGGCAACCTCTCGTTTCAAGAATGTGATGCCGCGCGTTGCGGCGTTGCTCGACGTGATGCAGATCTCGGAAATCATCAAGGTGGTCGCGCCCGATACCTTTGAACGGCCGATCTACGCGGGCAATGCGATTCAGACGGTCAAGTCCAGGGATGCCAAGAAGGTCATCACGGTGCGGACCTCGACCTTTGCCGCGGCCGGTGAGGGCGGTAGCGCCCCAGTGGAGACCATCGCCGCGGTGGCTGATCCGGTGTTATCGAGTTTCGTCAGCGAGCGGGTTGCCAGGAATAACCGCCCGGAATTGGCCTCGGCGAGGATCATTGTCTCCGGAGGCCGCGGCATGCGCAGCAGCGCGAACTTCACCAAGTATATTGAGCCGCTGGCGGACAAGCTCGGCGCCGGCGTTGGTGCGTCGCGAGCCGCCGTGGACGCGGGGTTCGCGCCAAATGACTGGCAGGTCGGGCAGACGGGCAAGGTAGTGGCGCCGGACCTTTATATCGCCGTCGGCATTTCCGGTGCGATCCAGCATCTCGCCGGTATGAAGGACTCCAAGGTCATCGTGGCGATCAACCAGGACGCGGATGCGCCTATTTTCCAGGTTGCGGATTACGGCCTGGTGGCTGACTTGTATCAGGCGGTTCCTGAACTTACGGAAGAACTGGGAAAGCTAGACCGCTAACGATGATCCGAGGAGTGCTCCCGGAGCAACGGACTTCAGCCGGGGTTTGTGCAAGAATGGAGTGCGCCGCGGTCTGCGCGGTTCAGGACCGGTGAGATGACGAGATGCGGCAATGATTAGAAAAGTCGGCGTGATCGGTTCGGGCCAGATGGGCAACGGCATTGCGCATGTGACCGCTCTTTCGGGGTTCGACGTCGTGCTCAACGATGTTTCCGCCGATCAGCTCAACTCGGCCATGGCGACGATCAACGCGAACCTGTCCCGCCAGGTCTTGAAGAAGATCATTACCGACGACGATCGCGAAAAAGCGCTTTCGCGGATTTCGCAAACCCAAACTTTCGACGGGTTGGCGGATTGCGATCTGGTGATCGAAACCGCCGTCGAGAAGGAGGAAGTGAAGCGGAAGATTTTTCTTAATCTGTGCACGGTGCTCAAGCCCGAGGCCATCGTCGCTTCCAACACGTCATCGATCTCGATTACGCGGCTGGCCGCATCGACAGATCGGCCGGAAAAGTTCATCGGCATTCATTTCATGAATCCGGTGCCGCTGATGGAGTTGGTCGAACTCATCCGGGGCATCGCGACCGGCGATGCGACATTCGATACGGCCAAGGAATTCGTCATTAAGCTCGGCAAGCAGATTGCCGTGTCGGAGGACTTTCCGGCTTTCATTGTCAACCGCATTCTGCTGCCGATGATCAACGAGGCTATCTACACCTTGTATGAAGGCGTGGGTAACGTCGAGGCGATCGATGCCGCCATGCGGCTCGGCGCGCATCACCCGATGGGTCCACTTGAACTCGCCGACTTCATTGGGCTCGACACCTGCCTGTCTATCATGCAGGTGCTGCACGAAGGACTCGCCGACTCCAAGTATCGGCCCTGTCCGTTGCTGGTGAAGTACGTTGAGGCTGGATGGCTCGGGCGCAAGAGCCAGCGCGGCTTCTACGACTATCGCGGTGAAAAGCCGGTTCCCACGCGCTAATCGTTCCGCTAGGACTTGTTAACCACAGTTCGCTAGAGTCTTTCACCCTTTCACGGAAACGGTGAAAGACTCTATGTTTTGATTTGATGCGTTTTCTTCACGCGAACCGGTATCCACTTCGTTCGAAAACGCGTCTAGAACGGGCCGTGGAGCTGTCCACATGTATGTAGGTTTAGTTGCAGCAGCGGCCGGCATGATGGCGGCCAATACGCAATCGCAGATTGCGACCCGGGTCATGAAGATGAGCCTCGACGCCCAGGCGCAGGTGCTTCAGTTGCTCGTCCCATCGCAAACCAACCCGGCAAAGAACAACGCGCCGGGCATCGGCGGTCATCTTGACGTTTCAGTTTAGGTCGATTTCGGGCTTTGGTTCTGTGTCGGTGTGATCCAGCCGACACCGACGCCGCCTGGCTGCATCAGGATGGCCATGCGGCCAACGTTTGGAACTTCGAAAATCGGTTTCATCAATTGCGCGCCGGCGGCCACCGCCTTCGCGACCCGCGCATCGATGTCATCGACGGCGAGATACGGCATCCAGCCATCGGGAACGCCCTCCAGGCCGGGACGGTTGGTAGGGAAGATGCCGCCGACCGGCTCGCCATTCGCTAGCGCCACCCAGTAGCATTCGCCATCCGGTTGAGTCTGTGCCTCATAGGTCCATCCGACCGTTCGGGCGTAGAATGTCTTGAATCTTTCCGGGTCGCGGGTGACGAATTCAGTCCAGTGAAAGTGACCATGTCCTGTCATTGGATTCTTCCTTTGCATCTGCGTCGATCACGCGCTGACGAACACCTCGAAGCCGCCATAGATCATACGCTTGGCATCGAACGGCATCGCCTTCGGATCCATCATGTCAGCGAGGCGCGGGTCCTTCATTACCTTGGTGTTGACCCTGTCGCGATGCTTGCGCGACTTGTAGGTAATCCAGGCAAACACCACCGTTTCGCCCGGCTTCAGCTTCACGCTGCGCGGAAACGACGTCCACTTGCCGACCTTGACATCCTCCGCCACGCATTCGCGATAATCCAGCGCGCCGTGCTCGCGCCAGACCTTGGCGGCCTTTCGTGCCATCGTGCGGTAGGCATTGAGACGCTTCTTCGGCACCGGAACGATGAATCCGTCAACATACTGCATGGGAATTCCTTTCCGTTGCGCTCAGGGGAGCCGCAGGTGCGGGTATCCGGACCCGTCCGTTCGTTGTTGTGCTTGCCGGTCAGTGGTGAGCTGGGCTTATGGCGCCAACGATGCCTCAATCAGTTTGATCGCGTCGGGGCTGTCCCATTCAGCCGGTCCGGCCATGTTGCCGATTTCGCAACCGTGGCCGTCGATTAGCACCGAGGTAGGCATTCCGACCGCCATGCCAACGCTCTTGAGCGCCTGAAAAACGGACGCTTTGTCGTCGTGAAAATTGCCCAGATGAGTTAGGTTGGCGTCTTTCAAAAAAGCCTTTGGTTTGTCGGAGTCGCGGGTGTCGATATTGATCGCGACCACGGCGAATTTATCGCTGCCAAGCTTGCCCTGAAGTCGGTCCAGAGCTGGCATTTCCGTTCTGCAAGGCACACACCAAGTTGCCCAGAGGTTCAGGAGAACGATCTTCCCTTGCCAGTCCGAAAGCTTCCTGGGTTGGCCGTCGCCATCCGTAAAGGCCAGGTCCGGCATCTGACGCGGTTTCGATGCCATGGTCAGGGAAGCCACTTCGCCTGTGGCCTGCGGGGCGAGCCTTTTGGACAGTTCCACCGCCGTACCGCAGGGTACGAAGGCGTGAGCGGCGGACTTCGCGTTCCTGAGGTGACCGATACCTAAAAGCGTGGCCGTAACCCCTACGACGATAGCGACTGCGACCAACGGGCCTATGGGAAGCCTGCTTTCGGCGCGATGAGGCGGCGTGGGGGTATCGGTCATATCGTTTGTCATCCTGTATAAGATACGGGTATGCAGGCGTCGGCTTCAGACGACTACACCAACCGGACGGGATCGATCGTCCGGCAAGCATGATGAAAATGAGCGCGCGGCATGAGCAACAAGATGTGGGGCGGCCGGTTCGGCGAAGGACCCGATGCGATCATGGAGGAGATCAATGTCTCAATCGACGTGGATCGCCACCTCTACGCCCAGGATATCGCCGCGTCAAAGGTCCATGCTGAGATGCTTGCCGCTCAAGGCATCATCGCGGCGGATGATGCGAAAAAAATAGGCAAGGGTCTAGACACGATTTTGTCAGAGATCCGCAACGAATCCTTCGACTTCAAGCGAGCGCTCGAAGACATTCACATGAATGTGGAGAGCAGACTCGGGGAACTGATCGGTGCCGCGGCGGGACGATTGCATACCGCGCGCTCTCGTAACGATCAGGTCGCGACCGATTTCCGCCTCTATGTCCGCGACGTCATCGACGAGACCGACGCTGCGCTCGATGCCTTTCAGCAGGTTCTGGCGACGCGCGCGCTGGAGTTTGCAGGGACGGTGATGCCTGGTTTTACGCATTTGCAAACCGCCCAGCCGGTGACCTTCGGTCACCATCTGTTGGCCTATGTCGAAATGGCAGCCCGTGATCGCGGGCGCTTCGCCGATGCGCGCAAGCGTTTGAACGAGAGCCCGCTTGGAGCGGCCGCGCTGGCAGGTACATCCTTTCCGATCGATCGCCATGCCACCGCGAAGGGACTCGGGTTCGATCGCCCGATGGCGAATTCGCTCGACGCGGTTTCCGACCGCGATTTCGTTCTGGAGACACTATCGGCCGCGGCGATCGCATCGACGCACTTGTCGCGTTTTGCGGAGGAGATGGTGATCTGGACCTCGCCGCTGGTGGGCCTTGTGCGACTTTCCGACAAGTTCACCACGGGTTCGTCGATCATGCCGCAGAAGCGCAATCCGGACGCTGCCGAATTGGTGCGCGCCAAAACCGGTCGCGTCGTCGGAGCGCTCACGGGACTGCTGGTCGTGATGAAGGGATTGCCGCTGGCCTATCAAAAGGACATGCAGGAAGACAAGCAGGGTGCGATGGAGGCGTTCAGCGCGCTCTCGCTGGCGATCCGCGCCATGACCGGCATGGTCGCCGACCTCGTGCCTGACGAGACGCGGATGAAGGCTGCGGCCGGCGACGGCTATGCGACCGCGACTGATCTCGCAGACTGGCTGGTCCGGACGCTGAAGATGCCGTTCCGTGATGCGCATCACGTCACCGGGCGAATCGTCGCCGCCGCATCGGAGCAAGGCGTCGCCCTGCATGAGCTGCCGCTGTCTGTGATGCAGGAGGTGGAGCCGCGCATCACCCGCGACGTGCTTGACGTGCTATCGGTGGAGGCGTCGGTGAAAAGCCGGACAAGTTATGGCGGGACCGCGCCGGAAAATGTCCAAACGCAAGCCGAGGCTTGGCTCAAGCGGCTGAAAGAGCGAAAATAGAATCCGTCCTTTTTTCGCTTGAATTTCCCTGTCTTCCGGTCTCGCCAGAACAGGGCATTCTTTGTATGGTGCCCCCGATTGGGGAAATCGCCGTGAACAGCACTTCGAGATCCGTCTCAGCGAGATGGGCACTATTTTTTCTGACAGCCGCCGCGCTGGCGCTCGTCGGTTGCGGGCGAAAGGGCAACCTCGATCCTCCCTCGACCGCGTCGGAGCAGCCGCCAGCCGCTGCCCCGGAGGCGGATCATGAGCGCGCTAATACAACCAATGGCAACTTGTTCGATCCGTCTTACGGGATGAACAGTGATCCGGCGGCGTCCAAGGGCACCAAGAAATCCTTCATTCTCGACCCGCTGCTCGACAGACGTTGAGATGCGGCCGTGGCGGTTCAGACGTTTGCTTCATGGTCTCTGCACTCCTATGAGCCGAGATCACAACGGAAGCGCAACCGGTGTCCTTCGGAATCCGAAGATCCCTAGGGAAGGTGCGACATTGGTGAAGCGAACGTCGGACTCGGGAAACTAGTTTTATGCACCACTTCGATTATCGCGACGGCGTGCTCCACGCCGAGGGCGTCGATCTTTCAACGCTCGCCGAGGTCGTCGGCACGCCGTTCTATTGTTATTCGACGGCTACGCTGGAACGGCACTACCGCGTATTTGCCGAGGCTTTCGCAGGGACCGACCATCTGGTCTGCTACGCCGTGAAGGCGAATTCCAATCAGTCGGTGCTGCGAACCATGGCAAAGCTCGGAGCGGGAGCCGACGTCGTCTCCGGCGGCGAACTTAAGCGCGCGCTCGCTGCGGACATTCCGGCGAGCAAGATTCTCTTCTCGGGTGTCGGCAAGACCGAATCCGAACTACGCGCGGCGTTGGCTGCGGACGTTCTTTGCATCAATGTTGAATCGGAACCAGAACTCGACCTGCTGTCCCGGCTTGCGATTGAAACGGGCCGCACCGCGCGCGTCTCAGTCCGTGTCAATCCTGACGTTGATTCCGGCACTCATGCCAAGATTTCAACGGGCAGACTGGAGAACAAATTCGGTATTCCGATCACCCAGGCGCGTGCAGTCTATGCCAGAGCGGCGAAGCTGCCCGGTATAAAGGTCACCGGCGTCGACATGCATATCGGCAGCCAGATTACCGATCTCGGTCCGATGGAAACAGCCTTCCGTTTGCTGGCGGATTTTGTCTCCACGCTGCGCGCCGATGGTCACGTCATCTCGCATGTCGATTTTGGCGGCGGCCTTGGCATTCCCTATTACGAGGACCGATCGGCGCCGCCAGAACCGCTTGCCTATGCCGACATGGTCAAGCGCGTGACCCATAATTTTGACTGCACGCTGATGTTCGAGCCGGGCCGCATGATTGTCGGCAATGCCGGCATACTGGTGACGCGCGTAATCTACGTGAAGCATGGCAATGCCCGGAATTTCGTTATCATCGATGCGGCCATGAACGACCTCATTCGCCCCACGCTATACGAGGCCTATCATCAGATCATGCCGGTGCGCGCAGCATCCAAGGATGCCACGGTGATGATTGCTGATGTGGTTGGGCCGGTTTGCGAGACAGGAGATTATCTGGCGATCGAGCGCAATCTGCCGGAGCCGCAAGCCGGCGACCTTCTCGCGATCATGACCGCTGGTGCTTACGGAGCAGTGCAGTCAGGAACCTATAACACCCGCGCGCTGATCCCCGAGGTGTTGGTCAAAGAAGACCAGTATGCGGTGGTCCGCCCGCGCATCGAAGTCGAGCAACTCATTGCAATGGACAAACTTGCACCCTGGCTGTGATCGCCGCCGCCTCGCTCAATTCCAATGGTGTCACTATCGATCGTGCAGGTGCGCTGCAACATGAAGGCGCTTCTCGACTGCATACAAATGTAGGCAAGCTGAGGATAATGCAAGAGTAAAGGCCCAAGAGCGCGAGTCAAAAGCGGCATTCGCAGGGCAAGATCCGGCGGCCTTCAACGCCGGGCCGAATCCGTTGCACGATATACATCTATTTGGTATGGGTGTGCCCGCCGCTCCCTTTAGGCACGCGAAACGGGCTAGAGTGGGGCTGTTCGAGATCGATGAGCCGGGGGTGCCGCAGCCATCGGTCTTTTCAGTTCGTCCGGGACCTCCCGGGTTTCTTTGGCTCCTTCATACCGCTGGGAGTATTTTAGTAATGAGCTCTGGTAGTGATACAGTGCATTCGAACCGGTCCAACGCGATTCTCGGCGCGCTGCTGGGAACATTGTTGTTTGTGCAAACGGTACGCATCCTCGACGAATCGTTCAGCGCGCCAGAGTCGTCGCACGCTGAAGCCAGCCATAAGGCCGAGGCCAAGGAATCTGCAGCCGCGCCGAGCGCCGGTGATGCGGAGTCGTTCAACAAGGCGCTAGCCAGTGCCTCTGCCGAGCGCGGTGCCGGGCTCGTCAAGCAGTGCCAGAGTTGCCACACCGTCGAGGAAGGCCAAGGCAAGAAGGTTGGGCCGGGCCTTTACGGCGTTGTCAATCGGCCGATCGCTTCGGAGGAAGGCTTCAACTACTCAGCTGCCTTGAAGGGCAAGGCTGGCGGCAAGTGGACCTTTGCCGAACTCAACAAGTGGTTGGATGACCCGAAGGCCTACGCCAAGGGCACGTCCATGGGCTTCCCTGGGTTGAAGAGTGAGACCAAGCGCGCTGACTTGGTTGCCTATCTCAATACCCTTTCCAAGAGTCCGGCGCCGCTACCGAAGTAGGCCGTCTTGCATGCAAGCCTTGGGACTTAAAAGGCTTGCATGATCCGAACTCGATGGCGCTCGCGAGCATTCCGCTCGCGGTTGCCGCCAGAGTGAGTCAAACGCAACGCCCGCCGGCTGCTGCTGGCGGGCGTTGGGCTTTGCCAAAGAGAAAAGTTGGGGCAGATCATTGCCGCAGCTTTGATTTCCTCGAGAACCTCTCGCAGCGAGGGTAGGCGGCTAGCGGAAGCGGATACGCCGTTACGAATTGACGCTAACGGCTGCCACTCGCTCTCTATCGCCATGGTCTAATCCGTAAATCACTGACGACCAAGCGATGGGCCACTAGCTGCGATTGCGGGGGGTTGGCTGCGATGCAAGCTTCCCTTTTCGGTCTTAAAGATCCGATTTTTTGCGTCGATCCGGCCGCTGCCGGGCAGCTGATAAGCTCCCGTTTCTAAAGGTTCCGGGCTGCTCTGCAGGTTAGCGAGGCCGAGCCATCACACTGCATGCTGAGGGAGCAACGAACCCCTGGCGAACATCGATCGCCGGATCGTTGCCGGCGGTGTGTTCACGAATCAATCCCGAGCCAGCGCGGGCCATCACCACATGTTGAGGACGGTGCGCGCCTCGTCTGACATGCGGCTAGCATCCCACGTCGGTTCCCAGACGATGTTGACCATGGCATCGTGCACGCCCGGAACCCCTTTCACCGCGTTCTTTATCTGGCCAGGTATTTCCGCCGCGGACGGACAATTTGGGGAGGTCAGTGTCATCTCGATACTGACCACGCGATCGTCGTCTATTGCGATTTTATAGATTAGACCAAGCTCGTAGAGATCAGCCGGAATTTCCGGATCGTAGACCGTCTTGAGCGCGGCGATGATTTCTTCGCCCATCCGTGCCATTTCGTCAGGCGGAGTGTTTGAGGAGTGATCCGTCGCGTCACCCGCGCGAGCCTCGACCAGGCAGGCGCTTTCGGTTCCAGCCACATTCGCCTCGTCCATCATGTCGAAAACTCCTGCGCTGTGGCGAAAAGCTCGCGCCAAGCTTTGACCCAAGTCTACCCAGTTCGGCTCGCTAGGTTCGAATTGGGAGAATATGTCTTCCGCCGCACGTCTCTTGAAGCGGCTCGCCGACTGGGAGTCCCTAGGCCAGCGTATTTAACCTACATAGCGCAGTTGCTCGCTTTATCCAAGCAGCAAGCAACGTTGGCCTTGCGGCATCTCGACATTGTGTCGCCAAGCCGCGACCAGCCTTTAAGACGAGATTGCACGGGGGCGTGAGTGATCGCAAGAATGTGTTCGGCCACGGAACACCCCGCATCTCGACTCAAAGAGATGGAGTTCCCCCGGCGCGATCGCCGAGAAGAATTTAGTGGAACGAAATTCTGGAGCAATTCTAGCCATGTCCCGGCTTTTGCCTGTGGGCTATAGTAGGGATTTGGTCGAGCGCGTGGGCCGCACCCGCTGATTTTAAAGCAGAATTGTGCTTCGGATGGACGAAGTGGGCTGGGGAAATTGAGTTGACGCGAACGTTGCTACCATGGTAAGTTTTGGACTGTACCAATTTAGCATGGTTGGATTAGCTGGACTTAATGCGCAGCTGTCAAGGTAGGAAGCTTGGCGGAACGAGTTCACATCGTTGGTATTGTATTGATGTGCGGTAATGCGTAGTCCCAACCAGAGGAGCCCTTCATGTGCGACTACAGTCTGCATCACGTCTCTTCGCGGCCTGCCAAGGTCGCCGATAAGCTGGTCACTATGGAGCTCGCAAAATCGAACGTGCGCGGCTTTGCCGCCGTGGGCGAGCTCGGTCCCAAGCTTGTAATTCATGACAGCCCGCCTGAGCTGGCGGTCTGCTTGCTACCTGGAACGGAACTCGCATTTGATGAGAATGTTCAGTATGAGCAACCCCGGAGCTTCCTTGGGATAAAGTTTTCGGGCAAAGCTCGTGTTGATCACAAGGTCGCGAGCTTCCGTAAAGTCGATACGGATAATCCGTACGTCCAGCACGACGCACTGGAATTTCCGAATGGACAGGTTTTGAAGGTTGCTCAGCTGGTGGCGGGGCAAACCGCTACGGTATTGCAGCTGCCGGTCAATGCGCAGGACGAACACGAACACGATCACGAGCATACCGTACGTCGGCGTGCGCGCGATGCGCGTCTGGCCTTGAACCGCTCTGCCAGGCAAGGAATGTTCGTGCCTAACCAGGGCATGGTAATGTTGTGGGATTCGGTCCGTGGCAGGGCCATTGACCTTTCGAGCGCTTTGACAGAGTCGTTCCAGCGTCTCACCGCGCCGAAGCAGCCTTCGATTCTTGAAGGTGAAATGGCGGCAGGTATGGGTGCTGAGGTAAGCTTCGAGAACGGCGTGCCCACAGTGACATCGACGGCTGCTTCTCCGGAGAAGAAGATCAGGGCTGGTTCGTCTGTCTAGTTGCCCTCGACTGCTGTTTAGTTGATAGGGCTGAACGCTTTAGTGAAATCAATTAGCGCCCGCGGAGAAGCGGGCGCTAATTTTTTTGGTGAAAGCGTGGCGCCAGATGGTTGCGCATGCGACCGAACGAGTAAAAATAGAAGATAGGTGATGGGCCCCCGTCGATAGGGCGATGCGTATCACGCTCTGCCCTCGTGGTTGATGGTGACTGCAAGTCTTCGCTGACCGAACTCGTCATCAAGACGGTCAGACTTATGAATGGGGCGGTGCCAACCACGCGGCGATGGGTACGCGAAAGCCGAACACACGATGCAACGCTTAGCGGCGCGAGTTCATCCCGACCGATAAGTTCATGCGAGCGCAACGTAGGAAACGTCGGCTCAAAATCTCTCGGATATGAACGCGGGAGTCGAGCGGCTTTGATCGCGTTCTAGTTCTCTTCCCAATCGCACACGGTTCTGACCTTTGCCAGGCAGCAACCAGAACAACATGCTCGCACCGATATCTGTTGCGATAACGCATCGGGTCAAAAGCGCGAAGCGACAACACCACCAGTCAGAAGCCCGAGGTGCGATGATTGGGGCGCGATGATGCAGTTTTGACGAAAGCGGGCCATGGCACAGCGCCTAGCACAGGCAATATGGTGCTCGCTAAGCTCCTTCAATGGCAAGTTCACGATCCTCGCGCCGCGCCTTTGGTGACATCGTCCTGACGACGCAATTGAGCGTTATCAGTCACGAAGAGCCCTATGGGACGGGCCTTGCTGCACGTCGCCAACAATCAGCTCCGCCTGCGCCGGGATAAGCGGGCGGCTTTGTCGCAAACATGGACTCGAGCAACAATAAGTACGCGACAGAACCAGGTGCTTCATCCAGGCCGCTCTCAGGGAATGGGCCTACGCTCGGCATACCAACCTCGGATCGTCGACCTCAGAATCTGCCAATGTGGACACATATCTACAACTGGCACCGACCCCACAGTACTCAAAGCAACCCATCAGTGGTCTCGCTCAAACCGAGACAACCTCTTCAGGCTCCGCATCCAGAGCGGACATGAACGCCAATTTTTCTCGCTGATTGAATAGCTCACCAAGATGACCTCTCCTCAATGCGGACTTACCGTGTTGGGGAGGAAGAAATCCTGATCGTAAATGGAGTTGAAGCGAAGGCCGAGCCCGCATAGTATGGCATACTCGCTTTTGGTCTCATTCAATAATCCGGGATAACGCCTTAGAATGCACGCTCTATTCAGAATCGTCGGAGTTATCACCTTGATCGCCGGACTAGGCTTTATGGGGCAGGGCTTCCGCTTTTACGGCTATCCTGCCGATGGCATCATAGTCAGGCATACCGAATGGGTCTATTACGGCGCGGCGATGGCTGTGGTCGGATTTTTGCTTATCATTTTTTCCAGACCCTCCGAGGAACCATAAGCGCCATAGCTGGTGGGCTGCAACCGCCCTCGTTCTCTGGCGCTGCTCTAATCGCAAGCTCTCAGAAGATTGTTTATTCGCCCGGTCATCGGCGCTGAAGCTCGGCTTCAGTGTTTCCGAAGGGCGAATAGACATCAGTAGGGTTCGCGTAGTTCAGCGCTCTGATTGAGCCTCGACGCTTGCGCTGCATGGTGCGCGTGGCTGCATCGCGTGCAATCGTACGCAACCCGCGACGACTCCGTAACAAGCGCAGCCTTGCGGATACTTGGCTCATTGTCTGTTTCGGCTTTTGCGATCTGCTGAAGCCAGCGCTGCCCTCGCCCGGGACCAACATCCTCACAAGCCCTGTCGACCGTTGTCGCGATCTGCAACGCACGCAGGAGAGCCTGATTCAACAGCGTTGAATCCTCTACTTGAGCATCGTCCTACAAGCCCGTTTCACTGGCGCTCGGGCCGCCTTTCGCGCAGAGCACCTTTACCAGCGGACGAAAAACAAGTGAGGATTCGCAGTGATTGGCTCCTCGGGATTTTCAATCCTTGCCGGCGCCATCAAACTTGTTCGCGAGGTGCCAGGTTCTCGGCTTGGAAGGACTTCGCTCGATGTCAATTGCGGCCGCTCTTCCCGGTATCGATCCACTGCGTCCGGTGCGTATTCCGACTCCGGCCGCTTGCGGCATCCGCGGTGAGAAAACGGCAAGTCGTCTAAGCGCCAGGCATCGTCGGCACGGCTAAGACAGGACGTCAACAATCGTACGCCCGCAACTGGGCCGGGATGAGGGACGTGTTTTACTGTTTAACCGTCCGCATCCCGGTCTAGAGTAATGGGATCGATCGCGTTTCTTGGGGCGATCGATCCAGAATCATCGCAACGTGCGGCCCGGGGCGCGCACCTCTCATCGTGACAGTACGCGGCCGGGTCTCGCTTAAGCGACGCAGCTCTCGAACCCTTCGGTGATCATCTGTTCGGGCAAGTTGCGGCCGATGAAAACGATCCGGCTTTGACGCTTTTCGTCCTCCTTCCAGGGCCGTTGATGGTCGCCGTCGAGAATCATATGCACGCCCTGGAATACGAAGCGTCGATCCTCATCCTTGAAGGAAAGAATGCCTTTGCTGCGCAAGATGTTCGGGCCCTCCTTCTGCACCAGATCCTCGACCCACGGAAAAAACTTGTCTGCGTCGAGCGGCTTGTCGGTTTTGAGCGAAATCGATTGCATTTCCTCGTCGTGGTAGTGCTTGAGCCCGCCATGATGGTCGTGGCCATGGTCATGATGATGGTCGTGATCATGGTCATGATGATGATGGTCATGATCGTGATCATGATCATGGTCCTTGCCTTCGAGGAAGGTCGGTTCGATATCAAGAATGCGGTCGAGATCGAAGGCGTTGCGTTCTAGAATCTCGTTGAGCGGGATCTGCGCTCGCTGTGTCCTGTGCAACTTCGCGTAAGGATTGATGCCGCGGATGCGCGCTTCGATTTCGCTGAGTTCGTCGGGCGAAACGAGATCTGTCTTGTTAATCAGGATCACGTCGGCGAAGGCAATCTGGTTCTTGGCTTCCGGAGCGTCCTTGAGCCGGTCATTGAGCCACTTTGCATCGGTGACGGTCACGACCGCGTCGAGCTTGGTCTTCTTCCCGACATTCTCATCGACGAAAAAGGTTTGTGCCACCGGCGCCGGATCGGCGAGGCCCGTGGTCTCGACGATGATGGCGTCGAATTTGCCATTCCGCTTCATCAGGTCGGCCAGGATGCGCATGAGATCTCCGCGCACGGTGCAGCAGATGCAACCGTTGTTCATCTCAAACACTTCCTCGTCTGCGCCGACGACGAGGTCGTTATCGATGCCGATTTCCCCGAATTCGTTGACGATAACGGCGTATTTTCTTCCGTGCTCTTCCGAAAGAATACGGTTGAGCAGTGTGGTTTTACCGGCGCCGAGATAGCCGGTCAGCACGGTGACCGGGATTTTGTCAGTCATTTTGTTCCTCCGCTGGTTGGCCTATATAGGCACCCAGCCTCTTTGCATCAATCATCACGAGGGATTGTTCCCTCGCGTTGGTTTGGCGGCCTTCGCTTGCGTTGAGCGCCGACGTTGATTTTGCGCGGGCTGCCGGATCTCGCGCTCCGCTGAAGTTAGGCTTGGTGCTGCGCTTGAGTTGGGTCTGCGCAATAGCAAGCAGAAGAGGCTCCACGGATATCCGTCAGGGCGTAGCAGTTTTCCTGGCGAGCCAGCCGATTCTGCTCCTACTTGCGATCGCCCTCCTGCTTCGCCGCATCCGGCTGCGTATCATCAGGTTCGCGCGTGAGTAGTCCGCCGCTCAACAACCCGGCAATGAACATGTCCGGGCTGAGCGTTGAAACGTGGATACCCTCCTGGAACATGCGATCCGCAACCGCTTCCATGTACGCCGCATCGCTGAGGTTCTGTTCGTTCCAGCTCGACTCGCGCAGGCGGCGGATTGCACCGGCCGACGTTTCGGCCTCGATCAGCAGTCCCTGGTTGGTGCGGTATCGCATCGGCTATTTTCTCCCTAAGACAGGTGTTTCTGCGGCTCCGACATCAGCCTTAATCACAGGCGAGTACGGCTTGTCCATGAGGACGATCGACACCTCGGTGCGGACGTAGCTTGAAATAGCGCCGGCTCTGGCCGGGCGCATTGCTCCCGCGCGCGCCGTCGATCGACGTGGGAAACTATTTTTCTCAGCTGCCGTGAAGAATTTTGGAGATCCCGGCACCTTACGGAACCTCATTTGGACCCGTCTCGCAACCAAAACGACAAGTATCGTAAACGCCGAACATAAACCTCGGTTCGCTTATGGCTGATCCATCCAAAAGCGCCAAATCGGCTGTCAGCTACAACATTATGATCGCGGAACTATCCTCGCGTCGCATTCTCAGGCTTCTGCAATTCGCTGCTTACAAGAGGGGATGCGAGCGTGCCCTTCGCGGATCAACTCAGTCGGCGAGCACAACCATTTCGCCGTCGATGACCTGATATTCGGCAAGAAGCTCTGGAGTGGCTTCTGAATCGACCTTGATTTCCGCGTCAGGGAGGGTCTCCTTGACCGCGCGGACAGCCGCGTCCTGGTCGGCGATGGCGACAAGGATGAATTCCCGGCGTAACGCCCCGCTGGCACCTCTGCCCGGCCTCACGGTGCTAATCTTCCAACCTTTAAGCATGGCCTAGTATGACATGAATTCGCGCCCGCGTACAATCCCGTCGGGTTCGTTTTACGCTGTTTTGCTCGTTCCCGTGTTTTACCCATTACCGTTACTGTAAATCACTCCGGAATGAGGCAGCGACGGACATACAACGCATATTGCGGAGCAACAACGGGCGCTTGGCCGCCTCATTCGCTACGAGTGATCGTTTTGGTGTGATGCCTCAGCGAATTGCATCCGTTTATTTCGTCAAGCCCTCGACTTAGGAGGAGGCGCATTCCACGGCCGGGTCGAGCGTGTTGCGCAGGGTTAGCCTTCGGCAGCGGATTATTCATTGAACCCGAAGGTTTGCAATTGTAAACGTGCCATCCTCATCCCAAGAGGTCATCTGATGCCGGATACCGCGCTGAGCGTACTCGTTGATGCATTGAACCGGCCCGTCCATTTTCCGAAGCTTGACCAGACCGGATCTCTCTTCATCGCGGAGCCGCCGACCCCGTTCGTGCCACCGAGATTCGAAACGGAGGAGGGCGATCGAGCGGTTCTGGAGAAGGAGATCATTTTGATCGAGGCGTCTGCAGCGACCGGCAAGAGTACCCTGGCAAGACAATTGTCAGCGCAGCTCGAGATCCCGATCCTCGATCTGGCAAAGGTGCCCGTTTCCGCCGGATCGCTCCATGCCCTGTTGGCCGATCTGGAGGCCGCTGATAAGAGCGAACCGATAGCGGCGTTTCACGAGGGGCGGATTCCCGTCATTGTCGACGCTCTTGACGAAGGGAGATTGCTGTCGAACGAGACCGGGATCGAGCAGTTTCTCGGATCAAGTGTCGAATTATTGCAGAGGGACCGACGTGTTACATCGAGGCCCAAACTGGTCCTGTTGGGAAGGTTCGAGTCGATCGAGCTGGCGCGACAGCAATTTGAACGTACCGCGCCTGGAGTTAAGCACGTCACGGCGAACGTCGAGTTCTACGACAAAGAGGGTGCCCGGCAACTTATCCACGCTTATGCCAAGGCGGCCGCCAGGCCAGGCTCACACTATCTGGAGCACCCGGGCCTCGCCGAGGATTTCATAACGACTTTCTTTGATGCGATCGAAGCTGCGCTTGGCTTGTCGGCAGGCGAACTGTGGCACGACGGAAGAGGAAAGGTATTCGCGGGCTACGCGCCATTGCTTGCGGCGGTAGGGTCGATCCTAGCTGTGATCGACGATTTCACAACCGTCGCCAGAAACCTTAAAGCAAACCGTGGCCGCGAGGCATGGGGAGTAGTCGAGGCGGTTCTGTACGAGATACTGTGCCGCGAACAGGACAAGTTGCGGGATCGGATGAGAGATCAATGCGAGTCCTCGTTGCCGAACGCGGTTTATGATGTAGAGGAGCAACTGGCGCTCCTTGCACAACATATCGAGTCGAAGCCGCTCGAGGGCGCCGGCCGTGTCAGGCTCTCGGCGTCCGACATGAGAAAATACAGAGCAATGGTGCAAATCTATCTGCCTCATCATCCCTTCTTGCGAAGGCACGAATTTGGTGATGCCGTGCTCGGCGCGAACGCCGTGTCGCGTGCGGTCTATCACGGCGGGACGATTTCCCGGGAGCGACTCATTAGCTTGTCGCGACAATGGCGCCAGTCGGCTCCGACGGGCCCGCGGTCGCGCTGATCGCCCATGCCATAGAGCCATAGAGTACATTCGCCGGGCGGGTGCCGAGCGATGTTCTCATGAAAAGTAGGTGTCGCTCACGGCGTTAATCGGCCCGTCGCAGTCATCCACCATTGCGGCGCCCGAAGTTTGGTGATGGCATCAAATGCATCATAGGGTTTGATATCGAGCACGGGAGTGCCGTCGTAGGCGTCCAGAGCCTTGACGGTCAGAATGTTTTCGTCGCGCTTCAGCAATTCGACAACGGCCAGTCCAATCGGATTGGGTCGTTCCGGGCCGCGGGCGCAGAATACACCCACTTCCGGCAGGTCGGTGCGATACCGAGGGTGCGTAGTTAGTGGGACAGACTTGCCGACGAGCTGATCCATCCAAAACAGGATGATCAGATGCGACCATTCCTCAATGCCGGTCAGCGCCTCCGCAAGATCCTCACGCACGATGATTTCAGCGACGATGTCGCGGCGAGATATTCGCACCTCGTTTGTGAACCGGCTGCGGACGGTCGCTATGGCTTGCATACAAATCGTCATCTTACATTGCTCCAAGATCGAGCGTCGCGACAAGAGACACGAGAGAAATCAGGACGAAAGCTTGCGAACGAGACATGAAGGTCTGATCAAGTTCAAGTTGTGATCAAGTTCCAAGGGGACGAGGCGCCGCGTTTGCGCTTCAGTAAATGTTTCAGCAACGCCGCCGCTTGCACCGTCGATGATTAGAATTCAGCACATGGTCAAGAAAGAGTAAGAAGATTTGCGGTCGCTGATCGTACGATCGAGATGACGTATCGACGTAAAAACCTCGGCGAGACGTTTGATACTGCGCAAAGATGCAATCAGTTCTCGCGATTGGAACGTTTTCGTTGTTGCCGCACAGCAGCATGAACGGCGCTTGCATCTTAAAATATACTCCTTTAAGAAAACGGCCGGTACGTAACGCGCTTGTTAGGCCCGTATCAAAGGCCGTCAGGTGCTTGTGCGGGTTTATGACAAGGAGCGCGAGCGGCATGAAGATGTCGATGGGCCAGTCTGGCCGCCGGTTTGGCCGCCGGTTTCTGGGATTAGCGTTTGGCGGAGCGGCGCTTGCCGCGAGTGGTGCGGTATCGGCGGAGGAGCTGGGTGTGCCGCATCCGTGGGCGTATGGACTTCAGACGGGTGTGACGCCTGTCATGGAGAGCATCGCGAGCATGCATAGCGGGCTTCTGATTGTTATCACGCTGATCACGCTGTTTGTGACGGGTCTGCTGGTTGTGGCGATGTTGCGTTTCAACGCACGGGCCAATCCGGTTCCGTCGAAGACGACCCACAACACGATGATCGAGGTTGCGTGGACGATCATTCCGGTTTTGATCCTGGTTGGCATTGCGGTTCCGTCGTTCCGGCTTTTGTTTCAGCAGCTTGACCTTCCGAAGGCCGATCTGACGGTGAAGGCGGTCGGCAAGCAGTGGTACTGGAGCTACGCGTATCCGGACAACGGCAAGTTCGAGTTTGACTCGCTGATGGCGCATGAGAAGCAGCCGCGGATGCTTGCGGTGGACAACGAGCTGGTTGTTCCCGTGAACAAGGTCGTCCGGGTTCAGGTGACCGGGGCCGATGTCATTCATTCGTTTGGCGTTCCGGCGTTCGGCATCAAGGTGGACGCGATCCCGGGCCGTCTCAACGAGACCTGGTTCAAGGCCACCAAGACGGGCGTGTTCTACGGCCAGTGCTCGGAACTGTGCGGGCGGGATCACGCCTTCATGCCGATTGCGGTTCGTGTGGTGAGCGAGCAGGATTTTGCGGCCTGGATTGAAACCGCGAAGAAGAAGTTTGCCTCGAACCCGGCGAACGCGGTGGCGTCAGCTGCCGACGTGATGCGCTAGGCGTCGCGTTGGGCGATTTCGACGGGGCGACAACCGCTAAAGGGACGTCGCCCCAAGGGACATCGCCAAGGTTCGTTCGAAGGACTTCAAGGGACGAAAGACAGGATTAGACAATGGCAACAACCGCAGCACATGCTCACGACCACGGCCATGACGATCATGGCGACCATGCGCACCACCCGACAGGGTGGCGGCGCTTTGCGTATTCGACCAATCACAAGGACATCGGGACTATGTACCTGGTGTTCGCCATCGTCGCGGGGATCATCGGCGGCCTGATGTCGATGGGCATCCGGGCGGAACTGATGTATCCCGGCGTGCAGGTTTTTGATCCTGCGCATACCTACAACGTCTTTGTGACCTCGCACGGCCTGATCATGATCTTCTTCATGGTGATGCCTGCGATGATCGGCGGCTTCGGCAACTGGTTCGTGCCGTTGATGATCGGGGCGCCCGACATGGCGTTTCCGCGCATGAACAACATCTCGTTCTGGCTGCTGCCAGCGGCGTTTGCGCTGTTGCTGACCTCCACGTTCGTGGAAGGTGAGCCGGGCGCGGCGGGCGCGGGCACGGGCTGGACGCTGTATGCGCCGCTGTCGACGAGCGGTCATCCCGGACCGTCGGTGGATTTCGTGATCCTCGCGGTGCATCTGGCCGGCGCCTCCTCGATTTTGGGCGCGATCAACTTCATCACCACGATCTTCAACATGCGCGCACCTGGCATGACCTTGCACAAGATGCCGCTGTTCGTCTGGTCGATCCTGGTGACGGTGTGGCTGCTCTTGCTGTCGCTGCCGGTTCTGGCGGGCGCGATCACCATGCTTTTGACCGACCGTAACTTCGGCACCACGTTCTTCGCTGCCGACGGCGGCGGTGATCCGGTGCTGTTCCAGCATCTGTTCTGGTTCTTCGGTCATCCCGAGGTGTACATCCTGATTCTGCCGGGCTTCGGCATGATCAGCCATGTGATCTCGACGTTCTCGAAGAAGCCGATCTTCGGCTATCTCGGCATGGCCTATGCGATGGTCGCGATCGGCGGCATCGGCTTCGTCGTGTGGGCGCACCACATGTACACGGTCGGCATGGTGTCGACGGCGCAGGCTTACTTCGTCGCCGCCACGATGGTGATCGCGGTGCCGACCGGCGTGAAGGTGTTCTCGTGGATCGCCACCATGTGGGGCGGCTCGATCGAGTTCAAGGCGCCGATGCTGTTTGCGATCGGCTTCATCTTCCTGTTCACGGTTGGCGGCGTGACCGGCGTGGTGCTGGCCAATGCGGGCGTCGACCGGGTGATGCAGGAGACCTACTACGTCATCGCGCACTTCCACTACGTGATGGGCATTGCCGCGGTGTTCTCGATCTTCGCGGGCTGGTACTACTGGTTCCCGAAGATCTCCGGCTACATGTACAACGAGACCATCGCCAAGCTGCACTTCTGGCTGATGTTCATCGGTGCCAACGTCCTGTTCTTCCCGCAGCACTTCCTCGGGCTGCAGGGCATGATGCGGCGCTCGGTCGACTATCCGGATGCGTTCGCGGGCTGGAACGAGATCTCGTCCTACGGTGCCTTTATCGCTGGGTTTGGCGCTGTGGTCTTCCTTTACGGCTTGGTCGACGCCTTCGCTCGCAAGGAGCAGGCGGCGGACAATCCGTGGGGCGAGGGTGCAACCACGCTGGAATGGACGCTGTCGTCACCGCCGCCGTTCCACCAGTTCTCCACCCTGCCGAAGGTGCAGTAATGTGATTGTGCGCGGCGCGCTCGACGCGCCGCGCACCCAACAAGCGGGTGTATCGTGTCGGTTGTTGATCAAAAAGCTGTTGAACTGCCGCCCCGGATCTCGGAGGCGAGTGTCGCCGATTACTTCGCGCTGCTGAAGCCACGGGTGATGTCGCTCGTGATCTTCACCGCGCTGGTCGGACTGATGATCGCGCCGGGCCATGTTCACCCGATCCTGGGCTTCATCTCGATCCTTTGCATCGCGGTCGGAGCCGGCGCCTCTGGCGCGCTGAACATGGCGCTGGAAGGTGATATCGACGTGCTGATGTCGCGCACGGCCAACCGGCCGATCCCGCGCGGCCGCATCACTCGCGGCGAGGCGATGGGGTTCGGCCTCACGCTGTCGTTCTTCTCGGTGATGACGCTCGGCGCTCTGGTCAACTGGTATGCCGGGGGCCTGCTCGCCTTCACGATCTTCTTTTATGTTGTGATCTACACGATGGGGCTGAAGCGGCGGACCGCGCAGAACATCGTGATTGGCGGCGCCGCCGGTGCGCTGCCGCCGGTGGTGGCGTGGGCGGCTGCGACGGGGTCGCTGTCGGTGGAGCCGCTGCTTCTGTTCCTGATCATCTTCTTCTGGACGCCGCCGCATTTTTGGGCGCTGGCGCTGTTCCGCAACGACGACTACACCCGCGCCGGCGTGCCGATGTTGCCGGTGGTTGCCGGTCCGGATGCGACCCGGCTGCAGATCCTGCTCTATACCATCGTGCTGGTGGCGGTCGCCGCCGCGCCCTGGCCGCTCGGCTACTTCGATTGGATTTATGGCGTCACTTCGCTGATCCTCGGCGCCGGCATGCTGGTGTTCGCGATCAATGTCTATCGCCATCGCACCGGCAGCACGGCGCTACGCGCCACACGGCGGTTGTTCGCCTTTTCGATCCTCTATCTGTTCGCGCTGTTTGCCGTTCTGCTGCTCGATGTGGTTGCGAAGGCCGTCGCGCCGTTGATCTGGTAGAGGGCGCATGGACCGATGGACAACGAAAACAAGCCGGACGGAGACGGGATCGTTCTCACCGAGGCCCAGAAGAAGCGCCGGCGCGAGCGGTCGATCGCGATCGCCTGGGCGCTTGGGCTCATGGTCCTGCTGTTTTTCGCGGTCACCTTCATCAAGGGGCCGGGCGTTCTCGTCCGTCCGATGTGATTTGAGATGACGGACGCGCCGCAGCACTCGCAGCAACCCGCTACCGCAGCCTCGGTCCGGCCGAAGGCGACGCCGCGCGTTGGCCACGACGTGAAGGTTGGCGCCGCCTGCGGCCTGGTGGTCGCCCTGATGGTCGGCGCCGCCTATGCGTCGGTGCCGTTCTACGACTGGTTCTGCCGCGTCACCGGCTTCAACGGAACGACGCAGGTGGCGGGGGAGGCCCCCCAGTCCAAGCCACTGGCGCGCACGGTGGCCGTACGCTTCGACTCCAACGTCTCCGGCGGGCTGCCCTGGAAGTTCGAGCCGGAACAGACCGAGATAAAGGTCCGGGTCGGCGAGGTCACCACCGTCCATTACACCATCACCAACGAGGTGGCGGCGACCACCATGGGGCAGGCGGCCTATAACGTCACGCCGCTGACAGTCGGATCCTATTTCACCAAGATCAACTGCTTCTGTTTCACCGAGCAAACCCTGGCGCCCGGTGAGAAGCGGGAGATGGCCGTTGTCTTCTATGTCGATCAGGCCTTCGCCGCCGACAGCGAGAACGACGGCGTCAATACCATCACCCTGTCCTATACCTTCTTTCCGGTGAAGAAGGCCGCGCCCAAGCCGGTGGCGGCCAACGAGCCGGACAGGCCAGGGGGAAGCATCTGAGCTTTGAGGGCCGACGCGTTTTGTTACCGACGCGTTTTGTTTTGAGATCAATAGGTGCCCAATACCGCCGGCACCGCTAACGGAGAGAGACCGCAATGGCTACGGCGCAAGTCAAGCACGATTACCACCTGGTCGACCCGAGTCCGTGGCCGATCGTAGGCGCGACCGCGGCTTTCATCATGGCCGTCGGCGCGATCCTGTGGATGCATCATCTGACCGCGGCCGCGCCGATCATTTTCGGCATCGGCCTGATCGGCGTGCTCTACACCATGGCGAGCTGGTGGGCGGATGTGATCCGCGAAGCCGAGCACAAGGGCGATCACACCCGCGTGGTGCAGATCAGCCATCGCTACGGCATGATCCTGTTCATCTGCTCCGAGGTGATGTTCTTCGTCGCCTGGTTCTGGGCCTTCTTCAACTCCGCGCTGTTCCCGGGCGATCCCGTGCATATGACGCGCGACGCGCTGTTCGGCGGTGTCTGGCCGCCCAAGGGCATCCAGACCTTCGATCCCTGGCACCTGCCGTTGCTCAACACCCTGATCCTTCTGACCTCGGGCACCACCGTGACCTGGGCGCACCATGCCCTGCTCAATGGCGACCGCAAGGGGTTGAAGTGGGGGTTGATCCTGACCATCGCGCTCGGCGCCGTCTTCACTTGCGTGCAGGCCTATGAGTATCATCACGCCGCCTTCAGCTTCGCCGGCAACGTCTACGGCGCCACCTTCTTCATGGCGACCGGCTTCCACGGCTTCCATGTGCTGGTCGGCACCATCTTCCTGATCGTCTGCCTGTTCCGCGCCAATGCGGGACACTTCACGCCCTCCCAGCACCTCGGCTTCGAATTCGCCGCCTGGTACTGGCATTTCGTCGACGTGGTGTGGCTGTTCCTGTTCGTCTGCATCTATGTCTGGGGCAACGGCGCCGCGGCCATGGCGCACGCCGCGCACTGACCGGGACCAGCCCGCTCAACACCATCAAGACAAGGGCGGCCGCCGGGCCGCCCTTTTCTCTTTCGGAAGAAACGCTGATGTCCAATCTCGCTCGACCGACATTGTCCCAGACCATCCTGCGCGGGCTCGCCTGCAAATGCCCGCGCTGCGGCAAGGGAAAACTCTTCTCCGGATTCCTGACCCTGCGGCCCTCCTGCGAGGCTTGCGAGCAGGATTATTCCTTCATCGACGCCGGCGACGGACCCGCCGTGTTCATCATCCTCATCGCGGGATTCATCGTCGTCGCCGCCGCACTCGTCGTCGAAGTCAAGTATCAGCCATCCCTCTGGATCCATGCAGCTCTCTGGATCCCGCTCGTCCTCGCTGTGACCCTGTGGCCCTTGCGCGCAATGAAATCGCTCCTGATCAGCCTCCAGTTCCATCACAAGGCTGCTGAGGGACGCGTAGTCCCTCGTAATCGTCCATGAAACCCTCCCGCCGTCGCGGTAGCAGCGCCGGTCTCGGCCTCGGCCTCGTTGCGCTGGTCATGGTCGTCGTGCTCGTCGGTCTTGGCGTCTGGCAGTTGCGGCGCGGGGCCGAAAAGCACACGCTGATAGCAGCGCTCACTGAGCGATTGACCACCGCGCCCATCGCTTTGTACCCGCCGGCAGACTGGGCGACATTATCGTCGGCCAGGGATGAATTTCGCCGGGTGAGTTTTTCGGCGACCTACGAAGCGCGACCCGACGCAATGGTTTACAGCTCCGGCTCGGCTGTGCGCCCGGATGTTGGGCTTGGCACGTGGGCATTTCTGCCCGCGCGACTGGCTGACGGGAGCGTAGTCGTTGTTAATACGGGCTTCGTGCAGAACACCACGCAGGATCGCAACCAGCAGGATCGTGCCGTGAAATCGTTGGTGACGGGACAGCCCGTGGTGATGACGGGTTATCTCCGCTTTCCGGAAGAAGCTGGCGCCCTGACTGCGTCTGCCAGTCGCGACAAGCGGCTGTGGTTCTCGCGCGACATAGGCGCGATGGCACAGGCTCTCGGTTGGGGAAACGTCGCGCCGTTTTACATCGACCTTGAGACGCCGGCGCCTGCGAGCGGCGTTCCGAAGCCTGGCCCGCTCGATGTGCATTTGAAAGATGATCACCTTCAATACGCCATCACCTGGTTCGGTCTCGCGGCAGCTGTGTTTTTCACTTTCGGCTTTTGGTGGCGCAGCCAGCACCGCTCGACTTAGCTCGCAATTTCTCCCCGAATCGCCACGGATGCCTTACCGTTCATGTGTCGTCGGCGTGATGATCTCTGCAAACATCTCGGTGATGTGCTGGACCGATTCGGATCGCTTCGGCGGCTTTTGACCGACGCAACTGATTGTTTTGGTAGGAGAGTTGCGAGTTCTTGTGGAATTTGTTGAGCGATGTCGGCTCGCCCAAACCGCAAGCGCGGTCGATAAAGCGTCTCGGGCTCCAACAGTAAGCGTTTCAATGCGTATCGACCAATGCGTATCGACCTCGGGTGTCTCCCCATTAGCAGACACGATGTCGCTTCGTTCCGTCGCCGGCTCTGCGTTTCAAAACGTGCTGCCCGCATGCCCTTCCAAGTGGGGCTACCCGGAAGGGCTTGTTCAACCATGTCGGAGCTACAGGTCAGCAAGAGGAGCGGCTGTGATCCGAATGTTGTCCTAACTGACCGACACTCGACAACACCGAGGGCCAGGGTTCGAGCGCTGGCAAGCTGGCCAATACCCTTCGATTCTTGACCCTGTCTGTGTATCGCTGGTGATCGCGGATGCAATCAGGGTGGCCGCGCTCCGATCGCCGTCAGTTTTGCGGGTCTTTAAGATATCGCGGTGGCACCACCGACTACGCAGTGCGGGAACCGATCAACATGATCCAAATCGTACCGCCGACTAGGACAAAGAGCACGATAGCGGCGAAGCAGAGCGCGATCAGTTTGTCTTGCGACGATGATTTCAAGTCGAGATGCAGGAAGTACCGCAAGTGGACAACGACCTGCGCAACCGCAGCGATGGCGATGACGACCAAAGTTTGTGTCGGAGGCAACGTGCGGGTGGCGACGAAGCCGAATGGAATCGCGGTCAGCATCGACGCTAGAACGACGCCGACGAGGTACGATCTCATCGAGACACCCCCCGCGACGTAAACGCTTGACCTTTCGGACGATTGCGGCGCTGCTGCCATGCTAGAGAAGCCTGGGCAGGTAAATGAATGAGAAGATGTTGATCCAGACGATAACGAGGAAATGCCAGAACAGGCCCAGGCGGTAGAGGCGCGAGGCGGCGATGGGGGTGAGTCCGCGCAATGCGATTTCGCATCCCAGCAAGACAATCCAAACCAGGCCGAAGCTGACGTGGGCTCCGTGGGTGCCGATCAAGGCGAAAAAACCAGAAAGAAAGCCACTTTGCCACGGGCCGGCATTGGCGATGGCCATGCCATAAAGCTCCGAGATCTCCATGACGACGAAGCTGAGCCCGAAAATAAAGGTCATCCCCAGCCAGACGATCGCGCGCCTGCGTTGCCCGGCTGATATCGCAACGCTGGCGAAGCCGAAGGTCGCACTGCTCGCCAGCAGGAGCATGGTTTCCGCGAAGATGCGGGGAAGCAGGAATAACGTGTGGGTCGATCCGTCTGCGGTATTTCGCGCCATCGCAACAAAGATCGCGAACAGCAGCGCGAAGATAATCGCATCACTCATTAGCCAGAGCCAGAAGCCGTAGGTCTTCTCCGCGATAGCGCGTTGGGCTGATTCGGCATTGGTTTCATCGCCATGATCGGCGGTGATGACGGCATCTGTCACGTCCGCGCCTCACGTCCGAGTGCAGGCGAGACGCCGCGCCGGCTTTCGATCGCCTCGACTTCGCTCGCGGGGATACGTTGGCCGGCATGATCATGGAACGTCTGCGAGAGTACCACGGCAAAAATGCCTAGCCCGCCAGCGGCGGCCAGCCACCAGATTTGCCAGATCATTGCAAAGGCGAACACGAACGACATCGCGCCAAGCATGATTCCCGCGGTGCTCTTGCCGGGCATGATGATGTCATGAAAGCGCGCGGACCTGTGGTCCAAAGTTCCCGCCTGCTTCAGAGTCCACCACGGATCGATGCCCTCCACGTGCGGCACAGCGGCGAAGTTGTAGGTCGCTGGCGGGGAGGCGGTCGCCCATTCGAGTGTCCGGCCGTTCCATGGATCGTCGCTTGAGGCAGCAAGCGCTTTGCGGTCACGAATGCTGACGCCGATCTGGATGGCCAGGAAGGCGACGCCGCATACGATGAAGATGACGCCGGCCTGGGCGACGATAAGATATGGCTGCCAATCGGCGACGTCGCTGCGATTGAGGCGCTGCGGCATTCCCATAAAGCCGAGAATGTACAGCGGCATGAAGGCCAGACAGAAGCCGACGATCCAGCACCAGAAGGCCCGTCTGCCCCACTTTTCCTCGAGACGAAAGCCGAACGCCTTTGGGAACCAGTATTGATAGCCAGCGAAATAGCCGAACAACGCGCCGGGGATCAGCAGGTTGTGGAAATGCGCCACTCGGAACGTGGTGTCGTGGATGCTAGGCGGTATCACCGCGAACAAAAAGCCCGTGATACCGCCTACGAGGAACGTGACGATAAACCCGAGCGTAAAAAGCATCGGCACCGAGAATTTTACCTGGCCGCGATAGATCGTGAGCGACCAGCAGACGATTGTCGTGATAGTGGGCACGGCAATGAGCGGAGCCGCGCGGCCAAAGAAGGCGTTCACGTCGGCGCCAGAGCCGATTGTATAGAAATGGTGCAGCCAGACGACTAACGACAGTCCGGTGATGGCGATGATGGAATAGACAAGCGGCGCATAGCCGAACAATCGCCTTCCCGAGAATGTTGCCACCACTTCCGAATAGATGCCGCAAGCCGGCAAAATCAGGATGTAGACGTGTGGATGTCCCCAGATCCAGAACAGGCTGACATAGTTCGCGACGCCGTCGCTGCCAGCGAAAAATTGCGTGCCGAGATGACGATCGAGACCAAGCAGCGCAGCGGCAACAATCAGGGATGGATAGGCAAAGATGATCAGTATGCTGGTGCATAGCGCCGTCCAGGTGAACAGCGGCATCATCATCAATCGCATCCCTGGCGCGCGCCGTTTGACGATCGTGACGAGAAAACTGATTCCCGCCAGTATTGAGCCGACGCTGCTGAGCAAGACTGCCCAGATCCAGTAATCGACGCCGACGTCCGGACTGAACTGCATTCCCGATTGGGGCGGGTACGCGGTCCAATAGGCGGTGGAGAACCTGCCGACGACGAGCGAGATCATCACCAATGTCGCGCCGGATACTGTCAGCCACAGGCCCGCCGAATTCATGAACGGAAACGCCACCCGGCGCGCACCGATTTGTTGCGGAATAACAATGCTGAACAGACCAAGCACAAACGGCATCGCCACGAAGAACATCATGATGGTGGCATGGGACGTGAAGATCTGATTGAAATGGTCCGGCGGCAGATAGCCGTGCGGTTCGAATGCAAATGCTTGCTGGGTGCGTATCATCAGTGCGTCAACGACGCCGCGCACCAACATGATCAGCGCCAGAATCACGTACATGATGCCGATCTTCTTGTGATCGAGGCTCGTCAGCCATTCAGACCACAGAAAGCGCCATCGACCGAGCCGCGTGATGATTGCGATCACGCCCAGTGCGCCGCACACGACGGTCAGCGCTCCTGCCATGGCGACGCCGCTATAAAACGGCAGGGCGTCAATCGTCAGCTTACCGAGCATATCAATTGGTCTTCGGACAGGGAGAGGCTGCCGCGGTCCGTGACAAAATCAGACGGTGCATACTCAAGTCTTTCGAGAGTACTGAGTAGGGCCACGAGGTCAATTGAAATCGCAGGGGGGGATCGCTGGGTTGACCGCAGTAGCTATACAAGGCTTTGAAAATACTGATGAATTATCATCATGTCGTTGTTTGTCTGCGCTGGAGGTCGAAAGCAGGTTGCGCCTACGCCCCGCCGTCCGTCTGACAACGGATGGTAGCCGACGAAGGTCCGAATTTGGGCAGACGTGACTGCCGCCGCGGACAGTGTGTCGGACCAGAGACTGACATGATCGCAACCGCTCGTGAAATCTGCATGGTTCATCCTGGAGGGATGATCTCGACGATGTTGTAGCGAGTTTTACCGGAGACGACATTACCCTTTTCGACAAACTGCAACTCAGGCCTCATCTGAAGCACGGCGCGCTGATGCTCGGGACGTAAAACTGCGATGGCCGAGGTGGTCAGTTTAGCCAGATCGTCTAACGCGACTGCGCTTATTGGTTCTCTCACGTAAACCAGCATGTTGTGATCAGTCGAATCTCCGCTTGCTATGTAGAGAGGTCGCTCCTGAAGGGCGGCAGCGATCGCCTGGCCCGCCAGACGGCTCTCCTGAAAGAGGTGCGGAGCGATGGGCATCACCATCCAGCCTCTAACCAGCAGCCCGCCAAAAATCATACAGGTCACGACCAGTGCAGACACGATGACCCTGGGATGGCTGTGGCGCCAGTTCTCAAACATCAGCCCACAAATCACTGCTAACGTCATGGTTCCTGGCATCGCATAGCGTGCAGCCACTTTGCCCGGCCAGACCAGGAGAACGAGGGTGCAAGCGACAGAGTAAAGGACCGCGGCAAGCAGCAGGTCATGCTGAGTATTATCTCGCCATCTGCGGACGGCGATCATGATTGCAGGGCCTATCAGGATGGAGCCCGGCAGGAACTCAACAGCCAGGCTCTTGGCAAAATCCACATGTCCGAGAATCGTCGTCAGGCCGGTAGTCGTCTGCGTCAGACGCGAATGGGCTTCCCAGGTACCGACATCACCTGGCTTATAAACGAGGCCATACCAGGCCCCAATGACTAATCCGGCACCGATGTTCGCCGCGACAAATGCTGGAATCTGATCGCGCTGCTTCAAAACGATGTAAGCGCCAACGCCAAGAGTGAAATAAGCAACTTCCTGCGGCCCCTTCGTCAGGCCGGCAAGTGCGATCAACATACTGATACAGAGCCATCGTCCGGTGGTTAGTCCCTCATCACGAGTTCCCTGCCACCACACGTAAAACGCGCCGAACAGCAAGACCGAGAGAACGATGTCAGGTTCGGCATTGATGAATTTTGGCGCGACAACGGGCATGCTGATCCAGCAAAGTGCGCCGAAAATCGCGGCACTCTTGCCAGCAACAGATCTGAGCAAACTGTAGATCAGCAACGCCCCGGCGAGGAAGAAGCAAAGGTGGGGGATGCGCAGCGACCATAGCGTGACGCCGTCAGTTGTTTCGCCAAAGAGTGCAGCTATCCAGGATAATAAAACCGGTCGCTCCGCGAACCGTTCGCCGTAGACGAAGGGGGTCAGCCCATGACCTGCTTCCAAGGCCCCGCGTGCGATGGCGATAATGCGTCCTTCCTCAAGGTTGGCAGCGCGGATAACCGTGGCAGGCACAGCCTGGACCAGGAAGAAGCAGACAATCCACAGGATCGGCCATCGCGACCTGTCCAAACCCGAGAAACCGGAGAGCATCCGTTCTCCAGGTGCAAAAGCGATGTCCCGTAACCGCCCGAAGGCTGAGCGCCGGCTTGCCTGATCCACGTGCACTTGTGTTTCTATGGAACCCACGTTTGCGCCAAATCATACGCGCGATCGGCGCATTCATGCCTGTCGGAAGACACCGGTAAAGCGGGCTCGATCTGGAACGATCCCTTCACGAGCGCATCAAAGTTGGTACGATCTCGTCAAGCTAGTCATCTTGCGCGCCCTCCAGGTCTTTCACCTTGAGTCCGTGCTCGATGAAAAAACGGTATTGCCTGGAGTTTTCCTCGTAGAACGGTTTGTCTTCCACCGGCCCATAAAGCTCGAACGCGTAGTTATAGAACTCTCCGGATGGAGACTCTTCTTTAACGGAGGCCATCTCCAAAATGACTCCAAAAGACGGCGCTCGAAGGACTTTCAATTGATCGATCAGCTTGGTCGCCGCCTTCTCGGACGTTCGCTGCAAATTCACCACCGCGGGCGGCCAATTTTGGTGATCCGGAAACGAACATACGACCGAATACAAGCGCGTGGCTGCAGGCGGTGAATTGGGATCGTTCGGATTATAGCTGCCCCGTTTATTCAGACCCGATGCCGTCACCGTGCGGCCAGTTCTCCACGTGACTTCATCGCCACTTTTGAGCTTGACCGTAAATTCAGCATCGGCGGGAGTCCAATGTTTGCTATCGTCCGCACGCGCAAGAATTCCGCCGCCGGCTTCCCGCGGACGCCATAAAATGAAGCACCAGTTGATAAAAACCGGGCAGATGCGAATGGACGATCCGATGCTGCGGCCCAGCAGGCTGTGCCAGAACTCGCCTTCTTTTGCGTTCTCGGCTTGGGCAAGTTCGGGCGATGAAGCCTGAAGCAGCTTCAGTCGCGGCACTTCCACGTTGCCAAGACTGCCAAGACCCGGATGGTCCTGCAGGAACGCGGGCAAGCGCGACTTAGCCATGATAATCTCCTAGGTCGTGGGGAGGGACATTCCGACGCATGATCGAGGATTCCGTGCCGGGCTTCAATGTAATTCAGACTGAATACGGATTGCTGGACAGTCGTCGCAGTGAGGTCGGACTTGGGTGACCTTGGTGCTTGGGCTGCCTTTAACGAACGGTCTTCGTCTCGTCACGACAATCAGGTACCGGGAAGCTGGTTCATGCTTCGGCCACCGTCCCCACGGGCCGCGACAAAATGAACCTGTGTGCAAGCGGTTGAGCGCTGGAGCAAACAGCTTCTTACGAGATCGCTGACAACCGCCAGCCTGCTTGCCGAATATTGAGTCTGGCGCCTCTCCTCGTAGGAGGTTTGTTCATTATATCTGTTCATTGTAGATGGGCTTGCTAGCTGAAGAGGAAGCGTAATCTGAGGGTGCACTGCGTCATTGAATCGGAAAAAAGATAGTTGGTCGCGTTCTCCAACACTGCTTCCGTAGGACGAAAAAAATGCTCATTTTGAGGATCAACGCCCTTGCGCTTTCTAACGATTCTAGTCTAGCATAAACCTACCGTCGCCGATCATGTGGGTCTGAGAACGACGGGTCACGAGCGGGAAACGTCTGTTATCTAACAAAACTTAATGCCCGCCCGATCATATGGATCTGAGGACGAGGGATCATGAGCAAAAAGCCCCTAGCGTCGTGGCGATTTATGCCCGTTGTTGCGCTAGCTACGACAGCCATATGGGCAGCGTTGCCGACAGTGGCTAACGCAGCCGATGCAGCGGCCGGTAAGAAATTATTCGACGATAAGACATGCAGTGCATGTCACAGCATAGGCGGGGGGGATCTTGTCGGTCCCGACCTGAAAGACGTTACGAAAAAGCGTCCTGCCGAATGGCTGCATGAGTGGATCTCTAAGCCGGACGCGATGATCGCTAAGAAAGATCCGGTCGCGGTCGAGCTGCTCGCTAAATATAACGGCATGGAGATGCCCAATCTGGGGTTGTCAACTGCTGAGGTCGACAACATCATTGCTTTCCTGGAGACGGGTGGAGGTGGAGGATCCTCAGCTGCTGCGGCACCGGCCCTCAAGGGTGATGCCGAAAAGGGCAAGGATCTGTTCACCGGTAATGATCGCTTCGCTAATGGCGGTCCCCCTTGTATGGCGTGTCACAGCACCGGCGGCCTTGGAGCTTTCGGCGGTGGAGCGCTTGCTCCTGATTTGACCACTGTGGCAAAGCGACTTGGTGGAGCTAGCGGACTGTCGTCCTGGCTGGCTGGTCTGCCTACACCTACCATGAAAGCAGTTTGGACGAAGCAACCGCCGACTCCGCAGGAGCGGGCAGACGTTGCTGCCTTCCTTGCTCAGGAAGGGTTGGCCGTACGTACGGCTTCGGCAATCTGGCAGCTGGCGGGGTTGACTGGCTTGGGTGCTGTGATTCTGTTGTTGATTGCTGGTTTCAGATGGCGGAATCGCCTGAAGTTTGGTGTACGGCGGCCGATGATGGCTACGCCTACGACCGGACGAAGCACGGGTCCCTACCACGGCGGTTGGTTTACGGGTATGTACTCCGACGGTTGGATCGGAAGGTTTAAGGGAACTGACGGTAATAGTAATAGGCCTCGCGGCCGGACGAACGCACCGAGGAGACACTGATGAGCTGGATACTTGACCTCGTTAATCCCCGGGAGCGCAAGTGGGAAGAGTTTTACCGCAACCGTTGGTCTCATGATAACGTCTTCCGCAGTACGCATGGCGTTAACTGTACCGGTGGCTGCTCTTGGGCGATCTACGTCAAAGACGGAATCATCACCTGGGAAATGCAGCAGACTGACTATCCGCTTCTAGAGCGCAGTCTGCCGCCCTACGAGCCGCGTGGATGCCAGCGTGGTATCTCTGCGTCCTGGTATGTCTACAGCCCGATCCGGGTGAAGTACCCATATATCCGCGGTCCGCTTTACGACCTTTGGAAAGAAGCCAAGGCGTCGCATCCTGATCCGGTGCAGGCTTGGGCCTCCCTGGTTGGAGACGAACAAAAGCGGCTTCGCATTCAGAAGGCGCGCGGCAAGGGTGGCTTCCGCCGTGCCAAGTGGGTGGAGCTGGTCGAGCTGATTGCTGCGGCTGCCCTATATACGGCCCGTAAGTGGGGTCCGGATAGGGTGATGGGTTTCTCGCCCATTCCGGCCATGTCGATGTTGTCGTATGCTGCGGGATCGCGCTTCCTTCAGCTTTTCGGCGGCGTAAACATGAGCTTTTACGACTGGTATGCCGACTTGCCGACGTCGTTCCCGGAGATTTGGGGCGATCAGACCGACGTGTGCGAAAGCGCAGACTGGTACAACAGTAAGTTCATTGTTTCGATGGCTGCGAACATGAACATGACGCGTACCCCTGACGTGCACTTCATTGCAGAGGCGCGGACCGAGGGTACCAAATTTGTGGTTCTCTCGCCGGACTTCAGTCAGATCGCTAAGTATTGCGACGAGTGGATTCCGCTTCAGGCGGGTCAGGATACTGCTCTTTGGATGGCTGCTAATCACGTTATCCTCAAGGAGTACTATATCGACCGTCAGGTTCCGTACTTCATCGATTATGTGAAGCGCTACACTGACCTTCCGTTCCTTGTCGAACTGGAGCCCAATGGGAACACGTACAAGACGGGCCGGTTGTTGCGCGCTAAGCGTGTTGCGCGCTATCAGGACGTCGAGAACGGCGACTGGAAGATGCTGGTGCTTGATGCCGGCACCGGTGAGCCTCGTGCGTTCAAGGGTCAGGTCGGTGACCGTTGGGGTTCTACGCATGGTAAGTGGAATCTGTCTGCTGAAGACACGTTGGATAACAGTCCGATCGATCCGATTTTGAGCTTTATCGATCAATCCGATGGTGTGGTGCAGGTTGGGTTTGACGATTTCGTGAACGGTAGCGTTGTTTCGCGCGGCGTTCCGGTTAAGCGCATCGCTACGGACAAGGGCGAAGTACTCGTTGCGACCGGCTTTGACATCATGATGTCTCAGTTCGGCCATAGCCGTGGTCTGGAAGGCTCGTTTGCAACCAGCTACGACGATGAGGATGCGCCTTATACGCCAGCTTGGCAGGAGCGTCACACCGGCATCGGCCGTGAGACGGCGATAAGGTTTGCGCGGGAGTTTGCGACTAACGCAGAGCTCACGAACGGCAAGTCCATGGTTATCGTGGGTGCCAGCGCCAATCACTGGTACTACAATAACCTCTGTTACCGATCTGCGACAGTCGCCTTGATCCTGTGTGGTTGCTGCGGTGTCAACGGTGGCGGTATCAACCACTACGTTGGTCAAGAAAAACTTGCTCCCGTTGCGCCCTGGAATACGATTGCGATGGCGCTCGACTGGACCAAGCCGCCGCGGGTCGTGCAGTCGTCGACTTGGCACTATGCTCATAGCTGTCAGTGGCGTTACGAGCAGGAGTTTACGGAGTACGGCTTGACTGCGCCGAATCCGCGATGGGCTAAGGGTCATGCGATAGACCTGGAGGCGAAGTCGGTACGTTCTGGCTGGATGCCATTCACGCCGCACTTCAACCGTAACCCAATCGAATTGGCAGCTGAAGCCGAGCGTGCGGGTGCGAAGAGCACGGAGGATATCGTCACACACGTCGTCGATCAGGTCGCCAGTAAGAAGGTGAACTTCGCGATCGATGATCCGGATGCTGACGAGAGTTGGCCTCGGATGTGGTTCATCTGGCGCGGTAACGCGATCCAGTCGAGCGCTAAAGGTCACGAGTTCTTCTTGCGGCATTATCTCGGAGCTCACGATAACTCGATTGCCGAGGACCGTGCTAAGGGCAAAACGCATACGGTGAAGTACCGTGACGTGGCGCCACGCGGAAAGTACGATTTGGTTGTCGATCTTAACTTCCGTATGAACACGACGTCACTTTATTCTGACATCGTGCTTCCGACTGCCTTCTGGTATGAGAAGAACGACCTTAATACGACGGACTTGCACTCGTTCTTGCACGTACTCGGGCAAGCGGTTCCGCCGGTGTGGGAGTCGAAGACGGACTGGGAGATCTTCAAGCTGATCTCTAAAAAGGTCAGTGAATTGGCTCCGCTGGCGTTCTCGAAGCCGGTTAAGGACGTGGTTGTTCAGCCGCTCATGCACGATACGCCTGATGAGCTGGCTCAGCCGGAGATTCTCGACTGGGCTGAAGGTGAGTGCAAGCCGGTGCCCGGCAAGTCATTCCCGCACGTACGAGTGGTCGAGCGAGATTACGCGAACTTGTATAACAAGTTCATTTCGTTTGGTCCGAAGGCTCGCGAGGATGGTGTGTCTGCGGTCGGTGTGAACATTCCGATCAAGAAGCAGTACGACCAGATGCTTGATAATCCTGTCATGCCGATGCCGGATGCGAGGCATATGCGGTGTGTGGAATGGGGTGGCAAGCGGTATCCAAGTCTGGAAGATGTGCTTGACGCATGCAACACCTTGTTGATGTGTGCGCCAGAAGCAAACGGCGAGGTATGCTATCAGGGCTTCCATAACGAGGAGCATCATGTTGGCCTACCGCTTGTCGATATTGCGGAGCCCACTAGGGGCGTCTCGTCGACCTTCTACGATCTGACGCGTCAGCCGAGACGAATTCTTACGAGCCCCTGCTGGACGGGTATGACGAACGATGGTCGTGCGTATTCCGCCTGGTGTATGAACGTCGAGCGTTTGGTGCCTTGGCGTACGCTGACTGGTCGGCAGTCGTTGTACCTCGACCACCAGTGGTACCTTGACTTCGGTGAGCATATTCCGACGTACAAGCCGCGGCTTAATCCGCGCAAGACCGGTGATATTGTTAAGAGTCGGGTTGATGATCGTTCATTGGTTCTGAACTACATCACACCGCATGGTAAGTGGAATATTCACTCTACTTACAAAGACAATCATCGCATGCTGATGCTATCTCGTGGCATGGATCCGGTGTGGATCAATGATAGAGATGCAGAGAAGGTCGGTATTGAGGATAACGACTGGGTCGAGGTCTACAACGACAACGGTGTGGTCGTAACGCGCGCCAACGTGAGTCGCCGAATTCAACCGGGTACTTGCATGTACTACCACGCAGTCGAGCGTACGGTGTACATTCCTAAGTCGCAGGAACGCAAGTGGCGGGGCGGTGGACACAACAGTCTGACGCGTACTCGTATCAACCCATTGTTCTTGGCCGGTGGATATGCTCAGTTTACATACGGCTTTAACTACTGGGGACCGACTGGTATCTTCACACGCGACACCCATGTCGTCGTGCGTAAGATGGAGAAGTTGGAATGGTAGGCGATATCGCGACGCATGATCACGATCATGAATCGGCTCCGGCGCATTTCGGTGCGCCTGAGCGGGTTAGCGTCGGGAAATACGTGACCATTAACTACACTCTGCGGACTAACGGTCAGATTCGTCACATTCGGTCAGCTGTGTGGGGCGATGAGCCGTTGGAATATCAGCACGGGAGTGGACGTCTGCTGCCTGCCCTTGAGCGTGCGCTCGAGGGTAAGGCTGCGGGCGAACGGTTTGAAGTGACGTTGCCGCCTGAAGAGGCTTATGGAGAACGCGACAAGGCGTTGCAGCAACGAGTGCCGGCTGAAACGTTTGGCGGTGTAGATCAAATTGAGCCGGGAATGTGTTTTCTTGCGCACAGCGACGACGAGCGTCGAGTTGAAAATGTGATCGTTACCGAGGTCGATGAGGATAACGGGTATGTAGTAGTTGATACGAATCACCCGCTTGCCGGTATGACGCTCGAGTTTGAGGGTAGCATCGTGACAGTACGCGACACTCCAACTCCAGCAGGACACCAGCATATCGATCCGACAATAGCGAGCATGGGTGATGGACTTGCGTTGGCTGCTGCGCAAGCGACGGTGGATTCACGTCGCAAGCGAGGCGATCAATCGTCAAAACCACCTGCGCCCGACACTGTCGATGAGAACGGCAACAGATAAGTGCGCAACGACAATCGAAAAATGAAGTCATAAGAACGAGCCATAGGAACGAAGGAGTATACACATGGACATCCGAGCTCAAGTTTCGATGGTCTTTCACTTGGACAAGTGCATCGGTTGCCACACCTGCAGCATCGCGTGCAAGAACATTTGGACCGATCGCAAGGGCACCGAGTACATGTACTGGAACAACGTGGAGACCAAGCCGGGTACGGGTTACCCGACACGTTGGGAAGACCAGACCAAGTATCGCGGCGGTTGGGTGGTTGACGGTCAGAGGCAGAAGAGCCTGCGGCTGCGGCTGCAGGGCAAGTGGGGCACGCTGAGCAACATCTTCTACAACCCCTATCTGCCGACGCTCGACGATTACTACGAACCCTGGACCTACGATTACCAGAACCTGATCAGCGCACCTTTGGCTGACGAGCAGCCGACTGCGCGGGCGATTTCGATGGTGACCGGCAAGTACATGGACACGATCGAGGCGGGACCGAACTGGGACGATGACCTCGGCGGTTCGCAGGTCTACGCGAACAACGATCCGAACTTCGACGGCGCCTCCGATGAGGAGATGCGTCAGATCAACGAGATCAACAGCACGGTCTTTTTCTATCTGCCGCGCATCTGCAATCACTGCCTCAATCCGGGCTGCGTTGCGGCATGTCCGCAAGGCGCGCTCTACAAGCGCGGTGAGGACGGCGTTGTGCTGGTCAGCCAGGAGCGCTGCCGAGCTTGGCGTATGTGCGTGTCCGGCTGCCCCTACAAGAAGACCTATTTCAACTGGTCGACGGGTAAGGCCGAGAAGTGCATCCTGTGCTATCCGCGTCTGGAGAGCGGCCAGCCGCCGGCATGCTTCCACTCCTGCGTGGGACGCATCCGGTATATCGGCCTCGTGCTTTACGATGCGGACGCGATCGAAGAGACGGCTAAGTCGCCGCAGGATCAGCTGGTGATGGCGCAACGCAACATCATCAAGGATCCGTTCGATCCGGAGATCATCGCCGCTGCAAGGGCCAACGGGATTCCGGATTCGAAGATCGAGGCTGCGCAGAAGTCTCCGGTCTTCCAGTTCGTCAAGAAGTGGGGCATCGCGCTGCCGCTGCATCCGGAGTTCCGCACGTTGCCGATGCTGTTCTACGTGCCGCCGCTGGGGCCGGTTCTGGCCAAGGTGGAGAACGGCGTGTACGACAACATTGCTAGTGAATCACGGTTGGGACCGTTGATGAGCTCGCTGGAACGCTCGCGTATTCCGCTTCGCTATATGGCGAGCTTGCTGGCGGGCGGTAATGAGGACATCATCCGCGGCGTCTACAAGAAGCTGGTGGCGGTGCGCGTCTACATGCGTTCGAGGAAGGTCAAGGACATTCCGGACGAGGAGGTACAGCGGGCGCTGGCCGAAGGCAAGACCACCGCGGCGGAGGTCGAGGCGATCTGGCGGCTCACCTCGATGCCGACCTTCGAGGAACGCTTTGTGGTTCCGCCGATGGAGCGTGAGACGGCGGTTGATGCTCTGTTCCCGCAGCTCGACCCGGTCTCTCACAACTATCCGATCCGCAAGGGTGCGGTCGGCGTCGGCTTCCACACCGATCCGGCAAGAGGACCATAGACCCTCTTCCCGCACGGCAAGGCGCGAGACGGTTCCGGGTTATGCATTCGGACCCGTCTCGCGTGGTTCTAAGATGGTCTGAAATAGGAAGACTGTCTTATATAATGTGTTTAGTATCCTAGGCTCGACATAGAAATCATGAGTCGTTTTTCGCATCGTGCAGAGGTTTTGTATTCGAACCGCGCTAAGGTTTTGAGGTTGTTTGCTGACATCCTCGATTACCCTGTTGCAGGTTTAGAGCATAAGGCTGCCGAATGCGTGGCACTGGTGAAATCTGTGCAGCCGCAGGCCGCGGCTTTGTTGGTAGGCTTCCGAGATTTTGCCGAGCAGACGCCGGAGGGAAAGCTGCAGGAGGTTTATAGCGGCTTTTTTGATCTGAATTCGATATGTCATCCCTATGTTGGCTATCAGCTTTTCGGTGAAAACTACAAGCGCAGTGTGTTTTTGGTCGAACTTAAGAAAAGTTATCGTGCAAGCGGGTTTGAGCCCGATGCTTCGGAAATGCCGGATCGCTTGTCGATCGTATTACGCTTCGCTGCGCAGAACGAGGGCGAAGACATCGATGCTCTGTTGAACAAAGGGTTGTTGCCGGCGCTTGAGCGTATGACAACGAAGCCGGAAACGGAAAGTCATCAACACGGACCAGCTGATATTGATGGCGACACCGGAATTGAGCGTGCGAAGCTCGACGATCGTGATTTGCGAAAGCAGTTAAAGGCGCAGCAGCGCGAAGCGCGGAAGTTGATTGAAGGACAGAGTCAGGAAGACGATCGTAAACAACTCAAGGGCCAAGGCCAGGGTGATGTACTGGAGGGCGGCTTTTTGCTGGCCATGAGCGAAGATTATGATGTGGAAGAGGCGGAGAAGCGCGCGCACCCATATCATCAAGTGCTCGACTCATTACGGCTTTTACTAAGCGAGGGTATGACGAAGAAGGGCGCTGACCGCTCAGTCGAGCAGGAGCGTGTCCTTAGCTGGACCCGAGAGCGATTCAATCTTGACGAGGACGAGACGATCATGGTGTCGGAGCTTCCTTGTTCCGATCCCGGCTGTCCTCCAGTAGAAACGCATGTCGTATTCTGGACCCAAGCCGGCCGGCAGCATTTCAAGGTGTATAAGCCACTTGCGGAGGTCGCAGCAGACGACCTGCTGGATTGGCGAGCGTGAGAGGAATATCCCATGTGTGACGGAGGCAAATTCTATGTATGACGTATTCCTGTTCGCGGTTCTGCCATACTTGGCGATCGTGGTGGCGGTTATCGGTGGTGTTCATCGCTACCGTACAAATCGGTTTTCCTATTCAACGTTGTCGTCCCAACTTCTGGAGAACCGCCGTTTGTTTTGGGGCTCCGTACCCTGGCATTACGGTATTGTAGTTGTTTTGCTAGCTCATATGATCGGGTTTCTTGTTCCTGGTATGTGGTCAAGCCTGACATCTACGCCGACAGCGCTATACACTGTCGAGCTGATTGGCTTTGCATTCGGTTTCGCCGCGCTGATAGGCCTATGCGTTTTGATTGTGCGCCGATTCACAACGGAGCGGATTCTTGCCGTGACCAGCCCGATGGACGGCATATTGCTGGTCGCGCTCCTCGTACAGGTCGCACTTGGTTTCTGGGTTTCTCTGGCTTACCGCTGGGGGGCTGACTGGTACATCGATACTGCGGTGCCGTGGTTGATTTCGCTGGTATCTCTGAATCCGCAAACTCACTATGTGTCGGCTTTGCCGCTTCCTGTTAAAGCGCACATGCTTACCGGGTTCTTGGTGATCTCTCTGTTTCCGTTCTCCCGGCTTGTGCATTTGATCATGTTCCCCTTCTGGTACTTGTGGCGGCCGTACCAGATTCAGATCAGAAACACTGTGAGATCTGCTCACTAGTCGCTTGGCGTAATAGTTACGTTCTGGTAAAAGAGACAAAGATATTCTCGCCGGCGAGTTTCGCTCGCCGGCGAGAATTATGAGTTGACGTGTCAGTTGAGAAGATCGTGCGGAGCGGATCCCGTTGGCTTAGCAGCGCGGCGAGCCGGTAGCCTAAGGTCAGGATCCGGGTACTAACCTGATTTTTGAGAAGCAACGCAATCAGCTAGATAGATTATTTCTTAGGTAGGAGCTACCGGTGGAACATTCAGTTGGCAAAGTAGATACGCCAAGCGAGCCGCAAGGCAACGCGAAGGTGTTGTGGATCTCAACCTTAGCGTTTTCGCTTGGGTTCGCTATTTGGGGGATGTTTTCTGCGCTCGCCCCATTTTTGATTGAGTGGTACCATTTCACAAGCACGCAAGTGCTTGTTTTGGCTGCGATGGAACCGCTCTTCGCCGCTGCTGTCAGTATTCCGCTAGGTATTTGGACTGACAAGTTCGGTGGCCGAACTGTGTTTACGATTTTGCTGGTTTGCCTTTCAGTGGTTCTGATTTTCGGAACCTTTGCGGAGGGCTATTATTCCTTCCTATTCCTTGGGTCGATGCTTGGACTTGGTGGTGCGACCTTCGTGGTAGGTAACGCTCACGTGTCGTCGTGGTATCCCAAGTCCAGACAGGGTATGGCCTTGGGCCTTTTTGCCTTGGGAAATATCGGGATTACCTTTGGTATGATGGCTGTTACGTTCGTCATAACGAGCGTTGCAGATGCGAACGATCCTGAGGGCTGGCGTATCATATTCCCGATCTTCGCCATTCCGACGTTGTTAATGGCGGCGGTTTACATGTTTTTCACGTCTGATGCGCCGAACAGGAAGCTTAAGAATACGTCGACGCGGGAGATTTTGGCTGTCTACCGCTCGGGCGTCGTTGTTTGGCTGGTGCCTGGCCTTTATTGGGTGGCGTTCGGCACCTTGGTGTTTTTCGCGTCGACGATGCCGACCTATCTCGTCGATCATTGGCACGTGGAAGCGACCTCGGCAGTGGCATTTTACACGCCGCTGCTGGTGGTTTGCGTGGCAGCTACCCGACCGCTCGGGGGCTGGCTGGCTGACCGTTATGAGGTTTTTTCCCTTTTGACTTGGATGTTCGGTGCCATGTCTGTTCTCGCCGTGCTGATGGCTTTGCAGATGTCACTGAGTTTAGAGTTGGTCGCCATTTACGGGTTGGCGTTGCTGTCGGGCGCGTCAGCGGCAGTGGTCATCAAGCTAATCCCGATGTACTTTGAACAAGTTGGCGCAGTCAGTGGATTGGCCAAAGCTGCCGGCGCGGCTTGCGGTTTCACGATGACCGCTGTTCTGGCAGCCAGCAACTTCCTGTTAGGGGGGTACACGCTCGGCTTTGTTGTCTGGGCACTAATGAATATGGCGGCTTTTTATGTTTCGTTCTCGCGAGTTGGCTTCAGGAATGTGAAGCCGATCAGTGCTGCGATCGCCGAAGCCGTTCCTGCCCATTGAATCCTTTATCTAGGCGATCCTGAGAGGTTTGCCTGTCAACCATTCACACCGCTCCGGGAGGGGCGGTGTGACGTCACAACGGTGTCTAAGCCCAAGGTTAGTGAAGTCTAGTGCAGCCGTTCGACTCACCTAAACGTCGCTTTCGGCTTCGCATGCGCGGCGCCCGCCGCCTTTCACCAGCCTATTTTGCGTTGGTGATGGCTACTGGGATCGTCTCCATTGCTTCGGAGCGGGCCGGATTTCATCCGATCGCCGTCGCTCTTCTTTGGCTGAATACAACACAATTTGTAGCGCTCTGGATTCTCACGTCGTGGCGACTCATACGCTACCGTCGAGCACTGATTGTCGATCTCACCGACCATCGTTCTGCGCCTGGATTCCTTTCCGCAGTGGCTGCCACGGGCGTGATGGCGAACCAATTCATACTCGCTGGCGCATTAGACGTTGCCATGGGACTTTGGATTTTTGGTATTCTCCTCTGGATTATCCTGACCTACACAATTTTTGCAAACCTGACGATCATGGAAGCCAAGCCGACCATTGATCAGGGAATTACCGGGGCTTGGTTGCTTGCGGTCGTTTCGACCCAGGCGATCGCTCTCCTGAGCGCGCTACTCGCACGACATATTCATCAGCCCCTCCGGCTCGACGTCAATTTTCTGGCGCTTTCGATGTTGCTGTGGGGCGGCATGATGTACATCTCGATCATCTCGCTTATTTTCTATCGCTATATGTTTTTTAAGTTCTCGCCTGCCGATTTCGTGCCCTCGTACTGGATCAACATGGGAGCGATGGCTATCTCAACGCTTGCTGGTTCGGTGCTGATTGAGAATGCGGCGGATGCGTGGTTCCTTGAGGAGTTACTTCCCTTTCTCAAAGGTTTCACCATCTTCTTCTGGGCTGCCGGAACGTGGTGGATACCGCTTCTCATCGTCCTGTTTGTCTGGCGGCATGTTTATCGGCGTTTCCCTCTCAGGTACGACCCGGCGTATTGGAGTGCGGTCTTTCCGTTGGGGATGTACACGGTCTGCACTTACGAGATGTCCAGTGCCATGCGGCTGGAGTTCTTACGGCCTATCGCGGATGTATGCGTCTATGTGGCTTTGCTGGCTTGGACGGCAGCGTTTATCGGTCTCGTCAGGAAACTCGCCAGCGATCTGATTCCAGCGCTCAACTCTCGCTGAGATGGATTGGCCGCGCGGCTTGCATTCGCCGATGTTGATTTCGGATTCGGACACCAGTAGTGCTTCGATTTGAAATTTACGGATCGGTCGGCGCATGGCGTAACATGGCGCGCCGAGGGGTATAGGCGAGAGGGTATGATCTTGTTTTTCAAAAGAGGCTTTGCTGCGCGTGAACAGAGTTGATTCATATCATCGAGGAAGCCAATCGAATTTGGAATGAATTATCGTCCGGACCTATAAAAGTCAGGAAATGTGAGGCGCGGCCCTTTCCAAAGCGAGTGTGCATTGGTACACGTGGTTTCGCACTAGGGCGTTCGCCCGAGTTGCCTTCTCAGTCATCTACCGGACGAGAATTGATCGGCGCCTAGGTGTCGACGGATTGCTGCCCGGCATGATTTCGAAGGCTCGCAAAAGTTTAACGCGGGGTGGAGCAGCCCGGTAGCTCGTCAGGCTCATAACCTGAAGGTCATAGGTTCAAATCCTATCCCCGCAACCATCTCAACTTGCGATCGGCCCGCCCCTCCGGCGGGCCTTTTGCTTTTCAGCGAAATCGCAAGAATTCCAGCCAGATCGCCGCGCACGTCGATCTTCAGCTCGTTGTCCTCCGGCGTCAGGATGATTTCCCTCACCAGCGATCGGATGAGGTCGGCCGCGACCATCCGTTTGGCCTCAGAATCCTCTTGAAGCGCTGCATAAAGCTCGTCCACCTGGACGTGGTAGTGGTGCGCCATGTTCGGGTGGAGCAGTGGCGGCGGCTCCTCCGCCTCTTGCAAGAACGCTTTCAGTTCCTTCTGGCGAACCTCCAGCTCCTTCATCTGCTTCATCATGCGGGTAGGCGCGTCCTCGTCACCGGAAGCCATGATGAGCTTCATCAACTTGTCCAGTTCGCGCTCGATCCGCTTCACTTCGGCCTCGGCCGCATCGATCGACGCCCGGCCTTCCATGCGAAGCCGGTTCATCTCGCGCGTGAATTCCTCGCAGAACTCCTTGAAGAGTTCCGGGTCCATCAGGTGATGGCGGAGCACATTCAGGACGCGGGCCTCGAGCTGATCGCGCCGGATATTCTTGCGGTTGTCGCAGGTGCCTTTGTTGCGCGCCGTCGAGCAGCCGACCAGATCAGCCGAAATCATCGAATAGCCACCGTTGCAGCAATTGCACTTGGTCAGGCCCGAAAACAGGTATTTGGGCCGTCGGCGTTCACGGAAATGGTTCTCGCTCTCGCCGTCGTCGGTCCGGTTCTGCTTGACGGCCCTTTGCCGCTCCTTGACCGTTTGCCACAGATCATCATCAAGGATGCGCAGCTCCGGCACGTCCTGGGTAATCCACTCCGATTCCGGATTCATGCGCGCCTGACGCTTGCCAGTGTCCGGGTCTTTGATGAAACGCTGGCGGTTCCAGATCAGCTTGCCGACATACATCTCGTTGTTGAGGATGCCGTTGCCGCGCTTCGGATTGCCGTTGATGGTGCTGAATCCCCAATCGCCGCCACCCGGAGCGGCAATGCTTTCCTTATTCAATTCGAAGGCGATCCGTTTGGCCGATTTGCCGGCGGCATAGTCGCGAAAGATGCGGCGGATGACCTCCGCCTGAAACTCGTTGACGGTTCGGTCGCCGCGCACCGGCTCGCCGTTGCCATCGAACTTCTTGACCACGTCGTAGCCATAGGCGTTGCCGCCACCCGATTTGCCGAGCTCGACCCGCCCGCGTTGACCTCGGCGCGTCTTGTCTGCGAGATCCTTGAGGAACAGGGCATTCATGGTGCCCTTGAGGCCGACATGCAGATGCGTGACCTCGCCCTCAGACAGGGTGACGATCTTCACGTCCGAATAGGCCATGCGCTTATAGAGGCCGGCAATGTCTTCCTGATCGCGCGACAGGCGATCCATGGCCTCCGCGAGCACATAGCCGAAACGACCGCGCGTGGCGTCCGAGATCAGGGCCTGGATACCCGGACGGAGGAGGGAGGCGCCGGAGATCGCGTGGTCGGTATATTCTTCGACCACCTGCCAGCCCTGCTTCTCGGCGTGAAGGCGGCAAATACGAAGTTGGTCGGCGATCGAGGCATCGCGCTGATTGTCCGATGAATAGCGGGCGTAGATCGCGACCTTCACAGCGCACTCTCCTCCAATGTCAGGAGCGCGTCGTGCGGCGTTCCTCTGTCTGCTTCTCGAACTCCTCGCGTGCGGCTCGGCGGGCAAGCAACCGTACCAGCTCTATCAGGCGCGGGTCGGAACCTTCGCCGCGCCGCACGAGCGTCAATTCCGGCTCTACGAGCCGGAGCGCGCTTCTCTGCTTTGGGCGGTTGCCATGGTCCATCGTTGCGTCGTTTGAAGGCGATTGCAAGGTGATCGGCTTCACGATTGCTGCAAGGTGAATTATAAGCAATTGAAATCAAAGGAGAATAGTCGGCGGCGCTCGGAGCGTTTTCGGCGACGATAGAGACGCCCTGCGTAGCGCGGCGCGCCACAGCAGATGGAAAATACTGGCGCTGTTCCGGGCTTTTGCGCGTGCCGCCAAAATTGTCAGGGGCGCTCGTATTCATCTCGTCATCTCTTGCCGGCCGCCCAAGCATGGATTATATATCCAGATATAACAGGAGAGACAGCGATGGGCAATGCCGCACAGAAGAGGGCGCTTCAGAATTACCGCGCACGCCTGACGCAGCGCGGCTTTACGCGCTTTGAGGTGATGGCGCTTGATGCCGACCGTGAACTGATCCGAACCCTTGCGCGCCGTCTGGCAGAAGAGGGGCCGGAAGCAGAGCAGGTTCGCGCCGCTGTGAAGACAGCCGTAGCCGGCGAACCGCCGAAGCCAGGCAATATTCTGACTGCTTTGCGGCGTTCGCCCTTGGTCGGCGCCGAACTTGACCTTTCTCGACCGCGTGAAGAGGGGCGGAAGATCGACCTGTGACGCGCTATCTGCTCGACACCAACATAATCAGCAACATCGTCAAGCCGCGGCCCTCAGAGTCATTACTTGCCTGGATAGGGAGCCAGCGCGACGAGGATCTGTTCATCGCATCGCTGACAGTCGCCGAGATTCGGCGCGGCATTCTGGAGAAGCCGCGCGGCAAGAAGCGTGATGCCCTCGACGCATGGTTCGCCGGGCCGGAGGGGCCGCAAGCCCTATTCGCAGGGCGTATCCTGTCCTTCGACGACAGGGCCGGCTTGGTTTGGGCACGGCTTATGGCGGAAGGTAAGGCGGCTGGTCGTCCCCGCAGCGGGCTCGACATGATCGTAGCCGCGATTGCTGGCACGAATGATTGTGTGGTCGTCACCGACAACGAGCGTGACTTCGCCGGCATGGAGTTCATCAATCCAATCCGCGGGGCGGGCTGATGCGAGCGAAGCCCTTCTCACGTCCCACGCTCATCGCCGCCGTCGAACTGCTCGAAGACCACAGTCAGGCACGCTTCAATCAGATGGTCCTTCGGCTCGGCCTTGAAGACGAGATCGGCTCCGGGACGGCAGTAAGCGTCGCCAAGAAGTGCGACATCCTCGGACGCATCATCGTGCAGCGGCCGGACCAGATGCTCGATACGCTCGACGCACCATGACGCTCGGCGAGGCTGTGGTCCGCGAAGCCGTCCAGCTCCTGCGCGCCGAGCTGAGCCTTCCGCGCGAGCTGGCGCTGGGGCGCGGCCTGGCGCGTGATGGCTACGTCGTGAGCTTCGGCGACTATGGACGCGATCCCACGCTGCGCGCGGCCTTACCCGACGAGGTCCAGCTTCCCGAGACCGACGACGAAGTTCACCAGCTTCTCAAGTCCTTTCAGTTCACGACGCCGCTCGGCCATCTGGATCAGGCGGTCGAGGCGCACACGCGCGGCGATTGGGCGGCCTGTAACAGCCAGCTCCGAACCTTTCTTGAAAGCCTGTTCGACGACATCGCCCGGAACGTTCGGCCGCAGGAAGCCGCGCAGCGGCCCAGTTCCTCGAACCGGCGCGCGCTCCTGGCCGATCCGAGTGTCGGCTTTCTTGCGGTCGACCGGAACGAATGGACGGCCGACGGCAAGAACTACGTCAACGGCCTCTTCAAGATGCTGCACACCGAGGGCTCGCACCCTGGGCTCTCGGACGAGGATCACAGCACCTTTCGCCTGCATGTCGTCCTCATCACGGCCAGGACCTTTTTGCGCCGTCTCCACTATGGCCGTTGATCATGATCGCGAGCGCCACCAGCACGAAATCCAAGGTAACCTTCCTGGAAACCGTCTATCCGCCGATTTCTAATCAGGAGGCCGTCTGGCTTCAGAATGACCCGGAGGTCGAGGCGCTGCTCAGGCAGAGCGACTTCTACATGATCGGCGGTCGCGCTGAGGCCAAATACCTGAACCTCGTCATCGACCCCGAGACCTACGTCATAACCTTCGATTTTGCGATCGGCGGCGATTTTCGCGACCCCGTCGAGATCCGAGTCCGCGACCTGCCGGCCGTCGAGAAATCGGAAGCCGAATCCTTTTGGATCGAGGTTGGCGACAAAAATATCCGGGTATGGGACGGGCCGATCGGCGAGCCCGGCTCGAACGTTCTGGAGTGGTTCACGACTGAGAAGCTGATCTGGGATCGGTCACGCGGCCGCGCCGGTATCGAGCGCTTCGATCGTTACCGCGAGGCCGCGACCTATGATCTCCTCTATGTCGGCATCGCCAAAGTCGGAGACAGCTTCGACCGCCTCATCAGCAATGGGCACAAGGCCCGCATGGAGATTCTTGGCAACGAACCCCAGCGTTATCCCGGAGCGCGGGTGACGGACGAAATCTATCTGTTCCTGTTCAACGTCCAACCGCTGATCGTGACGACCTTCGAGCCGGACCATGGCTTCGAGAACGAGGATTTCAGCGGTGCCTACGATCACAAGCGCATCGTCGCCGATGCCGAGAAGGCCTTCGTCAACCTCCTGAAGCCCGAATACAACGTGGTGAAGTTCGCGAGCTACCCGAAGGGCGCGGATGGCCTCTATGGCTCCGATTTCGTTCGCTACGGCTACACGATCTGCGAGGCAGTTTCCTTCAACACGCTGCATGGCCGGATCAGGGGAAGCCGGGACGCAGCTACCGGCTTCATCACCAACGATGCCGACAGCATCTTCGTGGAAGGAAGCACCGTGAAGCTGTTCGTCTCGGGTGTCGACTTCCCGGCCGAATCGCCGCTGGCCGCAGCGAACGCGGCTCGGCAAGACAACCAGAAGGAAGAAAATCAGGGGGGTGTATGATCAATCGCGGTTCCGAATGGCATCGATGGGAGCCGCATATCCATGCGCCTGGCACCCTGTTCAACAACCAATTCAAAGGCACCAACGCCTGGGGTGACTATTTCACCAGCCTCGAACAGGCGACGCCCGTTGTCCGCGCGATCGCGGTGACCGACTATTATTGCACCGATACCTATCAGCACGTTGTGCGCGAGATGAAGGAAAACGGCCGCCTGCCGCAGGTCGCGCTCGTCTTCCCCAATGTCGAGCTACGACTCGACGTGGCGACGGTGAAAGAACGCTGGACCAACATCCACCTTCTCGTCTGCCCCGACGACCCCAAGCATGTGGCGGAGGTGGAGCGCTTTCTCAGCCGGCTGAGATTTGAAGCCTTCGGCGACAACTTTGCCTGCACGCGAGAAGACCTCGCAAAGCTGGGGCGACAGTCCAAGCCGGAACTGAGTGATGAGCAGGTCGCTTTCCGGCATGGTGCCTCGCAGTTCAAGGTCAACTTCGGAAAATTGCGGGAGGAGTTCGGCAAGAGCGATTGGGCGAAAGAGAACATCCTGGTCGCGGTCGCTGGCGCCGAAACCGATGGTACGTCCGGTATCCGCGATGCCAATGACGCAACCTTGCGACGTCATTTTTGCCAGCAGCCCGGCGCAGCGCGATTTCTGGCTGGGCCGCAAAACCGGCGTGGGAGAGGACGTGCTTCGCGTGCGCTATGACGGCTGCAAGCCCTGCCTGCACGGCAGCGATGCCCATGAGCAAGCTACTGTCGCCAAACCCGATGGCAACCGCTATTCCTGGATCAAGGGCGCACTGGAATTCGATGCGCTGCGCCAGGCCCATATCGATCCCGCCGGTCGGGCCTATGTCGGCCCCCATCCCCCGTTTCGGGCCACGCCCGCGCGCGTCATCGCCGAGGTGGAATTGACGAGCGCGGACTGGGCGCAGACGCCGAAGCTCGTCCTTAATCCCGGTTTGGTCGCCATCATCGGCGCGCGAGGCTCCGGCAAGACCGCGCTTGCGGATGCGATCGCGGCGGGATGCGACGCGACGGATGATTTCGGCGAACTGCTGGAACTGCGGACGACTGTGTTGCGCGACAACCGCAGTCGTGACGAGGAGGCCATCGCGACCCTCTCCGATCAGGTCGGGCTCGAACGCGAGAAGCAAAGCCAGATCACCGGCCTCAAGTCGCAAATCACTCAGAAAGAAGCGCTGATCGCCGGCTACATTAAAAGCCGAGACACATTGGTGACCACGGGCAGCGCCGAGCGGATCGCGCGGCTGAATGCGCTGACCGACGCGGCCGATCACGCCCGGACCCAGATTCGGTTGTGGTCGCAGGAAACCCAAGCCCTGCGGTCCTTACAGAACGATGTGTCGGATTTCCGAACCAACCGCGCGCCGATGGCGCTGCGAATGACCAAGCAAAACTTTGTCGGCGCGCATCTGGATGACAATGCGTGGGAAGTATTCCGGCAGACCTACGCCGGCAATGTCGACGGGACATTGACCGAGCACCTTGCCAAGGCCGAGCAGGCGACGGCCGGGTGGCGGGGTAAGGAACTGCCTCGTAAGGCGAACGACCAAGAGCCCTATGTGGCCGAGGACGCCGACCTGAAGCGATTGTCGCTGGGCGAACTTGAGGCCGAGATCGGCCGCATTCAGCGCCTCATCAACATAGATACCGATACCGCCAATCGCCTGCGAGCGATGACCACCAAAGTCGGCGACGAGAACGCTGCGCTGAAGCGCCTGAAGGAAACGCTGGCGGATTGCGAAGGCGCCGCGGCGCGGACCACACAACTCCAAACAGATCGCGAGCAGGCTTATTTGCGGGTCTTCGAGTCCATCGTCGCGGAAGAGCAAGTGCTGCATGCGTTGTATCGCCCGCTCATGGATCGGCTCGCGCAGGCGTCCGGTACGCTGCGCAAATTGTCGTTCTCGGTGTCCCGTCATGCCGATGTGCATCGCTGGGCGACTGAGGGCGAAGGCTTGTTCGACAAACGGCGCACCGGCCCTTTCAAAGGCGTTGGCACGTTGGAGACTTGGGCGGACGCGCTGCTGAAGCCAGCGTGGGAGTCGGGCGATCCGAAAGCCGTCGCCGAAGCGATGGCGGGATTTCGCCAGGCCCACCAAGCCGAACTTCTCGATCTCTCCGAGGTGCCGCGATCACAGCAAGCGGATTATCGCTCCTGGTTGAAGCGTTTCGCCAAATGGCTCTATGGCACGAGCCATATCGAAATCAGCTACAGCATCGACTATGAAGCCGTTGATATCCGAAAGCTCTCTCCGGGTAGAGGGGCTGCGAACCGCTGGGCTCGATGTATCCGCCTCCGGGGGAATCCTCCAGGCATTTGGTTGGTGGCTATCTCCGCACGAGGCGCGGCCAGGAGGTCGGCCGGGCAATCGATTTCTGAGCTTGACCAACGTAGGGTCTCGGTCCGAAGACAGCAGTTTGGAACGGCTATTGCTACTACGCAGCACTGCGAAATAATCCGCTGCAAGACGCTGCGGCCATATCCGCCAGCAGAGAATAGTCCTTTGAGAAACAACGCAAGTTGAGATGGCTGCAGGTCCCCGCAACCAACTTTGTTTGCCCGACCCAAACATCAAACCTGCCTGGATTTTCGGAGGCGGGCTTTGCGTTTTTTACGAAGAAGGCGAGGATTCCGGCGATTTGTACCATCAAGTCAATGGACGGGCCTTGCTCCGTTCTTGCCGTTCTTTGTTGGGTTTAGGATGATCCGATCCACAAGCGTCCGGATCGGCGCGACAGCATCCGCGCGCCGGGATTGTCGGTCAATGCCTCCAGGAGCGCCGCAATCTGCTTTTGGCAAAAGCAACCCATAGCCGGGTGGATGACGACCAAATCGGCCTGTGTTCGTCGAGCTGCGCTTCCAGCCTAGGTCTAGCGCCTTTACAGTTAGCCGCTGGCTCCTTGATCTAGCCTTTCAGACGTCGTCAACAATCTCGTCGATCACCGTCAATCTCCGGTCGAATCTTGACCAGTTCGGTGCGAAAGTTTCAATCGAGGCGTTGCGTTCGACATACGGCCGCTTGATGTGGCGGGCCGGGTCCATCAGCTCATGCTAGAGCCCTTCAAGAACGGCTGCCTCCAGTTCATCCTGGCGGAGGGCGGAGAGGTTTGCACGAGTGCCCTCGCTTCGGCGGTCGCGTATCCGAAATGCTCCGCCGAGAAGTTTGACGAAGCTGGCTTCAGCTCCTCACAGCCGCTTAACTCCTTTGCCACTTCGCTGTCCCGCCCCATTGAAAATGGTGCCGTCCTGTCATGAGCGCTTCCGCGAAAGCGACGCGGTGGGAATTTCATCGAGGATGGGATTTCCGCATCGGTGTCCGTCCTGTCCCGGCCCGTGAAGGCGAAGCTGCAATATAGAACGTATTGGGTAGGGCGACTTCGAGAAGATTCAGATACCGCATCGATCTGATCTGGCGCATCCGATGTCGCGCACCGGGTGGACGCCGGCAGTATCTCTTCAACTATCGGTTCGTCCGCTCGATGACGGCCATCAACTCGGAGATCTTGCGCCGCTGATCGGCCTTGTTGCCGCTTGTGATCGCGTGCTCGACGCAATGCGCCACATGATCCTTCAGCACTTCCTCCTCGACGCGCCGGAGCGCGGCGCGCACGGCGGATATTTGCGTCACGATGTCGATACAATAGCGGTCTTCGTCCACCATTCGGGATAGGCCGCGTACCTGGCCCTCGATCCGGCTGAGGCGCTTTCGGCAGGATATCTTGATATTGTCGCGCATGGCGGATATATACCCCCATGGGGTATATACTGCAAGGGGCTGCGGAGATCCGGATGAACACAGCAGGGCAAGCAAAGTCCCAAAATGGAGATGGCTGCGGCTGCGGTGCAGAGAAGACTGCATCACCCCCCGTTGCATCGAGTGAGGCGAGTTGCTGCGGTGGGGAAGCTACGACGGCACATGCCCATGACGCGCACGCACATCATCACCATGGTCAGGCCGCCCATGCGGCCGACGTAAAAGTTCTCGATCCGGTCTGTGGTATGATGGTCGATCCGCAGACCAGCAAACATCGCTTCGACCATCATGGCTCGACCTATCATTTCTGCTCTGCCGGCTGCCGAACCAAGTTCGCCGCGGCGCCGCAGTCATATCTCGACAAGTCCAAGGCGCCGCCGGCGGATGTGCCGGAAGGCACCATCTACACCTGCCCGATGCACCCGGAAGTCCGCCAGGTTGGCCCCGGCGCCTGTCCGATCTGCGGCATGGCGCTGGAGCCTGAACTTGTGTCCCTGGACGACGCGCCTAATCCTGAACTCGCGGATATGCTGCGCCGGTTCTGGATCGGGTTGATCCTCGCGTTGCCTGTTATCGCGTTGGACATGGGTGCGCATATTGCCGGAGCGCATGGCTGGATCGGGCAAACATTATCGAACTGGATTCAGCTCGCGTTCGCGACGCCGGTGGTGGTCTGGGCCGGCTGGCCGTTCTTCTTGCGTGGCTGGCAATCGCTGACGACGCGCAATCTCAACATGTTCACGCTGATCGCGATGGGCACTGGCGTCGCCTATGTCTATAGCCTTGCCGCTACCTTCGCGCCCGCGATATTCCCGCCGGCCTTTCGCGGGCATGACGGCGCGGTCGCGGTCTATTTCGAGGCGGCGGCGGTTATCACTATCCTGGTGCTGCTCGGGCAGGTACTTGAATTGCGCGCTCGCGAGGCAACGTCGGGAGCCATCAAGGCACTGCTCGATCTTGCACCGAAGACCGCGCGTCGCATTGATGAGCTAGGCGCGGATCACGACGTGGCGCTTGACGACGTGGCCGTCGGCGACCGGCTCCGGGTTCGCCCCGGAGAAAAGGTGCCGGTGGACGGTGTTATCGTCGAGGGTCGCTCGTCGCTCGATGAATCTATGGTGACCGGTGAATCCATGCCGATTGCCAGGGAAGCGGGCGCACGGGTGATCGCTGGCACCATCAACCGGTCTGGCAGCTTCGTCATGCGGACCGAGAAGGTCGGGCGCGACACGCTGTTGTCGCGGATCGTACAGATGGTAGCGCAGGCGCAGCGGTCCCGCGCTCCGATCCAGCGTTTGGCCGATCGGGTGGCCGGCTGGTTCGTGCCCGCCGTCATCGCTGCGGCCGCGGTCGCGTTCGCGGTCTGGGCCTTCGTTGGCCCCGAGCCGCGTCTGGCGTTCGGTCTGGTTGCTGCGGTGAGCGTGCTGATCATCGCCTGTCCATGTGCACTCGGGCTTGCCACGCCAATGTCGATCATGGTGGGCGTGGGACGCGGCGCGCAGGCCGGCGTCCTGATCAAGAACGCCGAAGCGCTCGAGCGCATGGAGAAGGTCGACACGCTGGTGGTCGACAAGACCGGCACCTTAACCGAGGGCAAGCCCAAGGTCGTCGCCATCGAGGTAGCGGAAGGTGTCGAGAAAGACGACCTGCTGCGTCTTGCTGCAAGCGTCGAGCGATCCAGCGAGCATCCGCTGGCGGACGCCATCGTAGCTGCGGCGAAGCACCGCAATCTCGTGCTGAACGACGTGCAGGAGTTCGACGCGCCGGCCGGGAAGGGCGTGACTGGAAAGGTCGCGGGAAAAACTGTGCTGATCGGCTCAGCCGCGTTTCTCGAATCCCGGAATGTTGCCGTTCACGGCATGGCGGCATTGGCCGAAGATCTGCGCGCCGACGGTGCCACCGTCATCAATATCGCACGTGAGGGCAAGCTGGCGGGTCTGCTCGCGATTGCCGATCCCGTGAAAGCGTCAGCGCCCGCGGCTCTGAAAGCGCTGGCAGAAGACGGTATTAAGGTCATCATGCTGACCGGCGACAATCGCACCACCGCCAACGCGATCGCCAGGCAGCTTGGCATTGCCGATGTCGAGGCGGATGTTCTTCCCGAGCAGAAGAGCGCGGTCGTCGCAAGACTTCGGGATGAGGGGCGTGTCGTGGCGATGGCTGGAGACGGCATCAACGATGCGCCGGCGCTTGCCACCGCCGATGTCGGCATCGCCATGGGCACGGGGACGGACATTGCAATGGAGAGCGCCGGCGTGACGCTGCTCGGGGGCGACCTCATGGGTATCGCTCGAGCCCGCCGTCTCTCTGAGACGACAATGCGCAATATTCGGCAGAACCTGTTCTTCGCCTTCATCTACAATGCGGCAGGCATTCCGATCGCAGCCGGAGTTCTCTATCCGCTTTTTGGCCTGCTGTTGTCCCCGATCGTGGCCGCCGCTGCCATGGCGCTGTCGTCGGTGAGCGTCGTCGGCAACGCGCTGCGGCTGCGCGCTGCGAGGCTTTGAAGGCGAGGGTAGGTCGGTCGTTTGTTCTTCAGCGGTGAGAGCGCGTCCAGACCTCTCCGCTGCACAACGCGCCGACGCAGCCTTCCACGCGCAGCGCGCCGGGACTCGCGACAGAGACGTTGCTGGCATAGGAGTTGCCGTCATCGGCATTGTAGATCGTGCCGGACCATTTGTTAGAATCGGTTTGCGACATGCCATGGAACAGTGGCAGTCCGATCATCGGTCGCTTGGACAGCGCGGGGTTGCGATTTTTGTCGTCGACGGCAGGTCTGCCGGTTGCGGGATCGATCGGGTTGCGCAGCCAGACGACAACGCCGCAAATTCCGCCGCGGCATTTGCTGACACGAACCTTGGCATCACCCGCCTGTGTTAACCAGATGCCGGTGGGGTCGGTCGGTGTCTGTGCGCTGGCGACAGATAACATGGCGGCAAAAACTGCAATGACAAAGCCAGATCGCACGAGCATGACAACCTCCAGAGTTTCTTAGGTGGCATAACAAAAAAACCGAGTGATGCAACGTCATACGTGCGGCAAGGTCTTTGAACAGCAGGAGGTGGGTTAGCAGCGAGCTGCGCGTCTCGTGAATATGCGGCCTGCAAGACTGGCATAGCCAGCGTTGACCACTCTCAAGTTATGGTATGTAACGGCTATTGTAGTACTGGCGAAGGAAACTCCTGATCGGGGGTTTTCTCTGGTCTCATTTTCAATCTCCCACCAATTCGGACAAATAACCCATGACCTTTACGCTTCCGAACCTGCCGTATTCCCATGACGCGCTTGCGCCTCATATGTCCAAAGAAACCTTGGAATATCATCATGATAAGCACCATCAGGCGTATGTGACCAACGGAAATAACGCAATCAAGGGGACCGAATTCGAGGGCAAATCGCTCGAGGAGATCGTGAAAAGCTCATACGGCAAGAGCGCGGCCGTGGGCGTCTTCAACAACGCCGGTCAGCACTATAACCACCTGCATTTCTGGAACTGGATGAAGCCCAATGGCGGTGGCAACAAACTGCCCGGCCGTCTGGAGAAGAAAATCATCGAGGATTTTGGCAGTCTGGATAAATTCAAGGCTGACTTCGCCGCGGCTGGCGCCGGGCAGTTCGGTTCGGGATGGGCGTGGCTGCAAGTAAAGAATGGTAAGCTCGGAGTGTCCAAGACGCCGAACGCCGAGAATCCGCTGATTCACAACGCGACTCCCATTCTTGGCTGCGACGTTTGGGAGCACTCCTATTACATCGACTACCGCAATCGCCGTCCGGATTATCTCAAGGCGTTCCTCGACCATCTCGTGAATTGGGATTACGTCGACGAACTGTTCTCCAAGGCCGTCTGATCTATAGGCGGTAAATCTCATGAAAGGCGGCATGGCAGTGCCGCCTTTTTTGTTGGTATGCCCGTTCGTTATATTTCTCATCAATGTTTCAGATTGGACCGCAGCGAGGTCTGCTGCGTCACCTTCTCGCATCATCGCTCGAGACCGCTGTTGTACGAACACGGCGAGACCGGGGGGCGACGACTGCTGGACGCCCCGTTCGCGAAGCCGCTGGCTTGCCTGCTAGCCAACCGTGATGTTATAATATAACGGTCATGGACCTCTTGATTTTGGCTCCTGGTCGCGTCCGGGGCCGGAAAGCGTATCAGGTGCTTCCTCCTCACACTCACGTCCATGGTCAAGCTCACGAGCATGGACACCCAAAGGGGCACGCCCATGGACCATCCTCGCCGCATCCGGCCCAGGCAGTGCCGTGGTCGATCCTGCGGATGGCGCTGGTTGCTCGGCTGGGAACGGCGCTTGCGGTCAGCGTCGGACTTTGGGCGGCCGTACTGCTGACAACCGTGAGATGGTAGCGCAACTGCAATTTCGTGACGTTACGCTGGGCTATGAGCGGCACCCGGCCGTGCATCATCTGAGCGGTGAGATCGCGGCCGGCGCGCTGCTGGCGGTCGTCGGTCCAAACGGTGCGGGTAAATCCACGCTGTTTCGCGGCATCGTCGGCATCCTGAAGCCGCTGGCGGGATCGATCGCCTTCGGCGACCTCGACGTTCGCGACATTGCCTATTTGCCACAAAGCGCTGAGATCGATCGCAGCTTTCCGATTTCGGTGTTCGATTTCACCGGTTCTGGATTGTGGCGAACCACCGGCGCGTTCGGCGGACTCGGCAGGCGCGAACGTCGGCGGATCGTTGAAGCTCTTGCGGTTGTCGGCCTGAACGGATTTGAAAACCGCCCCATCGGAACGCTGTCGGGTGGGCAGATGCAGCGCATGCTGTTCGCTCGGGTGCTGTTGCAAGATGCCGGCGTGATCGTCCTGGACGAGCCCTTCAACGCCATTGACGCCAAGACTTCGGCCGATTTGCTCGCTCTGGTGCGGCGTTGGCATGAGGAGAAGCGCACGGTGGTCGCGGCGCTGCACGACATGGATCTGGTACGTACGAATTTTCCGGAGACCCTGCTGCTGGCGCGCGGCGCGGTGGCATGGGGACCAACGGCGCAGGCGTTGACGGCCGACAACCTGTCGCTGGCCCGGCAGATGTGTGAAGCTTTCGACGATGGCGCTGCTGCCTGCGCAGCGCACGTTCCGCCGCGCGCAGCTTGAGGCATCATGATCTACGACGTGCTGGTCGCTCCCTTCGCTGATTTCGAATTCATGCGCCGTGCGCTAGCGGCGGCGATCGCGCTTGCGCTAGGGGCGGCGCCAATCGGCGTGTTCCTGATGTTGAGGGGGATGAGTCTTGTCGGCGATGCGATGGCGCACGCGATCCTGCCGGGAGCGGCCGTCGGTTTCCTGCTGTCGGGCCTCAATTTGTTCGCGATGACCGTCGGCGGATTAATTGCTGGGTTCGCAGTGGCGATTCTGGCGGGGGTGGTATCGCGCGTCACCGAATTGAAAGAGGATTCTTCGCTGGCAACCTTCTATCTCGCGTCGCTGGCGTTGGGTGTCACCATCGTGTCGGTCAAAGGCACCAACATCGATCTGCTTCATGTGCTCTTCGGCAATATCCTTGCGATGGACAACCAGACGCTCATGGTGATCGCGGTTAATGCCACCGTGACACTTGTGGTGCTCGCGGTGATCTACCGCCCGCTGGTGATCGAATGCGTCGATCCTGTGTTTCTGCGTACGGTGAGCCGCGCCGGTGCGCCGGCGCACCTGGCGTTTCTCGGATTAGTCGTCGTTAACCTTGTCAACGGCTTCCATGCCATGGGCACCCTGCTGGCAGTCGGGCTGATGATCTTGCCGGCGGGTATCGCCCGGTTCTGGTCGCGCGATATTACCGGCATGATGATGATTGCTGTCGTTAGCGCATTGCTGTCCGGTTATGCCGGACTGGTGCTGTCGTTTCACAGCAAGGTGCCTTCGGGACCGGCAATCATCCTGGTGGCGTCGGCGTTTTATGTCGTGTCTGTGCTGTTTGGACGCGTCGGCGGGATTCTGCGACAGCTTTTTCCCGCGCCCCATCTCGAAGCGTGATGGTGGACGTCATGGCGCGGTCTCGTCTCGGAATATGGGTGATCGCGATCGTGTTGGCAGCGCTCGCGCCCGTCCGCGCCCAAGACCGCAGCGATGACCTCCACAGCGATGACCGGATTGCGGTGGTCGCGAGTTTTTCGATTCTCGGCGATTTCGCGCGGGCTGTTGGAGGCGCGCGGACCGGTGTCACAACGCTGGTCGGGACGAGCGGCGACGTGCATGTGTTTACCCCGACGCCGGCAGACGCCAAAAAGGTCGCGGCCGCGAGGCTGGTCATTGTCAACGGCCTCGGCCTCGAAGGCTGGCTGCCGCGGCTGGTGCAGGCCTCCGGCGGCAACGCGGCGATCGTATTCGCGACCACAGGTGTCCCATTGCGCGCGGCCGATGCCGGTCAAACGGTGCACGGTGAGGGTTCGGCAGATCCTCATGCATGGCAGTCCGTTGCCAATGCCAAAATATACGTCGTTAATATTCGAGATGCACTGATTGCGGCCGATCCCGCGGGCGAAGCGGTCTATCGGGACAACGCCGCCGACTATCTCGCGAAATTGGATGCGCTGGATCAGGAGGTTCGCGAGGCAGTGGCCCGGATTCCGCCAGAGCGTCGCAAAGTGATCTCGGCCCACAATGCCTTCACCTATTTCGAGGCGGCCTATGGCATCGCTTTCATCGCGCCGCAGGGTGTATCGACCGACAGTGAGGCGAGCGCGCGCGATATCGCCGCCACGGTCATGCAGATCAGGACCGCAAAAATCCCGGCCGTGTTTTTGGAAAATCTCAGCGATCCGCGGCTGATCAGCCAAATCGCCACTGAGGCCGGGGCACGGGTCGGGGGGACGCTCTATTCTGACAGTTTGAGCGATGAAAAGGGCGACGCCCCTACTTACATTGCCATGGTCCGGCATAATATAAAGGCGTTGATGAGCGCGCTGGCGGAATAGTCGCGGGCTTGCCTTCCCCAGGAAGGATCGCGAAGCGGCTCGTGTGGTCGCCGAGTGCTGCGCGTGCTATTGAACCCCACCTCCCTCCGCAAGGAGAGCGGAACAGCCCCGAGTTCATTGATGTCTGATATAAACGCCTCCGCCTCGACAAAAATTCCCGTAACCGTGCTGACAGGCTATCTCGGCGCCGGCAAAACCACGCTTTTGAACCGTATCCTGTCTGAAAATCACGGCAAGAAATACGCTGTGATCGTCAACGAATTCGGCGAAATCGGCATCGACAACGATCTGATCATCGGTGCCGACGAGGAAGTGTTCGAAATGAACAATGGCTGCGTCTGCTGCACGGTGCGCGGTGACCTGGTGCGTATTCTCGAAGGACTGATGAAACGCAAGGGCAAGTTTGACGCCATCATCGTCGAGACCACGGGTCTTGCCGACCCAGCGCCGGTAGCGCAGACTTTCTTCGTTGACGAGGACGTGCAGAACAATGCGCGCCTTGATGCCGTGGTGACCGTGGCCGACGCCAAGTGGCTGAGCGAGCGGCTGAGGGATGCGCCTGAGGCAAAAAACCAGATCGCCTTCGCCGACGTCATCGTTTTGAACAAGACCGATCTGGTGTCATCGCCGGAGCTGGCCGAGGTGGAAGCGCGGATTCGCGGCATCAATCCCTACGCCAAGCTGCATCGCACCGAACGTTGCCAGGTGGCGCTGTCGGATGTTCTGGAACGTGGCGCGTTCGATCTCGACCGGATCCTCGAGCTCGAGCCGGATTTCCTCGAGAATGACGGTCACGACCATCATCACCACCACGATCATGACCATCACGACCACGACCATCATGGTCACGATCATCATCACGATCATGGCCACGGTTCGAAGCATTATCACGACGAGGAGATGCAGTCGCTGTCGCTGCGTTCGGACAAGCCGCTCGAGCAGGAGAAGTTCATGCCTTGGCTGCAGGAGCTCCTGGCGGCGGAAGGACAAAAGATTCTGCGCTCGAAAGGTATTATGGCGTTTAACGGTGACGATGATCGCTACGTCTTCCAGGGCGTCCACATGATGCTGGAGGGCAGCCGCCAGCGTGCATGGAAGCCTGACGAGAAGCGGGAGAGTCGTCTCGTCTTCATTGGCCGCGAATTGCCGGAAGCCTTGATCCGTGAAGGCTTTCAGAACTGCATCGCAGCGTGATGAAAGACACCGCTCAACAGCAGCATGCGATGGCCTCAATTGGCGAGCGCGTGCGTCCCGTCACCATCGGCTCGCCGGTGGCAGCCCTTTACTTCATCGGTGATCGCGCCGCGTTCGTCGGCGACGAGGAAACAATCACGCTCGTCTCCGGCGACGGCGAGAAGGTCGCGGTGACCGTTCATGGCGGCGCGATCCTGTCGTCGGTTTCGGATGGTAAACGGATCGTCACGGGTGGCGACGACGGCAAGGTTGTCGCGCTCGACATGAATGGCGAGAGTTCGGTTCTCGTGACCGACGCAAAGCGCCGTTGGATCGACAACGTTGCGGTCCATCACGATGGCGCGCTTGCATGGTCCGCGGGCAAGACCGCTTTCTTGCGCGGCCTAAAGGGTGAGGAAAAGTCGATCGAAGCACCTTCGAGTGTTGGAGGACTTGCGTTCGCGCCGAAGGGCTTGCGACTCGCGCTTGCGCACTACAACGGCGTGTCACTGTGGTTTCCGAACATGACGGCTGCGCCAGAGCGGCTGGAATGGGCCGGCTCGCATCTCGGCGTCACCTTCAGTCCCGACGGCAGGTTTATCATCACCACCATGCACGAGCCGGCGCTGCATGGTTGGCGGGTGGTCGATGCGCAGCATATGCAAATGACCGGCTATCCCAGCCGCGTCAAATCCATGTCATGGGCCATGGCTGGAAAATTTCTGGCGACATCTGGCGCGGACCGGGTGGTGGTTTGGCCCTTTGCCAGCAAAGACGGCCCGATGGACAAGGAGCCGGTTATGCTGGCTCCGTTGCAGACCCGCGTCACTGCGGTCGCTTGCCATCCGACCCAAGACTTTCTCGCTGCCGGCTACGAGAACGGCATCATCTTGATGGTGCGGATCACAAACGGCGCCAAGGTTGTTGTCCGCCACGACGGTGATGCAGCTGTCACGGCGCTGGCATGGAATGCGAAGGGCTCGATGCTGGCCTTTGCCCTGCAGAACGGCGATGCGGGGCTGGTCGATCTCTAAGAACCTTTCCGCTTCTGGCAGAATCAGAAGCGTGGCTATTCTGATCTGACGCGTTTTCTTTCACGCGAACCGCTATCCATCCTCGGGCCAAGCCCGAGGACATGCTCGTTCGCAAACGCTTTACGCGAGAGACTTGTTGAAGGCGGCTCCCTCAGGCCTCGCGAGGGAACTTTGCGCGCGGCGAGTTGTTGGTCTTCTGAAAATAGCGGGTGGACCTATGGCGGTGAGCGGGCGCAACGGCGATACGAGAAGAGACAACGATGCGAAAGCCGGTCTGGCGACCGTGCTCTTCGCCGCTATCGGTTTGATGGTGCCCGGTATCTCCCTGTCGTTCGCGCAGGGAGAGATAGTGATCGCGCAGGCGTCGCCACCGCAAACCCAGCCTGTGCCTGCCGGTAAAGAGAACGGTCCAGCCGAATCAAAGCCGGGCGGTACGCGTCCGACGACGCCCGCGCCTGAACCTGCACGGCCCGATGTTGATGAGGCGGGGCACGCAAACCCTCAACCGGCGCTGCCTCCCGCGCCGGCAGAGAAGGTCGCTCCACCTATTAACGGACATTAAGAGCTGCAGGACGAAACCTCCTGCCTGCGTATCGGCTAGCTGTTCTCTCGTGTCTGGTATGGAATCACCGAACCAGAACGTTCCTGAACTGCCACGGATCCGCTGTATCGATGTCCTCCGGAAAGAGTCCGGGGCGATCGGTCAGCGGTGTCCAGTCGGTGTAATAGCCCTTTACAGGGCCGAGATAGGGACGCTGGATTTCGAGGCAGCGGCGAAAGTCCATCTCGTCAGCCTCGACGATGCCGGCTTCCGGATTTTCCAGCGCCCAAACCATGCCGGCCAGCACCGCAGACGAGACCTGCATGCCGGTGGCGTTCTGATAAGGCGCAACGCGGCGGGTTTCTTCGATCGAGAGTTGCGAGCCGAACCAATAGGCGTTCTTGCTGTGGCCGTACACCAGCACGCCAAGCTCGTCTATGCCGTCAACGATCTCGGTTTCATCGAGGATGTGCCACTTCGGCTGCATCTTGCCTTCCGCACCGAACATCTCGTGCAACGACAACACCGCGTCGTTCGCCGGGTGATAGGCGTAGTGGCAGGTCGGGCGATAGATCACCTTCTGGCCGTCGCGCACCGTGAAGTAGTCGGCGATCGAGATCGACTCGTTGTGCGTGACCAGAAAACCGTACTGTGCTCCCGGCGTCGGGCACCATGAGCGCACGCGGGTGTTGGCGCCGGGTTGCAGCAGATAGATCGCGGCCTGACATCCAGTATCGTGCTTGCGGCCGTTTTCGGGCATCCACTTTTCATGTGTGCCCCAGCCGAGTTCGGCGGGTTGCATCCCTTCGGAGACGAATCCCTCCACCGACCAGGTATTGATGAACACGTTCATCGGCCTCGGCGTCTTCGAGCGCTGGGTGTCGCGCTCGGCGATGTGAATGCCCTTGACACCGAGCTTGTGCGCGAGCTGGCCCCAGCCTTCGCGGCTCTTCGGTTCGTTGAACGCTGTGTTGGTATCGCGCGCGATGTCAAGCAGCGCCTGCTTGACGAACCACGACACCATGCCGGGGTTGGCGCCGCAGGTGGAAACCGCGGTGGTGCCGCCTTCGCTCTTGCGCTTGGCCGCGAGCAGCGTTTCGCGCAGCGCGTAGTTGGAGCGCTTTTCGGGGCCGGCGCTCTTATCGAAATAGAATCCGAGCCACGGCTCGACCACGGTGTCGATGTAAAGTGATCCGATCTCGCGGCACATGGTCATGAGGTCGACTGAGCCGGTATCGACCGACAGATTGACGCAGAAGCCCTGACCGCCGCCTTCTGTCAGCAGGGGAACCAGAACATCATGATAGTTGTCGCGGGTAATGGCCTGCCTGATGAATCTGACGCCGTGCTTTTTTGCCAGCGTGTCGTCCGCATGCGGATCGACGATGACGAATCGCGACTTGTCGAACTCGAAATGCTTCTCGATCAGCGGCAGAGTGCCTTTACCGATCGAACCGAATCCGATCATGACGATCGGCCCGGTGATGCGTGCATGCACGGACGAAGCATTGGACGACATCATGTATCTCCAGGTTGTCGGGAAATTGCGGGCCGGAAAAAGCGGCCGCTGAGTATCTCTGAAAACGATAAAACGCCGATGAAATCAAGGCCCAGCGCGGTTCCGCGATGTCATGCCGCGGTCATATGATCATAGATGTCATAGTCATACGACATGGTCGGGCGCGAGCGCGCATTCGACGTCGATGGATGTTTCGATTTGCAGCGTGGCATGGCCGATTCCAAATCGATGCTGCAACTCATGGCAAGTCTCGATCAAGAAGGCATCGCCTGGGTTTCCAGCCGGCATGACAAGGTGAGCGGTCAGCGCTGTCTCGGTGGTACTCATCGCCCAGATATGAAGGTCGTGAATCGAGGCAACGCCGGAATGTCCGGCGAGGAAGGTGCGCACCGCGGCCGGATCGATGCCCGAAGGTACGGCGGCCAGCGTCATCGCGGTGCTTTCGCGCAGAAGGCTCCATGTGCCCGCGACGATGACCGCAACGATGACGAGACTCATCGCCGGATCGAGCCAAAGCCATCCCGTCGCCATGATCGCGGTGGCAGCTAGAACCACGCCAAACGAGACGGCGGCATCCGCCATCATATGCAGATAGGCACCCCGAATATTGAGATCGGTGTTGCGGCCCGATGCGAACAGCCACGCGGTGATGCCGTTGATGATGATTCCGGTGGCGGCGACGACGATCACGGTCAGGCTCTCAATCGGCTCGGGATGGATCAGACGCTGGATCGCCTCGAGCAGGATCGCTCCGCATGCGATCAGCAGAAGGATCGCATTCGCGAGCGCCGCCAGGATCGATGTTTTGCGAAGGCCATAGGTCAGACGCGGCGTCGGCGGGCGTCGCGATAGCACGGCTGCGATCCACGCCACCAGCAATCCAAGCACGTCGGACAGATTGTGTCCCGCATCGGCGAGCAGCGCGGTGGAGTTTGCAACGAAGCCGTAGCCGGCCTCAATCAGGACGAAGGCCGCATTCAGACCGATTCCGATCGCGAAAGCGCGACCGAAATTCGCGATCTGACCATGATCACCATGAGTATGCCCGCCATGACCATGACAAGCACGATGGGAATGGTCATTATGGTGGCCGCCCGTCATGCGCCAAGTCTATAGCGTTTTGAAGCGAACTGGACAACGCGGCTCGCAATGCGCCTGTCCCTAATAGGGTGGAGACAGACGCATTACTGCTATTTGCAGTCCGGCATTGGCCAGTGCGACCAGACAGCGATCACGGTCAGCGAACGCCATCCGCCGGAGGGGGTTTGAAACTCGATGCTCTGTCCCGTAGACAGACCGATAAGGGCCGCGCCGACAGGTGTGAGAATCGAGATCTTGCCGGCATCGACGTCGGCGTCTTCCGGATAAACAAGAACGACTTTACGCTTTTCGCCGCTGATGTCGTCGACGAACGTTACTTCGGATTGCATCGTCACGAGATTGACCTTGCGCCTCAGGCCGCTGATGTCGTCGATGACGGAGCGATCGGCGGGAATGATTTCGGCGCGGTCGATTTCCCGGGCGAGAAATTCTGCCGTCGTGGGATGTTTCTCCATCGCAGCTTCGGCAAGGTGCCGCAAGCGATCGATATCGTGTGCGCTAATGGCGATGGCGGGGAGGCGTATCTGCAGATTGTCGAGCATGTCTTTTCACCGCGAGTTGGTCGTATCGAGTGATCGTCTGTTGATTAGACGATCACCGACGACGGCGGCACAACTTGCGATGCAAGGCATCGCTCGATGTGCCTAGGAAACAAATGGGTTAGGTGGGAATGCGGTCGAACTTGATAATCCCGGACGGCACACGTCCGCCCGGGTCACCTTCCTGCGTGAAGGTGACCAGCGCGCAGCAACAAACGATTATTGCAAACGTTCGACATGATCATGCCAACGTAGGGTGATCCGCGTGGAAGTCAATGCTCAGGTTGGACCAGGGCATTGTATCCCTCGGCGAGAGCACGGTGTTTGTCGAATTCCGTCCTCGGCGCGAGCGTTGCTTGCACGCGCCCGCTCTTGAAACGAGCATCGTCGGTCGTGATGCGTTCATGCCGCGCACGGCATCGGCCGCGCAATTTCCCGGGCGTGAGCTCGCCGCATTTTCGAAACCCGAGCGCCTGTCGGTACGATCAGGCCAGAAACGCCTTCAAGCGCAGCCTTGCGCAGTTCGACAGCGAGCAGCCGGTCGCGCTCGAACGGGCCGGGCAGGAGAAGGCTGCCAGTTTTGAACGCCGAGAAACCGAAGCGCGCGTAATACGGCGCATCGCCGAGCAGGATCACGGCGCCATGGCCGTGCGTTTGTGCAAGCTCGAGCGCGCGCTCCATCAATGCGGAGCCCACGCCAAGCTTGCGATGGGACGCAGCGACCGCGAGAGGACCGAGCGCCAGCGCGGCGACGCCCCCGGCGCTGACGTGCCACAGCCGCACGGTTCCAATCAGCTTGCCGTTGCTAACCGCCGCTAAAGCGAGGTCCTCGGCCGGTTTCCGTCCGTCACGCAGACGTTGGCAGGTCCGCGCATGGCGGCCGTCGCCGAAGCTTGCGTCGAGCAATGTTTCGCGCGCGGCGACGTCGGAAGGGCGCTCGGCGCGGATCGCGAAGGAAGAAATTTCGCAGTGGGCGGCGATTTTCTTGAGAACAGCATTCATGGCGCGTCATCCCCACTCTGGCGACTCGAATAGCCGCGCGGAGTTTGTCAGCAATCATTGTGATGGGGGGAAGCCGGTGGACCGGCTTCCGGTTTCTCTTTCAGCTCTCCGCGAACGGAGAGGAAGATCTTGCGCTCAGATGTGATAGGTCTTCAGCGGCGGAAAGCCGTTGAAGGCCACCGAAGAGTAGGTCGACGTATAAGCGCCGGTGCCTTCGATCAGCAGCTTGTCGCCGATCTCGAGCGTCACGGGCAATGGATACGGCTGCTTCTCGTAGAGCACGTCGGCGGAGTCGCAGGTCGGGCCTGCCAGCACGCACGGTGTCATCTCGGCACCATCATGCGGCGTTCTGATTGCGTAGCGGATCGATTCGTCCATGGTCTCCGCGAGGCCGCCGAACTTGCCGATGTCGAGATAGACCCAGCGGTTCTCGTCACCGACGCTCTTCTTCGAGATCAGAACAACCTCAGCCTCGATCACGCCGGCGTTGCCGACCATGCCGCGGCCCGGCTCGATGATGGTCTCAGGGATCTGATTGCCGAAGTGCTTGCGCAGTGCGCGGAAAATCGACCGGCCGTACTGCACGACCGGCGGAACTTCCTTCAGGTACCTCGTCGGGAAGCCCCCGCCCATGTTGACCATGGTCAGGTTGATGCCACGTTCGCCGCAGTCGCGGAACACTTGCGAGGCCATCGCCAGAGCACGATCCCAAGCTTTCACTTTGCGCTGCTGCGAACCGACATGGAACGAAATGCCGACCGGCTCAAGACTTAGACGTTTGGCGAGATCGAGCACCTCGACCGCCATCTCCGGATCGCAGCCGAACTTGCGCGACAGCGGCCACTCGGCACCCGCACAATCATAGAGGATGCGGCAGAACACCTTCGCTCCCGGAGCGGCGCGGGCGATCTTCTCGACCTCCGCATTGCAATCCACCGCGAACAAACGAATGCCGAGCGCATAGGCGCGCGCGATATCGCGCTCCTTCTTGATGGTGTTGCCGAAGGAGATGCGATCCGGTGTCGCGCCGGCAGCAAGCGCCATTTCGATTTCGGCGACGGTCGCGGTGTCGAAGCACGACCCGAGCGAGGCAAGCAGGCTCAACACCTCGGGTGCAGGGTTTGCCTTCACGGCGTAGAACACGCGCGAGTCCGGCAACGCCTTCGCGAAGGTCTGGTAGTTGTCGCGCACGATGTCGAGATCGACCACGAGGCAGGGCTCGGTATCGTCTCCTTTGCTGCGACGGTCGCGCAGGAATTCCCGAATGCGTTCGGTCATAGCACCCTCCAAACGGTCCAGCGACGGACTCGTTCAAAATGACGTCGGCCTGAACGTTCTGGCGTCGTCGCACGATGGAGACGCGACAACGCCTTGAGCTCAGATCAACTGTGCTGCCGTGGATTGGGTGGGATGATCCCGCCCGCACACCTGGCAATGAAGGACAAGCCTTTTCAGTAGCCCGCGCCGGCGGTGGAAAGCCGGTAGAGACCAAAAAAGCCCGATCCGTCGTTGCTTTAAGTCGCGTCCCCCGTTGAGAGCGGGGTGCACCGGTTCGCCTCCGGCTGCCAGTCACGGTTGCAAGGAATAAAGCGCCTTCAATGGCATCCCTGGAGAGAGATGCTGGCCTCTCAGTCTCGATCGACTGAGTGACCCTCGGCCACTTCACCCTTGGCGGCTGTCCGGCCTCTTGTCCGGATACCCACCGACTGACACACGACCACAGGCACGTGCGAAATTGGGCAGGAACAGAGATAAGTCTTTTGATCATGCTTCGCAACAATTTTCTTGGAGCGAAGCTGTTTCTGCACGCCGTCGTCGATAGACGCGTTCGTGTGCCGATGATGAAGAGTTTAAAGTTGTTTAATGAAACGCCGGATGATGCGTACGAAGGCTGCAGGTTGACCCTGTGCCGCAGCGGTTTGTCTCAGGCTCGCCGTACAAAGGGCTCGACGCGTTGGGCAGCGCGGATGAAATTGATCATGACGAACACGCCGATCACGAACAGAACCGCTTGCAGGATATGGCCCTCCGTCTCGCTCAGTCCGAACAGAATCGCGAGCGCCCAGCCGCCAGCGAACGCTGCACCGAACACTTCCGCGCCGATCAGTATCGCAGCCGAAATGACGGTGATGACGCTGGGCCAGATGATCTGGCGTGTGGCGGAAGGGGTTGGTTGTGAGCCCATGTCGGAGAATCCCGTTGCGACCGCAATGTCTCCGAAAATGCCTGCCGCGGCAAGCGCCAAAGGCCCCAAAGAGCCCCATCGCGTGTTATAGTTTTGGTGCCTTTGGATCGCGGCAAAAATGTGCAGCAACAGGCGAAAGCAGGACCGCCATGTCAGACACGCCTCAATCGTCGCCTATCGTTTCCGCCTCAGGCCCGGACAACCCGCTGCTGAAGGCGTGGCAGACGCCTTTCCAGACCGCGCCGTTCGGCGAGATCGGGCCTGAACACTTTTTGCCCGCCTTCGAACAGGCGTTCATCGACCATGCCGCCGAGGTCGCCGCTATCACCCACGATCCGTCGGCGCCGGACTTCGCCAACACCATCATCGCGCTGGAACGCTCCGGCAGGCTGCTCGCGAAGGTCTCGGCAATATTTTACAATCTGGTGTCGGCGCACTCCAATCCGGAGCTGCTCGAGATCGACAAGGATGTCTCCTCGCGTTTGGCGCGGCATTGGAATCCGATCATGATGAACGCGGTGCTGTTCGGCCGCATCGCGCAACTCCACGAGAATCGCACCGCGCTCGGACTGACGGCCGAACAGTTGCGACTGCTGGAACGCACCTACACGCGCTTCCACCGGGCTGGCGCCGGTCTCGACGAGGCCGCGAAGGCGCGGATGGCTGCGATCAACGAAAGGCAGGCTCATCTCGGCACCACCTTCAGCCACCATCTCCTCCGCGACGAACAGGAGTGGTTCCTCGAACTCGGCGAAGATGATCTAGACGGCCTGCCGGACAGCTTCATTGCAGCGGCGCGTTCCGCGGCGGAGGAACGCGTGCTGCCCGGCAAGGCCATCGTGACCACCTCGCGCTCCTCGGTGGAGACGTTTCTCAAGAGTTCGCGCCGCCGCGACCTGCGTGAGAAGGTCTACAAGGCATTCACCGCCCGGGGCGACAACGGCAACGCCAACGACAACAACGCAACCATTGTGGAGATCCTCGCGCTTCGCGAGGAAGCCGCGCAACTCCTGGGCTACCCCAGCTTTGCCGTCTATCGGCTTGAGGATTCGATGGCCAAGACGCCGGAAGCCGCCCGTGGTCTTCTTGAGCGGGTCTGGAAGCCGGCCCGCGCGAGGGCGCTTGCCGACCGCGATGCCTTGCAGGGCTTGATCGCGGAGGAGGGCGGCAACTTCACCCTCGCTCCTTGGGACTGGCGCTACTACGCTGAAAAGCTGCGCCAGATCCGCGCTGATTTCGACGATGCCGCGATCAAGCCCTATCTGGCACTGGAGGGCATGATCGCCGCGGCCTTCGATTGCGCGCATCGGCTGTTCGGGCTCTCTTTCTCGGAGCGCAAGGACATTCCGACCTGGCATCCGGACGTCCGGGTTTGGGAAGTGATGGACGCTGCCGGCAAGCATCAGGCGCTGTTCTACGGCGACTACTTCGCACGAGCCTCGAAGCGGTCCGGCGCCTGGATGACGACATTGCGCGACCAGCAGACGCTCGACGGCGACATCGCGCCGCTGGTGATCAACGTCTGCAATTTCGCCAAGGGTGCGGATGACCAGCCTGCGCTGCTGTCGCCGGACGATGCGCGCACGCTGTTCCATGAGTTTGGACACGGCCTGCACGGCATGCTTTCAAACGTCACCTATCCCTCGCTGTCGGGCACCAGCGTGTTTACCGATTTCGTAGAACTGCCCTCACAGCTCTACGAACACTGGCAGGAACAGCCGCAAGTGCTGCGACAGTTCGCAAAACACTACCAGACCGGAGAGCCGCTTCCGGACGATCTGCTTGAGCGCTTCCTTGCGGCGCGGCAGTTCAATCAGGGTTTTGCCACCATTGAATTCGTCGCCTCGGCGCTGATGGATCTGGAGTTTCACAGCCAGCCGGCCTCGACGATTTCCGATGTCGGAGCGTTCGAACGGGCCGGGCTGGAAAAGATCGGGATGCCGACGGAAATCGCGATGCGGCACCGGCCGACCCAGTTCGGCCATATCTTCTCCGGAGATCACTACGCGGCCGGCTATTACAGCTATATGTGGTCGGAGGTGATGGACGCCGATGCGTTCGGAGCCTTCGAGGAGACCGGCGACATCTTCGATCAGCAGACGGCTAAGCGGCTGCACGATGATATTTATTCGTCGGGCGGTTCCCGCGATCCGGCAGAAGCCTACATCGCCTTCCGCGGCCGCAAACCGGAGCCAGAGGCGCTGTTGCGGCGCCGTGGGTTGCTGGAAACGCCGCAGGCGGCGTAGAGAGGCTCGAGCATTTTTGCTTCTGATTGAATCAGAAGCGAAGCTCTAGGTGTTGAATCAGAAGCGAAGCTCTAGGTGTTGTTTCGACGCGTTTTCTTCACGCGAACCGGTATCCACTTCGCTCGAGAACGCTATAACTCGATCCGCCTAGCGCGCGTGTCATGAAGGCAGCCAGTGCCGGATCGCCGGCAGGAAGAAGATCGCGGTGTTGATGGCAAAGCCGATGCTCCAGAGGATCGACCGCAGCGTCGGGCGGTCGCCGATATAGGTCAAAACGTAAGCGGCGCGGACGATCAGGAACAGGACCGCAAGTTCATCGACCAGATGCTGAGGCGCGCCGCGAAACTCCGAAAGCAGCACGGCTACCGCGAAAAACGGAAAGGTTTCGATGCCGTTGAGGTGCGCCCCGAGCGCTCGGGTACGCAGCGGATCGTCGTAAAATCCCGGATCGCGCGGGCGGCCGTTGTCGAAACCGGGAGAGCCCAGCGCCTTGAACGGTACGATCGTCAGCAGGTACAGAATGACCGCACCGAAGATGCACCATTCGGCGATCGTCATGGCAATCCCCTTCGCGGTCAATTTCGCAACAGTATCGGCAGATGCGCGGGCTTGACAAGAACGGGCAGGCGCGCGAATCCAGACCGTATGACGGTCGTTATTCCTATTGGTAAAGGTCGGACCGCGGCGGGTGCGCCGCGCGAGCGCGTCGGCGTTTTGCTCGTCAATCTCGGCACACCCGACACCGCCGATGCGCGCGGCTTGCGGGTCTATCTGAAGGAATTCCTGTCCGATCCGCGCGTGATCGAGAAGCAAGGCCTGATCTGGAAGCTGGCGCTGAACGGCGTCATTCTGAATACCCGTCCACGCCGCAAGGCGCGCGACTACCTGAAGATCTGGAATACCGAGCGGAACGAGTCGCCGCTCAAGACCATCACGCGCGCGCAGTCCGACAAGCTCGCGGCTGCGATCACGGACCACGAGCACGTCGTCGTCGATTGGGCGATGCGTTATGGTAATCCGTCGATGCACTCGCGCATCGCAGCGCTGACGGCACAGGGCTGCGACAGGTTACTTGTAGTGCCGCTCTATCCGCAGTATTCGGCCACGACGACGGCCACCGTATGCGACGAGGCGTTTCGCGTGCTCGGCGAGATGCGCGCGCAGCCGACATTGCGGGTGACGCCACCCTATTACGACGACCCCGACTATGTCGACGCGCTGGCGGTTTCGATCGAGAGGCATCTCGCCTCGCTCTCGTTCACGCCCGAGATCATCATGGCATCATTCCACGGAATGCCGCAGGCGTATGTCGACAAGGGCGATCCTTATCAGGCGCAATGCGTGGCGACCACCGAGGCCCTGCGTAAACGCATGGGGCTTGATGCGAAAAAGTTGATGCTGACGTTCCAGTCGCGCTTCGGCTTCGATCAATGGCTGCAGCCCTACACCGACAAGACCGTCGAGAAACTGGCGAAGGACGGCGTTAAGCGTATCGCCATCGTCACGCCTGGCTTCTCCGCGGACTGTCTGGAAACGCTGGAGGAAATCGCGCAGGAGAATGCGGAAATCTTCCGCCACAATGGCGGCGAAGAGTTCAGTGCGATTCCCTGCCTGAACGACAGCGATCCAGGTATGGACGTTATCCGGAAGCTGGTGCTGCGCGAGCTTCAGGGCTGGATCTAGGCTGCATCCTGCATTCCGAAGGCACAGAGCGCTGATCCTGACCACCGGATTTACGGTTCTCCGCAGCCGGATTCGGGAACGACGGTGTTAAGTCTGTAGTCGGTTCTAAAGCGTACGTCTCCCTTTTTGCGCGCGAACCGAGAAACCATGATCGCCATGGTTTCTGTTGTCTCTCGATTTTGCTCAGTCGAACCTTACATCTATCGGTGGCGACTAACCGGGAGTTCACAGCTTTGCATTATGCGGGTGGCGCGGGCGCATTGCGTTCTTGAAGGACGGCGCCTCGCAGGGAGCATTTCATGACCGGGTTCGATATTTTTGCGATTGTTTTGGTGGCACTCGTGATCCTGACGCTGGTGGCCGGAGTCAAAACGGTGCCGCAAGGTCACGACTGGACCATCGAACGGTTCGGTAAGTATACACGAACGCTCGATCCCGGGCTCAATCTCATTGTTCCCTACATCGACCGCGTTGGGCGCAAGATCAACATGATGGAGCAGGTGATCGAAATTCCCAAGCAGGAGGTCATCACCAAGGACAATGCCACCGTCACCGTCGACGGCGTCACCTTCTACCAGGTGTTCGACGCCGCCAAGGCGAGCTACGAGGTTGCGAACCTCAATCAAGCCATCGTGACGCTGACAATGACCAATATCCGCTCGGTGATGGGTTCGATGGACCTCGACCAGGTGCTGTCGCATCGTGATGAGATCAACGAGCGGCTGCTTCGCGTTGTGGATGCCGCGGTATCTCCGTGGGGTCTGAAGGTCAATCGCATCGAGATCAAGGACATCGTGCCGCCTGCCGACCTTGTGCAGGCGATGGGCCGTCAGATGAAGGCCGAGCGGGAAAAACGCGCCGACATCCTTCAGGCTGAAGGCCAGCGCCAGTCGGCGATTCTCAAGGCCGAGGGGCAGAAGCAGTCGCAGATTCTCGAAGCTGAGGGCCGAAAGGAAGCCGCCTTCCGCGATGCCGAAGCGCGCGAGCGGTCGGCGGAAGCAGAGGCCAAGGCGACGCGCATGGTGAGCGAGGCAATCGCGAAGGGTGACGTAGCGTCACTCAACTACTTCATCGCTGACAAGTACATCAAGGCGTTCGGTCAGCTTGCAAACTCCCCGAACCAGAAAGTTGTGATGCTGCCGCTGGAAGCCACCAGCATGCTGGCGTCCTTGGCCGGCATCGGCGAGATCGCGAAAGCAACTTTCGGCGAGAGTGCGGCGTCGGCTACGGCGACTGCACGGAGGGGGGCAGTGCCCAATGCGGGTGCGTCGGCCTCGGTCCCTTCGCAGGGATAGGATAAACCGGGCGAAGGAGAGCGTTTATGGATGACATGTTCGCGTCGCTGGGAACCTGGAACTGGTTGATCTTTGGCGTCGTTTTGATGGGCCTCGAACTGTTGGCGCCGGGCGTGTTCCTATTCTGGCTGGGACTGGCTGCATTTCTGGTTGGTGTGCTGTCGTTCCTGATTGATCCGACGTGGCAAACGCAGCTCTTGATGTTTGCCGTGTTCGCAGTCGCCGCAGTGCCGCTATGGCGTCGGATGGCGCGCTCGAATTCGAGCGCCGGCGACAGTCCGTTCCTCAACAAGCGCGCTCATGCGCTGGTCGGGCGCGTGTTTACGCTGGAGAAGCCGATCGTTGATGGGACAGGCACGGTGCGGATCGACGATACGATCTGGCGGATCGAAGGACCGGATGCACCGGCCGGCAGCCGGGTGAAAATTGTGAAGGCGAACGGCGCGAACCTGACAGTGGCTGCGGCATCGTAACGCACATCGAACCCCGCAGAGTGCTCAGAAGGCCCCGCGAGGGGACCTTGGTTTGAACGATCAAGCCACGCCCGCGCGCAGTAGGTCGTGCAAATGCACGATGCCGACCGGCTTTTTCCCATCGGTTACGATCAGCGCTGTGATCTTCGACGAGTTGAGGATTTCGAGCGCCTCGCCCGCCAGGAGGTCGCGTCCGATCGTCTTCGGATGGGGCGTCATGACATCGTCGACGCGGGCAGTCATCAGGTCGGGTCCCATGTGACGGCGTAGGTCGCCGTCGGTGACAATCCCGACCAGGTGACTCTGGCCGTCAATGACGCCGACGCAGCCGAACCCCTTTGACGTCATCTCGACCAGAGCATCCGACATCTTTGTGCCGAGCGGCTTTAACGGCAGGGCGTCGCCACTGTGCATGAGGTCGCGGGTGTATTTCAAAAGTGCGCCGAGCTTGCCGCCGGGATGCAGAACGCTGAAGTCGACCGAGGTGAAGCCGCGGCCCTCCAGTAACGCGATGGCAAGTCCATCGCCGAGCGCGAGTTGCATCAGCGAGGACGTCGTCGGCGCGAGGTTATGCGGACAGGCTTCGCGCGCCTTGGGCTGCACCAGCGCGACATCTGCGGCTTTGCCCAGTGTGGAGTCGCGCTCGGCGGTCATGGCGATCAGGGGGATGCGAAAACGTTTGGCATAGGTGATGAGATTCTTCATCTCCGGCTGCTCGCCCGACCAGGACAGCGCCATGATGACATCATCGGGAGTGATCATGCCAAGATCGCCATGACTGGCTTCCGCCGCATGGACGAAGAAGGCAGGCGTCCCGGTCGAGGCAAAAGTCGCAGCGATCTTGCGGCCAATGTGGCCGGACTTGCCGAGACCGGTGACGATCAGTCGTCCTTTGGCGTTGCGGATCAGGTCCGCTGCAGCAGCGAATGCGGGACCGAGATCGGATCTGAGCGCTGCGGCAAGCGCCGACACGCCGCCAGCCTCCGCCTCGAAGGTCCGCAATGCGGACTCGATTGCGGCGTTCGCCCGATCGGTCATGGCGGGTGTCACTGTGCGTGATTCAAATGAGGTCATGCTGGTTCCACGCTGAGACACGGAAGCAATGTTTGGTCCGATCGTTGTGCTTTAGCACGCCTGCCTGTGCGATGCGATGCAGCTTCGCATTCTCAACGGCCCGTTAACCATAATTGTTTTAACTCCATTAACGATAGCGCGCCCGCTTTAGGCGAGCTTTTTAAGTTTATGTTTTGTTTGGAGTTTTCGGGATCGTGTCTACCGGTCCAGCGACGGGCTTTTGCCAGCGCGCGCCGACCTGGCGTGCGGTTTTGGTTTGCCTCGCGCTCATCGTTCCGGGGTACGCGACTGTTGAGGCCCAGACACTCACCGGCGATACCGTCACTCCGCTTCGGGGCGGGCTTTTTCAAACGCAGGAGTCTTCCTTGCGCCGGACCAGGGATGCCGACGGCGATGTGGCGTTGGCGCCGTCAACAATGGCTCCCTCCCGCATCGGCAGGATTCCCACCTACGACATCCCCGCCGCGGCGGGTGCGGACGACACGGGCTATGATTCGCTCAATCGCCGGCGAAAGAAGCTGAAACTTTATCCCGGCACGCCGAAACCGAAGCAACCGCCGGGGCCGGGCAACTTTGTTCCTGTTCCGCCGCCACCGCCGTTATCGATTCCGCCGTCATCGACCGCCAATACGACTCCGCTTGCCCCGGCGATGGCCGGGAAGGTCGAGGGGCAGCCCACGCGCCGCCGCCTGAAGCGCGATGACGATCCGTTCGGCGCCGTAGGCAATTACGTCGGCAGCTTTCTCGTGAAGTCGGCAGTCGAGCTTTGGGGTGGCTACAACACCAATCCCGGTCGCTTCAATAGGCCGGAGGGCTCGGCGTTCTATATGGTGTCGCCCGAATTCGTGGCCGCATCGAATTGGGCGCGACACTCTCTTCTTGTCGATTTTCGCGGATCGTTCACGGGGTTTGCCAGAACTTTTCCGCCGGGGGCCGATAATCCACAGTCGATCGTGTCGGTGCCAACGAATGTGGATCGGCCGGATTTCACCGGCAGGGTCGATGGACGTCTCGATGTCAGATACGATACCCGCATAAATTCGGAAGCGCGGTTGCGGGTTGGTACCGACAATCCCGGCAGTCCCAACGTCCAGGCCGGTCTGACAAGGTATCCGATCTTTACGACGACCGGGGGAACGGCCGGCATCGAACACGACTTCAACCGGCTGCAGGTTTTGCTGAATGGATTGGCAGACCGCACCGTGTATCAGAACTCGCAATTGACGGACGGCACATCGGCGTCCAACGATGACCGCAACTTCAACCAATACGGCGCCGTGGCGCGCGCGAGCTACGATCTTCTGCCCGGCTTCAAACCCTTCGGCGAGGTTGAGGCGGATACGCGTATCCGTGACAGGCAGTTTGATCGCAATGGCTTTCAGCGCGACTCCAACGGCGGCTACGCCAAGGTCGGCACTAGCTTTGAATTGACACGTTTGCTGATTGGCGAAGCTTCTGTCGGCTATACCGCCCGGAACTATGCGGACCCGAGTCTCAACCAGCTGACCGGCCTGCTCACCAGCGGGTCGCTGGTTTGGTTCGCGACGCCGCTGACCACGGCGCGGTTCACCACAGTGACCTTCGTCGATGAATCCTTGGTGGCGGGTGTCTCCGGTGTGCTGACACGCACCTACACTTTCGAGGTCAATCACGATTTCCGGCGCTGGTTGACCGCGGTCGGCAGGTTCACCTATGGGACGCAAGAGTATCAGGGGTCAACCCGTTCCGACCAGGTTTACTCGGTTTCCGGGGAGCTCGTTTACAGGCTGAGCCGCGAATTCCAGATCAAGGCCCAGGTGCGCCGCGACCTGCTGGATTCGAATATTGTCGGCGCAAGTTCGGTGGCGACTGTGGCGATGCTCGGCGTCAGGTTGCAGCGCTAGAGCCTTTCACCGCTTCAATGAAAAGCGGAAGGCTCCTGCATCTTGCTGCCCATCACACGAACTGCGACAATGCCCGACGATGCTCGTGCATCATTAAGAACGCACGGTAGCGCCGGTCGAAGAAATCGCGCGCCGCTGGGGCTGGCTGCACGGTTCGACCGATCCGGGTCATTGCCGCTGCGGCCGCCGTAACCGATGGATAAAGTCCACAGCCGGCTGCCGCGGCACATGCGGTTCCCAACAGCACGCCGTCTGGTTGTTCGGGCAGGGAAACCGCGACACCTGCGGCATCGGCGTAGAGCTGGACCAGCAGCGAGCTCGCAGCATGGCCTCCCGTCAGCCGGATATGGGCGATGTTATAGCCGGCGTCGTTCAGGGCATCGATGATGTGCCGTGTTCCCAGCGCGATGCCGACAGCGGTCGCGAAATAAAGCCGCGTTAGCGACGTGGGGGAGGCGTCAAGGCGCAGTCCGTGGATCACGCCGACTGACTCCGGGTCGGCGAGCGGCGAGCGGTTGCCATGAAAGTCCGGCAGCACATGCAGACCATCGACAAACGTGAATCCGCTTTCCGTCAGCGCTGCTTCGATTTGTGCTGCCATCACCGCATGCCGGTCCGCTCCAAGCGATCTGCCTTCGCCATGGAGGTCGAGAATGTGATCGAGCAGTGAACCGGTGGCGGATTGACCACCTTCGTTCAGCCAGTAGCCCGGCAGCATCGCATCGTAATACGGACCCCATACTCCGGGAACTTGCCTCGGGTCGGGCGAGGCCGCCATGTGGCATGAGGATGTGCCGGCGATCATGGCGAGAGTCTCGTTGAGGCCGGGTGCGTCGAGGTTGCCAAGCATGCCGATACCGCCGGCATGGGCATCGATTGCGCCGACGCCGACAACACAGCCGCGGGGCAGGCCAAGCTGGTCGGCGCTTTCGGCGGCCAGTGGACCGGCACTTGTTCCGATCGGCTGCGTCGAGGCGGGAAGCGACGCTCTATCCTGCAAGTCATCGAGCCCGACTTGCGACAGGAAATCGCTTTGCCAGCCATGCCGCTCGTGGGAAAGATAAGTCCATTTGCATGTTACGGTGCAGGTGGAGACAGCGACCCGGCCCGTCGCCTTCCAGGTCAGGTAGTCGGTGAGGTCAAGCACAAGCCCGTAACGGCGCCAGGCATTGGGACAATATCGTTTCAGCCAAAGAAGCTTCGGAATTTCCATTTCCGGCGACATCACATTGCCGACGTGGTCAAGCACGTGATGGCGAGTGGCGGTGATCTCGTCCGCTTCTGCCGTGGCCCGATGGTCGGCCCACATGATCACGTTCCAGCGATCATCGCCGGTGATGGAGGCCGTAACCGGCCGACCGCCACGGTCGAGGGTGACGAGCGAGCAGGTGGCGTCGAAGGCGATGCCTTTGACCTCTTCGACAGCGATGTGTCCGGCCGCAACGGCACCGCGTACCGCGTGGCAGACCGCTGCCCAGATCTCATCCGAACTATGCTCGGCATGATCGGTTTTGGGATGTGCGGTCGCAAACGGAGCTTCGGCGCGCGCCAGCAGGAGGCCGCTCGTGTCGAATACGCCTGCGCGCGCGCTGCTCGATCCGACATCCACCGCGATTACAAGGTCAGGCATGCGGCACCTACAAAGGAAACGCTGCCGTCGTGTCAAGGAGTTATCGCGTCAAGGAAGTTAAGCGGACAAGCCTCAATTCGACCTCGCAAGCACGCACGCGATCATGCTTGCGGCTTTCAGAGACGAGCAGCCTATTTGATAACTTCACAGACCGTCAAATGGTCCGGTGGACGCAGGCTGCCAGTAGGGGCCGACACGAGTCTCCACCACGCATCCAGCGATTTCCGGTCGCAACGCAGTTTGACGGTCATGCCGCCGGCAAATGTGATCCAGTCCGCAAAATAGTGGCTCGGCACCGCGATCACGACCGGAATGTCGGCGTCGAGCGCGCGCTCGATCAGATGGGCAAGGCCTCCGCCTTTGCGCTCCTGCCGGCCGAATCGGTTGACGATGAGGATATCCCCGCCTTCGTCGAGAGTCCGTGCAATCCGTTCGCCCGCGTTTGTCAACCGTTCGATGTCCAGCCGGCACCTCGCCGGGTCATGCGCAAGATTCTGATGGAGCCGAAGCTGCTCGCCGGTCGGGATCAGCGTTGCTGACAGGTCGGCATCAATGCGGTGGCGACCAAGCTGAACAATGCCCACCGCGAGGTGGCCGCTCTCGTTCAGATCGGAGGCAAATTCATGGAGGACATCATCGGGGTTCTCTCCCTCCGTATAGACCAGAGCGGCGAGGTCGCATTGGGCATCGAACATGATCCGTCCCTTTCTTACCTTACGTCGCAGCAGAGCTCGTCAACGATTACCCGGCGGGTCCGAGAGGCCTGCGATCACCTCTCGGGCCGCCTGCTCTTCGTCGTTGTATTTTTTCGTATATCACGTTAGGCGAAATCAGGCCAGAGCGCTGCGGCGGGGAAGCAGGGGAAATGAGCGCCGAATGCGGCCGGCCGGTGCGGTAAACGTGGGCCGCTCGCCGTTACGGCGTGGCCGGATCAACGAGCCTTGGCGTCCCTGTCTCGTTCCGTGCTTTTCTTCGGGTGCCGGATGTCGTTTCGCAGCGCCTCGAGTTCCTTGTGGACCGCGCTGGCGGCATCGCGTTCTATCTTGCGATAGCGAGCGACCAGGGCGACCCCGAAGGGGGTCAGGACCGCGCCGCCGCCGTTCTTGCCGCCGGTCTGCCGCGCGACCGCCGCCTGCCGGCAGATGCGATTTATTTCATCGACGAGATCCCAGGCGCGCTTGTAGGACATGTCCATGGCACGTCCGGCGGCTGAAATTGAGCCGCAAGTATGGATGCTTTCGAGCAGTTGAATCTTGCCTGGTCCGATGCGGCCCTTTGGATCCAGATCGATTCGCAAACTCAGTGAGGGTAGTGATCTGTTGGATAAAGCCTGCATTTCACGCTCGGTATTTCACGATCGAAGATACGGAAGCCGAACTATACATCATTCGATGGTGAACGTCAGCTTTCCAATAAACCTATCCGCCGTCCTGACGCCCGGAGCGTCCGCCGTCAGCCAGGTTGCGCACGAAAGCTTCGATGCGATCGAGGTCGCCAATATACAGGTCCCGTTGAGCGTTCGGAAGCGCGATTCCCTCCTTCCGGAAGCGCTTGAGAATCTCGAGTCTGACCTCGTTGGCGGCTCCTGCATCGATGCCTATGTGCGCGACGTGAAAAAAGACCGCAAACTCCAGCGCGTCGGGACCGAATTTGTTGAGAATTGCAAACGGTTCAGGCGACTTCAGGGCGCGCGGGTGGTGCGCGACGATGTCGAGCAGGATTTCGACGACCTTGTCCGGGTTCGCGTCACAGGAGGTGCTGACCGTTACGGACAGACGAGCCGAATAACTTCCATGCATCCAGTTGACGACCTGGCCGCTGATCAGTTCCGCGTTTGGCACAATCACCGAGACGTTATCATATGTGGCGATTTCCGTGGCACGCACGTTGATGCGTTTCACGACGCCCATGCGGGTACCAACTTCGATGCGATCTCCGACCTTGATCGGGCGCTCCACAAGCAAAATCAGGCCGGACACGAAGTTGTTGATGATGGATTGCAGTCCGAATCCGATACCGACCGATAGCGCGCCGGCGACGATAGCGACGTTCTGCAAGTTAAGTCCGACATACGACAGCGCGATCAGGGTCGCGAGAATGACCCCCGCATAGCCCGCGCCGGTGCCGATCGAACTGCGAACGCCGACATCGAGATTGGTTTCAGGCAGGAAACGCTCCTCCAGCCATCGCTTGAGCGCGCGTGTGGCTATGATACCGATGGTGAGCACCGCAAGCGCGCCGAGAATCTGAGACGGCGAAATGGTGATGTTGCCGATTTGAAAGCTGAAGAACGCCGACGACATCGACGTGACGACGTCGTCGGAACGAATTCCCCACGTCGTGAGGATGATGAAGGCTGTAAGTCCGATTAGGGACAGTTGGACGAGGCCACCGAGCACCGCGGCGATCTGGCGGACCGCGCCGCTCCCGAGGCCGGCAGTTTGCCGCAGAAAACGGCCGACCGCGCCGCTAAAAGCGAATGTCATATTGATAAGAACCGCCGAGAACCGGCTCAGGAGGATGAAACTCATGAGCGCGACGATCATCACGACCATTTCGATCGTGATGAACCGGCCTAATGCGACATATCCCGCGAGGGGCCCGATAATGGCGGCCATGGCCATCATCCAGCCGATCGGAATCAGCAGACGCCACGCGGATCTTTGGGCGGAGGAGGGTGCGGCGGATTCCTCCTCGGCTTCGGTGGCGGCCGCAACGCGCAGCGCGCCCATGAAGAGAAGCGCTTTCGTGATTGCAAGTATCGCCTGGCTTGCGATCGTAAGCTCGATTGGCGATGCGATTGCCAGACTGAGCGCATCGAGAACGATGCCGACCGCGGTGACCATGGCGAGCAGCACTGAGTAGGAAATCAGGCCGTCGGCCGCGGCATTGTCCAGTTCGATCAGGCGCCATGATGGGCGGCCAGGTGCGAGGACCGCGCTGGTCAGCCGGATAAAAAAGAACCCGAAGGTGATACCCAGAAACAGGGCCTGAACGATCGGCGTCACGTCGCCGGGGAGAACCTCGAGCGTCAGGAGCGCCTGGTACAGCACAAGCAGTGCGACGGCCGTAAGCGCCGTATCGGTGAACACGATCGCGGCCGCGGAACCCGTCTTCCGCAGCGCGCTGGGATTGGCGATCTCGGGATCGCGCGTCGTCCATCTTGACCACCAGTGCCTGCCCGGTGACAGGAAGAATCCGAGCACGACGATGGCGGCGATAACAAAGCCGGACGCGGCGCGAAGCGGCTGTGACGATAGCACGCGCCCCCACTTGGAGAGCAGATCGACCAGGCGGCCGGCGGCAATTGGAGCTGCGTTCGCGGCCGTGAGCCAGAACGTGGGATTGACGAGGCTGGCGGAGCGCTGCAGCACGGATTCGTTGAATACCGCGCGCCGCCGATCGGAGATCGCGTCGATCGTTTGCTGGGCGTGCACGTTGATGAGCTTGGCCTGTTGAATGACGCCTTGCCTTGCGGCGATCTCAGCCAACAGTTTGGCCCGTTCGAGCTTCACGTCGTCGGGCTGTGGAGCGGTGGCTTCAGGGTTTGGCGCGAGTTCGGCGGCGCGCGCGCTTGCCGCCTCGAGGCGAGGCGTAATTCTCGATATCAGCTCGCGTGCTTCGCGCTGCGCCGTCGCGGATCGATCCCGAAGATCGTTCAACACGGTGTCGTGAATGACTTTGGCGCGCAGCGTCGCCTCGACTTGATCGAGCGTCTGCTTCCACTCGTCGAGTTTCGATTGCGCTCGCGGAAACTCCGGCGCCGGGACGGACGGCAGATCCTCTGCGGGAGCGGGAGGTGCAGCAGCCGGGCTCGCCGGTTTGCCATTCCCCGGTGCCGGCGCCGGCGCGGGTGTCGCAGCATGCAGAGGCATCCAGGATAAAAAGATGATGAAGAAAATTGCCACGCGGATTGTCTTCATGCTCTTTACCTATCGAAACTGCAGAGGATTGACGATGCAGCATTCCAGAAAGGAATGGCGGAGCCGACCATAACGGTTTTCCGCTTTTGGTCCGGCCGTGCAGTGCGCGTAAAGGCGCGCAAGTTTGCTTAAGCTACAATAGGCGGAATTCCGCCTATTGTATGTAGGACGGTTCAGCCGCGTTTCGCTTGAAATGACTTGGCCTTTAGCACCTCGTATTGCTTGACGACGTTGTTCGATGAGAGGGCGTAAGGACAACTCTCGGGCCACAGGCCAATTTGTCGCAGTGCTTTGACGGCGGTCGCTGTCGGCGCGGGGCGTGTCATGTGTATTCCATTGATGTAACTTGCATATTTCTTGAGTGACTCACCTCACGGTCTGTCCAAAGTCCATGGTTCAGGGTACCGCCTCGACAACAGCCGCAGATTTAAGGGCCAGCTCAAAGGGCTTCCGATGACCGTCGTTCACATCGAAACCGTCTGTCAAATCGCCGCGATCCTAGCTGTCGCGACTTCCCTGACCGCGCTGGCGAGCCCGAGCTTTGCATTCACCGCTGAAACGACAGTCTACGGGCGATGCATTCCGCCTCTGCAGCTCCGAAATCCCGGACATCGGCCGGATTACCGCCGGCAAGCTCAAAAACCGCTCCAGCCTTAGCTCGGGCTGTCGCATCGAACTCGACAAAGGGCTCATTGCAAAATCTCACAGGGTTGCCGCGCTGTAACCGCCGGATTCGGCGGATGCCATCTGTTGTTGATCCTCCTCTTGCTCGCTTGTAGTTAGAAAGGAGTGGTCACGAAGCCTGCTGCATGGGTGACGTCGATCAGCCGAATTTCAGGGGATTGTCGAATGGCAGGTATCGATCCCGGCACGTTTGCAAATCCGGCAGGGTCTGATGCAGACAATCATGCCTATGCGGCTGTGATAGCGCGGGCGCGAGCACTCGTGCCGGATCTACGTGACCGGGCTGCCAGGACCGAGGAGTTGCGGCGCTTGCCGCCGGAGACGGAGGAGGAATTCCACGAGGCCGGATTGTTCAGAATCCTGCAGCCGAAGCGGGTCGGCGGCTCTGAATTCGACTATGTGGCGCTCGTCGACTGCGCCGAGGCGATTGCCATGGCTGACGCATCCGCGGCCTGGACGCTGGCCAACCTTGCGAGCCATCACTGGATGCTCGGCATGTTCGACAGTCGCGCGCAGGATGCCGTTTGGACCAAGGATGCGAACGCGTTGATCGCGTCGTCCTTCGTGTTTCCTTCCGGCCGTGCCAGGAAAGTCGAGGGCGGATATCGCCTGCAAGGCCACTGGCCGTTTTCGTCCGGAGTGGATTGCTGTGCATGGAACATGCTGGCGGGGATCGTTTTATCCGATGATGAAGCCGATGGCATTGAGTACAGGATTTTTCTGATTCCCCGCGAAGATTATCGGATCATCGACATGTGGAACGCCGCCGGCCTGAAAGGAACGGGCTCGAACGACGTTGCTGTCGACGATGTCTTCGTCGAAGGTTGGATGACGTTGTCGGTCGAGGACATCGCCGGTGGTCCGTCGCCCGGGAGTGCCGTCAATGCGAACCCGCTTTATGCCCTGCCGGTTTTCGCACTGTTTCCGTTCGTGCTGTCCGGGGTGGCGCTTGGTAACGCCCAGGGTTGCCTCGAAGACTACATCGAGGTCGCACGGCACCGTGCAACCACCTACAGTCGCGCCATGCTAGGCGATCTTCAGTCCACGCAGATCAAGATTGCCGAAGCATCCGCGAAGATCGACGCTGCACGTCTGCTCATGCGCTCGGTCTGCATCCGAGCGATGTCCGATGCGCGGCGCGGGCTTGTCCCCGACATGGTGGTAAAAACCGGATGGCGGCGCGATGGTGCTTATGCTGTGACTCTGTGCACCGAGGCGGTTTCGTTGCTGTTTGCGTCGAGCGGCGCGCGCGGGTTGTTCGCCGGCGCTCCGCTGCAGCGCCAGTTCCGCGATGCGAATGCGATCAATTCCCATATCGCATTCAACTTCGATGCTGCGGGCACGGATTACGGTCGGGTCGCTCTCGGGCTGCCGTCGCAGAATCTGACGTTGTGAGGCGTCTGATGACCGACGGTCCTGAACTTCCCGATACGCCGGACCCGGCCCGTGAGCTGGCGAGTGGAGAGTCAGCTCTCGATCCGCGCGACTTCCGCAACGCGCTCGGGACCTATGCAACGGGAGTCACCATCATCACGGCTGCCGACGAAGAAGGAAAACCGCACGGGTTGACGTGCAACTCGTTCGCGTCGGTCTCGCTGAATCCGCCGTTGGTGCTCTGGAGTCTGGTGATCTATTCACGGAACATGAGGGTATTCCAGAATGCGAGCCACTTCGCGGTCAATGTTCTCGGAACTTCCCAGTATGCGCTTGCGGACAAATTTGCGCAGCCGTCAAGCCGCAAGTTCGAGGGGGTCGATTGGAAGCCAGGTCTCGGCGGCGCTCCGCTTCTGGCGGGCAGCGTTGCGAACTTTGAATGCCGAACCGTCGATCGTTATTACGGCGGGGATCACGTCATCTTCCTCGGCGCTGTAGAATCCTATAGCTACAACCGGGATGAAGCGCTGTTGTTTTCTCGCGGAAAGTATGGCCGCTTCGTCGGCGGATGATGGTTTGATTTATCCATCGACGCCTCAAGCCAGCATGGGATCACAAGCCGCGAGGCCAGAGGCGAAGACGATCGTAATTCGTTGCGGCAGCGATCCGGTTTCACTTCCCCCGTCCCCCGCGTGAGTCCGCTGTGCGGATCTCACTTTGTCGACGCTGAAATATTTGAGAATGCGATGACCGATCCGATTCTGATCGTTGGAATACCCCTCGATTTCATTTTCTTCGCGTGGATGCTTCTCGGCATTGCGCTGTTTCACCGTCATACGCTTCTTATAGCTTTGATCGGTCTTGCAGTGATCGTCGGCTACAAGATCGGTTTTGCCGGATTCAAGTCTGGCACGGGAGTGGCGGGCCTTGGCAATCACATGACCCACGAGTGGGTCATGTTGGCCAACTTGTTCCTGCTGCTGATGGGATTTGCCATTCTGTCGCGGCATTTCGAGGAGAGCCGAATTCCCGATGAGATGCCAGCCGTGCTGCCCGATGACTGGAAAGGCGGCGTCGTCCTTCTCATCATAGTCTTCGTTCTGTCGGGCTTCCTCGACAACATCGCGGGAGCGCTGATCGGCGGCACGGTGGCGCGCCACGTCTTTCGGGAAAAGGTTCACATCAGCTATCTGGCCGCGATCGTCGCGGCCTCCAATGCCGGCGGCGCTGGAAGTGTGGTCGGCGACACGACAACGACGATGATGTGGATTGACGGCATCAGCCCGCTCAACGTGCTGGAGGCATATATCGGGTCCATCGTGGCGCTCGCGATCTTTGCGATTCCGGCCGCGATGCGGCAACATCGCTTTTCGCCGATCGTGAAAAATCCGCAGAGCGGCTTGCGCGTGGACGGCGCGAGAGTCGTCATCGTTGCAGTCATCCTCATCGCGGCGCTGGCGGCGAATGTGACCGCCAATCTCAAATTCCCGGCGTTGCTCGATACGGTTCCCGTGCTCGGCCTAGCTGTCTGGGCGGCGATTTTGCTGACGGCCTTCTTGCGCGCGCCGGATTGGAAGGTCATGCCCGAAACATTCAATGGCACGATCTTTCTTCTGGCGTTGGTGACCGCCGCCTCCATGATGCCGGTCGAGAAGCTGCCGGCGGCGTCGTGGCCCACGGCGCTCGGCCTCGGCTTTGTTTCGTCGGTGTTTGACAACATCCCGCTTACCGCGCTTGCGCTCAAGCAGGGCGGCTATGACTGGGGGTTTCTCGCCTACGCTGTCGGCTTCGGCGGCTCGATGATCTGGTTTGGCTCCTCCGCAGGCGTGGCTCTTTCGAACATGTATCCCGAGGCGAAATCGGTGGGATTGTGGGTCAGAAACGGATGGCCCATCGCGGTCGCCTACGTCGTCGGCTTTTTCGTGATGCTGGCCGTTCTTGGCTGGAAACCCGACGCGCCCCATTGAAGATGCATGGCTTACGTGGGGTAGGGGATTTGACAGGATTGGCCCGCTTAACATCTGCTATCTTCCGGCCTGTACGGCCGAGAGGCCGCGCGACGTTTCCCAATCTGATTGCCGGGCAGGAGACATATGATGCGAAAGCTTTTGACGGTGCTGGCGGCGCTCGCAATTCTGAGCCTGACCAATTGCGGCTACAATGCTATCCAGTCGCAGGACGAGCAGATCAAGTCCGATTGGTCTGAAGTGGTCAATCAATACCAGCGTCGTGCCGACCTGATTCCGAACCTCGTCAATTCCGTGAAGGGTTTTGCGCAACAGGAGAAAGATGTTCTGCTTGGCGTCACCAACGCGCGCGCCAAAGTGGGTAGCATCCAGGCGACGCCAGACGTGCTCAACGATCCGGCTGCGTTCCAGAAATTCCAGGCCGCCCAGGGCGAGCTTTCCAGCGCGTTGTCGCGCTTGCTGGTCGTTACCGAAAATTATCCGCAGCTCAAGTCGGATACCCTGTTCCGCGATCTGATGGGCCAGCTCGAGGGCACTGAGAACCGCATCACGGTGGCGCGCAATCGCTACATCAAGGCGGTTCAGGACTATAACGTGACCATTCGCTCGTTCCCCACCAACCTGACCGCCATGGCGTTAGGTTACAAAACGAAGCCGAATTTCACTGTCGATAACGAAAAGGACATTTCGACCGCGCCGAAGGTCGATTTCAATCCGGCGCCGGCCGCGCCGAAGTAGCCGGCGTAGCCGGTGGCGATGATGCGTACCCTGAAGGCAGCGCTGCTGACGCTGATGCTGTGTTGGGTCGGCGCAGCGTTCGCCGATGTGGCGGTGCCGCCTTTGACCGGCCGTGTGGTCGATCAGACCGCGACGCTGGGCAGCGATCAGAAGACGTCGCTCGAACAAGATCTGAAAGCGTTCGAGGACCGCAAAGGTAGTCAGGTCGCGGTGCTGATCGTACTGACGACCGAGCCGGAAACGATCGAGCAATATTCGATCCGCGTTGCCGAACAATGGAAGATTGGCCGCAAGAAGGTTGACGATGGCGCGATCCTCGTCGTCGCCAAGAACGACCGCAAGTTGAGGATCGAGGTGGGTTACGGCCTCGAGGGCGCGCTGACCGACCTTACCTCAAAGCGCATCATCGACGAAGAGATCGTGCCGAAGTTCCGGAACGGCGATTTTGCCGGCGGCATTTCGGCCGGCGTCGATCGCATGTTGCGCGTGATCGACGGCGAACCGCTGCCTGCGCCAAAGCCGCAGGGACAGTACGCGAACAATTTCAGCATCGAGGATATCTTCAATCCCTTTGTCATCGTTGGCGTTCTCGTCCTCGGTGGGATCTTCCGGAGTGTCTTCGGCCGGCTATTCGGTTCGGTGGCGGTCGGGGGAATCGTCGGTTTCCTGGCCTGGCTGTTCATCGGATCGCTCGTTGTCTCCGGCATTGCCGGTGGGCTTGCTTTCATCTTCACGCTGTTCGGCGATGCGATTGTTTCGAGCGCGGGCCGGGGCGGCGGCACCTGGGTCGGAGGCGGCAGGGGAGGCGGATCGTTCTCAGGCGGTGGCGGCTTTAGCGGCGGTGGCGGCGGCTTCGGCGGCGGCGGCGCATCGGGGAGCTGGTAGGCATGGGCATCGGACGCATCGGCAAGCATCTGCTCGGGAGTCGCTGGCGGGTGCGAAAGTACTTCCCGCCGGACGTGATGGCGGTCATCGAGCGGGCTATCCGCGTCGGAGAGGCAACCCATTCGGGTCAGGTGGTGTTCGCCGTTGAAGGCGCGCTCGATGGCATTCCTTTGTTTCGCGATCAGCCGGCGCCGGCGCGTGCGCTTGATGTGTTCGCGCATCTGCGGATCTGGGATACCGCGCACAACAACGGCATTCTGATCTATCTGCTGCTTGCCGACCGCGATGTCGAGATCGTTGCCGATCGCGGCATTCACGCCAGGGTCGGCGAAGTGGTGTGGAAGACCATCTGTGCCACGATGGAGGCTGAATTCAAGCAAGGTCGTTTCGAGGCGGGGGCTGTCACGGGCATCGAAGCCATCTCGCGACAACTTGCACACCATTTCCCAAAGCAGGGGACCGGCCCGAATGAGCTTCCTGACGCGCCGGTCGTGGTCTGATTTGGCGTCGCCATTGCTCTCGCACCGACGGCGGCCGGGACATTTGCGGACTCAGTTAAGCCGCCTTGTCGGTCGGAAAAAATCCTAAAATTTCCGCAATGGTGCCGAAGGTAACGATTCCGCAAGCAATGAAGTTACCAAATGGTCAACCAGTCATGGAGGTTTCTAACGTGAGCGACCATTCGTCTGAGCGGACCACCGGTGAGCACGGTAACGAATTCAGCGGGACAGGGGACGAGTCGTCGCGCGCCGAGCCTTCGAAGCTCGCGCCTGAGCAGGAATTGTCCGTGCCGCCGCCCGACGACACTAAGCCGATAGCAGCTCGGATCGAGCCCACGATTGAGACGGAAGCTCCGAGGACGGAAGTCTCTCGGGTCGAACCCGACGTTGAGATAGAAGCTCCGAAGGCCGACGCAATGCGAGAAACCGGCAAGACAATGATCGTCGCGCCGTTCCACCGCGAGGCATGGGACCGCGCGGGCCACGATCAGAATTCAACAGCAGCCGGCGGTGCGCAGACATCGAGCCGGTTCGGCAAACGGCGTTTCAACGCCATTGCAACGATAGCGGCATTGGCGGCGATTATTGGGGCGATCGGCGGTTCGCTCGCGACATCCGGCCTCGGCCACGGCACTGCGGATCAACAGTCGTCGGCGATCGCGGACCGTACACAGGCATTGGAAGGCACCATCGGGCGGCTCGAATCCGAAATCGCCACGTTAAAAACAGGCATCGATCGTTCGACCAAGGGCGATGTCGGCCAGTTCGCCAAGGTCAATGATCGTCTGGGCAAGATCGAGAAGGCGCATGCTGACTCGGCGGCCAGATTGACGAAACTCCAGGAGGCGTTGGACAAGCAGCATTCGGCCGCAGCGCCGGCAGCACCGGCTGCGCCTGCAACCACCGCCGCAGCGAACGTGACAGGCTCTATTCCGGCTGCCGAGCCGGTGCCGCTACCGGCGCCCAAGCCGAGCATCGCGCGTTTGCCCGCAGTCCAGGGCTGGGTCTTGCACGACGTCATGGATGGCAATGCTTTGATAGAAGGCCGGAGCGGCGTCTACGAGGTTCACACCGGCGATCCGGTGCCGGGGCTCGGCCGTGTCGATGCGATCCGCAAGCAGGACGGTCGCTGGGTCGTCGTAACCAGCAGAGGTTTGATCGTAGCGCGCTGACGCGGTCTCCACGCCTTTTGACGAGGCCGTGTCCTCGTAAAATCAGGAAGCTTGGTTGCGGCGCGTTTGATGTCCGTTTGTCCCCAACAACGGCACAAAAGCCGACATTGTGCGAGGTCCGAGAAGGGCCGATTGTGTTGAAAAACTCCGGGTTGTGAACGGTCAGAAGCGCTGATTCACTCAGGCATCCAAGCCTGGGGCGAAGCCATGATGGGTGAACGGCGAATCGATCAAGCGGCGCTTTTCTATCTATTCTCGCTGGAGCGGCACGTGCCGGCGGACCACATGCTGCGGGCGATCGACCGGTTCGTCGATCTGCAGGGTGTGCGGGCGCACTTGGCAGCGTTCTACAGTTCGACGGGTCGCCCCTCGATTGATCCGGAGCTGCTAATCCGGATGCTGATTGTCGGCTACTGCTTCGGCATCAGATCGGAGCGGCGTTTGTGCGAGGAAGTCCACCTGAACCTCGCCTATCGTTGGTTCTGCCGATTAGGCCTCGATGGCGACGTGCCAGACCACTCAACCTTCTCCAAGAACAGGCACGGCCGCTTCCGTGACAGCGATGTGCTGCGACATGTGTTCGAGACCGTGGTGCGTCGCTGCATGACCGAGGGGTTGGTTGGCGGTGAGAGCTTCGCTGTCGATGCCAGTCTGATCAAGGCCGACGCCAACCGCCAAAGCGGGGTGCAGGGCGCCGAGGAGCTAGATCCAGTTCGATCTCGTCGCGCAGTTCGTGAGTATCTGGCGGTGCTAGATGACGCAGCCTTCGGTGCGGCGACGTCCGTCGCGCCGAAATATCTCGCGCCCGTCGATCCGGCCGCGCGGTGGACCGCGGCAAACGGCGGCCTCGCGTTCTTCGCCTACGCGACGAACTACCTGATCGACCTTGATCATGCCGTCATCGTTGAGGTGGAGGCATCCAGCGCCGTACGCCAGGCCGAGGTTACAGCCGCCAAGACCATGATCACGCGAGCCCACGATCGCTTCGATCTTCAGCCGGCGCGTCTCGCCGCCGATACGGGTTATGGCTCAGCCGAGATGCTCGATTGGCTGGTCAACGAAGAAGGTATCGAGCCGCACGTGCCGGTGTTCGACAAATCCCAACGCACCGACGGGACCTTCTCACGAGACGAATTTATTTACGACCATGAGCGCGACATCTATGTCTGTCCCGGCGGCAAGAACCTAACGACGAAGGGAACGCTGGTGAACGACGGCGCCACCTTGTTCTACCGCGCCAGCAAGGCTGACTGCTCCGCCTGTACTCTTAAATCTCGTTGCAGCCCTAACACCCCGATGCGGCGAGTGCCTCGCAGTATCCATGAGGGCGCAAGAGACTTCGCCCGCCACATCGCCAAGACCGCCGCTTATCTAACCTCGCGGCGACAGCGCAAGAAGGTTGAGATGTGCTTCGCCCACCTCAAACGCATCCTCAAGCTCGACCGACTGCGACTGCGCGGCCCATGTGGCGCACATGACGAGTTCCTGCTCGCCGCCACCGCTCAGAACTTGAGAAAACTGGCCAAGCTGATCCCCGCCACCGCACCGATCTTGGCCGCTTGATCGGTTACGACCGCCTTCAAACGCCACGGCTTGCCTCGACGTAAGATCACTCCAGACCGAAAGGCGACTTCTTCAACACAATCGGCCATAAGCTGCTATTGAAGATGAAGGCACGATGATTTTACTCGATCCTGACCGGCTTTCTTCCCGTTGTCGCGGGCTCTGCCTTCACACCTGGGTCGTTGCGGCTTTCGCAATCATGATGGCCGCCGCTCCGCTACAGGCTTCAGCAGCACCAAAGGCGTCAGCGTGCGGATACCTCGCTGGTCTGATTGATAAGGCACCGCCGTCGGGGCCGTTGTTCCTGCCCAGCTATCCGACCGTCGAATCGGGGCCTCTGCATGGCGCTGCCTACCTCTATGATAATGCGGTAGCCGCCATCGCATTGGTCGGTTGCGGTGAGCAGGACAAAGCGTATCGGATTGGCTCGGCGGTTCTTTGGGCCATCGATAACGACCGCACCTGGCATGATGGACGGCTCAGGAACGCTTACGCCGCGGGTGTGGTGGCGAATGGTCCTGTCAAACTTCCAGGGTGGTGGGACGATACTCAAAACAAATGGTTAGAGGATCGATATCAGGTGGGCAGCGATGTTGGTAACATCGCATGGGCCATGTTGGCGTTGCTGTCGATTGATGATGCGAACACCGGCTCTCGGTTCCGCGATGGTACAGCACGGCTTGGCGCCTGGGTCACGCAATGGGCCGATGCGCGCGGTACTGGCGGTTTCACGGGCGGTACGTTTGGGCACGAACCGACGCCGGAAGTGCGGACGTGGAAATCGACCGAGCATAATACTGACCTCGCCGCTGCGTTTAACCTTCTTGCGATCCGTACAGGCGATTTACGCTGGCGCGATAAGGCAACGGTTGCTGAGTACTTCGTAAATACGATGTGGAATCCGGCATGCGCCTGTTTCGCCGCAGGGACAGCTGAAGACGGCGTCACGCACAATCCGATTTTGGCTCTGGATGCTCAGATCTGGCCTTTAACAGCGCTTCACGGAGCGGCCGGGAAATTTGCATCGGCAATGACGACCGCCGAACAGCGAATGAGTGTCGGCGGAGGCTTTTCTTACGGTGAAGATCGGGACGGTGTGTGGACCGAAGGGACGGGCCAAGTGGCTCTCTTGATGAAATTGCTCGGCAAGACTGAGAGGGCAGAGTCGTTGATCGCTGTCATCGAATCACAGAGGTCGCCTGATGGTGGGTTCTATGCCTCGACTGTCCGCGAGTTACCAACCGGGTTCGTGTTGGACACCGACCCGACCAAGCCGCGACTCTATTTCCGATTGTCACATCTTGGCGCAGCTTCGTGGGCTGCCCTCGCGGAACGTGGGTTCAATCCCTTTACGATGACAAAAGGACTTCCGTAGTCGAGCCGCGGCGCTTCTCGTCTGGGCCTTTTCGTCTTTTTTTGATTTCGATATGTCCACCGATATGAAATCGAGACAATGCTCGAGTCTAAGCGAACAGTGAGAACGTCGTGCTATCCGCTATCCAAAAGATGTGTGCGGTAATACCCGTGCCACTATAGTGAGGCGGCCGCTGCGCGTCGGATTGAAACATCCGGCGCAGGATTCGCTCGGCTCAGTCGTTATATATTTGTTAATATGTCGCTGAGATTTTTACCTCCATCCTCGGTATCGATATTTTTTACGAGCTTGGCTGGAAGGGTCAGATTTCATGAAAATATAGATCAGGTAGTGGTGACGAGAGGCAAACATGCGCAGAAAGATTTCATGGGGGCTGGCGCTAAGCGCGCTTGGCCTCGCCGCCGTTGCAGCCGGGCCGATCGAGGCACAGGAAGCTGCTACGCCGCCGGCTTGTGCTGCTCCGGTTGCGCCAACAGGTGAACTGGAGCCTTGGACTACGCCGTTCCAACTGAAAGCGGCGGATACCGAGACGACGACGTCACAATCGCGTCTGCCAGTCGGCCAGGCCGCGAGTCTTACTTTGCTGCGGACGCCAGATGTGCGTTACCCGCGGCGTCCAGAGAAGCCGGGTGGCTCGGTCAGCTATGGTGGTCTTGTGCTGATTTATGTGCATGAGGCCGGCACCTACCGGGTGGCGCTCGATTCGGTCGCCTGGATCGATCTCGTGCGGGACGAGCAGGCGGTGAAATCGACCGCGCATGGGCATGGGCCAAACTGCACCGGCATCCGCAAGATGGTGGATTATCCTCTCACCCCCGGCCCTTACGTCTTGCAAATATCGGCCAATGGCCGGCCTCAGATGACAATGCTGCTCGCGCGCTTGCCCTGATCCCGTGCAGACGCGGCGCTTCTTGTTCCTGTTGCTGTCAGCAGGATTTTTACCGCGAGAGACTTCAACATGGCGCTGGACGCTGCCTGCCGGCGTTTCGGCACCGCCGCTTCCAGCCGACAATCCCCTCACCACTGCCAAGGTTGAGCTTGGGCGGCGTCTATTCTACGATGCCGATCTCTCGGCTAACGGCACGATGTCCTGTGCCACTTGCCACGAGCAGAAGCACGCTTTCGCGGACGCTCGATGAGGCTGTCGCCAAGCACGGCCTGACGCACGACACGGCCGAGGTGAAGCAGTTGATCGCCTTCCTCACGGCTCTGTCCGACACCGAATTCACCCAGCGCCAGTCGCTTGCCATGCCAGAAGAGGCTTGCGGCAAGCGCCTCTAACGCACAGACCGTGCGAAACGCTCTTTGCCTCCACCGAGCAAGCAGTACAGTTAGCCGGTTCCTTACTGGACATAGTTATGAGCGAGCATTAGGCTTTGCGGCGAGGGGCGATCAGAGAACGAGACGAGTAGCATGGCTCCTCAGTTGCAGTATCAGGTCAGATTCGACGTAAACGATTCGGTCGTCGCGGAATCGATACGAAGAAACGTACAAGAACCGGCGCTAACGCGCCTCTTGGATATTCTCGCCAGACATCGCGCGGTGGCAAAATCCCAGTTCGATGCATTTTCCGAGTATGTCGCCGCAGCAGAAGAGCGCGGCATCGAAGGCTATCCGCTTTATGAATGGACCAAGGCAACGATTCAGAACCCGACAAAGAAGGAAAAATATCTGAAATCCTTCACGCTCTATGTGGAGGATCAAGAGGTTTATGCGAAGGAGATCGCTGATAGCTTGGAGTCAGATCTGCAACCGCTCGCTACGAGTGGGCTCATTACGCGAATATCCAAGTACGATACGAACCCCGAAAACAATCCTCAGCCACCGCAGCGTGGCACCGACCAAGGCTAACAAGGCTAATACGTCGGTGCGGATCACTGCCGGCGGCTAAAGCTTGGCGCGGCGCCCGGATCGTCCCAAAAGCTTTGCGGGACGACTGGCGAGCAGTTCGGCTAGCCGTTGATCATTGCCGTAGTCGAGTGGCCATTCCTGAACGCCGCCGAACTCATAAGCCACTGAGTCTGGCGCTGAGCTGATGTTCGTTAAGCGTTTTTGAGCCAGTCAATCATCGTCACTTGGCGCCTCCAAGATCGCGCTCTTCCAACTTTGCGGAGGAGAACATGCGTAGGCTTGAGTTTGTTCCCAAATTTTCGTTGCGAGAATAGGTTTGCAAGAGAAGGACTTTTAAGCCGATTCTTGTTTGGCGCCAATGCGCTGGGTTTGAGACGTCGGGGCCGGAACGGGTGAACCTTGCTTTTTTGGGACAGAGGAACGACTTTAGAATCATGAGATCGCTTGCAGAAAGTTCTACGTCCGCGGACGCGGCAGGGCCCATTCCGTTCGACAACAGCTATGCGCGGTTGCCGGAGGAGTTTTATCAACGCGTGAAACCGTTAGCGGTAGCAGCGCCGAGGCTCTTGCGCGTGAATGACGCGCTGGCTTGCCAACTGCGCATTGATCCAAAGTTTCTTGAGAGCCCGGAAGGTGTCGCTGTCCTCTCTGGCAATGAGATCGCGTCTGGATCCGAACCCATCGCGCAAGCCTACGCAGGGCACCAGTTCGGAGACTTCGTGCCTCAGCTCGGCGACGGGCGGGCCGTTCTGCTTGGCGAAGTCGTGGACGTCGCGGGCAAGCGATTCGACCTTCAGCTGAAGGGCTCTGGCCGAACCCGCTTCTCCCGGGGCGGTGATGGTCGCGCCGCGCTTGGTCCCGTCATCCGCGAATATATCGTCAGCGAGGCCATGGCCGCGCTTGGCATTCCTACAACACGCTCGCTCGCCGCGGTGTTGACAGGCGAAAACGTCATGCGCGAGCGAGCGCTGCCGGGCGGAATCCTGACCCGCGTTGCGTCGAGCCACCTGCGCGTCGGCACGTTTCAGTATTTTGCCGCGCGGGGGGACATCGAAAATCTTCGCGCTCTGGCCGACTATGCGATCGCCCGGCACTACCCGGAAGCGCGCTTGGCTGAGGACCCCTATCGGGCTTTCTACGACGCGGTCGTCGCAGCGTTGGCCCGGTTGTCGGCAAGATGGATGCTTGTTGGATTCATCCACGGTGTTCTGAACACTGACAACACCGCGATTGGAGGCGAGACCATTGACTACGGGCCGTGCGCTTTCATCGACGCCTACCGGCCTGACAAGGTTTTCAGTTACATCGACCAGTTCGGACGCTATGCGTTTGCAAATCAGCCCGCCGCCGTGGGATGGAATTTGGCCCGGTTTGGCGAGACATTGCTACCGCTCATAGCGGATGGCGGTGACAAGGCGATTGAAGCTGCAAATGCCTCGATCGCTGGCTTCGATGATCACTTCAATGCCGCGTACCTTGCAGGCATGCGTCAAAAGCTCGGCCTCGCGCGCGCGGTGGAAGGCGATCTCGAACTCGCGTCTGACCTCTTGGACCGGATGGCGGAGAATAATGCGGATTTCACGTTGACTTTCCGCGCCCTTTGCGAGGCAGCCGCTCATGCCAAAGGCGATGTGGACGTACGGGGGCTATTCACAGACCCATCCGCTTTCGACGAATGGGCTGGACGATGGCGGGAACGCCTGTCGCTTGAAGAACGGTCGGCCGAAGCGAGGCGCACCGAGATGCTTTCCGTCAATCCGATGTTCATCCCGCGCAATCACCGCATCGAAGCGGTCATTCGGGACGCTGAAGCGGGACGCTTCGAGAAGTTTCACGAACTCGTCGAGGTGCTGGCGCATCCCTTCGACGACCAGCCGAAGTTTGCTGACTATGCGAAGCCGCCCCAACCGGAGGAAGAAGTCCGGCAGACTTTCTGCGGGACATAACCGGTAGGATGTGCGCAGGGACTGCGCCTCCCGTTTCTTTCAGATGTGGGTAACCCTTGCCGGCGCAATTCGCCCAAGCACGATAGACGACTCGGGCTTTGCGTAGGGAACTCTTGCAACATCCAAAAGTTGAAAGAGGCTATCACCGACCGCATGGCAACCTTCGTCGATCAGGTCAACGTACCGGCCCTCTTTTGAGACCCCAATTGGCGGCGGATATACCGGATGACTCTTGATCGACAGGGCCAGCCTGACCGCAAGCCGATCCCACGCGCCACCTACCGGCTGCAGCTCAACAAGGATTTCGGCTTCGATCAGGCGGCGGCGCTCGCGCCTTATCTCGCCAGGTTGGGAATAAGCCATGTCTACTGCTCACCCTATCTGCGGGCTCGCCCCGGCAGCACGCATGGCTACGACATCGTCAGCCACACCGAACTGAACCCTGAGCTCGGCAGTACCGCAGCCTTTGATCGGATGGTTGCCGCGTTCCGGGAGAACGGTCTCGGCCAGATTCTTGATTTCGTCCCGAACCATATGGGGGTGGGCGGTGCGGACAATCCCTGGTGGCTGGACGTGCTTGAATGGGGTCCGGATTCGCAATTCGCAGGCTGGTTCGACATCGATTGGGAATCGGATCGCCGCTACCTGCAAGGCAAACTTCTGGTCCCATTCCTGGGCGAGCAGTACGGTGCTGAACTCCAGTCGGGTGCGCTCCGACTCAGGTTCGATGCGGAAGCCGGCTCGCTGGCCGTGTGGGCATACGACAACCACAAGCTTCCGATCAGCCCGCTTCACTACGAGCGCGTCCTCGGCGATAACCATCCGGACCTGGAGCGCTTCGGCGACGCGTTTGCGCACCTCTCGACATGGCGGCCGCATATCGTCCGCCGGGCTTCGGATCTCAAATTGGAGCTGGCCGAGTCAGTCAGAGAAAACCCCGATCTGGCGGTCGCGATCCAGGCCGCAGTGGACCGTTTCAACGGCGAGATTGGCGAACTGCAAAGCTGGTCGAAACTTGACGCGTTGATCCGCGACCAGCACTGGCGCGCAGCCCATTTCCGTGTCGCGGCCGACGACATCAACTACCGCCGCTTCTTCAACATTAATGACCTGGCTGGGATCCGGATGGAGCTCCCTCAGCTTTTCGACCATGCGCACTCGCTGGTGTTCCGCTTGCTCGAACAAGGCGTGCTCGACGGAATCCGGCTGGATCACGTCGATGGTCTTCTCGATCCGAAAGGGTATTGTTTACGCCTGCGGGAAAAGGCGCCATGTCCGTTCTATCTCGTTGTCGAGAAGATCCTCGCGCCGCATGAAAACCTGCGTGATGACTGGGATGTCGAAGGGACGACGGGCTACGAGTTCGCTAATCTCGTCACCGGTCTGCTGAATGATCCTGCGGGTCAGGAGGACCTCACGCGTTTTTATGCCGACTTCACCGGTGAACGGGCGTCGTTCAGCGCCATCGTCCGCGATTCGAAGATGCGGATCATGGAGAACGAGATGGCGAGCGAACTGAACGTGCTGGCCAGGGAGGCCGCGCGGGTGGCGCGCTCGAATCCGCGGACCGCCGACTTTACCAACAACGTCCTGCAACGGGCGTTAAGAGAAATTATTGCCGTCTTTCCCGTCTACCGCACATATGTTGACGGACGGAGCGTGCCCACCCAAGCAGACCGCCGCGATATCGATTGGGCCATGGCTCAGGCCCGCCGCAATGGTGCTGCCTTGGACCCCAGCGTTTTCGATTTCCTCCACCAACTCCTGACCTGCGACCTCGTTGCCGAGCCACGTAGCGGATTCAGCCGCGTGGAGGTCGTTCGCGTCGCAATGCGCGCACAGCAATATAGCGGCCCCGTGATGGCCAAGGGCCTCGAGGATACCGCCTTCTACCGCTACAACCGGATGCTGGCGCTGAATGAGGTCGGCGGCCATCCCGACCAGTTCAGCGTAAGCGTATCCGCCTTCCATTACGCTAATGTCCAGCGGGCGAAACGAACGCCGCATGCCATGCTGAGTACCGCCACGCACGACACCAAACGCGGCGAGGATACGCGGGCGCGGCTGGCGGTGCTATCGGAGATGCCGGACGAATGGGCCCAACACGTTGCACTTTGGAGCCGGATGCTCCGGGCCCGCAACGCAGGAAATCCGGACGTGGCGCCGCCAGATCGCAATGACGAGTATGCGTTCTATCAACTCTTGCTCGGGGCATGGCCGGCCCAGCTTTCAGCGGGCCAGCTCGATCCAGTGGAAGTGGATGCCTTTCGCCAGCGGATTGAAGGCGCCATAACGAAAGCCATGCGTGAAGCCAAGGTCCATACGACCTGGGCTGCGCCGAACGTCGCATACGAAGACGCCGTATTAGAGTTCATTCGCTACGCGCTGGACACGTCGCGAACCAATCCCTTTCTGGAATCTTTTTCCGCGTTTCAGCAGCGCGTGGCTACCTTTGGCGCTCTCAACAGCCTTATTCAGGTCGTGCTGAAATTCACGGCGCCCGGCGTGCCCGATCTCTATCAGGGCGCGGAACTCTGGGACTTCAGTATGGTCGATCCAGATAATCGTCGTCCCGTTGATTACGACATCCGGAAAGCATCACTGGCATCGGGCAGGGGTGATCTTCCAGAGCTTCTGGAAAACTGGCGTGACGGCCGTTTAAAGCTCCGCCTCATTGCCGAGACGTTGGCGTTGCGCCGTCGCGAACCGGAACTCTTCATGCACGGTTCGTACGAAGCGCTCCACGGCACAGGTCCGCAGGCAGATCGGCTCTGTGCCTTCATGCGCACCAGCGAAGATAGCGCGCTGGTGACCGCGGTGGCTTTGTACCCGTCCCGTGGGCATGGGGCAGATACATGGGGCGACTGCACACTGACTCTATCGTCTGAGGTCGTTCCGCAGCGATGGTCAGAGCTGTTCAGCGGACGTGAGTTCATACTGTCGCAAGGGTCGTTTCTAGCACGCGAGCTGTTCGCCAGCTTGCCGGTCGCGCTGCTCACGCCTTCTCAGCCGCCCGCCTGAGCCTGTGGGCGTTCGAATTTCGTGTACAGATTGACATGACCCATCGCCGCAAGCTGCCGCGTCGAGGAACTTTTTAATTGCACGCCATTGCATCAGCTGCCCGCCTGTTCCTATTTCCCGCAGGAACGGCCAATTCTGACCGACTCCCTTGAGAAGTTCCCATCAGGGTGCGTGGAGAGGGCGAAGACTCGGGGCAGTATCGCTGCCGCGGTTCGGGAGAGTACAAAAGTACTCGGCACAACGCGCAATTGATAAATCCCAATTGACACACTGTGCAATGTTAAGCTTGAGACTGGCGCAGGAAGCTGAGATACAAAGCCGTAACGATGATAAGCTGGTTCAAGACTGCGACCAATCCGCGCTGGGAATGGCTTTATTTTCTGATTTTTGCCGCAGCGTACTCCGTACTCTGCATTTTCGGCTTTCGCACAGCAAACGACAATGTCTTGTCGCTGATCTGGCCTGCCAACGCATTCATGCTTGGCATGCTCGTGCGTTTTCCTTTATTGGCGCATCCCCTGGGATGGGTCGCCTGTCTTGTCGGATTTGTTATTGCGGTTCCAGTTGTCGATTACGGCCCTATAACGAGTGCGGGGCTGGCTGCATACAATTTCGGTATCGTGGCGGTCGGCCATGTCGTGCTCTCCAGGGTTGATCCGGCTGACCAGCGTTTGAAGCGTCGGACCTCGGTTTTTTACCTTCTTTTTGCGGTGGGCGCCGCATCCATATTCGCTGGAATTGCTGGGTCGATCCTGGTCGGTCCTTTATTCTACGATCCGGCAGCAGTCAGTTCTTTTCGATATTGGTTTTCAGTTGAGCTTATAAACCAGCTCGCTTTTTTGCCGATGATCCTGTCCTACCCGGAAGGCCGCAAATGGGCGCGCCTTCAACTGCCGCATTCGACCTTTCACGATCAAGCGCCGATTATCGTGTTAGTCCTCTCGGCCGTTACGGGACTCTTTTTCGGAGGAATGGGGGCTCTCGCATTCCCTGTACCGGCCCTTCTCTGGTGCGCAATTTCCTATCGCGTGTTCCTGACGGCCTTGCTGACCTTTGTCTTTTGCATATGGGTGATCATAGCGACAACTCTGGGCTATATTGACGTTTCACATGTCGATCAATCGCTCGTGTTGTCGATCAGCATGGGGGCTGCACTTATTTCCCTGGCCCCTCTCGTCATCTCCACGACGACTGCGACACGAAATGAAATGCTGAACCAGCTTAGACACCTCGCGGCTGAACGTGAGATCGTGGCCAATGAGCTCGATCACCGGATCAAAAATCTGTTCACGCTGGTCAACGGGCTAATCAGCTTATCAGTTCGTGACAAACCCGAGATGAAACCGCTGGCAGACATACTAAGAAGCCGGCTCACGGCATTGCATCATGCGCATGGTCTCGTCCGCACCGCGCGCACAACGTCGGTTGCACGGGGAGGATCGGTTTCATTAAAGGAACTTATCGGCGCTCTGCTTCGGCCTTATGAGAGTGCGGGAGACAAACACTTCACGGTCGATGGTGATGATGCCCTCGTCAATGGTGGAACCGTTACACCGCTGGCTCTCGTTTTCCACGAACTGGCGACTAACTCCACCAAATATGGCGCGTTGAAGCATGCCGACGGCATTTTGGGAGTCCATGTCAGTCGCGATATCGACGGCCTGCGTATCAAGTGGACGGAAAAGGTTCCGGTGCAGACCGGCCATTCTGATGCGGCCGAAAGCGGCTTCGGATCGAAGCTTCTGGATCTAGCGATCAACCAACAATTGCATGGAAACTACGTCCGCGCTCGTACAGAAGGCGGTATGGATATCGAGATCATTCTGCCGAGCAAACTTTTCAGCGACGTTCCATCCAATCTCCCGGCCTTGTAGATCAATCTGAGTTTCCTTGCCTGCCTTTGCGCGAACGTGCTCTCGCCAGAACCGTTCCGCACAAAGCGGGGGCGTTTTCGTTTGTTCTCGCTCTTTGGCCTTGACTGATGTCAAAGGTCGAAGCTTATAAAATATGTCCATCCGCAGTGAGGAGGCCGATGCAATCCGGCTGGCGGTGGAGCCCGTGATGGTCTAAGAAACGATCAATAGCAAAAGCAACAGCCTGTCCCCACGAATGGACATCAACTCATCGGCCTTTAAGAAATCAAACGCCTCTAGCGGGCCTCCTTGCTTGTCCTTGTGAACTCATCGCTCCTTTAACAACAACGAACCTAGGCGGTATTCGCTCATCATGCCGATTTTCAGTTACATCATCACAGACCTAGCCGAGCGCAAATCGAAACCCATCAAGGTTCCCTTGCAGACCCATGAGGAGGCCGTTATGTACGGAACACTCTTGGCTCGAGAGATGCTGGGTGATACGCTCGACCTGACCGATAACGGGATGTGCATTACCATTCTGGACGATGTCGGTAAAACCGTCTCCATCCTGCCTTTTGGTTCTGTAAACTGACCAGAAAAGTGCTGAGATTGGTTTGACAAGTCGGGAGATTCTTTGTGTCGCTACAGGAATCTTTTTCTTGAGTTCCGATAAAGGAACCACCACGACATAGGCGGGGATCTGTCCCTCCTGATGTTCAGCATTCTTGCCACCAGCGTGGGGGGCGTGGGTGCTTTACGGCATTCTCAAGCACGACGTCGTTATCGTCATCGCGAACGCCGTGAGTTTCTGCTGCCTGTCCGGCATATTGTGGTTCAAGCTCAGAGAGAAGTTGGCTTCCGCTTGAACAGCGAGGTGCGGAAGGCTTCCCTTCTGGTTGCGGACAAAAACTGCCCGGCGTGTCGAAACTGCTGACGGTGGGGTGAAGCTCTCTTCGGCTGCATCCGTCATGTGCCTGGCCTTCGGTGATTGTAAGGACGGCGATCGGCAGCCCGCAGGCGTTCCACCATTGCATGGATTTGGTCGTCAGCCGCCGCGCGACCTACCAGTCCGAACAAATGCCGCAATCTCGTTTGGAGATGGCCGTAAGCCAAGTAGGCTCGCCAGCCCCACCATGTCTATGAGGCAAAAGGGCATTCCGGATTTCGTGCTGTTCCAACAGAGGGAACTTGAAGCCCCCCGTACTGTTCCTTAAGCAACGTTTGTGACTTTGTTCCTGACATGTGGAAGAAAAGGCTCATCAATGTGCAGGTGGATCGCTTATCGAGGAGAGACTCGGGCATTCGAACAATACGTCACAGAGCCCGTTCATTCTCTCATCGCTCAAAGTCTGCGCTCGCTTGAGGCCACCGCTCGAACGAACGGAGATGGATTCGGTCTCGGCTGGTACGGTATTCATCCGGAACCCGGTCTCTATCGGGAGACGCGGCCGGCGTGGTCGGACGAAAATCTGCGCTACCTCTGTCGCCATCTTCAGTCTCACATGTTCTTCGCTCATGTCAGGGCGGCGACCTGTACGGCGGTGACGCGGCAGAACTGCCACCCGTTCGTGTGTGGCCAATGGATGTTCATGCACAATGGCTTCATCGGTAGCTGGAACCGGCTCCGGCGGAGGGTAGAAAGTATGATTTCGGACGAGTTCTATCCTTCGCGGCTCGGTACGACCGACTCCGAGGCAGTATTCCTTGCCATGATGGGCGCGGGGCTTGTCGAAGATCCCGTGGGTGCAACGCGCCGGGTGATGTCCGAACTATGCAAGTTGGTGAACGAAGAGGATTACCGCGAGCCTGTGCGTTTTACATCGGCACTGACCAATGGCCATGACCTGTTCGCATTCAGGTTTGCAGAGAACGATAGTGCCAACTCGTTGTATTACCGGACCGCCGGCGATGGACTTGTTGTCGCTTCCGAGCCGCTCGATAGGGAATTCGGATGGGAGGAGGTTCCCACCAATCATGTGTTGATCGGAGCCGCGTCAGGCTCAATCGATATCGTTCCATTTCTCCCATCTGAACTAAGGCAGCTCGGGAAGGAACGCTGGTCGGCTCAAACAGTTGTCGCAGGCGCCGGTAAAGGTAAATAGGGCGCGAGGAGTTCCGACGACAACAAATGTGCGGCATCTGTGGTGAGGTAAGGAGTCAAGGCTTCGTTCCGGTCTCCGGCCTCTCGAGTATGAACGACTCGATGCGAGCAAGGGGTTCCGACGCCGAAGGGATCTTTGCGCAAGGCCGGATTGGGCTCGGTCATCGGCGGCTTAGCATTCTCGATCTCGCGCCAGCCTCTCAGCAGCCGCTCGCCGACGATCCCGTTAAGCGCGTCGATAACATGACCATGGCTTTTGGCCTCGAAGCGCGGGTTCCTTACCTCGACCATGAAGTGGTGGAGCTTGCGTCGCGCCTCCCTGCGGCACTGAAAGTCAGCGGTGGCGGCAAGCACATCCTCAAAAAGATGGCTCGGCGCTATGTGCCGAGCGAGGTCATCGACCGATCGAAGGGGTACTTTCCACTGCCTTCCCTGCGTTACCTGAACGGTCCGTTCCTCGACTTCGTCCGCGATACGGTGACATCCGCCAAAGCGAGGGAAAGAGGTTTGTATCGGTACGGCTTTATCGATCACATGTTGCAACACCCCGAATCTGAAATGAGCCCAAAGGGCCACTCGCGCTTATGGCAGGCCGCTGTTCTAGAAGCGTGGTTGCAGGCACATGCAGCTTGATCCGAAAATACTCAAAACGCTGCGTCTCAACCTCAGTCGCGACGGCGGCCACCTCATCATCCGATCGGCCGCTGGGCGTGAGGAAGTCAGCGAGTATTCGTTCGGTATCGAGGAGGAATACTTCCTGGCGGACAGAGAAACCTTCGAAGTCGCAATGCAGACGCCTAATGAGCTGTTCGTGGCTGCAAATTGGTCCACAGGCGGCCTAGCCACGCGGGAGATGTTGCAGGCTCAGCTCGAAGTCGCCACGAACATCCATGGTGATATCAATGACGCCCGCGAGGAATTGAAGTTTTTGCGTCGCGAGGTTGCGGCCGTTGCATCTCAATATGGGTTCGTCATCATGGCCTCGGCCACGCACCCGACAGCTTCCTGGCGGCTTTCGCAGCCCAGCCCGAAGGTGCGTTACGAAGAGATGATCGAAGATTTCAAAGCGGTTGGACATCGGAATATGCTATGCGGGATGCACGTCCACGTGCAATTGCCAGACGCGGACCGGCGGTTCGCGGTGATGCGCGCGATGATTCCCTACCTCCCGCTTTTCATTGCGCTCTCGACCTCTTCTCCCTTCTGGAACTCGAACGACACCGGCTTGAAAGGCTATCGTCTCGCAGCTTACGACGAGTTGCCGCGCAGCGGTCTTCCCGAACTGTTCGAGAATAAGCAGGGATTTGACGAATACGTTGCTGCTCTCGTCAAGTCGGGCGTTATGCCTGATGAAAGCCACGTTTGGTGGGCGCTGCGTCCATCTTCACGGCATCCGACGCTTGAACTGCGTGCTCCGGACGTATGTACTTACGTCGATGATGCCATGGCGATCGCGGCGCTATACCGTTCCCTTGTGCGCCACATATATGAGAGGCCGGAGCTGTCAAAGCGGGTGATAACTGTTGATCGTGCAATCGCGGTCGAAAACAAGTGGCGAGCCCAACGTTATGGAACAGGCTGCATATTCGCGAGTAGAGACGGTCCGGTGGAAATTCAGGACGTGCTATCGACGCTGATTGAGCAGATTTCTGAAGATGCGGCGAAGCTTAGGTGTCAACGGGAATTGGAGGATTGTAAGAGGATACTTGAGCGGGGCAGTTCCGCCGATGCCCAGCTACGGATATATCGAGACAGCCCACCCAATTTGACTGAGGTCAATCGCTGGATCGCTGAAACGACGACGGCCCTCCAGATGGGAGCGGCGTCCTCGGCGACCGAGAAAGCGGTTATTTAGGGCGCTCGGTATCAAGATGAGCAAACCGGCGATCAGCGAGCTATTCGACGAATCGTGGACGATAGCGCGTCAAGCGTCGAGAAAAAGCGTGCGGTGCGGATCACCTGCCATCTCTCCTCGTCAAAACGAGGGCTTTAAAATATTTAAGTGATTTAGATTGCTCTGCCTTCCCGAACGCCAAATTCCAGGTAGTGGCAACCCGCACCTATGTCACTCAAATGCGCCAGATCAGCATACTTCTTCTTGTAAGATTTTGCATCGAACCTGTCCGGTAACCCGCCAAGCGAATATGAACTGAAAAAATTGACTCCTGCATCCAGAAGTTCTTTCTCACGACACAGAGAGATGTCCTGGCCGTGGAAGTATACGTCGGCCAAATCTGCTAGGCGCGTCATTCCCTCACGGTGAAGATTTTCGACTTGCTTGCCAGGAATTTTCCACCTGACACTTACTCCGAGCGCATCCAACTCTGATGCGGCATAGCGAGCGAAGTCATAGGCCTCGTCTGAGTAGGGATCCGAGTCGTAGTGTTTCCACAAAGCGATCACGACCTTTCGGATTCCGAACGGGCGACAAAAATCAACCCATTCACGTCGATAGACCTGATAGTATAGCCGGTCTAGAAGAGATCCGTGGCGGCGTGTCAAAAATTGCAAAAAATCGGGAAACTGAAAATCCGGAAACTTCGCGTCGATGATTATCTTTGTGTCTGGTAGAATCTCCAACAATCGTTCGACCATATCGAACGTAACAGGGTTGAATCTTTCGAACACTCGCAGGCGCTGAAATTCATCCTGAGTTATTGACGCGAACTTCTTTTCAACCCCGTAGAATCTTCTTTCAGCTTCGTCGTGAGCCAATGCGAAGCCGTCAGCCAGCTTGACGCAATCGAGCTCGATCTGTCTCTCACCAGATGCGAGCGAAGCAAGGACTGCTTCGATCGAATTGGTTTGTATATATCCGTCTATCTGGCCTCCGCCGTGGATGATCGTCTTTCCTGCCATCGCCGACCGCCTTTGATTACGCCAACGTTTGATTGAGAATGCGCGCGCGAGAAGCCTTCATTTAGGGCCACGAAGCTGGCTGGCATAGTATAGAGCCAGACTCGTGAGGCTATCCGGATCCGTCTCCGGCAAAGCATGTGTTGGACGCGGGGCCCACGATTGAATGATCGCCTGTTGGGGACGAAGCTTATGGTCGTTCTCGAAAAACTTGATATGGCTCTTCGCGTTGTCGATCCACTCTCTGTTGGTACGGTCAGTCGGTAGTCCGTTATAAATTATGCCGACGGCTCCTACCAAGTTCTCTGCACGCAAGGCCTCGAGCTGATCATAAAAACGTAGCGCAGCGGCGACCTGTTGTGAGCCGGCGGAAAACGGTACGTCCAATTGCATGAACGAGATGCGTGATCCCAGACGTTCGCGAAGCCCGCGAAACCATCGTCGCGTATCACTTTCCCATTCCGGCTGATATGCGACGCCGCTCGGTTCGATGTCTCCGATCGTCACCGTCGGGAATTCGTTGCGATAGACTCGAAGCACGGGCATCACAAGATCGATGACCCCCTCTACCGAGAGCCGGCATCCGGGTTTCTTACCGGGAAGCCCTTTGTAATAGCGCCCGAACCAGAGTGGTTCGTCCATTGCGACATACGCGATCGAGCCTCCTGCCTTCTTGATTTTTTCCGAAATCAACTTCGCACGCGAGATCGTCGAGTAACCTTCTACCCCAGGTCCCCCACATGGCGGCTTCGCCACCGGGGTGTCCATCACTCCCGCTTCAACCGCGATCGAAATATGGCGACTATTGAGATTCTCCACGATCAGGTTGACTTGATCCTGAGGGGCATGTTCGAGATACGAGCCGTAGAGCTTGAAAACGCTTATGACCTGAGACGCCTTCCGCCAAGGCGCGTCAGATTTGAACATATCCAGAAAATCGACTGCGCGATTGAGGGGAGAGGGAGGGACGGAAGCTTGGGGTGCGATCCAGATCTCGGTTGCTGATAGGGTGCCAAAGGCTCCTGAGAACAGCAGTAAGAGAATTGAAACTGTTGAGCGAACGAAAAGTCGCTGCTTTCTCATTTCCGCATCCGACGATCGGGACGGTTTCAAGCACTCGGCCCTGGGTTTGAACGCTTAATACTTCTCCAGTTGCGCACGCAGATGATCGATCTTGTTCTTCATCGACGCGATCGTATCGCTATCAATCTTTCGCAGATAGCCTTTAATATCGGTCGTAGAAATATTCGATGTTCGACTCACATAGGTCACGATGCAGCCGGTTTCCGCAGACAGATGATCGAATTTTCCAACCCAATCGTCGCCCATAGCGAATATTCTGACGTCGTGCTTTTGGATATCGCTGCATTTTTGCTCCCATGTCGTTTCGGGTATCACCAGATCGACATACTTGCAGCTTGAAAGGATCTCGGCGCGTTCGTTGTAGCGGATTACAGATTTCTTCCCTTTGATATCGTTGAATTCGTCGGTGGAACATCCAACGATCAAGCGGTCTCCAAGGCTTCGTAGGCGCTGCAGCAGGCGAACGTGGCCCACGTGAAACAAATCAAAGGTTCCGTAGGTGATTACGTTGGTCATGTCGAATCACCCCTCTTGGAGTTGAAAGTGGCATCGGTGGCGAGCAGACAATCCTCGTAGATCTTACGAACTGCCGGATCGGACCATTTTACACTATCGATGAATCGCCGCAGGTGAACCGCCCGTTTCGCTTCCTTCTCAGTACTGATCAAAACATCCAATTTTACGCTTGGGAATAAACGTTTCAAATCCAAGACCCAGAAGCTTTGTTCAGCCCCGGTCAGGGTGACTTCGCTAAACCCACCTTCGCAGATCATCTTCGCAATGGTGTCAAAGTTTGCTTCAGCTGATGCTTCAATCCGCTGGCCCGCACCCGGTACAAATTCAGCAAGTCGCGTTCGGCTCAAACTCGGTGGTAGGCCTCTTACATTCGTGGACAGTAAAGCATCATAGTCAAATTCGAACTTTTCCCAGTCGGACCCCATCAACTTGAGCGCGACTTTATCGTGGGAGTGAACAACGATATTTTTGGCCACGTTCCCGTACTCGTGCCAAATGTCATCCTCGTAGTTGCTGAAGACGCGAGCGCGAAAGGAATCCAAGTGGACAAAGGTACCCGGCCTCACCCAAGCTTCGGGAACTTCCTTTGTATGGTACATGCCCCAGTTCGACAGGTTTCTTATAAAGCCCGCTTCATCAACGCTTGTGTAGAATACGTCTATCTGCGCCCATGGCACTACGACCTGTATACCGTCTGCGAGTTCGATGGAGGCATGACGGGAGTTTGCGTCCTGCTGTAATGCCAGGATGTGGTACCCTCCGCCGGCATAGGGCGCTGCCACTGGCCAGCAAGCGTAGCCGCATTCTCGCAGTAGCGGCAGGATCCTGTCTTCGAAAATCTTAATCTGATCTTCGAAAATGATAACATCCAGATCATCATTCCACGGGGGCATACGACCATTTCGGACGTATCCGACGATTGCGCCAGCGAACAAGAAGTATTCGAGCTTATGGCGTTCGAAGATGCGCAGGACCTGTTTGTAGATCTCCTTGGAACCGTCGGTCAGCTGTTCGTATTTCGCATTGGATATCCCAGCGATCGAAGTTCGGATTGCCGGAAGCGAACTATTGAATAGAGGTGCGGCTAGATTCACGTGTGAACTCGCTTACTCATACTCGCCAGGACGATCTTATACTTTAGGTGTTGCTGAGAGTCGCAAAGGCCGATGGCTGCGGACATAAACCGGATGCCTCGCTTTCGGTTTGAAACTTGCTCATGGAAAGAGATGATCCGTCCCTCCGTGCTTAGACCGCCACCGCCTGAGAGTGCCGGCGATCGTAAACAGTAGGTGAGAATTCCTTCCAAAGGCTCAGGTGAGCGTCCAGCATTTCGTCTTCGGTCCAGGGTTGTTCAATGGATCGGTTTGTTGCGATCCATTGCTGCTCGTTTCCGACCAGATTCGACATGAGACCCGCCAGCGACCGGCCGTCTCGTGGCAAGAAAGTAAACCCGTTCTTTTGTGGGATCACTCGTTCCTTCAGACCCGCGATTGCGGAAGCGATGACCGGCCGGCCGAACATCCACGCTTCAGAGACAACAAGACCAAAAATCTCCCACCACGTCGACGGAACGATCACCCAGTCAACCGATGCCATCCGTTCGGCCAACTGATCACGACCGTAGGCTCCATTTTCACGCACGGTGATCCTGCCGAATTGGGACTTGCGGAGTTCTTCGACCTGTTGATTGATCCGCTCCAGATAGGCACCGGATGCGTAGTGCTTGTTGCCACCATTTATTTCGACAACGATACCTTGTGCCGGAAGCCGCTGCTCTCTACCAAGCAACAGAAGGGCATCAAATATGACGTCTACGCCTTTGTTGTCGATGAATTGCCCGAAAAAGCCAAAGCGGTTGACCTGTCGCGAATGCTGACTGCGGTCGAATGTCGAGCCAAGGTTTGTCTGGCCATTCGGTATAACGACGCACTTCTCCTGAGGTAGCCCCCACTCAACGTATCGTTCGGCGATGAACTCGGATGGAAAAACAAAAACGTCACATTCCCCAAGAGCAGCCTTCAGACGAGCGGCTCGCAGCGTCACAAACTCGGGGCGGAGGTCCGGGAAACATTTGTTGCACGAAACAGGAGAGGCTGATCGACAGAGATCGCGCGAGCCTCTCTTCACCATCTGGCCATCCGCTATGCAGATCGCCATCATCTCATGGAACGTAAAACAGATGACTGCGTCAGGCGCCGCAATCCTGGCCGCACGAATCGATTCCACGCCGACGCGGTGGTAGTGATGGAAGTGGATGACGTCTGGTTTGATCCGCTCAATCAATTCACGAAAGAACTGGATCGAGCGCCAATCTCCAACTGAAAGGTGGAGGAAATCGTAATACTGCGGGAAATAAAAGTACTGCCGTTCTTCGCCCTGGACAGGGACGATAGGTGCGCCGGGTTTGCCGTAGATCTGATCGTGATTGGCTTCGAGCGCTGCGATAAAATAGGCATCGTGTCCTCGCTTCAGGCTAGCCTGAAACATTTCGTATGCCACCTGTTGAGCGCCACCCGGCGCTATTGAAGGATGAAGATAGCTAACGTAGACAATTTTCATGGCGTCCGCCTGCTTGTCTTGGCGAGGTGCTTGTCGAAGTAAGCGCCATGTTCGGCTGTGAAGAAGTAGCGGTTCGCCATGGAGGCGCCTCGATACTCTTCACCGCGAGCGCGCGAACCCTGTCCCTCCAGATGCACAAGGCGAATTTGCGGGTGTACGCAAACAGGCCCGTTCGATGCGTTCCAACGCAGTGAAAGGTCGGCGTCTTCGTAGTGGCCATAGATGTAGCGCGTAGAAAATCCTCCAAGCTTTTCAAACATTGGCTTTTCAAAGGCCATTACGGCGCCCGTTATCGCAGGCACAGCCCTGGGCTTCTGCCATTCTGGTTCAGAAAATGGCACGCCCTTATCAAAATGTTCGACTCGTAACAGGCGTCCGTATGGTGCCAGCACCGAGTCATCGGTGCGGTTCAGAGAATTGCGTCGGACGAACTCATCTTTATCGATGAACATGCCTGAATGCATGAGATTGTGATCATCATAGAACAACAATCCGCCCCAGAGCGTCTTTCCCAGCTTGGTGTCGGCCAGAACTTGCTTCATCTGTCGTGCATAAGCGGGGATTGCATATACATCGGGATTGATAATGAAGATGCGGCTGCTTGCGGCGTGATCGATGGCTGCATTGTTTGCAGCGCCAAAGCCTGCGTTATCTCCCAAAGCAATGACAGTGATCATCACGTCATAAAGGTCCGACATGAGGCGCGCGTACCGCAACACCTCGTCCGCGTCCTCGGGCGAGTTGCAGACGTAGATCCATTCGCCGAAATCGATCCCCGCTTCCCGGAATAACATCGGCTGAAGCTTAATCGGCTCGGTCGAGCCAAATAGCACCGTCACAAATGAGCTTGATACCTTGCGCGGCCTGAATCGCTCAACGTAAGAGTTAGACACGGCGGATGCGACATGAGAGCGAAACAGCTGAATAAGAGCTGTTCCCGAAGCTCCGCATAGAAAGCTATTCAGAGACGCTTGTTTGCCAGAATGCGATTCACAGGTGGCGATAATCTGCAACAACGTATTTAGAAGACGCTTGTCTGATACAATCTCCGGAGTAATTTTTGTCTGGAACGTCCCAGTCAGGGAGGCCACCTGAAACAGAAGTGGCTGCTTCAAAAGAGACTTCGAAGGAGACTGACCGAACCCAACAAACCCATAGTCGTAGGCGCCCTCGCGGATGTGTTGCTCGACGTCTTTCCGGGCCTGCCTAAAACATGCGGTTCGCGGTAGCTCGACAGTGAAATCGCCCCCGATCAGCTTCATTCGCGGAGTTTCACAGCCTTCATCCGCGAGCCAGCCGATGATTAGGCAGAACCCTGACTCCGAGACCAAGTATCGTTCGACCGAGCATGCCACAGCGCCCGGCTCGCGGCGGATAGTAGAGTGCTTGTTCTCGTCGATGCCGAATCGCAGATAGTGATCGAGCGCGCTGGCGGCTTCACCCGAAGTTAACGCGTGGCGCGCGTGCGGATTGGATTCCAGATATCGAGATTCGTCAAAATTGCGAAGAGCTACAGGAAGCAGCGGCGCTTCTAACATGTTTATCCCTCAAAAGCTTAGCGGGGCGGAGCGGGTAGCGCCAACCCGCGGTAGCCACGCGTGACGAAGTCGTCGTGCGCGTGTTTTTCCTCTTCATTTAGCTTGCGAACGTGCATGTAGCGGCGGGCGTACCACCGTGCGTCTACGCCAGGGTTGGACGGCAGCCGGCCTTCTGCGTATCCGAAGTTTTCGAAGTGCTCCGCAGCGCTGGCTATCTTGCCTTCAAGCATTGCTTGAGCAACGTCGGGATAGGTCTCAAGATACCATTCGCTGTCTACAATCGTCGGAGAGCCGAGACGCCCCTCAAGGTATCCTACCGACCTGAAGTGTGCCCACCCCGATGCAAACCGGGTGCTGCTGACAGCGGCCGCGATGTCAGGGTAAGTTGTGAGATACCAATCTTCGTCGAAATCCCAAGAAGAAATGTATAAATCAAGAAGACCGGCCAGCGTCTTCCGAGGGAGCCTAACCTCGTCTGCGTCGGTATTGAACTGATCAGGCAAATCACCAAAGGCGACCCGGGGATGCGGGATATTCACCATTCGAACCCGTCCTCATTGCAATTTCTCAACATGTGCGCCGCGGTGCCCGCGCAGATCACGAAAGCAAATCTCAAGGCACGACTCCTGATGCGTGTTCTCAATATTGGTGAATGATGAAATTCGGTGTGTTGTTAAGTTGCTGTCATCGATAGTTCACACAAGCTGCGTTTCCGTTCACAAAATAGAAGTGCTTTGATTCACAAAATGGAAGTGCTTTGATTACAATCCGAATCTCAATGAACCTCTCACTGCTACTCTTGATGCCCCGCCATCAAAGGTCTCAGGCCATTAGCCGCAGCAAAGGGAATAAGTTGGAGTGCGTGGATATAAAGACGCCATCCCTGTCGAGCGGCGCGGTCCTCGTTCATGTCATGCCGACGGCGAACGATCGAGCCGGTAAATTTGAAGCGCGAAGGCAAGGCCAGCGGGTGCACACCAGCTTGGAAACTTTCCGTGGCATGTGCGATCGTCAGATGTACTCAGCCTTGCGCTGTGCTGTCGCTGGAATCCAGCAGACGAAATTGACCTTCGCTGAAGCTTCCAAATGTGGCGATGACGATTGATCTGATCGAAGCCTCGGCCTTCAAGAGCATTTCCTCAAATTCTCCCTCGGGGGTGGATTCCGCAACTACTCCGCCTCCCGCACCGATAGAGAACCGTCCATCGGTCAGCACGATGGATCGGATCACAATACTCAGATCAGCAGCGCCATCATCACCCAGCCAGCCGAGTGAGCCAGAATAGATACCTCGGGCGCGCTGCTCCAACTGATCGATAAGCTCAAGAGTGCGGGATTTGGGCGCTCCGGTCATCGATCCGCCCGGAAATGCGCCGCTGCGCAGCACGTCAATGAGCGTATGCTCCGGTTTCAGAACGCCGCGTATCGTACTGACCAGCTGGTGGACGGTCTGATATGTTTCGACGTCAAACAAGCTTGGCACCGATACGGTTCCGGTCTCACAACAGCGGGACAGATCGTGACGCAAGAGATCGACGATCATTCCGTTCTCTGCCCGGTTTTTCCGATCGGTCCGCAGCATTTCGACCAGCTTCTGGTCTTCAAGCGGATCGGCGGCGCGCCGGATCGTTCCTTTGATCGGCTTTGCTTCGATGTTGCCGTCTGCATCGACGGCAAGAAATCGCTCAGGCGAGGCACTGAGGATTGCTCCGCCGGGCCATTTGAGAAACGCAGCAAACGGCGCGGGATTGACGCTTCGCATTGCGCGATAAACGCGCAGTGGCTCAACAGTGGCGGTGCAGGAAAGCTCGCTGGTCAAACAGACCTGATAAGTCTCTCCTTGCGCGATCAAATCGAGACAGCGGGCGACCTTGGAGAGATAGCTCGCTCTTCCATCCTTCATGGCGAACGCGAGTGGACTCCGGTCGATCACGTCAGGGAAATTCAGGGGCGGGCGGTTCGCCGATTCGATCCGCTTAAGTGCGGAACGAATCCAATGCTGCGCGCGGTCGGCTTCCTCGGGGTTATCGATTGCACATATATAGGTTTTTTCGTCGAGATGATTTACGGCGATGAACCTGTCGGAACGGATCCACAAGGCGTCGGGTGTTGCAGCCCGCCGCGTGGTCGGCGAGCCGCAATCATGTCGTAGCTCGTAGCCAAACCACCCGACATGACCGCCGACGAAAGGACATGGTGGCGGCGATTGCGGCCGGCTCGGATGCTCCCTTTGAAGATACTCGAATATATCGACGTTCTCGGTCCGGCGCCCGCGAGCATCGTCGATAAGGATCGTTCGGTCGACGCTGTTGTACTGCACCGTTTCCGCACGTGGCCCCGATGCATCTCCCATATAAGACCATTGTGACAGCGGAGACCCCGCAAGATTGCTGTCGAGCCAAAAGGCGAAGGGCTGATCGCCAAAGAGCGAACAGAACACCGCTTCGGTGTCAATCGCGCGCGGGATTTCGAGCCAGAATGCTTTGCGAGACGTGGCAGTAGGCACCGTCGTGCGCCGCTTGTCCGGCCTTGCGGGCGGTGGCGTTGAGGTTCTTCCCATGAAACGAAAGGAAAGGTCGCGAAAATTTCGTAGCAAGACCCGGCCGTCTTCTGTGAGAAACGATTCCGGATGAAACTGCACGCCCCATTGCGGCCGCCCGCGACGAGCGATGCTCATGACGAGGTCATCTTCGGTCCAAGCAATTTCCTCAAGAGTGGAGGGGAGAGGACGCTGGACCACAAAAGAATGATAGCGGGCCGCATTGAACAATGGTGGCATGTTCGCGAAGAGGCCGGACCCCCGGTGCACGATTCTGGATGTGCGTCCGTGGACGAGAGATGGAGTCCGCGCCAACGATGCGCCTGACGCGACGGCAATGCCCTGATGTCCCAAACATACGCCAAGTAAGGGAACGGCGGCTGCTTCGATCGCAGCCTTGGATAAGCCGAAATCCGCTGCCCGGTCGGGTCGCCCCGGGCCTGGCGAGATAATGATATTATCGAATCGTCTTTGGGAGAGTTCGTGCCATGTCACCGCATTGTTGCGGACGACCAGGGGCTCTTCCTGGTTTATCTCTGCGATCAAGTGCACCAGGTTGTAGGTAAACGAATCGTAGTTGTCGATTATCAGCGTCCTCACCACATGACCTCGGCATGCACTGGTTCCCGCACGGAGGGCCGGCGAGGATTGATCGATCCAAAATGATCGCAGGAAGGTTAGAAACGATACATTTATTTTCCGCGAAGTCTCGCCGCTACTGGCGGTGTGCCATACGAACCTCTTATATGCTTATTTTGCTTCCGTCGGGACGATGAACCATATTTCGTCTCGGGAAGATCGATCATGCTTTCGATAGGGCGCCAGGCATCGCGCAAAAACCTTCGAAGGTTTGAAGCTTTGACCTTGCTTTGATGCTCGATATCATAATTCTGCGGGGGATGGTTCAGATTGGAGAGCGAATCGCATGCCTAAAGACATTATTCTTCATCTGGAGCGCGACCCCTCGCGGGATATCGCCCGTGATTTTTCTGCTTCGATTGCCGAACTTTTCTCCGCCCATTTGACGGCCGTTATATCTAATTTCGAAGCGAACATTCCCGCGGATGCTCTTGGCGATCTATTTGCCGAGAGTGAAGCAGAGGCGCACGGTGCAATAGAGCGTTTTGAACTGGCTATGAAACGCGGCGAACTCTCAGCTGAATCACGTCTCGTTTTAGGAACACCTCAGACGTTTTCAGAAGTGGCGCGGTGTTTTGATTTAAGTATCGTCATGCAATCCGATGATCACAAGGGCATCAATAACAGCATTCTAATTGAAACGACGCTCTTTGATTCCGGTCGGCCGCTTATTATCATTCCCAGCAACCAGCGGGAAGTTCTGAAGCTTGAGAAGGTCGTGTGCTGCTGGGATGGAAGTCGCACCGCGGCGCGGGCCATCAATGATGCGTTGCCGTTTCTGAAAAAAGCCAACGTTGTTGAGCTGCTCATTGTTGAAGATGAAAAGACCGCGAATGAGCAGGTACTTCGAGGAACTGAAATCGGCCAGCATCTCGCTCGACACGATATCAAGGTCAACGTGAAAACGATACCGGCTGCCGATAGGGACGTCGCGAATGCCATTTTGTCGTATGTTGCTGGCGGTTCGACGAGCTTGCTCGTGATGGGCGGCTATGGACACTCTCGCCTGCGTGAATTTGTGTTCGGTGGCGTGACGCGCGGAATGCTTTCGGCGATGACCGTTCCTGTTTTCATGTCGCACTAAAGTGGGATCGGATAACTTGAGACTTGCGGTTGGCCTTTAATCACCAGTCCGCTGAACTGGCGTTAATCCTGCGGCGCGAAGGCTTGCCTGTAGGAGGTGATTGAGGACCTTCCGTTAACAAGCTCATGCACAAGAAGGGGCACCCCGCGGGGTGCCCCTTCTATTTTAGATGGTCCATTTGCGAATCGTCATTCAATCCGCCGAATTCTCGCCCTGCGCTCGTACGCCGAAGTGACTTCTCGTCTGCAGTCGCAATCTAAACTGCGTCAGTTGTATCGAGCAGCAGCAAACTCCGAACCGTGAGTTTTCACGCGCACCCAAGTGGTAAGAGTGTAACTCCTCACAACTTTAGATAGTTTCTAGTTCTCGATCCTGTTGTCAGAATCGCTTCTTATGTTACGAGCCCTTGGGGTTGGATTTGCTTAGGGAATTGGGGGACGGGGACAATGCGAGAACTCTCAGCCAAAACTATCATGAGCATAGCGTCGCTGGGAGCGGTGAGTTATTTCGTCGTCTCTGTGGATTCATCCGGCGTCATCCAAGCCGCGCGCGCGCAGCAACCCAGCTTGCCGCCTGTGACGATTGTCGCACCTAAGCCGAAATACGGCAGACGGCCAAGCGGTCACGAACCCGAACAGCCAGTCCCGTCCAGAGGCGGGTGGCCGCGCCGGCGCCGCGCCAGGCGGCGCCTGTCCCTTATGTGGTGCCTTCAACTGGTACGGTCGGCACCGTGCCGCCCGTCTATGCCGGTGGCCAGGTTGCGACTGGGGCAAGCCTCGGAATGCTCGGCAATCGCAGCGTGATGGATACGCCGTTCAATCAGACGAGCTATACTGCTGAACTCATGGAGAATCAGCAAGCGCGGACGATTCGCGATGTGCTGGCTAACGATCCTTCGGTTCGGGCTGTTCAACCGGCCGGTGGCGGTGCCGATGGTCTTTTTATCCGCGGCTTCTTCTATGACAGCGGCGATTACGGCCTGAACGGACTCTACGGAATCGCGCCGTACTACTCCACGAGGGCCAACTTCGTCGAGCGCGTCGAAGTCCTCAAAGGACCGAGCGCTCTGCTCAACGGTGCGATGACCGCCGGCGGCACCGGTGCCACCAGCGGCGGGGCGGTCGGCGGCACCGTCAATTTGATCAGCAAACATGCGACCGACCTCGACATTACGCGAATAACGGGGACTTATGTTTCCCAGTCGCAGTTCGGAGCAAATGTCGATCTGGGCCGGTGATACGGCGAACACAAGGAGTGGGGCGTCAGGCTGAACAGCACCTACTCGAACGGCAATACGCCGTGGAATCGGCAGACGGACGAGTTTGGAAACGTCGTCCTCGGGGTTGATTATCGGGGCGAAAGGGTGCGTGCGGCTTTCGATGTCGGCTATCAGGCGGATAATCTGAGGCCGCCTTTGCGATTCTTCGGAATTGGTCCGGGAGTGACGGCCATTCCTAAGCCGCCGACACCTGGCCTCAACTTCCAAGTCCCGTGGGCCTACTACGCGCCGACGGACTTCTTCACGACTGCACAGGGAGAGGTCGATCTAACCGACTGGATGACCGCCTATGCGGTGTTCGGTTATCACGACAGCAACATCAACTATCTCTATCCGTCGCCCACCATCCAAAATAATGCGGGGGGCCTCGCCGGGCAACCTGGTATTGCCAAGGAGACGTTCGAGACCTTCGCGGGCACGACGGGCATTCGGGCGAACGTCGATACCGGTTTCATCCATCATGCAATGAATATCAACTACTCGGTCAACGACCGGAGCTATAATCAGAACGTTCGGACGCAGACAAGCATTCCTGTAAACAATCTAATTTTCTGGAACCTCTACACCGAACCGACCAACTTAGCGCAGCCTAGCCTCAATACACTAGCTATCAACCAGAGAACCGGTGTGAGGATATCGAGCATCGGCCTATCCGATACCATGTCGATGCTGAACGATCGGGTGCAGTTCACGGTCGGTGCCCGTCACCAGACCGCCGGCACGGAGGTGATGGTTTTCACAGGGCCTCCAGCATTTACGAGTCGGCCGGAGCAAAGCACGTCAGTGTGGACCCCGGCCTATGCAATTGTTGTCAAGCCGGTGGAACACATCTCGCTCTATGCGAATTACATCGAAGGTCTGCAGACACCCGTTGTAGTGGCCGGAAATTTTCAGAATGCCGGGACCGTGTTCCCGCCAACACCAACCCAGCAAGCCGAGGGCGGCATAAAGTTTGACGCGGGCCGACTCACGGCAACATTGAGCTATTTCGATATCAGCCAGCGGAGTGTCATCACTCTCGGCGCAGTCGGAAATCAGACTCAGGAACTCAACGGCATGCAGCGTAACCGCGGCATGGAATTCAATGTATTCGGAGAGGTCACTCCCGCCATCCGCGTGCTCGGCGGCGCCGCGTTGATCGATGGGGTGCAGGAAAGAACCCAAGGCGGGATCAACGACGGCAAGAAAGCAGTCGGTGTTCCTGTCGTCACTGCGAATATCGGTGCGGAATGGGATACGCCCTTCGTGCGCGGTCTCACCATGATGGGCAGGGTCATCTATACGGGCACTCAATACGTAAACGTCACAAACACGCTGACCATACCCGACTGGACACGGGTCGATCTGGGAGCGCGATATACCTTTATCTCGCCCTGGAACGGAAAACCGATTGTTGTTCGGGCCATGGTCGAAAACGTCGCAAACCAGGCTTACTGGGCGTCGGCGTTTAGCGGGGTTATCACGCTTGCCGCTCCCCGGACCTACCTGGTGTCGACGACCTTCAATTTCTAGCATCTTTCAGCTCACCGCTTGGGATCTCTAGCGTTGATGCGCTGAGACGAAGGTCGAGCATGTGCGCGGCGTGGTAGCTACGTTGCCTCCACGATCCATTCAGTGCACGAACGGCCTCGGCCTTGCTGATCCCAGCTTGTTCTTTTTGGCGTTATCGGTCATCCGCCTAGATTGGACTTGATCTGCGACCATTCTTTGGACCGCCGGAGGCTAGAGTTTCCGGCTTTGTCATGACGGCGAGCTGGGATCGCTGTCACGATTATGCAACGTAATCGGGGGTCTATTCCCGATCGCCCCATGCGGGCGTTCTTCGTTGTAGTATCTGCGCCAATCCTCCAATTTTGATCGTGCGTCGTCAAGGGTCAGGAACCAATGAGTGTTCAGACACTCAGCGCGGAAGCGTCCATTGAAGGCTTCGATGAACGCATTGTCAGTCGGTTTGCCAGGCCGACTGAAGTCGAGCGTGACACCATTGGAATAGGCCCACAGATCCAGATCGCGCGAGATGAACTCGGAGCCTTGATCGACGCGGATGGTCTTCGGATAACCAACTGCCGCGCAGGTGTGCTCCAGCGTTTGAACGACATTCTCGGCGCGGTAGCTGAAGCGCGGATCAAGCACCGGCGAGTACCGTGAGAATAAGTCGACAACGGTGAGCACACGAATCTTGTTTCCCGTGGCGAGCTGATCGTGCACAAAGTCCATCGCCCAGGTCTCGTTGGGATGCGTGGCATCTCTGCGATCGTCGCGCAGCTTCGCCCTGACCCGTCGCTTCGGCGTTTTGTTGCGCAATTGCAGGCCTAACTCGCGATAGATCCGTCGCGTCTTCTTCTGGTTGATTAGCCAGCCTTCGCGGCGCAGCAGCACATGCACGCGGCGGTAGCCGTAGCGAACCCGCGTCTGGCAGATCTCCTTGATCTTGCTTTCGAGGCTGGCCTGTCCGGGCCGGCGCGACTTGTAGTGATAGGTTGATCTGTCGACCTCGAGTATCTGGCACACCCGCCGGATCGAGACATCCCATTCACCGCGGACCGCGTCGACGAGCTTGCGCTGACGAACAGGCCTCAGATTTTTCGGCGGATGACGTCCTGCAACATCTCGCGATCCAGGCTGAGATCAGCGACCAGTTTTTTCAGCTTGCCATTCTCATCCTCAAGCTGCTTCAGCCGCCGCATCTCGGTCGGCAGCAAGCCGTCGTACTTCCTTCTCCAGTTGAAATAGGTCGCCTGGCTGATCCCGGCCTTACGGCAAATATCAGCCACCGGCACCCCATCGGAACCCTGCTTCAGAATAAATGCCTTCTGCGCGTCTGAAAACTTCGAGGCTTTCATCGCTCTCCGCTCCTCCCAGTCCGAGGAAATCCAGCGGAAAAACTCTAACCAAAAACGGTCCGATTTGAAGGTCGCAGATCAGACTCGTCTTCGTGTACTGAAGACCTGATGGACTGAAGGCTTGGCGGTGAAGAATGGTCCGGCTGAATCAATTCGATTGCAGCGCGGTGATCCGTTTATCGTTGCGCGCCCTGTTCTGTCCAACGAACGACAGCCAGCTCGAGAAATCTGAACCGGACTCGGATGAAGAGGTGCCTGCGTTCGAGTCAGCACGCGTCAGAAAAAGAGAACGTTTCCGATAGCGCGCTTACGCGTCTCAAGCAGCTGAACATCGACGAGGTGCGCCGCGTGAGTGGGCCGCCGCTTAATGCCGCTCAGTGAACTTGAATGAAACACCGCTGCGCATCGAGCGTGACCGCTCGACGATCTTCGCGACTCTCGTTGCGAAGATCTGATTTAGACTCCGCTCTCTGCTTTGCCGTCTCAGTCTGCACGGTGATCATCCGTGACTCCATTTCTTAGTAGCTCTGCTCCTTGAATCCTTCGGCGCTCAAATCGAAGATGATCGCTTTTCAAACTCGATTTCGATCTCACGTTTGAAATCTCAGAACGGCTACGTGAATGTGTAGATGTGACGATGGTGTTATAGCAACCATTTGCGATGCGCGTAGTCACGATGCCGAAAAGTTGCTGCAGTTAGATTAAACTTCGCCTCATTGTTATCGCTTTCACCACGGTGTGATGGCGAAACCGAGTTCAGTGTGATGTTTCCTCATCAGTTTTGAGGCATTAAAAAATACTCTGGTCGATATTGCTTTGACCATCATCTGCTTCTGACTTAGTCAAACATTGTCGCTTTCGTTTATGGAGACCGAGACATGATGGTGTTTGATAGAGACGATGTGACATTTGCAGTGGTCATCAATGATGAAGAGCAATATTCGATCTGGCCGATGTTCAAGGACGTTCCCAACGGCTGGAAAGAGGTAGGCAAGACCGGCAGCAAGAAGGAATGCCTCGACTACATCGAAGAGGTGTGGACTGATATGCGCCCCTTGAGCTTGCGAAAATTCATGGACGAAGCACCGTCGCAATTGCGAAACGGTGCGCAGTTGTAACCGATCATAAGCGCCATGGCCGCGCAAGGATCGCGTCTTTGAGGTATTTATTACGCATAGAGCCAATGCCCGCGCAGCCAAAAGCGAAGCGCTTAGGTGCGCCTCGTGTCCATGGCTTCAATGAAGATCGGGGATTTTCCCTCTACCTTCGCGCTACGTTGCTACGAAAAGCGCGTCGTCAATTCACAACGGTTTTTTCGAAGATTGTGCGGCTTGCCACCTATCCAAAAACAAACAGCTTGCCGCGTTGCGGGACTCGAGGCTGTTCCGCGAATACCGCACGCCGGCAAACATAGATAGAGTTTTCAAGGTAATCTATCGGATCTCAAACCCAAGGGAGCTTGAATCATCCGATCAATCAGGTCGATCGTGTTCCAACTTGTCAAACAAGTTGCTCACCATCATCGCGACCTCTGTCCTGTTCCGAGCCTTTAGCTTGCGCATGATATGCCGGATATGGACCTTCACGGTGCTTTCGCACATGCCAAGCTCGTATGCGATCTGCTTGTTCGCCCTGCCACGGCGCAATGCCTCGATCACCATGATCTGGCGCGCGGTGAAAAGCTGGCTTTCATCCTGACCCTGAAAAGACGACATCGCGCTGATCGGCACGAATGTGCCGCCCGCTTCCACCAGTCGCACCGCTTCCACTGCGATACCGAGGGTCATGCTCGTTGGAATATAGCCGCGCGCGCCACTCTCGATCGCGCGCTTGATTCGTGAGCCGTCCTCGACATCCGACACGATGATCAATGGCGCGTCCATGGCGACGCGCGCGAGGCTTTCGACGTCGTCGGTATCATTTAACGATTTTTTTTGACTGCTTTGATTGCAGAGGAGGATGACAGAGGGGGCGGGAAGATCATCCTCTACCTTTATCCAGTCTGACAAAGTTGCGAATGAAAAAACCGCGTGACTGACAAATTTGTCTTGCAAACAATGCAACAAGCAATCGCGAACAAGTGCTCTATCATCAATAATAATAATTGCGTTCCGGGCACGCTTCGTCTTGGCGTCGAATGACTCTTTCGTTCCGTTGACGACTTGTGGGTTCTTGCTCTCGTGATCGCGGGCCGCAGCGTGCGCTGTAGGAATTGGGGAGGATCCGGCTGCGAGAGCTTTTGGACGAGCCTGCCAAGGCCGATCCATATTAACTGTAATCGCGTTTTGCAGGTGTACCTGCCTGTGCTGGCCCATTGGAGGCGAGGCCCCGCAAGAGGCGCTGCCGACATTCAACTGCGGTCGAAGATCGAAACGAGGACGTGGATAAGCTGTTCGGGCCGGGTCGGATATCGTGTGAACTATTTGGTCCTTCGGAGCGAAATGACTGGAAAAATAAATGCTTTCAAAACAACGACTTTCATTTGCGCTCATAGGTACTCCTACCAATCAGTCTTGAACGCTGTAACGGACAGGTCGGTCCACCCCAAACCCGTCGAAACCTTCCGCCTCCAGCCTCCTTTAATGCAATAATTTCAGGCCCTAATTCAGAGTGTCCCTATCTGAACCTAGCCAACTCTAATTCAATTTTATCGGTCGGACCATAGCATTCTCATTACGAGATCGTGACAAAGTCTGGTTCCCCACGACACTTTCAGGGTCATTTTGCCAGGGGAAGCCCGGCAATGTAGGCGTCGAAAGCGTCGGCCCAGTTGCCCGTGGCAGGACTCAATGACGTGCTGATGTTGCGGCCATCAGAAGCATCCGTCTCCAACGGAATGTCCGTAACCTGCCATGGTTCATAGCCGATCGAAGCAACGGCTGGGCCGCATAGACGTGTGGCCACCATCATCGCGCTGTAGCTTCCATGCTGGAATTCCCGTGGATGTGTATTGCTCAGCGTCAACGCGTCCTCTCCGATCATATCGGCGTCCATGCCCGTGATCGCTCCCCAGGCTTGCGATTGAACGAGGCTCAGGTCGTCGTCCTGCAAGTCACGACATCCGATTCGGGCGACGATGGTAATGAGCGTCAGCATGAATCCGACGAGATAAGGATCGCGCCACACGATATCGGGAATCCCGTTCAGAGCAGCGCGACTTCGTTCAACCAGCGGACCGATCGTCGTCACTGCTGCCCGACGTCCTCTCCTGACCGCCGCCATAGCAACCGCCCAGCGCAGCATTCTGGTCTCCCGATTCTCCCGACCCTTCCGAGCGGTGGAGGCTTGTCTTCCTTCCCATCCTACGAGACGATGGCTCCGCAGGACAGAGCGCTTATCGCTTTACCGCCGTCGTTGATTAACGTCCTCGGCGCCCTTTGACGTTGCGGGTGAAGAGCCTGCTTTAAGTGCGATGGCCGAAATGACCGCCGACCACCTTCCTCAGAAACCCGATTTCGCCGCGCTTGAGGCGGCAGCGCCGGAATCCGCGAATCGCCGGACCACCATCCTGTCTCTGATCGGAGGCCTGGTCTTCAACTGGTCCAACAACGAAAGCCTGTTTATCTATGTTCTCATGCTGCTTCTGAAGGCCGATCAGGCTACGGCTGCTATCGTGTTTGCGACACTGAATACCACTCGGGCAAGGCTCGATCTCATCCAGCGGCTGGCGCGAATCAGGATCAAGGACAAAGCGCTTAGCAAGGAACTCGATCGCCTGATCGACCGCTTCAACGACGGCACGCACATCCGTAACGAGCTCAATCACTGCATGTATACGGTAGACAATACCACCGGCGAGATATTGCATACGCAATCCATGCGCCTGGTCCAGACCAGCAGCGCGCTTCGTTTCGGTGAAATCAAGCCGATGGATGAGGCCCGCATTCGTGAGATGTCGGACGCGGTGCGGGAAATGGCACGAATAAACCGGGAAATCTGGGATTTCATGCCGCGGCTCGAAGCCCATTTGCGGAGCGGCGGCCGGTCTTAAGTCAATCACGGCGCCCACGATGATCTGAAAGCCGTAGGCAGCTACTCCTTTTGGCTTATCGCCCCCTCTCCTCAAGGCGATTGGAAATCTCCGTAAGGCTAACTAGCCGTTGGAAGGCCATTGAGCGAGCTTCGTCGTGCGAAATCGGCATCCGCGCTGATCTCGCCGCCGGCAGAACCGGCGTAACAACTGGCATCGCTTTTCGACAAGGCCGCTGACGTAGAAGATTGGCGCGCTTTAGTTGCGACGATGCTCCTCCAATAGGAGCTTAACATGGGTAAACATTGGAACGATCCCGACCAGGACCAGGACCAGAAGCAGGATCAAGATCAGGCGCAAGCCAATCTGCAGGGTCAGCTCCAGGGCCAGTTGCAGGGCCAGGCTAATCTTCAGGGTCAGGGTCAGGGTCAGGGTCAGGGTCAGGGTCAAGAGCAGGGTCAGTCCCAGCTCGCCAACCAGACCGCTGTTCAGGGGCTTTATTCCGAGAGCGGCAACCTGAACTGGAACGGTAACGCGAACGAGAGCGACAACAAGAACGATAACGACAACAAGAACGAAAACTCGAACGACAACAACGTCGACAACAAGCTCGACAACGACGTCGACAACAAGCTCGACAACAGCGTCGAGAACAAGCTCGACAACAAGATCGAGAACAACGTCGAGAACAACGTCGAGACCAAGGTTGACGTTGATGTCAAGATTGACCTGGACCTGGATGCCAGCAGCTTCTCCCACCCGGTCATCGACCTCAGCGGGATCCATGGCATCGAAGATTCTCTGATCATGCCCGATGTCGTCAACCAGACGTTGAACGGCGGCGGAAACATGTTCAACATCGACCAGGTCAACAACCTGGTGGATAACGATCACCTCAGCAATCCGCAGGTGAACTTCAACGGCGCCGACGGTGGCGGATATGACTGGTGTGATCCGACCGATGGTGCTGCGTTCAACATGGAAGCTCATGTCAACGGCGCTGTGGTAACCGCCAATGGTGCGATGGGTGGCCTCGATCACGGTTCCGTTGGTGTCAGCGCCGATACCATCGTGGATCAGTCGGCCTTCAACCAGACCATCACAATGGGTGCCAACATCCAGTTCAACAGCCAGACGATCACCGCTGGCCATGACTTCACGGATAGCCATGACGTCGGTTAATTAGCCTTTCGACCTGCGCGGCAATCGCCGCGCAGGTTTTTTTACCGGCTAATCAATACTGCTCCGAAATTCTGAGACTGCAATGGGCGCTCGCGGAATGGGGACGTTTTGCGTGCCTAAAAGCAGGAGGCTCCCATGGTGCCCGGCGGTATAACCGAGATCATCTGGCATTTCGCAGGCTATCTAAAAATTTTCGAAGACATCGCTCGCTTCCGCGAGCCGCCAGACGAGGGCGCGTATCGGCCCCATACCGAGGATTATACGACGCATCGGCCTCATTTTGAGTTCACGCCGATCGACGATGAGATGATTACCCGGCCTACGCCCATGCAGAGCCCCCTGGCACTCGGGGGTGGAGGGGGCTACGCGCCGCATTTGCCTACTCATCCCACGCCAGACATTGGTCCGGAGAAATTCGGTCCAATGCACTCGCCCAACTTTGTGCCGCCGATGAATGTGGGTGCAGGCGGTGCCGCTGGCGGCGGAGTCAATATCGTCAAGGTCGTTTATCAGGAGGATGGCGCACAGAGCCAAATCCAGACGCACCAGATCAACTATATGCATGACAACGATTCGTTGATCGGAACGCATGATGCGAACCTTCTATTCTCGTTGAGGGCAGCCGCCGACCATGCAATCTCCGACATGGCCGCCGGAGCAGATGCGGCTGTTCCGACCGAATGGCATGCTCCACAAAATACGGACGCCCTTCCGGCTTTCGTCGCGGCGCACGATCAGGCTTGGGCCGATCGCGGCGGCACGCCCGACGCACACTCAGTCCAGGCGGGCTATTATGTGAACGGCGAACTACAGGACAGGCCGCCGGAGGTTCCCGCTTCCGAGCCTGCTCCGGCGCCTGACCTCGGCAAGGGCTTGGGCCAGTGGGCGCTCGACGGTGGAAATGAGGCTACCAACGGCGCCTATATCGTCGATCTGACCGACTCGGCGCGAACCATGGTTGTGGCGGGCGACTACTTCAAGACCAACGCGATCATCCAGACCAATTCATACATGGACAACGACCATGTGATGGTCAGTGGTTCCGGAGCCAATGTCGCGACCGGCGGCAATCAGGCTACCAACATCGCCGACTTTATCGAGCATCCTGGCGTCTATGAATCCATGCCCAGCTACGCCAGTTCGAACTGGTCCGTCGATGTCGTGCAGGGCGATTACTATAACATTCGGGCGATGGTCCAGACCAATTATTTGTCTGACAACGACGTCACGATGCAGAACAGCTCAAGCACACATTATGAGGTTCATGCAGGCCAGAATGAGCTCGGCAACTTTGTGCTGATCAACGATGGGGACTTCCAATACGACTTGGTCATCGTCGGCGGCAGCTATCACGGCATGAACGTGATTTACCAGAACAACATTCTTTACAATAACGATACGGTCAAGATCACTGGCGACGGAGTCGATCCGAACCAGACGGTTTCTACGGGCGGGAATGAACTCACCAACAACGCAACGATCGAGAGCTACGGCGGCAGCAAAGCTCTCGCGTGGAATTCAGGTCTGGATGATCTCATCCACAATATCTCGGGTGGCGTGACCGAGCTCGACCCTTCGTTCGCACAATTGATCGCCGGCAACGGCGGCACGCTCAATATCCTTTACATTACAGGCGACTACTATGATGTGAACGCGATCTGGCAGACAAACATCGTCTCAGACGCGAACCTGGCGATTCAACTCCAGGGATCACCATCGCCCGTCACGGCCGGTTACTACGGCGACAGCATGGCCACCCAAAATGTTGCAACGGGCGGCAATGTGCTCAGTAACGACGCTGTGATTGTCGACGTTGGAAACACCAACATCCATGTCGGCGGACAAGTCTACGGCGATTCCATTTTGATCCAGGCGAATCTCGTGGCGGAAAATTCGGATCACGTAACTCAAACGGATCCTCAAGCCCTTGTTCCTGAGGTGATCGCCTTCATCGGGTCGGACGAAACGACAATTAACCCAGATCAACAACAACACGCACCTGCGCCGATTCCGCACGATGATCCTATGGCCAACGTCCTCCACTAATCGTAAACCAAGTATCGTAACTGTTGGTTGAGGAGAGCGGCAAATGAGTCTGGGTGACAACCGAGTCACGGCCAATCCGCCCGCCAGCTTAGACGAGCAAACCGAACCTGGGTTTCGGTCAGACCTCGAATCTCCCGTTAAGTCTCCAGAAGCGCTTGATGTACAAATGGAGACAGCGCCGACGTCTGTCGCGTCGGATCGCAAGGCAGCGGAGCCGCCTTTGGCGCCAGCGAGCGGCGGAGGGAATGATAACGGCAAGGGAATTGTCAACGGCGGTGGCGGTGGCGGCAATCCACAACTGCAAAAGCGCTCAGGAAGCAACGAATTCCGCGATGTTCTCGGTAAGGGGCTGGCCGCCGCACGACGCAACCTTATCACGGTGGGAATCTTCTCGCTTGTCGTGAACCTTCTTGTTCTTTCGATTCCCATTTATCTTTTCAATATGTCGGACCGCGTGCTGACCAGCCGAAGCGTCGACACGCTGATCATGCTGTCATCGATCGTTATTCTAGCGATCGGTGCTCATGTCGTGATGGATATGATTCGCCGTTTTATCCTGATGAGGATTGCCGTCGAAACCGAAGCGCGGTTGGGCGGCCCGGTCCTGAGCGCCGCGGCGAAGGCGGCACAAAGCGGCTCAAGCCGGGAATTTCAAACCCTCGCGGACTTGCAGCACTTACGCCATTTTATCACGGGCTCGGTTCTGCTGACGATCTTCGATGCGCCGGTGACGCCCGCTTACCTCGCCGTCGTCTTTCTGATTAGTCCGCAACTTGGGTTGATCGTGCTCGCCTCGAGCGCTGCGCTGGTTGGGGTCGCGCTCATCAACCAGCGTGTCACCGCGGTACCTTTTACGCGCGCAAATGCGTTTGGGACCCGTGCAAATCTGCAGGCCGAAGCGATGGCGCGCAACGCCCAGGTCATCAATGCAATGGGCATGATTCCGGAAGGTGTCGAGGTTTGGGGAAAGGAAACCGTTGAATCGCTCAAGGCGCAGGTTGCCGGCCATGATCTCAACATCATCATGACCGGCGCTTCAAAGTTCCTGCGTCTGGGCACTCAGATCGCCATACTTGGCTGGGGCGCCTATCTCGCGCTCGAAAGCGAACTGACCGGAGGAATGATTATCGCTGCATCGATCGTCGCCAGCCGTGCTCTGGCGCCATTGGAAGGTACGATCGAAGGATGGCGTCAATTTATACAAGCTCGCTCGGCCTACACTCGCATCAAGAGTTTGCTCCAGAGTTCACCACTCAACCTCGATCGCTTGCGGTTGCCGCGCCCGGAGGGCCGTCTCAGTGTCGAGCGCATCCTCTACGTTCCCCCGCCAAACAAGAAGGTCATTCTCAACGGCATCAGCTTTCAGCTCGAACCAGGCGAGTCTCTGGCGATCGTAGGGCCTTCCGGAACCGGAAAGACCATGCTGGCGCGAATGTTGGTCGGCTCGATTATTCCGACCGCCGGAAATGTCCGCCTCGATATGATGGACCTGCGCAATTGGGACCCGCGCCAGTTCGGCGAGAGCGTCGGTTATCTGCCGCAGGAGGTTCAACTGTTTCCGGCGTCGATCAAGGCGAATATCGCGCGAATGCGCTCCGACGCGGTCGATGAAGATATCTTCGATGCGGCTGAAACGGCGGACGTTCATGAAATGATTTCGGAGATGGCCCAAGGCTACGAAACTGTGATCGGCATGGATGGCAGTCCGTTGTCGGGCGGGCAGCGGCAGCGGATCGGCCTTGCGCGCGCCTTCTATGGCAATCCTCGGTTGATTGTACTGGACGAGCCAAACGCAAACCTGGATGCGAACGGCGAACGCGCGTTGGCAAAAGCGCTGTTGCGCGCCAAGGAGAAGCGGATGACGGTGGTTACCATCACGCAGCGGCCGGCACTGCTACAGAGCGTCGACAAAATCATGATTTTGGCGAACGGCTCCGTGCAGGCGTTCGGAGCGCGTGACGAGGTGATTCCGCTGGTAACGGGCCGCAAAAAGAGCGCTTCGGCCGCGCCAATGCTCGAGGCGTGATCATGGGACGCACAGAGATGGGCTTGGAGAAGCGGTCATGAGCATGACAACGGTAAGCGATCAACCGTGGCACATCGATCTACCGCGTTCGACACGTGGCCTCACCATAGCAGGAATGGCGGTCATGGCAGCGACGATCATGGGATTCGGTGTCTGGGGCAATACGGCGCCGATCGCGGGTGCTGTCGTGGCGTCTGGCGTGTTCGTGGCTACTGGCCAGAATAAGATCGTTCAGCATCTTGAAGGCGGCATGATCGACGAGATCAAGGTCCGCGAAGGTGATATCGTGGAACCCGGCCAGATCCTTGTTGAACTGGACCGGACCTCGGCAAAAGCCGAAATGCAACGACTTTTTCTTCGTAACGCGCGGCTCACGGCCGTTGATGCGCGCTTGCAGGCACAGGTCCGCGAGGAATCGGAAGTTCACTTTCCGCCTGAGTTGGCGGCCGATTCAACGGATCCGCAAATACGCAGCATCGTCAATTCCCAGATTCTCGCCTTCACTGCTCAGCGCAACAATACCAACAGCGACGTTGCCGGAATTGAGGACAGCATCAGGGCTCTGAATGAGCGTATCGCGGGATCCAAGGTTCAACTCGACGGCGTGCGGCGGCAGATCGCCCTCGTCGAAGAGGATATAAAGACCAAGGAACATCTCTTGGCGGCCGGGCTCGTGCGCAAGCCTGACGTCCTTCTTTTGCAACGCAATCAGGCCAATCTCGAAGGCGAGGTCGGCCGTATTATGGGTGAGATCGGAGACGCCAAGGAACGGATATCCCGCTCGGTGGAGCAAATCAACGGCGTAAGGAAGACTGTTATTAAGACTGCAGTCGAGCAGATGCACGAGGTGCGCGGTGAACTGGTCGACGTCCGCGAACGGATGCAGAGCGCAAAGGGCGTTTTAGATCGGACCACGATCCGTGCGCCGGTCAAGGGCGTCGTCGTCAAGTTGCGCTTTCATACGCGCGGCGGTGTGGTGGAGCCCGGCAAGCCCATTATGGAGCTGTTGCCGCTCAACGAGCCGTTGATCATCGAAGCCAGAGTGAGACCGCAGGATATCGACTCGGTCAAGCATGGTCAGGACGCGATGGTTCGACTGACAGCGCTCAGCCAGCGGGTCACGCCGATGGTTTCGGGACAGGTTATCTATCTCTCCGCCGATACCGTCGCTGATGAGAAAAAATCACTCCAGACCGGGCCGACCGATATCTATGTGATTCGGGTGCGGCTCAATATGGCCGAAGTCGCTGCGATTCGCGGTTTTCATCCGACGCCAGGCATGCCGGCGGAAGTTTTCGTCAAGACGACCGAACGAACATTCTTCCAGTACATCATGAAGCCGATCGATGACAGCATGTCACGGGCGTTTCGCGAGCGATAGGAGCATAGGAGGGGCGCAAAGTAGTGCTGGAAGAGGACGTAAAGAGGGTTGACATGTATATCGACGTCATTGAGGACATGGATGCTTTCAGCCAGTTGAGAGAAAACTGGGATGAGGTCTATGATGCCGATCCTCATGCGACCCTTTTCCTGTCCTGGAACTGGCTTTTTCCATGGCTGGAAAATCTCAGCACGCCATGGATTGTCCTTGCGGCCAAGGAATCCGGATCAGCCTCTCGCTATATAGCTTTTTTTCCGCTTCGGCTTGATACGAGAATCGACGGAACAGGGCGTCTGTTCAACGATCTTAGAATGGCTGGTAGCCACGCCGCAGACTACACGGGGCTTATTTCGATTCCCGAGTCCGAGGCCGATGCGATTGCTGCGTTTGCGCAGCAAATCAAGCGTATGAACTGGGCCGACCTTGTTCTCGATAATTTCTGCGGTTCGGATGTTCGGTTCAGCAAGCTCGTTTCCTTCTTCTCTCAATCAAAGTTCACAATCAGCCAGACGGACCGCGTCAACAAGACCGATCAGATCGACAACTCGGTTTGTCCATATGCGGACTTGCCGGAAGACTGGGACGCGTATCTTGAAACCATCAGCTCCAACACGCGGCAGAAGTTGCGCCGCTTGTTGCGTGCGGTCGATACCAATAGCGAATATCGCATTACTCACGCGACCAAGGAAACGGTGGCGGCCGACCTGAATACGCTTCTTCGTTTTTGGGAAAGCAAATGGCGACCCAGAAAAGGCAAGTTTACGGATAGTCTTGTCCGTGCGCATCGTGGCATGCTTTCGCGCTGCTTTGAACGCGGGCTACTCTTGCTGCCTACGCTTTGGCTTGGCGATCGTCCCCTTGCCGCTCTCGCGATCCTGATGGACGAGCAAAAAAAATCGCTTCTGTTTTACATAACGGGACGAGACGAAAGTTTTGCGGGTCCGCAGCCCGGGCTTATCCTGCACGGCCATAGCATTCGCCATGCCATTTCCCGTGGAATGAAGCGTTATGATTTTCTTCGTGGAAACGAACGCTACAAATACTCATTCGGCGTCAAGGAGCAACGGCTTCATTGCTACGTTGTCGCGACGCGAAGCGGCTCCAATCTGGGCGGGAGACTTGATGTGCGGACCCTCCCGGACGCATTGAAGAAAGCGACAAATCTTCATCAAGAAGGCAAGATCGATCAAGCGGCACGCGCATACCGTCAGATTCTGGAGACCGATCCGCGAAACGAAAACACGCTCCATCGTTACGGTCAGCTTCTTGCCGGCAAGAGCGATCACGTAGCGGCAAAACGTGTGTTCAAGCTTCTCACCAGGATGAGAACTGATACCTACAAGCCGTGGCTTTTGCTTGGGCAATCCTGCGAAGCCATGGGTCAATACCTCGATGCCGCCAATGCGTATCGTGAGGTGATTCGGCTACAACCGGGCGTGCCGGACATTTTCAGCAAGCTGGCGAACGTCTTGTTCAAGGCCGGACGTATTGAAGACGCACGCAAAGCGCTCATTACCAGTTACGGAGTCGGAGTTGCAGGCGGTGAGGGTGATGCGTCGTTCAGCGTTCACTGACTCTTGGTGAATGATATCCACCCGGGTGCTGATGGATGCTACTGCGTGGACCGACCATCACGTGCGTTCACACACGCTCAACAGAAATCATAAGCAAGATTATAACAGTGCACTTGCCGTGCCCAGGCAACTTCCGCGAGACGGGTCCGAATGCATAACCCGGAACCGTCTCGCGCCTTGCCGTGCGGGAAGAGGGTCTATGGTCCTCTTGCCGGATCGGTGTGGAAGCCGACGCCGACCGCACCCTTGCGGATCGGATAGTTGTGAGAGACCGGGTCGAGCTGCGGGAACAGAGCATCAACCGCCGTCTCACGCTCCATCGGCGGAACCACAAAGCGTTCCTCGAAGGTCGGCATCGAGGTGAGCCGCCAGATCGCCTCGACCTCCGCCGCGGTGGTCTTGCCTTCGGCCAGCGCCCGCTGTACCTCCTCGTCCGGAATGTCCTTGACCTTCCTCGAACGCATGTAGACGCGCACCGCCACCAGCTTCTTGTAGACGCCGCGGATGATGTCCTCATTACCGCCCGCCAGCAAGCTCGCCATATAGCGGAGCGATACGCGTGATCGTTCGAGCGAGCTCATCAACGGTCCCAGCCGCGCTTCGTGAGCAATGTTGTCGTACACGCCGTTCTCCACCTTGGCCAGAACCGGCCCCAGCGGCGGCACGTAGAACAGCATCGGCAACGTGCGGAACTCCGGATGCAGCGGCAGCGCGATGCCCCACTTCTTGACGAACTGGTAGACCGGCGACTGTTGTGCCGCAGTGATCTTCGCACTGGGAATCCCGTTGGCCCTTGCAGCCGCGATGATCTCCGGATCGAACGGATCCTTGATGATGTTGCGTTGCGCCATCACCAGCTGATCCTGCGGCGACTTAGCCGTCTCTTCGATCGCGTCCGCATCGTAAAGCACGAGGCCGATATACCGGATGCGTCCCACGCAGGAGTGGAAGCATGCCGGCGGCTGGCCGCTCTCCAGACGCGGATAGCACAGGATGCACTTCTCGGCCTTACCCGTCGACCAGTTGAAATAGGTCTTCTTGTAGGGGCAGCCGGACACGCACATACGCCAAGCTCGGCAGCGCTCCTGGCTGACCAGCACAACGCCGTCCTCACCGCGCTTGTAGAGCGCGCCTTGCGGACATGCCGCAACGCAGCCCGGATTGAGGCAGTGATTGCAGATGCGCGGCAGATAGAAAAAGACCGTGCTGTTGATCTCGTTGATCTGACGCATCTCCTCATCGGAAGCGCCGTCGAAGTTCGGATCGTTGTTCGCGTAGACCTGCGAACCGCCGAGGTCATCGTCCCAGTTCGGTCCCGCCTCGATCGTGTCCATGTACTTGCCGGTCACCATCGAAATCGCCCGCGCAGTCGGCTGCTCGTCAGCCAAAGGTGCGCTGATCAGGTTCTGGTAATCGTAGGTCCAGGGCTCGAAATAATCGTCGAGCGTCGGCAGATAGGGGTTGTAGAAGATGTTGGTCAGCGTGCCCCACTTGCCCTGCAGCCGCAGCCGCAGGCTCTTCTGCCTCTGACCGTCAACCACCCAGCCGCCGCGATACTTGGTCTGGTCTTCCCAACGTGTCGGGTAACCCGTACCCGGCTTGGTCTCCACGTTGTTCCAGTACATGTACTCGGTGCCCTTGCGATCGGTCCAAATGTTCTTGCACGCGATGCTGCAGGTATGGCAACCGATGCACTTGTCCAAGTGAAAGACCATCGAAACTTGAGCTCGGATGTCCATGTCTGTACTCCTTCGGTCCTATGGCTCGTTCTCGTTGTCCCCCAGCGTTATCGGTTTGTATCGGTTTGTCTTACTGGCGTTGGATCGTGCTTGTGGTTCTTATTCCGTGCTTGCGCGTTTCTCGTCTTCGCGACTGCTAATGCGAAACTCCTAGCGGGGCGAATCTCGCTGCGAGATGCGCCCCTATTCCCGGCCCCTATATTCCCGTATGGCCAGCAGGGCGACGGGCTTGCTCTTGCGTTGTTGTTGCCGCGCGAACGACGATTGCTTCGCTGCGGTCCCCTGCAATTCCTCGCTACATGAATATCTTCGGGTCGCAGGCTCACCACGAAGACTTCGTCCGCGCCTCAGTCGGCTACTTGACGTGGACAAAGCAGAAGACAGCTAAGCAGCAGACTTAACTTTGGTCTTCATGTCCCACATCGGATTTGCGAGTTTCTGCGGCGCCTCCACCACGGGCATGCTGTGGAAGCCTGCGTCGAGCAATTCCGCTTCAAGATCAGGCTTGCGAGCAGTCGCACGCCGGAAGGCATACGCCAGCCCGGCCTGGAGACTGATAGCCGTGCTTCGGAGAGCGTCCCACAATGTCGCTACGCCTTGGTTTGGCACCAGAATCGACGCCACTCCGGACCCCCTCGGCGCTCGGTTCAAAACGAGACGTGTCACACGCGAGGGGACAGCAGATCTGGCGTGAGCGTGCTCATGGTCGCTGTCGCTGCGCGGTGAGACGGCCGGCAGTTGCAGGACCGTTGCAGTTTGGCCGGCTATCAGGCGGTCGATCTTTACAATCTGCCCGTTGGGGAATTCCAGGGCGTCATGCTGAACGTACGGATCATCCAGGTCCACCTCGCGAAAGCTGGCGACCTGATATTTCACGCGGGCACTACCAAAAATTCTCACGCCCAAAACTTTAGGACTGAAAGCGCGATCATGTTCGACGGCAGCGTCAAAGGCGAGTTCCGTTCCCGGAAGTAAGCAGACCGCTACCTGAGGCGCGTCGTCGTGAACAACGAGCTTGGTTCCGAGTTCGCCAACGGCGGCAAAGCCACGCGCCTTTGATCGCGCAAGCTCCATTGTAACCAGTTTGTCAGCTACCTGGGCAGGCCGCGATGAGACGTGATGCAGGCTGTAATCGCACATGAAAGGCTCCTCAAATTCGCATCACACATTTGCGGCCTTAACATCAACGACACATTATAGTTCCCGGAGTTTCCCGCGCCGTCGCCATCAATGCCAATCAATTTTCCGGCATGGACCAAATCGATCCTAGGACGATGCGGATTGAAAACGGAACGGGATTCTGCGGTCGGATATGGACGAACACCATCACTGGCAGATGCTGGAACCGACCGCGGACCATGTTGCAGCGCGCTTGCAGCGAACCGTACAGATCGTCCGGACGCGTCTCGGCCACGCGCAAAGGAGGAAACGGAAAAAACGTTCCTCGAGACCTGCCCTTCTGTCACGAGACTCGGGTACGTGTGACATCGCCCAAACGCGGCAAGCATTGGGCGATGCACAAGCAAGGAACTCCGTCGAGGCCGATTGTGAAAGACCTCGCCCGGGTATACAGAACGAAACGCTGGCCCGGCGCGCTTGAAAGCGGAGATTATCCGTTCAACGGACGCTGGGGATTACAGTTGCTCTGCGACCTGATTGAGCAGCTTCTTGGCTTCTTGACGGGCGAGTTTTTCATACTGGAGAAAGTTGATTCTTTCGCCGTTCTCGAGAAGAACCTCGAGGTGCACGGTCTGTCTGATCTCGGTTTCGGTATCCACGACCTCGATTAACAGTCTGCCCCACAGCTTCCCCAAAGGGGCGTGATCGTCCAAGGCAAACTTCGTGTCGTCCAGCTTGATCGGCATCCCAGTCCTCATCTTGATTTGAAGGCTCAAATAATAGGTCTCGAGGACCCTCCGAATAGCTCGGTACTGTGCTGTGATGCAACTGGGGAATCCGGGTTGCGAGGATAGCCTGAATATGCGATGGGCAGGGTAGTCCGTCCGCCGCCGTTTTGTGGTGCGCCTTGCGGTGGCTTTAAGCCCTCCCGCCTTCCGTGTTGACTTGCAAGACCGGCTTGACCGTCGGCTGCCCCATATCCAGATCAGGTGTAACGGGGGTGGCGGTTGATGATACCAGCCAATGTCTCGAATCCGAAGTTTGCTACGGAAGGCTGCGCCGTGAGGCGAGTTTCGGATTTGAAAGGATGCGTACCCCGGATAGAGTTTCGGGACGATACCAGGAGCAGCAGGGAGAAGAACGGGTATGACGGTTTCCACGGAACGCGCGGTCCTTGCCGGCGGCTGCTTCTGGGGTATGCAGGCTTTGTTGCGCCGGTATCCCGGCGTGATTTCGACCCGGGTCGGCTACACTGGTGGCGACGTGCCGAATGCCACATATCGCAACCACGGCGATCATGCCGAGGCTATCGAAATAAACTTCGATCCCAAAGTGATCAGCTATCGACAGCTGCTGGAGTTCTTTTTCCAGATTCATGATCCCAGCACGGAGGATCGTCAGGGTTACGATCAGGGCGCGAGCTACCGTTCGGCCATCTTCTACACGAGCGACGAGCAGAAGCGGATCGCGGAAGAAACCATCGCCGATGTCGATGCGTCCGGCCTTTGGCCTGGCTATGTTGTCACCGAGGTTGAGCCGGCCGGACCGTTCTGGGAAGCCGAGGCCGAGCATCAGGATTATCTGGAGCGTTTTCCGAACGGCTACACCTGCCATTTCATCCGGCCGAACTGGAAGCTGCCGCGCAGGCAGGAGACCGGTCAGGCTATGGCTGGCGGAGACCGCCGAGGGTGAAAACGTCCGGTTTGCGGCGGTCTCATGCGGCGGTGGCGTCCAGCGCCACGAGCCGCTCGGCTTCGGCAAGATCGTCGGTGGTATTGATATTGAAGAACGGATCGAACGGCGCGGTCGGCCATGAAACGGCGGCAAGCCGGTAGCGCGCGGTCCAACGGTCGACCTTTCTGACGCCTTCGGATGTCAGCGCCTGACGCAGTTCGTCGCGCAGCCTCACATTCCACAGTCCGATCACCGGATGCGCCCGCTCGTCCGAAACGGCGACCGCAAGTTCGGCATCCTGTTCGCCCCGTGCGTCATGCAGCCGAGCCACCAGATCGCGTGGCAGGAATGGGCAATCACCCGGGGTGCTCACGATCCATTGGATGCCCGATCGCTGCTCCGCTGCCCAGTCGAGAGCGGCAAGGATTCCGGCGAGCGGCCCGGGAAAATCCGCCACGCTATCCGCGACCACTGGCAGGCCGAACGCCGCAAACCGAGCGGGATTGCCATTGGCGTTGAGGATGAGACCGCAGCATTGGGGTGCTAGTCGCGCGATGACGCGGTTCAGGATGGTCTGTCCGCCGATTTCGCGCATCGGCTTGTCGCCGCCCCCGATGCGCCGCGCAAGCCCGCCGGCGAGAATGACAGCGGGAGTCGGCGGAAAATCTAAGGGAGAGGCTGCGTCGGTACTGGTCATGGGACATCCGGTGCGCATGACAATAGGACGTGATTAGCCGGAACACATCCCCCGAGGCGGAACAGGATTGGAGCCAATGTAAGACGGACGTGCATTCCCCCGGTTGACGGTCGCATCGGGATTCGCCATGTTTGCCCCATGCTGATATCGAAACTTGATCTGACCGGGCTGAAGTGCCCGATGCCGGCGCTCAAGACCCGTAAGGCGTTGAAATCGTTGACACCTGGCGAACGGCTGGAGGTGCATTGCACCGACCCGCTGTCGGTGATCGATATTCCGAACCTGATCCGGGAGACCGGCGATTCCGTGGAAATCACCGAACGCGCGGAAAGACGGATCGTTTTCCTCATCAAAAAAGCGGGAGCGTCCTCGTCGCTGGAGGACCGCTTCGGATCGTTGTCGCTGCGGTCCTTGTGCCCCTATACTAAGTGACGGCCATTCGGCCGCCTAGCCCACAGCCGACGGGCCAGACGGTTCGGCCCGCGACGAACATTGGCAAAGATCTATTGGCGCCCGTCGCTCCCGCGCACCCGGCGGATCATCTGTTCGACGTGCGGGATCGGCGTTTCCGGTTGAATGCCGTGGCCGAGATTGAAGATCAGCCGACCTCCGGCAAAATTCGTCAGCACGTCATCGACCGCGCGATCGAGCGCCGCACCACCGGCGATCAGCGCCAATGGATCGAGATTGCCCTGAACGGCGACGCGGCTTTGGACCTTGTCCCGGATCAATGACGGCTCTGCGGCCCAGTCGATGCTGACAGCGTCGACGCCGGTCGTCTCGATATAGGATGGCAATAGGGCGCCGGCGCCGCGGGGAAAGCCGATAATCTTTGCGCCCGGAACTTGCTTGCGTACCCCTGCGACGATGCGTTTGGTGGGTTCGATCGACCAGCGCGCGAATTCGCGCGGCGGCAGCACCCCCGCCCAGGTGTCGAAAATTTGCAGCGCATCCGCGCCGGCCTTGAGTTGGCCGAGCAGATAGCGGATCGAGTTATCGACGATGGCGTCGATGATTTTTGCGAAGACGTCGGGGTGGCGATAGGCCATCATCCGCGCCGGCGCCTGATCGGACGTGCCCTGTCCGGCGACCATGTAGGTCGCGACCGTCCACGGTGCGCCACAGAAACCGATCAGCGCTGTTTTTGAATCGAGCTCGCGCTTGACGCGCCGCAGCGCCTCGAACACCGGCTCGAGCTTCGTCATGTCGGCTTCGCGCGAAAGCGTTGCGACCTTGTCCGGCGTATCCAGCGGATCGAGCCGTGGGCCTTCGCCCACCTCGAAGCGCACCGAGCGCCCGAGCGCGTAGGGAATGACGAGAATGTCGGAGAAGATAATCGCCGCGTCGAATGCGAAGCGGCGGATTGGCTGCAACGTCACTTCGGCAGCAAATTCCGGCGTGAAGCAGAGATCGAGAAAGCCGCCGGCTTTCGCGCGCAGCTCGCGATATTCTGGCAGGTAGCGGCCCGCCTGCCGCATCATCCAGATCGGCGGCACGGCCTGACGGCGGCCCGAAAGCACTTCGAGAAATGGCTTGATGGTCGAATTCTGGTCCAAGGCGTGTTCCGTGAGTGGGTTGTGTTTCCGGGGTCTGATACACGACCGGCAGGGTCTTGGCCACGGCAGCCGCAACCCTTCGGCTTGCGGCGATCTCAGCCATGCAGTTTCGTAGCCGTCTCGGCGATCATCCTGCCTTGATAGCGCGCGCCTGCGAGTTCGTTCGCGCTTGGCTGGCGGCTGCCATCGCCGTCGGCGATGGTGGTCGCGCCGTAGGGCGCGCCACCAGTAACCTCCTTGACGCCCATCTGGCCCGCGAAGCCGTAATTGAGACCCACGATCGTCATGCCGAAGTGCAGAAGATTGGTGATGATCGAGAATAGCGTGGTTTCCTGGCCGCCATGCTGGGTCGCGCTCGATGAGAATGCGCCGCCGACCTTGCCGTGCAACGCGCCCTTGGCCCACAGGCCGCCAGCCTGATCGAGAAAGCTTGCCATCTGCGATGACATCCGTCCAAACCGCGTGCCGGTGCCGACGACAATCGCGTCATAATTGATGAGGTCATCGATCCTCGCCAGCGGCGCGGTCTGATCGAGCTTGAAGTGTTTTGCCTTCGCAACGGCTTCGGGCACGAGTTCGGGCACTCGCTTGACATCGACGGTGGCTCCAGCCTCTCGGGCGCCGTCCGCGACGGCGTTTGCCATCGCCTCGATATGCCCATAGGCGGAATAGTAAAGAACGAGAACTTTTGCCATTTCGGGTCTCCGCGTTTGAGGGAAGATGCGCGGCGATCAAGCCGCGTATCCGCGTTCGCTGCGTTGGGTGGACGTGGACGGCTTCAAGCCGCGTCGACCAGCACCACCTCGGAATCCTCTAGCGCGGTGATGTTCACGGTCGCTTCGTCGCGAATGGCGGCGCCATCGCGGGCGTTGACGCGCACACCGTTGACGTCGACGGCGCCTACCGCGGGGACGAGATACAGATTGCGTGTTCTGTCCGCAGGATAGCTTGTGCTCTCACCGGCCTTCAGCGTGGTGGCGAGCACGCGCGCATCGGCGCGGATCGGCAGCGCGTCACTGTCGGCCTTAAATCCGCTAGCGAGCGTGACCAAGCTGCCTGAGCGATCGCCTTTCGGAAAAGGCTTTGCACCCCAGGCGGGCTCGCCGCCATCTTTCGTTGGCTCGATCCAGATCTGGAACAGTGTGGTTTTCACCGGCTCCAGATTGTATTCGGAGTGCCGCACGCCGGAGCCCGCGCTCATCACCTGCACGTCGCCCGCTTCGGTGCGGCCCCGGTTGCCCATGCTGTCCTGATGGGTGATCGCACCTTCACGAACGTAAGTGATGATCTCCATGTTGGCGTGGGGATGGGGCGGAAATCCGCTGTTCGGCTCGATCTCGTCGTCGTTCCATACGCGCAGGCTGCCGTGCCCCACGTTCTTGGGATCATAGTAGCTGGCGAACGAGAAGTGGTGCTTGGCCTTCAGCCAGCCGTGATCGGCGCCGCCGAGTTTGTTGAAGGGTCTGAGTTCGATCATGACCTGTCCTTTCCAATTATCCGTGTAACCATCGGGCCTTGCGGCTCCCATTGCCGCGCTGCCGACCGGCCTTGCTCGAGGATTGGAATATGCCTGCCGGATGAGTATATAAATAGAAACTACTGAAACTCATTGTTTCTAAAAATTTCCATGGTGGGCAGGGCGGTGTGATGGCGAGACTTCCGGATTTCGAGGCGCTGGCGATCTTCGCCAAGGTTGTCGAGCTACGGTCCTTCGCTGGTGCGGCGGCCGATCTGGGCCTGTCGAAAGCGACGGTTTCCAAGGCCGTCAGTCGGCTTGAAGAGCGGCTCGGCGCCCGCCTTTTCAACAGGACATCGCGCCGTCTGGCGCTGACGGATGCCGGCAAGAATCTGTCGGAACGCGCCGCGCGGCTGCTCGCAGATGGTGAAGCGGCTGAGAGCGAGGCGCTGGCACGATCAACAGTGCCGCGCGGTCTGGTGCGACTGGCGGTGCCCATGACGTTCGGCGTCAAAGTGATCGCACCGCTGCTGCCTGGCTTCCTTGAGATGTATCCCGAGGTTTCGGTGGATCTTCATTTCAGCGACGCGATGGTCGATCTGATCGGGGAGGGGTTCGATTTGGGCGTGCGGATTGCCAGCTTGCCCGATTCGTCACTGCTCGCGCGGCGGCTCTGTCCGATGCCGCGTCATACCGTTGCGTCGCTGGCCTATCTCAAGGCGCACGGCAGGCCGACGCATCCGATGCATCTCGCTCAGCATCGCTGCTTCGGCTACGCCTATCTGTCGACGCCCGGAATCTGGCGCTACGTCAATGCGCGCGGCGAAGAGGCAACCGTGCGGCCATCCGGTCAATTGCGCGTCAATAACGGCGAGGCGTTGCTGCCCGCAGTTATCGCCGGACTCGGAATCGCCGACCTGCCGGAATTCATCGTCGGCGATGCCATTGCCGCGAAGAAGGTCGAAGTCCTCCTGAAGGACTGGAAGCAGGTGGAGGGGGCGGTTCATCTGGTGATGCCGCCGGGCGGGCCGCGGCCGGCGCGCGTCGATGCGTTGATCGATTATCTTGCCGATCAACTCGCCCATCCAAAACGACGCAAGAGAAGTGCATCTCGTCGCGCGACATAGCGGAGAGTGCTGTGCAGCGACCGAGCGCAAGACGCGTTCGACAAAGTCACGCTACCCCCATTTTATTGCCTGAAACGAACCTTTCTGTCGCCTCAAAGGTTTGAGGAGGTGTCGGCGTGTGAAGCATTGGACGAGGTGACACATGCTCAGGCACGGAGTTGTCCTGTTTTCCGGAATTCTGGCGGGCTGCATCGCGGCCGCCGCGCACGCGGAAGAATATCGCGGCACGTTCGCCCAAAGGATGGCCTGCACGCCGGACGTCTTCAAGTTATGCGGCAGCGAGATTCCCGACGTTGGCCGTATTGTCGCCTGCCTGCGGCAGAATCAATCTCAGCTCGCTGGGCCGTGCCGCGCGGTGTTCGAGTCCAATGCCGAGGCGACCGGCGATGATATCGCGGCAAGAGCAACTGGAGGTGTGGTGAAGGCAGGCAGTCACCAATAGTCACTGGCCGTGCTGACAGACGCCGACCATACGCGCCACTTCAGGCCACAGGAACGAAGGCCGGACGTTGACGACTGTTGCGTGCGAATTTCCGGGTGGTCATCGGCTTGCCGAACAGAAAACCCTGGATGAAATCGACGCCGATGCCGTGCATCGCCAGGAAATCGTCGCGGGTCTCGACGCCCTCAGCCACCGTCTTGACGCCATGGCTCTTGGCCAGATCGACGATCTGGCGGCAGACAGAACGCTTGAGCCGCGCGGAAGAGCTGCCGTCCACGAATTTGCGATCGAGCTTGATCTCAGCGAATGGAAATTCGTTCAACGCGGCCAGTGCCGGCCATTCCGTGCCAACATCATCGATCGACAGGCCAATGTTGTGAAACCGCAGCCGATGCGCAGCCTCTACAGCTAGCGGTAAATTCTGCACGACTTCGCTGCCATCAACCTCCACGGTCAGGCCGTCGAAGGCCGGATGATTCGGGAACTGCATGCGCAGGACTTCGACGGCATTGGCGTCCGTGAAGAAGGCAAGGGGCAGGTTGATGGAGATATGGATGCTCCCCGACTTGGCGACGAGATAGCGCCAGTCCTGGAAAACCCGGCCAATGACGAAGTCGGACAGCGCGCGGAAGTGTGGATCATCCGCATCGGGAATGAAATGGCTTGGCGGCACGATCCCCCAGTTCGGGTGGCGCATCCGGATCAGTGCTTCAGCGCCGCCCAGCGAAAGGCTTCGCGCGTTGATCTTGGGTTGATACCAGAGTTCGAGCCAGCCGGCGCCGAGCGCCTCGGCCACATCGACCGGTGGCGATGGGGGGGCGGCCGGCACCAGGGCGGCGACCCGTGCGTGCAGGTCCCTGTCGCTGAAAGGCGTCGGCAGGACCGGCAGCAGGTCGAGCGCCAAATTTTTTCCGAGCTCGCAGGCTGCCTTGACGGCAGGCGCATCCGGCCGGCCGATCAGCAGCACACTTGCGGCGCAGGCACGCACCGCGAGCAGGTTCAAGATGTCCGAAACCGCCAGGCCGTTCATCGAGAAGCTGATGACAATGGCGTCGGGGAAATCGGAACGCAACGAAGTATCGAGGTCGTCCAGCGTTGCGCAGGCATGCGGAATGAAACCCTGTTCTTCGAGGGCTTCGCTGAGCAAGGATCGTACGTGATGCTTGCTTTCGACAATGCAGGCGCGGGGTTTCATCCTTCGCTTGCCGAAAGGCGTTTCCGCGATTTGGTTGTCCTGCTTGGCTGTGTCGGTCATATTTGAGCCCCCTCGCTGGCGGCCAAAGTGAGACTTTGTGTATGGCCGCACGAGGGATCGTTCCTGCTATGCACCGGAGAATGTCCGCGCATCGTTAACCTTGATAAAGCAATTCAAGATTGAATCGACGGGAACCCGCTCCATCCCGCATGTGGATCGAGGCACAGCAGGGATCGAAATGCTGGAAATTCAAGTGCCGCCGGGCCGTTTGGATTGACAGTCCCGGGCGCGATGGCCTAGAAACCGCGCATCCCGAAGGTTTTGTCCGGGAGCTTTGCTTTTTTCTGTTTTCGGCCTTCCGTAAACGGGCTTTGAAAGATCAGGAACGTTCCCCATGAAGGTCCGCAACTCATTGAAATCCCTGCGCTCGCGCCATCGCGACAACCGCCTGGTTCGTCGTAAGGGCAGGGTTTATGTGATCAACAAGACACAGCGCCGTTTCAAGGCTCGTCAGGGTTGATTCACGCGCATCCCATTACGGCACGTCGTCCGTAAATCGTTATCACAGCTCGTTGATGCCCCGGCTTTGCCGGGGTTTATTGTGTCTAAAGCGTGAGGACCTCGATTGTCCTCACGCCTGGCTTGATCGAGAAGAAGGTCGAGCACTTCAGCATGACGCTGAAGTGGGATCGATCCGTGGATCGGAGAACCGCTGTAGTGTAGGCTCGACAAGCTCGCGCGATTTCCGGAGCTTGTGAATGCAACAGAGAATCTCCGCGATCGGTTGTGTCCTAACGATGCTTGCCCTCGCTGGGGCTCTAGTGCCGGCCGTCGCGTCCGCTCAAGCCCCACCGCGCAGCTTTCCGCAGGCCACGCCGCCTGAGGCCACTCGGCCAAGCGATCTGCCGCGGCCGCCATCGAGGCTGCTGAAAAGCCCGAAAGAAACGGCTCGCGGACTCGATTTTCTGCTGGGAGCTCTCAAGGCCGCGCCGGACCAGGAGAGCGCCAGACATGTGGAAGCCCAAATCCTGGCGCTGTGGAGTCAGTCTTCAAGCGACACGACGTTGCTTTTGATGCAACGCGTGAAAACGGCGACGGACGCCAAACAACTCGACGTCGCGCTCAAGCTGCTCGACGCGGTTCTGAAGCTCCATCCCGAGTATATTGAGGGATGGAGCCGGCGTGCGACTCTGCACTACATGCGCAACGACTATCAGCGTGCGCTTGAGGATATCGAGCAGGTCCTGAGCCGCGAGCCGCGCCACTTCGGAGCGCTTGCAGGTCTCGGCGTGGTCATGCAAGAGCTCGGTGATGACAAGCGTGCGCTTGACGCCTTCCGCAAGGCGATCGCGATCAATCCCTATCTCGAGAGAGTGCAGGAACTGGTCAAGAGCCTGACTGAAAAGGTCGAAGGGCGCGATATCTGATCGCCGGGGCGGAAACCTAGGGCGTTTCGCTACGCTCCAGCGCTGGATTTAAACCAAGATCGTCATTGACGATCGCCCGATCGACGAACAGTGCACGTATGAAGGGCGACGGTGAGGAAGGCCACTAATGCAGCGTATTGCCTTCGCGGACTGCCGCATAAAGCCGTTGCAGTTCATCCTCAAGTTTCTCGTTAATCATCAGGAGCGCCATCAGCGCGCCGCGCATGTCGCCGTCGCATGACGCCACGATCTCATCTATAACGGCTTCGCCTGCCTCAAAACTCATCTGATTCCACTCCGGTTGAAGTCGCCCCACTTTCCACCAAGAACGTGAATAATTTCTGCAGGCCGATTCGCGTTCCTGTGGATTATGAGGATAAGGGACGAGGTCGAGGTAAGCCATTTCAATCCTGGCCGATCACGCCAGAATACATAATCCGGGCACGGGCCCTAAAATTGCAACCGTAGATACTCTGCGCGACACTCCTGCAAGTCCGGAGGTCGACCAAGTCCGGAGGTCGACAGCTTACCGCGCGCCCGCGCCTCACAGCATTCCAAGCGCGTGCATATAGGTTTCCAGGATCGTTTCCTGCTCCTGACGCTCGTTGGCGTCCTGCTTGCGCATTCTCACGATCGTTCGCAACGCCTTGACATCATATCCGTTGCCCTTGGCCTCGGCGTAGACGTCGCGAATGTCGTCGGAAATGGTCTTTTTTTCTTCCTCCAGTCGCTCGATGCGCTCGATGATGGCCCTGAGCTGGTCCTTCGCGAATCTGGTCGCGGGTTCTTCGGTGGCGGCGACAGCGATGGCCATCCTGTTACTCCTGATATGAACGATGACTGCTATGAAAGATGACAGTTGGGACTGTGAGCTCGGATACGCCGGCCGCCTGTCACATTTGAATGAAACTCGACACTCCCGAGCGGCGTGCTCGGCGTCAAGGCGACATCGCGCTCATCCACAGCGACCCACAGGCCGCTCGCCAGCGAATCAGTGACTGCCCGGGTTCTTCTTCATTGCTGCGAGTTGCTCTGGCGTTGCCTCGCCTTGATGTTTTGCCTTCCAGGTCTCGTAGGGCATGCCGTACACAGCCTCACGGCTTTCGTCCTTGGTCATGACAGCGCCATTTGCGTCGGCGGCGTCCTTGAGCCAGTTTGACAGGCAGTTACGGCAGAAACCGGCCAGATTCATCAATTCGATATTCTGAACGTCACTCCGGGACTGTAGATGCTCGACCAGCCGACGGAATACCGCAGCTTCCAGTTCGGTTCTCGTTCTGTCATCAATGGTCATGCACTGATCTCGCCATCGCCTGTCTGAGTTGAATTGGAGTGTGTCAGGGATTTTACCATATCGCGGGCGCAAATTGGAGTTCATAGGCTGGAAAATGAGCACCTTGACGTGAAAAGCCAGCTCAAACCGTTGACAGGCGCAGCAGGTCACGCGAAATCACGGCGAAACGATTTGCCCGGCTAATGACCACATCAGACCACCCCCTCTTTCCCACGTTCTCGCCGCGCGCGCGTATCGCGGGCTTCTTGCCTGCCCTCGGCATCCTCGTCGTCTGTCTGTGGTCGGCGCCCGCAGCTGCAGACTTTCGGCTCTGCAATAATACCTCCAGCCGCGTCGGCATCGCCCTTGGCTACAAGGACGCGGATGGCTGGACCACCGAGGGCTGGTGGAATGTTTCATCGCATGCTTGCGAGACGCTGCTGCGAGGCACGCTCATCGCACGTTATTATTATATTTATGCTCTAGATTACGACCACGGCGGCGAATGGTCGGGACAGGCTTTCATGTGCTCGCGCGATAAAGAATTCACAATCAAAGGCACCGACAATTGTCTCGCCAGAGGCTTCGACCGCACCGGCTTCTTCGAGATAGATACCGGAGACCAGCGCGCCTGGACCGTACAATTGACGGAGTCCGGCGAGCATGGGCCACAGCGCGTGCCTGGGTTGCCACAAGGTGAAATGCCGGGCGCGCCCGATTCCACGGGCGGAACGTCTCCGGGCGCGTCTGGACTGACGCCAGGCGCGTTGCCCGGACGCAAGCCATGAGACGCTTGCGCCGTATCAAGATACTCGCCACCCTTGGGCCTGCCTCATCCGAGAGCGCGATGGTGCGCCGCCTGTTCGAGGCTGGAGCGGACGTTTTCCGCATCAACATGAGCCACACCACGCATGACAAGATGCGCGAACTGGTGGCCACGATCCGCAACGTCGAAGGCAGCTACGGTCGTCCGATCGGTATTCTGGTCGATCTTCAGGGGCCCAAGCTCCGGCTCGGCTCATTCGCGGACGGCCCGATCCAGTTGAGCAACGGCGAAATCTTCGTTCTGGATTCCGACAACAGCCCCGGAGACAGAACCCGGGTTCACCTGCCGCATCCCGAAATCCTGGCGGCGCTGCGCCCCGGTCACACCCTGCTGCTCGACGACGGCAAGGTCCGTCTAATCGCCGAGGAAACTTCGCCCGAACGCGCAGTGACGCGCGTCGTCGTTGGCGGCAGGATGTCCGACCGAAAGGGAGTGAGCCTGCCCGATACCGATTTGCCGGTGTCGGCGATGACCCCCAAGGACCGCTCCGATCTCGATGCGGCGCTGGAAGCCGGCGTTGACTGGATTGCATTGTCTTTCGTGCAGCGAGCAGACGATGTTGCCGAAGCCAAGAAGGTGATCCGCGGCCGTGCGTCGGTGATGGCCAAGATCGAAAAACCGCAAGCGATTGACCGGCTGCCTGAAATCATCGAAATGGCCGATGCTCTGATGGTCGCGCGCGGTGACCTCGGCGTCGAATTGCCGCTCGAGCAGGTTCCCAGCCTGCAAAAGCAGATGACGCGGATGGCGCGCCGTGCCGGCAAGCCAGTGGTGATCGCGACGCAGATGCTGGAATCGATGATCCTGTCGCCGGTGCCCACCCGCGCCGAAGTCTCCGACGTCGCCACCGCGGTTTACGAAGGCGCAGATGCCATCATGCTTTCAGCCGAGTCCGCGGCCGGAAAATATCCCATCGAAGCCATCGCGACCATGAACCGGATCGGCGAAGAGGTGGAACGCGACCCGATCTATCGGGGTGTGCTCAACGCGCAGCGCGCCGAGCCGGAGCCTACCGTTGGCGATGCCATCGCCGACGCCGCCCGGCAGATCGCAGAGACGCTCGATCTCTCCGCGATCATATGCTGGACCAGTTCGGGCTCGACGGCGCTGCGTATGGCGCGCGAGCGCCCGAAGCCGCCGGTGGTCGCCATTACCCCGAACCTTGCGACGGGGCGTAAGCTCGCCGTGGCTTGGGGCGTACATTGCGTGGTGGCGGAAGACGCTCACGACCAAGACGACATGGTCGACCGGGCCGGCTCTATCGCTTTCCGCGACGGATTCGCCAAGGCAGGCCAGCGCATCATCATCGTGGCCGGCGTGCCGCTCGGCACGCCGGGCGCAACGAACATGGTCCGTATCGCCTTCGTCGGTCCGAACGGCGAAACGGGTGTTTAGAGCATGATTGCCTCACGTTGAAACGGAACCTGCGTTTGGCGAAGTAGTTGGCGCGGCGGTCAGCAAGGTGGCGACGCAGTTTGATCGGACGGGGAGCGGCCGTAGGTCGGCAGGACGAATAGCCTGGGGCCGGCCGCTCGGATCGCGCGGCCTTATGGCATTTCCCCTATGACTGCAGACGTTGACGACGATGCCGCCGGGCTTAAGCGGAGCCCAAAAAGAGATGCGCGAGGGATTCTAGGGCTGCGCGCTGTCGTTTCCGGAAAGTTTGAGCCGCGGCCTAGCGCTGCGAGGCCGATCGCACCACGAGCGCGGTCGTGGTCAACTTGGCAACGGCCGATCCAGTGAATCGATCGCAGACCAGACCCATCTGCGAATCGTCTGAGAAAGCCATTGTGATCATCCGATCCGGCTTATCAAAATAGACCTGCATCAACGTCATGTCCTGCTCGCCCATGACCGTCGCCAACATTGTGCGGCTCGCGCTCGGGGAAAGGATCATCGCACGCATCCAGGCGTCGCTGTCGCGTGCGGTCGCCCGTGCTAAACGACGGGATATCGATACGGTGGACTTTTGGCCTTGAGCGCTTTTGGCCACGACGGTCGTCACGCTGTCCACCGCCATCGGGTTACGTGAGGGGAGCGTCGCCGGCCGGATGGGCGGGATCGATGCGGTCGCCGCCACTATTCGCGCGCGGCGGACATCATTCTCTGACGCATAGGCCAGCGCTTGTAAGGCATCAGAGACATTGTCGGTCGGCTGCCGGTCGGCTGTGGAGACCGCCTGCCGCGCGCTGACGGCGGCCAAAACCTGCTTTGGCGTGACCTGCTTCGAGGCCGACGGGATTTCATCCCAGAACCCGCGGGAATTGATGATGTCGGCGGGGGTCTGAGGTTTGCCGTCCACCTCCTGTTTCGCGGGCGGCGGCGACGGAACTGCCTGTACGTCGGCGGAGGCTAATTTGAAGGCCCCGGGCTTCGGCCGCGGCACTGGGACCGATGAGGCCGCGGGTGCGACTGGCTGATCTGGCTCCGCCGAGGGGGTGCCGTCAGATTCGTCATCTTCGTCGGCCGACTTGCCGCGGAACAGCGCCATCAGGAAATTCGACGGCTTGCTGTTCGCAGTACCTTCGTCACCCGCGTGCCGGCGCTTTTCGATGTCAGCCATCGCCACCTGATAGCCCGGCAGCGGATTGCCGTCCGAGGGAATATGCACGGTGCGGCCGTTCGGGAAGACCCGCACCAGCTGATCGTGGGTCATGCGCGGCCAGTGTCGCACATGTCCAGTATCGAGATGAACGAACGGCGAACCCGATTTAGGATAGAAGCCGACACCGCCGCGCTGGAGGCGTAATCCGGCGAACCGGATTTTTTCGAGCGACACGCCGGGAACGAAGAAGTCCATCGCGTGCCCCAGCATGTGCTGACTGAATCGCGCGACGCCGCTGTCCTTGGAGCGGCGGCGAAGCATGGCGTTGGTGCCCGGAGAGCGGTAGGCCGAGACGATGTTGATCGGCTGCCTGGCGTCGACGTCCCTATAGACCTCCCAGAGGATATCGAAGAGATGGCGATCCATGGTGGTCTGTTCCTGGCTGCGCCAGTCGCGGAGAAAATGATTGAGCTGTTTCAGCGCACCTTCGTCATAGCGGCCGTCGCGCTTGAAGGTGACGGTCAGGTCTTCATTGGAATGGGTATGATGAAAGGACAGCGTGCGCGTTTCATTCAGCGCCGCGGCATCATGCACCGATCCAGCGCCCGCAAGTAAAAGAAGCGACGACAGGCCGATGCGGAAGCCCGTCCGTGAAATCGACAACGATTTCAAGCCGCGTGCAAGACCAGAAAGCACGTATGAGCCCACCCGGAAGACGATCAAGTCGGAAAGCCCTTCCACGAAAACCCCATGTGAAAGGACATAAGCCAAGTCGTAGGGCAGGACGGTTAACGCCGATTTACCTTACCTTCCTGCTCTAAAGATTAATTAGCTCGCTGACTGTGGCAAAAAAGAGCCATGTCATCGAGAAGGGGTGGACAGTGGTTAACGTTAAAAGGACGCCATCAGGTGATGACGCCCTTGTTTTAAATCAAGTAATCCGCTTTCGATGGCTCGTGAAAGGCGAGTTAGCGCCCGTATATCCGCCGGCGACGGTCGTCCATCTGCGGAGGCGGGGTCTGGACACCGAACAGCCGCTCGAAGAACGACGGGCCGCTGTTGTCGAAACCACCACCAAACCCGCGGGTTTCATTGAAGGCCACTCCTTGCTGCGGAATATTCCCCCTGGGACGGGAATAACTCGGCTGGGCATGAGCGATGACCGTTTCGAGATCGCGCCCATTGGAGTTTTGGAGCAGTGCCAGAATCTTGGCATCTCGGCCGTAGACATCTGCGCGAAGTTGCAGTTTGCCGGCATGGTCCACAAACGCGGTCTGATAGGTGATGTGCACCGGAATCGGAGTCGGGAACTTGATGTCAAACTCGTTCCGGCCATACATGCTCCGGACTTTTTCCGGCGTGTAATGCTCTTGCGGAAGGGCGATGTTGAGTAATGTAGCGGCGTATTGGTCGGGGTTCTGAACCCGCATGCAGCCGTGGCTGAAGGCGCGCGTCTCTTTTGCAAACAGGTGTTTGTCCGGCGTGTCGTGCTGGTATACCAGAAACTTGTTTGGAAAATTGAAGCGGATGCGGCCCAGCGCATTGCGTTCGCCTGGCGGCTGCGAAATGTGAATTCCGCCGCTGCGATCACGCTCCAGCTTGAGACCCATGCGCTCCAGCACGGTTGGATCCTGCTGCAAGGCGGGAAGGTATTCCTTGTAGATGATCGAAGGCGGCACGTTCCATGTCGGGTTGACGGTGATGTACTTCATCGTCTCCGTCAGAAGAGGCGTGGCATGGATTCCCGGCTTGCCCACGACGACGCGGGTGCTCCAGATCGGCGCACCATGCTGCATCACCATGAGCGAATAATCCGGGATATTCAGGATGGCATAGGCGTCGCCCAGTGATGGAGCTCCAAGCTCGCGCGGTAACCAGCGCCAGCGCTCCATGTTGACGATGATGTTGTCGATCTGGCGATCCCGTTTCGGGCTGTTGATCGCCTTGACCGTCCGCTCGTCAAGCACGCCAGTCGCCTTGAGATCAGCATTCGCCTGAAATTTTCGGACGGCGGCCGCAACCTTCGCGTCATAATGCGTGTCATTGGCGTTTTCGGTCACGCCGAGTTTCGTGCGCAGTATTGGCACGCGGGGATCTTCCATCACCACGGCGGGGTGCTTCTTGCCACGCTCCGGCGTGTATTTAAGTACAGGGCCGTCCGCGATCTGTGTGACAGGGCCATCGCTCACACCACGCAACTCGGCCAGTTTCTGCTTCAACTCCCGATAAAGCTTATGCTGTGGGTTGTAGCTGCCGAGCGCTGCGGAGGAATCCTTGGCGGTGGTGACGTTGGTCAAAACCTGCTCGGGATCGACGGGATGCTCGGGGTACTGGATATCGGCGCTGACCTGCGACCAGTGCATCCGGCCGCTCTGGGCCTGACGGGCGTAGTCCATCATGCTCGCGGTCAGTTTCAGGTCGGCTTCTGCCAGTTGGTCGGACGATGACGCTGCGGCAAAGTTGGGCACCGGATAGTCGGCGGGATTGAGGCCGTCGGCCGCAGCGTCCCTGAGACGCGCAATCACACCCTTAGCCTGCGCATTCAGTGTGCCGCCCTCGGTCCATAGTGGCGCATAGCTCCGCGCCGCGTAGAATTTCTCGATAGCTGCCCGCTCGGCCTTGCGGTCAAAGAATTTTGTCGCCTCGGTATCGAGCAATGCTCGAAGCTTTTCGGCCGCCGGCTGATCCGCAGGCGGGACATTGTTCGCGGCCTTCACTGGTTCGCTCGGCTGATCGGTGGCCGTCGCGGCGCCGGTCTCCGCGTGAGGTGGTGCGGCCGCGGGGGTGATTGTCGCGGTGGCGTCCTTCTTCGACTCATCCTTCGTCTTGATGCCGTCTGACGGAGCCGCGGTGACATCGTCCGGTTTGGCGGCAGTAGTCTTGGGCTCGTCAAGCTTCGTTTCGGTGGTCTCGGGGTTTGAGCTCGGCTGGCCGCTTGAGGGCTTCGCATCGGAAGATGCGGTTGCGTTCGCAGATGTGTCAGACTGCGAGGTGGCCGTGTCGGCTGCCGTTGAACCGGCAGGCTTCGGATCGGGTGCGCGCGTCTCGGTCTTTTGATCGCCCGACTTCGACTCGCGGACCGCCGGTGGTGCAGGCTGCACATCATCCGCCTTGAAATCGGCTACCGTAGGTGGCGGAACGTTGGCTGGCTCTGGCGTTGGAATCGCTGCGTCGATTGCGAGTTCGGAGGCGCTCTTTTTTGCGACATCCGCCTGGGCAAATGCGGCCGAGGTCGAAACTGCTAAAAAGGTGGCTGCAAGCACTGTCAGGATTCGATCGAATCCTGTCCGGTTAGTCGGGTAGTCTCGCATTCTCGCACCCTCGGGTGAAACTGTCCCCACGGAACAATCTGGTGAATTTTTGTCCTGTGTCCGTCGAGGCTTTGTTTTGGCCTTCACGACACCCGGATGCTGCTACTCGCACGCCTGATTCGGACGGCCAACGCCGCAAACCGCGATTCTCGACAAACTGACCTCAAAAGACATCGTTGGCAACGCGATGTGTTGTTTTGACGCGTATTTTCCGTTGGTCTGTCACTACGCCGCAACGGTTCAGTCGCCCGCGCGCACTCTCGCGTGATCAGGCTCGAATGCGCGCGCCGAACTTACCTAAAACGCACTTGAGCTCGTTACTGTTCCTCTTTGGCGACGATGCCATTTTTCGCGGCGATGTCATCGAGCTTGCGGTAAAGCGTGGATCGTCCGATTTTCAATCGGCGCGCCACTTCGGACATTTGTCCGCGGTAATGCGAGATTGCGAAGCGAATGATGTCGGCTTCCAACTCCTCGAGTGGGCGTACTTCGCCGTCTTGAGTGAACAATGGCAGGCTGCCGGGATCTGGCGTAGGCGCAAGAGGTATGTCGTTACCGTTTACGACGTTCGAGGCTGTTCGTGGCGGAACCGGCTCCATAATCAGCGGCTCGCCAGCTTCGGCGTGGGTATCCGGGTGAATGTCCGTAGCGGGCTGCAAACCGGTTGACGGAAAATCCGATAGACCAAGGTGCGTGCCATCGCTCATGACGACCGCGCGGTAAACAGCGTTTTCGAGTTGGCGGATGTTGCCGGGCCAGTTGAGCTGCGACAGCCCCGCCATCGCCTCGCCGCTGATGCCGTTGATCGTTCGGTGTTCCTCGGCGCAGAAGCGCGCCAGAAAGTGTCGCAGCAGGTTCGGGATATCGTCGCGCCGCATCCGAAGCGGAGGGATCGTCAGCGGCAGCACGTGCAGGCGATAGAACAGGTCTTCCCTGAACTGTCCGGCCTTGACGCGATCCAGCAGCCGCCGATTGGTGGCCGAAATAATGCGGACGTCGACCTTGACCGGCTTGCGGCCGCCGACCGCTTCGACCGCGCCTTCCTGCAGCGCGCGCAATAGTTTTACTTGCGCGGTTAACGGCAACTCGCTCACTTCATCGAGAAACAGCGTGCCGCCGGAAGCCTCGACGAACTTACCGGTGTGGCGCTCGGTCGCGCCGGTGAATGACCCCTTTTCGTGACCGAACAGGATCGATTCAACGAGGTTGTCTGGGATCGCGCCGCAGTTCACCGCGACAAACGGCTTGGCGCTGCGGTCACTGGTGCCGTGGATGGCGCGTGCGAATAGCTCCTTACCGACACCGGATTCGCCTTCGATCAACACCGGGATCGACGAACCTGCTGCCTTTTTCGCGACCTTCATCACGTCGGCCATGGTCTCGCTGCGGGTGATGATGTCGGCGAAGGTGAGGCGACCTTCACGGCTGTGACGGACGCGCTGCAATTCGTTCTTCAGTGCGCTGGCGTTGAGCGCATTGCGCAAGCTGACCTGAAGACGCTCGATGCCGACCGGCTTTACGACGAAGTCATGTGCGCCGGCACGCATGGCCGAAACCACATTGTCGATACCCCCATGTGCGGTCTGGACAATGACGGGGATGGCGAGGCCGGCCTCGCGGATTCCCGCGAGCACGCCCATGCCGTCGAGGCCGGGCATCACGAGGTCGAGGACAAGTGCGTCGATCACTGGGCCGTCGCTCGCCGTCATTACGGCGACGGCTGTGTCGCCGCTTTCGACCACCATCGCTTCATAGCCGCACCGCCGCACCATGTTCTCGACGAGACGACGCTGCACCGCGTCATCGTCGGCGATCAAAATCGTGGCAGTCATGGCATTCCCCGCGCACTACAACTATCTGTATCGAATCGAGGCACACTGGCGGACGGTGATTAATTCGCTCTTAAGGTTTGCCGTCGTGCCATCATGATGTCGTAACTGCTCTCCCGTTGATCGGTATTCATAGAGAAAGTCTGGATCGATAATGGCTGCGCGTACTTCCTCCGCCTCACGCAAATCCGCTACTGCTCGTAAACCCGCCTCCCACCGCAAGCCGGCCAAAAAAGCGGTTGCCGTGAAATCGGGAGGTCTGCCGGAGTGGAATCTCGCGGATCTCTATTTCGGGATTGATGCGCCCGAGGTCGCGCGCGATCTCGACAGGATCGATGCTGAATGCAAGGCTTTCGAGGCGGACTACAAGGGCAAGCTTGCGACGGAAACGTCGAGCCCTGAAGGCGGCGTATGGCTTGCAGGAGCCGTGCGACGCTATGAGGCGATCGACGATCTCGCGGGCCGGCTCGGTTCCTTTGCAGGCTTGATACACGCCGGCGACAGCATCGATCCCGCGATCTCGAAATTCTATGGCGACGTCTCGGAGCGTCTGACGGCTGCGTCGCTGCATCTGCTATTTTTCCCGCTGGAGCTCAACCGCATCGACGACGACGTGATCGAGCGCGCCATGCAGGCGCCGGAGCTCGGGCATTATCGCCCCTGGATCGAGGATAGTCGCAAAGACAAGCCGTACCAGCTTGAGGATCGGCTCGAGCAGCTCTTTCATGAGAAGTCGCAGACCGGCTACTCGGCATGGAACAGGTTATTCGACCAGACGATTGCAGGGTTACGATTCAGGGTCGGGAACAAGGAGTTCGCGATCGAACCAACGCTGAACCAGTTGCAGGATCGCTCGCCGGAGAAGCGGAAAGCGGCCGCTCAGGCGCTGGCGAAGACGTTCAAGGCCAACGAGCGAACCTTCGCGCTCATCACCAACACGCTCTCCAAGGATAAGGACATTTCCGACCGCTGGCGCGGCTTTCACGACGTCGCCGATTCGCGCCACCTGAACAACCGCGTCGAGCGCGAGGTGGTGGATGCGCTGGTGGCCTCGGTGCGCGCGGCCTATCCTCGGTTGTCGCATCGCTATTATGCGTTGAAGGCGCGCTGGTTCAAAAAGAAGAAGCTCGCCCATTGGGACCGCAACGCGCCGCTGCCGTTCGCCGCCACCGGCGTCATTCCCTGGACCGATGCGCGCAAGATGGTTTTGACCGCCTATGGCGAATTTTCGCCAGAGATGGCCGGCATTGCCGAGCGATTCTTTACCGACCGGTGGATCGACGCGCCTGTGCGTCCCGGCAAGGCGCCGGGAGCGTTTTCGCATCCGACCACGCCGTCGGCGCATCCCTACGTGCTGATGAACTACCAGGGCAAGCCGCGCGATGTGATGACGCTGGCGCATGAGTTGGGGCACGGCGTGCATCAGGTGCTGGCTGCGAAGAACGGCGCGCTGATGGCGCCGACGCCGCTGACGCTTGCGGAAACCGCGTCAGTCTTTGGCGAGATGCTGACCTTCAAGCGCCTGCTGTCGCAGACCAAGAACGCGAAGCAACGGCAGGCGCTGCTCGCCGGCAAGGTCGAGGACATGATCAACACCGTGGTGCGCCAGATCGCGTTCTACACCTTTGAGCGCGCGGTTCATACCGAGCGTAAGAGCGGCGAACTCACCGCGGAGCGCATCGGTCAACTCTGGCTTGGCGTACAGGGCGAGAGCCTCGGTCCCGCGATCGAGATCAAGCCGGGGTACGAGACCTTCTGGATGTACGTTCCTCACTTCATTCATTCGCCGTTCTATGTCTATGCCTACGCGTTCGGCGATTGCCTCGTGAACTCGCTCTATGCAGTGTATGAACACGCGTCCGATGGTTTCGCCGAGCGCTATCTGGCGATGCTCGCGGCCGGCGGCACCAAGCACTATTCCGAACTGCTGAGGCCGTTCGGGCTCGACGCCAGGGATCCACAATTTTGGGATGGCGGATTATCGGTGATAGCCGGCATGATCGATGAGCTTGAGAGGATGGGATAGGTTGGCTCGCCGGCCGCCGCGCTGCGCGGCAAAATGGCGCAGCCTTGTCTCAGAAGCCGGTACCGAGCTGAATTACAATCGTAGCGTGTATTTTCTGGCGGGAAGCGGATTCTTTAGGGCGCGAACGGCCCACCGCGACAGACGCGTAAGGCAACCGGAAGGGAGATCTGGTTCCGGACAGGCGGGGTGCTGCCCTTTTATCCGTTGAAATCACCAGGCGAAGGGCGGGCCGTAAGCCAGGAAAACTTGGCTTCCGGCGAGTTCGAGGGGCCGGATTTGTATATTTTTATACATAAAGGGGCGATGACTTCGCCAAGGTGACCGCCGCACCGTTGCTCTGTCCCTCTGATTGCGCTAATTCCTCCATCGCAAGATCAACCCTGGCTGGAGACTTGACGTGTCAGATCATAACGAAATCGTTTACTCGACGGCGGACGGCATGGATTACCCGGCGCACGAGGGAACATATAATGCTTTCATCAAGATTGGGACGATCGGCACCGCGGCCGTGATCACCATTGTCTCGTTGATGGCGATTTTCCTCACCTGATTGTCCGGTCGACCTTTCTGACCGTTCTGGATTTCCATTGCTAGCAACGTGGCTGGTGCTTTAGTCGTGCGTGGCCGTTGGCTGCGGGAGGCATCATGAAGATTGCGATTGCGAAGGAAATCGATGAGTCGGAGCCGCGGGTTGCCGCGTCACCCGATACAGTGAAGAAGTTCAAGGCGCTCGGCGCGGATGTCGCAATCGAGCCGGGCGCCGGAACTAAATCGGGTGTGCCGGATTCGGACTTCACCGCCGCCGGAGCGGTGGTAAGTACCGATGCCGTGAAAGACGCCGACCTTGTTATTAAGGTGAGGCGGCCCGAGGCATCCGAGCTGGCGCGCTACAAGCGTGGCGCTCTGGTGATCGCGATCATGGATCCCTACGGCAACGAGGCTGCACTAAAAAAGATCGCGGATGCTGGCGTGTCGGCTTTCGCAATGGAGCTGATGCCGCGTATCACGCGCGCCCAGGTGATGGATGTGCTGTCCAGCCAGGCAAATCTGGCCGGCTATCGGGCCGTCATCGAGGCCGCCGAGGCGTTCGGCCGCGCATTTCCAATGATGATGACGGCCGCCGGCACCGTGCCTGCTGCGAAGGTATTCGTTATGGGCGTCGGCGTTGCCGGCCTTCAGGCGATCGCCACCGCGCGCCGTCTCGGCGCCGTGGTCACCGCGACCGACGTGCGTCCCGCCACCAAGGAACAGGTGGAAAGCCTTGGCGCCAAATTTCTCGCCGTAGAGGACGAGGAGTTCAAGAACGCGCAGACCGCTGGCGGCTATGCCAAGGAAATGTCGAAAGAGTATCAGGCTAAGCAGGCGGCGCTAACCACTGAACATATCAAGAAGCAGGACATCATCATCACGACGGCGTTGATTCCCGGACGCCCGGCGCCGAGGCTCGTGACCGCGGAGATGGTGCGCTCGATGAAGCCCGGCTCGGTGCTGGTCGATCTCGCGGTCGAGCGCGGCGGTAACATTGAAGGCGTCCAGGCGGGTGAGGTCGTCGATCTCAATGGTGTAAGGATTATCGGCTTTACTAACGTCGCTGGCCGCGTCGCCGCCTCGGCGTCCAGCTTGTATGCCCGCAACCTGTTTTCATTCATTGAGACGCTGGTCGACAAGACGACCAAGGCGCTTGCGGTGAACTGGGACGACGAATTGGTCAAGGCCACCGCGCTGACCCGGAATGGCGCGATCATTCATCCGAACTTCCAGCCGAAAAGCGCATGATGATCATGAGCCCAGCCGGTCCGCGGATTGTTCCGGAGAACACGACGTGCGCGTTCATTTCCGGGGTTGCCATTCACGCCTCTCGCACGCTCGGAAACGACGAATAGGAATGCCTCCATGGAACATGTCGTGCAGGCCGTCGATCCCTTTGTTTTTCGGCTGTCGATTTTCGTTTTAGCCGTATTCGTCGGCTATTTCGTGGTGTGGTCGGTGACGCCGGCCCTGCATACTCCGCTGATGTCGGTCACCAATGCGATCTCGTCGGTGATCGTGGTCGGCGCGCTGCTCGCCGTCGGCGTCGGCATGATCTCAGAAGGCTCGGGCTGGGCGCGGGCTTTCGGCTTCGTCGCTCTGGTTTTTGCCTGCGTGAATATCTTCGGCGGCTTTCTCGTCACCCAGCGAATGCTGGCGATGTACAAGAAGAAGCAGAAGTAGGCCGATCCGCGATGGGACGATTGTCGGCAAGCGAAGTCGTGATGATCGGGCGTGCGCGTGAAGCGCGTCTTCGTGCGGATGACCAGAATGTCCGCGTTCTATTGATAAGAAAAAGCCGGGATGCTCGACGCAAGACGGGGCATGACGGAATGCCCGGGAGATAGCAGACGCCATGAACGCCAATCTCTCCGCGCTTCTTTATCTCGTCGCCGGCGTTTTGTTCATCCTGTCGCTGCGGGGGTTGTCCAGTCCGGCGTCCAGTCGGAAAGGCAATTTCCTCGGCATGACCGGCATGGCGATCGCGGTTGCGACCACGCTCGCTGCGCATCCGCCCGCCGACGCCGTGGCTTGGGTGCTGGTGATCCTCGGTGTTGCGATCGGCGGCAGCATCGGCGCGGTGATCGCGCGCCGGGTGCCGATGACGTCGATGCCGGAATTGGTCGCGGCATTCCACTCGCTGGTCGGCATGGCGGCGGTGCTGGTGGCCGCCGGCGCGTTCTATGCGCCCGAGGCTTTCGGAATCGGCACACCCGGCAACATCCATGCGCAGAGTCTGATCGAGATGTCGCTCGGCGTTGCCATCGGCGCATTGACATTCACCGGCTCGGTGATCGCGTTCTTGAAACTGTCGGGCCGCATGAGCGGCGCTCCGATTATCCTGCCGGCACGTCACATCATCAACATCGTGCTCGGACTCGCGCTGGCGTTCTTCATCGTCGGGCTGGTGATGTCCGGCAGCGCGCTCGATTTCTGGCTGATCGTGATTCTGGCGCTTCTGCTCGGCGCGCTCTTGATCATCCCAATCGGCGGCGCCGACATGCCGGTCGTGATTTCGATGCTGAACTCGTATTCCGGCTGGGCTGCGGCCGGCATCGGCTTCACGCTCGGCAACTCGGCGCTGATCATCACGGGCGCGCTGGTCGGCTCCTCTGGCGCGATCCTGTCCTACATCATGTGCCACGCCATGAACCGGTCGTTCATCTCGGTGATCCTGGGTGGCTTCGGCGGTGAGACGGCGGCGGCCGGTGGCGGCAGCGGTGAACAGAAGCCAGCCAAGCTCGGCTCGGCGGATGACGCCGCCTTCATCATGAAGAACGCACAGAAGGTCATCATCGTGCCCGGCTACGGCATGGCGGTGGCGCAGGCGCAGCACGCGCTGCGCGAGATGGGCGACAACCTCAAGAAGGAGGGTGTCGAGGTGAAGTACGCGATTCATCCGGTGGCCGGCCGGATGCCCGGCCACATGAACGTGCTGCTGGCCGAGGCCAACGTGCCTTACGACGAGGTGTTCGAGCTCGAGGACATCAATTCGGAATTCGCGCAGGCCGACGTGGCCTTCGTCATCGGTGCCAACGACGTGACCAACCCCGCGGCGGAGGAGGATAAGTCTTCGCCGATCTATGGCATGCCGGTGTTGCAGGTCTGGAAAGCTGGCACGGTGATGTTCATCAAGCGCTCGCTGGCATCGGGCTATGCCGGCATCGATAATCCACTGTTCTATCGGGACAACACCATGATGCTGCTTGGCGATGCCAAGAAGATGACGGAGAATATCGTCAAGGGAATGTAATTCGGCGCTATTCAACAGTGGAGGCCGGTATGGCGGATGACAAGGCGAAGCGCGGCGGAAGTGATGGTCGCTTGATCGCGTTGGGTGAGGCCTACGAGGTCCGTTACTGGTCCAGAAAATTCAAAGTCACGCCGTTAAAACTGAAGGCCGCCGTCAAGGCTGTCGGCCGCTCCGCCAAAACAGTCGAAGCCTACCTCAAGCTGCAAAAACGTTCGACGAACGACCGGGCACTGATTGCGCTGACCCAACCCTATGAAGTCAGCTACTGGTCGAAGAAGTTCAAGGTGACGCCAGCACGGCTTCGCGCCGCGGTTGGGGAGGTCGGACGCTCCGCGAAGAAAGTCGGTGCCTTTCTCGCTGCCAAGAAGACCGTCAGAAAGAAAACTGCCGGCAAAAAGAAGACAACGGCGAAGAAGGTAAGGGTGAAGAAGGCAAAGGCGAAGAAGGCAAAAAAGAGCGCCAGTAAGCGTGCCAGATAACTTTTCCAATGCCGATGCCGGCGTGGATTTTACCGCGCTGGCGGTTTCGCTTCCCTGCTTGGGTCGGTCGGGTTTCGACATCGCCATCGTTCCCGAATACCCCACTTCTCGCAATAGGTCGGCAAACCGCCGGATCAAGCAACACGAAATGGTGAAGGACCATCGTTTGCCTCCGATCCGTCGCGATTGATCCCTTAATCGGCCCAAAAACTCTCCCACAGACAGCGCGGGAGAAGCCGATCATGCTGAAATACTTTGTTGAAAAAATATTGCCTTCTATCATTGCGACGGTGACAGCCGCCTACATTGTGAACCATTACATCGCCGTTAAGCCGGATACGCCGCCGGCTGCTGCGGCGTCGGCCGCGATTTCCGACAAAGCGGGCGACACCGATTCCGAGGCCAAGGTCCGGGCGGGAGATATTTCCGGGAAAGAAAGCGCCACGGCGCCTGACGAGAAGGTCCAGCCCGAGAAGATTCCATCCGAGGCTGCCGCAGCGAAACCTGCCGAGAAGCGGGCGGCGAGTTTGCCGGCCGACACGAAAAAGCACCAAGCGCCGCAGCACGAGAAGGCTGCCAAGGTCAGGCCGATGCCGATCGCTCCGGCACAAGCGGCTTCGACCGCGGATGCCAACGATCTCGCGCGGGCCGCGATCGATCGGCTACACAACCCGACCGAGGCGTCCTTGGAGGTCGAGGCGGTGCGTCCTCGATCAGAGGGGCCTCCTCGAGCGCAGCAGGATGCCGATCGTCAGTCGGTCGCGCCTTCGCGACACCAAGAGGTCACGCATGCCGCACCTCAGGCAGCGGAGTCGCTTCCATCAGCGATCCAGGCGTCTACGCCCAAAGTGGAAACAAGCAGGTTTAATCCGGCCGGAGCTGGGGAGGGGACGCCTTTGGAGCAGGCCGACCGTGCGCGGCTGCCGGTTCCCCCTGAAAATATCCCGCAAGCATCTCGGCCGTTCGATCTTAAGGCCAACGAGCCAGCGCCGGCGACGCGGGCTCAGACTGTCGCCGACGATATGCTTTCGGCCGCGAAAGCGGTCGTCGAGACGGTGCTGCCGCGGTAGTCACAGAAATCAGCATGCAGCAATAACAACGCGGGCCTAAAGCCCGCGTTGAATTCAATATCGAACTTGCAGTAATTGTTCAGCGCGGTCCACGAGGGCCAGCGGCTGGACCGCCCCGGCCGACTCCGGGTCCGGCACCAAAAACCGGCTTCGGTTTCATGGGCAGTAGACCTTCGCGCTGCATCTTCTTGCGTGCAAGCTTGCGGGCGCGGCGCACGGCCTCGGCCTTTTCGCGAGCCTTCTTTTCCGAGGGTTTTTCGTAATGGCCGCGGAGCTTCATTTCGCGGAAAATTCCCTCACGCTGCATCTTTTTCTTCAGCGCCTTGAGAGCTTGATCGACATTGTTATCGCGAACGAGAACCTGCACGCGGCATCCTCTTTTCAACTACGGTGAGAATTTTTCAGACAGCGGAGGGCCGACAAAGGCCAAGCCCTCAGCGTCAAGGGCGCCGATGTATCAGATCAAGGCGCGGATGTCCACCATAGGCGATTGTTGGGTGCGGGAAAAAAGCCGAAAATTCAGGTGGAATTCCCCCAAAGAACGACCATTGGGGTTTTAGGAAGTCTCATATCGGGTTTCTATAGGACCTGAATTCGGGTGGTGTGATCCCCCCGCAACCGAGGAGGGCGTGTCATGGATGTCAGGAAATACGCGGCCGAACTGATTGGCACTTTCTGGCTGACGTTTATGGGATGCGGCAGCGCGGTTATCGCGGCCGCGTTTCCGCAAGTCGGCATCGGGCTGCTGGGCGTGGCTTTTTCTTTCGGTCTGAGCGTTGTCACCATGGCCTACGCGATCGGGCATATTTCAGGTTGTCATCTCAATCCAGCGGTCACAGTGGGTTTGGCCGCCGGTGGCCGGTTTCCTGCAGGGCAGGTGGTGCCGTACGTTATTGCGCAGGTGATCGGGGCGGTCGCTGGCGCGGCGCTGCTCTATGTGATCGCCAGCGGTGCGGCAGGATTCGACGTAACCAAAGGTTTCGCATCGAATGGCTACGGCGAGCACTCGCCCGGTCACTATAACCTCATGGTTTGCTTTATCACCGAGGTGACAATGACGGCCATGTTTCTGTTCGTCATCATGGGATCGACCCATGGCAAGGCTCCGGCGGGTTTCGCGCCGCTGGCGATCGGACTTGCGCTGGTGATGATTCACCTTGTCAGCATTCCCGTGACCAACACGTCGGTGAATCCGGCGCGCAGCACCGGTCCCGCACTGTTCGTCGGCGGCTGGGCTCTGGAGCAGCTCTGGCTGTTCTGGGTAGCACCGCTGATCGGCGGCATCATCGGCGGCGTGGTCTATCGCGGGCTGAGCACTGAGCCGGAAGGCGTCGTCGCGGGAAAGTAGCGGGTTATTCCTGAGCGTCATTGCCGGGCTTGGCGCGGCAATCCTCTCCCCGGTGAAGATTCTTCTCCGGGCATGATGAGCGTTTCGGCGTAAGCACCGTTGTCAGTCGCGGCCCTTCACCTCTGTCACATGCCCCATCTTGCGACCGGGGAGCGGGAGGCCCTTGCCGTAAATGTGAACGGCAGTGCCGGGCACGGTGAGCCACCGCCCGTAATCGAGGACGTCCTTGCCGATCAGGTTTGTCATGACGGCGCTACCCTGCCGGACTGGCTTGCCGAGCGGCCAGCCGGCGACTGCGCGAATATGCTGCTCGAATTGCGAGACCGAGGCGCCATCGAGCGTCCAATGACCGGAGTTGTGGACTCGTGGTGCGATCTCGTTGACGAGCAGCGTTGGCCCGCTCGCGCCGGGTACCACAAACATTTCCACGGCCAGTACACCGACATAATCAAGCGAAATGGCAATTTTCTCTGCCGTGTCGCGAGCCTGCGCGGCGAGCGCATCAGGAATCGCGGCCGGCGCGCGCGAATATTTCAAGATGTGATCGTGGTGCTCGTTCTCGGTTACGTCGAAACATTCGACACGCCCATCGACACCGCGCGCGGCGATTACGGAAATCTCACGCTCGAACGGCACGAAGGTCTCGACGATTGCGGACTTGGTGCCGAGATCGTCCCACACCTGATCAAGATCGTCGCCCGCGCGAATGATGGCCTGTCCCTTGCCGTCGTATCCGAAGCGACGGGTCTTGATCACGGCGGGAAGGCCGATGACGTCGATTGCTTCGCGAAGACCCTGCGCCGACGCCACGTCGGCATAGGCGGCGGTACCGATCCCAAGACCCGCGACAAATTTCTTTTCAAGCAAACGGTCCTGCACCGTTTCCAGGATACGATGATCTGGCAGCACCGGCCGGCGTGCGGCGAGGATCATCGCGGTGGCCGCCGGGACGTTTTCGAATTCATAGGTGATCACGTCGACATCGGCTGCGAACAGTTCGAGCGCCTCGACGTCGGCGTATTCTGCGCAGGTGGCGTTCTGCACAACGTCGAACGCCGGGGAGTCCGGGTCCGGCGAGAACACCTGACACTTGAGGCCGAGGCGTGCGGCCGCCAAGACCAGCATCCGGCCGAGCTGACCACCGCCGAGAATTCCGATGGTGCCTCCCGGTTTGAGCGTCGGCCGCCGAGAACCAATCACGCTGTTTCCTCCGGGCGCTCGGCTACCGCATCCGTCTGCCGCTTGCGCCAGGCGGCAAGGCGGCCAGCGAGCGATGGGTCATTGAGCGCCAGCACGCTTGCCGCCAGCAGCGCCGCATTGATGGCGCCGGCCTTGCCGATCGCGAGCGTTCCCACTGGAACGCCGGCCGGCATCTGCACCATGGAATAGAGCGAGTCGATCCCGGCAAGCGCCCTGGACTCGACGGGCACGCCAAGCACCGGAAGTTCCGTCAGCGATGCAGCCATGCCGGGCAGGTGCGCCGCGCCGCCCGCGCCCGCGATGATGACCTTGAACCCCTCGGCCTTGGCGCCCCTGGCGAATGTAAACAGTCTTTCAGGTGTGCGGTGCGCGGAGACGATCCGGCTTTCACTGGTGATGCCGAGCGCGGCCAGCGTTTCCGCGGCGTGGCGCATGGTCTCCCAATCCGACTGGCTTCCCATGATGATGGCGACAACGGCGGTCATTTATCTATTTGTTTGTTCGGGAATCCAGAAATCGATCCGAATTATAGGAAGGCGTCTTGACGAGGCAAGCAGCTGGGAATGAACTATCCTTTCTTGGTGAACGGCGGCAAGCCTTGCGACGATGAAAAAGACACCTAAAGCGGCTCGGTCCCCGACCGTCAAGCGGAAGGCTAGTCATCGCAAGGCAGCGTCTGCCGCGCAGCTGGCAGCGCTCGGACCCGAGCGCCAAACGGCAAAACCTGATCTGGCGGTAGATGCTAGGGCGGCCGTCCGCCGCCTCAAATCCCGGCTCGCGGCGGCCCAGGCGCGGATTGCGGATCTCGAGGCCTCTGCGGATACCGATCATCTTTTGGGCGTTCTCAATCGCCGCGGCTTCGAACGCGAGGTGCACCGCTCGGTAGCCTACATCCGACGTTATCATGCAAGCGGTGCGTTGTTCGTGCTCGACGTTGATCGCTTGAAGCCCATCAACGACGCCTTCGGTCATGCGGCGGGAGATGCGGTGCTGAAAGCCGTGGTCGGGGCACTGTCGCGAGACGTGCGATCCTCCGACCTGATAGGGCGGCTCGGCGGCGACGAGTTCGCGGTGCTATTGTGGAATCTCAGCGAGACCGACGCCAAAGCGAAGGCGTCGATGCTCGAAGAAACCATCGACCGGCTGACACTGACTTTCCGTGGAGAGGCGATCACAACCGGAGCCTCGATCGGGGTCGCCATGCTCGGACCGCACATCGACGCGGCGAGCGCGCTGGAGCAGGCCGACTGCGAAATGTATGTTCGCAAGGCGCAGCGGCGCTGTCGTTGAACGGGTCATGCCTTGCGGCCGGTTGGGGAGTCACTGACGTTTATCTCCGACGACCGCAGCGTTCAGGCAATAATATCCGGCGTGATCTGGTCTTCGATGAAGGAGATGCGGTCACGCAACTGCAGTTTACGCTTCTTTAGCCGCTGTAGCCGCAGCAAATCGGGTGCAGGCGATTGATGCAGCGCATCTATGGCGGCATCCAGGTCGCGGTGTTCCTGTTGCAGACGGGCGAGCTCGGCTCCGAGTTCACGCTCTTCTTCGTCGGTCATGATGACGTACTGACTTGAATCGCGAAGAGTTTGCGAAGGGTTGGGGGAGTTTCTACTCCGCGAATTATCTCCCGTGCCCGCGCTGCGCGCAAGTCGCCGGGTTCCATGCGGGCGGGTTCATTTTGGAATCTCACAAATATGATCGACGGGCCTTTCTGCCCCATCGACAGTCGTCGCCATTCATGTAGACTTTACTGTTCGGAGCGAATCTGGGGGTCTAATCTCACCTAGGAGGTTCGAATGGCAATTCAGGCGCATCTCGCTGAACTGGAACGGAAACATCGAATCCTGGAAAGCGAATTGCACGATGCTCTCAGGCACCTTTCCACCGACGACACGAGGATTGCCGAGTTGAAGCGCCGAAAACTGATGCTCAAGGACGAGATCGAACGACTCAAGTTCTCCACAGCCGGGACCGTCCACTAAACTCTCGACCTCTCCTCTCACTTTTAGGGTCATGGAGTCAGTAGCCGTTTTGCTGCTGCCGGTTCGCGCGGGCGGAGCCCCAAACGATAGTGCCAGCTATCGCCTAAAGGGGAGACGCTCCGCTCGATAACTGTTGCCTGTTTTCAATCAGCCTTGTTCGCTATTTCACGGCCAAGGCAGCGACATGGTCGGCAATCGCAAGTGACGAGGTCAGGCCGGGCGACTCAATCCCGAACAGGTTGATCAGCCCGGTCAGGCCGTGGTCTGCGGGTCCCTCGATCATGAAGTCCTGCACCGCAACCGCCGGCGGCACGATCTTGGGACGGATTCCAGAATACGCGGGGATCAGGGCACCATCAGGCAGGTCAGGCCAGTAGCGCCGGATTGCCGGGTAAAACTGGGTTGCCCGCCCCGGATCGACGTCATAGTTCGGTATCTCGATCCATTCCACATCGGGGCCGAAGCGGGGCTGGCCGGCAAGGTCGAGCGTGAGATGCACGCCAAGGCCGCCGGGCTCCGGGACCGGATAGATCAGGCGCGAAAACGGCGCACGGACGCTGCAACTGAAATAGCTTCCCTTGGCGAGATAAGCGGGTGGAATCCGGTCTACGGGCATGCCTTCGATACGGCGTGCCACCGCCGGAGCGCCCAAGCCAGCGGCATTGATCAGCAGATCGCAGCCGAGTGTCATCGGCGAGTCGCCGCCGGTTTCGATTTCCAGCCCATGAGGCGTCGCCTTGGCGCCCAACAAGGGGGTAAGAAATGCGAACGTCGCACCGTCCCGCTCGGCGTCACCGCGCAAGGCAAGCATAAAGGCGTGACTGTCGATAATGCCTGTCGACGGAGATAGTAGCGCGGCCACGCAGTGCAGCGCCGGTTCGAGCGCGCGGGCATCGCCGCCGCTCAGGAACTCTAGGTCTTCGACGCCATTGGCCTCCGCGTGAGCTCTGATGGCCCGCAGCCTGTCGACCTCACGTTCGGTGGTCGCAACCACCAGCTTGCCGCAGGTGCGGTGTGGAATCCCGTGTTCCCGGCAATAAGCGTAGAGGGCGGGGCGTCCGCTGACGCAAGTCCGCGCCATCAGACTGCCGGCGGGATAGTAGATACCGGCGTGGATCACCTCGCTGTTGCGCGACGACGTTTCCGTTCCGATGTTGTCCGCAGCTTCGAGAACGATAACCTCGCGGCCGGATCGCGCGAGCTGTCGCGCGATCGCAAGCCCGATCACGCCTGCGCCCACAACCACGCATTCAACCCTGTCCATTTGTAATCCGGACGTTTTCTGATCGCCCCGCGTAATTCCCGCTGGTCCGTCGCCTGGAATCCGATTCAACGTCTCCACGTTTCGGCATCATGCTCTAGCGGGGCCATTAATCATGAGAGATCTATTGTGGCAATCCAGGACATATTTGCCAACCAATCTCAATCAGGCGCGATGATGCAGGTTTGTGCCATCGGATCTGTAACGACCAATATTCCGATCTATGGGTTACATCGAGGAGCATTGCTAGCGCGAGTGCAATCTCCGAGCCCGAATGCCGCATCCAAAACTCTGCCGACAACGTGTATTGCCGTTGGTCGGTTGATTTCGACATTCGCAAGCAGATGATGCGATCACTGCAATCGGATCACTAGAGCCTTTCCGCTTTTGATGGAATCAGAAGCGGGGTTCTATCTTTGTGTTTTGATGCGTTTCTTGACGCGAACCGGTATCCACCTCGAAAACGCTATAGCCTTCATCGCGAAACGAGACGGGATGGAATGACGAAAGAAGCGAGACCTACCTCCGATGCGGCCGCGCCGTCCGACCTGCCGCTGTTGCAGGTCGATGCGGTCGTCAAGCGCTTTGGCGGGTTTACCGCTGTTGATCGCCTGTCACTCGACATCAAGGCGGGGGAGTTTTTTGCGCTGCTGGGGCCAAGCGGCTGTGGCAAGACCACGCTGCTTCGGATGCTGGCCGGGTTCGAGACACCTGACAGCGGGCGCATCCGTCTCGGTGGTCAAGACATATCCGGCGTTCCGCCGCATCGGCGTCCCGTCAACATGATGTTTCAGAACTATGCGCTGTTTCCCCATCTGTCCGTGCGAGACAACATCGCGTTCGGGCTGAGGCGGGCGAGCCTGTCGCGCGCCGAGATCGATGCCCGCGTCGCAGAGATGGTGGCACTGGTGAGTCTCGAGGGCATGGATAAGCGCAAGCCGGAGCAGCTTTCGGGCGGTCAGAGGCAGCGCGTGGCGCTGGCGCGCGCGCTCGCGCGGCGCCCGCGGCTATTGCTGCTCGATGAACCGCTGGCCGCGCTCGACATGAAACTGCGCGAGAACACTCAAACCGAATTGATGCGGCTGCAGCGCCAGCTCGGCATGACCTTCATCATCGTCACTCACGATCAGGAGGAGGCGATGATGATGGCGGATCGCATCGGGGTGATGAATGCGGGGCGTCTGGAACAGGTGGCGACGCCGCGCCAGCTCTATGAAGCGCCGAACTCTCGCTGGATTGCCGAGTTCGTTGGCGGAATCAACATCATCGATGGCGAAGTGGAGTCGTGCGACGCCGGCCGCGTAACGGTCGCAACGCCAGCGGGACAGGTGACGGCTGCGGCACCCGTGCAGGCGCTAACGACGGATCAGGTCTGCGTTGCAATACGCCCGGAGAAGGTTCGCTTGTCGCGAGGCGAGGCGACATCCGATGCGGGCCACGCGGCCGGGATCAACCGCTTGGAAGGCGTCATTTCCGGCATCAGCTATCTTGGCGGTCAGACTCGCTATCAGGTCAGGCTTGATCGTGGCGCGCTGCTGTCCGCGTCGGTTGCTAACAACGTTCGGCGGGAGGTTGACGCCTACGATAAGGCGGAGCGTGTGGTGGTGTGTTTCGCGTCAGACGATTGCATGGTGCTTGACCGATGAACGGGCGAGGTCTTTTCTCCGTTCCCGCGCGCAGGGCGGCGATTGCGCCGTTTCTGTGGATGTTGCTGTTTTTCTTGCTGCCGTTCGGCTTCGTGCTCAAGATCAGCCTGTCACACACGGTGATGGCGCAGCCGCCGTATCTGCCCGTGTTTGATCCAGCTGAGGGCATAGCTGCCCTTAAGGCCGCCATCGCGGCGCTGTCGCCTGAAAATTTCAAGCTGCTTGCGTCGGACCATTTTTACGTCCTGTCTTACCTGCGAAGCGTTGTCGTCGCCCTGATATCGACGTCGATCCTGCTCGCGGTCGGCTATCCCATCGCCCACGGCATGTCGCGCCTGCCGGCACGCTGGCAACCGATTGCGATGATCCTGGTGATCGTGCCGTTCTGGACTTCGTTTTTGATCCGCGTCTACGCGTGGATCAACATTCTCCAGCACGATGGCATCCTGAACAACGTGCTGATGGCGCTGCACCTCGTCAGCGCTCCCGTCGTGTGGCTGTCCACCGATGCGGCGATGTATATCGGGATCGTCTATTCCTATCTGCCGTTCATGATCCTGCCGCTCTACGCGACATTGGCCAAAATGGATCCCGCGCTTCTTGAGGCTTCCGCTGACCTCGGCGGTTCGCGTCTGACCACGTTCTGGCTTGTGACGGTGCCGTTGTCGCTGCCGGGTATCGGCGCGGGCGCGCTGCTGTGCTTCATTCCGATTGTTGGCGAGTTCGTGATTCCGGATCTGCTCGCGGGGTCAACCTCGCCGATGATCGGGCAGACCTTATGGCTGGAATTTTTTACCAACCGCGATTGGCCGGTGGCGTCGGCGATCGCCGTCGTGCTGCTGGTGCTGCTGCTGGCGCCGCTTCTTATTAACGAGCGAGTGCAGCGTCGCCAGCTGGAAGAACTGCGATGATGGCAAGGCCCGCGCTCGCCAGACTGTCGCCTTTCAACATTACCGCGCTCGCGCTCGGGTTGGGGTTTCTGTATCTGCCTATCGTCGTTCTCGTGATCTATTCGTTCAACGCCTCGCGGCTGGTGACGGTCTGGGGCGGATGGTCCGTGCGCTGGTACGTTGAACTTTTCAACGACGAAGCGATGTTGTCCGCGCTTGCGATGAGCCTGCGGGTTGCCGCAGTGTCGGCCACGGCCGCTACCGTTCTGGGAACGCTGGCTGCGGTCGCTCTGACGCGCGCCGGCGCCTTCCATGGACGCGCGCTGTTCTCGGGAATGCTGTACGCCCCGCTGGTGATGCCCGAGGTGATCACCGGACTGTCCTTGTTGCTGCTGTTCGTTGCGGTCGATGCGCAGCGCGGGTTCTGGACGGTCACGATCGCGCATACGACGCTGACCATGTGCTTCGTTGCCGTGGTGGTGCAGTCGCGACTCGGATCGCTCGATCGAAGCCTGGAGGAAGCTGCGATGGACCTGGGCTGCGACCCCCTCCGGGCGTTCGTCAAGGTGACGTTGCCGCTGATCCTGCCGTCGGTCATCGCGGGCTGGATGCTTGCCTTTACGCTGTCGATGGACGATGTGGTGATCGCGAGTTTCACCACTGGTCCCGGGTCTACAACGCTCCCGATCCGGATTTATTCAGAGGTGCGTCTTGGCGTGAAGCCGGAGATCAATGCGATCTGCACGCTGATCGTCGGATCGATCGCTGTGGTTATCGTGGTCGCTTCGCTGGCTTCGAAACTCTCGAGCCGGCAAGGCGAAAACGCCGCACCCCTGTAGACGTTGGTTGAAGAAGGGCTTGGGATTGAGGAAGAGGCTTGCGGACGATGTCAGTTTGTACGCGACGTTCCGGACCCGGTCGGGGTATCCGGAACGGTCGCCTCGGGAACTGCCTTCTGATCCGTTAGATGCTCGATCACCGAGCGAACCGCGTCGCGGGTTTTGCGGTCCCTGACCGCGTCGAGCAGCGGTGCCGACGCCTTGGACCGCCGTATCAGGCTTTCCGGATCGGGAAAGACCAGCGGATCGTCCCATGGTCCCTGGACCACGAACGGTAACTCGAAATTGTCGGCACCCGCTGACGACGTCAGGCTTGCGACGCCCTTGAGATCGTAGTCTCGCGAAGGCACCGAGGCAGTGCCGGTCAGGGTGAGACGCGCTGCCGGCCCTTCGACGCGCACGTCCGTCGCAACGGCGACCCCGTCGTCGAAATCGAGGGCGATATTCAGCTTGTCGAATGGTGTCTTTCCGTTGCGGAAATTTCCGCCGCCGGAGAGCGGCCGCCGCTCCAGCCGCTTCAGCAGTTGCTCGACATTGAATCCGCTGATCGCGCCGTCATGGCCGGTCAGAACCGCCGTCCCGTCGAGCGATTGCGCCAGCCCGTACGGACTCGATCCCTTGGCCTCAAGCGAAATATTCAGGTTGCCGCGCCCGGAGAGCCGACCGGTGCCGAACAGATCGCTGACGCAGGCTTGCAGATCGACGTCGATCAGCTGAAACTGCGCCTTCACATCGGCGGCCGCCTCGGCGTGCGAGATGCCGAACGATCCCTTCGCGATACCGTCATAGATTTGCGCTTCGCCGATGCTGAGCGCGAGCGATCCATTGCGGAGGTTGGCGCCGAGTGCGGTTTTGCCAAGCCTAGTGGAGCCGACGATGACCTTTGCTGCCGAAAGCCGCATGTCGAGGTCGGTGGCGGACAGCGCGTGCAGATCGAACAGTTGCCGATTCCAGTCGCGGGCTCCGCCGGCGAGCAGCCGGATCGTCTTGACATAAGGGGTGAAATCCAGCGTTCCGGCGGCAAGCGTGGCCTGCAGGGTCTGCCGTCCGTTATTGGCGTAGGTCATTACGCCCTCGGCGACATTACCATCGATTTCGACGTTGACGTTCGTGAGCGCGATCGACGAGCCGATCATGCTGGCGCGCGCCTTGAGCGCGAAGCGATCGAACCCGCCGTCGCCGGGAGGAGGCTGTCCGATCCAGCGCAACGCCTCGCGCAAGGAAGTGCTATCGGCGGAGAGCGTACCTTCCATCATCCAACTGATCGGGTTGGCGACCGTACCGTCAAACGCGAATTTCAGCGGTGCGCTGGCGACCTTGATCTTCAGGCCGGATCGATCGCCCGATAGCGCTGCGAGAAAATCACTGAGGCTTATGCTGCCGTCGACGCGTTCGCCGCGCCAGTCGAACTGTCCTGTCGCCGCGAACGAGCGGGAAATCGAGGGCCACGCCAGCGACAGATCGAGGTCGCGGAGGTTTTCGGAAATCTCACCGGCCGTATCCTCATAGCTGAGTTCGCCATTCTGGATTTGGATTTCCGAGAACGAGACCGGGCTGTCGGCTCCGGGTCTCATATTTCGCGCAATCGTTTCCACGAAGGGAGTCCAGTTGCTACGGCCGTCGGCAGCGCGCTTAACGCGGATGTGAGGGTGCAGCATCATGACGTCGTCGATCTGGAAATGCTGCATGAGAAGCGGAATCAGGCGCAGATTGGCGGTCAGCACATCGACGCTGAGTGCGGGAGCCTCGGCGTCGCTACCCTTGATGCGGACACCATGGAAGGAAACATAGCTGCCGGGAAAAACCGAGACGTCGATGCGGCCATCTGCGACGAAGTCGAGTCCCGTCACCGTGCGGATCTGACTTTCGACGGCGTCTCGCAAGGCGTCGTGGTCGAGCAGTCGCGACATGGAGATCAGCCCCGACAGGCCGATCACCGCAACTCCCAGAATGGCCGCGACCGATATTCCCAGGCGCTTCATTCCTTGGGCCATCGTCAATGACATGTCCGGGGTTGGTTGACGCTTTGCCGACCGGTCGAACGTCGTCCGGCAGCGCCCGCAACTTGATTGGTTTTCTTGACGCTTTCAAGGCCGCCGACAGTCCGATTTTGACATTTACATGCCACTACGGCGAGAGTTTTGCTGGTGCAAATGTGAATAGCGAATGTCAAATTCGCTCCGCCAAGCCGACCATAGCTCCAATTGACGCCCCACGAGGATTTTGCCTAATACTTCCCTTTAACCCTGCCCGCGCGCCGTTAAGCGGCGCCTTCCTCCTTGCAGGTCGCAGCTCATGGACAAAGTCTACCCCGACGCCAAATCGGCCCTCGATGGTCTTCTCAGGGACGGCATGATGATCATGTCCGGTGGATTCGGCTTGTGTGGCATCCCGGAAACGTTGTCCGATGCCATTCGTGACTCTGGAGTCAAAAATCTGACCTTCGTGTCCAATAACGCCGGCGTCGATGGCATCGGACTGAGCCGTTTGCTCGAAACGCGGCAGATTAAGAAGATGATCTCGTCCTACGTCGGCGAGAATAAGCTTTTCGCCCAGCAGTATCTTGCCGGCGATCTGGAACTTGAATTCAATCCGCAGGGCACGTTGGCTGAGCGCATTCGCGCGGGCGGCGCCGGCATTCCGGCGTTCTACACAAAAACCGGCGTCGGCACCCTCATTGCCGAGGGCAAGGAGGTGAAGGAATTCGACGGCCAGAAATATCTTATGGAGCGAGGGCTATTCGCCGATCTCGCCATCGTCCACGCTTGGAAGGGCGACACCGCTGGCAATCTGGTCTATCGCAAGACTGCGCGAAACTTTAACCCAATCATGGCGACCGCCGCGAAGGTTACCATCGCAGAAGTCGAACATCTGGTACCCGCTGGCGAGATCGATCCCGATCACATCCATACTCCCAGCATCTTCATCAAGCGCATCGTCGAGGTGGGGAGCGCCAGGAAGCACATCGAATTCCGCAACACCCGTCCACGCCCGGTGGCATAGGCGCTTCTAGGCTCAGAACAGTGCTGGATCGCTTCCGATAAGCTCCTTGCAACGACAACAATATGACAGGAGAGCCCCATGGCCTGGACCCGCGAGCAGATGGCAGGGCGTGCCGCCAAGGAATTGCGCGATGGTTATTACGTCAATCTCGGAATCGGTATTCCGACGCTGGTATCAAACTTCATTCCCGACAATATCGACGTTCAGCTCCAGAGCGAGAACGGCATGCTCGGCATGGGTCCGTTTCCCTATGAAGGCGATGAGGATCCCGATCTTATCAACGCGGGCAAGCAGACCGTCACAGAATTGCCGACCTCCAGCTTTTTTTCTTCGGCCGACTCGTTCGGCATGGTGCGCGGTGGCCATATCGACCTCTCGATCCTCGGAGCGATGCAGGTGGCGCAGAACGGCGATCTCGCCAACTGGATGATCCCGGGCAAGATGGTCAAGGGCATGGGCGGCGCGATGGATCTCGTCGCCGGTGTCAAGCGTGTCGTCGTCGTGATGGAGCATTCCGCCAAGGATGGCCCGAAGTTGCTCAAGCGGTGCACGCTGCCGCTGACCGGCGAAAGGGTTGTCGATATGGTCGTTACCGATCTTGCGGTGTTCACCATCGACAAGCACGGCAAGGATGGCATGACGCTGATCGAACTCGCCGACAGCGTCACGCTGGACGAGGTCAGGGCCAAGACCGAAGCCGAATTCGGCGTCGCGCTGCAGAGCGCCTGAGGACGATGCGCGACAGCGGCCAGAAGCCAATACCCGATGGCGTCAGGCGCTACAGACCCAGCCGCAGGGTTTCAGTCATAGAGTCTTTCACCGTTTCGGGGAAACGGTGAAAGACACGCGTTTTCTTCACGCGAACCGGATTCCACTTCGCTCGAAAACGCTCTAGGATAGCGCGTTTGTTTGCGCAAATACCACTTCGATCAGCGTGCCGGAGTGTGGCCCCGTTTTGATGTGGAATTGGGCACGATTGGCCTCCACCAACGCTTTGGTGAGCGACAGGCTGACGTCTGCGCTCTTCGAAGCCTGATCGCTCGGCGCCGGTGTGCGGAATGGCTCCGTCGCCGCGGCCAACTCGTTTTCGCTGAGGCCGTGTCCGGTGTCCCGGACGCGCAATGCCACGTCACCGAAATCATTGATTGTCGTCGAGACGATCACCTGCCCGCCGGCATTGGCCAGATGGATCGAATTTCCGATGAGATTAAGCGTGATCTGACGTAGCGCCTGTGCGTCCGCGACGACCGGCGGCAGCGTGTGCGCAAGCGAGGTTCGTATGATGATGCGCTCGCGATTGGCCTGCGGCTGCATCACGGCGACGCATTGCTCGACGATTTCGTTGAGATTCTGGTTCACGAAGGCGAGATCAAGTTTGCCGGTCTCGATCCGCGACAGGTCGAGCAGGTCGTCGATGAACGCGATGATGCGTTCGCCCGAAGCACGGATGTCCTTCATGTACTCGACATAGCGCTCGTTTCCGAGCGAGCCGAATTTTTCATCGATCATCACCTCGGCAAACCCGATAATGGAGTTCAGCGGCGTTCTGATTTCGTGGCTGATCCGCGCCAGCACGTCGGCTTTTGCATTCGCTGCGCGCTCGGCCTGCCGTCGCGCCTGCGACAACTCGGTCTCGATTTTCTTTGACTGCGACAGGTCGCGGAACACGGCGAAAAAGTTGGGGCCTTCAGTCTGGGTCCGGCCCATCGTCATCGCTAGCGGGATCAGCCTGTCCGCGCCCACGCGGCCCAACACCTCGCGGCCGTGATCGAGCAGGCTTGCGGAATCGTCCACGAGGCCCTTGAGATAGTCGCGCACCGCGCCCTGGCTTTCCGGCGCGAAGAGATCGGCGAGATTGCGCTGCGTGAGACTGTCGCCGGAATGTCCGAACAACGCTTCGGCGCTGCGGTTGCAAGCAGTGATGTGTCCGCCGTCGTCAAACATCAGGATGCCTTCGGCTGCGGTGTCGACGATGGTGGCAAGCTCCTCGGCGTTGGCATGGCCGACGCGAGAGGGCGCCGATGTACCACCGCATATCAAGGCATGCGCGGGCTCGCCATCCCAGGGGACCACGAAAAGACGGGCGGTGATCGGCTGTTGCGGCGCGCCCGACGGTGGCGTTGCCGAGACCGTGACGGGAGAGCCGGTGGGCGGTGTGCTGTCGGTGGCGGGCATGTCGGCTTGGACCAGGAGGGCATCGAGTCCGCCGGCCTCTTGCAGCGCCTGAAGACTGCTGTAGCCGACCTGCGCGAGAAACGCCGGGTTAGCGTACAGTGCGCGGCCAGCTCGGTGGATCATTACACCGCCTGGAAGTAAGTCGAGGATCAGGCTGTCGCGCGCGATGGTGGCCTGCGGAGTCGGTTCGGGGGGTGACAATCCATCCACCTGCGTTTGGGCGACTTCGGACGGCTCCTGCACAACCGGCTGCTCGGCGTTAGTTCCAGGCTCGGCGGCGTCGGGCTCGCCCTCCAGCCGGGCCGAGAGCTGGCGCGCCAGTTCGTTGAAGGCATTGTTCTCGACAGGCGTGAGAGGAGGCGGTTTCAGATCAACCGGAGGCCTGAACGGCAGGACATTCTTGGGCGTTTCCACGGTGGTGTCCGGTTCTGTTGGTTGTTGCAAGAATTCGGAGGGCTCGGCGTCGGCAGAACCCGCTGGGCCCGCCGGCGGTGGATGGGAGGTCTCGCTGAACGAAAATTCGTGGCGTCGATTTGCTGCGAGCCGCGCCAAACCCTCCCGATCACGGCAGACGCCGAAGCCACGATAGCCGACGAAATTGCGTGCGCGGTCGTAGATCGGAAGCCCCGACAATTCGACACGCAAACGTGCATCCGATCCATCGACGGGCCAAAGGAGCGTGATGCCGCTCCAAGTGTCGCGGGTTTCGACCGCTTTCGCAACGCGGCCTTCAGGATCGAATCCGAATACGTCCGTGATCTCGCTCCACAACCGGCCGAATTCTGAGGCTGTTCGCATTCCGATGATGCGGGTGAATTCGTCGGATCCGAACGAGAAGCGGCCTTCGGCATCCATCCGCCACATGAAGCGCAAGGGATGGTGGCGCCTCTGCGGTGGAGGATCACGCGACGGACTATTATCCGGGTCGGGCGGCGACTCGACGGCTTGCGTGGACGGCGGAACGGTCGCGGTGTTCCGCAATGGAAATTCGGCGTCCGGTTCAGTCAACGGTGTCGGGTGAGTCGAAGAGCGATCTGAGACGTTCGGCTCCAGCAGGGCGACAAGTCCTATGTCGTCGCCGCTTCCGACACGTTGCAGCACCAACCGCCAAAGTCCGACCGAGGTCTCGGCACGACCCTCGCGTAGTGCGTTATCGCGCAAGCCATTGAGCCCGCCTTCGGCGAGACTGCCAATGCTGAACAGCGGCCGGCCCCTGTTGCTGGCGGCGACGAACCGGCCGTCGCGCGCGAATGCAGCCACCGGCATATCCACGCCATCCACCAGTCGCTGCAATCGTTCGACCAGCGGCATGCTGCGACCGGCCGGCTCAACAACGGCCCTCACGAGGATGGCGCTGCCGACGCCCCGAATTTCGAGCCGCGAGCAGGCGCAGGTGAGAAGGCTTCCTAGGCCGGCATAGCCCCGCATTCGTTCTAGCTGCACTGCGCCGGTGGGCGGCAGACGGCGCGCGAGCTGAACCACCTGCCGTCGGCGCGGGTCGTCAGGGTCGACGTGTCGTGAAGCAAGAGCGGAGGTGTTGGTTGCCCCGACAATAGAGACGCCCACCGGATTGGCCCACAGGATGCAGGTGCCGTCCAGCGACCACAGCCACGCGGGCAGGGCGCCCGCCGCATGAACGGCCAGCTGTGGGTCGGTCATACCCTGCAACTGGAAATCGGCGCTATTCATGGGCACCGCGTGTCAGATGTCTTGGGCTTTTGTCTTCGGCGGCTGCGCATGTCGGCTTTCATTGGCCGCAGTCCTAACAGATCGTCAGTATCGTGTCCGCCATGTCGGAGGTCCACGGCCGCTCTCCTGAAATCCCCGGCAAAGCCGAGATAACCTTAATTTGGCCGTTGTCATGGGACCTCCGCGATCGGTGGCACGTTGAGGTGGTGGGGACCGGAGGACCGGGACCCATGAAAGAGCCACCACAGGGAGCGGCGACCATGAGCAACCAGGGACGGCATTTTGAAGTTTCGAACGAGATGCAGTCGCTAGCGGAGGCAGGTTTCGAGCAGGCACGCAAGGCGCTTGAGAGTTTTCTCGACGGCGCCCAGCAAACCGCCAATTCGATCGAGGGTCGCAACGAGGCGGTTCGCGACAGCGTTCGAGATATCAGCAGCAAGGCAATCTCCTTTGCCCAGCAGAATATGACCGCATCACTGGACTATGCCGAGCAACTTCTCCGCGCGAAGGATCTCGCGGAGGCGATGCGGCTGAATACGGAATATGTGCAGGGTCAAATGAAGGCCTTGACCGAGCAGGCCAGCGAAATAGGGCAAAGCATGGGCCGGGCCGCCTGGGGAACCCGCAAGCCTCAAGTCTAAGGGGCCCAAGGCCGCTATTCGAGTTTTCGCGCTCGGCGGGGTAAGTTTTGCGTCGCAATATATTGTTGCGTCGCACAAGGAAGTCATGGTAAGAGTGGATCAGATGCTGGCCCGATCAGTTCGCAATCAAGCTACGTTGCAGGACGATCGTCGTTGCAGGTCACACTGCGTTCCCAACTGCAAAGGATGACTGCCATGGCTAATCCAACCGAGGCTTTTGAAGTTCCCGAGGAAGTGCGTGCATTCGCCGAAAAGGGCGTTTTGCAGGCGCGCGATAACTACGCGAAGTTCAAGGAAGCCGCGCAGGACGGCAACGGCGCTGTTGAGGCCGTGTTTAACGCTGCAACTAAAGGGGCGCATGCTTATTCCGCTAAGCTGCTCGATTTCGGTCAGGCCAATACCAATGCCAGCTTCGATTTTTTGCAGGCCCTGGTCGGCGCGAAGTCGTTGTCTGATGCGACCGAATTATGGAGTACCCATACCCGCAATCAATTCGGAACGTTCGCGGTCCAGGCCAAGGAATTGACCGAACTGACCCAGAAAATTGCGGCGGAAACTGCCGAGCCGATCAGGACTGGCGCGTCGAAACTGTTCCAGCCGACCGTCTGATAAACGCCCGTTCGCGTTAAATCTATCAACCCGGGCCCCTCGGTCCGGGTTTGTTATTTTCAGTGTCGTCTCCGCCGCGATCAGATCCGGCCTGTGCCCACGCTCGACTGCCGTGGAGCCAAAGCTCGCGATAAGATGCAAAGACCAAAGGATTGCTGTCCGAAACGACTAAAGCGGCGCGATAACGGACCGTTGTGGCCTTGCCAAAGCGGGGCGTTGCACCTAGTTTCCGCCCCGTTCGCATTGCGTTTTGGGCGCACGAGCATGATGCAGTTGTAGCTCAGTTGGTTAGAGCGCCTGTCTGTGGAACAGGAGGTCGGTGGTTCGAGCCCACCCAACTGTACCATATTTTTATCATTAAAATCAGATAGTTGAATGGCGGCTGCATATCGGAGGCTCGCCTAGTCACATCTTTGTGCAAGCATAATGCAAGCACGCGAACGAATTTCGAGGCCTGATCTACTATTCCCACACCCTCACTTCACATCTCTCCGCACGGATGGCGGGGGCTGGCGCCGCCAGCGCGTCATGCATTCAAGCATGACCCTACGGTCATACAATCCGTCTTTCCTGCTATTTTTTCTCAATAAGAAATTGAGCCGTCCGAGCCGTCCGGGCCGTCCGAAAATCAATAGGCATGCGGGTTTGTCATGCGTGTGGAGAGTCGTCCGCTAGTGTCCGGCCGTCCGCTCTTTTCTGGTTGCGATTGCGCGACCTGACGGACGAAAGCGACGTTCGATCCGAGTTCGTCAACCTCGTCAGGCCGGATTTTCAAATCTGTGGCTAGCGGCTTTTCGGGAGCCCTAGTGCCCGTAGGGGGCGGGGTACCGGGAAGGACCCATTGCCAGGCCATCCTCATCGTCCGACCGAGGATCACCCGATCGCGAACGCGACGCGCAACGGAGCACCCAAGGCGGTGGCCCATCAGCGGACAGCGTGCGGTCGGAAAGCGAAAGGGGACGGGGGCGTAGCGCGCATACCGCCTCGGTAAGGATGCCCCGCCGCAGCGACACAATCCACCAAGGCCAACACCCGCATCTGCGAACGTGATTGCCACTGTTTCCATCACACACAGGAAAACGCACGCTAACGCGGTATGATCAAGGGATCGAACGATGCGTCTATCGGCAATCTCATTTCAGTTGAACTTCTTTGAAGACGCTTTTTGGTCGGCACCTTTTGCCAGGGCGCTCTTCCGGCTCGCCGAGTACCAATGCTTTCGCGCAACTTCGATGACCTCCGCGACTGCATCCGCACCTGAAATGTATTTCGCTGCCTGCGGCAACGCCAGTTCGTCAAAGCGCTTCTGGTCCTTCTCAAATAGCTCGTAGATAGCGCGCGCTCTGGTTGCCGAGGTGGGCACTTCGACATTTCCAACCCCATTTTTTCTGGCGTTTATGGCCCCGCTACCACCTCGGGCATCGATATGCCGGTTGATCCGGCGGTGCCGGTCGCGGGGACGCCGCTCAATCGGAACGCGTTGATCTTGTTGTCGACACGCTGATCGACCCTCGCCAAAAAATCCGGAGATGGATCGACGGCGACTCGTACGTCCAACGTCGCGTTACCCTCAACCTGCGCCTTAACGGGCACGTCGCTGTAGTTGAAATGGCCGGCGGCGTTGCCGAGATACCCAAGCACGCCACCGCCGAAAGCTGGCGGTGAGAACCGCTCGAACGATGATGACGCCCCGAATCCGAATGTGCGATCGGACCCGAGCGTGAAATCTCGGCCGCGCCGGAATCGTTCGATGTCGCGCTCGACCTGCCTGTGCAACAGATCGCCTTGACCATCCAACGTATCGCCACCGAGAAACAACGGCGCCGTCAGGGCCGTTACCAGCGGCACCACCGGCATCTTGCGGCCGGTCGATCCGCCGGGCTTAAGATTGTCCGAAAGCGAGCCGCCGCCGGACGCCGCCAGCCGGGCCGCTGCCGCCGTCAGGGCCGCCGCCGATTCGTTGAGCGCAACTGCGCTACCGGACAACGCGCCGGCGCCGGTGAACCACTGATAGGCGCCACGGGCCGCCAGAACGCCGCCAACCGCAGCGCCGCCGGCCAGGACGGTGCCGCCGATCACGCGGCCCGCCTGTTGTCCCGACCGCGTATCTTCCGCGAACTCATTGGTTATACGGCCGACCGAACGGGCGAAGCCGTTCATCAGGTCGATCACCGGCTGTAACCCGATCAGCGCGGTAGCAAAATCTCCCAATTGCTTCTTCACAGCCTCTTGCGCGAGAAAGGCATCCTTGGACTGCAAATCCGGGATGTGATCGAGGTCTTTTGTCCGGCGCTGGCGAGCACGCTCGACAAGCGGCGCATCGAGCAGCATCGAAAGCACCAAGTCGGCCGCATTCTTCGCCGAAAATGTCCGAGTTGCCCAAGCGGCCGTGGTGCGCTTGTCATCTTCCGACATGTGCTCGCTGAATTTCACCCCCTTAGATTCGAGGATCGGCCGAATATGCTGTTGCACCCACTCAAAGGGATTGTTCTGGTACCCGGCCGTATCGACGAGATTGCCATTTTTATCCAACAGCCCCGCCTCTCGCATATGACGCTTCGACGCCTGAGTCGCGCGGGTGCCAATTAATGCGGAGTTCGCCGTCGCTAGCTTCACACCAAAACCGGGAGTGTGCGACGCGAGCACTGGAAAATCAGCCTCCATGAAGTCTCGGCCAAACCCGTATTTCGCCGCGCCGGCCGCGCGGAAATCCTTTGCGAATTCTTCGCCCGTGTAGTCCGGATTTGCCGCCTTAGCCCTAGCGAAGGCATTCAGGAACCCGCCGAACTGGCCTGCGGTGTTCGCCGCGCCCGCACCTTCCGCCGCCCGCACAAGCTGTTCCAATTCATGCGCGTCACCACCCGAGATCGCGTTCGCGATCTTGGCGCGCGCATAGATGTCGGCAACCTCCTTAGCTCGATCGAAACCGCCGAGCCGGGCCGCATTCTTGCGCAGGTCCGCGAGGTGCTCGGTGCGCGAGATCGACGGATAAGCCAGGGCCAACCGATCGGCCGCAACATTGGCGTCGGCCTGTTCCGCCGGATTGAAGCCCATCTGATCGTAACGGACCCGCTCGCGCTGCCGTTCAGCGGCGCTGCGGGCCGACGATCGAATGGCGTGTTCGGTCGCATAGGCGCCGCTGTAGAGGCCAGCGGCGCCAAGAGCGAAGTGGCCGGCGCGCCGGAAAAATCGGCTCTGGACGCGTTCGGTATCGGAATAGCCGGCCCGCACCTCGCGCAATGCGGAAAGCGTTTGCGATTTCCATTGATCGATCGCACCGAAGTAGGCCGAGGCCCGGATCGGGCCTCGGCTTTTCAGCGCCGCGTCGAACGATTTGAAGCTGCGCGCGATAAGCGCGAGTTCCTTTTCGGTCGCGCGCAGATCGGCAAGTTCGCGTTGAAAGTTTCGGCCCAACGGCGTGATGCCGTCGAGAGCCTTGGCCGCGCTGGCGACGTTCTTGATCTTGCCGGCGACCTGATCGAAGGCGTTGCCGGTCGCATCCTTGCCCTTGATGATGGCAACTGCTTCGAGAATACTACTCATGTTTGTCCGGGATCAGCGCCTATGGCACAGAATTGAAGGTATGATTTAAGGAGAGTTCGGTTCTCGTCGATGACGAAGGAACGAACATGACTACGAAGTCTCGCAGCAGGAAAAGTTCTGCCGAACGGGTTGTCAAAGACATTCGCCGCGCCACCCGGCGCCATTTCTCGGCGGAAGATAAAATCCGGATTGTGCTTGATGGCTTGCGCGGTGAAGACAGCATCGCTGAACTGTGCCGCAAGGAAGGGATCGCTCAGAGCCTTTACTACGTCTGGTCGAAGGAGTTCATGGAGGCAGGCAAGCGGCGGCTGGCCGGTGATACGGCGCGAGCTGCGACAAGTGGTGAAGTGCAAGACCTTCGCCGTGAGGCGCATGCCCTGAAGGAGGTGGTTGCCGATCTGACGCTGGAGAACCGTCTGCTCAAAAAAAGCATGATCGCGGATGGGGGCGAAGGCGAATGAGATATCCCGCATCCGAAAAGCTTGAGATCATCAGGCTCGTCGAGCAATCGCATCTGCCGGCGAAGAAGACACTCGACAAACTGGGCATTGCACGTCGAAGCTTCTATCGCTGGTATGACCGTTACCTTGAGGGCGGGCCGGAAGCGTTGGAAGATCGTCCTTCCCGGCCAGGTCGCGTGTGGAACCGCATCGATGCCGATATCCAGGGTCAGATCATCGAGATGGCGCTGGAGCAATCCGAACTTTCATCGCGCGAACTGGCAGTGCGCTTTACCGATGAGAAGCGCTACTTCGTCTCCGAAGCCAGTGTCTATCGCCTGCTCAAGGCCCACGATCTCATCACCAGCCCAGCCTTCATTGTGGTCAAGGCGGCTGATGAGTTCAAAGACAAGACGACAGCACCCAACCAGATGTGGCAGACCGACTTCACCTACTTCAAGATCATCGGCTGGGGGTGGGTGTATCTGTCCACCGTACTCGATGACTTCTCTCGATATGTCATTGCCTGGAAGCTGTGCTCGACCATGCGCGCCGAGGACGTCACCGATACGCTCGAACTGGCCCTTGCAGCTTCAGGCTGCGACAACACCAAGGTGTTGCACAAGCCCAGACTGCTCAGCGACAATGGTCCCAGTTACATCGCCGCCGAGCTTGCCGAATGGATCGATGCCAACGGCATGAGCCATATCCGCGGCGCACCGCTGCATCCGCAAACCCAAGGCAAGATCGAGCGATGGCATCAAACCCTCAAGAACCGCATCCTGCTCGAGAACTACTTCCTGCCCGGCGATCTCGAGTGTCAGATCGAGGCATTCATCGAGCATTACAATCATCGCCGTTATCACGAGGGCATCGGCAACGTCACACCCGCCGACGTCTACTTCGGACGTGCACAATCCATCATCAAACAGCGTGAAAGGATCAAACGACAGACAATCAAATATCGGCGCTTGCTCCACCGCAAAATCGCCGCTTAACATCAACCAACAAATGAGGCCCGCTCTCCGCTAAATCTCGCCGCTCTTTGCGCCAAATGTTTTGATGACGGACAGGAAAGGTTTTGCCGGGTGCGAGGAAGATTTGACGTGCGAACTCCGCTAGCTCGGATGGAGTCCATGCGTAAGCACTTCGACAAGCAGAGCAGGAAACAGGTAGTGATGAGCTTCAAGACAGTATCAATGATATCAAAGGCCCTGCACCCCGACAGCAAGCCGAGCGATCACGACAGGGCGGAAGCCTTCAAGGCGTTCTCGGGATGGAAGGCCGACAGGAACGCGGCAGAGCGCTAAAGGAAGCGTGCAGCAACGCGAGGACAAAGCGCGCGCTGTCTGGTTGGAGACGGCGGTCTACCGGATAAGTCTGATTTGCCACCGCGCGCACCGATGCTGAATACAGTCAGCGGCCCGACCACGATCTGAGGAATAGACCCCGCTCCGGCGGGGTTGCTATTTCAAGGACGTCGCGAGGCCTGGCAAAGGCCAACAGCCCGACCAGAACAACAAACCGACAGCGATGACGAGCGGGTAGGCAAAACGAAGTAAGGTTAGCCAGTGAGGTTAATCCCTTCGATCAATTGCCGGCTCATTTCCATGGGTTAATCTATCGTCATGTTCGTTCACGACAAAAGCACAAACCGAAAAACCATGCTTGTAGGTCTGCTATTCTGCGTCGCCTTTGTCCTCGTCAGTTTCTTCGCCCGGCCCCAAGTCGGGAATGACCGCGTGCTCGTCAAGGCCGACCGCCTCACGTTGACGGCAGGAAAGCCTATCGCCGCACATTAGTGCTGATCGACTCCTATCTGCACGCACGATCATTACATCTTCAGCGTCGCATGTGGAGTGTCGCGATGCCCCGGACCCCAAGAGACCTGGCGGACCGGGATGGCGGCTCGACGTCGGCAGTCAAAGGCCGATGATGGCTACGTGCGGGAGACTTTCACTCAACCACGAGACAAGGCCCGGCAGACGGCGAGAGCGTTTCTGGATCGCTGGGCCGTCGTTTCGTACATGAGCGCCGTCGAGACAGGAAGCGTGGATTAATGCGCAAAAAGACACTCCGGCGAGGAGATCACCGGCTGGTGGGGTAGAAGCTCGAACAGATGGCCTGGGGTTTCGGAGGAAAAATCAATGACGCGCGGCGATGTCTCGCGTCCTCTAGTAACTCACCCAATATCTCGAAGCGCAGATAGCCAAATACATCGTCCCCGAAAGACCAAAAAGAACACTTGCAAACCAGAGGCCACCCTCAACCAGCAGATCACGGAAAGCTGGCGAAGTGTCTTGTTCTATCGCCAGCAAAATCCGCTTGTGCCTTATGTGAGCAAGTACAGCGAAGGCGCATGAAAGGCCCGCTGTGATAGACACAAATGCAATTTGGCCTATCACTTTGGCTCATCCTTCAACGTGGTTGGCTGCTGGTTGCAATCATCCTAGAACGCCGAATACAGAGATATATTGCGGTTTAAGCTCACCTCTGCGGTTGCGTGTGCGTTGGGCTATTCGGCGCATTCTCGCCGGATTTAGGTGGCGTGCCGCGCCCGGTGAAGACGGAGAGACTGAGTAGCATCACGAGCACTGCACCTCCGATAGCCCAGCCGATCGTGGTGTTGTTGACGCGCCTTATATGGTTCGTCCCCCTAGGGGGATTGTCGTTTGGGGATGCCATGTTGCCTGCGCTCCATACCTGTCTAGGAACAACACTGAGCCTGACGGACTAAGGCGAGAGGACAAAACATCGGTTTCGTGAATCACTTCGGCGGTTGAAGCTCCGGCGAGTTGATCCACTTGTAAAGTTTAGTGGCTTCGTCGGCCTGTGTGATTTTCTTGAGTAGGCGCCTTGTTCCGGCCCGGGCCATCATCCCAGCCTGCTCCCGAACCTCGTTGGCCCAGGCTGAAAGACCATCCTCAAGTGTGAGATGCTTCAAACTATGATGCTCGGCCATTGCCGCACCTCCACCGTTTGAATCGATGGAAATTCTAGCGCCGAAGAAATCTCCCGAGCGAGCTATTTCTTGCCGGTGCGGCCAATCCGGGGGTGCGGTGGATTGTCTCGCTCATCGATTCTGCGGCTTTAAGTGGATCCAGCGCGGATTGGCGTGCGCCGGTTGGAGTCATAGCGGGCCAATTTGGGTTCGGATCACACGGGCGGGAGTGAATCGACCGTTCCGGCGATTCAATACGATTGGATGAAAGTTGTTCCGGCTTGAGCAAAGCGCGGCCGAGTGGACCACACAACGAAAGGCCCACCGGCATAGCGGCTAGCTAAAGGGCCTTGCGACAACCCCGCATCGTCGGGGTTTCATCGATACCGCCTCGTCGGCCTGACTTGGGCGCCTACGACCTACTTCACCTATTGACGTTTACGATCGCGCCGGTGCGCGCATCCACATCAACTTCCATGTAGCTTCCGGCAACGTCATAGCCCTCGACCTGCCACTGGTTGCCCCATTTGTTCGTGTTTGACACGGAAACCAGCCCGATTCCGTTGGCGATATCGACTGCCGCCTGAAGCGGCAGCGGTCCAGCCTGAGTGTAGATCTCGGTCACCGGTTCCTGAACGTAGCCGACGTCGGCTGCCGACGCGGGAACACTGAATCCGATCATGGCCAAAGCGGCGGCGGGAATCAGATTATTTCGCATGATCGTTCTCCAAAGCGCGTTCAGTTGACACACCTCAGCAAAACGCATGTGTCGGAAGACCGTTCCGCATTCATCGCTTCAACCGGGTCGAGGGGCGGTTCCGGATAGCTGATGAGATTGATCTGGGTTGGCCGCGGCCCAGAAGCACCACAGAACCCCGCTCCGGCGGGATTTTATATTTCTGGTCTCGGGGCCGGCCGTTTAGAATTACGCTCCGAAGATCGCTTCGGAGGGGTTTTCTGGCCCGCTCGGCAAAGCCTTATCCACGATCGTCAGGATCATCTTTAAATCGCGCTTCATGACGGCGGTGTCCTCACTCTCTATGGCAACACGGGCCAGTGTCCGGATATCCACCAAGGCTTCCCTGGGATCGAGGGAAGGCTTTTTATCCCCCTGTCGAGAGGGGACTTCCTGCCCACGCGCCTTTATCAGTGTTCGGATGTGAGACAAGTTCTTACGCTTGTTCATCAAACCCTCCTTTTGTCGCGGCGACGTCTGGGGCGACGGCGTCGACCAACTCAGATGTAAATGGCGACGAAGACGACCGTCCCCAAATGCAGAAACGGCAGATGAACCACTAGCGACCGTATCGGAGTCGCCTGCATTCCCGCGGTTTCGGCTTCTCTTTCCGTGCAAAGCCATCGGCGGTGCGGCGAATTGCGTATGTCCTCCCACTTCGATGACGGCTCCGGCACTCAACTCAGGCGTCCTCGAACTCGTCCAGCTTCTTGCCTAAACTCTCGCAGCTATGGTGGCGCGTACACGCGCTCCACCTGGCGGTCGTATCGCCGAGTAGCTTGCCGACGAAGATTGTCTCGACCGCCGTCTTCATGTTGTCGTAGATGCCGCGGCTGCAGGTACCCTTGAACAGTGCGAACGCCCGGTCGTGGGCGTCGAACACCATCTCCTGCGTCTCCCGCGGATAGGCCCAACGTCCAAGCTTGGGCCGTGGCTGGACCGAACGCTCATATTCGAATGATGTCTCTCCCGACCTCAGCACCTTCCGGACCGTGTTTCGCGACACCTTCAGGTCGCGGGCGATCTCCTTGATCGTTTTGCCCTTGACGAAGTGCTCGCGCCGAATCCGCGCAATCGTCTCCACGATCAGCATCCCCGACCACCTGCTTCGTTACAAAGCAGGCAGCCCAACAGACCAATCTATAGGGGGTCCCTTTTGGGCTCTGACTCACATCTGATGATTTTTCTGCCGAGCTTGCGGTTCTTCAACGGGGGAACAGCGCCATGCGAGCCGGTATTCGAATTTCGTCGCTTGTCCCGAGCGGGTTGGTTATCGAGAGCGTAAGCGATTCATCTGACTCGATTATTTTAGCCGTCCGATCCGAAAGCGACGTGGCCGAGTGTCCATTATGCGGGGCGAGATCGCGCCGAATCCATAGCCGATACGACAGACAGGTCGCGGATTTGCCATGTGCAGGCAAGCAAATACGCCTCCGCGTGATCACGCGACGGTTTGTTTGCGAACTACCTCGTTGTCGGCGGCGGATTTTCGCTGAACGGTTCGGGGACGACGTTCTCCCGACCCGGTCGCGCCGGACGGCACGGCTGGAATGCATCGTCCACCATCTGGGGCTGGCACTCGGCGGCAGGCCGGCAGCGAGCTTTGCCAAGCGACTGATGCTGCCGGTGAGCAACGATACTCTGCTGCGGGTTGTTAGGCGACGAACGCGCCCGCGAATGGAGCCTCTGATCGTCGCCGGCATTGACGACTGGGCTTTTCGCAAGAACCATCGCTACGGAACAATCGTGTGCGATCTGGAGAGACGGCGGATCGTAACCCTGCTTCCAGATCGCGAGATTGCAACGGTGCGGGCTTGGCTTTCCGACCATCCGGAGATCAGGGTCGTATCGCGCGACCGTGGCGGCGGCTACGGTGAGGCCGCGGCAAAGGCGCTGCCGGACGCGGTCCAGGTCGCGGACCGTTGGCACCTGATGGAGAACGCAAGCGCGGCCTTCCTCAACGCGGTGCGCCGTTCCATGCAGGTGATCCGCACCTCCATCGGTGCGACGACGATCAATCCAAAACTGCTCACTTGCGCGGAACGGCTGCAGTATGAAGGGTATCTCCGACGCAAGCGGACGAATGCCGCGATCATGGCGCGCGTCGGAGACGCAGTGCCACTCAAGGAGATCGTCCGTCGAACAGGACACAGCCGTAAACTCGTTCGCCAAGTCAGTCGCGGCGAGAGTACGGATGTCTTCCGGACACGGCAGAGCACGCTCGATGCCCACTTGCCCTTTCTGGATGCGCAATGGAACGAGGGCTGCCGTAACGGCGCAGAGCTCTGGCGTCGTTTGCAAAGGCAAGGCTTCCAAGGCTCCTTGCGTGTCGTCAGTGAGTGGACGGCACGGCGACGACGGGCCGAGAAGGCGATCAATCAACAACTGCAAAAAGTGCCATCCGCGAGAACAATCTCACGATTGATGACCACGGCGCGTGACAATCTCAGCAAAGCAGATACGGTCACCATCGCTGCTATCGAGGCGCGCGTTCCCACACTCGTCGAAGCCCGCATGCTCGTCGAAAGCTTCCAGACCATGGTGCGCAAGAAGCTCGTCGCTGATCTCGATCCATGGATCGCCACCGCCAGCTTGAGCCTGATCGGCTCTTTTGCGAGTGGCATCATCAGGGACAAGGCCGCCGTCCGTGCTGCCATCTCCGAGCCTTGGTCCAATGGCCAGACAGAAGGGCAGATCACGAAACTAAAGCTCGTAAAACGCCAGATGTATGGGCGGGCGAAAATCGACCTCCTGCAAGCTCGGCTGATAGGCGCGACCTAGTTGCGGTAAGCCGTCATCGAAGTTGCGTCAGAGCCAATATTGCAGGCCGAATAACAACTCACCGCGCAACCCAGGTGTTAGGCGATGGCCCGCGCGCCCTAGTCTCGCGATGTGATCGACGGTGAAGACTCTATCCCGTTGGACGACGCCCGTTACTTGGCTGGCCTGGCGTTCACTTGCGAGTCCGTTCCCTCGCGGAATTCCACCGTGACCCCTTTCTTCACCATCTGCGCCAGGTGCGCCGCATCCCAATTGGTCAGCCTCACACAGCCGTTGGACTCAGCCTTGCTGACCTTAGAGGGTTCCGAAGTGCCGTGGATACCGTAGCCCGGCTCCGATAGCGCGATCCACGTCGAACCGACGGGATTGTTCGGTCCGGGATTGATGGTGAAGGCGCGGCGTGCTCTTACGCCCTTGAACTTGTAGTCCGGATTGTAGCGGTAGAAAGGGTTGCTACGCACTGCGAGCACCTTCAGCGCCCCGCTCGGCGATGGCTTTTCCTCGCTACCCACGGTCGCAGGGTAAAACGCGACGAGTGCATTGTCTTTGGAGAAAGCCTTGATTGTTTGGAGGTCCTTATTGACCTCAATTCGGGTGACCATGGTGGATGGCTTGGCTTTGAGCACGTTCGCGACCATGAGGGTTGTGCCGGCCTGTGAGAATTCCGCATGCGGGTTAAGCGCCACTAAGAGTGCCTCGCTCATGTGGTGGCGCTCAGCAAGTGCTTCCTTGGCGTCGCGATAAGCGAGGCGTTCGAGGTCCTTCATCTCGTCAAGGCCCTTTGGCTGCCGAGAGAGAAAGGGCCCTTTGACATCGTCCTCGGTGACAGTGATCTCGACGAGCAAGGACTCATTCATGTTCGCGGTCAGCCGTTCGAAGACGTCGTGATTCAGCGTCATCGTCGAAGGTAAGCCGTTGGCCTCCGAATAGGCGCGTAGCGCCTTCTTAACATTCTCGCCGAGCTTTCCGTCGATTTCGCCAGGCGAGAAGCCTGCGCGGTCGAGCAGAATCTGCGTTTTCACCACCAGGGCATCGATGTCGGAATCATCCGGCTGGACGCCCAGGAATTGGGCGCTCTCTATTGCGATACCGTCCAAGGTTTTCGCATTGGCGGATAACAGTGAAAGCGCAAACGCGCCAAACAGGATCAGTGCACGCACGAGATTGAGTGACATGACATATCAAAGCTCAGCGCAGTCGCAAGTTCCCGCGGATTCCGCAAAGGTCGGTCCATCTGTTCCCGTGAAGGGGTCGCAGCAGCAAGCTGCGGGAGTCGCGTCGCTGCGATCGATTGAAATGCCGCCAATCTCATCTGGCCATATTGGGCAGACCTGCCAGACGAAGACGAGAACGAGGTAGTTGGGCCACAATCCAATTCCCGCGCACTCTGTCTTCAATCATACTGACGGCAGCAGGCCGCGCCGCAATTCGCGGGTGCTCCTGAGGATGGGGAATGAGCAAACACCGCGCTAGAAAGGGCCGCGCTTACGCCGCCGGGGCACGTGATGCGCTGGACAGGCTGCGCGATGAATTGCGCTGGGTGAAACCGTCGCCGTCGATCATGTCGAGCATGGATGTGTTGATCAGCCGTACACGCACGAAGTTTCCGATGCCTGAGCCTGATGGAGGGAGAGAGGACAAAACATCGGTCCCGTGAGCCACTTCGGCGGTTGAACTCCGGCGAGTTGATCCGCAACAAATCTCGCCTGAGATCAAGTCCCCCGACGCGCGGTCCTGGGAAGCGGCGCGCCGGGGCCGCACCGGATCGGTTCTAAACCGCCAACACGGAAGTCCACCCTAAAACTATCAACGGGCATCACAAGGCAATTCGATGATCATTCGAACCATTCTAACGCCCGCGCTGCTATGCGTCCGGACAATTCAATACGGCTCAGGCGGAAGAGGCGCTTCTCTCGTGCGTGACTGGTCCGCGGTGGCGAAGAAGAAGGCCGGCAGAAACGCCGGCCTTTAGAACGGTGATCGCACAATCAAGTGAGGAAGATCGCCATCAACGCGACAATGGTAGCTACGGCCGTTGTGGCGGTCGCCCCTACCTTAATGAACGCCTTGTACTGCCGCTCATGAGCCGGATAGTCCATTCCATCCGACGTTGAGTACACAATCTCGCTATGGTCTGACATTTCAAGTCTCCCAAGGCACGTTGAGCTTGCATTGAGAGATTAGCGCAATCTCTACTGCCGTCGATCCTTCGGTTTGTCACGATCATGTGAGGCGTTGGGGTGGAGTTGGGGTGGAAGGCGGCGTGGCACGGCGCAGTATGCGAGATTGGAACAAACCAGCGATAGAGAATGTTTTGCGCGGGGAGGAGGATCTCCAATGCGCAGAATCTTCTCAGAATTGGATGAACATGAGAGGCAATTTTTGCTGATGGTGACGGATTTCGGCATCGCGGTCTGTGGGGCAAAGCTGATGATCCATTTGATCAGCCTTTTCGTCGCGTGAGGAGTGTTCGTCGAAGTCAGCTGTCCTCAGCCGGACCGCCTAAACAATAGTTCGTTGCGAATGGCAGGCGCGTTGTTGACGCTGCGGTCAACCTGGGCAGCTTTGGAGAACTTCGCAGGGTACCCGTTAACGGGATGCCTTGAGGTGGCGCTGGCGCAGGAAACGACCCAGCAGGCGGCGTTTTCCCTTGCGCGGAAGAGGTCAATATCGCTTACTAGCTTCGCGCCACCCTTGCCTCGCTCCAGAACGATTTTTCGAGTATGAAAGGCTTCGAGTTCGACGCGATGCGCCACGCTGACGACGGTAGCATTAGGGAGCTCCTTATTGAGGAGGTCCATCATCTTGTCCTGGCTCTTTGCATCGAGCGCGGATGTTGCTTCGTCCAGCACGACAATATCGGGGTTATGCAAGAACAGCCGGGTGAAAGCGAGCCGTTGCTTTTCGCCCCCCGACAGCGTCTGGTCCCAGGGCGCCTCTTCCTCAAGTCGCTCCTTGAGATGAGCAAGTCCTACTTTGTCCAGAGCAGTGCCAATTTGTTCGAGAGTCCAGTCTTCCGCAGCCGCGGGGTAGGCGGCAGCGCGACGTAACGTTCCAGACGGCACGTACGGCTTTTGCGGGAGCATGAATAACCGGCGGTCTGGATGGAAACTGACACTGCCGCCACCCCATGGCCAAAGACCAGCGATAGCACGCACCAGCGTGCTTTTGCCGGTCCCGGACTCGCCCGCCACCAGCACGCGCTCGCCGGCCTCGATGATCACTTCCGCTTCTCCCACCACTGCGGTGCCGTTGTCTAGCGTCACGGACAAGTCGTTAAGGCTGAGCATCGCGTCGTTCTCGGTCTCACCGCGCTGGATGCGGCCGACGCCGTCGCCACGTTCGGCCCGGTCCAGCCCGTCGATCGACATCATCAGCGACGCAATCCGCCGCGCGCAGGCATTCCAGTCAGCCAGACGGGGATAATTGTCGACAAGCCAGCCGAACGCGCTTTGCACGATGGTGAAGGCCGATGCGGCCTGCATCACTTGTCCTAGCGTCATGCTGCCATCGAGGAATTTCGGCGCGCATAGTAACAGCGGGATGACCGGAGCGATCAGGCTCGATCCCTGCGATACGATGGTGGTGCGCATGTGCTGACCGCAGAGGAGCGCCCATTGCTTGATGACGCTGGCGAACGTTCTGTCGATTCCGCTGCGCTCTTCCTCCTCGCCACCCAATAGGGCGATGCTTTCACCGTTCTCGCGAACGCGCGTCAACGCATAGCGATATTCGGCTTCGGCCTGGTTTTTACTCTCCGAAACCGCGACGAAGTGACGTCCGATGTAAACCATCGAACTGCTGGTTACTCCGGCATAGATCACCGCCGCTACCACCAGGAAGCCGGGCACGGTAAATGTCGACCCGCCGACTGTCAGGGTCAGAGCGCCACCGATGGTCCAGAGCACAACAATAAAGGTTGCAGCCGAGAGGAAGGCGGATATCACGCCAGAGGCGAAATCCACCGGCGCGTCGGTAGCAACTCGCAGATCCTCCGCGATGCGATATTCCGGGTTTTCGTGATCGCCGCCGACAAGATTGAGTTGATAGTAGCGGCCGTTGGTTAGCCACCGCGACACCACTGAATCGGTCAGCCATGCGCGCCAGCGGCGCTGGATGCCCATGCGTGCGAATACCTGAAAAACACCGAGCGCCACGCTGCCGATCGCGAGCGGGAAGAATACCCCCGTTAAATAATAAACCGTGGCCGAGTCGCGCTTCTCGATGGCGTCAAAGATCGCGCGATTCCAGACGTTGATGGCGTATTGAAATGCGACATTTGTAATAATCAAGGCGATCAGGCCGAGAGACAACACCCATGCCAGCTCGCCGCCATTGGCACCCCAAAATCCTTTGGCGCTGATCCAGAATCGCGTGAGCAGATAGTCCCTGCGTGCCTGCTCAATCTCTTCCGGCGAGAGATCCGCGTTTGGCTCCAAGATTTCCGGAGGCGGAGGCTCAACTGCTTGTCCGGTCTCTGCGACAACTTCAAGGATCGGCGGCTTCGGCATTCGCTCACGATCTCGGTTATACGGGTATCGTCAATGTTTGTGGCGTACCGCGCCCGGTCGGGATGGCGCTCAGATGGGTCTGCTCGCAAAAGGAAGCGCACCCAAAAAGCTGCGGTCGTCGCAGCCATGTGCGCGGCTATGATCTCTTGTTCAGGATTTAGTTTTTCGATCATTAGCTAACCTCCCTTGATCGCGGGAGGGTAGCGTCTGGTCAGAAATAGAAAACCCCGCTGGAGCGGGATATGCGGTACCCGGAACACTCACCCCCCATCAGCATTCTCCAGACACCATCCCTTAAGCCCGCCTGCTCGGCGGGCTTTTCTTGGTGAAACACTTTCCGTCCACCAACAGTCGGCGACACGCATACGAAGTTTACATGCCGTGGCTTTGAAAGACTTTCTGACATTTCTGGCTAAGTTTCGCCCGATGCTGCTGAAGGCACTGTTGAACGGCCATGTCATCGCCTAGCAGCTGTCGGCAAAAGCGTGAGGCGTCTCGGGAGCATGCTTTTTGCTCCTGCGGCGTGCCCATATGTTGCGCGCCCTGAGCAAAACAATATGTGCTTGTAAGCATGAGCGAGACAATCAAAAGCATCCTTCGCATTGTGGAGTCCTCTTTCTCGGCCGTTTGCCCGGCGCCATTCCACAACTCGCGAGCGAAGAGCAGGTTCCACCCGAACTGGTCGGTCGCTGCTTCGTCTACACCCGGACGCGGCCCGCATCCGCGTATACCGCAACGCAATTCCAGCTCCAAAGATGGTCTTCTCGTAGATGCGCCACCATTCCAGAACTCGCAAAGTTAGAGGCGTCACTTGCGTACCGCATGCTCGATGAGACGTATTGATCTCGTTATCGCCGTTGAAACCTAAGCTGCTCGTGCGCTGACGCGCATCGGAACCGAAAGATCCGCGTAGCGGAAGCCGTAATTCTTCTGGCTGGAAGATGAATCACGCGAGAGATGAAAAAACCTTCACGAAGGAATGGCAGCTCCGTCGGAACGCATGCCAGAGGCATGGGTTATTTCCCAACGCGAGCAGCAAAGGAGAACGGATATGTCAGACGCTACCGGCGTCAAAACAATATTTCGGGTGGAACGCTTGAGCAGGACGCGAAGAAAAGACTGGCAAAACGATGCAGGAGCTGACCGACGAGAAACGGAAAGAACTCAACAAGAAGGTTGAAAATGGTGGGGACGAAAACATCAAAATCCGCACAAATCAGATCCTGCCTGAAGCAATTAAGAACTCGCGCGAGTGGCCAGTCCCTAATGGGCTGGCGCTCGCGTGCTAGAGCACGAGTCGTGGTTCAATCGCACGAACATGTCTTGCGAGTAAGTCTTTGAATTAAAGATTCGTCCGGTCAGCGTTGTCTGATCTTCTAATCTCGAGAGCGCCTTCCGAATGCTTCAACCGCCTTAGACAACAGGATCTTTACTTCGTTCGGGGCGCGTGTGAAAGGCAAGAAAAATCCCAGCCAGAAGAAAGACAAGCTGAATAGCACGCCCAAGTTCACGATATCCGACTGGTCGGCCCTTCCCAACTGGACGTAGGCAAACGCAAAGTAAAAACAAAACAATACGCCGACGCTTAGAATGAGAAACCTTTTGGGTCGTGGCCTGACGAGCCGGCCAACAAGTTGGCCAGCCTGATATCCCACCATAACTCCAACAGGTGCTAAGAGCCGAAATGCAGAGAGCTCTGGAACAAAAAATCCATAGCTCAGAACAAGTCCGATAAGGCCAAATACGCCGGTCAGCATGAGGTTCATTGGTTTCTTGAGTGCTCTTGTCTCGTAGAGAAGTTTTCGCTGGCTGACCTGCGAACAAGGATCCTAAAATACGGCGTGCGTGATTTGCACGATCGACTCGAGGAGTGGCCCGCAATTTCTACCGCGCCGCAGCTTACCATAAGGCTGGGGCCAGTAACAGCGGTGAGCGGAGCCATTGCTCGTCGTCATAAGCGCGGCTTGTCCCGCAGTCCCTTGAGCGTTTGGAACCATAAGGCCCGCCGCACATTGACAGGCGTCAATGCACGCGGCCCCCAGCGTTCATGGCACGCGGACATAGCTCAACCTCCTGGAAAAGCGAAAGGAGAGAAAGCCATGACTCATCGGCGCCGTTACAAACAGACCAAGCCTTTTCAGGACCGTCTCTTTGATTTCCTTGCGGAATCGCGACAAAGAGCCGACGAAGCCCCAGACGGCATAGAGCGAGAAAAGATAATCAAGAAAATCGAGAGTGCCAAAACGGCAGCAAGAATCGATGCATGGGCGAACTCGCCAAAAATGCAGCGGCCGAAGTAGCGGCCATCAGGCGCGCGTCGCCGGAGCCGTGATGCGTGACGAGATGCAGACGATCTTCGGGCGGCTGACGCCTTGCAGTCCGCTTCAGGTCAAGCGTTGGAAATCGGACTAAATGCGCAATGCACTCCGAAGGAATCGAAGACGCGAAACGACGACCAGCGCGCATCCGAACAGTGTATTGTCTGATTTGCGCTCGGGACACACGCTAGCTACTAATTCGAGCATTCTCCCGGCTAAAACGGATTTCCACTTAGCCGGGAAAAGTCTCGTCCACTTCGCCGGAAAGGGATTCTAATATCCCTGCCAGCGCGGCGGTTCTTTCGTGTCAGGCCAGGACTGCGCCTTCGCATACCAGTTATCGACTTGCTTTTTCGCGAAGTCGTCCTGGTACCCGTAGCGCTCCTTCAGTTTCTTTTCGAGTTGCTCGCGATGGCCGGAGATCTCCCAGAGGTCGTCGAAAGTGAATTTACCCCACTGATCTCTGACCTTGTACTTGACCTGATCCCAGTTTTGTTCAATCCGGTCCCAGTCCATAGTTCCCTCCTTCGCGCGATTTCCGCGAAAGGGAAAAACTTAAAAACTCGAACTTCGTTCCGCCGCTGCGAAGGACGAATGGTCGCACATGGACCGCATGGCCGGTTTATCCAAGGAATCCAAGGAGCAGAGTAGAATAGGGCTGTGCCGCCAATGCCTTGATGGCAATGCGCCGGCGCAAATTCCCGATACGCCGCTGCTGTTGACTTGTCTGGGACCGACTCGAACGGCAATCTGTAGCTGTCTGGTTGAATTCGCGGTTTCACGTTCTGCGCGTTGAAAGCGCCGGGATGTCGTCTGTGGTTGATCAGGCTGCATATTAGGAGGCGTTCGCATGGGACAGAAAGCTGGAAGCGGAACATACAGAACGTCTTTCCCCGATCCTGACTCGACCGAATTCACGCACGACGTTGAGGAATACCGTGCGCCTGATTTTCCGGAACGGTTGAGGGATCCTATGCGGGTTGACCTGGCATTGCTGGCGCGGATTGACGCTGCCCAAAAAGCTCATGGTGGGCTTGGCCAGCTCTCCGTCTGGTCTCGTTGGTATGCCTGCCAGGTCGAGGAATTGCGTGGCCGGTGGACGGAGCTGTTCGACTTCTACAAAATTGCAGCGCGCACGCCGGAGGACGCCTGGATGCAACTGGCGACTTCCCTGGCGCGAGACTTCGTTCCCGGCCTGCTGGTGGACAATGTTTTTCCGACTCAGGATATGCTCGTGGAACAGGCGCGACTGTTTTCCCTGATCACCGAAGTATCGGAAGCCGTGCTCGCCAGGCACGGTGAGGCGGAGGGCCAGGACGTATCGGAACGAATGGTCCTCGAGCAGGATTTTTTCAACGAGGAGCCGTGGAATGACGAGCTGTTTGGCAAGAAACCGGACAGCATCGATACACTCATGGCAAGGTTCGCGCGAGAAAAGGAACGTTTCGCCAGATTGCTCATCGAGCAATATTGGTCAAAGACGGCGGTCATGTCCTTGTTTGCCGACTCTGGTCTTGAGGTGCCCGAATTCGTCGCGAATCTGCCCGCCTGACGAAATGCCCCTGCGATCCAGCGGGAGGGTCAAAAGGGAGGCTGCACACGCCGGGAACGGGTTAGACAAAACGCGTGCCAATGCGTTGGTGCCGCAGCCTGAAACCGGCAAAATAGGCTACGTCCATCATCCCCGTCGCGGCCGGTTGTCACCCGGCGTGTGCCATTGAGAGAAATGGTACGACTCTTCCGCTGGGTTTTCCATCGCTATGATGCACGCCCCACGAAACGTTGATAGGTGGAACCCGCAACGCTGGAATCGATGACAGCGCTCAACAGCCTTGTCGGGTGGGGTTCGAATATGCTCTCAAGCGCGCGGCTTGAAATCTGCGCGCCACCGGTGGCTCCGGCTTTTAGCTGATGTCCTGGGACGTCGCGATGGTTGGGACGGGCAGGCTTTCAAGCAGCGCTCGCAGCGTGGTCAACGTCGATTGATCGGCGACGCCGTCAACCTTTTCAGGCCGGAAGTGGCGCTGAAAAGCTGTGACCACTTCCATGGTCGGGTTATCGAATTTGCCGCTTGCCTTGATGCCATAACCGTACCGCGCCAGCGATTGCTGTAGCGCTCGGACGCTCTCGCCCTCGCTGCCGGTCTTCAGTACGTCGCCGTCCACGATTGGCGCCGGCCGGACCCAATGGCCGACGCCTGAATCCGCCAACGAATGCCATGGAAATTTTTCGCCAGGATCCTTCTTGCGCGCAGGTGCGACGTCCGAATGGCCGACAATGCGATGAGCCAGGATATCCCTTCGATGAATGATGCCGCGACATAGCGCAATGACAGCGGCGATTTGTCGTAGCGGGAAAGCCGGATAACCCCAGTCGTGGCCGCGGTTGACGATCTCGATACCGATCGAGCAGGAGTTGATGTCCTCTTCGCCCGCCCATGAGGAAACACCGGCGTGCCAGGCCCGCTTCGCTTCCTGAACGCATTGCACAATGCGACCGTCCTCGAGCACGACGTAGTGTGCGGACACCTCGGTTCCAGACGTGCATAGCCGCGCCAGCGCGCCTTCAACGTCGGGCATCCCGGTATAGTGCAGCACGATCATATCCGGCCGCCGCCCTTTGGCGCGGTCGCCAAAGTTTAAGGATGGCACCGTGTCGGAGACGAGGGATGAGTCAGGGACGAAGGTCGGCATTCCAACGATGGCCTTGGGGATCGGGAGAGGGCGTCGGCGTTTTAAGTCAAGACTGACGGACGCGAACATGCAACGATCCAAAACAGGCATTAGAAATCGCGGAAAACGGGAGCGCGTGCCCGATTTGTCGACGAATCATTAGGATCATTATCCGGAGGCGCCATGCGGCATGCAATCGAATGCGTGACTCCTTTTCGTTTTTTCCTGTTAACGGCTTTGGCTTTTCCGTTCACTGTGTGGGTGTTGCACCACCCAGGGCCACCACAGGGAAGGGATAGCTCGATTGCCGTGTAGGCTATCAACGCTTTCTTAACGCTAAACGCCGTTACTAAGTGGTGAAGAGCCGAACCGGCATCGGGACGGCCGAGGTCCCATTTGCGTTCGAAATCCCCATGGCAACCCTTCAAATTCCATGCGGAAGCCCGGGTTTGTCAGCTCATCTCCTTGTGGAGAAGCGATTGGGGGCCGGTCCGAGCGGTTTTACGGTGGTGAGCTGGCTCCAGGACCGGAAAAGGCGGAATTCCGGACGGTCGGAGTCGGATGGGCACACACGCGGCGAGAACGAGACATTTGCGGACAGAGGCCCGATCATGACGGCGCAGCCGATTCGTCATGTGCCTGTGCTCGGCCGCGAGGCTGTCGCCATGCTCGAGCCGCGGGCCGGCGGCGTCTATGTCGATGCAACGTTCGGCGCCGGAGGCTATTCACGCGCCATTCTAGCAGCTGCGGATACCCGCGTGATCGGAATCGATCGCGATCGTACCGCCATTGCTGGCGGCTTCGGTCTGGTGGAGGAGTCCGGCGGCAGGCTGACGCTGGTCGAGGACCGCTTCTCCAATCTCGCCGCGGTCTGCGCGGCGCAGGGCACAGCCGTTGTCGACGGCATCGTCATGGACGTCGGCGTATCCTCGATGCAGCTCGACGAGGCCAATCGGGGCTTCTCCTTTCGTCTCGACGGTCCGCTCGACATGCGCATGAGTGGGCAAGGGCCAACTGCCGCCGACGTGGTGGCGCGCGCGTCCGAGACCGATCTCGCCAATATCATCTATATCTTCGGCGAGGAGCGTCGCTCGCGCGCCGTCGCCCGCGCCATCGTCACGGCCCGGCGGCTCGCGCCAATCGCGACCACACGGGCGCTGGCCGATATCGTGTCGAAGGTGGTTCGCGCAAAGCCGCATGAGATTCATCCCGCGACGCGGACGTTCCAGGCTCTGCGGATTTTCGTCAACGAGGAGCTCGACGAACTGATCGCGGCGCTAGCCGCGGCGGAACGCGTACTAAAGCCGGGTGGCCGGCTTGCTGTGGTGTCCTTTCATTCCCTTGAGGACCGTATCGTCAAGAATTTCCTGGTCAGGCGCGGCAAGACGGGCGGCGGTTCGCGCCATCGGCCGGAAATCGAACGGGCGTCACTCAGCTTTGCCATTCTAACCAAACGCCCGCTGACGCCGGGTGAAGAAGAAATGCACGCCAATCCGCGCGCTCGCTCAGCCAGGCTGCGCGGTGCCGAACGCACCGATGCGGCGGCAATCGATGACGGCGCCGAGCGTCCGGCCTGGCCATCGCTTGCAAACGTGATGCGGGGAGGCTGATAGGTGCGGATCATCCATTTCCTCGTCGTCTGCGCGCTTATCTATGCGGCATCGTATGTCTATCGCATCAAGATGGATTCGACCGCCCGTACTGAGCGTGTGTCGCGGCTTCAGGCTCAGGTGCGCGAGCAGCGCGAGGCCATCGCGGTCCTGCGCGCGGAATGGGCAAAGCTCGATGCGCCACGGCGTCTGCAAATTTTGGCCGAACGACATCTGAAATTGAAGCCGATTGAAACCAGACAGTTCGATTCTCTGAAAAACCTGCCGGAGCGACCGCCGAGCCTGGTGCCGCCCGGCACGTCCGATCCGATCGGCGCCATGATCGAGATCATCGATCCCGACGTCGTCACCGGTTCTCTGCCGTTGCAGGAGGCCCCGCAGTGAGTGGTCAAAACAGGCTTCCGCCGGCGTCTTGGAGTCAGCGCGTGATCCGTAACCTGCTCTATGGGCAGAACGTCGATCGCGCCGCCAAGGCGCGGGTGCGCGTCGGCTTCGTCATCATCTTATTCGGGCTGATCTATGCGGTAATCGCAACGCGTCTCGTCATGTTTGCAACATTTTCGGACGACCGGGGAGGGCATCGTGCCGCCTCGCAGGACGCGATCGCCACAGCGCGACCCGATATCATCGATCGTAACGGCCAGGCTCTTGCCACCGATATCAAGGCGCCGAGCTTGTTTGGCGAACCGCGACGCATCATCGACAGGGACGAGGCGGTCGAGTTGCTGACGGCGACGCTGCCAGATCTGGAGACCGCCGAGGTTCGACAGCGTCTTGGCACCCGTAAGGGTTTTGTCTGGTTGAAACGCGAAATCACCGCTGCCCAGCAAAAGGACATTCATGGTCTCGGAATTCCTGGGATCGGCTTTCTGCGCGAGAACAAACGCGTCTATCCAAGCGGGCGGGAGGTTGCGCACCTGATCGGGCTCGTCAACATCGATAACCAGGGCATTGCCGGGATGGAGAAGTGGCTCGACAGCAACGGGCTCGCGGACCTGCACCGCGCCGGCTTCGCCACCGACCGCCTGCAGCAGCCGGTGGAATTGTCGATCGACCTGCGTGTCGAGCACGCGTTGCGCGACGAGCTTATGAATGCCAAGGAACACTATCAAGCCAAGGCCGCCTCGGGTATCGTCTCCAACGTGCGAACCGGTGAGATCGTCGCGATGGTCTCCTTGCCGGACTTCGATCCCAACAATCCGAAAGAGGCGCATGATCCCGATCGTATCAACCGTCTGACAACGGGCGTGTACGAAATGGGATCGACCTTCAAGGCGTTCACGCTGGCGATGGCGCTTGATTCCGGCAAGTACGATCTGAATTCGATGTGGGACGCGCGTGCGCCATTGCATTTCGGCCGCTTCGCGATTCATGATGACCATCGGCTCGGCCGCTTCATCAACATGAAGGAAGTGTTCACCTACTCATCCAACATCGGCGCGGCGCGGATCGCGCTGGCGCAAGGCGTCGAGGCGCACAAGGCGTTCCTGCGCAAGATGGGCCAGATGGATCGCCTGCGTACCGAGTTGCCGGAAAGCGCGTCGCCGATCCTGCCGCGCAAGTGGGGCGAGTTGAACACCGTCACCATCGCTTTCGGGCACGGCATGGCGGTGGCTCCGTTGCAGGCGGTGATGGGGATCGATGCGCTGGTCAATGGTGGCTGGTTGATTCCGCCCACCTTCCTGAAGCGCACCGAAGAGGAAGCACGGGCGGTCGCCAAGCGCGTCATCAAACAGGAAACCAGCGACAAGATGCGCTTCTTGCTGCGACTGAACGCCGAGATCGGAACCGCAAGGAAGGCCGACGTCAAGGGCTACTATGTCGGCGGCAAGACCGGCACCGCCGAGAAGGTGATCAACGGTCGCTACGCCAAGAAGCGCGTGCTCAATGCCTTCACCGCGATCCTGCCCGCGGACAATCCTCAATACCAGCTTCTCGTGATGTTGGACGAGCCGCAGCCGCTCAAAGAAACCCATGGTTTTATCACCTCGGGATGGAACGCAGTTCCGACCGGCGGCAAGGTCATCGCGCGCATCGCTCCGATCCTGGGCGTGCAACCGCGGTTCGATTTGCCGCCGTCCGAGCGCCTCATTCTTGCGGCATCCCGTGCGACGCAATAGAACGACCGGGCCTTTCCGGCGTCTCGAATTGGAAGTTCGCCTCATTTTTAGCGCGCCACGCAGCAACCTTCGGACTTAAAAAGCACACCGGCAACTTGATATTCGCCGGTGGTCCTTTGATGATTCTGACGTTTGCCGGAAACTTGCTTAAATGGGATGTTAGAGTTGAACCACCGGGCTGGGAGACCATGAAACTTCGTGAGCTTTTCGGTGACGATGCCACCATGGACGCGCCGACTGGCGAGCTTGCCGTCACGGGTCTCGCGGTGGATAGCCGCGCGGTGAAGCCCGGAGACCTTTTCTTCGCGCTTGCCGGTACGAAGACAGATGGCGCGCGGTTCATCGATGTCGCGATCGCGTCGGGCGCCGTTGCGGTGGTCGGCGACCACGCGCCCGCGTCCGGGCGCGTTCCGTTCATCGCAACGCCGAATCCGCGGCGCGCGCTGGCGCTGGCCGCCGCTAAATTTTACAAGCAGCAGCCCACAACCATTGCCGCCGTTACCGGGACCAGCGGCAAAACCTCGGTCGCGGCATTCACGCGGCAGATCTGGCAGCGGCTCGGCTATTCGTCGGCGAGCATCGGCACCATCGGCGTGGTCGCACCGTCGCGCACGGTCTACGGCTCTGTGACGACGCCCGATCCGATCGAGTTGCATCGGGAGTTGGATCAGCTCGTGAGCGAAGGCGTGACGCATCTTGCGCTGGAAGCGTCCTCGCATGGTCTTGATCAATATCGACTCGATGGCGTGCGGGTGCGTGCCGCAGGCTTCACTAACCTGTCGCGCGATCACATGGATTATCATCCGACAGTCGCGCACTATCTCGATACAAAGCTGCGGCTGTTCCGCGAGCTGGTCGAGCCGGACGGGGTTGCGGTGATTTCCGCGGATCATGACTGTTCGGTTATCGTGATCGAAGCGGCGAGCGCGCGCAACGTGCCGGTGATGCGTGTGGGCCGCCGCGGCGACGGTGCGCGCATCGGCATTCGTCTGGTCGCGGCCACTATCGAGGGCTTTGCGCAACGGGTGACCCTCGAGCACGCCGGACGCGAGCGTGTCATACGTCTGCCTCTGGTCGGAGAGTTCCAGATCGAGAATGCGCTGGTGTCGGCCGGTCTCGTCATCGGGAGCGGTGGCGACGTGGATGGAGTATTCGCGGCGCTCGAGCATCTCGAAGGCGCAAGGGGACGGCTTGAACTGGTCGGTGAGCGCAATGGAGCTCCGGTCTTTGTTGATTACGCCCATAAACCGGATGCGCTGGCGAAGGCGTTGCAGGCGTTGCGGCCCTATGCCAAGCGCAAGCTCGTGGTGGTGTTCGGAGCGGGCGGCGATCGCGATGCAGGCAAGCGTCCGCTGATGGGCGCAATCGCCGCCGATAACGCGGATGAGGTTATCGTAACCGACGATAATCCGCGCAGCGAAAATCCCGCCGCGATCCGCGCCGCGATCCTCGCCGCCGCCACGGGCGCCCGCGAGATCGGCGATCGAGCCGAAGCGATAAGTGCTGCGATTGCGGGGCTGCAGCCGGGCGACGCCTTGCTGATTGCCGGCAAGGGGCACGAGACCGGACAGATCGTGGGTGATCGCGTGCTGCCGTTCAGCGACCACGAGGCAGCTATCGCGGCACTGACATCGAGGCAGATATGAGCGCGCGCCCGTTGTGGACTTTGGACGCGATGGTTACGGCGATGCGGGCCGAAAGGCGCGGGGCTTTGCCGGCGGTGATTACCGGAATCTCTATCGACAGCCGCACTATCGCGCCGGGCGAGGCTTATTTCGCGATCAAGGGCGACGTGCACGACGGTCACGCTTTTGTCGATGCCGCCTTGAAGGCGGGTGCGGCGCTGGCGGTGGTTGAGGCCGCGCAACGCGATACGTTCGCCCCCGGTGCGCCCCTGCTGATCGTCGAGGATGTGCTTGCCGCTTTGTGCGATCTGGCGCGGGCATCGCGCGCGCGACTTTCCGCGCAGGTGATCGCGGTGACGGGCTCGGTGGGGAAGACTTCGACCAAGGAGGCGTTGCGGAGCGTCCTTGGCGCGCAGGGCGAGACACATGCCTCGGTGGCTTCGTTCAACAATCACTGGGGCGTACCGCTGACGTTGGCGCGCTGCCCGGCGGATGTGCGTTTCGCCATCTTCGAGATCGGAATGAATCACGCTGGCGAAATCGAGCCGCTGGTGAGGATGGTGCGGCCGCATGTTGCGGTCATCACCACGGTCGAACCGGTGCATCTTGAGTTCTTCTCCGGCATAGAGGCGATTGCCGACGCCAAGGCGGAAATTTTCGAAGGCGTCGAGCCGCGCGGCGCCGTCGTGCTCAATCGGGACAACGCTCAGTTCGCGCGGCTGCAAGAACGTGCAAAGAAACTCGACATCGCGAACATCATCTCGTTCGGCTCGGACGAGAAGGCCGATGCGCGCTTGCTCGACGTGGCGTTGCATCCGGCGTGCTCTGCTGTGCACGCCAAAATTCTCGGCCATGAGTTGACCTATAAGCTCGGCATGCCCGGCCGTCACATGGCGATGAATTCGCTGGCGGTGCTGGCGGCGGCGTCACTGGCGGGCGCCGATCTTGCGCTTGCGGGGCTTGCGCTGTCGCAGGCGCTGCCGGCCGCTGGACGCGGCGTGCGCCGTGCGCTGACCGTGCCGGGAGGCGAGGCGACCCTGATTGACGAAAGCTATAACGCCAATCCTGCTTCGATGGCTGCGGCGCTGGGCGTGCTTGGCGGGGCCAGGGTCGGGACGCAGGGTCGCCGCATCGCCGTGCTGGGCGATATGCTGGAGCTCGGCCCCAAAAGTGCGGACCTGCATCGTGGCCTGACCGAGGCGATCAATGCCAATGCGGTCGACATGATTTTTTGCTGCGGCCCTCTGATGCGCAACCTGTGGGACGCGCTTTCCTCCGGCAAGCGGGGCGGTTATGCAGAGGACTCGGCCGCGCTCGAATCGCAGGTGGTGGCGGCGATCCGCGCCGGCGACGTCATCATGGTCAAGGGCTCGCTCGGATCGCGAATGAAATTGATTATAACGGCGCTTGAAAAGCGATTTCCCGACAACGCCGCGCACGACGGAGTCGCGGTTTAGGGTTTCATGAAATGTTTTACTGGCTGATCGATCTTTCTAACACGGTTCCGGGGCTCGGCATTTTCAAGCCGCTGCTGAACGTCTTCCGCTACATCACCTTCCGCACCGGCGGCGCGATGGTGACGGGCGCGTTGTTCGTGTTTCTGTTCGGCCCCTGGATCATCGACAATCTTCGCCTGCGTCAGGGCAAGGGACAGCCGATCCGGACCGACGGGCCGCAGTCGCACCTCGTCAGCAAGAAGGGCACGCCGACCATGGGCGGCCTGATGATCCTGTCGGGACTTGTCGTGTCGACCGTGCTGTGGGCCAATCCCCTCAATCCGTATGTCTGGATCGTGCTCGCGGTGACGCTCGGTTTCGGCTTCATCGGCTTCTATGACGACTACCTGAAGGTGACGAAGCAGACCCACGCCGGATTCTCCGGGCGCACCCGCCTGCTGCTCGAACTGTTGATCGCGCTGGCCGCGTGCTATGCGCTGACGCGGCTCGGCCGCGAGCCGTTCTCGACGGCGCTGGTGATCCCGTTCTTCAAGGACGTGGCGCTGGACCTCGGCTGGTTCTTTCTCGCCTTTGGTGCTTTCATCATCGTCGGAGCCGGCAATGCGGTGAATCTCACCGACGGCCTCGACGGTCTCGCCATCGTGCCGGTCATGATCGCGGCGGCGAGCTTCGCCATGATCGCCTATCTCGCCGGCAACGCGGTCTTCGCCGACTATCTTCAGATCAACTACATCGCGGGGGCGGGCGAACTGGCAGTGCTGTGCGGCGCGGTGCTCGGGGCCGGCCTCGGCTTCCTTTGGTTCAACGCCCCGCCGGCTTCGATCTTCATGGGGGATACTGGTTCGCTGGCGCTCGGCGGCATGCTCGGCTCGATCGCTGTGGCGGTGAAGCATGAGATCGTGCTGGCCGTGATCGGCGGGCTGTTCGTGCTGGAGGCGGTGTCGGTGATCGTGCAGGTGGCGTCGTTCAAGCTCACCGGCAAGCGCATTTTCAAAATGGCGCCGATCCACCACCACTTCGAGCAGCTCGGCTGGACTGAGCCGCAGATCGTGATCCGGTTCTGGATCATCTCGGTGATGTTGGCGCTTGCCGGCCTTTCGACGCTGAAGCTGCGGTGATGATGGATATGCGCGCTTCGCTCGTCTCGACCCCACATGGGGGAAGGGAACAGGTGTGCGGTGCGTGGAGTGCCTTGCCATGATCCCCGCCACCTCCTTTGCCGGCAAGACGGTCGCGGTGTTTGGCCTCGGCGGCTCGGGTCTTGCAAGCTGCCACGCGCTGAAGGCCGGCGGCGCTGAAGTGATTGCGAGCGACGACAACGTCGACAATCTTGCGAAAGCGGCGCAGGCTGGTTTCATCACCGCGGATCTGCGAAACGTATTGTGGACGAATTTCGCCGCGCTGGTGCTTGCGCCCGGCGTGCCGCTGACCCACCCGGCGCCGCACTGGAGCGTGCTTGCGGCGCGACAGGCGGGTGTCGAGGTGATCGGCGACATCGAACTGTTCTGCCGCGAGCGGAAACGCCATACCCCCGACGCGCCCTTCGTCGCCATCACCGGCACCAACGGCAAATCCACCACCACAGCGCTGGTCGCACATCTGATGCGCGAGGCCGGGCACGATGTGCAGATGGGCGGCAACATCGGCACCGCGATCCTGTCGTTGGAGCCTCCGCGCAGAGGACGCGTTCATGTGATCGAGATGTCGTCGTACCAGATCGACCTCGCCCCCTCGCTCGATCCGACCGTCGGCATTCTGCTCAATGTCAGTCCCGATCATCTCGATCGTCACGGCAGCATCGAACATTATGCGGAGGTGAAGGAGCGACTCATCGCCGGTGTGCAGACGCAGGGCACGGCCGTCGTCGGTGTTGACGATCGCTGGTGTGGAGCAGTCGCCGACCGTCAGGAGCAGGCCGGCCGCAACGTCGTGCGCGTGTCGGTGAAGCGGCCGCTAGCTTACGGCATCAGCGTCGAACAGGATAGGATCGTTCTTGCGTCTGGTGGTGCGCGCAGCGAAATCGCTGACATTGGTGGAATCGGGTCACTGCGCGGGAGGCACAACGCGCAGAATGCAGCCTGCGCTTCGGCGGCGGCGCTGGCGCTCGGGGTTAGCCGGGAGATTCTGCAGCAGGATTTACGCAGTTTCCCCGGTCTCGCGCATCGCATGGAGCAGGTGGGGCGCAAGGCTCACGTACTGTTCGTCAACGACTCTAAGGGCACCAATGCCGACGCCACCGAGAAAGCGTTGTCGTCCTTCACCAATATCTTCTGGATCGCCGGGGGCAAACCGAAGAGCGGCGGCATCGCCTCGCTCGACGCGTTCTTCCCGCGCATCCGGAAAGCTTATCTGATCGGAGAGGCGGCGCAGGAGTTTGCGGCGACGCTGGAAGGCAAGGCGGCTTACGAGATCAGCGCCACGCTGGAGGCCGCAGTGCCTGCCGCCGCGCGCGATGCGGAAGCCTCCGGCCTTGCGGACGCCGTGGTGCTGTTGTCGCCGGCCTGCGCCTCGTTCGATCAGTTCCGCAATTTCGAGATTCGCGGCGACCGTTTCCGCGAGCTGGTTCGGGCGTTACCGGGCGTCACACCCGTCGTGTAGCTCGTGCCGTCACAGGCCTTTGGCGAGCGATGACGAAGATATCGCAACAGCCTTAACTCTCCGGTAACCACGATGAGGGACCAATGGATTATCTCCGCCCGCAGGACCCGCCATGATTTCACGCGAACAACGCACACCGCTCTCGGAATGGTGGTGGACCGTGGATCGGTTGCTGCTGGCGGGCATGGTGCTTCTGATGCTCACCGGCGTGGTGCTGTCGCTGGCGGCGAGCCCGTCGGTGGCGACCCGGATCGGGCTTGATCCATTTCACTTCTTTCATCGTCACGTGCTGTTTCTGCTGCCGTCGATCGTCGTGATGGTCGGCGTGTCGTTTCTGTCGCCGCGTCAGATCCGCCGCTCGGCGCTGATCGTGTTCGCGCTCAGCGTCGTGTTGATCGTCGCCACGCTCGGGTTCGGTCCGGAGGTCAAGGGCGCGAAACGCTGGATCACGATCCTCGGCGTCAACATCCAGGCTTCGGAATCCGCGAAGCCCGCTTTCGTCGTACTGGCGGCCTGGCTGTTTTCGGAATCCGCGCGCAAGCCTGAGATGCCGGCGACCTCGATGGCGCTGACGCTGCTGCTGGGCCTCGTCACACTGCTGGTGATGGAGCCGGACTTCGGCCAGACCATGCTGATTCTGATGGTATGGGGAGCGCTGTTCTTCATTGCAGGCATGCGCATCGTCTGGGTATTCGGTCTCGCAGGCGCGGCGATTGCCGGCTTGTTCGCCGCCTACATGATGGTGCCGCACGTCGCGCTCCGTATCCGGCGTTTTATGGATCCGGCCTCCGGCGACACCTTCCAGGTCGACACCGCGATGGACGCTTTCGCCAACGGTGGATGGTTCGGGCTCGGCCCCGGCGAGGGCATCGCCAAGCGGAGTCTTCCGGATAGTCACACCGATTTCGTGTTCGCGGTCGGCGCCGAGGAATTCGGCATCATCATGTGCCTCGGGCTGCTGGCGCTGTTCACCTTCATCGTCATGCGCACGCTGTCGCGCGCTTATGCATCGGAGGATCTGTTCTCGCGTTTTGCCGCGTCCGGGCTCGCGATCATGTTCGGCGTGCAGGCCGCCATCAATATGGCGGTCAACCTGCATCTGATTCCCGCCAAAGGCATGACGCTGCCGTTCATTTCCTATGGCGGCTCGTCGATGGTCTCGCTCGCCTACGGCGTCGGCTTGATGCTGGCGCTGACGCGCGAACGGCCGCGCACGGAAATGGAATCAATCAGCGACGCCACTGCCGCCGCGAGCTATGCGTGATCTGGTCCTGCTGAAGCAACTTCGTCATTGCTTCGCTACGCTCGCAATGACGTTCGGAACGCAAATCTTATGACCACCACGCCTCTCATCCTGCTCGCCGCTGGCGGAACTGGGGGACACCTGTTTCCCGCCGAGGCGCTGGGCGTCGAGCTGATGAAGCGCGGCTTGCGCGTGCGGCTGGTGACGGATGCGCGTGCGCTGCGTTATAGTGGGCTGTTCTCGAAAGACATGACCGACGTGGTCCCGAGCGAGACGGTGCGCGGCCGCTCGCCGTGGGCGCTGGCGCGCACCGGCCTGACGCTCGCGGTCGGCACAGCCGTCGCTCTCAATCTGATGCGCGTTCTAAAGCCCGCCGCCGTAGTCGGATTTGGTGGCTATCCGACCTTGCCCCCGCTGATCGCGGCGCAACTCAAGGGCATTCCGACGTTGATCCATGATTCCAACGCGGTCATGGGCCGCGCCAACAGTTTTCTGTCCAAGCGCGTCAGCGCCATCGCCACCTCGTTGCCGGGCGTGCTCGACAAGGAGCCGTCGCTGATCGGTAAGACCACGACGACCGGAACGCCGATGCGGCCTTCGATTCTCGCTGCCGCCATGGTGCCGTTCGCAGCACCAGGCTCGAACGATCCTTTGCGCGTTCTTGTGGTTGGCGGTAGCCAGGGTGCTCGCGTCATGAGCGACATTGTGCCGGACACAATTGAAAGACTCGAACCGGCGCTGCGGCAGCGATTGATATTGACCCAGCAGGTGCGCGACGAAGATGTGGCGCGGGTGCGCCTGGTCTATGACCGGCTGAAGATCGAAGCGGAGCTTGCGCCGTTCTTTGCCGACCTTCCGGCGCGGCTGGCGTCGAGTCACATCGTCGTATCCCGCTCGGGGGCGGGTACGGTGGCTGAACTCGGTGCGATTGGGCGCCCCTCTATTCTTGTACCGCTGCCCGGCGCGATCGATCAGGACCAGTTCGCCAATGCCGGTGTGCTCGCTGATGCCGGGGGCGCGATTCGCATCGTGCAGTCCGACTTCACTCCAGACCGGCTCGCGGCGGAATTGTCCGCGCTCGCGGAGGAACCGTCGCGGCTCGCGGCCATGGCGGCGGCGGCGCGCAAGGTAGGCCGCCTCGACGCAGCCGAACGGCTGGCGGATCTGGTGATGAAGGTGGCGCGACTTGATTCGCCGGCGTGACGGCTTGACATTTGCCATCATGCCCGGACTTGTTCCGGCCATCCGCGTTTTGCATGAATCGGTTCGAAAGCAAGACGTGGATACCCGTGACAAAGCCATGTGCCGGCGAGTGCCGGGTAAGTGGGCATCAGGACTTTTGCGAGAAGACGACCCATGAGATTGCCGCGCGAAATCGGCCCTATCCACTTCATCGGCATCGGCGGCATCGGCATGAGTGGCATCGCCGAGGTACTGTGCAACCTCGGCTACACGGTGCAGGGCTCGGACGCTTCCGAAGGCGCTAATGTGGTGCGTCTCCGTGAGAAGGGCGTCAAGGTCACGGTCGGCCATAAGGCCGAGAACGTAAACGGCGCCGACGTGCTGGTCGTTTCGACCGCGATCAAGCGCGACAATCCCGAGCTGATGGCGGCGCGCGCGCAGCGCATTCCGGTCGTGCGCCGCGCCGAGATGCTTGCGGAACTCATGCGGCTGAAAAGCTGCGTCGCCATCGCCGGCACTCACGGCAAGACGACGACGACATCGATGGTTGCAGCGCTGCTCGACGCCGGCGATTTCGATCCCACAGTCATCAACGGCGGCATCATCAACGCCTACGGCACCAACGCGCGGCTGGGGGCCGGCGAGTGGATGGTGGTGGAGGCCGACGAGAGCGACGGTACCTTTTTGAAGCTGCCGACCGACGTTGCTATCGTCACCAACGTCGATCCCGAGCATCTTGATCACTTCAAGACCTTCGATGCAGTCCAGGATGCATTCCGCTCGTTCGTGGAGAACGTGCCGTTCTACGGCTTTGCGGTGATGTGTATCGATCATCCGGTCGTGCAGAGCATGGTCGGGAAGATCGAGGACCGCCGCATCATTACTTACGGCGAAAATCCGCAAGCCGACGCGCGGTTGATCGATCTCGCACCGAACGGCGGCGGCTCGCATTTCAAAGTTGTGTTCCGCAATCGCAAGACCGATGCCGCCCACGAGATTTCCGATCTGGTGCTGCCGATGCCGGGTCGTCACAACGCGCTCAACGCCACAGCGGCAATCGCGGTGGCGCACGAACTCGGCATTCCCGACGCGACAATCCGCAGCGCCATCGCAGGGTTCGGCGGCGTCAAGCGGCGCTTTACCAAGACCGGCGAGTGGAACGGCGTCACCATCATCGACGACTACGGTCATCATCCAGTCGAGATCGCAGCGGTGCTGAAGGCGGCGCGCGAGTCCACCGGTGGCAGGGTCATCGCCGTGGTGCAGCCGCATCGTTATACGCGATTGCAAGCGCTGTTTGAGGAATTCTGCACCTGCTTTAACGACGCCGACACGGTTGTCGTCGCGGACGTCTATCCGGCGGGCGAGGTGCCGATCGCGGGCATCGACCGCGATCACTTCGTACTCGGTCTGCGCGCCCACGGCCACCGTGAGGTGGTACCGCTGCAGGAGTCCGCGGCGCTCGCGGGTGTTATTGCAGGCCTTGCGAAGCAGGATGACTATGTCGTGTGCCTCGGCGCCGGCAACATCACGCAATGGGCTTATGCGCTGCCCGGTGAACTCAAGGCCCTGAGATGAGCACGCTCGCACCGAGTTTGCGTCCGTTTTGGCCGGGCTTGTCCCGGCCATCCACGTCTTTTGAGTCATAGCGTCGGGCGGTGGTTTTAATGACCTTCCCCGACATCGTTCCAAAATTGAAATCGCAAATGCCGGAGTTGCGCGGGCGGCTGCTGGCGAATGAGTCGCTGGCGCCGCTGACATGGTTTCGCGTCGGTGGCCCGGCGCAGGTGCTGTTTGCGCCTGCGGACGAAAACGATCTCGCCTATTTCCTGCTCCATCTGCCGCAAGAGATCCCGGTCTATTGCATCGGCGTCGGCTCCAATATTGTGGTGCGCGACCGCGGCTTACCGGGCGTGGTGATCCGCCTGTCTCCGCGCGGATTCGGCGACGTTACGACCGATGGCGACATCGTGCGCGCCGGCGCGGCCGCGCTCGACAAGCGTGTTGCGGAAGCTGCGGCTGCGGCGAACATTAGCGGGCTTGAATTCTATTTCGGCATTCCCGGCACCATCGGCGGCGCGCTCCGCATGAACGCGGGCGCCAACGGCAGCGAGACCAAAGATGTTCTCTTCGAAGCCCGCGCAGTCAGCCGCCGTGGCGAAAAGATGGTCTTCGATAATTCCGGCATGGCGTTCGAATATCGCAGCAGCAGAGTCGATCCCTTCGTCATCTTCACCGGCGCGATATTTCGTGGCCGTATCGCCGAGCCGGAAACAATCCGCGCGCGTATGAACGACGTGCAGACTCACCGCGAGACGGTGCAGCCGATCCGCGAAAAGACCGGTGGTTCGACGTTCAAGAATCCGCCGGGCCAGAGTGCCTGGAAATTGATCGATGCCGCCGGGATGCGCGGCCATCGCGTCGGCGGCGCGCAGGTATCGGAAATGCACTGCAATTTTCTCATCAACACTGGAGAGGCCACGGCGCGTGACATCGAAACCTTGGGCGAATCTGTCCGCGAACGGGTAAAACAGCACTCCGGTATCGAACTGCAGTGGGAAATCAAGCGGATCGGGGTTGGAGTATGACCCCCGACAAAGGAAGCCTGGCTTTCGGATAAGATCATGTTCGATCATAAAGATAAGGCGAGCAGTTGATTCAACGCAGTTGATCAGGCTCTCGAGAAGGTCGATGCGCATCACCATTTTGTTCGGCGGCAGCAACAAAGAGCGTCTCGTTTCGGTCGCGAGCGCGCAGGCGCTGCATCACGCTTTGCCGGAGGCCGACCTTTGGTTCTGGAACCATCGCGACGAAGTCATCGACGTGCGACCCGACGCGCTGAGAAATCATGCTCGGCCGTTCGAGGACGAGTTCATCCCTGTCGGCGCCGGCACGCCGCTTGAACGGGCGCTGGACAGGGCGAAGGCCGAGGGCCGCCTTCTGGTGCTCGGCCTTCACGGAGGTCGCGCCGAAAATGGCGAACTGCAGGCGATGTGCGAACTCCGTCACATTCCTTTTACGGGGTCGGGCTCGGCCGCCTCTCATCTTGCGTTCGACAAGGTTGCGGCCAAGCGGTTCGTGGCCCTGGCCGGTGTCACTACGCCGGCGCACGTCTTGCTTGAGAACATCGATCGCGCGTTCGCCGAACACGGCCGGCTGGTTGCTAAACCTGCATGCGACGGCTCGAGCTATGGCCTGATCTTCATCAATGCGTCGCAGGACCTCGTCACCGTTCGCGACGCAGCGAAGACAGAAGACTATGTGATTGAACCGTTCGTGTCCGGCATCGAGGCGACTTGCGGCGTGCTGGAGCATTCCGACGGTTCGGTCGTCGCGCTTCCACCGGTTGAGATCGTGCCAGCCGAGGGCGCGTTCGACTATGCCGCGAAATATCTGGCGAAGACGACACAAGAGATCTGTCCGGGGCGTTTTTCGCCGGAGATAGCCACGCAGATCATGGATCACTCGCTGCGGGCGCATCTCGCGTTGTCCTGCCGCGGCTATTCTCGCAGCGACTTCATCGTGACAGGCAAGGGGCCGGTCTATCTTGAGACCAATACCCTGCCGGGCATGACCGCGGCGTCGCTTTACCCGAAGGCGCTTCATGCACACGGGATCGGGTTTGCGGATTTCCTCCGGGATCAAATCGTGCTTGCCGAAAAGACAGTACGTCCGATTTGAGGAGCCTGGCGCAGCGCGCTGAGGGAACCGCGAAGGGTGCACGGCAATCCGACGGGCTGATCCCGAAAAGCCGCAAGGCATTCTTTTATCGCGTCAAAATGCGGCCTGTCCGCACCGCATTTACCTTTTGTTTACCAGGACGTCCCAAGGTTAACACTGGCGGCGCATGTGGCGTTTGGCTGCCGGGGCGCGAGCTGTCGCGGAATTTTCCGCTTCCGATCGCATCGAGGGAATAGCGGACCTGCCGGAGGTCGGCGCCCCGCCCGGTATCGCTAAAACGTTGGGCGCGCTCCCAAATTCGTGTTTCTGCGTTCAGCACCGCGGTTCAAGCGGGGCGGGGCGAAACGGTGACGAGCTCGCGCAATGAATGGTGGAGGACACCTCGATCGGTCGTTGAGATTGCCGAGGTTCAAGTCTGGCCTGTTGAAGGAGGTCGGCCTGCTCGGGTTGGCCGCCAGCGGTGCCGCCATCTTGCTGCGTGAACAGATCGACAAGCTGAAGCGCGCACGGGCGGAACGTCTGGATGCGCGTGCCAGGAATCCCAACCGCGCGATTGCCTTTATCGAACGCCACGTTCCGCGCCGGCTTGGTGCGGTCATGACCGTTGTCGTCGTCGGTGGCAGCGCCGCGTTCGGCGTGGTCGCGGGCGGCCATGTCGATGAAGCGATCGCGGCTTTGGACGACACGCGCAATGCACTCGCCAACGCCGCGGGCTTCGGGATCACATCCGTTACCATCAATGGCCGCACGCAATTGACGCAGGATGAGGTGTTGGCCGCAGGCGGTGTCAACGGCCGTTCGTCCCTCCTGTTCCTCGATGCCGCTAGCGTGCGTGACAGCCTAAAAGCCAATCCGTGGATCGCGGATGCGACCGTGTTGAAGCTTTATCCAGGCGCGCTTCAGATCGACATCACCGAGCGTCTCCCCTTCGCGCTTTGGCAGGAGAACGGCAAGCTCGCGGTGATCGCCGCCGACGGAATGGTGCTCACGCCATACGTCGCGCAGCGCTTCGCGTCGTTGCCGCTCGTGGTCGGCAAAGGGGCGGAAACCCGCGCCAAGGATTTTCTCGCGCTGGTTGCGAACTATCCGGTTGTGAATAGCCAACTCAAGGCCGCGATCTTCGTCGGCGAGCGGCGCTGGAATCTGCGTCTCAAGGACGGACTCGACATCCGGCTTCCGGAGAACGACGTCGGTCTCGCGCTCGCTTCGCTCGTAAAATATGACAGAGAAAACAAGTTGCTGTCGCGCGACATCACCGCAATCGACCTGCGGCTGCCCGATCGCTTGACCGTGCGGCTTTCGGAAGAGGCCGCAAAGGCGCGCGAAGAGCAGGTCAAGAAGTCCAGCAAAAAGGCCGGCAGCGCATGACGGTCCTCGATCGCGACCAGGCCCCGAAAACCCGGCCGATGCAGCGCAATCGCAGCGCGCTGGTGGCGTCGCTGGACATCGGCACCAGCAAGATCGCCTGCATGATCGCAAGGCTGCGGCCGAGCGCACCGAACGATGCGTTGCGCGGACGAACCCACGCAGTGGAGCTGATCGGCTACAGCCAGATTCAGTCGCGCGGCATGAAGGCCGGCGCGGTGACCGATCTCGCTCAATGCGAGCAGGCGGTTCGCCAAGCCGTTTCACTGGCCGAGCAAATGGCAAAGGTCCGGGTCGAATCCGTGTTGCTGTCGGTCTCGGCCGGACGGCTGCAAGGACAGTTGATTGAAGCGGCCTCCCACATTCAGGGTGGCGCGGTTACCCCGTCCGATGTCAGCCGGGTTACTTCGACCGGAATGCATCACGCCACGGCCCCCGGGCGCACCGTGCTTCATGCGCTGCCGGTCGGCTATTCGCTCGACGGCGTAAAGGGTATCCGCGATCCCCGCGGCATGGTGGCGCGCCGATTTGGCGTCGATATGAACGTCGTGACCTCGGAGGCGACCGTCGCGAAAAATCTGATGCTGGCGGTAGAGCGCTGCCATCTCACCGTCGAAGCCATGGCTGCCAGCCCTTATGTTGCCGGCTTGTCGGTATTGACCGACGACGAGGTCGATCTCGGCGCCGCGGTCGTGGAGATGGGCGCGGGAACCACCACTATCGCGATCTATTCGGCTGGGCGCTTTATTCATGCCAGCGGTTTTGCCATCGGCGGACATCACGTCACGATGGATCTCGCGCGCGGATTGGGTGCGTGCATTGCGGATGCCGAGCGAATCAAGACGTTATATGGCACGGTGCTAACGGGCGGCTCGGATGTCCGCGAACTGATGACGGTTCCGGCAGCCGGAGACAGTGACAGTGATGCGCCGCAGGTCGTGTCGCGTGCGACCATCGCCAACATCGTTCGTCAGCGTGTTGAGGAGATTTTTGAGATGGTCAGGGACCGGCTCGCGGATTCCCCATTTGCCGCCGAGCCGCGTGCGCGGGTTGTGTTGAGCGGCGGTGCGTCTCAGCTTACTGGCATTCCCGAACTCGCCCGACGCGTCCTCGGTCGCCCGGTCCGCATCGGCCGTCCGCTCGGCTTCGGCCGCCTGCCCAATGAGGCCAAAGGCGCTTCGTTCGCCGTTCCGACCGGGCTGCTGGTGTATCCGCAATACGCGCATCTGGAACATGTTGAACCGCGGCGCACGCGGCAGGTCCGGACAGGGACGGACGGCTATTTCGGAAAGGTCGGACGATGGCTCCGGGAGGGCTTCTGATGAATTTTCCGCCAATTTGCAGATTTCCATCAATTCCCGCGGTCGACGACCGCCGGCATAGCGACACCGCGCGTGTAATCGAGAGGCAACCATGACCATCAATCTCAACGTTCCCGACATTCACGAGCTGAAGCCGCGGATCACTGTATTCGGCGTCGGCGGCGCTGGCGGCAACGCGGTCAACAACATGATCACGGCCGGACTGGTCGGGGTCGATTTCGTGGTTGCCAACACTGATGCGCAGGCGCTGACTATGTCCAAGGCGCAGCGCATTATCCAGATGGGCACGCAGGTCACTCAGGGTCTCGGCGCCGGTTCGCAGCCCGATGTCGGCGCTGCCGCGGCGCAGGAAGTCATCGACGAAATTCGCGATCACCTCTCGGGGGCGAACATGGTGTTCGTCACCGCCGGAATGGGCGGCGGCACTGGCACCGGTGCTGCGCCGGTTATCGCCAAGGCCGCGCGCGAAATGGGGATCCTGACCGTCGGCGTCGTCACCAAGCCGTTCCACTTCGAGGGCCAGCGCCGGATGCGCACCGCCGACTCGGGGATCGGCGAGCTGCACAAGGTGGTCGATACGCTGCTGATCATTCCCAATCAAAACCTGTTCCGGGTGGCTAATGAGAAGACCACCTTCGCCGACGCCTTCGCGATGGCCGATCAGGTGCTTTATTCGGGCGTGGCCTGCATCACGGACCTGATGGTGAAGGAAGGCCTGATCAATCTCGACTTCGCCGACGTCCGCGCCGTGATGCGCGAGATGGGCAAGGCGATGATGGGCACCGGAGAGGCTTCCGGCGAGAAGCGCGCGCTCACTGCCGCCGAAGCGGCGATCGCCAATCCGCTGATCGACGACAGTTCGATGAAGGGCGCCAAGGGGCTCCTGATTTCGATCACCGGCGGCAAGGATCTCACCCTGTTCGAGGTCGACGAAGCCGCCACGCGGATTCGTGAGGAGGTCGATCAGGACGCCAACATCATCGTCGGCGCCACCTTCGATGAGAGTCTCGACGGCATCATCAGGGTATCGGTGGTCGCGACCGGCATCGACCAGGGCACGATTGCGCGTGCTGCGGCCACCCCGGCCGTGAAGACGGTCTCCGCAGCGCCCGACCCCCGTGCGGCCGAATTGACTGCAAAGCTCCGTGAGGACAACAAGCGTGCTTCCGCTAATCTCGCTCAGAAGCCCATCGAGCCCCGGCCTGCCGTCCAGCCGGTGCAGCCAGCGCAGGCTCCGACCGCTCAACCCGCCGCTAATGTAGAGCGTGCAGCGTTGGAGGCGATTGCTGCGGCGGTTGCCGAGCCAACGCCGCCACCGCCTGCTCCGGCTCCCGTGCAGCCGGCCTCGTACGGCGACGTTACTGTTCGGCCGATTGCGCAGAAGCCGACGCTGTTCCCGGATCATGATCCCGCGCCGCGCGAGCAGCACGAGACGCCGCCGCCGGAAAACTTCATCCCGCAGCCGGCCGAACGTGCCCCGGTCCGCGTTCCTCGGATGCCGAGGATGGAGGAACTACCGATGCCAGCGCAGAATGAAATTCGACAGGCCCGGGGCGAGGTCGACGGAGAGCATCCGCAGAAGAATCGGCTGTCACTCCTGCAACGTCTGGCCAATGTTGGTCTCGGCCGGCGCGATCAGGACGCCGAGCCTCCTCTCGCGGGTCGCGAGGCCGGGCCAGCCATGGCTCAGATGCCGCCATTGCCGGAGCGCCGGCCGCAGCGCAGCGTTGCCGAGCAGATGGGTAACGAACCGGTATCAGAGTACGCGCGCCGTCCGTCGCCTCAAGGACTGGATTCTCACGGCCGTCCGGTTCCCGTTACGCCGGCCCCGCAAGGCGATGATCACCTGGATATCCCCGCCTTTCTTCGCCGCCAGGCTCACTGAAGTCTGTAACAATTGAAAATTGGAAAGGGCTCCGACCTTTTAGGGTCGGAGCCCTTTTCTCTTGATACGGCATCTAGATTTTCCACGTATTTTACTGAAATTAATAGAAAATTAGTGTCTTCGGATTTTCGTAGAAGGTCACGCTCCGACGGAAAATTTGGTTAAGGGGCGGCGTGATTGCGGCGGAGATGGGGTAACAATCGGTAAAGAAGCGTGAGTTGGCGTGCTTTATGGCAACCGGTATGTTCTAGGCGTGACTTTGGGGATCACGAATCGATTCGTCGCCTTTGCAGGCGGAGACATCGCCTTTCGGGATTAGTCACTTGGGCAAGACTTTATGAGATTCAACCGCCAGACGACGCTTCGTTCGCGAGCCACCGTGACGGGTGTCGGCGTTCATTCCGGACTACCAGTCAATTTGACCCTTGGGCCTGCCTCGATCGATGCGGGTTTTATTTTTGTCCGTATCGGTCCCGATGGAACCGAACGTCGGGTGCGAGCTGCGGTAAAATCCGTGACGTCGACCCAGTTTGCCACTGTCCTGGGCGACCAGCAAGGCTCGCTTGTATCCACCGCCGAACACGTTCTTGCTGCATTGCGAGGCCTTGGGGTCGACAATGCAACCATTGAACTCGACGGACCTGAAGTGCCGATTATGGATGGCAGCTCGGCGGCGTTCGTCGCCGCGATCGATCAGGCTGGTATTGTCGAGCAGTCGGCAGCGCGCCGCTTCATTCAGGTTCTGAAAACGGTCCGGGTGAAGAAGGGCGAGGCGTTCGGCGAACTGCGACCGCACAGGCGCGGTTTTCGCATCGACATCGAGATCGATTTCGCCAATCCGGTGATCGGCCATCAGGATTATTCCATCGATCTCAATCCCGAAAGTTTTCGTCGCGAAATTAGCCGGGCTCGAACCTTCGGTTGCATGAACGATGTCGAAAGACTCCGGAGCGCGGGTTTTGCGTTGGGCGCGTCATTTGAAAATTCCATGGTGTTCGATGACGAGCGCCTGTTGAATACCGGCGGTCTGCGCTACGCCGACGAGTGTGTGCGACACAAGGCTCTCGATGCGATCGGCGATCTGGCTCTCGCAGGGTTTCCGCTGATCGGCGGCTATCGTTCGGTGCGTGGCGGGCACAAGCTCAACCACGCGGTACTCACGGCCCTGATGGCCGATCGGACTGCGTGGCGGGTGGTTGAGGATCAGCCGGCTCCGCGTCCGCGCAGTCAGGGCGAAGTGGTCGGCGGAATGGTGGGCGGCATGGTTGCGGCCTATGGTCCCAACGTGTCCTGAGTTCTGCCCGGCCTCGCACGCTTTCATCCATCCTGCTCCATACGCGCGCCCTGATCCTGCACGGCTCCGCAGTCTCACGCGAAATGCTTGGGTGGTAGTATGGACAGGCGAGATCCGGATGAATCGGACCAAAGCCTTACTTTCGATCGAGCATGATCTTGTCCGAAAAGTGATTTCCGCTCGGGACCGGGCCCGGTGTTCCCGCCTTAATCCCGGCGAAATACCTGCTTACCCCGTTGGTGGACGGATTCTTTTCGGCTAAACGGGTCGCGGTAAAAGGCCGCGCATCCTGTTTGCCTGGTGCTTGGATCGCCGTATCACGGACGTCGGATTTTCATCAATGTTGGCTAAGCGTATGGCGCTCGGACTGAGCGAGTTCATGGATCGCGTCGCTCTTGATCGGCTTGGCGGGAAACTCCGGCTCGCCGCCAGTCTTGCACTTGTTGCCGTTACCGTGGCCGGTTGCGGGACCGGACCGCTCTTGGACAAGCTCACGGCAAAGGACGAACAGACCTTCAGCGATGACCCGGCGGACAAGCTCTACAATGAGGGCTTGTTCCTGATGAACAAGGAGCGCGACCTCAAGGCGGCTACGAAGAAATTCGACGAGGTCGACCGCGAACACCCCTATTCGGAATGGGCGCGGAAGTCGTTATTGATGTCGGCCTATGCATCTTATCAGGCGGGCGATTACGATACGTGCATTGGCTCCGCGTCGCGCTACGTGACGCTCCATCCGGGCACCCCGGACGCCGCCTATGCGCAATATTTGATCGCCGTCTCGAACTACGACCAGATCCCCGATGTCTCGCGCGACCAGGCTCGCACCGAAAAAGCCATGCACTCCATGGAAGAGGTGATCCGTAAATATCCGACGTCCGAATATGCCGGCGAAGCTAAGAAGAAACTTCAGGCCGCGCGCGATCAACTCGCCGGCAAGGAAATGGCGATCGGCCGCTATTATATGGAGCGACGTGATTATACGGGCGCCATCAACCGCTATAAGGCCGTGGTGACGCGCTACCAGACCACGCGGCATGTCGAGGAAGCGCTGGCTCGGCTGACCGAAGCCTACATGGCGATTGGAATCGTTGCCGAGGCGCAGACCGCCGCGGCTGTGCTCGGCCACAACTTTCCGGACAGTCGCTGGTACAAGGACGCCTACAATCTCGTGACGTCAGGGGGAAGCCAGCCCAGCGAGAATAAGGGCTCGTGGATCAGCAAGGCGTTCAGGAAAGTGGGGCTTGGCTAGACATTCCCAAGCCGTTTCAGCGAATGCTGTTGCGAATGCGGAATCGAAGGGCGCCCCTTGGGCTGCCGATGCCGTTATCAATCCGTGGCTCTGGTTTCGCGATCCGAACTTCGCTAGTCTCCGCGCCACGCTTCTCTGCATCTCTCAACGACTTTCGGCAGGAACCGGCCTCCTATGCTTGCGCGCCTTTCGATCCGCGACATCGTCCTGATCGAGCGGCTCGACATCGAGTTCGCCTCCGGTCTTGCGGTGCTGACCGGCGAGACCGGCGCGGGAAAATCCATTCTGCTTGACGCCTTTGCTCTGGCGCTCGGCGGTCGCGGCGACGCCGGGCTGGTCCGTCACGGCGCGGAGCAGGGTCAGGTCACGGCCACGTTCGATGTTCCCAAGAACCATCCGGCCTGCGTCATCCTTACCGCCAATGGCATCGACGGCTCTATTTCTGAAGATTCGGGCGAGATGATTCTTCGACGGGTTCAACTCGCCGACGGTCGCACCCGAGCCTTCATCAATGATCAAGCGATCAGCGTGCAGACCTTGAAGGCGGTAGGCGCGACGCTGGTGGAAATTCATGGCCAGCACGACGAGCGGGCGCTGGTCGATGCATCGACCCACCGTCGGCTGCTCGATGCCTCTGCGGGGCTGGACACCGAAGTCGCAGCGCTGGAGGTGTTGTGGGAAGCTCGCCGCCGCGCCCGCGCGACGCTTGACGATCATCGCGCCGGCGTGGAGCGCGCCGCGCGAGAGGCCGAGTTTCTGCGTCATGCCTCCGACGAGTTAACACAACTCGCACCGCAGGACGGCGAGGAAACCGCGCTTGCCGAACGTCGTGCCACGATGATGGCGGGCGAAAAGATCGCAACCGACCTGCGCGAGGCGCAGGACGTTGTCAGCGGTCATGGCTCACCGGTGAGCGTGTTGGCGGCTGCGGTGCGGCGGCTGGAACGGCGAGCTGCGAATTCGCCGCAACTGGTCGAGCCCGCGGTCAGAGCCATCGATGCCGCCATCAACGCGCTGGAGGAGGCGGACCAGCATCTCGCGGCGGCGCTGGTTGCCGCCGATTTCGACCCGGCCGAGCTGGAGCGTATCGAGGAACGGCTGTTCGCGTTGCGCGCGGCGTCGCGCAAATATGCGACGCCGGTCGACGGCCTGGCTGCGCTTGCCAAGAAATACGCCGCGGAAGTCGCGCTGATCGACGCCGGTGCGGACCGATTGGCCGTTCTGGAAAAAGAGGCGGCCGACGCCGACAAACGTTATAAAGCGGCAGCGGCGAAACTCTCGGCCGCGCGCACGAAGGCTGCTGACAAGCTCGACAAGACGGTCAACGTCGAACTTGCGCCGCTGAAACTCGAGCGCGCCAGATTTTCCACGCAGATCGATTCCGACCCGTCGGCACCGGGACCGCAAGGCTTCGACCGCGTCGAGTTCTGGGTGCAGACCAATCCCGGTACGCGACCGGGGCCGCTGATGAAGGTCGCCTCGGGAGGCGAACTGTCGCGCTTCCTGCTGGCGCTGAAGGTGGTGCTCTCCGACAAGGGCTCGGCGCCGACGCTGGTGTTCGACGAGATCGACACCGGGGTCGGCGGCGCGGTGGCCGACGCCATCGGCGCGCGGCTGGCGCGCTTGGCCTGCAAGGTGCAGGTGATGGCGGTGACGCACGCGCCGCAGGTCGCGGTGCGGGCCGATCAGCATCTGCTCATTTCAAAGGATGCGCTGGATCGCGGCAAGCGCGTCGCCACGCGTGTTGCGACGCTGGCTGAGGATCACCGCCGCGAGGAGATCGCGCGGATGCTCGCCGGAGCCGAGATCACCGCGGAGGCTCGTGCCGCCGCGGACCGGCTGTTGAAAGCGGCAGGGTAGTGTCTAGGTCCAGGCATGAGCAACAAACTGAATCGAGCAGCCGCAGTCAATCAAATCGCTGATGATTGGTTATTAGTCTTTCCAGACACTCAGAAAGCGCAACTTACGGCCGCTTTGCGGACTTTCTCGGACAACCATCTTGAAGACATCATTTCCTTTCATCGGCGAATTGAAGATTTAAAACCGCCGACGAGAAGGCGCATTTTGCGGGACCTTCCGGATAATTATATGAAAGTTATCTCGGAAATGCTTGAGGCTTACACCAAGGAAATCGAACGCGCTAAGCATGCTTACTATATCTTAGACGCACCCTATATGCCCGATTCCGATTTCGACTTGCTTGAAAAGCTGGTCAAAATAACTATCGAGCAGAAAAGGCAATGGAAAAAGTACTTTGATCGTATCAATGCGGTAGGCACTAAACCATCTGCACGTGGCTTCGCAAAGGTGCAGCACGCGGTACCGATGTTGTCGCTCGGCAATGCTTTCAGCGACGCTGAGGTTGCGGAATTCGTCGAACGCATCCGGCGTTTTCTGAAACTTGCCCCGGACGAATTCCCCGCCATTGTCGCCGAGCCGAAGATTGATGGCCTGTCGCTATCATTGCGCTACGAGCGCGGCGAACTGGTGCGCGCGGCGACGCGCGGCGACGGCTTCACCGGCGAGGATGTCACCGCCAATGTCCGTACTATCAAGGACGTGCCGCAGACGCTCACAGGCCGCAACATTCCCGCCGCCTGCGAGTTGCGCGGCGAGGTCTACATGCTGAAGCAGGACTTTCTTGCACTGAATAAAAAGCAGCAAGAGGCTGACGATACCGTGTTTGCCAATCCTCGCAATTCGGCCGCCGGTTCGTTGCGGCAGAAGGATGTCGCGATCACCGCGTCGCGTCCGCTCAAGTTTTTCGCCTATGCGTGGGGCGAGATGATAGACCGGCCCGCCGACACCCAACACTGCATGCTGGAGTGGCTCAGGGGCGTCGGATTCGTCGTCAATCCGCTGATCGAATTGTGTCATAGCGTCGAGGATGTGCTGGCGTTTTATCGCCGCATCGGCGAGCAACGCGCCACGCTCGGCTACGACATCGATGGCGTGGTCTATAAGGTCAACCGGCTCGACTGGCAGGAGCGGCTCGGCTTCGTGTCGCGAAGCCCACGTTGGGCGGTCGCGCACAAGTTCGCCGCCGAGCAGGCGATCACGATCCTCAAGGGCATCGACATTCAGGTCGGCCGCACCGGCGCGTTGACGCCGGTGGCGCGGCTGGAGCCCGTCACCGTCGGCGGCGTCGTGGTGCAAAACGCGACGCTGCACAACGAGGACTACATTAGAGGCATTGGAAATGACGGCCAGCCGATCCGCGACGGTGTTGATCTTCGCGTCGGCGACACCGTGGTGGTGCAGCGCGCTGGTGATGTGATTCCGCAGGTGGTCAGTGTTGTCATCGACAAGCGGCCAACGAGCGCCAAGCCGTATGCGTTTCCGCACAAGTGTCCGATCTGCGGCAGTCACGCAGTGCGCGAGGAGGGCGAGGCGGTGCGCCGCTGCACCGGCGCACTGATCTGCCCGGCGCAGGCGGTGGAGCGTCTCAAGCATTTCGTCTCGCGTCTTGCCTTCGACATCGACGGTCTCGGCGAAAAGCAAATCCAGGAATTCTATGACGACGGCCTCATCATGCATCCGGTCGACATTTTCACGTTGCAGAAGCGCGACGCACGCGCAGCGAAAAAACTGAGTGATCGCGAGGGCTATGGCGATGTTTCAGTGCGCAACCTGTTCGCTGCGATCGACGCTCGCCGCAAGATCGAACTGAACCGGTTGATCTTCGCGCTCGGCATCCGCCATGTCGGTGAGGGCAACGCTAAACTGCTGGCGCGGCATTACGGCAGTATCGAAAATTTTCGATCCGCCATGGCGGAAGCGGCCGCGGCGCAGACGGAGGAAGGCAACGGGTCGGATGCCTATGCCGACCTCAACAACATCGGAGGCATCGGCGATATCGTCGCCGACGCGGTGGTCGAGTTCTTCGCTGAGACGCGCAACGTCAGGGCACTGAACGATCTGCTCGCTGAGATCGAGGTGCTGCCGGTCGCGCAGGCCCGCAGCGACTCGGCCGTGGCCGGCAAGACCGTTGTGTTCACGGGTTCGCTGGAAAAATTCACGCGCGACGAGGCCAAGGCATCGGCTGAGCGGATGGGCGCGAAAACTTCCAGCTCGGTGTCGAAAAAGACCGATCTTGTCGTCGCTGGTCCCGGAGCTGGCTCAAAACTCAAGGACGCCGAGAAGTTCGGCGTGAAGGTGATTTCGGAAGACGAGTGGCTGCAACTGATCGAGGGATAAGCGATTCCCCGAGTGGTGCGTCGAGGACGTGATGGCGCTCAAGCTGCTGGCTGGCCGATCGTCACTGTCAGCGTACCGACGCCGTCGCAGCCGCATTCGACGTGGTCGCCCGGCTGAAGGGGGGAGACGCCGGCTGGCGTGCCGGTCATGATGATGTCGCCGGCGTCAAGCGCGACCTGTTGCGAGAGCTGCGCGATGATCTCCGGCACATTCCAGATCATCTGCGCGAGATCTCCGGATTGGGTTTCCCTGCCATTGACCGTGAGCCAAATGTGGCCCTTCGACGGATGTCCGATCCTGGCGGCGGGTTGCAGCGCGCCACTGGGCGCGGCGTGATCGAACGATTTTGCGATCTCCCAGGGCTGCTTCTTTTCGCGCACAGCGTTTTGCAGGTCGCGCCGGGTGAGGTCGATGCCGACGGCGTAGCCGTAGACGTGATCGAGCGCGGTGTCGGCGGGGATGCGCAAGCCGCCGCTCTTCATCGCGACGATCAGTTCGACTTCGTGATGCAGATTCTGGGTGAGGGGCGGATAGGGGATAACCGCGCCGTCAGCGTCGATCATGTCGGCGTGTTTGGCGAAGAAGAACGGCGGCGCGCGCTCATCGTGGCCCAACTCGCGGATATGGTCGAGATAGTTGCGGCCGACGCACCAGATGCGGCGGACTGGAAAAAATCTGTCCTCGCCAGCGACCGCAATGACGGATTGGGGCGGCTGTGGAATCACGAATGGCGATACGCTCATGCGGGCTCTCCGCTCTGCCTGCGCTGGCGCGACGAGATCGTCATTGCGGACAATCGCAATGAGCTTACGCCGACGCGCTCAAAGGGGTCAGCGTCAGCGGCGCTGTTTCGCGATGCTGCAGGCGGAAGAACGAAGCATAGCGTCCGCCGCTCCGCAGCAGGTCGTCGTGGCGCCCGCGCTCGACGATCTCGCCGTTCTCGACCACAAGAATGGCGTCGGCATGCATGATGGTGTGCAGGCGGTGCGCGATCACGATCGTGGTGCGATTGCGGCACAGATGCTCGATCGCTTCCTGCACCTGCTTTTCGGATTCCGAATCGAGTGCGGCGGTGGCCTCGTCCAGCAGGATGATCGGCGCGTCTTTGATGAGCGCGCGCGCCACGGCGATGCGTTGGCGTTGCCCGCCGGAGAGCTGGGTGCCGTGCTCGCCCACAGGGGTATCGTAGCCGAGCGGAAAGTTCATGATGAAGTCGTGGGCGCAGGCGGCTTTCGCCGCCGCGACGATCTCGTCCTCGCTGGCGCCGGGGCGGCCGAACGCGATGTTCTCGCGGATGGTGGCGCGGAATAGGTAAACGTCCTGGCCGACATAGGCAGTCTGCTGGCGCAGCGATGTGCGCGATACGCCGGAGATGACCTGTCCATCGATCAGGATGTCACCGTCGGTGACCTCATACAGGCGCAGCAGGAGCGCCAGCACGGTGGATTTTCCGCCGCCCGACGGGCCGACCAGTGCTGTCATCTTGCCCGGTTCGGCGACGAAACTCATGCGCTTGAGCACGGGCTCATCGGCGCGATAGGCGAACGTGACATCCCGCAGTTCGACGCGCGCGTCAGTCAATTGCAGAGCGGGTTTGTCACTGTCGTCTGGCTCGCTGGCGGGGCTGTCCACGATTTCAATCAGCTTGCGCGCGCCGATCAGGCTGCTGTTGAGTTCGATGTTGAGACGGGCCAGCCGCTTGGCCGGCTCATAAGCCAAGAGAAACGCTGCGAGGAACGAAAAGAACTGGCCTGGCGTCGCGCCCATGGCGACGACGCGATAACCGCCATACATCAGCCCGCCGGCGATAGCGAAACCGCCGAGCGTTTCCATCAGCGGGCTGGCGCGGTTGGAGACCCGCGCCATGTTGTTGTTGGTCTGCTCGACGGCGGTGATGCTGGCGTCGATCCGTTCGCGCATGGTCTGTTCGAGCGTGAACGCCTTGACGGTCCGAATGCCTTGCAGCGACTCCTGCATCGTCTCCATGATGTCGGCGGTGCCATGGAACTGGCTGTGCGCCAGTCCCTTGATGCGCTTCACCAGCTTGCGCAGCACGATCATCGCGGGCGGCGCCACTAGCGCGCCAAACAGCGACATATACGGATCCTGCATCACCATCACGGTGACCAGCCCGATTAACGACAGGAGATCGCGACCCACCGCGTTGATCAGCAGGCTGAGCACCTGTGTCACCGAGGTCGCGCCGGCCGTGAGCCGCGCAAGAAATTCCGATGAATGTCGTTGCGAGAAATAGCCGATGCTCTCGCTCATCAGCTTGGCGAACAAGCGGCGCTGATTATTGGCAAGGATCGCGTTGCTGATTTGGGACAGGATCACGGAATGACCGTAGGTCGCCGCGCCCTTGGCCACGAAGATGACGAGCACCACTGTGGACAGCATGAAGATGCCGCTCACGTTGCGGTCCACGTAAGCCTGATTGATGACTTCACCGAGCAGGTAGGCCGAGGTCGCCGTCGCCGCCGCGGAGACGGCCATCAGCGCGAATGCGGCGAGGTAGCGCCGCCAATAGGCCATGCCCTGTTCCGTGATCAGGCGACGAATGAGAGCGGCCGCGCCATAGGGATCGTCGGTAATTTTCTTCGGAGGTTCGGTCATCGCGTTCCGTTGACGCCGTGAATCGGCGGTTGCCCGCGCGTCAGGGGTATTGCGAAAGCTCCGACTCAATGCCCGCAATAGCAGCCTTTTTCAAGCGAAAACCGGGTTTCGCCCGGTTTGTCAGGCTGATGCCGCGAGCGCCTCCGAGACCTGTCGTCCCGCCAGCTTTTCTTCCCACGCCAGCGCGTGCGCGGCGATGGTCGCGAGGTCGTCGTATTGCGGCGTCCAGTCGAGCGCCGTGCGAATCCGGCTCGTGTCGGCGATCATGGTCATGATATCGCCAGGGCGGCGGTCGGAATAGTGAACCGCGAAGTTGCGGCCGCAGACCCGGCGGACCGCTTCGATCGTTTCCAGAACGGAATAGCCGCGTCCATATCCGCAATTCAGCGTGGTCGAGCAGCCGCCGTTTTGCAGATAAGTTAGCGCGGCGCGATGGGCTTGCGCCAGATCGCTGACATGGATGAAGTCGCGAATGCAGCTTCCGTCCGGCGTCGGATAGTCGGTGCCGAACACGTCGATCTTGGCGCGCTGTCCGGTCGCGGCTTCGACTGCGACTTTTAGCAGGTGCGTGGCGCCCGCGGTCGAGAGGCCGATACGCGCCTGTGGGTCGGCGCCCGCGACATTGAAGTAGCGCAGCACTACGTAGCTCATGCCATGTGCGGTTGCGACATCGTGCAGCATGATCTCCGTCATCAGCTTCGACGACCCGTAAGGAGAGAGCGGCCGGGTCGGCGCCTCTTCCGGGACCGGCATTTGGTCGGGATTGCCGTAGACTGCGGCGGTCGACGAAAAGATGAAGCGGTTGACCCCGCATCGGACGGCGGCGTTCAGAAGGCTACGAGTCGCCATCGTGTTGTTACGATAGTAGGCGAGCGGATCGCGCATCGACTCGGGCACCACCACGGAACCCGCAAAGTGAATGATGCTTTCGATACCGTTCTGGGCGATGACGTTCTCGACGAGATTTTCGTCTCCGGCGTCGCCGATGAACAGCGGCACGCCTTCGGGGAGCGCCGACGAGAATCCAGTGGACAGGTTGTCGATCACGACGACGTTCTCGCCGGCCTCAGCCAGCGCGAGCACCATATGACTGCCGATGTAGCCGGCTCCACCGGTGACAAGCACGGTCATATCTGCTCCTTTTGTGCCAAGCTTTGCGGCGAGTTCGGCCGCGGTCGCCGAAGTCTCCCACAAAAGAATGGAATTGCCGTATAGCATGATTGTGAACGACCAGATTTCGTCCGTCTGATCTCGGGATTCGACATTATGGTTGCCAAACTGTAACGGGAACCGGTCTTTCTTTGAGCAGCTGCGGCCGTCGATGACCGACATTCTCATCATCAAGACATCCTCGCTCGGCGACGTCGTGCATCAGATGCCGGCGATCGTCGATGCCGTGCGCGCATGTCCGCAGTTGCGGCTGACGTGGCTGGTCGAGGAATCGTTCGCGCCGTTGGTGCGGCTGCACCCGTCGGTCGCCGACATCATTCCTGTCGCGACGCGGCGTTGGCGTTCGCAACTCGGTGCTGGCGCCACATGGCGCGAGATCGCCGAATTCCGGGCGAGGCTTCGCGAACGATCGTTCGACAAGGTGATCGATACTCAGGGCCTGATCCGCTCGGCGATCATGGCGCGCGTCGCGCGCGGCGAGCGCCACGGTTATGACGGTCGCAGCATCCGCGAACCGTTAGCCGCGCGATTCTACGACGTCAGGCACACGGTAGGGCGCGACCTGCACGCCGTGACGCGCAACCGGATTCTGACCGGTCTGTCGCTTGGATATCGGTCCCCCCACGACGTTGATTATGGTCTGCTCCCGTTCATGCGGATGGGTGGTCAGCCCTATGCAGTCTTGCTTCACGGCACCTCCCGGCTCTCGAAAACGTGGCGTGCGGAGGACTGGATCGAAACCGGCCGCTGGCTGAGTGCGAACGGATTGCAGACCGTGCTTCCGTGGGGTACCGAGGCCGAACGCCTGTTATCCGAACGGCTGTCGGGAGACATCGCGGGCAGTCGTGTCCAGCCGCGCCAGACTCTCGATCTGACCGCGCAGATGATCGGCAATGCGGCGTTGGTGATCGGCGTCGATACCGGCCTGATGCATCTTGCGGCAGCGTATCGTGTTCCGCTCGTCGGCATTTATGTCAGCACCGATCCCGGTCTGACCGGGCCGGTCGGCAGCGGCCGCATGGCGGTCCTGGGCGGCAAGAACGGTCCGCCTTCCGCGGGGCAAGTGATCGATGCCGCGGAGCGATTGCTGGCTTAGGTACGTGGCGTGATTGTGCCGGATATCTCTGCAAGCACCCGCGCGACGAATGCGTCGAGGTCGCCGCCGCTAAACAGGAAGCCCGGAATTCCTGCACCGGCAGCGGCTTCGATATCGCTCTCGCGGTCGCCGATGGCAAAGCTGCCGTGCTGCCGCACCGGCCAATGCTGCATCAGGTCGAGAATCATGCCGGGCTTCGGTTTGCGCCAGCGATGATCTTCCAGATATCCGGCGACGCTGCCGTCGGGGTGGTGCGGACAATACCTGAAGTCGTCGATCCGCGCGCCCTGCGACGCGAGATGGGACTGCATCCACAGGTGCAGATTACGAACATCATCCTCGCTGAAGAAGCCGCGCGCGACACCGGATTGATTGGTGAAGATGAAAACGAAATAGCCGGCCTCGTTTAGCCGCTGGATCGCCCTAGCGACGCCGGGCATCCAACGAATGCGATCACGCGTACCCATATAGCTGTCGTCATGATTGATGACGCCATCACGGTCCAGGAAGGCGGCGGGTTTGCCGGCCTGAGCGATCTCCGCTCCGCTCACTTGCGGCCCGCTCCGTCCACCAGGGCGTGCTCCACGTTATCGCAGATTGCGTGAGCCGCGGTCATGTGGATCTGCTGGATCACCGGGGTGTCGTCGCTCGGCGCAACGAGAAGGCGGTCGCAGATCTCGTGCAGGCTTTGCCCCTTGAGGCCGGTAAAACCGACGGTGACAAGTCCGAGCCGTCGCGCGGCTGATAGGGCAGCGAGGATGTTTGGGGAGCGTCCCGAGGTGGACAGCGCCAGCAGCACGTCGCCAGGTCGGCCCAGACTCTCGATCTGCCGGGCGAAAATCTGCTCGAAGCCGTAGTCGTTGGAGATAGCGGTGAGAGCGGACGTATCGGTCGTCAGGGCGATGGCGGCGTAGCCGGGCCGTTCTTTCCTGTAACGCCCGACGATTTCCGAGGCGATGTGTTGGGCGTCGGCGGCGCTTCCGCCGTTTCCGATCAGAAGCACTTTATTTCCGGAACGGAGCGCGTCGATGATCGTGACAGCAATGTCGCTTACGACTGCGAGCAGCGCCGTGTCATTGGCTGCGCGCTGGAGGGCCGTCAGCGATTGCTGAAAATGGGTTGCGATCGGGTTCTGGCTCAAGACGCACCTTTGTCACCGTGATGGCTAGCGCATTTTCGCTTCTGATTGAATCAGAAGCGACGCTCTAGATTGTTGTTTTGAAGCGTTTTCTTCACGCGAACCGGTATCCACTTCGCTCGCAAACGCTATAGCAGTGGTAATGAGCGCGTCATACTCACGCAAGCATGGCGTGCAGCGTCAACGTGCGTCGTGCGCTCCGGCCTCCGCCAGCACCCGTTCCGCGATCGCGATTACCTCTGCTGCGGGGATATCGCGCATGCAACGATGATCATTCCTGGTGCAGACCGGACGATGGCATGGTTGGCACGGGAGAGGCGTTTTCGCCTGAATCGTCGCGGCGAGCCCGTTCAAGGGCGCCCAGTGATAGGGGCTGGTCGGCCCGAAAATTCCCAGTGTCGGCGTTCCGATCGCAGCCGCGACGTGTAGCAGACCGGAGTCGTTCGATATTGCAATGGTGGCCCCCGCCATCGCCAGAATGCCGTTTCGCAGGTCGTGACCCGTCAGATCCCGGACCCGCGGGCCTCCGGTTGCCGTGATTTCGGTCGCCATTGCTTTTTCATTGGGGCCGCCGATCACCCAAAGGTCGATTTTGCGCTCGGCCAGCATTCGGGCGGCCTCGGCGTAGGAGGTCCAGCGCTTACTGGAGCCGACCGCCCCGGGTGCCAGCGCCACCGCCGGTCCTGTGCCCAATCCCTGCGCCTGCCGCCAGCGGGTGACGTCTTCGGTGGATATCCGAAGCTGTGGTGCCGGCCATTCAGGCGGCCGTGCCCCCCCGGTGGGAAGTGCCAAGGACGCCTTCCTGTCGATCATACGGGGCAGGGCTCTTTCACCCCAACGCCAGCGGTTGAGCAGCCCGAAACGCGCTTCGCCGACAAAACCTACCCGTTCCGGGATGCCGGCCAGCGCGGGCGCGATCGCCGATTTCCAGGTGCGCGGCATGACGAAGGCTGTTCCATACCCCCGCGCGCGCAATTGCCGGGCGAGACTCCACTGTTGCGTCGGTGCCAGCCGGCTGCGGGGTAGGTCCCAGACCACGCCAGCGCGCACTCCGGGCATATAATCGACCAGCGGCGCGCAGAGCGTTGTCACCAGCATATCCACCGGTCGATTCGGCCAGCGCTGTTTGAGCACCCGCACCACCGTGTGGCCGCGCACGAAGTCGCCGATCCACATGTAGGGAACGATCAGAATGGGCCGGGTATCGTCCGGGTCGGCCATTTCCGGTCCATATGGTGAATCTGTTTTCATATCTTGATCGATGCGCGATCCAGGATCGGTGTTCGGTCCTCGGTATCTGCTCCGACCCGTGAGGTAAAGTTATCTCGCGCGCTGTTTTTCACGGCCCGATCGTCACACGGCAGGCCCACCTAAGTTGCCTCGCGGGCTGGAGTGGGGCAAACCAGTGGGGTGAATTTGACATTCGCCACCCACTTTGCCGCAAACCCGGTAAGGGAATGTCAAATTCAAAACTCCACTGGAAAACCTTATGGTTGCTGGTGGTCTCTTGCTTCTAACATTTGCAAAGAACGCCTGCTGCGCCGGGATGCAAATGTTAGAACTACCATTAAGAGTCGCACATCCATGACGGGGACATCATGCTGCTGGTGACCGGGGGCGCCGGTTTTATCGGATCCAATCTCGTTGCCGCGTTGAACGACGCCGGTCGCAGCGATGTGGCGGTGTGCGATGTGCTGGGACATGACGGCAAATGGCGTAACCTCGCCAAGCGGCAGCTTGCGGATATCGTTCCACCCGAGGAATTGATGCGTTGGCTGGACGGCCGTCGTCTGGACGCCGTCTTTCACCTCGGCGCGATCTCCGAAACCACCGCGACCGATGGCGATCTTGTCATCGAGACCAACTTCCGGCTTTCGCTCCGATTGCTCGACTGGTGCACGTCGACCATAACGCCTTTCATCTATGCCTCGTCGGCGTCAACCTACGGCGATGGCGCGCAGGGCTTTCGCGATGATCAATCGTTGGCCGCGCTGCGAGCGCTCCGGCCGATGAATCTCTACGGCTGGAGCAAACACCTGTTCGACATGGCCGTTGTGGACCGCGCCGCCAAAGGGGGTGCTCTGCCGCCGCAATGGGCTGGTCTGAAGTTCTTCAACGTGTTCGGACCGAATGAATATCACAAAGGCTCCATGATGAGCGTGCTGGCGCGCCGCTTCAGCGATGTGAAAGGCTGCCGCCCGGTGCAGTTGTTCAAGTCGCACCGTGAAGGCATCGCCGATGGCGATCAGCGCCGCGACTTCATTTACGTCGACGACGTCGTTCGTGTGATGATGTGGTTGTTTGCGACGCCTTCGGTCAACGGTCTTTTGAATGTGGGAACTGGTGAGGCGCGCAGCTTTCGCGATCTGATGACGGCGGCCTATGCCTCGCTTGGCACGAAGCCGAATATCGAATACGTCGATATGCCTGAACAGATTCGCGGTGCTTACCAGTATTTTACGCAAGCGGATATCGAGCGCTTGCAAGGCGCTGGTTACAACGGAGGCTTCACGCCTTTGGAGGAAGCCGTCGATGCCTATGTCAAGGGCTATCTCGATCGCGACGATCGCTTTCGCTGACGCGCTGGAGCATGATCCCGAAAAGTGGAAATCGGTTTTCGGATAAGATCATGCTCGACCGAAGGATGGGCTTGGGTCTGGTTGATGCGATTGCATCAGACCCCAGTAGCAGGTGAAGGGTTTTGATGATCGATTTTGACGACTTGTCGAATGCCTTTTCCGGCCAGACGGTCCTCTGTGTCGGCGATCTCATGCTCGACGAGTTCGTGTACGGCGAGATTTCGCGGATTTCGCCGGAGGCGCCCGCCCCGGTCATCGCGGTTCAGCGGAGCGAAACCAACGTCGGTGGGGCGGGCAATGTGGCGCGCAATATCGCCGCGCTCGGTGCGCGCTGCATCTTCGTTGGATTGGCGGGTGAGGATGACGCAGGCGAGAGGCTCCGGGCCACGCTTTCGCGGGAACGCCTGATCGAACCATTGTTGATTTCGGATCCGGCGCGACCGACGACGCGCAAGGTCCGCTTTGTTTCGGAGCATTTTTCGACCCACATGCTGCGAGCCGATTGGGAAATGGCCGTTTCGGTGTCCGGGGCAGTGGAGCAGACCTTGATCGATGCCATTCTGCCGCAACTGCCACGCGCTGACATCGTATTGTTGTCTGACTATGCCAAGGGAGTGTTGACAGCGCGGGTAATCCGCGACGTCATCGATGCCGCACGCCGGCTTGGCAAGCGCGTGATCGTCGATCCGAAGAGCGCCAATTTCAACATCTATCGCGGCGCGACGTTGCTCACGCCGAACCGCAAGGAGTTTGCGGATGCGACTCGCACCCGCGCCGACGATCAGCCGAGCATTGCGGCAGCGGCTCGCGAAATGATGCGGCTCGTCGATGGCGAGGCCGTGCTGGTGACGCAAAGCGAACACGGCATGACGCTGGTGCCGCGTGACGGCGAGGTCATCCATGTTCCCGCGCACACCGTCAAGGTTCGCGACGTGACGGGCGCCGGCGATACCGTCGTCGCCACGCTCGCGGTTTCGCTTGCCGCGGGCGCAGATTGGGAAACCGCGCTGCGGACAGCGAGCGCCGCAGCCGCCGTCGCTGTCGGCAAGAGCGGGACCGCGATTGTCACACTCGCGGAACTGCGCCGCAATATTCTGCCGCCGGCCTCTCTGGCCGCCGAAGAGAAAATCGCACAATCGACGATCAACCTTGACCAACACCTGACGGCGTGGCGTGAGCAAGGTCTGCGAATTGGCTTCACCAATGGCTGTTTCGATATCCTGCATCCCGGTCACGTCAAGGTGTTGACCGGAGCGCGCGCTGCGTGCGACCGGCTGATCGTGGGATTAAACAGCGATGCGTCCGTGATGCGGCTGAAGGGCGAGGGCCGTCCGATCCAGAATGAGCGGGCGCGCGCAGAAGTTCTGGCTGCGCTCGAGGCTGTCGATCTCGTTGTGATTTTCGAAGAGGACACGCCGATGAACCTGATCGAGCGAATCCAGCCGAGTGTGCTCGTCAAAGGCGGAGATTATTCTCTTGAGCAAGTCGTCGGTCAGGAGCTAGTTACTGCACGAGGCGGGGAGGTCGTTCTGATCGATACTCTGAAAGGATTCAGTACGACGTCGCTGGTGAAGCGCGCAGGAGGCCGAGCATGAGAGCCTTGCTCCGCAGTGGCCGGTGTGTTTTCGCTTCTTATACTGTCCGGACCAAAGCCTCATGACTCCGCGCCGAAAGTTTACTTCCCGAAATGTTCTGATCGCGCTGCATGACCTGATAACGGTCGTGGCAGCGGTGCTCGTGAGCTGTTACTTCCGTTTTGATGATCATGATTTTGCCCTGCGTTTGCCACTGCTCTTGAAAGCGCTGCCCTATTTCCTGGCCATCAGCTGCGTTATCTTTTATGTCTTTAACCTGACGACAACAAAATGGCGGTTCATTTCCCTTGTGGACGCCCTCAATATCGTCAAGGCGTCCTCGCTTCTGGCATTCGTCATCCTGGTCTTCGACTATGTCATCATCGCTCCCAATCTTTATGGTACGTTCTTTCTTGGAAAGAAGACGATCATACTTTACTGGCTGTTGCAGATATTTCTGCTTGCAGCTGCGCGCTTTACCTATCGGTATTTTCGTTACAAGCGGACCCTTGTTCACGTAAGGGCCGACGACGCAACGCCAGCCATCATCGTCGGACGCGCCGCGGATGCCGAAATTCTCCTGCGTTCGGTCGAGAGTGGCGCGGTCAAGCAATTGCGACCGGTCTGCCTATTGTCGCCGTCGGCCGCTGACATTGGTCAGACGATACGCGGTGTTGCCGTCCTTGGTGGAGTGGATCAACTCGAGGAGGTGATAACGGATTTTGCGGAAAGGCAGACGTCAATCAAGCGCATCATCATGACGCCCTCCGCGTTCGAGCCCGACGCCCAGCCGGAAACGGTTCTCGCTTACGGCCGCAAACTAGGCCTTAAGGTAAGCCGGCTGCCCTCGCTTGGGGAGGGGGGGGAGATTCCGCGCCTGACGCCGGTTGCCGTTGAAGATCTTCTGCTTCGCCCAAGCCGTACCATCGACTATGAGCGGCTCGAAGGACTGATCAAGAACAAGTCCGTTGTCGTGACCGGCGGCGGCGGATCGATCGGGTCCGAAATCTGCAAACGTGTCGTGACGTTCGGTGCGAGCCGTCTGTTGATCGTCGAAAATTCTGAACCTGCTCTTTATGCGATCGTGGAGGAGTTCAGCTCCACGAGCCGAGCCGCTGTGGTGGAAGGTCGCATTGCTGACATTCGTGATCGCGAGCGGTTGATGCGCTTGATGAACGAATTCAAGCCCGACATCGTGTTTCATGCGGCTGCGCTCAAGCATGTTCCCATTCTCGAGCGGGATTGGGGCGAGGGCGTCAAGACCAACATTTTCGGTTCAGTCAACGTCGCCGATGCCGCGCTGGCATCGGGTGCCGAATCCATGGTGATGATCTCCACCGACAAGGCGATAGAGCCGGTGTCGATGCTCGGGCTGACCAAACGTTTTGCCGAGATGTATTGTCAGGCGCTGGATCGTGAACTGGCGGCACGTGCGGACGGCAAAGTTCCGATGCGGCTGATTTCAGTCCGTTTCGGCAACGTGCTGGCGTCGAACGGATCGGTGGTGCCGAAGTTCAAGGCGCAAATCGAAGCCGGCGGTCCGGTGACAGTCACGCATCCGGACATGGTTCGATACTTCATGACGATCCGCGAAGCCTGCGATCTCGTCCTTACCGCGGCCAGCCATGCAGCGATGCCGGAAAGACATGATGTCTCGGTGTATGTCCTGAATATGGGCCAGCCGGTGAAGATCGTCGATCTGGCCGAACGCATGATCAGCCTGTCCGGCCTGCAGCCTTACAGCGACATTGAGATTGTTTTTACCGGGGCGCGGCCGGGCGAAAGATTGAACGAAATCCTGTTTGCAAGCCAGGAGCCGACGATCGAGATCGGCTTACCGGGGATCTTGGCGGCAAAACCGAACGAGCCGCCGATGGACACGGTTCGCGAGTGGGTCGCGGTTCTAAAGGAAGCCGTCGCGAGCGAGAACAAGCTGGCGATCCGATCGATCCTGAAAGATGCCGTGCCGGAGTTCGGCGCGCATCCCGCGCAAACCTCGCCTCTCGCGCCCGATATGTCGCGATGAACCGCTGCGTTATTCGGCACCCTCGATTGAGGGCGATCCTTTCTGACTTCTTTCGCCGCTCAAAATCCAGACGAGTCCCCCGAGCGCGCCTACGACCAAAAACACCGCGCCGTACAGCAGCGAGACATTGACGCCTTCGCTAGTCGCCAGTCCGGCATATCCGAAAGTCAGTGCCATCGACGCCTCGCGCACGCCCCAGCCCGCTATCGAGATCGGCAGCATCGTAATCAGCATGACCGGTGGGACAAGCAAGAAAATCTCGCTGAAAAGGATTGGCGCGGCGATCGCCTTCACAACGCACCATGCGATCACGACGGCGAGGATGTGGATGAGCAGCGACAGAAACGCAATCTTCGACCAGCGCTCTCGATTGAAGATGGCACGGTTCGTGATGATCGAGCAGGCGCGAAGATGGTGCACGGCCCGGATACGTCCGAGCCAGTGCCAATGCAATCTACCGAGAAGCAGGAAACCACCGGCGGCTGCGAGCGCGACAAGATCGACGAACAGCAATGCGAGCCGGCCTTGGGGATCGCCGACCAGACGGTAACTCCACGGTAGACTCGTGGCTATCAGCAGGGCAAGCGCAATCAGGCCAATCGCGCGGTCGACGAAGATCGAATAGGCCGCTGCTCGCCAACCGGCCGGACCACGTCCGACCAGCCAGAGCCGCATGGCGTCGCCGCCGATCGATGAAGGTAGGGTCTGGTTGAAAAACGAGCCGATCATGCAATAGCGCACCGCCTGTGCGACCGAGAGGCTGGCGTTGCAGTCGGCGCTGATTTCACGCCACCGCATGGCGCTGGCGAATACCTGCAATAGCGTTACGGCAATGGCGAGCGCGATCCAGCCGGCGCTGGTGAAACCAAGGCGCGAGAGGAGGTCAGAGATATCGACCTTGCGGAGCGCTAGGTAGAGCAGGGCAGCCGAAATCAGTATTTTTGCCGTTGAAAGCAGAATTTGGCGCATTGCGCTTGTCTGTGCCGAGGTTAAGTTGGCCATCGGGCTCTTCGGTATAAAGTGGGCTTCTTGTCTTGGTATGGTTTTGGATTGCCTCTGGCAATAGTCGTGCACAGCAGGGTATTGCGGCCCTGCGATGCCATGGATAACGAGGCAGGGCTACCCCGTGGGCCGCGGCTCACAGTTCCTGAGGAGTGAAATTGTCGGATTATCCGATATTGGTTACCGGCGCGGCGGGCTTCATCGGATTTCACGTCGTCGGCCGACTCCTGAAGCAGGGGCATCGGGTTGTCGGCATTGACAGTCTCAACGATTATTATGATCCTGCACTCAAGGATGGCCGGCTCGAAATCTTGCGCAAGGATTCACACTTTCGTTTTGTCAAAGCCGACCTGGCTAATCGTGAGGCGACGGCCGCATTGTTCGCTGAACATCGCCTTTCGGTCGTGCTCCATCTCGCAGCGCAGGCGGGCGTTCGCTATTCATTGCAGAATCCCCATGCGTACGTCGATTCCAACCTCACGGCTTTTGCGAATGTCCTTGAAGGATGTCGGCACGGCTGCTGTCCTCACTTGCTGTTTGCTTCATCGTCCTCTGTTTACGGCGCAAACACAAAGCTTCCTTTTTCCGTTCATGATAATGTCGATCACCCCGTCAGCCTCTATGCGGCGACGAAGAAGTCGAACGAGCTGATGGCGCACGCCTATAGCCACCTCTATCGGATTCCGACGACGGGCTTGCGTTTCTTCACGGTCTATGGCCCGTGGTACCGACCGGACATGGCGCTCTACAAGTTCGCCGACGCGATCGTGGGAGGGAAGCCGATCAAGCTGTTCAATCATGGCAACATGCAGCGGGATTTCACCTACGTCGATGACGTGGTGGAAGCCGTTGTCCGCCTGATCGATCATGCTCCACAGGCTAATGCGAGTTGGTCGGGCGATGCCCCCGATGCAGGGACCAGTTCGGCTCCATGGCGAATCTATAATATCGGCAACAACAAGCCGGCAGAGTTGATGAGCGTCGTCACCCTGCTGGAGAAAGCTCTCGGACGATCCGTGCAAAAGGAACTGCTGCCGATGCAACCCGGCGACGTACAGGCAACATTTGCTGACATCGATGATCTTGCCCGTGACGTCGGTTTCCGTCCCTCTACTTCACTGGAAGATGGTGTTCATCGTTTTGCAGCCTGGTATTGTCGTTATCATCGGGTCAATTAGTGCGGCCGTCGGGGTTTGCGTGATCCGATTGAGTGCCTTTCATCGCACGGCTTCCCTCGTCCCTTTGATCCGGGTTCGCATCAAGATGGCTGCCAGAGTCTGATCCAACTGCGTTGAATCAGACTCTGGCCTTAACTTTTTGATTGACATGATCTTATCCGAAAACCGGTTTCCACTTTTCGGGATCATGCTCTAAGGGTCTGCGAACGTCGGAATCGGGATGGACAAATCAGCATACGGAGATGGTCCTGTGAGTGAGCGTATCGTCCCGCTCATCATGTGCGGCGGTGCGGGAACCCGGCTGTGGCCGGCCTCGCGGGAGGGGCGTCCGAAGCAGTTTCTGCCGTTGTTCGGGCCGCGTTCGACGTTTCAGGATACGCTGCGACGAGTGTCCGATCCCTTGCTGTTCGAGCGGCCGATCGTTGTCACCAACGCCGCCTACCGTTTCATGGTGCTTGAACAACTCGCTGAGATCGGGTTTGAAGCGGACATTCTGCTGGAGCCGGCACGGCGAGATTCGGGGCCGGCGATCGCTGCGGGGACGATCTTCGCGCAGATGCGTCACAGTGAAGCCGTCGTACTCGCGCTCGCCGCAGATCACGTTGTCCGCGACACCGAAGCGTTTGTCTCCGCCTGCCGCCAGGGATTAGCTGCCGCCAGTGGTGGCCGCATCGTGACTTTCGGCGTTCGGCCACAGCGGCCGGCGACCGAATACGGTTATATCAACCCTGGCGCGGCGATTGCGGGCGCGGTGCGAGTGGTAACGACGTTTGTCGAAAAGCCCGATCCGCAAACCGCCGCCGGTTACCTTGAGGCGGGGTATCTCTGGAACAGCGGCAACTTCATGTTCCGCGCAGCGGTTCTTCTGGATGAATATCGCAACGTCGATCCGGACAGCGTCGCCGCGGTGACTGATGCGGTATCCCATGCTGGCCGGGATCTTGGCTTTGTCATGCTCGATCCGGAGGCCTTTTCGAGGGCGCAAGCAATTTCGATCGATTACGCCGTAATGGAAAAGACCGCTCATGCGGCCGTGGTGCCGGTTGATTGCGGCTGGTCAGACGTCGGATCGTGGCATGCGGTTTGGGAGTTGTCGGACAAGGACGGTCAGGGCAATGCGGCGCAGGGGATCGCCGTGTTCGAAGATTCCCGCAACTGCAATGTCGCGACCGATAAAGCACTGGTCGCGCTGGAAGGTGTCGACGATCTCGTTGTGGTAGCGACGCAGGACGCCGTGCTGGTGTCGCGTCAGAAGGACGCCAGCGGGCTGAAACGTCTGGTGGCGAAGTTGAAGGGCCTTGCGCCGCAGGTCACGGAAGAACATCTGCGGGTCCATAGGCCCTGGGGCGCTTACCAGTCGATCGACAGGGGCGAGCGGCATCAGGTCAAGCGCATTACCGTGAAGGCTGGCGACCGGCTGTCGCTGCAAAAACATCACCATCGCTCGGAGCACTGGATCGTGGTGCGCGGCACGGCGAGGGTGACGGTCGATGACGTTGTCAAGATCGTGCACGAGAACGAATCGATCTATATCCCGATTGGAGCCGTCCACCGGCTGGAGAACCCGGGCAAGATTCCCCTCGAACTGATCGAAGTGCAAACCGGCAGCTATCTTGGCGACGACGATATCGTCCGGATCGAGGATGATTATCGGCGAAACTGAGCTACGGCTCGGGCGCCGAATCGGCTAATCTGTGGACACACTGTGGATACACTGTTGCCCTATCCAAAGGTGTTGTTCTTCGTTCGGCCGGCCACAATGTTATGTAATTCTTTGAATCAAAACGTGTTGGGATTGTTATTCCTCTAATCGCCTCTTTTGTTATGGCGTGCTAGGGAGAACGCGCGGTCGGGTTCGGGGGTGCCTAGGCTGTCTTTTTTTGGGGTACTTGATGAGTTCCAAGCCATCTGCACTGAAGCCATCTGCACTGAAGCCATCTGCACTGAAGCCGCCTGCATTGAAAACTGCAGCGTCCGAGCGCTTGCTGCGCGTCGGCGTGATCGGCGCGGGCGTCATGGGCAGCAATCACGGCCGCGTGCTGGCCGGTCTTCCGGGCGTCAGGCTCGTCGGCATCGTTGACCCCTTGCCCGGGCATCGTGCCCGCGCGGCCGAGATGACCGGGTGCCGAACCTTCGGGACATTCGATGAGCTACTCGCCGCCGGCGTCGACGCGGTGACTATCGCTGCGCCGACACACCTTCATTGTGAACTCGCGCTGGCTTGTATCGCGCGCGGCGTTCATGTTCTGGTCGAGAAGCCGATAGCCTCGACGGTTGAGGAGGGATTTAAGATCGTCGCAGCAGCGCACCGTGCTGGTTTGACTCTGATGGTCGGCCATGTCGAGCGCTTCAACCCGGCGGTCGCCGCCATCAAGCAGGCGATTAGGGGCGAGGATATTCTCTCTATCGCGATCACGCGTGTTGGGCCATTTCCGCCGCGCATGTCGAATGTTGGTGTTGTGATCGACCTCGCCGTACATGACATCGACCTGATCCGCTGGTTTACAGAATCCGAAATCGTCGACGTCCAGCCCCAACTCTCCTGTGCGGTCGCCGAGCGGGAAGATATCGCGCTGCTTCAGTTCCGGACCGCATCCGGCGTGCTCGCGCACATCAATACGAACTGGCTGACGCCGTTCAAGGCTCGCAACGTCACGGTCGCAACCCGCGGCAAGTACGTGATGGGTGATCTGCTGACTCGCCAGGTCACGGAATGTTTCGGTTTCCAGCCGGACGGCAGTTACTCCATGCGGCACCTTCCGGTAGGCCACGATGAACCCCTGCGCGCTGAACTGATCGCGTTTGTCGATGCGGTGCGTTCGGGCAAAGCTCCGGCCGTGGGTGGCGCCGAAGGCGTCGCCAGTCTCGCGATCGCGATCAAGTGCCTGCAAGACCAGTCTCCCGTCGCTCCGCCGGTGCAGACAGCGCGCCGCGCTGCCGGCTAATAGCCTGGAGCACAGAATGCAGCAGCATATGCCTTCACAGGCGATTTCATTCATCGACGTCGCCGAACAGCGCCGTCGCCTGGGTAAACGTATCGATGACGCGATAGCTCGTGTCCTGACGCACTGCCAGTTCATCAACGGTCCCGAGGTCGCACGTCTGGAGGCCGATCTTGCGGCTTTCAGCGGCGCGAAGCATGTGGTGGCCTGCGCGAGTGGCACGGATGCGCTGTTGATGGTGCTGCTGGCGAAGAAAGTCGGCCCTGGCGACGCGGTGATCTGCCCGACATTTACATTCTGCGCGACCGGCGAGGTCGTGGCGCTGCTCGGCGCGACGCCCGTGTTTGTCGATGTTAACGAGACAACCTTCAATATCGACATCGCTTCGCTCAAGAATGGTATCGCCGTCGCGAAAAAGCAGGGTCTCAAGCCCCGGGCTATCATCCCCGTCGACCTGTTTGGTCAGCCCGCCGATCATGATGCGATTGCGGCGGTTGCTGCGGCCGAGAATCTGTTCGTTTTGGACGACGCCGCGCAAAGTTTTGGCGCGACCTACAAGGGCCGGCGGTTGGGTACGTTCGGCCTTGCGACCGCGACCAGTTTCTTCCCCGCCAAGCCGCTCGGCTGCTATGGCGACGGTGGAGCGATCTTCACCGATGATGCCGAACTGGCGGAAACGTTGCGCAGCGTGCGTGTGCATGGTCAGGGATCTGACAAGTACGACAACGTGAGGCTGGGTCTCACGGGCCGCATCGATACTGTGCAGGCGGCGGTCTTGATCGAAAAGCTCAAGATATTCCCTGACGAGATTGCGGCGCGGGATGCAGTTGCCAGGCGCTACAATGAAGGGCTCGGGCAGGTTGCGATCGTGCCGCGCGTCGCATCGGATTGCACCTCGGTATGGGCGCAGTACACCATCCGGCTGCCGAATGGGGGCCGTGAGGCGCTGGCATCGACGCTAAAGGCGCAGGGCATTCCGACCGTGGTCTACTATCCGAAGTCGCTGCATCAGCAGACCGCCTACCGAAGTTTCCCGGTCGCCGTCGGCGGCCTTGCCGTCAGCGAAAAGCTGTCGACCGAGGTCATCAGCCTGCCGATGCATCCCTATCTGGATGCATCGACCCAAGACCGGATCATCGAGACTGCGCGCGCCGCGCTTGCGAACTGATTTCGCCGTTTTGCGCCGCAAGGCGATCCTGTAGAAACGCCGGATGCTTGGACGTATTTTCACCGTCGGCGGATATACGCTGCTCTCGCGGCTGACGGGGTTTGCGCGCGACATCATGCTCGCGGCAATCCTTGGCGCGGGGCCGGTCGCGGATGCTTTCTTCGTAGCGCTGCGTTTGCCGAATCATTTCCGGGCGATTTTTGCCGAAGGCGCTTTCAACGCTGCGTTCGTGCCTGCTTACGCGCATGTCTCCGCCAGCGGCCCGGCTTCTGCAAAATTGTTCGCCAGCCGCATCTTTACCCTGCTGTTGCTGTCGCAGGTGATTTTGCTGGTGGTCGCATGGCTGTTCATGCCGCAGGTCATCGCATTATTGGCACCCGGCTTCGCTGATGACCCGATACGCGGCGAGCTCGCCATTTCGCTGACCCGGATCACCTTTCCTTACCTTCTTCTGATCACGCTGGTGACGCTGTACGGCGGAATGCTGAACGTCGTGCACCGCTTTGCCAGCGCGGCCGCGGCGCCGATCTTCCTTAATCTGTCGATGATGTTGGCGTTGGCGCTCGCGGCCTTTTTTCCGAGCGCCGGACACGCGGCGGCCTGGGGCCTGTTGCTCTCGGGTTTCCTGCAATATTTTTTATTGGCGGCCGACGCCGCGCGTCACGGCCTGATGCCGCGGCTGACACGTCCAACGCTCGACGCCGACGTGCGTGGTTTCTTTCGCGCGCTCGGACCTGCAACCGTGGGCTCCATGGGAACGCAACTGGCGATGTTTGCCGATACTATCATCGCCACCTTTCTCCCGGTCGGCGCGCTGTCGGCGCTGTATTACGCCGATCGGCTTAATCAATTGCCGATCGGGGTGATCGGTATCGCCATCGGCACCGTGCTGCTGCCGGAAATGTCGCGGCGGATCACAAACGGTGATCTTGCAGGTGCAACGGCATCGCAGCGCCGGGCGTTCGATTTCACGTTGCTGTTTTCGGTGCCGTTCGTGGTCGCCTTTCTGACCACCCCCGATGTGGTCATGCGGGCGATGTTCGCGCGCGGCGCTTTCTCCGCGGCGGATGCGGCGGCGGCCGGCGCGACGCTTGCAGCCTACGCGGTGGGCCTCATCCCCTTCGTTCTGATCCGCAGCGCGGTCGCCACGTTCTACGCGCGCAAGAATACTGCGACTCCGGTGAAAGCATCGCTCACCGGGCTCGGAGTCAATCTCGTGCTCAAGGTGGCATTGATGGGCTCGCTGGCGCAGGTCGGTCTGGCGCTCGCCACTGCGGTCGGGGCCTGGATCAATCTTCTGCTCGTGATCGGATTTGCGATGCGGGCAGGATACTTCGAGGTCGATCGGGTGTTACGAGTCTCGCTCGTCAAATTTCTGATCGCGGGCGCGGTGCTCGCAGCGGCGCTGTGGCTCACCGCGCGCTTCGCCTCCGGACAGTTTGCGGACTGGAGCGCGATGCGCGACGAAGCGGTGCTTGGATTGCTGATGATCGTCGGAACCCTCGTTTATGCCGGCGCGATTTTGCTGCTGTTCGGTCCGCGCTGGTTGAGGTCGTTGGTGCGGGTCTAGTCTCCGATTCCGACAGTTGCTCGAGTATTGCGCTCGGTATTGTTCCGCTGCAGTATCTCGGTAATCCGGGAACATAGCTGGAGATCCCATGGCTCCCGTAAAGTTCGGCATAGGCCAAAGCGTTCGGCGCCGGGAAGATGATGCCCTTATTCGCGGCAAGGGGCGCTATACCGACGATCACACGCCGTCCGATACGCTGCACGCGCTGATGCTGCGCTCACCGCATGCTCATGCGACGTACAGGATCGATGCCTCGCGCGCTCGTGGCTTGGCGGGGGTTGCCCTGATTCTCACTGCAGACGATGTCGACGATCTCGGAGGCTTGCCCTGCCAGTTCAGTTTGCCTGACCAACCCTTCACCGCGCCGCCGTATCCCATTCTGCCGAAGGACGAGGTGCGGCATGTCGGTGATGCCATCGCTTTCGTTGTCGCCGATACGGTCGAGCACGCACGCGACGCGATCGAGGCGATCGAGGTCGGATGGACGCCGCTTGCCTCGGTTGTTGGCGTCGCCAACGCCGTGAAAGATGGCGCGCCTCAGGTCTGGCCGGATAACGCCGGCAACGTTTTGTTCGACGTTTCGCTCGGCGACAAGAAGGCGGCCGATGCCGCCTTCGCCGGGGCGCATGCCGTTGCCGAGATTTCGATCGTCAATCCGCGCGTCGTCACCAACTTTATGGAGACGCGCGCCGCAGTCTGCGAATATGACGCGGGACGCGATCATCTGACGCTGACGGTCGGCAGTCAGGGCAGCCATCGCCTGCGTGAGATCCTTTGCCGGTCCGTGCTGAAGATACCGATGGAAAAGATGCGCGTGATCTGTCCCGATGTCGGCGGCGGATTCGGCACCAAGCTGTTTCCTTATCGCGAATACGCGTTGATCGCGGTCGCCTCGAAAAAACTTCACAGAACGATCAAATGGACGGCAGAGAGGTCGGACCATTTCGTTGGCGACTCGCAGGGGCGCGACAACGTCACGACCGCGCGCATGGCGCTGGCTCACGACGGCAGGTTCCTCGGCATGGACGTCGATCTGATGGGAGATATGGGAGCTTATCTCTCGACCTTCGGTCCGGACATTCCATATAGCGGAGCCGGGATGCTGCCGGGCCTCTATGATATCCAGGCGTTTCATTGCCGCGTCCGCGCCGTGTTCACCAACACCGTGCCGGTCGATGCCTATCGAGGTGCGGGCCGGCCCGAGGCAGCCTATGTTGTTGAGCGGTTGGTCGATGCAGCTGCGCGCAAGATCGGAATGACGCCGGACGCGATCCGGCGCAAGAACTTCATTTCACCGGAAGCGATGCCGTACAGGACCGCGACGGGCAAGATCTATGACTCCGGCGATTTCGCGACGCACATGAAGCGCGCGATCGAGATCGCGAAATGGCAGGAATTTCCCAAGCGGGCCGAAGCGGCGAAAAAGCGGGGTTTTGTTCGCGGTATCGGTTTGGCAACCTATGTCGAGGTTTGCGGCACCATGGGACGCGAGCGGGCGGACGTACGGCTTGATGCCAATGGTGACGTCACCGTGTTGATCGGTACGCAATCAACCGGGCAGGGCCACGCCACCGCCTATGCGCAGATCATCGCCGATCAGTTTGGGATACCTCCCGAACGGGTTCACCTGATGCAGGGCGACACCGATGTGGTCGCTACCGGTCTCGGCACCGGAGGGTCGAGTTCGATTCCGTCCGGCGGCGTCAGCGTCGAGCGGGCGACCAGAAAGCTCGGCGCGAAGCTCCGCGAGATCGCATCCGAGGCGCTCGAAACCAGCGCGGCCGATCTCGAGATTAGCGACGGTTCGATCCGTATCGCCGGTACGGACCGCTCCGTCTCCTTGGCCGATCTTGCAAAGCGCGCCGATCCATCGAAGCTGACGGCCGACGAGAGTTTCAGCAGCGCCGACGGCACATACCCGAACGGAACCCATCTCGTCGAAGTCGAAATCGATCCGGCGACCGGAAAGATCGAGCTTGTGAATTACGTGGTCGTCGACGACTTCGGCGTGACGTTGAATCCGCTGCTGCTTGCGGGGCAGATCCATGGCGGCACCATGCAGGGCATCGGCCAAGCGTTGATGGAACACGCGGTCTATAATGAGGACGGACAGCTCGTCACCGGCACGTTGATGGATTACGCGCTGCCGCGCGCTGCCGACGGCGTCTCAATCGCCTTCGAAACTCACAACGTCCCGTGCGCCACCAATCCTCTCGGGATCAAGGGAGCGGGTGAAGCAGGCGCCATCGGCTCCTGCCCAGCAGTGGTCAATGCCATCATCGATGGCCTGTGGCGGGAGTACAGGATCGACCACATCGACATGCCAGCGACGCCCGAACGAGTCTGGACGGCGATCCGGAACGCTCAGCGGGGCCGGTGAAGACGGTCGAGTCGGAAGCCTACTTCGTGACCTGACCCCGGATTTCGCCGCCAGGATGGGCTGCGGTGTGGACGTTGACATAATACTTGCCGGCAAGGAGGTCGGCGGCTTGCGTGTCGGTCAGCGTGGCGCTGCCGTCGGCCGGGCTGGACGTCGCGTCGGGGATCGTAACTGCAATGCCCGCATTCTCGCCGACGGCTGCCGGGCCATGGAAATGGGCGGCCGTCACCGGACCGGTGAGACCCGAATAGATCAGTTTCCACGTCAATTTTTTGGACGTGGGATCGTAATTCGCATCGACCGTTCCGGTGCCCTTGCTGGTATTGGCGGGCACTTCGGATGCGCCGTTCAGGGTTGCTTTCAGTTGTTCAGCGGAGGCTTGACCCGCGAACGTGATAGCAGCGGCGAGGGTGAGGGTGGCGAGAGAAATCCCGGCGGTTTTCATCGTTTTCTCCTCATCGAGTTCAGAGTTGGCGCAAATTCAAACGAGGCTTTCCGCAGTTTGTTCCCGATACCGGCAGCAGCTACTTCGATCCGAACGCCTTGAAAGTAATAATCGTGTGGGTGTCCTGAATGCCGGGAATGACCTGTACCTTTTCGTTGACGAAGTGACCGATATCGGTGTCGTTATCGACATAGAACTTCGCCAGCAGGTCGTAGTCGCCGGCGGTGGAATAAATCTCGGAGGCGATCTCAGCTTCGGCGAGAGTGTTGGCGACGGCATAGGATTGGCCAAGCTTGCACTTAAATTGGACGAAGAAAGGAACCATCGCGTATCTCCGGAAGGACGAAGCTCCAATATAACGATTTCAGGTCGGGAGAACACCGGTCACGCTTGAGAAAGCACGCCGCGACTGCGCCTGCTGGCTAATCCTGCCGCCTATCCCCGTCGGGCCGCGCTGACTATGCTGGCTTGATTTGATGGCTTTACGTGAGAAGACGATGACAGTCCCTATCGCCGTGACCATCGCTGGCTCCGACTCCAGCGGCGGCGCGGGAATCCAGGCCGACCTCAAGACATTCGCCGCGCTTGGCGTCTATGGGGCGTCCGTCCTTACGGCGCTGACTGCGCAGAACACGCAAGGCGTCATGGGAATCCACCACGTTCCGGTGCATTTCGTGACCGCGCAAATCGACGCGGTATTCAGCGATCTCGATGTCGGAGCCCTTAAGATCGGGATGGTTGCTCAAGCCGCCACCATCGATGCCATCGTCGCCGGCTTGTTGCGCTGGAAGCCTGCGCATGTGGTGCTCGATCCAGTGATGGTCGCGACTTCGGGGGCCCGCCTGCTGGAGTTTGATGCGGTTGAGGCATTACGGAGAAAACTTGCTCCGCGAGCGCAACTGATGACGCCAAACCTGCCGGAGGCCGCAATGCTGCTCGACGAACCCGTTGCCGAGAGCGAAAGCGATATCGTGCGGCAGGGCCAGCGGTTGCTAGAGCTGGGCTGTGCTGCGGTCTTGATCAAAGGCGGGCACATGCATGGTCCCGAAAGCATCGACTATCTTGTCACCCGCCAAGGAACGCTTCAGCTTGCCGCTCCGCGTGCCACCACGAAAAATACCCACGGCACTGGCTGTTCGCTGTCGTCGGCTATCGCTGCAGGTCTGGCCAAAGGCGACGGCATGGAAACCGCCGTGCGCAAAGCGAAAGATTACATCACGGCGGCGATCGCAGCCGCCGACCGGCTAAACGTCGGTCGCGGCCATGGACCTGTTCATCATTTTCACGGGTTCGATCGCGGCTGATGGTGTCGCCGTCGGGTTGTGTCCGTCATCGCTCTGTCATGACGGCATGGTAGCTGCGCTACCATGGGCAGCGACGCGATGAATGAAGGTAATCCAGATCGCCGTTTCCGGGCTCTGTTCATCTCCGACGTTCATCTGGGTGCGGGCGGCTCTCAGGCCGGCCAGCTGCTGGACTTCCTCAAGTATCACGATGCAGAGACGATTTATCTCGTCGGCGATATCATCGATGGCTGGGCGCTGAAGTCGAGCTGGTACTGGCCGCAATCGCATAACGACCTCGTCCAGAAAATGCTGCGCAAGGCGCGCAAAGGCACGACAGTCATTTACGTGCCCGGCAACCACGACGAGTTCCTTCGGTCCTATTACGGGACGCATTTCGGTGGCATCGAGGTCGTCGAGAACGCGATTCATAACGGCGCAGACGGGCGGAGCTATCTCGTTATCCATGGCGATATCTTCGACTTGGTGGTTCAGAACGCACGGTGGCTCGCCCACCTCGGCGACAAAGCCTATGACTTCGCCATCCGGGCCAATCGCATTGTCAACGCGTTCCGCCGCTCGTTCGGATTCCCGTACTGGTCGCTATCGAAATGGGCGAAATTCAAGGTCAAGAACGCGGTGAACTACATCGGCGCGTTCGAGCAGACGCTGGCCGGCGAGGCGCGTCGTCACGGTGCCGACGGCGTGATCTGCGGCCATATTCACCACGCCACGATCCGCGACGAGCAGGGCATCCGCTACATGAACTGCGGCGACTGGGTGGAGAGTTGCACCGCGCTTGCCGAACATGAGGACGGTCGATTTGAGATCATCACATGGGCCGATCCGTTGCGCCATTCGCCGTCTGTGGTACCTATAAGCGCGCGTGCGGCGTAGATGCGTATACTGATCGCTACCGACGCCTGGCATCCGCAGATCAATGGCGTAGTGCGGACACTGACGATGACTGCCGCCGCCGCCAAGCCGTTTGGCGTCGATATCCGCTTCCTGACCCCGGAGTCGTTCCGGACTGTTGCGCTGCCGGGTTATCCTGGAATTCGCGTCGCACTGCCCGAGCCGACCAGGATTGCCGCGCTGATCGCAGAGGCCAATCCCGACAGCATTCACATCGCGACCGAGGGGCCGATCGGCCTTTTGGTGCGTCGCTATTGTCGCAAGCATGCAAGGCCGTTCACGACGAGCTTCCATACCCGTTTTCCGGATTACATTTCGGCGCGGGCGCCGATCCCCGAAGCCTGGATATGGGCCGCGCTACGCTGGTTTCATAGTGCCAGCCGAGCGGTTATGGCAGCAACCCCAGCGCTTGCGGACGAGTTGCGCCAGCGTGGCTTCCGCAATGTGGTGCTGTGGCCGCGGGGCGTCGACGTCGGCTTGTTTCATCCGCGGGAGACCGATCTCCGCCTGCCGCGCCCGATTTTTCTGTCGGTCGGACGCATTGCGGTCGAGAAAAATCTCGATGCGTTTCTCGGCCTCGATCTACCCGGCACCAAGGTTGTCGTTGGCGATGGACCGGCTCGCGCAACGCTCGAGCGGACCTATCCGGACGCGGTCTTTCTCGGCGCGAGAGCAGGCGAACAACTGGCAGCAACATATGCCGCCGCCGACGTGTTTGTGTTCCCGAGTCGCACCGATACGTTCGGCCTCGTCCTTCTCGAGGCGCTGGCGAGCGGCGTTCCGGTCGCGGCCTTCCCTGCGGCCGGCCCGCGCGATGTCATCGGTGATACTCCCGTCGGCGTCCTCGACGAGGATTTACGATCGGCGTCCCTGGCGGCGCTGAAAATCGCGCCCGAGGCCTGCCTTGAGTTTGCCGCTAGCCGGACATGGGAGAAGTCAGCCCGCGCTTTCGTCACCAATATAGTTGAGGCTTGCGCAGCTGAGACGAGAACGGCAAGTTCTCACATCGCCAACCCGCGTTTCGTCGCCTGATCTTGCAAAGCTGCAATGGGAGACGGATGGTCAGGAAAAGAACGCGATCTTTTCCGCTTGAGTCATGCGCCTGAACGGAGCCATCGGATCGGAGCGCGGCGTGATTCGCGGGACGATTCCGCTCTCCAGCAGCGAGACACCGAGTGAAGGTGGTGCGGCAATCTCGGGCGTTGACTCGGCCTCGGAATCAATACGCGCGTCAGAGCTGTCTGCGATCGGCTCGGCAGTTGGCGCTAGCTCGACAGTTTCGGGCCTGTCAATATTAGCATCGTTCGTCGCGGGTTCTTCGAAATCAGGTACTCCCATTTCGAGCGCGATCATGTCGAGCACGGCGTCGTCGTGCGCTATGTCCTGTTCACTCACTTCGGCGGCGGGTTCGCGTTCGATATGGTTTGCCGTCGTCGCTCCATAGGCGGCTGCGACCGGCGCGTCGCCCGCAGTAGCGGTGGCGGCTTCTGGCTCAAAGACAGCAGCTTCCGCCATTGCCTGCTCGTGAGACGCCGCCTTCTCGGGTGGGGCGACGACTTCGTCGTTCGTCGTCGGGGACGTGGTTTTGAGCGGGGATGGGGAAGCCGTCGAGCTCGGAGAGTCCCACAACCCGTCGAGCGTTGTCTCGATCAGACTGAACGCTGAATGCAGCACGGCCACGTCGTCTCTGGCGGCAAGCTGTGAATGAGCTTTCTCGATCGCGCCGGCCTGCGACTCGAGGATATCGCAAATACGGCTGTCCCCGCCGATCTCGCGCCAACGCCATGAGATTTCACGAATGATGCGTACACCGTTCTGAATCGGGACGAGTGCATCGTTCATGATCCGCTTGTCGAATGCCGCCATTGTGGCGGTTCTGGCCTCAACGAGACTTCTCCTGATCGCGGCGAGCGTGTTGGGCAACGTGTCGGCAGGCGCTGCCTGTTGTTGAGTCGCTATAGTTTGCTCGATGCGCGCAACGGCATCGAGCACCATCGCAGTGTCGGCGCTGCGGTTGCGCTTGGCATATTCGGCAAGAAACCATCGGCCTCGCGACGTCTCCATAAAGGCTTCGCGAATGGCGTCGAAGTCGGTCTCGCTGAGAGGCGCAGCGCTGGCGGAAATCGGCGACAGGGCAAAAGCTTCATCGGCCATGGCAAACTCGTCGCGTAAATCATTGCGCGTGCTGTAACGATCAACACGATTCAGCCCGAATCGCAATTGAATTGACGCAATCCGAATCAGAAATCCCCCATTCGCCGCGTTCTGGAGGGCAGGTGGTTCGTGGTCACTCGTGAGCTTGCCGGCGCACCATTCCTAAGAACGTTCCGTGAGAACAGCGGGATCAGCCCCAGAGCGCCGCGTCCGGCGGATAGACCGTGCTGCCGTCGTAGCGAAGACCGTTGTCACGGTCGTCTGCCAGCAACAGCGGACCATCGAGGTCGATGAAGCGGGCTTGCTGCGCGATCAGCATGGCGGGCGCCATCGACAGCGAAGTTGCGACCATGCACCCGATCATGATTTCGAAACGCAACGCGCGAGCCGTATCCGCCATGGCCAGCGCTTCGGTCAGACCGCCGGTCTTATCGAGCTTGATGTTGATGGCGTCGTAGCGTTCGCGAAGGCCGTCGAGCGATGCCCGGTCATGAACGCTTTCATCAGCGCAGACAGCAATGGGTCTGCGAATGCGTGCCAGCGCGTCGTCGCTCCCTGCGGGGAGGGGTTGCTCGACGAGCGTGACGCCGGCGGCCTCGCAAGCCGCCAGGTTCCGCTCGAGATTATGAAGCGTCCATGCTTCGTTGGCGTCGACGATCAGTTCCGATTCGCGAGCCTGTTTGCGCACAGCGGCTATGCGCTGGGGATCGCCGTCGCCACCAAGTTTGATCTTGAGGAGGGGCCGATGCGCGGCTTTGGCGGTCGCTGCCGCCATCGTCTCAGGCGAGCCGAGTGAGATTGTGTAGGCCGTGGAGCGAGGAGAGGGCGCCGAACGATCCAGTAATGTCCATATCCGCCGGCCGCTGCATTTAGCCTCGAGATCCCAGAGCGCGCAGTCCAGTGCGTTCCGCGCCGCGCCAGCTGGCATGGCGGACGCGAGTGATTGGCGATCCAGGCCTGCTGCGAGAGGCTTCTGCATCCCATGGATGGCAGCCAGAACCCCTTCCGGTGTCTCCCCATAACGAGCGTATGGGACGCATTCCCCGCGTCCAGTGTGGCCACTCCGGCTGATTTCGGCGACGACCACGACGGCTTCGGTCTTGGCACCGCGGCTGATCGTGAAACTCCCGGCGATCGGCCAGCGTTCGATGCGGCACTGAAGCGTGATTGCGTCGTTCGACAACATTTCCAAATTGACAGGTCCGAATGCAACGCAAGCCGGTCACGTTGGGAGGGATAAATCCGCGAGCCAGCGACCCCATGTTGACGTTCCGCTTCATGTCGGCAGAGACCAATCCGCGGAACGAATGGCGGCAGACGATCCCACACTGAACCCAGTTGCGCAAGGCGACCGGTCTGGCGCTGGCCAACGTTTGGGGGCAACGCACGGCTCCCGCGCTGTCGGCTGGCCTTCTAAAGGGGCGGAAGGAGCATGCTGCGTAGCGTGATCTTGTGCCCGCTGCGACCCCTTGAATTGAAAGGGCTGCGATATTCCGGATGCGATCTGGTCTTCGTGGGTATCAAAAGCCAAGAAACGGAGGTTTAAGCCTCCGTTTTTCAGCCGGTGAAGCGCTATGCGAGCCGCCCCGCTGCATGCGCGAGCAAGGTATAGACCAACCCGGTCTCTGATGTCAGATGGTCGCTTATTGCCGAGGGTTCTCGCTCGTCGCGTGCGACCTCGTCCAGCAACCGTTCAAATTCGGCAATGTAGCGATCCGCCGTCTGTTTGAAAGTGCGGTCCGTACGGTATTTGCGGGCCACCTCGTCAAAGGCTTTTTGACCTCCCGGCGTGTAGAGCCGCTTAGTGAAGGCCTTGCGTTCGCCACGCTGATAGCGGTCCCACATCTCGCCGACAAGCTTGCGGTCCATCAGGCGGCCGATATCGAGCGACAGTGAATCCAGAGGATTTACGGGCGCAGCCGGCGGCGCTGGTCGTCCGCGTGGAATGTCGCCGCTTCCGGTATCGGCGCGGTTCAGCAAATCCGAAAGCCAACCGTCACCCTCATCGTCAGCGCCTGGCGGTTTGGCTGGCTGATCGGTGCGGCGAGCTGACTGAATGCCAAGGTCCGGTGTCGGCAGGTTCGATGCACTGCCGTTGTCACGCATACGTGCCGCAGGGCGTGCCGTTGCCGCGCTCCGGCTGGCAGCGGCCGCCATCATTGGCTCTTCCTCGCGCTGCGAGCTGCCGCTGCTGACGACGTCGAACCCATGGCCATGGCGCGCGACGATCCGGTTGAGTTCGGCAAGCGCTTCGATCTGGTCCACGATCACTTTGCGCATCTGAGCGGTGCTCTCCGCCGCCTCTTGCGGCATCTCGAGCACGCCGCGACGAAGCTCGCCGCGCGTCGCCTCCAGCTCGGAATGCATCTCGGCCGACATCTGCTTCATGCTCTGCACCAACGCGGCGAACCTGTCGGCGGACTGCCTGAGCATCGATTCAGCTTCCTGGCTCGCCTTCTTGCAAATCTCGCTCATCGATTCTGATGTCAGTCGGCGTTCTTCCTCGGCCGTAGCCCGAACGGCCTCAAACTGACGGTTGATCGCGGCAGATCCCGCGCCGGCGGTTTCGGCCACCACCCGCGCGATATCGCGGGCGCGCTCTTCGGCGGCGGCGAGCGATTCATCGAGCAAGCTCGTAAAACGCGTCAGCCGTTGGTCGAAGTCGGTCGTCCGCAAATCGATTGTTGTCACGAGTGATTCCAGCGCCGACTTACGCTCCTCGACGGAGGAGGTGGCGCTTCGGTTGCTCTGTTCGACTCGCGCTGTAGCTTCGACCAAAATTTTTCCGTGATTCTCAAACTCGGCGGACAAGCTGCCAAGATCATCGAGAGCCTTCGAGGTTTTGGTGTTGAACAACGTCAATTGATCTTCGAGTGTCTGAGTCGCGAGGCCGCTCTGCGAGGTGACATCCCTCATCGTAGTGACGAAATCGGCGACGCGTGTGACGAGCGTGCGCTCCAGTGAATTGAGATTTTCGTGCGCTCCGGTGAGAACCTCCTGAAGAAGAATATTGCCCTCGCGCAGCCGCTCAAACAGCGCAACTGTATCCGTGCGCAATATCTTGCTGGTCTCCTGCATCTCGGTGACGGCCGCGATGGATGCTTGCCGGGACTGATCGATGGCGGAGTGGGATGCCTCCTCGAGATCCTTCAATGATTTGCTGACCGCGGCCGTTGCTAGCTCACCTGCGTTGGTGATTGTGCGGACCACGTCAGAGCCATTCGCCGCGATCGATTGCGAGAATGCCTGGCCTCTGGCTTCGATCGACTTGAGGGCGTCGCCGGTAACGCGGCCGATATCGGAGTTGAGTTGATCGGCCTTGCTCCCGAGAGCTTCGATCAGAGATCCCCGTTTGGTGTCGAGAACCTGTGAGAGACGATCCGTCTGCTGCTGAACGTAATTGACGATTTCGTCCGTTTTACCGGTGATCATCGCGCCGAAGCCGCCGCTGGCCGAGAAGATCAAGCGCTCGGCGTCGGTCGAGGCCGACTTGACCTTCATGCTGACTTCGTTCGACGCCGAGACAAGGGCGGTTTGTGCATTTTGCGCACTCGCCTGAATGATCTCGGTGGTATTTGCCGCGGCTGCGTGGAGGGTGCGTTCGATATCCGACGAGATCACTTTGATCTGATTGGCAGAGTCGGCGGAAGCGGTGGTCAGCGTGCTCTGGGCCTGACGTGCACTGCCGAGAAGCGCGGCGGCGGTCTCAGCGCCTACCGTCGTCAACGTCTGTTCGATCTCGTTCGTAAGCGATTTGACCTGGCTTACGGTATCGGCCGAAGTGGTGGTGAGGGTGTTATGGGCTTCGCGTGCGCTGTTGAGAATGGCGGCGGCGGTATCGGCGCTTACTGTCGTCAATGTCCGCTCGATGTCGCTTGCGAGCGATTTGACCTGGCTTGCGGTATCGGCCGACGTGGTGGTGAGGGTGCTCTGGGCTTCGCGTGCGCTGTTGAGAATGGCGGCGGCGGTGCCGGCGCTCACTGTCGTCAATGTCTGCTCGATGTCGCTTGCAAGCAACTTGACCTGACTTACGGCCTCTGCCGACGTGGTGGTGAGGGTGCTCTGGGCTTCGCGTGCGCTGTTGAGAATGGCGGCGGAGGTATCAACGCTCGCTGTTGTCAATGTTCGCTCAATGTCGCTTCCGAGCGATTTGACCTGATTTGCGGCGTCGGCCGAAGCGTTGACGAGCGTGGTCTGGGCCTCCCTCGCACTCGACAGGACAGTGTCCGCGGCCGACGTGCCGGTGGCGGACAGCATGCGCTCAACGTCGGACCCGACAGTCGTGAGCGTGCGTTCGATATCGCTCGCGAGCGATTTCACTTGATTTGCGGCGTCCGATGACGCGGCGACCAGCGTGCTCTGCGCCGCGCGCGCGCCGGCGAGAACTGAATCTGCCGTGTTGGCGCCAGCGGCGGTTAGCGTCCGCTCGATATCGGCTGACAGGGATTTGGCCTGACTTACAGTCTCTGCGGATGAGTTGATCAGCGTCGTCTGCGCCTCGCGGGCGCTGTTGAGGATGGAGCTGGCAGCGGCCGTTCCGGCGGTGGTCAAGGCGCGCTCGACCTCCGTCGACGTCAGCTGAAGCTGGGCACCCACATCGGTTGAAATCGAAAGCAGGGACTGTTTAGCAGAACGAGCGCCCGTCTGAATGGTTTCGCTTGTATTGACGATTAGATTGGTCAGCGAGCGTTCCGCATCCTCGACATGGGACTTGATACCGAGCGACAGCTCTTCGGCGCGTGCCAACAGTGTGTCGCTGGCCTCGCGCCCGCTCAATTCGAAGCGGCCTGCCACAGCTTCAATTCGTGATCCGAGCAGATCCTCGAACTGCGCGACTCGTGTGTCGATCGCGGTTGCGACAAAGCCCACACGTTCGTCGAGACCTTGATGGATTTCCTGGAACCGCGCTGTGATCGTATCCGCGAGGTAAGCGCTGCGGTCGTCGATGGCTTCAGTTACCCCCGAGATGCGCCCTTCAAGGGCCACGACGGCCTGCGTCGCGCCTTCAGCCAGCGATGTTGTAAGGAGGGAGAGGCGACTTTCGATCGAGCCGATCGCATGAGCGGCGCCATCGGATAACGACGAGGTGAGGGTGCCGAGCCGGCTGTCGATTGTCTCCGTGACTGATTTTGCACGCGTATCGAAGATTTGCTCCAGTGTTTTCAGGCGGCCGTTGACCGATTCGTCGAACGACTTGATTTTAGCGTCAAACGAAGCATCGAGATTGGTGACGCGCGACTGGAGCGAGGTTTCGAATCTCGCCAGATGCTGATCCAGCGCGGCGCTGATCTCGCCTCCATTGGAAGTCAGCCGTGTATCGAAGGTATCGACATAGTTCTTCATACTCTGTGCGATATCTTCGGTGCGCTGGCCAAGGCGATCGACGATCTCAGCGCCGAAGGTCTTCACCGTGCGATCAAACTCCGAGATGTGGCGAGTGATCAGAGCGCCGAGCGTGCCGCTGTCGCGTGCGAATTTCTCTGCGAGTTCGGAGCCCTGGTCTTTCACCAGTTGATCGAACGCGTTCATCTGAAGGCTAAGCGTATCGTGCGCGGTTTCGGTTTGAGTGACAACGTTGGCCACCAGTGTGTTGACTGTAACGTCGAGTGCTTCGCTCGCCTTGTCACCGCACGATAGAATCCGGCTTGCCAGCCGGTTGCCGGCCTCGTCGATCTTGCTGGCAAGGTCGCCGCCGCGGAGCTCGAGCTCCACCAGCAAGGAATCGCTGGAATTTTTCAGAGCGTCGTGGACTTGTTCGGTACGGTCCGAAATGCCTTCGACGATGGATGCCGATTTTTGCTCGAAGTCGCCCGTAATCTGGTCGATCCGATCGTTCAGCATGTCATGGACGCGGTCGGCCAGATCGACGAATTCATCGTGGACGTGACCGGTCTTGAAATTAAGGCTGCTGGTCAAGCGCTCGCTGGCGTCGAGAACGGCGCGTGCGGTCTGGGCGCTGGCTTCCTCAAGGCGGTCGAGCAAGTCGCCGCCCCGTTCGCCGAGCGCAAAAATCATGTTGTCTCCGGCATTACTAAGAGCCGTTGTGATGTGCTCGCCGCGCTCTTCCAACGTACCGGTGATGCCCTTTGCGACTTCGTCGACGCGCGAGGCGATGGCATCACTGATCAGCGCGATGTCATGCCGCAGGTCTATCTGGACACCCGAGATCGCATTGCGGACCTGCTCGGCCTGGCCGACGAGGTTGTCCCGCTGATGCGCGATATCCTGAAGCAAAGCGCGAATCCGCACCTCGTTATCAGAATAGGCACGTTCCAGCGCGGCGACCTCGTTGGCGACCAAAGCTTCCAGTTCGCCGGCTCGGGCGATGGCACGCTCGACGCCGTCGCCCATCGCGGCGACTTCGCGCCGGATCGCCTGTCCCACGGTCACCACCGAATCGCTGGCCAAGCCTTCCGGCTCGGAGAATCGGATCGCCACCTGGGCCATCGACTGCGCGATCATGCGCAATTCCTGTCCGCGCCACGCCATATTGGCCAAAAAGTAGAACAGCAGCACAGGGGCGAAAAACACGGCAATCAGACCGGTGAGGGCGAGCGTACCGCCGCTACCCTGACCAAGGGCCGCCTGAAGCGACGGCAAAAAGCTGATCGTCAGAAGACCGGCGCCGAGAATCCAGATACCGGCGAACAGCGTCGCCAGCGTATAGATGTTGCGGGAAGGACCGCTCTTTTGGAGCGACTGAAGGATTTGCCCGATCGTTTCACGGTCGTCGTTGGCAGGGCGTCGCGTGAAGTGCGGTCCTTCAGCGGCTTCAGGAATCGGTCGATCTGCACGGATGCCGGGCCACTCCTCGCCATGGCCAGCGGGTGGGACCGGCGGGACGACATCGTGACGGGTCACAGCCTGATCAAGGTCTGCTGCGGATGCCTCACCGATGTTCAGCGCCTCCTGTATGGCGGAGAGAGCGACCTCTGTCGGATCTTTGATTTTCTTGGGATTGTTCGCCATCTCAGTCCACGCCCTCGTGTTACGCAAACCGCAAGTTCGCGTCGCCGCTGCAAGTCCGGTCGCCGACCCGAGCCCCAAGCCGGTCCCAGGCGCGGCAATCGCCACCGCCCGTTGTCGGTCACTTCCCCCCAACATCCTATTGGCTTGGCGTCTCGAATGAAATGGTCGTGATTAACACAATCTTAATCATCGTTAACGGCTGGCGGCGCCGACCGCTCGCGCGGCTCGAAAGTCATGGGCAGTACGTTGAAATTGGTCTCTAAACATACGAAAGGTCAGTTTCGTACCTGAAACGTTCCATTAACCAGTTCCGTGATTGGCTGGGCCGGATTCTGCGGGGGAACCTCGCCGTCGCAGCGGATGCCCGGATAGCAGCAATGTCGTTTTCTCTTGGACAGGTCGACTGGATGCCCTCGCCACCGTTGGTTCCGGAGGATGGGCCGATCGATTTCGACCATCTCCATCGCATGACACTCGGCGATGACAGTCTTGAACGGGAGGTTTTGGCAATGTTCGCCGGTCAGGCCGCCGAGCTGGCCGCCTCGCTGGCGCAACTTCCGCCGAATGCCGCGATCCTGGCGCACAAACTGAAGGGCTCCGCGCGGGCGATAGGCGCCATTCACGTCGCCGCTGCCGCCGCCGACCTGGAAATCGCGCTTCGCAAGGGTGCCGATCCGGCCGAGCCGCGGGTTACGCTGAATGACACCGTCAATCAGGTTTGCCAGGCAATTGATGCGATCCTGCGGCGCTCCTGAGGCCACGGGCGAATTCCTGCGAGTGCGCCTTTTTGCGCCGACCGCTGGCGTTGGCCCGATCGTTTCGTTATAGGACAGCCGAACTTCCTCATTACCAGTAATCTGTTCGGCAACACGGCACCCTATGACCAAGATCAACTTTGTCGACCATTCCGGCGAAACCCGCACTGTTGACGTCGATAACGGCGCGACCGTCATGGAAGCTGCAATCCGTAACGCCGTTCCCGGCATTGAGGCGGAATGCGGCGGCGCCTGCGCTTGCGCCACCTGTCACGTCTATATCGACGACGCGTGGGCCGAGAAGGTCGGCAAACCGACGCCGATGGAAGAGGATATGCTCGACTTCGGCTACGACGTGCGGCCGAATTCGCGATTGTCCTGCCAGATCAAGGTAAGCGACGAACTCGAAGGCCTCGTGGTTACGGTACCGGAACGGCAGGCTTAAGCGCGTCGCATAACCGGCTGACGCCCGCCCATAACGGCGCATCTGGCGTGACGCTGGCCGGACGCGGTGCAGGCGCCACGACAGTTTATGGCTTTCCTCAAACCGGCCGGTTGGTTATAGCGAAGCGAATTTGATAAGCGTTCGCGGGAAGAAACGCGTCAGGAATATCCAGGCAGCGGCGCGGCCGTCCTGCTGGCCCGCGCAAAGGTTTCAACGGAAAAAGAAGCTGACATGAGCGAAGCGATCAAGACGGATGTGCTGATTATCGGTGCGGGCCCCTGCGGACTGTTTGCCGTGTTCGAACTGGGGCTGCTCGACATGAAGGTGCATCTTGTCGACATCCTCGACAAGATCGGCGGGCAGTGCGCCGAGCTTTATCCGGAGAAGCCGATCTACGACATTCCCGGTATTCCGTTGGTGACCGGTCAAGGGCTCACCGAAGCCCTGCTGGAGCAGATCAAGCCGTTCAACCCGACGTTCCATCTCAACGAGATGGTGGAGAGCATCGAGAAAATCGGCGATCCCGGATTCCGCGTCACCACCGACGCTGGCCAAGTGTTCGAGTGCAAGGTCGTCGTGGTGTCCGCGGGTGGCGGCTCGTTCCAGCCGAAACGGCCGCCGGTGCCCGGCATCGAGGGTTATGAAAACACTTCCGTGTTCTATGCGGTGCGCAAGATGGAGCAGTTCCGCGACAAGGAGATTCTGATCGTCGGCGGCGGCGACTCCGCGCTCGACTGGACGCTCAACCTACACCCGCTGGCGAAGCGCATGACGCTACTCCACCGTCGCGACGATTTTCGCGCGGCTCCTCATAGCGTCGAGCAGATGCGCAAGCTGGTTGCGGACGGCAAGATGGATTTGAAGATCGGTCAGGTCACGGCGCTGGAAGGCGCGGACGGAAAACTCTCCGGCGCGCAGGTGAAGGGCAGCGATAATGCGATGTCGACGGTCAGTTGCGATACCATGCTGCCGTTCTTTGGTCTGACGATGAAGCTCGGGCCTGTCGCCAACTGGGGCCTTCACCTTGAGAACAACCTCATTCCGGTGGAGACCGCGTCGTTCGAGACCAATGTTCCCGGCATCTTTGCGATCGGCGACATCAACACCTATCCCGGCAAGCTGAAGCTCATCCTCTCGGGCTTCCACGAGGGCGCGCTGATGGCGCAGAAGGCGCATCGCTACGTCTATCCGGACAAGCGGCTGGTGTTCCAGTACACCACCTCGTCGTCGAGCCTGCAGAAGAAGCTCGGGGTGAATTGAGACCGTCGGCTCGCCAACGCGCGACGCCGAAAGCCTCCGAATTGCTTGCGAGAAGTCTTGCGGCAGACCCGAGGCAACGGCGTTTTCGCCTCATTCGTTGCGACCGGACGGCGGCTTCGGCGCGGCTAAAACGCGGCAAACGCTGCGTCGCCAAAACGTCGTCCTTTTGCAGAAAATATTCCTAGATTTCGCCGCGTGATAAGCAAGATGGTATGAGCCCGCGAATGCGAGTCGTGGACGTCGCGGTTTCGCATCGCTAGGTTGTGGCCATGGGGGATGACGTCGCAGCGGCCGTCGAGGCATTCATCAAACGTTGGCAGGGTCAGGAGGGCGGGCAGGAACGCGCGAACTACGCGCTGTTTCTAACGAAGCTCTGTGACCTGATCGGCGTCGATCATCCCGATCCGGCCGGCGCGACCCATGAACGGAACGACTACGTCTTTGAGCGCGTGGTCACGCGGCGCAAGGATGACGGCGACACGCTCGGCCGCATCGATCTTTACAAGAAGAATTGCTTCGTCCTCGAAGCCAAGCAGAGCCGCATCAAGGGCGGCGCGAAGGAAATCAAAGGCCAGAACGATCTGTTCGCCGCCGACGTGTCGTCCGGGGAAGCGCGGGCTGGTGCGCTGGTTGCGGCCAGATTACCAGATTCCGCGCTTCGCCAAGGGCGTGGACAAGCAGGCGGCATCCGAGGAGGGTGCGCAGGTCGCTGCCACACTCGACATTATCGAGAGAGTGCAGTTGCCGTCGTTCCCGGCAGGCGCGGTGGAGCAGACCGCCGCCGTGTTCGCGGCGCTGGCGTCGGCAGGTGCGCCGCTCGACGCCAAAGCCATCGCAGCGCAGTTCAGGAAGGCAAAAACGTCGGAGAAGAAAATCGCCGATGTACTGGCGTCGCTGGCGCGGCTCGGCCACGTCGCAACCGATGGCAAGACATTTACACTGCGCCGGGTGGCGTGATGTAGTTACCCCTCATCCGGCTCACCCTTCGGGCCCGCCCCTTCTCCCGTAAGGGGAGAAGGGGAACTGCTCACGCCGCTACGTTTCCTCTTACTGCTGCATCGGTGCGGGTGGGGTTGCCGCTGGTGGGGTGGGTGCCGGCGACGTCGGCAACGCCAGCGGCGGTAGCGGTTCGCCTGTCACATTGCTCCCATCGGCGGCGTTGAGATGCAGTTGCGCCTCGGCCGCCGGCAGCGCGGCGTCCGCCATCGCGGCATGACCCTCGGCGGTCGGATGGATCGCGCCGCCGTACACCGCGGAGAGCAGTCCCCATGTCGCGTCGTGGATGTCGGACGGCTGCATCGATGAGGACTGCGCCTGCGGGTAGGTCATCGCGGTGAAGTAGCTGTCGTTGGCGTCGCGTATCCAGCGTGCGCGGGGCAGATAGGCGCGGAACGCGCTTGCCTCACGGCCGCAGGCGAGAGGTTGCTGCGGCGCCTCGACGATGTTGCTGACGAAGCTGTTGCCTTGGGGCGAGAAACATTCGCGGTCGAATTCGGGATCGCTGCCAGCGCGCGCGCAAAATCCGTGATCGGCGAAAGCCGCCTGATGCGCCTCGACGAAGGTCATGCGGTCGCCGGCGGGATCACGGCAGATCACACCGGACTGGCACAACGCGAGGGCCTTCAGTCCCGGCAGGAATTCGTTTTGAACGTAGCCGGTGACCGCGGCGAGCCGCCCGGGATCGGCATTGAACGACGGATGCACGTCGAAGCCCGCTTTGCCGCCGGTGCAGGGCGCGCCGCCGTTCGCCAGCGCCGGGTTGGCATAGGAGACGAACACCGCCCGCGACAGGTCGTTATCCAACAATGGCTTCAATGCTGCGCGCAGCCGGGCGAAGGATTGCGGCAGGTCTCGCACGAGGCTCGATTGTGAATCGTCGACCGATCCGATCAGGCCGCCGCGCCTGAACAGCGCGCGTTCGGTTGCCGCATCCACGATGACGTCGGACACGAGGCCGGAGAAATTGATGTCGTTGGCGCCGATGGTCATCAGCACGAGATCGAGCTTGCGGTCGGGCTGGCGGTGCCTCGCAGTCGCGAGCGCCTCGCGCAGTTGGGCGATCTGGCCGTTGACGGTGCCTTGGCACTTGGCCGAAGCCTTCGAGGTCAGGCATTCACGCGCGCGCTGCGAACCCAGCATCCCGTCGGGAATGCTGGCGCCGGTGCAGGCCAGCGGCAGATAGGTCACTGCGACGTGTGTATAGCGCACTGCGAGTGCGAGTGCGGTGCGGGCCTGGTAGCTGTAAAGCGAGCGATGGCAGGCCGCGTTCATCCACAGCGCGCCGTATTGCTGCCAGGTCTGTAGCGAGCCGGAGGTGCCGCAGGCTCGGCCGCCTTTGTAGCCGGCGCGGCTCGGCCGGTAAAATTCGTCCGCCGCGCCACCGAGATAGGAGCGGAAGCAAAAGCCTTCGTCCGACAGCGCAACAGGGCGATCCGGGTTGCCTTCACCGGAAGCGATGGAGTCGCCGAGGCCGGCGACGAGGATGTCGCGCACCTTGATCTGCGTCATCAGGCGCTGCGGTGCGTCACTGCCGCTCGTGACATCGACGGTGGCGTTGGTGGCGCGGCCATAGCGGGCGCGGAAGTCGATCGGCTCGGCGCAGTCCTGCGTCGTGGCGCGGGGGCCGTCGCCGTCGTCGAAAGACCAGGCGCAGACGGCGCCGACCGGGACCCCGCCGGTCAGGCGCACGGTGACCGGATGCTCCGTCGGCGTCAGATAGCTTTCCTTGATCTTGTCGCGCGTGCAGGGCTCGCTGATGTGGCCCCCGAGATCGATGCAAAGACGGTTCACGGCGTTGCGAGCCCAGCCGCGACCGTCGCTTTGCAGTTCCAACGCCTGCTCGGCAGCGAGAATGCTCTGGTTGCTGGCGGCGGCGACATGGATCTGGAAATCCCGCTCCTCCCGGAACAGCCGGAAGCGACTACGGACCTCCCAGGAAATCTGCATTCCGCCGGCAGCCTGATCCTGGATTGGAGCGGCGGGGTCGGCCGGGGCGATGCCAGTGGAAAGCGGCTGCGCGGCGATTTGCTGCGCGGCAAAACAGCCAAGAAATGCGAGGGCAATACCGACCAGGACCGAGGCGTGGGCGCGGAGCATGAATGGTTTTGACGTGACAGTTTTGGCGGAAATAAGAGCGGAGAGGACCTCGCCGGCTCAGTCCTGCGCAACCGGCGACTTGGCCGCTTGCGGCGATGCTGCCTCATCTGGTAGGCCATCATTGTTGCCGTTACCGTGGCCGTCGTTAGCGCTGTTGTCACCGCTAACGTTGCCGTTGCCGTTGATCCTGCGGCGGTGCTGCCAAGGCTGCACCACGTTGAGCCAGAGTTCGCGGGTGCCCATGATGGTGATGGCAATGGCGAACGGGATCATGAAATAGAGAATCCGGAATACCAGCAGCGTCGCCAGCAACTGCTCCTTGCCGAACTGCGGTAGCGCCACCAACATGGCCGCGTCGAACACGCCGAGGCTTCCCGGCGCATGACTGGCGAAGCCGAGCAGGGTGGCCAGAATGAAAACGACTGCCACCGACACGAAATCAATGTCCGGATGCGTGGGCATCAACAGATACATTGCCAATGCACAGAATCCGAGATCGACGACTCCGATCAGGATCTGCACGAAGGTCAGCGGCGCGGACGGCAGCACGACCTTCCAGCCGTTCTGTCCGAGTTCGCGGCGGTTGCGACCGGTGATGATCCAGGCGAGATAGATCGCGATGCCGGCGAGGCAGCCGAATGCGATCAGGCGGTTGACTGACGGCGGCAGCAGGTCCATCGCGCTCGCCGCCCAGGGATGCCAGGCCATGCCGATGCCGAGCACGAACAGGTTGCCGAGCCAGAACGTCAGCCCGGAGATAAAACAGATCTTTGCGACGTCGATGGCGTTCAGCCCATAGTCCGAATAGATCCGAAACCGGATCGCGCCGCCGGTAAACACCGTCGCGCCGACGTTGTGGCCGATGGTGTAGCTCGTGAAGGCTGCGAGCGCCGCGACGCGATAGGGGATGTGATCCTTGCCGATCGTCCGCACCGCGAAGAAATCATAAAAGGTGAGGGTGCAGAACGCCCCGACGACGCAAAGCGCGGCCAAGGCGATCTCGGAGGGCGACTTTTCCGTCAGCGCGACCAGGATAACACTGGAGTCGACGCCCTTAAGGGTGTGGATAAGAGTCGTGATCGCGAAAGCGATGATGACGAAGCTCGCAACGACACCAAGCCGTTTCCAGCCGATCCATTCCTTGAAGCCGCGCTGCAGCGCGGTCAGCAGCCGTTGCATTCGTCCTCCCGCTAGCGCCCCGATTCCGAAGGTCTTATGGCCTTGTGGAAACGTTCAATGCGAATTTCGAAATCAAGGGACACTAGTAATCTCACTATTCCGGTGTGGTTTGATTTCAGAAGACGCCGCTCGACGGCCTCGTCGGGACAATGACGCCAAATTCTGACCACCACACCAGGTCACGATACGTTTCGAGCCGATTGCGGAGAGGAAGGCAAGCGGCTGTTCCGTCTCTCATACGCGAAAAACTCATCAGACAAAACGGCGCGTTTGACGGTGGCTATCAGGCCTGAACGCAGCGGCGCCTTCACCGGTCGAAAAAAGTCAGAACACATCCCCGCTGTGCGCGTCCGCAGCGGCGAAAGTGAGTTGACGATGCATATAGGCATAAGACGCCCCGTGTTCCATCGCCGGTTAGGAAGTTCTTGCAGACGACATCATCAAAGCTCCCGACAGCTCCTTATGCGTCGGATATATGACATCGCTTATTACGCGAGGGAAACAATTTGTGAAGCTGGTGCTGAACTTGTGCATGGCCGCTTCGCGGTGCACTGGCGAACTGGCGCGAATCGAATCCGGACCGATCACCCTTCCTGCTCAGGACAGCCAGGACGGAATGCCGGCACGATGAGCCTGTGCCGGGACTTAGCGACTCGGCCTTGAGATTCAGGTCTTGCGCAGCGTGAAGTAAGCGCCGCAGAAAGCCATCGCCGCGCCAAGGCCGAGCACGGCAAGGCCGGTTATGAAACTCGAGACCGTCGGCGCGGTGCTGGGCACCGAGGCGGCCTGGCCCGCGCCCGCCAGAAACAGTACGGCGACTACGATCAGGAACTGTCGGAGCCGCTGCTGAATGCGGTTGGACGCTGCGCTATGCATCAGCGTCGCGACAAAATAGCTGCCGGAAAAGCTGGCCGTTGCGACTAGCCACCATGCGATCGCGGCACCCGCCGGCATGAAATCCTTGGCATCGGAACGCCAGAGCCCACCGAGGTCGAGACCAATCTGAGCGCCTAGCATGTGCAAGGCGAGAGCGAGCAATATGCCGGACACCATTGCCCCGCCGACGATCAAGTGGCGCGGAAAATAAGCGGTTTCAGCCATGAGAGTTTTCTATAGCGGTTTCGAGCGAAGTGAAATCCGGTTCGCGTGAAGAAAACGCCTCAAATCAAAAAGCTGGAGACTTTCACTGTTTCCGTGAAGCGGTGAAAGACTCTAGGATAAAAACTGCACGTCGAGCAAGAGAGCGCATGGCTGTGCGAAGGGTACCGATTGTGTCGCCGCCACCAGAGATACCGCCGCCTAGCGTTGGATACGCCTATAGAGCCTCGCTGATCGGCTCAGCGCATCGGTTCGCGTTGGAGGATGACGGGATATCGTGGCGCGTTGGCCGCCGGACGGGAAGATGGCGCTATGCGGACGTCGCTGTCTTGCGCATGTCCTACCGGCCGATGTCGATGCAGTCGCACCGATTCCGCACCGAGATCAGCCATCGGGACGGCGGATGCATCATCGTGATGTCCACCACCTGGCGGACTTTGGCGCTGATGGATGCGCAGGACAAGGACTACAGCACGTTCATCGTCGAACTGCACCGACGGCTTGCAGCGCATGGCGCGCGCACCATGCTCGTTGGCGGCCTGAACCCGGTGCTTTATTTTGCGGGCGCGGGCGTGTTGACGCTGCTGTCCGTAGCGATGGCAGCCCTGCTGGTGCGGGCGATGGTGACAGGCGAATGGGGCGGCGCGCTGTTCATAGTCGGTCTGTCGGCGCTTTTCGGCTGGCAGATCGGCCGTTTCATGCACCGCAACAGGCCGCGTGCCTACGCATTCAATACGTTGCCGCGGGAGTTGCTGCCGTAAACTGACGCTGTTCCTCGCTCTCGACGCTCAATGTCGCACGACCAACACCGAGCAACTGGCATAACGCACCACATAGCCGGCATTGGAGCCAAGAAAGTAGGTTTTCATCGCCGGCCGATGCGAAGCCATCACGATCAGATCGGCGTCGACGGCCTGGGATTCCTCAAGAATCTCGTGATAGACGCTGCTGCCCTGCCGCACCACGCTGGAAATGCGCGACGGTTCGATGTCCACCTCGCGTGCGACGATTGCTAGCGCCTCCTGGGACGACTGGCGCTGCAGCATGTCGAAATCCGCCGGCACGTATTCGGTGAGCATCACCGGCGTCATGTGCAGCACGTTCAGTAGCCTGATGGTTCCGTTCGAGGTTTGCGACAACAACACCGCAGTTGCAACCGCGGGCTTGGCGAGATCGGTGTTGGTAAGATCGATTGGCACGAGAATGGATTTGAACATCGGGTGTCCTCCATCATGCCCAGTCCCCGCGTCGAATCTTGTCTTCCTCAGGAGCTGACTCAGGGGCCGCTTGCTGCGTGCCATACAAGCATATCATGAAAGCGATGCGGAGTCGGATGAAAGGCCGAACTGTCAGGCTTCCTTCAGCAGTTTCGGGCTGACGTACCGGACGAGTTGTCCGCCACCCAACGTGATGCTGTCCCAGCGATCGACGGCGAAGTCGATGACGGCAAGACCTGACGTCGGCAGGTTGTCGGCTAACGCCGCACGTCCGGCTGCGTCACCGCCGCCGATCAGACGAAGCGCGAGGTCGTGCATGCCGGGATTGTGCCCGACGATCATGAGGCGCTCAGGATCCGGGCCGGCGGAACGAATAATTGTCAGGAGTTGCGCCGGCTCGGCGCCGTATAGCTCCGGCAGGTGCTCGACAAGTCCCGGAGTCCTTTGATCCGAAAACTTTCGCCGAACGATGTCCCAGGTCTCGCGTGCTCGCACAGCGGTCGAGATCAACGCGAGATCCGGCAGCAGTGATCGCTCTGTGAAAAACCACGCGCCGATTTCGGCGGCGTCGTTGCGGCCGCGCGCGGCAAGCGGGCGGTCCCGATCGCTTCCACTGGGCGAATCGCGTTCGGTTTTCGCGTGTCGAAGCAGCAAAAGGCGGCGCATGACGCTGGCTCGATTCGAGGTTAAGCATGACCCGGGACGCGGGGTAGGGCGGCTTAGTCTACAACCTTGCACGGGACAAGGTCACAGGGGTAGTGGTAGGAAACGTCATGATTTCGGATAGCATAGTTGCGGCCGATGGTCCCAGTGACGCGGAGCCCGCCGTACCGGCGCAGCGGCGCGAGCAACTGACTTTCGATCTCGACGTTGAAATTTGCGTCGTCGGCGGGGGTCTGGCCGGCCTCACAGTAGCGCTGGAGGCGGCGCGGACAGGCGCAAGCGTCGTCGTGCTCGAGGGCCGCCATGTCGGCTGGAATGCGTCCGGCCATCATCTCGGCACGGCGATGCCTGGCTATGGACTTCCGCTTTCCGATCTGATTGCGCGCGTGGGTTTCGATGATGCCTACGAACTCTGGTCGCTGTCTCAGCAGGGCGCCGATTATGTTCGCGCCCATGCCGCTGAAGATGTCATTCCGGGAGTCGGACTCACGGAAGGCGCGCTCGAGGTTTCCAATGTCGATGCCGGCGAGCGGCTCATCAGCCAACTGCAAATGCTAAGCGAGGATTTTGCGACCGAGGTGGAGGGGTGGCAGATCGACCGTGTCCGCGACACCTTACGCACCGACCGGTATTTTCACGCGGTGCATTATCCGCGAGCGTTCCAGATCGACGGCCGCAAATATGTTCACGGCCTCGCGGAGCTCGCGCGCAAGGCCGGTGCTCGCATCTTCGAAGAGACGCCGGTGGTTAGCATCGATTCGGCCGGGATTCGGAAACGCGTTACGACGCCGCGGGCGCGGCTGCGGGCTTCCAACGTCGTGCTTGCGGGCAATGTCCATCTTGGCGAAGCGTTGCGGCGATTGTCCGATACTCTGGTGCCGGTCTGGCGGTATGCCGCCGTCACTTCGCCGTTGGGCGACCGGCTCGCCGAGGTGACGAGGTTTAAGGGCTCTGTCATCGACACTGACGGGATCGATCATTTTCGGATCGTTGATGGCGATAGGCTGATGTGGGCGAGCCCGGAAACGACCTGGGAGGCGCAGCCGGAGCGCCATGCCGGGGCGATCTGCAAGCGCATCCGTACCATCTTCCCGCAACTCGGTACTGTCGAGATCGCGAAGGCTTTCTGTGGCGCGGTCGGTCAGACCGTGCACGGTATGCCGCAGGTCGGCCAGTTACGGCCTGGACTGTGGGTTGCGAGCGGCTTCGGCCGGCAGGGACTAAATACCTCGGCGATGGCCGGGCAACTGATCGCCCGCGGCATGCTGGAAGGAGACGACCGCTGGCGGTTGTTTGCGCCGTTCGAACTCGTATGGGCGGGCGGAAAGACCGGACGCGCGGCAGGCTATGCGATCAGCATGGCCATGCAAGCGCGATCCGCCGCCGCCGGCACGCTGGCGCGCTATCGCGAGCGGGCGCGGCAGGCGCGGCTGAATGCGGCCAATCGCTAGACGTGATCGCGTCCGCGGCGATCCGCGGCTCATCATACGCTGGCGCCAAATGATTCCGGGGAAACAGGAGCGGGCGGCTCTTCAACCTCTCCCCGCTAATGGGAGAAAGCCAAAACGCTTCCGGAAACCACCTCGCAAGAACGTGAGAACATTCTCGACACGTTCGTGTAACTTTGCCCAGGTCGTCCCGTTCTCGCTTACAGAGACAACCATGATCGATCGCCGCATCCTGCTCGCATCCGCCGCCGGTCTCGCGGGCCTGTTCGGCCTCCGCTGGCGGGGGAGGGAATTTGCTTGGGCGACCGGGACGAAGGTCTCGCGAAAGTTCGAGATCGAAAAGACCGATGCCGAATGGCGGGCGCAACTTACGCCGCAGCAGTATCACATCCTGCGTGAGCACGGCACCGAGCCGCCTTTCTCCAGTCCCCTGCTCAAGGAGCATCGCAAGGGCACATTCGCCTGCGCCGGTTGTGGCCTGCCGCTTTATTCGTCCGAGACGAAATTCGAAAGCGGTACCGGCTGGCCGAGCTTCTGGAAGCCGCTCGACAACGCGGTCGGAAAATCTACCGACACAACGCTTGGCATGGCGAGGACCGAAGTGCATTGCCGTCGCTGCGGCGGCCATCTCGGCCATGTCTTCGACGACGGGCCGAAACCCACGGGGCTGCGATATTGCATGGACGGGTTGGCGCTCGTCTTCCATCCTGCTTCGCCATCGGCGACGTAAAGTTCGTTTGCTTCATTTCGGATGGAGATCGTGATGGCCGGGCTCGGCCCGGCGATCCTTCATAATATCTTCCGAAGACAGCAAATCGGACCTCTCGCAAAAATAGGTCTCGATCGCTCGCCACCGAGAGGCTTTTCTCGGCAAGAGTTGCCGAGCAAGGCAAGAATGCCCGGGCTTTGAAACCGGAGCCCTATGCTAACTTGCTGAAATAATTTGTCTCTTCCGTTGGCATGGAGCTTGCGATGTCGTTTGCCGGCCGCGGCGAATTTTGACCCGCGTTTTGGGCCGCCGCCTGGATCGAGTTGGAGACGACGTATGGGTATTTTCGACGCACTGAATACTTCGGTCGGCGGTTTGCAGGCACAGTCCTTTGCACTTCAGAATATCTCCGGCAACATCGCGAACTCCCAGACCACAGGCTATAAGGGTATCACCACCGCCTTCGTTGACCTGATCCCGGATTCGACCACCCCCAATCGCCAGGTTGCCGGCGGCGTAACCGCCTATGCGACGCCAACCATCAGCAGTCAGGGAACGGTGTCCGCCTCGACGGTTGGCACTTACATGGCGATAAACGGCGATGGCTTCTTCAACGTCCAGGCGCCGACGGGACGGGTCGACAACCAGCCGCAGTTTTCCGGCGTGACTTACTACACGCGGCGCGGCGATTTTCAGGTCGATGCTTACGGCCATCTGGTCAACAGCGCTGGCTACTATCTGATGGGCGTGACGGTCGATCCCAAGACCGGCAACCCGCTCGGCAATGTGCCGCAGGTGCTGAAATTCCAGAATAGCTTCGTTCCTGCGCAAGCCACGACGACGGTGCAATACGCGGCCAATCTTCCGGCGGTGTCGAGAACGCTGTCGAGCCCGACCGCGCCGGTCGGGAGCATCACGGCGGCCGGCGGATTGAACCCGTCCGACTTCACGACCAATTTCAATCCCCTTGTGGTCGGCACACCGGCCCCGCCCTATACCGACAACACCATAACGGGGTCGCCGGCGACCAATCAGCAGACGCCTGCGGTCGCGATCACCAACGCGACGCTTTTGTCGGGCACGGCGCCGAGCGACTCGTTGCCGGGCGGATTCGCGGTCGGTGACACCATCACCGTGAACGGCACCACGATCACCTTCACCGACGCCAGCACCGCATTGCCGCCGGGCGCGCAGGATGCGACCCATGTCCGCATCGACGACACCGTCGGCGACCTCCTGGGCAAGATCGGCGCGATCACCGGCCAGGCTCCGACGATCAATGCCGGCAACGGCGCAATCACTCTGCATACGGGCACGGCGCAGAACCTTTCGGTGACGAGCGCCTCAGCCGGTTGGACGGCGATGGGCTTTGGCGCGACAACCAACGTCGCGCGCGGCGGTGGCGGCACCCCCGGCGCCGGCGTGGTGATCGCCAACGACCAGACAATTTTCCAGCAGCAATCGATCAGTGGTGGCGCGGTCACGGCCTATGATGCGACCGGGACGGCGGTGAACCTGCAATTGCGCTGGGCCAAGACCGACAGCGCCTCGCTCGGCGCCGGGCATGCCGATACCTGGAACCTGTTCTATCAGGCCAATCCGAACGCCACCGGCACGCAAGCGGCGTGGATCAACGTCGGCACCAATTTCACCTTCGGTCCCAACGGCCAGCTTTCGAGCCCGGTCGGGTCGTCCGTCACCATTCCCAGCGTCAGTGTCGGGTCCCAGTCGCTCGGCAATCTCACGCTGAATATCGGCTCCGGCGGTCTGACCCAGTACGCCAGCAGCGGCGGCAACGCCACCATCAATTCGATCAACCAGAACGGCTACGCCGCTGGACAGTTGCAATCGGTCGCCGTCAACAATGACGGTATTGTGGTCGGCACCTTCTCGAACGGGCAGAACCTGTCTCTCGCGCAGGTGTCGCTGTCGCACTTCAACGGCACCAACTACCTTAAGGCACTCGACGGCGGCGCATATGCGGTGACAGACGAATCGGGGCCTGCAATCGCGGGTGCGGCAGGGCAAATCAGCGGCTCGTCGCTCGAAGGCTCCAACACCGATATCGCGGATGAGTTCACCAAGCTGATCGTGACCCAGCAGGCATATTCGGCGAATACGAAAGTCATCACCACCGCGAACAGCATGGTTCAGGATCTTCTGAACGTGCTGCGCTAGAGCATGATCCCGAACAAACGGAGTTTGATTCAACGCAGTTGAATCGGACTCTAGTCACGACGCGGATTGATCCGGTTTCGAGGCGGACAAAAAGATGAGTTTGAGTTCGGCCCTCTCCATCGCGATGTCCGGCTTGCGCGCCAACCAGGCCGCGCTGTCGATCGTGTCCGGCAACGTTGCCAACGCGAACACGCCGGGCTACGTCGCGCAGACGCTGGTGCAGGACCAGATCGTTACCGGCAGCACCGGTTCCGGCGTCCGCATTATCGGCGTCAACCGCACGCTTGACGCCTATGTCCAGTCGCAGTTGCGTACGGAAAATGCCGGCAGCGCTTATGCAAATCAGATCGCCGGAGTGCTCGGCCAGTTGCAGAGCGTCTATGGCACCCCCGGCAACGATGGAACGCTGGAGGCGGCCTACAACAGGTTCACCTCGGCATTGCAGGCGCTGTCGGCGAGTTCAGGCAATCCTGCGGCGCAGTCGTCGGTGCTGAACGCCGCGCAGGCGCTGGCGCAACAGCTCAACGCGACCACTAGCGGCATTCAGACGCTGCGATCCAATGCCGAACAGGACCTGTCTGTGTCGGTCTCTCAGGCCAACGCGGCGATGCAACAAATCGCACAGCTCAATCAGAAGCTGCAAAGCTTGAGCGCTCAGGATCCGGCGGCCGCGACGCTGATGGATCAGCGCGACGCAGCGATCGATCAGCTTTCAAGGTTGATGGACATCCGCGTGACGACGGATGGCGTCAATCAGACCTCGGTATTCACCACGTCTGGCATCCAGCTCGTCGGCGGTGTGTACGCTTCAACGCTGACGTTCACCGCGCAGTCCTCGCTTACCGCGAACTCGCAATGGGACGCGGATCCCGCGAAGTCGAGCGTCGGCACCATCATCTGCCAGCTTCCGAACGGCGCGAAGATGGACATGATCGCCCTGCAAGGCATCAACTCCGGTCAGATCGCCGCCGATGTCCAGTTGCGTGACAAGATTCTGGTGCAGGCACAGAACCAGGTGGACCAGATGGCGGCGACGCTCGCCAGCGCATTGTCGGACGTCACCACGAGCGGCGTGCCGGTGGCCGGACCGCCGTCGGGATTCGACACCAGTCTCTCCAGCGTGCTGCCGGGCAACGCATTCAACGTCACCTACACCGACTCCAGCAACGTCTCGCACACCGTTACCGTGGTGCGGGTGGACGATCCGACCGCGCTGCCGATTCCGAATACGGCCTCGAATCCAAACGACAGGGTGATCGGCGTCGATTTCTCGGGCGGGCTCGCCTCGATCGTGTCGCAACTGAATGCGCAACTAGGAGCTACGTCGCATCTGACGTTTTCCGCTTCCGGGTCGCAGTTGCGGGTGGTCGACGACGGTTCGGGTGCGTCGACCGTGACCGCGGCATCGACCACGACGACGGTGCAGTCGCTGACCTCGGGCAGTCCGCAACTGCCGTTCTTCACCGACCGTGCCTCGCTCTATACCGGTGCGATCACAGGCGCCGCGTCGCAGATCACCGGGCTGGCGGGGCGCATTCAGGTCAACGCCGCGCTGCTCGCCGATCCCTCGAAGCTCATGGTCTACAATACCTCGCCGCTGACGCCCGCCGGCGACACCACGCGCTCCGACTTCATTTTCGACCGGTTGACGTCAGCCACCTTCACATACTCTCCGAACACCGGCCTCGGCGCGGCGGCCGCGCCGTTTCAGGGTACATTGCCATCGTTCCTGCAGCAGTTCGTCAGCTTGCAGAGCGGCACGGCGACAACAGCGAAGCAGGTCGCGCAAGGCCAGGACATCGTCGTCAATACTTTGCAGGAGAAGTTTGACGCAAAGTCCGGCGTGAACATGGACACCGAAATGGCCAATCTGATCGCGTTGCAGAATTCCTATGCGGCGAATGCGCACGTGATGACCGTGGTGCAGAGCATGATGCAGACGCTGCTGCAGGCATAATTGTAACGACGGCGTAAAAGGCGGTTCGCATGGCGATCAACGGAATCAGCTTCGGCAACACCATCCTCGGTGGCTCGATCCAGAATCTCAAGACGCAGATGGCCGATCTGCAGAACCAACTCACGAGCGGCAAGCGTGCGACCACCTATTCGGGCATGGGCGCCAACGAAGGCTTTGCGATCGCGGCGCGCGCGCAACTGTCGAACATCGCCGCGTATACCGACACCATGATGAAGATCAACACCAACATCGGAGTCGCCAATACGGCGCTGGAGGCGCTCTCCGACATCGGTACGCAGTTGCAGAATGCCGCGAACAGCGGATCGCAGGTGCTCAACAGCGCCGGACAGACCGCAGGCCAGCAGACCGCGGTCGCGCAATTTTCGTCAGTGGTCGGCATCCTGAATACGCAAGCCGGCGACCGCTACATCTTTTCGGGCAGCGCAATCTATACTCAGCCGGTGGCCGCGTCGGATCTCATCCTGAACGGCAATGGGGTTGGGCAGGCCGGGTTGAAGCAGGTCATCTCCGAGCGCAACCAGGCCGACCTCGGTGCCAGCGGCCTCGGCCGTCTCAACATCTCCTCGCCGACGGCGACTTCGGTGTCGGTCGCGGAGGATGCATCGCCTTCAGTTTACGGCATGAAACTGCAATCTGTGTCGTCGTCATTGACAGGAGCCACTGTCACAGGTCCGGCCGGAACGCCGCGTGCCATTTCAATCGATCTCGGTGCCACCAACCCGGCCGACGGCGACGCGGTGAGCTTCACCTTCAATCTTCCGGACGGCACCAGCGAGACAGTGCAACTGACAGCCTCCAGTGCAGTCCCGACGCCTGCCGGCAGCTTCGCGATCGGCGCGACGCCTGCCGCAACCGCTGCCAATCTCAACGCCGCACTGACGAGCTCGGTCGGAACGCTGGCAAAGACATCGTTGGTCGCGGCCTCCGCTATCCGCGCGACGCATGATTTCTTCGATCAGCCGCCGCAGCGCGTCGACATTACGCCGCCCGCGACACTTGCGACCGCCACGGCCGCGGTGAACGGCACCGCCGCCGATACCGTGCAGTGGTACACCGGCGACGCCGGAGCCGGGTCGGCGCGCGCAACCTCTACCGTGCGGGTCGATCCTTCGGTGACGGTGCAGTATGGTATGCGCGCGAACGAGGACGCCATCCGTTCGCTGATGGAATCCGTTGCGGTTCTCGCGGCGGTGACGACATCGCCGACCGATCCGAACGCGGCTGACCAGATTTCGGCGCTCAACTCGCGCGTTGCGCAAAATCTGACGATCGCGCCCGGCAGCCAGAATATCCGGGACATCCAGGTCGATCTCGCCAACGCGCAGACCGTGATGAAGGATGCGACCGCGCGGCAGAAACTGACGCAAGCGACGATGCAGAATATCATCGACCAGGCGGAGAATGTCTCTACCGACGAGGTTGCGAGTCAGTTGTTGGCGCTGCAAACCGACCTGCAGGCGTCATACCAGACCACGGCGATGCTCTCGCAGCTCAGCCTGGTAAAATTCATCTGACGTTATTAGTTACGTCCGGAGCAGGATAGCTTCAGCCCTGACGAAGGAACGATAAACCCGTTCCAAAACCCGTCATGGTGCGTTACTCATTGGGAATTCCGCGCTGCCGGGACTTGCCCGCCTCCCTATAGCGTTTTCGAACGAAGATGCTCTAAGTGGAACTGGAGCGGGTAGGCGCGACGGTTTATCAGCCTATCGGGAAATGCCGGTCAGAAGCCCTTTTGCGCGCGGCAAGGAAGCACGTTTTATGCGCAGCTTTGAGATTGAATTCGTCCTTCGTCATTTCGATGCGCCGTGCACGATGATCGCGTGCGGTGGGGAGCGCGCATCATGAAGCCTGCATCGCGCGACACGCTGCCGGAAGCCGATGAAACGCTCGATCCAGACGACTGGAACAAGCTTCGAGCGGAGGGGCACCGGATGCTCGATGATATGTTCAATCATATCGCCAAGGTTCGCGAGCGCCCGGTATGGCGGCCGATACCGGCGGAAACGCGCGCCCGTTTTCGCGAAGAGCTGCCGCGAGAGGGCGCCGATGTCGCCGACATTTATCGGGAGTTTGCCGAGTACATCGCTCCGTACACCGCCGGGAATGTCCACCCCGGATTCATGGGATGGGTCAACGGCGGCGGCACGGCTGTCGGGATGCTGGCCGAAATGCTGGCGGCGGGGTTGAATACCAATGTCGCCGGCCGCGATCAGATGCCGATCGAAGTCGAGCGGCAGATCGTTTTGTGGGTACGACAGATGTTCGGCTTTCCCGATGCCGCGAGTGGCATCTTCGTCACGGGAACGTCGATGGCGAACCTGATGGGAATTCTGGTGGCGCGTTCAGCGCGAATCGGCCCGTCCGTGCGCCAGCGGGGCTTGATGGATCGCGGCGCCGGTCTCATCGCTTATACATCGGTTGCGACGCATGGCTGCATTGCACAGGCCATAGACCTCGCAGGCTTCGGCACCGACGCTCTGCGGCGGATTCCGGTTGACCGCTGTCATCGCATCGATGCCGATGCGTTGCGTGCGCAGGTCGCAGTCGATCGCGCCGCGGGACTTGAACCATTCCTCGTGATCGGGTCGGCGGGAACAGTCGACATTGGGGCGATCGACGATCTTGCGGCGCTGCATGGCGTGTGCCGCGACGAGAAACTATGGCTGCATATCGACGGCGCATTCGGCGCTCTCGGGGTCTTGTCGCCGGAGATTGCACCTCGCCTCGCGGGAATTGAGAGCGCCGACTCCATCGCTTTCGATTTCCACAAATGGGGACAGGTGCCCTACGACGCGGGCTTCCTTCTCGTTCGCGACGGCGAGCAGCACCGCCGCACATTTGCGGCGCCGGTCGCCTATCTGCGCCGGGAAACGCGCGGGCTTGCGGCGGGCTCGCCGTGGCCATGCGACTACGGCCCGGATATGTCCCGCGGCTTTCGCGCGTTGAAGACGTGGTTCACGTTGAAAGCCTACGGCACCGAAAGGCTCGGCGCGATGATCGGCCGGACCTGCGCGCTGGCGCGCTGCCTGGAAGCGAAGATCGCGGCCGAACCAAAACTCGAAATGCTCGCGCCGGTGCAACTCAACATCGTGTGCTTCCGCTATCGGGCCGACGATGCCGACAGGGTCAATGCGGAAATCGTCGCATTGCTACACGAGTCGGGAATCGCAGCTCCGTCCACGACCATGCTGGACGGTCGGCTCGCGATCCGCGCGGCGATCGTCAATCATCGCACCGGAATGCGCGACATCGAAGCGCTGGTATCAGCGGTGCTGGAATTCGGCGCGCGCGCAACCTGAAGCCGGGACGGCCGCGCGCCCGCGTCGGCGCGTATTATGGCGTTTTCGAGCGAAGTGGATACCGGTTCGCGATCGAAATACGCGCAGATTGATCGAAAGCATTTTCTTTCGGCTAACCGGATTCCACCTGACCGGAAATGCTCGTGCGGCGTGATGTCAGGCGGAGCGTCGCCTGCTGTCGACGTGATCGGCGGTGCTGTCGCTCATACCCGCCAGCTTCTTTTCGTAGGCGATCAGTTTCTTGACTTCCTTCAGCGCCTTGTAGAGGTCGCCGTTGAGGATGTCGTTATTGATGCCCTCGATGATCGGCCACGCGCCCGGCATGGTGGTGATGATGTCGCGCAGCAGGCTGAAATACGTGCCGTGATTGATCTGTGGCTCCGGCGACAGGTACATCAGTTGCACCGAGAGGTAGATCAGCTTGGCGGGTGTGTCCGCCGTTTCGGGCGTCAAAATGTCCTTCTCGCGAAGGATCGGAATCTTGTCGCCGTCGATCAAAAGTCGCGCGCGCTGGTCGGTGTTGGTGACAACGCAGGCGCCGATGATGATGCGTTCATGCGGCTTCAGTTCGACTTTCAGCGCCATGACGGTTTCCTGTCATTGAATGAAGCGTGCCGGAACGCACGGCACTGCCATTCGCTGCGAAATGCGGCGGACGGCCGCGTCGGCGCGAGCATCGCGGACAGTCTGGCCGTGATCCTTCCCGATTGTGGTTAACGTCGGGTAAACGTCGGCGACGGCCACCGGATAAGGGAATTTCCTTGAATCCCGTCGATACCGGCGCAAATCAAGGCCATGCGCTCGCTTCGACCGCCGGCCGAACAGCCGCGCGAGTCTGCGATTGGCTTCATGCTTTCTTAGAGTCTTCACACCAGTGTGGCGCCTCGCCGAGGATCTTCGGCGTATGGGCGTATGTGTATTCACACCAGAAAGGTATGAAAGATGTCCGAAATCGTTCTCTCCGCATCGGTTCGCCAGAATCTGCTTTCCCTCCAGTCAACCGCTGATCTGCTCTCCACCACGCAGAACCGTCTTGCCACCGGCAACAAGGTCAACTCGGCGCTCGACAACCCGACCAACTTCTTCACCGCGCAGGGCCTCAACAACCGCGCCAGCGACATCAATAACCTGCTCGACTCCATCGGCAACGGCGTGCAAGTGCTGCAGGCTGCCAACACCGGCATCACCTCGCTGCAGAAGCTGGTTGATACCGCCAAGTCGATCGCCAACCAGGCGCTTCAGGCGACCACGGGATATTCGACCAAGTCGCAGGCAACCACTGCCGCCATCACCGGCGCGACGGCGGACAACCTGCTCGGACCGGGCGGCGCTCCGACCGACGCCACCGTTGCCGGCGCAGCATCCAATGGCAAGGACACCAACGCCATCACTGGCGCCACGGCGCTGTCGGGCGCAGCGGCCAGCAACTCGATCACGACCGATTTCGTCGCGGGTGATACGATCACCGTCAACGGTCAGACCCTGTCGTTCGTCGCGTCCGGCGCGGCCGGCGCAAACCAGATCAACGTGACCGACACTGTCACCACCTTGCTCAGCAAGATCGACGGCCTGTCGGGTGGTTCGGGCTCCGCCGCCGCTGCCGGCGTCGTGACTCTGCATACCGGCACGTCTTCGGATCTCACCATCACGAGCTCGAACGCGGCAGCGTTCAATTCGTTGGGCTTCACTGGCGGTGGCGTCACCCAGGCCCGCACCCCCGGCGCTCCGGCTGCGCTCGATGGCAAGACGTTGACGATTGCCGCGACCGACGGCGGCACCGCGACCAGCATCACCTTCGGTACGGGCGGTGTGACGACCCTCGATCAGTTGAACACGGCGCTTGCCGCGAACAACCTGACGGCCTCGATCAGCACGGCTGGCGCGCTGACCTTCACCACCACCAACGATCACGCTCATGCGACGATCGGTGCGTTCGGTGGTACGGCGGTTGCCGCTGGTGCAGGCCTGTTCGGAGCTTCCGTGACGGTGAGTGCGCCGGTGGAAGACGCCAACGCGCAGAACAACCGCGCCACGCTGATCAGCCAGTACAACGCGGTGATCGACCAGATCAAGACCACCGCGCAGGATTCGTCCTTCAACGGCGTCAACCTGCTGAACGGCGATCAGCTCAAGCTGGTGTTCAACGAAACCGGCAAGTCCACCCTGACCATTCAGGGCGTGACCTTCGATCCGGCTGGCCTCGGCCTCGCGTCGCTGGTCAAGGGCACCGACTTCCTCGACAACGCCTCGACCAACAAGGTTCTGGACTCGCTCAACAACGCGTCCGGTACGCTGCGCTCGCAGGCTTCCACCTTCGGTTCGAACCTGTCGATCGTGCAGATCCGTCAGGACTTCTCGAAGAACCTGATCAACGTGTTGCAGACCGGCTCGTCCAACCTGACGCTGGCTGACACCAACGAGGAAGCGGCGAACAGCCAGGCGCTGGCCACCCGCCAGTCGATCGCGGTGTCGGCGCTCGCGCTGGCCAACCAGTCGCAGCAGAGCGTGCTGCAGCTGCTCCGCTGATCGCAAACGCATCTCAGACGACGGAAACGGCGGGGGAAACCCCGCCGTTTTTTTGGGTTTCGAGCGAAGTGGACAGGGGCTCGCGTGAAGAAACCCATCAAACAAAAAAGCTAAGGGTTCGGGTTTGATTTCATCAAAGCGGAATAGCTTTAGCTGGCTGTTCAATTCTCCTGAAAGCGGATTGTCAGTGCTTGTTCATGAAGTCTTGAAAGTACGACGAAATTGCTCGTGGGACGATGCTTCCGAACTGCTGAATTTCGCAGTCAACATAGTAGGACAAAACCCTCATCCGCCTTGCATTCTGCCGCTTGAGTTCAGAAAGCACTGACGCGCCGCGAACGTCACGATTGCTTCTTGTGGCCGCGACGATCGAGCGGGGATTAATCCGGGATTAACCATAAATTAAAACGTCTTGTTCACCTTTCCGACCAGGGACCGGCTCTCGGGGCGAGTTGGCGTCCGCGCAGGTTAGGGAAGGCCAGTCATGTCCGACATCGTTCTCTCGGCATCCGTTCGCCAGAATTTGCTCTCGCTGCAGTCTACCGCCGATCTGCTGGCGCAAACGCAGAACCGTCTTTCCACCGGCAAGAAGGTCAACACGGCCCTCGACAACCCGACCAATTATTTCACGGCAGCAGCGCTTGACAACCGCGCCAACGATATCAGCAACCTGCTCGACGGCATCGGCAACGGCATACAGGTGCTGCAGGCGGCCAATACCGGCCTGACCTCGCTGCAGAAGCTGGTGGACACGGCGAAGTCGGTCGCCAATCAGGTTCTGCAATCCCAGGTCGGCTATTCACAGAAATCGTCGGTGGAAAGTCTTCCCGTAACGGGCGCGACCGCGCTCGATCTCAGAGGTACGACACCGTTCACAAATGTCGCCGCAACGCCCGGCACCGCCCTGAAGACCGGCACCGCCAACGCCGCTGCGACCGGCGCCACCCTTATCAGCGCGCTGACCGACGGCGCGGTTGCGACGCCGACCGGCCCCGCGGCTGGCGAGAGCTTTTCCGTCAACGGCAAGACCATCACGTTTGCGGCGTCCGGCGTGGCGACGACCGACCCTTCCGGAAACGTCACGATCGGCATCGACCAGACACTCAGCGCGTTGACCGGCGTGATCGATACGCTGAACGGCAACACCACGCCTGCCACGGCATCGACAGTCAACGGCAGCGGGCAAATCGCGCTCAACACCGGTATCGCTCATGACCTGACGCTGACGGATTCCACGCCGGCCGGCGTGCTCGCAAAGCTCGGCCTCACCGCGGGAACGACGGCGCGCGGCGGGGGCGCGGGAAACCTCGACGGCAAGACGCTGACGATCGGGGCAACCGGCGGCGGCGTTGCGACCAACATCACGTTCGGAGACGGCACCAACGGTACCGTCAGGACCCTTAACGACCTGAATGCGCAGCTTGCTTCAAACAATCTCCAGGCCACGATCAATTCGGCAGGCGTCATCACGATCTCGACCGCCAACGAGGCTGCCGCCGAGACCATTGGCGCGATCGGCGGGACCGCAGCTGGCGCGGGATATGCGTTCAACGGCCTTGTCGCCGGCGCGCCCGTTCAAGATTCAGCGGTTCAGGCGGCTCGCGCCGGCCTCGTCAGTCAATACAACAATATCATTCAGCAAATAAACACGACGGCAGCGGACTCGTCTTTCAACGGCATCAATCTGCTGAGCGGCGACACGCTGAAGCTCATCTTCAACGAGACCGCAAAGTCCACGCTCACGATCACCGGCACAAACATGAATGCAGCTGGTCTTGGACTGTCGGCCCTGACGGTGGGCATCGATTTCCTGGACAACGGCTCGGCTAACAGCGTGATCGCCAGCCTCGACAGAGCGTCGACCACCCTGCGCACGCAGGCCTCGACGCTTGGTTCGAACCTGTCGATCGTGCAAATCCGTCAGGACTTCTCGAAGAATCTTATCAACGTGTTACAGACCGGCTCGTCGAACCTGACCCTCGCCGACACCAACGAGGAAGCGGCAAACAGCCAAGCGCTGGCCACCCGTCAGTCGATCGCGGTGTCCGCACTGGCGCTGGCCAATCAGTCACAACAGAGCGTCCTGCAATTGCTACGCTGATGACGTAAGCTCGGGCAGGATGTTGCCAGGGTCGCTTTCGAAATTCGCATCCCGCTTCAGCGCATGCTCCGGCGAATGTGAAAATTGAAAGAGCCACTCGCAACGAGGCTTTATAACGTTTTCGAGTGAAGTGGATACCGGTTTGCGTGACGAAAACGCGTCAGAATAACAATCTAGAAACTTTGTTTCTAATTCCAGTCAGGAGCAAAGCGGCACCATTGCAGAACCCGCTGCATTTGCCACTTTTTCGACGCATGTGAAAACACCGGGTAACCCATTTTAAAGGTGGTGCTGATAGACATTCGGCAACGCGAAGTTGCGTGCGCCCTTTCTTTTTCCCCCGAGGTTTAGATGTCGAATGCTGCTCAAGCCTATGCCCGGACGGCTCAAACCTCGTCGTCTCCGCGTGAAATCGAGGCGCAGGCATTACTGAAGGCGGCGCGGCAGCTTCGGGAGATCCAGGACAACTGGAAAGGGCCCGACAATGACATGCAAAAGGCGCTGCTGTTCAACCGCCGTTTGTGGTCGATCTTCATGAGTGCGGCGGACAGCGAGAGTAACCCGCAGCCGTTGGAGGTCCGTCAGAACATCGCCAACATCGGCGTTTTCGTGATGAAGCAGACAGTCGACATGCAGATAAATCCAGACCCTGCAAAGCTGACGGCGCTGATCGACATCAACTGCAATCTCGCAGCCGGCTTGTCGGGTCGAGCGTAATCCCCGTCACAGACGGAGCCGGATCATTGGCCGACGTCCTGAACATCCTGGCATCGAACTACACAACGGTCGGTCAGAACGTCAATCTGAACACCGGAAGGTATGTTAACGTCGATCCCAAGGTTTTCGAAGGCACATGGAGCGGCAAGTACGCCAACCAGAAGCCGTTCTCCGTGACGATTTCGGGCGTCAATGGTTTCCGCGCCAAAGCAAAGTACCAGTATGGAAGCACGATCAAGTATCAGGAAGTTCTGATAAAGAACAATTCGTTCCGGGTCGGCGATTCAAAGTTCGTGCTGACAAAGGCTGGCACCGCGAAGGTCAGCACAGTCATGAGCAACCCGGCGACGGGTGCAAGCACGCTCGAGAACGCCTACGTCCATCAGAACTGAGCATAAGACTCTAGGCTCGCCGGTCGGTGGCGGCCGAGGGTTCGCGCTCAGTGTTCATCAAATCCAGCGTGCGGAAATATGCGCGTCGCCGCAACATCGCCTCTTCGGGAAACTGCTTCACGACGAGGCTCGTCCGGCGATCGACGACCTGGTAGACGAACGAGGCGGCATCACGATCGACCACCACCTGCCGTGACAGCGTATCACCGGAGGTCCGCAGGTCGTTGCGGGCGCGCGCGCTGACGTCCGTCGCCGTGACGCTTTTGCTCGGCGGAAGTTGAGTCGCCACCGCATCGTCCGCGGCCGGGCTCGCCGGCTGAACGACTGGTGCCGCCACCGGCGCGCCAACCGGCTTGATACTGAAATCCGTACCCATGGTCGCCTCCAGGCTCCCGTCGAGTCAAATCCCACCCCCCTTTAGAACGCAAGCCTAGCGCCTGTCTCTCAACGCCGCGTTAGAAAACGTGTTCAATGAGGTGATGCTGTGAGTGCAGAAGTTTGAATCAAACTGGATGGAATATGCGAGGGTAGGGCTTTCGTCTCGTATTTGCGAAGCCGAGCGTTCTTATCGAGCTTGCGTTTGCTACCGATCGGCTAATTGACGTTGAGTCCATCGGCAGCCGCGCTGAACTACCATGTGGGCGGCGGCGACGAGGCAGCAGTGGTGCTTGAGCTGACCACGCCATTCGCGCTTGTGGTCAGAACTGGAAAGTTGTTGAGAGCCTAAAAGTGCGAGGATCGTTGGGGGTGAGGTTACCGAAGGTGCCCCCAATCCAAGCTCTGGTATCGAAAACGTTCTGGACGTTGGCGCGAATTATGATGGGCATGCCGTAACCCCTCGATCGTATAGCGGCCACCAAAATCGACGCGCGTCCATCCCGAAATTTCCTGGGTATTGGCACGATCCACAAACTGAGAGCCGTTGTATATGCGGCCAGTGAAGGTCAGTCCTCTGACGAACGGCGTATCCCACTCTGCGCCGGCAACGAGGCGGTACTCCGGCACACCGACACCTCTCTTTCCTTCAGTTAAGGTGTTCGCGGTGTTTAATTGCACCGACTCGATATAGCTTGCTCCTCCTAGCAGCCGCAACGACTCTGTGTTTCGGCCGCAAGATCGACCGTCGATCCGTCGGCGAGGGTCGCGGTGCGGCGTTCGCCGGTCGATATCCGCATAGGCTTCAGCGTGGCGCGGATCGGCCGCGAGCCACGTCTTCAATGCGTTCTTGTCGCTGCCGGAAGGCTTGCCGCCATGCATCGTGGCGAACCAGACCGCCGCCGCCGGTTCGCGCGTTAAAGCGAACGGCTGACCGCGAGGGGGCTCATGTGCTGACGCGAGGGTGCGCTGCGCTGTCCGCTTGCCGTATAGGTCTGCGGCGTGGCGCGGCGTTGCGCTTCGGCACTGACGCCGCGAACGATTCCTTCCGAAACCGCGTGCGCGGTAGCGAGCACCGTGAGATTCACCTGGAGCATGGCGCGGAATGTGTCGTGGTGGCGTTGCAGCGCCGTGAGCAGGTCAGGCGTCGACTGAGTCATGTAGGCTTGGCTGGTTTTGAATTGCCTGATGGCGTCGACGTAGCGGCGCGACAGTTCTGTCTTCCGGCTCTCGAGCGCCATGCCTTCGCGAATCTTGCCGGCGCGCACCAGCTCGGTCTCGCGCTCGATGACGGCAAGCAGCGCGTTCATGATGTCGAGCATGTCGTCGGCGAGCTTGCGTGCGTCCGCTGGCGTCGATACCGGAGGCGGGACAAGGGACGCCTGCGGATCCCGGGATTTCGGTGTCATGCGCTCTCCTTTGAGCTTGGCTTGGTCTGGCTCGCCTGTTGCATGATCAGGGCGCGGAACACCGCGTCGGAGACGCCGACGCCGCCGGCCTTGGCGAACGATCTGGAATACTGCTCGGTGAGCATCGAGCGCCACACGCCGGTGCCTGGCGTATCGCCGAACGGGCCTTCGCCCTTCAGCCCGGACGTCATTTGCGAAAACATGGAATTGAGGAACATCGCCTCGAAATCCTCCGAGGTTGCTTTGGCTTTCTCGATTGACCGCGGAGGGACGTGTTCCAGCGCTCGCGCGAGTTGCGGATCGGGACGGCCGTTCAGCATCGGCTTCATGCGCGGGATGCTGCGATAAGCGGTGGTTATCAAGTCATTGACAGCGTGAGCTTCCATCACATCACCTCGATATCGGCTTCGATCGCGCCAGCCGCCTTGATCGCCTGTAGAATGCCGATCAGGTCGCGTGGCCCGATGCCGAGGCCGTTGAGTCCGTCGACAAGCTCCTGAAGCGAGACGCCGTTCTTGACCAGCGCGAGTTTCTTGCCGTCCTCGCTCACGCCGACGTCTGTGCGCGGTGTCACCACCGTCCGCCCGCGTGCCAGCGGATTAGGCTGGCTGACCTGCGGGCTTTCGGAAATGGACACGGTGAGATTGCCTTGCGCGACCGCGACGGTGGCGACGCGGACGTCGCGTCCCATCACGATGATCCCGGAACGTTCGTCGATAATGATCTTTGCCGCGATGTCCGGCTCGACCTGCAACTGCTCGATCTCGGTCAGGAGTGCGACGACGTTGCCCTTGTATTCTCCTGGGATGGAGAGTTGCACCGTGGACGGATCGATCGGCTCGGCCGTCTTCGTGCCGAGGAAATCGTTGACTGCGGCGGCGATGCGCTTGGCGGTGGTGAAGTCGCCGTTGCGCAGCGCCAGCCGGACATTCGGCATCCGATTCAGTGCGAATTCGATCTCGCGCTCGACGATGGCGCCGTTGGCGATGCGCCCATTGGTTGGCACGCCCTTGGTGACGCTCGCGGCGGCGCCTTCAGCGGCAAAGCCGCCGATCGCAAGCGAGCCCTGCGCCACCGCATAAACATTGCCGTCGGCGCCGAGCAACGGTGTGACGAGCAAGGTGCCGCCTTGCAGGCTTTTGGCATCGCCCATGGCCGAGACTGTGACGTCCATGCGGGTGCCTTGGGTGGCGAAGGCGGGCAGGTTGCCGGTCACCATGACGGCCGCGACGTTGCCGGTTCGGATGGTGGCGCCGCGAATGTTGACGCCCATGCGTTCCAGCATCGCCTGCAGCGACTGCTTGGTGAAAGGAATATTGTTGAGGGTGTCGCCGCTGCCGTTGAGGCCGACCACGAGGCCGTAGCCGATCAACTGGTTTTGTCGCACGCCTTCGATATTCGCGAGGTCCTTGATCCTCGAGGTGGCATGAGCAGGAGCTCCGAAAAACGCCAGCGCGAAAAGCGCGATGGCGACGATCCGGACGGCGCCCGTGAAAACAACGCCAGACATCCTCTGCTCCCCGCTGAGGTAAGGTTAGGCTGCGCCACTCCCATGACCGCCATTCGCCCATTAACTATGCGAGACGCGTGCCATCGTGATCGTTCGCGTTATCACGTTGTTTCTATTGGATGATTATGAGGTATGGCACGCCGCGTGCAAGGGCGAGAGGGGTGGCGAAGTTGCCCGCGTCGGCAGAATTTGCCGGGCATTCACGCTTCGTTAACCATAACGGCTCACGGTTCCTCTTGCTGGAGTCATCCGGCGCGCACTTCTTGGCCGGCATGGCGCGCCATCAATATTCGGGCGAGATGATCGATGCGAATTTACGGACCGAACGGCACAACGCCGGGAACGCAGGCCCCGTCCGCGCGGCGAACGGGGGGAAGCGAATTTTCTCTGCCGGACATGGCCGCTACAATGGAAAGTAGGGCCGCGGCCGCGCCGAAGGCGCCTGCCACCATCGATGCTTTGCTGGCGTTGCAGGGCGTCGAAGACGATCCGGCGGAGCGGCGCAAGCGCTCGGTACAGCGGGGCAGGGGTGCGCTGGACGTGCTCGACGATCTCAAGATCGGGCTGCTTTCCGGCAACTTCGACGCGTCAACCGTGATCCGGCTGCGCGCTGCCGCTGCCGAGCTGAAATCGTCCTCCGGCGATGCCGGTCTCGACGCGGTCCTGGCTGAAATTGAATTGCGCGTCGAGGTGGAACTGGCCAAGGCGGGGCAATTCTGAAAGCAGCCGGGACGCGATGGAACCCGTTGAAAAGATGGCCTCGATACGCTGCGCAGACCGGGTTCCACATCGGGCAGAGGAAGCAGGAACGCGAAAGCCCCGAGCTGTCAAGGATGGGTTTTGGTGCGACGATATTGTCTGTCACAAACGGCCGCTATATAAGCTCCGCCGCAGCCGGACCGTCCGTCCGGTGCCTTGCACCGAGCAGGAATGCATTTGGAAAAGTTGAAGAACTACAGGCCCTCCGAAAAAGAGCCTTTCATGAACGAGCGCCAGCGCGAATATTTTCGCGCCAAGTTGCTGGCATGGAAGGACGATATCCTCCGCGAATCGAAGGTTACGCTGCAGACTCTTCAGGAAGAGAACGTCAACCTTCCCGACCTCGCCGATCGCGCGTCCTCGGAAACCGATCGCGCCATCGAGCTGCGAGCCCGTGACCGGCAGCGGAAGCTGATCTCCAAGATTGACGCCGCTTTACAGCGAATTGAAGACAATACCTATGGCTATTGTGAGGAAACGGGCGAGCCGATCTCGCTGAAGCGGCTCGAAGCGCGGCCGATCGCGACGCTTTCTGTCGAAGCCCAGGAGCGCCACGAAAAGCGGGAAAAGATTTATCGGGACGAGTAGGGCGGGCGGCGCCTTGGCAGCGCGGACCGCGGTATAGGCGTGAGTTCGCGAGCGAAGCATGTCCTGGTGTCCGATATGTCAGTACCGGTTCGGCGCAAGGAAACGCGTCAGAATAATCGTCGGCGGCTCGCCGGCAACGGCTTACCTGAACATCTCTCGCTGCGCGTCGGTCAGGCCGGCCAGCATCTGCCGGGCCTGGCTGTAGCCGGCGGCGACCATCTCGTCGAAGCGGCTCCAATCCAGCAAGCGGCACTCGGGGACGCGCGGCTGAAACAATAGGTCGGTGAACTTTCCCATCTCCTTTTGTTTGGAGATCGAAGTGATGAACGATGACCGCAGCATCGTCTCGGGCACGCTCGGCAGACGGTAACGCCGCTTCGCACGCGGTTTCAGTTTGTCGCGCAGCAAGGCGAGCGTTCCAGGAACGCAGTCAATGTCGAACACCTGTCCGCGATCGACCGAGAGATCGACGCCAATGATGCGACCGGCGCCGAGCCGAGCCATCACGTCGACCGGGAAATTGTTGAACGTGCTGCCATCATACATCATGTGCCCGCCGACGAAGACCGGCGGCAGCGCACCGGGTATTGCGTAGCTTGCGCCGACGTTGCGGGTCAGGTCGCCTCGCAGCAGGACGGCTTCGCTACCGGCCGAAAAGTCTGACGCGATAGTGAAGAAGGTGGTCCAGCAATCCTCGCTGTCGATTGCGTCCCGGCCTGTTGCATCGCGCACGGCCTGCGTCATCGCGCTTCGCGTGCGCGCACCCTTGATCAGCGACACCAGCGGAATGAAATTGTAGTCGCCGGTGACGTTGCCCCTCGGGTGTTCGAGGAACGCCTTTCGGACGGCGGCTGCGACTTCATCCGCACTGCGCCCGAGCGCCAGTACCATCCCCATGACCGCGCCGATTGAGCTGCCGCCGAGCATGTCGACGGGAATGCCCGCCTCTTCCAGCGCCTTGATGACGCCGAGATGAGCGAAACCGCGCGCGCCTCCGCCCGACAGCACAAGTCCGACACCGCGTCCGGATACGATGCGAGCGAGCCGACGCATGTCCGCAGGCAATTGCGGGCGAATGTGAAAGTGCCGCGCATCCGGCCGCGCGTTCAGCCAACGCGCCGTGCCGGTGGGGATTGTCGTATCGGCCTTGTGCAGCAGAACCAGCGTCTGTCGCGCGATCGAAATGGGAGCGGCGGGTGACAGGAAAGCCTGCTCGACAGCCGAGAGACCGGGATCGTGGCCGGCGTCGGCGAGCAGCAGCACCTCGTCGGCGTGTCGAAGGCAAAACCGGGTCCATGCGGTGTCGCCTCCGTCGGCGGCAAGATACACGCCGCGGCTCTGAGCCTCGATTTCGTCGATATAGCCGGCAAGCGCATCGTTGCGCTGTTCAGACGAGGGATCCCGAGTGATCCCGAAGTGTCTGGCGACGTCATCGGCGGTGACGACCGTCACCGACCCGGCCTTTGCGGCTTGCGCGTTACGCAGGCTTCGCGCAAAATCGGCGGCATCCGCTCCGGACGTGACCGGCAGGATGCAGATGTTCACTGGCACCAGCGGCGCTTGTCGCTCGCGCTCGCGGAATCGCCGGATCACGACCCGCATCATCGACATTTCGATTTCCGGATGTTGCAGGATTGCGCGCTCGATCATCGCGCGCGTTACTTTGACCAGCAGCGTATCGCGCACCGCCACGATGGTTGCCGAGCGTGGCTCACCGGTGAACAGCGCGAGCTCGCCTATGGTTTCACCGCGCCCGATCTCGCCGAGAATTTTTCTCGCGCCGGAGTCTGTCTCGGAAAATGCGTGCAGCCGTCCCGACAGGACGAAGTACACGTCGTCACCGATGTCACCTTGGCGCAGTAGAATCGCGCCGGAGACGAGATCGACATATTCGGCCTCGGACCGAATGGTGTTCAGGATCGCAGCGTTGTCGGACGCAAAGTAGTCGCGAAGCACGGTCTGGAGCAGCGCGTCGCGTTGCTGAAGATCGGGATCGGGTTTTGGCGTCAATACCGCAACTCCTATTGGTTCGTTTAAGAATTTTGCATTCCGTTGCGGCAAAAGCTCTGATTTTGACACTTGCCCACAGGGTTTGCGGCAACGTGAAGCGAATGTGGAATCCGCTCCCTAGAGTCCGATTCAACCGCGTTGAATCAAACTCTGTTTTATTCTTTCATTGAGCATGATCTTGTCCGAAAACTGGTGTCCACTTTTCTGGATCATGTTCTAACGGCGCACGCGCGGCGCGCTGCGGCGAACCCAATCCCGTCCTTTCCCCGGCTTGATCCGAGCATAGCCTTCGGACCCTGCGGCTGAAACCTTCGTTCTGGTCTAGTCGCGCCCGACCCTGCCGGGAAATCCTGGCGTGGTTGGGCTGTCGCCACGCAGGCCGCTTGGCACGGCGCCTGTGCCGATCGTTCCAGGCCACGTTGTGTTCGGCACGCCCGGCATATTGACCCCGCCGGTGCTGAGGCGCGGTGAGGGCGCTGGCATCACGATAATGGGTGCTGAAGGCATAAGCGTGTAGACAGGGCGGTGCCGGTGGCGCGCTTGTGCCGTGTCGGACAAGCCGATCAGGCAGGCGGCAATGACAAGCAGGGTTCGGACGGCGAGGGTCATTGGACGCTCCGGCAGTCTCGACTTGCGGAATGTCACGGATATATAGCCATCGCAAGTGCGACGCACAGACCAAGGGTTAATCAAAATTTCGCTGCTCATTGGCGAACGAACGAGACCTGTTCTCTGTTCTTGAAGATAGACACGGCCTCCGGCAGGGGAGCCGCCGGAGGCCGCATCCCCCGAACGATGCATGGCATCGCCGGGGTCGTCGCCGTCTCGCGCCTGGGATCGCGATCCGGTGGGGAGCTCTCGAAATCTAGAACGGCAGCAGCACGTCCATCACCTGTTGACCGTAGCGCGGCTGCTGGACATCGCTGATCTGGCCGCGGCCGCCGTAGGCGATGCGGGCCTGCGCGATCTTGCTTGAATCGATAGTGTTGTCGCTCTGGATATCCTCAGGTCGCACGATGCCGGCGACGATCAATTCGCGGATTTCGTTGTTGACGCGGATTTCCTGCTTGCCTTCGACCACGAGATTGCCGTTCGGCAGCAGTTGCGTCACGACCGCGGCGACGCTGGTCTGCAAGTTCTCCTGACGTTGGACCGAGCCCTTGCCGTCGCTCAACGAGGTGGAGTCGGTGGTCAGGAGACGGCCAGGCAGGACCGCGGTTGCTGGATTGCCGATGGTTTTGCTGCCAATGAAATCGGTGATGCCGGAATCTTCCTTGCTGGTGCGGCTGCGCTGGGTCTGGTTGGCGATGTTGGCCTTGTCGGTGAAGTTCACGGTCACGGTCAGAAGGTCGCCGACCCGCGCCGCGCGCTGATCCCTGAAGAACGCGCGCGAGCCGTTCCGCCACAGCGAGTTGGCGTTGTAGGACACCGTCTCCGGTTTTGGCATCGGCATCTGCACGGGTTTGTAGCCGGGCTGCGTCGTCGGATTGTCGATCGCGGTCAGCTTGGGTGACTCGCCGATCTGCGAAAGGCGATCGATGGACGAGCATCCGCTGGCGAGGCCGGCGGCTGCTAGCAATGTGCCGGTTAGGACGATGCGGTTGATGCGCGCGAACTTCAACATGAAGGTTACTCGGCTTTTGAAGATGTGGGCGCGCCGTTCTGGGCGGAGATGTGGGCTGTTGCCGCTGCCGACGGCTCGGCGCTCGCCAGCTTGCGTGGTGCAACCGGCGTGATGGGAGACACCGACACCTGACCTCGCCCGACCACCACGCCGGACACGGTGCGCTTCGATTGCAGGTTGAGAACAGTGACGATGTCCCCCTCGGTGCCGGCTTCGGTCGCCTGGCCGCGCACGGTGAGATAAATTCCCGCGGCCTGGTAGATCAGGGTCACCGCCTCGTCGCGTTGCACAAGGTCTGGCCTGGCCAGGTCGGCGCCGTGCAGTGCCTGACCGGCGCGCATCTGCCGCCGCATCTGCATCCCGACGGCGTGGTCGCGGCTCGCGGCATCGTGGCCGACCTCGGCCTTGGGACGACGCTCCATGACGATGTCGGAAAATTTCAGCTGGGCGTTACGGTCCACGTCGCGAGCCAGCACCGCGGTCTCGACAGTCTCGACGGCGACTCCGGTGAAGCGGAGGCGGGCCGGTGCGGCGCCGGTGTCGTTGCCGACCTCGAGCGTGACGTCGAAGCGACCGTTGCGCGGGTCGAACCGGGTTACCATCGGATTGATGGCGCCGTTGTTTGCGGCGTCGAGATGGATTGCCGTAAAATCCTTATCGAAGGTCAGCAGCAGGTTCTTGGCGTCGCCAAGCCCATTGCGGTGTTCGAGCGCGACCGCGATCCGCAATTCGACGTCGTCCGGTTCGAGGGTGCGCGCGAGCCGTGTCACCGCGACGTTGCGGATGCCGTGAGTCTCGACGCCGATTACCTGATGCGCGCGGAGAACATCGAGCACCTGGGTAGCCAACAGGCTGCCCGTGGTGCCGGGGTTGGGAGAGCGGTAGATCGCAACCTGCGCTGCGTCACCGGCGTTATCGACAAGGTCGCCGATTCTCACCACCTCGTCTGTAATGTCGACACGGCCGCGAAGCACAGGGGCCGGAATGGCGGCCGCGGTCTGCATCGTGCTCGCCAGGACGACGCGGCGCGGAGCCACGTCATTGCCGGCCAGCGCCGGAATGGACGCCGCCAGCAGCGCGCCAGCGATGAGAAAGGAGCGGACGGCCATGATCAGTCTCCTTAGCGGAACAGCGCGGCTGCGGATTGCAGCATCTGGTCGGCGGCGCTGACGACTTTGGCGTTCATCTCGTAGGCACGTTGCGCGGCGATCAGGTCGGAGATTTCAGAGACCACCTCGACATTGGCCTGCTCAAGGTTCGACTGCTGCATGTCGCCGAAGCCGTCGATGTTTGCGATGCCGTCCTGAAACGGGCCGGAGGCGGGGGTCTCCTTGAAGTTGTTGTCGCCGACCGGCTGCAGGCCCGCCTTGTTGATGAAGCGAGTCAGGCCGATCTGGCCAAGCACCGTGGGAGTGGTCTGCCCCGGCAGCGTCACCGAGACCTGGCCCTGCGCGTTGATGGTAATGCCAGCGGAGTTTTGGGGAATTGTGATCGTCGGCTGCACCGGATTGCCCTGTGCATTGACGATGCGACCCTGGTTGTCCATCTGGAACGTGCCGTCGCGAGTATACTGAAAGGTGCCGTCCGGCATCTGGATCTTGAAGAAGCCTTCGCCGCGAATGGCGATGTCGAGATCGTTGCCGGTCTGCGACAGCGTGCCTTGACTCATCTGCCGCGGCGTTCCGACTGTTTTCACGCCGCCGCCGAGATCGATGCCTACGGGCAATATGGTGCCCTGAGCTGATGCCTGCGCGCCGACGCGGCGGACGTGGTCGTAGATGAGGTCTTGAAACGCGGCCCGTTGCTTCTTGTAACCGGTGGTGCGCAGGTTCGCGATATTGTTGGAGATGACCTGAACGTTTAGTTCTTGAGCCGCCATTCCGGTTGCTGCGGTATAGAGAGCACGCATGATGTGGTTTCCTTATGCCGGAACGTCGGCGAGTTTTTCGATGGCGGATCGTTGCAGATCGGTTTGCTGCTGCAACAGCGTCGCCATCTGCGTGTAGGCGCGGGACACCTCGACCATGCGGCTCATCTCGGTCACCGCATTGACGTTAGAGCGCTCAATGAAGCCCTGATGGACTTGCGCATTCGTATCCGGCTGAGCGGAATTGCCTGCGCCCGCGGCGTAGAGGTTAGAGCCCTCCTTGATCAGCTTTTGGGCTTGCGGGAAGGAGACCAGCCGCAGCGTGCCGCGGATCGAGTTGGTCGCATTGTTGATGCCCTCGATCACGGTCACGGTGCCGTCGGCGGAAATCGTAATGTCACGGTCGGTTTGCTGGAACCTGATCGGGCCGTTGGAGCCGAGCACCGGAAAGCCAGATGCCGTTACCAGTTGTCCCTGTGAATTGAGCTGTAATCCGCCGTCACGGGTGTAGCGCTCGCCGTTCGGTGTCTGCACCACCAGAAACGCCTTGCCGTCGATGGCGACATCGAGTGGGCTCTTGGTCTGCTCGGTCGGGCCGCCGGCGAAGTCGTGGAAGGTGGCGCGGTCCTGGACAAAGCTTAAGCGGCGGTCGCGGCCCACGAAGTTGTCTTCGTGCGCTCCCGGCATCAGGTATTCCTCGAACAGTGAGCGATCGGCCTTGTAACCGTTGGTGTTGACGTTCGCGACGTTGTTCGCAATGACGTCTATCCGCCGTTCGAGCATCATCTGCCGCGACAGTCCGATGAGGAGCGTATTCTCCATCGGTTGTTCTCCCCTTGAGACTCCGTGTGAAGAAGGCCCTCCCAGGCCGCGACACCGGATCGATCGAACCTCGGGGCTCTCCCAAGCCTGCGGTTCAAGAAAGGGATAGCGAAAGCCGTGCCAGCTTCAGAAGCGATGGATTATCAGTCGTTTATTGAAATCTGCCCCGTGGGGGACCGGGTAATTAAGGCCCTGTTGACCATATCGGCCCGGCAAAATCTTCCTAGTTATGGTTAAAAGAAAGGTTCCGTTAACCATTGCGTACCTAGTGTGGCAGCCCAGAAGTTCTCCGCATTTTCGCCACTACCTCGAAAGCGAACTTCTGACCAAAACACACCAGAATGGATGCTGGTGAACGTCGAATTCGAAGTTCGCTAGCCGTTGCGGGAGCGACGAGCTTCGGATCCGGGCACGAGTGTCAAGGCAATAGGGCGCGTGCGCGCCGGCGGCATCTGTTCTGCGTATCCAGCCTGCTCGGCGGCATCGGACCGACCCTGGGTGAAAGGGCGAGCTGACGATGGCAGAGAATGATCAGGCTGAAAAAGCGGCAGATCGAGACGCGCCGCCGGCCAAGAAAAGGTTCAAGCTGATTGTCGCGGTCGGCGCCGTGCTGCTGATTCTCGTCACCGGCGGCAGCATCTGGTTCTTTTTATTCCGCCATCACGACGGCGTGCAGCTTGCCGAAGCGCCGCCGCCGAAGCCGCCGTCCTTCGTCGACATACCGGACATGCTGGTCAACCTGGTTGGCGCGCCCGGAGAGCGGGTGCAATATCTGAAAGTGAAGGTCGTTCTTGAGGTGAAGGAGGAGCCGCAGGTCGAGAAGATCAAGCCGGCGCTGCCGCGGGTTACCGATCTGTTTCAGACTTATATGCGCGAGTTGCGTCCAAGTGATCTCAACGGTTCTGCCGGGTTATTCCGCCTGAAGGAAGAACTGACCAAACGGGTGAATGCTGTGATCTCGCCTGATCATGTCAATGCGGTGCTGTTCAAGGAAGTCGTCATCCAGTGAGGAGTGCCGCTGTTTTTGAAGTTGCTACATCATATGCCGCAAGCTCGTATCAGGAGCTTCAAATCGCAAGCGGCACTCCAAGGAACGAACTTCGGAAACGGGCGCTAGCGCGGAAAAGGGATCATGGCGGACGACAGTGATCAGATCGATCAGGATGCAATCGCAGCCCAGTGGGAAGCCTCGCTCGACTCGGAGGATCCAGCCGAAGCTGCGAAGTCCGCTGCCGCGAATGAACTCACGGATGCGATGGCGGAACAATGGGCCGCCATGGTCGACGACGGCGGCCGCGATTTCGGCAGCGGCAAAAACGGCGGCGAGCGGGTTCTATCGCAGGAGGAAATCGACAACCTGCTCGGCTTTAGCGTCGGCGAGATCAACATCGACGACAATTCGGGCATTCGGGCGATCATCGACTCGGCGATGGTGTCGTATGAGCGCCTGCCGATGCTGGAGATCGTGTTCGACCGCCTGGTGCGGCTCATGACGACGTCGCTGCGCAATTTCACTTCCGACAACGTCGAGGTCTCGCTTGATCGCATCACGTCGGTCCGTTTTGGCGACTACCTGAATTCGATACCCCTGCCGGCGGTGCTCAGCGTGTTCAAGGCCGAGGAGTGGGAGAACTTCGGGCTGGCGATGGTGGATTCCAGCCTGATCTACTCCATGATCGACGTGTTGCTGGGTGGCCGTCGCGGCCAGACCTCGCTCCGCATCGAAGGGCGGCCCTACACGACGATTGAAACCAATCTGGTAAAGCGGCTGGTGGAAGTTGTTCTAGCCGACGCGGAGCAGGCGTTTCGGCCGCTTTCGCCGGTGTCGTTTTCGATCGACCGTCTCGAAACCAATCCGCGGTTCGCGGCGATCACCCGTCCGGCCAATGCGGCGATCCTGGTCCGGCTGCGGATCGACATGGAAGATCGTGGCGGCACCATCGAACTGCTGCTTCCCTACGCCACCATTGAACCGATCCGCAACGTTCTGTTGCAGATGTTCATGGGTGAAAAGTTCGGCCGTGATCCCATCTGGGAAAGCCACCTCGCCACCGAGATCTCGCAGGCGCAGATCGCCGTGGACGCTGTGTTGTATGAGGCCGAAATCCCGCTCAAGCAGCTTATGACCTTGAAGGTCGGCGACACCCTTGCGCTTGAAATGCGGCCCGATGCGTCGGTGGCGGTTCGGTGCGGCAGCGTTACGCTCACCGAAGGCCGCATGGGGCGGGTCGGTGACCGCGTCGCCATTCGCGTGTCGAGACATTTGCGCAAACCGAACACCACCTTCGCCATGTTCGAGAGAGCGGACGAGCAGACCAAGATGATGGAGGCCCAATGAACCACTCTTTCGGATTAGCGATCGAGAGCCTTGTTGCGGTTCTTCTCGTTCTGACAATCGGTTACTGCATGCTACTGAACAAGCGGCTGAAGCGGCTGAGGTCGGATGAACAGTCGCTCAAGGCGACGATCAGCGAACTGATCACAGCGACCGAGATCGCCGAGCGCGCCATCGGCGGGCTGAAGCACACCGTGCGCGACGTCAACGACAATCTCGGTAACCAGATTTCGTTGGCCACCGATTTGTCGCGACAGTTGGCGAAGCAACTGGCTGAGGGCGATGCCGTCATGCGGCGGCTGACTAGGATCGCGCTTGCGGCGCGCCCGCCGGCGGCCCCGGAACCGGAGGCCGTGACGAGCGATGCCCGCTCTGTCGCAGCCGCGGCGCGGGCATTTTCCGAACGCAAAAGGACGAACGGCCTCGCTGCATGAGTGCTTTCAGGGACATCCGGGTCATTCCCGTCGTAGCGGCTGCGATCTTCGGCCTTGCGGTGCTCAAGGTCGCGGGGCTCGTGATCGACGGCGGCTATGTCTTCGATGTCCGGCGGGATTCAGCCCCTCCATCATGGGCGCAGGAGAATTTGAACTTTCCAGGCGCAGCTCCGGACGCGGGCGACATCACCGGATCGGTCGAGGCGAAGAACAAAGAAGCCGCCGCCAAGGACAGTGCGGGAGACGATAAGGCGAAGCACGAAGAACCCGCCCAGCCAGCAGACACGCCGGGAGTGGCGAAGGTAGACGCTCTCCCCGAGCCGGGTCAGTCTGTGTCGCCCTCCGAGCGGGCCATCCTCGAGCGCCTTCAGAGCCGGCGACAGGAAATCGAAGCACGTGCTCGGGAAATTGACATTCGCGAAAGCCTCTTGCAAGCCGCTGAACATCGCATCCAGGGCCGCGTCGAGCAGATGAAGGACATCGAAGCGCGGATCGCGACCGCGACCGAGGAGAAGAACGAGGCCGAGATTGCCCGCTTCAAGGGTCTCGTGACGATGTACGAGAACATGAAGCCGAAGGAGGCGGCCAAGGTGTTTGACCGGCTGGAAATGCCGGTACTGTTCGAGATCGCCTCGAAGATCGCGCCGCGCAAGATGTCGGAGATTCTCGGTCAGATGTCTCCCGAAGCTGCGGAACGATTGACGGTTGAACTGGCGCGCCGTGCGAGCGGTGGCAACGCCACCGCGGCCTCCAATCTTCCGAAGATCGAGGGCCAGCCGACGCAGTCGACTCGCAACTAGTGGCCCGATTCTAATATTCGCATTCTGCTTCAGCGAGCTTCCTTGCAAAGGTTAGAATCAAAGGACCGCTAGCAACTATTGGGTTTCTAATGGAGTTTTTGAATTTGACATTCGCTTGCCGGCTTTGCTGCGACGTGGGTAGCGAACGTCAAATTCACTCCACGAGGATCGTTGTTTAAAAGTCCTTAATTCCACAATCCTAGTGTTGGTCTGACCGGCGTGCGAGCGTCCGGTCACGGATTCGAGTCGAGAGACTATCTGGAATGGCGCGGACGATTGCCGCTCGATGTTGGTCGCAAGCGCGCGCTTGCGCGCGGCGGCTTCGGCGCGACTTTATTCCGGTGGTCGCGACAGCCGTGCTGCTGCTGGCCGCGGCGTTTCCCGATGCAAGTCGCGCGCAGGTGGTCCAAGGAGAGGCGAGCTTTGTGGCGGCGAACGGTTTCGCGCGCCTCGTGCTTACGCTCGAGGATGATGTCGATTCCGAGGTGACGGTGGCGGGAACCGTCCTTCTGATCCGATTCAAGCGGCCGGTGGATATTCCCGTCGACAGGATCTCGGACGCGGTGCCGGACTATGTCGGCTCGGCGCGCCGCGATCCGGATGGTTCGGCCATTCGTCTGGCGCTGGCGCGCAAGGTCACCGTCAATACAATGACCGCCGGCGAGCGCGTCTTCATCGATTTGATGCCTGACGGCTGGAAGGGGCCGCCGCCTGAATTGCCCCAGGAGGTGGTTCGAGAACTGGCGGAACGTGCCCGCGCCGCCGAGCGCGCCTTGCGCGAACAGCGCAGCCTCGAAGCGGCGAAGAAGCGGTCACCGGTTCGCGTGCGCGCTTCGTTGCAGCCGACCTTCGTGCGCTATGTTTTTGAGCTGCCGGACGGCAGCGGCGTATCTTCCAACCTCAATGAGCAAACGCTTGCGCTGTTGTTCAAGCCTGTGCTGACGTTCGATCTGGCGGATGCGAAACTGGTGGCGCCGGCCAATATCGGCTCGATCGCGCAGAAGGTCGACGGCGAGGGCTCGCGGATCGAAATAAAACTGATCGGCGATGTCGATGTGCATTCGTTTCGTGAAGAGAAGAACTACATCGTCGATATCGGCTTTCAGCAGACCGGCAAACCGATACTGCCGGTGCCGCTCGCGTCAACCGAAGCTCGGCCGCAGGGCGCTTCCGCCGGAAAGGCAGTCGAGATTCCGCCGCCGACCTCTCAGACGATTGCGGAGCAAGCCGGGTTGACGGTTCGGCCTCCGGCGTCTGATGTCAAACCCGCGCCGGCGGCAAAAACTTCCGAAGCCGCGCCGGCTATCGCTGCACCTCTCGCGTCTGTTCAGTCTCCGGTCGAAAAGCCGGTTGCCGCCGCAGCGCCCTCCACCGCTCCTTCAAAGGCGGACGTTTCAGAAGCGAAGCCGGTAGAGGAGAAGCCAGCAGAAAATATTGCTATCAAGCAGGACTCCGTAAAGGCCGCGGCGTCGGAGCCTGGGATCGCTCCGGCGCCATCAAGAAAGGCAATCGCGCATGACGCTGTGACCCTCGACGCTGAGAGACGCACCGAGGGTTTTCGTCTGACGTTCGGATTCGGCGCGCCGGCGCCGGCCGCGCTGTTCCGGCGGGCCGATACGGTGTGGCTGGTGTTCGATTCCGAGCAGCCGATCGATACCGGCGCGATTCAAAAGGAGGGCGGGTCGCTCATCACCGACATCGATCGCCGTCCCTTGAACAACGGGCAGGCAATTCGTATCCGCCTGGCTCGTCCGCAATTGGCCTCCCTCTCGGCCGGAGACTCGAAGGGGTCTGCATCCGCCGCGGCGGGCGAGAGCTGGATCGTGACGTTTGCCGATGCCGTGCAACAGCCATCGCGCGCGCTTTCTGCACAGCGCAATGTGATCGATCGGGCTCACGCTAGCGTCACTGTGCCGCTCGCAGGCCCCGGCAAGCTGCACCGGATCGTCGATCCCGACTCGGGCACTGCCCTGATGGTTGTGACCGCGCTGCCACCGGCGCGTGGCTTTATCAGGCGTCAGCAATTCGTGGAGTTTTCGCTGGGTGAATCGATCCATGGCGTGGTGGTCGAGCCCAAGTCAGACGATATTGCCGTCGAGGTCGCGTCCGACAAGGTCACGGTGACCCGACGGGGCGGTCTTACCCTGTCGGCGGCCAATGCTGCGCCCGAGCGCGGCGTGACCGCGGCGCAGCCGATCTTCGATGTCGAGCAATGGCAGAAGGACAGCAAGGCCGATCTCTTCAAGCGGCTCGATGAACTGGTCGACGCTGCGTCGACGGCGGGTGACGATGATGCGCGGACCACGGCACGGATCGACCTCGCCCGGTTCTACATGGCGCGCGGCTTCTATCACGAAGCCAGGGCGGTTCTTGACCTCGCATTGTCCGAACGGAATCCCGGACAGGAAGATCCGGTTCTGCTGATCCTACATTCAGTTGCGAGTTCGCTGACGAACTATACGGCGTCGGCTATGCGGGATCTGGCTAATCCGGCGATCGGAGCCAACTACGATTCTCAACTCTGGAAGGCACTTGCGCTCGCGGAGCAGCATAAGTGGGCGGAGGCACGGGAGAAGTTCAAAAACGCTCATTTCGCCATATCGGTATTGCCAATCGATTTGCAGCGCGAGATCGTCGCTGCTGCGATGCGAGCCTCGCTCGAGGTCGGGGATTTTTCCGGGGTCGCTTCGTGCAGCAGCGATCTCGACGCGCTCGGCATTCCCGACGAGTTGAAGCCGCGGATTACAGTTATGCGCGGACGGCTGTCGGAAGCGCTCGGGCGCGACAAGGATGCGCTTGCTCAGTACAAGAAGGTGATGGCCTCGCCGGACCGCGAAGCCGCCACCGAGGCGCAGCTTCACAACATCGCGCTGAGACAGAAGCGCAACGAGATCAAACCGGAAGATGCGCTGCGCGATCTCGAAACGCTGTCGGTGATGTGGCGCGGCGATAGGCTGGAAGTGCAGACGCTGAAGATGCTGATGGCGCTCTACATCGATACCCGCCGCTATACGGAGGCGCTGGCGGCGTCAAGGACGGCCACGCGGTTGGAACCGGACTCCGCGGTGTCGCGCCAGATTCAGGATGACGCGGCGGCGCTGTTCGCCCAGCTCTTCCTCAGCACGAAAGGCGACAATCTTCCGCCGGTCGATGCGTTGGCGATGTTCTACGACTTTCGCGACCTGACTCCGATTGGCCGTCGCGGCGACGAGATGATCCGGCGGCTCGCGGATCGTCTGGTCGCCTTCGATCTGCTCGATCAGGCGGGCGAACTCCTGCAATACCAGATCGATCATCGGCTGGAGGGTGCAGCGCGCGCGCAGGTCGCCGCGCGGTTGGCAATGGTCTATCTGATGAACCGCAAGCCGGACCGGGCAATCGCCGCACTTCGCACGACGCGGATCGCGGATCTCGCCGGTGAATTACGTCAGCAGCGCTTGCTGCTCGAAGCGCGCGCGCAGAGCGATGTCGGCCGGCGCGATCTCGCGCTCGATATCATCTCAAATCTCGCCGGGCGTGAGGCGGTTCATCTGCGGTCCGATATTTACTGGGCGTCTCGGCGCTGGCGCGAGGCGTCCGAACAGATCGAGCTTTATTACGGCGAGCGCTGGCGCGATTTCAAACCGCTCAAGCCGAACGAGAAGAGCGACATCATTCGCGCTGTCATCGGCTACGCGCTCTCCGAGGACGCGCTTGGGCTTGCGCGCTTCCGCGAAAAATATGCACCGCTGATGAACGGTAGCGCGGATAAGGTCGCTTTTGATACCGCGAGCAAGCCAGCGGCAGGCAACAGCGCCGAATTCGAGCAGATCGCCAAGATGGCGGCGAAGGTGGATACGCTGAGCGGCTTCCTGCGCGAAATGAAATCGCGCTTTCCCGACATGACGACAAAAACGTCACCGCCGCCCGAAGAGGCAGCGGCAGATCCGTCTCCCACGGGCACGCTGCCGCAGATCGTCGGATCTGAGCGCGCCGAGGCATCACGCTGACGGATGTGTGTACCCGACGCAGGGTCACCGCCGCATGAGCAGGCCGACTTGGACGAATGGGATGCCTTCGTCGCCTACCGCCCGCTCGATATTCAATGACGCATGGAAGCAGCGGAGGGCACAGACAGAGCGATCAACGCCGTCTATCGTCGCGAGCGCGATCCTGCGGGAACGAGATAGGGTTCTTTTCGTGACGAAGGCCGCTGCCGCCGGAAGAGGCGGAGACAGATCCGCACGCGCTCAAGATCTGCTTTCGCCTTTGATGAAGTGAGAAGCGATGCTCCATCTTTTGTTTGATGTGTGGATTTCAATCGCGTCGAGCGCTTCGCCGAGATCAACTACTATCGCACGCAGTCCTACGACAAACGATGACACCGCCATCGAGTTTTCTTTCAATTGATGCTCGAAGCGAAATCGCGAGGGGGTATAGAATTCTGTGCAGCCGCCCTTGCGCACTCAAGATCTTCTTTCGCTTTTGATGAAGTGAGAAGCGATGCTCCATCTCTTGTTTGATGCGTGGACTCTAACCGCGTCGAGCGCCTCGTCGAGATTCACTGCGATCACACTCGTCCTACGACAAGCGATGACACCACCATCAAGTTTGTCTTCAATTGAAGCCAAAAAGCGAAGCCGCAAGGCGGTACAGAATTCTGTGCAGCCGCCTTTGCGCACTCAAGATCTTCTTTCTCCGCTTATGATGGAGTCAGAAGTATTCTTATGTTTTGTTTGATGCTCTCTGCGTGTTGACACCATGCAATGTCGGCGGATACCGATTGCAACATCGACAGGCTATCGGCCTGGGACATCACGAGTCATCCTGTTTTTAGATGGTCGCTGTGAGTGGTCGCATCGTTCCTCATTGATGGGGAGTGTGCGGCAAACGCTGACGGCTGCGTCGATCAAAGACTGCGCGAAACGTTTTTCGAATGTTGCGGCTCAGCGGATCCGAACCCGCTATGACAGAGCAACTTTGGGGTTCGATATGAATTTGATGAAGAGTTCTTTCCTCGGCTCGACGGCGGGACTGGTTTTCCTGTCCACCGTCCTGCTTGTCGTCATCCCACCGAATCTTGCGCATGCACAGGGCGACGAAGGCCAGGGTCCTGGCCATGGCCATGCCATAGCTCAGAACGGAGATGCTCAGACTGAGGCGAAGCCGCAGATCTGGCCTCAGTTCAAGGCGACCACCTCAACGCCGGTGTTCTCGCTCTACGACGCACTCGGCCGACCCGACAATCTCACGGTCCGCGGCATGTTCCGTGCCCGTGGCGAAGGGCTCGTCAACCAGTTCCGCCCGGCGCCTGCCGCGCGGGACGATTATTTGGCCTCGTTCTTCACCGACATTTTCGCCGAGTACAATCTCGGAACGGTGAAGATCGGCGCGGAGCTGTTCGACAGCCGCGGCTACTTCCAGCCGCTAAACTCGGCGACCTCCGCCACTGAGGTGAACACCCTCGAATTCGGCCAGGCCTATCTCAACGTTGATCTCACCGGTGCCCTGCAAGATGGATCGAGGAGCAGCGTCACCGCCGGCCGGTTCACGAAGGACATCGGCTCGCGTCGCCTCGTGTCGCGTCAGCTGTTCCGCAACACCACCAACGCTTTCACGGGTCTCTCCTACGACTGGAAAGGTGCAAACAAGGATCAGATGACCCTGCTCTGGACGATGCCGCACACCCGGTTGCCCGACGACGCGCGCGGCATCCGCGAGAATACGATCGAGTTCGACCGGGAGAGCCCGGACCTGCAACTGTTCGGTGGTTCCTATACTTTTGCGAACGTGTTCGGTGGATCGCTGGAGACCTATGGCTACGGCCTGTACGAGCAGGATTCCGGGACGGGTGCGGGATCGGTGCAGACCCGGAACCGTCGCCTGTTCACCCCCGGCGTCCGGCTGTTGCGGGCGAAGAAGCCCGGGCAGTGGGACTACGAATTCGAGGCGATCTACCAGAGGGGTCTCGTCCGGGAGACGACCGCCATAACCGACACCCGCGACCTCAGGGTCTCGGCCTACTTCTTCCACGGGGAGGCGGGCTACACCTTTGCTGCGAACTGGCTGCCGCGGGTCGTGCTGCAATACGATCACGCCAGCGGCGACAGCAGCAACCCTAATACCTTCACCCGTTTCGATACCCTGTTCGGCGTCCGCCGCGAATACAACCCGCCCAGCATCTATGGACCGCTGCAGCGATCGAACATGATCTCGCCGGCGATACGCTTCGAGGTCACGCCGAGTCCGATCTGGGATGCCTTCGTCGCCTACCGCACGCTCTTCCTGGCGGATCGCACCGACAGCTTCGCCCTCACGCAGGTGCGGGACCGTACCGGCCGATCCGGTAACTTCGCCGGCCATCAAATCGAAGGACGCCTGCGATACTGGGTCGTCCCCGATGCCATGCTGCTCGAAACCGGGGCTGCCTACCTGTTCAAAGGCAGGTTCCTGGTGGACGCCCCCAACGCGCCCGACACGCCCGACACCTTCTACGCCTATCTCGCCACGAATATTTTCTTCTAAAGGCCGTGCCGATCCAACAGCAAATGCCCCTAGGCTGTTAGCACCACTTGTGATGCTGTCTCAGGCGGCGGAGTAGCTCCGGGTGGTTGTCGGGTGAATTCACGGATCATCCTGTTCAATCCCTGCGTGGCGATACCAGCCAAGGGATCCGACCTCGGCCGGACGAGCGAGCCGTCGCCAGTCGATTCCGCGCAAGAATATGTTCGAGGCGTCGCTCGCATCTTCCGCGCCCCGCGCTGTACCTGTTCGCGCTCGTGCGTCGATATCCCTTGTTTGATGCGTGGACTCCAACCGCGCCGAGCACTCGTTCGAAAATCGATTACTATCGAACGCGTCCTATGACAAAGCGATGACAGCCCGCATCAAGCCTGCTTTTCATTGATGCCCTAAGCGAAACCGCAAGGTGACGCAGAGTTTTGTGCAATCTACTTTACTCAAGACCTTCTTTCTTCTCATTTATCTCTTGTTTGATGCAGCCTGCATGTTGACACCGCGCCATACGATGTATAGCGAGAAACATATCGATAGACTATCGACCGGGGGGCATCCCGAGTTGTCCTGTTTTTAGATGATCGCTGTTCTGGGTGGTCGCGCGCGTTCCTCGTTAATGAGGAGCGCCCCGGCATGCGCGGACGGCTGCGGTCAGCCAACGACTGCGCGAAACGTTTTTCGAATGTTGCAGCTCAGCGGGGATCCGAACCCGCATGACACAGCAACAGGGGAACATGGGGGGTGATATGAATTTGATGAAGAGTTCTTTCCTCGGCTCGACAGCAGGGCTGGCATTCCTGTCCACCGTCCTGCTTGTCGCCACCCCATCGAACCCGGCGCAGGCACAGTCCCAAGCCGAGCGGCAGGCGCAGGGAAGGCGGGACTATGCCCCACTCGCCGCCCCGAGCTGGGCGGATACCTATGCTCAGGGTTGGACGGAAAGCCAGGTTCAGGCGCTGACGTTTCCTTACTTCAAGGCGAACACGACGAAGCCGGTGTTCACGCTCTACGACGCACTGGGACGACCCGAGAATCTCAAGATCGGGGGCAGTTTCCGGGCCCGCATGGAAGGGATCAACAACCAGTTCCGGCCAGCGCCTGCCCCACAGGACGACGTGTTGCTCGCACTCCGCACCAACATTTTCGCCGAGTACGATACCGGTCACAAGATCAAGATCGGCGGCGAAGTGTTCGACAGCCGCGGCTATCTGCAGAAACCGAATTCGACGGCCTCCACCACGGAGGTGAACGCCCTCGAGCTCACCCAGGCCTATCTCAACTTCGATCTCTCCGACCAAACGGGCAATGGTTCGAAGAGCAGCATCACCACCGGCCGGTTCACGAAGGACGTCGGCTCACGCCGCCTCATGGCGCGTAACGACTACCGAAACACCATCAATGCCTTCACCGGCGCGTCCTTCGACTGGCAGGGCGCGAACAAAGATCAGATGACCGTGTTCTGGACCATGCCGCACAATCGGTTGCCCAACGACGTGCCGGGCATCCTCGACAATGCGATCGTGTTGGATGAGGAGAACCTGGATCTGCAATTTTACGGCGGTTCCTATACCTTCGCGAACGTATTCGGCGGAACCCTCGAGCTCTATGGCTACGGCCTGTACGAGGATGATACCGGGTCAGGCCTGCGATCGTTGCAGACCCGTAACCGTCGCCTGTTCACCCCCGGCTTCCGGCTATGGAAGGCGCCGAAGCCTGCGCAGTGGGACTGGGAGGTCGAAACGACTTACCAGACGGGTCGCGCCCGGGAGACGGCCGCCATCACCGACAGGCGCGATCTCCATGTCTCGGCCTACTTCTTCCATACGCAGGCAGGCTACACCTTCAATACGGCGTGGCTGCCGCGGGTCTCGTTTCAATACGATCAAGCCAGCGGCGACAGCGCCAACCCTGCCACCTTCACCCGTTTCGACACGTTGTTCGGCGCCCGGCGCTGGGAATACGGTCCGACCAGCCTTTACGGCGCGGTGCAGCGGTCCAACCTGATCTCGCCGGGCATACGCCTGGAGGTCACGCCGAGCCCGATCTGGGATGCCTTCGTCACCTACCGCCCGCTCTTCCTGGCGGACGCGACCGACTCCTTCGCCACCACAGGAGTACGGGACCGTACCGGCCGATCCGGCAACTTCGCCGGCCAGCAGATCGAGACTCGCCTGCGGTACTGGCTCATCCCGAATGCCTGGCTGCTCGATACCGGGGTCACCTACCTGATCAAAGGCAGATTCCTGCAGACCGCCCCCAACGCGCCTGCCACAGCCGACACCTTCTACGGCTATCTCCAGACCAGCTTCTTCTTCTAAAACGAGTTTCTTCTTCTAAAGACCACGCCGGCCCAACAGCAAATGCCTGTGGGCCGGCACCTATTTTTTCGGCCGTGTGAAATTTCGTCCCTAGCATTCCTCAATTGAGGAAAGAGTAGGCGATCAAGTCTGGCATCAAACGCCAGAGCGCGTACCGCTTTAAGTCCCGTAGCTCTGCACGAGACTGCCGGCCACCAGCGCCCAGCCGTCGACCAGCACGAAGAAGATCAGTTTGAACGGCAGCGACACAACGACGGGCGGCAGCATCATCATGCCCATCGACATCAAGACCGATGCCACCACGAGATCGATGATCAGGAACGGCAGGAAAAGCAGGAATCCGATCTCGAAAGCGCGCTTCAGTTCGGAGATCATGAAGGCCGGCATCAAGATGCGCAGCGAGAGTTCAGCGGGCGTACCCGGCGACGGCTCGCCGGACAGATCCATGAACAGTTTGAGATCCTTTTCCCGCACGTTCTTCTGCATGAAGCCGCGCAGTGGAACGGATGTGCGCTGCAAAGCGTCCTCAACCGTGATTTCGTTGGCGACCAGCGGCTTGATGCCATCGTCGTAGGATTTCTGCAGCGTTGGTCCCATTACGAAGGCGGTGAGGAACATCGCAAGTGCGATGATGACGGAGTTGGGCGGTGCGGTCGCGGTGCCTAGCGCGGTGCGCAGCAGTGAAAGCACCACCACGATGCGCGTGAACGACGTCATCATGATCAAAATCGACGGTGCAATCGACAACACGGTGAGCAGCGCGATCAGCTGGATCGCACGCTCGCTCACGCCGCCGTTGCCGGCGCCGCCAAGATTGATGCTGATATCCTGCGCGAACGCCGGATCGGTGAGCGATCCGGCGGCTATCAGAATGAGAAGGAATGAAACTCTACGCGGGTGGGTCGCCGCACTCACGAAGGGGACTTCGAGCGCCCGAGCAGAGACGCCATCTCGTTCTCAAGGTGCTCGAACCCGGATTTCGGACCGGGCGGGGCGACCGGCGGTGCCCCTGACGGTTCGCTACGGGATGCGGGACCGGGTGTAATTTCCGTACTGCGCGGACGAGGCGGTGGTTCGGAGGTCACGGGCGCCGCGGCCGAAGGCTTGCTGTCGCCCGTCGGGCGCCGGAGTGCGGCCTCGAGACGTTGCGCCATCTCCGCGAGATTTTGATCCGCGTTGGAGGCAGAGGGAGACGGTGAGGGCGTCGGCGCAGGAGGCGGCGCTGGACGCAGCGGCATCACTGGTTCCTGTCGCGCCGGACGGGCGCCGCGAATGTCGGTTCGGCTCATGGGCTCGGGCGTGAAACCGGCCAACGGATCGCTGCGGCGCTCGGCGGCAATCGGCCGGCGTGGGGCATCGGCGAAGGGCGGGCGGGCCGGGGGAGGCGATTCCGGGATTGGAGGCTCGGGATGGCCGGACGGATCGGAGCGAGTGCCGTCGGACTCCACCCAGCCAGTCTCGGCCAGCGGTGGCAGTCTCGGCATTTCAACGTTCGATAGCGGGCGTTGCGGAGCCTGATCGCGTCCGGGGCTGGCGGCGCGAACGATGTTGTGCTCCACGACAATGTCGGTCGGTCCTCCGATCATCAGAAGGTGCTCGACATTGTCCCGGCGCACCAGGACCAGTCGCCGACGTCCGTCGACTGCGGCGGCATCGATCACCGCCAGACGGGGCATGCGTCCGCGATTGGCATTGACGCCGAGACGATCTCCCGCGAATCGCCGCACGAGCCAGGCGGCCCCGGCGATCAGCGCCAGGACCACAATGAATGCGATGACGAATGTGACTGCCTGCATGCTGTGTTCCTGACAGAAAGCGCCTTTAATTCAGCTTCGGATCGTCGAATGCCTTCCGGCATTCCTCCCGTGACGATCGAGCCTTGGCCCAGTCTATTAATCCCGCCCGGCAAAAACTGCCGCCGACAGCCTTAATAACCTATGAATCGAAGAGACCAAAACAACTTCTGCGCGTCGTCCGCTCCGGTTAACAAAGGTGGTTAACGCACTCGTGGCAAGTATCTGGGCAATCCGAGATTTTAACGTGCGCCTGAGCAGAAAGCCGGCTTAGGCAAGATCCGCCGCTTTGCCGTTCTTAACCCGCTGTTAACCATGAGGGGGGCAAATTCTGCCTACCTCGGCGGCGCCCCGTCCCGAGGCCGGAGCGAAGACCCGTGCCCCTCAACGATATAACCTCGCTGGCGGCGCTGCGCACCCGGATGCAGTGGCATCACGAGCGCCAGCGTGTCCTGGCCGAAAACATCGCTAACTCCGATACCCCGAACTTCAAGCCGCACGATCTGGTGGAACCGAGGTTCGACGCACAAGGCGGCAATGCCTCAAGCGGTGCAGCGCTGGCGATGATCCGCCCCACCTCAGGTCAGAGTATCGCCGGTTTCGAAGCGTTCTCGCACTTTGGACGAAACGGCAATGGCGGCTTTCAGACCCGTCCGGCTGGCAACGCCGTCAGCCTTGAGGATCAAATGCTCCAGGTGTCGGCTAACCAGATGGACTATGCCGCCGCGACCTCGCTCTACAGCCGCAGCCTGCGGCTGCTGAAGATGGCTGTCGGCAAGGCGTGACGCAGGGCTAAACGGAAGGAGACCGCATCATGGCAGACAACGGCGCCGACTTCATGCGATCGATGAGCATCGCCACCTCTGGTCTGCGAGCGCAGGCCGGGAGAATGCGGGTGATCTCGGAAAACATCGCCAACGCCGACTCAACCGCGCAAGGGCCAGGCGGCGATCCTTATCGCCGCAAGGTGCCGACCTTTTCTTCGACCCTCGATCGTGCGCTCGATGCGAAAGTGGTGACGCTCGGCCGGGTGAGGCCTGACACGTCAACGTTCCGCGTCAAGCACGAGCCGGGCAATCCGGCCGCAGACGCCAGCGGCAACGTCAAATATCCCAACGTCAATTCGCTGGTGGAGATGACCGACATGCGCAACGCGCAGCGGTCCTACGAGGCGAACCTCAACATCATCAGCGCAACGCGCCGGATGATCCAGCGCACACTCGATATCCTCAAGTCCTGATCGGAGAATCTGCCATGGCGTCGCCCACAGTTGCAGCAAATGCCTATGCGAGCCTCGTGAGGATGATGGATTCCGGCGCCGCCGGTGGCAAAGCACCGAGCGGTGATGGTCCCGCGTTCAGTGCGGTGCTGAAAGATGTACTCGGCGGCGTGAGGGAAGCGGGGCGGGCGTCCGATGCGCAGACGGTGGCGATGGCAACGGGCAAGGCCAACCTGATGGATGTGGTGACCGCGGTCGCGGATACCGACGTCGCGGTGTCGACGCTGGTGTCGGTGCGCGACCGCGTCATCCAATCCTATGAAGACATCATGAGGATGCCGATCTGATTGGAGCGCACATCAGCTCGCTGATGCTGCGTCCTCCCTTATCTGGCCGAAAAGAGGTTTGTTATGACCGGCGCTGAAACACTGGATGTCGCACGTGACGCGATCTGGACCATCGTTCTGGTCTCCGGACCGCTGCTGGCGGTCGGCCTCATCGTCGGCGTCGCGATTTCGCTGGTGCAGGCATTGACGCAAATTCAGGAGCAGACGCTGGTGTTTGTGCCGAAGATTCTAGCGATCTTCGTGACGCTGGTGTTGGCGCTACCGTTCATGGCCGATGCGCTGCACGCTGAAATGATACGGATTTCATCGCGAATCATCGGCGGCTGACGCACAGTCGCGAGATGCATATCGATATCTCGCTTCTACCCGCTCTCGCCGCCACCTTCATGCTGGTATTCGCCCGCATTGGCGCGATGGTGATGCTGTTGCCTGGGTTCGGCGAGGGCTTCATCCCGGTGCGGGTGAAGCTCGCCATCGCTCTGCTTTTGACCCTCATCATCCTGCCGCTGCATCGTGCCGCCTATCACGTTGACATGCAGTCGATCGCGCCACTGGCGGTCTTGTTGGTGCACGAGATCATTATCGGCGTCGTGCTGGGCGCTACGGCACGCGTCACGCTTGCGGCCTTGCATGTGGCAGGCTCGATCATCGCACAGCAGCTCGGGCTTGGATTCGTCACGTCGGTGGACCCGACGCAGGGCCAGCAAGGCGCGTTGATGGGAAACTTCCTGACCCTTCTCGGGATCGCGCTGCTGTTCGCAACCGACACCCACTATCTGGTCATCGCCGCGCTCAACGACAGTTATAAGATATTCTCGCCAGGCGAACTGATGCCGAGCGGCGACGTGGCGGCGCTGGCGACGCGTGCTTTTTCCGGCGCTTTCAAGATCGGCCTGCAACTGTCAGCTCCGTTTCTGGTGTTCGGACTGGTCTTCAATATCGGGCTTGGCGTGCTCGCGCGGCTGATGCCACAGATGCAGGTCTATTTCGTTGGCGTGCCGCTCTCGATTCTTATCGGCTTCATGATCTTCGCCGCCGTGCTGGCGTCCATGATGGGAACCTACATGGATTATCTGGTCGGCGTGATGCAAGACCTGACGTCGCTGAACTGAGGTCTCCGCGATGGCCGACGAGAGCGACGATACCGAGAAAACAGAAGACCCGACGCAAAAGCGCCTCGACGATGCGCTCGAGCGCGGCGACGTCGCCAAGAGCCAGGAGATCAACACCTGGTTCGTGATCGCGGGTGCGACACTGGTACTTTCGACGTTTGCTGGCTCGATCGGCGACGGATTCCAGACGCCGTTGCGCAATCTGATCGCCAATTCCTGGCAAATTCGGACCGACGGCCCCGGTCTTTTGGCACTGACCGAGCAAATCGGGTATCGCCTTGCTGCCGTGCTGGGCGTTCCGTTGCTTTTGCTGATGATGGCCGCCGTCGCCGGCAATGTCATTCAGCACCGCTTCGTCTGGTCGGGGGAATCGCTCAAGCCGAAGCTGAGCAAGATTTCAGTGGTGTCCGGCGCCAAGCGGATTTTCGGCAAGCAGGCTGCTGCGAACTTCGCCAAGGGACTTTTCAAACTGATCGCGCTGGGCGCGGTCATGACGGCGGTGCTTTGGCCGGAGCGCTCGCGGCTCGATGCGATGGTGCGGCTCGATCCGGACGCCCTTCTCGGAATTACGAAAAGCCTGACGCTGCAATTGCTCGGCGCCGTGGTTGTGATGCTCGCGCTGGTCGCAATCGCAGACTACTTGTTCCAGTACCGGCAATGGTTCGAGCGACAGAAAATGTCGCTGCGGGAGATGAAAGAGGAGTTCAAACAGTCAGAGGGCGATCCGCATATCAAGGCTCGCATCAGACAGTTGCGCCATGTCCGCATGAAGAAGCGCATGATGGCCGCCGTCCCCAAGGCTTCGGTGATCATCACCAATCCGACGCACTATTCTGTCGCTTTGTCCTATGAGCGTGGCATGTCGGCGCCGGTCTGCGTAGCCAAAGGCGTGGATAACATCGCGCTCAAGATCAGGGAAATCGCCCGCGAGCATGACATTCCAGTCGTCGAGAACGTGCCTTTGGCCCGCGCGCTGTATGCCGTTGTCGAAATCGACGACGAGATTCCGGCCGAGCACTATCACGCCGTCGCCGAAATCATTGGTTACGTCATGGGCTTGAAGCGCGGGTTTTCGGGGCACCGGATCTGAGGCCGGTAGCCTGCATCGGAAGAGCATCGGGGTGGGGGAAATGGCGGGAATGAGCCCATGAGGTGCTTGCGCTGCCGGGTCCGATTCAGGCACTCAGGACCCGGCGCATGCGCATTCCGCGCCCGCCGCGATAGGCCCCGCCGGATTTCATGACGCCAGATCCCGACATCGATTTACCGCAGGTGGGGCAGGAGCCGGCGCGGCGGAGCGGCAGTATCCTCCTGGTTCTGCTAGTCGCGGGTTCGATCGTCGCGGCCGCCGTGGCGTTTATGACGCTGGGGAGCACTGACGCCCAGCCTTATATTCTGGCGCTATTGGCCTCGCTAGCGATGGTCGGGCTGTTCACGCTTTTCGCGTTCGCGGCCGGGATCGTCCGCTTTGCCGACCGTACCGTTGACGATCCGCTGATGCGTCCGATAGCGGATCACGCCTTCGACGGTATCGCCGTCACCGATTCCGGCGGGCACATCGTTTATGCCAACTCCGCTTATCTCACCCTGACCGGAGCTACGTCGATGCAGGACGTGCGGCCGGTGGAGCGCGTATTCATCGGCAATCCCGACGTTTCCGAGGCGGTGTTCCGCCTTTTGAAGGCTGCGCGCGAGGGTAAACGCCAGCAGGAAGAGGTCCGCGTTGCCGCCGCCGACGGCACGAACGGTCGCTGGCTGCGGCTGAGGGTCCGCCGGCTCGCACAGGCAAAGCGGTATTCTCGATATGCCGTGTGGTCGATCGCCGACATCACCCGCGACCGCGAGCGGCAGGAAGATGTATTTCAGGAACTGCGCCATGCGATCGAATATCTCGATCATGCGCCGTGCGGATTCTTCTCTGTCAACCAGTCAGGCGATCTTGTCTATGTCAATGCGACGCTTGCCAACTGGCTGGATCACGATCTGGCGGAGGTCGGCTCGGGTGGCCTGAAGCTCGCCGACATCGTTTCGGGGGACGGCGCGTCTTTGCTGACATCGATTATTGCTGCGCCCGGCGAAGTCCGCACCGAGGTCTTCGATATCGATCTGCGGATGCGCAATGGCAAGACGATGCCGGCGCGCCTGTATCACAAGTTAGCATTCGGCGCCGACGGTGTGCCCGGTCCCTCGCGAACGCTGGTGATCAGCCGCGCCCGCGACGAGCGCGTCGATCCGCAGCGTGCGGCGGAAGTACGCTTCATGCGCTTCTTCGACAACACGCCGATGGCGATCGCGACGGTCGATAAATCCGGCGCTGTTGGTCGCGCCAACGCGCGGTTTGCGAAACTCGCGCAAAGCCTCAGTCCGGACGGCGCCGTCGCCAAGTCGATTCTTGCGGCGGTCAAGGAGCGCGATCGTGGTCAATTGAGCGCGGCTATCCACGCTGCGGCGGACGGGCAGGGTGATATCCCTCCCGTCGAGGTGATGCTGGAGGGCGCGCGCGAGCGATGGGGACAGTTTTTCGTCACCGCGGTGGAGGACGATCGCGACGCGGAAGCAGCCATCGTCTACATGCTTGAGACGACCGAGCGGCGCACGCTCGAGAGCCAGATCAATCAATCCCAGAAGATGGAGTCGGTTGGCCAGCTTGCCGGAGGCATCGCACACGATTTCAACAACGTGCTGTCCGCCATCATGATGGCAAATGACTTCCTGCTGAACGCGCACAAGCCGACCGACCCGTCTTTCCAGGATATCATGCAAATCAAGCAGAACGCCAACCGCGCCGCAGCCCTGGTGCGGCAATTGCTGGCGTTCTCGCGGCGACAGACCCTGCAGCCGAAAGTGCTCGATCTCGGCGATACCCTGAGCGACATCGGCATGTTGCTTAAACGTTTGATCGGCGAGAAGGTTACTTTCCCCGGCGTCGTGCACGGGCGAGACCTGTGGCCGGTCAAGGCCGACGTCTCGCAGTTCGAACAGGTTATCGTCAATCTCGTGGTCAATGCGCGCGACGCCATGCCAAATGGCGGCAAGCTCGCGATCCGCACCGCGAATGTCGCGGCCGCGGAGGTCGCGGCGTTCGGCCACAAGGGAATGCCGGCCGCGGACTATGTGCTGGTCGAGATCGGCGACACCGGTACAGGAATTCCGCCCGAGATCGTCGATAAGATTTTCGAGCCGTTTTTTTCCACAAAAGAGGTGGGCAAGGGCACCGGGCTCGGTCTGTCCACGGTCTACGGCATCGTCAAGCAGACCGGCGGTTTCATCTACGTTGACTCCAAGGCGGGCGAGGGCACGACGTTTCGTATTTTTCTGCCGCGCCATCATCCCGAAGCCGAGGCGCCGCCGGCGTCGCCCGGCGTGATCGGCGCGGCAAAGGAGTCTTCTCCACCGACCAAATCGGTCAACACCGATCTGACCGGCCAAGGCACTATTTTGTTGGTGGAGGACGAAGAGGGGTTGCGTTCGCTCAATGCCCGCGGCCTGCGTTCGCGCGGCTACAGCGTGATCGAAGCATCCAACGGCATCGAAGCGCTGGAAGCGCTCGACGAGAATGGTGCCGTCGATCTGGTGGTCTCCGACGTTGTTATGCCGGAAATGGACGGGCCAACTCTGTTGCAGAAGATGCGGGTGCGCAATCCCAATCTCAGAATCATTTTCGTGTCGGGTTACGCCGAAGAAGCATTCGACAAGAGTCTGCCGGAGAACGAGCAGTTCGCTTTCCTTGCGAAGCCTTTCGCGCTCAGTGCGCTGATTGCCAAGGTCAAGGAGACGATGACGGCATCCTAGCCTCGATGTTTCGGTCTGCCGTTGACCGCTCGGCCTTCAAGGACCGGGTGGAGGCTAATCCGCCCATCTACCCCTTTATTGGATTGCGTCCGGTTCCGCGCGCGGCAGGTGCCGTGGCGGGTTGTACAGCGCCGTGACGCCCGTGCGCCGGCGCTGTCCGCGTGCGGTTGCGCCCGTCATCGTAAAGGGTGGAGCGATACTTCGCCCGCGCTTCCGTCATCGTGGCACCGCGCCAGGCGGCCAGCATGATTCGCGCAGAGCGTTCACTGAGCGCGTCATAGAGGCGCGAGAGCCGATAGACCTCAGTGACGGACGTGCCGATGGCCGGATCGAGAAACAGCAAAATCTGCTGGAAAATTTCAGAGGGAATGCCGATGGCCTTGGCGGCGCAAACGAGCGGCTCGCCGCCCGGATCCTTCACCACCTGTTCGGAAATCGCAGCGGGAAGCATCAAGGTTGCGCTGAGTTCGGTCGCGAAGCTATCAACGTCGGACGCGAATGCGGCCATGTGCAAAATCTCGATCGCCCGCAGGGCACGGGACGGATGAATATGCGGCGACGGCCGCAGCGGGGCCGTGGACAGGTTGTGCAGGATCAAAGCGCGATCTTTAGAGCTTGCGCCAAAGAACATCTCACTTATTTCGGCGGCGTCACCTGGTGCCATCGATAGCGTTGCGACCGTGTGCGGTTTCGTCGCTGGGGCCGCCGTCGCGGGCGGCGATGGCGGCGCGGGGCTACCAGCCTGCGGTGGGGTGACGGACGCGTCGAGCCGCAACTTGCTCATGATCGCCGCCGGCGTCCGCGGGTAGATCGACAGGCGGGCGCGCACTACGGCGCGGGTGGCGTCGTCGACATGATCGATCAGGCGTGAGGTGAGTTCGACGAAGTGTCGTTCCTCTTCGACAGAGTGTGTGCTGGTCTGCACATAAAGGTCGGTCAGGACCCGTAGCAGAGTCGGACGGATGTCAACGCCGTCCCGGCGGGACAGCATCAACAACCCGTCGAAGCCGGGAAACATCGGAGGTGTGGTCATGGCGGCTTACGCTTACGGAACCAGTTTGTTCTCAACCTAGCGCGGCCGCTTTAACAGGCCGTTAACCATGCGGGGTTCTAAATCCCGACGCGTCGCTGCCCAAACAGCGACGAGCGCTGGGGCGAGGAGAGACTGAGCATGGGCACCGTTATTGCGTTTCCGGCAGATGCGGCTTCGCGGCTGGGATCAACGGTAAATCGCTCTTCGGATCAGATGAGGGGAACGGTGGTGATCCTGCCAGTCATACGCATCGACCGCGAGACCGACGAAACCAGCGGTGGAAGCGGTCCCGAGCAGGGCACGGCTGCCGGGCGGCGGCGCCGCCGCCGTGCCCGCTCCTGATTTTTCCGGACACGCCCGATGCAGGAGACGTCGCTTGCGATGCCAGGGCTGAAACGTTCATCTCTCACTTCGCTTGTTTCCGTGATTCTATTAGGCACTGCGCTCGCAGCATGCAGTGGCGGTGACTTTGGCCGCGTTCGTCAGGATGCACGCAACGACGACATGCACCGCTGGATGGGCGCGGAAGCGACCGGCAGCATCGGTCGTCAGCCGTCGCGGTTTCAACTAACCGAGAGCGAGCGGATGTTGCGCGATCTCGCCTATCCGCTGGTCGAGCCGCCGCATTCGCGGCCGGCCTGGAAGAGTGTGTTCGGCGACTACGACCCGCTCGCTACGCCATGGCGGCAAAAGCCTGCATTTGATCGCTCCGCTTACGGCCGCCTGCTCATCGACGAGCCGCATCGTTCTCACACTTCGCGCTATACGCAATTAATCGATGACGTCCGCGACGACATCACCCGTTTTGATCCGTTCTTCAACACCGCCCGGCAGGTCTTCGTTCTCGACGGCAAGCGCAACGCCAGCCTGAGATTGGTGTCCGACCTATCGCCGCGTGAGCACGCTGACGCCGTCGCCCGCATGGAGGAAAACACCCTGATCGTGCAGTGGGTGCAGCAATGTCTCGAGCAGCGGATCGCGTCCTATCGCTGGGCGCTCGAGCATCTGGTGGTTCAGGCGCCGGATGGTATGGCGGCCGACGCAGACCGTCTGATCGGGCAACTCGCGATGTTGGCCGCCAATCCCCCTGTGACCGCGGCCCCCGTGATCGGCCGCGCCCTGCGTACGCGCGGGTAGCGCGTCCTTGATTGTAGCGAACGCTTGACGAGAGCAAAACCGACCAAGCCTCGTTAACCCGGATTTTCCTCGCAAACGTCCTATCGTTTCGCTTCCGGTTTCACCACGGGCGGCTCAGTTTGCAGCCGGCATTTTGCGGCGGCGAGAGATGATTTCGCCTGCTCCGTCATGCCGGACTCAGGCGCCAGCGCCTTCAGAACGATCAGCCCTGTCGTCGAGGGGGAGTCGATGATGAGCCGGTCCGCGGCCGTCACGTCCTCTTCTTCGGGCAGCTCTGCGTGCTGTGCTTCGGTCATCAGATTGAGTTCGATCACCTTGCGTCCAGCTGAACGGTCGTTGATGGCGTAATAGGCGACGTTGCTTTGGGTGTAAAATGACACCGACGTGTAGGCCTCGCTCACGGGTACCGTGAGCTTGATCGATCCGTCTGACAGGTCGTAGCGGCAGACCGCGACGGCAAACGCAGGGTCCATGAAAGGCATCAGCGAATTGGCGGGATCCGCCGGCGGCAACGGCGTCACGGCGTTCAGTGTCGTCATTTCCGTTAGTCGCGAATAGGCGTCCTGCGAGGCAATCCGCGGCAGCGCCAATACGCTGACGAGATGCACGATCCCGCCGAGCAGAATGCCGCCGACGATTGCAAACAGCAGGCGGATCATGAACACCTCTCTGTCGCGATGGAAGGCATTGGGGCGTCGCGTCGGGTTCGCGTGCCCACTCCGACGGGCGTGTCATAGAGTCGAAGCATCAGCACATAGCTCTCGATGCCGCCGGTCGGCAGCCAGTTGCCGGCACGCGCGCGAGATGCCACATGCACCACGAATGAGCCGTCGGAATTCCGCACAATTTCCTGGCTGGTGAACCCATAGCGTTGCAGCGAGTTCGCCACCAGATGGCCCTTGCGGTCGTGGAGCGTCAGCGTCCAGAACCGCGCCGCCGGTGTGACGCCGCTGATGATGACGTCGCATCGGCCATCGAGCGGTCGCTTGGCGTCGTCGGCCGTGGCAAGAAATGCTATGCCATCTCCCGCTCCGATCGGCAGCTCTCCACTTCGCGCAATTGCGGCGCTGGAGTAAGGGTCGATCTCAGCAGATCCAATCCTTGGTTTTGCCGTCCATGCGCCGATGGTCAGCGTGCCGAGATTGGTGCCGCGCGTTGCGGTGATCCAGGTAGTTCCGAGGCCTATCGCGGTGGCGAGACCGAGGCCTAGCAAAATGATAATCAGCCGCACGTGTCGGCGCTCCAGTGTTGAAGCCATTCGAGTCGCGCATCTGTAATGCGAATGTCGGAAACACGCCACGTTTGGATCAGAAAGATCCAAATCATAACCGTGATCGATTCCATTGTTTATTGCGGTCGCAAACCGTACACACTTCCGTATCCCGCTTTAGTTCTTGCTTGGCGCCGGGGCGGCTCGGTCGCTGGACGTCGCGGCCGCCAAGTTTTCTGCGCCGCCTCCGGAGGAGGTGGGACTAAGGGCGCCGGAGCGAGCCGGATTGACCGGTTCTCCGGCCGAGGTTTTTCCGATTGTCTTGGCTGCTTGATCCAGCATCTTTTCCACGCGGACCAGGATGTCGGCTCCGCGCTTGGTCAGGATCGGCGGGGGGGCCGGTTTTGCATCGTCGTCGCTGGCAGCGGTTTTGGCTGCCACGTCGGCGGTCGGTTTCGCTGGCGCTGCAACACCGGGGAGGTCTTTGACTTCGATACCGCGATGTGCGGCCGTCATGATGTCGTGCCAGGTCTGGGCGGGCAACGCGCCGCCGGTCAGGCGGTTGGTTGGCGAATAGTCGTCATTGCCGTACCAGACTCCACATACAAAGTTGCCGGTGTAGCCGACGAACCAGGCGTCGCGATAAGCGTTTGTGGTGCCGGTCTTGCCTGCGGCCGGAATGCCGTCGAGGATCGCGCGGCGTGCGGTGCCTTCGCTGACCACATGACTCATCATGCCTGCCATGTCTGCGGCGACCGAAGGCGGAATGATCTGGCGCGGTTGGGGACCGTCGCGGTCGTAGCGCCACACCAGATCGCCGGCGCCGGTGCGGACTTCCAGGACCGCATGCGGCGTAACCGCCTTGCCCTTGTTCGGAAATGCCACGTAGGCGACGGCGTGTTCGAGCACGTTGACCTCGTCGGCCCCGATCGGCAGCGAGGGCGTGTCGGGCAGCGGTGTGACAATGCCGAACTTGCGGGCGACCTCGACGATCTTGGCGCGGCCGGCTTTAGCGGGATTCTTTGCCCCCTTGCCGAGCGCGATCGAGAGTTTGACCGGCACAACATTGATCGAGCGCGTCAGCGCCTGGGTTAGCGTCACCGTCCCGGAGTAGGAATGGCCGTAATTCTGCGGACACCAGTTGCCGAGGCAGACGGGGCCGTCGACGATCTTGGATGTCGGAGTGAAGCCGTTGAGCAACGCTGTGGTGTAGACATACGGCTTGAACGACGATCCGGGCTGGCGCAGGGCATCCGTCGAGCGATTGAACTGGCTCGCGCCATAATCGCGCCCACCGACCATTGCGCGCACGCCACCATCGAGATCTGCGACGACCGTTGCCGCTTGCGTCGCGTGATAGTCGCGTCCGAACTGGCGCAACTGGCTCTCGATCGCTTCTTCCGCCGCTTGTTGCACATTCATGTCGATTGCGGTGCGGACGACGAACACGCGCTCGGTGTAGGAGCGCGGAAACGTGTCGACCAGCTTGCGCATTTCTTCGAATGCCCAGTCGAGATAATAGTTCGGCGAGTTCTCGTCGCGGCGGTCGACCGCGGTGGCGGGATTGCGCCGCGCACCGAACACCTGGCCCTCGGTCATGAAGCCTGCATCGACCATGTTGTCGAGCACCTGGTTGGCGCGGGCGCGGGCGGCGGGCAGGTTGATGTGCGGCGCGTATTTTGTCGGTGCCTTGAACAGGCCGGCGAGCATCGCGGATTCGGCGAGGTTGACGTCACGCACCGACTTGTTGAAGTAGAAATGCGCCGCGCCGTCGACGCCGAAGGTTCCGCCGCCCATGTAGGCGCGGTCGAGATACAGTTTAAGGATCTCGTTCTTGCTCAGTCGGGTTTCCAGCCAGACGGCAAGGAAGGCCTCATTGACCTTGCGCTCGATGGTGCGCTCGTTGGAGAGAAACAGGTTCTTCGCAAGCTGCTGGGAGATCGAGGAGCCGCCTTGCCGCACGCCACCAGCCTGTGCGTTGGTCACCAGCGCGCGGAAGGTGCCACCAATGTCGATGCCGAAATGATCGTAGAAGCGGCGATCTTCGGTCGCAAGCGTCGCCTTGATCAGGTTGTCGGGAAATTCCTCCAACGGAATCGAATCGTTGTGTTTGATGCCGCGGCTGCCGATCGGATTGCCGTAGCGATCGAGGAACGCCACCGCGAGATCGGATTTCTTCAGCCAGTCCTCGTCGGCGGTTTCGCGGAACGCCGGCTGTGCCAGCGCCAGCAGGAGGATGAGACCGCCGAGGCCCAAGGTTGCAGCTTCAGACAGCGGCTCGACGATTACCCAGCGCTTCCAATGGCCGACATAGAAGCGGTCCATGAACGTGGAGAAGCGCTCATAAAGTTCCCGCGCGCCGGCCGCCGAGGAGAACAGGGTCGAATCGATGCGCGAATCGAGATCCAGCAGGATATGCCGGATTCGCTTCTTCCAATCGGAGGGCAGGTTGTTGCGCACCAAGGCCTGTGACCGATCTGCGGCATCGCAGCGCCTTCTCTAAGGCGCCATCTCGCCACCCTCATGCAAGAACGTTACGGCAAACCCAAGGCACTCGAGAAGGCATCTCAAAACCCACGCTGAAACATCATCTTGGCATCCTCGGGAAAGCCGATTTTCTTCTATCCGAGCGCGGAAGATAAACCAATGGCCGGTCGCGATTTCAGCCCGGCATAGCCGCTATTGGCATCCCAGATCCCCTAGGGCGCTTGCGCGAGGTGCCGGCGAAGCCCATAGACGGAAAATCGGCTTCTTCGGCGCAACCTCTGGCACACCCCTTGGCTCACTCCATGACCCAACTACCCGCGCGATCATCGGAACAAAACGGGTTCTTCTGGAAGACCAAATCCTTGGATGAAATGTCCAGCGCCGAATGGGAAAGCCTGTGCGATGGTTGCGCGCGCTGCTGCCTGGAGAAGCTGGAGGACGAGGATACCGGCGACATTTATTTCACGCATGTTTCCTGTCGGCTTCTGGATGCTGGGCTTTGCGCCTGCAAGGATTATCCGAAGCGTTCCGAACAAGTTCCGGACTGCGTCCGCCTCACGCCGGACAATGTCCGGACCTTGAACTGGTTGCCGCCGAGCTGCGGTTATCGCCTGGTCGCGGAGGGGCGCGATCTCTACTGGTGGCATCCGCTGATTTCCGGCAATCCTAATACCGTCCACGAGGCCGGTGTTTCGGTGCGTGGCCGGGTCCGCGGCACCGAGGATGAGATTCCCGATTCTGAACTGGAGGATCATATCGTGCAGTGGCCGGTTCGGCTGCCGAAGCGCGCCCGGCTTCGGAAACCGCCGAAGGGTTGACCGGTCTCCCATCACAAATTTGCGATTTTGCATTGGAGGATTTTTATTCCGTCGGTCGCTGTCCGAACGCGGGCCTCAAGCGTTAATGTTCACAAAGCAGCGAACCGCACCGGCCTCCGCCTCTTGTTAGCCAATTCATATTTTGTCTGTCCGCATGAATACATTCGAGCGTCTGGGGCGGGGTCCGTCGGATCCCCCGATTCTGTCCGGCGACGCCGCGCCAGAAGCTGCGGCGCGTTCCGGCAAGGCTGACGGTGACGCCAGTGCGCCGCCGGTCGTGACGCCCGCGCCGCTAAGCCGGAGCGAGGTGCGCACCATTCTGGTCAGCCTGATGCTGACCATGTTCCTCGCCGCCCTCGATCAGACCATTGTCGCAACCGCGCTGCCGACCATCGGCCGCCAGTTCCACGAGGTCACCACCCTGTCGTGGGTCATTACGGCGTACCTGTTGGCGTCCACAGCGGTCGCGCCGTTGTTCGGTACCTTGAGCGATATCTACGGTCGCCGTGCCATGATCGTCACCGCGCTCGGTTTGTTCGTTGCGGGTTCGGTCCTGTGCGCGCTGGCGCCGAACATGACGACGCTGATCGTGGCGCGCGGCGTGCAGGGCATCGGCGGCGGTGGCATCCTGCCCGTGGTGCAGACCGTGATCTCCGATGTGGTGACGCCCCGGGAGCGTGGTCAGTATCAGGCATATTTCAGTGGCGTATGGACTGCGGCAGGCATCGCGGGGCCGGTGCTGGGGGGCGTTTTCGCCGAGCACTTGCACTGGTCGATGATTTTCTGGATCAACGTGCCGCTCGGCTTTGTCTCGCTGGCGTTGCTGTTGCCGAAAATGGGTAAAATTCCGGTGTTCCACCGCCGCCGCAGAGTGGACTGGACCGGCGGCCTGTTGCTGATGGCATCCGCCGTCGTTTTCCTGCTGGTGCTGACATGGGGCGGTAACCGCTTCGCCTGGGCGTCGCCGCAAATCGCCGCTATGCTTGGCGCCTCGCTTGTGCTTGCCACGGTCTTTGTCCGGCACGCGCGCAAGACGTCCGAACCATTCCTGCCGCTATCACTGATGGGCGGCCCGGTGGTTCCGTATGCGATAGCCGCGGGTGCTTTGGCGCTCGGCGCGATTATCGGGATCACCGTGCATTTGCCGCTGTACTATCAGGTCGTCCACCATCTCAACGCGAGCGAATCCGGACTGGCATTGATTCCGATCGCGGCGATTTCGACCGGCGGGGCGGCGCTTGCGGGCCGCACCATGATGCGTACCCTCCACTACAAGCGCGTCGCGGTACTGGGAACCACATTTGCAGCCGTCGTGGCCGCGATTCTGGCTGTGGTGACGCCGCCGCTTTGGCCGCTGCTTGCATTGCTATCCTTGTTCGCCTTCGGTCTCGGCACGATATTTCCCGTCAGCGTGGTATCGCTGCAGAATGCGGTGGCGCGTCAGCAGGTCGGAACCGTCACCGGCGCGATGAATTTTTTTCGCGCGTTGGTTTCCTCGTTCGCTGTCGCTGCATTTGCCGCCATCCTGCTGATGGCGCTGGGAACCGATGCCTCGACCGGCAATGAGGGCGGCGGTCGGGTCGGTGTAATCTCCGCCTCCGACCTCACGACCGCATTTCGTTATGTATTCGCCGCCACAGCCGCGATGCTGGCGGGCGCCGCACTGCTGCTGGTGCGAATGGAGGAACGGCCGCTCACCGGCCCCCCGGCGTGATCCGCACGCAACTTTTGCTATCGCTCTTAAGCATTCTTTCAGAGTGTCGGTTAGGCTCCGAGAAATCTTTCAACTCTAGCATCCCAGTTTTGAAAGGTCGTCGCGCTGCGCCCGATCACTATTGGAGCATCCGCGGGGATTCAAAGGCTGGAAGTTGGCGTTGCACCTCATGGCAAAACTTGCGTCGGATTTTCTGCGGGACGAAACAGGCACCACGTCGATCGAATATGCCCTGATTGCTTCCGGCATCAGCATCGTCATCGTGGCCGCGGTCACCGGCATCGGCAGTGGGCTCAAGGATCGCTTCGACGCGCTCAACGGGCTGCTGAAATAAGGTCCGAAAACAGGTAAATTTTTCTAGGAAAATATACCTTGACAGCGTGACGCTGCCGGAGTAGGTTTACGCCATGCTCCACAGTTGCGCCGAGACATCACGGCGATGCTTCCTGATCGCGCGGCTGACGAAACCGGCAAACGAACATTGCCGGGAATCCCCGGATGAAAGCTCATAGCGAGTCGTAACCACGGCTCCTTTATTGCAGGGAACATCGCAGGGAGTCTGCTGTTGTCCCGATCAATTGGCATGCGATGGCGGACCGTGGGGAGAACGAACATGACGACGGAAAAACGCAGTCAAACTGTGGAGACCTCCATGGAGGTGCGACGGTCCGAACCTGAGCTTCCCGCCCTTTTGCTGTCGACCATCAGCACCGGTCTGGTCGCGCTGATCCTTTGCGTAACGTGGCTCGTATTCGTCCATCAGTAAGGTCGGACTTAAGGTCTACATAATAAACGGCTTTGGTCGGCGGGGATGAAGCCGGCCAGGGGACCCGAAATCTTCATCGTAATCCAATCCAGGAATTCAGCGGCATTGGGTCCGCTTGAAGGGAGTTCTTGATCTTCATGTCTGCGACGCGAACCGGCAAGCCGGCACGAAAGTCGGCGGCGGGGCGTGTTGCCTCTCGCTCAAAGCTGACGCCATCCAGGACCGGAACGTTCTCAGCATCGAAGAAGAAAGCGTTGCCGTTGTCGGCTGGGAGCAAGCGGGTCGCGCCGGCATCGCGATCGAAGGCGCAAAAGGCGAAGGCCGAAGCGGCGACAAATCAAAGCGCGGTTAGAACGTCATCATCCGGCAAGACCCGGGCCGCCGTTCTCGCGCGCAAGGCGACAATCGCTGCCACCGCACGGTACGTTGATGACGTCCCCGTTATAGTTGATGAAGGCGACGATGCGGCAAAGGCCGGATTGAAGCGGCAGCGCACGCGGCGGATATCTAACCAATCCTATCGTGCATCGCGCGGTGCGGCTGATTGCGGAGAACGTTGCGTCATGCAGCTACCTCGTGTTCGAGGGCGCGCAGGAACACGAAGCGCATCCGCTGTCGCTGCTGCTCGCGCGACCCAATACACGGCAGCGCGAATGGCGGAGCATGACGGAGGCCGACGATGAATCGGCGCCGCGGCTCCGCCCGCGCCCGGTGGTGGCGTCGCTGCGCGGAAGGGAAGGGCGACGCTGCGCGTTGAGCGCCGTGTCGCGCCGCGGTTCGTTGCCGTTATGACGTCGTGGCGAGAAAATAATCTTCGTAATGCACCGGTCGCTCACCGTTTGAACGCCAGCGCCAGTGCGAGGCCCGCGATGGCTCCGACGCAGATCGCCGCGCCGCCGGTGGCCATGCTCCAGTTCAAAAGATAAAGCGCAATCGATAGCAGCGATTTTTCGGCGCTGGCGCTCAGCATTACGAAGGATATCCCGAACGCCGCCAACAGGACGACGCAGGCGGCGATCGAGAACCAGGCGACGACCCGCCTCAAGGGCTGCATCGCATACCACGCGCTTCCGGCAGCGGCGACGGCCAGAGTTATCCAGACAAAGATCAGAAATCGCATGGTTCGCCTCAACGTGCTGCCGTTGCCGGAAGCCACTGTAGCGCACACCCGCGCGCAAGTCTTGGGTGTCAGAGAAACCTTCGGGTCAACAGGTCTTGCGGTCAAACAAGCCTTAAACATCAGACACGACGGGGCGAAATTATTATCACCGAGGAGAGCATGAATGGACTTCGATATCACCGACATCGCGCCGGAGCATAAATCCGGCGGCGCCGTTCGCGGCGGCTACGACGACTTCCGCGTCACCTTCGAGGAATTCAAGGCGGCCAACGACGAACGCCTGGCACGGCTGGAGCAAAAGCGCGGCGACGTGCTGCTGGAGGAGAAGGTCGATCGCATCAATGCCGCGCTCGATGCCCAGCACAGGCGCATGGATGAACTGGCGCTCAAGAACGCCCGCCCGGCGCTCGAAGGCCGCACCGGAATCCTCAGGGACGCTGGCTCCCGCGAGCACAAAAGCGCCTTCGAGGCTTACGTGCGTGGCGGCGAGACGGGCGCCTTGCGCGCGCTCGAGACCAAGGCGATGTCGGCCGGCTCCAATCCGGATGGCGGCTATCTCGTCCCTGTCGAACTCGAACACGAAATCGGGGAACGTTTGGCGGCTATCTCGCCGATCCGCGCGCTCGCGTCGGTTCGCACCATCTCGGGCAATGTTTACAAGAAGCCGTTCATGACCGCGGGTCCAGCCACGGGTTGGGTCGGTGAGACGGACTCGCGAACGCAAACCACATCGCCGACGCTGGATGCCTTGAGCTTCCCGGCGATGGAGCTTTACGCCATGCCCGCGGCGACTGCGACGCTGCTTGACGATTCCGCCGTCAACATCGACGAGTGGATCGCGCAAGAAGTCGAGCTGACCTTCGCGGTTCAGGAAGGCGCGGCGTTCGTTAACGGTGACGGCACCAACCAGCCGAAGGGCTTTTTGCAATCCGACACGGTTGCGAACGGCTCGTGGGTGTGGGGCAAGCTGGGTTACGTTGCCAGCGGCGCGGCTGGCGCGTTCGCCTCGAGCAACCCGTCGGATGCGCTGGTTGACCTGATCTATGCGCTGAAGGCTGGCTATCGCCAGAATGCTGCTTTCATCATGAACCGCAAGACGCAAGCCGCGATCCGCAAGTTCAAGGATACCGGTGGGGCCTATCTGTGGCAGCCGCCGGCGCAGGCTGGCGGGCGCGCCTCGCTGATGACATTCCCGCTGGTCGAGGCCGAGGACATGCCGGATGTCGCGGCAAATTCACTCTCGATCGCGTTCGGTGATTTCCGCCGCGGCTACCTCGTGGTGGACCGCGCCGGCGTGCGCGTGTTGCGCGATCCCTATTCGGCAAAACCTTACGTGCTGTTCTATACCACCAAGCGCGTTGGCGGCGGCGTGCAGGACTTCGACGCCATCAAGCTGATGAAGTTCGCAGCGAGCTGAGGAAGGTCGCTGGTCCTGCATCGGCGTCATGGCCGGACAAAAACGCGAAGCGCGTCCTCACGCTAGTGATCCGGCCATCTATCTTTCAAAGCAAGACGAATGCGTGGGCATGCCCCACTCATGAGCGGAAATTCAGCGGCGCGCTTCTTTGGCGCGCCGCTTTCTTTTTTGGAGCGCATATCGTTCCTCAAGGACATACTTCCATGCCATCGCATCACGAAGCCTGGCTACGCCACAGCAATCACTATGGCTGCGGCCGGATGCGGCCCGCTGGGTTCGCCCGGACGCCGCGCGATTCCTTCCGCCCGGCGCGGATGTCGCCAAAGCCTTTCCCGCACTGGCCCGGAAATACAATCCGAACCAGCTGCGCGTGCCGGCGGGCAATCCGGACGGAGGCCAGTGGACGGACGACGGCGAAGGAGGAGGTAGCCTCGGTTTCTTTGAGATCACGCCGCGCGACAACACGATCGACGGTGTTCAACTCGCGGGAGATTGGCGGCCGGGGATTGGGCACAACCAAGGTCCGCCACTGGACGAGCCCCCGGAGATTCCGAAACAGCGGCCAACAACCAGTGCCGAAAGAACGAAATATCTTCGCGCGGCGGCAGGCTGGCTGGCGAGAAACAGCGGGCCGGCCGCAGTTGCGTATGCCGGGATGATGAATAATGTAGAATGGCTCAAAGACTATCACGCCCTCATTCAGGCTGCGCGCGACGAACCGAAATCGCTTGAAGAGTTGCAGCAGGGCGTGGGGCAATATCGGCCGGGTTATGATGATCATCACATCGTCGAGCAAACCTGGGCCGAACGGTTTGGCTTCGCGCGCAGCGAAATCGATGATCCGTCCAATCTTGTCAGCATCCCGCGCCTGACGCATTATCGGATTACGGGATGGTATGGGACGAGAACTGACAACTACGGCGGTCTGTCGCCAAGGGAGTATTTACGCGATAAGAGTTGGGATGAACGTCGACGGGTCGGTCTTGATGCGTTGGTGATGTTCGAGGTTCTCAAGCCATGATCTTTAGGAAAATCAGACTCGATGAGATGCTCGTCGATCAGCTGGTCGGTCGATTTGCGGCAATCACTGCCGCACAGGATGATGCGCTTCTCGGCCACGAACTCACGAAATTCAATCGTCTGTATGAACGGATGACGGAAGTCAGGGATGAATTGAAGCGGCGTCCGGGCGATCAACGGCGCGCGCTGATGGCGCTTTACGACTATCCCAACATGCAAGTTCAATTGCAGGCCGCCCGGTCCACGCTCGCTGTTGCGCCCGACGAGGCTCGCAGGAAAATTGAGGCTATTGCATCTTCGCGATGGTTACCTCAATCCGGTGATGCCGGCATGTGCTTGCTTAACCTTGATCGTGGAATTTTCAAGCCGACGTAGCTCACGGCCTTCTCCAGCTTCGCAACGTCATAGCCATCAAGTTGCGATAGAGCGGAGAATGCGGCGTGACGCCGGTGAGGCCGCCGTAGCTTGACGCATTGTTCGCGCCTGTCGACCAGCTCATGAAGTTGCCGCGCGTTTCGCGCCTACATTCAGGCATGACCGGAAATTCAGCGGCGCGCTTCTTTGGCGCGCCGCTTTTTTGGAGCGCATATCGTTCCTCAAGGTTCCATAACATCGCATCACGAAGCCTGGCTGCGCCATCAGCAATCACGATGGCTGCGGCCGGATGCGGCCCGCTGGGTTCGCCCCGACGCCGCGCGGTTTCTCCCGTCTGGCGCAGACGTAGCCAAAGCGTTTCCGATGCTCGCCCGGAAATACAATCCAAACCAGCCGCGCGTACCGGCGGACAATTCCGACGGCGGGCAATGGACGGATGGCGGTGCAGGAGGAGCAGGTAGTCTCGGTCTCTTTCAGATCACGCCGCGTGACAACACCGTTGATGGTGTGCAAGTCGCGGGAGAACCGCCGTCCATTGAAGAACCGCCGGAAATTCCACTCGCTGCCCGGAAGCCTGAGGAGCGACCGATCGAGTTTATTCGCCGAGTGATTAAATACCTTCGCGTCGTCGGTCCTATGTCGCCGGCCGCTCACTCAGTTTTCGAGGCGCTGCGGCAAGCCGAGGGACTTAGGGGAGAGACGGCGGCGATCAAATCAGCAAATGATCCGCCGCGCACGCTGGAGGAGTTGCAAGCCCGCGCGCAGCTGCCCAGCGAGCCCGGCTACGAGGATCATCACATCGTTGGTCAATTCGCACAAAACAGGCTGCAATTCGGGCGCGTGCGGATTGACAGCCCTGAAAATACGGTGCGGATTCCTGTCGTGAAGCACGTCGATATCAACGGTTACTATTCAAGGGCCAACGAAGACTACGGTGGTCTGCCGCCCAGAGACTATCTCCGCGGCAAGAGTTGGGACGAGCAGATGCAAGAGGGATTGAAGATTCTGAGGGACAAAGGGGTGCTTCAATGATTTCCACCGATCCGCTCGACCATACCCGATTGCGAGATCTCGTCACTCAGTTCGTCGAGATCGGCATAGCGCAATATCACGCGATGTATGTGATCGATAATGCAAAATACAATCGGCTATTCGCAAAGATGAATCTTATCAGGAAGGAACTCCAGGAAATGCCTGGCGATCAGCGAAGGGCGCTGTTGCCGCTGCTTTCACATTCCAACGTTCAGGTTCGTTTGGCAGCGGCGCGTTCGCTCCTCGCGCTCTATCCGGATTTAGCTCGCAATGCCCTTGAAAGTATCCGTGAATCCGGCACCGAGCCACAGAACGGAGAGGCTGCGACGGCTATCAGAAGGCTCGATGAAGGCAGCTACATTCCGAAGTGAAGGGCGTCCTTTTCAAAATTCCGTGCTCCAGGCTCTCGCTGTCTTCAAAATCCAGTCGCGATAGAATGCGAATGGCTCGATATTATTCGACGCCTAATGTTCGGTTCGACGGTTTATCGCCGCGGGATTACCTCCGGGGCAAGAGCTGGGATGATCAGATGCGGGAGGGGCTGACGATCCTACGGGATAACGGTGTGCTCCGATGAAGACAGTGCAAGTAGACGAACGTCGTGTGCGCCTTCTTATCGCGCGGTTTGTTGAGGTCTGTTTGGAACAGTATGAAATCATCTACAGCCTCGGCAGCACCTCAAGATACAACCGCCTTTTCGTCGAAATGCAGCGTATAAAAGCCGAACTCCAGCAGATGCCTGGCGATCAGCGTCGAGCACTGTTGCCGCTGCTTTCACATTCCAACGCTCAGGTTCAATTGCAGGCAGCACACTCGCTTCTGGTGCTCTTTCCCGAAGCCGCCCGCAAATGTCTTGAGAGTATTCGTGATTCCGACGTCATGCCTCAAAACGCCGACGCAGCCGGTGCTTTGCGCGGCCTCGACGAAGGAACCTACATTCCTCGTTGATCTACTTGCAAAGTCCGTGCGACGGGCTCGTCAGTGGCCCTTTCGATAAGGTCGTTGCGATCCAATATGGTGAACTTCCCGATTTCTCCTCCGGGAAATTGGCCCGTGCTAGCTCATATCCCCGCGCCCCAGCTTCGCGCCGTTGTCAGAATCCAGTCGCGATAAAGCGCGAGCGGCGTGACGCCGGTGAGGCCGCCACAGCCCGACGCATTGTTCGCGCCCGTCGACCAGCTCACAACACCGATGATGACAGCGCCGCCGCTGGAGTCGAGAATTGCCGGCGCGCCGGAATCGCCGGTGCAGGCGCCAAGGCCCGCGCGCGCGTTGTTGGTTGAAGGATCGACCAGACGGATCTGCAAGGTACCGGGCCGCCCCGTCACCGCAAGACTCGCGGTGCGCGCCACGCCGCCGCTGCGACCGTCGCCAACGGTTGCGATGCCCATGCCCACGACGGTGAGGCGCTGACCGACGTTGATCGGCATCAACGCGCCGCCGACTCGGAAGGGTTGCACAGCGAGCGGCGCGGCGAGTTGCAACAAGCCGACATCGGCGGTGGCGCGGTGCGCGAGCACGCTCTGCGGGTTGAACTGCGGGTGCGTGGCCACGCGCTTGATATCAAGTAGGCGCGGCGGCTGGCTCGTGTAGTCCACCATCTTGGTGGTAACGCCGGGTGCGATGCAGTGCGCGGCGGTCAGTATGATATCGCGTGCGATAAGCGTGCCGGTGCAGGATGAGCCACGCGAGCCGACGATGGTGACGACTGCGTTCGCCATCGCAGGCGAAGGCGCGCCGCCGCCGCCGACCATGGCAAGGGCAGGGTGCGTCAGCATCACGAGCGTCGCGGCTGCAGCTAAACGAATGAATTTTTGAATCATGCAGCGATGTGAGCCATCGCGTCGCGTGTCTGTCAACATTTGCATCGTCACAGCGAGGACATCCGATGCCGTCGATACTGCTGACTGGACCTGCGGTCGAACCATGGTCGGTCGAAGAGGCCAAGAGCTTCCTGCGCGCCGAGAACGATGACGACGACGCGGTCATGGCATCGCTGATCGCGGCGGCGCGAAGCCATGTCGATCCGCACGTGAGAAGCATTCCCTCCGCGCTTCAGGCGCAACTCGATTCCGGCGCGACCACTCTGGCGCGCTGCTGGATTGTGACGCGGCGCGACGGCGTCGTGCTTGGATTCACCGATCACGATTGCGATCTGACGATCGGCAGCGTCGTCTGTCGCGCCGCAACTGGTTTTACCGCGTCGGAAGCCACCAGCCGCTTCGATCTGGCTGTCGATGGCGCCGAGATATCGGGTGCATTCTCGGACGATACTCTGAGCGAAGCCGATCTCTCCGCCGGACGTTACGACGCCGCCGAGGTTTCGACCTGGCTGGTTGATTGGAGCAACGTCTCGCTGAAGATCCTGATCGCCCGCGGCACCATAGGAGAGGTCCGGCGCGAGGGGGCCGCGTTCACCGCGGAATTGCGCGGGCTCGCGGATGCGCTGACGCAGGATAGCGGACGCCTGTTTACGGCACGGTGCGGTGTCGATCTCGGCGACGGGAAATGCCGTGTCGATCTGACCAGCTCAACCTTTCGCCGTAGTGGGACGGTCACGGCAATCGAAGGAACGTCGATCCTTGCCGTCTCGGGCCTTGCTGGCTTTGCCGGCGGCTGGTTCACAGCGGGGCGATTGAACTGGACCGGCGGGGCCAATGCCGGTCTTGCGATTGAGGTCAAACAGCACCGCATCGTCGCGGGCGAGGTGCTGATATCGCTGTGGCAGGCGATGGCGGAACCGATAGCTATCGGCGACAGCTTCGTGATCACCACCGGCTGCGACAAGAGTTTCGCGACCTGTCGCGACCGCTTTGCCAACACCGACAATTTTCGCGGCTTTCCGCAGATTCCCGGCAACGATTTCGTCGTCAGCTATCCGCTGCCCGGTTCGCCCGACAATGGCAACGGCAGCAAGGCGCTGTGAAGGAGCCGCTCGTGACTTGCGCGTCTTCGACCCGCGCGGCCATCGTCGCGGAAGCCCGTGCCTGGATTGGCACGCCCTATCGGCATCAAGCCTCGCTCAAGGGGATCGGCTGCGACTGTCTCGGCCTCGTGCGCGGCGTCTGGCGCAATTGCGTCGGCGATGAGCCGGAAGTGCCGCCGCCCTACGCGCCGGACTGGGCCGAAGCAAAAGGCGACGAGACACTGGCCGCGGCGGCGCTGCGCCATCTCGTTCCGGTCACGTGCGACGGTTTCGAAGCGGGCGACGTGCTGCTGTTTCGGTGGCGGGACGGGTTCGTCGCCAAGCATGTCGCGATCGCATCGAGCGAGCGCACCATGGTTCATGCGCATGACGGCGCGGCCGTCTGCGAAATCGTCCTCGCGCCGTGGTGGCGGCGGCGGCTGGCTTATGCATTTCGTTTTCCCGGAGTTTCAGTCTGATGGCAGCGCTTGTTCTTTCCGTCGCAGGCGGCGCCACTGGCGCGTTGTTCGGGCCGGCCGGTGCAATTGCCGGACGCCTCGCCGGCGCGCTGATCGGAAATGTCGTCGATCGCAAGCTGTTCGGGCCAGGCAATCAGACGATCGTCGGGCCGCGCCTCGCCGATCTCGATGTGATGGCCTCGACCGAGGGCGCGCCGATTCCGCGCGTTTACGGACGCGCGCGGCTGTCGGGTCAGGTGATCTGGGCGACGCGGCTCGAAGAAGCCGTCAACAGCGAAACCTCGTCGTCCGGCGGCAAGGGCGGCCTGTTCAGCGGACCAAGTACGACGACCACCACTTACAGCTATTTCGCTAACTTCGCGGTCGGTCTTTGTGAAGGCGTCATCGGCCGTGTCGGCAGGATCTGGGCCGATGGCAATCCGCTGGATGTTTCCGGCCTGACCTTTCGGGTCCATCGCGGCACCGAGGATCAGGCTCCGGACGATCTGATCGTCGCAAAAGAAGGGGCGGGCAACGCGCCGGCCTATCGCGGGCTCGCCTATGTCGTGTTTGAGCGGATGCCGCTGGCAAAATTCGGCAACCGCATTCCACAGCTCTCGTTCGAGATCATCCGCCCCATAGGCCAGCTCGAACGGATGGTCCGTGCCGTGACGCTGATCCCCGGCACCACCGAGTTCGGCTATCGATGGCAGCCAAGCCCAGAAGCACGTCACTCACAATGAGGCGCTGCGCATTCTCGACGCGGCGATTCAGATCGGCGTGCTCGATCTGACGCTCACCGCGCCGCCCTCCAGTCCAGCGGAGGGCGAACGTCATGTTGTGGCAAGCGGCGCGACCGGCGCGTGGGCCGGGCAGGACGATACAATCGCGACCTGGCAGGACGGCGCCTGGGCCTTCCTCGTGCCGAAGACCGGATGGTGCATCTGGTCGGCGGCGGACAGCGGCCTGTTCGTGTTCGATGGCGCGGCATGGCAGAGCGCGGGCGGTCCGTCGGCGCTCGATAACCTGGCGCATCTCGGCGTCAACACCGCCGCGAGCAGTCCCAATCTGCTCGCGGTCGAATCCAATGCCGCGCTGTTTGCCGCCATCGACGCTGCCGACGGCGGCACCGGCGACATGCAGCTTCGGGTCTCGAAAGAAGGTTCGGCCAACACGGCGTCAGTATTTTTCTCGAACGGCTTTTCGGGGCGGGCTGAATTTGGTCTGATCGGTGCGGACACTTTCAAGCTCAAGGTGTCGCCGGACGGCTCAGGCTGGATCGAGGCCCTCGATATCGATCAGGACACCGGCAACGTGACGCTGCCACGCGGGCTGGCGCTGACCGGCGTGATTTCGCCGGCGCAAATCACCGCCGATCAGAACGACTATAATCCCGCGGGCCTTGCGGCGGCGTCGGTGCTGCAAATCAGTTCGGACGCTGCGCGCAACCTGTCGGGCCTTGCGGGCGGAGCCGAAGGGCGTTGTCTCATCGTCATCAACGTGGGCAGCCAGCCGGTCACGCTGCTGAACGAAAACGCATCGTCGTCGGCATCGAATCGTTTGTCTCTCGACAATAACCTTACGATATCGGCGAAGCAGGCCGCGATCCTTCGTTACGACGGCACCGCCGCGCGCTGGCAAGTGATCGCGCGCGGGACGGGGGCGGCTGCAACCAAGTCGCAGCAGCAGGCAGGCGCTGACAATACCGTGGCGGTAACGCCTGCACATCAGCAGGATCATGACAGTGCGGCAAAGGCATGGGGCTATTTCACCCAGTCTGGCGGCACATACACCTTGTCGGCCGGCTACAATATCGCAAGCATCAGCAAAAATTCGACGGGGAATCTCACGATCGGCTTCACGACTCCCTTTGCCTCGACGAGTTTTGCAGTCGTTGCCACCGTCAACCAGTTCGGAGGGGTGGGAACCACGGAAACGGTTCAGGAGGTGTTTGCGAGCCGCTCAGCATCCAGCGTGACGCTTGCCATCACCGGGACTGGCACCGGCGGCAGCGCGATCGATCGCACCATCAGTGTCGTCGCCTTCGGTCGTCAGTGAACTTGCGAAAAGCATCAGATGCTAAAAGCTGTCAGTGACCTTACGCCACGTCGCGATCGCATGCTGGAGCTTTAGCGGATGATCGGCGTGCATGCGGTGTGTCGAAGCTAACCTGAAGCCGTTCCGCTCCATCGCTTCGGAAAAACGAGTCCCAAGCAATCGTGTCGGCGGGACACGTAAATAGACAAGGCGTTCGACGACGCTGGTGTCTTTCAGGATCGATGAGACGGCTGATCCTATCCATCGATCGAGCCGCTGCGGCATCGCGCTCCAAAGCCGCCTTTGAAACGCAAGAAGCCTGTTATGTGCGGTGTCGATAGGCATGGCCGCCACCAACAGTCCGTGCGGTCGAATGGTTCTTGAAAGGGTGGCCGCGACAGTGGTGTTCGGACCGTCGATCAGATGCAGGACGCTATTCGCGAAAACAACGTTGAACTGGCCGCCGTCGAACCGAAGGAAGTCGGCGCAATGAAACTCGGCGCCGCCGGAGGCCTTCGCAGTTTCGATATTGGGTCGAGAGATATCGACGCCAACAAATGAAACTCCAGGACGCTGAGCGCGCCGGATCAAGTCACCAGACCCGCAACCGATGTCGAGGACGCGAGAGCCGGCCGGTAGGCTTTGGATGGCATCTAGTGCCGCCGCTGCAAATTCATCAGCATGCGCAGCGCGCGGCGTGAAAAGCTCTTCTGCGTAGGCGCTCATCGTTCGAACCTATCACATAACTTCGCCGGGTGAAGCCGGCTCCGTTGCCAAAAGGACCGATCCAATGCCCAACGCAGCCTCGGCCGCGAACGCTTCCGCCGTGCCTGATTTCGGAGCCGCGCTTCGCATGCTCTGGCCGCGCGGCAATAGCAGAATTGCCGGGCTGGTCGAGACCATCACGGCAACGGCGCCGGCCGTATTCGATGAACACGAGATCGCCACGCCGCTGCTGATTGCCCATGTCATGACCCAGATCAGCCATGAATGCGGGGCCGGGACTGCTGTGATTGAGAACCTGAATTATTCGGCGGGCCGAATGACCCAGGTTTGGCCGTCGCGGTTTCCGAACGCGTCCAGCGCCGCGCCTTACGCGCATAACCCGCGTGCGCTCGCCAACAAGGTCTACAACGGCCGCATGGGCAATCGCGCGGGCTCTGACGACGGCTGGAATTTTCGCGGCCGAGGCGCTGTTCAAACAACAGGAAGGGACGGCTATCGGCGACTAGCAGCGGCGACCGGCCTCGATGTCGTGACGCATCCCGACCTGGTGAACGATCCGGCGCACTTTCTGAAATGCGGAACCGCAGATTTCGTCAATTGCGGATGCCTTCCGTTCGCTCGGAAAGACGACGTGCGCGGTGTCACAAAGCGGCTGAGCGGCGGTTACGTCGGGCTGCGAGATCGTGAGGCGTGGCTTTCAAGATGGAAGCGTAGCCTCGGAATCCACTAGAGGGAAAATCTCTCATGCTTTCTCAAGTCGTTGGGCCGGTGGATTTCAACTCCGCCGCCGTGCTTTGCGTTGCCTTCATCTGCCTTTCAGTCGTTGCGTCGCTCGTGGTCACCCGGCGCAACCGGCTGGCCCTCGATCAGGAATTCGAGCTCGCGAAGATCCGGCTCCAGAACGAGGACGAAGCCAGCAAGCGGCAGACCGACGCCAAGCGGGACTACGAGCTGGCCAGAATGGCGAGCGAGCGCGAAATCGAGTTCAAGCGCATCGATACCAATCTGATTACTTCGCACGCGCGGGTTGCGCGTGAATAGAACGACCGCCGCGCGACGGTCTCGCAATCCTCAAAACATCACTGGAGACAACACATGACATCGGATTCGGTGTGGCAGATCGTGCGCTACCTGCTGATCGCGGCGGGAAGCTTCGCTACCGGCAAGGGATGGGTCACCGCTGACCAGGTGACCGGCATCATCGGCGCGATCGGTACGCTCTTTACGGTGGCATGGGGCTTTACGTCAAGGCCGACACCAGGACGGTCCGCTCGGCCACCGCTGCGCGTCCCGACGTGCCGACCGTCAGCAGCGCGACCGGCGCGGTCAAGTGATCCAGACAACAGGAGCTTTCATGCGAAAACTTGTCGCCACGATAGCGGTCGTTTCCGGTCTGGCGCTGGCAGGTTGCCAGACCGTCGCGCTGCCGTCGCTGAATCTGAACACCGCCGTTTCGCTCAATACGGTGTACGGCATCGAGAACGCCTTTGGCGTCGCGGTGAATGCCGCCAATGCCTATAAGGCACTGCCGCTTTGCCGGACGGGAACCGAGCCGGGGGTTGCCAACATCTGTGCCAAACGTTCGGTGATCGAAAGGTTGCAATCGGCGATGCGCAAGGCGCGCCTCGCCGTGAACAATCTGGTCGCGTTGCAGAAGGCCTATCCGTCCGTCGACATCACCAACGCACTCGCGGCGGCGCGGTCGGCGCTGATCGTCGTCCAGCAAATCCTCTTATCAGGAGCATAGCGCATGGTCACCGCAGCAGAAGTGACAGCCGGCCTTGCGGCCGCTGAAGCCATCGTCAGCGCCATCGTCAAGGTCGCCCCCGCGATCGAGCAAGGCGTGGTCTCCTCTATCCCCTACGTTCAGGCCATCGCCGGCCTGATACGCGGCAGCAATGCAACCGCCGAAGAGATCGATGCGGTGCTGGCCCGGATTAACGCCGAGGCCGACGTGTTCCTGAGTCCGCTGCCGCCTGATGATGGCTCGACCACGACGTGACCTGGTAGGTTGGCTCGGCGGCCAGCGCAGGCGTGCCTGCCCGGGCGGAAATAAGGCGTAAGCGGGTTCTCGCTGTTCATTTGCCATTCACGCGGTGACGGTTCATCTTGACGGGAGGAATCAGGAGTCCGCTTTGCGCCTTCTCGTCGTCGAAGACGATCCCGACCTCAATCGCCAGCTTACGACCGCGCTGACCGACGCCGGCTACGTGGTCGATCGCGCGTTTGACGGCGAGGAGGGACATTTCCTTGGCGACAGCGAGCCTTATGACGCGGTGGTGCTGGACATCGGCTTGCCGAAGATGGACGGCATTTCCGTGCTGGAGGCTTGGCGACGCGGGGGGCGGACCATGCCCGTCCTGATTCTCACCGCGCGAGACCGCTGGAGCGACAAGGTTCAGGGATTCGACGCCGGCGCCGACGATTATGTCGCGAAACCGTTCCATCTGGAGGAAATCCTGGCACGGATGCGCGCGCTGCTGCGACGGAGCGCAGGACACGCCCAGTCCGAACTGACCTGCGGGCCGGTGACGTTGGATACCCGCACGGGCCGCGTCAGCGTCGGCGGCAATCCGGTCAAGATGACGTCGCATGAATATCGGCTGTTGGCCTATCTCATGCACCACACCGGTCGGGTGGTGTCGCGCACCGAGCTGGTCGAACATCTTTACGATCAGGATTTCGATCGCGACTCCAACACCATCGAAGTTTTTGTCGGCCGCATCCGCAAAAAGCTGGACGTCGATATCATCCAGACGGTGCGCGGACTCGGCTATCTGCTCACGCCGCCGGCAAATGCGCGCTAGGCAGTTTCCGGGCGTCCGTTCCAATTCGCTGGCTACGCGGCTGTTTCTCTCCGCGACCGCGTGGGTTGTGGTCGTTCTGCTCATCACCGGCGTGGTGCTGTCGTCGGTCTATCGCTCAGCGTCCGAGCGTGCCTTCGACCGTCGCCTCAACCTCTATCTTCGCACCCTGATTGCCGAAGTGACGGCGCCTGACGAGCCTGCCGATCATCAGTTCCAGTCGCTCGGCGAGCCGCTGTTCGATCTGCCGTTATCCGGCTGGTATTGGGAAATTGACCGCAGCGATCCGGACAAAAAGGAAGCCCGCGCGTCACGCTCGCTATGGGACAATAAGCTGCCGAAGCTGGAGGATCAGGGGATTGAGCTTTCCTTATCCGGAGTCCGCGTCGGATATGTCGACGGGCCAGAAGGGCAGGCCCTGCGCATGGTGGAGCGGCCGGTCGATCTTGGCGCCGACGGCAAGTTCCGTGTCGCTGTGGCCGGAGACGCCAGCGAAATTTTCGATGAATCGCGGACTTTCGACTATTATCTCGGCGGCACATTTGCCGCGCTCACGATCGGACTGCTTTTCACCACGATCTTTCAGGTGCGGTTTGGTCTTGCGCCGCTGAAACGCATCTCAGACGCGATCGCGGATATCCGGTCCGGCCGTGCCGAACGACTGGAGGGTGAATTCCCCGTCGAAATCGCGCCGCTCGCCCGCGAGACCAATGCGCTGATCGATGCCAATCGAGATATCGTCGAGCGTGCCCGCACCCACGTCGGTAACCTCGCGCACGCGGTCAAGACGCCGCTTTCGGTTATCATCAATGAGGCCAGCGCGCATGAGCGCGATCCCTTCGCCGCGAAAATGCTCGAACAGGCCGAGATGATGCGCAATCAGGTCGCTCATCATCTGGAACGAGCCCGTATGGCTGCGCGGCTCACCGTCGTTGGAACGGTGACCGATGTCGCGCCCGTCGTCGAGGCGCTGCGCCGGACCATGGAGAAGATTCACCGCGACCGCGATGTCGCCATCGATGTCGGCGTCAGTCCGGCGGCGAAGTTTTGCGGGGAGCGCCAGGATCTCGAGGAGATGGTTGGCAATCTCGTGGACAATGCCTGCAAGTGGGCGCATTCGCGGGCGTTCATCAACGTCTCGGTCCGTCCGCCTTCCGGAGCGGAACCCGCGATGTTGCGGATTATTGTCGACGATAACGGTCAGGGACTGTCGGATGCCGAGCGGCTGCAGGCTTCGCAGCGCGGGCGCCGCCTTGACGAGACCAAGCCAGGTTCCGGACTGGGTTTATCGATCGTCACCGATCTAGCGGCTCTCTATGGCGGTCGCCTGACGCTCGATACGGCGCCGATCGGCGGATTGCGCGCCGAACTGTTGTTGCCTGCGGTTTGAGTTCCCTTTTTCGCAGGCCCCATGCCGACTCCATATTGCGCAAAACTGCTTGCCGGAATGCCGACGGGGGATTGTGATTTGATTGAGGTATTTTCTTCACGCGAACCGGTATCCCGTTGTCTCGAAAGTCCTCTGGCCTTCTGCAACGCATCCTTAAGACCGTCTCTGATATGACACGCTACGGGCTTTCCGGTGCCCGTGCGATCGTTCGCGCGAAGATGTGCGTGCATGGACCAGACCTCGATTGAACGGCTGAAAGACTATCTCGCGCAGCTTCCGCCGAAATCGCAGGCGTTGCTTATGCGAGAGTTCGAGCGTGCGGCGGAGCGCGGCGAAGACGCCGCGGTCGCCAACCTTGTACTCGATCAGCTGCGCCGGATCGTCCGCAGATCGGGTGACGGCGAGCAGCGGAGTGAAGACCCGGCTCAACATCTGTTCCGTCATCTGAATCCGTTTCTTGTGGAGGACGGCGTCGTGTTGCGCCCCGGGCAGATCCGGCGCACCTCGCTCATGCCGGTCTGGCAGTGGTTGTCGCGCGAGGGTGCACCGGATGCCGCGCGCGGGTTCGAGGCTGCGTTGGCGACTCAGATTGGATCGACATCCGATATCGAGGCAGCCGCGCGGACTTTTCAGCTGGCCGCGGCAGCCGCGATCCAGCGGACCCTCACGGATCGTTCCGATATGGATCGCCAGCGCGCACTTGGTCGCATCGGAGCCCCCAGCGTCGTTGAAGATCTGGCCGCAATCGGAGCGGTTCTGAACGCGCGCGATGCTCTCGATACCCTGAATAGCCGGCTGCCGAGTTTTCTGCACATCTTCGGCGAGTCGCAGATCGCCTCCGTGATGGCGGCGCTTAATGTTCCTTCCCTGCAAACGCCGCTGGCCTTGCCGTTTGCATTGTCGCTGGTGATGCAGCGGTTGTCCGCATCGTGGCAGATCATCCGCCTGGCGGTCCGGGTAGCGGGTTCGGACGACGAGATACGAGTGGCGGCGACGCCTTATGGCGTGGCGGTCAAGATGGCGCTCGACGATCTGTCGCAGACGTCCGCAGGCTTACGGACCGATATCCGGCGCGGCCGGTTCGAGAATGTCTCCCAACACTTGAAGACCTTGCACGATGGCGTTCGCGGGCTGCGGACCGAACTCGATATCCGCGCCGATTCAAACTGGGGCCGTCAGCTCGCGGCGATCAGGGTCAATATTTCCGAGGTTCTGCAATCGGAAATCGAGGGCGTCTCCGGCCGCGTGCGGCGTCTGCTGCGTCAGCGGCCCGACAAGGACATTCCATCCGGTGCGCAGCTCGACCCGATCGAGGTCGAGGAAACCGCCGCGTTGATCGATTTCGTCGCGGTGTGCCGGAACTACGCCAGCGAGCTGGCTATCAACGAAGTCACCATGCGGACCTATTCGGATTTGCAGCATTACGTCGAGCGGACCGCCGAAACCCTGGTCGAATCGCTTCGCAACGGTGATGAGCGTGTCCGCGCGTTCCGCCAGCAACAGGTCAGGGCGGTGATCTGCTTCTGCGAGGTTCTGTTTGGTCAAGACTATTCGTCGCTGATGAGCCGGGCGGCAGAACAAGCGCTCACGGTCGAGCGCAAATCATCGCGGGCGGGGTGAGCAGGCAGGGGCGTTTCTGAATAAACTCCATCAAATCATGCTGTTGTGGATGTTTGCCGCCGATTGTGCCGCAATTGTCAATTGCGTCCTTTTCCCAGTCGTGATGTAACCCGGCCATCGGATCGGCCGTTTCCGTCGCCGGTCCACCGGAACCCTGATGAGATGACGTTGTGGTTTGTGTTCGCGCTGATGACCGCCGGAGCGGCGTTTGCGGTGCTGTGGCCCCTCGGCCGGTCGAGCAAGCGGCGAACCTCGGGTGGCAGCGAGACCACAGTTTACCGCGACCAGTTGGCAGAGGTCGGACGTGATGCCGCCGCGGGCCTGATCGGCGAGCCAGAGGCGGCTGCGGCGCGAGTCGAGATCGGACGGCGGCTCCTGGAGGCGGCTGATGCGGAAAGCCATCAGCCCCAAGAGTCGAAACTCTGGCTGCGTCGTGGGGTGGCGGTCGTAGCGCTGGCCGGGATACCGTTGCTGGCGTTCGTGATCTACCTTCCCCTGGGATCGCCCCAACTGCCCGATTTCCCCCTTGCGGCGCGCCTTCAAACGGCCGATTCATCGCAATCCCTCGACAACCTCGTGGCGCAGGTCGAATCGCACCTGGAAAAGAATCCCGCTGACGGCCGGGGCTGGACCGTTTTGGCGCCGGTGCTCGCAAAACTCGGTCGCTTCGATGAGGCCGCGCGCGCCTATCGCAACGTGATCACGTATGAGGGCGAAACCGCGCAACGCCGCGCCGAACTCGGCGCAGCGATGACCGGGGCCGCCAATGGCATCGTCACCGCCGACGCGAAAAACGAGTTCGAGCGGGCGGTCGCGCTCGATCCCCAGGAGGTGAAGGCGCGCTTTTTCCTCGGAATGGCAGCGGAGCAGGACGGCCGCACGACCGACGCAGTTAAGATATGGAAGGCACTGTTGGCCGATGCGCCTGGGGATGCGCAGTGGCGTGCGACCGTACAGGAGGCGCTGGCGCAGGTCGGGGACGGCGCGCCTCGTCCGACGGACGAAGCGGTGGCCGCGGCGAAAGACATGAATGAAGCGGATCGCACCGCAATGATTCACAGGATGGTCGACCGGCTTGCTACGCGCCTGAAGCAGGACAGCAACGATGTTGAAGGATGGTTGCGGCTGGCTCGCGCCTATATGGTGCTCAATGAGCCGGAGAAGTCGCGCGCCGTGCGCGATGACGCGCGCCGCGCGCTCGGGCAGAATGAAGCAGGTTTGCGCCAGCTCAACGAAGGGTTCAAGGCGCTCGGGATAGATGGATGATCGGGGTATTTGCTTTGCGCGCAGGTGAAACATGACTCGCAAGCAGCGGCGCTTGACGATGATCGGCGGATCGCTCGTGGTGCTCGGTATCGCAGCCGCGCTGGTGCTGAATGCACTGCGCGACTCCATTGTGTTTTTTTCGACGCCGATGATGGTGTCGGAGAAACACATTCAGCCGGGGCAACGCTTCCGGCTGGGCGGACTGGTGCAGACTGGCTCGTTGGTCCGCGGTGACAATCTCGCAGTGACATTCCAGGTGTCTGACGGAAGCGCGACTCTCCCGGTGACCTACAAGGGCATTCTACCCGATCTGTTCCGCGAAGGGCAGGGTGTGGTCGCCGAGGGGGCGCTCGATAGGTCGGGTGTGTTCCAGGCCGACACCGTGCTGGCTAAGCACGACGAGACCTACATGCCGAAGGAGGTCGCCGATGCCTTGAAGAAGCAGGGGCATTGGAAGGACGATTATGGCGCACAGGCCGGAGCTGTTGAGGCCTCGGGCAAGCCGGAGGTGTCGCAATGATCGCCGAGGTCGGACATTACGCGCTGGTGCTGGCGCTCGGGCTCGCCTTGATCCAATCCGTGGTTCCGATTATCGGTGCGAGACTGCACGACGGCGCGTTGATGAACGTGGCGCGCTCGACCGCGCTTGCGCAATTGCTGTTTGTCGCTGGTTCGTTTTTTGCGCTGGCGACACTGTACGTCGTTTCCGATTTCTCGGTCGTCAATGTCTTCCAGAATTCCCATTCGCTGAAGCCTTTGATCTACAAGATCACCGGCGTCTGGGGCAATCACGAAGGCTCCATGCTTTTGTGGGTGACGATCCTCGCGCTGTTCGGCGGACTGGTCGCCGCATTCGGCAATAATCTCCCGCTGACGCTGCGCGCCCATGTGCTGGCGGTGCAGGGCTGGATTGCGACCGCGTTCTACCTGTTCATCCTCTTGACATCGAACCCATTCATGCGGATTGCCAACCCGCCGATGGAAGGCCGCGATCTCAATCCGGTGTTGCAGGATATCGGGCTCGCGGTGCATCCGCCGATGCTGTATCTCGGCTATGTCGGATTCTCCATCGCGTTTTCCTTCGCCGTCGCCGCCCTGATCGAAGGCCGCATCGATGCCGCCTGGGCGCGCTGGGTGCGGCCATGGACGCTGGTGGCGTGGATTTTCCTCACCCTCGGGATCGCGATGGGTTCGTACTGGGCCTACTACGAACTTGGCTGGGGCGGCTGGTGGTTCTGGGATCCGGTCGAGAACGCTTCGCTCATGCCGTGGCTGGCGGGAACGGCGCTGCTGCATTCTTCGGTGGTGATGGAAAAGCGCAACGCGCTCCGGGTATGGACCATCCTGCTCGCGATCCTGACCTTCTCGCTATCGCTGCTCGGCACCTTCCTGGTGCGCTCGGGCGTGCTGACGTCGGTCCACGCCTTCGCTACCGACCCGACGCGCGGCGTCTTCATCTTGCTGATCCTCTGCACTTTCATCGGCGGCAGCCTGACCCTGTACGTCTGGCGTGCCTCCGCGTTGAAGCAGGGCGGACTGTTCGCGCCGATCTCGCGCGAGGGTGCGCTCGTGCTCAACAATCTGTTCCTGACCACCGCCTGCGCCACGGTTTTCATCGGCACGCTGTATCCGCTTGCGCTCGAGGTCATCACCGGCAACAGGATTTCGGTCGGCGCGCCGTTCTTCAACCTGACGTTCGCACCCTTGTTCGTTCCGCTCCTGATCGCGGTGCCGTTCGGGCCGCTGCTGGCGTGGAAGCGGGGTGATCTGCTCGGCGCTTCGCAACGGTTGGTCGCCGCCGGTGTTGGCAGCGTGATCGCAGTGGCCGTGCTGTTGGCGTGGACACGGGGCGGCAGTACATTTGCGCCGCTGGCGATCGGGTTGGCGGTGTTCGTGATTCTCGGGGCCCTTTGCGATCTCGCCGAGCGCACCAACCTGTTCCGTGCGTCGCTGGCGGTGTCCTTGCGCCGGGCGAAGGGGCTGCCGCGCTCGGCCTGGGGTACGGTCTTCGCCCACGCCGGCCTCGGAGTGGCCTTGATCGGCATCGTTTGCGAAACCACCTGGAACACTGAATACATCGCCTCGATGAAGACGAACGATGTGGCGCAGGTCGGTGGCTACAGTCTGACGTTCGAGGGTACGACGCAGCAGCAGCGATCCAACTATCTTGAACAGATCGCGCGCTTCACCGTCAGTCGAGACGGCCAGCCGATCGCGGTGATGACGCCGTCGAAGCGTAACTTCACGACGCGCCCGGCTTCGACTACCGAAGCGTCGCTGCTGACGCGTGGCGTGAGCCAGCTCTACATCTCGCTCGGTGATGCCTCCGCCGATGGATTGATCGCGGTGCGCATCTACCACAAACCAATGGTGCTGTTGATCTGGTTTGGGCCGGTTTTGATGGCTTTTGGCGGCGTGCTATCGCTGTCAGACCGCCGTTTACGGGTCGGGGCGCCGAAACCGGCGAAGTCTGGCCACGCCCTCCAGCCGGCGGAGTAAGGCCGCCATGCATGAACTCGTGCAAGCATTATCGTTGCTACGCAGACGGTTCATTGCACCGAGCAGGTTCCTGCCTGTTTTCGGCGCCGCCTTTTGTTTTATGCTCCTGGTGGTGTCTTCCGCTCATGCGGTGCAGCCTGACGAGATCATGTCCGACCCCGCACAGGAATCGCGCGCGCGCGACCTGTCGCGCGGGTTGCGCTGCATGGTGTGCCAGAATCAGTCGATCGACGATTCTTCGGCGCCGCTGGCCCGAGATCTCCGTCTGCTGGTGCGCGAGCGCATCGCCGCTGGCGACAGCGATCAGCAGGTGCTGGGTTTTCTGGTGGACCGTTATGGCGACTTCGTCCTGTTGAAGCCGCCTTTCGAGACGAGCACGCTGCCGCTTTGGCTTTTGACGCCCATACTTCTGGTCGGCGGCGGACTGGCGCTTTGGGGATACAGCCGGCGGCGGTCGAAAGCGATAAAGGCGGCCCAGGATACGCCGCCGCGATTGAGCGAGGAAGAAGAGGTCCGGCTCGCGAAGCTAATGGCGACGGAACGCCCCGCAGGTGAGAAGTCCAAGACTTGAGTCGACTTCAACCCCATCTGCGTTGACATGATCGCACCCTAAACCGACTTACGATTTTTCGGATCGTGCTCCAGCGAGCGGTTTTTAGCTTTGTGCCCCGGACCGCAACGGTTAACGACCCAGTCAGCTCACAGTGGCTCCGCGCAAAGTGTCAAAGGGTTCGCGAGAAAAAGCGGAGAACTCACTTCAATTCCAACAGAAGCGGAAACTCCTTGATGTGCGCCAAACCGCCGCATGAGGGCGCTTGCTGTTGTTACGAAACATTAATTTCACGGCCAGCGTGCCGTAAGGTGCAAATACCCATCTTCAGGGACATGAAGTGCTGGTTTTCAGCACCTATATCAAATCTGTCTCTGGAGATTTTCGCATGATCGACTTGCCGACCTCTCAGTTAAACCCCGCTCGTTCTGGAGTCACCGCGCGCAAGTTCGCGTTGATGGCGTCGGTCGTCGCGGGCGTCGGCGTAGCCGTATACGGGTTTAACCCTTCCGCAGACAAAGCCGAGTTCTTCACCAGTCCCGCCCATGCGCAGGTGAACACCGACGTTAGCAAGGTCGCGCAGCCTATCGGCTTTGCCGACATCGTCGAGCGCGTGAAACCATCGGTGATTTCGGTCAAGATCCGTATGAAGGAGAAGACGGAAGCCGGCAGCGAGGAATGGTCGTTCCAGCCGGGTTCGCCGATGGAACGTTTTTTTCGCCGCTTTGGCGGACCGGATGGTCTGCCTCCAGGAGTGCGTGGCCGACGTGGCCATGGCCTCGTAACAGGGCAGGGCTCCGGCTTCTTCATTTCGGCTGACGGGTATGCGGTAACCAACAACCATGTGGTCGACGGCGCCGACAAGGTCGAAGTCACGACAGACGAAGGCAAGACCTTCACCGCCAAGGTGATAGGGACCGATCCGCGCACAGACATTGCGCTAATCAAAATCGAGGGCGGCTCTAATTTCCCGTTTGCAAAACTGTCGGACGACAAGGTGCGGATTGGCGATTGGGTTCTCGCGGTCGGTAACCCGTTCGGTCTTGGTGGCTCGGTGACCGCCGGCATCGTATCCGCCAGCGGCCGTGACATCGGCACTGGCCCGTATGACGACTTCATCCAGATCGACGCCCCGGTCAACAAGGGCAACTCCGGCGGCCCGGCTTTCAACATGAAGGGCGATGTCATCGGCGTGAATACCGCGATCTATTCGCCGTCCGGCGGCAGCATCGGCATTGCGTTTTCGATTCCCGCAAACACGGTGAAGAGCGTCGTCGCTCAGCTTAAGGACAAGGGCTCGGTGAGCCGCGGATGGATCGGCGTCCAGATCCAGCCGGTGACGTCCGACATCGCCGATAGCCTCGGTCTCAAGAAAGCGGAAGGCGCGCTGGTGGCGGAGCCGCAGCCCAACGGCCCGGCGGCCAAGGCGGGTATCCAATCCGGCGACGTGATTACAGCCGTCAACGGTGACCATGTCAGGGATGCGCGCGAACTGGCACGAACCATCGGCAGCTTCGCACCGGGAACGTCCATCAAGCTGAATATCCTGCACAAGGGCACGGACAAAGTCGTCAATCTGACGCTCGGCACTCTGCCTAACACTGTGGAAGCCCGGGCTGATGTCTATGGTGATCGTGACTCATCGCACGACAGCGACGTTCCGAGACTTGGCTTGAGCGTTGCGCCGGCGGCGTCAGTGGCGGGTGCTGGAACGGAGGGTGTTGTTGTCGTCGACGTGGATCCAAAAGGCGCTGCGGCCGATCGCGGGTTCAAGGAAGGCGACGTGATTTTGGAAGTTGCAGGAAAGAGTGTGTCCAACTCGGCCGACGTACGCGAGGCAATCAAAGCGGCACGCGCGGACGAAAAGAACAGCGTTCTGATGCGGGTTCGCACTGGCAGCACGGCGCGATTCATCGCGATACCGATCGCGAAGGGTTAAGCCGGATGCCGAAAAGTGAATCTGGTTTTTGAATAGGATTATGCCCGATCGATAAGGCTCAGTCTGGTTCAGCGCAGTTCAATCAGACTTGAGGTACGAGCCTTGCAGGAGATGGGAAGCGTCGTCGGCATCAGTCGCCCCCCCGCCGACGGCACTTTCCGGGGGACGGGTCAAAAGCCCGTTCCCTTGAGTTACCTTCCGATGGGAAAAGCCCCCCTCCGTCGGAAGGACTAGGGCGGTGAAGCTGCCCCAAGCTTCACCGCCCGTTTTTTGCGTGGTGGGGGCTGGGTCTTGCGGTCTTGCGCACGGGGCATGAGCACGCCATGGTGATGGAAAGACAATACCTCTTGGACAATTCCAGTAGCCAGATGCGCCTGCTGATCATCGAGGACGATCGCGAGTCCGCAGACTACCTCGTGAAGGCGTTTCGCGAGGTCGGACATGTCGCGGATCTCGCCAGCGATGGTGAGGAGGGGCTCTCCCTTGCCGATGGTGGGGATTACGACGTGCTGGTGATCGACCGGATGCTGCCCAAGCGCGACGGGCTTTCCGTGATCGGTTGCCTGCGCGACAAGGGTATCCGGACTCCGGTGCTCATCCTCTCTGCGCTTGGCCAGGTTGACGATCGTATCAAGGGCTTGCGCGCTGGTGGCGACGACTATTTGCCGAAACCCTATTCCTTTGCCGAGTTGCTGGCGCGGGTGGAGGTTCTGTCGCGCCGTCATGGCGGCCGGGCTGAGGAGACCGTCTATCGCGTCGGCGATCTCGAACTCGACCGGCTGTCGCACCGCGTCGCGCGGGGTGGGGAGGAACTGACGCTGCAGCCGCGTGAATTTCGTCTCCTGGAGTATCTTATGAAACATGCGGGTCAGGTCGTGACCAGAACCATGTTGCTCGAGAACGTCTGGGATTATCATTTCGATCCGCAGACCAACGTTATCGACGTGCATGTTTCGCGGCTGCGCTCCAAGATCGACAAAGGCTTCGCGCAGCCTCTGCTGCACACGATCCGAGGCGCTGGATACATGATACGCGATGGTGTTCACTCATCCCGAGCTTGAAATCATCGACATCCGTAACAGCGTTTCGATCAATGGACGGCAGTAACCCTATGGTCCAAGAGTGACGATCCGTGACGGCGTTCGGTAAGCTGTTCCGTACCACGGCGTTCCGGCTGACGTTGGTCTATCTGCTGTTGTTCGCGCTGTTTGCTGCCTCTCTTCTCGGGTACTTCGCCTGGAATACCCGACGCCTGATCACCGATCAAATCGCCGCGACAGTTGGCGAGGAAATCGACTTGCTCACGGGCGTGTTCAACCGCCGCGGCTTGCGCGGATTGATCGGCGCTATCGAAAATCGGGCGCTGCGGCCGGGCTCCAATCTTTACTTGGTGACGACGCCGGCAGGACTGGCGGTCGCGGGCAATGTCGGGTCGCTTCAGCCTGGCGTGATGGAGACCATTGGCTGGGCCGAAACCGCCTATCGCCGGTTGGACGAGCAGGACCAGGCCCATCATCACGCGCTGGTGCGCGTGAGCGAACTGTCGAACCGTTTCCGGCTGCTGATCGGCCGCGATCTCGAGGAGCGTCATCGCATTTTCGGCGTGGTTGCCTCCGCCGCGCAATGGTCGTTGCTGATCGTCGTGGTTCTCGGCCTTTGCGGCGGCATCTTCGTGGCGAGGCGGGTGCTGCACCGGATCGACGCTATGACCGGGACCACGAAGCGCATTATGGCCGGCGACTTGAGCGGCCGGCTTCCGGTCGGTCGTAGCGGCGACGAACTGGACCGGCTGGCGGAAAACCTCAATGCGATGCTCGAACGCATCGAAGCGCTGATGAATGGATTGAGGGAGGTGTCCGACAATATCGCCCACGATCTCAAGACGCCGCTCACGCGGCTACGTAATCGCGCCGAGGAAGCGCTCGCTAAGTCCGGCAATGAAGGCGATTATCGCGCGGCACTGGAACAGACTATCGAGGAATCCGATGGCTTGATCCGCACTTTCAATGCGCTCTTGATGATCGCCCGGGCGGAATCCGGACATGCGCGCGACAACATGGCCGATTTCGATGCGGCAGTGGTCACGCAGGGAATTCACGAACTCTACGAGCCGCTAGCCGAAGACAACGGGCTGAAACTCCGCGTTCAGACCGAGTTTGCGCCGCTGCATGGCAATCGCGAACTGATAAGTCAGGCGCTTGCAAACCTCGTCGAAAATGCGATCAAGTACGGGCAGCCGGCCCAGGCTGCGCAGCCGCCCGGGGCGGATGAGGCCGCAGCCGACGATACGATACTGATCGAAGCTCGCCATGACGGCGATCGGATTATTCTCGCCGTAACCGACCATGGCTGCGGAATTCCCGAAGCTGACCGCAAGCACGCGGTCGAACGGTTTGTGCGGCTCGAGACCAGCCGGACCCTGGCGGGATCCGGGCTCGGTCTGAGCCTGGCGTCAGCGGTAGCCAAGCTGCACGGCGGCGATCTCACCCTTGAGGATGCGTGTCCCGGTCTGCGCGCCGCGCTGTTGCTCCCCGCGCGAAGCGCCTCAGGGCTTGCAGCGTCGACGGTGGACGTGCAACAGATTGATGCATGATTTCATCCGTTAAGGGCGACGCGGACGCGGCCTGTCTGGCGGCGCGTCTTGCGGACGGACCAAAGCTGTTCGCGCGTATCGAGACCGAACGCCGGCTGGAAGATTGGCTGTCCGATCTGACACCGCAGCAATCGGGCGATATCAGGACGCTGGCCGGTACATTTCCGCAGGTCAAAGCCATCCTGCTCGGCATCGCGGAGTCCTCGCCCTATCTTTTTGATCTGGTGTGCTCCGATCCCGACCGGATGTTTCGCCTGTTACAAGGCGATCCCGAAGACCGTCTCGGGCGGCTGATCGCCAAGATCTGGGAAGCAGCGGAGGCCGCCGATGAATCCGAAGCCATGCGGCGGCTTCGGGCGGTCAAGGCGGAGGCCGCGCTGTTGATTGCGTTGTGCGACATCGGCGGGGTCTGGCCGGTGATGCAGATCACGGCGGCATTGACCGACATTGCCGTCGCCGCGGTTCAGAGCGCGTTGCGATTCCTGTTGCGGCAGGAGAGGGGGCGTGGCCGCTTGAACCCTCCTGATATCGACCATCCAGAAGGCGGTAGCGGCCTGGTGGTGCTCGCAATGGGCAAGATGGGCGCCGGCGAACTTAACTATTCCAGCGACATCGATCTGATCGTGTTTTTCGATCTTGCGGCTCCGACGCTCGCGAGCGGGATCGAGCCGCAGCCCTTCTTCGTGCGTCTGACGCAGGGACTTGCGCGCCTGCTGCAGCAAAGGACCGGTGACGGTTATGTTTTCCGGGTCGATCTGCGCCTGCGGCCGGATCCCGCGTCAACGCAGGTCGCCGTTTCGACCGCGGCCGCGCTCGACTACTACGAGCGGGAAGGGCGGACCTGGGAGCGTGCCGCCATGATCAAGGCACGGCCGTGCGCCGGCGACCAGAAGGCTGGCGAGGTCTTGATCGCGGAGATATCGCCCTTTGTCTGGCGCAAGCATCTCGATTTCGCGGCTCTTGCTGAAGTTCACGACATGAAACGGCAGATGCAGACCTTCCGAGGGCAAAGCGAGATCGCGGTCGAAGGCCATAACGTCAAGATCGGACGCGGCGGTATCCGCGAGATCGAGTTCTTCGCGCAGACGCAGCAGTTGGTGGCTGGTGGGCGGCATCCCGAATTGCGGGTGCGTCCCACGCTCGATGCGCTGAATATTCTCGCCTCAAGTGACTGGATCACCCATCAGGCTCGCGATGAACTGACCGCCGCATATCTGTTTCTGCGAAGGGTCGAGCACCGCATCCAGATGGTCGCCGACGAGCAGACCCACGCTCTGCCCGCGGACGCCGACGCGATGGAGCGGTTCGCTCGCTTTCTGGGGTTTGAGGATCGGGCGAGTTTTGCTGCAGAACTGCTGGCGCACCTGGATTGTGTGCAAGGGCACTACAGCCGGTTGTTCGAGGGCGACTCCGCGAGTGCGGCAAAGCTCCAGGTCGCGGATTACAGGTCCGGACCCGACGACCCGCGACTTCTCGATCATCTGACGAAGCTCGGTTTTAAGCAGCCGAGAATGGTTGCCGACACCATCCAGCAATGGATGGCAGGCGGATATCGAGTCCTCAAGGCCGAGACGACGCGTATCGCGTTTGAAGCATTCGTGCCGACGCTGATCGACGGTTTGGCCCGTGCCGAGGAGCCGGATAGCGCCGTGGTCACGTTTGATCGTTTCCTGCAAGCGCTGCAGCGCGGCGGTCGGCTGATATCGCTGCTGAGCCAGAACAGGGATCTCGTCGCGTTGGTTGCACTTGTACTCGGTGCGGCGCCACGTCTCGCTGACATGCTGGCTCGACGGCCCCAGATCATGGACGGGCTGATTGATCCTCGTTTTTTCGGCGCCATGCCGGATCGGCTTGAGTTGTCCACGCGGCTCTCGGCCACGCTCCAGGACGCGGATTCCTACGAGGAATTTCTCGACCGGATACGGCTGTTCGGCCAGGAAAGCCTTTTTCTAATCGGCACTCGCATCCTGTCCGGCACCGTATCTGCGCGGCAGGCGGGACATGTGTTTGCCGATGTTGCCGAGGGTATCGTTGATACCGTGCATGGGCTAGTGAATCACCAGTTCGTAAATCAATACGGCCAGATCTCCAGGCAGGAGACTGCGATTGTTGCGATGGGCAAGCTTGGCGGTCGCGAAATGACTGCATCGTCCGATCTCGATCTCATCCTGCTGTATGATTTCGATTCCGATCATCCGGATTCCGACGGGACGCGGCCGCTGCAGGGCGCGCAATACTTCGCGCGCTTCACCCAGCGTCTTATCAGTGCATTCACCACAAGAACGAACTACGGCGTTCTCTACGAGGTAGATATGCGGCTGCGCCCGTCAGGGCGTTCCGGTCCCGTTGCCTCGCATATCGATTCATTTGCCGAATACCAGGAGCATGAAGCGTGGACCTGGGAACATATGGCGCTGACGCGGGCACGTGTGATTTCGTCGTCACCCGACTTTTGTGAGCGGATCGAGCGAGTCATTCGCGATATCCTGATGCGACCGCGCGACGCCCGTCTTATCGCCAGCGATGTCGCGGAGATGCGCCGCGCGATCGCGCTGGAAAAAGGCGAGGACGATATATGGGATCTGAAAAATGCCGCTGGAGGCATGGTCGATATTGATTTCATCGCGCAGTATCTTCAACTCGTCCACGCTGCGGACATGCCGGACATTCTCAACGTTGATACCCAGCAGGCCCTTGATAACGCGCAGCGGCTTGGCGTGCTGTCGTTGCCGGATGCGGAAATCCTGCGGCCAGCAGCGCGGCTCTATCACGACCTGACCCAAATCCTTCGGCTCTGTGTCAGCGACAAATTCAAGCCGGAAACGGCAGGCGATGATTTGTTGCCGGTGCTGGCACGAGCGGGGGACGCTCCCGATTTTTCGGCGCTCGAAGCGCGCGTTCGCGATACTCAGGCAGATGTGCGTGCCGTATTTCTCAGATTGTTAGAAGGCAAGACTTGAGCTGCGCTCAGGCTGCCGTTCGCTCTTGGCAGTGACGGGGCAGGGTGACGCGAACTACCGTCCCCGCACCGGGTTTCGAGCGAAGCCGCATCGAGCCGCTGTGCAGGCTGACCAGCGACTTGGCTATAGCAAGGCCAAGGCCAGATCCCGCATGGATTTTGGTCAATTGGCTTTCGACCTGCTCGAACGGTTTGCCAAGTTTGCGGAGCGCGTGTGATGCAATGCCGATTCCCGTGTCGGCAATCGTCAGAGTTATAGAATTCTCGAATATCTTGCTTCGCGCCACGACTCGCCCGCCGTCCGGCGTGAATTTGACTGCGTTGGAAAGTAGATTGACGATGATCTGCTTGACCGCGCGACGATCGGCATGGATGGAGATGTCATCATCGCTTCTGACGTCGAAGGTCAGGCCCTTGTCGCTGGTCCGGCCCGAGACGACCCGCAGCGATTCGTCGAGCACCCGGGTGAGATCGAGCGCCTCCAGGTCAAGATTTATCCGGCCGGCTTCAATCTTGGACATATCCAGGACGTCATTGATGACCTCAAGCAGATATTGGCCGCTAGCCAGAATGTCGCGGCAGTATTCGCTGTACTTCTTCGAGCCGAGGGTTCCGAACATGCCGTTGCTCATGATCTCGGAGAACCCGATGATGGCATTAAGCGGCGTTCGCAGTTCGTGACTCATGTTGGCGAGGAATTTTGATTTCGCCCGATTGGCGTCTTCGGCGCGATTTTTCTCGTCCGCGTACTTCTGTGCCAGGTCCGCGAGTTCGATGGCTTGTTGCTCAAGCGTTGCCTGCGTCCGTTTAAGATCGATAACTGTGGCCCGCAGTCGGAGGTCGTTTTCGACAAGCTTTTGCTCATGCTCCTTGATGCGGGTGATGTCCGTTCCAACCGACACATAGCCGCCGTCCTTGGTGCGGCGTTCGCTGATGTGAAGCCAATTACCGTCTGCGAGCTGCGCATCAAAGGTGTGCGCCTCCAATATCACCGTCCCGGTTTCGGACTGCCGTGCCCTGATTTCGGGCATGCGGCCGACCTCGACCACGGTCTCGTAGGGGGTGCCGACCGCGACCGCGGTGTCTGGAAGCTTGTGGAGCCGCTGGAAGTGAGAGTTACAAAGAACCAGGCGGTCGTCTGCATCCCACAGCACAAAGGCCTCGGGAATGGATTCAATCGCGTCCCGCAGCCGGAGATCGGCTTCAACCGATCTTTCCGCGAGGCTCTTCTGTTCCGTGATATCGACGGCAATTCCGATCAGATGAGCGCCGCCGCTCGCATTGCGACTGAGTTCGCAACGGACGCGTAACCAGATCCAGTGTCCGCTGTTATGTCGCATCCGGAAACTTTGATCGATATGACCGATCTTTCCCGAGATGAGCTGGTCCGCTATTTCGAACAGGTCGATGTCTTCGGAATTCACCAGTGAGGTCACCTCGCCGAAGGTGAGTAGATCGCTGCGACTTTCCAGTCCGAGCAAGGTGAACATCGATTGCGACCAGAAGATCCGGCCGCGCGACAAATCCCAATCCCAAAGTCCGCATCGGCCGCGATTGAGCGCGGTATCGATGCGACCACGAACCGCATCATTGATCAGATCACCTTCGCGAGCTCTGGTAGATTGCCAGTGAAAGGCAAAGCCCAAAATCAGGACCACGAACCCGGTCGTGGCTGACAGGGTGATCGACAACGCGGTGTCTGGGCGCCACACTGTGTCGGCTTCCTGAACGACAGTGACCTGGCCCAGCAATGATCTGACGACTCGCTGGACCGCAAGCGCGCTGCTGCCATCCAGCAGGACGATGTCGGCGACGCTCGCAGGCGACGTGCCGCGCAAGGCCGGCGATTGTGTGATGCTGATGAGTTCGAATATCCGGCCGCTTTCGCCCGACTCGGTCCCGATCGGTACTCGCGCGAGAACGCGTTGATCGGCGCCGGTGACGATGACGTGGCGGCCGGCGGCAACGCCCCAGGATGGAATGAGCTTTGGCAAAAGGTTTTGGAGGCGCTCGATAGAGGCGGGGCGCTTTTGATCGACGACGCCGGCATGCTCAAGCTGTTCTGCCAGAAGATCGGCAAGTGCCAGCAGATCATGTTTCGTCATTGCCTGCTTTTGCCGCGTCTGATCGATGACTTGCACCAGTGCGCCAACGCATATCGTCACAAGGAAAGCGATGATCAGGGTTGGGACGGCACGTCGAAGCAAAGGCTCGGCGGTCAGCAGTCTACGATAGGCTGGTTTCGCGATCGATTGCGCTAATCCTTTGATCGAATCGGATTGAGCGCAAGCGCTCGCCGCCTGAGCGCGCGCCATGCCTTTAGCCCCCGTGTGAATTTTTCCGCACATCGGAGTAATTTTTGACTTCTCCGAATCACTCCGATTTGAATCCACTTTTTTGAATCTGTCGAGAGTCAACGATTCGTTAACGCGAAGAATTTTGTCCAACAGAGAACTTCAGTAACCTAGCGGCCGCCGCTGGTTGAGTCCGAAACAGGAACGTGGGGGCAGCGAGAACTTTCAGCTTTCGCGCGGTGGCTCCGCGTGGCTGATGACGCGCTTAACGCTCGGAAACGCGCGGCGCAGAGCCCGTTCGATCTCATCGACGTTTTCGTGCACCTTGGCGACACTCATCGACGGCGCGGCGCGGCAATGGAAGTTGACGATTTCGCCGGCTTCGGTGTCTCTGACTCGTACGTTGTGAATGTCGTGGATCGCTCCGCCGGCGGCGAAACCAGACAAGGCTGTCCGGATGGCGTGGATACGGGTGGGGACAGCGTCGGTCCCAAGCGGAAGCTCAGGCTCCAACGGCTCGATGTGCGTATCCACTTCGACATCTGCACCGAATTCGTGACGAATATCATGCTCCAGCCGATGCGCGATTGCATGGGCCTCCACCAGCGGCATTTCGCCGTCGACCTCGAGGTCGATGCTGACCGTCAGCTTTTCTCCAAGGTCATGCACCGTGACGTGATGAATCGCGAGACCTGAATTGCGGGCAATCACCATGATGCGTTCGCGTACGCTTTCGTTGTCGCGAGCGACCGGTATCGCAGTAAACGTCAAATCAGCATCGCCGAGAGCGGCGGACACTGCGTTCTGCGCCTGCTGTTTGATGGCGTCGATGCGGTCGATCGGATAGGTTCGGGGGACTTCGGCGGTTACATCGACGAAATGTCGGGGACCGACCATTCGCACCCTTAGTCTCGCGATGCCGACGACATCCGGCAGCGCTCTGATCGCCGCGTCTGCTCGTTCGGCAACACCATCCGGCGCACGGTCCAGGAGTGTTTCGATGGTGGCGCGTCCGAGCCGTAAACCCAGAATGGAAATCAGGACGGCGACGCCGATCGCAGCAGCGGCGTCGCCCCACGCGTAGCCCAGTCCGGACAGCGTTAGCCCGATGATGACCGCGACGGATCCAAGCACATCGGAGGCAAAATGCAGGGCGTCGGCCTCCAGCGCCTGACTGCGGGTGTCGAGTGCGGTCCGGTGCAGCGCACGGGCGCGCCAGGCATTGACGACAATGTCCGCGACCAGCACGACGAATGGAATGGCGGATAGGGTCGGCGGCGGCACGCCTTCACGCAGATGAGCGTAAGCCTGCACCACAATGCCTCCGGCAAGGACATAAAGCATCGCAATAACACCGAGGGCCGAGAGGCTTTCGATTTTGCCATGGCCATAGTGATGTTCGGCATCGGCGGGACGGTCGGAAATCCGCACCACAATCCACGTGACGATCGTGGCGACCAGATCGATCGAACTGTGGAGCGCCTCGGAAATCAACGCCAGACTGCCGATCGCTATGCCGACCACGAGTTTGATCGTCGCCATGCTGGCGCTGGCGATCATCGAGATGGCGGCGACTTTCGTTTTTGACTTGGAGGCAAGGCGTGACATCTGCGGGGTTTAGCAGCCTGTCACCCAGGATAAAAGACGGCCCGATTGCGCAAGCGCCTTTCATTGCAGACGCTGCTTTTGCGAATTGTTCTGATTTTAAAGCGGTTGAGCTGCGGTTAACGACGCTCATGTGATATCGGGATACTGATCCACGCAATCGCGCGGTAAGCCAGCCGATCGCGGCAGCGCCGACAAGGCCGAGACATGCCGCCGCGGCATCAACCAGAAAATCCTCCAGCCGCGCATGGCGGCCGGGCACCCACAGTTGCATGATCTCAAGAAGCCCGATCAGGAGGATGGCTACCGCCGCGACGCGTAGCCGTCGCTGGGGAAACGAAAAGCCTACCGCGAGACCAAGCAGAACGAAGGCTAGCGCGTGTTCGCCATCTTGTCCGAGCGGGGCATGCGGACGATAGCGCGCCGGCCCAAGTGTTGCGAATACGACCGCCATGATCAGAACGAAAGCGCCGATGCGGACGAGAATCTTCATCGCTGGCGCATAGCACAATTTGTCGCCGCGGGAAGGCCGCATGAACCGCAGCCGCGCTTTACATCTGCGGCCGCGCCGACCCGAGTCGAAGCGTCCCTGAAGGCGGCTGCGGGCAATTCCTGCTCATCAAACCGCCCCCGACCGCGGTTTTGCCTGCAAATCGCTGGGGGAAGCCAGCCCTGCGGTCGAAGTAAGCTGTTATAAATCCCACAAGGCGTGTTTTTTTCGTTGGATTTGGAAATATTGTTTTCTGGGCCGAATCAACAGACAGGATCGATGATGGCAACCCAGATGACGAAATCGCAGCTCGTTGAGAAGATCTCGGCTCAGGCCGGATTGTCCAAAAGTGACGTAAAGGGCGTTCTCGAGGCGCTTGCGACGACAGGTTATAAAGAGCTCAAAAAGACCGGTGTCTTTTTGGTTCCGGGTTTTGCGAAGTTCGTGGTTATCAAGAAGCCGGCGACCAAGGCGCGCAAAGGAACCAACCCTTTCACCGGTGAGCCCATGACTTTCAAGGCGAAACCCGCCCGAAAGATCGTCAGAGCGCGGCCGGTCAAGGCTGCGAAAGACGCGGTGTGATGCAGGGGCCCTTCGGGGCCCTTGTTTTTCCAGACGCTGGTTCAACGTTGAGGCTTGCCTACAGCTCATCCCCAGGTGCTCGATTGGGTCGAGGTTATTGCCAGTGTCTTGGTAACGGTATCAGGCCACGGGTACGTTCCAGATGTCCTCGGCGTATTCCCGGATTGTGCGGTCCGACGAAAACCAAGCCATGCGCGCGACGTTGAGTATGCTGGAGTGAGTCCATTCCGGACTGTCCCACTTTGTGTCGACAGCGCGCTGCGTGCGGTAATAATCGTCGAAATCGGCAGATACCAGATAGTAGTCCAGAAACCGCAGTGCGTGAGCAATGGGCACGAAACGCGAAACGTCATCCGGCGAAAATACACCGCGCTCGATGGCCTCGATCACGCCAGCCAGTTTCGGCGACGACGCAATGACATCGGTTGCATCCAGCCCCATGGCACGGCGCCGCACAACTTCATCCGCTTTCAGGCCGAAGATATAGATATTTTCTTCGCCGACATGTTCGGCAATTTCAATGTTGGCGCCGTCGAGCGTTCCGATGGTGATTGCACCATTCAGCGCGAGCTTCATGTTGCCGGTGCCTGACGCTTCCATGCCTGCGGTAGAAATCTGTTCGGACAGATCGCTCGCCGGGACGATTACTTCGGCAGCGCTGACATTGTAATTGGGAATGAAGACGACCTTGAGAAGATCCCTGATTCGAGGATCGTTATTAATGACATTACCAATGTCATTGATGAACTTGATGATGAGCTTGGCCTGCCGGTAGCTCGCGGCGGCTTTTCCGGCGAAAATCTTGACGCGCGGCGTCCAGTTGCCTTGGGGGTCCGCCAGGATGGCCTGGTAAAGGGCGACTATCTCAACCGCGTTGAGAAGCTGGCGCTTGTACTCGTGGATGCGCTTGATCTGGACGTCGAACAGTGCCGACGGATCGGCGACTATCCCGAATTGTCTGGCTATGATCTGGGCGAGCGCGATCTTGTTCGTTCGTTTTATAGCGCGAAATTTCTGCTGAAACGCAGGATCATCCGACAACCTCTCCAGCATCCGTAACCGCTCGGGCTCATCGAGAACTGCGGCTCCGCATGCCTCTTGCAGCAAGGAGGTGAGTTCCGGATTGCATTGATGCAGCCAGCGGCGGAAGGTAATTCCATTGGTCTTGTTCGTAATGCGATCCGGATAAAGGTTGTTCAGATCGGCAAATACGGTCTCACGCATGAGTTCGCTATGCATGGCTGAAACACCATTGATGCGATGAGAACCGACGAACGCAAGATGACCCATGCGGACACGACGGCCACCGGTCTCGTCAATCAGCGACACCGAGGCTTGGGACCGTGTGTCTGCTCCAAAATGTTTCTCCGCAGTTGCAAGATGATTTACATTGATCCGGTAAATAATATCGAGATGCCGCGGCAACATTCGTTCGAACAGTTCGACCGGCCATGTCTCGAGCGCCTCGGGCAACAGCGTGTGGTTGGTGTAGGAGATTGTCTTCGTTGTGATGTCTAAGGCATCGTCCCAGCCAATGTGATATTTATCCATCAGCAGCCGCATCAGTTCGGGGACGGCCAGGCTGGGATGGGTATCGTTGAGCTGGATTGATGCATGGGACGGCAGAGACCGGAGATCTCCGTCGGTGTAGAGATGGCGGTTGAGAATATCCTGCAACGATGCGGAAACAAAAAAGTATTCCTGACGCAGGCGCAACTCGCGTCCGGCTGGTGTCTCGTCGCTTGGATATAGAAATTTCGATATCGCTTGTGCCCGCGCCATCTCGGACATCGCGCCGAGGTGATCGCCGCTGTTGAAGGTATCGAGGCGCATCGGATCGACCGCGCGCGCGGACCACAGCCGCAGCGCATTGACGTGACGGCCGCGCCAGCCGACGATCGGCGTATCGTACGCGATCGCCTGGATGGTCTCATCGGGTATCCATCGTGTCTGGCTTTCCTGCCCGTGCTTCTCAATGCGATCGAGATGTCCACCAAACTGGATGTCGAACACGACATCACCGCGTTCGAACTCCCACGGGTTTCCTGAGAGTAGCCACTGCTCCGGAAACTCTTCCTGCCATCCGTCTGAAACGATCTGGCGAAACAGCCCGTGTTCATAGCGGATGCCATAACCTCGTGCTGGAATCGCGAGCGACGCCATGCTTTCCATGAAACATGCGGCAAGTCGGCCGAGGCCGCCGTTTCCGAGCGCAGCATCCGGTTCGACATCACGTAACTCGTCGAAGTCGATACCGAGGTCCTCGATCGCCGTTCGAAATGGTCCCATCAGCGACATATTCGTCAGCGCGTCGGTCAGCAACCGTCCGATCAGGAACTCAAGCGAGAGATAGTAGACGCGCTTAGCGCCATGATTCTGAGTGGCTTGATCGGATTTGAACCATTGGTAGACGATACGATCACGCAGCGTCAGCGCCGCCGCTATGTACCAGTCGTGGATGTTGGCATGTTTGACGTCCTTTCCCGCCACCAGAACGATCTTGGACAGGATCGCACTCTTGATTTCCGCGACGATGTCATCGTTTTCAAGCTCGGGCCACGCCGATGCGTCCTCTTGGAGGCGACGAAGTCGCTTTGGCGAAATCTCTAAAACCATCCAATCTCCCGATCTGTTTCCGCCTGGATCACTCGTAAGCCGCAACTGGCACGACTTAGAGTATGTGACGCCTTCTGCAGTCCGGGATCAACTGGCGGTTTTGCGGCGTTGACCTTTCGTTTTCGACTATATTGTTCCTGTTCTGTCTGTGGAACCTTTGTTCACCGCTTACGCGCGGAATACCTGTTCATCAGGCCGCTCCCATGGACCAGAAAACTGACCATGCCGGCAGGCGTGCCGGCAACTCACCACCCCAAATCGGTCGCCCCGGCATCGGGGATGTGTCATCAGTCACGTTATGATCCGAAATATTGGCGCGAAGGTGCAACTGCGCGCCGTTGCCCAGCGACCAGCGTGCGATCAGCAGACGGTCGTTCTGGCAAAGCTCAGCGGAAGCGAACATTGCGTTGCCAAGCTGCGGCATGAGTTCATTCCGGCGGACCTGCAATAGCCGCTTGACGAGTGCATGACGCGGTAGGCGCTGGCCTGGGTCGGGCCAAGCAAGAACCGCCGCTTCGAATGTGGACAGCGCCAGGGGATCCGGCACGTCATTGCCGAACATTTCGTAGGCGCTGGCGAATTCCCTCCGCCGGCCTGTTCGTACCGCATCGGCGAGATCGCCTTTAAAGTCGCAGAAAAAAGGGAAGGGCGTGGTTGCTCCCCATTCCTCGCCCATGAACATCAGTGGCGGCATCGGCGCTAGCAATGTGATCGCTAGCGCCGCCTCGATAGCACGCGCGTCAGCGGACCATTCGAGGCGATCGCCCAGCGCGCGGTTGCCGATTTGATCGTGGTTCTGAAGGAAGTTCACGAAAGCGGCTGGGGGCAGGCCGCCGATCAATTCTCCGCGAGCTCGCCCGCCGCGATGAGCAGAGGCCTCGCCCTGGTAGGCAAAACCCGCCCGGAGTGTTCGCGCGAGAAGATGGCGTGGATGGATGGCATAATCTTCATAATAGCCGTGGGTTTCCTGAGTGAGGATGACGTGCCAGACGTGATGGTAGTCGTCATTCCACTGTGCGCGATACTTCCCGTTCGGCACACCTGAAGAAGGATCGAGCAGACCCGCGCGGTTATCGTCGTTCTCCAGCACGATGTGAATATGGCGTCCATCTTGCCGCGCCAGAATCCCGACAGCGCGGCTGATATCGTTCAAGATTGACGGCTCGCCTGGCTCGGGGATGGCATGCACCGCATCAAGGCGAAGACCGTCAAATCGATAGTTGCCTAGCCAGTGCAATGCATTGTCGACGGCGAACGCGCGAACCTCGGGAACGCGATAATCAATCGCCGCTCCCCAGGGGGTCTTCACATCACAGAAAAACTGCGGTGCGTAGCGCCCCAGATAATTTCCCTCCGGCCCGAAGTGGTTGTAGACGACATCGAGAAAGACCATCAGTCCACGCAGATGAGCCTGATCGATAAGTTCTCTCAGATCGTCCGGCGTGCCGTAAACATGATCAGGCGCATACCACAGCGCGCCGTCGTAACCCCAATTTCGCGATCCCGCGAAATCGGCGAGCGGCATTAACTCGAGAGCGGTGATTCCGGTTGACGCCAGATGATCGAGCTTGTTGATCATGGCACGATAGGTGCCCTCAGGCGTAAAGGTGCCGACATGGCATTCTAGGATGACCGTTTCATGCCATGGCCGCCCGCGCCAGTCGATTGCCTTCCAACGAAAATGGCGGTGGTCGATAAGTTCGCTCCGACCGGACACATCATCGCGTTGATAGGATGACGCCGGGTCCGGTACGTCTAGCTCATCATCGATCCGGTAGTGATAACGCGTACCGGCGCTTGCTGCGGCCACTTCCGCGACGAACCAGCCGCTACTGTCTTTTTCCATCATATGTGCGGTATCGGTAACTATGGCCACTTTGCCGGCTGCCGGCGCCCACAGCCGGAACGTTGCGCCGTCTAGCGTGAGAGTAGGGCCGAAGCGGCCGACGCTCATGGCTGGCCTGCGAACGCGATGACGCTGCGAGGCGGTGCCTGCATGGTCGCGTTAGGGTGGTGCGAGGCGATGTCGATGTCGTCGTTCGTGGTATGAAGCACGATCGACCACGTCTTGTACTCTTCCAGGTTCGGAATTTTAAACTCGATCGGCTCCGGCGCCGCGTTGAGGACGATGTAAAGCGCGTGCTGGTGTGGCTCCGTGGGTCCGAGCACGTAGGAAAGAAACCTTCCTTCGGGGAAACTCCAGTCAGCCTCGATCATTTCGTTGCCTTCCGGCGTGAGCCACAGCACGCCGTAGGAACTGTCTATCCTTTTCCCTGTCACCCATTGTCTTGACCTGATCTGGGCAAAGCGCCTTCGGATTGCGGTAAGGCGTCCGATGAGGTCAGTCAGGTCGTTGTCCTTGTCGCCAAGATTACTCCAATCGATCCAGCCGATTTCGTTGTCCTGACAATAAGCGTTGTTGTTTCCACTCTGGCTGTTGCCGACCTCGTCGCCCGCAAGAAGAATCGGCACTCCTTGGGCTAGCAGCAGGCACGAGAGCTGGTTCTTGCGAAGCTGATGGCGGAGCGTCAGGATTACAGGATCGTCAGTCGGCCCTTCGTGTCCACAATTGTTGCTGAGATTATCATTGGAGCCATCGCGATTGTCCTCGCCGTTGGCTTCGTTGTGCTTCTCGTTATAGGAAAACAGATCCGCCATGGTGAAGCCGTCATGGACGGTGACGTGATTGATGCCGGCGCGCGGCGCGCGGTCGTCATGATTGAAAAGGTCGGATGATCCTGTCATGCGGCCGCTGACATCGCCGATCAAATTTCCTTCGCCGGCCCAGTAACGGCGCATTGTGCTGCGATACCGGTCGTTCCATTCCGACCATTGTGAAGGAAAGCCGCCGACCTGATAACCGCCGGGGCCGACATCCCACGGTTCCGCGACCAGCTTGACGTTAGCGAGAACGGGATCCTGCCGGATTGCATTGAAAAAGGCGCTGTTGCGGTCGAAACCGTGGGATCCTCGCGCCAGTGTGCTTGCGAGATCAAAGCGGAAGCCGTCGATGTGACAGACTTCGACCCAATAGCGCAGCGAATCCATAACCATCTGGAGCACGCGCGGATGGGTCAGATTTAGCGAATTGCCGGTTCCTGTGAAGTCGTCGTAGTAGCGGGGATTGTCCGGCATCAGCCAGTAGTAGGAGGCGTTATCGATGCCGCGGAATGACAGCGTCGGGCCAAGGTGATTTCCTTCGGCGGTATGATTATAAACGACGTCGAGCATGATCTCGAAGCCAGCGTCATGAAGACGGGCCACGGACATGCGGAACTCGTCCAGCGCTGCGTCCTTCGCGTACCGCTGCTCCGGCGTGAAGAACGAGATGGAGTTGTATCCCCAGTAGTTGCTTAGCTTGCGCTCGACAAGGTGGCGATCGTCGACGAAGCCATGAATCGGCAGAAGTTCGATCGTGGTGACGCCCAGGCGTCGAAGGTGATCGATCATGGCCGGCGCAGCCAACGCACCGTACGTGCCCCGGAGTTCAGGAGGGATATCCAAGCGCGTCTTGGTCAAGCCTTTGACGTGAGCTTCATAGATGATCGTGTCTTCCCAAGCGACACTGGGCCGCGGTTCACGCCTCCCCCAGTTGAAGGTCTCGTCGATGACGGTGGCTTTAGGCATGGCGCGGGCGTTGTCGCGTCTGTCGAAGGATAAATCCTCACGCGGACTTCCGGCGCGGTAGGCGAAATGTGCATCGCTCCAGACCAGTCGCCCGCTGATCTTCCTCGCATAAGGATCGAGCAGCAGCTTGTGAGAATTAAACCGATGGCCGCGCTGAGGATCGTAGGGGCCATAGACGCGATAGCCATAGAGCTGCCCGGGCGCGATATCGTTCAGGTAGCCGTGCCAGACGTTTTCGGTGTGTTCGGGTAGGGCGATACGCTCGATCTCCCTGCGGCCCTTGCTGTCGAACAAGCAAAGCTCGACTTTTTCCGCGTGAGCGGAAAAAAGGGCAAAGTTCGTTCCGCGACCGTCCCAAGTGGAGCCGAGGCGGACATGTGTACCTTCTGAAATTCTCGTCATGCAGTTTCCGGAACCAGAAAAATCACCCCAAGAGGCGGCAACGTCAGCCTGAGCTCGGGGATGATGTCCCCTGATGTCTCGACCACGCCATCATTTCCGACGTTGGTCCCACCATAATGAGCGGAGTCGGTGTTAAGCGCTTCGCGCCACCGCCCGGTGAAGGGTACGCGCACGCGATAATCACGATGGACCGTCGGTGTAAGATTCGCGATTACCAGACAGCGTTCCCGTCCGCTCTCACCCTTTCGCATCCATGCGAAGACGCTGTGATCTGCATCGTCGGCTACAATCCATTCGAAGCCGGCTGGATCGCAATCGAGTTCGTGCAACGCCGACACATCGCGATAGAGCGCGTTGAGATCCCGAACAACAGCCTGGACCCCTTGGTGACGAGCTTGATCGAGAAGATGCCAGTCGAGCGAGTGATCGTGGTTCCATTCGCGCTCCTGGCCGAACTCAGCCCCCATGAACATCAATTTCTTGCCGGGGTGGCCGAACATGAAGGCGTAATAGGCGCGCAAGTTTGCGAACCGCTGCCAGTTGTCGCCCGGCATGCGGCCAAGGATGGAACGCTTGCCGTGCACCACCTCGTCGTGCGACAGCGGCAGAATGAAATTTTCCGAGAACGCATAGTGTAGTCCAAACAAGATTTGATCATGGTGGTGCTTGCGGTGAATGGGGTCCTTGCCGAAGTAGCTCAACGTGTCATGCATCCAGCCCATGTTCCATTTGTAGCCGAACCCTAAACCGCCGAACTCGGTCGGTCGTGAGACCTGTGGCCATGCCGTCGATTCCTCAGCCACGGTTGTAGCGTTCGGAAATCTGCCAAATACTTCTCTGTTGAACCGGCGCATAAATTCGATGGCTTCCAGATTCTCCCGGCCGCCGTGCTTGTTCGGAATCCATCCGCCTTCGGGGCGGCTGTAATCGAGATAGAGCATCGACGCGACAGCATCGACGCGAAGACCATCCACGCCATAGCGTTCGAGCCAGAATAGTGCGTTGGCGACGAGAAAATTGACAACTTCGGTGCGCCCGTAGTTGTAGATGAGGGTATCCCAATCGAGGTGACGGCCCTGCAATGGGTTGGCGTGTTCGTAGAGAGCCGTTCCGTCGAAACGGCCGAGCCCGTGCGGATCGTCGGGAAAATGACCTGGCACCCAATCCAGCAGGAGACCGAGTCCTTCGCGATGGCAGGCTTCGACCAGATATGCAAAATCGGCGGGCGTGCCGAAGCGGCTGGTCGGGGCGTAGAGGCCGGTTGGCTGGTAGCCCCATGAACCGTCGAACGGATGCTCGTTCACCGGCATCAGCTCGATATGCGTAAATCCGAGGCCGCGTGCATAGCGCGGCAGGGTCTCGGCAAGCTCGCGATAGGATAGCCAGCGATTGCCGTCGCCACGGCGCCATGATCCAAGATGAACTTCATAAATCGAGATAGGCGCGTTACGTGCATTGATCGTGGCGGCCGTCGGTGTCGGGCGGGGCAAGGCTGTTTCGTCGAATACGATCGACGCCGTGTTCGGTCGGACCTCGGCAGCGAACGCCATCGGATCGGATTTCAGCGGGAGCAGAAAGCCATCTTGAGTCGTAATCGCGAATTTGTAGCGATCACCCACCTGCGCACCGGGGATGAACAGTTCCCAATATCCGTTACCCCGTACACGCATCGGGTGTCGGCGCTGATCCCAGCAGTTGAAATCGCCGACGACGGCCACGGCCCGAGCGTTCGGCGCCAGCACGACGAATCCTGTTCCGTCCACCCCCTCCATCGTTATGGGATGAGCGCCAAGCTTGTCGTACAGCCTCTGGTGCGTGCCTTCTCCGAGCAAATAAAGGTCGAAATCATTTAGGATGGGCGCAAAGCGATAAGGGTCCTCAAGCTCAACCATGTCGGAACCATACCGAGCGCGGAGACGGTAGTGCTGCGCCCCGTCCGGCAAATTTCCAAGGAAAAGTCCGGCGTCATGAATACGTGTCAGAGAAACCTCTTCGCCGGTCTCATCGACCAGGCGCACTTCGGATGCCTCGGGTAGATAAACGCGAACCACGTTGCGATCGGTCTCGCGATGACAGCCGAGATAGTGAAAGGGGTCCGAATGTCGCCCTTCAACGATGGCGCGTGCTTCGGATGACAGTTCGGTCATGCCCGATCTCGCTTCCTGTTCCGCAGCACCCGCAGTGTGCCATCCAGCGCGACCCGCAGCCAATCCGGGCGATGGGCCAGCTCGTAGTCGATCTCATAAAGCGCCTTCTCGAGCAGGAAGAATCGCAGCATCCCGTCTTTATCGTCCTGCTCCTCCGGCCATAATCGCGAATCGGACATCGCTTCTCGATAAGCGGCCATAAAGGTCTGCGTCGCCTCGTCACGCCATGCCGACAGGGCCTCCGTCAATCGTCCATCGTCGTCCGCTCCGGTTTTTAGAACGCGCTCTTGCGCCGAGGTCACGGAATAATCGATGGATCTGATCAGCCCGGCGACGTCGCGAGCTGCCGGCGCCTTCATCCGCCGCTCGGCAAGGCTTCGTCGCGGTTCGCCTTCGAAATCGATAATAAAGACGTCGTCGCGAACGACGAGAACCTGCCCTAGATGAAAGTCGCCGTGATGCCGGATATTGTGCAATTGAATCGATGACGGCAGCAACTCGGTGAGCAAGCCATGCAAATCTGGGCGGAGACTCTGGATTTCGTCGACAAGAAGCCGATCCGATTCCGAAAGCTTAGCTTGAGCGAGTCGATCAAACGTTTGCTCCGAACGTGCCATCAGTCGATCGATGAAATGTGCGACGTTCGAAGCGGTGACAGGCTCAGGACTGAAATCCTCGATATCGTCGCGGCTGGCCAGTGCCACGTGCATTTCCGCGACGCGCTTACCGATTTGCATCATGTAACGCTGATAGGCCGCTTTTTCTTCAAGCGCTGGAGCTGAATCGTTCGCCCCGACGAGCCGCTGCTCGTCGACGAAACGATCCAGTGCGGCGCTGCTGACGGTCCATGCGTCACCCTGGTTACCGACAAAGGCGTGGACGATAGCGATGGCGGCCTGGATGTCAGGTCCTGTCAACTCCACGCTGCCCAGTAGGGCGGGCGTATTGGTAAATCCAGCAACGTCCGTCAGGAAGCGTCCCACTTCCACTTCGGGATTGATGCCATTCTCGAGCGTTCGGTAGAGTTTGACCACAAATTTTTGGTCGACCAGCGCGGTGCTGTTCGACTGTTCTGTCTGAACTGCTCGCACGTTCTCAATGGGCTCTTCCGCAATCGAAGCCAGCCGCTCAGTAGGAACGTAAGCAAGCCTCAAGTAGCCTTCCTCAAAGGTTGCACAGTGGCGCAGATCGTCGATGATGTCCGCGATCAGATCACTCTCATAGGCGGCGTCGATCAGCGTTCCTTCGCGCGAGCCTTGCCGCACGGCGGCGAGGTTTTTGGCGTCATAGTTTCGGCGGTCCAATCGATCCCACCGGATTCGGATCGGTATCGCGTATCGCCCTGATTGTCCGCGATGGGCTGCGTCGAAGATCACGAGCCACGGTCTGGATTCCTGATCCTTCGTGAGTGGTACCGCCGCCGGCACGCGCGCAGTGATGGCGCCAGCGGATCGCTCCGGAAACCAGCGCGCGCGGGCGAGATGGGATGGCAGCACATCACGCTCGAAGATCGAGCGTGTCCGTGCCAGCGACATCCAGGTCGCATTTAGCGGTACGACCAGCGTCTCGTAGTCAGGTACGGTCGCGGTCGCAACGTTCGGGGACGGCGGCTTTTCATTCAGCCGGAACCAATAGAATCCATAAGGCGCGAGCGTGATCAGGTACGGCAGCTCGCCGATATCGGGAAAGGTCGTTCGTCCCAGCATTTCAAGCGGTGAACGGCCTTTCCAGTGCGACAGATCGAGTTCGGAGGCTTGCGCTGATCGCGATAGGTTGGCGACGCAGAGCACGACCTCATCGTCGTATTGTCTCACATAAGCGAGAACGCTTCGGTTCGAAGAGCGCGCAAATGACATAGTTCCCCGGCCGAAAGCGTGGCTCGATTTTCGTACCGAGATCAGCTTCTTCATCCAGCTCAATAACGAAGAAAGGCTTCGCGACTGGGCCTCTACATTGACAGACTCATAGCCGTAGACGGCATCCATGACAGGAGGAGCATAGAGCCGCGCCGGATCGCATCGAGAAAATCCACCGTTACGATCCGGAGTCCATTGCATCGGGGTGCGAACGCCGTTGCGGTCGCCGAGGTAGATGTTGTCGCCCATCCCGATTTCGTCGCCGTAGTAGATGATCGGCGTCCCCGGAAGCGACATCAGCAACGAATTCATCAGCTCAATTTTGCGTCGGTCGTTATCCATCAAGGGCGCAAGGCGGCGACGAATACCGAGATTGATGCGCGCGCGAGGATCTGCGGCATAGGTCGACCAGAGATAATCACGCTCGATATCAGTCACCATCTCAAGCGTCAGTTCGTCATGATTTCGTAGGAACATCGCCCACTGACAACTGTCGGGAATGTCGGGCGTCTGCCGCAGAATGTCGGTGATTGGAAAGCGATCCTCCTGAGCTATCGCCATGTAGATGCGCGGCATCAAAGGGAAATGATAAGCCATATGGCATTCATCGCCATCCCCGAAATAGAACTGAACATCTTCCGGCCATTGGTTGGCTTCGGCAAGGAGTACCTTCCCCTTGGCGTAAGCATCGAGTTCAGCGCGGATATGTTTGATCACCGCATGCGTTTCAGGGAGATTTTCGTTGTTGGTGCCCTCGCGTTCGCAGAGATACGGAATCGCATCCAGCCGAAACCCGTCGACACCCGTGTCGAGCCATCGCTTCATCACCTGAATGACAGATCGGACGACCCGCGGGTTGTCGAAATTAAGATCCGGCTGATGACTGAAGAAGCGATGCCAATAGTAAGCATTGGCTTCGGCGTCCCAGGCCCAGTTCGATTTTTCCGTGTCTGTGAATATGATCCTGGTGCCCTGATATTTTTTGTCTGTATTGCTCCAGACATACCAGTTGCGGGCGCTGGATCCTGGCGGACTGCGCTGGGCTCGCTTGAACCATCGGTGCTGATCGGATGTGTGATTTATGACGAGTTCGGTAATCACGCGTAAGCCACGCCGCTTCGCTTCCGAGATAAACCGGCGAAACTCTTTCATGGTTCCGAAATCGGGATTGACTGAGCCGTAATCGGCAATGTCATATCCGTCGTCGCGCCCTGGCGAGGGATAAAACGGCAGCAACCACAGAGCGGTAACGCCGAGCTCCTGAAGGTAATCAAGCTTGTTGGTCAGACCTACGAAGTCGCCGATGCCGTCGTTGTTGTTGTCGGCGAATGCCTTGACGTGAAGTTGATAGATAATAGCGTCCTTATACCAGAGATCGTCGGTCTGGACGTATCTGTCGGCATCTATCTGCGACATTTCGTTCATAACGGACCTCACGCCAGACATTGAAACAAGAGCGCGGGATCGCGTAATGGATTAAGTCTCAAGCGTACCCCGCCCCACTCGATGGCGTGACGCTCGCAGGTCATCAGGTTTTCAATTGCGACGGGAGGCTTTGATCCGTTTGCGGTCTCCATTCGGATCGAATCAAGCGGCAACCAGAATTCACGACTCTCGCGCGAAAGCGCGATGGCGCCGACGATCGTGTTGGAACCATCGTCGGATTGCTTGGTGAAAGCGATGATCTGATCGTCGTCGACAGGGAGAAACCTCAGATTACGAGTTTGCAGAAGCGCGGGATTGGCGCGTCGCGCCCGATTGAGCGCAGCGATGTAGGGTTTGATATTCCCAGGCGCGTCCCAGTTGCGAATCTTGATCTCGTACTTTTCCGAGTTGAGATATTCTTCGCGCCCCGGAATGGCCTCGTGCTCCAGAAGCTCGAAGCCGTTATAGATTCCGTAGGTACTCGACAGCGTGGCTGCCAGGGCAACTCGAGACTTGAACATCCACGGCTCGCCACTTTGCAGGTGGTAAGGCAGAATGTCCGGTGTGTTCACGAAAAAGTTGGGCCGGTAATAATCGCGCTCAGGATACCCCGTCAGCTCGTTGAGATAGGATTCGATCTCCCATTTCTGGGTTCGCCAGGTAAAGTACGTATACGATTGTGTGAAGCCGAGCTTGGCGAGACCCTTCATGACCTTGGGTCGGGTGAACGCTTCGGCAAGGAAGATGACGCCGGGATCCTTGGTCTGGACCTCGCGGATTAGCCATTCCCAGAAATTGAACGGCTTGGTGTGCGGATTGTCGATTCGAAAGATGCGCACGCCCTGATTGATCCAGAACAGGATCACATCGCGAAGCGCGTTCCACAATGACCCGGCGTCCTCGCAACCGAAATCTGGATTGACAATATCTTCATATTTTTTGGGTGGATTTTCCGCATAACGCATCGAGCCGTCCGGACGCCGCTTGAACCAGTCGGAATGCTGGGTGAGCCAGGGATGATCGGGCGAACACTGCACGGCGATGTCGAGCGCGATCTCCAGGCCATGAGTCTTGCAGGCTGCTATCAACTCCCGGAAGTCGTCGAAAGTACCGAGATCGGGGTGAATCGCGTCGTGCCCACCTTCCTTGGCCCCGATGGCGTAGGGGCTGCCAGGATCGTCGGCGGCGGCCGTCAGCGCATTGTTGCGCCCCTTCCGATTGGTTCTGCCGATGGGATGAATTGGCGTGAAGTAGAGGACGTCGAATCCCATGGCCGCGATATCGGGCAGCCGAGCAATACAATCCCGGAACGTGCCGTGCTGGCCGGGGACGGCACTCTGGCTGCGTGGCACCATCTCGTACCACGCTCCCGCGACGGCGAGGGTGCGGTCGATCGTCAGCGGGTAAGGCCGGGAGCGTGTGAGATCGGACCGGACGCAACCTTCGGCCATGGCGCTCGTCAGTTCAGGCACGAGCAGGCTGGCGGGGTCACCCTTGTGAAGAAAGTCTTCGCATTGACGGAGGATGATCGCGGTCGCGTCCTTGCCGCCATACTGCGCGCGCGTTAGCAGCGCGGCGCCTTCGAGTGCGTCGAGGGTGATGTCCTGACCGGCCTTCTGCTTGAGTTCGAAATCACGCTTCCAGGTGGCGAATTCGTCGGTCCAGGCCTCTATGGCATAAACGTAACGTCCTGGTTCGGCCGGCGCGAAGATTCCAAACCAACGATCATTGTCTTGCAGGGTCATAACCGACCTTTGCCAGTCGCGATCCTGCTCATGGCGCCATATCAACTGTGCGACGATGACGTCATGCCCGCTTCGGAAGATGTCGGCCCAGACATCGATCCTATCGCCAGCGAGGCGCTTAACGGGAAAGCGTCCGGCGTCGATGCAGGGATAAACGTCTTCAATATGAAATGCGCCGGCGGTTGCGCCTCTTTCGTCTGCACGCAACGGCATGTTTTTTTGCGTCGATACGGACATCACGCGCCGTTAACCTGCTGATGAATAATGAAAGACTCGAAAGCTAACCCCGGCGCAGCCGCAAAGTTCCCGATGGAACTGCCCTTTTGTTCCCGAGTTTGTTCAGTCCGAGAGGGCCTGCCGCTCATGCCCGGGTTCGGGGTACGGGGATGGATATCTATTCAAAAGCACGCGATTTGGGCATCAATCTGGACTTTGTCGACGGACTAGGCCGCCGTCATCTCCTGGAAAACGATCGATTGCGCGCTTTTGTCGAGAGTTTGCCATCGCCTCCGCGCCATCGTTTCTTGAAACAGCCCGTGGTCATCGTCGCCGACAGGGCAAAGTCTTGCATTCCTGTCCAAGCCGAGGCGAACGGCATCGCTTGGCGACTTCTGCAACGTGATGCGGTGCTCGCCCAAGGTTACATCGCTTCGGCAACAATCGATATCCGCCGTTCAATAGCGGTCGGTACTTATCGACTGGAGCTCGAAAGTGGCAACGGCATCATCATCGATTCAGTTCCCTTGCTGGCCACGCCTGAAAAAGCCTTTCAAGGCTCGTTCGATCGCGTCTGGGTCTTGTCTGTTCAACTGTACGCGCTGTCATCGTCGCGTAACTGGGGAATGGGTGATTTCACCGATCTTGCATCGCTGATCGAACTGTCCTCGGATTGGGGATGCCACGGCATCGGCCTCAATCCGCTTCACGCCCTGTTCGATGACCGCCCTGTTGAATGCAGCCCCTATGCGCCAAACAGCCGACTGTTCCTTAATCCGCTTTATGTCGATCCCGAGCGGATGCCGAATTTTTCGAGCGCGTGGCTGAGGCAATACCGCGAGCAACTCGATCGGGTCCGGGAAGGCAAACTGGTCGATTATGCGGCGGTTGCGAAACTGAAATACGCCGTATTCCGGCAGGCTTTTTCGGAGTTTCAGCATGATCAGGCCGCGCAAGCCGAATTCGAAATCTTCAGAAAGGAGAGAGGCGAACTGTTAAAACGCTACGCCTGCTTCGAAGTGTTGCGGCGGAAATTCGATCCGTCGCCTTGGTGGCTGTGGCCGGAAGAGTGGCGCCGCCCGACTGATGCTGGAATTCAAGCCATATGCAACGGCCTACAGCGCGAGGAGGTGAAGTTCGTCGAGTTCGTGCAATGGTGCGCGGCGGCCCAGCTACAGTCATGCGCTGATCTCGCTGCTAAACGCGGAATGGCGATCGGGCTTTATCTGGATGTCGCCGTCGGTGTTCAGGCCGGTGGGTTCGACGCCTGGAATGAGCAGAATGCCATCTCGCGCGCGCTTTCGGTTGGAGCGCCGCCCGATCAACTCAACACGTCGGGGCAGGACTGGGGATTGGCGGGATTCCATGCCGCTGGCCTCGAGGCGAGCGACTTTGCACCGTTTCGGGAGATGCTGCGCGCTTCGATGCGTTTTGCGGGAGCCATACGGCTGGATCATGTGCTCGGTCTCAGCCGGCTTTACTTGATACCGGCCGGGGCATCGCCTCTACAGGGGGCATATGTGGAGATGCCGTTGCAGGCGATGCTCGGCGTTATCGCGCAAGAGAGCGTCGGCCAACGTTGTATCGTCATCGGCGAGGATCTTGGAACGGTACTGGAGGGTTTTCGCGACAGTCTCGCGGCATGGGGTGTGTGGTCCTACAAGGTGATGATGTTCGAACGCGGCAATGATGGTGCTTTTATTGAGTCGTCGAAATATGCCGCGAATGCGCTTGTCACCTTCACGACGCATGACCTTGCGTCCTTCGCCGGCTGGCAATCGCATTCCGATCTCAGGGTCAAGCGGGAGCTTGGGATCGATCCCGGCGAAACCGACGCGGAGCGGACGAATGCGCGCCATGCGTTCGAATGGAAGCTCGGCGAAGAACATATCGCAGCGAAGAATTTTATCGGGGCCGTTGAATTTCTCGCGCGCACGCCGTCTCGCATTCTAGCGGTCGCGCTCGACGATCTGATCGGGTTGACGGATCAGCCGAATATTCCAGGTACGGTGGATGAGCATCCCAACTGGCGGAGGCGAATTCCGGTCAAGTTGGAGGATCTGGACCGACGCATCGACCTCGACGCGCTTCGACACGCGCTCCGTGATCGCTGAAACAGCGCTTAGGATAATCCCGATGCTCAATGTGCTAAGGCGGCGACGACTTATCAGCTAAAGAATGGGCTGTCAGGAACGGGTGACCTTAGAGCCATAACTATAAGGACGCAGTCAGAGCGGCTCAGGGATAGCCGCGCAGCATCAACCGGTCCGCGCGAACTTCCCAGCTCTCGAGTCGATTGAGGAAGCTCATCCCTAAAAGGTTAGCTTTCATCTGGCCGCGCGGCACGACGAGCGCAGGCACGGATCGCTCCACAAGTTTCCCAACTGCGAGCCTGTCGAGCGTCAGGCGAGCTGCGCGCGCTCGCCCGCCGGCGGTCTCGACATCGACATCGTAGTTCAGCAATTCCAGCGGCAATCCGGCAGCCTTCGCCGTTTCGTAGGTGAGGACGACGGACGTTGCGCCGGTGTCAATGATCATTGGCGTCTTCACGCCGTTGATCTTTGCGTGAAGTGTAAAATCGCCGTTCTCTGTCCGAGGAATCTGGACACTCCGTGGGGGGCTCGCGGCGGCCTTGTGCAGCATCGTCGACACCAGTTTTCCCGCAGCCGATATTCGTGCGGGATCCCCATAGGCGACCACCGCTCCGGCGGTTGCCACCAGCATTCCGATCACGAGCAGGATGCGGATCATAACGTACCTGCCGCGTTTTCGGCCAGACCTGGAGTGCGAGCCGCCATCATGCTCGAAGACCCGTGCCGGCGTTCATGATCGGTGTGTTTCGCAGACGGCGTCTTTCGTCGGCCATGTGATCGTCTGCTTGCCCAGGTTGAAGCCGCGGACTTTCCTCCGCCATGGGCGCCAGAGCAGACATCACGCGTTCTGGCGGAAAGGTAACGATGACCTCCGTGCCAACGCGAAGCTTGGATTTCAGCGTGAACGTACCGCCGTGCATGTCGATCAGGCTCTTAGCGATCGGCAAACCAAGACCCGCGCCTTGCTCTGCGGATTTGATCGAATTCGATCCTTGTCCGAACGAGGCAAGCACAATCGGGATTTCGTCTTCCGCGATCCCGGAGCCGTTGTCCTTGACACTGAGGTATTGCCCGCCTGAAGCAGTCCATCCGACCTTCAGCAATATTTCTCCGCCCTGTGGCGTGAACTTGATTGAGTTCGACAACAGATTGAGCACGATCTGGCGCGTGGCGCGCTCGTCACTCCAGATGCGTGGCATATCTTGTTCGAACACGTCGTAAATTGTGATGCCGCGGTTCGAGGCTCGTAACTTCAGCAGATGGTGACATTCGGTCACGACATGGACCAGAGATACGGCTTCTTCGTTGAGTTCATAACGGCCGGCTTCGATCCGGGATAGATCAAGAATCTCATTGATCAAATTCAGGAGGTGAACGCCGGAGTTATGAATGTCGGCCGAATAGGTCTTGTAAACTGCAATCGCATGCTCGCCGAAAATCTCACTCTTCATGACCTCGGAAAATCCGAGAATGGCATTCAAGGGCGTCCGCAATTCGTGACTCATTTGAGCCAGAAACCGTGATTTTGCGACGTTGGCCGATTCCGCGCGATGCCGCGCTTCGTCCGAAATAGCCTTCGCCTGCTCAAGTTCGCCGATTAGGGCGTCCTTCTCCGCCCGCGCTTCGAGTGTCGCCAGCGTCGTGGAATGCAAACGATGCGCGAGCAGGGCGAAGAAGCCCTCCGCAGTCAGTGCCAGAATGGCAAGGATGTAGTTATTGAAGCTGCCGCCAGTCGCGAACTTCAGCGCGATTGCCGAGGTTACGGGGGCGGTTGCGGCAAGGGCGGCAATCGGCAGACTGGCCGAGAGCATACTCGATACCGCCACGACCAGCAGCATCAGAAACATCATCAGGGTATTTGTGACCTGATCCGAGCCGGCAGGATGCACCAGAATCGTCGTCCAACACAGGCCGTACAGAAGATCGAGCAAAATGAAACGCGCGCGCCATTTGCGTGTGCTATTGGCCGATGATGGTGCCTTGAGATAATTCCTGCAGTTGTAGATGATGACTGTGTGGAGGCAGAGCATTCCGAACGTCCACGCCGCGGCGGCGGTGGGGGCTATCCAGAAGCCGAAGAGCACGCCAGTTGCAACCAAGAGCAGCATCACGACAAACGATGCCGACAGTCGTGTTTGCGCATATTGCCGGAGCAGTTCGTGATCGAACGCTGGCCTTGTTCCGCTGGTCGAAGTCAGGCGGTCGCGCGCTTCGCGGACGCGCTGCGTGGTGGCGCGGCGATGACGTGCGGACGGTACAATCGCGGGAGCGACCGGAAGCTGGACGACTTCAGGTTTATCGGCGGGAGTACTCATCAACCAGACACAAATCCTGTACGCGGCCGCGCGAGTCGTTACTGATCCATTTCTCGCGCCAAATCCTTAAAGGCGGCCTTAAAAAGCAGGATAATCCGGTTAACGGGACGTTAATCGCTTTCGACGCCGCTTTCGACGGCGACCGACCGGGGCAGGGGGAGCGTCGTGAATCGGACAGCCGTTAACGTTCGAGTCGCGCCAGAAGGCTGGACGTGTCCCAGCGGCGGCCGCCCATCTTCTCGACTTCTGAGTAAAAGGCGTCCACAAGGCTTGTGACCGGCAGGCTTGCGCCGTTGCGACGGGCCTCGGAGATGCAGATTGAAAGGTCCTTGCGCATCCATTCGACGGCGAAGCCGAAATCGAACCTACCTTCATTCATCGTCTTGGAACGGTTCTCCATCTGCCAGGATTGCGCGGCGCCCTTTGAAATCACGTCGACAACTGCATTGACGTCAAGTCCTGCCTTTTTGGCGAAATGGATACCTTCCGACAATCCCTCCACGAGACCGGCAATGCAGATCTGATTGACCATCTTGGTCAATTGACCGGCACCCGCTGGGCCGAGCCGTTTGCACATCCTGGCATAGGCCGCAATGATCGGTTCGGCGCGAGTGTAAGCGTCCTCTGTTCCGCCGCACATCACGGTCAAAAAGCCGTTCTCGGCGCCGGCTTGGCCTCCGGAGACTGGAGCGTCCACAAAGCCGAACCCGCGCCTGGTTGCTTCGGCATCAAGTTCGCGTGCGACCTGAGCGGAGGCCGTCGTATGATCGACGAAGATTGATCCTGGTTTCATTCCGGCAAAGGCACCGCCTGCGCCGATTGTGATCGCACGCAGGTCGTCGTCGTTGCCGACGCACGCCATTACGAAATCCTGACCTCCGGCGGCCGCTTCCGGCGTCGCCGCGGTTTTCCCGCCAAATTTCTCGGCCCATGCCTTGGCTTTGGCCGGCGTTCGATTGAACACGGTTACCTCGTGGCCGCCCTTTGCGACGAGATGTCCTGCCATGGGGAACCCCATGACGCCGAGACCGAGAAATGCGACTTTAGTCATGACCGAGCCTTGTTCAAATCCTGAGGTTTCATTGGAATTAAGAGTGATGAGCGCGTTGCGATGAACTATAGCGTTTTCGAGCGAAGTGGGCACCGGTTCGCGTGAAGAAAACGCGTCAAATCAAAACCATAGAGCACCGCTTCTGATTCATCAGAAGCGGAAAGCTCGAGTTGCGAAATCTCGCCATCATCAACATAGCTCTTGAGATCGCAGCGGCAAAGGTCCGAAAGCCTGAAGGAGGCGACGGGTGTGACGAACGAATTCCAACGCGATTCAAAACGCGTTAGAGTGGAATAGGACATCATTTCCGGGCCGGACAAGGGAGCGCGCATGAGCGTTGGGATGCTCGATCATTTCAATATCCGGACCCGCAAACTTGCCGAGACGGTACGGTTTTACGAGGAGATTCTCGGTCTGACGAACGGGGATCGACCAGATTTCGCGTTTCCGGGCGCGTGGCTCTACTGCGAGGGCAAGCCTGTGGTCCACCTCGTCGACATCGCGCCGACCTCCGAACCCCAAAAGCCGGATTCTGGTGTTGTCCATCATATCGCCTTCGCAAGCCGCGATTTCAGGGGCATGAAACAGCGCCTTCAGTCGAAAGGGTTCACGTTCAGGTCTCGCGAAGTCCCCGGCGGAGCCATCTGGCAGATTTTCGTCAGCGACCCGAACGGCGTGTTGATCGAACTCAACTATGATGCTGTGGCTGAACGGGTCTGACTTTTCCGACCTTGACGGGATGAGGCGGGCTGCGGCCGTTCGTTCGCCTCTTCTCGATTAGCCACGGTACAGGCGTTGACCCGACTGCGGCGGGTAGCCATGTAGACCCTGCTTTCGAAGCAGAGAGCGCCGACTCAGGAGAGACGACTTGAATGTAACACCGCAGCAAGTTCTCGACCGGCTGGCCGGTGTCCTCTCTCCCCACGGCGTGGCGCTGACCGTCGCCAATGTGCTGTCGGAGATCGCTGTCAACGGCGACAAGGTATTTTTCTCTATCAACGTCGAGGCGCCGGAAATCAAGGTCTGGGAGGAGGTTCGCGCCAACGCCGAAGCGGCCGTGCGCGCGATTCCGGGAGTGTCGGTCGCGATGGTGGCTTTGACAGCCGAACGCAAGCCAGACAGCACGACGCCAAGTTTATCGTCGCGGTCGGAGCGAGGGATTCCGCACGTGTCAACACGTCGGTCGCCGCAAAATCCGGCATCAACTTCACCGATGGCGCGACAGGCGGATATTCCCGGAGTAGCTGCCATTGTTGCCGTTGCTTCCGGCAAGGGCGGTGTCGGCAAGTCGACCACCGCGCTCAATCTCGCGCTGGGCCTACGGGATCTCGGTTTGCGTGTCGGTCTGCTCGATGCCGATATCTACGGGCCATCAATTCCGAGATTGACCGGTATTCGCGAAAAGCCGCAATTGACGGATGACAAGAAGATAGTACCCATCGGACGGTTTGGCCTTACTATCATGTCGGTCGGCTTTCTGATCGAGGAAGAAAGTGCGATGATCTGGCGCGGTCCGATGGTGGCCTCGGCGATCAGGCAAATGCTCCGCGATGTGGCTTGGGGCCAGCTCGACGTTCTGGTCGTGGACATGCCGCCCGGAACCGGCGATGCTCAGCTGACGCTGGCTCAGAATGTGCCGCTTAAGGGCGCCGTCATCATTTCGACACCGCAGGATTTGTCACTGATCGACGCACGGCGCGGACTTGCCATGTTCAGAAAAGTCAACGTGCCGGTTTTCGGCATTATCGAAAACATGAGTTTCTTTCAGTGTCCGCATTGCGGGGGGCGAAGCGATATCTTTGGCCATGGGGGCGCGCGACACGAGGCGGAACGGCTGGGAGTACCGTTCCTTGGTGAAATCCCGCTTCATATGTCGATTCGCGAGACTTCCGATTCCGGTCATCCGGTAGTCGAGAGTCAGCCTGACGGCTCCCATGCGGCGATCTATCGTGCCATCGCCGAAAATATTCGTGACCGGCTCCACGACGCGGTCGCTGTGGCCCGGTGATCCGATTCTAAGATTTGCATTTCCGTCACGGCAGGAGGCTTGCAAATTTCAGAATCAAAGTACCACTAGCAACAGTTTCAAGTTTCGAGTTTGAGATTTGGTTCGCTGCAACGCGATCAGCGAGGGGCAAATTCGCGTCACTACAGTCTTCGCTGGAATCTCAAGAACTATCGTCAAAGGGGTATCTAATGAAACGTCGTGATTTTTTGAAAGGTTCGGCCGCGGGTGCCGCTGTCTCGGCCGTTGCCTCACCGGCGATTGCGCAATCGGCACCGGAGATCAAGTGGCGTATGACGTCGAGCTTCCCCAAATCGCTCGACACGATCTATGGCACTGCCGAGGTCTTTACCAAGCAAGTTGCGGAAATGACCGACAACAAATTCCAGATCCAGGTTTTCCCGGCCGAGGAGGTCGCCCCTGGATTGCAGGCGCTCGATGCGACGGCCAACAAGACGGTCGAGATGAGTCATACCGTTTCGTATTATTATGTCGGAAAGGATCCCACCTTCGCGGTTTTCGCGTCGGTCCCGTTCGGGCTCAATGGGCGTCAGCAGAATTCCTGGCTGGTTCAGGGCGGCGGTAATGAGCTTGCAAACGAGTTCTTCAAGAAATTCGGCGTTATCGGGTTTCCTTGCGGCAACACCGGCACGCAGATGGGCGGTTGGTTCCGCAAAGAGATCAAGACCGTGGCTGATTTGTCTGGCCTGAAGATGCGGATCGGCGGCATTGCCGGTCAGGTGTTGCAGAAGGTCGGTGTGGTACCGCAGCAGCTTGCCGGGGGTAACGTTTATCCTTCGCTTGAGAAGGGTGCGATCGACGCGGCCGAATGGGTTGGCCCCTACGACGATGAAAAGCTGGGCTTCCAGAAAGTCGCCAAATATTATTACTATCCGGGTTTCTGGGAGGGCGGGCCGACAATTCATGCGTTCTGCAATCTCGAGAAATGGAACACGTTGCCAAAGACCTATCAGGCGATATTGATGAATGCGGCGGCGACGGCCAACACCTGGATGGCAACGCGCTATGACATGCAAAATCCTGCCGCCCTCAAGCGGCTCGTTGCAGGTGGCGCCCAACTTCGACCGTTCAGTAATGATGTTCTCGACGCCTGCCTGAAAGCCACGAACGAATTGTGGGACGAGATTTCAGCGAACAACCCGGACTTCAAGAAGGCGATCGACGCGATGCAAGCTTATCGATCGGACCAGTATTTGTGGTGGCAGGTGGCCGAGTATACCTACGACACTTTTATGATCCGATCGCGGACGCGAGGTTGATAACATTCAGACATCGAGTGTTAGGCGCGAATACCCTGAAGTTGCATCTATTGTCGGTTTGTTGGTGCTGGACCCAAATCGAACGGCGCTACATCGATAATCGGAACCTCGATCTTGATCTTGTTGAGGTCGACGGTTGTCGATTTTCCGAGCAGGCTTGTCACGCTCGCGGGGACCGCGATCACAAGAACGACCATGATAATTTGCAATCCAATCCAGGGCACCGCGCCCCAGTAGATGTCGGAGCTCTTTACCTCTCGCGGGGCGACGCCGCGCAGGTAGAACAGCGCAAAACCGAATGGTGGGTGAAGGAACGAGGTCTGCATATTGACGCAGATCATAACGCCGAACCAGATCAATGCCGCGTCCGCACCGACGATGGGAGCGAGAAGTTTCTGGGCCACCGGAGCGATCATTGGCAGGATGATGAAGGCGATCTCGAAGAAATCGAGGAAGAACGCCAGGAAGAAGATGAAGACGTTGATGAAGATGAGAAAGCCCCATACGCCACCTGGCAGCGATGTCAGCAGGTGTTCGAGCCACTCACCGCCGGATACCCCAAGAAACACCACCGAAAAACAAGTCGATCCAATCAAAATGAACGTCACCATGGTGGTGAGGCGCATCGTCGATTGATAACCCTGTTTGATGAGGTCGCGAAGTCCCGGGATACGGACGGATTCCAGACAAATCCACACGACTGCGAGATAGGTAAAAGCGAACGCGATCTTGAAGACCAATCCTTTGGCCACGAAAATTCCGACGAGTGTTCCGATGCCTCCGGTGATCGTGCCGATGATCAGGAGTTTTTGGCCGGTACTGCTGAAATCTTTGTGGTGAATGGTCGCCAGTACGATAGCGCCGACAGCGCCCATCGCACCTGCTTCCGTCGGAGTCGCAAGGCCCAACATCATGGTGCCGAGCACGACGAAGATCAGAACAGCGGAGGGAATGATGCCCATCAGGCACTTGCGCCAAAGCGGCCAGCCAGCGAGCGTGCGGGATTCCTGTGGCACCGGAGGGACGTGATCGGGCTTGAAGACACCAAGCAGGAAAGTATAGCCGGCGAACAGCACGATCTGAAACAGCGAAGGCCCCCACGCGCCGAGATACATGTCGCCGACCGATTTTCCGAGTTGATCGGCCAGGACGATCAACACCAGGGAAGGCGGAACGAGTTGAGTGATGGTGCCGGATGCTGCCAGCACGCCTGTGATGTAGCGAATGTTGTAGCCGTATCGCATCATCACGGGCATCGAGATGAGCGCCATGGCGATCACCTGAGCAGCGACCGTGCCGGTGATGGCGCCGAGGATGAACCCGACAAGTATGACCGAATAGCCAAGGCCACCGCGGATTGGTCCAAACAGTTGGCCCATCGAGTCGAGCATGTCCTCCGCGAGGCCGCAGCGCTCAAGCACCGATCCCATGAACGTAAAAAAAGGAATCGCGAGCAGCAACTCGTTAGACAGCACGCTCCCGAACACGCGCCCTGGTATGGCCTGAAGGAAATTCAGATCGAAGAAGCCAAGATGGATCGCAAGGAATCCGAACGAGAGCCCCACCGCAGCCAATGTGAAGGCGACCGGAAAGCCGATCAACATCGCCAGAACCAGGCCGCCGAACATCATCGGCGGCATCATTTCCAGCGTGATCATTGAGTCGGTCTCTCGTACGTCGCATCGATCGTGACAACGCCGAGTAGCGCCGCGACTCGCTTAATTACTTCTGAGGCACCTTGAAGCGCGAGCATGACGAATCCGAGGGGTACGACGAGCTTGATCGGCCAGCGGACGAGACCACCGGCATTTCCTGACATTTCGCCGATCGCATAAGACTGCATGAAGAAAGGCCAGGACAGGTAGCTGAGCAACAGGCAGGCCGGAATGAGAAGAAAAAGGGTCCCGATGAGATCAAGCCAGAGCTTGCCGCGCTCGGACAGGAACAGATAGAAGATCTCGACGCGGACATGTTCGTTGCGTTTGAAGGTATAAGATGCACCGAACATTACGAGGATGGCGAACATGTACCACTGCAATTCGAGCCAGCTGTTCGAGCTATAGTCGAAGGCATATCGGATCATCGCATTCCCGGCACTCACCAGCACGGCAAACAGCACAAGGATATTGCATACGTAGCCAACCTTTTCATTGAGCCGGTCGATGGCTGTGCTAAGCGCCAGTAACGGACGCATCAATTCCTCCTGGCGGCTGCCGACCGCGATCACTGAAGCCGGACTTCAGAAGGCATCTCTCCGAAGCCGCAACAGCGGTTGTTTGTGCCAGATTGTGGAATACGGCGGCCTGTCGGATGCTGGCTACATGAAGGGCGTCGCACCATTCCAATGCTACGTTGCCGCAGTCAACCGGGCCGTTGATGGTTTTGGGGTGTGCCGGACCACTGAGCGGTTATAGCGTTTTCGAGCGAAGTGGATACCTGTTCGCGTGGAGAAAACGCGTTAGATCAGAGTCATAGAGCAGCTTCTGATTTCGTCAGAATCAGAAGGCTCCAGGAAATCATGACTTGGATAATAGCCTTCGAATGTCATTGCGGGCATGGGGTGTCGGATCAAACCCAAGCACAATGGATCACCGATACCGTCAACGCAGGTCCGCTAACCTTCGCCTCGGGATACGGCCAGACGGGCGGATACCTAAATCGCTACCCGCCGGTTACACTCATGTGACGGCTTACACTCGGACGGTTGTGACGGTCGATAATAAAATCGTGGCCTTTCGGCTTGAGGCCGATGGCGCGATCGATCGTTTCGTACAGCAGATCGTCGGTGGGTGATGCGCGGAGCGGCCGGCGCAGATCGGAGGCGTCTTCGTGTCCGAGGCAGGTATGCAGGGTGCCCGTGCAGGTGATACGGACGCGGTTGCAGGATTCGCAGAAATTGTGGGTCATCGGCGTGATGAAGCCAAGTTTGCCGCCGGTCTCACTGACCCGAACGTAGCGGGCGGGACCGCCTGTACTGTCATCAAGGTCCGTGAGGGTGTATTGACCTTCGAGCCGAGCGCGCAGCATGGATAGCGGCAGGTACTGATCGGCGCGGGATGCGCCGATATCGCCCATCGGCATGACTTCGATGAGAGTCAGTGCCATGTCTCGACTGTGCGCCCATTCCATTAGAGATGGAATTTCGTCCTCGTTCAGGTGTTTAAGCGCAACCGCATTGATCTTGACCGCGAGGCCCGCGGCTTGCGCGGCGTCAATGCCTGCCATGACTTTCTGGATGTCGCCCCAGCGCGTGATCTCACGAAATCTGGCAGGGTCAAGCGTATCGAGCGACACGTTGATCCGTCGCACGCCGCAATCCTTAAGCTCGTTCGCGAAACGGGCCAATTGCGATCCGTTTGTCGTGAGCGTCAGTTCCTTCAGCGCCCCTGTTCCGAGATGGCGAGACAAGGAGCGGATCAGCGACATCACGTTGCGGCGAACCAGCGGCTCCCCACCTGTCAGCCGCAGCTTGCGCACGCCCTTGGCGATGAAAGCGGAGCACAGACGATCAAGCTCCTCCAGCGTGAGCAGATCCGCCTTGGGCAGAAAAGTCATATCCTCGGACATGCAATAAAAGCAGCGAAGGTCGCAGCGATCCGTGACCGATACGCGCAAATAACTGATGTTTCGGCCGAACGGGTCGACCATTTTCCGGGAGCCCGAAGTCTCGGCGGGGGCAGAACAACCGGTCATTTCATTTGCCTTGTTGCAACGGCGCAGGAGGTATTTGGTTCTTTTCTAATGTAGGCGTGTTCTGGCCGGGGCACAATGTACCGGCTCTGCTGCAGTGCGCAAGAAATCCATTGAGATTAACGCACCGGAGCAGGCCGAGACGGCGCGTGATCCCTCGAGGCGGCGAACCGTCCCACCATCGCCGGCTGGACCATGTAGCGGGGAAGATCGCCCGCTACGGCCTCGGTCGCGATAATATCTCAGACCAGCTCGACCGGACCGATTGATCAGCCGGTTACGTTCAGAGTCGCAGCTTGCAGTGCGGCGACCGCGTCCGGTAGCTCCCTCATGTGGCTGATAACACGGTCGGGTTTGAGTTCTGCGACCGGGACTTCGGTATAGCCGAATGTGACCCCGATAACGGGGATTCCAGCCCGGCGCGCCACTCCTATGTCGGGGCCTGCATCGCCGACCATGATGGTGGACTGCGGGCTTCCGCCCGCCTGCGCGATGGTTTGCCGCAAGATCGCGGGATCCGGTTTGGATACGCCGAAGGTGTCACCGCCACAGATTGCAGAAAACCGCGAACTCAACCCCAGTTGGTCCAGCAGCAGCTTGGCAAGCGCTTCCAGCTTGTTGGTGCAGACGGCGAAACGATATCCTCGCGCCGACAACTCGTCGAGCGCCTCGATAAGTCCCTCAAACGGACGCGATGCGTCAGCGATATGCGCCGTATAGTAGTCGATGAAGTCGCCCATCATCCGCGTGACCTCATCGGGTGTCGCCGAGCGATCCTCATGCTCAAGGCCACGTTCGATCATGCGGCGAACCCCTGCGCCAATCATCGAGCGGGCTGTCGGCAATGACACCGTGCGCAGGCCCTCGCGGTCCAGGACGAAGTTGAGCGCGGCGGCGAGATCGGGCGCGGTATCAACCAGCGTCCCGTCGAGGTCGAACACGACCATGGGAGGAGGGGAAGATGTCATGATGGAGGATCGGTATCCGCCTCCCGCCGGACATGCAAGGGTGAAGTGCGACTGGCCTCGGCTCTTGGAACGCTACGAAAAACACCCGACGCCCTGTTCCTTCCGGCCAAACGCCGCTAGTAACCATCCCGGAAATGCCTCGCAGCCAGGGCGAGGCGGCGCAAGATCGAGGTCCTCATGACGTTGGATGCATTGAAACGACAGGCTGCGGCGCGTGCCCTTGAATATGTCGAGGACGGCATGAGACTGGGTCTCGGAACGGGATCTACCGCCAAGCACTTTGTCGAGCTTTTGGGCGAGCGCGTGCGCGACGGGTTGAAAGTTGTGGGCGTGCCGACATCAGAGGTCACGCGAGCCGACGCGGAGCGGTGCGGCATTCCCCTGACCACCCTGGACGACCTCGACAGGCTCGATCTGACGGTTGATGGCGCCGACGAAATCGACCCCGATCTAAATCTGGTCAAGGGCGGCGGCGGGGCGCTTCTGCGCGAGAAAATCGTGGCTGCAGCGTCGGACCGCATGATCGTAATTGCGGATGAGACAAAGTGGGTGGCGCGGCTGGGCCGCTTTCCCCTGCCGATCGAAGTCATTCCGTTCGGGCTCGCCGCAACGCGACGTGCGATTACGGAGGTGTTTGCAAAAGCCGGCGTGTCGGGTGAACTGGTCATCAGAAAGGGACCGGATGGTCATGCTTTCGTCACTGATGGCGGCCACTGGATTTTTGATGCCCATCTTGGGCAAATACCCGATGCATCCTATCTGGCCGGACTGTTGAATCCGATACCTGGCGTCGTCGAACACGGCCTTTTCATTGGCCTGGCAGGCGTGGCGATGCTGGCGGGTGCGCAGGGAATTCGCATTGTCGAGCGGCGATAGCGCCGCAATAAGGAGAATTGAGATGAGGTGTCTTTCAAAGTTTCTGCCAGCAGCTTGTCTTGCCGTGGCGCTGGCGTTCCCAGCCCTTGCACAAGCTCAGCAAGCCAGCCAGCCGACGGCCGCCGCCGTCGCTTCGGCCAAGGAACTTCTGACGCTGAAGCACGCGGGGGCGATATACGCAAATGCCATTCCGGGCATGGTCGAGCGGACCAAGACCACGCTGCTTCAAGCCAACCTGAACTATCAGAAGGATCTCAACGAGGTTGCCCTGATCGTTGCCAAGTCGCTGGCGGGCCGTGAGAAGGAGATCGGCGACGGCATGGCAAAGATTTATGCCAGTCATTTCACGGAGCAGGAGTTGAAGGACCTTGTCACGTTCTACAAGTCTGCGCTGGGGCAAAAGCTGATCACGGAGGAGCCCAAGGCGATCGAGGCGAGCATGAAATACATGAACGAATGGGCACAGCAGTTCGCGGATGTCGTCAATGGCGAATTCCGCGCGGAAATGCGCAAGCGCGGCAAGGAAATCTGAGTTCGGCTGGCTCCTCAGCGTGGCTAATTTCGACGTCGATCTGATCGTCATAGGCGGTGGGTCGGGCGGCGTTCGCGCCGCGCGCATCGCCGCCGGGTATGGCGCGCGCGTCATGATTGCGGAAGAATACCGGATGGGCGGTACCTGCGTCATCCGGGGGTGCGTGCCGAAGAAGCTATTGGTCTACGGCTCTCATATCCGCCACGACATCGAGGATGCCGCTGGTTTTGGCTGGTCGATTTCGTCCGCAACGTTCGATTGGCCGACGCTGATCGCTAACAAGGACAAGGAGATTGCCCGGCTCGAGGCGGCTTACACGTCTACCCTCGAGAAGGCGGGCGTGCGGGTCGTCAAGACGAGGGCGGTCTTTGAGGATGCGCACACGCTCCGACTAACGACTGGTGAGACGATCCGTTCGAAGCATGTGCTGATCGCAACAGGGGGCGCGCCCAACCACGGACGTGCCATTCCCGGCATCGAGCACGTGATCTCTTCCAACGAGGTGTTTCATCTCGCGGAGCTGCCGAAGCGAATTGCGATTCAGGGCGGCGGATATATCGCTCTCGAGTTCGCCTGCATCTTTGCCGGGTTCGGCAGCGATGTGACCCTGATCTATCGCGGCGATAATATCCTGCGCGGCTTCGACCATGACGTCCGCGCTCATGTCCGCGCCGAAATGGAAAAGAACGGCATCACGATCCTGACGGGTTGCATCGTCGAAAGGGTCGATCGGCACGGCGACGAGTTCACGTCTCATTTATCGAATGAGTCGAGCATTGCCTCCGATCAGGTGCTGTTTGCAATCGGCCGGCATCCAAACGTTGCAAATCTCGGCCTCGAGAAGGCAGGCGTTGCCGTCAACCCGCAGAACGGCGGCATTGCCGTTGACGGCTTTTCGCAAACGAACGTGCCGCATATCCATGCGGTCGGTGATGTCACGCATCGCTTCAACCTGACGCCGGTTGCCATCCGGGAAGGGCACGCGTTTGCGGATACGGTGTTCGGGAACAAGCCCACGCGCGTGGATCATGCGGATGTTCCGACTGCGGTCTTTTCCCAGCCCGAGGTCGGCACGGTGGGTTTGACCGAAGCGCAGGCTCGCGCGCAGTTCACCCACGTCGATATCTACAAGACGACCTTCCGTCCGATGAAAGCGACATTGTCTGGTCGCGATACCCGTATCCTGATGAAGCTTGTCGTGGATGCGACGACGGATCGTGTGCTGGGTTGCCACATCGTCGGCGATAGCGCGGCCGAGATGGTGCAGGTTCTCGGCATTGCGATCAAAATGAAGGCGACCAAGTCCGATTTCGACGCCACCATGGCCTTGCATCCCACGGCGGCCGAAGAACTCGTGACGATGCGGACGCCCACTGAACGCCATGTGCGTGAAAGCAGCGAGTAAACGTTCGGACCAAACCCCGTGGGTATTGAGGACTTTGATCCGGCAACATACCTGGAAGCAGCTGTTGTCCGACGCTGATCAGGGTCGGGGTCTTTCTCGATAAGTCGGAAGAAAGTATTCCTTTTATCACAACGCCTTGTGCGGCAAAACTTAATGCCAACTGGCGCGGCCCGGCCGGTGAGTGTATATACCGGTCTTCATCCCCGTTAAGTGACGGTTTTTGCTCAGGAGTTGACCTTATGTCCGAGCGCTGGGCACCCGATAGCTGGCGCACCAAGCCCGTGCAGCAGGTTCCGGTTTATCCGGACACGAAGGCATTGGGCGAAGTCGAGGCGCAGCTTGCTACGTTTCCGCCGCTGGTGTTTGCGGGTGAGGCGCGCAACCTGAAGAAAGCCTTGGCCCGAGTCGCAAACGGCGAGGCATTTTTACTGCAGGGCGGAGACTGCGCCGAGAGCTTCGCCGAGCACGGTGCCAACAACATCCGCGACTTCTTCCGTGTGCTGCTACAGATGGCGGTGGTTCTGACTTATGCCGGCGCGTTGCCGGTTGTGAAGGTCGGCCGGATTGCCGGCCAGTTTGCCAAGCCGCGCTCGTCTCCGATGGAGAAGATCGACGGCGTCGAATTGCCGAGCTACCGCGGCGACATCGTGAACGACATTGCGTTCAGCGCTCAGTCGCGAATACCCGATCCACACCGTCAGATCATGGCTTATAGGCAGTCGGCGGCGACGCTAAACCTGCTGCGTGCCTTCGCGACCGGGGGGTTTGCCAATCTTGGCAGCGTGCATCAGTGGATGCTTGGTTTTCTGAAGGACTCCCAGCAGTCGCGCCGCTACAAGGAGTTGGCCGATCGTATTTTCGACGCGCTCAATTTCATGCGCGCCTGCGGGCTCAACCTTGAGAGCCACCCGGAACTGCGGTCGACCGACATCTATACCAGTCACGAAGCGCTGCTGCTTGGTTACGAGCAGGCCTTGACGCGGGTCGATTCCACGACCGGCGACTGGTACGCGACGTCAGGCCACATGATCTGGGTCGGCGATCGCACCCGCCAGCTTGATCATGGCCACATCGAGTATTTCCGCGGCATCAAGAATCCGATCGGGCTGAAGTGTGGCCCGTCGCTCAAGCCGGACGAACTTTTGAAGCTGATCGACGTGCTAAATCCTGAGAATGAACCGGGGCGCTTGACGCTCATCGGCCGCTTCGGCTCGGACAAGGTGGCCGATTATCTGCCGCAACTGATCCGCACGGTGAAGCGCGAGGGCCGTGCTGTCGTGTGGTCATGCGATCCGATGCACGGCAACACCATCACGTCGACGAGCGGCTACAAGACCCGTCCGTTCGACCGCATCCTGTCGGAGGTCAAGTCGTTCTTTAGTATCCATGCCGCGGAGGGCACGCACGCTGGCGGCGTTCATCTGGAGATGACCGGGCAGAACGTCACCGAGTGCATCGGTGGCGCGCGCGCGATCACGGACGAGGATCTTAACGACCGCTATCACACCGTCTGTGATCCGCGCCTGAACGCCGAGCAGTCGATCGACATGGCATTCCTCATTGCCGAGTTGCTGAGGCACGATCGGAACGGAAAGGTGAAACCTATTCCGGCGGTCTCTGGTTTCTGAGACGCCGGGCGGGTAACAAGCGTCCATGACCGAAACAACCTTCAAGATCACGCTCGGCCAATTGAATCCGACGATTGGAGACATTGCCGGCAATGCCGCCAAGGCTCGCGCGGCGCGCGCCCAGGCCAAGGCCGACGGGGCCGCGCTGGTGGCGCTTCCGGAGCTGTTTATTGCCGGCTATCCGCCCGAGGATCTGGTTCTGAGGCCAGCGTTCCAGGCTGCCTGCCGCGAGGCGATCGAAGGTCTCGCGCGGGAGACCTCCGACGGCGGCCCGGCCATGCTGATCGGTACGCCATGGGTCGATGGCGGCAAACTCTATAATGCGTATGCGTTGCTGGACGAGGGGCGGGTCGCGGCGATCCGCTTCAAGGTCAATCTGCCGAACTACGGCGTGTTCGATGAAAAGCGCGTATTCGCGCGGGGACCGGTTGGGGGACCCCTGAAAATTCGGGGCGTGCGGATCGGCGTGCCGATTTGCGAAGATACCTGGGTCGAAGAATCCGCCGAGTACGAGAACGTCGTCGAGTGCCTGGCGGAGACCGGCGCGGAAATTCTCGTCGTTCCCAACGGCTCGCCCTACGCAAAAGGCAAGAGCGACATCAGGCTGTCGATCTCGGTCGCGCGCGTGACAGAGAGCGATCTGCCGCTGGTCTACCTCAATCAGGTCGGCGGTCAGGATGAGTTGGTGTTTGACGGTGCATCTTTTGTGCTGAATGCTGATCGCTCGTTGGCGGCGCAGCTTCCAGCCTTCGAAGAAAGCATCATCACCCTGCAATGGACCAGGTCCGCGGCAGGATGGCACTGCAACGGACCTGTCGCCCCCCAGATCGACGGTGACGAAGCCGACTATGCCGCGTGTGTGCTGGGCTTGCGCGACTATGTGCAGAAGAACGGGTTTCCCGGCGTTCTGCTCGGCGTGTCGGGCGGCATCGACTCGGCCTTATGTGCGGCCATCGCCGTCGATGCTCTTGGAGCGGAGTGCGTCCACGGCGTCATGCTGCCGTTCCGCTATACCGAGCAGGTCTCGCTCGACGATGCTGCGACGCTCGCAAAGGCGCTCGGCATTCGCTACGACGTGCTGCCGATCGCGCCGGCAGTGAATGGTTTCGAGGAGATTCTCTTGGGCACGTTCGCGGGATTCCCCCGCGATATCACGGAGGAGAACCTGCAGTCTCGCGCCCGCGGCACGCTTCTGATGGCGATGTCCAACAAGCTGGGTGCGATGGTGGTAACCACCGGCAACAAATCGGAAATGTCGGTGGGTTATGCCACGCTGTACGGTGACATGAACGGCGGCTTCAATCCGATCAAGGATATCTACAAGACCGAGGTGTTCCGGCTGGCAAGCCTGCGCAACGCGTGGAAGCCGGACGGCGCGCTTGGTCCATCGGGCGAGGTGATCCCGCCAAGCATCATCGCGAGGCCGCCGACGGCCGAGTTGCGCGAGAGCCAGCTCGATCAGGATTCGCTGCCGCCCTATGAGCTACTCGACGCGATTCTCGAGCGACTGGTCGAGCGGGAGGAGCCGCTGGCGTCGATCGTCGCGGAAGGGTTCGACCGCGATGTGGTCGTGCGAGTCGACCGCTTGCTGACCGCCGCCGAATACAAGCGTCGCCAGGCGGCGCCGGGCGTCAAGGTCACGCGCCGAAATTTCGGTCGCGACCGGCGCTATCCGATCACCAACCGGTTTCGCGATTCCGGTAAACCATTGCCGGCACCGGATGAGAATCTCGTCTCGCGGTCGGGGACGGTTTCGGCGGAAGCCTTCGAGGGATGACGGCTGAAATCAGAGTATGACCCCGCCCCGAAGGGCCGGCCAGCGCGAATGGCAAACCGCCATCCAATTTTCATCCCGCTCTAATGCGCGGGTATGAACGTTGGCCCCACCGACCGGATCGGCTTGTTCGAGGGTGTGGAGGCGGTCGGCGCAGTATCCGCAGGGCTGGTCTGGGGTGCATCGGCTTTCGCCGCTGAGTTTTTCTTTTGCGAACCTTTGTCTCCGGTCGGCTGTGAGATCTTCCGCGCGCCGTCTTCCGTGACGATGATGTCGCCCTGCTGGGCGGCCGTCGCCTTGTCGTCAAGTCCCTTCAACGCTTCCGCCCATGTCTGGCCCGCAGCCTTGCACGAGCACGACGGATTGAACTCCTGGCGGTATCGAAATGCGTTCGGCGACGACGAATAAGGTTGCCCGCTAGTAGAGACTGCCTGATTCATATCTTCGCCGGGATTGCGATACGCGTACAGCGCGGCGTCTGCCGCAGGACAAAGATTCTTGCAGGTCCGCTCGTCGTCGGAAAACCGGCTCGGAGTGGTGGCGAACGAGATCGGAAAGTAAAAACCGTCGCACGAACGTACGCAGACGGTCCGATAGGTTCCGGATTGCGCGCCCGAATCGACTGGCGGCAGGATCGTCTGATTGTCGGAGTGGTTGCCGAACAGGTCGTCGAAGAAGGAGCCCTGGTTCCGCACGGCTGCCGCATATTGCGGGCCGCAATTGTTCTGGGCCAGTGCAATCAGCACGGAACGGCGCTGACTGTCGCGCTCGGGGCTGGCGCCGTTGCCGGCCCGCAGCCGCTCCAGGTTGGTGGTAATCTGCTGGAGGTTGGTCCGCATGCGCTGGATCTGGTGGGTGACCGGTCCGCATTGTGCCGACTGGGCGTTAAAGAGCTGAAAGAATCCTGAACTGTCGCAGCCCGTGCTCCTCGCTTGCGCGATGACGTGTTCGAGCTCGGCCTGTTGCCGGCCTGCTGCCTCCTCATAGCGCCGGATCTGTCCGGCTCGCGCAGGATCGGTGCCGCCGCGGTCGATGCTTACGAGCTGCGCCTCGAGCCGCGGGCAAATCGGATTGACCCCTGGCGGAACGCCTTGCGCCAAGGCATCGGCCGCCGCGCCCGCAATGCCGACAACGCAAGCCAATATTCTTATCGTGCTGGCAAAGGAAAGGTCAGGCATGATCCGCCATCAGAGCGATCCCGGAGCGATTCTGCAAATTTGCTCTACGAAGAGGAACTGTCTTCCGCACAACGAGCCCATCGCGATGATCTTTTCAGCAACCAGCGAGCCTGATTGCGTTGCGACACGCTGATGGTGCAGGCTGGATGCGTTACTCAGATGGCCGTTCGCCAGCGTGGCCGTGTCTTATCCGCTTCTCGCGGCAGCGTCACGTCGTTTCCGGGGCACGAGTGTGGCGGCCTTGGGTGCAACACAGGTTTTCCTGCTATGAATCGGCGCATCAACGTTGACAGGTAATTGCGACGTACTCGTTGCAGCCGCTGTGCCGACAGGAATTTGTGGACCCTCGAATCGAATCCGTCATCTCGTCAGGCCGGACGCGTCTGTAAGCGATGGCTTGTGCAAAATCGCGTGACCGGCAGTAGGAATGCGCGGCGTGGGCTCCGCAGCTTTCGCCTTGGGCAAGGCACTGGTCAACGCCATACCCGTCGGCGTGGTTGGCAATGATGAAGATGCGGCTGTCGGCGCACGCGGTGGCTGCAAAGAGAGCCACGCCTGCCAGAATAACGGGAAAAACCCGAACTGCGGGGAGAATATGCATGATGGGCCGGGAAAAGGAGAAGGTGATGGTGGAGTTCGCCACGGGGAATACGGGGCGATTTCGCGGCGAAATAAGGCGTTTATGGGGCGCAACTTGACGATGTACCCCAGCTGTTCCATGTTGACCGGAATGAACGGTTTCCTCGCCATTTATGGCATTTGCCGCGAGATTACGGGCTAGCGATTCGCTGGCCCAGGCCGTCTTTTCTCACAACAGAGCACTGGACGCCCGGCGGTTTGGAGCGGGATTCTATGGAACTGCGTCTTTACGATACGCTGACGAAGGAAAAGCGTGTTTTCACGCCGATCGATCCGTCGAACGTGCGGATGTATGTCTGCGGTCCGACCGTCTACGACTTTGCCCATATCGGCAATGCGCGGCCGGTCATCGTATTCGACGTGCTGTTCCGGCTGCTGCGACACGTCTACGGCGCCGACCATGTCACCTACGTCCGCAACATCACCGACGTCGACGACAAGATCAACGACCGCGCGGGGCGGGATTTTCCGGGCCTGCCGCTGAACGAGGCGATCCGCAAGGTCACCGAAAAGACAGCCGCGCAGTTTCAGGCTGATGTCGTGGCGCTTGGCTGCCTGCCGCCGACGCATCAGCCGCGCGCCACCGAATTCGTGGCTCCGCGCTCCGACGGCAAGGCTGACATGGTGACGCTGATCAAGCAGCTGATCGCGCGCGGCCATGCTTATGAGGCCGACGGCGAGGTGCTGTTCGACGTGCAGTCGATGCCGGACTACGGGCTGCTGTCAGGCCGCAGGCTGGATGAGCAGAAGGCTGGCGCGCGGGTCGCGGTGGACGCGCACAAGAGGAATCCGGCCGATTTCGTGCTGTGGAAACTGTCTTCAGATGACGAGCCGGGCTGGGACAGCCCGTGGGGCAGGGGTCGTCCCGGCTGGCACATCGAATGCTCGGCCATGAGCGCGGCCTATCTCGGCGAGGTCTTCGATATCCACGGCGGCGGCCTCGACCTGATCTTTCCTCACCACGAAAACGAGATCGCGCAGTCGCGCTGCGCCCACGGCGCGCACGCCATGGCGAACTATTGGATGCACAACGGCTTCCTGCAGGTCGAAGGCGAGAAGATGTCGAAGAGTCTCGGCAACTTCTTCACCATCAACGAGTTGCTGACCACGGAAAAGTTTGGCGGACGGAAGTGGCCGGGTGAGGTGTTGCGGCTTGCGATGCTGAAGACCCATTACAGATCGCCGCTCGACTGGACCGTTCAGGGACTTCAGGAAGCCGAAAAGATGCTGGATCGCTGGTATGACGCGATCGGCGATGTCGAGGCAGGCCAGATATCCGCTGAGACTCTCGATGCGTTCGGCGATGATATGAATACACCGAAGGCGATTTCGGAATTGCATCGACTGGCCCATCCGGCTGTCGCCGGTGAGATGATGGCGGGTCTGACATCGATGGGGCAATCGCCCGCCCCTGAAATGTTGAAGGCGTCGGCGAACATCCTCGGCCTTTTGACACAAACAGCCACGCAATGGCGCTCACGTCGAACCGAGGGGCATGACGTTGATAACGACGCCGTCGAGGCGTTCATTCGGGAGCGCGCTGCCGCCCGCGCGCGAAAGGACTTCAAGGAATCCGACCGCATCCGCGACGAACTCGCCGCCATGGGCGTGGTGCTGAAGGACGGTAAGGACGCCGACGGCAAGCCGGTGACGACATGGGAGATCGCGCGATGACCAAGCCGGAGACGCCGTTTCCGAAACACTGGCGCTATTACATTTTCATCAAGTGGGCGGTGATCGTCGCGGCGGTCGTGCTGGTCGTCCGTCTGTTCGGAGTTTTTTGACGCCATGGGACAGGCGCTTCCCAAACCTGCGCTGCGGCCGATGCTGCCCGCCGATGTTCCCGTGCTGGCGGCGATCTTTGTCGCCAGCGTGGAGGAACTGACCGGCGACGACTACAGCGAGGCGCAGCAGATCGCCTGGGCTGCCGCTGCGGATGATGAGGACAAATTCGGCGCGCGGCTCGCGCGCGAACTGACGCTGGTGGCGACGCTTCAGAGTTCACCGGTTGGCTTCGCGTCGCTCAAGGGCACCGATCACATCGACATGCTCTATGTCCATCCGGGCGCTGTGAGGCATGGGGTCGCGACCGCGCTGTGCGATGCGCTCGAGAAGCTTGCCGGCGCGCGCGGCGCTACGGCGCTGACCGTAGAAGCCAGCGATACGGCGGAGCGATTCTTCGCCAAGCGCGGCTACGTCGCGATGCAACGCAATTCGGTGACGATCGGCGACGAGTGGCTGGCCAATACAACGATGAAAAAGACGCTGGCGGAGGGAGGGGCGGCATGAGTCGCGAACGCCTCTATCTGTTCGACACCACGTTGCGGGACGGAGCCCAAACCAACGGCGTCGATTTCACGTTGCAGGACAAGCAGGTGATCGCGAAGATGCTGGACGATCTCGGCATCGACTATGTCGAGGGCGGCTATCCCGGCGCTAATCCGACCGATACCGAGTTTTTTTCGCAGAAGCCAACGCTTCGCCATGCGCGGTTCACCGCTTTCGGCATGACGCGCCGTCCTGGTCGATCGGCCTCCAACGATCCCGGGCTGGCCGCGCTGATCGCGGCCGAGGCGGATGCGATCTGCTTTGTCGCGAAATCGTCCGCCTATCAGGTCAGGGTCGCGCTCGAAACCACGAACGACGAAAACCTGGCGTCGATCCGCGACAGCGTGAAGGCAGCCACAGCAGTTGGCCGCGAGGTCATGGTGGACTGCGAGCATTTTTTTGACGGCTACAGGGAAGACCCGGTGTTCGCGCTGGCCTGTGCCATGGCGGCTTACGAGTCCGGCGCGCGGTGGGTGGTGCTGTGCGACACCAATGGCGGCACCATGCCGAACGAGATCGAGGCGACGGTTCGCGAGATGACGAGGCACGTCCCCGGCAGCCATCTAGGCATCCACGCTCATAATGACACAGAGCAGGCGGTCGCCAATTCCCTTGCCGCGGTGCGCGCAGGGGCGCGGCAAATTCAGGGTACCCTGAATGGCCTCGGCGAACGCTGCGGCAATGCCAATCTCTGTTCGTTGATCCCGACGCTGAAGTTAAAGAAAGAATTCGCCGACCTCTTCGACATCGGGGTAACCGAGGATCGGCTTGCGGCTCTGACGCAGGTGTCGCGCACGCTCGACAACATGCTCAACCGCGCGCCGAACCGGCATGCGCCCTACGTCGGCGAAAGCGCGTTCGTTACCAAGACCGGCATTCATGCGTCTGCGATCCTCAAGGATCCTACGACGTACGAGCATGTCCCGCCGGAATCGGTCGGCAACCGCCGCAAGGTGCTGGTATCGGATCAGGCCGGCCGTTCAAACGTGCTTGCCGAACTTGAGCGCGCCAACATCGCGTTCGACAGAAACGATCCGAAGCTCGGGCGGCTGATCCAGGAGATGAAGGAGCGCGAGGCGGCGGGCTACGCCTACGAATCCGCGAACGCGTCGTTCGACCTCTTGGCGCGGCGCACGCTCGGCCGCGTGCCGGAGTATTTCGACGTCGAGCAGTTCGATGTCAACGTCGAGCAGCGCTATAATTCCCACGGTCAGCGCATCACTGTTGCGATGGCGGTCGTGAAGGTGAGGGTCGACGGCCAGCCCCTGATTTCGGCCGCCGAAGGTAACGGTCCTGTCAACGCGCTCGATGTCGCCTTGCGCAAGGATCTCGGCAAATATCAGAAATACATCGAGGGGCTGAAGCTGATCGATTATCGCGTGCGTATCCTCAACGGAGGCACGGAAGCCGTGACGCGGGTACTGCTCGAGAGCGAGGACGAGGAGGGCGAGCGCTGGACCACGATCGGCGTGTCGCCCAATATCATCGATGCGTCGTTTCAGGCCCTGATGGATTCGGTTTTTTACAAGCTGGTGAAGTCCGGCGCGTCACCGTAAACGATCCCGTTGCCGTTCAGTTATAGTCGGTCGGCGACGTCGGCCGGCATATGTTTCGAGTCCAGCGTGCCGCTCGCGGCGATGCGGAGTTTCGGCAGGATGTCCTCCACGTGGTCGGCCTGCAGGACATTCACTGCGAGCGTGGGTCGGATGAAGGCGGTATCCCTCATATGAGCGAGCAGAGCGAGCAGCGGCTCCCAGAAACCGTCGACATTTGCCAGCATGATCGGTTTGCTGTGTCGTCCGAGCTGCTGCCAGGTGAGCTGCTCAACCAGTTCCTCTAGCGTGCCGACCCCGCCTGGCAGGGCGACGAACGCGTCCGAGCGCTCGAACATTAGGCGCTTGCGTTCGTGCATATCGCGGGTGACGATCATCTCCTGCACGCGCGACAGCGCATGTTCGCGTGCGGTCAAGAAATCCGGAATAATGCCGGTAACGAATCCGCCGTGATCGAGAGTCGAGGTCGCGATGGCGCCCATCAGCCCGACCGAGCCGCCGCCATAGACCAGCCCGACCTTGTTCCGGGCGAGCGCTCTACCAAAAGCGAGGGCGGCTTCGACAAACTGGGGATTTGTACCGGGGCCTGAGCCGCAATAGACGCAGACCGTTTTGATGGTGTTCATGGAATCGATGTGGCCCAGAACAATTGCAGCGTCAAGGCTCGGCTATTGCCGGCACGGGGTCAAGTGCCTGCAGGTGGCCTCCGTAGCGAAAAGAATTGCCGGGTAAGGGTGCATGCAGCATCCAAAGGCTCTATATGACTTGGATATATGACCTCGACTAGACGATATTTGCGGCTGCGGACGCCATTTCCGGGCTCAGGCCTAAGCGATGCCTGAGGCGGCTTTCCATCAGGCAACCGTGCCGGCGAAACCTTCAGCGGACCCCACCCGGAACGCGACCCTCGGCAGGGCGCTCTTGCATCTGTGGCCCTATATGTGGCCCGGAGACCGCGCCGACCTGAAGATGCGCGTGGTATGGTCGTTGGCGCTGTTGCTTGCGGCAAAAGTCGCGACCCTGGTCGTTCCTTTCACGTTCAAATGGGCGGTCGATGCGCTGAACGGCCCAGGAAGTGCGCCCGTGCAGCCCGAAAATTGGGCGATGTGGCTGATCGTGTCGCCGCTCGCGATGACGCTGGCTTACGGCTCCGTCCGTGTGCTGATGGCGCTGCTTACCCAATGGCGCGACGGCATCTTTGCCAAGGTCGCGATGCACGCGGTGCGCAGGCTGGCTTATCGGACGTTCGTCCACATGCACGAGCTGTCGCTGCGGTTTCATCTCGAACGCAAGACCGGCGGGTTGACGCGCGTGCTCGAGCGGGGTCGCAACGGCATCGAAGAGATGGTGCGGCTCGTTATCCTTCAGCTCGTTCCGACGGCGGTCGAAGTCGGATTGCTCACGGGCGTACTGCTTTGGCAATTCGACTGGCGCTACGTTCTGGTGACGCTGGTGACTGTCATGGTCTACATGGTCTTCACCTACAAGGCGACGCAATGGCGTATCGAAATCCGCCGCCGGATGAACGACTCCGACTCCGATGCCAACACCAAGGCGATCGATTCGCTTTTGAACTACGAGACGGTAAAGTATTTCAGCGCCGAGACGCGTGAAGCAAAGCGCTATGACCGATCGATGGAGCGCTTCGAGACGGCAAGCGTGCAGACCTATACGTCGCTGGCGGTTCTGAATGCGGGGCAGGCGGTGATCTACACGGCCGGGCTGACGGCGGTCATGATCATGTGCGCGCTCGGCGTGCGCAATGGCACTCATACGGTGGGCGATTTCGTCATGGTCAATGCCATGATGATTCAGCTTTACCAGCCGCTCAACCTAATGGGTATGGTCTATCGCGAGATCAAGCAGGCGATCATCGATATCGAAAAGATGTTCGCTGTGCTGACCCGCCGTGCGGAGGTGCAGGATCGTGCGGGTGCGCAACCGCTACGCATCGAGCGGGGGTCGGTGAGGTTTGAGGATGTGCGGTTTGCCTACGATCCGGACCGCCCGATCCTCAAGGGTTTGACGTTCGATGTACCTGCGGGAAAAACGGTGGCCATCGTGGGGCCTTCGGGAGCTGGAAAATCGACGCTGTCGCGGTTGCTGTTCCGGCTTTACGACGTTTCTGGCGGCCGTATCCTGATCGACGGTCAGGATATCCGCGACGTTACGCAGGAGTCCTTGCGCGCGGTGATCGGGATGGTGCCGCAGGACACCGTGCTGTTCAACGATACCATCCGCTACAACATCCGCTATGGCCGCTGGGACGCGTCGGACGCGGAGGTCGAGGCTGCCGCCAGAACGGCGCAAATCGACGACTTCATCAGGATGTCGCCTAAAGGCTATGAGACCGAGGTCGGCGAGCGCGGACTAAAATTGTCAGGCGGCGAGAAACAGCGCGTGGCGATCGCGCGCACGGTGCTGAAGGCGCCCCCCATCCTCGTATTGGACGAGGCGACGTCGGCGCTCGATAGCCACACCGAGCACGAAATCCAGGAGGCTCTCGAACGGGTCTCGCGCAACCGGACTTCGCTGGTGATCGCGCACCGGCTCTCCACCATTGTGGGCGCCGACGAGATCATCGTGCTTGATCGGGGGCGAATTGCCGAGCGGGGAACCCATGCCGAGCTTCTAGCGGCGGAGGGTCTTTACGCGAGCATGTGGAATAGGCAACGTGAGGCCGAGGAGGCGCGGGAGAGGCTTGCGTTGATCGGCGAGGACGAGGGCACCCCGAATCGCGCCCCACCTCCTGTGGACGATCCCCTGGTGGCGCCAACCGCCGCGGCGGGGTAGAATAGGTCCAAGGTGACCCTCCCGAATCAGGCATCGGACTAAACGGGGCTGATCGAGGGTCGATCGTGTTTTCATAAGTCACCTTCACCTCAGGTTCATTCCATATCATTAGGTGCTCATGCCCATAGATCGACAGACTCTCCTATCCGTCGCGAAATCCGTTCGCTCCAGCGCCAGATCCGTGCGAGCGCAGATTTCGCCGATTCATCCGAAGGGGTATCCCTTCGTCGGTGGCTTTGCATTGGCCACCATCATCTTGTTCTGGATCTGGAGCCCGCTGGGCTGGATCGGAACGCTGCTGACAATTTGGTGTGCGCTTTTCTTCCGCAATCCCGCCCGTGTGACGCCAGTCCGAGAGGGCCTTGTCGTCTCGCCCGCGGACGGACGAATCTCGATGATCGCTTCGGTTGTACCGCCCGCCGAACTCGAGCTTGGCGAGATGCCGCTGCAGCGCATTTCGATTTTCATGAGCGTGTTCAATTGCCACGTTAATCGCAGTCCGGTCGCGGGGCGGATCGAACGGATTGCCTATCGCCCGGGCAAATTCATCAATGCCGAACTCGACAAAGCGAGTGAGGACAACGAGCGCAACGCACTCGTGATCTCAACGCCGAATAACGGGCCGGTGGGCGTGATCCAGATTGCGGGGCTGGTTGCGCGCCGTATCGTCTCTTTCGTGCATGAGGGACAGACGGTCGAAGCGGGCGAACGCTTCGGGCTGATCCGGTTTGGCTCGCGGCTGGACGTCTTTCTGCCGGAGGGGACGCAATTGTTGGTGTCCGAAGGCCAGACCGCGGTCGCCGGCGAGACGGTGTTGGCGGATTTCCAGCAAACAGACGGCAGTCGGACCTTTCGAACCAGTTGACCGTTGAGTGCCTTGCCGGGGTGCCTAGCGGATGGCAGCCCCGGCAAGGCCTTCCTATATGGGGGACGTGCACACGTCATACGACCCGAAATCATCCGAGATGCGCCGCCGCCGGTTTCGTCCGATCCCGGTACGGATGCTGGTGCCAAATTTCATCACGCTGCTTGCGATTTGCGCGGGACTAACGGCGATCCGGCTCTCGACCGAGGGACGGATGGAGCTTGCGGTCGCGGCCATCGTATTCGCGGCCGTGCTCGACGGGCTCGACGGACGGGTGGCTCGGATGATCAAGGGCCAGTCGAAGTTCGGCGCGGAACTCGACAGTCTCGCCGACTTCGTCAATTTCGGCGTAGCGCCCGGCCTGATCCTCTACTTCTGGCAGCTGCACGATCTCAGCAATGTCGGCTGGATCGCAGCGATGATATTTGCGATCAGCGGCGGTCTGCGGCTCGCCCGCTTCAATGCGACGATGAATGATCCGAACAAACCGGCCTTCGCTGCGAATTTCTTCACCGGCGTTCCCGCGCCGGCGGGTGCGATCGCTGTGCTTCTGCCGATCTATCTTTCGTTTCTCGGCATACCGCAGCCCCCCGCGGTATTAACGGCGTTTTACACGTTGCTGATCGCGATCCTCATGGTGTCGCGGCTGCCGGTCTTTTCCGGCAAAGCGGTCGGGATGCGCGTACAGCCGGAGCTCGTGCTGCCGGTATTCGTGTCGGTGGTATTCTTCATCGCGCTCTTGATCAGTTACCCTTGGGTTGTCCTCTCCTTCGGCTCGATTATTTTTCTGTTGACCCTTCCGATCGGTTGGAAATCCTATCGTGATCAGGATCTCAAGGCGGCCGTGCAGGAAACGTTTCCCGATGCGCCGTCATCCGCGGGAGCAGCCTCGCCATCCGCCGAGGCTGGCTCGCCCACCATTCCGGTCCGGCAGCGCAAGCCAGACAACCGGCTCTCCCGCCCGCATTGAGAAACCCTGCAGAAAGCAGCCGGGCAGCCGGGCCATTGTGCGCTTGAGCGGAAATATTCAGTGATCGTTGGTCGCCGGCGGCGACCGGGCAATCTATCTATCGAAGATGGGATGCGGGGGCTCTAGCGCGTTTTTCTTCACGCGAACCGGCGTGCATCCTCGGGTCAAGCTCCAGGACATGCTTCGCTCGAAAACGCTAGAGATCCCCAGCGCTATTCCCCTACCGGCTGCGCGCCACCGCACAAGACACCACGGCATCGTTGATCTCTTGTCTAGAGCTGTTGTGGTTCGACGTTAACACATTGGCAACAGTTACCTTTCCGGTAACGGGTCTTTAATGGCGCAAAAGCTAGGGTGTCCAGGCGTGACTCAGAACGGTTCGCGCCGCCGTCCAGGATGGCCGGTCGAGTACGCGTGGGGTTCATCATGGATATCATGACCGGTGCCGGACTTGCTTTCGGCATGATCGTAGTCGCCATGATGATCTTCATGGGTGGCGATCTGCACATGTTCGTCAGCGAACATGCGATGATCATCATTTTCGGTGGTTCGATCGCCGCGACGATGATCCGCTTCCCGCTCGGTGCGATTCTGCACGGCCTGCCGCTCGGCGCCAAGTTCGCCTTCACCATGAGCAGGCTGTCGGCGCGCGACCTTGTCGATGAGCTGGCGCGGATTGCGGAGATCGCCCGCAAGCAGGGACCGGTAGGTCTGGAGAAAGTCGAGACCAACGAGCCGTTCCTCGCCAAGGGAATCCGCTTCGTCGCCGACGGCTACGACCTCGAATTCATCCGCGACAATCTCGAGCGCGACCGCGACAATTTTCTCATGCACCTCGATGAGGGAAGCAAGATCTACCGCGCAATCGGCGATTGCGCGCCGGCGTTCGGCATGATCGGGACTCTGATCGGCATGGTGCAGATGTTCGCCAACATGACCGATCCTTCCAAGCTGGGGCCATTCATGGCGACCGCGCTGCTCGCGACGCTTTACGGCGCGCTCGTCGCCAACCTGTTCTGCCTGCCGATCGCGGATAAGCTCCACGGCAAGCTGCTGGACGAGGAAACCAATCGTACCTTGATCATAGACGGCATCCTGATGATCCGGGATTCGAAGAGCCCGGCGCTGGTGCGCGAAATGCTGCTGGCCTATTTGCCGGAAAAGCATCGCCACGAAGAAGGCGAGCCGGTTCCGGCCTAGGCGTTTTCAAGAATGGATACCGGTTCGCGTGAAGACAACGCGTCAGATCAAAAATCATAGAGCCACGCCTCTGATTCTTTCAGAAGCGGAAAGGCTCTAGTCGGGAAACCAGCGATGGCCAAAAAGAAGCGCGGCGATGCGCATGGCGGAGGGCACGGCTGGTTCGTCACGTTCGCGGATCTGATGGGCCTTATGATGAGCTTCTTTGTGATGCTTGTCGCATTCTCCACGATGGATAATCAAAAGCTCAAGATCGTTGCGGGTTCGATGCGCGATGCCTTCGGCTCCCAGACCCAGGTGCGATATTCCGGAATCATCGAATCGGATGGGCTGCCGACGCGGCCCAAGCTGAAGAACGCCGCGCGCGTCCCGCCGGATGAAACCTCCACGAACCCGACCCCCGACGAACAGGAGCGTTCCAAGACTGCGGGTGCTCGCCTCAAGACGGATCGCGAGTTCGCGCTTGCGTCCGCGTCGCTGCGACAGGCGCTGCAGGACATGCCGGAACTGACAGAGCTCTCCAAACACATCATGTTCGAGGAAACCAAGGAAGGCCTCAACCTGGAAATCGTTGACCAGGATGGCCGGTCCATGTTCGCGGAGGGTTCAAAACAACCTTATGAGCGGACGCGGATGTTGATCAGTAAGCTTGCGGCTCCGCTCGCGGCGACGCCGTTTCGGATCTCAGTTACCGGCCATACCGCTGCGAACTTCATCGCAATGCGCAGCGATTATGACGGCTTCGACCTGTCGGCGGACCGCGCCAACGTTGTTCGTCAGATCCTTGAGCGGGAAGGGCTACCTCCGAGTCATATCTTCGCAGTATCGGGCAAGTCGGACAGCATGCCTTTGTTTCCGGATGATCCGTCACTGGCGGCAAATCGGCGCGTGACCATTACCTTGATGCGCGAGCCTCCTCCGTTGCCGCCGAATTTGAAACCCTGACTTGCCGCGAGTACTATGTTACCGGACGAAGTTGTCGGCCGCCGGGCAGGTCGGTGGCAGACTGTCAATGCTATTCGATGATTGACGGACCGGTGCTTGTGCGCGATAGCCCGGATCAAAACCATCATCAGAGCGTTGGCACGATACCATGGCCGTCAGCGATCCAACTGCCGGAGCCAAAGGCGAATCTTTGGCGAAGACGAGCGGCCTTTGGGCATTATCGCTCGGAAGTATCGGCGTGGTCTTCGGTGATATCGGAACGTCGCCCTTGTACGCTTTTCGCGAGGCTGTCGATCACGCCGCGCAACAGGGCGCGGTGACGCCTGCGATCGTGCTCGGTGTGCTGTCGCTGATCCTGTGGTCGCTCTTTATCGTTGTGACTGCGAAATACGTTCTCCTGCTGCTGCGTGCCGACAACAACGGGGAGGGCGGAACGTTGTCGCTGATGGCACTCGGGCAGCGAGCGCTGGGACGGCGGAGTTTGCTTCTGCTGGCGCTCGGCGTGGTCGGCGCCTCAATGTTCATCGGCGATTCCATGATTACGCCGGCGATCTCGGTGTTGTCCGCTGTCGAAGGATTAAAACTCGCCGCGCCGGGGCTCGAGGATTACGTCGTTCCACTGACAGTGGTGATTCTGATTATGCTGTTCGCGGTGCAGAGTCACGGCACCGCGCGGGTTGCTTCGGCGTTTGCTCCGGTGATGGCGCTGTGGTTCGTGACGATTGCAGTCCTCGGCGTTCTGCACATTCACGAGGATCCGAATGTGCTGTTGGCGGTGAATCCCTGGTACGCCATTCACTTCCTGCTTAATCACGGTGTGCTCGGTCTCGTCATCATGGGCCTGGTCTTTCTGTCGGTCACGGGCGGCGAGGCATTGTACGCCGATCTCGGTCATTTCGGCCGCAAACCAATTCAGGTGGCCTGGTTTTGTCTGGTGTTGCCATCGCTGCTGCTGAACTATTTCGGACAGGGGGCGCTGATCCTCGCCCATCCCGACGCCATCGATAACACCTTCTACCGTCTGGCACCCGCGCCGTTGATCCTGCCGCTGGTCATTTTGGCGACCGGCGCCACAGTGATCGCCAGTCAGGCAGTCATTACAGGCGCCTATTCGCTGATCCGTCAGGCTGTGCAACTCGGCCTGCTGCCACGCTTCGAGGTGCGCTACACATCCGAGACCCATGCCGGTCAGATTTACCTGCCGCGCGTCAACATGCTGTTGCTGATCGGCGTGCTGATGCTGGTGCTGTTATTCCGCACCTCCAGCGGCCTCGCGTCCGCCTACGGGATAGCCGTATCCACCACGATGGTCGCCGACGGCATCATGGGCTTTGTTGTTGTCCGGAAGCTGTGGAACTGGCAGGCAGCGACGGCGACGGCTCTGGTTGCCCCGCTTGTCGTTGTCGACATGATGTTTTTCAGCGCCAATCTGCTCAAGCTGTTTGATGGGGCATGGGTGCCGCTTTTGTTCGGCATCGCCATGGTGGTGCTGATATGGACATGGCGCCGTGGCGTGGCGATTCTCATCAAAAAAACCAGGCGCATTGAGGTGCCGCTTCAGGATCTCATTCAAAGCCTCGAAAAGCGGCCGCCGCACATCGTCAAGGGCACAGCGGTGTTTCTGACCAGCGATCCCGACTTCGTGCCCACTGCGCTTCTACACAATCTGAAGCACAACAAGGTTCTTCACGAACATAACGTCATCCTGACGATCGAAACCGCGCAAACGCCCCGCGTCGATCCCGCCGAGCGTGTGCGCATGGAAAACATCAGCGAAAAGTTCTCGATTGTCACCCTCCGCTTCGGCTTCATGGAATCGCCGAATGTTCCGAAAGCTTTGGTGATTGCGCGCAAGCTTGGCTGGCAGTTCGATATCATGTCGACTTCGTTTTTTGTCTCGCGCCGGTCGTTGAAGGCGTCCGCACACTCGGGAATGCCTGCCTGGCAGGATCGGTTGTTCATAGCGCTGAGCCGGTCGGCCAACGATGCCATCGATTATTTCCAGATCCCGACCGGGCGCGTTGTCGAGGTAGGAACGCAAGTCATCATTTGACCTCCATGGGGCATCATGCGATTTTTACATAACTGAGGCCTAAAATTAGGATGTGCCATGCGTTAGGTGCGGGGCTATAAGCCGCGCGCTTTGCTTATGCAGTGAAGTTTTTCGAGGCCTTCATCCCATGACGAGTGACAATGCAGTTTCTGCCGCGGCGACGCCGGCAGCGAACGGATTTGGCGATACCCATTCCACGGCCGGCTTCAAGGCGTTGACGCTCGGCAGCATCGGGGTGGTCTATGGTGATATTGGCACCAGTCCGCTTTACGCGCTCCGTGAGGCGGTCGTTGCCTCCGGCGCCACGGGAAGCGCGGCGGGTCCGCAAGTGGTGCTGGGTGTCCTCTCGCTGATCTTGTGGGCCCTAATTATCGTGGTGACGCTGAAATACGTCCTGATCCTGCTGCGGGCGGACAACCACGGCGAGGGCGGAATCCTGGCGCTGATGGCGCTGGCGCAGCGCGCCGCGAGCCGGCGTGGGGCAACTGTTGTGCTGCTCGGCATCATCGGCGGTGCGCTGTTCTATGGGGATGCCGTGATCACGCCGGCGCTGACGGTGCTGTCGGCGATCGAAGGTATCAAGCTGGCCACCTCGGCACTGGATCCGTATGTAGTGCCGATCACGGTGATTATTCTGCTGGCCTTGTTCGCAGTCCAGTCACGCGGGACGGCGCGCGTCGCCACTTTTTTCGGACCTGTGATGTGTGTCTGGTTCGCAGTCATCGCCGCTGCGGGCATTCCACAAATCATGCAGCATCCTGAAGTCTGGCTGGCGTTTAATCCGCTCTACGCAACCACATTCATGATGCATCACGGCATCGTCGGCTTCATCACGCTTGGCGCCGTGTTTCTGGCGGTGACCGGTGCCGAGGCGCTCTATGCCGACCTTGGCCACTTCGGCAAGCGGCCGATTCAGACCGCGTGGCTCGCGATCGTGCTGCCGTCGCTCGTGCTGAACTATCTCGGACAAGGTGCGCTTTTGATCGCCCATCCGGAGGCGATCGAGAATCCGTTCTTCCTCTTGTTCCCTGCGTGGTCGCTGGTTCCCGTCGTGATCATGGCGACCGTCGCTTCGGTGATTGCAAGTCAGGCCGTCATTACCGGCGCCTATTCGCTGACGCGTCAGGCAATCCAGCTAGGACTGCTGCCGCGATTTGAAATCCGCCACACCTCGGAGGCGCATTCCGGCCAGATCTACATGCCCCGCGTCAATATGATGCTCGTCATCAGCGTTGTGCTGTTAGTGCTGATGTTCCGTTCGTCTAGCGCGCTGGCGTCCGCATACGGCATCTCCGTTACGGGAACGATGGTCGTCACCGCGATGATGGGATTTGTCGTCATCTGGAAGGTTTGGCGCTGGCCGGCGGTCGCAGCTGCCGCCCTGATTGCGCCCTTCCTGTTGCTTGATCTCACTTTCCTCGCGGCAAATCTGTTAAAGGTCTTCGATGGCGGTTGGGTGCCGCTGGCGCTTGGCGCGATCGTGATGCTGCTGATGTATACGTGGCGTCGCGGTAGCCGGCTTTTGTTCGAAAAATCCCGCAAGCTCGAATTTCCGCTGCTCGATCTGGTGACGATGCTGGAAAAACGGCCGCCGCAGCGTGTGACTGGGACCGCCGTGTTTCTGACCAGCGACCCGAGCTGCGCTCCGACCGCGCTGATGCATAGTCTGAAACACTACAAGGTGCTTCACGAGAAAAATGTCATTCTCACCATCGAGACCGCGCCGACCCCGCGGATCGAGCCGCACGACCGCGTGCGGCTGGAGCAGATCAGTGCCACGTTTTCGCGCGTGACGCTCCGCTTCGGCTTTATGGAAAGTCCCAACGTCCCGAAATCGCTCGCCATCGCGCGAAAGCTCGGTTGGCAGTTCGATATCATGGCGACGTCGTTTTTCCTGTCGCGACGGTTGCTGAAACCATCCGCGCAGTCCGGAATGCCGCGCTGGCAGGATCGTCTGTTCATCGCGCTGAGCCGGTCGGCCAACGATGCGACGGATTATTTCCAGATTCCGACCGGGCGCGTTGTCGAAGTGGGAACGCAAGTCATCATTTAGAGTGTGGCGGCGCTTGATTTTATGGGCGCAAGGGGCGACCTTGCGCTGCCGGAGAGCGGACGAGCAGCGGGCGAACGCCCAATGCAAAGCGCAAGGGAGACTGCGTTGGCGGATCAGAATTTTGTTGTTCACGATTTGTCGCCGGAAGAGGTGTCGAAAGGTATTGCCGACGGCCGCTACCTGCTGGTCGACGTGCGCGAGCCGAACGAGGTCGTGGCGGAGGCCTTTCCGGACGCGGTCGTTGTCGCTCTGTCGGCCTTTGATCCTGCGGCGATTCCCGACCCGCAGGGCAAGCAGGTCGTATTTGCCTGCCGCTCCGGCAAGCGCTCGGTGACTGCTTCGCTGGCGGCGCAGGAGGGAGGCCTTGCTTACGACAAGCATCTCGCCGGCGGGATTCTTGGATGGAAGGCGGCAGGATTGCCGACGCGGCCTGGCGGCTAAGAGTTGATGCTCTCGATGAACAAGGTCTTCGCCGACCTGCCGGTTACCATTTTCGAGACGATGTCGCAGCTTGCGCGTGACAACGACGCGATCAATCTCGGGCAGGGTTTCCCCGACGATCCCGGTCCGGAGGATATCCGGCGCGCGGCGGCAGACGCCGTTCTCGACGGCTACAATCAATATCCACCGATGATGGGAATTCCAGAGTTGCGGCAGGCGATCGCCGCTCACTACCACCACTGGCATGGCCTCTCGGTCGATCCGGCGACCGAGGTTATGGTCACCTCTGGCGGCACGGAAGCGTTGACCAGCGCCATTCTTGCCATGGTCGAGCCTGGCGACGAGGTCATCGTTTTCCAGCCGGTCTACGACTCCTATCTCCCGATCATCAGACAGGCCGGCGGCATTCCGCGCTTGGTTCGTCTGGAGCCGCCGCACTGGCGGATCACGGAAGATGCGCTGCGCGGCGCTTTCACGCGCAAGACCAAGGCGGTGCTTTTCAACAATCCGCTCAATCCGGCCGCGGTGGTCTATCCGCGCGAGGATCTGGAGTTGCTGGCGCGGTTTTGCCAGGAGTTCGATGCGGTCGCGATCTGCGATGAGGTCTGGGAACATGTCGTCTTCGATGGCCGCGAGCATATTCCGCTGATCACCATTCCAGGTATGCGCGAACGCACTATCAAGATTGGCTCGGCCGGGAAGATATTCTCGCTCACCGGCTGGAAGATCGGCTTCGTCTGCGCCGCGCCGCCGCTGCTGCGGGTCACCGCGAAGGTGCATCAGTTTCTCACCTTCACGACGGCACCCAATCTTCAGGCTGCGGTTGCCTACGGCCTCACCAGGCCCGACGATTTCTTTTTCGAGATGCGCCGCGAGCTGACGCGACGCCGGGACCGTCTGACTTGTGGTCTTGAAGACATTGGATTTCCCGTACTGCCCTCACAGGGAACCTATTTTTTGACGGTGGACCTTGCGCCGCTCGGCCTCAATGAAACCGACCAGGCGTTCTGCAGGCGTATCGTGACGGACTATAAGGTCGCGGCGATCCCGGTTTCCGCGTTTTATGAACGGGATGCGATCACCTCGGTCGTGCGTTTCTGTTTCGCAAAGAAGGATGCCACGCTCGACAGCGCGCTGGAGCGCTTGTCCGACGCGATGCATGCTCTTTAGGACGATGCAAGCGATGATTCAAAATCGATACACATGGATCTCTGTTATCGGCGCGTTCGCGCTAGGCCTGGGCGTTTTGTCGACACCGCGCGCCGATGCCGCCGCGCGAGTCGTCAATTTCTACAATTGGTCGAACTACATCGCGCCGGGTGTGCTCGAGGCCTTTACTAAGGAAACCGGAATCGAGGTGGTCTACGACACCTTCGACGCCAATGAGACGCTCGAAACGCGGCTCCTTGCCGGCAAGTCGGGATATGATGTCGTGGTGCCAACGGCATACTTCCTACAGCGTCAGATCGGTGCGAATACCTTTCGGAAATTAGACAAGTCGAAGCTGCCGAATCTGGCCTCCGCTTGGCCGGAGGTGGTGAAGAAGCTCGCAGAGTACGATCCCGACAATCGGTATGCCGCGAACTACATGTGGGGTACGACCGGCATCGGCTACAACGTCAAAGCGGTGCAGCGCATTCTTGGACCCGACGGCAAGATCGATAGTTGGAATATCATCTTCGATCCGAACAAGCTCGCAAAGTTCAAGGACTGCGGCATTCAGATGCTCGATTCCGCGGATGATATCTTGCCTGCGGCGCTCAACTTTCTGGGCTTCGATCCGAATTCGACAAAAAAGAACGATCTCGAACAGGCGGCGGCTCTCGTTAGTAAGATCAAGCCCTATGTCCGAAAATTTCATTCCTCGGAGTATTTGAACGGCCTTGCCACTGGCGAGATCTGCCTGGTCGTCGGCTGGTCCGGCGATATCAAGCAGGCCCGAAGCCGCGCGGCGGAGAGCCATAACGGTGTCGAGATCGGCTATGCGATTCCGAAAGAAGGCGCGCAGATGTTCTTCGACAATCTGGCCATTCCCATGGATGCCAAGAACGTCGCTGAAGCCTATGAATTGATCAATTATCTCTATCGGCCTGACGTCGCGGCGAAGAATTCCGACTTCCTGTCTTACGCCAATGGCAATTTGGCCAGCCAGAAGCTGATCGATTCGAAAATCTTCGATGACAAAACGATCTATCCGGACAAGGCCGTGATGAAACGGCTGTTCGTCATCACTTCGCGCGATCCTGCAACCCAACGTTCGATCAACAGACTCTGGACGCGCGCAAAGACAGGGTGGTAGCAGGACACTTTACTTGCGACTAACCGGATTCCACCTAGCCGGAAAATGCTCTAGCGCCAGCGGCGGTGCAGCCACAGCCATTGATCGGGGTATTCGCGGATCCAGCCTTCGATCACCGAGGTGATGACCTGCATCGTTCCCTGCACGTCGATCTGCCCGGTTGCATCCCGCGCCGGTGTGATCTCGTCCGACAATTCGGCACGGAAGCGATGGCCCGGCAGGCGGATGATCCGCACGCCATGGATCGGGCATTCGATCTGCCGCAAGAGACGCGCCAGCGTGGGATTAGCCTTGGTCTTTCGCCCGAAGAACGTGACGTCGACGCCGTTGGTGAAATACTGGTCTACCAGCATGGCGACGTGCTGACCGTTTTGCAGCGCTTGCGCCAATCTGAAAGGGGCCTCGCGACCTGCCGGGATCAGCGTCCCCATATTGACAGAACGCAATTGTTCGATTGCGCGATCGGCCGATGCGATGTTCGGCCGGCGATACAAAATTGCCGCATTGAGCCCATGCGCGACGGCGGCGACCGCGGGCAGCTCCCAGTTGCCGAGGTGGCTTGCGAAAATCAGCGCCGGCTTGCCGTCGTCGCGTAGTCGCTCAAATAGCTTTTTGCTCTTTGGCTCGATTTCGACGCGGCCGTTTCCAAGACGGTCAGGATCAAGATCCCAGACGTGATCGAGATGAGCGAACTCCGCGCCGATCCGGCCAAGGTTGTCCCATACTCCGGTCAGAATCCTCTCGATTTCGTCTGATGACTTTTCGGGAAAGGCCGCGGTGAGGTTAGCGCGACCGATCTTCTGTTCGCGCAGCATCGGTCCGATCTTCTGCGTGATCCGGCCGAACAGATTTGCGGTTTTGATCGGATCGAAATAGCGCGTCGCTCGCAACAATCCGATCGTCAATGCGCCGATAGCGGCTCCACTCACGGGTTTGACCACGTCGCGCAGTCGGGCGCGGGTTCGAAGGAGGTGGGGGGGCATCAGAACTGGCCGTCACACCGGTTCGCGCGCCAGGATTAGCGACGCGTTCTGGCCACCGAATCCGAACGAGTTCGACATCACGGTGGTAATGCGCGCATCGCGAGCTGTATTGGGAACGACATCGAACGGGATCGCCGGGTCCGGTACGTCATAGTTGATGGTCGGCGGTATGCGTTGGTGCTCGAGCGTCAGGAGCGAAAACACCGCCTCGACGGCCCCCGCCGCCGAGAGGGTATGACCGACCATGGATTTGTTTGACGATACCGGGATCTGCCTGGCGCGCTCGCCGAATACGCTTGAGATGCCGAGATATTCCATCTTGTCGTTTTCGGGCGTGCCGGTGCCGTGTGCATTGATGTAATCGATCTGCTCGGTGGTCACGCCGGCGTCTGCCAGCGCGTTGCGAACGCATCCGATGATCGGTTTGCCGTCGGGGCTCGAGCGCGTGCGGTGGAAGGAATCGGCGAGCTCGCCGCATCCCGCCACGATGCCGAGGATTCTCGCGCCTCGGGCGGCTGCCGCCTCGAAGCTTTCGAGTACCAACGCGCCCGCGCCCTCGGCCATCACGAAGCCGTCGCGGTTCTTGGAAAACGGCCGTACCGCGGCCTGCGGAGGATCGTTCTGGGTCGACAGTGCCGACAGCAGCGAGAACCGGATCAGCGCTTCGGGATTGACCGAGCCATCGGTCGCGACGCACAGCGCTGCCTCGGCCTCGCCGCGGCGGATCGCTTCGACCCCGAGTTGAATTGCAGTTGCTCCCGATGCGCAGGCCGTCGAGAGCGAGATGGGCGAGCCCTTGGTGCCGAAGGTTTCGGCGAGATGGTCCGCAACGGAGCCGAACAGAAAGCGGCGATGATACCGTTTGAATTTGCCGCCGCCGCTGATCCGCAGCATCTGATCATAGTCGGTGTCGATACCGAGACCAATATCGCGGCCGAGCTCCTGGCGCTGCGGCCATTCGAGCTCGACCGGGGCGACGGCGAGAAACAGCGGGCCGGGAAAATCACCGACACGTCCGATCGCCGCCTGCGCGACGGCTTCCTCCGTCGCGATGTCCGCCAGCCTCTCCGAAAGATCGGTCGACGTGAACGGCTCGATCGGGACGAAATCGATGGTCCCCGCCATCGTGGTTCTCAGGCCGTCGGTCGGAAAACGTGTGATTGTCCTGATGCCGGATTCACCCGCGCAAAGTCTGGCCCAGTTGTCGGTTTTGCCGGAGCCGAGAGACGTCACGACGCCCATACCCGTGACGACGACGACGGGCCTGCCGGATTTGTCGCGCATTGCGGTCATGGTTCCCCCGTCGAATCCTTAGGTCGGCTCAGCTGATCGCCTCGACCAGCGCCATGCCTTCGCCGCGCCAGTGTCCGGCTCCGATCACGACAATCTGGGTCGGCGGCCTGGACATATCAATCTCCTCGCCCGATGGATGGGCAGGTGCGAACAACGCGCCGCGCGACAGCGATAACGCGGCGATGGCGAGACCCAGCGGAAACTGCGCTTCCATGGTGTGACCGAACATTGTTCCGGTCGCGCGGACCGGGATGTCCGGATGAGCACGGAGGAACGCACGCTCTTCCGAGGTGACCGGCTCGGCGCCGGTGGCGCCCGTGATGATCGCGGTGGCATTCGTGCGGCCGCCAAGTTTCGACCACAGCGATTCCAACGTCGATGCGGTGTCGCCAGAGCTTTTGCGCCGTGAATGATCGGCGACGACATTGGTCAGGCGCGCAAACGGCTTGGCGCCGCGGGCCTCGGCATGGGGGCGGGATTCAATCACCAGAAAAGCGCCGCCTGATCCGAGCGCGAAACCGCTGTTGTGCTCGCGCGCCCATACCGGCGCGTATTCGTTTTTCAGGTTGAAGTCGCCGAACTCGTAGAGGAGCAGCATATCCTTGCGCTCGCCGTTATGGGCAGCGCCGACCAGAACGATGTCGCTTTGACCGGCTGCAATTCGTGCGAGCGCGATGCGCACCGCATCGACGCCGGCAGCCTCTTCGCCCATGAATGTGCGCGACGAGCCGGTAACGCCGTGAACGATGGCGATGTTGCCGGCGAGAAGGTTGGACAACTGCGCCAGGAAGAGTGTCGGCCGGAGGTCGCTCATCAGCCGTTCATTGAGATAGCCGGGCGCGAAGTTGCCCTTCGTTTCCGCATTCAAAATTCCGGCGTCGACGACAAGGTCACGCTCGCCGCCGCCTGCGGCGACGATCATGTCCATCCGCGCCAGTATATCCGTGTTGCCTTTGACGCCGGCGGAATCGAGCGCCAGTCCCGCCGCGTACGTTCCGATGCGCTGCCAGGCTTCCATCTGGCGCTGGTCACCCTTTTTCGGAATCTGAGCATCGAAATTGACCGGAGCCAGCGGATGAACGACGTAGGGTGCGAAGCTCTTCTCGTCGGCATTGATACGCCGATGACTCAACGCCTCCCAATGAGCATCAAGGCCTTCGCCGAGCGAGGTGGCGAGTCCGATGCCGGTTATCCAGGTTTCGATCGGCGCTGAAGGCGGTGCTGTCTCAGCCATGAGCAAACATCTGTTGCGGAAACCCGATGCGTTTGGCCATGGTCTCCATGTAGCCACGCAAGTCGTCATTGGGAAAAGGCACCTGACGGAACGTCAGCGTCGCATTGCATTTCGGCTTTCCGCCGACGCGGACTTTCGCATTGGTGATGGTGAAACCGGAGCCTTCGTGAACGACGGCGGCCTCGATCGTCAACAATTCGCCAGGTGTAACGAACGTCCTCATCTTGGCTTCCTTAACCGCGGCCAGAAAGGGCATTCGCTCGAATTTGGTCAGCGCGATCAACAGCCAGCCGGAGGCTTGCGCCATCGACTCGATCAGGAGCACGCCGGGCATCAGGGGGTGTCCCGGAAAATGTCCCTCGAAGATGGTGCTTTCCCGGGGAACCTGCGCTTCGACTGTTATCGATCGCTCTTCCGTCCTTAGGTCGGTGATGCGATCGATCAAATGGAAATATTCGAGGTGCATGACCGCGTGATTACGCGCCCTTGGCGGCGACCAACTCGTCGATGCGCGCGCTGAGGTTTTTTAGGACGAAGTATTGTTCGGTGGTCGCCTTACCGTCGTTGACTTCCTGGGTCCATTTCTCCAATGGGAGCTTGATTCCGAAAGCCTTGTCGATCGCAAAAGCAATATCGAGGAAGTCCAGGCTGTCGATCCCCAAATCATCAATGGCATGGCTCTCGGGCGTAATCGTATCGCGTGGGATGTCGCAGGTTTCCGCAATAATGGTGGCGACCCGATCGAATGTGGAAGACATCGCTAAGCCTTTGATACATTGAAGAGTAGGTGCGCCACATAGGCGTACGACGCCGACGCCGTCCCCGCAAGGTCCGGTCCTTCGTGCCGAGCCCATATATCGGAGCGCTGTCCCGAGTTCAATGGTGGCGGGCATCGGAGAAGCCGTATTCCATAGCCGAATCAGTATGTTTCCTATTGTTGCCGTGTCTACGGTGGGGGTGTTGAGATGTGTGCACAACCCCGGAGCCCCATCTGGGCGCAATCCTGAATGGTGCGCAGATCGGCGATGTTCTTGGCCAACCACAGTCCGATGGCGATCAAGGCAATCGTGAAAGCCATTGCCGCCGTGTTTGCCAGCATCCGGTGACTGAAGTCGTCGGGTTGGTCGTGAGAAGGTCGACGCGGCGACTGATGGTCAGCCTTGTCCGGCGAGCGGGCGTCTGCGGCATTCGCCGGGGGACGGTGCCTCGGCAATCCCCCACGGCCACGCGGCCGGAACTGGAGCACCACGTGCTCTTCCTCCGACACCCTGGGCCGCTGTTTTCTCATCGGTGCTTGGTCCACAAGCTCCAGTATATTTTATCACGTCGCGCGCAATCCTGACACAGAAAGTCGTCCCGGCTGCGGCTGAAAATTAAGGAACAGACGCTCCCGCTGTCGCGCTGTAGCCACTGGCTGCGCCTGTTTGGGCAACCTCCCATCAGAAAGCCCGTCGTTCGGGTGCATGTTGGTGACGGCGTCGCGAAGAGCGCGGCGATGTCGCTACCCGCTCTACCGCAACGGCCTTTTCAGTAGCGAGAAGCGGTCGGGATCATGGCTGAGAGACGGCTGTAGCATCGGCGCGTCCAGCGGGCGTAACGCGGGTCGTTCCATGGGCGCCATGGGGGCGGGATCATGGGGCGCATCGCGATGCGAGGTCGCGCCGCGCCAGCGCTCCAGAACGGCATCCACGAACTGCATATCCTGGCCGCGACTGGCCGACGGCACCGTCGAGATCTTGGCTTCGCTGCGGGGCAACTGGTGCGCCGGGACTTCCTTGAAGCGCAGCCGGGTGGGAAGCGCGACGCCTTCGCCGAAAGCCAGCACCTCGCGGGTTCCGAGCGACGGCACGAACGAGAGCAGGTTAGCAGCCGCATCCGAGACCGCCGAACGCAAGAGCGACTGGTCGCGGTCGTTGGCAAGACGCATCGTGAATAGCGTGTTGCACTGGGAAATGATGGTGGCGTCGAGTTCGGCCGGGCGCTGCGTGACCAGACCAAGATAAACGCCGTATTTGCGGCCTTCCTTGGCGATACGGGAGATCGCCTTGCGCGTGGGGCCGAAGCCGATACTTCGGTCGGCCGACGCATAGCGGTGCGCTTCCTCGCAAACGAACAGCAGCGGCGAGACGCCATCGCTCCATAGACCGAAGTCAAACGCCATGCGGCAGAGAACCGACACCACGGAGTCGACAACCTCGGCGGGAAAGCCGGCAAGCTGCATGATCGTCATTTGCCTGCCGTTGGCAGGCAGACGGAACAGCAGGCTGACAACCTCGGCCATGGTGTCGCCGCCGACGTTGGCGTTGTCGAACATGAAGGCGTAGCGGGGATCGTTGCGCACGGTTTCGATGCGTGAGATCAGCTTGTGGTAGACGATACGCGACGAGCGGTTTTCCAGTCTGCCCATGCGCTCGTCGATCAGCGACATCATGTCGACCAGTCGATAAGGCACCGGCGTGTCGGCCGTGAAGCCGACGCTCTTGGGATCGATACGTTTGAGGCTGGCACGATCTGCGTGCTGATACTGCGTATAGAGTCCCTTCGCGATCGGGATCACCTCCGCAAGAACATCGAGCTCTTCCGGCACGCCGGGTCGGCCTCCAAACAGAACGTCGACGATTTCCTCGAAGTTGAACAGCCAGAACGGCAATTTCAGATTGCGCGGGTTCAGCACGAGGGCGTGATCGCCGAAACAGCGGCCGTACTCATTGTGTACGTCGAGCAGGAAGATGCGGAGATCGGGGCGAGATCTCACGATCTCGTTGATGAGCAGCGAAACGCCGCTCGACTTGCCGACGCCGGTCGAGCCAAGCACGGCGAAGTGCTTGCTGAGCATTTCTTCGACGTCGACAAAGGCTTTGACGGATTGATCTTGCTGCAACGTACCGACATCGATCTGATCCGCTCCGTTGGGCGCGTAAATGGTCCGGAGCTCCTGATTGGTGATCAGGTCCGCTAGATCATCGATCGCCGGATAGTTGGTGACGCCGCGCTGGAAACGCGGGCGGGGACCGGAGCTGTCAAGGATTTCGCCAAGCAGATCGACCGAGGCGCTTGCCATGAACTCATCAGAGGGCAGATTCTCGCAGGAGACCTCCGTAATCATCGCAACGATCGTGGAGGTCATGCTGCGCAGGCTGACGAACCGGCCGACGGTCGCGCGGGTCGCTGCCGGCGACATGCGGCCGGTCCTCAAAATACCCACGCGCGCCTGTGATCCCCGTACGGAAATGACACGTCCGAAGGAGCTTGCGGTAGTCGAATGAAGCATTTTTCTGATCACATTTCTTGTGTCGTGTGCTGCTGCAGCTTCAATGCTCGCATGGGTTATTGCAAAAAACTGTTAAGCCGAAGGTATCGATCACGTCCCTAGATCTGCCATGCGCGGCGACTGCCTGAATTGGGCGCAACTTTCTTCTTGCTGTTTTTATTGCAGAATTCAGCAGTGAGGGCGGCAGGCGGCGCCCTGGCTTTAGGGAGATTGGTTAACTTCGAAGGTAGTGCCGATAGAGTACCAGGGAGCGCGGGCGTATCCCGCAGGGGTCGATCTGTGCCGCTCGAGCTATCGCGCGACGAACGCGATTCAATCCTGGTTGGGTAGCTGGCTGGGGAACTAGGATTCGAACCTAGACAAACAGAGTCAGAGTCTGTTGTGCTACCGTTACACCATTCCCCAATTAAGCGATTGTTTTAACTTTCTTTTTTCGGAAAGCTTTGCGACGTCGCTCAAAAGTTTTGTAAGCCCGGCTATTTGCCCGCGTGATATAGCCGCCTCAATGTTCGTGGTCTAGCCCATAGGGCGGAAAGAGACGCCACTATTACCACAGCACGAGAGGGGTAGGGACACCCTTCAGATGGGCTCTCTATTTACGATTAATTGCAGCCGTTTCTGACCGTCGGCACCGACCTTCATCTGATCGCGGAAGTGCATGTAGTGCTCGACGTTCTGCCGTGACATGCCGATGTCGTTGGCGATCTGGTCGACCTCGTAGCCTTCAACTAGGGGTGGCGATCGTACCAGCGAAAATCCAGGAAACCCGCATAAAACCTAAAACCATCCATAGCCCTGCTTGATCCGCTGAAGGCGGCACTCGAAGTTGGAATTGCCGCAGAAGGACTGGCGCGCCACGAATTTCTCGTGTATTTATTATTTCAATAATAATTGAAATATTGAGATGATAATGCACGAAAGACAGGCCCTCGACGCCTTCGCCGCGCTCGCGCAGGAAACGAGGCTCCGCATCATCCGTCTTCTGGTGAAAGCGGGTCGCGAAGGGATGTCCGCTGGCGCCATCGGAGAAGCGATGGACAGCGCGTCCGCCTCGCGCATGTCCTTTCACCTCAGCCATCTCGAACAGTCCGGGCTTGTCGAATCTCGGCGCGAAGGGCGGTCGATCATCTACAGCGCGGCCTTAGTGACGCTCTCCAATCTTGTCGAATTCCTCATGCGCGACTGCTGCCAGGGCCATCCCGAGGTGTGCAATCCGGCCGTCGCCGCGCTGTCCTCCTGTTGCGAACCTGAGAAAGGCGCTTCCAATGTCTGATGCAGATCAATCCCCGCCTCGCAACAGCACGGCGTGAGGTCGATCATGGACGTCATCATCTATCACAACCACGACTGCGGCACGTCGCGCAATACGTTGGCGATGATCCGCAATTCCGGCATCGAGCCGCATGTCGTCGAATATTTGAAGACGCCGCCGTCACGCACGCTGCTGACGCAACTCATCGCGCGCATGGGCATCTCCGCGCGGGCACTTCTACGCGAAAAGGGCACGCCTTACGCGGAGCTTGGCCTTGCCGATCCGAAACTGACTGACGACCAGATTCTCGATGCCATGATGGCGCATCCGATTCTTATTAACCGGCCGATCGTCGTCAGCTCAAAGGGCGTGAAACTCTGCCGGCCGTCCGAAAACGTGCTCGATCTGCTGCCGCCGCAGCAAGGCGAACTCACGAAGGAAGACGGTGAGCGCGTTATCGACGAACAAGGCCGCCGAATCGCGACGGCGTGAGGAAAAATCATGTCTACTTTCGAACGCTATCTCACCTTCTGGGTTGCGCTTTGCATCGTCGTCGGCATCGGGCTCGGTCATGTGATACCAGGCGTGTTTCAGGCGATCGGCGTAGCGGAAATCGCCAAGGTCAACGTCCCGGTGGCCGTACTGATCTGGCTTATGGTCATTCCAATGCTGCTCAAGATCGACTTCGCCACGCTCGGTGAGGTTGGCCGACACTGGCGCGGTATCGGCGTGACGCTGTTCGTCAATTGGGCGGTGAAGCCGTTCTCCATGGCTTTGCTCGGATGGCTCTTCATCGGCTGGTTGTTCCGGTCACTTCTGCCCGCCGACCAGATCGACAGCTATATCGCTGGCCTCATCATCCTCGCCGCCGCGCCTTGCACGGCGATGGTGTTTGTATGGTCGAATCTGACGAAGGGTGAGCCGCATTTCACGCTGAGCCAGGTCGCGCTCAACGACGCGATCATGGTAGTGGCCTTCGCGCCGATCGTCGGGCTACTGCTAGGCCTGTCCGCGATCACCGTGCCATGGGGCACGCTGATCTTATCGGTGGCGCTCTACATCGTCATCCCGGTGATTGTCGCGCAAATCATCCGACGGCGTCTACTGTCGAGCGGCGGGCAGGCTACGCTCGACAGGCTGCTCGCGAAGCTCGGGCCGGTCTCACTGGTATCGCTGCTGGCGACGCTGGTGCTGTTGTTCGGTTTCCAGGGCGAGCAAATCATGGCGCAGCCGATGGTGATCGCGCTGCTCGCCGTGCCGATCCTGATCCAGGTCTATTTCAATTCCGGGCTCGCCTATTTGCTCAATCGAATCTCGGGGGAGCAACATTGTGTCGCCGGCCCATCGGCCCTGATTGGCGCGTCCAACTTCTTCGAGCTGGCCGTTGCGGCCGCCATCAGCCTGTTCGGTTTTCACTCCGGCGCGGCGCTCGCGACCGTCGTCGGTGTGCTGATCGAAGTGCCGGTCATGCTCTCCGTCGTGTGGATCGTGAACCGCTCCAAAGGTTGGTACGAGCGCGACGGTAAGGCGGTGGCGGTTGTGGAGGCGAACCGTTGATGTTGCCAAACCTACCTAATGTGGATGCCGATTGCATCGCTGTGCCGCGCATTGATCGACTGCGGGCAACACCCTCGACCCATCCGCCTCGTATTCTGTTGCTCTATGGTTCGCTTCGCGAGCGGTCATACAGTCGTTTCCTGACCCAGGAAGCCGAACGCCTGCTGAAGCACTTCGGCGCGGAAACCCGCATCTTCGACCCGCATGGCTTGCCGTTGCCCGATGGAGCGGCAATCGATCACCCGAAGGTGCGTGAACTGCGGAAACTCTCGCTCTGGTCGGAAGGCCAGGTCTGGAGCGGCACGGCGCCATGACACCGACCGATATTCCGAGCGCAAGGAAAGTGGGGAAGCTCTGATGCGGGCGATTGTTGCGGGCCTCCGCAGCCAGCACCGTTCGTGTAGCCCCTTGGCGAGTTTTGCAAATGGCTCAGAAGTGGGTTGCTGCCATGGCCCGCGCGCTATTCGGCCGCTTCCTTGATCGAGTTGTGGCTCGACAGGTTACGACCGCCACGGCTCCAGCGGGACAGCCAGTTGGAGAACTGGTCAAGATAGAGATAGACGACCGGCGTGGTGAAAAGCGTCAACGCCTGACTGACCAGAAGCCCGCCGACCATCGCATAGCCGAGCGGTTGACGAATCTCCGATCCAGTTCCGGTGCCCAACATCAGCGGCACGCCGCCGAGCATCGCGGCCATGGTCGTCATCATGATGGGCCGGAAGCGGAGCAGGGCGGCCTTGCGGATGGACTCTTCCGGTGACAAATGCTCTTCGCGCTCGGCCGCGATCGCGAAGTCCACCATCATGATGCCGTTCTTCTTGACGATGCCGATCAGCAGGATGATCCCGATCAGTGCGATCAGGCTGAAGTCGTAGCCGAACAGCATCAGCGTCGCGAGCGCGCCGACACCCGCCGACGGCAGCGTCGACAGGATCGTGATCGGATGGATGTAGCTTTCGTAGAGAATGCCAAGGATCAAATATACGACGATGAGCGCGGCCAGGATGAGCAGCGGAACGGTGCCGAGCGACTGCTGAAACGCCTGCGCGGTGCCCTGGAAGTTGCCGTTGAGGGTGGCGGGCGTACCGAGTTCTCGCATTGCATTCTGTATCGCGTCGGTTGCTTGTCCCAGCGCCACGCCTTGCGCGAGGTTGAAGCTGATGGTGATGGCGGGGAACTGGCCCTGATGGCTGATCGACAGTGGCCGCACCGGCACCGTCGTCCACTTGGCGAAAACCGAGAGCGGAACCTGTTCGCCGGTGAGCGGCGACTTGACGTAGATCTTGTCCAGCGTGTCGACTTTGCCCTGCAAGTCGGGAAGGATTTCGAGAATCACGCGATAGGTGTTGAGCTGCGTGAAGTATTGCGCGACCTGCCGCTGTCCGAAGGCGTCGTAGAGCGTATCGTCGATGAGCTGTGGTGTGACGCCGTAGCGGGACGCCGCGTCGCGGTCGATTGTGAACGTTAGCGTGGTGCCGTTGGTCTGTTGGTCGGTGGCGACATCGCGCAGTTGCGGCAGCGTCTGCAGCTTTTTCAGAACCTTCGGCGCCCAGGCATTCAGCTCGTCGAGATCGGCGTCCTGAAGCGTATATTCGAATTGGGTGCGGGTCGCGCGGCCGCCGAGCCGGACGTCCTGCGAGGCCTGAAGAAACTGTCGCGCGCCTTCCACCTGCTCGAGCTTCGGCCGTAGCCGCTCGATCACTTGCTGCGCCGACGCATCGCGCTCCTCCCGCGGCTTCAACGTGACGTACATGCGGCCGTTGTTGAGTGCGCTGCCGCCGCCGCCGATGAACATGGCGATGCTGTGCACGGCGGGATCGGCCAGCACGATCCCGCCAAGCTCCTCCTGCTTCTTCTTCATTTCCGCGAACGAGATGTCCTGCGCGGCCTCGGAGGTGCCGAGGATCATGCCGTTGTCCTGCTGCGGGAAAAACCCCTTCGGGATGATCACGAACAGGTAGATCGAGAGACCGAGCGTCACGAAGAACACGAGAAGCGTGGTGCGTCGCCAGCGCAGCACGAGATCGAGACCGCGGCGATAGGCGTTGAGTAGCGCATCGAAACCGCGCTCGCTGAGTTGGTAGAGCCGACCGTGCTTCACGCTGTCATGACTGCGCAGGAAACGCGACGCCATCATTGGGGTCAGCGTCAGCGATACGACGAGCGACACGAAAATCGCCATTGCCAGCGTCACCGCGAACTCACGGAACAGCCGCCCGATGATGCCGCCCATCAGCAGCAGCGGAATCAGAACGGCAATCAGCGAAATGCTGATCGACATGATGGTGAAGCCGATCTCGCCTGCGCCTTTCAACGCCGCCGCCATCGGCTTTTCGCCCTGTTCGATATAGCGGCTGATGTTTTCCAGCACGACGATAGCGTCGTCGACGACAAAGCCGACCGAGATCGTCAGCGCCATCAGCGATAGGTTGTCGAGCGAATAGCCGAATGGCCACATCAGGGCGCATGCGCCGAGCAGCGCCAGTGGGACGGTGACGCTCGGGATGATGGTCGCCCAGAAGTTGCGCAAGAAAAGGAAGATCACCATGATGACGAGGCAGATGGTGATGAGCAGGGTGATCTGAACGTCTTCGATTGCGGCGCGAATGGTGGTGGTGCGGTCGCTGATGATCTTGATCTTGATCGCAGGCGGGATCGCCGCGATCAGTCTGGGCAACTCCGCTTTGATCCTGTCGACGGTGTCGATGACGTTGGCGCCCGGTTGCTTGAAAATGATGAGGAATACGCCGCGCTTGCCGTTCGCCCACGCCGCCTGCTTGTTGTCCTCGGGGCCTGTCACCGCCCGGCCGATGTCGCGCACGCGCAGCGGCGCTCCATTGCGATAGGCGATGATCACGTCGTTCCAATCCTTCGACGCGGTCAGCTGATCGTTGGCATAGATGGTGTAGCTGCGCGTTCCGCCGTCGATGCTGCCTTTGGGAGCGTTGACAGTCGTCAAGGTGATCTGGCTGCGGATGTCCTCGAGCGACAGGCCCTTGGCCACGAGCTTCGCCGGATCGATCTGGATGCGGATCGCCGGTTTCTGCTGGCCGCCAACGAAGACCTGCGCGACGCCGGAAATCTGGCTGATCTGCTGCGCCATCTGGGCGTCTGTGTCGTCGCTCACCGTCGTCAGGGGCAGGGTGTCGGATGTCGCCGACAGCAACATGATGGGCGAGTCGGCGGGATTGACCTTGCGGTAGGTCGGCGGACTCGGAAGGTTCTTCGGCAACTGGCCGCTGGCGGCGTTGATTGCGCCCTGAATGTCGTTGGCCGCGCCGTCGATGTTGCGGTTGAGATCGAACTGGATCGTGATCGACGTCGACCCGATCGAACTGGTCGATGTCATCTGCGCGATGCCGGGAATCTGCGCCATTTGCCGCTCGAGCGGCTGCGCCACCGACGACGCCATGGTTTCGGGACTTGCGCCGGGCAGGTTCGCCTGGACCTGGATCGTGGGGAAATCGACCTGCGGCAACGGCGCGACCGGAAGCAGCGGGAAGGCTATCAGACCGACAAACAGAATGCCCGCCATCAGCAACGATGTTCCGATGGGATAGCGAATAAACGGCGCAGAAATGCTGTCGTTCATCCTAGTCGCCCGATGACTCGGAGCTCGCGATTGTCGCCGTCACGACCGATCCTGGTTGAACCCGATACTGTCCGGCGACAATAACACGCTCTCCCGGAGCGAGCCCTTTTTCGATGATGGTTTCGCCGTCGATCGACTTGCCAACCTTGATCTTGCGAAACTCAGCTTTGTTGTCTTCCTTTACTACGTAAGCATAAAGTCCGTCGGTTCCATGCTTGACCGCGTCATCGGGAGCCACGACGGCATCCTTCGTAGTGGACACTAGCAGACGGGTCGAGACCGATTGCCCGGGCCATAGGATATGATCCTTGTTCTCGAAAACCGCCTTGAGGCGGATAGTCCCGCTCGCGGTGTCGACCTGATTGTTAATTAGCGTCAGCGTTCCCTCGGAAAGCATCCTCTTGCCGTCGGGTGAGTATGCGACCGTCTTCGGCGGACCGGCCGCGATGGCATCCTTGATTTGCGGCAGTTGATCTTCCGGCGCGGTAAAAATCACGGCGATCGGCTCGATCTGCGCGATGGTGACGATGCCGGTCTGGGTTGAGGCATTGACGATGTTGCCTCGATCGACAAGACGGAAACCGGTGACGCCCGCAATCGGCGCACGGATGCCGGTGTAGTCAAGCTGGGTCTGTGCATTGGCAATCGCGGCTTCGTCCGCAGCGATCTGTGCGTTGAGCTGCTGCACCATCGAACGCTGAGTGTCGGTCTGCTTCCGCGTCGCGAATTCGCCGAGCTTGGTATAGCGCTGCAGGTCGAGTTCGGCATTGGCCAGATTGGCTTCATCTTGCGCTTTCTTGGCCTTGGCCTGGTCGAGCGCGGCCCGGTACGACCGCGGATCGACCAGGGCGAGCAGGTCGTTCTTTTCGACCAGCTCGCCCTCCTTGAAGGCGATCCGGTCGATCTGACCATCGACACGCGTGCGGACCACGACGGTGTTGAATCCCTGCACGGTTCCAAGTCCGGTCAGATAGATCGGAAAATCACCTTTGCGTACGGTTGCGATCCTGACCGGAACCGGCGGAACCTGTGCAGCGTTGCTGGTAGGCTCGTTGTGCTTTCCCACGCCGTGGTGCCACAGCGCGTAGCCGCCCATCACAGCGATCACCGCGACGAAGGACGTCCAACCGACAATTCGCGACCGGGACATGATGCTCGCGCCTTGGAAATTAGAGGCTTTCAAAAAATAGTCGCGCCGCCGTGGTATATCCGTGCGTATTGCGTGTAAACACACCATCCCTTGAAGTTCTAAGCAATCAGAAAGCTTTGGACGCTGTCGACCCACGCGGGGCGCGCCGATCTTGAAGGCGGTGGCGCCCGTGTTCCGTCTTTATTTCTGATAGCGGAGCATGGTAGGAGTGGCCGTACACGCAGCCTGTTTTTCGATTTGGACGGCGATACAGAGCCGTGTCGAACGCTTTGGGCTGATCTGATGGTCCCTGAAATGGTTAATTGGTCGGCATCTATGATCTTGTTTTCTGTTGAGCCGAGATGTGAACGCAGTGATGTTTAGAACGTCACTGAGGACGATTTCGCTTGCGGTCACGCTGACTGTCTTGTCGCTGGTTTCCCCCGCGATTGCGCAGCAGACCAGTGCGCCGCATCCGACGGCATCATCCGCGCAGACGCCGGCATTTTCTGCGCTGGCAACGACGGTTCAGGCGCCCTCGTCGGTCTCCAGCGCATCGGGACCGTCTTCCACCGAGGCCGCGCCGTCCCCCGCCGGTGACGCTGGCGCCAATCTGCTGGAGCAGGCGTCACCTCACGACCTGTCTCCGTGGTCGATGTTTATGTCGGCCGATATTGTGGTCAAGCTGGTGATGATCGGTCTTGCGTTTGCCTCGCTGGTGACGTGGACGATCTGCATCGCGAAAATGGTGGAGCTGTCGCTGGCGCGGCGCAAACTGGGCGCGGCGCTGACGCAGGTCAGCGAGTCACGCTCGCTGGCGGAAGCGCAGATGGCGCTTGGCGCCAAGGATGGCGTGCTGGCGTCGTTGCTGGCGTCGGCGATGCACGAGGCGCGGCTGTCGGCCGGAATTTCCAGCGACGCCGGCATCAAGGAGAGAGCGGCGTCGAACTTCGCTGAAATCGTCCGCGCTGAATCCCGTCGCATCCGGCTCGGCATGGGTCTGCTTGCGACGATCGGCGCGACGTCCCCGTTCGTTGGTCTGTTCGGCACCGTATGGGGCATCATGAACAGCTTCATCGGGATTTCGAAGTCGCAGACCACGAACCTCGCGGTGGTGGCGCCCGGCATCGCCGAGGCCCTGCTCGCGACGGCGCTCGGTCTGGTCGCGGCGATTCCCGCAGTCATCATCTACAATCACTTCGCACGCGTGACGAAAGGCTACGTCGAGCTGGTCAGCCGCGCATCGGGATCGGCCGGCCGGTTGCTGTCGCGCGATCTTGATCGTACGCATGTCGGTTCGATCGGCGGGGCGCGGTCGCGCGCGGCGGAGTAGGCGATGGGCGCATCGATTGCAGAAGGCGGCCTCGACGACGACGAGGATTACGCTGAAGCGCACGAGATCAACGTCACGCCGTTCATCGACGTCATTCTAGTTCTTCTGATCATCTTCATGGTGGCGGCGCCGCTGTCGACCGTCGATCTTCCGGTCAACCTGCCGACGTCGAGCGCGACACCGCAGAAGAAGCCTGACAAGCCGACCTATGTCAGCATCAAGGCCGATCTTGCCGTCGCCATCGGCGAGACCATGGTCAAGCGCGTCGATCTGGTGCGGACGCTGGACAGCACGCCGAACATAACCAAGGACAGTTTCATCTTTCTGCGGGCAGACCGCGCGGTGCCTTACGGCGACCTGATGGACGTGCTGGAGATCCTGCGCGCGGGCGGCTTCACGAAAATCAAGCTGGTTGCGCTCGAGGGTGTTCCGGACGCCCAGTCCGTTCCGGCCGCGGCTAGCGCAAAGCCCTGACCATGTCTGAGATCATCGCAGAGCCACCGCCGTCCCGCCGTCTTTGGGCTTTGTCAGCGGCTGCCGCGCTTGCGATCCATCTCGGTTGCGTGGCGCTGGCGGTGGCTCACATGCAAACCGATGAGTCGGACGATGATCTCGGCGCGCCGGCGATCGAGATCGGACTCGATCTGTCCTCGCCGCATCGTGAGGCGACCGACCTTCCGCCCGGGCCGGACACCGACGCATCCGTCGCCTCGCCCGCGCTTGCCGAGCAGAAGGCGGTCGAGAAGGAAACCGATCTGCCCAAGGACACGCCGACGGAGACCGATGAACCGGATCGGATCGTCACCGAGACCGACTCAAAAAAGCCGGTCGATGACGACCCCGAAAAGGCGGCGAAGCCGACGACGGCCTCGCAGGAATCGGCGGCCTCTGAAGCGACCGCGATGCCGAGCGTTGAGAATGCCCAGGAATCGGAGCGTTCGGTCGCGCCGCAGCAAGGCACCGGCGCAAGCGCGCGCCGAATCCTGGCCACCTGGCAGAAGGAATTGGTGGCGCATCTCGACAAGCACAAGCGCTATCCGCCTGAACACATCCAGAAAAACGTCGAGATTCTCGTCAACTTCGTGCTCGATCGCCTCGGCCATGTCGTGTCGGCCACCATCGTGAAGGGATCGGGTGATCCGGTCTTCGACAACGCCGCACTCGCCATGATGCACCGGTCCGATCCGGTGCCGCCGCCCCCGCCGCTGATCGCGGACGAAGGATTGAGCTTCACGCTGCCCGTCGTCTTCCGCGTCAAAGGCAAAGGATGAGGCCGCGATCGCTGGCGTCTGCGTCACAGCCAGCCGGATCGCGATGCACAGTCGCTATCATTGCAAAAGAAAATACCGGATGCCGACGTAAATCAGCGCAAGACAGATGAAGATCAGCGCAACCGGTACGCGCGGCCGTGTGTTCGCCGCGGAATTGGCCGCCGGCAGTGGTTGCGGATCGGGCCGTTTGAAGGCCATGACATTGCTTGTATCGATGATCGGGTCTTTTGGCATCGACTTGATGTCGGGCGCCGTGCCGGTGCCGCCCATGTCCACATAATAAGCCTTGTAAATCAGGTCGATGGTTGCCTCGCTCGCCTCTGCCTCCGGCATCGTTTCGACCAAACCCTTATAGCTCGAAAGGAATGTCAGGGCTTCGGCCGGAAGTGACGAAGAGCCATTCAGCTTCACCATCATTTTCCAGGTTGCGAAGTCGGCGCGTGCCTTGGTGTCGGCACGTCTTGCAATCATTTTGTCCTGCGCTTTGATCAATTGACTACGCCCCTTGCAACGCTCTTTTATTATATATTCCCGGTGACCAGCAAAAGAAGCTGTATCACATAACCGGTGACTGTTCTCACGATGGTGGAGATAAGGTCAAGATTGAGACCGAGCTGGTTGCCGAGCACCGGAAGCAGCAGGAGGGCCCCAATCAGTATCAGCATCCCGTAGGGTTCCAGGCGGGAGAGCGGGGCAGCCAGAACGTTCGGCAGCAGGCCGACCGCGACCCGTCCGCCGTCAAGTGGTGGAATCGGCAGCATGTTGAAGACCGCGAGAATGACGTTGATGATCAACGCATTCTTCAGATTGTCGGCCACCCATTGTGTGCTGTTGCCGGGAACCAGGCCGAGCCCGTGAAATGCCGATGCCGCGACGAGAGCCAGCAGGATGTTGGTGGCGGGTCCGGCAAGCGCCACCCAGACCATGTCCATGCGGGGGTGGTTCAAGTTTCGGAAATTTACCGGAACCGGTTTTGCGTAGCCGAACAGGAAAGGCGCGTGCGACAGCAACAGAATGCCCGGCAATATCACTGTACCGAAGGGATCAATATGCCTGAGCGGGTTAAAGCTGACGCGGCCGAGCTTCCAGGCGGTGTTATCGCCGAGCCGGTACGCGACGAATCCGTGCGCCGCCTCGTGAAAGGTGATGGCGATAACCAGCGGCAGCACCCAGACCGACAGCGTGTAGAGTGAAATGCCCGACAATCAACGACCTCGTTCGGGTGCGACTGGAACGAACCCTATCATAGGTCGCCAGGGCTATGACAGAGAGGTCAGGGGGGTATGGAGGGGTGTATCTCTCCGACCAAACGGGACATGTCTGTGAAGAGTGACTGGTTCAAGCGCTCGCTTGGCGGCTTTGCCGGGCAATGAAGCAACCTTTAATCACAACACCTAAGCGTCTTTCAGATAGTAATTCGCTTGCTTGCCAAGCGCGATGCGACGCAGGATTCGCCGCATCGTCATCGAGGTTCGCAACGGACGGACCGCCGTCGTCCCCGCTCGATAGAACGCCAGCTTCACGCCATCGAATGCAGGCTGAACGCCTGGCGGTTTCTGTGGCCAGCCGAGACCGCGCAGCATCGAATTGAGGAAGTGCAGGTCGTTGGCGCGGCGGACCTCGCGCGTCTTCCAGGTAATGGCCATCGAAATCGAGTGCGATCCCGCGGTGCGTACCCAATGCGGCCATTGATAAGGCACGAAACAGCCGTCACCGCCAAACATGTGGAATTCGACACCGCGCGGCGCGAAACTCTCATCATATCTCAGATTGCGGTGTTTCGTCATTGAGCGCTCGATCTCGTCATCCGATACGAGGCGGCGGTCCGTGTTGTCGTAAATCGTGAAGAATTTTTCGCCGTGGATTTGGACGAAGAAGTTGTCCTCGCTGTCGAGATGAAACGGCGTCGTCGAATTCGGTGATGAGACGAAGAGAAAGCCCTCGATCTGTTCAAATCCGGCGTCGCTCAAGCTGTCGAAGCCGCGCGCGCGCGCGACCGATAGCAGTGTGTCCTCGATCAGGCGGCGATACTCCGGAGCGTTTTCCACGCGTTTCAATACCATCCAGGCACCAGCGGTTTCGATCCGCTTCACCACCTCGACCGGATCGAGGTCTACCGTCGGGATCGCATCGGGATTCTGGCTGATTGCGACCTTGCCGGAATTGTATTCGATCAGGTCACGCGGCAGCTCGGCAGCCAGTTGCGCGATGCGCGGCAGCGTCAATAGCGGATGTCCCACAAGCCTGTGCCGGATCGCGAAGGGCTTGAGTGGGAAGTCGCGTCGAAGCGCATCGTTGGCCGCGGTGATGACCGGCACATGTGCGGAAGCATTCATGCTTTCTTCTCTTGACGTTCGCGGAGGATGTGGACGACGCGGCGTGCGGGCTCGCGAAGTAGCCGGCGCAGCGAGATCGCCGCTTTTGCGAGCGGAACGGCGGGATCGTTGCGGCGAAGCGGGATCAGCACGTCGCCGATCGCAAGCCGCCCGCGCCAGATTGGGTCGATCATCGGATGACCCGGATTTGCGGTGGAATCCGCCAGAGTGATCGCGGGGTCGGCACAGAGATGGCGCGTGAGATCGAGCGTCAACTGCACGCCGGGTGAAAATTTCGCAAAACGTTCGTCAACGCCGAGCTTGAAATAAAATGCGCGGTCTTGGTGGCGCAGCACGACTGCTGCTGCCACAGGCGTCGGACCGGCGTGCAGGGTTACGACTTCACACTGGCCTCGCTTGGCGAGTGCCGGCGCGGCGCGGCGGATGAAAGCTGCATCGCCGCTATGCTGGATCAATGCGGTCCCCCGCTGTGCCTTCCATCCGCTGGCCTCCAGCGCGAGGAAGGTTTCAAGCGCTCGCGCGACGTCGGTGGTAGAGCGCGCGACCTGAAACGATACCTCGCCATGCTCCGCAAGACGATTGCGCTGGCGCCGCAGCTCCTTGAGCTTCTTGACGCCCAGCGCCTCGCGCAGCAGTTCTTCCGCCTCGCGGGTGGCGTCGAGGCAGGCGCGCACATGACCATGCAGCCTATGCGGCTTGAGGCCGTCGTGTTCGAGGGCTGCCGTGATGGCTTTCATGGCGGCGCCGTCGAGCGCGATGTTGCGCAGAATCAGCGCGCGTTGGCCGAGGGCACGCGCCTCGCGCAGCAGCGCTGCCGCGGCTTGATTCGCGAGGCCATGGTCGAGCAGTGGCGTGCAAAGCGTTCCGTAAGGATCGGCGCTGACCAGAACGGGAAGTGGAATCCGGTAGGCTCGCCAGGCGGAGATAACAGGGATCAGGCCGATGAGAGTCTCCGAGCCCGATTTGCCAGATAAAAGGTCCGAACGTGCCGTCAGCGCCGACGCGTTGGTCCGGTCGCGCGCCGAGGCGTCGAGCGCCAGCTCCCAATCCGCGAGATAGTAGCCGTTGGGCTCGACAGCACGGTCGGCAAGTGATCGCCAACGGCTGGGATCGAGCGTTGCAAGGGCTGCGGCCCCGCGGCGTGTTGCGCTTGCAGACGGGCGTGCCGTGAACCCGCGTCTCGATGAACCACGAGCCGGAGCCCAGTTAACAATATCGACCATGTACGCAATCCCCGTTCGCGGTGGCCATGAGGTGACAGGCGCACAGCGGCGCCTCGGTGTTCATGGAGGTGGAGGTTATTCGGAACATTCGAAAGAATGCGTTGGCCGTTACACTTGTTTTTGACCTAAGAATTAACCGTACATTCACCTTGCCTGAGACAGACGTTCAGTTGATCGCTGTTTCTTCCCGGCGTTCTTGACGGTGTGCCGCCAAAGCCGCAGGGGCAGCAGATCGTGGCCGCTGATCGAAAGCGCCTGCCTTGCAATCGTTTCTACGCAGCTATCGGCCATCCTGTGGTCTGCACCACAGGCAAAATGCGAACATGCTCTAGGCCTGCCGAAGCGGTAGAGAGGACGTGGTTCGACCGACCGGCGAAGGTCGAATTGACATGCGACACATGCGCGCGCGATGAACTAACGCGGCCGGTGAATCGACAACGGTTGGAAGAGATTTGCGCGGAGCCTATTCCATGACATTTTCAATGATCCGCTCGATCGTTTTCGGGGCGATCGCTGCGATGGTGCTGACCGTGCATCCGGCTGCTGCGGAAAACCGACTCGCGCTGGTGATCGGTCAGTCGGCCTATCGTGCAGTGACGCCGCTGCCAAATCCCGCCAACGACGCCAGGGCTATGACCCAGATGCTTGGCGACGCCGGTTTCGAAGTGCTGACGGCCTCCGACCTGTCGCAGACCGAAATGCGCGAGAAGGCCGGGGAATTCGCGGCAAAGATCGCAGAGAAGGGCCCTGACACCATCGCGCTGATTTTCTACGCCGGTCATGGCTTGCAGGTCGATGGCGAGAATTTCCTCGTCCCGGTCGATCTCGATCCAAAGCGCGAAGCCGATATTCCGCTGCAGGCGGTTCGCCTGAACGACATCATAAACACGCTGACATCGGTTCCGAGTCGCATGCGGATCGTTCTTCTCGACGCGTGCCGCAATAACCCGTTCCCCGCGATCAACAAGACGGTGGGACACGGTCTCGCTATCGTCGATGCCAAGGTGGCCGCGCCCGGCACATTCCTGTCGTTCTCAACTTCGCCGGGTGCCGAGGCGGAAGACGGCACGGGCGCCGATAGCCCCTACACGACCGCGCTGTTGTCGGTCAGCCGGCAGCCGGGGCTTTCGATCGAGGAAGCCTTCAAGCGTGTCCGTTTGGAAGTCAACAAGGCCACGAATGGCCGCCAGACTCCCTGGGACAGTTCCTCGCTAACGGACGGTTTCCAGTTTTTTCCCGGAGCATCCGAAGCCGCGCCTCCTGCCGTTTCCAAAAGCAAGCGGACGGTCGCGGAATGGCGCGATGAGCTGAAAGGCAAGACCGCTGAGCAAGCGCACGAGCTGATTGTCGGCGACGGCAGCGACCAAGCCTATGAGGCGTTCGTTGGCCTCTATGCTGACTCGCCGCTCGATCGGGAGGCGCGGCAGTGGCTCGATCGTCACCGGCGTATGGCGGCCTGGAGCAGGGCGGTCCTCGCCAATACGGCGGCGGGATATCGCGTCTTCCTTACCGACTATCCCGATAGCGATCTGACGTCGACGGCACGCAAGCTGGAGGAGCGTCTGCGCAACCGGCCCGACAATCCGGCCGTGGCGGTGGCCGCTGTAACGGCCGGCCCGACCTGTCCTTGCAGCGTGCCGTCGCGGGAGCCGAAGAAGAAAGTCGAAGCGCCGCCAAAGAAAAAACAAGCCCAGCCGTCCCGGCGTGGCGAGGCGCCTCCACGCCAGCGTCATCGCGAAGCGGACGATGTTTATGTCGACGACGTGCCGCCTCCGCGCAGCTACGTCCCGGTGCCGGTACCCTCAATCGGCATCATCGGTGGTTTTGGCGGAGGAGGGTTCGGACGCGGCCCGGGCGGGTACGGCGGTTCTGGCCGGGGTGGAAACGTGGGCAGTCCAACGGGCCGGTTTTAAGGACGCATTCGGCAAGCACCGGTCGGGGTCGGCGCCGGCCGGTCCCTTCAAGGTTCCCTCACAACGAACGACACGCTCGAGCCATTGCCGGGCGCATCACTCGTGTCTCGAGACTCACGGCGTTTTCGAGCGGTGAGCCGCTTGAAACCGAAAGGATCTGGCGTTTATGCTATCCGCTGTGGGGAGGAGTTATGATGAAGATTCTATGCGCATCCATGCTCATGGCGATTCTGGTGTCGGGGCCGGCTTTCGCCCAGGCGCCGCATTTCAACATGATGGCTGACGGGCCTGGAAAGACGCCGGAGCAGATCGAGAAACAGAAGGCCATCGAAAAAGCTTACAAGGACACGCTGCGGAAGATTCCCGATGCTGCGGGAGGCAACGATCCCTGGGGTGGCGTGCGAAACGAGGGCCAGCCCAAGGCCACCGCCAAAAACAAGGCAAAGTCCAGGATAGGGGCCGCAGGCGGCACGGCAAACTAGCTTGCTCGGCGGCTTTCATCTTCGAATGGTGGACGACTGAGACGCCTCGCAATACGCCCCTCGGCTCCCCACCCGCGCCGTTTGGCGACTGGTGCCATGAGAGCGTATGCAAGTCTGAACGTGACCAGTCCGATCAACAAATAAAGACCATAGAACACCCAACTGAAACCTGCGCATCCCACGATCAGAGCTATTATGAGTGGACCGATGCGCGTGCGAAACAGGCTCATTTGCTCTGACTATGACAACCCCTACAAACAACAACGTCACCTGAGCGGAATATGATCGCCCGGTGACGTTGCGTCTAGACTGGGCAGTGCAATCCCCCAGCCCTTTCTCTGTCTCTGCACCGCGGCAAAGGTTCAAACCGGATTTTCGCTGGAGGCAGATGAAACATGCTACATTTTGCATCGTAACTGGATGAAAGCTTCTGTGCGGCGGTCCAGATATAGGAAATTTTCCGGCCTGTAGCTTTATCGAGGCTCACCAAGGCCGTCGAGAAAACGGATTTCCTTAAACCGATGTCCGCCTGATGAGGCGGACTTCGCCACAGGGTTCAGGCGACTTCCCCGATCGTTGCCGGTCATGTCGGCCCCCTTCGCGCTGCTCATGCGAGCCTGCGGCCAGGAGCGGCTGCTGATTCGGCGCGCGGACCATCAATTGGAAAGTTTTGATTAAGATTCGGCGCTCATTCTACGCAAATCTGTTTTGCGTACCGGAGAAACACCATGCTGACCACCGAACCTGGTTTGGCCCGGAATTTTCTCAATATTGCGCTAGGCGGCTTCGGCGTGCTTGTCGCGGTGCTGATTGGGGTAGCGCTGAGCTGAGACACCTGCAAGATATCCACGGTCGGCCAAAGGGCAGCAGATTTGTCCGGGTGCCATAGCTCAATCGATTGGAGCAACCGACGTGGGTAACAGTAGCGGGTTGGACAAGGGATTGATGGCCCTGATCCAGAACGTTTTGGGGACGCGCCATAACGCGCCCCTGCCTGAGGCCGAGCTGCCCGAAGACAACCCGGGCGCTTCATCGGAATCGCTTGGCGCTGAAACCTCGCAACAGCCGGAGGCAGAGGGTCCGGTTGAAGAAACTGCCGCAACGCCGCCGGACCAGCCGGAGAGCTACGACCGCCGCAAAACCGCCGACGAATTGGCGGGCATCATTCTGAAGGCGCTGCAAACGCTTGACGGCGCGCCGGCTCGCGGATTCGTGGTGACCGTTTACGGCGGAAACCCATGGAATGCGATGCTGACGATCAAACCGGAAGCCGGGCCGATCGCCGATCCGGGCCTGTGGCGCACGCGTGTCCGGGACATGGCTGCGCGGTTACGTCAGGACTTCGATCTGGCTGAGATGTAACGGCCGAACAGAGCAGGGTGGCCTATCAGGCGCGCCCGCGTCGTGGTCCGGTTAAGGCCGCGACCAGTAGCCGTCAATCGCGTGAGCCAGGAAAATGCCGGCGCTCATAATTCCAAAGACGGCAGTAATTGCTTCCAGCATCGTACTTAATCCTGCTACCCAGCGACCGCCAGCAAATGCAAATCGTGTTGCACAGTCAAAAGGATTTTGGCGGCGCTGCCGACTCCACATCGTGCTGATGATTTCTGGCAACACTGCTGACCTTGTCTGTATCCGAATGCCGGGGGTTACCGTCGGAACCGAGGCGCGCATCGAGGCGGTTTAGGCTTGTCGATCGCCAGACTTAGACAATGACGGGTTGGATTCGATCGGCATCGTCAGGCGGTCGAGGGTCCGAATCGGAAGCAGCACGCCCTTGCAGCCTGCGGGGATAGCTGCCGTAACGTCGTCGATCTCGCGTGCATTGATCCAGCCGGCGACGCATTTATATGCCGAATGCTTGGCCAAGAGCCCTTGCCAAGGAAAAGCCGGCCCGGGTCAGGGTGCCGTGGTTGTAATTCACATCCCACTGATTGATTGCGACCAGCACGATCGCCAGCACCAGGATCTTTTTCATCACGGTAGGCTGGCACCAGACTCTTAAGATCGAATTAGGAGAGGATTTTCGCGATCGGATAGGGACGCGAATAATGCGAAGCGAAGAACTGAAAGAGGCCGCCCACTGAGGCGGCCTCTCAAGGTTAGCGATCAATACCACCATGCCAAGAGCAGGTTCCTTTACCTGTACTGCTGCTACCCCATCCGTCTCTGCACATCGTGCAACGTGATCTGGTGGAGATAAAACCAACCGCGCCGGCGAGCGCAATTCCTGCAACAATGATGAAAGTCATGATGCCTCCTTGCAGTGTGGAGGCGTCGAATATTTGATTCGGCTGCCTTAAAAAGGGCAGAGGCATCTCTGCCCACTTCAAACTAGGCCACTCCCAAAATCAAACTAGGCCACTAGGGTTAAAACAGGCCAGTACCTAGCGAAAGAACATATTGCGAACTTAGAACAAATAGGGTACATATTTTCCATCCGATCAACCACGGCGCCATTCGTTGTCCCGCCCGCGAATCCCGTTCATAAGGAGCCGGCCTATGTCCCAAGCTGCCCTGCGTATCGTCGAAGGATCCTCCATGGATAAGTCCAAGGCCCTGTCCGCCGCGCTGTCACAGATTGAGCGTCAGTTCGGCAAGGGCTCGGTGATGAAGCTGGGCAAGAACGACAAGTCCATGGATGTGGAGGTTATTTCCTCGGGCTCGCTCGGCCTCGACATCGCGCTCGGCGTCGGCGGCCTGCCCAAGGGACGCATCGTGGAGGTCTACGGTCCGGAGTCCTCGGGCAAGACCACGCTGGCGCTGCATGCGGTCGCCGAGGCGCAAAAAAAGGGCGGCATCTGCGCCTTCATCGACGCCGAGCACGCGCTTGATCCGGTCTATGCCCGCAAGCTCGGTGTGAATGTCGACGACCTCCTGATATCGCAGCCCGATCACGGCGAGCAGGCGCTGGAAATCGCCGATACGCTGGTGCGCTCGGGCGCTGTGGATGTGCTGATCATCGACTCGGTTGCGGCATTGGTGCCGCGCGCCGAACTCGAGGGCGAGATGGGTGACGCGCTGCCGGGGCTACAAGCGCGGCTGATGAGCCAGGCGCTGCGCAAGCTTACCGCCTCGATCAACAAGTCCAACACCATGGTGATCTTCATCAACCAGATCCGCATGAAGATCGGGGTGATGTATGGTTCGCCGGAGACGACAACCGGCGGCAACGCGCTGAAGTTCTATGCCTCCGTGCGCCTCGACATCCGCCGCATCGGGGCGATCAAGGAACGCGACGAGGTCGTTGGCAATCAGACCCGCGTCAAGGTCGTGAAGAACAAGCTGGCGCCGCCCTTCAAGCAGGTCGAGTTCGACATCATGTACGGCGAGGGCATCTCCAAGATGGGAGAAATCCTCGATCTTGGCGTCAAGGCCGGCATCGTTGAAAAATCCGGCGCCTGGTTCTCCTACGACAGTCAGCGTATGGGGCAGGGCCGCGAAAACGCGAAAGCGTTCTTGCGGGCCAATCCCGACATCACCGCCAAGGTCGAGACGGCTATTCGGCAGAATTCAGGACTGATCGCCGAGCAGATTCTGGCCGGCAGCCCTGAGCGCGACACCGACGATGACGAGACGGAAGCGGAGGATTGAGTCTTTCGTTCCCACGGAAGCACAAGCGCGCTCGATGATGTTGATCGCCGCGTTTTCCACCGAACACGGAAGGGTCCGGGTCAAGCCGAGAACATTTTCTGCCGAGAACGCTTAGGTCGACCGGCTAAAGCGTTTTCGAGCGAAGTGGATAGCGGTTCGCGTGAGAAAACGCGTCTAGTCAATAGATGGAGTCTTTCACCGTTCCGTAAAACGATGAAGGACTCTGAGGTGAGTTTCCAAGACCCCGGGCTCGTGCGAGTCGGGTTGGTGCGATCCGCGAAGACGGGAATCTTTCGTGGAAATTTATGTCGCGCCTCTTGGAAAAGACGGGCGCTGTGGATGTTGAGTTGCCGACATCCCCAGCGTCCGGCTTTGCCATCCTTCATCCTTCATCCTTCATCCCTCTCCCAAAGGGAGAAGGATGAGAACGTTGAGCGGAATACAGCCTGTGATCTTCTACTCCGCGGCTTGCGCGTAGTCTTCGATGGGTGGACAGGAACAGACGAGATTGCGGTCGCCATAGGCATTGTCGACCCGTCCGACCGGAGACCAGTATTTATCCGACCGCGAGGTTCCGGACGGGAAGCAGCCTTGGGCTCGGCTATAGGGCCGTGACCAGGCGTCGTCGGCGATGTCATGCACGGTATGTGGTGCATGGCGCAGCGGCGATGCCTCGACTTTCCAGCGGCCCGCCTCGATCTCGGCAATCTCGTGCCGGATCGCGATCATGGCGTCGCAGAATCGATCCAGCTCCGCTTTTGATTCGGATTCGGTCGGCTCAATCATCAGCGTGCCGGGCACCGGAAAACTCATGGTCGGGGCATGGAAGCCGTAGTCGATCAGCCGTTTGGCGATGTCGTCCACGGTGACGCCGGTTTTGGCCTTCAGTGCGCGGGGGTCGATGATGCATTCATGCGCGACCCGTCCCTTGACGTTGCGATACAGCACCGGGAAATGCGGGTCGAGCCGCTGTGCGATATAGTTGGCGTTGAGGATCGCGACTTCGGTCGCTCGCGTCAGGCCTTCGCCGCCCATCATCAGCATGTAAATGTAGGAGATGGTCAGGATCGAGGCCGAGCCGAACGGCGCCGCCGAAACCGGTCCGACCGCGGACGGCGTTGCGCCGTCGGTCTCGGGGTGCCCGGGCAGGAAAGGTGCGAGATGCGCCTTCACGCCGATTGGGCCCATACCCGGTCCGCCGCCACCGTGAGGGATGCAGAAGGTCTTGTGCAGGTTGAGATGGCTGACGTCGGCGCCGTAGTCGCCGGGCCGTGACAGGCCGACTTGCGCGTTCATGTTGGCGCCATCGAGATAGACCTGTCCGCCGTGGCCATGCACGATGTCGCAGATTTCGCGGATGTGCTCTTCGAACACGCCGTGTGTCGACGGATAGGTGATCATGATGGCGGCGAGACGATCGGCGTGCTGCGCCGCCTTTTCCTTCAAATCGTTGACGTCGACGTCCCCGCGCGTATCACAAGTCACCACCACGACGTCCATGCCGGCCATGTTGGCGGAGGCGGGATTGGTGCCGTGCGCCGAGGAGGGAATCAGGCACACCGTGCGGTGCCCTTCGCCGCGTGCCGCATGATAACTGCGGATCGCCAGAAGCCCGGCATATTCACCCTGTGCGCCGGAGTTCGGCTGCAGCGAGATCGCGTCGTAGCCGGTGATGTCGCGCAGCCATTGTTCGAAGTTTTCGAACAGTATGTGATAGCCTTCCGCCTGCTCCATCGGCGCGAACGGGTGCAGGTTCGCGAAAGCTGCCCACGTCAGCGGAATCATTTCGGTGGTGGCGTTGAGCTTCATCGTGCAGGAGCCGAGCGGGATCATTGCGCGGTCAAGCGCGAGATCGCGGTCGCTGAGCTTGCGCATGTAGCGCAGCAGCTCCGTTTCGGAGCGGTGTTCCTGAAAGACCGGGTGGGTCAGATAGGGTGTCTTGCGCTTGAGATCGGCCGGCAGCAAATCGGGAGCGTGCGCTTCGACGTCGGCATAAGAGAATGTAGCGCCAAATGCGCGCCACACCGCTTCGACAGTCTCCGGTATCGTGAGTTCGTCGAGCGCGATGCCGAGGGTGCCGTCTGTGTTGATCCGGAAGTTGATGCCCTGGCTGCTTGCGCGGTAAGCGATTTCGCCTTGCCGTTCGCCGGCGTTCACGGTCAGCGTGTCGAAAGCTGTACTATTCAGGGGCGCGAAACCGAGCCTCGTCAATCCCGCCGCCAACGTCGCGGTGTGTCGATGCACGGTGCGCGCGATCTGCGCCAGTCCTTTTGGACCATGATAGACCGCATACATCGAGGAGATCACCGCCAGCAGCACCTGCGCGGTGCAGATGTTGGAGGTGGCTTTCTCGCGGCGAATGTGCTGCTCGCGGGTCTGCAAAGCAAGGCGATAGGCCGGCGCCCCGCGTGAATCCACCGACAGACCGACGATGCGGCCGGGCAGCAGCCGTTTCAGCGCGTCACTAACCGCCATGTAGGCGGCATGTGGACCGCCATACCCCATCGGCACGCCGAAGCGCTGCGCGGAGCCGACGGCTATGTCAGCGCCGAGTTCGCCGGGCGAGGTCAGCAGCGTGAGCGCCAGCAGGTCGGCTGCGACCACTGCAAGGCCACCTTTCGCCTTGATCGCGGCGATGGCCGGGCGCAGATCGCGTACGACGCCGGATGTGCCGGGATATTGCAACACCGCGCCGAACACGTCCGCTTTGTCGAGATCGCGCAGCGGATCGCCGGTGATGAGCGTCCAGCCTAGCGGTTCTGCGCGGGTTCGCAGCACGGCAAGGGTCTGCGGATGCACGTCGTGATCGACAAAAAACGCTTTTGCTTTCACCGATGATGCGCGCTCCGCCAGCGCCATTGCCTCCGCCGCCGCCGTTGCTTCGTCCAACAGCGATGCATTGGCGACATCGAGGCCAGTGAGGTCGCAGATCATGGTCTGGAAATTGAATAGCGCTTCCAGCCGGCCCTGGCTGATTTCAGCCTGATAGGGTGTATAGGCCGTGTACCACGCCGGATTTTCCAGGATGTTGCGCTGGATCACCGCTGGCAGGATCGTGCCGGAATAGCCTTGCCCGATCAGCGACGTGAACGGCTGGTTCTGCGCGGCGAGGCTTTGCATATGCGCCAGCGCTTCGGTTTCGCTGAAGCCCTGACCGAGATCGAGCGGCGCAGCCTGCCGTATCGACGAGGGCAGTGCCTCGTTCATCAGAGCCTCAAGGCTCTTCGCGCTCACGGTTTCCAGCATTGCAGCGATATCGCGTGACGATGGACCGATATGGCGACGCGCGAAGGTCGTAGCGGGCTCTTCACGGGCGATCATTTGAAAGGCTCCTTAGATGCCTGAATAAAGTTATGAATGCGTCATGCCGGGCTTTGTGCCAGGCAGGATAAATTGCTCACGCCGTGTGCGCCTTGTAGGCTGCCTCGTCCATCAAACCTTCGAGTTCGCTCTTGTCGGCGATCCTGAGTTTGAAGATCCACGCCTTACCTTCTGCGTCGGTATTGACCAGTCCAGGTTCTGCGCCGAGTGCGTCATTGACTTGCAGGACTTCACCCGTAATCGGCGCATAAACGTCTGAAGCCGCCTTGACCGACTCGACCACCGCCGCGGCTTCGGTCTTCTTAAGCTGGCGTCCGACTTTCGGAAGCTCGACGAAGACGACGTCTCCAAGCTGTGACTGCGCGTAGCCTGTAATGCCGATCGTTGCAGTATCTCCCTCAATGCGGAGCCACTCGTGATCGGTGGTATACAAAACGGTCATGACAAATCCTCAACGCTTGTAATTGTGTGAGACGAAAGGCATCGCGCATACCCGCAGCGGCAGCCGTTGTCCGCGCACGTTTGCAAAAACGAGACTGCCCGTGGCGGCATGTGATGTCGGCAAATAGCCCATCGCGATCGGCGCGTTCAGGCTTGGTCCGAAGCCGCCCGATGTCACCGTGCCAATCGGATCGACGGAGCTTGCATCAGCGAACAGCAGCGCGCCCTCGCGCACGGGGGCGCGGCCTTCCGGCCTCAGCCCGATGCGGCGGCGCGGCGCAGCTTGCTCGAACTGGGGTAGAATGACATCTGCGCCGGGAAAACCGCCCGCGCGCGCGCCACCGTTCCGCCGGCTTTTTTGCACGGACCATTCCAGGGCGGCCTCGACTGGCGTTGTCGTTGCGTCGATGTCGTGACCGTAAAGGCAGAGGCCGGCCTCCAGTCGCAGGCTGTCGCGAGCGCCAAGTCCGACCGCCATCACGTTGGGATCGTCAAGCAATGCCGACACCATGTCCTCGACCTGAACCGCAGGAATCGAAATTTCGAAACCGTCCTCGCCGGTGTAGCCCGAACGCGAGACCACGCAGTCCACGGTGTCGCCAGCGATTCGCACCCTCTGCGCCCCGGCATCCATGAAGCGCATCGCCGGAGCTTCAGGACATATCTTCGCCAGCGCGGACGCCGCCTTCGGACCCTGCAGCGCGACCAGCGCGCGATCCGCCAGAACCTCGATGGTGCAGACTTCGGAAAGGTGCTCGCGCAGATGAGCTTCGTCGGCGGCTTTGCAGGCGCCGTTAACGACCAGGAACAGGTGGTCGCCGAGATTGACCACCATCAGGTCGTCGAGTATGCCGCCAGCCGCATTGGTGAACTGGGCATAGCGCTGCCGTCCCAATGCGACCGCCACGATATCCTGCGGCACCAGCCGCTCTAACGCCAGCGCGGCGTCCCTGACGTTGCCGGATTTCGGCCGCAGCGCGATTTGGCCCATGTGCGAGACATCGAAGAGGCCAGCTCCGGCGCGGGTATGGAGATGTTCCTTCAGCACGCCGGAGGCGTACTGCACCGGCATGTCATAGCCTGCAAACGCAACCATCTTGCCGCCCTGTGCCCGGTGGAGGGCGTGCAGGGGCGTTTTTTGCAGGGTCGGCGCTTCGGAAACATGCGTCGCCATCAGGGGTCCTCGTGGTTGACAGGGAAAATTCCCTGAAAACCTGTAGAAACCCCATCTGTCGCTGTGCCTGAGAGTATTATCCCGTCGGCGGACCCCTCCGGCTAGGGCCCGGGGGTCTCTTTCCAGATGTAACCAGTCGCGCGGTCCGTTTGCCTGAGAGTTTCCGGGGCGGTTGCTCCTTCGGCGCCGGCCTGCTTCCATTTCCGAAGCGGCCGATCTCTCCCGGCGCGACTTAATAAGCAGATATGAGGAAAATACGGTTTGAACAAGGTTGTCAACGCAGTGCAGCATCTTTCAACGGATGTTATTTGGGACCCGGCCAAGCCTCTGATCCTCCTGCACACTTTCTGGACAGTCTGCCCACCCACGTCTAAAAGCGGTCGCTGGACACAATACGAGTTTAACTTGCGCGTACTCTGACCGCAAAATCGGTATCCACTTTTGCGGAATACATGCTCAGGGTCGCGAGCCCTTTTTGACGCAATGGAACACAATGAGCGGCGTTAACGACATCAGGTCGGCGTTTCTGAATTACTTCGCGGCTAACGGCCACCACATCGTGCCCTCGTCCCCGCTGGTTCCGCGCAACGATCCGACGCTGATGTTTACCAACGCGGGCATGGTGCAGTTCAAGAACGTCTTCACGGGCGTTGAAAAGCGGCCCTATCAGCGCGCCACCACCTCGCAGAAATGTGTGCGCGCGGGCGGCAAGCACAACGATCTCGACAATGTCGGCTATACCGCGCGGCACCACACCTTTTTCGAGATGCTCGGCAACTTCTCGTTCGGCGACTACTTCAAGGACCACGCTATCGAACTCGCATGGAAGCTTGTCACCCAGGAGTTCGGACTTCCGAAGGACAGGCTTACCGCCACCGTCTACATCGACGACGACGAGGCGTTCGAGCTGTGGAAGAAGATCGCGGGCCTGCCGGAATCGCGCATCATCCGTATCAGTGGCGCTGACAATTTCTGGCAGATGGGCGACACCGGTCCGTGCGGTCCGTGCTCGGAGATATTTTACGATCATGGCGACAAGATTCCCGGCGGGCCTCCGGGGTCGCTGGACCAGGACGGCGACCGCTTCGTCGAGATATGGAATCTCGTATTCATGCAATACGAGAAACTGCCCGATGGCAGCCGCCTGAACCTGCCGAAGCCGTCAATCGACACCGGCGCGGGGCTCGAGCGCGTGGCCGCCGTGCTTCAGGGCAAGCACGACAATTACGACATCGACCTGTTTGTGGCGCTGATCCGCGCTGCGGCGGATCTGACCGGCGCCGACCCGCAAGGCCCGATGAAGGCGTCGCTGCGTGTGATCGCCGATCACTTGCGCGCGTCCTCGTTCCTGATCGCCGACGGGGTGCTGCCATCGAACGAAGGCCGCGGCTACGTGCTGCGCCGGATCATGCGGCGCGCGATGCGCCACGCCCAGTTGCTCGGCGCGCGGGAGCCGATGATGTGGCGGCTGGTGGGTGTGCTGGTGCGCGAGATGGGCGAGGCTTATCCCGAGTTGCAGCGCGCGCGGCCGCTGATCGAGGAAACGCTTCGGCTCGAAGAGACGCGCTTCCGCAAGACGCTGGAGCGCGGACTCTCTATTCTCGACGAGAAGAGCGTGTCGCTGAAGAAAGGCGACATGTTCGACGGCGAGACCGCGTTCACGCTATACGACACCTACGGCTTCCCGCTTGATCTGACGCAGGACGCGTTGCGCGCGCGCGGCATTGGCGTGGACATCGCGTCGTTCACCGACGCGATGGAACAGCAGAAGGCCAAGGCGCGGGCGGCTCGCTTTTCGTCTGGCGAAACGGCCACCGAGGCTGTCTGGTTTGCTTTGCGCGAAAAGTTCGGTGCGACCGAATTTCTTGGCTATGAGACAGAGAGCGCAGAAGCTCAGATTATTGCAATTGTCCGAGGAGACGAGGAAGTCACACAACTTGAACCGGGTTACGGTGGCAGGATCGTTCTCAATCAGACTCCATTCTACGGGGAAAGCGGTGGTCAGGTGGGCGACCGCGGAATATTCCGTTCGGACGCGAACAGTGCGCAGCTTCTCGCAGAAGTAATCGACACACAAAAGCAGGCTGGTGATCTTATAGTTCACCATATCGGGCGCGAACACGGACTCTTAAAGGTGGATGATACCGTGCGTGTCGATGTTTATCATGAACGACGGTCGGCCGTCCGGGCCAACCATTCCGCGACTCACATTCTGCACGAAGCTTTGCGTCAAGTGCTCGGCGATCACATTGCTCAGAAGGGGTCGCTTGTTGACGATAAGCGGCTGCGCTTCGACTTCGTTCACAACAAGCCGATCAGCGCGGACGAGCTGCGCCGGATCGAGGACATCGCCAACGATGTCGTGCTCGAGAACGGCGAGGTAACCACGCGGCTGATGGCGGTGGATGACGCGCGCGAGGCCGGGGCGCGGGCGCTGTTCGGCGAAAAGTACGGCGACGAGGTGCGCGTGGTGTCCATGGGCGGCACGGGACGGCAGGGCGCGGCGAGCAATGCGCTGGGCTGGTCGGTGGAGCTCTGCGGCGGCACCCATGTAAAGCGCACGGGCGATATCGGCCTGATCTCGGTGACTGGCGAGAGCGCGGTCGCCTCCGGCGTGCGCCGCATCGAGGCGCTGACCGGGCATCATGCGCGTCGTCACGCCAACGACTCCATCCAGCTTGCGAAAGCTGCGGCCGGCGAGTTGCGCACTACGCTCGATGACATGCCGGCGCGGATCACGGCGCTGATGGAGGAACGCAAGAAGCTCGAGCGTGAATTGTCCGAGGCGCGCAAAAAGCTCGCCATGGGCGGCGGCGGGACCGCAAATGCAACGTCGGGCGCGGCGGGCGTGCGCGATGTTGGCGGCATCAAGCTGATGGCGCGTTCGGTTGAAGGCATCGAGATTAAGGATCTCAAGAGCCTCGCGGATCAGGGCAAGAAGCAACTCGGCTCAGGCGTCGTCGCGCTGGTCGCGACCAGCGATGACGGCAAGGCCAGCGTGGTCGTCGGCGTGACACCCGATCTGGTGACCCGCTTCTCGGCGGTCGATCTGGTACGCAAGGCGTCCGAGGTGCTCGGCGGCAAGGGCGGTGGCGGCAAGCCGGACATGGCGCAGGCCGGCGGACCCGATGGGGCAAAGGCGGGCGCAGCGCTCGACGCCATCGCCGCGGCGATGGGCGCGTAACCGGGGGTCTGCGCGCACATCTAGAGCCTAGCTTCTGATTCAATCAGAAGCCAAATGATGCTCTAGGCCGCTCCCGTTGCCTTGGTCAGGTTGTCAGCCACCTTGTCGAGGAAGCCGGTGGTGGAGAGCCAGCGCTGGTCGGGGCCGACCAAGAGCGCGAGGTCTTTGGTCATGAAGCCGGACTCGACGGTGTCGACGCAAACCTTTTCGAGCGTGGTTGCGAAATTCGCCAGCGCCTCATTGTCGTCGAGCTTGGCGCGATGCGACAGGCCGCGCGTCCATGCGAAGATCGAGGCGATGGAGTTGGTCGACGTTTCCTTGCCTTTCTGATGCTCGCGATAGTGTCGGGTCACGGTGCCATGGGCGGCTTCGGCTTCGACCGTTTGGCCGTCCGGCGTCAGCAGCACCGAGGTCATCAAGCCGAGCGAGCCGTAGCCTTGCGCCACCGTGTCCGACTGCACGTCGCCGTCGTAATTCTTGCAGGCCCAGACGTAGCCGCCGGACCATTTCAGCGCCGAGGCCACCATATCGTCGATTAGACGATGCTCGTAGGTCAGGCCCTTGGCCTCGAAGTTCTTCTTGAACTCCCGGTCGTAAATATCCTGAAAGATGTCCTTGAAGCGGCCGTCATAGACCTTGAGGATGGTGTTCTTGGTCGACAGATAGACCGGGTAGCCGCGCAGCAGGCCGTAATTGAACGAGGCGCGCGCGAAATCGATGATGGAATCGTCGAGATTATACATTTCCATCGCGACTCCGGGGCCGGGCGTCTTGAACACCTCGCGCTCGATCACCGTGCCGTCCTCACCGACGAACTTCATGCTCAGCGTTCCCTTGCCCGGAAACCTGATGTCGGTGGCACGGTACTGGTCGCCATAGGCATGGCGGCCGATGATGATCGGCTTGGTCCAGCCCGGGACGAGGCGGGGCACGTTCTTGCAGATGATCGGCTCGCGGAAGATCACGCCGCCGAGGATGTTGCGGATGGTGCCGTTCGGCGACTTCCACATGTGCTTGAGGCCGAATTCCTTCACCCTCGCTTCGTCGGGAGTGATGGTGGCGCATTTCACCCCGACGCCCACTTTCTTGATGGCGTCGGCCGCCTCGATCGTGATCCGATCGTCGGTCTTGTCGCGCGACTCCATCCCGAGGTCGAAATACATCAGGTCGATATCCAGGAAGGGATGGATCAGCTTGTCCTTGATGTATTGCCAGATGATCCGGGTCATCTCGTCGCCGTCGAGATCGACGACGGGATTGGTCACCTTGATTTTTGCCATGGGGGCTCGGGCCTTTTCGGGATAAAGCGCTTGGAGGGGCAGCCTGGAAGGCTCGGGCTATAGCATCGCGACAGCGCAGGCGGAAGCCGGACTTGGCGACCGGCTCTCACCTTCCGCCGGAAATTCAAGATGCTTCATAAACTCATTATTTCACTTGAGAAAAAGTTGTATAGGCGCAATCGAAGACTTGGGCCGCCGCGCCGTTGAACCAGAATCTCAGCTTGAACTGAAACACGAGGCAAGATGTCCGGCACCGACAGGACGAAAACCGGCATCGACGCCGTTGGCCCCACCGTCATTCTGGTCGAGCCGCAGCTCGGCGAGAACATCGGCATGGCGGCGCGCGCCATGGGCAATTTCGCCCTGACGCGGCTGCGCATCGTCAATCCGCGCGACGGCTGGCCCAACATCGCGGCGCAGCGCGCGGCGGCGGGCGCCGACCACATCCTCACGCGCGTCGAACTGTTCGACACCGTGGCCGAGGCTGTCGCCGACTGCACGCTGCTGTTCGCGACTACCGCGCGCGCCCACGATCAGGCCAAGCCGGTGGCGGCGCCGGAAGCGGCGGCGGTTGAGGCGACGGCGCAGATCGCGGCCGGCGGCCACGTCGGCATCCTGTTCGGCCGCGAGCGCGCCGGCCTGTTGAACGAGGAGGTGGCGATGGCCGACCGCATCATCACCTATCCGGTCAATCCGGGTTTCGCCTCGCTCAACCTGGCGCAGGCCGTGCTGCTGATGGGTTACGAATGGTTCAAGCTGGTGACGCGCGGCGAGTTACCGTTCGCGATGCCGGAACGCTCGGAGCGGGCCTCCCAACACCAGATGCAGGCGTTCTTCGACAATCTTGTCAGCGAACTCGACAAGGTGGAATTCCTGCGCCCGGCCGAGAAGCGCGACACCATGCTCGTCAACCTGCGCAACATCTTCACCCGCATGGAGCCGACCAAGCAGGACATGCACACGTTGCACGGCGTGGTGATGGCGATTGCGGAAGGGCGTAAGGGACCGGCCAAGGGCGGCGTGCTCGACGGCGCGCAGGCGACGCGGCTGCGGGCGCTGCTGGCCGAGCAGGGGGCGGGCGGGGCGTCCGCGGACAGCAGCAGCACGGTGCGCGGACTGGCGCGGCTGCTCAGACGAAATCCCACCGATGCCGAGCGCATCCTGTGGCAAGCGCTGACACGAGACCGTCGCTTCGCCGGCCAGTTCAAGCGGCAAACCCCGGTCGGCCGTCACATCCCGGATTTCGTGTCGTTCGCGCAGCGCGTTGCGATCGAACTGGTGAATGCGGACGAGAGCGACACCATCGCGCGCGACCGCGCCGCGCGGAGTGCGTGGCTGGCCGAGCGCGGCTATCGCGTGGTGGAGATCGAGGCGGTGGCGGTGGAGAGCGATCTGGCGCGCGTGCTGGATGATCTGGTGGGGAGGATGGGGGGGGGCCTGAAATTATTGCTGTCAAATGACCGCTAACAATCTGGAGGTGGGTAAACGTCGATTAGGGACGTATCCCTCGATCCAAATTCTCATCCGCAAATTCGGTTGTTTTCAATCTAACAGCCGCTTACAGTTTCTTCGCGTCGCAGCTCAGGTTGAGCACCGCCTTCAATGGGCTCTAAATGCCCCCTTAAAGCGGACGGGCGCGTTCAATTCGCGCGCGATGCACAGCCTATGTATGAGTTAAAGCGCACACACGCTCGGGCGGCATTCAAAGACCTTTTGGGGCAAGCCAACCATTTTCTGATTACGTTGCTTGTTGGTCTCAGCTCCGTCAGGGACGGTATCGCCACGCTCGATGATGAGTTTCGCACCTCATGGAAGCCGCACGACGTTAAGAGGTCAGCCGAGCGAAGCCGTCAATTCGCCCTCGATCTTTCGCTTGTTCGGGCCATTGACTCGCTGGATGCCTACATGATGCAGGCACGAAAGAGTCCGATAGCGCTTCCGACTCCTGAATTTGCGTCGGCAATGGATGGGGCAGGGCAGAAGGTTTCTAAAAGATTGGAGATCTTTTCGAACTATCTCACACCTCTCGAGAGACGGCAGGAGCTGTTTTTGAAACTGGCGATCGATTGGAGAAATCGCCGCGTTCATTCGCTGGCCAGTGAGACCATCGCCGGAACCGAACTGAAAGAGCTTCTAGGGTATTCCATCAAGCTTGCTGAAGAACATCGCGGGCTAAATATAGACGCGCTAGTGTCTAGATATCGAGCAAATGAAGCTCCGTCGTTTAAAGATGCGGCAAGCGTAATTAGCCTGACACATACAGCAGTTAAGCATTTTGATCAGCAACTGTTGGTCGGACTTGAGATCGAGAGCTACTTGCGCGGCTTGATAATGCAGGCACTCAATTCTCCGTGCTATTCTAGCGCAAAGGATGCTCTGCGACACGCTTGTTCAAAAACATGGGCTGACCCGGAAAAGCGTACCAACAAGTCGATCCGCATTTTGAGAATGGTCGGCGTGCATCCAACAGATAAAATTGAGGGCAGGCAAGTTCCAGACGAATTGGTGACAAAAATCGCGACCATGACGCCTGAAACAGCATTCAAATATTTCTCGCAAACTAGCTAGACCCGTGAGTTGGGTTAGCGCCGATGACGGTGCTTGGCACTTAACCGATCTTAGCTAGCAACATCTGATGTCACTTCCCGACTCAACAGAGACACCTCGTACGCTGGCCCTTCGAAAGATTGTCGAGGAGACGGAGGCTGAACAGATCTTCGATTGGCCGAAATTAGGGGATGGTGACTATGCGCTGTTTGCTAGGATCATTCACATCTACAGTGTCTTTGATTTTATCCTGCATCACGTAATGGAGATAATGGATAAGCAGGGCATGTTAGCTCCGTTGGCTGGAAAGACGCAGAGGCTCACAAGTGCTCGGGTAGCCGAGGTCATTCAGTTATCACCAATCTGGATTGGGTCGAATAAGTTCGCATTAGAGGAAATAGAATCGTATCGTAGAGTGCGTAACTTGTTGGCGCATTTCGTGGCGCGGCGTTTTCCCGACGACAACGCTTATATTTTTATGACGAAAAGCGCGATTGATTACAGAAGGGTCTATGGCAAACTTCCCGAGGGCGTTGATACGATGCTGTATGGCGTCCTTGATGCGCAACAGCTGCGCGACGTCGTTCCAGTTCTTGAGGGTCTTTTGAAGTGGGCGGCGCAACTGCCGCGCGATCTCAGCCGACCATTGGATGGGACTGGAGGACGAGTCTGACGTGCTAGGGAAAAGCGGGCTTTATTCCTTTTCATCACGGTCTTTTCCCCCGCTCCCTTAGCGCCGGGTGATCCTCCTCCACCGGCATATTCGCATCGATCACGAGGTCCAGTGCTTCCTGCGGGGCGCGGTCGATGTCGACGCCGCCGCGGTGCAAGTCCTTGAGCGCGGCGCGGATTGGCTTCGTCGCGCGAAAGCCGGTCACGCCCGGTTTCCGCAAGGCCCAGCGATTTGCGTCGCCGGTATCCGCCGATCACCTCGAGCCGCGCCATCTTCAAGACCTGCAACGCCCGCATCATCTCCTCGACGTCGACGTTCGGCGCGTCTTCCAGTTCGCGCACGGCGCGCTCGGCCAGCGCCCTCAGCCGTTCGGCCAGCTTGCGCAGCTTCAGCCGCCGCCCCGCGCGCGCCGTGGGGATCATGTCCTTGTGGCGCGGCGCATGGGGCGGTCGCTGCCAGCCGTGGTCACGCTTCCAGCCGGTAATATTGCTGTGGGGAATGCCGACCTTCTCGCCGATCTCGCGATAGCTGAGGCCGGTGGTTTCGACGAGCCGGCGCACCTTGGCGACGGTCAAGTCGCTGTGCATTCGCCGCAGGCCCGGCGGCCGGTGGCCGTCGATCGCGGGTGGCCCCTCGGCCGGTTCGTCCGGTTTCACGCGAAGGCGGGTGAGGGCAGGAGGCGTGCGAGGCAGGATCATGATGCGGAATATAATCCTACATCGCTGCGCGAGCAAGAGGGTGAGGGGTAACGTTCCCCTCGTGGAACTGCGCGCTCTATGACGGGTGCCTGCATAAGCGGCATTCGTTGCGCAAATTCCGATCAATCGCTCGCCGTCCGCGCCGATTTCTCAAGTCAAACGCTGTCCGGGCCCGTCTGCGCCTTCGTGGCACGGGCATTGCAATGGATTGTCCCAGGCCCTTTCGAGTCAGATGGGAGATGATGATGAAACGATCCGACCTCACGGAAAAGATTCTCGATGTCAAGCGCGAGAAGGAATGGAGCTGGTCATACATCGCAGGCGAGATCGGCGGGTATTCCGAGATCTTGATCGTCAGCTCGCTGCTCGGCCACATGAGGCTGTCCAAGCCGCAAGCGGCGATCGCCGGAAAGCTGTTCGGCCTTTCCAAGGCGGAAACCGCGATGCTCAGCGAGGTGCCTGTGCGCGGCGCGGGCGTGCCGATGCCACCGACCGATCCCTTGATCTACCGCTTGTACGAACTGGTGATGCTCAACGGACCGGCGCTGAAAGTGCTGATCGAGGAACAGTTTGGCGACGGCATCATGTCGGCGATCGACTTCGACCTGGAGCTTTCGCGCGTCGCCAGCCCGAAGGGCGATCGCGTCAAGATCGGCATGTGCGGCAAATTCCTGCCGTTCAAGTATGCCGCCCCTGCCGGGACTGCCACCGGGGGTAATGTAGAGCACCAGCTCGAGAAGGCGTGAGAAAACGGCTCCGCTCGACCGGCGTGGTCATCACGAAGAAAAGCAGGGGCAACGCGTTGCGAATCGCCCCTGTATGATCCGCGCCTGGCGCAAAGCCGGCGCGGGCAAATTTTGTTGCGAATTCGAGAAAATGAGGGAGGCGGGAGAAGTTTACGTCCCCGCCTTCACTTGAGCTACGGCGTCCGCCAATAGCATATCCATTTGCGTGCGGACCTGCTGTTCCGTGAGTGCGACGCCCTTGGCGGTCAGGTCGCGCATCACTTTTTGAAGCACGTCGTCGTCACCCGGCTGTTCGAAGTCGGCGGTGACGACCTCATTGGCATACGCGCTGGCGGCGTCGCCGGTGATTCCGAGCTTCTCCGCGACCCACAGGCCCAACAATTTGTTTCGGCGGGCAAAGGCCTTGAATTTGTGTTCCTCGTCGAGGGCGAACTTCTTCTCAAAACCCTCTTCACGCTTTTCGAATGAGTTCATGGCCTGGTCCGGTTTCCGTTGTTGCAAGAAACTGCCGACCGGCCGCGTTGCTGCGACCGGTTGGAGTTCCTAAGTTAGATACTAGATAGGAAAGGGCCTATCCGGGAACAACAGGCGCAAGGTCGCAGGCAGCGGGTAAAACTTCGCTTCTGACGGCCTGCATTGATTGTGCGGGGTGACTCAATCGGCTACGTTGCAGACAGGCTGGGGTTCTTGTTCTGTTTCCTGTTCTTGTTCAGGACTCCTGGCTTTCGCGGCAGCTCCGCCACGGTCACATCAAGCGCTCGGAGCACACCAGATTCATGGATTTCAACAACACACGGTACATCCCAATGAGCCGTCGGCGTCGCATTTACGAAGGCAAGGCCAAGGTGCTTTACGAAGGACCGGAGCCGGGCACCCTGATTCAACACTTCAAGGACGACGCGACTGCGTTCAATGCCAAGAAGCATCAGGTGATCGAGGGCAAGGGCGTCCTCAACAACCGGATTTCGGAGTACCTGTTCCAGCACCTCAACGACATCGGGGTGCCGACGCATTTCATTCGCCGTCTCAACATGCGCGAACAGTTGATCCGCGAGGTCGAGATCGTGCCGCTGGAAGTCGTGATCCGCAACGTCGCGGCGGGTTCGCTGTCGCAGCGGCTCGGCATCGAGGAAGGCACTCAGCTGCCGCGCTCCATCATCGAGTTCTATTACAAGAACGACCAGCTCAACGACCCCATGGTGTCGGAGGAGCACGTCACGGCGTTCGGCTGGGCGACGCCGCAGGAGATCGACGACATCATGGCGCTGGCGATCCGCGTCAACGATTTCCTCACCGGGCTGTTTCTCGGCATCGGCATCCGGTTGGTCGATTTCAAGATGGAATGCGGCCGGTTGTTCGAAAACGAGATGATGCGAATCGTCGTCGCCGATGAAATATCCCCCGACTCGTGCCGGCTGTGGGACATCAAGTCGAACGAGAAGCTGGACAAGGACCGCTTCCGTCGCGACCTTGGCGGGCTCCTGGAGGCCTACACCGAAGTTGCGAAACGGCTCGGCATTCTGATGGAGAACGACCGGCCGGTCGGCGCCGGCCCGGTGCTGGTAAAGGGATAGTTTTCGCTGCCTCCTGAAGACGGACAAAGATAGAAGCTGGATATGAAGGCACGCGTCACCGTCACGTTGAAAACCGGAGTTCTCGATCCGCAGGGCAAGGCCATCGAGGGCGCGCTGAAATCGCTGGGCATCGAGGGGATCGCCAGCGTGCGTCAGGGCAAGGTGTTCGACATCGAACTCGCCGGCGACAAGACGAAGGCGGAAGCCACGCTCAAGGCTGCCGCCGACAAGCTGCTGGCGAACACCGTCATCGAGAACTATCGCGTCGAGGTTCTGGGCTAGGCGACGCACGACATGAAATCCGCCGTCCTCGTCTTTCCCGGCATCAATCGCGAGCGCGACATGGCGCGCGCGTTGCAACTCGTATCCGGGCGCGAGCCCGCGATGGTGTGGCACGCGGAAACCTCTCTTCCCGAGGGCACCGATCTCGTCGTGGCGCCGGGCGGTTTCTCCTACGGCGATTATCTTCGCTGCGGCGCCATCGCCGCTCGCTCGCCGGTCATGAACGCGGTGCGCGCCTTCGCGTCGGATGGCGGTCTTGTGCTTGGCGTCTGCAATGGGTTTCAGATTCTCTGCGAGTCCGGGCTTTTGCCGGGAATCCTGATGCGCAATGCGCGGCTGAAGTTCATCTGCCATGACGTGCATGTTCGAGTCGAACGCTCGGATACGCCGTTCACGCGCGGCTACAATGCGGGGCAGGTGATCCGCGTCCCCGTCGCCCATGGCGAAGGCAACTACGCCGCCGACGAGGACACCATTCGTCGCCTCGAGGGTGAGGGTCGCGTTCTCTATCGTTATTGCTCGCCGTCAGGCGAGGTCGGCGATACGCATAATATCAACGGTGCTGCGCAGTCGATCGCCGGCATCATCAACGAGCGCGGCAACGTGCTCGGCATGATGCCGCATCCGGAAAATCACGTCGAAGACATTATGGGCTGCACCGATGGGCGCGGGCTGTTTGCAGGGCTCGTCGCACATCTGGAGCGGGCGGCGTAGCATCGTGGATGCAGTCCGCTGACATGCCGCCCCTTGTGTCTCTCCTGAGAGAGCCATGTGTTTGGTGATTGCGGTGCCATTAGCCAGGCATATTCAGAATGGATCGTACAGAGATCGGCTTGAGCGCTGATCCGCTCGTCCTAAAGCGTTTTCGAAGCGGTGGCAGACTCTAGTGGCCATGTGAGTGGCTGGGCTTCTGCCGACGAACAACGTTCGTCTACTCCGGAGAGGATGATGAAATCATGATCAAGGCGCGTGATTTCGATGTTCTTTCGCCTGAATTTCACGCGAATCCTTTTCCGACGCTTGACCGTATGCGAGCCGAAGGGCCGATTGTTCGTATAAAATTTCCGATCATCGGCGATACATATCTGGCTGTTACGCACGACGCCTGCGCCGCACTGTTGAAGGATCACGAGAACTTCGCGCGCGATTCCACCAATGCGGGGAGCAGAACACAAGCGCGAATACTGAGGTTCCTTCCAAGGACGATCGGCCTTCTTGCACAGAACATGCTTGGTCAGGACGACCCTGAACACCGCCGCCTGCGCGGCCTCGTCGACCAAGCTTTCGCGCGCCGCACGATAGAGGCGATGAGGCCGATGATTTCCGACATCGCTGATCGTCTTCTCGATAGATTAATGGGAAGGACCGAGGTCGATCTCATGTCCGAGTTTTGCCGGGACCTGCCGCTTTCAGTCATCTGCGCGATGCTCGGCCTTCCGGATCAAGATCACGATCGATTCAAGAACTGGTTGAGCGGGTTAAAGAACACCGCCAGTATTGGCGCGGTCATCCGCGCCATTCCCGGTGTGATCAGTGTTGTCCGCTACTTGCGCCGTAGTTCGAGATCGGGAGGTGGCGCGCTGTCCGACGGACTGATCGCAGAGCTTCGCGATGCCGAAATCGCTGGCCAGACCCTCAGCGAGGACGAACTGGTATCAATGATTTTTCTGCTGTTCGGTGCCGGCCAGGAAACCACGACCCATTTGATTTCAGGCGGGCTCTTCGCCTTGTTGTCTCACGAGGATCAACTCAATCAGATCCGCCGTGATGCGGGCCTGATGCCGACTTGCGTCGAAGAGTGCCTGCGCTACGTATCGCCGGTCCAGATGACAAAACCGCGCTTCGTGACTCGCGAACTCGCTTGGCAGGGCCGGCAATTCCGTCGCGGCGATATGGTTGCCGGATTCGTCGCGGCCGCGAACTGCGACCCTGCCAGATTCGAGCACCCTCATCGTTTCGACATCACGCGGCACCCGAACCCACACCTTTCCTTTGGCACGGGCGTACATTTTTGCCTGGGCTTCCAACTTGCTCGGGCGGAGGCGGCCATCGCGTTCGAACGCATTTTCGCGCGCTTTCCGGACATGCACCTGGCTACGCAGGCCAGGAGTATCGAGTGGCACAAGCGTCTCGGCATACGGGGGCTGACGCAACTGCCTGTACGGCTGGTAGCGTAATAATGTCAGCATCGCGCGTTATTCACTGCCGTGTCGCTCGGTGCAGGTTAGCCAGACGGCATTCTCGGCCTCGGCTCCACGCAACCCATGGAAAGCGCGGAATCGGCTGGTAAAAGACCTTTTCCCGCGCATCCGATCTCCTTATTAAGGAGGTAAATCGCGTCAGGACCCATGATCAACAACGAACCCCAGATCACTCCCGAGCTTGTAGCTTCGCACGGCCTCAAGCCGGATGAATACGAGCGCATTTTGAAACTGATCGGCCGAACGCCGACCTTCACCGAGCTCGGCATCTTTTCGGCGATGTGGAACGAGCACTGCTCGTACAAATCCTCGCGTATCCATCTGCGCGGACTGCCGACGAAAGCGCCGTGGGTGATCCAGGGGCCGGGCGAGAACGCCGGCGTCATCGACATCGGCGACGGGCAGGCGGTGGTGTTCAAGATGGAGAGCCACAACCATCCGAGCTACATCGAGCCTTATCAAGGTGCGACCACCGGCGTCGGCGGTATCTTGCGCGACGTCTTCACCATGGGCGCGCGACCCATTGCCTGCCTCAACGCGCTGAGCTTTGGCGATCCGTCGCATCCCAAGACGCGGCATCTGGTATCGGGCGTCGTTGCCGGCGTTGGCGGCTATGGCAACTCGTTTGGTGTTCCCACTGTCGGCGGGCAGGTGCGCTTCCACACCCGCTATGACGGCAACATCCTCGTCAACGCCATGGCGGTCGGTCTCGCCGATGCCGACAAGATCTTCTATGCGGCGGCGTCGGGCGTGAACATGCCGATTGTTTATCTCGGTTCCAAGACCGGCCGCGACGGCATCCACGGCGCCACCATGGCGTCGGCCGAATTCGACGACGACAGCGAGGAGAAGCGTCCAACCGTTCAGGTCGGCGATCCCTTCGCCGAAAAGCTGCTGCTGGAAGCCTGTCTCGAAATCATGGATGCCGGGTGCGTCATCGCGATCCAGGACATGGGCGCGGCGGGGTTGACGTGTTCGGCCGTGGAAATGGGAGCCAAGGGCGATCTCGGCGTCGATCTCGATCTCGATAGCGTGCCGACGCGCGAGCAGGGCATGAGCGCCTACGAGATGATGCTCTCGGAATCGCAAGAGCGCATGCTCATGGTTCTGAAGCCCGAGAAGGAAAAGCAGGCGGAGGCAATCTTCAGAAAGTGGGGACTCGACTTCGCTATCGTCGGCTCCACCACGCCAAGCAAGCGCTTCGTCGTCAAGCACGGCGGCGATGTGATGGCCGACCTCCCGATCAAGGAGCTTGAGTCGGAAGCGCCGCTGTACGACCGGCCGCATGTGCCGTCGCCGCAGTTGCCCGTCATTCAGGCGCGCGACGTTACGCCGCCTTTGCCCGTCGTCGATGCGCTGGAAAAACTGATTGCCTCGCCGGAGTTGTGTTCGAAGCGCTGGGTGTGGGAGCAGTACGATCATGTCATCGGTGGTAACACCGTGCAGCGGCCCGGTGGCGATGCGGCGGTGGTGCGCGTCGAGGAAGGACCGAAGGGGCTTGCGCTTACTGTCGATGTGACCCCGCGCTATTGCGAGGCGGATCCATTTGAAGGCGGCAAGCAGGCGGTCGCGGAAGCCTGGCGCAACATCACAGCGGTCGGCGGCCGACCGCTGGCGATCACCGACAACCTCAACTTCGGTAATCCGGAACGGCCTGAGAATATGGGCCAGTTCGTCGGCTGCCTGAAGGGCATCGCCGATGCCTGTCGTATGCTCGACTTTCCCGTCGTGTCCGGCAACGTCTCGCTTTACAACGTGACAAACGGCCGTGGCATTCTACCGACGCCCTCGATCGGCGGCGTCGGTTTGCTGGATGACTTCACCAAGTCAGCCTCGCTTGCCTTCAAGGCGGAGGGACATCCGATCCTGCTGATCGGTGATACACAAGGCTGGCTCGGTCAGTCGGTTTACTTGCGCGATATCTGTGGACGCGAGGAGGGAGCGCCGCCGCCGGTCGACCTCGCCGCGGAAAAGCGCAATGGCGATGTTGTGCGCGGCATGATTCACGCGGGAACGGCGACGGCCGTTCATGACGTTTCCGATGGCGGACTTCTCGTCGCGCTGGCGGAAATGGCGATGGCGAGTGGCATCGGCGCGGCACTCGACGCGGCGGCGGCCGCGATCGTGCCGCACGCGTGGTGGTTCGGCGAAGATCAGGCGCGCTATATCGTGACCGTTCACGAGCGGGACCTCTTGAGCGTTTTCACCAAGCTCAAGGCGGTGGAGGTGCCTTGCATTCAGATCGGGCTGACCGGCGGTCACGAGATCGCGATTGCCGGCGAGCGCGCCGTCCACATCAAGACCTTGCAGCGCGGTTTTGAAAGCTGGCTGCCGGACTATATGGCGGCGAAAAGCTGACGTCCGGCTAGAGGACACGCCTGTGCCGGAAATTTAGTGCAGCGCGGCCATCGTCACCCAACTCAGCACGAATGTACCGACGGCTGCTGAAGCGGGCGTACGGCAGCTTCTGTACTGAGGACGCAATGCAGCGTACGATCGCAACGATGGTGGGTCTAACCATAGTTTCCGGTTAGCGCACAAGTTATCATCCCGATGACTTCACCATCGTTGTCGAACATCTCAAGCCAGCGGCATCGCGCCGCTCAGTACCCATAATTCGGGCAAACCCAGCTGCCGTAGGCGTTGTAGCCGCAGCCGCTGCGGTAGTAGGCTCCCGTCGCAGCTGCGCCGACCGCCGCCGCGCCCACTGCCGCAGCACCGACACCGTAGCCGCGATAGCCGTATCCACGATAGCCGTACCCACGATAGCCGTAGTGCCCGCCGCGCACAGCCGCGCCGCCCCGGTATCCCCGACCTGCAACCGCGCCGCCGCGATGCACGGCACCGCCGCGGTGCATGCCGCCGCCGTGGAAACCGCCGGCGTGCATACCGCCGCCACGACGGGCGAATGCGTCATTGGGGAAGGTCGTGACCAGCAGCATGGCTACGGCTGCCGAAGCGATGAGAAATTGACGCAACATTTGCGTACTCCTTCTTCGAGAGAGGAAAGCCGCGGGCGCCTGCGCATCGCGCCGAACCACGGATTCTCTCCAAAGCCTCGCGCGCGGGAGCTTCGCGCCCTTGACCTACATCAAACCTCGCGGTCCCATCTGCGTGAACGAACTATTCGATCTCCTCCGACGCCGTACGCTTCCGGCTCTTGACTTGATCCAATCGCCCGCGGACGGCCCGATGCGGCCTGGGTTCGGCGTCATCATGATCGGGTGATCGGGACCGGGTATCTTCCGGTCGCTTTCTTGCGGTTGGAAGGTTCATGCAAATATAAGACTGATCTGCGTGTGACGGGGATCGGGCGACCGCGTTAAGTTGAGCAGACGTCACGGCGATTCCGGTGCATGATCCGGGCTAGTGTCCCGATTCCGAAGTTCGCATGTCTCCATGGCAGCTTCCGATGCGAATTTCGAAATCAAAAAGATACTAGTAACTCTATGATTCTAGTGTGTTTTGGTTCATTCGCTTGACTGACTCGCAGGAAAATAAAGCGAACGTTTGAACCACCATACGGGCCGGATTTAGGAGACACTTTGATGTCGATGGAAGCGCGGGAAATCGAATCGATGATCAAGGAGGCGATTCCGGACGCCCAGGTGACGATCCAGGACCTTGCCGGTGACGGCAACCATTACTCGGCAACCGTCATTTCGGAGTCGTTCCGCGGCAAGTCTCGCGTGCAGCAGCATCAGATCGTCTATCAATCGCTAAAGGGCCAGATGGGTGGCGTGCTGCACGCATTGGCTTTGCAGACCGGCGTGCCGGAGTAGTCCCGCCTCAGCTAATCAGCGCGTGAACCGAAAACATCCGCTCCGGGTCGGTCCATGCCGCTATCGGCGTCCAACCAGCGCCCTTCGCCAAAGCGTTGAAACGGTCGGTGCTATACTTGTAGCTGCTTTCGGTGTGGATGCTTTCGCCGGCGCGAAAGGAGAAGCTGCGGCCCTGCAAGCGGGCCGTCTGCGGCTTCTTGCTAACGAGATACATCTCGATCCGGTGTCGATCCCGATTGTAGATCGCGCGATGGGCGAAGGCGGAGAGGTCGAAATTGCCGCCGAGTTCGCGGTTGACTCGCGCCAGGATGTTCAGGTTGAAGCGCGCGGTGACTCCGGCGGCATCGTTATAGGCATCGTACAGCGTCCGTTCGTTCTTCTCGAGATCGACGCCGATCAGCATGTACGCGCCTTCACCCAGGATATTGCGAGCCCCACGCAGGAAGCGGCTGGCTTCGTGAGGCTCGAAGTTGCCAAGGGTCGAGCCGGGGAAGAATCCGACTTTCGGCATGGCCGCGACTTGATCGGGTAGAATGAATGGCGCGGTAAAATCCGCCGTCACCGGATAGATTTTCAGATGTGGAAAGTCTTTTCGCAAGCCGCGAGCCTGCGCGTTGAGAAAGTCACCCGAAATGTCCACCGGCACATAGGCGGCAAATTCACACGCGGCCAGCAGCAGCCGCGCTTTGGTGGGAGCGCCGGCCCCGAACTCCACCAGCGCCGCATGTGTGGGAATGATCGAAGCAATTTCGGCGGACCGATCACGCAGAATACTGAGCTCGGTGCGTGTCGGATAATATTCGGGAAGCCGTGTGATCTGTTCGAACAGTTCGGAGCCCGTTGCATCGTAAAAATACTTTGGTGGGAGCTGTTTCGGATGGTGAGACAATCCTGTGATCGCATCACTCGCGAATGCCCGCGTGCGTTCGTTGGATCCAGGCGCCCCGGCCAAAGCGGCAGCATGCAGATTCATGGCATTCTCCCTGCGCAACGCAACGCATTTGAGTTGGCAGCGATCAAACGCCGTAGTCCGCCAGGCGCAGACCGGTGAATTGCCAACGGTGGTGCGGATAAAAGAAGTTCCGGTAGCTGACACGGCTGTGCCGCTCCGGGGTCGCCAGCGATGAGCCGCGGAGAACGAGCTGGTTGACCATGAACTTGCCGTTGTATTCTCCGAGCGCGTCTTGGCTGGCGCGATATCCGGGATAGGGCGAGTATGCGCTTCGCGTCCACTGCCAGACCATGCCGAACGCATCGTCGAGCTGTTCGGCTCGGGCCGCGATTTCCCATTCCATCTCGGTTGGCAAATGCTTGCCGCTCCAGCGCGCGAAGGCATCGGCCTCGTAATAGCTGACGTGGCAGACCGGAGCATTGGCATCGATCGGCCGCAAGCCGCCAAGCGTCATGACCTGCCAACCATCGGCCGTCTTCCGCCAGTAGCCCGGGGCTTCCCAAGCCTCGCCGGTCGCCGCAGCGAAGCCGTCCATCAACCACAAACTGGCGGTGCGATAGCCGCCGTCGTCCATGAAAGCGAGCCACTCGGCATTAGTGACGAGACCGCGCGCGAGCTTTACCGGGCCGACCAAAACGCGGTGCGCGGGCTTCTCGTTGTCGAAATGAAAGCTATCGCCCTGATGTCCGATGGTGTGGATGCCCTCGATCAGTCTTGTCCACCCGTTGCCGGCGTGTGGAGCAGCGAATGTCCATAACGCGTCGTAAGCCGGCGTCATCGGATTTTGGGCAAATGCGTGCAGGATATCCGTCAACATCAGCTCCTGATGCTGCTGCTCGTGGTTGAGGCCGGCTTCGATCAGCGGAATCAGTCCAGCCAGCATTTTGTCGCTGGTATCGTGAAAGAACTTGACGACCGCGGCGTCGACCTGCCGGCGATAGGCGGTGATTTCTTCCGCGCCGGGACGGGTCAGATGGCCGCGCTGGGCGCGGGCATGACGCGGACCCACTCCGACGTAATATGAATTGAAGAGGAAGGCGTAGTCCGGATGAAATGGAATGTAGCCGGGCCTGTGCTCCCCGAGCAGGAACTGTTCCCAGAACCAGGTCGTATGGGCACGGTGCCATTTCGTCGGACTGGCGTCCGGCATTGATTGCACCATCTGGTCTTCCGGCGTCAGCGGCTCCGCACGCCGCTCCGTTTCGCTCCGGACGGCGAGAAATGCATCCGTCAGGCGGCCGGCCAATGTCCGTGAACCGGAAAATAGCGACGGGTTCGGGGCGGCCATTGCGGCTGCGGCAGACGCAGAGTTCGTCACGGAAATCTCCGGTTTGGGAAAGAACGTTGCTCCGGACATTGGGTTCCGTGGAACGATCCGTTCGCAAGTTATAGAATGGGGTATTGCCGGGAACGAGATCCGAGGCTCCGACCGGGCCTAAAAGCGCGGTCTTGACGGTCTGTTTCACGGGCACCATTCACAACCCAGAAAGCGCTGTGCGGTAGGCTGATGCTCCCGGCAATTTATTTGTTACCCAACGGTTTCGGACTATATATAGCAGCGAGCTGCGACGGGCTGTTCGCGGCGCCGGTAACTCGCGGCTAAAGGGTGTGATGGATGAGCATTAAGGACACTATTGAGAGCGAATTGAAGTCGAGCGACGTTGTGCTGTTCATGAAGGGCACGCCGCAATTCCCCCAGTGTGGTTTTTCGGGGCAGGTGGTTCAGATTCTCGACCACATTGGCGTGGGCTATAAGGGCCTGAACGTGCTCGAAAATCCCGAACTGCGTGACGGCATCAAGACTTACTCGAACTGGCCGACGATCCCGCAGCTGTACGTCAAAGGCGAATTTGTCGGCGGCTGCGATATTGTCCGTGAAATGTTCCAGGCTGGCGAGTTGCAGAAACTACTCGGCGACAAGGGCATCACGCTCAACACACCGGCGTCGGCCTGACGGCGGCCTCACGCGCCGTCGGTCCAGCGCGACTGGACCTTGTCGTCGCGGACATCGCCACGCTGGGCGTTGATGCATCCGTCAACGCAGCTCAAAGAATCTCCGGTCGCGGCGGCATTGACGGCGCGACTCGTAAGGTCGCGTGACCGCAAAACGGATGGCATCGCGACTGCATCGCAAGCAGTACTAGGACCTCGGAGCCCGTGCGGATAAGGCGCTTTCCCGCCACGTCGCCGTGACCAGTCTAACGGTTGCGTTAGCGTGGGACGGCGCGGACGAGCTTCTATGAGGAACCTTCCCGACCAAGGGCAGTTCTTGGCTCAGCCATGTACCTTGCACGGAGAACAAGAATGAGAACGCGTTTTATCGTCCTAGCGCCGATGATGCTTGTTTTGGCGGCGGTTATCAGCTCCGTCCATGCAGGCCAGCCGGGCGCAGACTGGATGAAGTCCGATCAGGTCATCGAGAAGCTAACCGCCCTGGGATACACAAATTTCAGTAAGGTTGAGGCCGATGATGGCCATTGGGAGTTGGAAGCCGATCTTAAGGGCGTCCGTTACGATTTGAGTGTCGATCCCAAGAGTGGTGAGGTCATCAAAAGCGAACCGGACAACTAATCACTTCGACCTTGGACAAAAAAAGCCCCGGAGCGATCCGGGGCTTTTTTAAATCGAGGTGGTGAAGTTAGCGCGAATAGAACTCGACGATCAGATGGGGTTCCATCTGTACCGCGAAAGGCACGTCCGCAAGCTGCGGAATGCGGGTAAATTTCGCGGTTTGCTTGTTGTGATCGGCGTCGATGAAATCGGGTACATCACGTTCGGCAAGCTGGTTGGCTTCCAGGACCAGTGCGAGCTGTTTCGACGCGTCCTTCACCTCGATGGTATCGCCGACCTTCAGCTTATAGCTCGGAATATTGACTCTGCGGCCGTTCACCTTGACGTGGCCGTGGTTGATGAACTGGCGCGCGGCGAACATGGTCTGCACGAACTTCGCACGATAGACCACGGTGTCGAGGCGGCGCTCGAGCAGGCCGATCAGGTTCTCGCCCGAATCGCCTTTCATGCGGGTCGCTTCGACATAGATCGCATAGAACTGGCGTTCGGAAATGTTGCCGTAATAGCCCTTGAGCTTTTGCTTGGCGCGGAGCTGGGTTCCGAAATCCGAGAGCTTGCCCTTGCGGCGCTGGCCGTGCTGGCCGGGGCCGTATTCGCGCTTGTTGACGGGGCTCTTCGGGCGGCCCCAGATGTTCTGGCCCATACGGCGATCGATTTTGTACTTCGCCTCATTGCGCTTAGTCATCGCGTCCTCTTGTTAAACTCTGTGGATCGAGGAAACGCGCCCTCCTGTGCGGATGATCTGAGCACGATGAAAACCGGAAGACCGCTTTTCGGGATCATGACAAATCCGCCGCCGACAGGTCCGGCCCATAAGCTTGACGGGCAGGACCACGGGTCGCGAAACGCAACGCGGGCCAAAACAGGCCCGCGCGCAGGCGTTTTCTAGGGACAAACCGCTTTCCTGTCAAACTATAGCGGAGTCATTTTCGACCGGAAGAACGCTAAACGCGAACGCCGCGCGGAGCTAGTCTTCGATATATCACTTTGCACCGAAGATTAACGGCTTGATCCCGCGTGAAACCGTGAATCTTCAACGGTTTGCCGCAGGTTCTGGTATCAGCTGATGAGATGCAGGTCGGGCTGGGACGCGGCCGCCGAAGAACGGCGCGAGCGCGCCCGTCAGCGCGTCGAAGCGGCCCGAGGTAAAGATCATTTCGGGCGGGAAATCGCGGCCGCCGGTGGCGCTCGGCGCGAGTGATTTCAGCAGGTCGGCGACGCGGCGGGCGATCGCGGGCGCCGGATCGATCCATGACACCGGCCATGGTGCGAGCCTTAGCAACCGATCGAGCAACAGCGGGTAGTGCGTGCAGGCCAGCACGACGACGTCGGTGCGCAGGTCTCCACCATTGCCCGCCGGAACGAAACATGGGGCGACTTCGCTCAGGATGTCGGCGTCGCTGACGGGCTTGCCGCTCAAGGCGTCCTCCGCCAACGAAGCCAGGCGTGCCGCGCCAACAAGCGTTACGGTGCAGGCTTGCGCGTGATCGCGGATCAGCGCCTGAGTGTATTCGCGCTGCACGGTCGCCCGGGTGCCGAGCACCGAGACGCGCTTGGTTTTCGACGCGGCGCAAGCCGGTTTGATTGCCGGAACCGTGCCCACGAACGGCACCGAATAGGCGGCGCGCAAGGGCCCCAGAACCGAGACGGACATCGTGTTGCACGCGACCACCACGATGTCTGGGGCGTGGGTGCCGATCAACTCTCCAACAAGCGGCACCACGCGGGCGATGATTTCGTCTTCGCTGAGACGGCCATAGGGGAAGAAGGCGTCGTCGGCGACATAGACATATCGTGCAGCGGGGAGGACGCCGACGATCTCCCGCAGCACGGTGAGGCCGCCGAGGCCGGAATCGAGGACAAGAATGGTTGGAGTGTGTGACACGCGAGAATATTAGGGACGGTCGGTTACCGTGGAGTTTTTACGGATTGTGTCGATTTGTCCATCTCGGGACAGTGATACCTTAATGCAAAACGATCCCCAACGCTCGCAACATCATGGTGGGTGCAACGGCTCTGTGCCGTGGAGAGCGATGCGTGGAAAGTCCCGGACCAGCCGTCGGGCATGACCCGGGAAAACGTCTATAATATCATATTTTTCAATATGATGCGGTTTAATACTAACAAAGAAATCAGCCAGATTTCGGCGCTGCTCGAACGAAACGCTTCGTTCGGAGAAAGACTCGTAATACCAAGAACGTGGTGCTCCGGCTTCATTTCGGAAGGCTCTAGCGCAATCCTTCGTAGACCATGAATCCGCGTGCGATCTCGAGCTTTTTCAGTGAGCGCGGGACGAAACGTTGCGGCGGATGATTCAGATAGCGCCACGAAGTGAGCGTGAAGTCCATCACGGGCTGCCGGCTGGGCTGCATCGGCGCCAGCAACCCGGTCAGGCTGGTTGGGGTATGTGTGCGATTGTTGAAGGGGAGCAGCAGCAGTTCGAAGTGTGCGAGCGATCCGTTCCGCTCGGTGGCAGTCAAACCAGCGACCGCGACTAATAGTTCGTCGGACACGATGCCGAGCATATCGGTAATTTGGGCGCGGCTTGCGGCCGCGAACAGTGTTGAAAAATTCTCCCCCTTAAGGTCGCGGTCGAGCAGGGCGCAGATCCGGGTTCCGGCAACGCGGAACGGATAACCGCGCTCCGGCTCGTAGGAGAGCACGAAGATGTCCCCGAGCAGCTGGCGAACTGCACTCGGTTCAATGACGCGGCGGTCCGGTGCACGCTCGCCGTCACGTTTCTCATCCCAGTACGCGAAGAATGTGCGGTTCGATGGGTGTTTCATAATGCAACCGTCCTGACCGAGGTCCAACCGGACAAATCTGTCCTATTTCAAGGCACCTCAGCCGTTTGCTGTTGTGCAGGAGCGGTGTTGCAGCGTCCATGCCGGAGGCGGCTTTTGCGTCAGCGACCCCAGGCAATTGTGCTGTTAACGTTAAATTAACCACCGAGCCAGGTTCGCCGAAAAGCAGGCTATGATCCCGCCGCGTCATGCGTTCTCTTCAGGTTTCCGCGGATGTGTCGAGCAGTTGCAACCGTCACGAAGATCGGAGTCGGATTTCTTTTCATCGAAATCCATCCGGCCCCACACGATCAAGGGAGGGTTTCTCAGACCCTCCCTTACCTATTGAAACCGAAATTAAGATATTGATTATACGTTATTTTCTAACGTCCGTCGTATGCCGTTTTCCTTTCCGGCCTTCCCGTTTTCCAAATCTGTTTTTGTTCTGTCCCGCAAAGGCGCGGATCACGCGCGCCTCTTTCTCAACGTGGCGGGTGTAATGCTCGCCCATGCGCGGCGTCCGATCGCCAAGCGCGGCTGCTACGTCGCTCGCGTCCGCCCCTTCTCGACGAAGCCACGCCGCATACGTCACGCGCAGGCCATGCAGCGTCAGTCCTGATCCGACAAGCCCACTGCGCTCCAATCCCTTAAGCCAATTACTGAAGGCAGTTTGAAGCTGCTTCTCGTGTTTCCACGACATGCCATCAGCTCGCGTGGCGATCTTGACCGATGTCCTTTCTAAGCCGTCGAGAAAATCGCTTAACTCGGACACTGCCGGAATCCAGACTTCCTCCCCATTCTTGCGAACGACCATTCTCAGACACTTTCGGTAAGAAGGGTCTGATTGATAATTCCCCCAGGTCATAACCGAGATCGTTTGACCTCTTAGGCCGGCATAGCGGGCGATCATCATTGGTATGGCGAAGTGCAGCGGCGCTCGCTTACGAACAACTTCCCACTCGTCAGCCCGCCATTCCCGGTTTGATGCGGAATCGCTTTTGTGCATCCGCTCGATGCCGAGGGCAGGGTTACTCTCCATCTTCTTGCGCTTCACGGCTTGCGTAAACATCGAGGACAGAGCGGTCATCATCTTGTCGGCAAAGCGCGGCCACTTGGCCTTAGCGCAACCGTCGCGCGTCTCATAAAGAGCCGCCGTCGTGATGGTGCTAAGGGGGGCGTCGAACTCAGGCTGAAGATAAGCGAACGCGTCGCGATATTGCTTCTGCGTCGCGACCGCTAGTTCTTCAAACCCCGGCCACTCGTTTTCGAACCAGTTGACTAGCCATCCGAGCGTCTGCTCTGGATATGGCCTCACTCTGGCGCGCTGCGAGTTGTAGGCGCTCATTATTTCGGCTGAGCTAAGATGGACTATAAGGTCAGACCGGCTCCCGTCGAAGCCGCGAACAATGGCGTCACCCGAAGCGCGGTGATAGACGTACCACTTCCCCCGCGAGCGGACGATTTTAAGCCCTCTCAGCGGCACCTTGACCACCATTGATCTTCTCCCCGAAACGACGCGGAGAGAAAGATTGCTTGTTCGGGTTGAGCGAGGAAAGCCATTCGTCGAGACTGGCGCGTAACCATCGGTTCCCGCGTGTGGATTGCGTGAACTGTATCGGCTTAACAGGGCAAACAGCTTTGAATGTCTCCGGGCATAGACCAGAGTATTCGGCTGCTTGTGCCAAATTCAGAGCAGCCGGCCAAACGGTCAGCCCCCTCGTCATATCTTCTCCTGGGGAGGGGAATAATCCTTCCCGTCATTTGCGGCGGCGACCATGGCGGACCACACATCCTTCATCGCGTCCAAAGTCGTCGTTTTGCGACCATCTCCCCTAAAGAAGATATCGTCGGCTTTCTTGCCGCCGGCCGCCATCATACCCTCGGTCGGCTCCTTCGGTACCAAGCACAGCCCATCCACGGCGAGCGCGGCGGATAATGCCGCTATTGCAGCGTCGTGATCGAAGTTAGCCGATACGGTGTGATCCCGCCTCGTCCAAATGGCTCCGCGCGTCTCTGCGATCGCCCTTGCCGCAGCCTCTACGGCTCTCTGGGAGAAGTTCATGGATCAGTCCTTCCCGCGTGTGACGATGATGCGTGTGACCTTCACGGCAGCTATCGCCCATACAATCGATGAAATGATCAAGACGCTGGCCCAATCAACACTGTTCATTGTTTAACTCGTTCTCAGGACTGGCCGCGAGACGGCGGACAAGATCGCGGGCGGCTTCGCAAGCGTCCTGCAGTGGGTCGCCTTCCCAATCTTGTGGCAGGCCAGCACGGAAATCATCGTTTGCAGATAGGATGGCGTTCAGCGCCGCTATCGCCTCGTCGCGCTCTTGCTGGAGGCGGGTGGCGCGGTCTTGCCACTGCTCTGCGGCGTGTAATGCTTTGCCGCGAAGATCCTCGGATTCCTTGGCCATATCTGTGAGTTTGGCGAAATCCCCCTCCAACTCCTTCACTCTCGCTTGCAGCGCGTCTCGTTCTTGCTCTGCTTGGGAGGCGCGGTCACGGAATTGTCGCAACTCAACTGAAAGCCCATAGGATAGCTTTTGTTCGGACAAAAGCGTGCGTTGAAGTTGTTCGTTCCTGTCAGTTAGCTCCTCTCGTTCTTTGAGGAGCGAGTCGAGTTGGGTGGCGGGAACATACTTGTGCCCGCCGATCGTGATTCTCGCAGCCGGCTGTTCGCCCCTGGCTACGGCAAGCGCCTCTTTAACACCTTCAAGGATGCGGTTGGGTCTAGCAATGTCATCGGCAGAATCCTTCACAGCCATACGAGCCTCGCCAGTAAGAGTCCGATGATGACGCCGATTGTTATGCAGAAAGCGCCATAGATACGGATTGCGTGGTCAGCAATGGCGTCGCGCGGGGTGGTCATCTGCCAGCCCTTTCATAGGAAAGGCAGTGATACTGCGGCGCAGGAAGTGTGTACGTGGCTCGCATTTGGTCGCCGAGCTTGTGACACGCTTCCTCTGAAGATACGCCAGAGATCGCGAATCCTGCCGTCGTGCCCCAAGCCCATAATAAAACCCAAGCCATCTACTCGCCCCTCTTTCTGCTGGCGTCCTCGGATTGGGCGCGGCGCTTCATTTTCATCAGCCTTATCTCGCGCTGTATCAGCACAAGCGTGACTGCTATCGTCAGCGCAAAAGCTGATGCAATTACGTCGCCCATCTCACTTCTCCACGGATTGCACGAGTGCGGAGCGGATATCGGCCTCCAAGGCGTATTTCTCGCCGCAGAACGGGCAGAAGGTGGCGACGAAGAAGCCCGGCTTCGATCGGCGATTTTCGATGATATGTTTGTCGGTGCGGACAAGCGAAATTAACGGGCGGCGCGGTGCGAACATCGTCGCATTCAGCACTTGCCCTTCTGGTTTACGCTCGGCGTTTATTGTGTCGATGCAGCCGCACATTCACTTCTTCTCCACGGATTGCGCGAGTGCGGCGCGGCCAAGGTCGGTCGGCTCAATCCAGTCTGAGTATTTCCCATAATGCTCGGTGGCGTATCCTAGATCGACGAGCTTGCGACGTGGCCGGTAGTTCTCAGGGCACGTTGCTTTCCCAGCGGCCACTGCATGTGTCAGCAGGTCTAGTTGCGCTCTTGTCAGCCTCATATCTCAGAATCCCCGTCGCGGGCGGAGCGGATGGCGGCGGCTCGCATCGTCTTGTAGAGATCGGCCACGTATTGCGACCAACGGTATTCACCTGACAGCGAGACGCTCAACGCAAACGCAACGCCCGCGTCGATCATGGCAGTGGTGGGTTCGCCCGCTTCGTTCTGCACAAAGCCGGATGCGAGGATGGCGTAGGCATCTCGATAGCAATGAATTATGCTACTCCGATGCTCAGCGCTGGCTGTCTTGTCCGTATGGAACCATTCGAAGTGCATTCGAACTGTTTCGTCATCGAACATGCCTCGTGACTTGTAGAGCAACCGCGCAATCGCTTCCCGCCTTTCGCCGTCTGGCTGCAAGGTGGCGAGGGAGGCCTTAGCAGCGTCTATGCGCTTCAAGAACGCATTCGGTAGGCGGTCTAGATCGATTGATGCTTCGACAGCTTCAACCAGATTAAACAACGCCTCTTGGATGCTCGGTGCTATCATGGGCCGGAAGCCTCAACGATCGACATCGTTTCTTCGCTTTCATCTTCCTCATGCTCGATCGGAGCCTCTATGGATTTCTCCTCGGCCTCCTTTTCGTTCGAGGCTTCGACCCATTGACAACGAATTACGGTTGCTCTGGTCATAACGTAGTATCTTGCCATCACCGCTCCCCCTGCTTGTCGCAAGCAACAATCGCGACGATCTTCTTGATCGTCTTTTCGATAGATTCGTCTTGGTACCCGCCAGCGAACGTGCCGTATCCGAGACCGTAAATCCCATTGATGGCTGAACGGACCTTTGCCGTCACATCGGCAGTGCGTTCTGAGGTAGAGCTCCCAACCGTGATCGGTGTGTATTCTCCGTAACCAGACGGGATAGGCCCGTGGGGGTGTGCGGAGAGGGCAACCTTCACTAACTGTTTGCAGTCCTCACGAAAGGTCTTGCGCCATCTCTTAGCGACCCAATCCTTTGCCATCTCCTCGATAAGCTCGGAAACGGAAAGCCTCAACCGCGCCTCTGCGCTGGCATTGGCAATCTGCCTTTTCATTTCCGATATGGCAGACTGAAACACATCGTGCGGCGATCTAGGCTGCGCTGCATCTGACATACCGAGCGCACGGAGCATTTCGCTTAGATCGTTCTGCAATTCTGCGCTGGCACGGGTCGCTAGTATCGCATTCGCCGCATCAATTACGTTCTGCATCGACACCATGCCGCCACCAACATGGGCGCGAATGTCGGCTTCAGTGATTGCCTCTGCGCTGGCATTGGCAGCCGCAGGAGCGGGCTGACGATCCGCTGCGATTTTAGCGTTGATTGCTTCCAGTAGCCATGCGCGGTCCTTGTCCGTCGCGCGGCGGCGGAAATGCAACTTGATGATGTGGTCGCCTTCTGTATCTCCCGACATCGCCAGTAGATCGGTGCCTCCTACCAGGAAGGTGTCTTGCACAGGAGCGGGCGGATCAGTGAGCTTCTCGCGAAGCACCGTCGCGCAGCGAATAGCTCCGTCGTAAACGCCCTCCAAATACTTAGAACCTGATTTCCCCCCGCCTACGTCACCTTCGGTATCGGCAATATTCTCGCATATGGTTGATGCAGCCATGAAACATCGGCCAGAATCGTTTTCTGCGCGCGGTTCAATCTTCTCCACAGGAGCGGGCTGATGGGAGAGGGTGGCGAGTTGCTGGCAAACCCAGAACACCGGGTAATCTCGCTTGACCTCGTCGTCGGTATAATCCGGGTCTATCGACGGGTCGGTGTCTCCAAGAGCGCAATCGAGCACCGAAATCAATGTAAGCAACACATCTCGGGACACGTTCACCCCAGCGTCAGCACCGCCATGATCGGGCAGTGACAGCGGCCGTTCTCGCCCCACAACATAGGTCTCCAAATCACGAAGATCGGAGCCGTCAGAAGCTAAGCCAAATAGCTTCATGCCATTGATAATTGTCAGCGCGTCGCTAGGCGAGACAGTTGACTTCCCTGCGCCGGTATCTGGCGGCGCGGTGTGGCGGAGGGCAGAAGCTACGGCTTCAATCATATCACAAGACGCAGCTTGCGGATTTGCCCACCCCATTGCGTGAAAACCGCGCGCCAGTACGTGACCAATATCAGGGTGAACGGTATCGTCACCTGGATCGATGGTCACCTTGGCGATGATCTGCTCCAACGCCTCTTTGATGCTCGGTGCCTTGGTCATGGGCGGACGGATTCCAGCGATTTGCGGGCAGTCATGACTGCACCAATACAATAATAAATGGAGCAGCGAGCGCGCAGTTTACTATCGTAATGCCGACGAAAAACATCTTGAGGAGAATGTTAGGCCAACCTGAAGCGCTCCAAATGGATGCGACAAAGCCGAATGCGACTGCGTTGACGGTAAATATCATGACTCCAAAACCTCCCGCAGCACGTCGAGATCGCGTTCAAATTCGTCCTTGTTGTCGTTGCAGACACGCGCGAACCGGCTCGTGACGAGCTGCATTCGGTTCATGATCGAATACAGGCGCTCTGCCTGCGCGAAGAACTGCAATGGGTTCTTGTTCGACTCTTCGAGTAACCAATTCGTGTCAAAGTCGAGCGCGTTCAGGATCGTTTCTGCATCTGACGGGTCATCGCTCATGACAGTGCGGCTCCCCACACTGCCAACATTCCGCAAAAGAGGACGATTGCGACAAGCGCAGCCATCTCTTCGAGATAGACGCGGGTCATGGTGCGCACTCCTCAATCTGAGCAAGTAAATCGTCGATAGCCTCTTGCTCGGTTGCGCCGCGTCCAATCGGGCAGGTGCTGAAAAATCCGTCTTGGTCGCAGTCGCAATCGTAAGTGTCGTCATCGACAGCCGACCAGTCCATGTCGCGGATTGGAATCGGCGGATATTCGTGGCAAGTGCTGATCTTGATGCCGTTGATTAGGTGGATGGCCATCACGCAGCCTCATGCTTGCGATAGTCGCGCTCATGATCCCAAATAGATTCCTGCAAGTTCTGGCCTGTGAGAAGGCGCTCTTCGCACTCACCCTCATCATCACAACCAGCCGCTTCGATCGCCTCGTTCAGATCGGCAATGGCTGACCAACGGGTCACACCACGTCCGCAAGTCTCGGGACGCTTCGGCTCATATGCGACGTAGTACCCGAGGGGGGCTTGGCCGCTGACAACTGGACCTTCGTTGAAGTGGCTTGTCTCAATATTGGTTAGGGCGGGTGCGGTCATGGCTAATGCTCCCGGTCAGGCGGCGGGCTTGGCTTCAAGTTCGGCCAACCGCTTCATGTCGGCTAGAGCTTCATCGTTAGTCGCGTAGAAATTTGGGATACGCTCTATCTTCGGATCACTAGCGAGATAAATCATCGCGGCGGCGGCTGGAGTTCCCATGCAGAACTCCATTGCCTTCCCTGCGTCTCCGGCAAGGGTCACAACCCATCCAGCCCTACAATGCGCGGTCCCGCATGAGTTGTGCCAACTGTCCATATCAAGGGCGTTCGGAGCGCTTGCGGCATTGAAGACGGTCTGATGTATGTTTTCGATCTTCGGTACACCGCTCAGGTCGGCACCGCGCAGGTCGGCATCGCTCAGGACGGCACCGCGCAGGTCGGCATCGCTCAGGTCGGCATCGCGCAGGACGGCACCGCGCAGGACGGCACCGCTCAGGTCGGCATCGCTCAGGTCGGCATCGCGCAGGACGGCACCGCGCAGGACGGCACCGCTCAGGTCGGCACCGCGCAGGACGGCACCGCGCAGGACGGCACCGCTCAGGTCGGCACCGCGCAGGTCGGCATCGCGCAGGACGGCATCGCGCAGGACGGCACCGCGCAGGACGGCACCGCTCAGGTCGGCATCGCGCAGGACGGCATCGCGCAGGACGGCACCGCGCAGGACGGCACCGCTCAGGTCGGCACCGCGCAGGTCGGCATCGCTCAGGACGGCACCGCGCAGGTCGGCATCGCGCAGGACGGCACCGGTCTTGAATGCCCACTTCACTGCCAAGCCCATTTTCAGGCGAGGCGAGGCGGTCTCATCGCAATCCAGTTCTGCAGTGAATTGGATGTTGCTGGTCCAGCGGTTTCTGACCCCAAACTTGATTGCCATCTCGTCTTCCCCTCCAATCGCCTTGCCCGGTAGGGCGTGGTGTGTTCGTCTGTGGGGGAGAGCTTGCCATATAGGCAAAAGACGGTCAATAAAAAAGTTGTCTAATAGGCAAAATAGTTTGTTGTGCGGCGCAACAAGTCGTTTGATACAAACAGGCGGGGAGGGGCGGCTGGGTGAGGTTACCTGCCGAGGTAACGGCTGTGTGAGGCACACAAGACTGGAATGAGATGGGTTGACGCCGCGCTTAGACTCCGTCCAAGTTCCGCCCCGTCTGGGGGGTGAATGGCAAAGAAACAGCCACTTTTAGAGCAGATGCGCCGGAACCCACGGGCCGATTGGACAATTGACCATGTTGGGAAACTATGCGCAGAGCACCATATTGAACTCATGCCACCGACGCGGGGAGACCATTTTAAAGCTGTAAGTTCTCTAATAGATGGGCACTTAACTATTCCCGCGAGACGGCCTATTAAGCCTGTATACATCAGGCATCTTGTATCTATGATCGACGCGCATATCCTTCTGACCGCAAAAAGGAGCAAATGAAGATGGATTATCCCATTGTTATTGTTCCTCTTCCTGAGGATGAGGGGGGTGGCTTTCTAGGCTACGTGCCTGATTTGAAGGGCTGCATGTCGGATGGCTCAACCCGTGAAGAGACTGCCAAGAACACCGAAGACGCTATTGCTGAATGGCTGGATGCCGCCCGCCAGCGCGGAATGGATGTCCCTGCGCCGAATTCGGCAGCCGAGCGTGAGCGCGGCAGGAAAGCACGGCTCGCCAACGAACTGAAGCGGTTGGCAGAGGGGGTCGACCAAATCGAGGGGCGGTTACAAGAGCTTGAACGTGTCGCTCGTGAAATCGAAGAACGCCTTGAACATCATGACGCCTGGGATCGTTTCGTAGATCTGACCGGCGATGGCCCCGTTGCCCCAGGCCGACGAGAAGTGATGCCTTGCTAATCCCAAACCCCGCTTCGGCGGGGTTTTCTATGGGGCAAATCCCCCTGGGCCGTGGCGGTTAGTTGGCTGATCCCACAAGCATGGTGTTACTACGAGTCTTGCCCTCGATCTTGTAGCCAAGGCCCATCATTAGGGTGAGGCAATCGGTCTGCCATTCTCCATGCGAGAGATGCTCTATCACAACAGATCGAGGCCATAGAGACGGGGGGGCGTCTCGAAAGAAGGGGGCGAGCGCCTGATCCTCATACCCCTCAACGTCTATCTTAAGAGCATCTATTGTCGAGACCTTTCGCTCAGCCAAAATGGTTGTTAGCGGTTCTCGGGAAACGGTAACCCCCGAATTCCCGACGCGGCTCGCGCCCAGATTGTTTTCATCAGAAACAATCATCAGCCTGCCGGGAGAGGCGGCGACAGCGACCTGAGCCACCTCCAAATTGGTAAGATTTGATGCGGAACAGTTAAATTTCAGCCTTTCGGAGGCCGTGGGGTGCGGTTCGATAGCGATGACTCGGCCATTAGGGCCGACGTGCTTTGAAATCACTATGGCGTAAAGGCCAATGTTCGCACCAATGTCGATGAATGTGCCGCCTTTTGGGATATTACGCCGCAGGAAGTCTATTTCTTCCTGGTTGTAGGAAGGGTTTAAAAGCGCCCCCAACTCGGTTCCGTTATCAAAATAATGAAACCGGAAATCTCCGCCTTGAAACGTCCCGTCGATCGGCCCGGATCTGACCAAGGACAGAAGCTTAGCCATCGCTGGACGAAAAGCTCCTCGCTTCAGCTTCGACCTGTGGGCCGCCTTCAAAATGGTCAACTGAAGGCGGGTAGGGGTCAATGACCCGTAAGGCTCTTTATTCATTTATGAATACACCCGGTTAACTAATCCGAAACAAATAGACTTTGGCCCCTTTTGAATCCGTCTAAATTATGAATAGAGTGAACGGACAGTGAACGATAGCGCGGGGGCGGAATTGTATCATGGAGAATCAAGACTTGGCGTTCATTTCGGCTTGGAGGAACTCTTCCCCCGAGACAAAGAAGGCCGTTTTGGAGCTTCTTCAGGCTCCATCCCAAGCAGAAGCGCCACAGCAGCCTGTCTCCCAGGGTCAGCCCGAAGAAAAGCTTCGATGAGCTTCTTGTCTCCGTCTCCGACCGACTCGATTAGGTCTGTGGGCGTTACCTTCAAGGCCGTAGCAAAGGCGTTGAAGTGCTTCACTGCCAAGTTCCGGTCGCCATTTTCCAGTCGCTGAACATATGAAGGAGACAGGTCGACAAGGTCGGCCAGTGTCTCAAGGGTCATGCCCTGCGCTTCCCGCAGTTCTTTTATGCGATTAGGTGCCACGCGCACATAATTGCCTGTTAGGCAAACCATCGCCACCGCCTAATAGGCAAAAAATGTCTTGCATTAAGTTGCCAAATAGGCAAAATGCAAAACATGACGCTGACACAATATCTCACCGAGACAAACCAAACCGCCACCGCATTAGCGGCGAAAGTCGGTTGCGAGGTTTCCACGATAACGCGCCTCGCTAAGGGTGAGCGCGCGCCTTCGATTGCCCTTGCACACAGTATTGAGCGAGCGACAAGCGGTCTCGTGACAATTGGCGATCTTGCCCTGGCTGCGCTCTCGACTTCGGGAGAAGCGGCATGACCCCCGCATCGCGCCTCATGGTCGAAGAGTTGAACAAGCTCGCAGCGAATGGCCTCGGTTACAAAGAGGCTGCTTGGGCGATCAATGCCAGGCCGCGATACTCGGCATTTCCGTAGCCGGTGAGGCTTTGGGAAGTGTCGAGTACACGACGATCGACGGCAATATTGATCCTGTCTTGGCTGAGATTGAAGGCATCGCCTACATTGGCGATCGGGACGATATCCCCGATCGCTACTTCCAAACGATCGCTCGGATGGTTGCGGTTCATAGCGCAGCCAAGTTCAGCAATTCGCCGGTCGATCTTGCCGTGGTTCAGCAGCACGAAACGCGGCTGCGCTATCTTGCTGCCAATGCCGTGACGCACGAACCGCTGAAGACCGAATATTTCTGATGACAGCGATCCCGCTTCCGATGATTTCAGCACCTGGGCTTAACTCACAGACATCGGGCGGCCGCATCGTTAACGCGTACATGGAGAAGCTGAGCGCAACGGCGGGGCAGAAATATGCCTATTGGCGCGCACCGGGGCTGAAGCTGTTCAAGGCAATAACGGGGACGAACTTTCGCGGCGATTTAGTCGTCGGCTCGCTGCTCTATGTTGTGGTGGACGATAAAGCATATTCGATCACCAGCGGCGGAACGGTCACGCAGATGACCGGCACGGTAAGCGGGTCGGCCGGCGTGTTCATGGCGCGCAACAACGCTTCAACGCCGGACATTGTGGTCGTCTCGCCTGGTGACGGTGCGAAAGTCATCGCGTCGGGTGCGGTGTCGAGCTATCCCGACGCTGATGTGGGGCAGCCTAATTCGGTTGTGTTTCACAAGGGGTATTTCTGCTTCACGTACGGCGACGGGAAGAGCAGAACGTCCGGCATCAATTCCACTTCCGTCGCGACCACTGACGTTGCGACGGCTGAGAGCAAGCCGGACAGTCTGTTACGTGCGATCCCTCTTGGGAATGGCCAAATTGTGCTCTGCGGTGATGCCTCGATGGAGGTATGGGGCGGGCAGAACGATACGGGTTTTCCGTGGAGTTATATCGCGACTATCCCGCGTGGAATCATCGGACCTTATGCCATCGCCGGTCATGAAGATGGGTTCGGCAAGGGGATATTTTTCTGCGGCGACGACTTCGGTGTTCACACGCTGAATGGTTACGCGACCGTGAAGATATCGCCTCCTGATCTTGACAGGGCCATTGAAGCTGAGACGAACAAGGAAGCGATCCGCGTCTCGGTGTTCATCGCTGGGGGTCGTTCGTTCGTAGTGGTGCAGGGCGAAGCATGGTGCTGGTGCTACGACGTTGGAGAACAGACGTGGCACGAGCGCGAGAGCTATCTGGTCAAGTATTGGCGGGCATGTTTTCCAGTGAAGGCATTTGGCAAGTGGCTGTGCGGCGATCTCAAGACTGGCGATCTTCTTGAAATCAGCATGGCAGAACAGACCGAGGTCGGTGATCCGCTCAGAATGCGGATTGAGACAGGTCCGGCTGGTGCGTTTCCACAAAAGGTTCGGATAAACTCGATTGAGCTGTACCTGACGAAAGGCGTTGGTGAAGCGGAGGGGATCGATCCGGTTGAGACCGATCCTGACATTGAAATTTCGATGTCTCGTGACGGCGGCAATAACTGGCTTGACCCTCGCGTGGTGAAGATCGGACGACAAGCCGTCACAAATAGGCGTGTCAGGGCTTCGATCTGGGGGCAGGCAGACGTGCAGGGTACGCGCTGGCGCTTCGATATGTCGTCAAGTGTTCCGTTTGCGTTGATGGGCGCTGATATGGCCGTGGATGTGTTGAGGTAGGGCCCGATTATTATGGCAGATGATCTTAGTCTTGCCTCTCTTGGCTTGAATCCGAACCTCGCCGGTCGCGTCCCAGGTCAGAGCTATAATACGCCACTTGGTATGCTTGGTGAGATGGCCTTTCGGCAGTGGGTTCAGAGCAATAACGTACCATTCAACCCTGACGCGACCACGCCGCAGGATTACGATATGCGCGGCTTTTATCAGGGGTTGCAGCAACAGAACCCGAAGGCAACAACGGCGGTCAACTCGAACGATGGCCGGCTGCATTTCCCTGACTATTGGAAAACCCCACTCCATCAGAGCTTTTCGAACGAAAGCCAATGGGCTGGGCCGAACGCGCCAAGTTGGAATGAGCAGGATCAATTAGTGAGTCCGAATGGGCGCATTGTCTTTGACGAGCGGCGGCCGAAAACATTGGCTGATCTGGTTGGTATGCGGTGAAGATCAAGCCTCCTGGTCAGGATGTACCGATCCAGCTTGCTGACGGGTCGATGGAGCCGCTTTGGTACGCCTTCCTCACGCAGAAACGGAACGTATTGGAAGCTGACGACGTGGACAACAGCACGCCGATCACGAACGGTCAGGCGCTTATCTACAACAGCACCACCAAGAAGCTGACGCCGGGAGCGAATTGATGGGCCTCTTTGACAGCCTGTTCGGCAATCCGAACAAAGGTGCGGCTGACGCTAACCGCGCGCTTTATGGCAATTTGCAGAGCCTTGGCAGCCAATACCTACAGCAGGGCTATGACACGGGCGTCGAAAACATCAACAAGGCCCGCGAGTCGTTTTCGCCACTCTCCGATCTCGGGAAGAAATACGGCGGTGCGACTGACTTGTATTTGGACGCGTTGGGAACAAACGGTTCAGCAGGCAATGCGCGCGCGACCGGCGCGTTTCAGGCTGGGCCGGGATATGAGTTTGCATTGGATCAGGGTCTTAACGCGCTGAACCGTCGCCGCGCTGCGGGTGGGATGTTGGATAGCGGAAACGCCGATCTGGACGCGATTAAGTTCGGCACAGGCCTTGCCGATCAGACATACGGCGACTGGTTGTCGCGCCTTGGCGGGCTTGTGAATCCTGAACTGTCGGCAACGTCTGGCGCTGCGGTTGGTACCGCTGGCTCTTTCAATGATCTCGCGAGCCTCGCTCAGAATAACGCAATGAACAAGGTTGGTTTAGCTAACCAAGCGACGGCCGGCCAGACGAGCGCGAATTCACTTGAGGCTCAAGGCGAAGCGTCGTCTGCCAAGAACCTGTTGGGGTTGGGGGCTGGATTGCTAAGCCTTGGCACAGGCGGCGGAGCCACCATCGGCGGCACGTTGCTAAGCGGCCTCGGCGGCATGTTCAAGAGGTAGGTGACGCATGGCGCTTTCTCTCACGTCTCTGCCGCAGCTTGGCGCTCCGCAGTATGGCGCACCGGATAATGATCTTACGCCGCAGCTCGCGGGCTTGGTCCAAAACCTCAACGAAGGGCAGGAGAGAGCAACCCTCGCTGATCTGGGACGCGATCTTGCGAGCGGAAAGCTGGATTATAAGCAGGCGGCCGGCAAGGTAGCTTCGCTTGGTGACCTATCGAGCACGATGACATTGCTTAAGCTCGGGCAGGCTCAGGATGCGAGCAAGGCGTTTGGCGACTCATTGACCTCGATGTATGGCGGTGCCCCGCAGCAGGCACCCACGGCGAATGCAGGCGATCCCAGGGGCATCCGCAACAACAATCCGTTGAACCTTGAAGCATCGCCCTTCACACAGAAGCAGCCTGGGTTCAGTGGATCGGACGGCCGGTTCGGTCAGTTCGGGTCGATGGAACAAGGTCTAGAGGCTGCTGGCAATCTCCTACAATCTTATGCTCAGCGCGGGATCAACACGGTATCTGGTATCATTAACCGCTGGGCACCGGCCAATGACGGGAATCCGGTCAACGCATATGCGCAGTTCGTCGCGCGCAAGGCCGGCGTTGATCCGAACACGCCGATTGATCTGAATGACCCTTCGCTGCGCCAGCGTGTTGTCGGGGCGATGGCGGAGTTCGAGAACGGCAGGCCGGTTCAGGTTGCCTCAAATGATCCTGCAGCGTTGCCGGCCAACGTGCAGCCGACGCAGGGCTTCGCCATACCCGGACAGCAACAGCCAGGAGGCATCAGCCCGCGTGCTCTTCAACTCATTAAAATGATGTCCGTCCCCGGAATTTCGGATGCCCAGAAAGATGCGGGCGGCAAGCTGCTCGCAGCCGAATTGGATCAGAGTAAGCTTCCTGATCAGGTGAAACAGTACGTCTTTGCGCGGTCTCAAGATCCGACGATCGGTTCTATGACTGACTGGATCCGTGGCAATAAGGCTGCTGGCAAGCCTGTGGTCAATGTTGACACTCAGGGCCAGAATGCTTTTGCGAAAGCAGGAGGCGAAGCCGTTGCCAAGCGTTTCGAGAAGCTGAGCGAGGAGGGCGACGCTGCAACGCAAGATTTGGCTCTTGTCGGCCAGCTCAGAGATTTGGGCCAGCAGATCACGACCGGAGGGGCGGCGGCTGTTCAAGGTAAGCTGGCAGAGTTTGGCATCAAGGTCGGCAAGAACGTTGGCGAGATCGAAGCTTACGGGGCGATTGTCGACAAGCTAACTCCGCAGCAGCGTGTTCCCGGCTCCGGTGCCAGCTCTGACCTTGACGTGAAGATGTTCAAGGGCAGCCTCCCTTCGCTAATCAAAACTCCGGAGGGTAACGAGATCATTCAGAACACGCTTGCTGGCGTCGCTCAGTATAAGGTTGATCGGGCGAAGATTGCAGAAGCGGCGCTGGCTGGTGACATAGAACCGAAGGAAGCGATCAAACAGCTTCGTGCTTTGCCGAACCCCTACGACACCTTCAAGAAGTTCGCGAAGGGCGGGTTTAAGGCTGATCCGAATGCGTCTGCATCGAAGCAGCGCACTCAGATGGCACCGCAGGACGTTGACGCTTCACTGTCCAATGCGCGGGCGGCTATCGCTCGTAATCCCGCGATCCGCAATTCCGTTATCAAGCGACTGCGGGAAAATGGGCTCGATCCTGGCGGGCTGTGAGGGAACGCGGCGATTTTCAAGTCTCTGGCGCACGTCGGTAACGACGTTTCGCACCATGATCCCGATTAGCCATGGAAGAACCGTCACGAGGAACGCAATTATACCGGCAACTATAGCGATGGATGCGACGGAAATGTCTTTTGGTGCGCTCTTGTCCGTCATGAATAAAAACATTACGCCGCCGAAAATTCCGACCTGCGCGATCTTGACGAGGGTTTGATACATGCCGGCTCTTACTTTTGATGACCTTCTAGACCAAGCCCCGTCAGGTGGTGGCGTCAGGACTATCCCCGCTCAAGATGGTCGCCCAGCTCGTGTCATCATGGACATGAGCCAGAGTGCGCCGAAATCGAGCGGGCCACTGACGTTCGATGACCTTATCCCGGAATCCGGGATGGATAAAGCCGGTCGCTACGCAGAGGATATCGGCAGGAGCGCGGTTTCTGGACTAGACGCTGGGGTGGCGGGGTTGGCTGGGCTGCCAGCGAGCATCACGAAGGGTGTGGCATATGCATTCGACCGAGGGCAATCTTATCTTCAGGGTCGCCCTGTCGAAGAAATCGAGGCTGAAAACGACAAGAACGCGCTGATCTCGCGCGATACCCTCAACTATTATTCCCCCGAGGCCATCCACCAACGCTCCGGCCTCGCCTACACCCCACGAACCACAGCCGGCGAATACGCTCACACGATCGGAGAGTTCGCGCCGAATGCCCTAATTCCAGGCGGAGCAATAGCCCGCGTAGGGCAGGTACTAGCCCCGGCGTTGGCGTCGGAAACAGCAGGTCAGTTGACCAAAGGCGGGGCATTCGAGGGACCGGCGAGGTTCGCAGGTGCGCTGGCAGGCGGTATCGGGGCTGCGATGGCAAGCCGCCCAGCCACGGCGGCGCGCGCGCTTCAAGAGCAACTCCCGAGAGGCGTGACGCCACAGATGGTCGACCAGGCCGAGGCGTTGATGGGGCAGGCGCGCCAACAGGGCATTGACCTGTCTTGGCCTGAAGCCTTGTCACAAGTGGCGCAGCGCCCGGTGCTAACCGATACAATGCGGCATCTGGAGGCCGCTCCGCAGACTTCCGCGCAGATGGGAGAGTTCTTCGGGCACCGGCCGCAGCAAGTAGAGCAAGCCGCTCGCGGGCAGTTCGATCAGATAGCGCCCGTCAATTATGCTCCGGAGAGTGTTGGCCAGAACGTCTCGGCGACCGCGCGCCAGTTTGTGGAAGAATCTCCCGAAGCCGGGATACTGGCGGACAACCTTTTTCGCGCCGGTCCACGGGCGACCCCTGAACAGGCCGGGGTGACGATCCAGAATGAATTGCGCAACGTCTATGATCGCCGTGAAGGAATGCGCGCGGCCTTGGCGGATCAGGACTACACGGCTGCCCGAGGTGCCCCGGCCACAGTCCCTCTCAACGGCGGGCATCGGGTTGCCGATGTCACCACGCACTATCTTGATCGGCCGAACGTCCCGATCATTCTCGATCAAGCCGAGCGAGACGCGGCAAAAGCGCAGTGGCTGAAGGATAACAACCCGACCGCGCGCATGCCTATTCTTGGTGAGCGCCCGACGCAGTTTTCGCAAGTAGACGCCGCGTCTGTCGTCAATCATATTGACGCGGCGCTGGACACCGCCAAAGGTTCGGTTCGTCAGGTGTTGCAGGCTGCCAAGTCCGCATTGATGAAGCCGGGCGGAGAGATCGATGGGAGTGTTGCCGGTCTGCATGATTCCCGCGTCGCGATCACAGATTTGATAGATCAGGCCAAGCGAGCCGGGGCGAACGGCGCGGTTCGTGAGCTGGAAGGCGTTCTCGGTACGCTTGACCGCGCCCTCGAACAAGTTCCTGCTTACCAAGCGGCGCGGAAGAACTTTCAGGCCGCGTCTCGTCCGCTCAATGTCTTTGAAGGCAACCGCGCGCCGGGACGGATCGTTGAGCGCGATCAGTACAACAGTAATTTCGTACTTCCTCCTGATCGTGCGACGGCGGCAATTGAACAGGGTGGCCCGTCTGCGGCGCGTGACTTCAATTCTGTGGCGACGCCAGCGGCGCGAGAAGCGTTCGAACAAAACATTGTCACGCAAGTTCTCGATAAGGCAAGCCGCGAAGGCGCTGATCTGTCGGCAGACGGTATCCGGCAGGCCCTTCGGCAGAACGAGGATTTGCTTCGTCAGTATCCCGGCGTGAGGGACAAGCTGGAAAGCATTGCTATTGCGCGTGAAGGACTGGCGAAGGTCGAGCAGTTGCCGATCGGTAAACTTGCCAAGCGCGACCTGACGACGAAGAAAGCGGTCGATGCATTGTTCCCGGCAAACCCGCTGCCTAACTCTCAACATGAGATTGCTTCGACGGTAGAGGAGCTAGCAAAGCGTAGCCCGTCTGTGGCTAACCAACTGGTTCGCATCCACGTCGAAAGCACGTTCAACAACGCGGCCAAGGATCTGCAGACCGGTGCAAATCAGGCGGCGGGCGCAAAATTCCGCGTCCAGTTGATCGGGAATTCGCAACAGCGCGCCAATCTGCAAGCTGCCGTTGAGGCGCTGCCGCACGGGGCTGATCGGTGGCAGGGATTCAATCGCTTCCTTGATATCCTTGAAGCAACCGGGACGCGCCAAGGTATCGGTAGCCGCACAGCTTACAACGAGCAGTTCTTCAAAGAGGCGGCGAAGGGTGGTGTCGCCGGGGATGTCGTAAAGACCGGCGCAAACCCGCTCAGTATGGGGCAGCGTTTTGTTGACCGTTACCAGCAATGGAAGCTTGGCCGTAACCTCAGTGATCTTGCTGGCATCCTGACGAATCCAGGCTCGGGAAATATGCTGAGAGCTATTGCCAGGGCACCCAATCAAAGCGCGGCCACCGCGATCGCACTGCGGCTCGCCACGTCAGTCAATTCGGCCCGCAACGAGCGATAGGTCGCGCTGCTCAAGAGGATGATTGGAGTAGGACATGTCTAGTTTCGACTTTTCGAGATACTGGACGCCGAGTCAGCCTCTTGAGTCAGAAGTTCAGATAATCCGCGCGCGTGCTCGACTGGGAGGCTGTATTGTATCTCGGTGTCGAGACCACGATCAAGGATCAGAGCGATTGTTCCAGAGTCTGTGGTCCCAGCGTTCCAAGTCTGGACTGGAAGAAGGTGAACTGAAGACCAGACGCCATGAGTTTCAGAGGGCACTTCCATAAGTCGGCGGCGGGCTTCTCCTGCCAATGTCTGCATAGCTCCTGCCGGGATTGCGATTGAGTATCCGCTGGCGTCCTTGACGATCAGACAGAGAACGCCATCAACCTCGCGCCATTCGCTGTTTTTAACTTTTGATGTCATCTACCTGTCCCGATTGCCAAGCAGTTCGTCGTCAGGGATCATGGAGTTAGGTATGCAAACGACTGACCCGTCTATTCTGGTTGAGCTTTCGCCAATCTCCGCAACTGCGAAATCTCGCTTAGTATCCGAGATAGAGCGTCGTGAATCTCAGCGGATAGCATATCGGACTGCTCGGGCGTTGCGCCTTCTACTGTTGCCCAAAGTTCTTTTTCGAGAAGTGTGCGATGAGACTCTTCCACGTCTTGGTCGCTCGCTCCGGCAATCCGGTAGACTATGGCGAAAAGGTTGGCGAGCAGCTGCTCAATCGCGATCAGCCTCGCCTCTTGCTTGAGTTCCGCCTCCGTCATTCTATCCTCCCTCAGCCGGGGAGGATCATGCCGCGCCGAAAGATTCGCGCAAGTTTTGGCTGAAGTCGTCAGGGGTCATAACGGAGGAAACTCACCCTTCGGTCAAATCGAGCCGTCGCTCTATTCTGTCGATGCACGATGCCACGTGCGCCTGCAGACCACGCATATCGTTCTTAACTTCAGACAGGTCTTTGGCCATGTCGTTGAGCTTGGCATGAATGTCCTGCAACGTCTTGAGAAGTAGTTCGTTGGGTACGTTGTCGGTCATTTAGCGGGATGGTGATGCCTACGACGCATCTCATGTCGCGCGTACATGCCGTAGCCGTATGCGCCTGCTGCTAGCAGCACTGGCAGGACATAAAGGTAGAAAATCTGAATGTTGCTCATTGGTCATCCAGTCCATCTAGAATCGATAGCGCCACATGGTGGCATACCCATGCTGCACCCAAATAAAGCGCCGTGGTGAAAAATAACGGCGCTCCGCTGGGAAGAGTGCTCCCATTATATATGGTCGCGACGAATGGAGCCAAGACGCCAACGGTCAGGAATGCCGTAGACGCTCGATCTAGCGCATTTGCTTGCAGCTTGATTTGCTCTTTCTCGCCGTCAGTCACTTACCTAAGTATCCGTTTTTCTTAAGGAAATCGGCGGCGACGCTACTACGGCGATGCAGTTTGTCAACGCTGGTGCTTTTTTGAAAGGGCGTCGATCTTTTTAGAAAGTTCCAGGATGCGGCGGTCCAAGGCTGCCAAGGGAGGGTCATTTCTTTTGGGTCTGTTGGCTCCGCCTAGGCCAGGGGCAGTGTCGAACAGTGATGCCTCAAGCCGAGCGATGATCTCGGCATTAAGGGACCTTTTGTTAGCCGCAGCAGCGTCTTTCAGGCGATCCCTCATCCCGTCTGGGAAGCGTACAATGTACTGGTCGAGCTTCCGGCTTGGCGTGTCTTGAACCACTGCAAAACTCCGCAAACACGGTGGATAGTGAGAGTATCATCGCAATAGGCGATAAAATGCCTTGACGCAATTATATCACTAGGCGATATATTGCGTATCGCAATAGGCGATGATTCGTTGCAGGAGAACATGGCAGAACAGTACATCGTCCGCTTCCCCGAAGGGTTGCGGGACCAAATCAAGGCGCTGGCCAAGGCCAACCGCCGTTCAATGAATGCAGAAATTGTGTTCGCTCTTGAAGAGCGGATGCAGGCAGCGACGGGGGTGGGCCTTCGAAACTCAGCCCCCGCCGCTGCTCCAATCAACCAAGGCATTGGAGGTGCCTAAGATGACAAACAAAGATAACACACCGGCCCTTATCTACAACGGCGAGATCATCCGGGACCGGGCCGAAATGCTCTCCCTGACCGATATGTGGAAGGCGGCGGGAGGTGATAAGTCGCGCCAGCCTTCGGAGTGGCTGTCATCTGCCGACGCCGAACGCTTTGTTGGTGTTCTTTCCGAGGTTCTCAAACCGGACAATTCCCGGTTTGAGATTGTGAAGACGGTTCGCGGTGGCCGTTCGCCGGGGACTTGGGGCCATTGGCAGATCGCCATGGCCTACGCCAAATACCTGTCTCCCGAGTTCCATATGTGGTGCAACACGGTCGTCCGTGGTCATATGGTGGCCAACGGGCTGAAAAGTCAGCCGATTGCCACGCTCCCCGCCGATCTTGTCGAGATCATCCATCGCACTGACGGCATCGCACGATCCTCTATCCACAAAATTACGGTTCTGGAAAAGTCATTCGAGACGATGGTGCAAGCTGTCGCTGCTATCGCAGCCACTATCCAGCCTCCCGGAAGCGGTATCTACGTATCTGGCCGCACGGCGGGAGAAATCTGGAAGGCGAGTGGCTTCCCGCCGATCAAGGTCACGTCATGGTTTTCCAACCGGCTCGTGAAAATGGGCTGTCAGATCGGAGATGAACGCCGGGTACCGGTTGGCCTATCTCGCGCCAAACTGTTTGATCCGGACAAAGCCGAACTCTGGCTCCGCAATGGAGGCAGGACGATGGTTGAAGCCAAGATCAGCGAGCGTCAAGGCCAGCGCAAACTCCGTCTCGTCGGGGGCGAAGCCCCCGCGACAGCCATCTGACGGAGGATCGGGGCAATGACCGTAGCTTTGAAAGCTAGACCGGCTCACGACTACCGAGAAGATTACGAATGGTTCGATAACTGGATGTCCATGACCCCGGCTGAGAGAGAAACAGCCATCAAGCGAATGCGGGAATTGGCACCGGGGGCGGTAGAGTTAGTAGACGCCTTCGAACGCCATCATCGAAAATTACTGGCGCGAGCCGCCTAACAACACGCAACGGCGATCCTCTCGGGTCGCCGTTTTCTTTTGAGGGGTCATCTTCGGATGGCCCCTTTTTTATTAGGGGCCAATAAATGGCAGGGACGATTCCTCTCTCGTTAACGCAGCAGTTCGACGAACACGGAAGCCCGTTGTCTGGAGGATTGCTCTACATCTACCAGGCCGGCACAACTTCAACGCCGCAATCAGGCTATCAAGACTCGGACCTGACAATACCTTTGCCAAATCCGATAACGCTTGATGCGGCGGGCCGCATTCCGGCGTTCTTCCTTGCTGATGGCAGTATAAAAGTACGATTGACTGACTCAGCTGGCCTAACCCAACTAGTCGCTGATGGTCTGATGGTTATCGGCCCATCGTCTGGGGGCGGTGGTGGCGGTTCAGTCGATGCGACCACGGTCTTTGCCACTGGCGACGTTAAGGCCCGATATGGGGTGGGCACACTCAGCGGTTGGGTACGGCTGAACGGCCGAACGATTGGCTCAGCCACATCAGGAGCGACAGAGCGCGCCAACTCCGACGCTCAACAGCTTTTTGAATATGCTTGGGGGGCGGATGCGGGCTTAGCCGTGAGCGGCGGGCGAGGAGCGTCGGCAAATGCGGATTGGCTCGCGAACAAAACGCTGACGCTTCCAGATTTTCGCGGTCGTGTCGTGGCCGGCATGGACGACATGGGGAATACGGCGGCTGGACGGCTGACCTCTGCCGGAGCAGTTACAGGAACGACGCTTGGCTATGGCGGCGGTTCCCAGTTTCACACCATGACTACTGGTCAGATGCCGCAGCACGCGCATACAGCGTCAACAACAAACGCTGCATCGACTTATACGCTCCATATAAATGGCTTCCAAACGACCATCGATCGAACTGCAATATCAAGCATAAATACTGGAGCGTTTGGACCAGCGTTCACCGCAGTCGATGACTCCCAGAATCCGTCTGTGACCATGCCATCGGGCGCTCTTTCTCTCAGCACCACAGTCAATAACGCCGGCAGCAGCGAGCCGTTCAACATCGTGCAGCCGACGATTGTCGTAACCTATTATGTGAAGCTGTAGCCATGACCATCACCCTCAATTCCTCCGTTACGAACAATGCAGACTGGAAAACTCAATTCCAGTTCACGGACGGCGAGACCGGCGATTTGATCGATTTCACCGGGGCAACAATTGAAGTTGAAGTAAGAGATTCGGACGGATGCAAGAAGATCGAAGCATCCACTGGCAACGGCAAGCTAGCGATCATTTCGACCGGCATATTCGAGATGACTATCCCGGCCTCTGAAATGCAGGGCCTTTGTCCTGCAAACTATCAAGCTGGCGGAGTCTATTCGCTGAACGGTGAAACGATTTCGCTGTTCACCGGAACGCTTTCCATCGTGAGTGGAGTTGCGCGGCTGTGACTGTTCCTGTTCTCAAAATAAAGGTTCTTCCCAAGCCAGTCCTCAAGGGCAGAATGGACGTTCGCTTCCCGGCGAATATTCACACTCAGAAGTTCCTGAAAGTCAGCCGCGCGAACGGAACATACACGTTCGATATTGACTATAGCCTTTTGACGACAGGGCCCATTGTTGATCCGGCAACGGCCTACATTGCGATCGAAGACCACTCGGCAGGACTGTATAAAACAGTTACGCTCGCCTCATTGCTGATCAGTGGTCTTGATGCTGACCTTCAGGCCATTGCTGCGTTGACTGGTGCGGGAATTCTTGCTCGCACGGCAGATGATACCTGGGCACTTCGAACCGTTACAGGCACTGCCAACGAAATCACGGTCACGAATGGAGCAGGGACGGCAGGCAATCCGACGCTGTCACTGCCGGCTGCGCTTACTTTTACCGGCAAGGCGATAACAGGAGGAACGTTCACATCTCCGATTTTTGTGACGCCTGCACTCGGAACGCCGGCCTCTGGAACGCTCACCAATGCGACGGGCTTACCGGTCGCAAGCGGGATCAGCGGGCTTGGAACTGGAGTCGCCACGTTTCTCGCAACACCTTCCAGTGCGAACCTTCGTGCTGCGTTGACGGACGAGACCGGCACTGGCGTGGCTTATTTCGTTGGTGGCGCGCTTGGCACTCCAGCGTCAGGCACAGCTACCAATCTGACGGGGTTGCCGCTTTCGACCGGTGTAACGGGCAACCTTCCTGTTGGTAACTTGAATAGCGGGTCGGCCGCATCAAGCTCTACGTTTTGGCGCGGCGATGGGACGTGGGCAACCCCGGCAGGTGGTGGCAACGTCTCGAATACGGGAACGCCTACATCTGGCCAATTCGCGCTCTGGACAAGCTCGACGGTCGTGCAAGGTGTGTCGCCCGCCAGTAAATCGGACCAGCAAACCGGCACGTCTACAACTAATGCCGTCACGCCATCGCAGCAGCAGAGCCATGATAGCGCGGTAAAGGCTTTCGCTGTGGTGACGCAGTCTGGCGGGACATATACGCTGGAGGCTAGTAGCTACGGCATAGCCTCTATATCAAAGAACTCTGCCGGGTCCGTCACGTTGACACTGTCAACAGCCATGTCGTCGGTAAATTATGCTGTCGTGGGTTTTTTATCTCAAACACCTGTGGGGACGATCCAAGAGGCCGGGTCCAATCGAACGACGACGACGTTCGAGGTCAGGATGTCGACAACTGGTTCATCGCCCGTCGCGCTGGATAGCGGCTTTAATTGCATGGTCTTGGGTCGTCAGTGACCGTGCGGCGCGATCTGCGCGACGAAAATCATCAGCGTGAGCAAGACCGCTCCAAGTATGGCGGCCGCAATCATCGCGTCTCTTGTTGGAATATCCATGACAGCCCTCTGCGCTGCCCGGCTGGTGCCGGGTGGTTAGTAATCAGCAGCAGAGGTTGCTGACCCCCATTATTACCGCCACGCACGGGAGCGACCCGGCGCTGCTACTAACGGCTATTCGTGGGGCCACCCGGCCTAAGCGGGAAACCTCTGCTGCGTTCGCGGGCCGGGTACTAAGCCGTCACCGCTGACCCCTCCTACCACAGGACCAACCCAATGCCCAACCTCGATTCCGGGGGCGCTAGGGCATTGACCGTTCACCGCGGCGCGTAGCCCGCCGCAATCCACAAAAACCTGAACCGACCAACCCATCTTCCGGGAGCGTGAACCTATGAGCGAACGAGAACCAGCATCTATCCAATACAAAAATGACCTGACACTTGATCGGCTGAAAGAGGTTCTTTCATACGATCCCGAGACAGGATTTTTTGTGTGGCTTGTCCAGCTTGGTTGGAAGGGCCCGGTCGGTAAGCGGGCAGGAACTCGGCATAGCCGGGGCTATGTCCACATCATGATCGATCAGAAGCTATATTTGGTGCACCGGCTAGCTTGGTTTTACGTGGCTGGCCAATGGCCTTCTAATCAGATCGATCACTTGGACTGCGATAGGTCCAATAATCGCTTTGCCAACCTGCGCCAAGCTACCACCAGCCAGAACAACCAAAACCGACAGAAGCGACCGGGTGGCGCGTCCAAGTTCAAGGGCGTGTCGTGGCACGTCCAAAATCGCATGTGGGAAGCGCGCATCAAGCGCGATCGCCAACAAATCCGGCTCGGTCTCTACAGAACCGAGGAGGAGGCACATGCCGCGTACTGCAAGGCGGCCAATGAGATGTTTGGCAGCTTCGCGCGTGCAGCTTAGGGGAGGCTAAAAATGGAACCAGCTTCGATAAGAACGAAAAACCCCGGCGCGATGTGGGGCAGTCCCCTCGCAATCAAGTGGGGTGCCGCTCGCAAGGCTGTCACGCTCAATGATGGTAAGGGGCAGGGCAACAATATCGCGGTCTTCCCGACCTATGTTCAGGGCATCTGCGCGCAGCTCGACCTGTGGCGCTCCTCGAAAAACTACAAGAATAAGCGTTTTGCCGACGCCATCGCCATCTGGTCAGGCGGCAATTACGTCGAAAGTTACATCAAGTTCGTGCTGGTCCGCGTGCCGGGCATGACCCGCAACACAATCATGAATGATGCCTTCTGGCAGTCGCCATCGGGCATCGCCTTCCTCAAAGCTCAAGCGTGGCACGAGGCCGGTAAACAGTATCCCGCGCCCGATGCAGACTGGATCGAAGCGCAGCGCCGGGTGTTTTCCGGCGTCCCGACGCCGAACACGGTCAGGAAGGCGGTTGTCTCGATCGGCTCCGGAGCGGCATCCGGCACCGTCGCGGGAACGCAGGCCGGTCTTAGCCTGCCTGCGGCTCTCGCAATCGGCCTCGGCATCGCGCTCGTCGTCTTTCTGGTCTGGAAGTTCAAGCTCAAGAATGCTGAGCAGGACACGCCTCATCCTACCCTCGTGGCTCCGGCTAATATCGTCGAGGGGGCATCGACATGAACTGGCTGGTCTTTCTCGTTCTCGTCGTACCCGGCTTGATCGTCGGCTACGCTATTTTCCTCCGCCCGATGCTGCGCGCCATGCCGGCGTTCAAGCAGTTTTATGCCGAGGCAGACGGCTTCTGGCAGAAGGCCTGGGCGCTGTGCGGGCGGTCCGCCACCTTGGCATTCGCCTATTTTATTCAGGCTGTGAGTTGGGTTTTGCAGTGGATTGATCCTATCGCAAATTTTCTTGGCGATCCCGAACTCCGGCAGCAGATCACGGAGACGCTCGGCTCGAACCCGAAGCTTTTGGGCTACGTGCTGATGGGTATTTCCTTCATCACCATCGCGGCGCGCGTGCGGTCGATCGTGAAGCAGGACGTAGCGCAATGACCGCAATCCTCTCGTGGCTCGCGTCGCTCCTGACTGGCCCGCTGCTCAACAAGGCGCTGGATGCCTATAAGGCCAAGCTGTCGGCCGGCAATGACCATGACCGCATAGCGGCTGATCTGGCGACGCGAGAACTGGCCGTACAGCAGCGCGAGGCCGAGCTGCAAACGCAATACCGAATTGCCTCTCTCGGCAAGTGGTACGAGCCTGACAAGCTGATGGGCTACGCCGTGGCCGTCTACGTCGGCAAACTCCTGATCTACGACAAGGTGCTTGGGCTCGGCGCGACCGATCCACTTGTCGGGTGGATCGAGACGACGGCGAACCTGATCGTCGGGTTCTATTTCGCAAAGCGCGGGTTCGAAAATGTCGCGCGGATCATCAAAAAGTAGGGGTGGGGCGTGAGCGAAGCGAAGAGATTCGACGATCTCCCGGCTCGCACGAAGGACTTTCTGTCCAATCTGCGCGACGAGGAGATCGATACCCTGAGCGACGGAATCCGGCTGGTCAACGCGATCAGGACCGTCGGCACGTTCATGAAGTGGGTGATCGTCGGTCTGCTCGGCATCCTTGCCGGCTTTGTGATGGTCGGGGAGTCGATCGCCAAAATCGCCGCCTGGATGCGCGGCTGAAATCAGTTGGAGAACACTATGCGACCAACCGTCATTCTGGCGGCGCTTTGCGCTGTTCTGTTGCTGGCCGGCTGCGGCCCATCCGGACCAACTGAGGCTGACATGGCCGGCTGCGCTGTTCGCAGTGGCGGCCCTCCTATATCAACTCGTGAGGTTGCCGACTGTGCTGTTGACCGGGCGGAGAGAGAGCAGCGGCTCGATCGCTGAGGTTTGAGCCCACCTAAGCTGGGACGCGGCTGGAGGTGCTGACGTAATCGGGTTGAATCAGCCGAGCAAATAAATGAGCGCTATAACGATAACTGCGGCGGCGATCAGTATATTTCTATTGAGAGGCGTCATGACAAACCGTTCCTCCGTAAGTTAACCCCTCATCTCTCCATCCTAGTCCGAACCGGAGGGGGTGTCAGGGGCGCTTGGCGGTCTCTTCCAGAGCTCGTCGTTTGGCTTCGGCCAAAGAGAACCTACATCGAGCAATAAAGTCGTCATCTCGGCACGATGGCCTAGGCTCCCATTCCCATTCGCCGTCAGTATTCAAAACCGACGAGCCGTTCGAGATTGCCCATCGATCGTCGCCACGATCCTCAATGGAGATGGCATCACGTCCCGTTCCGACACGGAATTTTACGGCAACAATCTCGCCCATCTCACCGCTCTCCTTCACGGGGAGGGGGGGGGGGGGGGGACTGCTCATGGCCTTGGCCGTCGCAATCATCTTGGCGAGTGGCGCGCGTTCGGAGGCTGCCTCGTAGACGTAGGCGGTAATACCTTCGAGGAGGTGCGCAATCTTGTCAGGCTTGCCAGCAGCGGCCAGTGCGGCTGAAAACCCCAGTGCTGATGCCAGCGCTTCGAGAATGTTTGACATGGCCGCTGGGTCGCGAATTGTGCCACGCGACATTTCAAGGGACACGAGCGCATTCAGCTTGTCGGCAAAGGTCTGATCGCTCATGCCGCCTCTCCCTGTGAGGCGTTTTCCAAATCACGTTTTGTTCCGCCGTTTCGCATAGATTCCAGACCTCTCGTTTTCCTAAAATATTCAACGATTTCAACGAGAGGAAGGAATTCTCAGACCCTCCCTTAACTTTTACGGTTGGCGTCGAGGCGCATCCCGTGCGGCCTGAGAGATTCGTTCGAAAAATCCGTCCCTTCGATCTGGTAAGTTGCTGCCGTCAACATCGACAGCGAGAGCCGGACTGAGTATGAGTCGGGCATGATCCGGCCCGGACGGCCGGTCAAAATGGTGGTGGTATGAGACCGGATAGAGCACGGTTCGCCGACTATCCTGTACTCGATAATGGCAGAGGCAAGCGCTGAATGAGACAGGCGGGGAGAGTCTTGCGGTTTTGGATGCCCATTCTTGGTCTTGCGATCGGCCTTCAATCGGCCTGTATTCCGGCCAAATCTGATGATCTCGGGAGTAGCGGAACGTCCGTTGCAGAAGTCCAGTCCCCACCGGTTCTCCTGATCAAGGATGTGGCCGATCATCCTCGCGCCGGATCCGTGGTTCAGGTGAGCGAGGTCTCAGCTGAAAAAGGTGAGGTCTCAGCGGAAAAGGAGCTCTCAGCAGAAAAAGAAGAGGTTCCAGCGGAAAGGGAAAGAGATCACGGCGCTCGAAGTCCTCTGGAGATGCTGGCGTGGTTTCTGAAGGGCGCAGCGTCGCTGACTGCAATGGTGTTATTCTACAAAGGACTAAAATGGTGGGTGTTCCGCAATCGGCAGAGCGAGTAACGTATCCACTTCATGCGCTTCTCGCGCGACTGTTTTGACGTTTATTTGAAAGCGTCGTGTTGTCGAGAATGTCCCGCGATAGGCGGACCAGGGAAGGGCCGTCTGGACCGCCGCCATATGCCGGATTGTCATGAGCCGGATTCGCCCGCTTAAGCCACCAGGTCGCCACCCTTGGATTTTCCCTCAGACCCTTCGTCAGAACCTCGGCGTGAACCGATCCTGACCCTGCCGGGGCCGTTGACCGCCTATATCGGCCTTCTCGCGATTATTCATGTCGTGTGGTCGGCGATGCCGCCAAATCTGGAATACTGGATCATTGAGGCGTTCGGCTTCATTCCGAAGCGTTACGATCCGAATCTTCTGGCGACAGCGTTTCCCGGAGGAAGCGGCGCCAAGGTCTGGACATTCGTGACCTATTCGCTGCTGCACGCCAACCTTAGTCACATCGGCTTCAATATCTTGTGGCTGCTGCCCTTTGGCAGCGCGCTGGCGCGCCGTTTCGGCGCCTTCAGATTTTTTCTTTTCATGGCCGTAGCCGCCGTTGCCGGCGCGATCGCGCATCTAGTGACCCATGAGCACAATATTGCGCCGATGATCGGTGCGTCAGCCTCGGTGTCGGGCGCAATGGCCGCGGCAATCCGCTTCGCCTTCGCGCAGGGAAGTTTTCTGTCCTTGGGCCGCGGCGATGCCGCCGCCGCCGCGCAGGTGCCCGCGCTGTCGTTGACGCGCGCCCTGCAAAATCCCCGAGTGTTGGCGTTTCTCGCAATCTGGTTCGGTATCAATATCATTTTCGGCATGGGATCAGTTGCAATCGGCGCCGAGCCAGGCAGCGTTGCGTGGCAGGCTCACATGGGCGGCTTTATGGCGGGCCTTCTATTGTTTTCATTGTTCGATCCGGTGCCTCGTCCTCCGCGCGACTCCGAGAATGCGTCTTCCGACGCGGATCATGTCTAACGATTGCTTGCGATGCAGGCTGATTTCATTCATCATCCCCTGGTCAGGCGAGTTTAAATTCGTTCGCGTGCTGGAAACGATGACCCCGTTGGTGCGTTCTACTCGCGAACAAAACTGGATGTTGGTTGTCGCCTGAACGCTAGAGGCAAGGATCGCGCAAAGTGATCCCGCGCGATCCCTCCAAGGGAAGCGACAATGACAGTATGTGCCATTCTCAGCGCCAAGGGTTCTCAAGTCGCAAGCGTCGCGCCCGACGTAAAGCTTTCGGCGGCGCTCAAGATTTTGTCGGAAAAGCAGATCGGTTCCGTGCTCGTCGTGAGCGGTACGCGCATTGATGGCATTCTGTCCGAACGGGACGTCGTCCATGCACTGGATAAACGCGGCGCAGTTGCGCTTGATGAGCCAGTCAGCCTCGCCATGACCCGCAAGGTCGTCAGTTGCCGTCTGTCGGATACGGTCGCTCACCTCATGGAAGTCATGACGGCGGAAAAGTTCAGGCATCTGCCGGTGGTGGAGGAGGGCAAGCTGGTAGGCATGGTCTCGATCGGGGATGTCGTCAAGCTGCGCGTCCAGGAATATGAAGCCGAGCAGGAGGCGCTGCGCGAGTACATCAACACGGCCTGAGCACGTGCTGCATTAAGGATCGGTTCCGCTTTCAGGGTCCGCGATGCCAGCAACGTCCGGTGCCGGTGCCGGTGCCGACGCTGGCGCGAGAACTTCGATCGCTTCTACAATCGCGTCCATCGCTCGATCCGCAGCACGTGCACCGTGCGCGATCAGATCGCCGGCGCGGTGGAAGTCGAACCAGCCGATCTGGCCGACCCGCGGCGAGATCAAAAGGTCCGGCGGGTCGCCAGCGAGCCGCGCGCGCGTGATTCGATCCTGCATGATGTTAAACGCGTCGGTCATAACTGACACAACACCCGGGCGACTGCCGCCGGCGAAGAATTCGCGCTTGACCGTTCGCTCGAGTGAAAAGAACTTGCCGAAGCCAAGTTTGCGTGGCGGGGGCTCGACGACCTCCTCCTGCACGTCGTTCTGCGCACCATGAGAGAATATCGTGGTGCTGCGGCCGAACACGTCATTAGACAGGTTGGCCGCGATCACAACTTCGGCGCCCAGCGCGCGGGCGGTGGAAACAGGCACCGGGTTGACAAGCGCGCCATCGACCAGCCAGCGGTCGCCAACCAGTATCGGCGCAAAGATACCCGGAAGGGCATAGGACGCACGCATAGCATTGACCAGTCGCCCGTGCGTAAGCCAGATTTCGTGGCCGGTGCGGACTTCCGTTGCGACGCTTGCGAACTTGAGTGGCAGTTCTTCAATCTGGATTTGACCGAGCGACGCCTCGAGTTGGGCGGTGAGCTTGGCGCCGCCGATCAGTCCGGAGCCGTTCAACCGGATATCCAGATAACTGAAGAGACTGCGAGGCTGCAGGCTGCGCGCCCACTCCTCCAGAATATCAAGACGACCGGCGGCATAGGCGCCCCCAACCACCGCTCCAATCGACGTGCCCACCACGACATCGGGCTCGATGCCGTGCGCGATCAGGGAGCGGAGAATGCCGATATGAGCGAAACCGCGCGCGGCCCCGCCACCCAGGGCCAGCCCGATCACTGGCCGCCTGACGCTACCCAATCCTACTTTTTGGCCGTTCGACCCGTTCTGGTCGCGACCTTTCAAACCCTCCAGCACGATAGGATTCTCCGACTGCCGGCATCGGTTACCATGCTGCCGGCGGACACGGTGAGCAAAAGACAGGATGACTTATTGCTTGCTTGGCAGAAATTATCACTGGATAGCGGCGTTTCAACCCGATGGGCCGGTTTTTAAGTCTTCCACAGCGGGATGCAATTCTGAGCAAGTCCCGAGGCTTGAATTCGCCGTGTTTTCCGGGAAGAACCGGCGCCATGATCTTCGGGGGAAATCATCGATGTAATTTGAGCCGACGCTCATGGCCGTTCCTTGTTTCGGTCGTCACGCTTCTCGCGACCTTTCCATACGCCGCGTCAGCACAATTGTTTGGCGAACGTCCGCCGCCGGTCCCGCCAGCATCCATTCCGGAAGCACCGCCGGAACCTGCGATCAGCCTTGCGCCATCCTCCGGTCCGGCATCCACGCCAAATCTGCCAGCGCCATTGACTCAGGTGCCGGCCGCCGCCGTGCCGCTGACGGCGCCGCCCAGCATCGCGGCTCCTGCGCAGGGGGTTCTGTCGTTGACCGCGCGCTACGGTAAGGATCTGCCGGTCATCAACAGCGGGCTGATCTGGCGAGTTTATTCCGAACGACCCGACGAGACCGGTGCCTTCAAGCTGGTGCGCGAAAACCATGATGCAACTCCCAGCCTCGTGCTCCCGCCGGGGGGCTATGTCGTGCACGTTTCGCTGGGGCTGGTCAGCGCCGCGCGGCCCGTGACACTCAAGCCTGACACCGACCGCGAGTCGTTCGTGTTGCCGGCGGGCGGCCTGCAGATTGAGGGTCGAGTCGGCGCATCGATGATCCCGCCCAACCAGATTTCCTTCAGCATCTACAAGGGTAGTCAGTTCGAGGGTACCGAGCGCGCGCCGCTGGTGCCTAATGTCGCTGGGGGCGACGTTATGCTCTTGCCGGAAGGCACTTACTACATCGTCTCCACCTATGGCGACGCGAACTCGGTCGTACGCTCGGACATCCGTGTGCAAGCAGGAAAGTTGACCGACGTAACGATCTCTCACCGTGCCGCGCTCATCACCCTGAAACTCGTCAGCGACAAGGGCGGCGAAGCGCTGGCCAATACTGCGTGGTCAGTTCTGACGCCTGGGGGTGATGTCATCAAGGAATCGATCGGAGCATTTCCCAGCGTGATATTGGCCGAGGGTGAGTATCGCGTCATCGCCAAGAACGAAGGCAAGGTCTTCGAGAGGGGCTTCGAGGTCGTCAACGGCGTCGACGGCGAAATCGAGGTTCTCGCGCATTAAAGCTCCCGGATCCGATGTATCAATATCGGGTTGAACCTTTTTGTTTTAGCGTCTTTTTCTTTGAACAAACCGCACCTCAGTTCTCGACATACTTCATTCGAGCCTTTCCGCTTCTGATGAGATCAGAAGCGGCGCTTCTATGATTTTGATTTGCCGCGTTTTCTTCACGCAAACCGATACCCCTTCGCTCGAAAACGCTATGGAAATCCTCTCACGGGGCATTCACGCCGCGCCAGCGGCCGTAACGCCACGGCCGGTACCAGGTAGCGCCGGATGGTTTCGCTATGGGAACATTATCGATGCCGGAGGTTCCCCAAGGATGGCAGCGTAAGATCCGTGCTAACGTCATCCAGCCGCCACCCCAAAGCCCGAAACGCTCGACTGCTTCATCGCCGTAGGCTGAGCATGTCGGCAGGTGCCGGCAGTTGAAACCCACCAGCGGCGATAGGGTATGGCGATAGATCCAGATCAACGCTCGGCCGACATTGCGGGGCAGCCGCAAAGCGGCACTTGCGCAAACCGGGCAGAACCTGGAACTTTGCGGCGTCGGCTTCATGAACGCGGAGCTTTCCTCTCAGGTGCGAGAGATGCATGCCGGAGGTTCCTCCGGGGAACCAGATCAAGCTGCAATATCGCCACAGGTGGCAGAATATCGCACACTCCCAGGAACAATCGCAGCAAAGGTTTATGGACGCTGATAAGTCTCACGGCTAGTTTTCTACTAACAGGATCATCGTGTTGAACGTAGGGTTATGCGTTCGGGTTACTGCATCGGATTGGAACATCGAGCTGCGTTAGATCAGGCAACATCGGCTGTGGGAAAGGGACCGAATTGAGGTTCGCGAAATCATCCGGCTTCTACGGACGGACGCTTCTGTGCGCGGCAGCTTTTTGTTTTGCCTTTTCAGGTTTCGCATCTTCGTTTGAGCAGGGTTCGACGAAAGAAAACCTCGAGGCACGCAAGCATCCGATGCGTTTCTCCTGGATTGCTTGTGAGCCGCACTGTGGGAGCTGGATCAGCGCCGTTGGCCTCGTAACGGGCGAAACTCCGAAAGCCTTCAACGACTTCGCTGCCGGGCGCGATCTTACCGGTGCGACGGTCGTGCTCGACTCCGGTGGCGGCTCGGTCAACGATGCCATTGCGCTCGGGCGGCGGTGGCGAGAACTCGGCGTGCGCACCACGGTTGGGGCCAGCGTCGTCGTCAAGACGGTGGCGGGTGATCGCGCAGCTGTGTTGCCCGAAGCCTATTGCGAGTCCATGTGCGTGTTCGTGTTGCTGTCGGGAAAAACCCGCTATGTGCCTGAGCGTGCGCATGTTCGCGTACATCAGATCTGGATGGGTGACCGCGCGGACGATGCCAGGGCTGCGAGCTACACTGCCGAGGATTTGATGATTGTAGAGCGCGACATTGGTCGGCTCGCCAAGTACACCTTCGAGATGGGCGGGTCCGGCGATCTGCTGCACCTCGCGCTTAGTGTTCCTCCCTGGGAGGCCCTTCACGAATTGTCGCCAGCGGAATTGCGCTCCGCTAATCTCATGACGACAGACCGAGCCGCCGATGTGTTGCCGGGTGGGGAGGTCGCCGACGCGCCAGTTGCCGATCTTGTCACAAAGCCGGTGCAGGACCGCTTTCCTGGCATAATGAATGCACCCACTGCGGTAACGATGGCCGGCCAGCCGACCAAGACAGCCGAAGCGGAATCCGCCGGGCACGCGGCGGCGAGCGCTGTTTCGGACCGGCCTCAATAACGACACGAGAGCCTTTCCGCTCCTGACGGGATCAGAGCGTGTCTCTATGATTTTGATCTGACAGGTTTCTTCGCGCGAGCGGGTATCCGTCCTCGGGTCAAGCCCGAGGACATGCTTCGCTCGAAAACGTTCTAAGGCGGAAAACCCGGCAACTTTAGCTTTGGGCGGTGGTCAGCGCGGCTGATTTTGTCTCGATCTGACCGATGGCATCGACGACCGCATCGAACGTCAGCATGGTGGATGCGTGGCGCGCCTTGTAATCACGCACCGGTTCGAGCAGCGCGATATCGGCCCACTTTCCTTCGGGCGGCGCGCCGTTTTCCTTCAGCATCCTGCGAACGATCTCGCGCAACTCGCGGAGTTCGCTGGCGGTCGAGCCGACCACATGGCGCGCCATGATCGAGGAGGACGCTTGACCAAGCGCGCAGGCCTTCACGTCGTGCGCGAAGTCCGTGATAATGGAGCCATCCATCTTGAGGTCGATTTTGACGGTGGACCCGCACAGTTTCGAATGAGCGGTGGCGCTGGCGTCTGGCGCCGCAAGACGGCCTAGGCGCGGAATATTGCCGGCCAGTTCGATAATGCGAGTGTTGTAAACGTCGTTCAGCATAGGTTTCGACATTGAATTCGCTGAAAGAGGCGGAGCGACGCTCTTGGCGGCGGGAACCTCGAAGCCTATATATGTATCTATTGCCGGGAAACGCAATCCGGCGATTTTCCGTCGCACCCGGATTGAAGTTCGATTCGGGCGTTGCAATGTTGAATATCAAGGGACTCAGGCGTCCGGTGGCGTGCAATGCTGCCCCGTCTGCCCGGTGACACTCCGGTCTCACGCGAGGCCGGTCGAACGGAGTGAAGATGGACGCTTTGATCAAGCCGATACGCGGCAGCAAACCTTCTGACGTCAAGTCCAATAACGTCAAACCTGCCGGGTTCTCTCCCGCCCAGCTGGACCCGTCGGAGTTTTTGGCGGCGGTTCAGCCGAATCGGCAGCGCCCGTCGCGGCATGAAGCCGAAGGCGCTATCAGAACGTTGTTGTCCTATATCGGGGAGAATCCGGACCGCGAGGGGCTCCTCGATACTCCACGCCGGGTGATCGAGTCGTATGACGAGATCTATCAGGGTTATCATCAGTGTCCGGCCGAGGTGTTGAACCGGACCTTCGGTGAAACTGCAGGCTATGATGATTTCGTGCTGGTGCGTGACATCCAGTTCACCTCGCAGTGCGAGCACCACATGATGCCGTTCTATGGCAAGGCACATATCGCCTATACGCCGGTGGAGCGGGTGGTCGGGCTGTCCAAGCTGGCGCGCTTGACTGACATCTTCGCCCGGCGGCTCCAGACCCAGGAGCACATGACCGCGCAGATCGCCGCGGCCGTGGACGAGGTGCTTAAACCGCTGGGCGTCGCCGTGATGATCGAGGCGGAACATACCTGCATGTCGGTGCGCGGCGTCGCCAAGCATGGCGCGATGACGTTCACAAGCCGGTACACGGGCACATTCCGCGACAATCCCACGGAGCAGGCGCGCTTCCTGTCCATGGTACGAGGGTAGCCGCGTTAAATCCCTCCACGATATTCCGAAGGGATTTCTTGTGTCTGGATCAAAACCTTCATCCGAGGTCGAGGAGGGGCTGGTGTTCCAGCCCCGTTTTGACGTGTCCGGGCTCGTGACCTGTGTCGCGACGGATGCCAAAACCGGCGACGTTCTGATGGTCGCGCACATGAACGAAGAGGCGCTGCGGCGGACCGTTGAGACCGGCGATGCCTGGTATTACAGCCGCTCACGCAACGCTTTATGGCGGAAAGGTGAGAGTTCGGGTCAGATCCAGCGAGTGATCGAGATGCGAACGGACTGCGATCAGGACGCGGTTTGGATCAAGGTTGAGCAGCAAGGCGCCGCCTGCCATACGGGGCGGCGCTCGTGTTTCTACCGGGCGGTGACAAAAGGCGAGGGCGACAAAATCCGCCTTTCGTTTGTGGATGCCGACCGACTCTTCGATCCGGCCGATGTTTACGGCGCGAAAGCCTGATGGCTTCGGATCGTGCAGGCCTCCGTTAAGGCCCTGTTAACCATAATCTTCCACCTTGCGATCCGAACGAATAGCCATCCGGAAACGTCGGAATAGACGACGGATTTTCCGGTGCTGTGCAGGCGGGCGGTCGCGGGGAGCGGAGATCAAGATGAGCGTCGATGCCGCTAACGCCACTTCAGGACTGAGCGGAATTTTCGGCGGAATCACCACCGCCATCAAGCGGGCAGCCGAAGCCACGGGAGCGAGCTTCGAATATCTGCTCGCGACCGCCAAGATGGAATCCAATTTCAATCCTCATGCCGCTGCCGGCACGTCCTCCGCCAAGGGCCTCTATCAGTTCATCGAGCAGACGTGGCTCGGCACGGTAAAGGAGGCGGGGCCGGCGCTCGGCTTTAACGGCTATGCTGACGCTATCGTCAAATCGCCAGCCGGCAGCTATTCCGTCGCAGATCCGGCGACCCGCGCCGCCATTCTCAAGCTGCGTGATGACCCGGCTATCGCGTCGGCCATGGCCGGTGTGCTGACGCAATCCAACAGTTTCAAGCTGACTGGCCTGATAGGCCGTCGTCCGACCGACAGCGAACTCTACATGGCGCACTTCATGGGCGTCAGCGGGGCCGCGAAACTGATCGCGAATGCCGAGGACAATCCGCAAGCGTCCGGCGCGCGGCTGTTTCCGAATGCCGCCGCCGCCAATCGTCCGATCTTCTATGATTCTGACGGCCGCGCGCGTAGCGTCTCGGAAGTCTACGCCGATCTGGATCGGCGCTACGCTGTCGCCGCCAATTCGCCCGCGACCCGTATGGCCATGACGTCTGAGGCGCAATTCTCGACGCCATCCGACCACGCGGCCTATCTGTCACGCCTGCCCGACGTGCGCGGCGTCGCGCCGATCGCGGCATCCTCCTCGGTCGCGCCAAGCCAGCCGACGTTCCGTTCGCTGTTTCAGGTCGGCGAGCGTAGCCAGCCGGTGTCTCCGGTCGTTCAGGAATTGTGGGGTGTGCCATCCCCCACGGCGCAGAACCCATCGGTTTCAGATCCGCGTCCACCGTTCGATCTGTTCAGCGATCGCAGCGGCGCTTACAGCGGGTAGGGGCGCAACGAACCCTGGACGAGTTGTAGTCCAGAGTCGTTAGTCGTTTTCCGAACGACGCTGCGTACGGCTAACCCCTCGCAATGACGGTCTAACGCGATCGTCTCATCGTGCGCGTGAACTCGCCGCGTTAACGAAGCGTCAACGAAGGCAAACGGTTATGGTGAACCCTTTGTTAAGCGTCATGGTTTATTTTCTATGACCGACACCGTTTCGCGGTGTCGGTGCGTAAGCCGGAAACACCATGATCGTTCGGCAATTCCTAAGCTGGGTACGAACCGCTCCCGCAGGCGAGCGGGCCGAAGCGACGCGAGCGCTAGCCCGCGCGTGGCTCATATCCGATCTGTCCAATGACGACCGCGCCGCTGCCGAGGGTGGGCTGCTGTTGCAGCTCGATGACTCGTCTCCACTGGTTCGCCGGGCGATGGCGGACGTTTTCGCGCGCAGCGCGAGCGCGCCGCCGGCCATTGTCCGGGCGCTGTCGGTCGATCAGCCGTCGGTCGCTATTCCGATCCTCGAACATTCGCCACTCTTGATCGATGCGGACCTCGTCGACATCGTCGCGACAGGTAGCTGTGAAGTGCAGTGCGCCGTTGCGCGCCGCGTTCACGTGCCGGTCCCGGTCTGCGCAGCCCTTGCCGAGGTTGGCTCGGCGGCGGCGGCACTCGAACTGATCGAAAATCCGGGCGCGAATATCGCGCCGATGTCATGGGACCGCATCGTCGAGCGGCATGGTCATCTCGCGGCGATCCGGGAATCGATGCTGGCGCTCGACGATCTGCCCGTGGTCACGCGGCTCGCGCTGGCTACAAAGCTTTCGAATTCGCTGGCGCAGTTCGTTGTCTCACGGAGCTGGCTCAATGCCGATCGTGCCGGCCGCACGGTTAGCGATGCGCGCGATCGCTCGATCGTTGACATCGCTGCACATGCGCGAGACGACGACATGTGCAGTCTGGTCGCGCATCTGCGCGCCACTGGGCAACTCACCCCCGGATTGATTTTGCGCGCGCTGCTGTCAGGCAATACGGACCTGTTCGACCATGCGCTGGTGGAACTGTCCGGCCTGCCTTTAAGTCGCGTCACCGCGCTGGTTCATGATCGCGGCGGCGCGAGCCTTCCCGCGCTGCTGACGCGGGCGGGGCTGCCGGAATCCACGTTCCCTGCGTTTCGCGCCGCGCTGGAAGCGCGCGACGAAATCGGCTTTGTCGGGACGGTCCGCGGCGCGACGCGGCTGCGCCGCCGCATGGTCGAGCGCGTGCTGACGATGTGCGAAACGGCGCCCGCTGAGGTTTCGGAGCCTCTGCTGATCCTGCTGCGGCGTTTCGCGACGGAATCGGCGCGCGAGGAAGCGCGTGTGTTCTGTGACGAACTGGTTACCGAAGCAGCCGCCGAGCCGACGCGCGACGAAATTGATGAAATGCCGGTTTGCGAGCCGGAGTTTTACGAACCTGAGTTTCGCGAGGAGTTCCTCGAACCTGCGCCCTCTATAGCGTTTTTGAGCGACGTGGAATCCGGTTCGCGTGAAGAAAACGCGTCAAATCAAAATGCTAGAGTCCTTCACCGTCTCCGTGAAGCGGTGAAGGATTTCAGGCCGCGATTCCTCGACCGCTTGGCGTTCAAGATTCAGATCGACGAACGCGAGTTTGATGAAATTGAGCTCGACGACACGAGGTCTTGTGAAGCTTTGCCTTACGAAGCGGAGCCTTACGAAATTGAACCTTACGAAACTGAGCCTTACGAAGCCGAACTTTGCGAGGCTGGGTCTTACGCTGTTGCGTCTTATGAACCGGAACGCCTCGAACCGAGGTTTGACGCGCCGGCGTCATACGAGCCCGTGTCTCGTGAGCCGAGTTTTGGTGAGCCCAAAGATTCACCGCGAGCATATCGCGAACCCCTGCTCAGCGATTTACTTGCGGCGGCGTAGTTCGTTCGCGCGAGCGAAGACTCAAAATTCATCGCTCACGGAAACGGCAAAGGATTTTCTTTTGGCTGACGCGTTTCTTACGCGAGCCGGATTCCACTTCGTTCGAAAAACGCCGATACGGCGGATCTTCCGGCGGAAATCTTAGCGATCAAAAATCCGCGTGAGAACAAATCCTCAGTCGTTTGCAAGAACGGCCGAGCGCTATTCTGTCGGCGCAATGCTCGGCGCGAGAATGGCTTCAAGGTGTTCGGGACGGTCCTGGTTGACCGTTGCGAGATATTCGTCGGCGACGAGACGAAGTTTCCGGTTGATCTCCTTTGCCATGGCCTCGGTGCCAGGGCTGGCGTGCTCACGCACGATCGCCTGGATCGCATTGATGTGATAGGCAATCAACTCCGCAGGTACCCGGTCGAGAGCCGGCGAATGTTCGATGATGCGACAGAGACTTTCGGCGCCGGCGGCGGCGGCGGGATACTCGAAGGTTGCGGCGTCGCCTTTGATGTCATGTGCGGCGCGAAACAGTTCGTCACGCGTAGCCGGCGTGAATCCATTCTTGAGAATAGCCGCGTGGGCGGCGACAAGGCGGTCACACTCGATCGCCATCCACTTGGAGAATTCGTCCGAGAGCTCCGCTAGTGCCTTTTCGGCAAGCGCGATCGGGTCGTCTAAATTTTTCTCGTCGATCAGGCGAACGACGTTGCGCAGCCGATTGGGCTGGGTGATGACGTGATGGTCGGCGAATGCCTGGATCGTCAGTTCGGCGGGATCTTTCTTCTGCATCGCCGTGCCTTTTAGCCCGGGGCTCGCGCCTTATCCAGCAGCGATGGCTGCGGGATAACGTCGGGCTCCTTGGTGCCGCGGCGTTCGGGCCCGATATAGCCGTTGCTGGTATTGCGCCGGCGGTCCGGACCGAAATAGTTTTTGGTCTTGATGAAAGGGCGTGGCGAGACCACGACGTTCAGGATTCGTTGATAGAGCCCCTTGGCTGAAATCGGTTTTGCAAGGAATTCGGTGACACCAGCATCGCGCGCGACCGTGACGCGCCGCTTTTCAGAGTGTCCGGTCAGCATGATGATCGGGGCGAACGGGTTTCCCTTCGAGTCCGGCTGGCGGATCATTTGCGTAAGCTCGATGCCGTCGAAGATCGGCATCGCCCAGTCGACGATGACGATGTCCGGAACATAATGAGTAAACATTTCGAGGGCGGTGGCTCCGTCCTCGGCCTCGTAAACTTCGCGCGCGCCAAACGAATGCAGCAGCGTGCGCAGAATGCGGCGCATGTGTGCGTTGTCATCGCAGACGAGAAACCGCAGCTTGTTGAAGTCAATGCCGTACATGATGCGGGCCCGGTATACTTGCCGTTAACTATATGCCGTCGCCGTTAATGAATGGTTGCGTTCCTTCTGTCTCCCTCGGAAAGGCGAAACGAGGGCAGCGAAGTTCGAGCCTGCGAGGGGCGACGAGATCGATCGCTTCACCAGGTTTCGCGCGTCGCTCGAAACCGTCCACTCTAAAATGGAGGGAGAGGGAAGGGACTCAGTATCCGAACTGCTCTCTGAGGATTCGTTCCTCGAGGCTATGGCCCGGGTCGAACAGCATTCGCATTGAAATCATCTTGTCCGATGAGACCTCGACGCGGCGGACATTGCGAGCTTCATCGTGATCGGCGACGGCGGCAACCGGGCGCTTTTCGCCCTCAAGCACCTCGATTGTCACCATGGCCGTATCTGGCAACAGCGCGCCGCGCCAGCGCCGCGGACGGAAGGGACTGATCGGAGTCAGAGCGAGCAGCGCCGCGTTGATCGGCAGGATCGGTCCCTGCGCAGATAGGTTATAGGCGGTCGATCCGGCCGGCGTGGCAACCAGTATGCCGTCGGCGACGAGTTCGGCCATGCGTTCGCGCTCGTCGATCAAGATGCGCAGCCGCGCTGCCTGGTGAGTCTGGCGAAATACCGAAACTTCATTGATAGCGTGATGATTGTGAATCGTGCCATGAATATCGGTCGCGCGCATCAACAGCGGATGGATAACGGTGTCGGTCGCGGCAGCGAGGCGCGCCTGGAGATCATGCCGGGTGTATTCGTTCATCAGAAATCCAACCGTGCCGCGATGCATCCCGTAGATCGGCTTTCCCGACCGCATGTTCCGCTGAAGAGTTTGCAGCATCAACCCATCGCCGCCGAGCGCAACCAGCACATCGGCGTCCGCGGGATCGCGATTGCCATAGGTCTCTACCAACTCTGTCAGCGCCTGCTGGGCTTCTGGACTTGCGCCCGCGACAAAGGCGATCCGGTTATAGGACTGGGGTGAGGGCATGATGATTCGCAGGCTTCCGCAGCTGCCGTCGACGTGTTGTTTCCGGTCGCGCCGGCTATCGAAGAGGTACTTAACCGCGCTTTGCAGTCGCGTGTCGAGGCCCTGGTCGGTCCATGGTTAGCGGAAAGGACAAGGCTCCGCCGGTCGCGCTTATGACCAACTGTTCATCAAGGTGAACAGAAGCCGTCATCGCGCTTCAGCGTGCATTCAGCTACGCGCTTTCATGATGGGGGTCTTATCGAAGAGCCCGGCCATCCGGACGGCGGCCTCGGCGATCCACGCTCCAAGGAGACCAATCGATGTTCAAGACGATTTCGGCCGCACTGCTCGCGGCTTCCGTGTTTGTTGCGCCCGCGATGGCCGGCACCTCCCGCACGGACCAGGCCCCGGCGGCCAAGACGGCGACCGTCAATTCGAAAGTGCTGAACGCCAACGCGAAGGCCAAGGCGAAATCTCATCACCATCGTGCTCACCGTCATCATCGCGCCGCCCCCAAGCAGAGCTAATTCCGTCACGAGGTGCGATCAGGGCTTGCGGCGATCGCTTTTGGCTGCCGCAAGCCTCGATTCGTCGCAACCCCGAACTTTTGCGCGGATAAGCGAAATACGAATTTGTTTTCGGCAGCGGACGGTTTAGTGCTTTCGGGAGAAATACAAACCGGAAAGACGGACCGACGTTGGGGGCATCTGCAAAATTCCTGGCGATCGTGATGCTGGCGGCATCGCTCGCGGCCTGCATGACAGACAGCGAGCAGGGCGGTGGTCAGGGCGGCCTCGTCTATACCGATGATCGCGGGGTGGCCAATCAACCGTTTCCAGCCGATTATCGCGCTCAATTGCTGGCGTTTCTCAGAACCTACCTCAACAACCCCGCCGGCATCCGGGACGCCGCGATGGCTGAACCGGCTCAGCGTACCGTCGGTGGCCGGCTGCGTTATGTGAGTTGCCTGCGCTATAACGCCCGAGAGATCGACGGCAGTTATCGGGGTGTGGTGCAGCGCGCGGTCGTGTATGTCGATGCGCGGCTCGATCGCATGATTGAGAAGGTTGATGACATCTGTGCGGGCGCGGTTTACGCGCCGTTCCCGGAGCTTGAGAAGCTGACGCGCTGAGCCACCGGAGGGGCTGGGCTTCGGGTCTCAATCAGTTATCACATTTTGACGAGTCTGGAGCCCTTAGGTCCGCGGGGATTCTGTGGTGGAACCGCGGCAAAACGAGGCCCTGTTTTTCCGGCCGACAGTTCCTACATAGGAACAGCGTTGTGGTGCGCCGACGTGCCGTTGTGCAGCCCGGCAACCAAATTCGCGCCACGTTGTTTGACCATGGTGAACGAACGATGGTGGTAATCCAATGAGAGGGGAAACCCATCATGAAAAAATTCTTGCTTACTGTCGCTGCCGTTGCAGCCTTCGCCGCACCAGCATTTGCGGCTGACCTTCAGCCGCGACCCTATACCAAGGCGCCACTGCCCTCTACGCCGCCGCAGGCTGTCTACAACTGGACTGGCTTCTACGTCGGCGGCCATCTCGGCGGTGCGTTCGGCGGTGGCCTGGGGGGGAGCGACGGTCGTTTCCTCGGAGGCGTGCAGGGCGGTGCCGACTACCAGTTCGCGAACCAATGGGTCCTCGGCATCGAGGCCCAATATAGCTGGCTCGCCAACTACAGAGGAGATGTGGTCTTCCCTGGCGGCAGTATTGTGACTGGTGGTAACCCCGGCCTGGGCTCAGTGACCGGTCGGCTCGGCTATGCCTGGGGGCCGGCCCTTCTGTATACGAAAGGCGGTTATGCGTTCAGGGACAGCACGCTGGGTGTCTCCAACGCGGCCGGGGTGCCGCAGGCTTTCACAACCAATGGAAATCGGGACAGTGGTTACACTGTCGGTGCAGGTCTCGAATATATGTTCGCGCCGAACTGGTCCGCTAAGGCGGAGTACCAGTATTACAATTTCGGCAAGACGACATTCGGCGCGGGTTCGCCGGCTGATGTTGTCGGAGCGAGCTTCCGCAACGACGAGCATACCGTCAAGGCCGGCGTGAACTATCGCTTTGGCTGGGGCGGACCGGCGGTCCCTCATTACTGAGATCGCCTCCGGTTTATCTGCTCCGATTGATTGGCGAAAAGGCCGGCTTCGCCGACCTTTTTAGTTGTGCGTAATGCGATCTGCTGTTCGGCTGCGGAATCAAATGCGGTCGACCCACTGCGCGGCGCGTAATCCATAGTTGCGGGCGCGCGTCATCTTAAAGCAACCATCACCACTTGTAGGAGAGGCTTCCCGTGATACGGCGCCGGTCGCCGTAGTAGCATAAATTAAAAGAGCCGCAGCCTGAGACATAAGTGGTGTCGGCGACGTTCATAATGTTGACAGCCGCGCGCCAGTTGTTCGCCCATTCGTAGTGAACGGCAAGATCGCCAAGCACCCTGGACGGCACTACAATAAGATTGGCGGTGTCCGCGAAAGATGAGCCGACATAGCGCACGCCGCCGCCGAGACCAAAGCCGTCCAGCGGGCCTTCCCGGAACGTGTAGTCCGTCCAGAACGAAGCGGTCTGCCGCGGGACGCTGACCGGAACGCTGCCGATCAGGGTCGGATCGAGGTCCTTGCTGATAAACAACTGGTAGTTGGTATAGCTTGCAACCACTTTGAAATCGCGGGTGATGTTGGCCACGGCTTCCAGCTCGACGCCGCGCGACGTCACCTCGCCGGTCTGTCTCTGGAAAAGCGGATTATTCGGGTCGGTGGTCAGGGCGTTCGTGCGTTTGAGGTCGAACAAAGCGATGCCGAACCGCGCGTTCAGACCAGTCGGTGGCGTAGCCCCCGCCAAACAAGGCATTATAGTCAACAACGAGATTCGCAACGCGCCCATTCTGGCGGAACGTCGCGTTCTCCGAGAGATGCTTTTCGAATTGATAGCCGACCATTTTTTGCTGTTTATTGTGGTAGCCAATAGAAGGGTCACCGCTGAACAGGTTCGTCGGTATCCGGCCGAACGGAGCGTCGACCACTGTTCCGATATAAGGCAGAAAACCGAACAGCATGGTCTTGTTCTGGGATGCCAGGGCGAGCACCGTAAGCCGCGTGTCCACATCGGGTAGAAAGGTCACGGACGGCGCAATGAAATAGCTGTCGTCAGGGACGAAGTTTGTCTGGGTGCCGCCGCGATTGACCTGGCCGACGATCCTGTAGAGAATCTTGCCGGTTCCCGGCTCGGTCGCGACAGGACCGCCGAAGTCGAACTGCGTGTAAGCGTTACCGAAATTGTTGACGCCGGCCTCGATAAAGCCAAGGCGCTCCGCGGGAGGCAGCTTGCTTACGGCGTTGACCAGTCCGCCCGGCGCCGATCCACCGTACATCATTGCCGCCGGACCGCGCAGCACTTCGACCCGCTCAAGATTGAACGGCGGCAGTTTCCAGCTGGAAAAAGAAGCACTGAAAAGCTGCAGGCCATCGAGAAAAACATTGTTCTGCGCCTGAAATCCGCGGATCATAAACCAATCATCGCCATGATCTTGACCGTAGGTGGAAGTAGTGACTCCCGGCGTATAGTTCAGGATTTCATCGAGCTTCGAAATGATTTTCTGGTCGCGGACTTGCTCGGCCCCGATGACCGAGATCGACTGCGGCACCTCGATCAGCGGCGTATCGGTTTTGGTGGCTGTTGCGCTGCGGTTTGCAACATAACCTTGCACCGGCCCCCCCGCGGTCTCGCCCTGTACGTCGATGGTATCGAGCGAGATCGCTCCGGCCAGCGCCGTGCCGTTGGCCGCTGACGGCGAGACGATCGTGATCGCGTTTGGACCGGTCGCCCGCGCGACGAGGCCGGTTCCGCTCAGGATCGCCGACAACGCCTGGTTAGCAGTCAGTTCACCGTGGGCCCCGCCCGTCGTTTTGCCCCGCGCGATCGATGCGTCGAATAGTACCTGCAGTCTGGTCTGGGCGGCCAGCCGATTCAAGGCCGTTGTCAGCGGGCCAGCAGGAATGGACATGGTCCGCGACACGGACGCAGGCGCATTCTGAGCAATTGCCGGCACGATGAAACCGGTCGCAAGCAGCGTCGTCCCCAACAGAAGAGAACGAGCCCGCCTCAAAATCTGTGATTGCCGCCGCTGCCCCGTTGCTTCCCCCGCCATCGAACCCGTCCCCAAAATCATGCCGCTCCGCCGGGATGGCGGACAGTCAGCCTTTCAATGGAGTGACGAACGAAGCGAACGCTTTGGGACTCTGGACGATGAGGAAAGTAACTTGGAAGGTTTCAAGTATCGATCGAGCGCCTTGTGACGTCATTGACGTCAAGTCCGCGTGTGACTATGGCAAGGATGGATTTTCAGCCCCGCAGCACGATCAGCGGACCCATCCGGATCACACTAAGTCCCAGAGACTCGCGCAAGAGCGCGAGCGCCGCATCGGTATCGGTGACGTTAAATGTACCGCTGACGCGGCGTGCGGCGAGGTCCGAATTCGATATGATGATACGCCCCGCAAAATGGCGACCTATCTCTGTCACAACGTCGGCCAACAGCGCATTGTCAACCACGAGTTGGCCCCGGCGCCACGCCAGCACGGTATGAGTATCGGCCTGTCGGACATCCTTCACCCTGCCGTCACGGTCATATACGGCCTGCTGGCCCTCGTTCACCCGGACCGCAAGGTCGGCGTGCGTATGAGGGGTGACCGATACAGCATGTTCGGTCACCGTTACTTCCGTTGAGTTCGGATCCAGTCGGACATCGAAGGCCGTCCCGAGCGCGGTCGTCAGCCCGCCGTTCGCCTCGACAACAAACGGACGATTTGTGTCCTTCGCAACCTGGAAGAATGCCTGACCGCGCAGCAATGTTACCGTGCGAGTTTCTGCTGTAAATCGGTAGGAGATGGCGGAAAAGGCGTTGAGCTGAATGGTGGTGCCATCCGCCAGTTCAATGGTCGGCATTTCTCCCGTGCCCGACCTCGCGTTGGCCAGAAGCCGCATCGGGCCGTCGGAATAGACGAAGGCGCCGCCGGCGAGCGCCGCGCCGAGAATCGCGACCGCAAGCGTCTTGGCGACGCGCGGGCGCGGCTTGACTTTGAAGTTCCGTAGGGCCGGATCGTTCAAAATGGCCGTGCGCGCTTCGCCCATCAGCCGCTCTGCCGCCTCGTACGCCGTTCTGTTCTCCTGGCTTCGGTCGAGCCACTCCTCAAATGCGCGACTTTCGTGTGCGCTTTGATTCATGTCGCGATTTTTCAGCACCCAGGCAGCGGCTTCTTCATGTCGTTTGCGGCTTGCCTGCGCTGATTGGTCGGTTGTCATCGCGACTCCTGATCGCTTCTCACCCGTTATTATGGAGACGAGCGAGTCCTCTTGAGAAGGACTCTTACTCGATACCGAGCAGGCGATCGAGGCAATGCGCGAGTGCCCGCCGAAGGTGCCGGTCGACCATATTTCGCGAGATATTGAGCTTTCGCGCGATCTGGTCGGGCTCGAGTCGGTGGAGACGGTGCAGGACGAAAACGGCGCGCCGTCGCGCCGGAAGCTCCGCAATGGCCTCGCGCAACACCGCGAGGCGAGCCTCGACCTCGAGGCCATAATCAGGCGCAGCCGTTTCGGCAGGAACCGCGAGCGCCTCGACCGCTGTTCCTGAAAAAAGGTGCTGCTCAAGCCGCGTCCGGCGCATGCGATCGATGCCGAGGTTGATCGCCGAGCGGCACAGGAAAGCGCATAATGAACGCTTGCCCTTCAGGACCTCGGGCTGTTCGGCAAGTTTGATATAGAGATCGTGGACCACATCCGAGACGAATCCGCGTGCGCAGCCCCGGCGAAGCACCGCCGCCTTGATCTCGGCGTAGTGCGCTTCGATGGCGCGATCCAGAAGGTTGTCGCTGTCAAGAATGCCCGCCGGCGCCACGCTACGATTCCTGTCTGAGAATGCAGGCATATACAGAGACAAATAAGGTGCAGCGCAAGCTCATAACTTTAGATCACATCTAAATCAGTTCCCGCATTCGAAGCGGGATCAGCTCCTCTTGGTCAAGGTCAGACCAGGAAGTCGGTGCGGAATTCGGCTTGAACGGGGGCATTATCCGCAGTAACCCACCCGCGGTTTGATGCCGCCCGTGTGCCGGATCGTAAGGGGTGAGGAATGGCCAAAGCGAAATTTGAACGTAACAAGCCGCATTGCAACATTGGGACGATTGGTCATGTTGATCATGGCAAGACGTCATTGACGGCTGCGATTACGAAGGTTCTGGCGGAGACGGGCGGGGCGACGTTCACGGCGTACGACCAGATTGACAAGGCTCCGGAAGAGAAGGCGCGCGGCATTACGATTTCGACGGCGCATGTGGAGTACGAGACGGCGAACCGTCACTATGCGCATGTCGACTGTCCTGGCCATGCGGACTACGTGAAGAACATGATCACGGGTGCGGCGCAGATGGACGGCGCGATCCTGGTTGTTTCGGCGGCGGACGGCCCGATGCCGCAGACCCGCGAGCACATTCTTCTGGCGCGTCAGGTCGGCGTTCCGGCGCTGGTTGTGTTTTTGAACAAGTGCGACATGGTTGACGATCCGGAGCTGCTCGAGCTGGTTGAGATGGAAGTGCGGGAGCTTTTGTCGAAGTACGAATTTCCGGGCGACGACATTCCGATCGTGAAGGGGTCGGCGCTGGCGGCGCTTGAGAACTCGGACCAGAAGCTTGGCCATGACGCGATTCTGGAACTGATGAAGAACGTCGACGCCTACATTCCGCAGCCGGAGCGACCGATCGATCAGCCGTTCCTGATGCCGGTTGAGGACGTGTTCTCGATTTCGGGACGCGGTACGGTTGTGACGGGCCGGGTGGAGCGCGGGGTTGTCAAGGTCGGCGAGGAAATCGAGATTGTCGGCATCCGCGAGACACAGAAGACGACGGTGACGGGCGTGGAGATGTTCCGCAAGCTTCTGGACCAGGGGCAGGCGGGCGACAACATCGGGGCGTTGTTGCGCGGCACCAAGCGCGAGGACGTGGAGCGCGGCCAGGTTCTGTGCAAGCCGGGTTCGGTGAAGCCGCACACCAAGTTCAAGGCCGAAGCCTATATCCTGACCAAGGAGGAGGGCGGTCGCCACACGCCGTTCTTCACCAACTACCGTCCGCAGTTTTATTTCCGCACCACCGACGTGACGGGTGTTGTGCATCTTCCGGCCGGCACCGAGATGGTGATGCCGGGCGACAACATCGCGATGGAAGTGCATCTGATCGTGCCGATCGCGATGGAGGAGAAGCTGCGCTTCGCCATCCGCGAGGGCGGACGTACCGTCGGAGCAGGCGTCGTCGCCAGCATCATCGAGTAAGGACGCGGAGCGCCGTCAGCGTCGGCCAGAAGGGGTAGCCTCGCAGGAACTCGCGATCCGGGGATTGCTTGCCACTTGCAATCAGGGCGCCCGTCATGCTTGAAACGGCTAGGGTCTGCGGCGACGCGGCCCTCACAGGAGTGTAGCTCAATTGGTAGAGCACCGGTCTCCAAAACCGGGGGTCGCAGGTTCGAGCCCTGCCACTCCTGCCAGTCAATCGTGCACCTCCAATCCACCCCTAAGCATTGTTGCTCAGTAGGACTGCTGACCATCCCTTGACCTTTCCAGCCGCCAGCAGTAGATAGCGGCACCTGCTGTCGGCCCGATTTTACGGACATCCGACGCGGCCATGAATTTCCCGGACAGTCGAGCCCGCTGGGCGACTACCCTCAAAGGAGGAGTGGGCGCGCGAGAGAGTCTGTCCAGACATCCGAAATCAGATCGGCAACGAACGCGGATCATCAACGATGGCTTTCAGCCCGTTCAAATTCCTACAGGAAGTGCGCACCGAGACTGCGAAGGTCACCTGGCCGTCCCGTCGCGAGACCACGGTCACGACGATCATGGTGTTCCTGATGGTGGCGTTGGCGTCGATTTTCTTCTTCTTCACGGATCAGTTAATCCGTTTTTTCATTACGTTCGTCCTGAGTCTTCATTGAAGACACGAGCGACTCGCGCAACGGAACTGAACCATGAGCATGCGCTGGTATATCGTCCACGCCTATTCGAATTTCGAAAAAAAGGTCTCGGAATCGATCCGGGAGCAGGCCAAGCAGCGGGGGCTTGAGGATCTCTTCGAGCAGGTGCTGGTGCCGACCGAGAAGGTCACGGAGGTCCGGCGCGGCCGCAAGGTCGATACCGAGCGCAAGTTCTTCCCGGGTTACGTGCTGGTGAAGATGAACCTCACCGATGAGGCGTTCCATCTCATCAAGAACACCCCGAAAGTCACGGGCTTCCTCGGCGCCGAGAACAAGCCGATGCCGATTTCGGAGGCCGAGGCCATGCGCATCATGCATCAGGTGCAGGAAGGCGTGGAGCGGCCGAAGGCGTCGGTATCGTTCGAGATTGGCGAGAACGTTCGCGTCGCCGACGGCCCGTTCGCGTCGTTCTCCGGCGTGGTGGAGGAAATCGACGAGGCGCGTTCGCGCGTGAAGGTCGCTGTGTCGATTTTCGGTCGCGCAACGCCGGTCGAACTGGAATTCGGTCAGGTCGAGAAGGTCTGATTGGACGAAGAGGCGAAGCTTGCCTTCGCTTTTGAGAGGTCGTGGGAGGAAGAGGGTGGTTGCCAGCCGCTCTTGATCCGAACCACGAAACCTGAAACCGCCGGCCAAGCCGGCACAACAGGAGTGACGCATGGCAAAGAAAGTGACCGGATACCTGAAATTGCAGGTGCCGGCCGGTGCGGCGAATCCGTCGCCACCGATCGGTCCCGCGCTTGGTCAGCGCGGTCTCAACATCATGGAATTCTGCAAGGCGTTCAACGCCCAGACGCAGAAGGAAGAAAAGAATACGCCGATTCCGGTGGTGATCACGATCTATGCCGATCGTTCCTTCACCTTCGAGATGAAGACCCCGCCGATGTCCTACTTCCTCAAGCAGGCGGCAAAAATCCAGTCCGGTTCAAAGGCGCCGGGCCGCGATTCCGCCGGCAAGGTGACCAAGGCGCAGGTGCGCGAGATCGCCGAGAAGAAGATGAAGGACCTCAATTGCGACACCGTCGAATCGGCCATGAGCATGGTCGAGGGCTCTGCCCGCTCGATGGGCCTTCAGGTGGCGGAGTAACGAACCATGGCAACCGGAAAACGTTTGAAGAAGGCTCGCGAAGGCATTGATCGGGAAAAACTTTATCCGATCGCCGAGGCGATCAAGCTGATCAAGGAACGCGCCAAGTCAAAATTCGACGAGACGATCGAGATCGCCATGAATCTCGGCGTCGATCCGCGTCACGCCGACCAGATGGTGCGCGGCGTCGTCAGTCTGCCGAACGGCACCGGCCGCACGCTGCGCGTCGGCGTGTTTGCGCGCGGAGCCAAGGCCGAGGAAGCCAAGGCAGCAGGCGCGGACGTCGTTGGTGCGGAAGATCTGGTTGAGACCGTGCAGGGCGGTACGATCGCATTCGATCGCTGCATCGCCACGCCGGACATGATGCCGCTGGTCGGCCGTCTCGGCAAGGTGCTCGGTCCGCGGGGCATGATGCCGAACCCGAAGATCGGCACGGTGACCATGGATGTCGTCGGCGCCGTGAAGGGTGCCAAGGGCGGTTCGGTGGAATTCCGAGTCGAGAAGGCCGGTATCGTGCAGGCCGGTGTCGGCAAGGCTTCGTTCTCGGAAGAGAAGCTCGTCGAGAACATCAAGGCGTTGGCGGATGCGGTAGCGAAGGCCAAGCCGGCTGGCGCCAAGGGCACCTACATCCAGCGCATTGCAGTGTCCTCGACCATGGGACCGGGCGTCAAGGTCGAGCCGGGAACCGTGCTCGGCTGAGGCCAAGAATCTGCGACAAGCAAGGCGGGATCGGAGTTTTTCGGACCTGCCTTGATTCTTGACCGCGCGGCAGGCGGTCCCGTTGACGTCGGCCGAGTGCGGTGCGAGCTTTTCTGAAGCTGGCCGGAAAATTGCATGATTTAGAACTTGGCAGCGTGGCAAAGATTCGTTAAACACCACGCTCCGGACGTGCTGGCTCTCGCTGGCGCGGCGGTGTTCGCTTCCAAAAACCCAATGAGATTGGAGATCTTTCCTTTCCGCATGTCCATTCGGATGGTTCGGGGAGGACGGGATGCCAGTTTGGCTGGGACGACGGTGCGAGCAGGGGTCTTCGGTCGTCCCGTCAGGGACGGTGCTGTTGATCCCGTCCTGTCCGAGACTGCAGGCGCCGACGGCCGAACGCAAGTTTGTCCAATGGCTTAATTGTATGGCCTGCATAGACGGGTGAAGACCGGGTTTCGCTTTTCATCGCGGCAAGCGGTGGTTGCGAATTGGGTTCGAACCTCGACACCCCGTGCCATCCGGCCGCCAGGCCGTCAGGCGCGGGAGGGCAGGCTACTGAATTGTCGTCGCGCCCGGCGTGTGTCTTGAGGCAGGTGTCTTGTGGGACAAGTGCTTTGGGATCAGGTTTTGGGCGGGACGATGGGTATAACCCGGCGGCCTCAGCCTTGAGACAAAGGTCGCCAAACGGAAAGAGCTTGCTGTGGAACGAGCGGCAAAAAAAGAGGCGGTCGAGGCGCTGAACGAGGTCTTCAAGACCACGGGCGTTGCGGTCGTCGCTCATTATTCCGGCCTTACCGTGGCCCAGATGCAGAAGCTGCGTATGCAGATGAAGCAGGCGGGTGCGTCGGTGAAGGTCTCGAAGAACCGTCTCGCCAAAATTGCTCTTGAAGGCACAGACGTCGTTGCCATCGGCTCCCTGTTGAAGGGACCGACCGTGATCGCGACTTCCAACGATCCGGTGGCGGCGCCGAAGGTTGCCGTCGAATTCGCTAAGACGAATGAAAGCTTCGTCATTCTCGGCGGTTCGATGGGTAAAACCGTTCTGAACGTCGACAGCGTCAAGGCCTTGGCCTCGCTGCCGTCCCTCGATGAACTGCGCGGCAAGCTGGTCGGCCTCCTGGTGGCGCCGGCGACCAAGATCGCTCAGCTCTCGACTGCGCCCGCGGCCAAGCTCGCGCGCGTCGTTCAGGCCTATGCCTCAAAGAGTGAAGCGGCGTGAGGCCCTTCGCAAGTTGAATCTGGTTCGAACCGAATACGTTAAAGGAACACATCGATGGCTGATCTGCAGAAGATTGTTGATGACCTCTCGGCGCTGACCGTGCTCGAGGCTGCCGAACTGGCGAAGCTGCTTGAAGAAAAGTGGGGCGTGTCGGCGGCTGCCGCGGTTGCGGTTGCGGCGGCGCCGGGCGCCGGCGGTGGCGCTCCGGCCGCTGAAGAGAAGACCGAATTTACTGTCGTGCTCGCCTCGGCCGGTGACAAGAAGATCGAGGTCATCAAGGAGGTTCGCGCCATCACCGGGCTCGGCCTCAAGGAAGCCAAGGATCTGGTCGAAGGTGCACCGAAACCCGTCAAGGACGGCGTTGCCAAGGACGAAGCCGAGAAAATCAAGGCGCAGCTTGAGAAGGCCGGCGCCAAGGTTGAGCTTAAGTAACTGCAGTTCTTTGAGCGAGATCCGGTTTTCGTCGTCAGTTTGGCGAGCGTCAACGAGACCCGGAGATCGCCTTGCCAAAGGCGTGGATGGCCGGGACGGCCTCGCCACAACGGAGGCGGTAAGTTGTAACGAGAATTTCCGGATGGACGCGGTCGGAATCGCGCTCCATCCGGGCGCAACTGCCAAGCTTTGCTCTGGCCGGTTGTACACAGAAAAGTGTGGAGATTCAGGGGGGCGTCCCTCGAATCTCCACGATTGCCATCCCATATCGGGACGGCAGCACGAAAGCGCAGCATATGGCGGGAACGGCGGCGTTCTCTCATAAGCTGTTGGGAGAGCAGCGATTTCGGGCTTTTTCGGTCCGTTTGGATATGTTTTTGACGGGCGGGTGCATCCCTGCACCTCGCGCGTCGTTTTGCGTTCTGCGAGCCTGGCGTTCCAGTTCAGGATTTAAGTCCTGACATATGCGTGCCGCTCTTGAGAGCGTTCCGAGATTCACCCTGGAGGCGATGTCAATCGCGCTTCGGAAGGTTCGCCCCTCACGGGCGACGACATGAGAGGCCACGATGGTGCAGCAGACGTTCACCGGTCGCAAGCGGGTTCGCAAGTTCTTCGGGCATATCCGGGAAGTCGCCGAGATGCCAAACCTGATCGAGGTTCAGAAGGCGTCCTACGACCAGTTCCTGATGGTCGCCGAACCGGAAGGTGGCCGGCTCGACGAGGGCTTGCAGGCGGTTTTCAAATCCGTGTTTCCGATTAACGACTTTTCGGGCACGTCGCAGCTCGAATTCGTGCGCTACGAATTCGAGGCGCCGAAATATGACGTCGACGAGTGCCGCCAGCGCGGCATGACCTATGCCGCGCCGCTGAAGGTGACGCTCCGCCTCATCGTATTCGATATCGACGAGGAAACCGCTGCGAAGTCCGTGAAGGACATCAAGGAGCAGGACGTCTACATGGGCGACATTCCGCTCATGACAATGAACGGCACCTTCGTCGTCAACGGCACCGAGCGCGTCATCGTCTCGCAGATGCATCGGTCGCCCGGCGTGTTCTTCGATCACGACAAGGGCAAGACTCATTCGTCGGGCAAGTTGCTGTTCGCAGCGCGCGTCATTCCCTATCGCGGCTCGTGGCTCGACATCGAGTTCGATGCCAAGGACATCGTGTTCGCGCGCATCGACCGTCGCCGCAAAATTCCGGTGACGTCGCTGATGTTCGCCCTCGGCCTCGATGGCGAGGAAATCCTCAGCACGTTCTACAAAAAGATCATTTACAAGCGCGCGAAATCCGGCGGCAATTCAGACGGCTGGCGCGTGCCCTATGATCCGGTTCGCTTCCGCGGTTATTCGACGCTGAACGACCTGATCGACGCTGATACCGGCAAGGTCGTGCTCGAGGCCGGTAAGAAATTTACGGTTCGCGCTGCGCGCCAGCTCCAGGAGAAGGGGCTGAAGGCACTGCGCATGAGCGACGACGATTTGGTCGGCATGTATCTCGCCGAGGATCTCGTCAATCCCAAAACCGGTGAGATCTACGCCGAAGCCGGCGAGGAAATCACCGAGAAGTCGCTGAAGGGGCTGAACGAGCACGGCTATAAGGAATTGCCGCTGCTCGACATCGACCATATCAACGTCGGTCCTTACATCCGCAATACGCTCAGCGCTGACAAGAACATGACGCGGGAGGACGCGCTGTTCGACATCTACCGGGTGATGCGTCCGGGTGAGCCGCCGACGCTGGAGTCGGCGCAGAACATGTTCCAGTCGCTGTTCTTCGACGCCGAGCGCTACGATCTGTCCGCCGTGGGCCGCGTCAAGATGAACATGCGCCTCGATCTTGATGCGCCGGACACGTATCGCACGCTGCGCAAGGAAGACATCCTTGCGGTCATCAAGACGCTAGTCGACCTGCGCGACGGCAGGGGTGAGATCGATGATATCGACCACCTTGGCAACCGTCGCGTGCGCTCGGTCGGTGAACTGATGGAAAACCAGTATCGCGTCGGTCTGTTGCGGATGGAGCGAGCCATCAAGGAGCGGATGTCCTCCGTCGACATTGACACCGTGATGCCGCAGGATCTTATCAACGCGAAACCCGCGGCTGCTGCGGTGCGCGAGTTCTTCGGATCGTCGCAACTCTCGCAGTTCATGGATCAGACCAACCCGCTCTCGGAGATCACCCACAAGCGCCGCCTGTCGGCGCTCGGGCCGGGTGGTCTGACACGCGAACGCGCGGGCTTCGAGGTGCGCGACGTGCATCCGACGCACTACGGCCGCATTTGCCCGATCGAAACGCCGGAAGGTCCGAACATCGGCCTTATTAACTCGCTCGCGACGTTCGCGCGCGTCAACAAATACGGTTTCGTCGAGACACCGTATCGCAAGGTGAAGGATGGCCGCGTCACCGACGAGGTGGTCTATCTCTCGGCGATGGAGGAGGGCCGCTATCACGTCGCGCAGGCTAACCTGCCGCTCGACAACCGCGGCCGTTTCACTGAAGACCTCGTGGTCTGCCGTCATGCCGGCGAGGTGCTGCCGGTGACGCCGGACAAGGTCGACTTCATGGACGTCTCGCCGAAGCAGCTCGTCTCGGTCGCCGCGGCGCTCATTCCGTTCCTCGAGAACGACGACGCCAACCGCGCGCTGATGGGTTCGAACATGCAGCGTCAGGCGGTGCCGCTGGTGCGCGCCGAGGCGCCGTTCGTCGGTACCGGCATGGAAGGCGTGGTCGCCCGGGACTCGGGTGCCGCGATCGCCGCGCGCCGCTCGGGCGTGATCGATCAGATCGACGCCACCCGCGTTGTTATCCGCGCGACGGAAGATCTCGACCCGACCAAGTCGGGTGTCGATATCTACCGTCTCATGAAGTACCAGCGTTCGAACCAATCGACCTGCATCAATCAGCGTCCATTGGTGAAGGTCGGCGATATCGTCAAAAAGGGCGACATCATCGCGGACGGCCCGTCCACCGATCTTGGCGAACTCGCGCTCGGCCGCAACGTGCTGGTCGCGTTCATGCCGTGGAATGGCTACAACTTCGAAGACTCGATCCTGCTCTCGGAGCGGATCGTCAAGGAAGACGTCTTCACCTCGATCCATATCGAGGAGTTCGAAGTGATGGCCCGCGACACCAAGCTGGGTCCCGAGGAAATCACCCGCGACATTCCGAACGTTTCGGAAGAGGCGCTGAAGAACCTCGACGAAGCCGGCATCGTCTACATTGGCGCAGAGGTCCGCGCCGGCGACATCCTGGTCGGCAAGATCACGCCGAAGGGCGAAAGCCCGATGACCCCGGAAGAAAAGCTGTTGCGCGCGATCTTCGGCGAGAAGGCTTCCGACGTTCGCGATACCAGCTTGCGCGTGCCTCCGGGCGTGCAGGGCACGATTGTCGAGGTCCGCGTCTTTAACCGCCACGGTGTCGACAAGGATGAGCGTGCGCTGGCAATTGAGCGGGAAGAAATCGAGCGTCTTGCCAAGGACCGCGACGACGAGCAGGCGATTCTCGACCGCAACGTCTACGGCCGCCTCGCTGATCTGCTCGAAAACCGTCAGGGCATTGCCGGCCCGAAGGGCTTCAAGAAGGATACCAAGATCACCAAGTCGGTGCTCGAGGAATATCCGAAATCGCAGTGGTGGCTGTTCGCATCGCCAAATGACAAGCTGATGGCCGAGATCGAGGCCATGCGGAAGCAGTACGACGAGTCGAAGAAGGGCCTCGAGCAGCGCTTCCTCGACAAGGTCGAAAAGCTGCAGCGTGGTGACGAGTTGCCGCCCGGTGTGATGAAGATGGTCAAGGTCTTCGTCGCCGTGAAGCGTAAGATTCAGCCTGGCGACAAGATGGCTGGTCGTCATGGCAACAAGGGTGTGGTCTCGAAGATCGTTCCGATCGAGGACATGCCGTTCCTCGAGGATGGCACCCACGCCGACATCGTGCTGAACCCGCTCGGCGTGCCCTCGCGCATGAACGTCGGTCAGATTCTCGAAACCCACCTCGGCTGGGCATGTGCCGGCCTTGGCAGGCGGATCGGACAGGCCGTCGATGCCTATCTCGCGAGCGCGAAGCAGGAAACCAAGCCGCTGAAGGAGACCCTCAAGAAGGTCTATGGCGACAACGAGACTATCAAATCGCTCAACGATCATGAACTCGTTGAGCTCGGCCGCAATCTGAGCCGCGGCGTTCCGATCGCAACGCCGGTGTTCGACGGCGCCAAGGAAACCGATATCGAGCAGATGCTTGAGCTCGCTGGCATGGACAGGTCAGGCCAATCAACCGTTTACGACGGGAGGACCGGCGACTCGTTCGATCGTAAGGTAACGGTGGGCTACATCTACATGCTCAAGTTGCACCACCTTGTTGATGACAAGATCCACGCGCGCTCGATCGGACCTTACTCGCTCGTCACCCAGCAGCCGCTGGGCGGCAAGGCGCAGTTCGGCGGTCAGCGTTTCGGCGAAATGGAGGTGTGGGCCCTCGAGGCTTACGGCGCGGCGTACACGCTCCAGGAAATGCTGACGGTGAAGTCGGACGACGTTGCGGGCCGCACCAAGGTCTATGAGGCCATCGTGCGAGGCGACGATACCTTCGAGGCAGGCATTCCGGAATCGTTCAACGTGCTGGTCAAGGAAATGCGCTCACTGGGCCTGAATGTCGATCTGCACAACTCCAAAGTCGGCGGCATGTCCGAAGCGGCCGAGTAGCAGTTTGAGAACGCCTATTCCCGGCGCGGCGCATCGCGAGGCGTCGTAAAACCGGGACCGCAACGAATTCCGCGGACCGTGGAGGTTCCGGATCGGCAGCGCACCGGATCTCGGCTCGCGCAGCATCCGGAACGCGGCCGTCGAGGAGAAGACCATGAACCAAGAAATAATGAATTTATTCAATCCGACGACACCGGCCCAGGTCTTCGACCAGATCCGGATTTCGATCGCGTCGCCGGAGAAAATTTTGTCGTGGTCCTACGGCGAGATCAAAAAGCCGGAGACGATCAACTACCGCACGTTCAAGCCGGAGCGTGACGGCCTGTTCTGCGCGCGCATCTTCGGTCCGATCAAGGACTACGAGTGCCTGTGCGGCAAGTACAAGCGGATGAAATACAAGGGCATCATCTGCGAGAAGTGCTCGGTCGAAGTGACGCTATCGCGCGTGCGCCGCGAGCGCATGGGTCATATCGAGCTGGCCGCACCCGTTGCCCACATATGGTTTCTGAAGTCGCTGCCCTCCCGCATCGGCCTTTTGCTCGACATGACGCTGAAGGATCTCGAGCGCATTCTCTATTTCGAATACTACGTCGTTCTGGAGCCTGGTCTTACTGCGCTCAAGGACCGTCAGTTGCTGTCGGAAGAGGAATACCTTCGCGCGCAGGATGAATACGGTCAGGACAGCTTTACTGCCATGATCGGCGCCGAAGCGATACGCGAACTGCTGAAGGGCCTTGAACTCGAGAGGCTTGAGGCGGAACTGCGCGCGGAGATGCAGGCGACTGAGTCAGATATCAAGCACAAGAAGCTCGCCAAGCGCCTGAAGATCGTCGAAGCCTTCCGCTTCTCCGGCAACAAGCCGGAGTGGATGATCCTCACCGTGGTGCCGGTGATTCCGCCGGACTTGCGTCCACTGGTGCCACTCGACGGCGGCCGCTTCGCCACGTCCGACCTCAACGATCTGTATCGTCGCGTCATCAACCGCAACAACCGGCTGAAGCGGCTGATGGAGCTGCGTGCGCCTGACATCATCATCCGTAACGAGAAGCGAATGCTTCAGGAAGCGGTTGATGCGCTGTTCGACAACGGCCGGCGCGGCCGCGTCATCACTGGCGCAAACAAGCGGCCGCTCAAGTCGCTTGCCGACATGCTAAAGGGCAAGCAGGGGCGCTTCCGGCAGAACTTGCTCGGCAAGCGGGTCGATTATTCCGGCCGCTCCGTCATTGTCGTCGGTCCCGAACTGAAGCTGCACCAGTGCGGTTTGCCGAAGAAGATGGCGCTGGAACTGTTCAAGCCTTTCATCTATTCGCGGCTCGATGCCAAGGGTCTGTCTACGACCGTGAAGCAGGCAAAGAAGCTCGTTGAAAAGGAACGTCCCGAGGTCTGGGATATTCTCGATGAGGTCATTCGTGAACACCCGGTGCTCCTGAATCGTGCGCCGACGCTTCACCGGCTCGGTATTCAGGCGTTCGAGCCGGTTCTAATCGAGGGCAAGGCCATTCAGCTTCATCCGCTGGTTTGCGCCGCCTTCAACGCCGACTTCGATGGCGACCAGATGGCCGTCCACGTTCCGCTTTCGCTCGAGGCGCAGCTAGAGGCGCGCGTGCTGATGATGTCGACCAACAACATCCTGCACCCGGCGAACGGTCAGCCGATCATCGTTCCCAGCCAGGACATCGTGCTCGGTCTTTACTATCTTTCGATCATGCGTGAGGGCTTGCCCGGTGAGGGCAAGGTGTTTGGCGATATGGCCGAGCTGGAGCATGCGCTGCATTCCCGTGTCATCCATCTTCATAGCAAGATCAAGTATCGCTGGGATGTGATCAGCGAGGATGGTGAACCCGTAAAGCGTCTGATTGAAACCACTGCCGGCCGCGTCATGCTCGGCCAGGTGCTGCCGAAGTCGCCGAAGATCTCGTTCGACGTCATCAACAAGCTGATGACCAAGCGCGAAATCTCCGGTGTGATCGATCAAGTCTATCGCCACTGTGGTCAGAAGGAGACGGTGATCTTCTGCGACCGGATCATGGCGCTCGGCTTCTACAATGCGTTCAAGGCCGGCATCTCCTTCGGTAAGGACGACATGGTGGTCCCGCATGGGAAGTGGAAGATCGTCGACACCACGCGTACGCTGGCGAAGGATTTCGAGCAGCAGTACAATGATGGTCTGATCACGCATGGCGAGAAGTACAACAAGGTCGTTGACGCATGGTCCAAGGCGACGGAGGAAATCGCCAAGGAGATGATGAAGGAAATTTCTTCGACCAAGAAGGATGCCAAGGGCGTCGAGGCCCAGATCAACTCGATTTACATGATGGCACATTCCGGCGCGCGAGGTTCGCCCGCCCAGATGCGTCAGCTCGCCGGCATGCGCGGCCTGATGGCGAAGCCGTCGGGCGAGATCATCGAGACGCCGATCATTTCCAACTTTAAGGAGGGGTTGTCGGTTCTCGAATATTTCAACTCAACCCATGGCGCTCGCAAGGGTCTCGCAGACACCGCGTTGAAGACCGCAAATTCGGGCTATTTGACCCGCCGTCTGGTCGACGTCGCGCAGGACTGCATCATCACCCAGGACGACTGCGGCACCAAGCTCGGCATCAAGATGCGCGCTATCGTCGATGCCGGCACGGTGGTGGCGTCACTCGGATCGCGCATCCTGGGCCGCACGGCCTGCGATGACATCCGTGATGCCGCGAACAACAAGGTGGTAGTCAAGCGTAACACCTTGATGGAAGAAAGCCATGTCGATCAGATCTCCCGGGCCGGTATCCAGGAAGTCAAGATCCGCTCGGCCCTGACTTGCGAACTGGTCAACGGCATCTGCGGCAAGTGCTACGGTCGTGATCTGGCTCGCGGCACGCCCGTTAATCACGGCGAGGCTGTCGGCGTCATCGCGGCGCAGTCGATTGGCGAGCCTGGCACGCAGCTCACGATGCGCACGTTCCATATCGGTGGCGCTGCGCAGATCAACGAGCAGTCGGTGATCGAGTCGAACTTCGACGGCAAGATCACGTTCAGGAACAGGGCGATCGCAAGAAACGGCGAAGGTAATCTGGTTGCGATGGTGCGTAACATGGTTGTCGCCGTTGTCGATGCGGACGGCACTGAACGCGCAACTCACCGCATCCAATACGGCGCGCGCATGCACGTTGACGAAGGTGACATGGTCAAGCGCGGCCAGCGTATCGCCGAGTGGGATCCCTACACCCGGCCGATTTTGACAGAGCTTGAGGGTACTATCGGATTCGAGGATTTGGTCGAAGGTCAGTCGATCTCCGAAACGCTCGACGAATCCACTGGTATTGCCAAGCGCATCGTCATCGACTGGCGCGGCACACGCGGCGGCGCGGATCTTCGTCCGGCTATCGTGATCAAGGGCAAGGACGGCAAGGTGCTGAAGTTGCCCCGTGGCGGCGACGCCCGTTACATGCTGTCGGTCGATGCCATTCTGTCGGTCGACGTTGGCGCCAAGGTGAAACCCGGCGACATCCTGGCGCGTATCTCGACCGAGAGCGCCAAGACCCGCGACATCACCGGCGGTCTGCCGCGAGTGGCCGAACTGTTCGAGGCTCGCAGGCCGAAGGATGCGGCAATCATCGCGGAAATCGCCGGCACCATCCGGTTCGGCCGCGATTACAAGAACAAGCGCCGCATCTCGATAGAGCCGGTCGACAAGGACGAGGAGACCCGCGAGTACCTTATTCCGAAAGGCAAGCACATCCATCTGCAGGATGGTGACATCGTCGAGAAGGGCGATTTTATCGTCGATGGCAATCCCGCGCCGCACGACATCCTGGCGATCAAGGGCATCGAGGAACTCGCTGCCTATCTGGTCAACGAAATCCAGGAAGTCTACCGCTTGCAAGGCGTGCTCATCAACGACAAGCACATCGAGGTGATTGTCCGTCAGATGCTTCAAAAGGTCGAGATTACCGATCAGGGCGAGACCGACATGATCTCGGGCGAGCAAATCGACAAGATCGAGTTCGACCGGCTCAACCTCAAGGCTAAGGAAGAGGGTAAGAAGATCGCCACGGGAACGCCGGTTCTGCTCGGCATCACCAAGGCCAGCCTGCAAACACGCTCGTTCTTCTCGGCGGCGTCATTCCAGGAAACCACGCGCGTGCTCACCGAGGCTGCCGTCAACGGCAAGGTGGACCCGCTCGAGGGCCTGAAGGAAAACGTCATTGTGGGTCGACTCATTCCGGCAGGTACCGGCGCGTCGATGGCCAAGATCCGCGAAGTTGCGGTCAAGCGCGACAAGCTGATTCTCGACGAGCGCGAAAAACAGGCGACGATCGTGCCGTCCGCGCCGGAGGCCGAACCGCTGGCACTACCGCCGGCAGAGTAGGCATCGGCTGATCTCAGATGAAAAGGGCCGGTGCAAGCCGGCCTTTTTTCGTTGTGCCGCATCAGGCAACCGTTCGCGCAATCTCGCTGCTTTCCGAAATGGAAACAGTTTATGCGGTCAGCGTGAGGAAAAATTAATTTCAAGTTTAGCTAATCGGTCTTTCCGCGAGGCATTTATCTCTCCGCCGAGGCGAAATGATATACTGCGCGCAGATGGTGCGCTGGAGTGCAGGATGATGATCGCCGCAAGAAAACGGGTAGCCCGCAAGTCGGTCCGGCAATCGGCCTGGATCACTCTGGACGGCGGTTTTGCCGCAAGGCCGTGCGTCGTGCTCGACCTCTCGGCTGGGGGCGCCAAGATTACTGTCGATGACGCTGGCGCTGTACCGAGCGTTTTCCGGTTGGCTTTCTCCCGCGACGCTAGAGAAGGGCACTCGTGCAAGGTGGTGTGGCGACGCCAGGGGACGCTTGGCGTCAGGTTCATTCGCTGAAATTTCGAAGTCCCGCTCTCAAGGAGATGACCAGAGTCTGTCACCGCTTCATGGAAACGGTGAAACACTCTATCTTTTGATTTGACGCGTTTTCTTCGCGCGAACCGATTCCAGTTCGCTCGAAAACGCTATAGCCCGGTCTAAGGCCCTTACGCCAATCCCCCTTCTTGTGATTCCGGGCGCGGCGGTGATGGGGATGGCCGCATGTTGGATCTGTTCATCGGTCTGGTCAGGCCCAGAGCCAGACGCCCAATGAAGCGCGCCCATCGGCGTGCGCGCCAGGTCGGCCCATTGTCGATAGATAGCGAACGAAGATGCCAGGCTTTCGCCGCCGACCATTCATCACACTCCATCTTGACGGGATCGTCGTAGAAGGTCTCGATCTTGACGCGATCCATGCCTTCGGTCGAGAGCCAGTGCGGAATGTGGACATTGCAGAGTCGTTCGACGTCGGTAAACACCTTGTCGGTACCGGTGCCTGCGGCGGGGCACGAGGTCGCGAAAGCGTCACCGACGAGAGCGACCCCGGCCTGCCGATGATTTTCCGTAACATACAAATCTGCCGGTCTGATCTTGATCGGTCCGCTAACTTTGAAACCTCCGGTCATACGGTCGAGGCGGGGCATGACCGCGCGCATCGTCGCCTCGGGGTTGTTACGGAATTCGCGAAACCAGATGTCGTCGATTGGCCGATAGACCATCATGTTGGCCCGCATGGTATTGCCGATCGGAAACAGGGAGAGATAGGCCATCCGCGCGCCAGAGCGTTTCGGCCAATATGTCAGGGCCGGGAAGGGAAACGCCGATAGATCGACCGGCACGACGTTGAAGCCGAGCGTCACGGAATGACATTCGCTGACGACGCGACGCCTGAGGCCGAGCAGATGACGCAGGCTGACGCTAAGACCGTTCGCAAGCACGATCAGGCGCGCAGAAATTATTTCTCCATCGGCCAGCACCAGGCGCTGGCGTTCGTCGCTCGTGGCGACCTCGACGACTTTCGTGTTTAGGATCTCGACGTTGGGCGAGATTTGTGCGCGCATGGCATTGACGAGAGTGTCGTACATTACGCCGTGCTGGTCGCTTGGCTTTTTCGCCACCACAAAACCGAACCGCGCTTCCCAGATCTCGCCATCAATGGTCGTCGCCCGCAGTATTTCTTCCCCAAGCCCTGTCCTGCGTAGTCGTGGAAGTTGAGTGCCGCCGAGCTTTTCGCAGCGCAGGTCGGGCGGATACGTCATATGTGGATCAATCATGATCGCAGGGATGCCTGCACGGCCCAGCATCGCGGCGGTGGTCGAGCCGGCCAGTCCGCCGCCAACGATCGCAACATCCGTATAGCGCATGGATTGGTCCTCGTTCCGGAAGGGTTATTATTGCGCCGCAAAGGCAAATAAAATCTTGAAAGCGTCCAAGGATCGAAGGGCGACCGTCTCGATACAATTTAACTGAAAAGCAACGGGGGAGGACCAGTATCGCGGGCCGGGCGGGTCGCCGAGGATGATCCGAGGCGTCTGATGATTTCAGTAAACATTTGTTCACCAACACTGGACCTTGCGGCGCCCTGGGACGATCTCGTTCGGCGGGCGTCATCCAATGTGTTCATGAATCCAGCTGCCCTGACGGCCGCAAACGAGAGCGGGTTTGCGAGCATCCATGTTCTGTTGGCGTGGGACGACAGTACCGGACTCAAGAAGCTGGTTGGCGTATGGGCCTTGCAGGTTCGCAGAATTTCGCGGCTGTGGCCCGCGGTGCTTGAAGCATTGCCCTACAACTACGCTTTTCTTTCCAGTCCGGTCGTGGATCCTGCTTTCGTCAGAGATGTCATTCCAAGCTTTTTATCGGCGATCCGTGACAGTCGCTCACTGCCCAAGGTGATCAGTCTGAAATCGTTCAATGCCGAGGCCCGGAGCTTCGAAACGCTTGTTGATGCGTTGACCGAACAGGGCTGCGCCTACCTCAGATTGTCTGAGAATGCGCGGCCTTACGCGACTCCTGATATTGGCGTGAAACGGTCAGGCTCGACCCGGAAGAAGCTGCGGCAGGATTGGAACCGCCTTTCCGCCGTAGGCAGTGTCGATATCGTTAATCTCCGCGCTGCGGATACGAGAGAAGCGTTCGAGACGTTTCTGAAGCTGGAAGCCGCAAGCTGGAAAGGAGCGCGGGGCACGGCTTTGTTATGCAAGTCCGCGGATGCGGCCTTCGCCAGGCAGATGATTGCCGCGCTCGCCGAACGGGGCAATGCTTCGGTTGCTTTGCTTCGTGTTGATCGGCAGGCTATCGCCGCGCAGGTGCTGATGTATTGCGGCGCCACGGCCTATACTTGGAAAACGGCCTTCAGTCATGACTACGCGAAATATTCACCCGGCGTGTTGCTGATCGACAAGATCACGGACGACCTGTTCTCCTCCGCGGGGATCGAAGCGATCGATTCCTGTTCCTACGAACGGAGCTTCATGGCTCAGCTCTGGGCGGGCCGCCGAAAGATGGTCGATCTGCTGGTCGATGTTGGGCCGGGTCGATCGCCGACGTTTTTGCTGGAAGCCATTCGCCAACGGGGCTACGAGCAGCTCCGTCAGCTTCGCGACGGAGTTCGGAGTTGGTCGACGCCGGCCAACCCGAAAGCGAGTAAATAAGTGACGCATCGCCTTCGGCCTACTTCGAAAGTGCAGCCGGGGAGCGATGCCGTATTTCGAGGTCGTCAATCCAGCGTGGCTTGCCTTTGGTTGCGCAAAGAACCAAACTGTGGCCGCCGGTTTGACCTGCCGCAAGAACCGGTGATCGTGAGACAATGGTGCACGGACCAAAGAACAGCCTCCTGGCGAGCATACCGGACACGGAATGGATCGAAATTCAGAAGCTGTGTGAGTTTGTTCAACTTCCGCTTGGTTGCGTGCTGTACGAACCACGCGGCCCATTCGATTATGTGTACTTTCCCGAAACTGCGATCATCTCCAACGTCGCTCCGCTCAAGACCGACAAGACAGCTGAGACGTCGACCACGGGACGGGAGGGGATGATCAACGTCGGAGCTATCATGGGCGACGATCAATCCATGCATCGCGCCGTCGTCCAGGTTTCCGGCGACAGCATCCGGATTTCGTTTCGGGAATTTCAGGAGCTGCAAGCGCGTCTGCCAGTATTTCGGCGCAAGCTCAACGCCTACTCACGAGCGTTCCTTGCACAGGTAATGCAGTCTGTTGCGTGCAACGCCAGTCATACGCTTCTTCAGCGCTGCGCACGATGGCTGTTGAAGTCTCACGATCGTGTCGATGGTGACGAACTTCGACTTACGCAACAGTTCCTGGCCGAAATGCTCGTGGTCAGCCGCGTGGCTGTTAATGCTGAGCTAAGAAAGTTTCAGCAATTGCAGGTTCTCACATATAGCCGCGGCATCATTACCATACTGGACCGTAGACTGTTGGAGCGCACATCCTGCGAATGCTATCGCGCGGTCCGGCGCGAGTACGACAGGCTACTGCCTGGTTCTTTCACCAAATAAAAATGCCGACTATGTAAACTAGTTGGCTATACGGTCGCTGTTTCCATCAGTACACAAAGAAATCCAATAATGGAGGAGTGCACCGATGCCGCGACACATCTCTTTTTACGATGAATCTCTGGGTAAGCAGATCGACGGTTCATACACTTCGGATGGCAAGGTGATCCATGCCGGTTCGGGAGATCTGGGTGCCAAAAGCGCCACCATTGGCCATCTTGGTAACGCCACCACCTTTCCCGTCGATCAGGTCGGGCAGGATCTTCTGGCGCAGAAGCTGCTAAGCGAGCTGGCTCATCGCGAGGCGAAGAACGGCCACGGTCACGGCCACTAGGTCAAAGTCAAAATAGATGATGTGAGCCGCCATTGCGGTTCACATGTCATCGTCGCTTTCTGCCGCGGAGGCCTCCGCTGTGTTGGCCCCGCTGCAGGCAGTTGCGGTTAAAAAACCGCATCTCAAGCTCCATTCAGGCGTTCCTGGTTTCCGGCGCTTCGTTCGCTACAGCCTCAGCAGCTTGGGCTTGTCATTTCCAGACGCGTTAATCATTTTGAAGCGGTGAGCGGCGTGTTCGCTTGCCTCGATCGGGTAATCTGCGGTCGCTGACGCACTTGAGAAGCGGTGTCTGTTATTCAGCCTGTTTTCTGCGCGTGACGCGCGGTCGTCCCTAGCGACGACTCATTCGACTTCACCCGCCGGCGGACATCATGTGATCGCGAATCCAACCATCGCAGGTCATCTGTCAGGACCAGTTCGGTCTGCGAGCCTAGATCCTAGCTCAATTTGCGTGGTTCCGTTTCGTGGCGGCCCCGTCAAAACGACAGAAGATTCGCAGGGCCAGGAAGGCGTTTGATTCGACGCGCTATTGAGATGCTGCTCGGCGAAAAATCGGGCAGGAGCTGGATTCGGTGGTGTCCCTATCTGGCGAGCTGGAGCGTCCGTGGTGCGGCACCTGTCGCGCCGAAAAAGCCATTGTTACGAACGATATCCGGCCATCGGCGTACCGACTGCCCTGCCAAAGCCGGGTGAGGCGGAAGGTCGTGCGAAACGGTCAGAAGTGCTTCTGTTATGGCGTTTCAGCCTTGACTTGATGACTCGCCGTGGATAAAACCCGCCCACTTAACGGCAGGCGGTGAGCTCCACTAACGTCGGAACGGACCACCCTTTCTATCTGGTTTGATTGATAGAGACGGGCACCAACCTCGACGGATGCTGCTCAGACGCTGCCGAAATAGCTAGGCAATGCCAGGACGATGGTCATTCTCTTGAGCAAGATCTCTCGAGATTGATTTCGGATGCATGACCTCGGTGGAGGCTGGCCGGTTCGTTCCGGTTGGCGTTGGTCGCGGTCCTCTGTGGCGTCGAAGCGCTTCCCGTTCAGCAGTGAACGGTTGGCGCGATTTCGTTTTGCGTGAAACCATTCATGCATCGCGAGCGGGTGAGCGATAGCTCCGGACGAAGTGCGAAGCCGATCGGGGTTTCGCGTAAATATAAGGGTGAAGGCGAACGATGCCGACGATCAACCAGCTGATCGCAAGTCCGCGCGTCATACAGAAGTCGCGCAAGAAGGTGCCTGCGTTGCAACAATCGCCGCAAAAGCGCGGCGTGTGCACGCGTGTTTACACCACGACTCCGAAGAAGCCCAATTCGGCGCTGCGCAAGGTCGCTAAGGTACGCCTAACCAATGGCTTCGAGGTCATTGGTTATATCCCAGGTGAGGGGCATAACCTTCAGGAACATTCCGTGGTCATGATCCGTGGTGGCCGCGTGAAGGACTTGCCGGGCGTGCGCTATCATATCCTCCGCGGCGTCCTCGATACTCAGGGTGTCAAGAACCGCAAGCAGCGTCGTTCGAAGTACGGCGCGAAGCGTCCGAAATAAGCGGGAACAGAAACGATGTCGCGTCGCCATTCTGCCGAAAAGCGTGAAGTGCTCCCCGACCCGAAGTTCGGAAACGTGGTCATTACGAAGTTCATGAACTCGGTCATGTATGCCGGGAAGAAGTCTGTCGCCGAGAGCATTGTCTACGGCGCGCTCGACCTGATCGAGGCCAAGACCAAGCAGGGTCCGCTGACCGTGTTCGAGCAGGCGCTCGAAAACGTCATGCCGACCATCGAAGTGCGGTCGCGTCGCGTCGGCGGCGCTACCTATCAGGTGCCGGTGGAAGTTCGCTCGACCCGCCGTCAGGCGCTCGGCATTCGCTGGCTGATCGCGGCTGCGCGGGGGCGCAATGAAAAGACGATGACGGAGCGGCTCTCGGCTGAGTTGCTCGACGCGTCGAACAACCGGGGCAGTGCGGTCAAGAAGCGGGAAGACGTGCACAAGATGGCGGAAGCCAACCGTGCGTTCTCGCACTATCGCTGGTAACGGCGACACCACAGGAATTTAAGGATAGCTCCATGCCCCGCCAACATGCCATCGAGGATTACCGCAATTTCGGTATCATGGCGCATATCGACGCCGGCAAGACCACCACGACCGAGCGCATCCTTTATTACACCGGCAAGAGCCACAAGATCGGCGAAGTGCACGAAGGTGCCGCGACGATGGACTGGATGGCCCAGGAGCAGGAGCGCGGCATTACCATTACCTCGGCCGCGACCACCGCATTCTGGGACGGCAAACGTCTGAACATCATCGATACCCCTGGTCACGTCGACTTCACCATCGAGGTGGAGCGCTCCTTGCGGGTGCTCGACGGCGCCGTATGCGTGCTTGATAGCAACCAGGGCGTTGAGCCGCAGACCGAAACGGTCTGGCGTCAGGGCGACAAGTACAAGGTGCCGCGCATCGTCTTCTGCAACAAGATGGATAAGACCGGCGCTGACTTCTACAAGTGTCTGGCCGATATCGTCGATCGGCTCGGTGCGCGCCCGGTGGCGTTGCAGCTTCCGATCGGCTCGGAGAACAACTTCAAGGGAATGATCGACCTCGTCCGCATGAAGGCGCTGGTCTGGAACAACGAAGCGCTTGGTGCGATGTACGACATCGCCGAGATCCCCGCAGATCTTGCAGACAAGGCCAAGGAATACCGCGAGAAGCTGGTGGAAGCCGCCGTCGAACTCGATGATGACGCCATGGCCGCCTACCTCGACGGCACCGAGCCGGATGAGGCTACTCTGAAGGGGTTGATCCGTAAGGCCGTCATCACCGGCGCGTTCTATCCCGTCCTGTGCGGTACGGCGTTCAAGAACAAGGGTGTGCAGCCGCTTCTTGATGCCGTGGTTGCCTATTTGCCGTCACCGCTCGACGTGCCCGCCATCAAGGGCACCGACGACAAGGGCAACGAGGTCGTTCGTCACGCCGACGACAAGGAGCCGATGTCGTTACTGGCGTTCAAGATCATGGACGACCCGTTCGTCGGCACCATCACGTTCTGCCGCATCTATTCCGGTATTCTTCAGAGTGGCACCGGCGTCGTGAATTCGACGCGCGAGAAAAAGGAGCGCATCGGCCGGATGCTGCTGATGCATGCGAACAATCGCGAGGATATCAAGGAGGCCTATGCCGGCGACATCGTCGCGCTGGCCGGCCTGAAGGAAGCGCGCACCGGTGACACGCTGTGCGATTCAGCTCATCCCGTGATCCTTGAAAAGATGGAATTCCCTGATCCGGTCATCGAGATTGCGATCGAGCCGAAGTCCAAGGCTGACCAGGAAAAGCTCGGTGTCGCGCTGGCGAAACTCGCGGCGGAAGATCCGTCATTCCGTGTCTCAACCGATCAGGAGTCCGGCCAGACCATCCTCAAGGGCATGGGCGAACTCCATCTCGACATCAAGGTCGATATCCTCAAGCGCACCTACAAGGTCGATGCCAACATCGGTGCGCCGCAGGTGGCGTTCCGCGAGCGGGTCACTAAGCGGGTCGAACACAGCTACACCCACAAGAAGCAGACCGGCGGTACCGGTCAGTTCGCGGCTGTTACGATCATTGTCGAGCCGAGCGAGCCTGGCAAAGGTTACGAGTTCGAGTCGAAAATCGTCGGCGGCGCGGTGCCCAAGGAATACATTCCCGGCGTTGAGAAGGGCATCGAGAGTGTGCTCGGCTCTGGCGTGGTTGCGGGCTTCCCGGTGGTCGATGTCAAGGTGCAACTCATCGACGGCAAATACCATGACGTCGACTCGTCGGCACTGGCGTTCGAAATCGCGACCCGCGCCTGTTTCCGCGAGGCGCTGCAGAAGGGCAAGTCGGTGCTGCTCGAGCCGATCATGAAGGTCGAGGTGGTGACGCCGGAAGACTATACCGGATCGGTCATTGGCGATCTCAACTCGCGGCGCGGCCAGATTCAGGGTCAGGACATGCGCGGCAACGCCAACGTCATCAACGCGATGGTGCCGCTCATGAACATGTTCGGTTACGTGAATAACCTGCGCTCGATGAGCCAAGGGCGCGCCACCTTTACCATGCAGTTCGATCATTACGCTGAAGCGCCGGCGAATGTGTCGGCAGAAGTCCAGAAAAAGTTTGCCTGATTGTCGCTGGCGACAGTCGACGACTGAACGGAGAGTCAAATGGCCAAAGCGAAATTTGAACGTAACAAGCCGCATTGCAACATTGGGACGATTGGTCATGTTGATCATGGCAAGACGTCATTGACGGCTGCGATTACGAAGGTTCTGGCGGAGACGGGCGGGGCGACGTTCACGGCGTACGACCAGATTGACAAGGCTCCGGAAGAGAAGGCGCGCGGCATTACGATTTCGACGGCGCATGTGGAGTACGAGACGGCGAACCGTCACTATGCGCATGTCGACTGTCCTGGCCATGCGGACTACGTGAAGAACATGATCACGGGTGCGGCGCAGATGGACGGCGCGATCCTGGTTGTTTCGGCGGCGGACGGCCCGATGCCGCAGACCCGCGAGCACATTCTTCTGGCGCGTCAGGTCGGCGTTCCGGCGCTGGTTGTGTTTTTGAACAAGTGCGACATGGTTGACGATCCGGAGCTGCTCGAGCTGGTTGAGATGGAAGTGCGGGAGCTTTTGTCGAAGTACGAATTTCCGGGCGACGACATTCCGATCGTGAAGGGGTCGGCGCTGGCGGCGCTTGAGAACTCGGACCAGAAGCTTGGCCATGACGCGATTCTGGAACTGATGAAGAACGTCGACGCCTACATTCCGCAGCCGGAGCGACCGATCGATCAGCCGTTCCTGATGCCGGTTGAGGACGTGTTCTCGATTTCGGGACGCGGTACGGTTGTGACGGGCCGGGTGGAGCGCGGGGTTGTCAAGGTCGGCGAGGAAATCGAGATTGTCGGCATCCGCGAGACACAGAAGACGACGGTGACGGGCGTGGAGATGTTCCGCAAGCTTCTGGACCAGGGGCAGGCGGGCGACAACATCGGGGCGTTGTTGCGCGGCACCAAGCGCGAGGACGTGGAGCGCGGCCAGGTTCTGTGCAAGCCGGGTTCGGTGAAGCCGCACACCAAGTTCAAGGCCGAAGCCTATATCCTGACCAAGGAGGAGGGCGGTCGCCACACGCCGTTCTTCACCAACTACCGTCCGCAGTTTTATTTCCGCACCACCGACGTGACGGGTGTTGTGCATCTTCCGGCCGGCACCGAGATGGTGATGCCGGGCGACAACATCGCGATGGAAGTGCATCTGATCGTGCCGATCGCGATGGAGGAGAAGCTGCGCTTCGCCATCCGCGAGGGCGGACGTACCGTCGGAGCAGGCGTCGTCGCCAGCATCATCGAGTAAACAAGAGAATTGCGAATAGCGAGTGGCGAATAGAACATCTTCTATTTCGCTATTCGCTACTCACTACTCACTATTCGCTTTTCAAAGAGAGACACGGCAATGAACGGCCAGAATATCCGTATCCGTCTCAAGGCGTTCGACCATCGGATTCTCGATACGTCGACCCGCGAGATCGTAAATACCGCGAAACGCACCGGCGCGCAGGTTCGTGGACCGATCCCGCTGCCGACGCGAATCGAGAAGTTTACGGTCAACCGTTCGCCGCACGTCGATAAGAAAAGCCGCGAGCAGTTCGAAATGCGGACGCACAAGCGCCTTCTCGATATCGTCGATCCAACTCCTCAGACTGTCGATGCCTTGATGAAGCTCGATCTGGCTGCAGGCGTCGACGTCGAGATCAAGCTCTGACTCGGCAGCCCGCCGTTAGATCGGGCACGCGGAAGTCGAAACGAAGTTTGGGAAACGTTCGCACGTTAGCGGACAGAAAGAACAGGAAGCACGACGATGCGCTCCGGAGTGATCGCACAAAAGGTCGGGATGACGCGGGTCTTCACAGAGACCGGCGAGCATATCCCTGTGACCGTGCTGAAGCTGAGCAATTGTCAGGTGTTGGGGCACCGGACCGGCGAGAAGAACGGCTACGTTGCGTTGCAGCTCGGCTCGGGCGTGCGCAAGACGGTCTACCTGCCGAAGGCGGAGCGCGGACAGTTCGCGGTCGCCAAGGTCGAGCCGAAGCGCAAGGTTGCAGAATTCCGTGTGTCCGAGGATGCGCTGATTCCTGTCGGCGCGGAAATTCAGGCGGACCATTTCGTGGTCGGCCAGTTCGTCGATGTCACCGGAACCTCGGTCGGCAAAGGGTTCGCCGGCGGCATGAAGCGCTGGAACTTCGGTGGTCTGCGCGCTACGCACGGCGTCTCGGTCTCGCATCGTTCGATCGGTTCGACAGGCGGGCGTCAGGATCCAGGCAAGACCTTCAAGAACAAGAAGATGCCCGGTCACATGGGCGTCGACCGCATCACAACGCTGAATTTGCGCGTGGTGAAGACCGACGTCGAGCGCGGCCTGATCCTGGTCGAGGGCGCCGTTCCGGGCTCCAAGGGCGGCTGGATCGCGGTGCGCGACGCGGTGAAGAAGCCGTTGCCCAAGGAAGCGCCGCAACCAGGCAAGTTCAAGGTTGCAGGCGGCGCGCAGGCTGCGGACGACAAAGTCACGGCGGATGTCCCGGCCGAGAAGGAGGGGGCATAACATGGAACTGAACATTACCACCCTCGAAGGTAAGGCTGCGGGTTCGGTTCAACTATCGGACGGCATCTTCGGGCTTGAGCCGCGCAAGGATCTGATTCAGCGCTGCGTGAATTGGCAGCTTGCCAAGCGTCAGGCGGGCACCCGCAAGACCAAGGGACGTGCGGAAATCTGGCGTACCGGCAAAAAGCTGTTCAAGCAGAAGGGCACCGGCAACGCTCGTCACGGTTCAGCCCGCGCGCCCCAGTTCCGCGGCGGCGGCCGGGCGTTCGGGCCGGTCGTTCGTAGTCATGCGCATGATCTGCCCAAGAAGGTGCGCGCGCTGGCGCTGCGCCATGCTCTATCGGCGAAAGCCAAGGACGGCGGTTTGATTGTCATCGACAGCGTCGAATTGAAGGACGCCAAGACCAAGGCTCTGATGGGTCATTTTTCCGGCCTCGGTCTGACCAGTGCGCTGATCGTCGACGGCGCGCAGGTTCATGCCGGGTTCGCAACCGCTGCGCGGAACATTCCGAACATCGACGTGCTGCCGATCCAGGGCATCAACGTCTACGACATTCTGCGCCGCCAGAAGCTGGTGTTGACCAAGGCGGCGGTTGATGCGTTGGAGGCGCGCTTCAAATGACAATCGATGCGAAGCATTACGACGTGATTGTCGCTCCGGTCATTACCGAAAAGGCGACGATGGCCTCCGAGTACAACAAGGTGGTGTTCAAGGTGGCGCGCAAGGCGTCTAAGCCGCAGATCAAGGAAGCGGTCGAGAAACTGTTCGACGTCAAGGTCAAGAGCGTGAATACGCTGGTGCGCAAGGGCAAGGTAAAGGTCTTCCGCGGCAACTTAGGCTCGCAGTCGGATGTCAAGCGCGCGGTTGTGACCCTCGAAGAGGGTCACCGCATTGACGTCACTACCGGACTCTGAGGCGGAAACGGCTTTAAGGCGATAGATTATGGCACTTAAGACATACAATCCCACGACGCCAGGCCAGCGCCAGTTGGTGATGGTCGATCGCTCGGCCCTTTACAAGGGCAAGCCGGTCAAGACGCTGACCGAGGGCAAGCGCGGCAAGGGCGGCCGCAACAACACTGGGCGCATCACCGTGCGGTTCCGCGGCGGCGGCCACAAGCAGGCCTATCGCAACGTCGATTTCAAGCGCGGCAAGACAGACGTGCCGGCGGTTGTCGAGCGGCTCGAATATGATCCGAACCGCACTGCGTTCATCGCGCTGATCAAGTATCAGGACGGCGAGCAGGCTTATATCCTTGCGCCGCAGCGTCTGGCTGTCGGTGACACCGTCGTCGCGGGGAATTATGTTGACGTCAAGCCGGGCAATGTCATGCCGCTCGGCAACATGCCCGTCGGCACGATCGTCCACAATGTCGAGATGAAGATCGGCAAGGGTGGTCAGCTTGCCCGTTCCGCTGGCACCTATGCTCAGATCGTCGGCCGCGATCAGGACTATGTCATCCTGCGTCTGAATTCGGGCGAGCAGCGTCTGGTGCACGGGCGTTGCCGCGGCGCCATCGGCGCGGTATCGAATCCGGATCATATGAACACCTCGATCGGCAAGGCGGGCCGAACCCGCTGGATGGGCCGCCGTCCGCACAACCGCGGCGTGGTTATGAACCCGATCGACCATCCACATGGCGGCGGCGAAGGCCGTACCTCTGGCGGCCGTCATCCCGTGACGCCGTGGGGCAAGCCGACCAAGGGCAAGAAGACCCGTTCCAACAAGTCGACCAACAAGTTCATTCTCATCAGCCGCCACAAGCGGAAGAAGTAGTAAGGAAAGCCGGACATGGTTCGTTCAGTCTGGAAAGGCCCTTTTGTTGAAGGCTCCCTGCTCAAGAAGGCAGATGCCGCGCGGGCGAGCGGCCGTCATGACGTCATCAAGATCTGGAGCCGCCGTTCGACCATTCTGCCGCAATTCGTCGGTCTGGTGTTCGGTGTTTACAACGGTCAGAAGCACGTGCCGGTGTCGGTCAACGAGGAGATGGTCGGTCACAAGTTCGGTGAGTTTTCGCCGACTCGTACCTTCCATGGCCACTCGGGCGACAAGAAAGCCAAGAGGGCTTGAGGTTAAGTCATGAGCAAACCAAAGCGCGAACGGAGCCTCCCGGAAAACGAGGCCAAGGCGATCGCCCGGATGCTTCGGGTGAGCCCGCAGAAGCTCAACCTGGTTGCGCAATTGATCCGTGGCCGCAAGGCGTCTGCGGCGCTCGCGGACCTGCAGTTTTCGCGCAAGCGGATCGCAGTCGACGTAAAGAAGTGTCTGGAATCGGCGATCGCCAATGCGGAGAACAACCACGACCTCGACGTCGACGAGTTGATCGTATCGGAGGCGTTTGTCGGCAACGGCATGGTGATGAAGCGTTTCGCGCCGCGCGGCCGTGGCCGTTCGGGCCGTATCTATAAACCGTTCTCGCAACTGACAATCGTAGTACGTCAGGTCGAGGCCGAGGCGAGCGCTTAAAGAGGCGCGGGAGAAAACGATGGGTCAGAAGATCAATCCAATCGGGCTGCGTCTGGGTATCAACCGGACCTGGGATTCCCGTTGGTATGCCGGCAAGAGCGAGTACGGCAGACTGCTGCACGAGGATGTCAAGATCCGCGAACTCCTGCACAAGGAACTCAAGCAGGCGGCCGTTGCCCGCATCGTGATCGAGCGTCCGCATAAGAAGTGCCGCGTGACGATCCATTCGGCGCGCCCCGGTGTCGTGATCGGAAAGAAGGGCGCCGATATCGATAAGCTTCGCAAAAGGGTTGCTGACATCACCTCGTCCGACGTGGTTCTCAACATCGTCGAAATTCGCAAGCCGGAGCTCGATGCCACGCTGGTCGCCGAATCGATCGCGCAGCAGCTTGAACGCCGAGTCGCATTTCGCCGCGCGATGAAGCGCGCCGTGCAGTCGGCGATGCGTCTTGGCGCCGAAGGCATTCGGATCAATTGCTCGGGCCGTCTCGGCGGCGCCGAAATCGCCCGCATGGAGTGGTATCGCGAAGGCCGTGTGCCGCTGCACACGCTGCGCGCCGACGTGGACTACGGCGTTGCTACCGCGTTCACGACGTTTGGCACCTGCGGCGTCAAGGTCTGGATATTCAAGGGCGAGATCCTCGAGCACGATCCGATGGCTCAGGACAAGCGCCTGGCCGGCGACGACAGCCGTCCGCGCCGCGACGCGGCTTGAACGAGAGAAGGTTTGAGGGCGTAAGCCATGATGCAACCGAAGAAGACCAAGTTCCGGAAGGCACACAAGGGCCGCATCCACGGCGTCGCGTCGTCGGGCGCGACACTTGCGTTCGGCCAGTTCGGCCTGAAGGCAATGGCGCCCGAGCGCATCACGGCGCGCCAGATCGAAGCCGCGCGGCGAGCGCTTACGCGCCACATGAAGCGCGCGGGACGAGTTTGGATCCGCGTTTTTCCGGACGTGCCCGTATCGAAGAAGCCGGCCGAGGTCCGCATGGGCTCAGGCAAGGGGGCGCCAGAATTGTGGGTGGTACGGGTCAAGCCGGGCCGGGTTCTTTTCGAGATCGATGGCGTGGCCGCGCAAACCGCCAAGGAAGCGCTGACTCTCGCTGCCGCCAAGCTGCCGATCAAAACGCGCTTCGTCGCGCGTATTGCGGAGTAACCGACATGGCAGAAATGAAGACCGCCGACATCCGCGCGATGACCCCCGACCAGATGGACGACGCCGTCGCCAATCTGAAGAAGGAGCGGTTTAATCTGCGCTTCCAGCGAGCCACCGGACAGCTTGAGAACACCTCGCGGTTGCGCGAAGCCCGCCGCGATATTGCACGGATCAAGACCATCGCCGCGCAAAAGCGCGACGCGAAGAAATAAGGGGTCCGAAATGCCGAAACGTACGCTGCAGGGCGTGGTCGTTAGCGACAAGCAAGCCAAGACGGTTGTGGTGCGCGTCGATCGCCGCTTTACCCATCCGATCTACAAGAAGACCATTCGCCGCTCGAAAAACTATCACGCGCACGACGAGAACAATGAGTTCAAGCCGGGTGACATGGTGTGGATCGAGGAAAGCAAGCCGATCTCGAAGTTGAAGCGCTGGACCGTGGTTCGGGGCGAACAGAAGAAAACTGCTTAAGCGCGATTTTGCGCATTAGAAAGAGGACAAGGTGCATCAATGATTCAGATGCAGACCAACCTCGACGTGGCCGATAATTCAGGCGCACGCCGTGTCATGTGCATCAAAGTGCTTGGAGGCTCCAAGCGCCGCTATGCAACGGTGGGCGACATCATCGTCGTGTCGATCAAGGAAGCCATCCCGCGCGGGAAGGTGAAGAAGGGCGACGTCATGAAGGCGGTGGTGGTGCGGGTATCCAAGGATATCCGCCGCGCGGACGGTTCGGTGATCCGTTTTGACCGCAATGCGGCCGTTCTGATCAACAACCAGTCCGAGCCTGTCGGTACCCGCATTTTTGGGCCGGTGCCGCGCGAGCTGCGTGCCAAGAACCACATGAAGATCATATCGCTGGCGCCGGAGGTGCTGTGATGGCTGCCAAGATCCGGAAGGGCGACAAGGTTATCGTATTGTCGGGCCGCGACAAGGGTCGCACCGGCGAGGTGTTCGAGGTGCGCCCCGCAGAGGGCAGGGCGCTGGTGCGCGGCGTCAACATGGTGAAGCGCCACCAGAAGCAGAGCCAGAATCAGGAGGGCGGCATCATTTCGAAGGAGTCGCCGGTCCACCTGTCAAACATCGCGATCGTCGGCAAGGACGGAAAGCCGACCCGCGTCGGTTTCAAGATTCAGGCAGACGGCACCAAGGTGCGTGTCGCCAAGCGTTCGGGAGCGGAGATCGATGGCTGAAACAGCTTACGTGCCGCGCCTGCGCGCGGAATATGACAAGAGCATCCGCGCCAGACTCACCGAGGAGTTCGGCTACGCCAACGTCATGCAGGTGCCGCGTCTCGATAAGGTGGTCCTCAATATGGGAATCGGCGAGGCCGTGAACGACCGCAAAAAGGCCGAGACGGCGGCTGGTGACCTGGCGCTGATCGCCGGCCAGAAGGCGATCGTGACCTATTCGCGTGTCGCGATCGCGACCTACAAGCTGCGTGAAAACCAGCCGATCGGCTGCAAAGTGACGCTGCGTAAGGCGAAGATGTACGAGTTCATCGACCGCCTGGTAAACGTCGCGCTGCCGCGCGTGCGCGACTTCCGCGGTCTCAATCCGAAGAGCTTCGACGGTCGCGGCAATTACTCGCTCGGTATCAAGGAACACATCATTTTCCCCGAAATCGACTTCGACAAGGTAGGGGAGAGCTGGGGCATGGACGTCACGGTCTGCACGACGGCGCAGACGGACGACGAGGCCCGGGCGCTGCTGACTGCATTCAATTTTCCGTTCCGGCAGTGAGACGCTGAGAAGCGCTCAGACGCGGAAAGGCAAGGAGCCAAGCATGGCAAAGAAGAGTTCGATCGAGAAGAACAACCGGCGCAGGCGGATGGCTGGGAACGCGGCTGCGAAGCGCGCGCGGCTGAAGGCCATCATCTCCGACAAGACCAAGCCGATGGAGGAACGGTTCGCGGCCACTCTGAAGCTCGCCGAAATGCCGCGCAATTCGTCGGCGACACGTATCCGCAACCGCTGCGAACTGACCGGGCGTCCCCGTTCGAACTACCGCAAGAACAAGCTGAGTCGCATCGCACTGCGCGAGCTTGGCTCCAGAGGCCTGGTTCCCGGCCTCGTGAAGTCGAGCTGGTAAGGAGGGTCGCCAGATGTCCACGCACGATCCGATCAGCGATCTCATCACCCGCATCCGCAATGCGCAGATGCGTAACAAGCCAAAGGTTTCGACCCCGGGCTCGAAGATGCGAGCTAACGTGCTCGAAGTCCTCAAGAGCGAGGGCTACATCCGCGGCTACGCCAGCGTCGAGCATTCCTCGGGTCGCAGCGAGCTTGAGATCGAGTTGAAGTATTTCGACGGCGAACCCGTGATCCGCGAGATCGAGCGCGTCTCCAAGCCGGGGCGGCGTGTTTACGCTTCGGTGAAAAATCTACCGCGCGTCAACAACGGGCTGGGGATTTCGGTGCTGTCGACGCCGAAGGGAATCATGGCCGACCACGACGCGCGTGACGCGAATGTGGGCGGCGAAGTTCTCTTCACGGTGTTCTGAGGAAGGAATTAAGCCATGTCACGCATCGGCAAGAGGCCAGTCACGGTGCCATCCGGTGTCACTGCGACCGTCGAAGGGCAGACCGTCAAGATGAAGGGGCCGAAAGGCCAGCTTCAATTCGTCGTCCATGACGATGTCGAGGTGAAGCTCGAGGATGGCGCGGTGAAGGTCGCGCCGCGATACGAGACCAAGCGGGCGCAGGCGCTGTATGGTACAGCGCGCGCGCAAGTCGCAAATCTTGTCGACGGCGTCACAAAGGGATTCGAGAAGAAGCTCGAGATCGTCGGCGTCGGCTACCGCGCTGCGTTGCAAGGCAAGTCATTGCAGCTCGCGCTCGGCTATAGCCACGATGTCAATTACGCGGTCCCCGAGGGGATTACGATTGCTGTGCCGAAGCCGACTGAAATCACGATCACGGGTAATGACGCGCAGCGCGTTGGTCAGGTTGCGGCCGAAATCCGTGGCTATCGTCCGCCGGAGCCTTACAAGGGCAAGGGCGTGAAGTACGCCAACGAAACGATCTTCCGCAAGGAAGGAAAGAAGAAGTAACGGAGCCGGTCATGTCGAAACTGAAGATTACGAATGCCCGGCGCAAGCAACGCGTGAGGCTGTCGTTGCGTCGCACCGCAAATGGCAGACCGCGGCTGTCGGTGTTCCGCTCGTCGAAGCACATATATGCCCAAGTCATTGACGACCTGAAGGGCGAGACGCTGGCCTCGGCGTCCTCGCTCGAAAAGGTGATGCGCGGTACGGGCAACACGGGCGCCAATATCGAAGCAGCCAAAGCGGTCGGCAAACTGTTGGCGGAGCGGGCGGTGAAGAACGGCGTCAAGGAAGTGGTCTTCGATCGCGGCGGCTATCTCTATCACGGTCGCGTCAAGGCGCTGGCCGATGCCGCTCGCGAAAGCGGTTTGAGCTTCTAAGCGCGTATTCTGCAAAAGCGGGATCCGGTTTTGCAACAAGAATGCGTGTCTTGAAATTGATATCGAACGAATAGGACAGGGGCGAAGCCTCACAAGGATCGGAAAAACACCATGGCAGGTGAACGCGAACGCGGCGGACGCGAACGGAGCAGAGATCGCGAGGAGCGCGACAGCGAGTTCGTCGACAAGCTTGTCCACATCAATCGTGTGGCGAAGGTCGTCAAGGGCGGCAAGCGCTTCGGTTTCGCGGCGTTGGTCGTGATCGGCGATCAGAAGGGTCGGGTTGGCTTCGGTCACGGCAAGGCGCGCGAAGTTCCGGAGGCAATCCGCAAGGCGACGGAGTCGGCAAAGCGCAATCTGACGCGCGTGGCGCTGCGCGAGGGCCGGACGTTGCATCACGACATCGCAGGCCGCCACGGCGCAGGCCGCGTTTATCTGCGGGCAGCACCGGCCGGCACCGGCATCATCGCCGGCGGCCCGATGCGCGCGGTGTTCGAGACGCTCGGCATCCAGGACGTGGTGGCAAAGTCGATTGGCTCGTCCAATCCCTACAATATGATTCGCGCGACGTTCGACGCGCTGAAGCACCAGGATTCACCGCGCTCGGTTTCTGCACGCCGCAATATCAAGGTTTCCACGCTGCAATCGCGCCGTGTGGGCGGTGATGCGGAGGCTGTTGCCGAATAAGCGGAGTCCGGGCTGGGGCCGGCGGTTGCCACCTGCCCAATCCGACCGCCGGGCAAGACAGGATTTGGAGTGACGACGATGGCTAAGGCCGCAAAGACAATCAGGGTCGAGCAGACCGGCAGCGCAATCCGCCGCCACCACTCACAGCGCTCGACGTTGGTCGGGCTTAAGCTCAACAAGATCGGTCGGACCGCGGAGTTGCAGGATACGCCTGAAATTCGCGGCATGATCGAGAAGGTTCGACACATCGTCCGTGTAATCGACGAGACGTAACAATTTGCTATTTATGCCCGGCCTGTGCCGGGGGTCCACGGCTTAGAATGCGCCGGGTTCGGCAAAAGACGTGGAAGGCCGGGACGATCCTGGCACGACGAACACGATGAGGACGCGACCATGAAACTTTGCGATATCGCCGACAACGCAGGCTCGCGCAAGAAGCGCATGCGGATCGGCCGGGGTATCGGCTCCGGAAAGGGCAAGACCGGCGGCCGCGGCGGCAAGGGACAGACGGCGCGCTCGGGTGTGCGCATCAAAGGCTTCGAGGGAGGCCAAATGCCGCTGCACCGGCGTTTGCCGAAGCGCGGCTTCAACAATATCTTCCGGGTGGAGTTCGCCGAAATCAATCTTGACCGGCTTCAGGCCGCAATTGATGCCGGGTCGATCAATGCCAAGGAGACCGTTAACGCCGAGTCGCTGGTGAAATCCGGCGTGGTGCGTCGCGCTAAGGGTGGCGTCCGCCTGCTTGGCCGCGGCGAGATCAAGGCGAAACTGACTATCGAGGTTCATGGCGCCTCGAAGTCCGCGATCACGGCGGTCGAGAAAGCCGGCGGCACAGTGAAAATCCTTGCGCCGAAGAAGGACGAAGGTGAGGCAGCCTAACGTCTGCGTCATCGCCCGCTCTGGCGCACGACAAGAACTTGCGGATGTTAGATTTTATCAGAAATCGAGCACCATGAGAGATCTGGCGTCTGCCGGCTGGCCCGTTCTGGCGGAGCGTGACGGCACCATTGGCGCGGGAGAAGGCTGAATATGGTCTCAGCAGCGGAACAACTGGCGGCTAACCTAAACTTCTCGGCTTTTGCGAAAGCCGACGAGCTGAAGAAGCGCATCTGGTTCACGCTCGGCGCGTTGCTTGTCTATCGGCTGGGTACCTACATCCCGCTGCCGGGCATCGACCCGACGGTCTGGCAAAAGGTGTTCAATTCCCAGGCCGGCGGCATCCTCGGGATGTTCAACATGTTCTCCGGCGGTGGCATCGACCGCATGGCGATTTTCGCCTTGAACATCATGCCGTACATTTCGGCCTCGATCATCCTGCAACTGTTGACCTCGGTATCGCCTAAACTCGAGGCCCTCAAGAAGGAGGGCGAAGCCGGCCGCAAGATTATCAATCAATACACCCGTTATCTCACGGTGGTGCTGGCCTTCTTCCAGTCCTACGGCATTGCCGTCGGTCTCCAGGGCGCCGGCAACGTCGTCACCAATCCCGGCATGTTTTTCCTGCTCTCCACTGCGATCACATTGACCGGCGGCACCATGTTTCTGATGTGGCTCGGCGAGCAGATCACGTCGCGAGGTATCGGCAACGGCATCTCCCTCATCATTATGGCCGGTATTGTCGCCGAGCTGCCGTCCGCACTCGCCAACATGCTCGAACTCGGCCGGCAAGGCGCGCTGTCCACAGGGATTATCCTAATCGTTCTGATTATGGTCGTCGCGGTGATCGCCTTTATCGTGTTCATGGAGCGCGCCCAGCGCAGGTTGCTGATCCAGTATCCGAAGCGTCAGGTCGGCAATAAGATGTTTGATGGGCAGTCTTCTCATCTGCCGCTGAAGCTTAATACTTCGGGTGTGATCCCGCCGATTTTCGCTTCGTCGCTGCTGCTGTTGCCGACGACCGTCGCGAATTTCAACGCGGGTAGCGGACCGGAATGGTTCCAGTGGATCAATACCCAACTCGGTCACGGCCGGCCGATGTTTCTGGTCCTGTACATCGCCCTGATCGTGTTCTTCACCTTCTTCTATACCGCGATCGTCTTCAATCCGACCGAGACAGCCGATAATCTTAAAAAGCATGGCGGCTTCATTCCGGGCATCAGGCCAGGCGAGCGGACCGCCGAGTATATCGACTACGTGCTCTCGCGCATCACGGTGCCAGGGGCGGTTTATCTCGCGGTTGTCTGCCTGATTCCTGAGATTTTGATTTCTTACGCAGCGGTACCTTTCTATTTCGGCGGTACGTCGCTTCTGATCGTGGTCAGCGTCACGATGGATACAGTGTCGCAGGTGCAGGGATATCTGCTGGCCCACCAATATGAAGGCCTGATAAAAAAATCCAAGTTGAGAGGCCGCCGTCGATGACGTGAAGTGTTTCTTGCTCATCGGAATCGGTCAGTGAGAAGAAATGCTTTCAGTCAATAACTTGCGCGTGTTCTGCTTGCGATGATGATATCCACTTTTGCGGAATGCGTGTCAGATCCGCCAAACGCACCGCTTTCATACCCCGGCGTTCTTCGTTTGGGGTCGTATACGATGGCCGCGACATATCTGCCGCCTGCGATTCTTGTCCGAGGCATTGATCGCCTGAGCCGGACTGCCGTATTAGTTGCCGGAAGGGCGCAGGTCGTATTTTGCGGTGTGCCCGATATCGAAGCGCAGGTGCGCAGCTGCCCGTTCACCCGGCGATGGGGCAATTCTCTATGAGACTGATTCTTCTCGGGCCGCCGGGGGCGGGAAAAGGAACGCAGGCGCAACGTCTGGTTCATCACTACGGAATCATTCAGCTTTCTACGGGCGACATGCTGCGCGCCGCCGTCGCCGCCGGCACGCCGGTCGGCCTCAAGGCCAAGGACATCATGGCGAGCGGGGGACTGGTCCCGGACGATGTCGTCATCGGCATCATTTCCGACCGGCTGGAACAGGCGGACGCGAAGACGGGATTCATCCTCGACGGCTTTCCGCGCACCGTCCCACAGGCCGAGGCGCTGGATCGTCTGCTCCAATCCAAAAATCTCGCACTCGATGCCGTGGTTGAACTTCGCGTCGACGAAAGTGCGCTACTGCAGCGCGTTGAAAGCCGTGTCGCGGAAATGACGGCGCAGGGGGAACAGGTGCGGGCCGATGATAGGCCAGAGGTGCTCTCGAAGCGACTGGTCAGCTATCGCACGTTGACCGAGCCGCTCATTCGCTACTATTCGGAGCGAGGCAAGCTGCTGACCGTTGACGGCATGATGGCTATCGATGACGTCACACGGGATATCCGCCGCGTCCTGAGACGGTCGGGAGTTCCGATGTCAAAGTTCGGCATCCGCGGATGGTAAGCGGGCCAGAATCGACCTAAGCGCGAGAAAAACCAGTAAATGATGGTCCCAGGCGGCTCTCCCTTGGGAATGGGGAAGGAGCACGGTGAGGTGAGCAAAAATTGGCGGCCAAAAGTCACGAAAGAGCGAGCAAAAGTGGCGGGACGGTTGACGAAATGCCACCAAGTCCTTAATAAACAAGCATCCAGCGGATCGTTTCAGACGATGCCGGACCCGAAGATAACTGAGGGTCAGGCGTCGTGTTTGTGTTTGAGGATACCCGCCTGAAATATCGAAGGAAAGGCCGGCTCACCGCGAGTCGGCAACAGGAGAGAAATCTGTGGCCCGTATTGCCGGCGTGAATATCCCAACCAACAAGCGCGTTGTCATCGCGCTTCAATACATCCATGGCATTGGTCAGAAGAATGCCGCCGATATTGTCGAGAAGGTCAAGATTCCGGTCGATCGCCGGGTCTCGCAACTGACCGATCAGGAAGTGCTTCAGATTCGGGAAGTCATCGATCGCGACTATCTCGTCGAAGGCGATCTTCGCCGTGAGGTCGGCATCAACATCAAGCGGTTGATGGATCTCGGTTGTTATCGCGGTTTGCGTCATCGTCGCGGACTGCCGGTGCGCGGTCAGCGCACCCATACTAACGCGCGTACCCGCAAGGGGCCGGCCAAGTCGATTGCCGGCAAGAAAAAGTAAGAGCGCGGATACGAAATGGCGAATAACGATAGATTCTGATCGCTATTCGCTTCGTCGGTGGAGCCGCTGGCATTACGGCGGCGTTGAGATCACAGGAAAGGCTGACAATGGGTAAGGAAGCTACACGCGTTCGCCGCCGCGAGCGCAAGAACATCGCGTCCGGCATCGCGCATGTCAATTCGTCGTTCAACAACACCACCATCACCATCACCGACGCGCAGGGCAATACGATCGCCTGGTCATCGGCCGGGACGATGGGTTTCAAGGGATCACGCAAGTCGACCCCTTACGCGGCGCAGGTGGCGGCGGAAGATGTCTCCAAGAAGGCGCAGGAGCACGGCATGCGCACCCTTGAGGTCGAGGTGGCTGGTCCGGGTTCGGGTCGCGAATCGGCACTACGCGCGCTGCAGGCTGCGGGCTTCACCGTTACCTCGATCCGCGATGTGACCACGATTCCTCATAACGGTTGCCGTCCGCGCAAGCGCCGGCGCGTTTGATACTCGACAGTGGCGGTTTGTTGTTCCGCCAACTCGAGGTTTTTATCTTATTTCGCGGATTGATCCGCGTCCTCCAACGCCAACGATGTTGATGGCATGGGTGAAACAGTGACGATCCAGAAAAATTGGCAAGAGCTCATTCGGCCGAACAAGCTGCAGGTCGTTCCCGGCAGCGATCCCTCGCGCTTTGCGACCCTGATTGCCGAGCCGCTTGAGCGCGGTTTCGGCCAGACCCTCGGTAACGCGCTGCGCCGAATCCTGCTGTCCTCGCTGCAAGGCGCCGCAGTGCAGTCGGTACACATCGATGGCGTTCTACACGAATTCTCTTCGATCGCGGGCGTTCGCGAGGACGTCACCGACATCGTGCTGAATATCAAGGACATCGCGATCAAGATGCAGGGGGAAGGCCCCAAGCGCATGGTCGTGAAGAAGCAGGGTCCCGGCAGCGTCACTGCAGGTGACATCCAGACCGTCGGCGACATCGTGGTGCTTAATCCCGACCTTCAGATCTGCACCCTCGACGATGGCGCCGAGATTCGCATGGAATTCACGGTTGCCTCCGGCAAGGGTTATGTTGCCGCCGAGCGTAATCGGCCCGAGGATGCGCCGATCGGACTGATACCGGTTGATAGCCTGTATTCGCCGGTGCGCAAGGTATCCTACAAGGTCGAAAACACTCGCGAGGGTCAGATTCTCGACTACGACAAACTGACCATGACCATCGAAACGAATGGCGGGGTGACGCCCGAGGATGCCGTGGCCTTCGCCGCGCGTATTCTGCAAGATCAACTCAACGTCTTCGTCAACTTCGAGGAGCCGCGCAAGGAAGTCGCCACCGAGATCATTCCGGATCTGGCGTTCAATCCTGCCTTCCTCAAGAAAGTGGATGAACTGGAGCTGTCGGTACGTTCCGCAAATTGCCTGAAGAACGACAACATCGTTTACATCGGCGATCTGGTGCAGAAGTCGGAAGCGGAGATGCTGCGCACCCCGAACTTCGGGCGCAAGTCGCTGAACGAGATTAAGGAAGTGCTGGCCCAGATGGGTCTGCATCTCGGTATGGAAGTGCCGGGCTGGCCGCCGGAAAATATAGACGAACTGGCAAAACGCTTCGAGGACCATTACTGAGTGATCTCTTCCCCGGAGTGGGGGGAGAGAAACCCAAAATAGGGCGAACGCAGGCAGCCCACCTGAGCAGCGCGACCGCCGAGCAGTCGCAACCGGACAAGACTGAGGATCACATCAATGCGTCATGGTAAGGTTCACCGGAAGCTCAATCGCACCGCGGAGCATCGCAAGGCGATGTTCGCCAATATGGCGGCGGCGCTTATCAAGCACGAGCAGATTGTCACCACGCTGCCGAAGGCAAAAGAACTACGTCCGATCGTCGAAAAACTGGTGACCCTCGGCAAGAAGGGTGGCCTCGACAAGCGCCGTCAGGCGATCAGCGAGATGCGCGACGTCGATCAGGTGAAGAAGCTGTTCGACGTGTTGGCGCCGCGCTACAAGGACCGTCATGGTGGGTATACCCGCATTATCAAGGCCGGCTTCCGATACGGCGATAACGCGCCGATGGCAGTGATCGAGTTCGTCGATCGCGACGTCGATGCCAAGGGCCAGGACTCCGGGCCGGTGCAGGAAGCTTCGGAAGCCGCGTAAGCTCGACATCTTTTAAAACTTAGAAGGCGGCGCATCGTGGAGCGCCGCTTTTTTGTTGGTTCGAGCCTGCCCTATGAGCGTTTTCGAGCGAAGTGGACACCGGTTCGCGTAGGTGCGCGCGCTAAAAGGCTTCCATTACGGGGATGCGACAGGTGGTTCCGATTTGTGCGGCACTTCGCAGCGTCTGTGATGGACTCGCGATGTGTGTGGTTGTGCTGTCGCGACGATCATGTGCGTGCAGACGATGACATGGCGTCCTGTCTTGGCATCCGCGCGACGATCGGTCCTGATTGCGAACTTTAAACATGAAACGCGCGAGCAACAGGATATGCCGTGCGCGCATGGGCCGAAACGGCGCGGGAAAACCCGCAAGCAACTGTCGCGGACGTGAAAAGAGCGTCTTTTGCTTCTCTTGAAGGTTCGCGAAGCCTATATCTGCGGTCCTGACCCCGGGAGTGAATTCATGACGCCGTTCCGCCTGTTCGCCCCGCTATTCCTCGCTCTGACAATGCTGGCGTCTAGTCATGCTCAGGACCGCCACGTTCCGGCCTCCCAGGCCGAATTGCGGCTTTCCTATGCGCCGATCGTGCAGCGGGTGACGCCGGCTGTGGTCAATGTCTATGCCGCCAAGGTGATCCAACATCGCCATCCCTTGCTCGAGGATCCGATCTTCCGCCGTTTCTTTGGCGTTCCGGGCGGGCAGCCGGAACAGATGCAGCGCTCGCTCGGCTCAGGCGTGATGGTCGATCCGTCCGGCCTTGTCGTGACAAACAATCACGTGATTGAGGGTGCCGACCAGGTCAAGATCGCGCTGTCGGACAAGCGCGAGTTCGAGGCCGAGATCGTGCTCAAGGACACGCGGACCGACCTTGCGGTCCTGCGGCTGAAGGATGTGCATGAGAAGTTTCCGACGCTTGATTTCGCGAATTCGGATGAGTTGCAGGTCGGAGACCTCGTCATGGCGATTGGGAACCCATTCGGCGTCGGGCAGACTGTGACGCACGGCATTGTTTCGGCGTTGGCGCGCACGCAGGTGGGAATTACAGACTATCAGTTCTTCATCCAGACCGATGCGGCGATCAATCCGGGAAACTCAGGTGGGGCGCTGGTTGACATCACGGGCCGTCTCGCAGGTATCAACACCGCAATTTTCTCGCGCTCCGGAGGGTCGCAGGGCATCGGCTTCGCCATTCCGGCAAACATGGTGCGGGTTGTCGTGGCGTCCGCCAAGAACGGTGGCAAGGCGGTGCAGCGGCCCTGGCTCGGGGCGCGGCTGCAGACGATAACCCCGGAGATTGCCGAAACCATCGGCCTCAAGGCGCCGGCCGGTGCGCTGGTGGCCAGCGTTGCGGTTGGAAGTCCGGCGGCGCGTGCTGGTCTCAAACTATCCGACCTGATCGTCTTGATCGACGGACAGCCTGTCGAGGACCCCAATGCGTTTGACTATCGGTTTGCGACGCGTCCGCTCGGCGGCACATCGCAATTGGAAGTCCAACGCAATGGGAGGCCGATCAAGCTCACCGTTCCGCTCGAGGCGGCGCCGGACACCGGTCGCGACGAGTTAGCGATCACCGCGCCATCACCATTTCAAGGCGCCAAGGTTGCGAATGTCTCGCCGGCGCTGGCCGACGAACTTCATCTCGATTACGGTGCCGAAGGGGTCGTGGTCATCGCATTGGCGGACAATGGAATGGCCGCGAATGTCGGCTTCAGGAAAGGCGACATCATCCTTGCGGTCAACAACAAGAAGATCGTTAAGACGGCCGATCTCGAACAGGCCGTTCGCGAAGCGAGGCGGCTCTGGCGTATCACGCTGATGCGTGGAGGCCAGCAGATTCAAGTCATGCTAGGCGGATGAGCCCGAACCGCCAGCGCGCTTCCAAGAGCCTGTTCTCCGCGGCGGGTCTGGAACGTGATGCGCCGCATCCACTGCCGGACAAGCTGCGACCGCAGACCCTGTCGGACGTGGTCGGGCAGGATCACATTCTTGGATTGGACGGTGCGCTGACCCGGATGCTGGAAACCCGCACGCTAGGCTCGCTCATCTTCTGGGGACCGCCGGGGACTGGCAAGACTACAGTAGCGCGGCTGCTGGCGAATGCGACCGCGCTGCATTTCGAGCAACTGTCGGCGGTGTTCTCCGGTGTCGCCGATCTGAAGAAGGCGTTCGACGCCGCCCGCGCGCGCCGCGAGTCGGGGACGGGAACGCTTCTGTTCGTCGACGAGGTGCATCGTTTCAATCGCGCGCAACAGGATTCGTTTCTGCCTGTCATGGAGGACGGAACCGTCATTTTGGTCGGTGCGACCACTGAGAACCCATCGTTCGAACTGAACGCGGCGTTGTTGTCGCGGGCTCGCGTGCTTGTGTTCCGTTCGCTCGACTGGGAGGCGATCGAGAAATTGTTCGCTCGCGCCGAACAGGTCGAGGGCAAGCCGTTGCCGCTCGATGCTGAGGCGCGCTCGTCGCTGGTGCGCATGGCCGACGGCGATGGCCGCGCGGCGCTGACGCTGGTCGAGGAAGTCTGGCGGTCGGCGCGTGAGGGTGAGGTCTTCAATGCCGAGCAGTTGCAAGGCGTGCTGCAGCGCCGCGCGCCGATCTACGACAAATCCGCCGACGGCCACTACAACCTGATTTCTGCCTTGCACAAGTCGGTGCGCGGCTCCGATCCAGATGCGGCGCTTTACTATCTGGCGCGGATGTTCGAGGCGGGCGAGGATCCGTTATTTCTCGTGCGCCGCGTGGTGCGAATGGCAGTCGAGGATATCGGGCTGGCGGATCCGCAGGCGCTGGTGATCTGCAACGCGGCCAAGGATGCCTATGATTTTCTCGGCTCACCGGAAGGCGAACTCGCGATCGCGCAGGCGGTGATCTATCTCGCCACCGCGCCGAAATCCAACGCCGCCTACAAAGCGTTCGGCGCGGCGATGCGCGTCGCGAAGGACGCCGGCTCTCTCTTGCCGCCGAAGCACATCCTCAACGCGCCGACCGGTCTGATGAAATCCGAAGGTTACGGCGGCGGCTACCAATACGATCACGATATGCCCGATGCGTTCTCCGGACAGGATTATTTCCCGGAGATGCTCGGCCGCCGGACTTTCTATGATCCGCCGGATCGGGGTTTCGAGCGCGAAATCCGCAAGCGCATGGACTACTGGGCGAAACTGCGCCGGGAGCGCTCGTCGTGACGACTTCATCGACGTCAACACGCTGTCGATCTACGGTCGTAAGGCTGTTTCAAAACGGAGTGGTTTATGACGCTCCGACAAGGTGCGAGGCGTAAACAGGTGCAGGCGATGCAAAGACATATTACCCGATGGCTGTTGGCGCTGGTGCTGCTTGGCATCACGAATGCGGCGCGCGCCGAGATGGTCGAAGTTGCTCCGGGCGTGACGGTGACGAAGAAGACGTTCTCGGCGCGGATTGACGAGCAGCCGTTCTATGGTTTCTCGGAAAAAACTCCCGAACAGCAAAAGACCGATGCCGACTTTCTGGCGGCGTCGGATGAGATGGGTTCGCGCGAGGCGGTTTCCGCTGCAGCTATTGAGCGGGGCTGGGCTCATATCGATCGCGGTGACTTGTCGGAAGCGGCCAAACGATTCAATCAGGCTTGGCTGCTTGCTCCTGAGCGGAGCGAAATCTACCAAGGCTTTGCGGTGATCACGGCGGCGCGCTTCGGCGATCTCGAATACGCCGAAGAGCTGTTCAAGATTGCGTTGCGACAACCGAAGCCGCGGCGAACGCTGAAAGCTGATTACGGGCGCTTGCTATTGAAGGCCAAGCGTCCTGTCGAGGCAAAAACTATCCTGGAGGAAGGCGTGCGCGACGCGCCGGAATTCGCCGATGGATGGGTCAGTCTTGGACTTGCGCGGTTGCAGACGGACGATGCCGCGGGCGCATGTGCGGCCGCAGGCGAAGCCAACAAACTCAAGCTTTCGCGCGGGGCGATGATCGACCTCGTGTTGCTGAAGAGGCAGGGGACCTGCCCATAGCGGTCGGATGCTTGGCGATTTCACCGTGACGCTGCCGGGCTTCTGCGCTACCCACCTTGTGGGTGAACAGAGCGTGATCTGAAAAATGGAGCCGTTTTCGAAGCTTGATCAGACGAATATGATTAAGGCTTAAAGTTGAGTCTACGTAGAAGACCTAAATTCTAGAGGAACCGATGAGCCGGCGAGTCAGGCGACCGTTAGCGAAGTCCGGCGGTCGCGGGAGCGAACGCCTTAAAAGCGCTTCGGCCAAAAGCGCTTCGGCCAAAGTTGCTCGTCCAGAAAAAGGGACGAGCCGGAAAGGCCGTGGCGTCGCTGAGCGATCATCGGGCGAGCGGTGGCAGGGGGCTCGGCCGGATAGGCCGCAGCGCGCAGGTACGCCGGCCGACACTGTATGTTTCGCCGAAAAGCCGACTAAACCCGAACCAGCGCTTCTGCCGACAAAGGTCCAGACTGTCGCGGTGACGGCCGATGAAGCCAATATGCGCGTCGACCGCTTTCTTGAAGCACGCTTTCCCGGCCTGTCATTCTCTCACATTCAGCGCATCGTCCGCAAAGGCGAGTTGCGCGTGAACGGCAAGCGCGCCGACAGCAAGGATCGCGTGGGCGAAGGCGACAAGGTCCGCATTCCGCCGCTCAAGCTCGACACGCCGAAGGCCACGGCTCATCTGTCTGAGGCCGAGGCAAAGATTCGCGACGAATTGCAGAAGATGGTGCTGTTCGAGGATGCGGACGTCATGGTGCTGAACAAGCCGGCGGGCCTAGCGGTGCAGGGCGGCTCCGGCCTGTCCCGGCATATCGACGGGATGCTGGAAACGATGCGCGACGCAAAAGGGCAGCGACCGCGCCTCGTGCACCGGCTCGATCGTGAGACGGCCGGCTGTCTGCTGGTGGCCAAGACGCGTTTCGCGGCCACGGCGCTGACCGGCGCGTTCCGCCATCGTTCAGCGCGCAAGATTTACTGGGCGCTGGTCGCGGGCGTGCCAAAGCCGAAGCAGGGCCGTATCTCGACCTATCTCGCCAAGGAAGAGAATGAGGAGGAGTCGATCATGCGGGTTGCCGCGCATGGCGACGAGGGCGCGAGCCACGCGGTGACCTACTATGCGGTGGTGGAAACCTCGGCGCAGAAGCTCGCCTGGGTGTCGCTGAAGCCTGTCACGGGCCGGACCCATCAACTCCGCGCGCACATGGCGCATATCAATCACGCCATCGTCGGCGATCCAAAGTATTTCAACAAGGAAAACTGGCAATTGCCTGGAGGTCTTCAGAAACGGCTGCACCTGCTGGCGCGCCGCATCGTGATTCCGCATCCGCGGGGCGGCGTCATAGACGTCACGGCGCCGCTGCCGCCACACATGTTGCAATCCTGGAATCTGCTCGGTCTTGAAGCCGACCGGTTCGATCCGATCGAGCACGCGCCGGAGGAGTAGGTCCGTGCCGTCTCGTTGAGGCCGACCTCAGGGTGATATGAGAGTATGCCATGCGTGAATTGTTTGACGAAGATCTTGGCTCCTCGTCGCTCGACCCGGAAGAATCGGTACGCAACTCCGCGCGAGCCGGGCACCGCAACCGTTTCTATACTGCCACGAGCGTGAGGGAGACGCCGGAAGGGTTCGCTGTCCTGCTCGACGACAGGCCGGTTCGCACGCCGTCACGTAACGTGCTGGCGGCGCCTACACGCGAGATTGCCGAGACCATGGCCGCGGAATGGGAGGCGCAAAGGGACGTCATCAACCCCATGACTATGCCGCTAACGCGGCTCGCCAACAGCATCATCGACGGCGTGACTGGTCGTGTCGACGTGGTGATTGAGGATATTGCCAAGTATCTCGAAACGGACCTCCTGTTCTATCGGGCCGGCCATCCCGACGCGCTGGTGGCTCGCGAAGCCGCACATTGGGACCGCGTCCTTTTCTGGGCCGCCGAAACATTGGAAGCGCGTTTCATCCTGACCGAGGGCATCGTGCATGTCCGTCAACCGGCTCAGGCGGTCGCTGCCGTGCGCAAGGCGCTACCGTCAGACCCTTGGGTGGTTGGGGCGCTGCATGTCGTGACGACGTTGACCGGCTCCGTGCTACTCGCTCTCGCTTTAATGGCCGGGCGGTTGGATGCGGACGAGGTCTGGGCCGCCGCTCACGTCGACGAGGACTGGAACAGCGAGCAATGGGGGGTCGATGAGGAGGCGGCCGTCCAGAGGGCGTCGCGTTTGGTCGATTTTCGGTCCGCCGCTGCCGTCCTTCGGGCGCGGGCTGGACCAATCGGTTAAGGAGAGGTTTAGACACAGAAGTTAGCCTGACGGGTAAAACGAGGCTTCATGGCGATCTCGATCAACCCGATTTTCCCGGTCATTGCGGCGCAAGGCGCAGCAGCCGAAGCTGTGCTGCAGCCCGGCAGGGTGGTTGACGCGAAGGTCCAGGGAATCCTGGCCAACAATCTCGTCCGTATTGCCATCGCCGATCTGGCGATCGAGGTGCTGTCGGAAATTCCGCTTCAAGTTGGCCAGACCCTGCGGTTGGCGGTCTCGCAGACCGCGCAAGGGCTTCGGCTTGCGGTTGTGGATCAGGGCTCATCGGGCACGCATGCTGCCGGACCGGCGGATGCGTTGACGCCGACGCCGGATGCTGCGGCTGCAACGATAAGCGCCAAGGCCCCTCCGGCGCCCGTCCTGACGGCGCTGGAAGCCGTCTCGGTATCGTCCGCGGCGCAAGCAGCGGCGGCGCGACAAGGTAGCCTCTCGCCGCTCTACGCCAACCTGCTGGTTGCCGCCGGCACCGGCAGTTTGCCCCCTAACGTGCGACAGGTTCTGGACCGGCTGCTCGCTTTGCGGCCCGGTCTCGATCCGGGTCTTACGGGGAGCGATATCAAGACCGCGTTCCGTAACTCCGGCCTTTTTCTCGAAGCCTCGCTGGCGGCCGGCTTGAAGACGGGGCAGCCTGCCGCCTCGGCCAATACGTTACCCGATATGAAGGCTGCGTTGCTTGTGCTCCGCGAGGCGCTTTCGATCTCGGTCCGGGACATGTCTCGCGGTGCGCCGCCCGCCGTGGGCGCAGGATCTCAACAAGCGCAGCAGGCAGCTTCGCCGATGGCATCGGGCGCGCCGCCGCTGTCGCCGGATATCGACGCACAGGATGTGTATCTGCCGCAGGCGCACCTGGCTGTAGCTGATGATCCGGATACGCCTGCGAACCAGACATTATTTTCCCGAGTATCGGATGCAGGGCTTCGCGTCGCTGCGGCGGGTGCAGCCCTGAACGTTCTGCAGGAGGTACTTCAGAATCGAGGGACCAGCAACGATCCCGGCGCGGCGCTCGGACCCGACGGCGATCCGGCGGCCGCTACGCAGCCGTTCAGGAATGGGCCAGCGAACGGCCCCACCGAGAACCATGTCTTTGTCGTGCGCACCAGCACGCCGTCGCCGCCCTTTGGCGGCGCATTGCCAACTGCGCAGCCCGTCGCGTTGCCGGGACTGTCATCGGCTGCATCGTCGGAAGAGATCGCGCGACGACTGCTTGATGATACTGATGCTGCGATTTCCCGTCAGGTGTTGTTGCAGATCGCCTCGCTTCCGGATCGTGTCGATACAGCGGGAGCGCGGCTCGATCAGACCACGCCGCGCTGGAATTTCGAGATTCCATTTGCCGTCGCAACCGGCACGGCCATTGCGCAGTTTGAGGTTTCGCGCGACGCCGCCGGTCACAATACAGAAACAGCGACGCGGGTCTGGCGCGCACGATTTTCAGTCGACGTTGAACCCGCAGGGCCGGTTCATGCGCTGGTGTCGCTGGCCGGGGAAACCACGACGGTGCGGCTCTGGGCCGAGCGTCCTTCCACCGCGAGCCGGTTGCGCGCCGGCGCCTCGCAGCTCACTCAGGCATTGAGCGGCGCCGAATTGCAGCCGGGGGATATCATTATCCGCGAGGGCGCGCCGCCGCAGCCGAAGCCCGCGCCGGCCGGCCACTTTCTGGATCGCGCCCTATGATTGTGGAGACCAAGGATCAAGTCGCCATCGCCCTCCACTATGACAAAGGCAGCGGCGCGCCGCGTGTGGTTGCCAAGGGTAGGGGAACGCTCGGCACGAAGATCATCGAGGTGGCCAAGGAGAACGACATCCCGATCGAGGAAAACGAAGTGCTGGCCGGCGCGCTGTCGCATGTCGAACTCGGCGACGAGATTCCAGCCGAATTGTATAAGGCTGTTGCGGAGGTATTGGTGTTCGTGCTGCGGATGTCGGCGCGCGCGCCGTGATAGGTGGTGGCGCCTCCGCGCCGCGCCTGTTGGTGACAGCCTCAAAAACGGCAGTTAGGGTCTAATCCAAGTTTATTGAACCAGACCCAGGCAGGGCCATGAAAGACATCCTCCAAACGCTCGACGCCCGGCGGACGGCCGCAAAGCGTGGCGGTGGCGAGAAGCGCATCGAAGCCCAGCACAAGCGCGGCAAGCTGACGGCTCGTGAGCGCATCGAGATTTTGCTCGACAAAGACTCGTTCGAAGAATTCGACATGTTCGTCGAGCATCGGTCGATCGAATTTGGCATGGAGAAATCGAAAGTGCCGGGCGACGGCGTGGTGACCGGATGGGGCACCATCAATGGCCGCAAGATTTTCATGTTCGCGAAAGACTTCACCGTGTTCGGCGGCTCGCTGTCGGAGACACATGCGTTGAAGATCACAAAAATCCAGGACATGGCATTGAAGGCCAAGGCACCGATCATCGGCCTTTATGATGCCGGTGGCGCACGCATCCAAGAGGGCGTCGCAGCGCTGGCCGGTTACTCCTATGTCTTTCGTCGCAATGTGCAGGCCTCGGGAGTGATCCCGCAGATCAGTGTCATCATGGGGCCGTGCGCGGGCGGCGATGTCTATTCGCCTGCCATGACCGACTTCATCTTCATGGTGAAGAACACGAGCTACATGTTCGTCACTGGCCCCGATGTGGTGAAGACAGTCACCAATGAGGTGGTGTCCGCGGAAGAACTTGGGGGCGCCAGCGTGCATGCGACGAAATCGTCGATTGCCGACGGCGCGTTCGAGAACGATGTCGAGGCGCTCTTGCAGATGCGGCGCCTGATCGACTTCTTGCCGAGCAACAACACTGATGGCGTTCCGGAATGGCCGAGTTTCGATTATATCGAACGCACCGACGACTCGCTCAATACGCTGGTGCCGGACAATCCCAACAAGCCTTACGATATCAAGGAACTGATCCTGAAGGTCGTGGACGAGGGCGACTTCTTCGAGATCGCGGAAACATTCGCGAAGAACATTGTCACCGGATTCGGCCGCATTGCCGGGCGCACGGTGGGCTTCGTCGCCAACCAGCCGATGGTGCTGGCCGGCGTGCTCGACTCGGATGCGTCACGCAAGGCTGCGCGCTTTGTTCGCTTTTGCGATGCCTTCAATATTCCGATCGTGACCTTCGTGGACGTGCCGGGCTTTTTGCCGGGCACCGCGCAGGAATACGGCGGGCTGATCAAGCACGGCGCGAAGCTCCTGTTCGCCTATTCGCAATGTACGGTGCCGCTCGTCACAGTCATCACGCGAAAGGCCTACGGCGGTGCGTTCGACGTGATGGCATCAAAAGAGATCGGTGCCGACGTGAACTATGCTTGGCCGACGGCGCAGATCGCGGTGATGGGCGCCAAGGGCGCGGTTGAGATCATCTTCCGCAGCGATATCGGCGACGCGGAGAAGATCGCCGCACGCACCAAGGAATATGAGGATCGCTTCCTGTCGCCGTTCATCGCCGCCGAGCGAGGCTACATCGACGATGTCATCATGCCGCACTCGACCCGCAAGCGTATCGCTCGCGCGCTGGCGATGCTGAGGGACAAGCACGTCGACGCGCCCATGAAGAAGCATGACAATATTCCGTTGTGAATAATCTTGCTCAAGCTTCCTAACACCGGCCTGGTCGTTTTCAGAGCACGCCGACATCAACCATTCCGCAACCCTCGCCGAGACCGTCGAAAATGGCCTATAGTGGACTTCTTTGATCCAGATCAATTAATACGCTGCGGTCGCTGATTGTCTGGCCACGCCATTCGTCGCCGTCCTGGGATATTGAGGAGGAGCTCCATGAAGTGTCTATCGTCGCTTGCTGCGGTGTTGTCGGGTTTAACTCTCATGGTCTCGACATTGGCCCCAAGCGCTGCCCAATCGATTTCCGCGGACGAGGCACAAGCTATCGCTACCGAAGCGTATGTCTATTTCTATCCGCTCGTGACGATGGACGTGACGCGCAAGCAGCTCAACAATTCCGATCCGAAGACCGGAGGTATTGGCGGTCCTCCCAACGCTTTCGATAATGTCCAGGCCTACCCCACTGCGGACATGAGAGCAGTGGTGCGACCCAACTTTGACACCTTGTACTCGAGCGCTTGGCTGGACCTAACCAGCGAACCCATGATCGTTTCGGCTCCTGATACCGGCGGCCGCTACTACCTGCTGCCGATGCTCGACATGTGGACCGATGTGTTTGCGTCGCCAGGATCGCGCACGACAGGTACCAAGGCGGCCAATTTCCTGGTTGCGCCTCCGGGCTGGAATGGGAGTGTGCCGGAGGGTGTCACGCGCATCAATGCGCCGACGCCCCATGTCTGGATAATCGGCCGCACCAGGACGGATGGTCCCGCCGACTATGCCTCAGTCCACGAAGTGCAGAAGGGCTACAAGATTACGCCGCTGTCGGGATGGGGCAAACCCCCGGTCGCCGTCACGCAAACCATTGACCCCAGCGTCGATGTCAAGACTCCGCCGAAGAAGCAGGTTGATACGATGGCGGGCGATAAGTTCTTTGCGTATGCAGCCGAACTGCTCAAAGTCAACCCGCCGCACATCACCGATGAACCGATCGTCGCGCGCATGAAGCGGATCGGCCTCGAACCGGGTAAGAGCTTCGATATTACCAAAGTTGATGCGACCTCACGCAAAGCCATCGAAGATGCCCCGGCACAGGGTCTAAAGCTGATGGCATGGAAGCTCCCGACATTGGCGCGCGTAGCAAACCACTGGTCCATGAATACTGATACGATGGGTGTCTACGGGACTTATTATCTGAAGCGTGCAATCGTAGCTCAGGCTGGACTTGGTGCCAATCTGCCAGAAGATGCGATCTATCCGCTCAGCGTTGGCGATGAAAACGGCAAGCCGCTCGACGGTGCAAACAAGTACACCATCCACTTCGCCAAAGACGCGGTGCCGCCGGTCGACGCATTCTGGTCAGTCACCCTGTACGATAACGAAGGCTTCCAGGTTGCGAATCCGGCTAATCGCTTTGCGGTGAGTAGCTGGATGCCGTTCAAGCGCGGAGCCGACGGATCGCTGACGCTCTACATCCAGAACGCAAATCCCGGCAGTGATCACGAAACCAACTGGCTGCCTGCGCCTAAAGGCCCGTTCAACCTCACCATGCGTCTCTATGCGCCGAAATCGGAGGCGTTGACCGGCGTATGGAATCCGCCGACCATCAAGTCGGTGGATGGTGACATCATGGGTCGGCGGTGACGGCAGGTACTGGAGCGAACGTGGTCCGAATTAATTAAGGATGTGCTACTTCGCGCTCAGCAGCTTAAACAGCGGCGCGAGGTAGCTGATCTCCTGGCCCGATGTTGGCGTGGTGCGGCTGATGAAGTCGAAGATCTTGCCGTCCTTCAGGCCGTAATTGGCGAGCCGGGTTACCTGGCGGTTCTTGTCGAAATAGATCGCGATCACGCGCTGATCGATGACGCTTTGCTGCATGAACGCGACCTTCCGCTCGGCGCGCTGCGAGATGTAATAAAACACCTCGCCGTTCAGTGTCGCGACCGTGGATGGGGTTCCCATTACGATCAGCACCTGATCCTGGCTTGCGCCGATCTGGATTTGCTCGAGCGCGCCGGGGGGGAGGATATAGCCCTTCTGAAAGGTCTCGCCGGTGCAGCCGGCCATGACCGCGCACAGCAGTGTGGCAGCGAGCGTCGCGCGCAGACGAGGCCGTCGCATCGCGGCGTATCCGGGTGCTTTCTTCGGGACTGACACTGTCATTCCGGGACGACCTCATCCTCTTGCATCGCGCGCGCGGTTGACGTACCCGGCAACGGTCCCTGATTGCAACAACGGACCCCCTGCGGGCAGTCTTTCGGTACCCACATGCGCTGGCCGTTCAATCGGTTCAAAAAACAGTTCCCCGCGCCGCCGCGGCGCACCATTGAAGCGATCTATGGCACGATCGTGGCGCAAGCGCGAGAGCCCTTGTTTTATCAGGCGTATGGAGTGCCGGACTCCGTGAATGGCCGCTTCGATCTGGTCCTGCTGCATTTGTGGATGGTCCTTCGGCAACTGAGGTCGGGGCCTGACGAGGCTCTTCCGCAGGCCCTGTTCGATCATTTTTGCAGCGACATGGACGCCAACCTGCGCGAGATGGGCGTTGGCGATCTGAGCGTTCCGAAGCGCATGCAAGCCTTCGGAGAAGCCTTTTATGGTCGCTCGGCCGCCTACGATCGAGCCCTGGCCGAGGGCCCCGAGCCGCTGGCGCAGGCGCTCGACAAGAATATCTATAGTGGCGGGAACATCGAAAGTGCGCGACGGCTCGCCGCCTATACGGCGGACGCGATCGCCGCGCTCGCTTGTGGTGATCACGCGACGTCGACGGGAGACTTGCAGTTTCCGGACCCCGCACAACGGAAATGAAAGAGCAGGCATGATCGCCAAGGACAGGTCGGATATGGCCCCAAATCCGTGGAGCTTGCGGATCGCGGTTGCGCAGATTCCGGAAACCGGCCTTCATCGTGATGTCGAGGCCGATCAGAATGTGCGTATGGCATTGGCGAAGACCGCCGGCGTGCGCGACATCGAGTTCGCTCGGGCATCGTTCGATCTAACTCCGGGGCGCGACGACAGCGTGCATGTGCAGGGCAGGGTATCGGCGCGTGTCGGACAGACCTGCGTGGTGTCTCTCGATCCGATTGAAAACGATATCGTCGAGGAGGTCGACCTCATCTTTGTGCCGGAAAGTCAGGTTCGCGAGTTCGCCGCGCCCGTCAATGATGACGACGGTGTCACGGAGATTCCGGATTCCCCCGAACCCATCATTAATGGTGTCATTGACCTCGGGCGCCTCGCGACCGACGTCTTGTTTCTGGGAATCGATCCGTATCCGCGGAAATCCGATGCCGTTTTTGTCGCGCCCGCGAGCGCGACGGATCCTGAGGATCATCCCTTCGCTGCTCTGAAGAAGCTGAAAATCGATCCGAGCTTGCCCGGCAAGAAGAAACCGGCGCGCGATTAAGGACGGAACTCTGAATGTAATTTATAGAAAATCAAAGCAACAACATTGAAAATAAGTAGTTTTATCTAATTCCTGATATCTTGTTTTAACTTGCAAAACTGCAGGAATCGGGGTTTCGGATATTGTATCGAGGCGGGGACACGTTATTGTCGCGGCCGCGCCGGATAAAGCACCGCGCGCTGCCGTCCGTGTTTGGCCGCGCGTCTCAAGACTTCAAAAGATCAGGGTTTCCGGGACTTCCATGCCGAAAAAGGTTCGAATCGCGCTTGACGCCATGGGGGGCGACATCGGCGCATCGGTGGTCATTCCGGGCGCTGCGATTTTCCTGAACCGTCACGCCGACACCGAATTTCTGCTTTACGGCGACAACGCTCTGATCGAAGCGCAACTCGCTGCATACCCTGCGGTGAGGGCGGTATCCCGGGTCATCCACACCGATGTCGCCGTCGGCATGCACGAAAAGCCAAGCCAGGCGCTGCGTCGCGGCCGCAAGACCTCGTCGATGTGGCTTGCGATCGATGCGGTGAAGAAAGGCGAGGCCGACGTTGCGGTGTCCGCCGGCAATACTGGCGCGTTGATGGCGATGGCGCGATTCAATCTGCGGACGCTGCCCGGCATCGATCGCCCCGCGATCGCGGCGATATGGCCAACCATGCGCGGCGATTCCGTGGTGCTTGATCTCGGCGCCACGATCGGAGGCGATGCGCACCATCTGATGACACTTGCGATCATGGGCAGCGCCATGGCGCGCGTTCTATTCGACCTGGAACGGCCGACGGTCGGCCTCCTCAATATCGGCGTCGAGGAAATTAAGGGCGGGGAGGAGATTCGGGAAGCTGCGGAACTGCTGCGGGCGATGGAACTGCCGCAGCTCGAATTCATCGGCTTTGTTGAAGGCGACGGGATCGGCAAGGGGGTGGCGGACGTTATCGTGACGGAGGGCTTCAGCGGCAATATCGCGCTGAAGGCTGCCGAGGGAACGGCGCGGCAGATCAGCGAATTCTTGCGGGCGGCTCTGTCGCGAACATGGGCTTCAAAGCTCGGCTATCTTCTTGCCCGGGGCGCGTTCAAGGCGCTCAAGGAAAAGCTGGACCCGAACAGATCCAATGGCGGCGTGTTCCTCGGACTTAACGGAATCGTGGTCAAGAGTCATGGTGGAACCGACGCCGAGGGCTTTGCTTACGCGGTCGACGTTGGCTATGAGATGGTCCGTTACGATCTCCTGACCAAGATCAATCAAACGCTCAATCGCCACGGCCACACCCTTGCTTCGGCGTCGGCAGTGCAGGAGGCTATCTCTTGACTGCGATACGTTCGGTCGTGCTCGGCTGCGGCTCCTATCTGCCACAAAGGGTGCTGACCAATGCTGAACTGGCCACCAAGGTTGATACCTCGGACGAGTGGATCGTCCAGCGGACTGGTATTCGCGAGCGCCACATTGCCGCGGAAGGGGAGTTCACGTCACATCTCGCCATCCATGCGGCGAATGCCGCGCTGGCTCATGCCGGCATCGATGCGCAGTCGATCGACCTGATCGTGCTGGCGACGTCGACGCCGGACCATACGTTTCCGGCGACGGCGGTCGCGGTTCAGAACGGGCTCGGCATTGCTCACGGTGCCGCCTTCGATCTTCAGGCCGTCTGTTCCGGGTTCGTGTTTGCGTTGGCCACCGCCGACAATTTCCTTCGTTCTGGCGCGTTCAAGCGCGCGCTGGTGATCGGCGCGGAAACTTTCTCGCGAATTCTGGATTGGACCGATCGCGGAACCTGCGTTCTGTTCGGCGACGGGGCCGGCGCGGTCGTGCTGGAAGCTCGGGAGCAGCCCGGCAAGCCCTCGGATCGCGGTATTCTGACGACGCATCTGCGCTCGGACGGCCGTCATCAATCAAAACTTTATGTCGATGGCGGGCCATCCTCGACCCGGACCGTGGGCTATCTGCGGATGGAAGGCCGTGAGGTGTTCAAGCACGCCGTCGGCATGATTACAGACGTCATTGTCGATGCATTCAATGCGTCCGGCACGAGCGCGGACGACATCAACTGGTTCGTTCCACATCAGGCCAACAAGCGAATCATCGATGCGTCGGCTCATAAGCTGCATATCGCGCCGGAAAAAGTCGTCCTGACCGTCGATCGCCACGGCAACACCTCCGCTGCATCTATTCCGCTGGCATTGTCGGTCGCGGTCGCAGACGGACGCATCAAAAGCGGCGATCTGGTTTTGCTCGAGGCGATGGGAGGTGGCTTTACCTGGGGCTCGGCCCTTGTGCGATGGTAGGACTTGAATCAAAGCCGTCGTCCAGATGCCGTCATCTATCATGCGAAAGCATCATGTGATAGGTTGACCCTGGGCCGTTAAACTCTTAATTTCAGTTACAAATTGTTCGCCGGGAGCTTGGGGCAGGCGATGACCGAAACCGGAAAAACAGTCACGCGCGTTGACCTCTGCGAAGCAGTCTACAAAAAAGTAGGACTGTCGCGCACCGAGTCGTCTGCGTTTGTCGAACTCGTTCTCAAGGAGATCACCGACTGCCTGGAGAAGGGCGAGACGGTGAAGTTGTCATCCTTTGGATCGTTCATGGTGCGCAAGAAAGGCCAGCGTATCGGCCGCAATCCCAAGACCGGCACCGAGGTGCCGATCTCTCCGCGTCGCGTGATGGTCTTCAAGCCGTCGGCTATTCTGAAACAGCGGATCAACAGCAACGGCGCCGGCGCCAAAACTGACTAAACCGGCGTTCGGCGCACGATTGGCAGAGGAGCGAGCCTTGAACAAGGCACCGGATGCTTTTCGGACGATTAGCGAGGTCGCCGACGATCTCGATATCCCCCAGCATGTCCTGCGGTTCTGGGAAACCCGGTTCTCGCAGATCAAGCCGATGAAGCGCAGTGGCGGCCGGCGCTACTATCGTCCGGACGATGTCGATCTGCTTCGCGGCATTCGCCATCTGTTGTACAGCGAGGGTTACACCATCCGCGGCGTGCAACGGATTCTGAAAGAGCACGGCATCAAATCAGTGCAGAGCCTGACCGAGGGGTCGTCTGCCGCGGCTTTCGGCGCGATCGAGGACGATATCCGCAACACTCTCGGCGCAGTCGATGAGGAGGACGAGTCCGGCTACGAGACCGAGGACACAGACGACGACGAGGATGTCGACGACAGTTCGTCTCGCGCGCGAGAGCCGGGTGTGCATAAGCCGCTACGGCACGATCTCGACGACGTGCTCTGGTCCGGTCCCGACAGTGGTGCGATTCCGGGCGTGGGCGCCACCGCGATCGAGCTTACAAAACTAAAGGATGTGTTGGCTGAACTTGTTGCCTGCAGGCAACTATTGGACGACGCACTCAGCGAGGGTGAGCCGTAGCTTTTGTTGACGCATTTTCTTTATAAGACCCCGTATCACTTCGCTTGAAAACGCTATAATGGAAACGTGGCCGTAACGGCACGGAGCGTAGCGCAGCCCGGTTAGCGCACTAGTCTGGGAGACTAGGGGTCGGAGGTTCAAATCCTCTCGCTCCGACCACCATTTATAGCGTTTTCTTCACGCGAAGCGGCATCGTCCTCGGGTACACTTGAAGACCGGCTTTCGTTCGAACCGCTATATCGAGCATGATCTTAGCCGAATCCGGTTTTCACCCTTCAGAATCATGCTTTAAGCAGGACATTTTCGGGAAGGCCATGACATCGTCGTCAGCGGAGTTCGATATCATTGTCTACGGCGCAAGCGGGTTCACCGGCCGGCTCGTCGCGGAATACCTTGCTGCCAAATATGGCGGTGGCGATCTGAAGTGGGCCATCGCGGGACGCGACCTCGACAAGCTGGCGTCGGTACGCGAAGCCATCGGCGCGCCCCGCGATCTCCCGCTGATCGCCGCGGACGCCGAAAACCCCGCGTCACTCAGGACCATGGCTGGCCGGACGGCCTCGGTGCTAAGTACAGTCGGACCTTATCAGCTCTACGGTTCCGGTCTCGTCGCCGCCTGCGCGGCGAGCGGCACAGACTATCTTGACCTCTGCGGCGAGCCGATCTGGATGCGGCAGATGATCGACGCGCACGAGGCGGAGGCGCGCAGGAGCGGTGCGCGGATTGTGTTCTCCTGCGGGTACGATTCGCTGCCGTTCGAACTCGGCGTGTTCTTTCTTCAGCAGGCTGCAAAGCAGAGGTTCGGATCGAGCGTCGCGCGCGTCAAGGGTCGCGTACGTAAGATGAAGGGCACGTTTTCAGGCGGTACCGCGGCGAGCATGAAGGCGATTTTCGCCGCCGCCGCCAACGATCCAAGTCTGTTGCCGAAACTGCGCGATCCTTTCGTGCTGACGCCAGGGTTTGAGGGGCCGAAGCAGCCGCCGGGTAACAAGCCGTTGTTCGATGAGGATCTGGGGGTGTGGGTGGCGCCGTTCGTGATGGCCAACATCAACACCCGCAACGTGCATCGGTCGAATTTCCTGCTCGGGTTTCCGTACGGCAAGGATTTCGTCTACGACGAAATGGTGGTCGCGGGGCCGAAGGAGACCGGCGAGGCGACCGCAAAAGCCATCATTGCCGCCAACAACAAACTCGGCGCGCAGGGTGGCCCCAAACCGGGCGAGGGACCGTCGAAGGAAGAGCGCGAGAACGGCCATTACGATCTTCTCTTCCTCGGCATCGGCTCCGACGGGCGGCAATTGAAGGCGGTCGTGACCGGTGATCGCGATCCCGGCTACGGATCGACTTCCAAGATGATCGCGGAATGCGCAATCTGTCTGCGAAGCGACGCAGCAGACATCGCCGGCGGCTTTTGGACGCCGGGTGCTGCGATGAAGGAGGCCTTGATTAAACGGCTCGTCGACCGCGCGGGGCTGACGTTCGGGGTCGAGCCGTAACCTCACATCGCTCTGGCACTCGGGAAGCTCCGAGCCACAAATTTTGTGGTCGCAGAGCGCAGGACCTAAAACCAGCAACAGAGTCCTGCTCGCGAACACATAAAACAGTTTGAGTTAGTAAGCGAACCCCGCCTTTTCCGACCAACACCAAGAGATGACCGCGTCAGGGTTTCCGGTGGCGTCCGGATCAGTATTCAAACCAGCGCGTCCTCAACGCCGGCCTTGAATCGGATCACGGCAAGCACCGTGACAATGCCAAAGAACAGCAGCACCCCCGCCTGCGCGGCAAGGAAAGCAGGCTCGGTTTGTGTCGGTGCGTAGGCGTTGACGAAGGGTATCTTGAGGAACGCCTGCACCACTCCGACGAAGGCAAGCAGATAAACCGATAGCACCATCGCCGCCGCATACACCCAGCGCCATCCGCCTCGATAATGAAAGACGAAACGTGCGAGGAGAAGCGCAGCGAGGATGATCGCGGCAACGATGCCTGTGGCGAACGCCGGTGTGACAACGCTGAACGGGAACATGAAACCCGTAACGGTGGTTAGAACCGCGGTGATGATGAACCAATTCGTCCAACCCGATGTCCGCCGACCGTCGAACAAATTGAGAATGGTCGGAATTCCGAGGAACAGCGCGATGAGACTGATAGCCGTATGAATGAAGGTGAGCGCAACGACATACGACATGGATTACCTCCAGTGTGACGTTACCTGACCAAGGATAACACCACATTTCATGTGGTGGCTAGGCTGGACGGGAGCGAAGCGGCCGGCAAAACCCGTGTCGGAGATTTCCGATCGTACGGCCCCGGTGCGCTTATTGCAGCGCTTGTCGAAGGGAAGGCTGCCGGTCGCCGGCCATGTACTGGTGGGTTGCCGCGAACATGCCCCACATCATGCCGAGCATCAGCCAGAAATGGCGCCAGTGGTCGGTGTCGATCACAAAGCTCTCGCCGACGGTTCCCAGAAATGCCGTGAAGACGGCAAGATAAGTGCGTTGCCAGGGAACCCGGACGAAAATGTATCGAAAGCCCAAGATGACGGTGATGAAGATCAATACCGGATAGCAAATTCCGGAGATCCACCCGCCCGACATGAAAGCGTTCAGATACGAGTTGTGAGTGTCTTCCGGAAAGAACCGCGTGAACTGCAGCGGGCCGATTCCGAGCGGTAGGTCCAGCGCCATCTGGAAGCCGAGAATGTGCCGGCCGAAGCGGCCAAAACGACCCTCGTCGTAGCTCTGGTCGAAACTCGCACGTTCCTTGAACAGGCTTTCGACCGAATCGAGAGACAGCAGAATTGCCAGCAGCAGTGCAATCGCAGCGGCTGCGATCACCGCGGTCACAACCAGCCGCGACCGCTGTTTTCTTGATGGGCTGGTCAGGAACATCAGGACCAGCATCACAGCCGACGTGAGCACGAACTGGCCCCAGGCAGCGCGTGAAAAGGCCAACAGCAACGCAAGACTCATGATCCCGAGCGCAATCGCGCTGCGAGCAGCCTTTCCGAACCGATCCGAGACGACGCTTTGCAGCACGAACAATGCTGGCAAGATCAGGAACGCGGACAACACGTTCGGATCCTTGAAGGTACCTCGCGCGCGACCATAAAGGGTCAGCACGTCATGTTCGCCTGGCACCAGATGAAAATAGCCTGCGACACCAGCTACCGACGCGACAACCGCGCCGACGATCAGGCCACGCCGCATCAGGTCAAGCCGCGCCTCGGTATCTTCCGAGAAAACCAGCGCGAAGAAGATGACCGTCACCGCCATGTACCACGATGTCATGATCCAATTCACGATCGGAGTCTTGTCCATCAGGTGTATGGCGCAGATCGTGTAGCCGATATTGATGAGAAAGAGCAGCATGAGCAGGGGAACGAAGGCGAGCCGCATTCGTAAGCCGGTTGCGAAGAACACGACCATTGCCGCCAGAGTCGCAAACTCGTAGGGGCTGGGTTCGATGTAAACGATCGCGCCGCCAGCTCCCACTGCCCACAACAGCGCGCGTTGGAGCGCGGCAACGCCCGGTGCTTGCGTCGGTGACCGGAGCCAACTGTCAACTGCTGCAGGATACGCCATTACACTTTCGCAAACTCAACGTACCAAGCCGGATCAATAAGCGTTTTCGGATTTCAACAGCGCCAGCGGCGTCTTGAACAGGATATAAAGATCGAGCAGCACCGACCAGTTCTCGATGTAGTAGAGGTCAAACTCGACACGCTTCTGGATCTTTTCCTCGTTGTCGATCTCGCCGCGCCAGCCATTGATCTGCGCCCATCCCGTGATGCCCGGCTTCACGCGGTGACGCGCGAAATAGCCGTCAACGGCCTCATCGAACAGCCGCGTTTGCAATTTGCCCTGTACGGCATGGGGGCGTGGTCCAACAAGGGAGAGGTTGCCCTTGAAGACGACGTTGAAGAGTTGCGGCAATTCGTCCAGGCTGGTTTTGCGGATGAATCGTCCGACCCGGGTGACGCGACTGTCGTTCTTGGTCACGACCTTCGTAGCCATGGGATCGGCCTGGTCGTGAAACAACGAGCGGAATTTGAGGACTTCGATTCTCTCGTTGTTGAAGCCGAAGCGTTTCTGACGAAAGAGCACAGGGCCAGGACTATCCAACTTGATCGCGAGTGCGACCAGCACCATCACTGGCGAGGTGAGTAGCAAAATGAAACCACCTATGACCTTATCGAACAGCCATTTCATCACCATATCCCAGTCGGTGATCGGGGCCTCGAAGACGTCAAGCATCGGAATCGCGCCGAGAAAGGAATAGGCGCGGGGGCGAAAGCGCAGTTGGTTTGTATGCGCTGATAATCTGATATCAACCGGGAGCACCCACAGCTTCTTCAACATCGCGAGGATTCGCGTTTCCGCCGAGATCGGGAGCGCGAACAGCACGAGATCGAGCCGGGTACGCCGCGCGAATTCAAGCACGTCGTCGACCTTGCCAAGCTTGGGACTACCGGCACAGGTGTCGAGCGCGCGCGAGTCGTTACGGTCATCGAACACGCCCAGAATCTCGATGTCGGAGTCTTCCTGCGCTCGCAACGCGTTGATCAGATTTTCTCCGTTTATGTCCGCGCCGATGATGACGGTGCGGCGTTCCAGTCGGCCGTCGCGTGCCCAGCGGCGGATCATGGTGCGCAGCAGAAGCCGCCCGGCAATGAGGCCGGCGAGACCAACAAGGAAAAACTCGACCAGCCAGAGGCGCGAGACGGAACCGCCGAGCTTGACGAAGAACGAGGCGCAAATGAACAACAGGAAAACGAACGCCCAGGATGAACTCATCCGCGTTATCTGCCGCAACTGGCTACGAAAAACCTGGATGTCGTAGATGTCCGCAGCCTGGAAACACACGACCGCGGTGGCGGACATTGCGAGGATTGATGCGATGAAGCTCCAGCTAAAGCCGTCGATGCGAGCTACGTATCCGAGGTAAAGCGCGATGCCGATCAGGCTCAGCAGCAAGAAATCTGCGGCACGAACGATGCCGGTGATGATGATGGGTGAATAGGCCGGCCTTACCTTTTGATTGGTGACGGCAAGCGCCGCCGGTGACAGCCGTCGCCGACGCTCCACAGGTATCCCAAAGCCGCCGCTCGCTGCTGAATCGATCCTCGAGCGAGCGTTGAAAAGGTCCATGTCCTCAAGTCCACATCACGCCGCACGCCAGCAAGCGTTTTCAGAGCGACTTAAGGACTAAATCGGGAAGATTTGGTTTCGCGCAACTCCCGGCATTTCAGAAATGGTTAACGTCTCGCAAACGTCTCACGGTAACCCGCCATAACGCCCTCGACCATCGCATTCTGTGAGAAATGCATGAGGATGCGCTCGCGTAACGATGTTGCGCGCGCGGCGGCGGCCGCAGGGTCATTCAATGCGGCCTCTATGGCATCCGCCAAGGCGGTGACGACGCCGGGGGTGAACAGTGCGTCGGTGTACGAGTCGAAAATTTCCGGGATGCCGCCGACGTTCGCCGCGATCATGGGAATACCCGCTGCAGCTGCTTCGATCACGACGTATGGCATGGAGTCGCCGCGCGACGGCACGATCAGCAATCGGCCTTTCGAGAATCCGTAGCGAGCCTTGACGTGTCCAATGAAGCGGACCGTCTCCCCAAGATTGAGGCGCTCGACCTGGGCTTTCAGCGCTCCTGTTTCCTCGCCGTCGCCTGCGAGCGTGAGCGTGAGCGTGAGGCGTCTACCGCTTTCCCGCAAACGCGCCACTGCGTCGATCAGTAGGTCGGCACCCTTGATATGTCGGAACTCGCCGACATAGACAATATCGGTCGCATCGTCGGCTAGCATAACGGGTTCAAATTCGCCGGCCGTTACGCCGTTGAACACGCATTTCACCAGTCCAGCCGGGATGCCGACGATCCGCTGATAGGTATTTCGCGCGAATGCGCTCTCGAACAGAAACAGATCGGTGCGGTTCATCAGCGCGCGTTCGAGGCGGCTGTAAAACATTCCCTTCATTGTCGTCGATGGGAAGTGCAGGGACCCGCCGTGCGGTGTGTAGACGCGGATTGTGTCTTTCGATGAGCCCTTAAGCCGAACGAAGGCGCCGGCCTTGGCGCCGTGTCCGTGGAGGACATTTGGCTTCAACTTCCGCATCAGCGCGGCGAACTGCGTCCACGCAAACAGGTCGCTAGGATGGGGGTTCCGGCGGATCGGAATACGGTGGATACCGAGTTTCATTCGCGGGGCGATCTCTGCGAAAGCTGCAGCTGCGCGCTCGCCGCCGGTGAGGCTGTCGGCGACGATGCCGACGAGATGTCCACGATCGGCCTGTCCGTTTGCAACATCGAGAATATGCCGAATGATCCCGCCCACCGGCGCGCGAACGGCATGAAGGATGCGGAGCGGTCGATCGGGTGGCTCCGTCATGCCTCAGAACCAGCGTTCGTCGACGAGGACGGTGTCGCCGGGGCTGAGCGGCGTGGCGGTGGGGACGCTGATGCGGACGGTTCCGCGGGCATCGGTGTGGGTGACGATGACGAGGTCGCGTCTGGCGCGGGGCGAGAAGCCGCCGGCGATGGCGACGGCGCTTTCGACGGTCATGTTGGGCACGAACGGATATTGGCCGGGAGCCGCCACCTCGCCGAGAATGAAGAACGGCCGGTAGGCCTCGACCTCGGCGGCGACATAGGGCTGGCGGATGTAGCCGTTGCGCAGCCGTGCGGCGATGGCGGCGGACAGTTCAGCTGGCGTACGGCCGCGCGCGGTGACGGCGCCGATCAGCGGCATGGTGATGCTGCCGCCGGCACCGACCAGATAGGTGTTGGTGAGGCCCTCCTGGCCGTAGACCACGATGCGCAGCCGGTCGCCGGCATCGAGCCGGTAGGCGGGATCGTGCACAACCGGCGGCGGCGCGGCAGCGTAGACAACGGGCGTAGCGGCGATAGCTGGCGTGTCCCACAGACCCGGCGTGTTCCATAGGCGAGGGCCGGCCGGCGGCGGCGCGGACGCCATCCGTCCTCCATAGGCCAGCGCATCGAGAGCATCATGCGGACGGACCATCGCCGTCGGCTGCCGCATGCATCCCGACAACGCCAGCGCGGTTAGCAGGTACAAAGTGACGGCGCGCACGTTTCGCATCGGGCATCCATGAAATATCCAAATCCACTAAAGGCTTTTGTGGTTAATAAAGGCTTTTGTGGTTAATAAACCGTAATCGAAGGCGTCGCGACGCACCCGGTGGAACCCGCTTGGCAGGCGGAGTTAACTCGGCAGAAACTATAATCGACTGTAATCGTCCCGTTCGGCTGAGTGGTCCTATTCAAGGCTCCAACATTTGCCTCCGGTTCAGTGGGCGAGTGTCAGATTCACCCGAAAGCGCTCTAAGCGTCCAGCGGGAGTAAGCAATGCGGTTTGCGTTCTGGCGTGCTGTCAAGAACACGATGTTGGATCTGGAGACTAAATCCGGGGCGATATCTTCGCCAGGTCCGGCGGCGTCCGAAACCTTGCCGAACCCGGAGTCCGGTGACCTTGATCTGCGCTCGATCTGGCGGGTGCTGCTGCGCAAAAAGCGCTTGATCATCATCCCAACGCTTCTCGCCTTCGGGCTTTCGCTTCTTATCGTCAATCTGATCACACCCAGATACAAGTCCGAAGCCCGCATCCTGATCGATGGGCGCGAGAACGTTTTTTTACGCCCGACCGGGGAACGTAACGAAGAGCGCAACGCGCTCGATCCGGAAGCTGTCGCCAGCCAGGTGCAACTGGTGCTGTCACGCGATCTTGCCCGCGAGGTCATCAAAAAGAACAAGCTCGCGGAGAATCCGGAGTTCGACCCGGTGTTGCGCGGCGTGTCGCCGATCAAGTCGCTGCTTGCGCTGTTCGGAATCGGCCGCGACCCGCTTCGGATGACACCGGAAGAGCGCGTGCTGGAATCCTACTACGACCGACTGACCGCCTACGCCGTCGATAAATCCCGCGTGATCGTCATTGAATTCCAATCGCACGATCCGGAGCTCGCAGCCCGCATCGCGAATTCCATCGCGGACGGATATCTCGTCTTGCAACTGAACGCGCGTCAGGAGCAGGCGAAGGCTGCAGGTCAATGGTTGTCCGGCGAAATCGACAATTTGCGCAAGAAGGTCGCCGACGCCGAGTCGCGGGTGGAGGAATTCCGGTCTAAATCCAGCCTTTTCATCGGCACCAACAACACTTCGCTGTCGAACCAGCAACTGGGTGAAATCAATACCCAACTGAACAATGCGCGTGCGCTGAAGTCTGACGCGGAATCGAAATCGCGACTGATCCGCGGGATGCTTCAGACCGGCAAATCGATCGAAGCCTCGGAAGTTCTCAATTCGGAACTGATCCGCCGCCTTTCGGAACAGCGCGTGACGCTGCGCGCGCAACTGGCGGAGCAGTCGTCGACCCTGCTCGACCGGCATCCGCGGATCAGGGAACTGAAGGCCCAGCTTGCGGATCTCGATCGTCAGTTGCGCGAGGAGGCGGACAAGATCTCGCGGTCGCTGGAAAACGACGCTCGCATTGCCAGCGGCCGGGTCGAGAGTCTCAGCACTAGTCTCGATCAGTTGAAGAAGCTGGCGACATCTTCCAACGGGGACGATGTCAAGCTGCGTGCGCTGGAGCGCGAAGCCAAGGCGCAGCGTGACCTGCTGGAATCGTATCTCGCAAAATACCGCGAAGCTACCACGCGAGAAAACATCGATGCGGCACCGTCCGATGGCCGCGTTATCTCGCGGGCCATCGTCTCAAACACGCCGGCTTACCCGAAGAAGCTGCCAATCGTCCTGATCGCCACGCTGGCGACCCTGATGCTGGCCGCCGGCACTATCGCGACTGGCGAGCTGCTGCGCATCACTTCTCCGCGGAATCTGGCAGCAGTTAACTCCGGCCTAGCGTTGCCTGCTGCGCCGGGGATACGCGAGTTCCGCTTTGATCCCGCGCCGGCAGCGGACCTGGCAGAGATCGATCATCTCGCGAATGACCTGCGAGCGGCAGGCCAAGCGGCGCACAGAATCACGGTTATGGGTACCGGCGAGAACGAGAGCATCATGCTCGCGGCGCTCGCGCTCGCGCGCCTGTTAACCAATAGTGCAAAGGTAGTCCTGGTCGACCTTTCTCCGTCATCGTCGGCGTTGACGGCGACTTCGGTCGATCCGGCGGCGCCTGGATTGGCTGACCTGATGCTGGGCGAGACGTCTTTCGGACAGGTGATCACCCGCGACCGGCTCTCGCCGCTCCATCTTGTCGGCGCGGGGCGTTCTGATGCCGATCGCTCGCTGCTGCAATCGCCGCGCCTTGCAATTGCGCTCGATGCTCTGTTGGGCGTCTACGATCACGTGCTGCTCGTCGTGGGCACTGCTACTGACCTCCCGGCGAAACTCCTGACGGAGCAGGCGCGCGCGATCGTCGTTCCCGACCCGTCGATGAACGCGGATGCGCGGATGCGGATGAGTAGCCAACTCAAGGCTATTGGCTTTACGACAGTGACGATGCTTGATCCGGTATCACTACGCTCGGACACTCAGCTCGGTCCTCGCGAGGCGGCTTGATCGGTCGCCGGCGCGGGGGGGTGTCAGCGATGCATTATACCGCGTAACATCTCGGCCGACCGCTTCAGCGCCGGCGTCTGCTTCACGAAGCGTTTGGCACGGGCCAGCGACGACATGCCAATGGCAGCCATTCTGCCGCGTGTGGTGAGCGGCAGGTAGCTGTCGAAGATTGGCTCGTCGCTTTTGCAGAACAGGCGCTTGTAGTCGTCCGATCCGATTCCGAGGTCGAGCGAGGTGTAGCCGCGCCCAGCATAATGATCGATGATATCGCGCATCAGGATCAGGCCGGGACTGTAGCGGGCGCTTTCCGACATCGTGTAGGTGTTGAACATCATCGAGAAGCGGTGTCCGTCTGCGACGCCAGCGAAGATCGCGATCACCTCGGCATCGCATTCGAGGCCATGGACCTCGATGGCGCGCCCGCCATCCGTCAGCGGTGTCAGGCAAGCCGCGCGCAGGAAACTCTCGACGCCTGCCTCGGCGAACACGTTCGGAAGCTTCTGCGCGGCCATTCGCAGCGGCTTGATTGCGAAGAACGCATCACAGATCCGTTTAATCTCGGTGTCCGTCGACGCCATACAATAGCGATAGCCGGGCAGTGTTTCGAGCTTGCGTTCCTTGCCTTTGAGCCGGCGTCGAAATGAGTTGCTGATGCGCGCCGACGGCGGCGCTCCCGGCGAAAATCTTGTCAACGGACAGCCGTTGGCAGAGGGCTGGCTCGGCAAGAGCGCCATTGGATTTTGCAGATCGCGCCAGTGCCGCGGCTGCCGCGTGAACGCCAGCACGTCGATTTTGATTGGAAGCTCGCCGATTCCTCGAACCAGCGCATCGAGATCCGCACGCGTGGCGGAGGCCGCGAAATCCCGCTGCCAGAGCGCCATATTGAAAGTCGTGTGCTTGCCGCCCATGAACCGTGCGACACGAACGCCACTTTCCATGCTCAATACGAGCGGGAGCAGCAGGAGTGGTTGTCGCTGAGCGTCGGAGGCGACGATAATGCTGGGTAGAAGTTGCTCGTCGGTTCCGACGTGTCGCTGCCAGGCAGATAGGAAGTCGAATCGCTGATAGGGCGTCGAAAACTGCGACACCTCGAGATTACGCCAGATCGGCTCGGCTTCGCGTAGATCCTGGAGGATTTCGAGATGCGCGATACGCCGTTCGCCTGATCGTGGCTGTGACTTCGCGGTCGGACTTTCGATCAGAGCCGCCATGGTCATTGCCGAGCCTGTTATCAATTTTTTGTTAGCTTCTGGTCTGGGCGGACTTTCGCACAAGAGGTGTCAATAAAGAGTAATGACCATGAGCGACGAGAAGGCGGTTCCCGAAGGCATTCGCGTCGAAGGCGACGGATCGAAGACCCGGACCGCAGGCTTGCGCTCGTCGCCGGGGAAGTGACCGTGAAACGCTTCACGCGTCGGGTTTCGCCATCCAACTTACGATCGGCATAGCCGGCAAGACCCAGCCGAGTCCGGCGACAACATAGAAGATCGCCTGGTAGAGACCGGATGCCGCGAGCCACGGCATTTGCGCAACCGCCATGCCCAGCAGCGACCAGACGACGACCAGCACGAGCAAAGCGATCGTGCCAAGGAATTTCCGGGTGCGTATCCGCATACCTTAAAGTGCAACTCGTGACCGGGACGAGGCTTGCGCCGGGGCTGCGGTGGACTATAAAGGGCACGAAAAATACCTTCAACTGTGGCTTTTTTGATGACCCGTCCGATCGCAAAAAAGGAATTCCATCTGCGCGCCGTGCGCGGGTGGCTTGTGTTCATAGCGCTGCTGATTGCCGCGATGGTGTTGGTCGGAGGCGCGACGCGGCTGACTGAATCCGGCCTCTCGATCGTCGAATGGAAGCCCGTGACCGGCACGCTGCCTCCGCTCTCGCAAGAGGAATGGGCCCAGGCCTTCGAGGGCTATAAGCAGATACCGCAGTATAGCGAGATGAACGCGGGCATGACGCTCGATCAGTTCAAGACGATCTTCTGGTGGGAGTGGAGCCATCGTCTGCTAGGACGCTTTATAGGTATCGCGTTCCTGCTGCCGTTTCTCTGGTTCATGTGGCGCGGCGCGCTGCCGTCGGATCTGAAGCGGCGGCTCTGGATCATTTTCGGTCTCGGCGGACTTCAGGGCGCGGTTGGCTGGTGGATGGTTGCGTCCGGCCTCACTAAGCGCGTCGAGGTTTCGCAGTATCGTCTCGCGACGCATCTGGTGCTGGCGCTGCTGATTTTCGCGGCCGTCGTCTGGACCGTGCGGCGATTGTCGGAGCGTCCATCGTTGCTGTCGCCGATGCGGTTGCGCGTGACCAGCGGCATACTGCTGGTGCTCGTTTTTGTGCAGCTTTATTTCGGGGCGCTGGTCGCCGGACTGCGCGCCGGCAAGGTCTTCAACACCTGGCCCGACATCGACGGATCGTTCATTCCGTCCTCCGCGCGGCTGTTTTTCGAACAACCGTGGTGGCGCAATCTGTTCGACAATACGCTCACGGTGCAGTTCGAGCATCGCATGATGGCCTATACGCTGTTCGCGATTGCTGTTTTTCATCTGATTGATGCGCTCGTGTCGCGGGCAAGTTCCGCCGTCGTTCGCGGTGCGCTTTGGCTCGCCGCAGCAATGACGCTACAGGCGACGCTTGGTATCCTGACCCTCCTGCACGAGGTTCCGATCCCGCTTGCGCTGGTGCATCAGGGGGTTGCGATCCTCGTCCTCACGCTCGCGGTTGTTCAGGCGGAACGGTTGATGGCCGGTAACACGGCGTTGGAAGGGCAACGACTGCGCGTGGCGGCGGGATAAGATCGGTCCTGGTGGGCGTTCCGCGCCGCGACCGGAGCTTTAGTTCTGGTTTTTGTTTTGGTCCGTACGAAATCGCAAGCCGGCTGCTCGCGAGTTTGAGGCCGCATGACTCCGGGCCATGCTGAAGCGGCTACGATTGATTGAAATCGTCACCTTAACTTCAACCTGACACAAAGCCGAATATCTGGCGCTATGCAGATTCGCGAATTTGCATCATGATGTCGGAGTCATAGTCAGCATCGATAACGCGGAAACCGCAAAATTCTCTCCCGGTCGTTGGCGGGTCTGAATTGGGGTCAATCATGGCGAGATCTGGCAATCTGTCGGTTCTGCTCATCAGCACCTGGGCCTTCACCGTCTGCTTCGCTGTCTGGATGATGTTCGGCGTGATCGGCATCCCGATCCGCGCGCAGCTTGGACTTGGTTCGACCGAGTTCGGTCTCCTCACGGCGACGCCCGTCCTCACCGGTGCGATATTTCGTTTGCCGTTGGGCATCTGGACCGACCGCTTCGGCGGACAGATCATCATGCTGCTGTTGCTGATTGCCTGCGCGATCCCGCTTTGGCTGTCCGCCTATGCGACCGCGCTTTGGCAGTTTTTGCTGCTCGGATTGGCGCTCGGTCTCGTCGGCGCTTCATTTTCGGTCGGCACACCTTACGTCGCGCGCTTCTTTCCCAAAGAGAGCCGCGGTTTCGCGATGGGCTTCTTCGGTGCAGGAACAATCGGAGCGGCGCTCAACATGTTCGTCGCCCCGTGGCTGATCGAGGCCTATGGGTGGCAGATGGTTCCCAAGGTCTATGCGGTCGCGCTGCTGGTCACGGCGCTTTTGTTCTGGGTGTTGTCCAAGCCTGATCCTGGCGTTGGCGGTCCGGTCGCATCAATGTGGCAGCAGTTGTCCGTGCTGCGCAATCCGCGGGTCTGGAAATACTGCCAGTACTACTCGATCGTATTCGGCGGCTTCACCGCGCTGTCGATCTGGATGCCGCAATATTTCAAGACGGAGTATGGCTTCACCATCGCGCAGGCCTCGCTTCTCGCCGCCTGCTTCTCGCTCCCCGGCGGCGCCTTCCGCGCCTTCGGCGGTTGGTTGTCGGACCGCTTCGGCGCTCATAATGTGACGTGGTGGGTGCTGTGGGTTGCCTGGATATGCCTGTTCCTGCTGTCCTATCCCAAGACCGACCTGATCGTGCACACGATCCGCGATCCCCTGAGTTTCAGCATCGCTCTGCCGTCGTGGTTCTTCACGATGCTTCTCTTCACGCTCGGCATTGCCTTTGCCTGCGGCATGGCTTCGACGTTCAAATATATCGGTGACGACTTCCCTGACAGCATGGGTGCGGTGTCCGGCATTGTCGGCATGGCGGGCGGCCTCGGCGGCTTTCTGCTGCCGATCACGTTCGGTGCGATCCTGGACTGGCTCGGCATCAATTCGAGCTGCTTCATGCTGCTCTACGGCATCATCTGGGTGTCGCTGACCCTCAATTATCTGACCGAAGTCCGGCAGGCCCCGGTCATGGGAGAAAGGTCACGATCTCCGGCGACGGACTGATCCAAAAAAACAGAGTTTGATGCAACGCAGTTGAATCGGAGCTCAGGTTGGGCAGCAGACGACCATATGCGCTTCTTCACGCCATCGCCTGATCGAGATCGGCCATGAGGTCTTCTTTGTCCTCGATGCCGATTGACAGGCGAACGACATCGGGTCCGGCACCGGCTTTGGTCTTAGCCGCATCGTCGAGTTGGCTGTGCGTGGTCGATGACGGATGGATCACAAGCGATCGAGTATCGCCGATATTGGCAAGGTGTGAGAACAGCTTGAGTTTCGACACCAGATTGACGCCGGCGTCGTATCCGCCTTTTAGGCTGAACGTGAAGACCGCGCCCGCTCCCTTGGGCGAATACTTGCGGGCAAGGGTATTGTACTTGTCGCCGGGCAATCCGGCGTAGTTGACGGCCGCGACCGCAGGGTGGACGGCCAGCCATTCAGCGATCGCCTGCGTATTCTCGCAATGTTTCTGCATCCGTAACGGCAGCGTTTCGATGCCTGTCAGGATCATGAATGCATTGAACGGCGACAGCGCCGAGCCGAGATCGCGCAGGCCAAGCGCACGGCAGGCAATCGCGAATGCGAAATTGCCGAACGTCTCCTGTATCCGGATTCCATGATACTCCGGGCGCGGTTCGCTCAGCATTGGAAATTTGTTGTCCTTCGACCAGTCGAACGTGCCCGCATCGACGATGATGCCGCCGAGCGAGTTGCCGTGGCCACCGAGAAATTTCGTGAGCGAGTGAAGCACGATATCGGCGCCGTGCTTGATCGGCTGAATGAGGTAAGGGCTCGCCATCGTATTGTCGACGATCAGGGGGACACCGGCCTTGCGTGCGACGGCGGCGATAGCTTCGATATCGGTGATCGAACCTCTCGGGTTGGCGATGGACTCGATGAAGATCGCCCGTGTTCGCGGCGTGACCGCTTGTTCAAAAGTCTCGACGTCGTCCGGATCGGCCCACGCCACGTTCCAGCCAAAGCTCTTGAATGCGTGCGTGAACTGATTGATCGTCCCGCCATAGAGCTTGCGCGCGGCGATGACCTCATCGCCGGGTTTCATGAGCTGCTGAAGCGTGATGACCTGCGCGGCGTGTCCCGAGGCTACCGCGAGCGCAGCAGTTCCGCCTTCGAGCGCGGCGACTCGCTCTTCCAGCACCGCGTTGGTCGGATTGCCGATGCGGGTATAGATGTTGCCGAATGCCTGCAATCCGAACAGCGAGGCCGCGTGCTCGGCATCGTTGAACACGAACGAGGTGGTCTGATAGATCGGCGTCGCGCGTGCGCCGGTGGTCGGATCAGGCTGGGCGCCGGCATGGACAGCAAGCGTTGCAAAGCCTGGGATGCGATCGGTCATCTCGTGTCCTGTGTGCTCGGTCGAATGTGACACGGTGGATGCTGAGGGGATCGCGGGTCGCCGTCAAGGCGCTGCCTCAAGTGTCGGCTTTTTCCGCGCGTCGCGACGGTGGCCGCGATGCTTTAAACAAGAATCACGCGCTCACGCCGAGCCGCTCCTTGTTGAAAGTCCCGCGGATGTGCTGTCTCGGAGGCATCATGACTCATCTGGTGGTCCAGAACAGATCATGAGGTTTTGCGTTAGCTCCAACTCGGCAAGCGACTAATGGTCGGGGAAGGGAACGCTGTTCTGGCGCGTCGCCCGATCCAGCCGCACATGCGACACCTACCTATCCTATTCTATTCCGAACATTTAGAGATTTCACAGGTAATATAGAACCGTTTTCATAAGTGTATGATTATTATATAGAAATTACTTATGAATGACGTTGACTAGAGATGGTCGCTTCTCTAGAACCCCAATGGTTCGGTGCGTGGGCGCCGAGGTTTCTTTTCACGGATCTCTCACATGAAAACGTTCTCGGCTAAGCCCGCCGAAGTGACGAAGAAGTGGGTGCTGATCGACGCCAGCGGACTGGTGGTCGGACGGCTCGCCACGCTCGTTGCGATGCGGCTGCGTGGTAAGCATCTGCCGATCTATACGCCGCATGTCGATTGCGGCGACAATGTCATCATCATTAATGCCGCCAAGGTGGTTCTCACCGGCCGCAAGCGTGACAACAAGGTCTATTACAATCACACCGGATATATTGGCGGCATCAAGCAGCGCACTGCGAAGTCGATCCTCGAGGGGCGCTTCCCGGAGCGCGTCATCGAGAAGGCCGTTGAACGTATGATCCCGCGTGGACCGCTGGGACGCGTGCAGCTTGGCAATCTCCGTGTCTACGCCGGCGCGGAGCATCCGCATGAGGCCCAGCAGCCGGAAGTCGTCGATATCGGCGCTATGAACCGCAAGAACAAGAGGGCCGCATAATTATGTCCGATACCATGCAGTCTCTCGATCAGTTGTCGTCGCTGAAGTCGGCCGAGTCGGAAGCGCCGAAGCACACCAAGAAAGTCGATAAGTACGGCCGCGCTTACGCCACCGGCAAGCGCAAGGACGCGGTTGCCCGCGTCTGGATCAAGCCGGGCGCCGGAAAAATTCTCGTCAACGCCCGGGAGGTCGACATCTACTTCGCTCGTCCTGTGCTGCGAATGATGATTCAGCAGCCGCTTGTTGCCGCCGCACGCGCCGGCCAATATGACGTGGTCTGCACCGTCGCCGGCGGCGGCCTGTCTGGTCAAGCGGGAGCTGTCCGTCACGGCTTGTCCAAGGCATTGACAAACTTCGAGCCCGAATTGCGTAGCGTACTCAAGAAGGGTGGCTTCCTGACCCGCGATTCCCGCGTGGTTGAGCGCAAGAAGTACGGTAAGGCGAAAGCCCGCCGTTCATTCCAGTTCTCGAAACGCTAAAGACGCTAATTGGATCGTTCATGGCATTCGCTGCTGCTTGGTGGCAGCGAATGCCGGTTCTCGGAATCCAACGCGATTATCCCTTCCGGGACTGGAGTGGGTATATCGGGCTCCTCAAGAAGCCTGTTATGCTTGCGGGATGAAGCTGGCTTCGTCGCCGTCTGGGAAGAGAACCGGCGTGGTCTCACGTCTGCTGGTTCTCGCGCGATGCGCATTCGCCATCACGCTGCTCGCGCCAAATCTTGCCCTAGCGCAGGTCGGCACGGAGACAGCGGCTGATCCCGGACCTGCCGTCAAGGCCGACAAGACAGATCAAGATAAGACCGACAAGGCAGATCAAGACACGCGCGAATCGATCTGTCTGATGGTCGAGTCGGCGGCGAAGGCCGAGAGCTTGCCGCTGGAATTCTTCGCGCGCGTGATCTGGCAAGAAAGCCGGTTTCAGCCCGACGCGGTGGGACCGTTGACGCGCAGCGGTCAGCACGCCCAAGGCATTGCGCAGTTTATGCCGGGGACGGCAAATGAGCGACGTCTGCTCGATCCGTTCGATCCGGTGCAGGCCCTGCCGAAATCAGCCGAATACCTGAACGAGTTGCGCGGGCAGTTCGGCAATCTGGGATTGGCGGCCGCGGCCTATAATGCCGGACCGCGCCGGGTGCAGGACTGGCTTGACGGCAAGGGAGGCATGCCGGCGGAGACGCGCCACTACGTTGCCGCGATCACGGGATCGTCGGTTGAGGACTGGGCTGCCGCCGGCAGGAACGGCACGCTACCCGCGCAGCCATCGACGACGAGTTGTCGCGAGTTGATGGCATTGTTGACGCGCGCGCCCAATCCTTTCGTTTCGGAGCTTGAACAGCATGTGAAGCTCGGGGCCGACAAGTTATGGGGCGTACAACTCGCAGCCGGTTTTAGCCGTGTCCGCGCCATGGCTATGTACGCACGAGCCATCCGGCGGCTTGGCGCCGTGATCGGCGACCGCGATCCGAGTCTTTTGGGTTCGATATGGCGCAGCCGCGGCACCCGGACGTTCTATCAGGTCAGGATCGGGGCCGATACACGCCCGGAAGCCGATGGTCTCTGCAAGCAGATTCAGCGTGCTGGCGGCGCCTGCCTCGTGCTGCGGAACCCGCGCGTGAAAGGTTGAATCCGGCATCCAGGGCGGTGCGCGACGCTATTCGACACGCGCACCTTGCGTCATCATTGGTTATGCTTTGCGATGAATAACGGTCCGATTGCTATTTAGGATTCCAGGAGCTGTCGACAATGGTGCGTGAATACGAGGTACGAGAGGGAGAGTTGGTCGTCGAGGTACCGCCGACGACCGACGCCGGGCTGGTGTTCATCGGCCGAATTCGCACGCCGTGGACGTCTCGGCTCAAGACACCGCGTCAGGGGCGCGAGGACGGCCCGGTTTGCCGGCTCGAGATTTTCGATCCCTGGAAGCCTGCATTGCAGGGGCTCGATCGATACACGAGCATCGAAGTCATCTACTGGTTGCACCTTTCGCGTCGCGACATCGTGCTACAGACCCCAAAAAGCAGTGGCGCGACCCACGGTACGTTTTCGTTACGATCCCCGGTGCGTCCCAATCCGCTGGGAACGTCGCTGGTCAAGCTGGTCGGCATCGAGGGATCGACCGTGCTGGTGCGCGGACTGGATTGCCTCGACGAAACGCCGTTGATCGACATCAAGCCGAACCGCTGCCAATTCACGCCGATTGCTCCGCCGCAGGATGGCGATTTCGAAACCGGCTGACGGTTCAGTTTTCCCGCAGGCTGGGATCAGTAGCCAGTCATAACCTCCCGATGCCTGTGCTCAGGACGTCATGAGACGCCGTCGTCTTCGGTCTTGCGAAATGGGGCGGCCTCCGTAAGTTCGCTGGCCGCTGCGGCGACATACTGACGTTCGCGATTGAGGTAGTCACCCACCGCGCGGCGCAGCCCCGGATCGGCAATATAGTGCGCCGAGTAGGTGGTCTGCGGAAGATAACCGCGCGCGATCTTATGCTCGCCTTGAGCGCCAGCCTCCACGGTTTTCAAGCGACGATGGATGGCAAAATCGATCGCCTGATAATAACAGACCTCGAAATGCAGAAAAGGATGATGCTCGATGGCGCCCCAGTGTCGTCCAAACAGCGTGTCTGAACCGATGAAGTTGATGGCGCCTGCGATCCAGCGGCCGTTACGCCGGGCCATGATCAGAGCGATATCCCGGCCCATGTTTTCGCCGATCAGGGAGTAGAACGGCCGGGTCAAATAGGGCCGGCCCCACTTTCGCGATCCCGTTTCCATATAGAATTGAAAGAAAGCGTCCCAGATTTCCTCTGTGAGATCGCTGCCGGTGAGGACGTGGATGGTGATGCCGTTGGCCAGCGCATCACGACGTTCACGGCGGATCGCCTTGCGGTGTCGCGAGTTGAGGCTGGCGAGGAAGTCCTCGAAACTGGAATAGCCATTATTCTGCCAATGAAACTGCTGGTCGGTACGCTGGAGGAATCCGTTCTCAGCGAGGAACGCCCATTCTTCCTTGCGGGCAAAAGTGACGTGGACCGACGACGTGCGGGTCGCGTCACACAAGCCGACGAGGCCACCGGCCAACGCGGCGCAGACGGCCGCTTGGTCGTTGCCGGGGCAGATCAGAAGCCGCGGACCGGTAGCCGGCGTAAACGGAACCGAAGCCAGAAGCTTGGGATAATAGCGTCCCCCGGCGCTTTCGTAGGCATTTGCCCAGCCGTGATCGAAGACATATTCACCTTGCGAGTGTGACTTCAGATAGCAGGGAACGAGACCTACGATTGCTCCATTTTGGCGCGCGATCAAATGGCGCGGCCCCCAACCGGTTCGGGAGCAAGCCGAGTTCGATTCTTCAAGAGCCAAGAAAAAGGCATGCGAAACGAATGGATTGTATGTTTCTTTTGAACTTGAAAATGAATTTTGAGGTGGCGTGGAGGTTGTGCTGTCGGACACGTCGCTGGGAGCGACCGCCGGATTGGCGCAAGCATCCCAGTCGCCAGCCGGAATTTCGCTGACGGATCCAACGGCTGCGAGCGATATTTCGGATGATGACATCAAGGGGCTGAACTGGTCCTATAGCGTTTCCGAGCGAAGAAGCGGACGCCGGATTATCGTGAAAAAACACGTCAAATCAAACCTATGGAGACACCTTTGATTCCATCGCACGACATCAGAGGTTGGACGCGATGTGGACAAGGTCAAGGGTCGCCGGATCATATGTTCGGGTGGAAACCCTCGAAGATCATCTGATCGGCGTGTCTTGCGGCACGAGTACGCTGTTCCGCAGTGCGCACCGTCCACGTCAGCAAGGGACATCTGAAAAAGTTTCTTGCAATCCATGGTGCCAGAGCTGGAAGTTCGTTCACGTTGTAAGCCACAAAATGCGGTTGGGTGCGAAAGGCATGACGCAGATGGGTCATCGCCGCGCGCTGGTCCGGCGTCGCATCGGGCCAATCGGCTGCGGTATAGTGGCGCTCGGCGACGATACCGCGCGGGCGCGACGGCATCAATTCGCGCATCGCCATGACCTGATCCGGGTCGAAGGACATACCGGCTGCTGGCCCGTCATAGCCGGACAGCACCTCCGCCATGCGTCGTACCAGCCGCGTGCTGCCATCGAAATGACTTTTGACCTCGATCAGCAACGGTACACGGCCGCTGACCATCGCGCAGAGTTCCGCGAGCGACATCATTCTTTCTGACGTGTTCTTGAAAACGACCCGCTTGAGTTCGGCCACGGTCTGGGTCTGCAAGGCTCCCGATCCCTCGGTCAGTCGGCCGAGTTCATCATCATGGTGGACCATGGCCTCACCGTCGGCGGTAAGCTGGATGTCCACCTCGATGCTGAAGTTTCCGGCGATGGCCGCCCGGATCGCCTCAGGCATGTTCTCCACGATGCCGCGAGCGTGGTCATGCAGACCGCGGTGGGCGATCGGGCGTGCTGTCAGCCAGTCGGGTGCGCGCATCAGAGTCAGGCAACTTCGAACAGGCCTTCGATTTCGACCGCCGCATCTGCTGGAAGGGAGGCGACGCCGACGGTGCTGCGTGAATGGCGCCCCTTGTCGCCGAACGCTGCAACCATCAGATCCGATGCGCCATTCAACACCTTGGGTCCATCGAGGAAATCGGGAGCTGAGTTGACGAAGCCGCCCAGTCTGACGACGCGGACAACCTTGTCGAGATCGCCGAGCGCGGCTTTGACCTGCGCCAGCAGATTGAGGGCGCAGCCGCGCGCAGCGGCGTTGCCCTCTTCAACGGTAACGCCTGCGCCCAGCTTGCCCTTCGCGATCAAGTTGCCGTCGGAATCGAGGCAGAGCTGTCCGGATACGAACAACAGGTTACCGGTACGGACAAAGCCGACGTAATTCGCCACGGGCGATGCTGGTTCATGCAGGGTGATGCCCTGCGCGGCCAACTTCTGCTCAATCACTCCTGCCATGTCAGACCCCCCGTAATGGATGTTCCACTCGAAATCCGTTGAGGAGCCTATCTCGCCTATCGTCGTACGACATGCAAGCCGATGCCGAGTTCGGGCAAGTATCCGGAATTTCCTGACGGGCGATCAAACTTTCGGGATAGGCCGCAAATCGCAGTGTGCGGCTGTACCTCCCCAGTTGCAGCGCAATGGAGCGGTGACTATGGTCGGATTCGATCCATCGAGAGACGATATGCGCCATCATTTCCATCGCTCCGCTTTGTGGCTTTGGTCAGGGTTTCTGGCGGCGACTGGAGCCGCTGCGTTCCTGCCGACATCTGGTGATGCCGCGCACGCCGCTGCCGGCGTTCCGTTTCTATCCCACCAGGCTCTGTATAATTTGAGCCTGGCGAAGTCTCGTGGCAGCACCTCCCTGGACAGCGCCCGCGGACGAATCCTTTACAAGTTTTCCGGAAGCACTTGCGAGGGCTATACGTCTGATTTCAGGCAAGTTTCAGAAATGGACAACGGCGAAGGTAAAACCACGTTGAGCGATATGCAGTCCACGAGCTGGGAGGACGCGGAGGGAAGGACTTACCGTTTCAAGATTATGACTCGCATGAACGATAACGATCAGAGCGAGGTTGACGGAGTCGCTGAACGCACTGGTGACAAGATTACCGTGAAACTGAAACGGCCGTCGACCAAAACGTTCACCGTTGACGGCAAGGCGGTGTTTCCGACCGAACAGATCCAGCGGATCATCGCGGCTGCAAAAGAAGGAAAGTCGGTGCTCGAGCTAACCGTGTATGACGGAGCCGACAACGGTGAGAAAGTCTACAACACTTTTTCGGTTATCGGAAAACCCATACGGGGGGAAGCGACGAGATCGTCGCCCGATCCATCGACCACCCATAGTCAGATGAAGACCCTGACGCGATGGCCCGTCACTGTCAGCTACTACGAACGCGACGCTGCACGTACCGGCGGTGAACAGATCCCAAATTACTCCATGTCTTTCGAGCTGTTCGAGGATGGCGTGTCGCGGGCGTTGGTGCTCGACTACAATGATTTCGTGATTTCCGGGACGATGGATAAATTCGACGTCAGCGATGTCAGGAGTGCCAGGCCCTGCAAGTGATGTCAGGCAAAAGATATTCACGGATGCTCCCGAACGATGGCTTCCGGGTATTTTGGGAATATGAGCCAGTCATTTTACTGACGTTGTCTTATTGCTGGCGTGGTTTTTCGGGTCCTTCATAGGCCAGGCCGCGGATGACGGCCGCGCTCCCGAACTTCTTGCGAAGGTCATCCATTGCCCGCTCAGCATGAGCTGAGCGAAGATCCAGCATATCGGCCGTGTTTGCTTGCGATTCCGCCCGGAGCGCGCTGACGCCTATTCCCATCAGGCGGAAAGCTGTGCCATCGATTTCCTTCGTCAGCATTTCTCGGCACGTTGCGAAAATCTTTACCGCAAGCTGCGTCGAAACGGGGATTGATTGCGAACGGGTCCGTTGCCGGAAATCGGCGGTCTTGAGTTTCAGCGTGATGGTCGATCCCGCTAGCTCACTTGCCTTCAGTCGCGAGGAGACCTTCTCCGACAGCCGCCAGAGGAATCGTTCGAGCGTGGCGAAATCGCGGATGTTGGACTCGAACGTTGTCTCGCTCGAGATGGTTTTGGCGCCGCGATCTGCGACCACCCGCCGATCGTCGATGCCCCGTGCCAACCGCCACAATTGGCGGCCCTCGGCCGGAAACTGCTTCATCATTTCCATTTCGTTGGCACGCTGCAGATCGCCGATTGTCCGAAAGCCGCGTTCCGACAGACGCTCCTGGGTGGCCGGGCCGACGCCGAACATGAAACTTACCGGCTTGTCCGCGAGCATAATGCACGCTTCGTCCTGATCGAGCGCCGCAAATCCGCGGGGCTTATCCAGGTCAGAGGCGATCTTCGCGAGGAACTTATTGCACGACAGTCCGACCGATACCGTGATGCCGAGTTCGCGTTCGACGTCGGTTGCAAATTTCGCCAGCACCTTGGCTGGAATCATGCCGTGAACACGCCGGGTGCCGCTCAGGTCGAGAAAGGCTTCGTCGATCGACAGCGGCTCTACCAGCGGCGTCAGCGCCTGCATGGTGGTGCGCACCTCGCGACCGACCCGCACATACTTCGCCATGTCGGGCGGAACCACGGTTGCGAAGGGGCAAAGCGCAAGGGCTTTGAACATCGGCATTGCAGAATGCACGCCATACGTCCTGGCAGTATAGCAGGCGGCCAGAACCACTCCGCGCCGACCACCGCCTACGATTACGGGTTTGTCTGCTAAGGCCGGGTTGTCCCGCTTTTCGACCGTTGCGTAGAACGCGTCGCAATCGATGTGGGCGAGGGCCAGTGTCGGTAGCGTCCGATGTCGCACCAGTCGGGGCGAGCCACACGCGCTGCAACGGGGCGCCGTAAAGCTGAGATCATCAAGACAATCGCGGCAAAAGCATAAGGGATCATCCGACGGACCTGCGGTCACGGGACGTCGCGTTTCTGAAAGGATTCGCTGAGCGCCAGCCGGGCGGCTGCGATAGTGGTGGGATGATGTCCGGAGAACTCCGAAAAGGCCTTCACGGTTGCGTCATCGCGCAGCATGAAATCGAGCACGCCGGTGAGGAAGTGCGGATCGGAGGCAGAGCTGCGCAGAGTTTGAGGACCGATTCCGGTTTCGGCTAGAAATCGGCCTAAAATTTCGGCGTCGTCCGCGACAAACGAAAGGGCCTGAATTGCTACCAATTCAGCTGCTTCGCGCGGGTTTTGCACACGCTTTGTCGTCACGACCGTTTGCCTTTCCGTAACCTATCAATTCTACTTTGGAACCAGCATGACCGAGTCCCGAAACCTTCAAACAAGTGCTAATCCGCTCGCATAAAGATCGTCTTACGTCTTAACGGCTTAGAGCGAATTCTAGTGCAAATCTAACTTCAGTTAGCGGATAAGTATTGCTGTGCCGGCATGTTTTCGCTCACCAGCGTGGATGAGCACCGAGTCGACTGGAGGGCCAGGGTGGCCAAGACGGTCCTGATTGTGGAAGACAACGAGCTTAACATGAAGCTCTTTCGCGATCTGTTGGAGGCTCATGGTTACCACACGTCCGGGACCAGCAACGGTTTCGAGGCGCTCGATCTGGTTCGCAAACTTCGTCCCGATCTGGTCCTCATGGATATTCAGTTGCCGCAGGTGTCCGGTCTCGATGTCACGCGCTGGATCAAAGACGATCCCGAACTGCGCGCGATCCCCGTTGTTGCTGTGACAGCATTTGCAATGAAAGGCGACGAGGAACGTATCCGCGAGGGCGGCTGCGAGGCTTACCTGTCGAAGCCGATTTCGGTTGGCAAGTTCATCGAGACCGTCCGCCGGTTCGTGGGTTGAGGAGATAAGAGTGTCTGCGCGTGTTCTGGTCGTCGACGACATCCCCGCCAACGTCCGGCTCCTTGAAGCACGATTGTCGGCGGAATATTTCGACGTCATAACCGCTTCTAATGGCGCGCAAGCACTGGAGACCTGCGCCCGTGCCGAGTGCGACATCATTCTCCTCGACGTGATGATGCCTGACATGGACGGTTTTGAGGTCTGCCGTCGGCTGAAGGCAAACCCGGCAACCCATTTTATTCCGGTGGTGATGGTGACGGCGTTGGACAGTCCGTCCGACCGCGTGCGTGGCCTCGAAGCCGGCGCCGATGACTTCCTGACAAAGCCGGTATCGGATGTGGTTTTGACCGCAAGGGTCCGTTCGTTGACGCGCCTGAAGATGATGACCGACGAACTACGCATGAGGGCCGTGACCTCGCTCGAAATCGGCGTGCAGGCGCCGGAGCGCGAGGCGGTTGGTGATAGCGGGAAGGGCGGGCATATCCTGTTGGTCGACGACCGCCCCTCGTCGTACGAGCGGTTGGCATCGATGCTGAGCGCCGAACACACCGTTGATATCGAAACCGAACCCTCCGAAGCGCTGTTTCGTGCCGCCGAAAGCAATTACGATCTCCTTATCGTCTCGCTCGGGCTAGAAAATTTCGACGGTTTGCGGTTGTGCAGTCAAGCGCGCTCGCTGGAGCGGACGCGACACGTTCCGATTCTGGCTGTTACTGATGCCGACGGCAACGGACGATTGCTGCGTGGTCTTGAGATTGGCATCAATGATTATCTGATGCGGCCGATCGACAAGAACGAGTTACTTGCCCGCGCGCGCACGCAAGTCCGCCGCCGCCGCTACACCGTTCACCTGCGTGACAGCATGCAGAGTTCGATCGAAATGGCTGTCACGGACGGACTGACCGGGCTGCACAACCGACGTTACATGGAAAGCCATCTGGCGACGCTGGCCGAGCAGGCCTCGCTGCGGGGCAAGTCACTAGCGCTCATGATGCTCGATATAGATTACTTCAAGTCGATCAATGATAGCTACGGTCATGATGCCGGTGACGATGTTCTGCGAGAGTTCGCGCTGCGAATCCGCAAAACCATTCGAGGCATCGATCTCGCCTGCCGTTACGGCGGAGAGGAGTTCGTGGTCGTGATGCCGGAGGCCGATCTGCATGTGGCGAGCATGGTGGCCGAACGTCTGCGCCGCGCGATTGCTGGCGAACCGTTCTCCGTCCACAAGGGGACGAAGCGGATCAAGGTGACCATCTCGATCGGACTATCAACCCTGGAGCGGAAGGGGGAACCTGTCTCTGACGTTCTCAAGCGCGCCGATATCGCGCTTTACCGCGCCAAGCATGACGGCCGAAACCGCGTCGTGGCGGAGGCGGCGTAGTCATTGATATCGATGCGATTTTTGATCCCGCGTGTGGTGCATCGTCGAATCAACGATCTGCAACCGTTTAAGTGCGTCTTGGCCGTCGGTCGTGCCAGCGAGACGGTGGCGAGACATGACGCACGCGCGTCCATTTTGCGTATGGGCGATGGCGTGGCACTCGGCTGAGTCCCGGTGGCTGCAACGCTAGCCGTGACACGAAGGCGGCATCAAGCCAACGCAAAACGGAGCCCGAAAGCTCCGCTCAATTCACCGCTGATGAAGCGATCTTACGTGATCGTCACTTGATCTTGGCTTCGCGGAATTCGACGTGTTTGCGCGCGACCGGATCGTATTTTTTCTTGACCAGCTTGTCGGTCATGGTGCGCGAATTCTTTTTAGCTACGTAATAGAAGCCTGTGTCAGCACTGGAAACCAGCTTGACCTTGATGGTGACCGCCTTGGCCATGTGCAAACCCTTGATGTCGGGAAATGGAAAAGCCGGCCCGCATCAGGCCTGCATTTGGCCGGCAAACTAGACTCGAAACATCGAAAGTCAAGGATTTCGAGGCTGGTGACGTAAAAATCAGTCCACGATGGGCACATTCGCTGCCCGAAGGCAGGTGTTATGGTTTTCGAAGCCGTCCTGCATGAGTCCATTACATTAAGCTCTTCAATCGATGTCATATCGTATTGTCAGTTTTTGTGTATTTCTCGGATTTTGTTCATTTAATTCTATGAAAGGCGGGAGAATTGAAGGTATGAGCTTCGACTGCGGCTGGTTCGACTCTTCATATAATCGGAAGTGTCAAGTGTGGCTCTAACGCCCCAGACGTAGAGTTTCCGCTGAAACGGCCCCAAAGGGGTTTCCTTAGCACCCCGACGGCGAATATGTTTCGCACGGGGACAAAGCGACTTGAGGGGATGATCCGGCGTGGAGGCTCCGCCTTAACGTCTGATAAGATGAAGAATGGAACTTCGCGGATGGGTGGTGTGAGACTGGTGGCCGGAGCTGCTGTGTTGGCTCTTGCGACCGTGTGGCCGGGGGTGGCGACACGGGTTTTCGCGGATACCATCGAGTCCGCACTAGTGCGAGCCTATCAGAGCAATCCTCAACTCAACGCTCAGCGTGCCTCGGTTCGCGTTACCGATGAGAGCGTGCCCCAAGCCCTGTCGGGCTATCGGCCCAAAGTCGCCGTAACCACGAGCGGCGGCTTTCAGCATACCGACATTACCTTTAGCCAGGGTCTGCCGGGTCAGGGAAACGTACTGGGGAGGATCAAGGGTAATCAGACACCATTCGCTGTCGGCGCCACGGCTTCACAGACGCTATTCGACGGTTTCCAGACTGCAAACAGAACCCGTGCTGCGGAAGGACAGGTTTCGGCCGCGCGCGAGGGATTGAGGGTTCTCGAGCAGACCGTACTACTCGCTGCCGCAACCATCTATATGGACTATCTGCGGGATTCCGCCATTGTGGAAGTTCAGCGCAGCAATGTCCGCGTGCTTGAGGAGACGCTGAAGCAGACGCGTGATCGTTTCAATGTCGGCGAGGTGACCCGCACCGACGTGGCGCAATCGGAAGCGCAACTCGCCTCCGGTCGCACCCAGCTTATGGCCGCTGAATCCACCCTCACGACCACGCGCGCGAATTTTCAGCGCATCATCGGCAACGAACCGGCGCAATTGGCACCGGGGTCGCCGGTCGATCGCTTCCTGCCTCCAACGCTCGCGGGTGCCGTGGATCTCGGCCTTATCCAAAATCCCAATGTGACCGCAGCGATGTATGGCATCGACGTCAGTCACTTGCTGGTCAAGGTTGCGGAGGGTGCGCTGTTCCCGAGCGTGATCCTTCAGGCCAATGTGCAACAGGGCCAAAACCAGCAGCTCACGGTGCCGAAACAGCTCCTAGCATCTGCGATCGCACAGGTATCGGTGCCGATCTATCAGGGTGGCGCTGAATATTCGCTGATCCGCCAGTCCAAGGAAACGCTGGCGCAACAACGTCTCACCCTCGAATTGGTCCGCACCCAGGCACGCGCCAGCGTAGTGCAGGCGTGGGGCCAGCTCGTTGCGACCAAATTGCAGGTGAAGTCGGCGCAGGCGCAGGTTGAGGCATCCGAGATTGCGGTCAACGGCATCCGCGAAGAGGCCAAGGCCGGGCAACGGACCACGTTCGACGTGTTGGTCGCGCAACAGACGCTCGTCAGCGCGCGCGTTGCCCTGGTGACTGCTCAACACGATCGTGTGGTTGCCTCTTATGCGGTTTTGAATGCCGTTGGTCGGTTGTCGCCGCAGGTGCTTAAGCTAAACACCACGGTGTACGATCCGAGTGTCCACTACCATCAGGTTCGCGACAGTTGGGTGGGTATGCGTACGCCGGATGGACAGTGATCGCGCCGACGGCAGCCGCGTTCACAGTCCGTTGCTTGCAATCAGTTGTTGCCATGCCATACCTTGATGCAAGGGCATGAAGCGATTCGGGCGATAGTCGGCGTTTATCTATCGGTCTTGCCGCGGAAGTTCGCGCGGAGAATCGATATTGTCACCGGTTCACAACGCTTTCTCGGGGAACAAATCCGGTTGCGATCGAAATCGGCGGCCGCATCTGGAGCCGGAAAAATCCTTTTTCGCTTGAGGCCAACGCGCTGGCCAGGATCGTGACAGATGTGGAGTTGGACATGACGCAGCCTGCAAAGGTCCAAGAGCCCTCTATGGAGGAGATTCTGGCGTCGATCCGCCGCATTATAGCGGACGATGAGAAGCCCGCGGCGTCTGGAAAGACCGTCGCTGCTGACGCAGCCGTAGCAAAACCTGGATCTGTCAGTTCGGTCCCTAAGCCGGCACCTCCCGCAAACGCTGACGGCGCCAACAGCCAGGACGATATTGACGCGATGCTTGCGAACTTCGACGCCGCAACCGCGGAGGAGGAAGTCCGGCCCGCCCAGGCTGAGGAGGTGTTTGAACTGACGGATGAGATGGCCGTGCCGAATGCAACGCAAGCCGCTTTTCAGAAGATCGAGCCTCAGGACGATTTGGAATTCGCCGAAATTGCGCAGGTTCCGGCTATCCCACCGGATCCCGCCACCGCGGCTCGACCGTCCAGTCTAAATGCCGCAGCAGCGGAAATTCTGTCGCATTCGACGGTTTCCGCCGTCGAAACGGCCTTCAGCTCGCTTGCCAGTACGGTGCTGACGAATAACGCCCGCACCCTTGAGGACCTCGTCAAGGAGATGCTGCGCCCGATGCTGAAGTCCTGGCTCGATGACAACCTGCCGGGGCTGGTGGAACGCATCGTCAAGGCTGAAATCGAGCGGGTCTCGCGCGGTCGTCCGTAATCCATTCCCGTAGCCGGGAAAGCCGCGGCTATTGGAGCGGGGAAAGTCCCGCTCTCCTGACGTCCTTGAGCTCACATCTGCGCTCCATGGCCGGTTTATTCGGCGGTCTTGTTGACTTGATGCGCCCTGAAAGGCTTTTAGCGGTCAGAGGATATATTCCGTGAATTGACCTGAAACGCCCCGACGGTGATTGCATTGCCATGATCGAAAAAACCTACCAGCCCTCTGATATTGAAAATCGAATGTCCCGCGTTTGGGAAGAGGCCGGTGCATTCAAAGCCGGCCAGCCTGAACGCCGCGAGGCTGAGCCGTTCACGATCGTCATTCCGCCGCCGAACGTCACCGGCTCGTTGCACATGGGGCACGCGCTGAACAACACCTTACAGGACGTGCTGTGTCGCTTCGAGCGGATGCGTGGCCGCGACGTTTTATGGCAGCCAGGTACCGATCACGCCGGCATCGCGACTCAGATGGTGGTGGAGCGGCAGTTGGCGGAACGGAAGGAGCCCGGCCGCCGCGACATGGGCCGCGGCAGGTTTCTCGAGCGGGTTTGGCAGTGGAAGGCCGAGAGTGGCGGCGTTATCGTCAACCAGTTGAAACGGCTCGGTGCGTCCTGCGATTGGTCGCGTGAGCGTTTCACCATGGACGAAGGGCTGTCACGCGCGGTTGCCAAAGTTTTTGTCGAACTGCATCGCGCCGGCTTGATCTACAAGGACAAGCGGCTGGTTAATTGGGATCCGAAACTGCTCACCGCGATCTCCGATCTCGAGGTGAACCAGGTCGAGGTGAAGGGTAGCCTGTGGCATCTGCGCTACCCGGTCGAGGGTAAGAACTTCGATCCGAGTGATCCTTCAACCTATGTCGTCGTCGCCACCACACGGCCGGAGACGATGTTGGGCGATACTGCCGTCGCCGTGCATCCGGACAATGAGAAGCTCGAACACTTGATCGATTGCAACGTCGTGCTGCCTTTGGTCGGCAGGATCATTCCGGTCATCGGCGACGACTATGCCGATCCGGAGAAGGGCACCGGCGCAGTCAAAATTACTCCGGCCCACGATTTTAATGATTTCGAGGTTGGAAAGCGCCACCGCCTGCCGCAAATCAGTGTGCTCGATCGCGAAGGCCGGCTGACGCTATCCAACAACGAGGATTTTCTGCGCGGCCTTCCGGCTGGCGCGTTGATTCTGGCTGAAGAATTCGACGGCTTGGATCGCTTCGCCGCGCGCAAGGCGATCGTGGCGCGTCTCGAAGAGTTCGGTTTTCTCGACAAGATCGAGCCTCATGCGCACACAGTACCACACGGTGACCGCTCCGGCGTCGTCATCGAACCGTATCTGACTGACCAATGGTACGTTGACGCCAAGGAACTGGCGCGGCCCGCGATGTCCGCCGTTCGTTCGGGCGAAACAACATTTGTGCCGAAGAACTGGGAGAAGACCTACTTCGAGTGGATGGAGAACATCCAGCCCTGGTGTATTTCGAGGCAGCTCTGGTGGGGTCATCAGATTCCGGCCTGGTATGGTCCGGACGGCAAGGTGTTTGTCGCAGAGACGGAGGAAGAAGCGATCGGCCATGCGCTCGGCTTTTACGTTGAGCAAGGTGTCATCACCGTCGAGCAAGGCGCCGAAATGGCGAGCGATCCGGCAAAGCGTGATGGCTTCATTACGCGAGACGAAGACGTGCTCGACACCTGGTTTTCTTCGGCGTTGTGGCCGTTCTCGACGCTCGGCTGGCCCGATGAGACGCCGGAGTTGAAACGTTACTATCCGACCAGCGTGCTCGTCACCGGGTTCGATATCATCTTCTTCTGGATTGCCCGAATGATGATGATGGGCATCTATTTCATGAAGGAAGCCCCGTTTGCGACCGTTTACATCCACGCGCTCGTTCGCGACGAGAAGGGCGCCAAGATGTCGAAGTCGAGGGGCAACGTCATTGATCCTCTGCATCTGGTCGATAAATACGGCGCGGATGCGCTGCGCTTCACGCTCGCCGCAATGGCGGTGCAGGGCCGCGATATCAAGTTGTCTCCGCAGAGGGTCGAAGGCTATCGCAATTTCGCGACCAAGCTTTGGAACGCGTGCCGCTTCGCGGAGATGAACGATTGTGTCGTTCCTGCGCAGTTTGATCCGACCGCCGCGACTGAAACGCTCAATCGATGGATTGTCCATGAGACTGCGCGCGCGACGTGCGAGGTCACCGAGGCAATTGAATCCTCTCGTTTCAATGACGCCGCGGGCACGGTCTACCGCTTTGTCTGGAACGTCTACTGCGATTGGTATCTTGAACTCGCAAAGCCTGTAATTTTGGGCGAAGATGGCCCCGCCAAGTCTGAGACCCGCGCGATGGTCGCTTGGGCCCGCGATGAAATTTTGAAGCTTTTACATCCGTTCATGCCGTTCATCACAGAGGAGTTATGGGCGGTAACTTCGGCGCGGAAGCAATTGCTGACCCTGACGGAGTGGCCAAACAAGGTAGATCTCACCCTCAAGCAGCGGACGCTGATCGCGGCCGCCGATCCCTTCGCTGGACCAGAGCCGGTGACCGATCTGTTGGAGCCCTATTTTCGCGACGATGCTGCCGAAGCCGAGATCGGTTGGGTGGTCGATCTCGTCACAGCCATTCGCTCGGTCCGTGCGGAGATGAACATTCCACCTGCAACCCTGGCGTCGCTGGTGCTCGCAGGCGCATCCGCCGAAAGCAGGGTGCGGGCGCAGCGCTGGAGTGATGTCATCAAGCGGATGTCCCGGCTTGCGGACATCTCATTCGCAGACCAGGCACCGGCAGGCGCCGTGCAACTGCTGATCCGCGGCGAAGTTGCCGCGCTTCCGTTAAAAGGCATCGTCGACGTCGCCGCTCAGCGCACGCGTTTAGAGAAGGAAATCGCCAAGGCTGACGCCGACATCGATCGCGTGGAATCCAAGCTTGCAGATCAGAATTTCGTTGCCAACGCGCCCGAAGAAATCGTCGAGGACGAAAAAGAAAAGCGGGAAGCCGCAGTCGCACGCAAGGCAAAATTTGTCGAGGCTTTGGAGCGTTTGAAGGCCGCTGAGTGAGTGCTGCTCGGCCGTCATCACTGCGCCCTTTGAGTCTGCTATGGCTTGGGGGCGTAGGGTTGCGGCTCACGATCCTTGCCGTGCCGCCGGTACTGGCGCTTATCATTTCCGATCTTGCACTGTCAGGAACAGAGGTCGGGATTCTCAATGCCATTCCGGTGAGTTTGTTCGCGCTTGTCGCGGTACCCGGATCGCTGCTGATCGCGCGCGTTGGCGCTGTCAGGGCGCTTGTGGTCGGCCTCCTGATTGCAGCGGTCGGATCGGCGCTACGCGGTTTTGCCGTCGGCGCAATGACTCTGTTCGCGGCGACAGCGCTGATGGCGGCGGGCGTCGCTGTGATGCAACCGGCGTTTCCGCCGCTGGTGCGGCAGTGGGTTCCTCGCAGGATTGGTTTTGCCACAGCCGTCTACACCAATGGTTTGCTATGCGGCGAAATCTTTCCGGTCGTGCTCGTAGCCGTGGCCGTGCTCTTGCTGGGAGGTGGGTGGCGCGGGAGTCTCGAACTCTGGTCGATCGCGGCGGCAGTGATCGCACTAGTCATCTTCGTTGCGCGGCCGGACGGCGAACATACATCTGCTCAACACAGCCGCTGGATGCCGGACTGGCGAGATCCGCTGCTCTGGAAAGTCGGCCTCGTCGCCAGCGCGAACAACCAGCTCTATTTCTGCACAAACGCGTTTCTGCCGGGCCTGCTGCTGCAAACCGGTCATACTGAGTTGATTGGGCCTGCGCTATCGGCGCTCAACCTCGGGCAGTTGCCGGGGTCGGTCCTCCTTATGCTGATGGCGAGTCGCCTGGAGCGGAAAAGATGGCCGCTCATTCTTTGCGGCGTGCTCGGCCTGCTTTCTGTCCTCGGCGTCGCGACGAGTACAAGTCTCTGGGTGATCGTCGGCTCGGCGGCGCTGGTGGGCTTCACCTGCGCCGTGGGCCTGACACTTGTGCTGACGTTGCCGGCTCTGCTCGTCGCTCCCGATGACGTGCCTCACAACTCGGCCGGAATGTTCACGATCGGTTACGGGATCGCCATGCTGATCTCCATCGTCGGAGGGATGGTCTGGGATATCACGGGGAATGCCGCCTTTGCGTTCGTGCCGATCGGTCTTGCCGTCGTACCGATGATCGTGCTGCCATTTGGAATCGATTTCAGAACCCAGCGTTCTTGAACGGCTTGCTAAGGAATTTCGATTCTTTCAGTCCGTATCGCCATGGCAGGTCGGCGGCCTTGGTAATGCCGATGCGCACGCCGGCGACGACTTCAACCCCGTCTGCGCGCTGAAATATGGCGATAGGAGGCGTATCGAGCGGCAGCGCGTTATGCGCAATCGATATGCCGAGCGCCTGGCATAATTTGCCTGGCCCCGAACATAAGAGGCGCTCGTCATGCAGCCCGCGCCGGCGTCGCATCGCTGGAATGCCGTGGGTTGGCTGTAGCGCGCGGATCAGAACCGCGGCGGCAGAGCCATCCATTTCGCAGACGAAGTTCACGCACCAGTGGATGCCGTAAGAGCGATAGACATAGGCAAATCCAGGCGGGCCGAACATCACTATGTTCCGCGGCGTCGGTCCTCGATGGGAGTGCGCGGCTGGCTCGGTGTGATGATAGGCCTCCACTTCGACGATGATGCCGCCGATGCCTTCGACCAGCAGGGTCGCGCCGATCAGGTCGGGTGCCACGTCATGCACGCTGCGACTGAAAAACCCGCGTTTGATCGGCTTGCCGAGAGCAGGCGGCGTCAGACCGTCGGATGGGGATGGATTTAGAGTCATTTTCCAATGCAGGCGGGCGGTCGGGTCATAATGGGATATGTTACATATCTGACTGATCTGGCGAAGCGGGTTGCAGCCCTGCGTCGCGCAGATTACCTAAAGTCTCCTGCACAACCGGATCATTCCATGGTCGTCATCCTCGATACGGTTTCCGCCGACCCCGTCCGGCCACGGCATCCGGAAAAGATCAACCGGCCGGACGCGTTGTCGCCGCCAAAGCCGGACTGGATTCGCGTACGCGCGCCGAACACGCGCGGCTATTCGGACACGCGCCGGATAGTCAAGGAGAACGGTCTCGTCACGGTGTGCGAAGAGGCCGGCTGCCCGAACATCGGCGAGTGCTGGGACAAGAAGCACGCGACCTTCATGATCATGGGCGACACCTGCACCCGCGCCTGCGCATTCTGCAACGTCAAGACGGGTATGCCGGTCGCGTTGCAGGCTTCGGAGCCCGAATATGTGGCCGAGGCGACGCGCAAACTGGGTCTGGCCCACGTTGTCGTCACATCCGTTGATCGCGACGATCTCGACGACGGTGGGGCAGGGCATTTTGCCGAGACAATTCACGCGATACGCGAGCGTTGCCCGACCACCACCGTCGAAATCCTGACGCCGGATTTCCTCCGCAAGAAGGGGGCGCTGGAAAGGGTCGTGGCGGCGAAGCCCGACGTCTTCAACCACAATCTCGAAACCGTGCCGTCGCGCTATCTCACCGTCCGGCCAGGTGCGCGCTATTTTCACTCGATCCGCCTGCTGCAGCGGGTGAAGGAGATCGATCCGGCGATATTCACCAAGTCAGGCATCATGGTTGGGCTTGGCGAGGAGCGTCATGAAGTCTTGCAGGTGATGGACGATCTGCGGTCGGCCGATGTCGACTTTCTCACCATCGGACAGTATCTGCAGCCGACCCGCAAGCATCACGCCGTGATACGCTATGTCACGCCGGAGGAGTTTTCGAATTATGAGACCGTCGCCTACACCAAGGGCTTTCTGATGGTATCGGCGAGCCCGCTGACTCGTTCGTCACATCATGCCGGTGAGGATTTTGCGAAGCTGCGGGCCGCGCGCGCCGCGCAGGCGCGCTAGTCCGTCTCGCCATGCAGCGTGTTCTGGTCGTGGGATCGCCGGGATCCGGCAAATCCATGTTCGCCAAAAAGCTCTCGTCGATCATGGACGTTCCCATGGTATCGCTCGACGCCCTGTTTTGGAGATCCGGCTGGACCCCATCCGAAGGCGCCGACTTCGACAGGCGCGTGACCGAAGCGACAAATGCCCCGCACTGGGTCATGGAGGGTAATTATCTCTCGCACGCGGGTATGTTGCGACGTGAACGCGCCGACACCGTCGTCTGGTTAGATCTGCCGCGGATGACCTGTATGATCGGCGTCATGATCAGAACAGCGACTGGTCATGGACGGGTAAGGCCTGAGATGTCGCCGGGCTGTTCGGAAAGGTTCGATGCCGACTTTCTGCATTATGTCTGGACTTTCTGCCAAAAACAGCGTCCGCAGCTTGCGCGCTTCGTTGAGGGCTTGCGCTCCGATCAGATCCTAATGCGCTTCACGCGCCGATCTGAGGCAGATCGCTATCTGCACGATCTTTCCGCTTCAGAGAGCGTTCACTGATGCCGTTGTTTTCAAGCAAACGCCGCGTTCGTCACAGCGCTAACGAGATGTTCGATCTGGTGGCGGACGTCGAACGCTACCCGGAGTTTGTGCCGCTATGCCAGTCGCTGAAGGTGCGTCAGCGTACCACCGCGGCCGACGGTAAGGAGGTCGTGGTCGCCGATATGACCGTGTCGTTCAAACTGGTGCGCGAGACCTTTACGAGCAGGGTGACGCTGGATCGGCCGAACCTCAAAATTTTCGTCGAATACCTGCGCGGACCGTTCAGCCACATGGAGAATCGCTGGACGTTTGAGCCGAAACCGGATCAAGGCTGCGATGTCGTGTTTTTCATCACGTATGAGTTCAAGAGCCGGATGCTGGCAATGCTGATGGGCGCGATGTTCGACACCGCGTTCCAACGCTTTGCAGCGGCATTCGAGAAACGCGCCGACGCTGTCTACGGTTCGCCGAAGGTGGTAAGTTGACGCGATACGGTCTTAGGTTTTCTTTGGAGAAGGTTTCACCGGTCCTGCGGTGCGCCGCCGCTCGGAAGTGCGCCGCGCCGGCGTACGCGCTGCTCGCGGTCGTGATCGACTAACGCTTTCGCGGCGGACTTTCGCAGGTGGCTTCGGGCCGCGCGCTAATTCCATCAGCATCCGCAGGGCTTCGACAACCGAACGTTGCCGTACTGAACTCCGACCGATGGCACCAAAGCGGAATTCGCGATGGATCATGCGGCCGTCACGCGCTGCGGCCGCGAAATGAACAAGGCCCACGGGCTTGCCGGGTGTCGCGCCGCCGGGACCGGCGATCCCGGTGATGGCGACGGCCAGATCGGTGCCGGCTCGTTCCAGCGCGCCAACTGCCATTGCGGTCGCGGTTTCCTTGCTGACAGCGCCAAAACTGTCGAGCGTGATGGATTTAACGCCAAGCATCGCGCGCTTGGCGTCATTGGAATAGGTGACGAAACCGCGATCGATGACGTCCGAGGAGCCGGGAATCTCGGTCAGTGCCCCGGCGACCAGTCCGCCGGTGCAGGATTCGGCCGTTGCGATGGTAAGCTTGCGCATCCGGCAAAGATCGAGCAGCGAACGCGACAGGGCGCGTGTGTCGCTGCCGCTCATGTCAGGTGTCCCAGCCCTTGTCGTTCCACGGCAGGCGGACGGTGGCGCTGGCGGTAGCCGCGATTCCTTCCTCACGCCCGGTGAAGCCGAGCCGTTCGCTGGTCGTCGCCTTGACAGCGATACGCGAGATGGCGACCCCAGTGATGTCCGAGATGCGAGCGCGCATCTGGTCGCGCAGAGGTCCGATCTTCGGCTGTTGGCATATCATGGTGACTTCGAGATTGGCGATGCGGCCGCCGCGCGCCGTAACTTTGTCGATAGCGTACTTCAGAAATTTATCGGAAGCCGCACCCTTCCACTGCGGATCGCTGGGAGGGAAATGCGAACCAATGTCGCCGTCCGCGAGCGCTCCGAGAATGGCATCGACAAGCGCGTGCAAACCGACGTCGCCATCGGAGTGCGCCAGGAAACCGCGATTGTGCGGAACCTTCAAACCGCACAGCATGAGGTGATCGCCGTCGCCGAAGGCGTGCACGTCATAGCCCGTGCCAGTCCTGATGTCGCCGAGCGATGCCGCGAGGCGCGCTTCCTCGCGCACGAAATCTTCGGGAGTCGTTAGTTTCATGTTTGCAGCATCGCCCTCAAATGTCGCAACCGTCAATCCTACCCACTCGGCGAGCGCGGCGTCGTCGGTAAAATCGTCGCGGCCGTCGCGTGCCGCCCGGCGATGCGCATCGAGAATCATCTCGAAATGGAATGCCTGCGGCGTCTGCGCGATCCGCAGCTTTGCACGGTCGGGGGTCGCGTTGACCGCGCCGGATGCATCAACCTGTTTGATGGTGTCGGTAACGGGAATAGCGGGCACCGCCGCGCCGGCTTTATCCGCGGCGTCGATTGCGCGCGTGATCAGTGCCGGTGTTACGAACGGGCGGGCGGCATCGTGGATCAGCACGATGTCCGGTGCGTCGGCTGCCAATGCCTCGAGGCCTGCGCGAACGGAGGCTTGGCGGGTGGCACCGCCATTCGCCGGCTGGCGATAGCGGAATCCGGCGACGGCCTGATTGAACATGGAAAGGTCATCGGGATTGAGCACCGGCTGAACGGCAAATACGTCGGGGTGTTGGCAGAACGCCTCCATCGCCCGCGAAATCACGGTTCGTCCGCCAATTGTCCGGTATTGTTTGGGGCCTCCAGCGCCAGCGCGCAGGCCCCGGCCAGCGGCAACGATGATGGCGGCAGTTCGTTTTGAGGTGAGCATTGGAATCGCTGTGAAGGAATCAGGTTGTTTGAGCAAGCCCTTACCATGAAGGTAGCAAAACTGCAGGTGGCGAATTAATCGTCGCAGCGCAGTTGCAAGATACCGGAAACTGTCTATTGTATAGGCATGTATCTATATTGCCTAATAAATAAGCTGATTTTCGGTCAGTGAGGCTGCGACGGAGTAGTTGGACCATGAGCACGAGCCCGACCGGTCCTGCTCCGTCATCAGGGCTCAAGCCATTCGCGGTTGGAGGTATTTCCATCTGCAACCGCGTTCTTCTTGCGCCGATGTCGGGAATCACGGACCGGCCCTTCCGGCGCCTTGCTGAAGCGTTGGGAGCAGGGCTCGTTGTTTCCGAGATGACTGCCAGCGACGATCTCGTCCGGGGTCGGCCTATGTCCGTGCTCCGCTGTGAAGCCACCGGTCACGGACCACACGTGGTTCAGCTTGCCGGCTGTGAGATGCGCTGGATGGCGGAAGGCGCCCGGATCGCCGAGGCAGCTGGCGCCGACATCATCGATATCAACATGGGTTGTCCCGCCCGCCACGTGACAGGCGGTCAGTCTGGTTCGGCGCTGATGCGCGATCTCGATCATGCCCTCGATCTGATCGAGGCGACGGTCGGCGCGGTGAAAGTCCCGGTCACACTCAAAATGCGCCTCGGATGGGACGATGGCTCGCTCAATGCGCCTTCGCTGGCCCAGCGCGCCGAATCCGCTGGCGTGCACATGATTACGGTTCACGGCCGAACGCGTTGCCAGTTCTACAAGGGTCACGCCGATTGGCAGGCTGTGCGAGCGGTGAAAGAAGCGGTCCGCATTCCCGTCGTCGTCAACGGCGACATCACGTCGTTCGATGCAGCCGTCGCTGCGTTGGAGGCGTCGGGGGCCGATGCTGTCATGGTGGGGCGCGGTGCGCAGGGCCGACCCTGGATGCCTGGTCAGATTGGGCGGCAGCTCGAAACCGGTATCGAAGAACCGCATCCTCCGCTCGCGGACCAGTTGGCGTATGTCCGCACGCTCTATGACGACCTGCTCCTGCACTACGGCCTGCGCATAGGGCTTCGTCATGCGCGAAAACATCTCGGCTGGGCGCTCGATACGGCGGCAGCGCTTCGTGCTGTACCAACACCGATCCTGAAGACCTGGCGGGGGAAAATTCTGAAGGCTGATGATCCGGCCTGCGTACAGCGATCACTGGCGGATGCGTTCGAGGACTTCGCGTGGAGGGCTGCGGCATGAGTTCGATCGCACAGCGCCCGCGCGTCGCGCCCAGCGATAGCGAGGCTATTCTCAACGCACTGCCGAACCCCGTGCTACTGGTCGCGCCCGACGGTCGGATCGTCGACGCCAACATCGCGGCAGAGTCCTTCTTCGAGATGTCGAAGCAGTTCCTGCAACGCGAGCCGCTAAAGCAGCTTGTCCCCTTCGGCAGCCCGCTCCTGACCCTGATCGATCAGGTTCGTGAGAGCGGTGCGCCTGTAAACGAGTTCAAGGTCGATCTCGGCACGCCGAGGATCGGCCGGGATCGTCAGGTCGACTTGCATGTCGCGCCCCTGACGGAACGGCCCGCTCATGTGGTGGTGATGATCCAAAAGCGCACCATCGCTGACAAGATGGATCGGCAGCTGACCCATCGTAGCGCGGCGCGCTCGGTGATTGCGCTTGCGGCCATGCTCGCTCACGAGATCAAGAACCCGCTCTCCGGCATTCGCGGCGCGGCGCAGCTTCTCGAACAGGGGGCGACGCCGGACGACCGAATGCTGACCCGCCTGATCTGCGACGAGGCGGACCGCATCGTCACGCTGGTTGATCGCATGGAGGTATTCGGCGACGAGCGGCCGATGAGGTGGGGGCCAGTCAACATTCACGCTGTCCTCGATCATGTCAAACGGCTCGCGCAGTCGGGCTTCGCGCGAAAGGTGAGATTCACCGAGGATTACGATCCGTCGCTTCCGCCGGTCCTCGCCGACCGGGATCAGCTGGTTCAGATCTTTCTGAACCTTGTCAAAAATGCTGCGGAGGCCATTTCTGATCTCGGAGAAGAGGGGGAAATCCAGTTCACGACCGCATTCCGCCCAGGCTTGCACCTTTCCCTCCCGGGCAAGAAAGCGCGGGTTTCGCTGCCGCTGGAATTTTGCGTCAAGGACAACGGCCCCGGCGTAGCGGAGGACCTGCTTCCGAACCTGTTCGATCCATTCGTAACAACCAAGCAGACCGGGAGCGGGCTCGGCCTCGCGCTCGTCGCTAAGATCGTTGGGGACCACGGTGGCATCGTCGAGTGCGAGTCGCAGCCGCGCAAGACCACCTTCCGGATCCTGCTACCGATGTTCGATTCCAGTCCAGTAGACCAGCTTGGCAATGACGTTACCGCATCCGGAATGTCGTCACGCGCCGCACGCCATCCAGTATGAGGACAAAATGCCTCCAGCCAACATACTTATCGCCGATGACGATGGAGCCATCCGCACGGTGCTCAATCAGGCTTTGTCGCGTGCTGGATATGATGTGCGCTTGACGGGAAATGCCGCAACGCTGTGGCGATGGGTCAGCCAGGGCGAAGGAGATATCGTCATCACTGACGTGGTGATGCCGGACGAGAACGCTTTCGATCTGCTGCCGCGCATCAAGAAAATCAGGCCGAACTTACCGGTCATTGTGATGAGCGCGCAGAACACTTTCATGACGGCGGTCCGCGCTTCCGAGCGCGGTGCATATGAATATCTCCCCAAACCGTTCGATCTCAAGGAGCTGATCGCAATCGTGGGCCGCGCGCTTGCTGAGCCCAAGGAGCGCGCGGCCACCGGCAGCGACGAGAACGAATGCGATTCCCTTCCGTTGATCGGTCGATCCCCCGCCATGCAGGAAATCTATCGTGTGCTGGCGCGGCTGATGCAGACCGACCTGACCGTGATGATCTCCGGCGAGTCCGGCACCGGCAAGGAACTGGTCGCGCGCGCGCTTCACGACTACGGCAAGCGTCGCAACGGCCCCTTCGTCGCCGTGAATATGGCGGCAATTCCCCGCGACCTTATCGAGTCGGAATTGTTCGGCCACGAACGCGGCGCGTTCACGGGTGCAAACGCCCGCGCGTCAGGCCGTTTCGAGCAGGCAGAAGGAGGGACCCTCTTCCTCGATGAAATCGGCGATATGCCGATGGAGGCGCAGACACGTCTGCTCCGCGTGCTTCAGCAGGGTGAATATTCCACCGTCGGAGGAAGGACCGCCATCAAGACGGATGTCCGCATCGTTGCGGCAACCAACAAGGATCTCCGTATCCTGATCCAGCAGGGGCTATTTCGCGAGGATCTTTTTTTCCGCCTTAACGTGGTACCGCTGCGCCTGCCGCCGCTCCGCGAACGCATCGAGGATCTGCCGGATCTTATCCGGCACTTCTTTGTCCTCGCTGAAAGGGATGGACTGCCGCCCAAGAAGCTAGACACGCTTGCGCTCGAGCGCTTGAAGCGGCACCGCTGGCCCGGCAACGTCCGCGAGCTGGAAAACCTGGCGCGCAGGCTTGCGGCGCTCTACCCGCAAGATATCATCACCGGCCCGGTGATCGATTGCGAACTTGCATCACCTGCGGTGGCCTCCGGAATCGGCGGAAATAGTATCAACGGTCTCAGTGGCGCCGTCGAAATGCACCTGTCGTCGCTTTTCGCCAGCTTCCCGAATGGGCTCCCGCCGCCGGGCTTGTACCACCGCGTTCTCAGGGAGATTGAGGTTCCGCTTCTCACCGCCGCGCTGACGGCTACCCATGGCAACCAGATCCGGGCAGCCGACCTTCTAGGTTTGAACCGCAACACGCTCCGCAAAAAAATTCGCGATCTGGACATCCAAGTCTACCGGTCCGCAGGGTAGAAGCGGGGGGCTATCCGGTCAGTTTTCCACTGCTCACGTTTGATTGACGATTCCAGTTGTTTTGCCGGTTCGCGCCCGATGTTTGCGCCGCGGAAATGTCTCAATTGTGCAACATTGTTGTACGATTGCATCAGTTCGCTGGTTTGACCGACGCCAGCCTCAACACTCAACCTTCTCGCGAATGACCACAGCAGACACGCCGGTTCCATCACACGATCCGACACTCGCCGAGTCGCGCGGCTGGACCATGCGCCGGCTATTGGCGCCGGTCGGGATTGGCCTAGCGTTGCTATCGGCATTCCTGACGTTTGTGGTTTTGGTTCGTCTCACGCCGATCGAGCCGACCCACCGAGTTGTCATCACGTTTCTGCTGATAGACGCGGGCATCATTCTTCTGCTCGTCGGCATTATCGCTCGCGAAGTCTGGCGTGTCGTGCAAGCACGCCGCCGCGGTCGCGCCGCCGCGAAGCTGCATGTTCAGGTGGTCGGTCTGTTCTCGGTCATTGCCGTGCTGCCGGCGGTCGTGGTCTCGGTCGTTGCCAGCATCACGATCGATCGGGGACTCGACCGTCTGTTTTCAGGACCGATCAAGGAGGTCATTGAGAACTCGCGGATCGTCGCACACGCCTATGCGAACGAACACGCCCAACTGATTCGGGGCGACATTCTCGGCATGGCCAATGACATCTCCAATGCGCGGCCGTTATACGACCAGGACCGCAAGACATTTCTCCAGCTCCTGACCTCGAGCGCCAATGCCCGCAACCTTCGGGGTGCGATGCTGATTGATAAAGAAGGCCACATGCTTGTATCGGCGCAAACCGGAATCAAGCTGGCCTACGACACACCGAACCCCGACTTTCTCAAGAATGTCAACGAGGACGATCCGCAGGTCGCGTTAATTCCGGAGGCAAACTATGTCGCCGCCGTCATTCGCCTGAGCGCGTTCCAGGACACTTTTCTTTATGTCGCAAGACTGCTCGACCCCTACGTCGTCGCGCAATTGAAACAGACCGAATCAAGCCTTGCTGTATACGCCACGATTGAGGCTCGGCGCCTCGGCATCCAGGTGGCGCTCGCGCTGATGTTCGCCGTGATCGCGCTGACCATTCTGATGGCGTCGGTATTGCTTGGCCTGAACTTCGCCGACCGGTTCGTCGCACCAGTCCGACGCTTGATGAATGCGGCCAATCTCGTGTCTACTGGCGACCTGAACGTGCAGGTACCTGTCCTGAAATCCGAAGGAGATCTGGCGCAGCTCGGTGAAACCTTCAATAAGATGACGGCCGAGTTGCGAACCCAGCGCGACGAACTCGTTAGCGCGAGCGGCCTGATCGACAGCCGGCGCCGTTTCATCGAGGCGGTATTGTCGTCGGCCAGCGCCGGCATCATCGGCGTCGACGGCGCCAACACCATCCGCATCCTGAACCGCTCGGCGGAGAAACTGATCGGCCATTCGGAATCGGAAACTCTGGGGCATCCGTTGTCCGAGGTGGTACCTGAGCTGAGCGATCTCATGCAAACGGCGAGGGAAGGGACGCAGCGGCTGGTGCAGGGCCAGATTACCCTTAATCGGGACGGCAATGAGCGCAATGTCTCGGTACGCGTCAGTGCCGAGCAAACCAGTCAATCACGTGACAGTTACATCATTACTTTGGACGATATCACGGAGCTGGTGACCGCGCAGCGCACGTCTGCCTGGGGCGACGTGGCGCGACGAATCGCTCATGAAATCAAAAATCCATTGACGCCGATCCAACTGTCGGCCGAACGCATCCGCCGCAAATTCGGCAAGGCGATCACCCAAGACAAGCCGATTTTCGAGCAGTGCACCGATACGATCGTGCGTCAGGTCGAGGATATCAGGCGGATGGTCGATGAGTTTTCGCGTTTCGCGCGAATGCCGAAGCCTGTGATGGAAGGAGAGGATGTCGCCGATACAGTCCGCCAGACAGTTTTTCTCATGCGTGTTGGGCATCCCGAGATCGATATTGAAGCCGACATCAGGCATGAACCGATGCGCGCGAAGTTTGATCGGCGGCTGATCTCACAGGCACTGACCAATATCATCAAGAACGCAGCCGAAGCTATCGAAGCCGTGCCGCCGGAGATACTCGGAAAAGGCCGGATCGATGTTGTCGCGGCGCAGGAAGAAGACGACATCGTCATTGACGTGATCGATAATGGTGTTGGCTTGCCGAAAGTTGCGCGCGCGCGGCTGCTGGAGCCTTACGTAACGACACGCGAGAAGGGCACCGGCCTTGGTCTAGCGATCGTGGGGCGCGTCTTGCAAGACCATGGCGGCAAGCTCGAACTCAACGACGCCTCGGCGATAAAGCCGGGGGCGCGGGGAGCCTGGATGCGGTTGCGGTTTGCCGTCGCAGGGCAGGCGAATGCTGGAACCATTAGCAAGGATGGAGCGACTAACGGCGATAACGTGACCGAAGACTGAGGTTGCTACCGGCGACTGACGAGGCGGATCCAATTCATGGCACACGACATTCTCATTGTTGACGACGAGGCAGACATTCGCGACCTCGTTGCGGGCATCCTGGAAGACGAGGGTTTCACGACTCGAACCGCGCGTAACAGCGATGAAGCGCTTGCGGAGGTTTCAAACCGTCGTCCGCACATGGTGTTTCTCGACATCTGGTTGCAAGGCAGTAAGCTTGACGGGCTGCAACTGCTCGAAATGATCAAGCAGGACAGTCCCGATATGCCGGTCGTCATGATCTCCGGTCATGGTAACATCGAAACGGCAGTTGCGGCCATCAAACGCGGTGCCTATGACTTCATTGAAAAGCCCTTCAAATCCGATCGCCTGATTCTAGTGGCGACGCGTGCCCTCGAAACGTCACGTCTAAAGCGCGAGGTGCGTGAACTGAAGCAGCTTGCGCCAGCGGCAAGCTCGCTGGTCGGACGTTCGCCATGCGTGAATCAACTTCGGCAAACCATCGAGCGCGCGGCGAAAGCCAACAGCCGCATCATGATCGTCGGCCCGTCCGGATCCGGTAAGGAACTGGCAGCGCGAACGCTTCACAATCAGTCGAGCCGTGCTGAAGGACCGTTTGTCGTCATTAACGCTGCGGCGATTACACCGGAACGCATGGAGTCCGAACTGTTCGGCGTCGAGCAGATCGACGGCCAGCAGCCCCGCAAGGCCGGCGCGCTGGAAGAAGCGCATGGCGGGACGCTGTTCATCGACGAGATCGGCGATATGCCGCGCGAGACTCAGAACAAGATCATGCGGGTTCTGGTCGATCAGACATTTCAACGCTTTGGTGGCACGACCAAGATCAAGGTGGATGTGCGCATCATCTCGTCGACAGCGCGCAACCTGGAGGAGGAGATTGCCGCAGGCCGGTTCCGTGAAGACCTCTACCATCGGTTATCAGTGGTGCCGATCCGCGTTCCGGCACTGTCCGAACGCCGCGAGGACATTCCCGAGCTGATTGAATTTTTCATGGATCATATCTCTGCCGCAAGCGGGCTACCGAAGCGAAAGATCGGCGACGACGCGATGGCCGTGCTGCAATCTCATGTCTGGCCCGGCAATGTCCGGCAGCTCCGAAACAATGTCGAGCGCGTGATGATCCTGGCCGGCGGAGGTCCGGAGGTCATCATCACCGCGGATATGTTACCGCAGGATGTCGGCTCCATGGTTCCGGCAATGCCGTCAGGCGTCAATGGTGAGCACATCATGGGCCTGCCGCTGCGAGAGGCTCGCGAGGTTTTCGAGCGCGACTATCTGATCGCTCAGATCAGCCGTTTCTCCAATAATATTTCTCGGACCGCGGAGTTTGTCGGCATGGAGCGCTCGGCGTTGCATCGCAAACTCAAGGCGCTCGGCGTCAACTAGAACTCTGAAGCGAACTCGCCGCATGTCGCGAATTGCTTATGTCAACGGCCGATATCGCGATCTGCGCGATGCTTGCGTCAATGTCGAGGATCGCGGCTATCAGTTTGCTGACGGCGTTTATGAGGTCTGCGAAGTGCGCGGCGCGATGCTGGTTGATTTTCCCCGGCACATGGCCCGCTTGCAGCGGTCGCTGCGCGAGTTGCAGATCGCCGAACCGATGCCGATCACGGCGCTCGCGATCATTATGCGAGAGGTGGTGCGGCGGAATCGCGTGACGTACGGAATAGTGTATCTGCAGGTGACTCGTGGCGTTGCTCGGCGTGATCATGCATTTCCGCCAAGCTCTGTGAAGCCGAGTGTCGTCGTCACAGCCCGTGCGCTCGATTACGAAAAAAAGCAGCAAACCGCCGCTACCGGCATCAAGGTGATCACGCTGGCGGAAAATCGTTGGCCGCGGGTGGATATCAAGTCGGTGTCGCTGCTGCCCAATGTGCTGGCAAAGCAGGAGGCTCGCGAGAAGGGGGCCTATGAGGCGTGGTATGTCGACAGCGATGGATTCATTACCGAAGGTGCGTCGAGCAACGCCTGGATCGTGACGAAAGACGGCCGCGCTGTCACCCGGTCAGTGGACCGCGGCATTCTCGCAGGCATCACGCGGGCCGTGCTCGTGGAAGTCATGGGGGCTCTTCAGATCAGGCTGGAAGAACGCCCATTCACACCTGCGGAAGCGCGCGAGGCGGCGGAGGCCTTTGTAACTTCGGCCTCTCAGATCGTCATGCCTGTCGTCGCGATCGACGGTCAGGTGGTGGGAAATGGTCAGCCTGGCGGTATTACAAGGCAGCTTCGGGAAGAATTCCACCGCTTTTCAGCATTTTCCTGATGGTTTTTGTAAATCCGGGCGAACCTATGGCCCGAACTGGCTTGCGTAACATCATGCTCTGCCCTCTAATCTAGGTGCCGGATCCATGAGGAGGAACTCAGAGGGAGCCGGCGGCCACGGGACGCTCCGGGAGGGTTGTTTCCGGCTCAAAAAACAAAGCTGAACTGCGGATAACAAAAATGGCGATAGAGCGCGCACAAAACCTACAGGACACTTTCCTCAACCACGTTCGCAAGACGAAAACGCCTCTGACGATCTTTCTGGTGAACGGAGTCAAACTACAGGGAATTGTTACTTGGTTCGATAATTTCTGTCTGCTCCTTAGACGCGATGGCCATTCGCAACTGGTTTATAAACACGCGATTTCGACCATCATGCCGGGCGCTCCGATCCAGTTGTTCGAGGGTGGCGAGGACGGTCCGCTTTGAGCATGCATTTGAAAGTTTCCTGATTGGAAACCCGACAATTAGAGGGGAGCATCGACCCATCGGGGTCGATGCAGAACAAGCCGACCGGACGAGCGATCGTCATCGGTCCCTATGTGCGGGCGCGGGGCGGCGATGCCGAGACGCCCCAGACAGGACGCACCCTGCGCAATACCGACGCGCGGCTGGATGAAGCCGCCGGCCTCGCGAGGGCGATCGACCTCCATGTGGTTCAGGCGATAGTCGCTCCGGTCAGCCAGATCAGGCCTGCCACATATCTCGGCAAGGGCAAGGTCGAAGAGTTGAAGGGCTTGATCGTCGCCGATGAAGCGAGTCTCGTGGTGATGGATTGTGCGTTGTCACCCATTCAACAGCGCAATCTGGAAAAAGCCTGGGGCACAAAGGTGCTGGACCGGACGGGCTTGATTCTTGAAATCTTCGGGCGCCGCGCCAAGACAAAAGAGGGTGCGCTTCAGGTTGAGCTCGCCCATCTCAACTATCAGCGTAGCCGTCTGGTGCGCTCCTGGACCCATCTTGAACGGCAGCGTGGTGGCTTCGGCTTCATGGGTGGACCTGGCGAAACCCAGATCGAGGCCGACCGTCGCCTGATCGGTGATCGCATCACGCGACTGGAAAACGAACTCAAAAAGGTACAGGCGACGCGAAGGCTGCATCGCGCCGGGCGGCAACGCGTGCCATATCGCGTGGTCGCGCTCGTCGGGTATACAAATGCTGGCAAATCGACGCTGTTCAATCGATTGACGCGCGCTGATGTTCAGGCAGCGGACATGCTGTTCGCGACGCTCGATCCCACGCTGCGCTCGCTTGTGCTACCCCACGGTGCAAAGGCCATGCTGTCAGACACCGTCGGATTCATTTCCAATTTGCCAACTCAGCTCGTCGCTGCGTTTCGCGCGACGCTGGAGGAGGTGATAGAGGCCGACATTCTCCTTCATGTTCGTGACATTTCGCACGAGGATACCGGGGCGCAGCAGCACGACGTCGAAACGGTGCTGCATCAACTTGGCATCGACCCCGGAGGAACCACGCGCGTTCTCGAGGTCTGGAATAAGATCGATCGCTTCGATGTGGATCAACGCAAAGATCTGGAAAACATAGCTGCACGCCGCTCGACGGACGTGCCCTGTTTCCTCGTCTCTGCCGAAACTGGCGAGGGGGTCGAGCCGCTGCTCGCGGCGATCGAGGATCAACTTGCGGCAACCCGAACCACGCTGGACCTTTCGATCGATGCCTCGAATGGAGCGGCGATCAGTTGGCTGCATCGAAACTCCGAAGTGCTCGCCAAGGAACTGCGCGACGGCCATTACGATATGACCGTCAGGGTCGATGAGACAAAACGAGACATACTCGTCAACCAATATGGCGCGGTACCACGCCCGCTTTAGAGCGTGATCCCGAAAAGTGGAAACCGGTTTTCGGACAAGATCATGCTCAGTTGAAAGAGAATAAAGCAGAGTTTGGTTCAACACAGTTGAATCGAGACTCTGTGAGCTGCGTCACCGGATTCCTTTTCGCAAAGCAGGGTCGCGCAGGACCAGTCTTGACCGGCAAAGCCGCAGCCTATTCCATGCTCCACCAATTTCAGGAAAGCCGCAGGAGATCTCCTTGAGCTATCAGAACACATCGCTGCTGATCGACGGGAGGTGGCGCTCCAGCGCCTCCGGCAAGACTATCGCCGTTTTCAACCCCGCTACCGAAGAGCAGATCGGAACGGTCGCTCATGCCGACCGTTCCGACCTCGACGAGGCGCTCGCCGCCGCCGACAAGGGATTTAAGCTCTGGCGAGCAGTCGCGCCTTTCGAGCGTGCCAAGATCATGCGTAAGGCGGCAGCCTTGATGCGGGAGCGGGTCGACAGCATCGCAACGCTGATGACCATGGAGCACGGCAAGATTTTCGCTGAAGCCAGAATGGAGACGCTGGTTGCGGCGGACGTCATTGAATGGTTTGCAGAAGAGTCTCGACGGACGTATGGCCGCGTGATTCCGGCGCGGGGGCCGGGTATCTATCAGATTGCGATCAAGGAGCCGGTTGGTCCTGTGGCGGCTTTCACGCCATGGAATTTTCCGATCTATCAGGTCTGCCGCAAGTTGTCGGCTGCGCTTTCCGCCGGCTGCTCGATCATCGTCAAAGCGCCTGAGGAAACGCCGGCGTCTCCCGCCGAGCTGCTCCGCGCGTTCGTGGATGCGGGGGTGCCCGATGGCGTGATCAATCTCGTATTCGGCGTGCCTGCCGAAATCTCAGAGTATCTGATCCCGCATCCGATCATCAGGAAAATATCTTTCACAGGCTCGACGGCGGTAGGCAAGCAGCTCGCAGCGCTCGCCGGACTGCATATGAAGCGCGCGACCATGGAACTCGGCGGACATGCGCCAGCCATCGTGTTCGACGACGCCGACATTACAAGCGCGGTCAAGATCATCTCGGGCGCCAAATTCCGTAACGCCGGCCAGGTCTGTATCGCGCCGACGCGCCTTCTCGTGCAGGACAAGGTCTATAAGGATTTTGTCGGCAAGTTCACGGAAGCTGCCAAAGCGATCAAGGTCGGCAACGGGCTTGACCCTGAATCAAATATGGGACCGCTCGCCAATTCGCGCCGCGTTTCCGCAGTGGAAGGCCTTGTTCAAGATGCGGTCGGGAAGGGCGGCAAGCTTGCGGCAGGCGGTCATCGTGTCGGCAATAAGGGCTATTTTTTTGAGCCGACCGTGATCACTGATGTGCCGAAGGACGCCCGCGCCATGAACGAGGAGCCGTTCGGTCCGCTGGCGCTGATTTCGCCGTTCTCGAGTTTTGACGAGGTCGCTGAAGAAGCGAACCGGCTGCCATATGGCCTCGCGTCCTATGCGTTTACCAGTTCGACCAAGACAGCAACCGCCATCGGCGCTGCAATTGAGAGCGGCATGGTCGGAATTAATAACGTTGCTCTGGCTCTGCCGGAAAATCCCTTCGGAGGCGTCAAGGATTCCGGCTACGGCTCGGAAGGTGGAACCGAGGCGATGGAGTCCTATCTTATCACCAAGTTCATTAGTCAGACCGGTATGTAAGGGCAGTCCCGCGACCGATGCCTTCTGTGTGGCGTGGGGCGGTGCGGGCAAAAACGCAAGCGGCGAAGGTCTCAGGACGATATAGGAATCCGGAAAGAACCCTCTTTCTCACGCTCTTTCGCCTCGTTCCAAAGCGCGTCCATTTCCTTGAGCGTCGCTTCCTCAAGAGAACGATTTCTCGCAACGAGCGCCTGTTCGATGTAAGCGAACCTCCGCTCGAATTTCGCATTGGCTCCACGCAGCGCCATTTCAGGGTCGGCATCGACATGACGTGCGAGGTTGACCAGCGCGAACATGAGATCGCCGGTCTCAGACGCGATATCGGACTTGTCGCCATGATCCAACGCCGCTTCGATCTCGTCCGCTTCCTCGCGGATCTTGTCGAGCACGGCACGGGGATCGTTCCAGTCGAACCCAACGGTCGAGGCCTTTTGCTGCAGGGCTATTGCGCGCGCCAATGCAGGCTGTCCGGCCTTGATGCCCGTGAGTAGGCTTGAGGCCGGCGCTTCCTTCATCGGCTTACGTGCAGCACGTTCGGTTTTTTCCTCCGCCTTGATGCGTTCCCAGGTTCCTTTCACGTCCGATGACGCAATGTATCCTGAGCTGTCGGGAAATACATGCGGGTGCCGTCGGATCATTTTGCGCGTAATCGCTTCGACTACATCCCCGAATGAAAAGGCATCCTGCTCTTCGGCCATGCGCGCGTGAAAGACAACTTGCAACAGCAGGTCGCCAAGCTCGTCGCAGAGATCAATCAGATCGTTGCGCACGATCGCGTCCGCCACCTCGTAGGATTCTTCGACCGTGTAGGGCGCAATGCTCGCAAACGTCTGCTCAAGATCCCACGGGCAGCCGGTGCCGGGCGTTCTCAATTGCTCCATGATTTCGATCAGGCGTGAAATATCGCGGGAAGGGGTCATCGGTTCACCGGTTCGAAGGACTTTCGCGTTTTCTATGCCGGAAGCTGCACCCTTATCCCAGCAAAAAGCAGGCAGCCGGCCAAGCAATCCCCGCCGATTGGCGTGGGGTACCGAGGGATGCTATTGGCATCGCCATGATCGACGAACCAGCCTCTCGAACCGCACTGGTTCTGTTTTCCGGTGGACAGGACTCCGCCACGTGCCTTGCCTGGGCGCTTCAACGTTTCGCGCGCGTCGAAACGCTGGGGTTCGACTACGGCCAGCGCCACGCCATCGAACTTGACTGCCGCGACAAGCTGCTCGCGGGGCTGAAATCGCTGCGTCCGGATTGGGCGGATAAACTCGGCGAGAGTCATACGCTTGCCATCCCGACGCTGGCGGAGATTTCCGACACGGCGTTGACCCGGAACGTCGCGATCGAAATGGGCGAGGGCGGATTGCCCAACACGTTCGTGCCGGGGCGTAATCTGGTGTTTCTGACCTTCGCCGCGGCACTGGCCTACAGGCGCGGCGTGACAGATATCGTCGGCGGCATGTGCGAGACCGATTATTCCGGCTATCCCGATTGTCGAGATGAAACCATCAGAGCCCTGCAGATCGCTCTCAATCTTGGAATGACCAGACAGTTCGAGCTTCATACGCCACTGATGCGGCTCGATAAGGGCGCGACCTGGACGCTCGCGTATGAACTCGGCGGGGCTGAATTGGTCGATCTCATTCGCGAACACTCGCATACCTGCTATCTTGGCGAGCGTGGTGCGCGGCACGAGTGGGGCTATGGCTGCGGCGATTGCCCAGCGTGCGGGTTACGCGCAAAAGGTTGGCGCGAATATGTGGCGCGCTCCGTTTAACTACAGCCGGCGGTGCCGAACTGAAACGGTTGGCATAAAAGCGGCGACCGACCCGCCTGTTAAAACCAAACCGACTCGAAGTTGCTTTCGATCAGCTCCGAGCCGGAAGAGTTGCATTCGCGCACGGCGCGAGATCAATGAGAAATCGACTTATCGCGCGCCTTCGACCGAATCCAATGCGTCGAGAACTCTTGCGGAAAAGACGACAGCGGCTCCGGTGTTCATCGCGACAGCAACACCGAGCGCCTCGGCGATCTCCTCGCGCGTTGCGCCTTCTTTTACCGCCTTCGCAGAGTGAACGGCGATGCATCCATCACAGCGCGTCGTTACGGCAACAGCGAGCGAAATGAGCTCGCGCGTTTTTTCACTAAGATGTCCGGTCTTGGTGCCCGCGCCACTGGCTAACCGATAGGCATCCACGGTGTCGGGCGAAAGCTTGCGCAGTTCACCAACACGCAACGGCAACTTGCTCCTGACACTAGCCCAATCAAGCATACACTATCTCCCGTCAGTTAAATGTTCGATGCCGCCTCCGAGGATAACGAACGACCCCCATTACAGATGATCCGTTCTTACATGCTCCTCAGGCAATCGATGTTTTCGTTCGAAGCTAGACAGACAAGTCTGTTCAAGCTAACGCATCGTTGGCTACTGTCAACTCTGTTCTGCGATCAACCTCACAAAGTGTTGATCATTTCACGCAGAAAGAGAAGATTGTTGGTGGAGCAATGGCTCGCAATGTATGTGCCAGCGTTGATCGGGAGGATATGGATGGCAACAAAAAGACTGAGTACTAATAAGGCAGAACTCTTGCCTCGCGCAGTTCGCGGTAGATTGAATTTTGACAGGTCAAAGCGTCGAGCGCTTGGGGTGAGGGAGCGTGTTCTCACTACGGCTGACGATCTCTTCTTTAACGAAGGAATTCATGAAACGGGCATCAATAAATTGATTGATCAGGCAGGTGTCGCAAAAGCCTCATTCTATTCCACCTTTGCAAGCAAAGACGATCTCGTAGAGGCCTGTCTTGAATCGCGTCACAAAGCCTCTCTCGTACGACTGCGGAAAATAGAAAACCAGACTACGTCGCTGGAAACAAAAATCGGCGACGTATTTGATTTGCTGTTGGAAGCTGCATCGAAATCGACCTTCCGAGGTTGTCTATTTGTCGTTGCCGCAATTGAGCAGCACGGTCGGAACTTGCCCGCGTTTCGATGGGTTCGGATTCACAAAGTCGCCGTGCGCGATGCGTTCGTACGGATGCTTACCTCCGCGGGGATCAAACCAGCAAAGGAAATTGCTGAACAACTTTCCATCCTCTATGATGGCAGTTTGGTCACTGCGGCGTTTAGGCCTAAGTCGGGTGCGATTCAGCGAGCGCGCTTGATGGCGATCTCGCTGATCCGTGACAGATCACCGACTCATTAAATTGCAACCCGATGGCGGATTTGATGCGAGTTTGAGTGGCGGCTGAACCATAAGCCATGACCTGGTTCGGCATCGGCTTAAGTTGGCGCGAACCCAAGTGCGGCCAAGGTCTGGGTCTGACGCAGGGTTTGGAGTCGCAAGCCTGATTGGCCTGCGGCATGTCGCTGCACCGATACGGCATTGTGGCGCGGTCCCGCATCCGAATCGCACAGACGGTCGGCTTACTGCGAGCAGCCGCGCTTTTTTGGCCGCGAGAAATGCAACGGGTCTTCCGGGCTGGCGGAACAGGTGGGCGTCTGCGTAAACGTGAGCCACGACGAATTTAGTCGAGGGAAAGCAGGGGTAGACCCAATGACCAGATCAGCCCAAGCATCAGTGACAAATCAAACGCGGACGTGTGCCGCCCGTTGTATAATTCGCATAAGGTATATTATGGAATATTCATGGGCGATACATCAATGCGGCCATGTTTGTTGTCGAGGTCGCGGCAGGCCTTGCGGCTGGCTCGGCATCGCTTCAGGCCGACGCGCTGGACTTCCTAGGCGACGCCGCAAACTACGGCGTAAGCTTATTCGTGGTCGGCATGGCACTTCGCTATCGGGCCACGGCTGCGCTCGCCAAGGGCATCACCATGGGCGTATTCGGGCTGTGGGTTGTCGGAACGGTTATCTGGCACGCGACCCACGGAACGCTGCCCAGCGCGTTCACGATGGGTACAGTCGGCTTCGCGGCGCTTGCAGCTAATACGGCGTCGTTCGGGCTTCTGTGGGCTTACAGAGCTGGTGACGCCAACTGGCCGCCTTGGGCGTGTTCGGAACGGGTACTGGCTGGCCTGACGTTGTCGTGGCCTCGATCATGGCTGGGCTGGCGTTGCAGGGCGCGGCAGTTGTGATCCGGCAGGCGGCGGCCGAATTGCGCATCGGCCGATGGCCGCAGCCGAGTAGACACCTCAGCAGAATTGGTTGGCGTCCCAGATCTCAGCCGATCGATCCATCAGGCCGGATCGATCGCTAGCTGCATCCCGTCGTAGGCCGGTGCGACATTTTCTGGAAGTTCGCGCCGCAGGACCTCATAATCCAGATCAGAGTGCATGTTGGTGATCACGGCACGCCTGGGCTTGAAGCGGTCGATCCACGATAACGCATCCGCGACGCTGAAATGACTGGGATGCTGCGCGTAGCGCAGGCCGTCGATAATCCACAGATTGAGGTTTTCCAGCGCCTGCCAACTTTCATACGGAATATCATGCACGTCAGGCGTATAGGCAGCGTTGCCGATCCGATAGCCCAGCGCCGGGATATTGCCATGCTGCACAAGAAAGGCCGATAGTGTGAGCGCGCCGCCCTTGCCGTCAATCGTTTGGCTTTCGCCCGCCTCGATGGAATGGCTGTCCAGGATCGGCGGGTAGCCGCTGCCTTCGGGCGATACGAAGCAGTATGAAAAACGCGACAGGATATCCTTGGACGTCGATTGATTAAGATAGACCGGAATCCGGCGGCGCTGATGCAGTACGACGGAGCGCAGGTCATCGATTCCGTGAGTCTGGTCGGCGTGTTCGTGCGTCAGAAACACCGCATCGATATGATCGACATTGGCATCGATCAATTGCTCGCGCAGGTCGGGCGAGGTGTCGATCAGGACGCGCGTTGTCCCCTGCTCCGATGCGCGCTCCATCATCAGCGAACAGCGGCGACGACGGTTCTTCGGATTGGCGGGATCGCAGGCACCCCAGCCCAATGCCGGACGCGGCACGCCGGCGGACGAACCGCAGCCGAGAATGGTCAGCGTCAGCGTCATGCGGCTGCGTCCAAGTGCGGTACCTTGGAGAATAGCTGAAAGAAATTCTCGGTGGTCTGTCGCGAGATTTTGTCGAGCGAAACGCCTCGCGCGTCTGCCAGCACCTTCGCTGTCTCCACGACATAAGAAGGTTCGTTGCGTTTGCCACGAAACTTGCCAGGCGCGAGATACGGTGCATCGGTCTCGACGAGAATGCGCTCTTCCGGCAACTCCGCAGCGAGCGCTCGCAACGCGTCGGATTTCTTGAAGGTCAAAATTCCAGTGAAGCCGATATACAATCCAAGCGCGACCGCCTTCATTGCGAGCTCGCGGCCACCGGTGTAACAATGCAGCACCGCCCGAAACGCACCCTTCGTCATTTCCTCCTCGAGGATGTGACCGCAATTTTCGTCTGCCTCCCGGGTGTGGATCACCAGGGGTAAACCGGTCTCGCGTGCGGCGGCGATGTGAGTGCGGAATCCCCGCGCCTGCGCCTCATGCGAGCCGTGCTCGTAGAAATAGTCAAGTCCCGCCTCCCCCAGCGCGACGACTTTTGGATGTTGTGTTAGCGCGATGAGTTCGTCGATAGAAATGCCGTCCTCTTCGTCGGCATGATGCGGATGGGTGCCGACCGAGCAATAGACATTCGGAAACCGCTCCGCGATTGCGAGCAGCTTCGCTTGCTCCCTCACCCGCGTCGAAATCGTCACCATGCGGCGAATCCCCGCCGCTTCCGCGCGCGAAACAATTCCGTCGAGATCATCGGCGAAATCGGGAAAATCCAGATGGCAGTGACTATCGACAAGCATTTCAGGTAACCGGAGGCTCCACGGGAGACGGCATGCAACGCCGTAAGATAGTTCGGGTTTCGGTCGGGCCGTAGACGGGGCAACAATACTGATCTGCCACAGGTGCCCCTGACTGGCAGCCTTGGTCAAGGGCGGCAAGGTTTTCCTCCCGTCGCAGGACCGGCGGGCGCACGCGAGGACTCGGGCGAACGAAAGACTCGAAAGGCGTGATAGATATTGATTGCTAAGCACTTAGAAGGAAAGGCTTGCCCGTTCTCTAAAACCGGGGCGCAGGTTCGCGCCTTGCCACTCCTGCCAGCAAAATCAAAGATCTATGGCGGGGGGCTCAAGTTAAGACCTTTATGGCGGCGACGTTCAGCGACGCGACCGCATCGCCCTGGTTGCCTTACAACTGGTAAAGTTCCTGGGAGAATCGAGATGTTGCGAGAGGCAATCAAGTCTTTTCAGGTTGGTTTTGGGCGGCGTTGGTGGCCTGGTATCGCCTTCTAGGTACTGGTCACGATCTGGGTTGTGGGCCCTGGCCTCATTCTCATTGGACTGGCTTGGAAAACTCTGGCGCCGCGTCCTTGGACAGCAGCGAATAGGAGCACGCTTTCATGAAACAGTCCTGGTGGTTCTCTCCTGGCGAATCGATCTGGACCATTTTCATCCGCTTGGCGCTCGCTGGTGTATTCATCCCCGAAGGCCTGCAGAAGCTGACGCATGCCGACATTCTCGGTGCCGGCCGTTTCGTCAAGATCGGCATTCCCTGGCCGGAGTTCTTTGGGCCGTTCGTTGGCGTGATTGAAATGCTAGCGGGGATCATGTTCATGATCGGCTATGCTTCGCGCGCGGTGGCCGTGCCGATCATCGTCATCATGATCGTGGCGATCATCTCCACGAAAATCCCAATCCTGTTAGGCCGCAACTGGTGGATATTCAGCCTCCGCCACCTGGATCGCTATGGTTTCTTAAGCTTCACTCATGAGACGCGCACCGACTGGGCGATGCTGATGAGCGCAATCTTCATGTTGCTGTCCGGATCAGGTCGCTGGTCGCTCGATGCGCGCGCTTGGCGATCGAAATTCAGTCAGCGGAATGCATTAGCTGATGGTGAATGAGGAAAAGACCACCACGGGGTAATGCGAGGCAGGAAATGCAGCGCTCATATGTTAGCGGGAATGGGCTATCGCCAACTTGGCAACCTTGCCGCTTGAACGGTCGTTGCGTCGCATTACGCCGAGTGGGGGTCGTCGCCTCAGTTTTTTGTGCTTGCGGTCTTGTCGAGTGCTGCGCGTAGGCCTTTGGCGAGCTTGATTGCATCGTCATTGGCCCAGAAGTGCATGAAGAAGAGCCTTGGCTGCTCGTCCAGCATGTGGCTGTGAAGTGCAGTGACTTCGATACCGTGCGTGCGCAGTGCAGCTACCACCGGATTGACCTCATCGCCTGTCAGGACGAAGTCGCCGGTGATAGCAGCCTTACCATCGCCCGTCGGTTGAAAGTTGATTCCGATCGCCACACCCATCGGCCCGGCCGGCGCCAACGTCATGCCACCTTCGCTGACAGGATCACGTCGCGGCACATTGAACTGATAGACGCCGCCATTGGTCTTACCCTTCGCGCCGATAATTTGGTCTAGTTGCGCGGTATCGAGGTCGACAGCAGAAGGTGGATTTGACGACGGAGTAACCTGAAGCGGGGTTTTACTTTCGGCAAGCGCGTCATGGAGCACGGTGGCGAGTTTGGCGGGGTCTCCATGCCCGGCCACATGCATGTAGAACGTCGCGGGGCTCGCCCGGAGCAGATGATTATGGATGGCCGTGATCTCGAGCCCGCCAGCGATCATCTGAAGCGCAGTTTCCACTGCGTCAGTTCGACGGCGACGGGTTTTGGAAGCGGCACCTTGCGGCGCGCTGCCGAACATGCACCTCACTAATTTTCAGATCGACATCTGGCCAACACAGACCGGGTAGTTCGGAGGCGTGCAACGTTAAAGAAACAGGCCCGCACAATGGGCCTGCTCGACCTTGTGCGGAGCTGGCTGTGCCATGGGCTCCGACTGGGATCAGCGCTAGTGGCCATGAATCTTGTGCTGGTGATGGTGATGGGTTTGCCAATGGTGGTGATGATGGTGGTGACGGTGTGGTTGCCCATTGATGTGGTGCACGTTGGTTGTCAGCTTGCCGGCGTCGCTTTGTCCGATAGCAATTCCGGAGCTGAGCGGTTTCGCCTGCGACTGCTGCGCGGGAGCCGCGACAATCAGAAGCGCGCCGAGAGCGGCCAATCCTAGAATTTTCTTCAACATATAGACCTCCGTGGGTGCGCAAGTAACGCAACGTCAGTAAATCATTTCGTTGCCGCCGCGACGCGAGCGAGACGCGAGTGACAGGCTATGAGCCGGGAAGTGAACGCGACGTGAATATGTATCGTACGTGCGGATAGCGTTACCAAAGGCGAGCCTGGTAACGGGCGACGTCGCATGCGGCCCTTTTGTGCTGGAGAAGGAGCAGCCCCTCCTCGATCAGCCGTTCGGCTTTGGACTTTGGTTCATACCCGGCCAAGAGGACTTGAGCCTATGGGGTGCCAAGGTTGGGCGACATTCCGATATCAATTCTGATGAAGGCGTCGGTGCTCCTATAGGCCGCGCTTCCCAGAGCACCACGCTAATCGCATTGAAATTTCTGGTCGCGCTCTACACCTGATTGTAGCGCAAATGGCGAAAGGCTGGCGTGGTAAGCATGAGCTCGTTGCCCGAAGCAAAGCAATGGGCTCCTGCGTTCCAACCTCCTGCGCCGGAGATTTGCGCGGAGACGATTCAACGGATCCTGTGCTTGCATGATCGGCGCGATCATCGAAGCGACCGCGCGTGCTATGCTAGAGCACGTCCTGCGGTACTATGACGAAGGTCACGTTAATCTTCTGGTCGTGACGATCATCGAGTTGGCGGGCAACAAGAATGCTCTTGTCGCGCCCGTAATCGAGGCCGTCCACTCGGTCATGACCCGGCGCCGTGAGTGGGACGGAACAGAGGTCAGAATGGCTGGATGCCTTTGGTTATCTGCACCGCTGATGACTATTCTCGAAGTCAAGCGCGAGCTCGACCTTTTCCTCTACGATGGCGCAACCCTTATCGACCGCGAGTATGAAGATGTCTTTTAAACTGGCGTCCCGCATTATCTCGTCGGCGGCGTTAAACGAGGACACCGCTTTCCATTCCAGATTTTCGCCAGGCGGCGGCAGGTTCTCGGGGTCAAACGCATATGCAGCGCGTTTCGACCTGTAGCCGCCAGTCACACTATGCTCAACGAACATTCGCAACCGGTTCATTTCATCACCCTAGATGCGTGAAGCCCCGCGGGAAATTAAGTACGGGCCGGCGTTTGGCGAGCGGGATAACGCCAAAGATTTGCCGCTAGTATAGGAACAGTTTACCTCTGATTCATGACGGGCATACAAAGGGGTACCGTGAGACAAACCGATGTCTTTTGCACCAAGTGCGGAGCCGCCTTCAGACGACTAGAGCTGGTATCGTTGCCCAATCAAGGCTGGGAACATTCGATGATACCGCAGTTTTCGTTGCCTATCGCCTCACGGTCTCGTCCTCAAAAAGGCCCGGCGCTTCCGCAGCTCCGGGCAAGTTGTGAACGACGGGATCCAAAGGTGAGGATCGAGCGCCAGACAGTGATCTACTGAGGATTCGTGACGGCTAGATTTCACGCAGCTCGTGAAGCATTTTGAGCTCGCGATGATCGAACGTCCCTAGGCGACTGTAGGTTCGCCGGAGACGATTCGGGCGTCGTCCCCGGTCGCCGGCGACAGATCGCAAAAATAAGCGCTCGGTAGGTATCTAGGCGTGATTTTGGAACCAGCGGCGAGAAGACCTTTTCAAAACACCCTCGAAAACATCCAGTAAAGAACGCCGGCAAGGATCATCGCAGAGGGCAGCGTTAGAACCCAGGCGATCGCGAGATTTCGAATGGTTGCCAACTGCAGTCCCGACCCGTTCGCGGCCATCGTTCCGGCGATACCGGACGAAAGAACATGCGTCGTCGAAACCGGCAGGCCGTACCCGTCCGCGGCAGCAATGGTTGCCGCAGCGGTCATCTCCGCAGCCGCGCCTTGGGCGTAAGTGAGATGGGTCTTTCCGATTTTTTCACCAACCGTGACCACGATCCGTTTCCACCCCACCATTGTGCCAAGGCCAAGCGCGATCGCCACCACGATCTTGACCCATGACGGGATTGTAGGCGTGCAAGACCGCGACCTGTTCCCTAGTCAGATCGTTCTCCTTGTCCTTCAGCAGGAACCGTATCGCTTCGGACGCGAGGTACATGTCGTTGCGGGTGTTGCCGACCGCTTCGGCAGGCACCTTTGCCAGCGAATCATAGCGGGTCACCTGATTTGCGATGTCGGTTACAAGCACTGCGAGGGACGGATAAGTGCTCTCGCTGATCTTGTGCTCCGAGACGTAGGCCGTGACAGCGGGCCGCGGGTTGCCGAGTATGTTGTAGCCGGTGGCCTTCTGCGCGATCACATCACTGGCGGCCGCCGAGTTGGTCTGGAATTGTGCCATCTGGCTCTGCGGCATGGATCGATTGAGAGCGTAGGCGGTCGGCACCGTGCCGATCAGGATCAGCATGATTAGGCCCATGCCTTTCTGACCGTCGTTGGAGCCATGGAAAAAACTAACATGGTCGAGCTCGCGCTGATGATGTTTACTCAGCCCCTCCCCAGCCCCGTATCGTGCTGAGAACACAGGTTGGTGTGAGCTTGAGATACTGCAAAACGAGTTCGGAGAAGCCCGCCGCGCAGCAAGGAGCAGTGGCAGCGACTGTCGTTCGCGTTGCGGCTGCTAGTAGCGGATGGCTTACTTCGATTCGATGAAACGAGGGCTCGCCCTGAAGCTCGTGCTCAGTTCGGGCGGTACGAAAATGTTCCGGGTGGTCGCCTATGTCGGGAGTAAAGCGCTCACCGATAAGCTCGGCACCAAATATGAGCCTTAAGAAGGCGAAAATAGCCGCCCGCAGGATTATGAGAACCCGGTGCGAGCCGAGGCCCCCAACGACCAGCTTCCGAAGATGATGAACTGGTACGCGGCCCAATGCGGCGACTGTCGAAGCCCTGTTGGTCCGGATATGCGACGCCCCGATCCGAAGCACGTCACCGCAAGCGCATCAGAGCGTTCGGCGTCCTGATCGAAATTTCGCCGGCGGGCAGCGCAAGACAAGGTCGGAACAACGGGAAAAGCAACCTGCGGCCTAGCGAAATCCATTTATCCGAACGAAGCGGAGGGTCACGCAAACGGGTGACCTTGCACCGCTCGTTGAGACATTGCGTCGCAGGCTTAAGCCTTGTTTTGGATTGACATATTTTTTTGGAACACGATCATAAGTAAACTACATTACAGAAATATGACAGACTAAAAAATTATTCAGGTTCCCTCACTTGGTCTTGGAGGAATGGTAATGCGGTACGGATTGATTGCGGTTTGTGCGGCAACGATGCTGACTACTTCGGCGCTCGCCGCTCCGTGGAACGGCGTAAGAGACAGCGGTCCCGGAGGTTATGAATCGAGTATCTACCAAGCCTACGCCTATGCCGGCCGTGTGAACACGACCTACCGTCGCCGGGGATATGCACCGGCTTATGTCGGTCCGGGGTACCGCGTCGTCTTCCACGAACGCTGCACCTTCACTAACGATCCGAGCTGTTAGAGCTTCCCCTCGGCTCGGAGCGCACATACTCCGAGCCGATTTTATGAATTTTACCCTATAAGGGGTTTAAAATGCCCACTGGGTGCGCATCGCGAAGGCGTCCCAGTTGGCGCCGAGATCCCGATTCGCAAGGTTGGTTTTCCCTACCGTGCCGTGGATCCAGTTGAACATCACGCGCATGTTGTCGTTGAGATACCAGTTGAGGCCGACGGTGATGTTTTCCTGCTTTCCGCCGAACACTAGTTTGTCGTTGAGATCCATATAGCTGTAGCGGGCAGCGATCTCCCAAGCGCCGATGCCGCCTGCCACGTCCCAGAAGAAGGGATTGGTAGGGTGCACACCGCCGAACGCAGCGTCATGTTGGAGGTATTTGCGCTTTTCACCGGTGAGGATGTAGCCGGCCTGAACGTAACCTCCCGCGAAATGAAGGTCGGAGGCCCCCCCGAGGCGGGAGACGCTATAGTCGAAATATTCGCCTTGGGCATGGAAAGGGCCGATGGCACCGCCGACTTCGGCACTTAGCACCCGCACGTCATTGACATTGCCAATGTTATGGGTGTCGAGCACCCGGGTCGGATCGATGCGAAGTTCGATGCGTTCGCGCAACCGGAGGTCATTGACGCCAGGGGCGCCGCCGGTGTCGGCGAGATAGAGCACCTCGCCGCCGAACAGAAAGGTCGCGGCATCGGTGTTGATCGGCGTGAAAACCAGACGGCCAACCGCTGAATAGGGTACGCGCAGCGTGTGATCATAGGCGCGCTCGGGTCCCGTCAGGTAGCCGGCGACCCACCACCACTTGTCGTATTTGATGACCCCGACGGCGGCGCGTTGGCCGCCGGCACCGAGGTCGGCAGCCATCACTTGCGCAGAGGAGCGCTCCATGAATGTGATGTTGTTCGAACTGGTGGCCTGTTCGAGGCTCCACATCACTTTCATATAGCCGAAGTCGATGCTCGTGTTTTTGAAGCCCTTGTATGACACAAAGGCGTTGTTGATCGTCCCCGTGCCGTCCTGAGAGCCGCCGAATTCGCCGATCAACGCATATACCCAGTCGCGTGCGAATACGCCGGTGATACCGATACGTGCGCGGCGTGCGTTGACGCCGTCCTGCAGGTTCTGCGGCACGGTTGCCGCCGAGTTCGGCCTGTAGTCATAACCCCCGACATCGAAGTGCAGACGACCGGTGATGCCGACGCAGTTGTATCCATCGGCGGTGCAGAAACGAGGAGAGTTACCTTTCATCGACACCAGAACGTCCGGTGGTGCGAATGTCCCCTTTGTCGGCATATAACCGGCGCTGGCGTTCAGGAAGGTCTTGTGCTGAACGCTTTCGAGCTTCTTTTCCAGCACGCTAATTTGCCTTTGCAAATCTTCGACCTGTTCCGGAGTCACGGTCTGTGCGCTCGCTTGTGCAGTGCTGACTGTGCCGGCCAAGCCGATGGCTCCAAAAAGCAACTTCGTGCCTACGGAAATGAATTTCCCGTGCTCTCGGCGCGCCGTCCCTTTCCGAGACATTGCGTTGGCCTTCGTTCTTGATTGACGAATTTTTCCCTTCTCGCCCCACGTCAGCATCGGTCATTTCCCCTTTTTTAATCAACTGGGGCAGACCTCTAGAAGGGTTCCATTGCAAGTATGTGACAGACCGGTGCCACTCCGCCGCTAAAGTATTGGAGTGTTGCTGTCCCGCCATCAGCTTCCTAGGAGCTGGTTCGTGGCCCGAGCGGCAAAACATTTTTGCTTCGAGCTCGACTTACGACTCGTGCCGGTCGCGCGTTTCAAAGGGCCCGCGTCCAGCCGAACATCGCGAAGGCGTACATCGGCGCTGGCCGGTTGTTGATCTCTTCCATCAGTTTGACGACGTTGCGGCGCGTGATTTCCGAAATGACCTTGTCGCCCCACACGGGGATCAGCACGTTGTGCACCATCCGCTCCACCGAGCGGTGCTGCCGCTGGTTCGAGACCGTAACGCCTGCCGCAATTCTACGCGGCCGCCCGCGTAACGAGGCACAATGGTGCGTAACCGGCAGAAACAGTTACCACGCTGACTGTTGACTAGCATAAGCGTAAACCGTTCAGGCCGCGGACGGTTCGACATAGCGCGGAAACACCGGCACCGGCGCAGGCAAAGCCGTGCCCGGTTTGATCCGGATTTGACCACCAAGCATCGCGAAACTTCGTTCGCCTTGCGGGATACCTAATATATCGAGCAACTTTGCGCAGGCGACAGGCATCGCGGGCTGGGCCAGAATCGCGATCTGGCGCACCACCTCGGCGGTGACATACAACACCGTCCTTTGCCGCGCCGGATTGGTTTTGGCCAAGACCCAGGGCGCCTCGCCCGCAAAATAGCGGTTGGCTTCGGCGACAACGGACCAGATTGCATTAAGCGCCTGGTGAATTTGCTGCATATTCATCGCCTCGCGCGTGATCGCGATCATGCCGTCCGCCTGTGCGAGGATCGCGTTGTCGGCGTCGCTGAAGTCTCCGGGCTCCGGCAGTACGCCGTCATGCTGCTTGGCGATCATCGACAGCGAGCGTTGCGCGAGATTGCCGAAGTCGTTGGCAAGGTCTGCATTGATGCGCGCCACGATCGCCTCGTGATTGTAGCTGCCGTCCTGCCCGAACGGCACCTCGCGCAGGAAGAAATAGCGCACCTGATCGACGCCGTATTGCGCGGCGAGGCTGAAGGGATCGACGACATTGCCGACCGACTTCGACATCTTCTCACCGCGGTTGAATAGGAAACCATGGGCATAGACCCGCTTCTGCAAGGGAATGCCCGCAGACATCAGAAAAGCAGGCCAGTAGACCGCGTGAAAGCGGATGATGTCCTTGCCGATAATGTGCACGTCGGCCGGCCAATAGTGCCAGTTGCGGTCGTTCTCGTCTGGAAAACCGACGCCCGTGATGTAGTTGGTCAGCGCATCGACCCAGACGTACATGACATGCTCGGGGTCGTCGGGCACCTTGATGCCCCAGTCGAAGTTGGTGCGCGAGATCGACAAATCCTTCAGGCCGCCTTTCACGAAGCTGACCACTTCGTTGCGGCGAGAATCCGGACCTATGAAGTCAGGCTGGCTTTCGTACAGCGCAAGCAGCCTGTCCTGATAGGCCGATAGCTTGAAGAAATAGCTTTTTTCCTCGACCCACTCGACCGGCGTGCCCTGCGGTCCGCGCCGCACATTGTCGTCGCCGACGAGCGTCTCGTCCTCCGCGTAATAGGCTTCGTCGCGTACCGAATACCAGCCGGCGTAGCTCGACAGGTAGATATCGCCATTCGCTGCCATGCGCCTCCAGATTTCCTGGACCGAGCCATGGTGCGCGGGTTCCGAAGTGCGAATGAACCGATCGAACGAAATGTTCAGCGTCTCATCCAATTTACGAAGCAGTTCGGCGTTTCGCGTGGCGAGTTCAAGGGCCGATATGTTTTCCCGCTGCGCGGTCTGCACCATTTTCTGGCCGTGCTCGTCGGTCCCGGTGAGGAAGAACACATCCTTGCCGTCCAACCTTTGGAAACGCGCGAGCGCATCGGTGGCAATGGCCTCGTATGCGTGGCCGATGTGCGGCGCGCCGTTCGGATAAACGATCGCCGTGGTGATATAGAACGTATTGGTGTGCGATGACGCCGTGCTCGAAAGGATCGGTTTTGTCGTCGTACCGACCGTGCGCGGCGCTCGCGGCTTTGCCTTCTTCACGGGATTCTTTGCGACGGATCGTTTCGGCGCAGCCTTCTTCGACACTGCTTTTTTCGCCGAAGCCTTTTTCTTCGCCGCGACCTTTTTCGAGGGCTTTTTCGTCGGCTGCTTCTTTGCCGCTCGCTTTACCGTCTTCTTTGCCGTCTTGCTGGTCCCTTTTGGTAGACGCGCTTTTGCTGTCTTTTTGAGTTTCTTCGCACGAGCTTTTGTCGTCGTCTTCGCGTTCGTCTTTTTGCGTTTGCTGGTCTTTCGAGCCGCCTTCTTGCTGCGCGCCTTCGCGGCCGGGTTACGGCCAGTGGCGGCGGGACGCGACTTGCGCGCCTTCACGCGGGCTTTCTTGGCCAGTTTCTTCTTAGCGGGAGCCACAACAAAATCCTTATCGGTCAGGCAGGAAAAAGAACGGTCAAAAGCCGAGTGCTTATCGGGTAGCTTCTGCGAGAAGCCCGAACACCGAAAAAACCAGTGGTTTTCGCTCGAGATTGTAAGTTTCAGTCTCGCGTGCGGCGGTATTGATCTTTTCCCATACCTCCGCGAGCCGTGCAAGATGAGGAAGATCGGCGTTCGCATCGCTGGTGCGGAGTCGCTCGCCGATCCAACGGTCCACACTGTCGACGAAGGCGCCAAGCGAGGCGCGCTCACTGCCGCTGATTGCGTCCCCCAACGCGTGAAGTTCGCCCGGGTCGACCTGCGGAAGGCTGTTCAACAACGCCGTCGTCCGCTGATGAAGCTTCAGCGCACCCCCTCCGAGGAGCGCCAACGCCCGCGCGACGCTTCCTTCGGCCGCGTAGGCGACTTCCTGCAAGGACGTATCGTCGGGCGCGATCTGCGCTGTCTCAGCGGCCGCGCGGATCACATCGTTCGCTGCAAGTGGGCGCAGCATCAGCTTGCGACAGCGCGATTGCATCGTCGCCAATACCCGCGCCGGGGCATGGCTTATCAAGAAAAACAGCGATTGGTGCGGCGGCTCCTCGAGGATCTTGAGCAGCGCATTGGCGGCATTGGGGTTGAGTTCGTCGACAGTATCGACGATGCACACCCTCCACCCGTTTCCAGTGGCGGTCGAGCCGAAGAAAGCGATCGTCTCTCGGGTCTGCTCGACGCTGATGACCGTGCGCATAACGCCCTTTTCGTTGGGCGTCCGCTCCAGCGTCAGGAGCCCGCCATGGGTATCGGCCGCGATGCGGCGTACAACCGGATGCGTCAGGTCCAGTTTGAGCGTTTCGGCCGATTGCACCTGCGATGTGGCGGGATCGCCATGAGCAAGCACAAATCTGGCCATCCGGTAGGCGAGCGTCGCCTTGCCGATCCCCGGCGCGCCGCCGATAAGCCAGGCGTGCGGGATACGGCCCCCGCGATAGGCATTGAGCAACGTCCGCTCCGCCTCGTTGTGACCGAAAAGCACGGTGGTTTCGCGCGGATGCGGGACCGGCATTTCCGCGGTGGCCGAGCGGGCGATCATGCGGGTGTGGCTTTCGTGGCGGTGTCCGCCGTCAGCACGCGGTCGCGCAGTGCCGCCCATACTCTCGCGGCCACCGTGTCGAGGTCGGCGTTGGCATCGATCACCACGCAGCGTTGCGGGTCGCTCGCTGCGATCTCGCGATAGGCGTCACGGAGTTTCCGGTGAAAAGCAAGGTCCTCTGCCTCAAAGCGATCCGGCGTGCCGCTGCCACGGCGAGCGGCTGCGCGCTGCAAACCTACCTCAACGGGGACATCGAGGATCACCGTCAAGTCAGGCTTGAGATCGCCGATGGTTACCCGCTCCATCGCGTTCAGCACGCCGGGTAGCACGTTCCCCAACTGACCCTGATAGGCGCGGGTCGAATCGGCAAACCGATCGCAGAGCACCCATATGCCCTGCTCCAGCGCAGGCCTGATGACGGTGCGAACATGGTCATCGCGCGCCGCCGCAAACAGCAGGGTTTCAGCGTCAGCGCCGAGCAGTTTGCCCACGCCCGACAGGAGGAGGTGTCGAATGATTTCGGCGCCCGGCGATCCGCCGGGCTCTCGCGTGACGATGGCATGCAGCTTCGCCGCCTGAAGACGCTCGACGAGAATCTTGATCTGCGTGGATTTTCCGGACCCCTCGCCGCCTTCGAAGGTAATAAAACGTCCGCGCGGCGGGTCGGCTTTGGGCGTGGCGTCAGCCATTAGAGTTTCGCGGCGCCCGAGCGCACCATCCCAATGACAAGCTCGATCGCTCCATCCAACGCGCGACGCATGGTCGAGCCGACACCGACGGCTTTCGTGGCATGAACCGGCATCTCGACCGCCACTTCCTTGCCTCGCCACACCTTGATGACCCCGATCGGCTGCTCCGGCGCAACCGGCGCACGGACCGGCCCGGTATAGACGATGCGCGCGAGTAGTTTGTCGTTGCCGTTCTTCTGAACCATGATCTGAACCGGGTCTGACGTGGCGACCTGAACGGAGCCGCTATCACCGCCAAAGACCTTGGCGTAGCCGACCGGCTGGTCCGCAGCAAACAGGGTCCGGATTTCGAAATTTCGAAAACCCCATTCCAGCAGCTTTTTGGCGGCGGTCGCTCGGTCGTCGGCGCTTTCGAGGCCGTTCACGACAACGATCAGCCGGGTGCCGTTTTGAACCACCGAGCCGACCATGCCGTATCCACCCTCCTTGGTGTAGCCGGTCTTGAGTCCGTCGGCTCCGTCCATAGCAGTCAGAAGCGCGTTGCGGTTTGACTGACGAATTTTGTTCCAGGTGAATTCACGTTCGCCGAACAGCTTGTAAAAATCCGGGTAGGTCAAAATGATGTGGCGCGCGAGTGCCGCAAGCTCTCGAACGGTCATCTTGTTGTCAGGATGTGGAAGACCGTTGGAATTCGCGAAGGTGGAGCGGGTCATGCCCAATGCCCGCGCTCGGGCCGTCATCTTTTCTGTGAAGGCGCTTTCGCTGCCGGCGATACCCTCCGCAAGCGCCATGCAGGAGTCATTGCCGCTCTGAATGATCGCTCCGTGCAGGAGATCGTCGACTGCGACGCGGCTGTTGATCGCGGCGAACATGGTCGATCCGCCGGAAGGCGCCCCGCCCTTGCGCCAGGTGTTTTCGCTGATGACGTACTCGTCTGTGAGCTTGATCTCGCCTTTCGTGATGGCGTTGAACACGACTTCAACCGTCATCAGCTTCATCATGCTGGACGGTGCACGTAGTTCGTCTGCGTTTTTCTCGAAAAGAACGCTGCCGCTTCTTGCTTCGATCAAAATAGCGGTCGGGGCGCTGGTCTCGTAGATTTCTTCCTTCTTGGCACCCTGAACGCTGTTGTTGGCAGCCAGCACGATTCCGCCGAGGCCGATCGTGAGGACGGCGGCGGCCACCAGACCGCGCCAGGCGAATCCCCCGCGTCTGTCGGGCGTGGAAGAGCTGGTTGTCATGGTGCGATTCCGAATAGATCCTTTTATCAGTTGGGGTGGTCGCAAACAACATGGTGCCGCGCCTGTGGCGGCGCGGTCGGATAAAATCAAAGCAGATTTCAAGCTTTCCCGGTAGGTGAGCGACGCTTAATAGAGCCCTCGGCCCGAGAGTAGCTCGCTCGGTCCGCTCTGGTCTACCGGCGCATAAGCGGTGACGGGGCGGACATGGCCTGCAACGTTGCCCTCGCCGTATGAAACCTCCCGCGGTCCTTCCATGGACTGCCGACGCGCCGGGACGCGGCCGGACGCAGACATTTCGGAATCGGCGTTGATCGATGCGACGTCCATCGCGGTACGGTCGGGCGTATGGGAGCGGCCTCGCGGAGTCGCGACATCGCCACCGATTGAGCGTTCAGATGGCGTGAGTTCGGGGACAAACGGCCGTGCGGAGGCGATCCTGACGGTGGACGGCGACGGCGCGGGCACGCCCGTTCGCAGGGTCGCCATCAACTGCCGATCATCAGAACCTTCAAGCGGCGCGCGTCCGACGTATTCGACCCGCACCGACGCGACACCATTTTGCTTGAACTCCAGCAACTCGGCGGCCTTGTTCGAGACATCGATCAGCCGGTTACCGTGATACGGCCCGCGATCGTTGACGCGGACCACCAGGGATTTGCTGTTGCCCAAGTTTGTTACCCGGACATAACACGGTAAGGGAAGGGTTGGATGCGCAGCAGACAGCGAGGCCATATCAAAAACCTCGCCGTTGGCTGTCAGACGGCCATGGAAGTTATCGCCATACCAGGAAGCAAGCCCTTCGGCGCGATATTTGGTGTTTTCCTCGGGAACGTAAACGCGCCCAGCGACTGTATAGGGCTTGCCGACCCGGTAAGTGCCGCCGCCTTTTGGCACCGCCTCGCCAGAGGCGATCACCCGAGGGCTGCTCGAAACTCCATACTTAGGATCGATCCGGCTGAGGTTGTTTGATGAACCGCAATTGGCCAGCATCAGGCACGCGCCCGCGACGGCCACAGCGCATGCAGCATGCCCAATTCGATCTGAATTTGGTTTCCTCATCCGTCCCCAAGACCCGGTCCCCGGCAGACTGCCCCACTTCACCGCGCCGGTCAGCACGATATGGTCCATAACCCATACCAAGCCGTGAACATATCGCAGAGCAAACAAGGCGGAAATGGGGTGAGCCCTTCAGAAGCAAAACGGGTGGTCAATCAAGGTCGCGACTCGGAACGCCGGAGCCTGCCTCGGCAGTCGGCGGATCGAAAGCAATTCCGATCCGGTCCTGCTTGATCCAGATGACCCGGCAGAACCGAATCACCCGATCCTTTTCGGTCATCAGCTGGAAACGCGGCGGGACAAGGGCCGGATTTGGGATCTCGATGGCGGCTCCTTGCGAAGATACATTCAACAGCCGGCACCGCATGCTTAATCCGCTTGTAGAAATGTAAGCCGGCTCGTCGATTTCGACGCGCGGATGTTTGCGGCGGTCTTCTGTTGGTGCATTCATTGCCTGTATGTCCGCACGCGTGTCTGTTTTACAGCGTCATTATGATCGTCATCCGAAGGTGCGGGATGGCTCCATGCGGCCAGCTAATACACAAATCGCAAGAAATTCCGACATGTTCGGGCCGCACTCATCCCCGTGCAGGACGCGCCAGGTGCCCTCCTCGCGGAAACGGGTCGCGACACTCTATAAAAGTTCAGCGGCGCCTTAGGGTGGTAAGGGAGGAATATGGGGAGCAGCTTAAAATCAAGATCGGCAATTTAATATATTTCGCAAAGCCTTCTATTAAGCAGCTGACCTTCTGCTGAAGGAATCGGCAGTGTCGATCGCGAATCGCTGAGTGACCCCCAATGGGTTACTCACCTTGAGTTGTAGAACCAGTCACGGTCTGGAGCGTTTCGAATCCCTCCAATTGAGGATGACCCAGATAGAGTGGCTTATTGCTGCCAGCGTTCGCGTGAGCGGCTCGGAACGCCTCTGATTTGGTCCATGCATAGAAAGAGTCGCGGCTTTTCCAGATCGTGTGCGAGGCATAAAGCGTGTGATCCTCAGCTTCAGGTCCACGCAAAAGATGAAATTCAACGAATCTGGAGCTGCCCCGTTTTGTGGTCCAGATGTCAGGCAATTTCTCGAGCTGTTTGAGTTTGTCGTGCGAACTCGTTCGGCGTCAAGTTGCCGAGCGAGGTGTGGGGCCGATCATTGTTGTAGTGGCACCTCCATTCCTCGATCCGTTCGATAGCGTCGGCCATCGACAGGAACCATGAGGCATTCAGGCACTCCGCCCGGACGCGACCGTTGAAGGCCTCGCAAAACGCATTGTCCGTTGGCTTTCCGGGTCTCGAGAAGTCGATCTCGACGCCATTGTGATAGGCCCACTGGTCGAGCATCTTGCCGGCGAACTCGGGGCCATTGTCGCAGCGAATGGTCTTTGGCTTGCCGCGCTCCCTTGCCAGCCGCTCAAGAACCTCGACGACCTGGAAGGCCCTGAAGTTCGTTCTCGGAACGATCGCAAGTGATTCTCGGGTGTGGCAATCGACAACGGTCAAAAGTCGGAACGGGCGACCGTTGAACAACGCATCCGACATGAAGTCCATCGCCCAGCAGTGGTTCACGGCGGCGATCTTCGGCCGATCGGAACGATAGCGCCAGGCCCGTTTGCGCTTCGGCGTTTTTGTCCTGATCGACAGGCCTTCTTCGCGATACAGCCGGTAAGTGCGTTTGTGGTTCAAGCGATAGCCCTCGCGCAGCAGCAGGACGTGGAGACGCCGATAACCGTAACGCACCCGGCTGGCTGCCAGGTCCTTCAGCCGAATGCGCAGCTCGGTTTGCGGATCGCCGCGCGACTTGTAGCGTTGTGAAGAGCGATGAAAGCCGGTCGCTTTGCAGGCCCGTCGTTCGCCAATATCGTAGACCTTCTGCAGATGGAATACGACCTCACGTCGGACGGCGGGCCTCACCATTTTTTTCGCAGGACGTCCTGCAACATCGCCTTGTCCAGCGTCAGATCCGCCACCACACGCTTCAGCTTCGCGTTCTCGTCCTCAAGCTGCTTCAGCCGCCGGATCTCGCTCACGCCCATGCCGGCATAGACTTTCTTCCATCGATAAAATGTCGGCTCCGAGACCCCCATCTTCCGGCAGATCTCCTCGATCGTCGTCCCGCTCTCTGCCTGCCTCAACGCAAAGGCAATCTGTTCCTCCGAAAACCGCTTCCGTTTCATGGCATCCGCCCTCCGTGGGGTTCAGAATGCCCGAAAAAATTGCCTTCAACATGGACCAGCTTCCTGGGTCAGGATCAAATCCAGGCACACTCCCTAGATAGCTATCGCGCGACAGCCAGATTTGTTCAAAAGCCTTTTCATTTCCCTTGATGACCTGGAAGCGATTCATGGCAATGAACATCGGAAAGTCTCCTGGTAATTTGTACCGGTCTCGGGAGTGTGGAACGCGTTCCCTTCGACGAAAAATCACCCGCCGGTGAGCGCCGGCGGGCAAGAAGATCAGCCTACCCGCAGGTTTTCTGCTGAGGTCTTTCCCCTGTTCGCTACTTCCTCGTAGCTCACCTTGGCGCCCTCGTTGAGTGAGCTAAGGCCCGCTTTCTCCACGGCTGAGATATGGACAAACACGTCCTTACCGCCACTGTCGGGCTGAATAAACCCGAAACCCTTTGTCGCATTGAACCACTTCACTGTACCTGTCGCCACAGCCGCAACTCCCTTTTGGAACGATCGAGCTATCATGAGCGCTCGCTTCGCTGGCCGCAAGGAAAACCGCCGGCTCACGCCGGCGAGTCTCTCTTTGCTCGGCGCCATCGAAGAGACCTGCAGTATGCTGTAAGAGGCAGATCCGAAGATCGCCAGCGAACGGCTTGGCCATAGCAAGGCGGGATCACGCTGGATTTTTATTCGCACGTCCTGCCGAATATGCAGGCCGACGCCGTGGCGCAGGTTGACGATGCGTTACGTGCCGCCATAAACAAGCGCACCAGAGACGTTGAATAGCAAATGGCCTGTCTCGACAACCGGCCTCGCGACGATAGCTAAACAGTGTCAACCGTTTGGAAGGGTGGCCGAGTGGTTTAAGGCACCGGTCTTGAAAACCGGCGTGGGTGCAAGCCCACCGTGGGTTCGAATCCCACCCCTTCCGCCATATCATAAAATAAAATCAATTAGTTATATCGCATTTTCTTCCCATGACCTAGCAAGTGACTTGGACTGAGAAGAATACCGATGACGCCGGCACATCCATCCAAGGGAAAACATTGGTCCGGTTGATCAAACCCAATGAGCGTCTTGCCGGCTTAGGAATGAAACCAATTTACTGGTCCCATGAAGTCTATCTGAAACGTTGAGCGTGGAGCTGCCCCGTTTTGTGGTCCAGATGTCAGGCAATTTCTCGAGCTGTTTGAGTTTGTCGTGCGAACTCGTTCGGCGTCAAGTTGCCGAGCGAGGTGTGGGGCCGATCATTGTTGTAGTGGCACCTCCATTCCTCGATCCGTTCGATAGCGTCGGCCATCGACAGGAACCATGAGGCATTCAGGCACTCCGCCCGGACGCGACCGTTGAAGGCCTCGCAAAACGCATTGTCCGTTGGCTTTCCGGGTCTCGAGAAGTCGATCTCGACGCCATTGTGATAGGCCCACTGGTCGAGCATCTTGCCGGCGAACTCGGGGCCATTGTCGCAGCGAATGGTCTTTGGCTTGCCGCGCTCCCTTGCCAGCCGCTCAAGAACCTCGACGACCTGGAAGGCCCTGAAGTTCGTTCTCGGAACGATCGCAAGTGATTCTCGGGTGTGGCAATCGACAACGGTCAAAAGTCGGAACGGGCGACCGTTGAACAACGCATCCGACATGAAGTCCATCGCCCAGCAGTGGTTCACGGCGGCGATCTTCGGCCGATCGGAACGATAGCGCCAGGCCCGTTTGCGCTTCGGCGTTTTTGTCCTGATCGACAGGCCTTCTTCGCGATACAGCCGGTAAGTGCGTTTGTGGTTCAAGCGATAGCCCTCGCGCAGCAGCAGGACGTGGAGACGCCGATAACCGTAACGCACCCGGCTGGCTGCCAGGTCCTTCAGCCGAATGCGCAGCTCGGTTTGCGGATCGCCGCGCGACTTGTAGCGTTGTGAAGAGCGATGAAAGCCGGTCGCTTTGCAGGCCCGTCGTTCGCCAATATCGTAGACCTTCTGCAGATGGAATACGACCTCACGTCGGACGGCGGGCCTCACCATTTTTTTCGCAGGACGTCCTGCAACATCGCCTTGTCCAGCGTCAGATCCGCCACCACACGCTTCAGCTTCGCGTTCTCGTCCTCAAGCTGCTTCAGCCGCCGGATCTCGCTCACGCCCATGCCGGCATAGACTTTCTTCCATCGATAAAATGTCGGCTCCGAGACCCCCATCTTCCGGCAGATCTCCTCGATCGTCGTCCCGCTCTCTGCCTGCCTCAACGCAAAGGCAATCTGTTCCTCCGAAAACCGCTTCCGTTTCATGGCATCCGCCCTCCGTGGGGTTCAGAATGCCCGAAAAAATTGCCTTCAACATGGACCAGCTTCCTGGGTCAGGATCAAGCGGCTACGTCTCCCCAAAACGATAATGGGAAGCCGTCATGTTGGAAGCCGCAGTTGCCGCACTGCTTTTGGTCAGCGCCGTCGTATTCATTGCTCACGCATACGACGCGATGCGCACACATTGATGCGCTGTTTGAGGGTGACGATCGATAACTCGCCGGTCGAGACCGGCGGGCTTTTTAGCGACTGAGCTCCTCCCCAGCGCACTTTATGATTTAAGTGAGGCCGGGTTGCTCATCCCGGGTTCACATTAAACCTTCTACTTTGTGTGAAGATCGGAATGCCACAGGAGGAGACCATGAAGCTTAAATTTGCAATTGTCGGATTGACGGCACTCTTCGGCCTTGCTGCGGCGGGAAGCGCATCTGCAATGCCGCTCGCTCCACTTTCGCCCGCTTCAAACGTCGAGAACGTTGCCGTGGTCTGCGGCCCCAACGGTTGTATCCGCACGGCGCCCGTCTACCGAGGATACGGCTACGGATATCGTGGCTATGGTGGCTACGGTGTCCGTCGCTATGGTTACGTGCACAGAAGTTACGGATACCATGGGGGTTACGGATACCGCCGGGGTTACGGATACCACCGAGGTTATCGCCGCTACTAGAAGATTTAGAGACAAGGGAAGCCCGCCGGGTTAGCCGGCGGACTTTTTTTGTTTTATGGATTCGGAAGCTGGTGGATAGTCCTTTCGGTCTGGAGGTGGCGCTCCGTGACGCTGTTAAGATGGCTCTGAACCATAAGCACCAATCGATGCAGACCGGGGCGGCCGGCTACAGGCAAGAATCCGGCGCGCGCATTTCGGCTATCAGACGAGTTCATTGAGAAGGTCGATGCTTGGGCGGCCCATCAGAAAGATCGACCCGGCCGCTCCGAGGTCGTCCGCCGCCTTGTAGAGATCGGGTAGAAGGCGAAGAACCCAAAATGAGACATCTGGTTTGGTTTATCGCCGCGGTGATGTTGCTGATGCCTGCCGCCGCCATGCAGATCACCAATGAAGTGAAATGGGATACCGCTGATTTCGTCATATTCGGCGGCATGCTGATCGCAGCGTGTCTCGCCTTCGAGGCGACGACGGCTTTGACAAACCGCGCTCGCTATCGCATCGCCGGCGGCCTCGCGATCGTAGCCACATTCTTTGTCGTGTGGCTGGAGCTCGCCGTTGGTATCATGGGCCCCGGCTAGACGAATTGCTAGGTTCGCGCTGAACCAGGAGATTTTGATGCACGAGACGTTAGGTCATTCCAAAGACTGTCATTGCTGGGGACGCCGCGGCTTCCTCAAATTTGCTGGCACGGCCGCAGCCCTCGGTGGTGGCATGCTCCTGACAAAAAATTCTTATGCCGCTGCCCTGACGCAGCAGCAGCGCGATAACTTTACGCCTCAACAAATCATTGAAGCGATGAAGGATGGAAATACTCGGTTTCGCAGCGGCGAAAGGAAGGATCGCAACTACCTGCGAGAGCAGGAATCCAGCGCGGAGGGACAGTATCCAAAAGCAGCCCTGCTCAGCTGTATCGACTCGCGCGCGCCAGCCGAGGTGATCATGGATCTCGGAATCGGCGATATCTTCAACGCTCGAGTGGCCGGCAACATAGAATCTGCCAACATCCTTGGAAGCTTGGAATTCGCTTGCAAAGTTGCTGGAGCTAAAGTCGTGCTTGTGATGGGCCATACATCCTGCGGCGCGATCAAAGGAGCGATCGACAACGTCGAATTAGGAAACCTGACTGGACTTCTCGCCAAGATCAAGCCAGCCGTGCAAGCCACGTCTTACGCGGGTGAACGGTCCGCTAAAAATTACGATTTCGTGGACGCTGTCGCTCGGACGAATGTCGGCATGACCATTGCTAATATTCGGAAGCAAAGTCCCGTCCTCATCGGTCTTGAATCCAGCGGTGCCATTAAGATTGCGGGAGCAATGTACAATCTCAAAACTGGCGCGGTGGAATTTCTTCCATGATCCCCGGCTCAGAAAACTGGATCGGCTCGATAGGAGAATCACCGATCACAATTTCAAGATTGCTGGAATATTTTAACCGGATGCTAACTGGCGCATGCCCCCAGCGACGGCGCTTTTTTGCGGAACTCTGACTCACTCCCCGCATTGATTCTCCGGACGGATTAGCCATCCGTTCGCGCTTCTGCCCTGACCCGCCGGTGATCCCCTTCGCCGGCGGGTTTGCACTGAGCAGCCGTTTCATTGTGAACTCGATCTCGCCGCCGGGCAGCTCGCGCGAAGTTTCACGCGTGTGCCGCGAAGGCTCAGAATCTTCGGCTCAACGACGATCGCGACGGCCGGATCATGCTTGGGCTCAAGACGCAGCTGGCGTTTGAGTTTTCAGACTGTCGACGGCGTGCACCGGCGGCATGTCACCCCGCATCAGGTGGGCGATTGCGCTGTATACCAATCGCTGGCTCTCGAGCTTACTCATGCCGGCGAACACGGGCGACGTCACTTCGATGCTGAAGTGTCCCCCGCCGCCGTTGACTGTGGCCCGTGAATTTTGAATCTGCTGCTCGATGGCCTCGCGCACCGCGTCGATGACGGAACCCTGAAAATCGGTTGGGTGGGATGACATAGTGCTCCTTTTTATATGGCAAATGTCGCGATCTGCGCCAACGAAACTCTGGAGCTCTCACGACGTATCTATCTCGCGGACGGATGTCCGTAGCCCCCGATAAATTGCCCGTCAACCGCGCTGCCTTCCCGGCGACTGTCCCGCTGGTCGCAGAATTCCGTCCCGTCAATGAATCCCGGACAGGAGCACGAGAAAGTCGTTCCGCCGAACACCCAGAACAACTCACCTCACCGCCTTGCGCATTATCCGGCCCGGCCGGTCCCTTGGCCGGGTGCCGTCTAATCATCACTCCGACTAGCCCGCCTGCCCGGCGGGCTTTTCTTTTCCGATAAACAAGATGCCGTCATAAGTGATGATTGCGCGCCCTTCGAATTCTTCGGCAAAACCGAGGGTAATTAGCCTTTGTAAAATGTGAGGCGACACAGCGCTTATTTCCACGTCTGCATTGAGTCGCGCGAGAGCCCTAAGCTCTCTCCTGGTAATTCTATCGGGTAAAAATCGGCCCATCCCCCTGACGAGATAATCCAAAGTTCCGCTTCTCTCTGTCCACTTTGGTACACAGCGAAACTTGCTGGGATCAAGGCACATCAGTTCGCATGTCCGCCGAGCGCGTGCGGGACGTTCGCGTCGAAAGACAACCTGAAGGCGATGCCTGAGTTCAAGTACTAAGCCTCGATCAAGGGCTCCAAAGCATTTGTTTTAGAGCCCTTCTTTGCTCGCGTACCCAATGAGCCAATGAAGGGCTTCTACAAACTCCGATGCAATGACCTGATACGGCGCCAGAGCCCCAGCCCATGTACCTTTCGGAAACGGGCGAGGTTTCATCATCTGCTCCGCGCCCGTGACGTGCCACTTTCACCCGCCCCGCAACGGAGATGCACAAACGACATCTCCGTCGCGAGTTCGTTCTGAGAACTCAGGCAACTCAAAAATAGCGCCGTCATTACTCAGCGCGGAATAACCCCAGCCTTAATTCTGGGTGCAGGTGCCCGACTGCCCGGTGCCCGGCTTGTAGGTGCCGCCATTGGCATTGCAGCCGGTTTTCAGCTTGGCGCAAAGGGCCTTATCCTTGCAGAAAGCATCCGACTGCGGACCAATGTCGGCAGCAAATCCCATCTGCTGGCCGGCCTGTGATGGTTTGGTGCAGACGCCTGACGAACCGTCCGGCTTGCTGGGCGAATATTTATAGCCGGCACCCTCACAGGCCGCCTTGAGCCGGGCGCAACTGAAATTGCTGTTGGGCTTGTCTCCCTTGCTGTTGCAACTGCCGACAGCCTGTCCGGCTGAGGTCGGCGGCGGTTCGGAGCGTATCGTCGCCCCTGGGTCCGGCTTGGTCATGGGCTGTGCCAGCGCGGCGGCCGAGGCGAAAATCAAGAGTGCTGCTGTAACGAGACTACGTCTGATCATCTTCGTTCCTCCGAGGCTACTTACGACAGATCGCCGGTCCTTGACCGACGTGAGACTTCTCATCTGACGGTGACAACGCTTCGGGGGTTCAAGGGCATTGAATAAATCGTTTGCGGATAGCCCGTCACCTTGGGCGACGGTCGCTGTTGAGCGTTTCGCGCAACAGCATTCGGGGGCTACCTCGCCCGCCTCAGATTTATTTGCTTGTTCCATCTCCCGCTGGAGATGATGCATTCCAATATTACCCCTCATCTCTCGCGATACGGAGTCGCGGAGGTGTTGGTCGCTTTCTTGACTGGCAAAAAACGTTTCGTTTCGCTATTTGGAGGCGCGTAAGACCCATGCCCGTGTTGATGTTTAGCGCGATCCTCGGCTGCGGCCTGCTCTTTTATGTCAGCTATCGCTACGTGCGAGCTCATCCCCCCATGCGGGAAGAGCAAGAGGCACCTGAAGATGCACCTAAAGAGATCGCGAAAGGCGATTGAGCGGCCGCGCATAGCGCTTTCTTGACGCGTGAAGCTGATCGCGGAGGGCGAAGCGCATTATCATGTTAAAGTGAATGATATAAAATGTTATTTAACAGACTGATAAATCATGGTTTTTAATCCCATCAGACGGCGTTCTGAATAGACAAAAAACCGCCCATATGCCCCCATACCCAGACGTGTATGGGAACGGATGCGTCGGTAACGCGCGGACTTGGGCCACACCGCCGTCCCCACCTAAACATGGGGAACAGCCAGGTGAGTGAAAACGACCCGACCGAATACGCTCTCGCGGCGATTGCGGTTCACCTCAACAAACCGGAGACATCCAACGAAGCCGACGCCGGCGGCGCACCTGAGGCTGAGACGGCAGAAGAGCCCGGCTTTGAACCGGAGGAGGACATACTAACGGCGGAGCCAGATGCGCCCCAGATGCCTTCCAGCCTCACTGAGGATGACAGCTACACGAAGTTCGGCCCCGGCCCACTCGTCGCCGTTCGGTTCAAGTGGACGACACGCCGCGGCGACAAAGACGAATATTTCGTCGATGAAACGATCGGAGAAAGTTCCTACCCGCTTGTCAGCGGTCCGATGACACACGAAGCCGCAATCAAGTTCGTCGACGACCGCGAACGTGACGCCTGCCAGCGGTTTGAAACTCTGCGAAGTGAGATGGCTGGCGGAGAAACCGGTCAGCGCGCCAGCGAATAGTTGGCGGCCCGACTGAAGAACTGACCTCTCTGAGCCGAACGTCATGCGGCTCAGTCGAAAAGGCGAGCGGCTTCCACCTCGACGCATTGTGAGTGACTTGGATTACATTCCGGAGATTCTAGCTCCAAGGTCGAACATACAATTCCGACAGGCATCTTCTGCCGGCGGGCCATCCTGGACCCCGCTGAACCAATAGATCAGAATTTTGATCGATCTTCTTGTTTTTGCCTCTTGAGCCCTGCCGTATGGGCGGGGCTTTGATGTCGTCAGCCGCTGACCTTGCCGGCATATTCCTCGTCGGTGACGTGCTCCATCCAGGTGACGGCACTTCCGTCAAGGGCTTCGTGCACCGCGATGTGGGTCATGGCGGTGGTCGGCGCGGCGCCGTGCCAGTGCTTTTCTCCCGGTGAGAACCATACCGTGTCGCCAGGGTGGATCTCGCGGATCGGCCCGCCCTCGGTTTGGACCAATCCGACGCCGGAAACCACGTATAGCGTCTGGCCGAGCGGGTGGGTGTGCCATGCTGTGCGCGCGCCCGCCTCGAACGCGACGCTCGCGGCGAGGACGCGCGAGGGCGCATTCACGGCGGCGATGATCGGCTCAACTGAAACCGTGCCGGAGAAGTATTCCTTGGGTCCAGGTTTTGCCGGCCGCGACCCTGCTTGATGGATATCCATGGTGATTCTCCCTGGGTTACCGCGTAACGACGGCGCTCTGAGCGCTGTCGCGCCTCTTCGCCGATTACAGCACCCTGTGAGCTCGCCATCAATAATTCATTGAATTTGCATACACTATTCTTGAGATTTCATTCGGTATTCCTGAGCGTCCGCTCGGGGCAACCGCGCTGGCGAACTTATTTGATCGGTCATGGACGCATCCTTGTCTCCGCCTCGCCTTCTGCCAAGCGGCGACGCCGCCATCACGGTGGAATTCGGCCGCGACATCGACGAGCAGACGAACCGTCGTGTGCTTGCACTCGATCGTGCGCTTTCAGACACGCCAATCGACGGCGTTACGGAAACGGTGCCAACCTATCGATCGCTGCTTGTTCACTACGATCCCGTTCGGATCGGTTTCGAAGAGCTTGGGGAACGCCTGTCGGCACTCGCGCGATTGCCAGTGCCTCCGACCACCCCGGCCCGGCGCTGGCGTATCCCTGTTGTCTATGGTGGCGAGAGCGGCATCGATCTGGAAGATGTCGCGAAGACGTTGAACATCACGCCTGAGGATATCGTGGCGCGTCATGTCGCCGGCGACTATCGTGTCGCCATGATCGGATTTACGCCGGGCTGGTCCTATCTTAGTGGCCTCGACCGTTCGCTACAGATGCCACGGTTGCAGAACCCGCGCTTACTTACGCCTTCCGGTGCAGTTTCGATCGGAGGTCTTCAGACGGGTATCCAGTGCCTCGCTGGACCCAGCGGCTGGCGCCTGTTGGGACGAACCGCTGTGCGTACCTATCAGCTCCATCGCAATCCTGTTTTCCTGCTCGAACCGGGAGACGCCATCACGTTTTATGCGGTCGACGGCAAGCAATTCGCGGAACAGAATCGCGCTGCCGAGCGCGGCGAGCTTGTCGCGCAGTTGGTGACTTCGTGAGCAAACTCGTCGTCACGGCGGCCGGACCCGCGACCTCGGTTCAGGACGGCGGCCGCTATGGCGCACAGCGCTACGGGTTGACGCCAAGCGGTGCAGCGGATCGCCTGGCGCTGGCTGCTGGTAACTGTCTGGTCGGCAATCTACCCTTTGCCGCTGCGGTTGAAATCGGCCCGTTCAGCACAAGCTTCGTGGTCCGCGAAGGCCCGGTACGCGTTGCGCTCACAGGCGCTGTGCGGGATGCTGAAGCTTCGGGCCGCTTGGTTTCGTTCAACGAATCATGCACGCTCGGTGACGGCGATAGCCTGACGCTCTCCGCTGCGCGCGGTGGTACCTTCAGCTATCTCGCGATCGAAAGCGGAGTGAAGGGTGAGCCGATGTTTGGCAGCCTCGCCGTTCATGCACGCGCTGGCCTTGGCAGTCCGTTTCCGCGGCCGTTCCAGGCCGGCGACGTGCTCGATGTGGATGCGGCAAGGGCTGGGGTCGAGCACCGAATCGAACTTCCTATTCAAGCCGATGGCTCGATCCGCGTCGTCATGGGTCCGCAAGACGATGAATTCGGTGATGCTATAGAACTGTTTCTTGGCAGCGAATGGAAAATCTCGGCGACGAGCGATCGCATGGGTTATCGCCTCGAAGGCCCGATTATTAAGCATCTTTACGGCCATAACATCGTCTCCGATGGCACCGTGAATGGCAGCATTCAGGTTCCCGGCAACGGACAACCGATCGTCCTGATGCCGGATCGCGGCACCAGCGGCGGCTATCCGAAAATCGCAACCGTCATTACAGCGGATCTCGGTCGCTTCGCCCAAATTCCCATGGGCCGCAGCTTTCGATTCAAGGCGGTCACCATCGCCGAAGCACAGGCTGAAGCACGCGCGATGGCGCGCCTATTGCGGGCATTGCCCGACCGTGTCTGTAAGGTGCGCAATACGGACATCAATGATGTGTTGCAAAATGCCAATATCGCCGGAACCGCGGTGAATGCATTCGACAGCGGGACGTGGCAGACTTGGCCGCCTTTGGAGCCATAAGGGTTCTTACTCCTCGCATCGGACGGACCATGACGATCGACCTCAACTGCGATCTCGGCGAGAGCTTCGGCGTTTGGCCGATGGGCGACGATGCTGCAATGATCAGGCTTGCGACCTCTGTTAACATCGCCTGCGGCTTCCACGCCGGCGATGCGGACACAATGAAGAAGACTGTCGATCTCGCCAAAACACACGGCGTTAGCATCGGCGCGCACCCTGGCTATCGCGATCTGCACGGCTTCGGGCGGCGGCCGATCGCCGGTCTTACGTCGAGGGAAATCGAAAATCTCGTCGCTTACCAGATCGGCGCTCTCCAGGCGATCGCCACTATGGCCGGGCACAGGGTCACGCATGTGAAGGTGCATGGCGCGCTGTCCAACGTGGCTTGCGAGGACGATACGACCGCGCGCGCGATCGCCTCCGCGATCAAGGCGGTCGACTCTGATCTCGTCTTCATGGTGCTTGCGAACTCGCGCCTCGTTACGGCCGGTGAGGCTGCCGGTCTGCCGATGGTGCATGAAGTGTTCGCCGACCGTGCCTACGAAGACGACGGATCGCTGGTGTCGCGGCGCAAGCCGGATGCGGTGCTGCACAACGCGGACGAGATCGCTCGCCGCGTTGTGAGAATGCTTCAATCCGGAGAGGTTATTTCAATCACCGGCAAGACGATCAAGATGCGCATGGACACCGTCTGCATTCATGGCGATACGCCGGGTGCGGTCAATGTCGCGCGTACATTGTGCAAAGCGCTCAAAGATAACGGCATCGCGGTCGCGCCGTTCAGGGCAATGAAATAATAGATTCGTCAGAACGGATGGACAGCGAGCGAGCCGAATACCACCGCGGCGATCAGGGCGAGCGAGCCGTACAGTGCAAGTGTCTGGAGCCGTAACATTGTTCGCTCGGTTCGCCCATTTAGGCTGCGGGCGCTAACGTTCAGGCGGTCGGATCGTTGTTGCATCTTCGGCCCTCCGGCTCAACACGGGCTACAATGAACGACGGTTCCCATCAGAGGCAAGATCGTAGAGGAAAATAGCGATACGATTCTTCAAAACGCGGCATATCCAGACAGAAATTCTCCCCTCCCCGTTGTACGAAAAATTCCATTCGCGGGCGGTCCGGATGCTGCGACATGATGTGCTTTTACGGCTTGAGGATTATGGCTCCTGTCGTCCGGCGACTTTCCAGGTCCGTTTGAGCTTTCGCTGCGTCCTTCAGCGCGTAGGCATGATTGATCTGAAGGTGCAGCTTGCCATTGATGACGGCGGCGAACAGTGTATCGGCGCCTTCAAGAAGCTCACTGCGCGTCGCCACATAGTCGTTCAGCTTCGGACGTGTGGCAAACAGTGAACCATGATTGGAAAGTTCAGCCAATGCAAACGGTGGCACTCGACCTGAAGCGTTGCCGAAACTGACGAATAGTCCGCGCGGCCTTAAGCAGGATAGCGAGCCTGGAAACGTGGCCTTGCCGACGCCGTCGTAGACCACGTCGCACAATTCGTTGCGGCTGATCTGTTTGACGCGCGCGACAAAATTCTCCTCCTCGTAAAGGATGACGTGATCGCAGCCATTGGCCAGCGCGAGGTCCGCCTTGGCCTTCGACCCTACGGTGCCGATGACGTTCGCGCCAAGCGCCTTCGCCCACTGGCAGGCGAGAAGCCCGATGCCGCCCGCCGCGGCATGGATCAGCACACGATGACCGTGCTCGACCTTGAAGGTCTTGTGCAGGAGATACCAGACCGTTAGTCCCTTAAGCATCAGCACCGCGCCCTGCTCGTAGGTGATGTGGTCGGGCAGTTTGACCAGCTTGTCCGCCGGGATGTTGCGGTCGGTCGCATAGCCGCCAAGATCAAAATAGTAAGCGACGCGGTCGCCGGGATGAAAATTGGTGACCCCCGGTCCAACGGAAACGACTTCGCCGGCGGCTTCATTGCCGACGATAAACGGCGTGGCCGGCATCTTGTAGAGCCCGCTGCGATAGTACACGTCGATGAAATTCAGGCCGATCGCATGTTGTTTGATGCGAACCTCGCCTTGCTCCGGCAAGGGTAAGTCCACGGCCTCATAGACAAGCGCCTCGGGACCGCCGACCTGATGAACGCGTACCGCCCTGGTCATCGTCCCCTCCCTGCCTTTTGCATCAAGAGCGAAAGACATTGGACTGATGTTGTCAACCAGCGAAACGCCTCCAGGAACTCAGCCGCTCGCTTTCTCGCGATTGCGCCTCGCGAGCACGTTGAACATTTCCACCGCCGCGGAGAAAGCCATCGCAAAGTAGATATAGGCGCGCGGGATGTGGAAATGGAATCCGTCGGCCACGAGCGCGACCCCGATCAGCACCAGAAACGCTAACGCCAGCATCTTGGTTGTTGGGTGTTTGCTGACAAACCGGGAAACCGGCCCCGACGCTAGGTACATGACGAAACATGCGATGATGACGGCTGCGATCATGATCTCGAGATCTTTCGCCATGCCGATCGCCGTGATGATGGAGTCAAGAGAAAACACCAGGTCGATGATAATGATCTGCACGATCACCCAAAAAAACGCCCGTGTTTTAGGCGCTTCGTGCACCTCATGTTCTTGCGCTTCCACCTCTCCATGAATCTCGTGCGTGGCCTTGGCGATCAGGAACAAGCCGCCGCCGACCAGGATGATGTCGCGCCAGGAAAATGCGAAGTCTTGCACCGTTAGCACCGGCTCGGTCAGGCCGATCAACCAGACCAGAACGGTCAGCAGAGCAATGCGGAAGATCACCGCCAGCGCCAGGCCGATCTGACGCGCGCGCTTCGCTTGCTTTGGCGGAATCCGCGAAACGATCACCGACAGGAAAATGACATTGTCGATGCCCAACACGATCTCGAGCACAGTCAGCGTCAACAGTGCAGCCCATGCTTCAGGGCTGGTCAGCAGTTCAATCATCAATTTCTGGCCTCAGGAGACGGATCACGGCATCGCCACAGACGATGTAGAGCGCAATGGCGCAAAGCACGGCGGTGACCGGCATTGCCACATTGAAATCGTTGGCAATGGTCATCATCGCAAGCGCAGCCCATACAGCGATCAGCGACAGATTGAAACCGCGAAACCGCTTCACCCGTACCGGATGCAATACCTTGAAGGGAACGAAAGTCAGTACGATAAGCGCAGCGATGGCGAACGCCGATGCCGCCGGCGATGGACGCAGCAGGAACAGATAGAACGCCGCGGCATTCCAGAGCGCCGGAAAGCCGCGAAAGTGGTTGTCCTCTGTCTTCATCCGGCGATCGGAAAAATAGAGTGCGCTGCTGATCACAATGCCTACACCCAGCAACGGTGCGGCGAGCGGAAGCAGCAGGCCGCTCGCGGTAATGGCATAGGCCGGAACGAATACGTAAGTGAGGAAGTCGACAACCAGATCCAGGGTTTCTCCGGACCAGTTTGGTTGCGCTGCTTCGACATTCAGCCGCCGCGCCATCGGCCCGTCCAGGCCATCGATCAGGAGCGCGAGACCAAGCCAAGTAAACATGACTGTCCAGTGCTCTCGCACCGCTTCCAGCATGGCGAGCAGCGCAATTCCGGCCCCACTAGCTGTGAAGACATGGACGAACAGCGCGGCAGCGCGCGACGTTCCGGGTCCGGGTGGCGGGTCCTGCCGGCTTGGTTGGCTCATTTGCACATCTTGCTATCAGGAATCGGACCGGTTTGTATAATGGTCGTTGCGGCGTTCCGCCGCGCGAGCGATCGGAAACGACTCCTGCCGGCTACGGCAATGCTCGTCTGCGGGCTTGAAAATGTCACTGCGAATGCCGATTGTTGATCCATGAATGAGAGTACGAAACCGGTTGCGATCTTTGATGTCGCGGTGGTGGGCGGGGGGCCTGCCGGATTGGCTGCCGCGATCGCCCTCTCCCGTGCCGGTGCACGGACGGCGCTGATCGCGCGGCGCGTTGGTTATGGCGATAATCGGACGACGGCCCTGCTCGGCGGTTCCGTCGATCTTTTGCGGCAGCTTGACATATGGCCCCGCTGCGAGGCCGATGCCGCCGCGCTCCGTGTCATGCGGCTCGTCGACGATACCCGGCGTCTTATCCGGGCTCCGGAGGTGCGTTTCTCCTCCGACGAGATCGGGCTCGATGCGTTCGGCTATAACATTGAAAACCGCACGCTGATGGCCGCCATGGAGGCGCGAGCCGTGGAAGCGGAAAACCTCACGCGGATCGACGGCGAGGCCGAGCACGTAACGCCGGACGATACTGTCGTCACCATCACAACCCGGCAGGGAGAGACGTTAACCGCTCGTCTGGCCATCGGCGCCGACGGACGGCAGTCGCTCTGCCGCAAGGCTGCGGGCATCGGCGTCACACGTCGCGCGCTCGATCAGGCCGCATTGACGTTCAACGTTGCGCACAGCCGGCCGCACAAGAACATTTCCACCGAATTTCACACGCCGCATGGCCCCTGCGTTTTCGTGCCGTTGCCCGGAGACCGCTCCAGCGTCGTTTGGGTCGCCTCTCCGAAGGAGGCAGCACGGCTCGCTGCGCTAACCGACGACGAGTTGGTCGAAGCCGCCGAACGGCAATCGCATTCGATCCTGGGACGGCTTCAGGTCGGCCAAGGGCGGAGTGTGTTTCCGCTAGGGATCGAGCAACCAGCGCGCTTTGCAAGCAACCGCATTGTACTGGTTGGCGAAGCCGCCCATGTATTACCGCCGATCGGCGCGCAGGGGCTGAACTTGGGCCTGCGTGATGCCGCCGATATCGCAGACGTTGTCCGCGACGCTCTCTCTTCCGGAAAGGATCCGGGCGCATCTCAGACTCTTGCGCGATTTGAAACGGCGCGGCGCAGCGACGTCCTAAGCCGGACGTTCGCGATCGACATGGCAAATCGGTCGCTGCTGAGCGATTTCCTGCCGATCCAGACTGCACGCGCGCTCGGGCTGCACTTGATCAGCAAGATCGGCCCGCTCCGACGCCTTGCCATGCGTGAAGGTCTTTCGCCGTCGTGGCGGCAACGTCCATACAGAGAAACCGGATTTGGCTCAGCTTGAACGGCCGCCTCGGCCGTCCCGGTTAGCGGAACCCAATTCACTCAGTTTTGCCTCTAGCTTAGGCCGCAATCCTGGTCTATTCGACCAAGGATGATGAAAGCGCGTATCGCCAAATTCCAGATCGGCCAAATCGTTCGCCATCGGATTTTTTCGTTTCGTGGCGTGATCTTCGATATCGATCCGGTCTTCAACAACACGGAAGAATGGTGGCTCTCGATCCCGGAGAATGTCCGGCCGCACAAGGACCAGCCGTTCTACCATCTGCTTGCCGAGAACGCGGATTCTGAATACGTGGCTTATGTGTCCGAGCAGAACCTTCTGCCAGACGATTCCGGCGAGCCAATTCGGCATTCGCAGGTCACAGAAATTTTCGTCAAGGACAAGTCCGGGAGCTATCGCCCTCGCAACCCGTCCCTGAACTGAGGGCGTAGTTACTCGTCAACAAAAAAGCGCTCCGCGAGGAGCGCTTTTTCATTTGCGTGTTTGAAAAATCTATTGCTTGGCGGTAGGTGCGCCCGCGCTCTGCTGAGTAGCTTCGAGCTTCGCGCGTGCCTCAGCGGCTCGCTTTTGCAGTTCTTCCTGGAGTTTCTTCTGGGTCTCCTCGAACACCTTGGGGTCGGTCGGCGGGCCGTCATAGGCCTTCGCGAATTCAGCGAGCGGCAGCGGCAGCGTCAGCGGAGCCCCGTTGGAATTGATCGCCTGCACAATCAGGTTCTGGCCCTTCTTCATGTGGCCGAGCATATCTGCTGTCAGTTCATAATCAGACATGCAGCCGTTGGTGAAGCAGATCACGTAAGGGCTCTGCTGCGGCGGATTACTGTCGATAATGATCCGCGTTCCGTGGACGAGCTGCATCCCGAGCGGCAGCGTCACGCGAAGAATCTTCTTCGGCTCGCCTTCAGGCTCAATGATGACCGCTGCGATCACAGGTTGGCCGGATTCGATCCGTCCATCCTTGCCGGTGAAACACACCTGCTTGGCCTTCTCGTCCTTCCCCTTCAGGCAGAACTTGGTCCAGGGGGCATAGATCAGCTGCACCTGCTGGTCGGCTGGCGCTGCTTGAGTCGCTGGCGCGGCCTGAGCTGCTGGCGCTGCCTGAGTTGCTGGTGCTCCCTTTGCGGCCGCCGGTTTGCCTTTGGATACGGCGGGTGCTTGCTGAGCGAAGGCGTCCGACACAAATGGAGCGGCTACGAGCGTCACCGCGGCGAACAAGGCAAAGGCCCGTCCGCGAGGCAAAGCGGATGCGGTCAAGAGACGAAAATTCATTGCGGAAAACCCTTTCCTGAACGCCAGCGGTCTCGATTCTATCATTCGCATTTCGTTTCAGCGAGCCTTACGAGTGTTTAGAATCGAAGGACCGCTTGCAACCCAATTGCTGGTGGAGCTTCGAATTCGACATTCGCGTTCCCGACGCGGTCGGCTGACGAAAATGCCGAATTCACTCCACTAAGACCTGCCCCCGAAGGGCGGGCGTCGGTGCAGACCATTCGGCGGCTGTCTCTTAGTGAAATGAGGCGGTTACGTGACGGTTCGCACTATCATGGACAATTGCCAGCCTTCAATACTAGGGCGCATAAAAAGATCAATGGCAACATACGTTTTTTGACATCCCTTCAAACCGCGTCGCGGCGGTTGTGATAAAATTTTCTGTGCGTAAGTTCGAATCAAAACGGACCCGGTGTTTTCGATCGATACCGCGTTACCGCGGCCGGACAGGAGTGTGTCTGGCGCTCGCAGTCGGGCTGCTCGCTGCCGGATACCAAGGAGTTTCGGCGAATCCCGGCTACGCCATCGCAATGCATGGCAAACCGGTCTTGTCTCCTGATTTCAGCCAGATGCCCTATGCCAATCCAGACGCTCCCAAGGGCGGCCAGCTGGTTCAGAGTGTTCCCGGTAGCTTCGATAGCCTCAATCCCTTCATCGTCAAAGGCGTCGCGCTTCAGCAAATTCGAGGGTTCGTGGTCGAGAGCCTGATGGCCCGAGGCAACGACGAACCTTTCACGCTCTATGGCCTGCTGGCGGACAGGATTGAAACCGACGATGCCCGAACTTACGCCACCTTCCACCTCAACCCGCTGGCGCGTTTTTACGACAAACAACCCGTTCGTGCCGAAGACGTGCTCTTTTCCTGGCAACTCCTCCGGGACAAGGGCCGCCCCAATCATCGTCAGTATTATTCGAAAGTTGCAACGGCAGAGGCGATCGATGAGCACACGGTGCGTTTCGATTTCGGTGGAACCGTGGATCGCGAGCTGCCCCTGATCCTCGGCTTGATGCCTATTTTGCCGAAACATGCCATCGATGCCGCTACTTTCGAACAGACCTCGATGACACCCCCGTTGGGGTCCGGGCCGTATCGCGTGACCTCAGTCAAGCCTGGAGCCAGTGTTACGCTGACGCGCAACCCGGACTACTGGGGGCGCGACCTGCCGATCAACCGCGGCCTGTGGAATTTCGATGAGATCAGGTTCGATTTTTATCGGGAAGCCAATAGTCAGTTCGAGGCCTTCAAGCGCGGTTTGTATGATTTTCGTGTTGAGACTGAACCGCTGCGCTGGCACGAAGGGTACAACTTTCCGGCTGCGGACAATGGCCAGCTCGTTCGCGAAGCCGTCAAGACCGGCCTGCCCGCGCCCTCGGAATATCTGGTGTTCAATACGCGACGGCCGATATTCTCCGATATTCGCGTCCGCGAGGCGCTCACGCTGCTATTCGATTTCGAGTGGATCAACCGAAACTATTTTTTCGGACTTTACAGCCGCGCTGGCGGCTTCTTTGCAGGATCGGAGCTATCCGCCTACGCACGCGCTGCTGACGAAGGAGAGCGGTCGCTGCTGGAGCTGTTTCCGTCGGCCGTGCAGCCCGACATTCTCGACGGCAGCTACCGCCTTCCGATGACCGACGGTTCGGGCCGGGACCGCGAGGCCCTGCGGGCTGCCCTCGCCCTTCTGTCGCAAGCGGGTTATGAGTTTGACGGCACGGTTTTACGTCATCGCTCGACCAAAGTGCCTCTCGCCTTTGAAATCCTGGTGACCACCCGCGATCAGGAGCGAATCGCGCTGACTTACGCGCGTGATCTCAAGCGGGCCGGAATCGACGTGTCCGTGCGCTCAGTCGATGGCGTGCAGTTCGATCAGCGGCGGCTCGGGTTTGATTTTGACATGATCCAGAATCGCTGGGATCAATCGCTGTCGCCCGGCAACGAGCAGTCCTTCTACTGGGGCAGCGAAGCCGCCGACACTCCGGGTACCCGAAATTACATGGGCGTGAAGAACCCGGCGATCGATGCCATGATCGCAGCCATGCTCAAAGCCCGGCAGCGACCCGACTTCGTCGATGCGGTTCGCGCACTCGACCGGGTCCTGATGTCCGGATTTTATGCAATTCCGGTCTATAACGTTCGAGAACAATGGATCGCGCGCTGGAATCGGATAGAACAACCAGCAGCGACCGCGTTGACTGGATATCTCCCTGAAACATGGTGGCGAAGGCCGCCGAAGCCGGGCAAGTGACCTCGTGCTCCAGAACAATCCATCGCCCACGCTGGATGAACTATTCGACCGTATCCTTGCCAGGCAGCCGGATCAGCCGGCGCTGATTGATCCGCCCGACAAGTTGCGGGTTACGGGACAACCGCCGCGGCGTCTGACCTTTGCCCAGGCAGATCGGGCCGTATCGGCGTTGGCGGCCCACTTTATCGACGCCGGTTTGCCGGCCAATTCCGTCATAGCAGTACAATTGCCGAACACCATCGAATTGGTGCTGACAGTGCTTGCCGCCTATCGCGCCGGTCTGATCGTCGCGTTATTGCCCCAGCTTTGGCGGCAGGCTGAACTCACTGTTGCGATCAACCGAACGGGCGCGCGCGCGATCGTCGCCATGGGCAATATCGACGGTGTCGATCATGCCGATCTGGCGATGAAGGCGGCTGCGGAAGTCTTTTCTGTCCGTCATGTCTGCGGCTTCGGCAGCAATTTGCCGGAAGGAATGGTTCCGCTGGATATTGCCGTCGATAGGAAAATCGACAACTCGCGGCTCGCGGTTCAGGATTCGCGCCGCGCCGCGCTGGTGACGTTCGAGGCCTCGGGCTCAGGCTTTCTCGCGGTGCCACGAACCCATGTAAACCTGATTGCCGCCGGGCTCGCCGTGTTTCTCGAGAGTGAATTGCCCCAGAGCGCAACAATTCTCTCGGCTCTCGCACCGTCGTCGTTCGCCGGACTGACTTCATCATTCGTGATGTGGCTGCTCAGCGGCGGCACGCTGGCGCTGCATCATCCCTTCGACGAGGATGTTCTCGCGCAGCAGATCGAGACCGAACGTTGCGACACGCTGGTCGCGCCAGCTCCGCTGGCATTGCGGATGGCGGAAGCCGGCGTTCTGTCATCCATGCCGAGCCTGCGTCATGTTGTGGGGCTCTGGCGAGTTCCGGAACAGGTGGGGTCGAGTGCGCTCTGGCCCGACAACGGGTGTCAGATGACGGACGTCTACCTGTTCGGTGAGGTGGGTCTTTTCGCGGCTCGCCGGGCGGAGGATGGCTCCCCTGCCCCCATCATGCCCGGTCCTTACCGGGCGCCGCCTCAGGTTCCCATATCATCGACGGCCGGCGAAATCGTTTTGACTCCGAACGGAACGCTGGGGCTACGGGGACCGATGGTTCCGATCGCGGCTTACGCCCCGTCGGAACGGCCGTCCGATACCCTCGGGTCGCTATCTCAACCGGACTTCGTGGATACAGGTTATGCCGCACGGATCGATCGTGCCACAGGCGCCATCGCCATCACGGCCCCGCCCGCTGGTGTCATGGCCGTAGGTGGCTACAGGTTTCTTGCACCGGATCTCCAGGAGTGGGCACGACGGCTCGGACCGAACGCCATGCTGACCGCGCTTCCCGACCGTCTGAGCGGCCATCGCCTTGCCGGGCGAGCCAGCGACAATACTCGCGCTCGCGAGGCGCTCACTGAACTGGGGTTGAACCCGTTGATGGTGGAAGCGTTTCGCGATCGTCGGGTGACCGACTGATCGAATCCGGCACCATTCATTGACGCTGCATTAAGGGCAACAAACTAGGATCGTAAGCCTTGGTACGTATCCGGGGTCGTGAAAGATGTCCCAGCAAGGCCCGCTCATCGTTATCTCACACGGCGAGCGACGAGCGTCCCTAGTCATCCCATCATGCCAGAGCATCTTTCCCGTCATCGACATCGATTGGTCGGAAGCATCTGAGGGCATCGAACTCCTTCAACCTGCAGCCGTCTTTGTCCCCACGACCGAAGGCGCGGGCGGGGGATTGGATCGCCTTGCTGATCAGCTTGCTGCGATGCAGCCCTACGTTCCCCTGATCGTCGCCGATCCCGAAATGCCCTGCCCGGACAACGCGCTTCCGTTCTCGCTCCTAAACGGAGGGATCGATCGGTTCGACAGGCGTCTCAATGCGGCGCTACGCGTGCGAACGCTTCACAAGACCGTACTTCGGCGGCTTGCGAGTAATCCGGCGGTCCCACGCCTGCCGGATTCGAACCCGATCGGGGATGCGACCGTTCTCCTGATTGGGCGCGGCGCCGCTTATCCCACGCTATCGGTTGCTTTTGGCGAACGGCTCGGCGTCGTCGGGGCGCTCAGCATCGAGGTAGCGGCGAAGCACCTCAACGCGCGCGATCTGGACGGAATCATTATCAGCGAAGGGTTCTCTCAGCGTGTGGTTGACGCGCTGTTGACTGTACTGGCTGAAGACTCGCGCTTTCGTAATTTGCCGATCGCGGTTACGTCCGGCGGCTCGTTGGCGAACTATGATCTTCCCAATCTCGAAGTGATGTCAGGCGAGCCCTATCGCGTCGTAAGCACATTTCTCCCGTTGGTTCGGCAACAAGCTTTCGAAGCCCGTCTCCGTCGTACGCTAAGGTCCATGGATGCGGGCGGTCTCCTGGACCCACGAACCGGCCTTCTGACCCTGGATGCCTTCCACCGTGAACTAAACTCGGCAATCCATCAGACCAGATCCAGTGGGGCAAACATCTCTGTTGCCCGCTTCTCGCTTGGCCAGAAGCATGAACGCTCACTATTCGATGCAGCTCGTATTCTGAGCCGGCTGATGCGGCGAATGGATTTCGGTACGCTCGAAACCGACGGCTCGATCGTTGTGGTCTTCGCCGACGCCGATTTGCGCAACGCCCAGATGATCGCGCGACGGCTTTCGAGCGTGATGAAGCATACGACCCACAGTGTTAAACGAGCAATGCGGGTCGATCCCCAGGTCGCCCTGACGGCATCAAGATCCGATGACTCCGTAGCGTCGCTTCTCAGCCGCTTGAATGAGAAGGCGCGTGCTGCGTCATGATAGCCGTTACGCCGCCTTGCGATCCTCCGCGAGATTGGCAAGCTGGCGCATGATTTCGGTGGTACCCATCAGGCGTTCCTCCGGAGTTTCCCAGTTCTGGAAGAACACGACTTTCATGTCGGGGCGAACCTTTGCCGCCTGTCCATGCTGACGGATGAAATAAACCAGCCGATCGGGTTGTGCGAACTTGTTGTCCCGGAAAGAAATCACCGCGCCTTTCGGTCCCGCATCGACCTTCTCGATATTGGCGCGGCGGCAATAGGCTTTGATCGCTGCGACCTTGAACAGGTAACGGACTTCGTCCGGCAATTGGCCAAAGCGGTCGCGCAGCTCCGCGGCAAAGTTATCGATTTCATCATCGGTGTCGAGGTCGGCAAGCCGACGGTACAACGATAGCCGAACTGCCAGATCAGCGACGTAGTCTTCCGGGATCAACACCGGCATCCCGATGGTGATCTGCGGGGACCAGCGATCGTCGGCGAGTTCCGTCACGCCGGTCTTGAGATTCTCGATCGCCTCCTCCAGCATCGATTGATAGAGCTCGAATCCGACTTCCTTGATGTGGCCCGACTGTTCCTCGCCGAGCAGATTGCCGGCGCCGCGAATGTCGAGATCGTGCGACGCAAGCTGGAACCCGGCCCCCAGAGTTTCGAGCGACTGCAAAACCTTGAGCCTGCGCTCGGCCTGCGCCGTGATCTTATGCTTCGACGGCAGCGTGAACAGCGCATAGGCGCGCAGCTTCGAGCGGCCGACCCGGCCGCGCAACTGATAAAGCTGTGCCAGCCCGAACATGTCGGCGCGATGCACGATGAGAGTGTTGGCGGTCGGAATGTCGAGCCCGGACTCCACGATGGTCGTCGAGAGCAGGACATCGTACTTGCCGTCGTAGAAGGCCGATATGATATCCTCGATCACTGTCGGCGGCATCTGGCCGTGAGCGACGGCAACTTTCATTTCTGGTACGTGTTTGTCGAGAAAGTCCTTGACCTCGGCCAGATCGCTAACGCGCGGTACGACATAGAAGGCCTGGCCGCCGCGATAGCGTTCGCGCAGCAGAGCCTCGCGGATCATCAAAGGATCGTGCGGCGCCACGAAGGTGCGGACCGCGAGACGATCGACCGGCGGCGAAGCGATGATCGAGAGGTCGCGCACACCGGTCAGCGCCAGTTGCAGCGTGCGCGGAATCGGAGTCGCGCTCAACGTCAGAACGTGGACGTGCGCCCGCAGTTGCTTCAGCCGCTCCTTGTGACTGACGCCGAAGTGCTGCTCCTCGTCGACCACCAGAAGTCCCAGGTCTCTGAACTTGATGGATTTGCTAAGTAAGGCATGTGTGCCGACGACGATATCCACCGAGCCGTCGGCCATCCCCTTCTTGACCTGCGTCAACTCCTTCGGAGACACCAGTCTCGATGCCTGCGCGACATTGACCGGGAAACCGCGAAACCGCTCGGTGAAGGTTTTCGCATGTTGACGTGCAAGCAGCGTTGTCGGCACAACGATTGCGACCTGCTTTCCGTCCAGTGCGACAGCAAAAGCTGCCCGCAAGGCCACTTCGGTTTTGCCGAAGCCAACATCACCGCACACCAGCCGATCCATTGGCTTGCCGCTCTCGAGATCCTCCAGCGACGCTTGGATGGCGCCGAGCTGATCCTCCGTTTCATCGTAGGGGAAGCGCGCACAGAATTCATCGTAGAGGCCGGACTGTACCGGCAGCTTCGGCGCATCACGCAAATGCCGCTCCGCGGCGATTCTGATCAATTCACCTGCGATCTCACGAATGCGGCTTTTCAGCTTGGCCTTGCGGGCCTGCCACCCACCGCCGCCGAGCCGATCAAGTTCGACATTGGCGTGATCGGAGCCGTAGCGCGATAACAGTTCAATGTTCTCAACCGGCAGGAATAGTTTGGTCTCATTGGCATAACGTAGTTCCAGACAATCGTGCGGCGCGCCGCCGACTTCCAGCGTCTGCAGGCCGACAAAACGCCCGATACCGTGCTCGACGTGAACAACGAGATCGCTCGCCGCAAGGCTGGTCACTTCCGAGATGAAATTATCGAGTTTGCGGCTGGCCTTGCGCGGCCGCACCAGACGATCGCCAAGTATATCCTGTTCGCTGATGACCGCGACAGATTCGGTCTCAAATCCCGATTCTATTCCAACGACGGCCAGCATGATCTCATTGCGTGGCGTTGCCTGAACCGTGCGCCAGACATTGATGCTCGTCAGGTTGAGCAGCTTGTGATCCCTGAGCATGCTCGCCATGCGGTCGCGCGAACCCTCGCTCCACAACGAAACGATGACTTTCTTGCGCGTGGCCTGCAAGGCCTGCACATGGGACACGACGGACTCGAAAACGTTGAGGGCAGCGTCGGCCCGTTCTGGCGCGAAATCTCGCCCCTGTCGTGCGCCCGCATCGATGACATTGAGAGCTTCGTCAGGCATCGCGAACGGCGTCAGTCGCACCAGCGCCGCTTCATTGATCCGTTTCGTCCATTCATCTGGCATAAGATAAAGGCGATCAGGCGGAAGCGGCTTATAGGGCGCGCCGCCGCCGGCGTGCTCAAGGGCCTCGCGGCGCGCTTCAAAGTAATCGGTGATCTGCTTGAAACGCTCGCCTGCGGCGTCTTCGCCCTGCGGCTCGATGACGATGGCCGCGCCGTCAAGATAATCGAACAGCGTATCCATGCGTTCATGAAACAGCGGCAGCCAGTGCTCCATGCCTGGATATCGCCGCCCTTCGCTGACAGCCTCATACAACAGGTCATCGCGTTCCGGTGCGCCAAAAGCCGCGACGTATCCCATTCGGAAGCGCCGGATGGTTTCGGTGACAAACTGGAATTCGGAGATCGGGACGAGATCGAGCGAGCGTACGTCGAACAGCGTGCGCTGGGTTTCCGGGTCGAATGATCGGATCGACTCCAGCGAGTCGCCGAAGAAATCGAATCGGACAGGCTGGTCGAGACTGGAAGGAAACAGATCGAGGATGCCGCCGCGCACGGCATATTCGCCGGGTTCGCGAACCGTCGAGGAACGATTGTAGCCGTTGTGCTCAAGCCATGCGACGATCGAATCCATCGGCACCACATGGCCAGGCGCGACTGACAGGGCCTGAGACGCAACGATCGCGCGCGCCGGCACGCGTTGCAGGATCGCGTTGATCGTCGTGAGGACGATCAGAGGCGCGTCGCTGCCGGTCAGACGAGACAAGCGCGCAAGCGTTGTCAGGCGCTGGGCAAGTACGCCTCCATGCGGCGAGACTCGATCATAGGGTTGGCAATCCCACGCCGGAAACTGCATGACCGAAATATCAGGCGCGAAGAACTCCAGCCCGCGCGCCAGCTGCTGCATCCGCGGGCCATCCCGGCAGACCACCGCCAGGCTGACTGCCGAAACCTGCCGCCCCGCCTTGGCCTTGATGGCTCGCGCGAGGTCAGAGACGACAAGCCCTTCGGCGCCTTCCGCGACATTTGCGAGCGTCAGTGGACGGCCCTGTGACAGCGAGTCCGCAGGTGATCGGGGAGTCGCTTTCATGCGGCCTGTCCCGGCCGAAATGACTTTATGCGATCAAACAGCGCGGTCCGATACTCGGAAGCCAGCGGAGCGCCGTCGCTGAGTGCTGCGTAAAGGTCCGGGTCCGGAACCTCGATCAAGCTTTCGAGATCGTTTAACTCCGCGTCCGTCAACGAACCAATCTCCTCATCAACGAATCGGCCAAGAATCAAATCCATCTCGCGCATCCCGCGATGCCAGCAGCGATACAGCAGCCGTTTTCGGCGGTCATCTAGGCCACGGCTTGATCGTGTCGATCCTGTCATCCATCAATTCCAATCAAACGCCAAAAGCCCGGACGAGCCGGGCCGGCACCATATAGCCTTCGCGATAACGGATGTCAGCACCTGTCTCGCGCATTGCATAATCAGAAATTTGCATTCAAGGCTTGCAATCGATCCAGTTCACTTCGTCGAGTCGCTTGATGCACCCTGCGCTGCTCAATCCGCTCTTTGTACCGGTGACCAGCCTGTCCGGCGTCGGCCCGAAGCAGGACAAGCTGTTCCGGTATCTGCTCGCACGCGATGAAACTCCGCGGCTGATCGATCTGCTGTTTCATCTGCCTGCAAGCGTCGTCGATCGCAGAGCCCGGCCCAAGATTCGCGACGCCGTCCCCGGCACTATCGTAACGCTGGAGGTGACCGTCGACCAGCATCGCCCCGCGCCGCCCGGGCGCTCGCGCGCGCCGCATCTGGTCTATGCCAGCGACGAGACCGGAGACGTCGTACTAACCTACTTCCGCGCCCAGCCCGGCTACGTCGAAAAGCTGCTTCCCATAGGCAGTAGGCGCTATGTGTCCGGCACGATTCAGACGTTCGACGGTGCGCTTCAGATCGTGCATCCCGATCGTGTGGTCGATGAGGCGGGACTGGCAAAGCTCTCAGGCATCGATCCCGTCTATCCCCTCACGGAGGGTCTGGCGCTGGGCTCCTTGCGGCGCGCCATCGCGGGCGCCTTGCAAAAGCTCCCCGTTTTGCCCGAATGGATCAGTCCGGACATTTTGCGCCGGTGCAGCTTCCCGCCGCTTCAGGAAGCGCTCCATCGCGTTCATGTCCTGCTGGAATTGACCGATATTCTGCCGGAAGGCCGGTTCTGGTCACGCCTTGCCTTCGACGAACTGCTTGCCGGACAACTCGCGCTGGCGCTCGTGCGAACGCAGCTTCGCCGGCCGGCTGGAAGCCGACACGCCGGCGACGGACACCTGCGCAACAGGATCATCGACGCGCTTCCCTACGCCCTGACCGCATCTCAACAGCAGGCGGCTGCCGCGATCAGCGACGACCTGCGGCAGCCGGTGCGGATGCTGCGGCTGCTTCAGGGAGATGTCGGTTCGGGCAAGACGGTTGTCGCCCTGCTCGCTGCGGCGGCGGTGGCCGAAGCCGGCAAGCAGACGGCTTTGATGGCGCCGACCGAGATCCTTGCCCGCCAGCATATCAAGACCATCGCGCCGCTGGCTGAACAGGCCGGCCTGCGCGTTGCGATCCTGACCGGCCGCGAGAAAGGCAAGGAACGGCGCGAGATCACGGCACGCCTCGCCGATGGCGACATCGACCTGCTTGTCGGCACCCACGCGCTGATTCAGGATGACGTCGCGTTCAAGGCGCTAGCGCTTGCGGTAGTGGACGAACAGCACCGTTTCGGCGTGCGCGAGCGTCTCGCACTAACCGCTAAGGGCGAGGCCGTGGATGTTTTGGTGCTGAGTGCGACGCCGATCCCGCGCACGCTCGTTCTCACTTATTTCGGCGACATGGACGTCTCTGAATTGCGCGAAAAACCCGCTGGCCGGCAGCCGATCGATACCCGCGCCGTCCCCGACAACCGGTTGGACGAGGTGATCGATGCCGTCGGCCGCGCGGTGAAGGCCGGTAAGCTGGTTTACTGGATCTGTCCGTTGGTCGAGGAATCCGAGACCGTCGACCTGACCGATGCGGAACAGCGCTTCGACAGCCTCAAGGCACGCTTCGGCGACAAGGTCGGCCTTGTCCATGGCAAGATGCGGGGCCTCGAGAAAGATCGCGTGATGGCGCAATTCGCGGCAGCCGAAATCAATCTGCTGGTCGCGACAACCGTCGTCGAGGTTGGCGTCGACGTGCCGGCGGCGACCATCATGGTCATCGAGAACGCCGAACGCTTCGGTCTCGCGCAACTGCACCAATTGCGGGGACGGATCGGTCGCGGTTCGGAACCCTCGACTTGCCTTCTGCTTTACCGGGAGCCGCTAGGAGAAATGTCCGCCGCCCGGTTGCGGGTGATCCGGGAAACCACAGACGGCTTCCGTATCGCCGAAGAGGACCTGAAACTGCGTGGCGAAGGCGACATACTCGGAACCCGTCAAAGCGGCCTGCCCGGCTATCGCATCGCGCGCTCCGATGTCCACGCGCAACTCATCACGTTGGCTCGCGACGAAGCCCTGCGCATTCTGAAGCAAAATCCGAATCTCACGGGCGCGCACGGCGAAGCGTTGCGATGCTTGCTGCATCTGTTTGAGCGTGACGAAGCCCTGCCCCTGCTCGGCGCGGGTTAAGAACACCTTGGGGTCGGTCGGCGGGCCGTCATAGGCCTTCGCGAATTCAGCGAGCGGCAGCGGCAGCGTCAGCGGAGCCCCGTTGGAATTGATCGCCTGCACAATCAGGTTCTGGCCCTTCTTCATGTGGCCGAGCATATCTGCTGTCAGTTCATAATCAGACATGCAGCCGTTGGTGAAGCAGATCACGTAAGGGCTCTGCTGCGGCGGATTACTGTCGATAATGATCCGCGTTCCGTGGACGAGCTGCATCCCGAGCGGCAGCGTCACGCGAAGAATCTTCTTCGGCTCGCCTTCAGGCTCAATGATGACCGCTGCGATCACAGGTTGGCCGGATTCGATCCGTCCATCCTTGCCGGTGAAACACACCTGCTTGGCCTTCTCGTCCTTCCCCTTCAGGCAGAACTTGGTCCAGGGGGCATAGATCAGCTGCACCTGCTGGTCGGCTGGCGCTGCTTGAGTCGCTGGCGCGGCCTGAGCTGCTGGCGCTGCCTGAGTTGCTGGTGCTCCCTTTGCGGCCGCCGGTTTGCCTTTGGATACGGCGGGTGCTTGCTGAGCGAAGGCGTCCGACACAAATGGAGCGGCTACGAGCGTCACCGCGGCGAACAAGGCAAAGGCCCGTCCGCGAGGCAAAGCGGATGCGGTCAAGAGACGAAAATTCATTGCGGAAAACCCTTTCCTGAACGCCAGCGGTCTCGATTCTATCATTCGCATTTCGTTTCAGCGAGCCTTACGAGTGTTTAGAATCGAAGGACCGCTTGCAACCCAATTGCTGGTGGAGCTTCGAATTCGACATTCGCGTTCCCGACGCGGTCGGCTGACGAAAATGCCGAATTCACTCCACTAAGACCTGCCCCCGAAGGGCGGGCGTCGGTGCAGACCATTCGGCGGCTGTCTCTTAGTGAAATGAGGCGGTTACGTGACGGTTCGCACTATCATGGACAATTGCCAGCCTTCAATACTAGGGCGCATAAAAAGATCAATGGCAACATACGTTTTTTGACATCCCTTCAAACCGCGTCGCGGCGGTTGTGATAAAATTTTCTGTGCGTAAGTTCGAATCAAAACGGACCCGGTGTTTTCGATCGATACCGCGTTACCGCGGCCGGACAGGAGTGTGTCTGGCGCTCGCAGTCGGGCTGCTCGCTGCCGGATACCAAGGAGTTTCGGCGAATCCCGGCTACGCCATCGCAATGCATGGCAAACCGGTCTTGTCTCCTGATTTCAGCCAGATGCCCTATGCCAATCCAGACGCTCCCAAGGGCGGCCAGCTGGTTCAGAGTGTTCCCGGTAGCTTCGATAGCCTCAATCCCTTCATCGTCAAAGGCGTCGCGCTTCAGCAAATTCGAGGGTTCGTGGTCGAGAGCCTGATGGCCCGAGGCAACGACGAACCTTTCACGCTCTATGGCCTGCTGGCGGACAGGATTGAAACCGACGATGCCCGAACTTACGCCACCTTCCACCTCAACCCGCTGGCGCGTTTTTACGACAAACAACCCGTTCGTGCCGAAGACGTGCTCTTTTCCTGGCAACTCCTCCGGGACAAGGGCCGCCCCAATCATCGTCAGTATTATTCGAAAGTTGCAACGGCAGAGGCGATCGATGAGCACACGGTGCGTTTCGATTTCGGTGGAACCGTGGATCGCGAGCTGCCCCTGATCCTCGGCTTGATGCCTATTTTGCCGAAACATGCCATCGATGCCGCTACTTTCGAACAGACCTCGATGACACCCCCGTTGGGGTCCGGGCCGTATCGCGTGACCTCAGTCAAGCCTGGAGCCAGTGTTACGCTGACGCGCAACCCGGACTACTGGGGGCGCGACCTGCCGATCAACCGCGGCCTGTGGAATTTCGATGAGATCAGGTTCGATTTTTATCGGGAAGCCAATAGTCAGTTCGAGGCCTTCAAGCGCGGTTTGTATGATTTTCGTGTTGAGACTGAACCGCTGCGCTGGCACGAAGGGTACAACTTTCCGGCTGCGGACAATGGCCAGCTCGTTCGCGAAGCCGTCAAGACCGGCCTGCCCGCGCCCTCGGAATATCTGGTGTTCAATACGCGACGGCCGATATTCTCCGATATTCGCGTCCGCGAGGCGCTCACGCTGCTATTCGATTTCGAGTGGATCAACCGAAACTATTTTTTCGGACTTTACAGCCGCGCTGGCGGCTTCTTTGCAGGATCGGAGCTATCCGCCTACGCACGCGCTGCTGACGAAGGAGAGCGGTCGCTGCTGGAGCTGTTTCCGTCGGCCGTGCAGCCCGACATTCTCGACGGCAGCTACCGCCTTCCGATGACCGACGGTTCGGGCCGGGACCGCGAGGCCCTGCGGGCTGCCCTCGCCCTTCTGTCGCAAGCGGGTTATGAGTTTGACGGCACGGTTTTACGTCATCGCTCGACCAAAGTGCCTCTCGCCTTTGAAATCCTGGTGACCACCCGCGATCAGGAGCGAATCGCGCTGACTTACGCGCGTGATCTCAAGCGGGCCGGAATCGACGTGTCCGTGCGCTCAGTCGATGGCGTGCAGTTCGATCAGCGGCGGCTCGGGTTTGATTTTGACATGATCCAGAATCGCTGGGATCAATCGCTGTCGCCCGGCAACGAGCAGTCCTTCTACTGGGGCAGCGAAGCCGCCGACACTCCGGGTACCCGAAATTACATGGGCGTGAAGAACCCGGCGATCGATGCCATGATCGCAGCCATGCTCAAAGCCCGGCAGCGACCCGACTTCGTCGATGCGGTTCGCGCACTCGACCGGGTCCTGATGTCCGGATTTTATGCAATTCCGGTCTATAACGTTCGAGAACAATGGATCGCGCGCTGGAATCGGATAGAACAACCAGCAGCGACCGCGTTGACTGGATATCTCCCTGAAACATGGTGGCGAAGGCCGCCGAAGCCGGGCAAGTGACCTCGTGCTCCAGAACAATCCATCGCCCACGCTGGATGAACTATTCGACCGTATCCTTGCCAGGCAGCCGGATCAGCCGGCGCTGATTGATCCGCCCGACAAGTTGCGGGTTACGGGACAACCGCCGCGGCGTCTGACCTTTGCCCAGGCAGATCGGGCCGTATCGGCGTTGGCGGCCCACTTTATCGACGCCGGTTTGCCGGCCAATTCCGTCATAGCAGTACAATTGCCGAACACCATCGAATTGGTGCTGACAGTGCTTGCCGCCTATCGCGCCGGTCTGATCGTCGCGTTATTGCCCCAGCTTTGGCGGCAGGCTGAACTCACTGTTGCGATCAACCGAACGGGCGCGCGCGCGATCGTCGCCATGGGCAATATCGACGGTGTCGATCATGCCGATCTGGCGATGAAGGCGGCTGCGGAAGTCTTTTCTGTCCGTCATGTCTGCGGCTTCGGCAGCAATTTGCCGGAAGGAATGGTTCCGCTGGATATTGCCGTCGATAGGAAAATCGACAACTCGCGGCTCGCGGTTCAGGATTCGCGCCGCGCCGCGCTGGTGACGTTCGAGGCCTCGGGCTCAGGCTTTCTCGCGGTGCCACGAACCCATGTAAACCTGATTGCCGCCGGGCTCGCCGTGTTTCTCGAGAGTGAATTGCCCCAGAGCGCAACAATTCTCTCGGCTCTCGCACCGTCGTCGTTCGCCGGACTGACTTCATCATTCGTGATGTGGCTGCTCAGCGGCGGCACGCTGGCGCTGCATCATCCCTTCGACGAGGATGTTCTCGCGCAGCAGATCGAGACCGAACGTTGCGACACGCTGGTCGCGCCAGCTCCGCTGGCATTGCGGATGGCGGAAGCCGGCGTTCTGTCATCCATGCCGAGCCTGCGTCATGTTGTGGGGCTCTGGCGAGTTCCGGAACAGGTGGGGTCGAGTGCGCTCTGGCCCGACAACGGGTGTCAGATGACGGACGTCTACCTGTTCGGTGAGGTGGGTCTTTTCGCGGCTCGCCGGGCGGAGGATGGCTCCCCTGCCCCCATCATGCCCGGTCCTTACCGGGCGCCGCCTCAGGTTCCCATATCATCGACGGCCGGCGAAATCGTTTTGACTCCGAACGGAACGCTGGGGCTACGGGGACCGATGGTTCCGATCGCGGCTTACGCCCCGTCGGAACGGCCGTCCGATACCCTCGGGTCGCTATCTCAACCGGACTTCGTGGATACAGGTTATGCCGCACGGATCGATCGTGCCACAGGCGCCATCGCCATCACGGCCCCGCCCGCTGGTGTCATGGCCGTAGGTGGCTACAGGTTTCTTGCACCGGATCTCCAGGAGTGGGCACGACGGCTCGGACCGAACGCCATGCTGACCGCGCTTCCCGACCGTCTGAGCGGCCATCGCCTTGCCGGGCGAGCCAGCGACAATACTCGCGCTCGCGAGGCGCTCACTGAACTGGGGTTGAACCCGTTGATGGTGGAAGCGTTTCGCGATCGTCGGGTGACCGACTGATCGAATCCGGCACCATTCATTGACGCTGCATTAAGGGCAACAAACTAGGATCGTAAGCCTTGGTACGTATCCGGGGTCGTGAAAGATGTCCCAGCAAGGCCCGCTCATCGTTATCTCACACGGCGAGCGACGAGCGTCCCTAGTCATCCCATCATGCCAGAGCATCTTTCCCGTCATCGACATCGATTGGTCGGAAGCATCTGAGGGCATCGAACTCCTTCAACCTGCAGCCGTCTTTGTCCCCACGACCGAAGGCGCGGGCGGGGGATTGGATCGCCTTGCTGATCAGCTTGCTGCGATGCAGCCCTACGTTCCCCTGATCGTCGCCGATCCCGAAATGCCCTGCCCGGACAACGCGCTTCCGTTCTCGCTCCTAAACGGAGGGATCGATCGGTTCGACAGGCGTCTCAATGCGGCGCTACGCGTGCGAACGCTTCACAAGACCGTACTTCGGCGGCTTGCGAGTAATCCGGCGGTCCCACGCCTGCCGGATTCGAACCCGATCGGGGATGCGACCGTTCTCCTGATTGGGCGCGGCGCCGCTTATCCCACGCTATCGGTTGCTTTTGGCGAACGGCTCGGCGTCGTCGGGGCGCTCAGCATCGAGGTAGCGGCGAAGCACCTCAACGCGCGCGATCTGGACGGAATCATTATCAGCGAAGGGTTCTCTCAGCGTGTGGTTGACGCGCTGTTGACTGTACTGGCTGAAGACTCGCGCTTTCGTAATTTGCCGATCGCGGTTACGTCCGGCGGCTCGTTGGCGAACTATGATCTTCCCAATCTCGAAGTGATGTCAGGCGAGCCCTATCGCGTCGTAAGCACATTTCTCCCGTTGGTTCGGCAACAAGCTTTCGAAGCCCGTCTCCGTCGTACGCTAAGGTCCATGGATGCGGGCGGTCTCCTGGACCCACGAACCGGCCTTCTGACCCTGGATGCCTTCCACCGTGAACTAAACTCGGCAATCCATCAGACCAGATCCAGTGGGGCAAACATCTCTGTTGCCCGCTTCTCGCTTGGCCAGAAGCATGAACGCTCACTATTCGATGCAGCTCGTATTCTGAGCCGGCTGATGCGGCGAATGGATTTCGGTACGCTCGAAACCGACGGCTCGATCGTTGTGGTCTTCGCCGACGCCGATTTGCGCAACGCCCAGATGATCGCGCGACGGCTTTCGAGCGTGATGAAGCATACGACCCACAGTGTTAAACGAGCAATGCGGGTCGATCCCCAGGTCGCCCTGACGGCATCAAGATCCGATGACTCCGTAGCGTCGCTTCTCAGCCGCTTGAATGAGAAGGCGCGTGCTGCGTCATGATAGCCGTTACGCCGCCTTGCGATCCTCCGCGAGATTGGCAAGCTGGCGCATGATTTCGGTGGTACCCATCAGGCGTTCCTCCGGAGTTTCCCAGTTCTGGAAGAACACGACTTTCATGTCGGGGCGAACCTTTGCCGCCTGTCCATGCTGACGGATGAAATAAACCAGCCGATCGGGTTGTGCGAACTTGTTGTCCCGGAAAGAAATCACCGCGCCTTTCGGTCCCGCATCGACCTTCTCGATATTGGCGCGGCGGCAATAGGCTTTGATCGCTGCGACCTTGAACAGGTAACGGACTTCGTCCGGCAATTGGCCAAAGCGGTCGCGCAGCTCCGCGGCAAAGTTATCGATTTCATCATCGGTGTCGAGGTCGGCAAGCCGACGGTACAACGATAGCCGAACTGCCAGATCAGCGACGTAGTCTTCCGGGATCAACACCGGCATCCCGATGGTGATCTGCGGGGACCAGCGATCGTCGGCGAGTTCCGTCACGCCGGTCTTGAGATTCTCGATCGCCTCCTCCAGCATCGATTGATAGAGCTCGAATCCGACTTCCTTGATGTGGCCCGACTGTTCCTCGCCGAGCAGATTGCCGGCGCCGCGAATGTCGAGATCGTGCGACGCAAGCTGGAACCCGGCCCCCAGAGTTTCGAGCGACTGCAAAACCTTGAGCCTGCGCTCGGCCTGCGCCGTGATCTTATGCTTCGACGGCAGCGTGAACAGCGCATAGGCGCGCAGCTTCGAGCGGCCGACCCGGCCGCGCAACTGATAAAGCTGTGCCAGCCCGAACATGTCGGCGCGATGCACGATGAGAGTGTTGGCGGTCGGAATGTCGAGCCCGGACTCCACGATGGTCGTCGAGAGCAGGACATCGTACTTGCCGTCGTAGAAGGCCGATATGATATCCTCGATCACTGTCGGCGGCATCTGGCCGTGAGCGACGGCAACTTTCATTTCTGGTACGTGTTTGTCGAGAAAGTCCTTGACCTCGGCCAGATCGCTAACGCGCGGTACGACATAGAAGGCCTGGCCGCCGCGATAGCGTTCGCGCAGCAGAGCCTCGCGGATCATCAAAGGATCGTGCGGCGCCACGAAGGTGCGGACCGCGAGACGATCGACCGGCGGCGAAGCGATGATCGAGAGGTCGCGCACACCGGTCAGCGCCAGTTGCAGCGTGCGCGGAATCGGAGTCGCGCTCAACGTCAGAACGTGGACGTGCGCCCGCAGTTGCTTCAGCCGCTCCTTGTGACTGACGCCGAAGTGCTGCTCCTCGTCGACCACCAGAAGTCCCAGGTCTCTGAACTTGATGGATTTGCTAAGTAAGGCATGTGTGCCGACGACGATATCCACCGAGCCGTCGGCCATCCCCTTCTTGACCTGCGTCAACTCCTTCGGAGACACCAGTCTCGATGCCTGCGCGACATTGACCGGGAAACCGCGAAACCGCTCGGTGAAGGTTTTCGCATGTTGACGTGCAAGCAGCGTTGTCGGCACAACGATTGCGACCTGCTTTCCGTCCAGTGCGACAGCAAAAGCTGCCCGCAAGGCCACTTCGGTTTTGCCGAAGCCAACATCACCGCACACCAGCCGATCCATTGGCTTGCCGCTCTCGAGATCCTCCAGCGACGCTTGGATGGCGCCGAGCTGATCCTCCGTTTCATCGTAGGGGAAGCGCGCACAGAATTCATCGTAGAGGCCGGACTGTACCGGCAGCTTCGGCGCATCACGCAAATGCCGCTCCGCGGCGATTCTGATCAATTCACCTGCGATCTCACGAATGCGGCTTTTCAGCTTGGCCTTGCGGGCCTGCCACCCACCGCCGCCGAGCCGATCAAGTTCGACATTGGCGTGATCGGAGCCGTAGCGCGATAACAGTTCAATGTTCTCAACCGGCAGGAATAGTTTGGTCTCATTGGCATAACGTAGTTCCAGACAATCGTGCGGCGCGCCGCCGACTTCCAGCGTCTGCAGGCCGACAAAACGCCCGATACCGTGCTCGACGTGAACAACGAGATCGCTCGCCGCAAGGCTGGTCACTTCCGAGATGAAATTATCGAGTTTGCGGCTGGCCTTGCGCGGCCGCACCAGACGATCGCCAAGTATATCCTGTTCGCTGATGACCGCGACAGATTCGGTCTCAAATCCCGATTCTATTCCAACGACGGCCAGCATGATCTCATTGCGTGGCGTTGCCTGAACCGTGCGCCAGACATTGATGCTCGTCAGGTTGAGCAGCTTGTGATCCCTGAGCATGCTCGCCATGCGGTCGCGCGAACCCTCGCTCCACAACGAAACGATGACTTTCTTGCGCGTGGCCTGCAAGGCCTGCACATGGGACACGACGGACTCGAAAACGTTGAGGGCAGCGTCGGCCCGTTCTGGCGCGAAATCTCGCCCCTGTCGTGCGCCCGCATCGATGACATTGAGAGCTTCGTCAGGCATCGCGAACGGCGTCAGTCGCACCAGCGCCGCTTCATTGATCCGTTTCGTCCATTCATCTGGCATAAGATAAAGGCGATCAGGCGGAAGCGGCTTATAGGGCGCGCCGCCGCCGGCGTGCTCAAGGGCCTCGCGGCGCGCTTCAAAGTAATCGGTGATCTGCTTGAAACGCTCGCCTGCGGCGTCTTCGCCCTGCGGCTCGATGACGATGGCCGCGCCGTCAAGATAATCGAACAGCGTATCCATGCGTTCATGAAACAGCGGCAGCCAGTGCTCCATGCCTGGATATCGCCGCCCTTCGCTGACAGCCTCATACAACAGGTCATCGCGTTCCGGTGCGCCAAAAGCCGCGACGTATCCCATTCGGAAGCGCCGGATGGTTTCGGTGACAAACTGGAATTCGGAGATCGGGACGAGATCGAGCGAGCGTACGTCGAACAGCGTGCGCTGGGTTTCCGGGTCGAATGATCGGATCGACTCCAGCGAGTCGCCGAAGAAATCGAATCGGACAGGCTGGTCGAGACTGGAAGGAAACAGATCGAGGATGCCGCCGCGCACGGCATATTCGCCGGGTTCGCGAACCGTCGAGGAACGATTGTAGCCGTTGTGCTCAAGCCATGCGACGATCGAATCCATCGGCACCACATGGCCAGGCGCGACTGACAGGGCCTGAGACGCAACGATCGCGCGCGCCGGCACGCGTTGCAGGATCGCGTTGATCGTCGTGAGGACGATCAGAGGCGCGTCGCTGCCGGTCAGACGAGACAAGCGCGCAAGCGTTGTCAGGCGCTGGGCAAGTACGCCTCCATGCGGCGAGACTCGATCATAGGGTTGGCAATCCCACGCCGGAAACTGCATGACCGAAATATCAGGCGCGAAGAACTCCAGCCCGCGCGCCAGCTGCTGCATCCGCGGGCCATCCCGGCAGACCACCGCCAGGCTGACTGCCGAAACCTGCCGCCCCGCCTTGGCCTTGATGGCTCGCGCGAGGTCAGAGACGACAAGCCCTTCGGCGCCTTCCGCGACATTTGCGAGCGTCAGTGGACGGCCCTGTGACAGCGAGTCCGCAGGTGATCGGGGAGTCGCTTTCATGCGGCCTGTCCCGGCCGAAATGACTTTATGCGATCAAACAGCGCGGTCCGATACTCGGAAGCCAGCGGAGCGCCGTCGCTGAGTGCTGCGTAAAGGTCCGGGTCCGGAACCTCGATCAAGCTTTCGAGATCGTTTAACTCCGCGTCCGTCAACGAACCAATCTCCTCATCAACGAATCGGCCAAGAATCAAATCCATCTCGCGCATCCCGCGATGCCAGCAGCGATACAGCAGCCGTTTTCGGCGGTCATCTAGGCCACGGCTTGATCGTGTCGATCCTGTCATCCATCAATTCCAATCAAACGCCAAAAGCCCGGACGAGCCGGGCCGGCACCATATAGCCTTCGCGATAACGGATGTCAGCACCTGTCTCGCGCATTGCATAATCAGAAATTTGCATTCAAGGCTTGCAATCGATCCAGTTCACTTCGTCGAGTCGCTTGATGCACCCTGCGCTGCTCAATCCGCTCTTTGTACCGGTGACCAGCCTGTCCGGCGTCGGCCCGAAGCAGGACAAGCTGTTCCGGTATCTGCTCGCACGCGATGAAACTCCGCGGCTGATCGATCTGCTGTTTCATCTGCCTGCAAGCGTCGTCGATCGCAGAGCCCGGCCCAAGATTCGCGACGCCGTCCCCGGCACTATCGTAACGCTGGAGGTGACCGTCGACCAGCATCGCCCCGCGCCGCCCGGGCGCTCGCGCGCGCCGCATCTGGTCTATGCCAGCGACGAGACCGGAGACGTCGTACTAACCTACTTCCGCGCCCAGCCCGGCTACGTCGAAAAGCTGCTTCCCATAGGCAGTAGGCGCTATGTGTCCGGCACGATTCAGACGTTCGACGGTGCGCTTCAGATCGTGCATCCCGATCGTGTGGTCGATGAGGCGGGACTGGCAAAGCTCTCAGGCATCGATCCCGTCTATCCCCTCACGGAGGGTCTGGCGCTGGGCTCCTTGCGGCGCGCCATCGCGGGCGCCTTGCAAAAGCTCCCCGTTTTGCCCGAATGGATCAGTCCGGACATTTTGCGCCGGTGCAGCTTCCCGCCGCTTCAGGAAGCGCTCCATCGCGTTCATGTCCTGCTGGAATTGACCGATATTCTGCCGGAAGGCCGGTTCTGGTCACGCCTTGCCTTCGACGAACTGCTTGCCGGACAACTCGCGCTGGCGCTCGTGCGAACGCAGCTTCGCCGGCCGGCTGGAAGCCGACACGCCGGCGACGGACACCTGCGCAACAGGATCATCGACGCGCTTCCCTACGCCCTGACCGCATCTCAACAGCAGGCGGCTGCCGCGATCAGCGACGACCTGCGGCAGCCGGTGCGGATGCTGCGGCTGCTTCAGGGAGATGTCGGTTCGGGCAAGACGGTTGTCGCCCTGCTCGCTGCGGCGGCGGTGGCCGAAGCCGGCAAGCAGACGGCTTTGATGGCGCCGACCGAGATCCTTGCCCGCCAGCATATCAAGACCATCGCGCCGCTGGCTGAACAGGCCGGCCTGCGCGTTGCGATCCTGACCGGCCGCGAGAAAGGCAAGGAACGGCGCGAGATCACGGCACGCCTCGCCGATGGCGACATCGACCTGCTTGTCGGCACCCACGCGCTGATTCAGGATGACGTCGCGTTCAAGGCGCTAGCGCTTGCGGTAGTGGACGAACAGCACCGTTTCGGCGTGCGCGAGCGTCTCGCACTAACCGCTAAGGGCGAGGCCGTGGATGTTTTGGTGCTGAGTGCGACGCCGATCCCGCGCACGCTCGTTCTCACTTATTTCGGCGACATGGACGTCTCTGAATTGCGCGAAAAACCCGCTGGCCGGCAGCCGATCGATACCCGCGCCGTCCCCGACAACCGGTTGGACGAGGTGATCGATGCCGTCGGCCGCGCGGTGAAGGCCGGTAAGCTGGTTTACTGGATCTGTCCGTTGGTCGAGGAATCCGAGACCGTCGACCTGACCGATGCGGAACAGCGCTTCGACAGCCTCAAGGCACGCTTCGGCGACAAGGTCGGCCTTGTCCATGGCAAGATGCGGGGCCTCGAGAAAGATCGCGTGATGGCGCAATTCGCGGCAGCCGAAATCAATCTGCTGGTCGCGACAACCGTCGTCGAGGTTGGCGTCGACGTGCCGGCGGCGACCATCATGGTCATCGAGAACGCCGAACGCTTCGGTCTCGCGCAACTGCACCAATTGCGGGGACGGATCGGTCGCGGTTCGGAACCCTCGACTTGCCTTCTGCTTTACCGGGAGCCGCTAGGAGAAATGTCCGCCGCCCGGTTGCGGGTGATCCGGGAAACCACAGACGGCTTCCGTATCGCCGAAGAGGACCTGAAACTGCGTGGCGAAGGCGACATACTCGGAACCCGTCAAAGCGGCCTGCCCGGCTATCGCATCGCGCGCTCCGATGTCCACGCGCAACTCATCACGTTGGCTCGCGACGAAGCCCTGCGCATTCTGAAGCAAAATCCGAATCTCACGGGCGCGCACGGCGAAGCGTTGCGATGCTTGCTGCATCTGTTTGAGCGTGACGAAGCCCTGCCCCTGCTCGGCGCGGGTTAAGAGCGTTTCGAGTGAAGTGGGCACCGGCTCGCGTGAAGAAAACGCGTCAGATCGAAATCATAGAGCCCCACTTCTGACTCTGTCAGAAGCGGAAAGGCTCCAAGCGTCAGTCAACCTTTGCAGCCGTTGTGGGCGCAAGGCTCGACGTATTTGCAGCGCGCGCCGCTTCGGCCATTCCTGCGAGAGCTGCGAGCTTCTTCTGCGAATCGGAATTGGGCTGAACGACGCCGGCAGACATGATCAGAGTTGCAGCCTCCTCCGTGGTCATGTCGATCTCGATGACCCTGCTCTTGGGCACGTAGAAGAAGAAACCTGTCGTCGGGTTGGGGGCGCAAGGCAGGAATACGGAAATATGTTCCTCCTGAGCGGGGAGTCTGGCGGCAACGTTCGTGCTTGGTACTTGCGAAATGAGCACAATGGACCACATGCCAGGCGACGGAAATTCAACCAAACCAACTCTGCGGAGGCTCGATCCGGATCCGGAAAAAAGCGTTTCAAAGACCTGCTTGAGTCCACGGTAGATCGCCCGCACCACAGGCATCCGGCCGAGTACTTTTTCGCCAAGATCGACCAGTGTCCGGCCGATCAGGTTGGCTGTCAGGAAGCCGAGCATCGTCAGCGCGAACACGGCAACGATCAGGCCTGATCCCGGCAATACGAAAGGCAGGTACGTTTCAGGCCGATATGCGATCGGGACGAATGGCCGTACCAAGTTGTCGACCCAGTTTACGAACCACCAGGTCAGGTAAAGCGTTATGGCCACCGGGCCTGCGACAATCAGTCCGGTCAGAAAGTAATTCCGGAATCGCGCGATGAGCCCGCGAGGCATATCCGGATGGTGGTCGCCTGGTACGCCGCTCGAAGGGTTGTCACGCGTCATCGTGGTTCCAGATCAAAAGACGTCCAAAAGGCTGATATCTGCTTATATAAGCATTCTAGCAAACTTTGCATGCTGCGTGATGGATCGCCCTGCGACCCCTAATCTTATTCGACAGTGACGGATTTTGCCAGATTGCGCGGCTGGTCGACGTCGGTGCCCATGACGACTGCGGTATGGTAGGCCAGCAATTGCATTGGAATCGCATAGACCAGCGCAACAAAAGTGGCTGCCATATCGGGCAGGATAATCGTCACCAGGGACTCGATGGTCGCCTCCGCCGCCCCCTTCGCGTCGGTCATGAGAATGATGTTACCACCCCGCGCCGCCACCTCTTGCATATTGGACACTGTCTTTTCGAAAACGCGATCATAGGGGGCGATCACCACCACAGGCATGTTCTCGTCGATTAGTGCGATCGGTCCATGTTTGAGTTCTCCCGCTGCGTAACCTTCCGCATGGATGTAGGAGATTTCCTTGAGCTTGAGCGCTCCCTCCAGCGCGAGCGGGTAGCTGGTGCCGCGTCCGAGATATAAGACGTCCCTGGATTTGGCGATCTCGCGCGCGAGCCTGTCTATCTGCGGTTCGGTGGCGAGCGCTTCGGACATCAATCGAGGAATTTCGATCAGTCCATGCACGAGTCGGGCTTCATCTTCTTCGGATAATTCGCCGCGCGCCTTGCCTGCGGCGATCGCGAGAGTTGCAAGCACCATCAGCTGGCAGGTGAAAGCCTTGGTCGATGCGACTCCGATCTCCGGACCTGCCAGCGTTTGCAGCATCGTCTCGCTTTCGCGCGCGATCGTCGACGTCGTGACGTTGACGATCGAGAGCGTGTGCAGTCCATGCTGCTTCGCATATCGCAGCGCCGCGAGCGTATCGGCGGTTTCACCGGATTGCGAAATGAAGATCGCGAGATCGCCTTCGCCGAGCGGCGCTTCACGATAGCGAAATTCGGACGCTATATCGATTTCGACGGGAAGCCGGGCCAGGCGTTCCAGCCAATATTTGCCGATGTAGCCGGCATAGTTAGCGGTTCCGCATGCGATGATCGAGACCCGCTTGATCTCGCGAAAATCGAAAGGGAGATCTACCGGAAGCGATACACGCTCGGTCGCCATGTCGACATAGCGGGCCAGCGTGTGTCCGACCACCTCAGGCTGTTCGTGGATTTCCTTGGCCATGAAGTGGCGATAGTTCGCCTTATCGACCAGAGAGGTCGAAGCGCTGTGCTTGACGACCTCGCGCTGCACGATGGTGTTGCGGTGGTCGTAGACGGTCGCGCCGTTGCGCGTCAAAACAGCCCAGTCACCGTCTTCGAGATAGCTGATCGAATTGGTGAGTGGCCCGAGCGCAATCGAGTCCGATCCCAGATACATTTCGCCGTCGCCATATCCGATCGCCAGCGGAGGCCCGTTGCGCGCACCGATCAGAATGTCATCGTTGGCTGCGAAGATAAAACCGAGAGCGAATGCGCCGCGAAGCTGCGACAACGTGGCTTTGACCGCCTCTACCGGATTGACGCCGGCGGCAAGATAGCCATCGACCAGATGTAGCACTGCTTCGGTATCGGTTTCAGTTTCAAAAACCGCTCCCTTTTTCTGAAGCTTCTCACGCAGTTCGCGAAAATTTTCAATGATGCCGTTGTGAACGACGGCCACGCGCTCGGTTGCGTGCGGGTGCGCGTTGTTCTCGGTCGGTCTGCCGTGCGTCGCCCAGCGCGTGTGTCCGATTCCGACCTGCCCGATCAGCGGCTCGGTCAGCAAGCGCCCGACCAGGTTTCGCAGCTTACCCTCGGCGCGACGACGGGCCAAATGCGCTCCTTCTAGTGTCGCAATGCCGGCGGAATCGTAACCGCGGTATTCGAGACGCCTGAGCGAATCAACCAATTGATCCGCCACTGGACCTCGCCCCAGAATCCCTACAATGCCGCACATGCGGATCAATATCCCCAAAAACTCAGAAAATTGCGAAAAGACCGAGCCCTCTTAACGAAAACCCGGAACGTACGGAAACAATAATTATTGCCGATTGCGACAGTGTTAAATCGGCCGGAACACAAACCGCCGGCGTATAAATGTCCCCTGCATTTCAAGCATTCAGTTGACCGGCTTCTTCGTGAACGAAGCATGTCTCGTAAGAAACGGAAGCCCCAGCGGCGACCTAGCCACTGGTAAGCATTCGATAACCTTGATTGTTTGCGAGCCGACAATCCGCGGCCTCGAGGATGCGCGCCGAGTGCCTCCTGTGGCAGGCTAAAAGCCGCTTGGCAATTTAGCGCCCGATCGAAACAATTTTAGCAGTTTCTGCAACGGGAGCCCAAGTCCCTTTTGTCACTCTGTGTGCATGAACAGTGAGGCGTACATGAGTGAAGTCGAGTTTGATCGGTTGCTGAGCGCAGTGAGCGCGGTGATCGCTCCGCGCATCGAAGAAGCCGCGCAGCCGGATATCGACCACGCGCGTTTCATCAGGCCGCTGCAAGCCGCCAACGACAATGAAGTCGCATGGCCGCTCCTTCCTTTCCCCGAGGGATGGAACGGTGCCTGCTGAACTACATTAAGTTGGACCAACGTATCGGTAAAATATAATATCTATCAATTAGTTGTCTTAAGACTTTGATTGTGTTGTGGAGGCCACGACCGGAATTGAACCGGTGTACACGGTTTTGCAGACCGTTGCGTAACCACTCCGCCACGTGGCCCCTAAGTCCGGGCTTATTATAGAGCATCCTCTGCTTAGGCAACCTGCTCCCTGCAGTCCGCGAGCTTCTATGGTTTGATGGTTGTGGCGCCAGACGACGGGTCAGGCGCGCTGGCGCCGATTCCGGCGGCGTTTTGGTCCGGGAGCAAGCTCGGGTACCCTACCCTGCACCTCCTGATATTTTGTCAACATCCCGTCGAAGCTGGCAAGCAATGTCGTCTCGATGTCAGGCCGACCTTCGAGGTTAGCGAGCATTATCGCTGCGGCCTCGATCGTGGCGAGTCCGTCGCGGCGCGGCTCCCTGCGCAGTTTGCCGTAGCGAGAGGTCCAACCGGGTGCAAGAACAACGCGCTGGCACTTCAACATCCACGGGTTGCGCCACCACAGCGCCTTGGCCTGGCTCCAAGTACCATCCAGCAGCACGATGCCCTCAATATCCGCAAGAGCCGCGCGTTGATCGGTCTCCATCTGGCCGTTGCGATTGATGGCGACGATGGCACGGTCGGTATTGGAACGGTCGACCCTGACCGAGCCAAGGTAAAGTACCGCCCAGCGCGATGGGTCATGCACCGGTCGGCCCAACGCCCTGGACAGACTGGGCCAGGACAGACCGATCTTCAACACGGCGTCCTGGAAATGTAGCGCGGTTAGACGAGCAGTTCCGAGCGCCTTATCTTGCTCCTGTGGGTGCTGCAGAAGAAGCAGCGAAGTCCGGATTTTGATCGGCTTAATGCTGTTGCAAACGCATAACACTGCCAATTTGTGACAGCGCTGGCATTGCGGGAGCGCGTCACGTCCTGCAGTGGAGCTCTCGGGGTTGCTGGACATTGCTCGCTATACGCCGCGCCGATCCAGCCCGCAACAACCGATCGCTCCCCCTATTCGGCCGGCGCGGCAGCGGGTACGGCCTCGCCTCGTCGTCGCAACCGGTCGATCAGAAGATAGATGACCGGAGTCGTATAGAGGGTCAAAATTTGTGAAACGAGAAGCCCGCCGATGATGGTGATTCCGAGCGGGCGTCGTAGTTCCGTGCCGGGACCGACCGCGAGCACCAGCGGTATTGCAGCGAAAAGCGCGGCCATGGTGGTCATGATGATTGGCCGAAAGCGCACGCTACAAGCCTCGAAGATTGCGTCCGCGGATGATAATCCGCGTTGGCGCTCAGCATCCAGCGCGAAATCGACAATCATGATGCCATTTTTCTTGACGATACCGATGAGGAGAATGATGCCGACAAATGCAATGATCGTCAGTGGCGTATTAGTGATCTGCAAGGCCAGAAGTGCTCCGAGTCCAGCGGACGGCAGGGTCGAGATGATCGTGAGCGGATGAGCGAGGCTCTCGTAGAGAACCCCGAGCACAATATACACCGCGGCAAGTGCGCCGAAGATCAGTAGCGGCTGCCGTGCCGACGAGCTGCGGAAATCGGCCGCGTTGCCCTCGAAGTTTCCGCGAATACCCTCGGGCATGTGCAACTCATCGACAGCGCGTTGAATATTGGCGGTAGCGTCCTGAAGTTCCACGCCCGGTAACGTGTCGAAGGACACCGTCATCGACGGAAACGACTGTGAATGAACAACAGCGAGCGGCGACAGATCACGCTGATAGTGAGCGACGGCAGACAGCGGCACCTGAACTCCGTTGGCTCCCGCAACAAAGATGCGCTCGAGGTTGGATGGGTCTTCCTGAAGTTGTGGATCAATTTCCAAAATGACCTGGTATTGATTGCGCTGGGTATAAACTATCGAAATCTGCCGTTGCGAGAATGCGTTGTTGAGTGCGTTGTCGATATCCTGAATCCTGACTCCAAGGCTGGATGCCTTTTGCCGGTCGACGGACACCGTCAGTTGCAGACCACCTGACTCGCGGTCGCTTGACACGTCAGTAATTCCCTCGACCGTTTGCATGCGCTTGGTGACAAGGGGCGCCCACTTCTGCAACAACTCGAGGTCAGTACTGTAGAGTGTGTACTGGTAGTTTGAATCGCTCTGGCGTCCTCCGCTGCGGATGTCCTGGGCGGCGAACATGAGCAGCCTGATGCCTGATAGGTCACTAAGATTTCGGCGCATCCGGTTGATCACCTGCTGGGTCGTCAATTTTCCTCGTTCAGCGGGTGGCTTCAAGATGATGTACATAAATCCTCGATTTGAGCCTCCGAGCTGGCCGCCGCCGATGGAGGAGCCGATTCCCTGTACGGCAGGATCTGCCATTACAATATCCATAGCTTGCTGTTGAAGACCGAGCATGGACTGAAAGGAAACGTCGGCTGACGCGTGCGTGATACCAACTATGAAGCCGCTGTCGTCGATCGGAAAATAACCTTTCGGCGTCTTGATATAGAGAGTCACCGTCAGGGCGATAGTCGCAAAAAACACCAGCAACGTCAGGGCGGGAAAGCGGAGTACGACGCGCAGCGTGCGCGTATAAAACGCCACGATTCGCGAAAGCAGGCCTTCAACCAGCCGGTCGAACCGGGTCGCATTCGTGGACGTCACGCCTTTGATGTAGTGAGCGCAGATCATCGGCGTTACGGTCAAAGACACGATCGTTGACACCACGATCGCGAAGGTGAGTGTGAGCGAGAATTCCCGCAACAGCCGGCCAGCGACGCCGTCCATAAAGATCAAGGGCATGAATGCGGCAATCAACGACAGGCTGATCGAGAATACGGTAAAGCCGATCTGCCTTGCTCCTTCAACCGCCGCCCGGTAAGGCGGCAAACCCTGCTCAAGATTGCGGTACATGTTCTCGATCATGACGATGGCGTCATCGACGACGAAGCCGACCGAGATGGCCAGCGCCATCAGGGACAGGTTGTCGATGGAGAAACCTGCCAGCCACATCCCGACGCATGTACCAGCCAGCGCCAACGGAACTGATATGCCGGCCGCGACAGTCGGCGTAAGACGTCGAAGGAACGTAAATACCACCACCATCACCAGAAAGGCGGTGGCCAACAGTGTCCATTCCATGTCCTCAACGCTTGCCCGGATCGTGCCGGTGCGATCAACGATGATGGATACTTCGACACCGCCAGGAATCCATTTCTTGAGTTCGGGGAGCAGCGCCCTCACCCGGTCGACAGTGTCGATGACATTGGCGTCGCCCTGCTTGGTGACCTGGATCAATACCGCGGGCTGCTTGTTGAACCAAGCGATCGAGCGGCTGTTTCGCGTGGCATCCTTGACATCGGCCACGTCCGAGAGCCGAACGAAATTCCCTCCTGAATTCTTTATAATGATGTCGCGAAATTCGGCTGCCGTCCGCATCTGCCGGTTAGTCGACAACGTCTCGCTCTGGCGGTCGCCATTGAAAATTCCGACTGGGCCAAGCGGATTGGCGTTCACGATCGCGGTCCGGACATCATCGGTCGAGATGCCTGCGTTTGAGAGCGCGACCGGATTGAGAGCGATCCGCACAGCCGGCTGATCAGCTCCACTTACGGAAACCTCACCTACCCCCGGAACCTGCGAAACGCGCTGAACAATAACGGTATCAGCTACGTCATAGATGGCGCTGGTCGACATGGTCTTTGATGTCAGCGCCAGAACGAAGACGGGTGACGCAGAAAGATTGGACTTGCGGAACTTCGGCAATGTCGGCAGATCCGTCGGCAGATCGGCGAGCGATGCGTTGATCGCCGCTTGCACGTCGCGTGCCGCGTGATCGATGTCGCGCCCGATGGCAAACTGCAATTGAATGCTCGTGGCGCCCAACGCGCTCGTGGATGTGATTTGCTCGACGCTGGCGATCTCACCCAGGCGGCGCTCCAGCGGCGCGGCAACGGTAGCAGCCATCACCGACGGCGACGCGCCCGGCCGGTTCGCCGACACTCTGATCATCGGGAAATCGACATTGGGAACCGAAGCTACCGGAAGGACGGCGTAAGCGACAACGCCAATGAGAAACAGGCCAATGGCGAGCAGCGTGGTACCGACCGGTCTTCGAATGAACGGCTCGGAGATCGAGGCCATTATCTTATGTCCTCGGTCGCACCAGGCGGCGGCTTCGAGCCGCCAGTAGGAACGGCTTGCTCGATTCGCTTGTTTAGCCGATCGAGCCCCAGATAGATCACCGGCGTGGTGTAAAGTGTGAGCAACTGACTAAGCAGCAGGCCACCGATGATCGAGATGCCAAGAGGAAACCGCAACTCCGAGCCGGTGCCGCTTTCGATCGCCAGCGGCAACGCGCCGAACAGCGCTGCCAGCGTGGTCATCATGATCGGCCTGAACCGGAGCAGGCACGCCTGCACGATGGCATCGGTCGAAGACATGCCTTGACGGCGTTCTGCCTCGAGCGCGAAGTCGATCATCATGATCGCATTCTTCTTCACGATGCCCATCAGAAGAATGATGCCGATCAGACCGATAACCGACAGATCCTGTCCGAACAGCATCAAGGCGAGAATGGCGCCGATACCAGCCGAAGGCAGTGTTGAGAGGATTGTAATGGGATGAACATAGCTTTCGTACAATACGCCCAGCACGATGTAGATCGTGACCAGTGCGGCCAAGATCAGCCAAGGCTGACCGGCAAGCGCTTTCGAGAATTCCGCCGCATCGCCCGAAAACATGCCGACGATACTAGAGGGCATGCCGATGCGGGTTTCGATGATCTTGACCCGTTCTACGGCGTCGCCCAGCGCTTCGCCCGGGGCGAGATTGAAGCTGAGCGAGAATGCGGGGAATTGCGCCTGATGAGAGATTGCCAGTGGCGCCGTCGTCCTGGTCAGCGTCGCAACTGCAGACAGCGGGACCTGAGCGCCGGCAACACCCGGCAGAAAAAGCTTGGAAAGGATTGAGGGGTCGTTCTGATACTGCGGCAAGGCTTCCAACACGACACGATACTGGTTGGCCTGTCCATAAACGGTCGATATCTGCCGCTGAGCAAAGGCATCGTTCAAAGTGTCGTTAACAGCTTGAAGGCTAACGCCGAGTTGACCGGCGCGCTCGCGATTGATGTTCAGCGCGGCTCGAAGACCTGCGTCTTGCGCTTCCGACGATACGTCCCGAAATAGTGGATCGCGACGAAGTTCCTCGACCAGTTTTTGGGTCCACTCCGAAACGTGGGCTGCGTCCGTTCCCGTCAGGGTGTATTGATAAAGCGAGCGGCTGGTCCGCGTGCTGATCTGAATATCCTGCACCGGTTGAAAATAAACCGCCATACCAGGGATCGAAGCTACGCGCGTCTTCAAACGTGTGATGATTGCAGCGACGTCGTCGCGGCGGTCACTCCGTGGCTTCACCGTCATCACCAGACGGCCGACATTCGTGGTCGGATTCACCGAACCGGCACCGATGACGGATACAACGCCCACGACGTCCGGATCCTTCTCGAGGATGCCCGCTACCTCGGCTTGACGCCTTCCCATTTCGGCAAAGGATACGTCTGGACCCGCCTCAGTTACGGCGGTGATCGACGCTGTATCTTGCAGAGGCAAGAAACCCTTTGGCGCGACGACATAGAGCAACATTGTTACGACGACCGTCGCAAAGACAACGGCCAGCGTTGCCCGCTGACGCTGAAGGACCCATAACAACGTCCAATGATAGAATGCGACAAGCCGATCAATACTGCGGTTGACTGCCGCCAACCCCGGAATCGGAGCTCCTTCCTCCGAGTGTTTTAGCAGCCGAGAGCACATCATCGGCGTCAGTGTAAGCGACACCACGGCGGACGTGATGACCGCGATCGTCAGTGTCAGAGCGAACTCGCGGAACATTCTTCCGACCAGCCCGGACATGAACAAAAGCGGGATAAACACCGCGATTAGCGAAACCGTCAGCGAAATCACGGTGAAGGCAATCTCACTCGCACCCCGGAGCGAGGCCTCCATGACGCTCTCGCCGTTCTCGATGTGTCGGACGATGTTTTCGATCATCACGATGGCGTCGTCGACCACGAATCCGGTGCCGATCGTCAGCGCCATCAGCGACAGGTTGTCGAGGCTGAACCCCGCGAAATACATGATGCCGAAACTGGTGATTAGCGACAACGGCAGCGCCACGCCCGCAATCAACGTCGCCCGGAGCGAGCGCAAGAAAAGCAGCACGACAAGCGTAACGAGGACGATGCTGAGAATGAGCGTGAACTGCACGTCGTGGACTGATGCGCGGATTGTCACGGTCCGGTCGCTGACGACGGTCAGTTTGACACCGGCCGGAATTGCTTTCTGGACCTTCGGAATCTCCTCCCGGATCTGGCGGACAACCTCGATCACATTGGCGCCGGGCTGGCGCTGGATATCGATGATGACCGCCGGCGTTCCGTTATACCAGCCGCCGGTGCGCTCGTTTTCCAGTCCGTCGACGATCCGGGCGACATCGCCAATCGTGACCGGAGAGCCGTTGCGGTAGGCGATAATGATCGGTCTGTATGCGTCGGCCGTTGTGATCTGGTCGTTCGCCGCGATCGTGTAAGCTTGCTGTGCACCGTCCAGAGCCCCTTTGGGACCAGAAACGTTGGCGTTGGCGATTGCGGTCCGCAAATCCTCCATTGAAATGCCGTACGCGGCGAGCCGCGCGAGATCGGCCTGGACACGCACCGCGGGCTTCAAACCTCCGAGCACGGAAACGCGGCCAACGCCTGAAATCTGACTGAGGCGTTGGCTCAGAATGGTGTCCCCAATATCGCTCAAGGTGCGCAATGAGACCGTGTCGGACGTCAGGGCGAGCGTTATCACCGGCGCATCGGCAGGATTCACCTTGGCATAAACGGGCGGGTACGGCAGGTTTTTCGGCAGTACTCCCGCGGCAGCGTTGATAGCAGCCTGCACGTCCTGTGTCGCGCCGTCGATATCCCGATTCAGGTTGAACTGTAAGGAAATCTGACTGAGCCCGAACGAGCTTGTCGATGTCATCGACGACAGCGACGGGATCTGCCCGAGTTGACGTTCCAGCGGCGCTGTCAGTAATGACGCGACCACATCGGGACTGGCGCCTGGGAGCTGAGTCCTCACCTGCACTGACGGGAAATCGACTTGCGGCAGCGCAGAGACCGGCAACGCCCAATAGCCGAGCACGCCTCCGATCATCAGCGCGATCCCGAGCAAGGAGGTTGCAATCGGACGACGAATAAACGGTTCCGAGACACCCATGTCTAATCAACTCGTCTGGCAGCGCACTGCCGAGGGTTCGCTTCTCAGTGCCGTGCCTCCGGAATCATGGCCGAGCCTTCGGTCCGCCGCCAGAACCCCGCTTGCCGCGACGCTCACTGTTGTCGCCGCCTCGGCGAGCGCCGTGCTCATCGTGCCGCTTCTGCGGCGCGAGATCGGCCGTCGGCGCCTGATCGTTCTGACTGATCGTCACCTTTGCTCCGTCGGAGAGATTGGCAAATCCCGTCGTGACCACGCGATCAGTAGGACCAACTCCCTTGGCGATCACAGCATCCTTTCCGTCCTGCTGCTGCACAGTCACTGGTTTGGCCGTTACGATGTCGCCGTCTCCGATCACGTAGCTGAAGGTTCCGAGCGGGCCGCGCTGCACCGCCGACGTCGGTATGACCGTCGCCTGTAATAGCGTTTCAACCTTGATCCGCACGTTCACGAATTGGCCTGGCCAGAGCTGAAAATGCTCATTTGGAAATTTGGCTCTCAGCCTCAACGTGCCGGTCGTCGGATCGACCTGATTATCAATACCGATCAGCTCACCCGTGTCGGCTACTGTTGTGCCGTCGTTTCCGAATACATCGACTTCGATAGCACCCTTGGCTGCTGCTGCATTCACCCGTGTAATCTGCTGTTGCGGAAGGCTGAACTGGACGGAGATAGGCTGAAGCTGCGTAATGACGACGAGTCCGGTCGTATCCGTGGTATTGATGATGTTGCCACGATCGACCTGGCGCAGGCCGACGCGGCCGGAAATCGGCGCGACGATCTTGGTAAAGCCGAGCATCGCTCCCGCGTTGTCGATTGCGGCCTGATCGGCCTTGACCAGCGCCTCCTGTTGAGCAACGACCGCCCTCTGGGTATCTGCCTGCTGCTTCGAACCGGCATTGGAGACGGCCAGCTGCTGGTAGCGTTTCAGATCGAGGAGCATATTGGCAAGTTGCGCTTCGTCCTGGGCCTTCTTCGCGACTGTCTGATCGTACTGGGCCTGGTAGATCACGGGATCGATTTCGCCCAGCACATCGCCCTTCTGAACATCCTGGCCTTCGGTAAAATTGACGGCGATCAGCTTGCCGTTGACCTGAGAGCGTACAGTAACGGTGTTCAGCGCCCGGACCGTTCCGACGCCGTCGAGGTAGACCGGCACATCCTGGATCCGCGGCGTTGCAGCCAGTACGGGAATTGCACGATCGGAATGTTCTCGACCTTCATCGCGCTTCGTTTGCTCAAGCGCGATCCAGCCAAGATAGGCGAGTCCTCCGAGGATCAGAAGCGTAATGACGATCCACACCGGACGCCGCTGGCCGCCGGCCGTCATCTTGCCAGGTATCCTGTCGCCGATTGCTTTCGCGGTTTCATCCAGACCTGGTTTAAAGAGCATTGCCAGCCCTTTCGATCCTCGGCTCCCAACCGCCGCCCAGGGCTTGATAAAGGCTCACGATTGCCTGTAACCGCGCAAGCTGCGCTTGCGATAGGACGTCTGCCGCCTGAAATAGTGTCAACTGCGTGTTTAGCACGATGATGATATCGGCGGTGCCAGCCTGAAGCTGCTGCTCGGAGAGCTCAAACGCCCTGCGCGAAGCTGCTACGACCTCCCGCTGCAGGCGCAGTCTTTCGGTGGTCTGACGCACAGCAGTCAGCGCAGTGTCGACATCGGCGAACGCCGAAACCACCGTCTTGCGGTAAGTCTGAAGCAGCTCGTCCTGTCTTGCCCTCGTGGTTTCGAAATTGCCGAGGATTCTGCCGCCGTCGAAGATCGGCTGCGTCAATCCGCCGGCGAGGTTGAAAAATGCCGCCTGGGGTTGGAACAGTGCGACCAGCGCCGGGCTCTGGTAGCCGCCCTGCGCGGTCAACTGAATGCTCGGGAAAAACTGCGCCCGCGCACTGCCGACATTCGCGGTAGCCGACGCGAGTTGCGCCTCCTGACGGCGGATGTCCGGGCGCTGGGTCAACAATTCGGACGGCAGTCCCGGAGTCACACGTGGCGCGGTGATCTGGTTGAGCGAACCGCCCTTGACCTGCACGCTTTCCGGTGGGCGAGCCACCAGTGTTGCGAGCGCGTTGATGTTCTGTGCAAGCGTCTGCCGAAGCGGGGGAACGGTCGCGCGCTGATTCGCCAACACGCTTTCCTGCTGCGCCAGGTCGAGGTCGGTTCCGGTACCGGCACTCAGCCGCTGTTTGAGTGCATCCAGGATACGCACGGCGCTGGCGATATTGCGCTCGGCGACGCGAATCCGGTCTTGTGAGGCAAGGACCTGAAAATAGGCATTCGCGACGCTGGCGAGCGTCGTCAGCGCGACCACATCGCGGTCAAAGTGGCTGGCGCTGGCTGTCTCCACCGCGGCCAACGCGGCATCGCGGTTTTTGCCCCAGAAATCGATTTCGTAGCTGGCGGCGGTCAACGTGCCTGAGTAGTTCACGATCTCCCGGCCCCGATTTGTCAGGCCGCTTAAGCTCGACCCCGAAGTACGGAAATAGGATTCCTGTCCCCCGATGCTGACGCTCGGTAATAGCGCCGCACCCGCTATCCGGGCTTGCTCGTCGGCCTGGACGATCCTTGCCGCCGCCGCTGCGATATCGAGATTGACGGTCTGGGCTTCCTCCATCAGGTCGGTCAATTCAGGAGAACGAAAACCACGCCACCAGTCGAGCTTTGGCAGAGCGTCGGCCCTGGTCGTCTGCGCAGCCTTGTACCCGCTAGGGATCTCCAGCGCCGGATCCGGAATATCCGCCGTCAGAATGCAGCCAGCCGACAACGCGGCCGCCGCCAACACAGGGAGAAGCATAGCGGAACGCCAAATCCACACCGCGCATCTCTGAGGATGGCTAAAGGCCGTAGCAGGCGAAAAAGTCACACCGGCCCCCTGGGGGAAGACAGAAACGGCGACAGGTATTGACATGATATCACTGCGCCGCAGTATCAACCTTTTCTGGAATAAAGCGACGCGGCCACCGGCAGTCATACTTTCTCTGAGACCGTCCCTATTCTAGCTGTCCGAACAAGCGACGGACAGTCCCGCCCAGCCAAGAACATTAGATGCGTTCCATAGGCGTCACTGCTCTGATTTATCAGAAAAGGCCCGATTTAAGGGCCTTTCTCGAAGTTCAGGCTACATACGCGTCCAACAATCTTACGAAGATTTCATGCGGCGTTGCGAGGGTCCGCCCGTTGGCGGCAGGGATTTTTCGGTCCGAGACCGTCTCTCTGCCGAGATGCGATTCTACGCTCCCTTGTACCTCCCTCGCCCCTCAACTAGGGTTGTCTTGAAATCCTCCAACAGCCCAATGAGAATTTTGCATCTCATGAGAATCGATAACGACGTCGTAGAAGCGATCGGCAATACTCCTCTTATCAAGTTAAAGCACGCCTCAAATGCGACCGGATGCACCGTTCTCGGCAAGGCCGAGTTCATGAATCCGGGCCAATCTGTCAAGGATCGCGCCGGCAAACAGATGATCCTGGAAGCTGAAAGGCGCGGCGATCTCAAGCCCGGCGGCCTCGTGGTCGAGGGCACGGCCGGCAATACTGGCATTGGTCTTGCCATTGTCGCCAGCGCGCGGGGGTATCGCACGATGATCGTGATCCCGGAGACACAAAGCCGCGAAAAGAAGGACATGCTGCGGCTGTGCGGAGCCGAGCTGGTCGAAGTTCCGGCGCTCCCCTACAGCAATCCGAATAATTATCAGCACATCGCAAAGCGTCTCGCTGACGAACTGCGTAAGTCCGAACCCAACGGCGTCTTGTTTGCCGACCAATGGAACAACCTCGACAATCCCAAGGCGCACTACGTTTCAACGGGCCCCGAAATCTGGGAGCAGACCGGTGGCAAGGTCGACGGCTTCATCTGTTCGATCGGCACGGGCGGCACGCTGGCCGGAGCGAGCGCTTTCCTGCGGGAAAAAAAGAAGGATATCGTCATCGGTGTTGCGGACCCTCGCGGGGCGGCCATGTATGAGTTGTTCAAGAACGGCGTGGCCAAGCCGACCGCGGGAGGTTCGATTACCGAGGGAATCGGGCTCGGGCGGGTGACGCCGGTGATTGCCGACGCTAAAGTTGACGAAGCTTACCTCATCCCAGACGAGGAGGCCGTGCCCGTCATCTACGATTTGCTTGAACATGAGGGGCTTTGCCTTGGCGGCTCGACTGGAGTCAACGTCGCCGGCGCGATTCGCCTCGCGCGCCAATTGGGACCCGGTCACACCGTCGTGACGATCCTGTGCGACTCCGGCAACCGTTACCAATCGAAACTTTTCAACCCGGACTTTATGCGCTCCAAGGGCCTTCCCGTGCCGCAATGGCTCGAGAGACAAAGCACCGTAAAAATTCCCCTCGCAGCAGTTTAAAGCCGTTCCGGTCTCACCGCAGGATCTGGCTTAGAAAGAGCTGGCTTCGCGGGTGTCGCGGGTTAGCGAAGAAACTTGCCGGGGTATCGGATTCGATGATCTGCCCCTCATCCATGAACACGACGCGGTTAGCTACTTCTTTGGCGAATCCCATTTCGTGCGTGACCACAAGCATGGTCATGCCTTCTCTAGCCAGATCCACCATCGTGTCGAGAACCTCCTTGACCATTTCGGGATCCAGGGCGGACGTCGGCTCATCGAATAGCATGACCTTGGGGTTCATCGTGAGCGCGCGCGCGATCGCCACACGCTGCTGCTGGCCTCCGGACATCTGTCCAGGATATTTATTGGCCTGATCAGGTATCTTGACGCGTTCCAAAAACTTCATTGCCGCAGCTTCGGCATCTTTCTTCGGAGTATTGCGGACCCAGATGGGAGCGAGCGTGCAGTTTTCGAGCACTGTGAGGTGCGGAAACAGATTGAAACTCTGGAAGACCATTCCGACCTCGCGCCGCACCTCGTCGACGCGCCGCAAATTGGGTCCTAGCTCAATTCCATCGACGACGATGCGACCCTCCTGAAACTCCTCAAGAGCGTTGATGCAGCGGATCAGCGTCGACTTTCCGGAGCCTGACGGCCCGCAAATGACGATGCGTTCGCCACGGGCCACGTCGAGATCGATGTCCCGCAGCACGTGGAAACTGCCGAACCACTTGTTGAGACCGATGATGGAAACGATGGCGTTCGCATCTGTCATTGATATTTCCAAAGCTCAGGTTCGTCGATGCGCGTTCAGTCGATGCTCCACGAATAGGGAATATCGCGACATGCTGAAGCAGAATGCGAAGTAGATGAGTCCGGTGAACGCAAACCCGGTGAACAGCGTGGTTGGCGTCGCCCACGCGGGATCTGCAAACGAAGCTCGCAAGCTCCCGAGCAGGTCGAACAACGCGACGATCGAGACCAGCGAGGTATCCTTGAACAACGCGATAAAGCTGTTGACCAATCCTGGAATGACGTGCCGCACCGCCTGCGGCATTACGATCAGCCCGGTGGTCTTCCAATAGGATAGTCCAAGCGCATGGGCGGCTTCTGCCTGTCCGTTCGGGATCGCCGCGAGACCGCCGCGAATAACCTCGGCATTATACGCCCCGGCGAACAGCGCTATGCCGATTAGGACTCGAACCAGCCCATCGACGGTAAAGTTTCCGGGAAGAAAGAGCGGTAGCATGTAGGTCGCAAAAAACAATACGGTGATCAGGGGAACGCCGCGCCAGAATTCGATGAAAGCGATTGAGAACATCCGGATCAGCGGAAGGGTCGAACGCCGTCCTAGAGCCAACGAAATTCCGATAGGTATCGACGATACGATGCCTGTCACCGACACCACCAGCGTTACCAGCAGGCCGCCCCAGAGACGGGTATCGACAACCGGAAGTCCGCCGCGATCGAGACGCATTGCCGCGATAACCAGGCCAATACCGACAAATGTTGTCAGGCTCGCGAGTAACGCTCCCCAGCCTGCACGGAAGCCGCCGCTGAAAAGGAAGAGCAGCAGCGAAACGATCGCAGCAGTGCAACCAAAATCGTACCAGACCGGCTGACCAGAGCTCTGAAGTCGATCCAGGAGCGAAATCAGCGGCGACGCCAGCCAGCTTAGTGCATCGCCAATCGATGCAACGGCATTTCCCAACAGTCGCAAGATCGAACCGAATTCGCCTACTTCCCCTGACGCGGCGAGCTGCCGCCCGGCATTATCAACGTTGTCAGCCAAGCTGGACAGAATCCCGGCGGTCCAGCTCACGCCAAATCCAGTGATGCCTCCACCGTGGAGAAGAAAAAATGCTGCGACCGGGAAAGCGATGAAGAACAGGCTGGCATTGAGACGTTTGGCCGGCAACCGTGGAATGAGAAGCGGCAGCAACAGGATGGCGGCCAGCAGAAACGTCAAATTTACCCGCCACCGTTCGGGTTCTGGATAAAAGCCGTAAATGAACTGGGTGATCTTCGCGTGGACGAACGGCCAGCACGCCCCGATTGATTGACTTGTATCGGTAACCAGACACGACGTTCGATTCTGACCCTCCCAGACCGCATCAATGAAGAAAAACCGAACTGTTGGAACAAGGAAAAGCCATAGCAGCGCAGCTCCAGCCAACGTAAGCAGCGCGTTGCTCGGGGAGCTGAACAGATGGATCCAGAGAACGCGGGCCAGGCTCGTAGTCCTGATGGGTGCGCGTCGTCCCGGAACGAGAGTGGCGCGCACGAACGATGGTGCGGGCCGAACGCTCATGCACCCCCGCTCCGTGCAACGCGCCTGGAGTAGACGCTCATGATCCCGCTGGTCACGAGCGAAATCAGCAGATACACGCCCATCGTAATCGCGAGGATCTCGATGGCCTGTCCGGTCTGGCTGAGCGTTGTTCCGGCGAAGACTGAGAATAGTTCCGGATAACCGATGGCGACAGCCAACGAGGAATTTTTGGTGAGGTTGAGGTACTGATTGGTTAGTGGCGGCAGAATGACCCTCATGGCTTGCGGGACCACGATCAATCGCAGCGTCGATCTGCGCGAAAGCCCGAGCGCGGCGCCTGCTTCCATCTGTCCCTTATGCACCGAAAGAATCCCGGCGCGCACGACTTCCGCGATGAAGGCGGCCGTATATGTCGAGAGCGCAACCGCTAGCGCGACAAACTCCGGGATCAGGCGCGCGCCGCCAGAGAAATTGAATCCCTGGAGAGTCGGCATTTCGAACGTGAAGGGAGTACCGAAAATGACCATCGCGGCGGCGGGAAGACCAAGCAGCAGACCAAGGGCGTATGGCCATACGACCAAAGCTCGTCCGCTCCGAAACAACTTGCGACGGGAATGGCTTCGCAGCAGCATGCAGCCGACGATCGCAACCACCACTGCGACGGCAAACGCGATTAGCCCCTCCTGCCCGACAGGCTTGGGAACCACAAGACCACGATTGCTGAGGAAGATGCCGTTGATGACCGAAATGCTTTGCTTTGGACTCGGAAGCGTCCTCAGCACCGCGAGATACCAGAACAGAATCTGAAACAGTAAGGGCAGGTTTCGAACCAGCTCCACATAGCCGCCGGAAATGCGGGATATCAACCAGTTCGGCGACAACCGACCGAGCGCCACCATGAAGCCGATAATCGTTGCGAAGAAAATGCCGACTGTGGCGACCACGAGCGTATTCACAAGGCCGACAAGAAAAACGCGCGTGTAACTGTCGGTCTCGGAGTATGGGATCAGGGTCTGGCTAACGCCGAATCCCGCGGTATTCGACATGAAGCCAAGCCCGGATGCGACATTCTGCGCTTCCAGATTTGCTTTTGCGTTGGCCACAATCTCATAGCCGATCCACGCAAGGACGGCAACGAATAGAGCCTGCAATGCAAGCGCACCCCAACCGGCCCGTCCGCCAAGCGCACGTCGTAGCCTGAGAAAAAATTGCAGCGGCGGTTTCCGGGGGGCGACGGCCATTCCTGATGCTGACGCTAGCGGATCGGTGGCGCGTACTGAATGCCGCCCTGCGTCCAGAGCCTATTGAGTCCTCGGGTGATGCCAAGCGGGGATCCGGCGCCGACGTTACGATCAAACGCTTCGCCATAGTTGCCGACGGCCTTGATGATGCGCGAGACCCAATCCTTGGTTACGCCGAGCTGCTCGCCGAAATTGCCGTCGGTCCCGAAAATGCGCTTGAGTTCCGGATTCTCCGATTTTGCCATCTCGCCAACATTCTTCTGCGTGATACCGAGCTCTTCCGCATTGATCATCGCAAACAGAGTCCACTTCACGAGATCGAACCACTGGTCATCGCCCTGGCGCACCATCGGCCCGAGCGGCTCCTTTGAGATCACCTCCGGCAGAACCGCATGATCGGCGGGATTAAGGAGCTTCAGCCTCTGGGCGTAGAGCTGTGAAATATCCGACGTAAACACATCGCATCGACCGGTTTCGTAGGCTTTTAGGGTTTCGTCAGCCGTGCTGAACGCGATCACCTCGTATTTCATCTTATTGCTTTTGAAGTAGTCGGCGAGATTCTGTTCGCTGGTGGTGCCGGTCTGAACGCAGACGGATGCGCTATTCAATTCTAGCGCCGAATTAACCTTGAGAGATTTCCTGACCAGAAAACCCTGCCCGTCGTAGTAAGTCACGCCGGTGAAATTTCCTCCAAGCGAGGTATCGCGTGAGAGTGTCCATGACGTATCGCGCGACAGCACATCTATGTCGCCCCACTGTAGAGCGATAAACCGGTCTTTGGCGGATAGCGGGACGAACTTGATTTTGCTCGGATCGTTGAGCACGACTGCCGCGATTGCGCGGCAGATGTCCACGTCAAGACCGGTCCAGTTTCCTTTGTCGTCAGGGGTGGAGAACCCTGGCAACCCCTGAGTCACGCCACACGACAGCACGCCTCGTTCCTTGACTGCCTCGAGCGTGGTCTTCGCCTTCGCGGATTCCTGTGCGGATGCCGATTGTAATGATGAAATACCAGCGGCGATGGCGAAAATGGCAGCAAGTATGCATTTCATGGCAATGCCTTTCAAGAACGTCAATGGATTGTCAGTTCGTGCCGCTTAGTCGCTCGGTTGAGTGCGGCCAATCGATTCGTTTCTCCCACCAGAATCGGGCCAAAGACGGACTGCGTCGATCAACCGATGTTGAGAGCAGATGGAAACTCGCAGCGGCTCTCCACCCTCGGTCGCAGTGATTGAATTCCATCACGGAATGACTAGCGGTGGACTCTAGCGTCCGCATCCGTTCCGCAATTCGCCTTGCGAAGGTTGGAATCAAGGAGCCACTAGCAAATATATGTTGCTAGTGGGGTTTTAAATTTGACGTTCAGCTCCGCGACACGTGGGGGTTGACGGGGGTCTTTCCCTTCCTGTTACTACCCGACCACTCCGGAACTGCCATCCGGAAAGCGCAGAATGTCTGGTTCAGCAGCGGGAAGATATGACTTTGTCGAAGGGCGACAGACCCACGGATTTGCTTCGAGCGGAAACCAGACTGGTCGTTTCCGGTCGAGACACCGCGTCCCAGAAAGGGTTCATCAACCCTCCCATTGTTCGCGGGTCGACCGTGCTCTACTCGACTGCCGACGATCTTCACGCCCACCGCGGAGAATTCCAATACGGACGGCACGGCACCCCTTCAACCCGCGCGTTGCAGGATGCGTTGGCGGCGTTGGAAGGCCCGCAATGCGCAGGCATAGGCCTCGTTCCTTCGGGCGTGTCTGCGATTTCCACGGCACTATTGTCCGTGCTGAAGGCCGGCGATCATGTTCTGGTCTGCGATAACATTTATCGCCCTACGCGACAATTCTGTGATGGGATTCTGGCGCGCTATGGAATCGAGACCACCTACTTCGATCCACTAATCGGTTCGGGGATCGCCGCGCTGTTCCGGCCAGAAACCCGCGCGGTAATGGTGGAGGCTCCAGGCTCTCAGTCTTTGGAGATGCCCGACGTTCCGGCGATCGCTGCCGCGGCGCACGCCTGCGGCGCGCTTGTGATCGACGACAATACGTGGGCAACCCCCCTCTTCCGCCGCGCACTCGAACAAGGCGTGGACATAAGCATCCAGGCGGCGACCAAGTACATCGGAGGGCATTCCGACCTCATGTTTGGTACCATTGCCGCCAATGCCAAGGCCTGGCCAGCGCTCGCCGAAACCATCAAGCTGCTCGGTCTATGCGTCGGTCCTGACGACGTGTTTTTGGCCTTGCGGGGATTACGCACTCTTGCGGTAAGGCTTTATCATCACCAGCAGGCTGCGATCGACATGGCGCAGTGGCTTGCTCGGCGGCCGGAAGTTGCAAGTATTTTGCATCCCGCATTATCGGACGATCCCGGTCATGCGATCTGGAAACGGGATTTCACCGGCGCATCGGGATTGTTCAGCATCGTCCTCAAACCCGCGCCACAACAAGCGGTCGATGCGCTGCTCGATACGCTGAAGCTGTTTGGCATGGGTTACTCTTGGGGAGGCTTCGAAAGTCTCATTATTCCCTTCGATTGCGCTACGTATCGGACCGCGACGAACTGGACGCCGGGCGGGCCAACGCTACGACTACACATCGGCCTTGAGAATTTGGACGATCTCAAGGCCGATCTCGAACGGGGATTCGCGGCCTTCAACGCCCGGCAATGAAAGATGCTTCTGCCTCGCGCTTTTTGTTGTTTCTCACGTCGATGATTGGCGTCCATTGAGAATGATGAAGTACACGTTGCGAAAATAAACAATGAGACCGAGAGCCTGGCCGGCGATGAACACCGGATCTCGTCGGTAAAGAGCGTAAATCAAAAGAAGAATCCCGCCTCCTATCGAGAAGAACCAGAACGCCACGGGGATCACGCTCTTTCGTGCGCGTTCAGATGCAATCCATTGCACGACGAACCGCATGGTAAAAAAACCCTGCGCAACAAAACCGAGAACGACCCAGCCATCAAAATTGGTTACGAACACGTCGTAGAAATAGCTCGTCAGCATCTCGAAGATGTCAGTCATGACGCATTACCTCGGTTGCCACGGGTGTCGATTTCTTACGGCGGATGAGCCACCACACACCGGCGAGGTCGATGATTCCGATCCACAGGCGGTCGAAGAATCCATAATTCGACACGCCTGAACGTCGCTGCCGGTCGATCACGTCGACATAGGTGATGTCATAGCCCTCTCGCCGCACCAGTGCCGGGAGGAAACGGTGCAGGCCGTCGAAATAAGGGAGGGACAGAAACACCTCCCGTCGAAAGGCCTTCAGCCCGCAACCGGTGTCGCGCGTTCCGTCGCTCAGCACTCGGCTTCGCACCTTGTTGGCGACTCGCGACTGGAATTTCTTGAATCCGGTATCCTTGCGGCCGACGCGTTGGCCGGCGGCGAGACCAATGCGGCCCTCACCCTTCTCGATCGCCATTATGAGTTCCGGCAGAAATTCCGGATTGTTCTGACCGTCGCCATCGAGCGTCACAACGATCGAACCGCGCGCGGCCCGTACCCCGGTCCGAACCGCTGCCGATTGACCCGATGACTTTTCGTGACGAATCTGGCGCACATTCTTACGCTGAGCCATGATCGTAGCCAAACGCTGGGCGGTTGCATCGGCGGAGCCGTCGTCGACATAGACAATCTCGTAGTCCCACCGGCCGTCGAGCGCGGCAGAGATCTCGTCGATTAAGGGTGCGATATTGTCCGCCTCGTTGCGCACAGGCACAACTATGGAAATCGTCGGCGCAGTCGTGCTGGTGGACATGTCGTCGTTCATTGTCCGATTGGTCCGCTAATCAAAGCCCACGAAAAGCTGGCCTATAGCGTTTTCGAGCGAAGTGAAATCCGGTTCGCGTGAAGAAAGCGCGTCATCAAAAAGACAGAGTCTTTCACCGTTTCCGCGAAACGGTGAAAGACCCTAGCCGCGTCCGCTTCTTATGGCGCGTAAGCGTTGCGGGCAACACTTTTGAGATGGGAAATTTCGGCGAGCGAAGAATTTATGTTGTCCACACCAATCGTAAGAACAACATCCGGCATATAATAAAGGCGAAGGTGGTCTATCGCCACATCGTGTGGCCACCCTGATATCTAACGCGTTCCCTCAGAGCGGAAGATGGCGATTGAAATCGCCTTGCCCTGTGAGAAATTGAAACCGTCGATGCGCGTTGCAACGTTATAGCGCAAGCCGATCGCCTCGGCGCGCTGCGCGAAGGCTCTTTCGGAACGGGATTCGACAAGCGCGAACCGGCAGCTTCCATAGCTGAGAAAATCGGCGGCCCCGGAGCCGTCGGTCAGCAGCGTCGACGTCCCCGTCATGAACACCAGACTTGGCTCATGGTAGCCAGCCGCCGCTGCTTTCGGTCCAACACATTCGACATTTCGCAGCGCGCGCGCGACTTCGGGACTCGGGAATAATGGCGTCAGCGCAGCGACTATGATCCCGTAAACGGAAGTGCTCAGGAACAGCGCTGCCAAAATCGCATTCAGCAGGGAGCGTTCCGCGTTATAGTCATCGTAGAGCCACCAGGCGAACAGGCCGGAAATCAAAGCCGCCGCGGCGAACGGCCACGCCAGGAAAACCGGCTGACGCGTTAAGGTAATGGTCGCGACGATTGCGAGCACGAGGGTCATCGCAGGGATGGCAAACCACCACGCCGTGCCTTTCGTCAGCCATGAACGGGACAGGACGTGGCGCTCCAGTGCCCAAACCGACAGGATCGCGACCGCGGGATACAGCGGCAGCACATAGTGCGGTAGCTTCGTCAAAACGAGTTCAAACACGATCCATGAGGGAACCAGCCACGCAAGCAGAAACTGCACCTCCGGCTTTCGCCGCGTGCGCCAGACCGCGGGCGCCGCCAGCCCTGCGAGCGGTGCGCCGGGCCAGAAGGTGATCCAGAACAGCAGGAAGTATATGCCTGGCGGCGCTCCATGTGATTCTTGAGCCGCGAATTTGCTCAGCATGTCGCCGCCGATCGACTGCGTGAAAAACGTGTCGCCTGCGCGGAGAAAAATCGCAACAAACCACGGCATGACGAGGACAAGCATCCACATCAGCCCCCAGACTGACCGTAGCCGCCAAAGCCATGACGCGGAGCGATCGAGTATGGCGAGGGTCCCGATCGTCAATCCCACGAACATCAGGATCAACGGACCCTTGAGCAGGATTCCCCCGGCGAGCGCGGTCCAGAAGATCGCCGGATGTATCCAGGACGGATGCTCGGGGTTCTCGCGCCGTTGAGATGACAGATAGATTCGCGCAAGCGCACCCATCGCTGCAACGATTGTCAGCAACAGCATGGCATCAGTCTTCGCGAGCCGCGCTTCCACTCCGAGCAGGACCGAACTGCACATGATCAGTCCGGCCAAAACAGCGCCCCGTCGCGTTATGAAAGCGAGCGCCGCCCAATAGGTCAAAAGCACCGCGCCAATTGCGCCGATCAGGGAGGGCACGCGATAGAGCCAGATGCGGATCTGCGCGCGCGGTAGGCCGAGAGATGACGCCGTCTCGACGGCTGCTGCCTGCAGCCAGTAAATGCCGACCGGTTTCTTGTAACGCACTTCGTCCTGAAATCGGATGTCGACGAAATCGCCGGTCTCCACCATCTGTTTGGTCGCTTGGGCGAAACGGGCCTCGTCGCGATCGATTGGCGGGATGTTGAAGAAACCAGGCAGAAAGAACAGCAGGCCAACGATCGCCAGAAATAATATCGATCTGCCCTGACTGGCGGCGACAGAGTCGAGCACGTTCGCCAGCCCCCGTCCCCTACCCACCGGGTTCTTCGGCTCGCGCGGTTGTCCAAATTGGGGGTGGGGAAGGGTCTTGGCCATGGGATTTCCGCATACGCTGAACCCGAGGCAGGGACAACCGCTGAGCCGGCTGCTATTGAATTCTGACCGTAACTGTGTCCGCGGTGCCAGCCGCGTCCATCACGGTCAGCCGGACGAAGCCCGGCCCAGGAGGGTCGATCATCCGCTGGCGACGGCCGTCGATCGCTCCGACCGCTTTCCCGTTGACCAGCATCGTCATAGGCAGACTGCCGCCCGTCACTTTCACTGGCAGCGGAGACAGCGTTCCCTGCCCTGCCCCGGCATCGATCCGCGAGCCATTCAACGGAAACTGGATATGGAGCCGGCGCTCATTGTTGTCCGTCCGGATGAGTTCATCAGCAGAGCGAAACCGGCGCAATGGAAGTGGAAGCTTTGCATTATTGGCGATGGTCAGAGTTCCGTGCGGAGCCTTGGGGAGCGGGGCAAGCAAGCTGCCGGTGCGAGCGAATGCATCGAACAGAATGGGCGCGGCCGCGACACGTCCGATAAGACCGGGAACCGGGGCGCCGTCAGGGCGTCCGACCCAAACGCCGATCGTCATGCGGCCGTCGAAGCCGACAGACCAAGCATCGCGATAGCCGTAACTCGTGCCGGTCTTGAAAGCGATCCGGTTCCGGACCGCGTTTTCCGGTGGGGGTGTTCCCAGCAGGACATTGCCGACCTGCCAGGCGGCAACGGGGTCCAGCAGTCGCAACGGCTCGCGGACACCAGAGTCGCTGCGCTCGAACTCGCGCAAAGGCATTACATTGCCCAGCCGGGGAATGCCGGAATAGACTTGCACCAAGTCATGGAGCGTGACGCCGACGCCGCCCAGTCCCATCGCCAGACCCGGAGCTTCGTCCTTGGGGAGCACCAGACTGGTGCCCGCCTGTTTCAGTCGCGACGACAGGCGGCTGGCGCCGACACGATCGAGCAGTTCGATTGCCGGAACGTTGAGCGATAATTGCAGAGCCCGGCGCACCGGAACGGTGCCCTGAAACGTCATATCGAAGTTTTCCGGCGCGTAGCTGCCAAATCGGACCGGATGATCGTCGATCAGGCTATCCGGATGAACAAGCCCGTCTTCGAACGCTAGTCCATAGATAAATGGCTTCAGGGTCGATCCCGGCGAGCGCACCGCCCGCGTCATATCCACCTGGCCGGCAAGCCGCTCGTTAAAATAATCCGCCGAGCCGACATGGGCCATCACATTGCCGGTGGCATTGTCCACTGCGACGATGCCGACCGAAATTTCCGGTCCGAGTGCAGCAGCGCGGTCGCGCGCCAGTGCTTCGAGCTGCCGCTGTAATCCGGACTCCAGCGTTAGCCTGATGAGCTTCGAATCCTTGTTGGTGGCCAGCGCCTGATCCGCCGAATGTGGCGCCAGCATGGGAAACGGCTGGCGCATCCGCATGACAGGCACCGCCAGGGCTCGCTTGGCATCGTCCGCACCGATGCGTGCATCCTCGACCATACGCATGAGCACACGGTCGCGGGCCGCGCGCGCAGTGGCGGGATGTCTGTCGAGGCGCCGCCGTTCCGGCGATTGGGGCAAGGCCACCAGCAAAGCCGACTCTGCCAGCGACAGCCGTTTCGGCTCCTTGCCGAAATAGGCAAGTGACGCCGCGCGGATACCTTCGAGGTTGCCGCCAAACGGCGCGAGCGTCAGATACAGGTCGAGGATTTCATCCTTGGAAAGCTCGTGCTCGATTTGGAACGCACGTACGATCTGATGCAGCTTGGCGTAGATCGAGCGGCGTTGGCGCGGTTCGATCAGCCTGGCGAGTTGCATCGTGATGGTCGACCCGCCTGAGACGATGTGGCCCCGGATCAGGAGTTGCCGTGCCGCGCGGCCGAGTGCGAGCGGGTCGACGCCCAAATGCGAATAGAACCGCTGGTCTTCATAACCTAGCAGTAGGTTGAGATATCCGGGATCAACATCGGTGCTGGCATCGACCGGCAATCGCCACCGGCCGTCGGCCATTGCGAACGCGCGCAGCAATTTGCTGTTGCGGTCGAGCACCGTCGTCGAAACCTCGCGCGCGTTCGCCAACGGCAGAGGTCCCAACGAGACGATCCAGCTCGCGACAGCGCCGGTGATTACCATAGCGACGATGGCGAGGGCTGACGCTGCCAGCTTCAACCGCCGCCAGCGACGCGACTGTACCTTCGTTGCTGGGGTGTCAGGCGCGGTCATTTCGCGGAACGCACCTCCACACGGCCAGTGCCGGTGCGGCCGTAACGCGATGGATTGTACATGTCTTCCACGTACGCTTGCGGCAGAACGTATTTGCCCGGTGATACAGCGCGCACGACATAGGCCACGGTGAACACCGCCTTGTCATTAGCAGCGCGATCGACGGCTGCGGTGAACCGATCGTCGCGGAATTCAGTGCTGACCGGTTCCTTGCCGTCCTCGATCCAGTCGAGCGTACCGGTGTCGCCGGACGAAACCAGATGAGGATTGTCGATTTCGAATCCTGCCGGAAGATAGTCGGCCACCATGATGTGGCCGTATTCCGGCTTGGCTTCGGTGATCCTGAGAACGACGGCGAACCGTTCGTTCTGCGTGGCCTGCGCCGGATCCGCGGGCGTTCCGTCGAGATTGAAATAGTTACGCTCAATCACGAAGCCATTCGAAGCAGCTGGTTCGGGAGTGGCGGGCGCGCCGGCCACGGAAATCACCACCTGCACCGGCGCCTCGCCCGTGTTGGTGATCTTGATCGGCTTGTCGGCCACCTCGGCTGTCTTGTAGCTGCGATAAAGCGCGGCTTTAACGGGCGCGCCGCCGACATCGAGCGACATCGATTCTTTCGCAAGCGCCCGCGCCGCCAGGACCAGCCACGCGTTCTCTTGTGTTGAGGTTGAGGGCGTCAACCCCCGCGCCGCCTCCACCCGCTGCACAGCTTGCGTGATCGTGGCTCGCGGCGCACTGCCCTCACTTGCCAGCGATACCAGCGCGGCAGCATCGCGCAGTGCCGAGCCATAGTCCGGCCGGCCGAATTCGATAGCCGGTTTGGGCGCCAGACTTTGTACCGCTGCGGCATAAACGCGTTCCGCCCGCGCCCGGTCGCCGACCAGAGCAAGCGCCGCGGCAAGTTGCGCCTTGGCGATGGGTGTCGCCAGATTGGTCAGTTTGGTATCGGCGAGATAACGCAAATCCCCGATCGGGGCGGCACCGTTCCTGGCGAGAATATAAAGTCCGTAAGCCAGATCGCGACCGCCGTCCTTCTCGGGCTCGGCTGCATTCACAACCGAGTTGCGGATGCGGTCGAGCGCGCTCTTGAACGGCGTATCGGGGACGGAGAAGCCCTTCTCTCGCGCGCGGGTCATGAAGTCCATGACGTAAGCGTCGAGCCAGGAATCCTCGCCGCCGGACGACCATAAGCCGAACGAACCATTGGAGCCTTGCCGGGCCAGCAGGCGCTCGATCGAGCTCTTGATGCGATCGTCGACACTGGTATCCATCGCGAGGTGTGCGTTGGCGGCGAGATCGTTGACATAGAGCAGCGGCATCGCCCGGCTTGCGATCTGCTCAGAGCAGCCGAAGGGATAGCGATCGAGCGCCTTCAGGACACTCGCCGCATCCAGCGCCGAAGACAGTCCGACCGACACCGATACTCCTCCCGTCCCCGCCACGAGGTCGGAGAACATGTCCGAGGTCAGCGTCAGGCTCTCGCCTTTTGCCAGCGTTCGGACAGAGCGGCGCGCCAGGATCTGGGTCGCCGGCTTGACCTCGAGATCATAGTGCCGCGCGACCGTCAGGCCGTTCGGCCCCTTGATATCGATGTCGAATTGGGCAGCGCCGGAAGAGCCGCCGGCACCAAGCGTCAGCGCCATCGATTTGCGCTGCTTAGCCGCGAGTTTGATCGTGGTCTTGGCGTTGCCCGCCATCTTCACGGGCCCCGAGGTCTTGACGTTGATAACGTAGTCGCCGGGCGGACCTTCGACATTGTCGAGGTCGAAAGTCAGGGTGCCCTGATCGCCGGTCAACAGAAAGCGCGGCAGCGTCGCCGTCAACACCACCGGATCACGCACCGTGACATCGACCGTCGCACGGCCGAGCTTGGTTGCACTCCACGCGACCGCCATCACTCGCGCAGTGCCAGCGAATTCCGGGATGTCGAAGCTGACCTCAGCCGTGCCGTCTGTTGCCACCGTGACGATTCCGGAATAGAGCGCGAGCGGCTTCTGCGTCGGCGGGCTGCCCTGCAACTCCGCTCCGGCCGAATCGCCGCCGGTCCTGAGTTGGCCGCGCGTCCCCTGCATGCCGTCAATCAGTTGTCCGTAAAGGTCTCGGATTTCAGACGTCATACGACGCTGACCGAGATAGTAGTCGTCGGGCGCGGGAGGTTTGTAGTTAGTGAGATTGAGGATACCGACGTCAACCGCGGTAACGACGATCTTGGCGTCTTCGCCAGGGCTTAGGCCACCGATCTTCACAGGCAGCCTTAGCGTCGTCGACGGCCGCACCAATGTCGGCGGCGAGAGATTGACCGAAAGGCTGCGCGCGGTCCTGTCGATGCCGAACCACTTGATGCCGATCGCGCGGCCGGGCATCCGCTGTGCGGCGACGTCGAGTGGCCGCCGAAGCGTTGCCACCACATAGGCCCCGGTGCCCCAGTCCTTGCCGATCGGAATTTTGACCTGGGACGTGCCTTCCTTGACGTCGGCGGTTTGGGTGGTCAACAGCCGGTCGCCGAGAACATTGATCGTCAGTTTGCCGGCGGTCCGGGCATTGACCGAAACGATCATGGTGTCGCCGGACTGGTGATCTGGCTTGTCGATCGAGGTTTCCAGCAGGTCAGGCGTGTCGGCGCTGCCGTCGGAATACCAGCCGACGTCAAATTGAATGGATGTCAGCGGACCATTGGGATCGGACGATTTGACGTCGAGTCGGTAGCGTCCCGACTGTGGAGAGAGTTCGATCCGCGCAGGCTTGTCGGCGGCAATCGTCAGATCTCCGTCGGCCACCCGTCTGGTCGACTTCACTGGCTCGTATTCCCAATACGAATTCTGACGATACCACTGATAGCGACTCTCCAGCTTGAGCAATTCGTAGCGGAGACCCTTGCGGGCAAGCGACGTTCCGTCCGGTGCGACAAAGACGACATCGAAGCTGGCCTTGTCTCCCTCTGCGACGTTCTTGTCGGCAAACAACGGTTTGACGCCGATCATGGCGCTGGGCGGTTTCACCGGAAGCACGATTTTCCGCTCGACCGCGCGTCCGCCGGCCTCCGCCATGCGAACGAAAATCTGTGCTTCCTGCTGTTGGCTCGACGAGGACGGTGTTGCGAGGCTGACCGGGAACGTTGCGGCGCCGTTAGCATCAGCTTCGGGCAGGTTCTCGATCGGCGTGCGCTCGTTACTGGTCGCCTCGTCGCCGGGCACGCCGAATTGATATCCGGCATATCCTGGACGGCTTTCGGCAGGTGCCACCAGCAAATCGCCTTCGATCTGCAAGCCGGATGCGGGAGCACCATAAAGGAAATGGCCGTCGACCTTGAGTTCTACCGGAGCATCAGCGGCAATCTGTTTCGCCTTGGTTGTTAAGTCGAATTCAATCCGGTCTGGGACATAGTCCTCAACCATGAAGGTGGTTTCGCCGACTGACGGTCCCTTCGGGTCAGTGAAGGCGCGAACCCGCCATGTCCCGGTCGGGACCGCTGAATTGAGCGGCAGCGTCAGGCTTCGCCCGCCCGCACCTTGATCGGCCAGGACAGAGCGGCGGAATTCGACCCCGTCGGGCCGTTCGACCACTAGCGTCAGCGGACCGCCGGTCACGGCATTGCCCTGCCCGTCGCGCAACAGCGCCGTGAGAAAGACAGTCTCCCCGGAGCGATAGACGCCACGTTCGGCGTAAACAAACGCGTCGGCCCCGGCAGGCACGGCGCGGCCCGAAACGCCGCGATCCGTCAAATCGAATGCATTCGACTTCAGGCTGAGGAATGCATAATCGGCCTTGTCGGTGCTGACTGTCAGCAGCGCAGGCGACTGCCCTCCTTCGCCTCGAGCCAACCCGGGCTCAAACAGCGCGTGACCTGACTCATCCGTCTTGCGGGTTGCAAGGATTTCATTGTTGCGTGCGACCAGGCGGACTTCCGCTTTGTCCACAGCATCGGTTGTCGCCAGCGAATTGACGAATACGTGGATGCCGTCATTGCCTGAATAGGCGGTCAGGCCAAGGTCCGAGACGATGAACCACTGAGTCGCCAGCGAGCCGGACTCTTCGTCCTCCATCGAGGCCTGACCCTTGGGCGCGGCCGTCATCACATAAACGCCGGGTTGGAGGTTTCCAAGCGCTTCATCGACCGGAAACGCGGTCGTCACATCGGCGTTCAGCGTGGAGGCCGTCGCAACCTCGCCGGACCAGACCTTGATCCCGCGTTCGTTGCCGAGATTGAGCAACTGATAGCCGTTGAGCGTCTTCTGAAAATCGCTGTCGACAACGGTATTGATGAGATTGCGGTCGCCGATCCGGAACACCTTGACGGTCACCGTCTGGGTGTTGACGCTGACCAGCGGGATGCCGCGCTGGCCAACGCGCGGCAGCACGTAGGCCCGTCCGGTGAAGCGGACGAAGGGCTTACGGTCGCGCACATAGACGTTGAATTCAGCGGATTTCGGCAGACTCTCCTTCACGGTCGATGGCAGTCCGGAGCGCAGATGGATGTTGTAGCGCTCACCGTGCTTGAGGCCCTCGACACAAAGCTGTCTGTCTTCCGAGGACAGCGCCGGTCGGTCGACCCCGGCCAGGGTCACGAATGGTGAAAAGTCGGTCCTCTTGGCAAGATCCTCAGAGAACTGGAAACAGACTCGAGGCGATGCCGAGTCCGAATCCACGGTGTAATCGAGCAGCCGAAAGCCGTGGTCGTCTCGCATTTTTTCATACTGCGCGCGAACATCGGCGACCTCGCGCAGATCGAGCGAGAGCCGCAACGTGTCGAGGGCTGGCCGCCACAGCTTTCGATCCGAAAATGCGCGTCCGAGAACCGCTAATGCATCGGCCTCGACAGCAGAATCGTTCGCCCGCTGGTAGGCGAGATAGGCGGCGGTGGACGCTCGCTCGAGCAGGAAGGTCTGTTCCTGACTTGTGGTGGGTCTGATCTGGAAGATTGTCCGTGCCAGGCGCAGCCAGTTGCCGCTGTCGGCTGGTACGACCGTTGCGATCTGGCCGAGTATCTGAAGACCGCTGCGAAAATCGGCTCGTTTGAAGGCCGCGTCGGCATCGGCGCGCAAAGTCGGGGCCAATTTGGTGATAGTGCCCGCTTCGCTCTTGATCTGAGCCTCGAGCTTGATTGCCGCGTCGGCAAGATCATCCCGCTTGAAGGCTTTATCTGCCGCCAGGGCAGACGATCCAAGCCCGATTAGTAAGGTCGCACAGAGGGCTACGGCGCGAACCATCCTGGTCATAAAAAGCTCCTGCGCGCACAAATGTCGCTGGGGTGTTCCCGGGTCAGAGTTCTGCGCTGTGCGGGATCGAAATCGAATTTGACACTTGCGATCCATGAGCCGCGAGTCCGAAACACGATCACGGCCAAAACTCCACTAACAGGTTATATTTGCTGTTGGTCGTTCGTTTTTAACTTCGCGACACCGGCCTGAACGGGATGCGGATGTCAGAATCAAACCACCCGTGCCCAAAAATGCACGAAAATGTAGCAGGTTCATTGCCTTGCCCCGTGTCGCTACAGTATAAGTCCAGCGCTAAAAAATTCCGATTCATCGTCCTCGGACTGCCCGTACGAGGCGTCTGTACGCACTCGAGACGAACGGATCGCACGTGTTTGTCGCCGGCCCGATCGAAATGGTTCGGATCGGACTTGGCGCGAAGGCGGTTTTTTCATATTGCGGTGAGATGAAGCTTTTGGGAGATGAAGCTTTAAACGGTCCCGTAGCTCAACTGGATAGAGTAGCGGATTTCTACTCCGCGGGTTGCAGGTTCGAATCCTGCCGGGATCGCCAAAATAAGTCAATAACATCAATCGCATATATCAGGCAGCCAGCCAGAATAAAGAGAGCAGAATGGGACAAATGTAGACCTTCGGGGACGATTCGGGACCAAAAAGTCCCGAGGAAAATCCCGAGGTTGCGGGACCGAATCGCGATACTTATCAACTAGGTCCGAACCAGACCGTCCGGAAACTCCCCTTCGCACATTTGGGCGACGTCGAAGCCGGTGCCAAGGAACTTGGCCGGCAGATCTGCGGCAATCGCCCGGCTGCGCAATGAAATGATTGCCATTATCGACAACCCGCAAGGGCCAGTAACGCGTACAAGACCCGCTGCCGATTGATTCGGGCGGCGGGTTTTTTATGTGCATGGCTTCAATGCAACCGCCATCCGCCTAAATTCTAGTTCACCAGCACCGCTCCGTCGCAGCGGATGCCGGAGACCCAGACATCTGCCTGCCCGATGCCGACGCCGAGCGTCGCCAACACCTGCGCCAGCACCTGATCGATCGACGCCGTGGCGCCGCTGATGATGCCCGTCACGGCCGGCCCGAGACCGGGGATGGGCAGGCCCAGCGGCCCCACATTGATCTTGAGCGAGAGGTCGCCGAGCAGGCTCGCGGTCAGCGACGCGGTGAAATCCGAGGTGGTCACCGTCTTTTTTGTCAGCGCGGCAATGTCTGCATAACTGAAGGACACCGGCGTCGGCCTGACGTTGCCCATGCCGGCATGGGCGCGGCCTGTCACGGTGACGGTGTCCAGATTGACCAGCGTCGCCGCGCCCGGGTCCGGCTTGCTGGTGAAGTTGGTCATCTCGGCCGCCGACACATTGCCGATCCAGGCGTCGACGATGCCGGGCGTGACGCCGAGCGTGACGCTGGAGGTGCTGATATCGGGGCGGCCGCAGCTCACGGCGTTCAGCGTGGCCGTGCCAGAGGCGACCTCGACATAGACCGGAAGATTGACGGCCGCCACCGGGCCGCTGCCGAGCAACTTGATCGATACCAGCACGCGGGTCTGCGCCGTGTGCACGCTCGCGCCTTCAGTCCCGACCGTCATCCAGCTTGTCCCTTGCGGGCGTTCACCGACCGTCGCCATCACGGAGACGCTGGCGATGCCGGGTAATCCGAGATTGACGGAGGCCGCGATCTGGTTGCTGCCATTGGCGATCGCACCGGTCGCCGAAAGCAGATCGAACGCCGAGACGCTGACGCCTGTTTTCGGTTTTGAGCCGACCGTCATCGCCGCATAAGGGCCGACGTCGATCAGCTTCCCCGGCACGATGGTGGTGGTTAGCCCGGCAAGCGCCAACGAGACCTTCGACAGCGCCGTGGTCGCGGCATTTATGCCGTTCGCCGCCTGCTGCGCGCTCAGCATCGCCGCCACGATGTCGCCGACCTTCACGTCGCCGGACAGCACGGAGTCGTAGGTGACGCCGGTCAGGTCGAGCCGCGTCGCCAGCGCATTGATGAAATCGAAGGCGTCGATGTGAGCGTCGATCAGCGCCTGATAGTCCATCGCCGAAAGCGACAGCGTCGTGCCGAGCATTCGGCCAAGCATCGCATTAAGCAGGCCACCATTGAGCGAGACCAGCCGTGAGCCGATCGCGAACGAGGCAAGCGCGGTGCTCGCGGCCGTTGCCCTGCTGGTGATGTCGAAGTGATTCTTGCCGCCGGTGAACATGCGCGCGAAATAAAGCGGCGTCTCGGTATGCAACGTAACCCGTGCTGCGTTGGCTGCGCCGCTCGAGGGGGTGACGAAGCGCGCCTGCGGCGCCAGCGCGGCGTTCGCGGCATAGCTGCCGAGTTCGACCGAAATCAGCGCGCTCGCCGGATAGCCGTTGGCCGTCACGGTGGCGGCGGCCGCGCTCGTGGCTTTGCCAAGGTTGCCTGCGGCGACAATGGCCGCAAGGTCGGCGGCACTCTGCGCCTTACGGCGGTCGGCATAGATCGACCCGACATCCACGCCGAGCGCGGTGCAGCCGAGCACCAGCACCATGCACCCGGCTCCCATGATCGCGAAATTGCCGCGCGTATCCGAAATGAAGCGCTGAAGCAGGTTCCACATCGTGCGTCTCCTCAAAAGCCGCCGAACGGAATCGCCGCTGAGCGGATGATGATCGAAGGCGGCGTCGGCACGAACGGCAGCGTGAAAATGAGGTTGTCGGAGGCGTCGTAGTTGACGGTGACGACGAAGACGTCGCTGCCGGAGGTTGCCGCGTTGACGGTGAGATGTCCGGGCTGCAACAGAGGATACGACCCGGCATTCGTCGTGACGTAGTTTTCGGCAAGGCTGATGCGTTCTGTCTCGCTCAGGCCCGCGACCGACGAACGCGCTGCTTCCGCGGCAAGTTGCTGCACACCATGCACCATGGTGAAGTAGACGCCGAACACGACGATGCCGAACACCAGCACCAGGAACAGCGGCAGAAGCATCGCGAATTCGACCGCGGACGCGGCGCGGATGCAGCGGGCAAAGCGCGGAAGGCACAAGGCGTGGCGTAGAGAGAAATGTGTCATACGGCAAGTTGAAACACACAACTATTAAGTGTATGTAAATCCAATACACTAAAAATGGCCAGGCTTAGATGCTTAAAATCAATGAAGAGCGCGTCGTGTGGAATGAGGTCTTTTTCACTGAGAGCTTTGATTTTCGCGGCCGAATCAATTTTTGTCGGTTCGACGAGTGCACCTTTGTCAAGTGCACACTGCTGATGGATGCCGACACAGAGCAGATTGCCTTCACAGGGTGCACGTTCAAGGACTGCAACATTGATGGCATGGAAGCCGACGAAGCACGTGGCATCGCTTCCGAAGGCAATACGTTCGAGCCTCCATTAGCGAGCAGCGACATGACTTTGAAGGACGCCTGACCACAGCCCTCAGCCAACGGATGACAAAATCGGCGTAGCTCGATGGCCGAAACAACGACCTAGCACGGAGGTTTGAATGGGCGATAACGGTCCCACGTTGGATCCGACGGAAGCCCTGGCCGATATCCAGACGCTGGTCAGCGTTGCTTTGCGGAGCGACGACATGACCGCCGTGCAGCGAGATCTCGAGATGATCCTGACGATCGTGGAAATGGTGCTGCCGCCCAAAAAGCGGTTCCAGAGCCGGAATGATTTATGTTGAGCAAACTCGGAAGAGTACCGAGCGAACGCTCGCGATTGCGGTGAACTCGCCGGAGCTTCAGCCGCCGAAATAATTCACGGGAATGCTATTTGGCCCTCTCGCCCCTGCTTGATCTGCACCCGAACAGCGCAGTCGGCAACTTCGCGGTAGGCGAGCAGAGGACATCCGCTGCGCACCGCGCAGCCCTCCATGTCTCCTCCATATGCCGTCCGTGCGCCAGCCGTGCCAATGGCCGACGTGATGCATGCTAGGCGTCAGCGTTGGCTTGTCGAGAGAGCCGTTCCATTGCCAAGAGGGGCCGTCGGCTGGCTTAAAGCCATTACCGACATTCAACGACGCGGTGCGGCCGCATCGTTCAGCACCTTCCCCGTCGCGGCATCCTTCGAACTATGTCCGGTCTGCTGGCGCCAGGCCGCGTCATACTTCACCCCATAGGGCGGATCAGTGACCATCAGCAGCGGACGCGCACCGCCGAGCACACGCTCGGCATCGGCGGGATTGGTCGAGTCGCCGCATGTGATGCGATGACGGCCGAGAATCCAGACATCGCCGCGACGCGACGCCGGCGATGTCGGTTCGGCCGGCACCTCATCCGGATCGGTGAGCCCCGCGGGCGCCTGGTGCAACAAACCCGCGATCCGACCAGGCTCGAAACCGAGCATGGAAACGTCGACGCCGAGCGAATCCAGCTCGACGATCTCCAGTTTCAGCGCCTTTTCATCGTAGCCGGTCGCAAGGTTCAGCTGATTGTCGAGCAGGCGGAAACGCCGCTTCTGCTCTTCCGTCCAGTCGACCGCGATCGCTACGCGGACCTCGGACACGTTCTCCTGCAGCAACGCCTGATGGCGGCCATGGCCGGCGATCAATTCGCCATCCGCATCGACAAACAGCCGCTGCACCTCGCCGAACTCGCGATAGGACGCGCGAATCTTGTCGATCTGCTCTTGCGGGTGCAGCTTGGCGTTCCGCTCATACGGACGAATCTGGCTGATCGGCCAGACCTCCTCGCGAATACGATACGGCAGCTCACGCGGCGCGAGCTGCTCGGTCGCAACGGGCGACGCGTCGGTTTTCTTTGTCTTCTTAGGCATCAAACAACTTTCGTCGCGCAGCCGGCGACATATCCAGCAAAGCAAGCAGCGCGTGCTGTCGCTTCAGCGCCGCATCGAGCAACGGCACGTAGGGGTGAACCTTCACGCGTTCGCCGGTCGGCGTTTTCTCGCGATAGACTTCAAGGTTGATGGCCTTGAGTTGCGCCCGGTAGTCGGCAATTCGACAACTCTCAACGCAGTACTCGTTGATCAACGCGCGGTACCGCGGAGACGGTGTCCAACTTGGCGGATCGTCCGCGAACGTCGCAGCAAGCGACCGCCAAGCCGCCTCAACATTGACCGGAATCCCTGTCGGCATAAGCTCGAGGATAGATCGCTCGCGAGCCGCCCATGCCGCCCGCTCGGCTTCCGCTAACCGCTCCGCACGCGTCGTCACGAGTTCAGCCGCTGCTGATCCTGCCGGAGCGCCATCAATTCACCGAGACGCGACCCCTGATCGGGATTTTGCGCGGCCATGATCGCCGCTTCCTTTTTTCCGATCCTATCGGCCGGCTTTTCATCTACCGCCGAGCGCCGCTGGCCAAAGAGCATCAGATCGTTGTGCTCCTGGACTTTCCGGAATTCCCGCATCGCCCCGACGTTGCCAGCCTCTACCTGTTCCCAGAGCTTCATCGCGAGCCGAGCATCGAGACGATCGCGCGCGACCTCCCTCAACTTCAGCTCGGAAAAATAATACTTCCGCAACGTCGGCAGAGTGATGAGCATAGCGCCCGCGATGCGCTCATTGCTCCATCCGAGCCCGACTAACATGCTGACGCGATTCCGGTTTTGCTGGGTCGGAACATGGGCAGGCCGACCGCGCTCGCCATGATTGGCCGCGACTGGATCGCCAAAGAGGTCGAAATTCACGCCCATCAGAAAAAAACCTGCGAATGAGGGAGAGGCCGGTCCGGGAGGATCGGGGGGTCGAGAGGAATTGCCTACCCCCCACCCCATCGCTCAGTACCAGACGCCGCGGGTGTGCAAGCTTCCCTGCTCCTCGGACTGCTTGAACCGGTCATGGCACGCCTTGCAGAGCGTCTGCAGGTTGCGCTCATCCCAGAACAGCTTCTTATCACCACGATGCGGGGATTTGTGGTCGCACACGAGAAGGGACGTGTTGGGCTCGGCCTTGCCACACTTCCTGCAGGTATAGAGATCACGCAGAAATACGGCGTGGCGAAGCGCCCGCCATCGTGCCGTCTTGTACCAAGCCTTCCACGGAAGCGTTCCCACATTCAAAAGAAAGGCCTGCACGGCATGGAGGCCGGCAGGCCAAGTCACACAGGAAACGCCCGATCTGGGCGGGCGATAGTCATGAGCACTACCGCATACCCTAAACGTATGACGCCGCCTGCTTGCTGCAAGACGGCGCCCACTAACTCCCTAGAGGTGCAACGGCCATGGCAACCGCTACATCCCTAAATGCAAAAAGCCCCGCACGATGGCGGGGCTTTTTATGCGGAATCCCTTCAACGGCAGCTAAAGCTGCCTCGCCGAGGCTTTCGCCTCTCACGAACCGTGCAGACATCCGTTGGATACTGTGACGGTTCGATCTGCCACTCCGACACGACGGCCGGCGACAGGCGTCCGAATATCTGGATCGCTACCTTGAGTCGCCCTTTGGAGTCGAGTCGTTCAATACGACCGGAAAAGTCGCGGAACGGTCCATCCACAATGCGCACGAGATCGCCGAGATCAAATTTTGCCTCGCGCTTGCTCTGCGGCGTGTTTGCAATCGCAACCAAAGCATGGATATCCGCCATGCAGGCCACACCGCCTGACCTCGCTTTGCGCTCCGATGGGATGCGCGCGCGCCATTCACCAAACCGGAGCCATCCCGAAACACCGCTGATATCAGTCGGCACCCGCTCAAAGTCTGGCACGAACACAAGCTGCGGAAACAGCGGTACCTCGACAAGCCGCTTGATCTCATAGGTCCAGCTCGATCCGCGCACGCTGCGCGTCACCCGCTGCTGCTTTGTGATCCGCGGACAATAGGCACTGATATTCCGTCGCTCGAACTCACGCATCACCTTGCGTTCGCAGCCCGGGTGCGTGCGCAGGATAAACCAGCACTGCGGCTGCATCGGCACCGATGCCGGACCGTGCAGCGCGTCTAGATCAACCGTTCCGACCAATTGACCGATCTCAAGCCGTTGCAGTTCACCGATCATTATCGCGTTTCCCCCTGCTGGTCGTATTGCGCATCGTCACCGATGATGTCACCGGAACACACCTATCAATGCCTAACGAAACGCAGTGCGCGGATGCGACGATGGTTTGCCGCAGGCCGCGCGGACAGTGTCGGTCTAGCAATGCTCACCATTGTCGACCGCATTCCGCACGGGCACCGGCGCGTGCCGTGGCCCCTCCCCAACCTCTGGCTCGGCGTCTCGACCGAGCGGCAGAAGGAAGCCGACGAACGGATTCCGGATCTGCTGGCGACGCCGGCGGCGGTGAGATTCATTAGCGCGGAGCCGCTGCTCGGACCGATCGATTTGAGCAGGCTACCATTCCCCAAGTCCTGTATCTGCGACGCTGCCGACCCACACCTGAACGTCCTTGACGCAACGGTGTATTGCGACGGGTGCTGCGAAGGCCCCGAACGGGTCGATATCGGTAAACTCGATTGGGTGATCGTCGGCGGAGAATCCGGCCCCGGCGCCCGGCCGATGCATCCGGACTGGGCGCGCGCGCTCCGCGATCAATGCGCCGCCGCCGGCATACCGTTCTTCTTCAAGCAATGGGGCAGTTGGCGCGAGCCAACAGACGACGACGGCCCATTTGATACCGCCAAGGGTCGAATGAACCGACCGCCAGCATTCATTGTGAAGCCTGAAGACGGCACCGTTCACTGTTTCCTGCCCCCCGGCCCGAACCATCGATGTCGTGTGATGCTGGAGGTCGGCAAGAAAGCCGCCGGCCGACTGCTCGACGGCGTCGAGCACAACGGAATGCCGGAGGCCGAGCGATGACGCCAGCCCCGGCCCTACCCGACGCCTTGCAGGCCGCATTCATGCACTCGGCGACCCTCGGGATGCCGGAGCTGGCCCGCCTCATTCCTATGGACGTGAAGACCCTAAGGAGGCATCGTGACGCCGGCCACCTGAGGGGCCGGGTCAAGGGCTTCGGCCGGAAGCATCCGCGCTGGGTCTTTACCGCCGCCGACGTCGCAGGATTCCTACTGACGCTGCACGAGATCGCCGAATGTCCGTCTACCCCATTAAGGGCTCCCGATACTGGCAGTTCGACTTTCAAATCTCAGGTTATCGCTTTTCCGGATCAACAAAAAAGACGTGTGAACGTGACGCGAAGGCCGTCGAGGCCGCGGAGAAAGCCAAAGCCCGCGAGCTGGTCAAATCCATCACCGTCACCGCGGGCGAACCCCTAAGGCTCGGTGCCGCCTGTGACCGCTGGTGGGCCGAGGTCGGCAGCCAGGGCGCCGAGCGCGACATGCAGCATGCGTTGGGCCGGATCCGCGACATCATCGGCGATCGCACTTTCCTGCACGACATTACCGACAACACACTCTCCCGCCTGATCGCCGAGCGGCGCAAGGACCGGGTCCGCGACGGCCGCGACGACAACGGCACCCAACTGTGGCGCCAGATCACCAATAAACGCGTCAACAAGACCACCACGGGGCTCTTGCGCCGGGTCATGAACCGCGCGGTCGACAACTGGGATGCCGTGGTGCCGCGACCGCCGAAATGGGAGAAGCACTGGCTGAAAGAGACAAAGCGGCCTATCCGCGAAATCGGCCACGCCGAGGAGGCTGCGATCGACGCCGAGGAGGATGCCGACTATGCGGCACTGCGGCGTTTCGCGGTCATCACCGGGCTTCGCCGCGGCAGCGTGTTGCTACGCTGGCCCCAGGTCGACTTTGAGCAGGCCGTGGTGCGCGTCATCACCAAGGGGGGCATCCCGCGCGTGATCCCGCTGACGAAAGAGGCCTACGCCCTTCTGTGGTCCCGCCGCGGCCATCACCCGGAGGCTGTCTTCACCTTCATCGCCCGCCGCACCAACAAGAACGCCAAGAACGGCCAGCAATATATCCGAGGCAACCGCTACCCCATCACGGTCTACGGCTTCGTCTCACACTGGCGCTACGCGACGAAGCGAGCCGGCGTGAGGGCCAGGATCCACGACATGCGCCATACCGCCGCCACCCGCACGCTGCGAGAGACAGGCAACCTCCGGCTGGTGCAGAAGCTGCTCGGCCACACCGACATCAAGATCACCGCGGAGTTCTATGCCGACGTACTGGTCGAGGATTTGCGCGAGGGCATGGAGCGCACCAGCGCGGCAAATCCCTGTAATAAATCCCGAGGCGCTTCAGCAACGACCGACAAGCCTTTGCGTTCTCGGCGCAATTCGGAACGGTAGTAGCGGATTTCTACTCCGCGGGTTGCAGGTTCGAATCCTGCCGGGATCGCCAAAAACCGGCGCAGTAAACACCAGGTTATTTTCATTCGCTAAAACGGAATGTCGTCGTCCATGTCGCTGCGGTGGCTGCCGGCGGGCGCTGCGCGGCGCTGCGCTCCGCCTGACGGACTTCCGGACCCGAAATCGCCGCCGGAATCGTCAGATCCGAAGTTGCCGCCACCGCCGCTGTTGCGGCCATCGAGCATTGTCAGAGTCGAATTGAAATTCTGTAGCACCACTTCGGTGGAGTATTTTTCGACACCGCTCTGGTCGGTCCATTTTCGGGTCTGCAACTGACCCTCGATGTAGACCTTCGAGCCTTTCTTCAGATACTGCTCAACAACCTTGCAGAGGCCTTCGTTGAAAATGACGACGCGATGCCACTCTGTCTTCTCCTTGCGCTCGCCGCTGGTCCTGTCGCGCCAGGTTTCAGAAGTTGCGATCCGCAGGCTGGCAATCGGCCGTCCGTCCTGGGTCCGCTTGATTTCCGGGTCGGCTCCGAGATTGCCGATCAGAATAACTTTGTTCACGCTACCCGCCATCGCCGTTCTCCATGTCCCCAATCCCCGATTGCTAGCTCAAAACCGGTGCTAACCCAAACGGGCGTCGCCGCTTCAAAATCGAGCCGTGACGGCGTTCAAGCAGCCTACACTCCCCTCGCCGCGCCGAGAGGCTAATCGCCGGGTTATCCACGGATCGAAGTACACCGTTCTTTATTTGTTCTCAAGAGATAAACAAGAGATAAAACGGAAAGTCCGCGCGGACCGCTCACCGAGATACCTCCGCCCGCTGGACAAACAATTTGACCCAGAGTGTTGCATTTGAGAGACGGCAATTTGCTGCGTCGGAAGGTATAACTGATTCACAAATTTCGGGGTAACTACCAGCGTTCGCGCTTAGTTGTTGAAACTAAGCCAAAATCCGGGGATTGAAATGAACAAGTTTCTGATTGGGGCCGTCGGTGCTCTCGCCATTGGCCTTGGTACCGCGCCTGCCACTGCGGCTGACCTCGCCCCGCGTCCATATACGAAGGCTCCTCCGATGGTGGCCGCGATTTACGACTGGAGCGGCTTTTACATCGGCGCGAACGGCGGCTGGGGATCGAGCAGGAATTGCTGGAACTTCACAACGCCCGCAGGTGCTGCCGTGGCAAGTGAAGGTTGCCATGACGCAACCGGCGGCACGGCTGGTGGCCAGATCGGCTATCGCTGGCAGACCAGCAATTGGGTGTTCGGCCTGGAAGCTCAGGGTAACTGGGCTGATATCAGTGGCCGCCGTGCCAGCCTCGCCTTCCCCGCCTTCACCAACGACAGCCATCTGGGTGCATTCGGCCTGTTCACCGGCCAGATCGGTTACGCCTGGGATGCCACGTTGCTTTACGTGAAGGGCGGCGCTGCCGTGACGTCTAACCGATACCGGAGCCTTGCTACCGCAACCGGCGTTCAAGTGACCAACAACGTCAACAACACCGACTGGGGCGCTACGGTCGGCGTCGGCCTCGAATATGGGTTTGCGCCAAACTGGTCGCTCGGAATCGAGTACGACCACATCTTTATGGGCGGCAACAGACTTACCTTCATCAACAATGGCGTTGCCGGGGCCGCCGGTACGCTGTTTGGAACCGACAATATCAGCCAGGACGTGGACCTCGTCACGGCGCGCATCAACTACCGCTGGGGTGGCCCAGCCATCGCACGGTACTGATCGCATCTGATCCGACGTTCTTGGAAAACTTGAAAGGCCGGCTTTTGCCGGCCTTTTTGTTTGAGGCACGGGCCGCAGGCAACCCCGCGAACGGCTGCATACTGATAAGCCGTCCTGCTTCTCCCGACGAAATCGGGGATGATCGCTGACGCCCTCTGGAAATTGCCCGCTGTTCTATCTACGTTCCATAGACTGCCACAGATAGCGCCTCTCCGGGGATTGGTCGGCGCGGCGCGCCTAAACGCGGTGCGGCTTCTGCACCCGGAAAAACCTATCATGGACGAAGTCATCAAGGCGAAGCGGCAACAATTGAGTCCCGCGAGTCGCGCCATCACGATTCGTGGCGCTCGCGAACACAATCTCAAGAATGTCGATCTGGAAATCCCACGCGACAAGCTCGTGGTGTTCACCGGCCTCTCCGGCTCTGGCAAGTCCTCGCTGGCGTTCGACACCATCTATGCCGAGGGTCAGCGCCGCTATGTCGAGTCCCTGTCGGCTTACGCGCGTCAGTTTCTCGAGATGATGCAGAAGCCCGACGTCGATCAGATCGACGGGCTATCGCCGGCGATCTCCATCGAGCAGAAAACGACTTCGAAGAATCCACGCTCGACCGTGGGGACCGTGACCGAGATCTACGATTACATGCGGCTATTGTGGGCGCGCGTCGGCGTGCCCTATTCGCCCGCAACCGGCCTGCCGATCGAAAGCCAGACGGTGTCGCAGATGGTCGACCGGGTATTGGCGCTGCCCGATGGCACGCGGCTCTATCTGCTGGCGCCGGTCGTTCGCGGCAGAAAGGGCGAGTATCGAAAAGAACTGGCGGAGTATCTCAAAAAGGGTTTTCAGCGCGTCAAGATCGACGGCGCTTTTTACGAACTCGCCGATGCTCCCACTCTGGATAAAAAGTTTCCGCACGATATCGACGTGGTAGTCGACCGCATCGTTGTAAGGCCGGACCTGGGCCAGCGGCTGGCTGAGTCATTCGAGACTGCCTTGAAGCTCGCAGAGGGGCTGGCGGTGATCGAATATGCGGACGCGCCTCCTTCACCTCTCGCCGGAGAGGACGAAAAGAAGAAAATCGCGAAGATCCACGACAAGAGCGGTCCTGAACGCATCCTGTTCTCGGAAAAGTTCGCGTGCCCCGTGTCCGGCTTCACACTTCCTGAGATCGAGCCGCGGCTGTTCTCGTTCAATAATCCCTATGGCGCCTGCCCGAAATGCGGTGGTCTCGGTATCGAGCAGCACGTCGATGAAGATCTCGTCATCCCGAACAGGGAATTGACGCTGCGCAAAGGCGCGATCGCGCCGTGGGCGAAATCGTCGTCACCGTATTACTTGCAGACCCTCACCGCGCTCGGCAAATTTTACAAATTCGCTCTGGATACCAAATGGAAGGACTTGCCGAAGAAGACGCAGGCCGCGCTTTTGCATGGCTCTGGCGACAGTGAGATCAAGTTCTCCTATGAAGACGGCGTGCGCTCCTACGAAACCAGGAAACCATTCGAAGGCATCATTCCCAACATCGATCGTCGTTATCGCGAAACCGAAAGCGAATGGGCGCGCGAGGAGCTTGGAAAATATTTCTCCGACGTGCCGTGCGATTCCTGCAAGGGCTATCGGCTCAAGCAGGAGGCACTGTGCGTCAAAATCGGGGGCAAGCACGTCGGCGAGATCAGCGAACTGTCGGTTCGTCTTGCCGGCGAATGGTTCGAGACCGTTCCGACAGTGCTCTCGGCGCAGCAGAACGAAATTGCCGGCCGCGTACTCAAGGAGATCCGCGAGCGACTGTCGTTTCTGCTCGACGTTGGCCTTAGTTATCTTACGCTGTCACGCGCGTCCGGCACGCTGTCCGGCGGCGAGAGCCAGCGCATTCGGCTTGCTTCGCAGATCGGTTCAGGCCTGACCGGCGTACTGTATGTGCTGGACGAGCCTTCCATCGGCTTGCACCAGCGCGACAACGCCCGCTTGCTTGAAACTCTGAAGCGGCTACGAAATCTCGGCAATACGGTGATCGTCGTAGAGCACGATGAGGATGCCATCCGCCTCGCCGACCATGTGCTCGATATCGGACCCGGCGCCGGCGTTCACGGCGGCCATATCGTCGCGCAGGGCACGCCGGCCGATATCATGCGCAACCCGAAGTCGCTGACCGGCAAGTATCTCACCGGCGAACTGGCAGTCGAGGTGCCGGATCGGCGCCCGCCGAACCATCGCCGCACCATCAAGGTGGTCAACGCACGCGGCAACAACCTCAAGAACGTCACGGCGGAAGTTCCGCTCGGTCTGTTCACCTGCATCACGGGTGTTTCCGGTGGCGGGAAGTCGACACTGCTGATCGACACGCTTTACAAGGCGATTGCGCGGAAACTGAATAATGCGAGCGATCCCCCCGCGCCCCACGACCGCATCGAGGGTCTGGAGCACATCGACAAGATCATCGACATCGACCAGTCGCCAATCGGGCGCACACCGCGCTCGAATCCCGCGACCTACACCGGCGCCTTTACGCCGATCCGTGAGTGGTTCGCCGGTCTGCCCGAAGCCAAGGCCCGCGGTTATGCGCCAGGCCGTTTCTCCTTCAACGTCAAAGGTGGGCGCTGCGAGGCTTGCCAGGGCGATGGAGTCATCAAGATCGAGATGCACTTCCTGCCCGATGTTTATGTCACCTGCGACACCTGCAAGGGCAAGCGCTACAATCGCGAGACGCTCGAGGTGGTATTCAAAGGCAAGTCGATTTCCGACGTGCTTGACATGACGGTCGAGGAAGCGGCCGAATTTTTCAAGGCGGTACCGCGCGTGCGCGAAACCTTCAAGACGCTGCATCGCGTCGGCCTCGACTACATTCATGTGGGGCAACAGGCCACCACGTTGTCTGGCGGTGAGGCGCAGCGCGTCAAACTCGCCAAGGAACTGTCGAAACGCGCAACCGGCCGCACACTCTACATTCTGGACGAGCCGACAACTGGCTTGCACTTCCATGACGTAAAGAAGCTTCTTGAAGTGCTGCACGAGCTGGTCGCGCAGGGCAATACAGTTGTGGTGATCGAACACAATCTTGAAGTCATCAAGACCGCGGATTGGGTGATCGACCTTGGCCCCGATGGTGGGGACGGTGGCGGCGAGATCGTTGCCTGGGGACCACCGGAAGACATTGTGAAAGCGCCGCGCAGTCATACCGGAAATTTTTTGAAGCCGGTGCTGAAGAAGGCAGGAAAGCCGAAGCGACATAACGCGAGCGAAGCGGCTGAATGACGCACGAGACGCAAACTTGTGAACGATAAACTCATCTATAAGGATTTATTCTTATCATATGATCTGAAACGATATTTTTTCAGTATTTTTTGTTGTGATGGATGCCCGTTCCGGAGATGGAACATTTCCAAAAGCCCCGTTGCGGAACTCGCCACCTATCGCCACGTTTTGTTCGTGAGATTTTTGAAATCCGACATGGAGTTGCGAATATGTTTAGCTTCAAACCAGTACTGGTGGCGGCCGTCCTGGCGGTTGCAGCACCACTGGCCATTGCGTCGCCAAGCTATGCACAGGGATTGGGAACAAAGGCCCAAGGATTCGCCGGCGGCGGCGGCGGTGGTGGCGGCGGACACATTGGCATGGGCGGAGGTGGCCGACACATGGGCGGTGGCGGCTGGCGCGGCGGGCATCACATGGGCATGGGTGGAGGCTGGCGAGGCGGCGGCATTGGCTGGCGTCGTGGTTGGGGCTGGGGTGGCGGGTTTTATCCCGGCTTTATTGGTGGCGGCTTGCTGGGCGGCCCGTGGGGTTGGGGTGGAGGTTGGGGTTGGGGCGGTGGTTGGGGATCGCCTTATTACTCGTACTCATCGCCCTACTACGGCTCCCCTTACTACGGGGATGACGGGTATTACGATGATGGTCCCACCGCGGTCCAAAGCAACGGCAGTGGCAGGGACGCTTCCTACTGCCAGCAGCGATTCAAATCATACGATGTGCGTTCCGGAACCTATTTGGGCCGCGACGGCAAACGCCATCGCTGTCCGTAACTAGCTTGCCCCCTTCATGGGCCTTATCCAGGAGCGGTGCCAAAACACCGCTCCTTTTTCTTTTATCTTCCGCTTTCTGCTACGCGGAGCGCGAGTCGCACCTTAGGCAATCCCTCGCGTGCAATAAATAGCTGCCTTGTGAACAGCGGGCGAAATTCGTCGGTGGGGCGACATCAGAGACTTTTTCGTTTCGGAATCCGTGAACACTCACCGATACTTGAAGACATCCAAGGCTTGATTCGACCCTTGGTTTTCCCCTCTTTCCACCATATTTAGTATTTGATTCAAGAATCTGCACTAGTCCTTGACGTGCGCAAGGGAGTCGTCCTAATTTAGATTTCGGTTGGCGCGAGTATGTTTTGGGTTCCGCCGGTCGCTCCTGAAAGGTTCCAGAATGGGCACTTCGTCCGCCGGTTTGGGCAGCGGAGCGTGGACGTGTCTGCTCTGAGCCAAGGTATCAGGAACACCAAAAACCAGATCGAAACTGGCGCAAATGAGGATGTGAGGCGTTGAGTCCGAGATTGCCACGGGCCGCAGGTCCTCTGGTCGGAATCGGACTTCCAAACAGGGCCGGAACCACTGGCCGAACTGCGGGTGCAAGAGTCCGCGAATGGAAACCGCCAACGCCGCCGAAGCGGTGACGGACAGTTACGGGGCACGAAACAATGCGATTCGAACGGCGCTATACCAGGGACGGTCAATCACCCTATGCCGGGATCGATTTCCGGCTGACCACGAGCGAGATCCGTAATCCGGATGGCTCCGTGGTGTTTCGCCTCGAGAATGTGGAGGTGCCGGAACCGTGGTCGCAGGTCGCTTCCGATGTGCTGGCGCAGAAATATTTCAGGAAAGCCGGCGTCGCGGCGCGCCTCAAGAAGGTCGAGGAGGAAACGGTCCCTTCGTGGCTGTGGCGTTCGGTCCCTGATACAGAAGCGCTCGGCACCCTCCCCGAGAACGAACGCATCGTCGGTGAAACCTCGGCCAAGCAGGTGTTCGATCGGCTCAGTGGATGCTGGACCTATTGGGGCTGGAAGGGCGGTTACTTCACCTCTGAAGAGGACGCGCGGGCCTTCAACGACGAACTACGCTACATGCTGGCGCGCCAGATGGTGGCGCCGAACTCGCCGCAGTGGTTCAACACCGGCCTGCACTGGGCGTATGGCATCGACGGCCCCGGCCAGGGCCACTACTACGTCGACTTCAAGACCGGCAAGCTGACCAAGTCGAAGTCGTCATACGAGCATCCGCAGCCGCATGCCTGCTTCATCCAGGGCATCGAGGACGACCTCGTCAACGAAGGCGGCATTATGGACCTGTGGGTGCGCGAGGCGCGCCTGTTTAAATACGGCTCTGGCACAGGCTCCAACTTCTCGCGCCTGCGCGGTGAAGGCGAACGTCTCTCGGGCGGCGGCCGCTCCAGCGGCCTGATGAGTTTCCTCAAGATCGGCGACCGCGCCGCGGGCGCCATCAAGAGCGGCGGCACCACGCGCCGCGCCGCCAAGATGGTGGTGGTCGATGCCGATCATCCGGACATCGAGCAGTATATTGATTGGAAGGTGAAGGAGGAGCAGAAGGTCGCCGCTCTCGTCACCGGCTCCAGGATCAACCAAAAGCACCTCAAGGCGGTGATGCGCGCCTGCGTCAACTGCGAGGGCTCGGGTGACGATTGCTTCGTGCCGGAGAAGAACCCGGCACTGCGCCGTGAGATCAAGCTCGCCCGCCGCGCGTTGGTCCCTGACAACTACATCAAGCGCGTCATTCAGTTCGCGCGACAAGGTTACAAGGAGATCGACTTCCCGGTCTTTGACACCGACTGGGATTCGGAGGCCTATCTCACTGTCTCCGGCCAGAATTCCAACAACTCGGTGTCGCTGAAGGACAACTTCCTGCGCGCGGTCGAGACCGACGGCGACTGGAATCTGATCGGCCGCACCACCGGAAAAGTGACGAAGACGCTGAAGGCGCGCGAGCTCTGGGAAAAGATCGGCTTCGCCGCCTGGGCGTCGGCCGATCCTGGCCTGCACTTCAACACCACGATGAACGACTGGCACACCTGCAAGGCATCCGGCGATATCCGTGCATCGAATCCGTGCTCGGAATACATGTTTCTCGACGATACCGCCTGCAACCTCGCCTCCGCCAACCTGATGACGTTCCACGACACCGCCTCGAAGCAGTTCGATGTCGATGCCTATGAGCACACCGTTCGTCTCTGGACGGTTGTGCTGGAAATCTCGGTGCTGATGGCGCAGTTCCCGTCCAAGGCGATCGCGGAGCTGTCTTACGAATTCCGCACGCTGGGTCTCGGCTTCGCCAACATCGGCGGCCTCCTGATGACGATGGGCCTGTCCTACGACTCGAAGGAAGGCCGCGCGCTGTGCGGCGCGCTGACCGCGATCATGACCGGCATCGCCTACAAGACCTCCGCCGAGATGGCCGGCGAACTCGGTGTCTTTCCCGGCCACAAGAAGAACGCCGGCCACATGCTGCGCGTGATCCGCAATCATCGCCGCGCTGCGCACGGTCAATCCAACGGCTATGAAGCGCTCGCGGTGAACCCGGTGCCGCTCGACCATGCCTCCTGCCCGCAAGCGGATCTGATCGCCCACGCGACCAGGGCGTGGGACGATGCGCTCGCGCTCGGCGAACAGCACGGCTATCGCAACGCGCAGGTCACCGTGGTGGCGCCGACCGGCACCATCGGTCTGGTCATGGACTGCGATACCACCGGCATCGAGCCTGATTTCGCGCTGGTGAAATTTAAGAAGCTCGCGGGCGGCGGCTACTGGAAGATCATCAACCGCGCGGTACCGGAGGCGCTGCGCGCGCTCGGCTATCGCGAGAGCGAAATCGCCGAGATCGAGGCCTATGCGGTCGGTCACGGCTCGCTGTCCAACGCGCCGGGCATCAACGTCTCCACCCTGAAGGCCAAGGGTTTCACCGACGACGCCATCGCGAAGGTGGAAAAGGCGCTGCCGACCGCGTTCGACATCAAGTTCGCCTTTAATAAATGGACGTTTGGCGAAGACTTCATTCGTGACACGCTCGGCGTCGATACTGACGCCCTCGCCTCGCCAGCCTTCGACCTGCTCACGGCGATCGGTTTCAGCAGGCGCGAAATTGAAGCCGCCAACGTGCACATCTGCGGTGCGATGACGGTGGAAGGCGCGCCGCACCTCAGGGCCGAACACTATCCGGTGTTCGATTGCGCCAATCCCTGCGGCAAAATCGGCAAGCGTTATCTCTCGGTCGAAAGCCACATCCGCATGATGGCGGCTTCGCAGCCGTTCATCTCCGGTGCGATCTCGAAAACCATCAACATGCCGAACGACGCCACGGTAGAGGACTGCAAATCGGCCTACCTGCTGTCGTGGAAGCTCGCGCTGAAGGCCAATGCGCTCTATCGCGACGGATCGAAACTGTCCCAGCCGCTCAACTCGCAGCTCATCGCCGATGACGACGGTGACGACGACGCGATCGAGGTGCTGATGGACAAGCCGATGGCCGCGCGCGCCACGCAGGTGGCGGAGAAGGTCGTCGAGAAATTGGTGGAGCGCATCGTCGTGCTGCGCGAGCGCGAGAAGATGCCGGACCGCCGCAAAGGCTACACTCAAAAGGCTGTCGTCGGTGGGCACAAGGTCTACTTGCGCACCGGCGAATATGACGACGGCCGCCTGGGCGAGATCTTCATCGACATGCACAAGGAAGGCGCGGCGCTACGCTCCTTCATCAACAACTTCGCCATCGCGGTTTCGCTCGGTCTGCAATACGGCGTGCCGCTGGAGGAATATGTCGACGCCTTCACGTTCACTCGCTTCGAGCCGGCAGGACCGGTGCAGGGCAACGACTCGATCAAGTATGCGACCTCGATCCTCGACTACGTGTTCCGCGAACTCGCGGTCAGCTACATGAGCCGCTACGACCTCGCCCACGTCGATCCGTCCGAGACCGGCTTTGACGCACTCGGCAAGGGTGTGGCCGAAGGCAAGACGCCGGAAGGCCAGCATGCCACGCGCTACGTGTCGAAGGGCCTGACCCGCTCGCGCACCGATAATCTTGTCGTCATGCGCGGCGGTTCACCCTCCTCCATCGCGGGAGAGAGTCGGAGCGCAGCGGCCAACGTCACCGCCCTCTCCTCCTCGCGCGTGGGCGACACGCTCGAAGGCGCAACCGCGCTGAAGCAGGAGACCGAGCACGACCTCTCGCCGACCGAGCGGCTGGAACAGCAGCAAAGAAGCAAGGCCGCCGCGCATGCAACTGCACCGACCAAGGCCGAGCGCCGCGCGGAAGCGAAAGCGAGAGGCTATGAGGGCGAGATGTGCTCCGAGTGCGGCAACTTCACCTTGGTGCGCAACGGCACCTGCATGAAGTGCGATACGTGCGGAAGCACGACGGGGTGTAGCTAGAAGGAACTTAGTCACCATGACTAGAGACGACGAAATCGAGGCTTGCGCTCGGCGCCTACGCACTAAGCTAGGAATCGATGATCAGCTACGACCTGATATAATCACTGTCGTCTTTAAACTTAAGGAATCTGGACTCATCAGGGATTACATACGTGTCCCTGATGATCAGATGCCTCAGGACGAGGCAAAATATGACTCATTCAACAAACTTCTTCATCTTCGTGAGAGCACTTTCGTAGCCGGCAACGGTATGTTTCCCCACTCGGATGCGGCTCGCAGGCGCGCGAGGTTTACTATTGCGCACGAGATCGGACATGTGGCCCTAGGCCACGGGGGTGTGAGATTTTCGGGGAAATACGGCGGCGAAGGTCGAAGAAATGGTGGCGAAGATCCGTCGCGAAGAATATGAAGCGGATAGATTTGCGGCGGCATTCCTTGCACCATTCCACCTCGCAGAAAATGATCTATGATGACCGCAAAAGACATCGCTGAGCGATTTGATATCAGCCTAAAAGCTGCTCAGATAAGATTACGTGAATTCGAGCGGCAATCTCGAATAAAATCGGGGAAGCTCCGCCCGCTTCCGCAAAGTATCGTAAGCTATCTGGTGGAAGCTCGTAAGCAAGGACACCGCATTACAAGTATAAATGATTACGACAACGAGGGGATCAAGAGAACGCCTTAACTATAAGCACCACGAGCAATAGGCTTTAACCCCACGTCGGACTGATCGGAATCTGCGTCCAGCACGTGACGACACTAACGCCGTAGCGATCGCAATAGATGCTGGGCCGGCTGGGATAGAGCTACTCGCCGTCGCGCCAGTTAAATTCAACAACTGTACGCTTGGCAATCGTGCAAAAACGCGGATCAATCACGTTCTCTAAAAGACGAAGGCACGCATTGCTGAGCAGACACCTTACAAGCCCTGCAGGCTCATCAAATGCCGAGCTGCTTGATAACCACCAACCCGGCGAAGAAAGCAGCCAGCAGGACCGCGCCACCTATCACGTAGATGTTCTTGCGGCGTTTGCTCATGTTCGGCGATCCGTTGTATTCTCGCGTCGAGCTGCGCCATTCCCGAAAATCATTCATTGTTCGTACCTTTGTTGTCTCGGCCCATAAGCCGGGTGCGTCGTTAGCGCCTAGAGTCTGTTTCAACTGCGTTGAGTCAGACTCGTCGCTTATCGTTTTGTTTGAGCATGATCTTTTCCGAAAACCGGTTTCCACTTTTCGGGATCATGCTCTAGCGCACACTCACCCGCAGGTCCACACCGGTCCGATCGGGGTCTGCGTCCAGCACGGGCCGATGCTGCCGCCGTTGTAGCGGCCGCGGTAGAATCCTGGCCGGCCGAAATAATACGGTGTGTCATACCAGTAATAGCGCGGCGTTGGCCCGATATACCAATGACGCTGCTCACGGCGCGCATTGCGTAGCACCGATGCCTCCTGCTTGAACAGCGGAGCCGCGTTGTTCAGCGGCTGATGATACCCCGGCAGAAAGCCGTAGGTGTGCGGGGGATGGGGGTGTTTTCCATGTCGGTGCGCCGCCTCCGCGGAAACCCACGGCAGCGGCAGAAGGAGGATGACAATCGATAAACACAAAAGGCGCGACATGACCCGATCATAAGCATTCGGCGGCGGCGGAACCATTCAAATCCTCGAACGCCGCGTCGCTGCGCCCTCACCTGCGCGCGTGCTCAAGCACGCCACCCTTGTTGGCTGCGATGCGACGGGTGTGGCCCTTGTCATCCTTTCCCCACAGCCTGAACCCGCCTTCGAACGCATCGGCGTTGTCGCCGCGCCGCGATTTTGGCGGCAGCTTGCCGAGATGCTTGACGTTGCCGCCGCCGATCAGCACCTCGTCCGGTTCGAGGGCGGCCGTGAGTTGCATCACGATATCGGTGACGTGCTTGCGCCACTTCTTGTCGCCGCTGCGCTTCCGTCCGGCCTTCCCGGCGTAATCCTCGTAAGTCTTTCCCCTGCGATACGGCAGGTGGGCCAATTCCAACGGCTCCAGTTCGCCATCTACGATCATCGCCGAGCCAAGCCCGGTGCCGAGCCCCAGAAACAGCATCCGCCCGCCGCGATATCCGCCGAGTGCCTGCATCAATGCGTCGTTGACGACCTTGGCTGGCTTGCCGAACGCCTTTTGAAAGTCGAAACCCTTCCACCCCTCGCCGAGATTGAAGGGTTCGTGCAGCGGGCGATTGCCGCAGATCGGACCGGGATAGCCGATCGAAATGACGTCGTAGGACCAATCCTTCGTCAGCGCCTTGACCTTGCGCACCATCTGCTTTGCCGTGAGATCGGGTCCGGATTCGAATTCGCGTTTGATGCGCTCCTTGCTGGTCATCATCTTGACGTGGGACCCGCCGATGTCGATCGCGAGAATGGTTCGGTTCATCCGGCGGGAGCGTGCTGATTTCATAGTTCGTCCTCAAAACACCTGATTCACGCCAGCCTTCCAGGACGATCAAATACGGCAGAGTTTTCCGGTTGCGCCCACCGCTTGCGGCCGTTCGCATTCGGGCCTAACTAGCTGCGGTATCCTGCCTTTTTCCTAGCATACTCGTTCTTCCGGAGTGCCTCTTGATGACCGACGCCCCCTATACGCCGCCCAAAGTCTGGACCTTTGACAAGGAGAATGGCGGCAGATTCGCGTCCGTCAACCGTCCGACCGCAGGCGCGACTCACGAAAAGGTGCTACCCGTCGGCAAACACCCCTTTCAACTTTATTCGCGGGGAACGCCGAACGGCCAGAAGGTCACGATCATGTTCGAGGAGCTGCTCGCGCGCGGCCATCCCGGCGCGGAATATGACGCGTGGCTGATCCAGATCGACGGCGAGCAGTTCGGCTCGGGCTTTGTCGAGGTCAATCCGAATTCGAAGATACCGGCCCTGATTGACCGCTCGAGACCCGAGCCGCTCCGCGTGTTCGAGTCCGGCGCGATCCTCCTGCATCTTGCGGAAAAGTTCCGCGATTTCATTCCGAGGGCAACGGCGGCGCGCGCGGAATGCCTGTCGTGGCTGTTCTGGCAGATGGGCAGCGCGCCCTATCTCGGCGGCGGCTTCGGGCATTTCTACAACTATGCGCCGGAGAAAATCGAATACGCCATCAATCGCTTCGCGATGGAAACGAAGCGGCAAATGGACGTGCTGGACCGGCGGCTCAAGGACAATGAATATCTTGCCGGTGCTGAATATACGATCGCCGACATCGCGGTGTGGCCATGGTATGGCGGCTTGGCCGAGGGCAAGCTCTACGGCGACAGCGCCACCTTCCTCGACGTCCAAAGCTACAAGAACGTGCAACGTTGGACCGCGCAGATCGCTGCACGGCCTGCGGTGAAACGCGGCCGCATCGTCAACCGCACATCGGGTGATCCCGCAAGCCAGCTTCACGAGCGCCACGACGCCTCCGACTTCGCCACCCGGACGCAGGACAAGCTCGTGAAGCAGGGTTGACGCCCTGCCCTCCTCATTTACAGCCAATCCGAGCTGGAGGCTCCTTCAATGCATGGAAAGGTCATCGTCATCACTGGATGCTCCGGCGCACTTGGCAAGGTCGTCGCGGACGCCGCCATCGCGCGCGGCGCCAAGGTGGCCGGCATCGACCGCGCTGCTGTAAACAGCAGTGCTACCGCCGACCGGATCGAATTAGGCGGCGTCGATCTGACCGACCCAGAACAAGCCTTGCGGGCTGTCGATGCGGCGGCGGCGCATTTCGGCCGGCTCGATGCTCTCGTCAATATCGCCGGTGCATTCGCGTTCGAGACTATCGCCGACGGCGACTCCAAAACATGGCAGCACCTCTACGCGATCAACGTGACGACCGCGCTGAACGCCTCGCGGGCCGCGATCCCGCATCTGGTTGCATCCGGCGCCGGACGTATCGTCAACATCGGCGCGACTGGAGCATTACAGGCCGGCGCTGGCATGGGCGCCTATGCTGCGTCGAAAGCGGCCGTGCATCGGCTGACCGAAGCGCTTGCGTCCGAGTTGAAAGGCAAGGTGACCGTGAATGCCGTCCTGCCCTCGACGATCGACACGCCAGCCAATCGCAGGGACATGCCCAAAGCGGATTTCGCGACGTGGGTGACGGCCCACGAACTAGCGAATGTCATTCTGTTTCTGGCCAGCGATGCGGCAAGCGGAGTCACTGGGGCGTTGCTACCCGTGCGTGGACGCGTCTGAAGCGCGACCTTCTCCCCTTGCAAACGGTCTAACCGGGTTTTTAGTAACCTACGGTTCTTCGACTCTTGCATTTCTCTTGTGACGTGTAATCATGGCCGTTACGCTATCTATGGTAGCGACGGTAAGAAGTTTCCAGCCCTAGTGTTTTCTACAGGGATCAGCAGATGCCTGGACGCAGCAGCTATTCCTACGAGGATTTGCTGGCTTGCGGCCGTGGCGAGATGTTCGGTCCTGGCGAACCCAAACTGCCGTTGCCGCCGATGCTGATGTTCGATCGCATCACGGAAATCACGGAAGACGGCGGGAAATACGGGCGCGGGCTGGTGCGCACTGAGCTCGACATCAAACCGGACCTCTGGTTCTTCCAATGTCACTTTCAGAACGATCCGGTGATGCCCGGCTGTCTTGGTCTCGATGGGCTTTGGCAGATGGTGGGATTTTATCTGGTCTGGCTTGGCGGTGACCGGAATGTGAAAGCTCGTGCCCTCGGTCTCGGCGATTTGAAATTTGCAGGTCAGGTTCTGCCGCATGCCCGCAGGCTTTCCTACACGGTGGACATCAAACGGGTGAGGCGTTCGAGGCTGGTGATGGCGATTGCCGACGGCACCGTAAGCGTTGATGGCGATATGATCTACTATGCCAAAGATCTTCGGCTCGGCCTGTTCAAGAGCCTTCCAGGGGCGCCGACTTAACCGACCGACTGATAAGATCCGAGCTGTTGAGTCGGCCTGAGCGTGCAACGTGGAAACCTCGCTTTATCTTCCGGTCAAACGTCATCTTGAAAGCCTCGGCTTCACTGTTAAGGGCGAGGTCGGCGGCTGCGATCTGGTTGCGCTCAGCGGCGATGATCCGCCGATCGTCGTGATCGGAGAGCTGAAACTGAGTTTCAATCTGGAACTCATCCTTCAAGGCGTCGATCGCGCGGGCGCATGCGATGAGGTCTGGCTTGCCGCCAGGCTGTCGATGAACGGCAAGGGACGCGAGAGCGACGCGCGCTATCGCAACCTGTGCCGGCGGCTAGGGTTCGGAATGCTGGGGGTGACATACCAAGGGAGCGTTGAAGTGCTGGTGGCGCCCTCCGCTGTCAGTCCGCGCCGCAATCCCAAGAAGCGCTCTCGGCTGGTCATAGAGCACCAACGCCGCAAGGGCGATCCAGTTGCCGGCGGCAGCACGCGGACGCCGATCATGACAGCGTATCGCCAGCAGGCACTGATCTGCGCAGCCGCAATGGCTACAGGTCCATGCCGCGTACGGGATCTCAGAGTGGAAGCTCCGGACGCCGGAAAAATCCTCCTTCACAATGTCTATGGATGGTTCGACCGCATTGAGCGTGGAATTTATGTCTTGACTGACGCCGGCAGAACCGCGCTGAAGCGATGGCCTCAGCACTCATCCGAAGCAGTACCTATCGCCGAATAGCTCCCGCGGGCTGAGATCTGACCTTATGCAGGGTCTTAAGGCAAAGCGCGGCTGCATGTCGCATGTTGCTTTATGCGCGACTTGGCAATGTGCAAAGCGCGTCAAAATGCATAGCTGTTTTGCCACTTTAGATCCCGTATGAGTGCATACCGAGTCTCCTGACCTAAAGCAGGATGAGGTTTGATTGTACTTTCCGCTTCTTTTTGAATCGAAAAGTGCGGATGCCGGAGACAATCGTTCGAAGTGCCGTCGTTCTTTGAACGATTGTAGTCATGTCGCGTTGAGGCGTTTCACATCAATTTTCATGGGCTGAGTTTTGCCCAACCATTGAGGCGAACGATGAGCGAAGGCTGGCATACAAAATTTGGCATCCGGCGGGTTCGCCACGATCCTCCCACGTTGGAGGAAGCGATCTTTGCGGCTACCGGGATCACCGACGATCTCGACTCGCAGGCGGAGATTGCGGCATCGCTGATTGGAATGCCGTTCGATGTCGTTCACGCAGAGGTCAAGAAGACCGCTCGTGCTGTTACGCGGTCGCCTACGACGCGCGTGATTGCGGGTGAACAGGGCGCGTTGCGCTCGGTCGTGGTCGAGCGCCGCGCAGTTCGCAGATTTGCCAACGACAGGCGATTATGACGCGAGTCGAGTCGAGATTAGCTTAGCTGCAAACCGCACTATTCTTCCGACTGCCTGCTGACGTTCTTCGCAGCGCTGAAAATCGTGTTACGAGAATGCGAATTGTCGCTGCTACGAAGGATACCAGATGCCGAAAAGTTGCGACCTGCTTCTTTTGATAGTTGTCACACTGAGCATTGCGGCGCCCGCCGCACACGCTTCGCAAGTTGCGCGAGAGACCGACGTCGTCAATCTGCGGCTGGGCGAACGCATTCTTGTCGATGATGGATCTTGTCCGGCGGGGCAGATTAAGGAAATCTCCGGTACGAAACTGACTCCGGCCGGCGTTGTTCCGGCACGCAAGTGCATATCGCGGGTCGGCTCAAAGCGGTGAATGCGTACCTCCGTCGCATTAACATCGCCTTCGAACGGGACTCTAATCGGAAATGAAATCCCCGCATTTTTGTATGGTGGTGTCCGAGGCGCCCCAGGGCATGATCGGTACTGAGGACGTCGAATTCTGTGGCGAGCCCTCGATCACTCGGTCGGAATAAACCATATAGACCAGTACGTTTCGTTTCGCGTCACAGCCTCGCACGATCTGCATCTTCTTGAAGAGCAGAGAGCGCCGCTGCCGGAACATGTCTTCGCCCTGCTTCATCTTTTCCTTGAAGCGAATCGGCCCCATCTGGCGACACGACAGCGAAATATCCGAGACTTCCTCCGCCACTCCAAGCCACCCCTTGATACCGCCCTTCTCGGGTAACGTGAAATGGCAAGCAACGCCTTCGATCTCAGGATCATCGACGCCATAAGTCGCAAGCTTGTCATTCGGTGTTAGCAGCTTGAAAACCGTCGAGCGACGAAAGATCAGGTCGGGCTCGTCTGCTGCATGGGCGTATGTTCCGGCGAACACCGCCACCGTAAGGACGATGAAGGCCAAAAAGGTCCGAGCCGTTCGGCGCTTCTTATCATGAATTTGAGCTCGAAATGTCATCAGGTGGCTCCGTTTGCTGGGTCCGGCCTATGTAAGTTCTCAAGTTCCCGAGAAAAGATCTCGACCGGCCAGCGAGCCGAGAATTAGATTCGTGTGAAGGATTTTGCATTATTTAAAGGAAGTCAGCCGGAAAACCGACACAGACCGGTAGGAAGTGAAGTCGGAAGCGCTAAATCTGAACCATGATTCGAGGGCGAAGGCGTGAGTGAATATCTGTCCTTCCTGCGCACGATGCGGTGGACCGCCAATGTTCCCTCGGTTTTCGTGGGTCCATATCTCTGGTCGGTACGCCTCGGGATTGGACTGCTGATCGCTGTCCTGACCGGACTTGGATCACCCGCGCATAGCCAGATCTTCTGGCAGGACGATTATCCGGACTTTTTTAACGAAGGATCTCCCCCGCCGCCCGTCACGAGGTCACAGTCACATGGAGTCAAAGTTCGCCGGCTCCCAAAGCCGGAATCGGCGGCTAAAGTCACGCGGAAGCCAAATGGCCCCATTATCATTGCCATTTCAATCCGGCGGCAAATGCTCAAGGTCTATGACGCCAACGGCCTTTTCGCCGAAACCCCGGTGTCGACTGGAATGAGCGGCCACGGGACTCCAATGGGTGTTTTCAGCGTCATTCAAAAGCAAAAATGGCATCGCTCGAATATCTACAGCGGCGCGCCAATGCCCTACATGCAACGCATCACATGGTCCGGCATTGCGATGCACGCGGGCGTGCTTCCAGGTTATCCTGCGTCGCACGGATGCATCCGAATGCCCTTGGACTTCGCGGTGAAGATGTGGAATTGGACCAGGATCGGTGCTCGAGTCATCATCACTCCTGGCGAGGTAACGCCCGCTGATTTTTCGCACCCTGTGCTGACAAGCCGTCGGCCAGAGCCCGTGCCGGCCGAGGTGAAAGCCGACGCCGCCGCGATGTCGCAAGTCAAAGTTTCATCGCTTGCATCCGGTTTGTCTGCGACCGGCGGATCCATCACTGCGACGCCTGAGGCGGCGGCCGCCGAGCCGATCAAGGGAGATTCAGGCAACACGAGGGACACCGACGTCACGGTAACGGCGGCGGCCAACCCTGTTGGCGATACGGTGGCTTCCCCCGCCGAAATTCCGGCGGGATCGGAAAATCAACCGCAAACCCCTCCTGCGAGTGCGGAGAAGGCTGAACTCGCGGCGATTTCTGCACTGAAGCGGAGCGGCCGGATCGCGGTCTTTGTCAGCGGCAAGGACAGCAAGATCTATGTGCGGCAGAACTTTACGCCGATATTCGATGCTCCCATCACGATCGCCGCGAGCGATCGGCCTTTGGGAACACACGTGTTCACCGCGGAAGTCGCCAAGGACAGCAAGGCTGACTTCCGCTGGTCGGTCGTGTCGCTCCCGGCGCTGGAGCGTCGCGCCGACCGAGTTCACGTTCTCAAAGGTCGGTCCGGCCAGAAAACGACCGTGGTCAACGCAACGGTCAGGCCGACCCCTGTTCCGGATAGCGCCACCGACGCGTTGAACCGCATCTCCATCCCGGAAAACGTCATGGCGCAAATCGCTATTGCCTTTTCAACGGGAGACTCCATCGTTGTCTCCGATCAGAGTATTGCAGGCGGCGAAACCGGTGAAGGCACCGACTTCATTGTCGGGCTGCGATAAAGTGGCGGTTCAATTGCTCGCTTTCGCTCGGCGCTATTGCCATGGTCGCGCACACGGCGGTATCAGAGGAAGCAGCCCAACTGGGGATAAATGCCGTTTCCGTGGAAGAGGACGTCTGTAGCTGCGCTAGAATGAGGAAGCGGGCGATTCAACCGCGATAACCTTTGAGGTGATCGAGATGCGCATGACGACAGGGCTGATCTTTGCAGGCGCGGTTTCGTTGTGTGCGACCACGGTCGCCTGGTCGCAGACGCCCGCACCCAAGGGAGTCCAGAATGCGGCCGCGCCGGTTCCCGCGCGGGCAAGCGGAGCGCAGGTCGCCTGTAACGGAAGCCCCGACGCACTCGGTGTTGCCCGCGTGGTCCAAATTGATACGACCGGTGGTCCTGGCTTCGGATTCGAGCATTTCAAGCAACTCGACTTCCTGCGCGACAAGGAAGTGGTGCTGACGTTTGATGATGGTCCGTGGCCCGGGAATACGCCGGCCGTGCTGAAGGCGCTTGCCGATCAGTGCACCACCGGCATCTTCTTCTCGATCGGCAAGCACGCGACCTACCATCCTGAGATCCTGCGGAATGTCGCCGCCGCCGGACACACGGTCGGCTCGCACACATGGTCGCATGCCAATCTCAACAACAAGAAGTTGTCCGAGGCGCAACGCAAGGACGAGATTGAGAAGGGATTCAGCGCCGTCAAATGGGCGCTCGAGGCTGCTCCTTCCCCGTTCTTCCGTTTCCCGGCGCTTCAGCATCCGCCGGAGATAGTGACCTACTTGGGCGAGCGTAACATCGCGATCTTCTCCTGCGACGTCGACTCGTTCGACTTCAAGGCGCGAAAGGCCGAACAGGTGGTCGACAACATCTTCAAGAAACTCGACAAGGTCGGCAAGGGCATCATTCTGATGCACGACTTCCAGAAGCATACAGCCGAGGCGCTACCGGAGGTTTTGCGCAGGCTGAAGGCCGGTGGATACAAGGTCGTGCAGATGAAGGCCAAGGTGTCGCTCGAGACGCTCGCGCAATACGACGAGGAACTGAAGAAGGATACCAAGCTGCCGACCGTGAGTTCCCGGCCGGTCAACAGCGTCGTCCAGACAATCTCCGAATAGCGCGCGACGATCCGGAAAGCTTATGCTTCGTATCGAGGGCTATGTCATCGTGTCGGCGGACGGAATGCTCGCCGATGCGAGCCATGTGATGCCGGAAGCGCTGAAATTCAAAGGCGACCTTGAGTTTTTCACCGCAGGACTGGATCACGCGGACGTTGTCGTTCACGGACGCAATTCGTTCGAGGATCAGCCTAACTCTCCGCTGCGCAAAAGGGTTAGACTAACCCGCCGCGTAGCCGCTCTTGAACGTGATCCCGAAAACGAAAAGGCTACCTTATGGAATCCCGCTGGCGCGTCGTTCGAAGACGCCTGCGCTCATGCCGGAGTGCGCGACGGAGTGGCCGCGATCATCGGTGGACCTTCAGTATTTGAAATGTTTCTCGATCGTTATGAGACGTTCTGGCTGTCGGAAGCTCCGCACGTGAGGCTGCCCGGAGGCGAAGGCTGCTTTCCTGGCGTCCCCGATAGTTCTCCGCAAGCTGTATTGGCGGCACATGGACTTCAGCCCGGCGAGGTCCGAATTCTCGATGCGGAGAACGGCGTTCGCGTTACAGCATGGCGCCGCGCACGCTAGCCTCTCCGCTTCTGAATGGAACGGTCACAAGGGTCGATGTTTTTTTGGTCTGACGCGATTTTTTCACGAGCGCCGGCAGCCATCTCGCTCGAAAATGCTTCAGTCGAACAAGTTTTTATTGCCGGATCGCGCGCTCTTGCGCCTCGACCACCGCAATGGCCGTCATGTTGAGGATCCCGCGCGCCGTCACTGACGGGGTCAAAATGTGGGCGGGATGCGCGGGACCGATCAGGATAGGCCCGACAAGCAGGCCGCTGCCGAGCACCTTGATCATCTGATAGGCGGCGTTCGCTGCATCGAGGTTGGGCAGAATTAGAACGTTGGCGACGCCGGTTAACCGGGAATGCGGCAAGATCAGTTGTCGTGCGGACTCCGACAAGGCGGTATCGCCCTGCATTTCACCGTCGGCCTCGATATCGGGATGACGGGCGATGAACAGTTCGGTCGCTCGACGTGCCTTGCGCGAGGATTCCGTATCGTAGCTGCCGAAATCGGAATGCGATACGAAAGCGACCTTCGGCGTGATGTTGAAGCGCTGCACATGCACGGCGGCCTGGGCTGCTATGTCCGCGAGTTCGTCAGCGGACGGGTTTGGGCGCACCTGCGTATCCGCGATGAAATAGGCGCCCTTGCCGGTGATCATCAACGACAGCGCGGCGAAGTCGCTCGCGCCGGGCAGATATCCGATGATCTCCCGAATGTGCCGGAGGTGTCGCATATAGCTGCCTTCAACGCCGCACAGCATCGCATCGGCTTCGCCTCGCACCACCGCAAGCGCAGCTATTACGGTCGCATTGGTGCGGATCGTCGTCCGTGCGACGTCTGGTGTCGCGCCGTGCCGACCGGCGACATCGATATAGGACTGCACATAGGCTCGGTAGCGGGGATCGTCCTCGGGGTTGATCAGATCGAAATCCCTGCCTGCCTTGATCGCGAGGCCGAGACGCCTGAGACGAGTCTCCACCACGGACGGGCGACCGACCAGGATCGGGCGGGCCACTTTCTCCTCGAGCACCTCTTGAGTGGCTCGCAGCACACGCAGATCCTCGCCCTCGGCGTAGATCACCCGAAACGGCTGCTTCTTTGCCTTCGCAAATACCGGTTTCATGACGAGGCCGGACCGGAAGGCAAAGCGTTCAAGACGCGCGTGATACTCGTCGAAATTCGTGATCGGTCGCGTCGCAACTCCCGAGGCCATCGCAGCCCTCGCGACGGCGGGCGCGATGCGCAGGATCAGGCGGGGGTCGAATGGACTGGGAATCAAAGAGCCCGGTCCGAAACCATGAGTCTCGCTGTCAAATCGGATAGCGGCATCGGACGGCGGTTCGCGGGCGAGCCGAGCGATGGCATCGACAGCAGCCAGCTTCATATCCTCGTTGATCGCGGTGGCGCCGACGTCGAGAGCGCCGCGGAAGATAAAGGGAAAGCACAGGACGTTGTTCACCTGATTAGGAAAGTCGGAACGTCCCGTGCAGATCATTGCATCGGGCCGCGCCTTGCGCGCCTCATCCGGCATGATTTCCGGAACAGGATTGGCGAGCGCCAGCACCAGTGGCTTATCCGCCATCTGCGCGACCATCTCCGGCGTCAGCACGCCGCCGGCCGAGACGCCCAGAAACACATCTGCGCCCGCGATCGCGTCCGCCAGCTTGCGCTTGTCGGTCTTCTGCGCATAAACCGCTTTCCACTTGTCCATTCGGGTATTGCGGCCGTCGTAAACAACGCCGTCGATATCGCAAACCCAGATGTTTTTGCGTTGCGCACCCATCGACACCAGCAGATTGAGACAGGCGATAGCGGCCGCCCCCGCACCTGACGTGACAATCTTGACCTCTTCGAGCGCCTTGCCATTCAGCAACAGCGCGTTGGTGATGGCGGCAGCGACGATGATCGCGGTGCCGTGCTGGTCGTCATGAAAGACCGGAATCTTCATTCGGGCCTTCAGCCGTTCCTCGATTTCGAAGCACTCGGGCCCCTTGATGTCCTCAAGGTTGATTCCCCCGAAGGTCGGTTCCAGCGCCGCGACCGTCTCCACCACGCGCTCGATGGTATCGGCAGCGATCTCGATGTCGAACACGTCGATGCCGGCGAACTTCTTGAACAGGACCGCCTTTCCTTCCATGACGGGCTTGGAGGCGAGCGGTCCTATGTTGCCAAGACCGAGCACAGCTGTGCCGTTCGATACCACGGCGACCAGATTGGCACGGCCGGTCAGCGTTGCGGCTTCTGTGGGATCGGCGACGATTTCCTCGCAGGCTGCCGCAACGCCCGGTGAATAGGCCAGCGCGAGGTCACGCTGGTTGGCGAGCGGCTTTGTTGGCTGGATTTCGAGCTTGCCGGGACGCGGGTTGCGATGGAACGACAGCGCGGCGGAGCGGAGATCTTCTGAATACGACACGGTAAACGCTCCCCGGAAGCTTCGGTCGGCCGGTTGGCGGAGCGGATCTGACAATAGCGCGCCACCGGCTGCCAGTCCCAAACACGAACGTTAAATCCAAAGGACCGCCAGCAATTTGCCTGCGATTGCTCGATTCTGACATTCGCAGAGATGCTTGCGAAAAGGTGCCGAAGTTAGAATCGAGCCGCTAGTCTTTTGGCAGATTGAGCCGGATATGAAGCTCGCGCAACTGCTTCGGAGCGACGTCTGATGGCGCGCTCATCAGCAGATCCTCGGCCTGCTGGTTCATCGGAAACAGGGAGATTTCGCGCAGGTTGGTGGTGCCGCAGAGCAGCATGACGATGCGGTCGACGCCGGCCGCCATGCCGCCATGCGGCGGTGCGCCGTATTGAAACGCGCGGTACATGCCGCCGAAGCGCTCGACCACCTCGTTCTCGCCATAGCCCGCGATCTCGAACGCCTTCACCATCGCTTCCGGCCTGTGATTACGAATGCCGCCGGAGGCGATCTCGTAGCCGTTGCAGGCGATGTCGTACTGGAACGCCTTGATCGTCAGCGGGTCCTGGGTGTTGAGCGCGTCGAGCCCGCCCTGTGGCATCGAAAATGGATTGTGCGAGAAGTCGACCTTTTTATCTTCTTCGTTGTACTCATACATCGGGAAGTCGACGATCCAGGCCAGCTCGAACCTGTCCTTGTCGATCAGGTTCAGTTCCTCGCCGAGTTTGGTGCGCGCGAGCCCTGCGAACTTCCAGAATTTCGCCGGATCGCCAGCAACGAAGAATGCCGCATCGCCGGCTTTCAATCCAAGTGCCGCGCGAACAGCCTCGGTGCGCTCAGGCCCGATATTGTTGGCGAGCGGGCCTGCGCCCTCGCCTTCCTCGCGCCACATGATGTAGCCGAGGCCCGGTTGCCCCTCGCCCTGCGCCCACGAATTCATGCGGTCGCAGAACGCCCGGCTGCCGCCGCCCGGTCCCGGAATCGCCCAGACCTGGTTCTTCGAATCCTCCAGCATCCGCGCGAACACCTTGAAGCCCGAGCCGCGGAAATGCTCGGATACGTCCTGCATTTCCAACGGATTGCGCAGGTCGGGCTTGTCGGTGCCGTACTTGCGTAAGCTTTCAGCAAACGGAATCCGCGGCCAGTTCTTTGTGACTGGCTTGCCCTTGGCGAACTCCTCGAACACGCCGGTGACAACCGGCTCAACCGCAGCAAAAACATCGTCTTGCTCGATGAAGCTCATTTCAAGATCGAGCTGGTAGAACTCGCCCGGCAGGCGGTCGGCGCGCGGGTCTTCGTCTCGGAAGCACGGCGCGATCTGAAAGTAGCGGTCGAAGCCGGACATCATCAAAAGCTGCTTGTACTGCTGCGGCGCCTGCGGCAGCGCGTAGAACTTGCCGGGATGAATGCGGCTCGGCACCAGGAAGTCGCGTGCGCCTTCCGGAGAGGAGGCCGTCAGGATCGGGGTCTGGAACTCGAAGAAACCCTGTTCCTTCATGCGCCTGCGCATCGAATCGACGATGGCGCCGCGGGTCATGATGTTCTGATGCAGCTTCTCGCGACGAAGGTCGAGAAAACGGTACTTAAGCCTTATGTCTTCGGGGTATTCCTGCTCGCCGAAGACCGGCAGCGGCAACTCGGCGGCAGCACCGAGCACCTCGATTTCCGTAACATAGATTTCGACGCTACCGGTCGGCAGTTCCGGATTTTCGGTACCTGCCGGACGGCGGCGCGCCTTGCCGTCAATCCGGACCACCCATTCGGAGCGCAGCTTCTCAGCGTCGGCGAAAGCCGGCGAGTCCGGATCGGCTACGCATTGGGTCAGCCCGTAATGGTCGCGCAGGTCTATGAACAGCACCCCGCCGTGGTCGCGAATGCGATGGCACCAGCCGGACAGGCGGACCGTCTGGTCGATGTGGCTGTCGCGGAGCGCGCCGCAGGTATGGGACCGATAGCGATGCATGGAAATCCTGCAGGAATGCGTCAGAGGTCGGAATCAGAGGTCGGACCGGGCCGAACGGTTGAGCGTCAGGGGTTTACCCGAGCGGAAGGAGCGCGGCAACCGGATGGCGGAACCTGAAAGAGCGGCGAGTGGTCCGATTCTAACATTCGCACCCCGTTTTTGGACGCGCCTTTTTGCGAATGTTAAAATCGAAAGACCATTAGCAAACATAAGATGCTAGTGGAGTTTTGAGTTTGACGTTCGCGTCCCAGCCGTGCGGCCAAGTGGGTCGCGAATGTCAAATTCACTCTACTAAAAGCATTTTTTGACCGCAGAAGTCTGCAAAACAAGCGCAGTGGCGGCCTAAAGCAGGGCGACAAGGTTAAGAAGACGGGCTATGGAGCGTTCATGGACCTGATTACGACCACTGCGGAACTGACCTCCGTCTGCGCTCGCTTCGCCAAGTATCCCGTCATCACTGTCGATACGGAATTCCTCCGCGAGACCACCTACTATCCCCTACTCTGCGTCATTCAGCTGGCGAGCCCCGACGAGGCCATTGCGATCGACGCTCTAGCAGCGGGAATCGATCTGAAGCCTTTTTTCACTTTGATGTCGAACGAAAGTGTCCTGAAGGTCTTCCACGCGGCACGGCAGGACATCGAAATTATCTGGCACCAGGCCGGCATCATTCCTCATCCCGTCTTCGACACACAGGTAGCTGCCATGGTGCTCGGATACGGCGATTCCATTGCCTATGATGCGTTGGTCGAACGCGTCACGGGGCATCGTCCGGACAAGACCCATCGATTCACCGACTGGTCGCGCCGGCCCCTGACGGCGGAACAACTCGAATACGCCGTAGCGGACGTCACTCATCTCCGCGACGTCTTTGCCGCTCTCGATGCCGATCTCAAGAAGCGCGGCCGCAGTGATTGGGTCAGCGAGGAGATGGACGTTCTGACCTCGCCAAAGACCTATGACTTTCACCCCGAACGTGCATGGGAGCGATTGAAGACCCGTGTCCGCAAGCCGAAGGACCTCGCCATTTTGATGGAAGTGGCGGCATGGCGCGAACAGGAAGCCCAGAGTCGGAACATTCCGCGGTCGCGGGTGCTGAAAGACGACGCCGTCAGTGATATCGCGACCCACGCTCCCGCCAGCCCTGAGCGGCTGGCGACGCTGCGCTCGCTGCCAAAAGGTTTTGAAAAATCCCAGTGGGGCGCCGATATCGTCGCGGCCGTCCAGCGCGGGCTCGCACGAGACCCGCACGCGCTGCCGAAGATCGAGAAACCGCGCAATAATTCGAACGGCGCCGCGACGGTGGAGCTTCTCAAGGTTCTCCTGCGCATGACGTCCGAGCGCCATGCCGTTGCGAGCAAGGTGATCGCGACCGTGGACGACCTGGAACGGATCGCAGCCGATGACGAGGCCGATGTCGGTGCGCTGCACGGCTGGCGGCGCGAACTGTTCGGCGAGGCCGCCCTCGCGCTAAAGCACGGCCGGCTGGCTCTGGCGATCGAAAAGGGCCGTGTGGTGCGTGTCGAGCGAGCTTAGAGCGTACCTCGAGTTTCGCACAACAAGTTCAGGACGCACATCACGGGACCGACCTCCGGCCTACCAGCTTACTGACCCGCGGACCGTCCATTTCCGTGATCCGGAACGACCATCCCTCCCAGGTAAACTCATCACCGATAGCGGGTATTCGACCTAGCAGCTCAATCGCGCAGCCTGCCACGGTATGAAAGTCTCCATCGGGCTTGCGAGCGATGTTCAAGTGTATCATCGCTTCGTCAATCGGCATTTTTCCATTGATGATAAGCTGGCCGTCGTCGCCTTCCTGTATGCCCGCCTCCTCGCCGGCGTCCGGCAATTCTCCCGCGATGGACTCCAGAAGATCGGTGCGAGTAATAATTCCCTGCAATGTGCCGTACTCATCAACGACAATGCCAACGCGAACGGGTTGCGTCTTGAAACGCTCGATAGCTTGCAGGATTGGCGTGAACTCCGCGAATACCAGTGGTTGTTGCAGAACCGCGAGCGGATCAACTTCAGCGCCTTCAAGTGCCTGATCGAGCAAGTCCTGTTTCCGCAGCACGCCGACGATCTCGTCGATGCTCCCCTGCCCGATCACGACGTGCTCATGCGGGCAGTCACGGACCACATTGAGAATTTCGTCCCGGTTGTCATTTGCGTCCGCCCAAACCACGCTCGTCCGCGGAGTCATGATGTCGCTCACATCGCGACTCGTGAGGCTGATGACCCGCTCGACGACTTCCCGCTGGGTTCGAGCAAGCAGGCCAGCTCGTTCAGTCTCTGCAACGAGAAGTCTGATCTCGTCAGGCGAGTGAAGCGATTCCTTTTCGCTGGCTGCGCTGAGGCCGAACAAGCGCAAGACACCGTTGCCGAGCCCGTTCAATGATACGATTGCCGGCTTCAACAAAAACCCAAACAGGGAGAGCGGACGAACGATAATCAACGCAGTGGTCTCGGTTCGCTGCAAGGCGAGGCTTTTGGGGGCGAGCTCGCCAAGCACGATGTGCAAAATCGTAATGATCGCGAAGGCGACAATGAAAGCGATGGCGTGAGCGCCGATTTCGGCTCCGGTGCCGAATGGCAGTATCAACAACGGCTCGATCAGGTGAGCCAACGCGGGCTCCCCGATCCAGCCGAGAGCCAATGACGACAGCGTAATTCCGAGCTGGCATGCTGCGAGATTATAATCCAGGTGTTCGACCGCCTTCTGTAACGCACGGGCGTTTACACGTCCTGCAGCAACCAGTTGCGCGACGCGGCTGCGACGCATGGCCACCAGTGAAAATTCGGATGCGACGAAAAAACCATTCGCCACGACAAGAATGATGACTGAGAGAACTCCGGCTAGACTGGCTGAACTGCCATCACCCACGGCGACATCTCCTTATGAGTGTTCCAGCACGATAGTATTACGAGGCGGATGGCCGATGCGCGCAGAGAAAACGCCGCAGCCGGCGTCCCCACGAACGGGCTAGCGGAGGACGATCGAGCCCGAGCGGCCAACAAGGCGCGCCAGTTGTTTGAACCGGCCGCCCACACGATCCGCGACCAGATCGATCAGCTGGTGTTCGAACACAAGCGTCAGCTTGCGGCCGCTGCTTTTAAAATGAGTGGCGGACAACACACCTGGCCGAGCCGCCGAAATCATATGCGCGACGCGAAAGGCTGCGCCCAGAATGCGCGCTCTCTCATCCATAGGCGGAGTCACCAATTCGCATATCACCGGGGATGGTTCGTTCACCTCATTTAACCCGGCATAGCGGTAATATACCGACAGCGCGACGAACGCTCGTCCTTGATGGTCGATGCTGCCAAAATTGCCGTGCATGACCGAATCGAGTGTCTGCTCGCTGCGGTAGTCCGGATGTATGCGCCAGCCGATATCGGAAAGCAGGCAAGCGGCGTGACGCAGTCGACGATCGTTTTCGGTCTCATGAAGTTTCGCAATCCGGAACAATCGATCGGTCCATTGGATCAATTCTTCTGCATGGCGCGCGGAACGTGAGAGCAAGCCGTTCAGCGACTGCGCGGCGCAGATTAATCCATCCCGGGAGCGGTCGGCGGCCGGCAGCATCGAATAAAGCAAACCTTCGCGGACACCATAGGTCGAGAACACGATGGTTTTTGGCTTCGCCATCTGGACGATATGTTCTAGGACGAGAGCGGCATAAGTCAGCAGCGGCTGGCGCGCCTCAGCAACGGCCTCGATATCTGCCAGCGTCTGGGAAGCCGCTAGACGACGCAGCCGCCGGACGAAATCGAGCGCGTCTGCTGCGGGAATGGAATAGCCGTGCATGACGCGAAGTGGATAACCGCTCTGGATGATGTGAATGCGAGCTAACGCTCGCCACGTCCCGCCGATCGCGTAAAAGGTACGGCCCTGTCCGGTCTTTAGCGGCACCGCGCCGGCAAGCGCGGCTTTTACGATTCGGTCTGCGCGCTTCAACGATTTCTTCGACGCATCCTGCAATGCGAGACTGCCCAGTGGGAGCGTTATTCCACGACCGATGCGATGACCGCGCACGTCGGTCAATTCCAACGAGCCGCCACCGAGATCCCCCACGATCCCGTTCGGTTTGTGGACGCTGGAAACCACGCCTAGCGCTGCGAAATAAGCCTCCCGCGATCCCGACAGGATTTCGATCGGCACACGGCAGATGCGTTCAGCTTTGGTTATGAAATCAGGGCCATTCGTGGCATCGCGACAAGCGGCGGTTGCGATGGCGTAGACGCGGCCGACCTTCATGACCCTGCACAGGGCGTGAAAACGCCGCAGGGAGGTCAGCGCCTTGTTGATCGGATCCTGCGCGAGCAGCCCGGTGGATTGCACCTCGCGCCCGAGTCCGCACGATGCTTTTTCGTTGAAAATCGAAACGAGGCTCCGCTGCAACGCTTCATAGACGACGAGGCGTACGGAATTGGAGCCGATATCGATAACAGCGACGCTGGAGCCAGGCTTCCTTGGGCGCGGATATTCTCGCACAGGCCTCCTATGCGGGTGACTGCCGCTCTGCGCGACGCGTGAGGCGGCGCGGCGAAGATTCCTTGAGCGACTTTCCACGGCCGGACAGACTCGGATTCGTCATGAAATAGTTATGCAGGTTGAAGGGCTCCTCACCCTTCGCGGCCTTCATACGCGTTGATGATCCATCCGGCAACAACTGCCAACTCTGTTCGGTATCCTTCAGGTTCGCGACCATGATCTGCTCGAGAACCTGCTGATGCACCGTCGCATTTTGCAAGGGGCATAACACTTCGACGCGGCGATCGAGGTTGCGCGGCATCATGTCCGCAGACGAGATATACACAGCAGCTTTTGGGCCGGGCATCGGTTGCCCCATTCCAAAGCAGTAAATTCGTCCGTGTTCAAGAAACCTGCCGATGATTGATTTGACCCGAATGTTTTCCGACAATCCGGGAACTCCGGGTCGAAGGCAGCACATGCCGCGCACGATCAACTCGACAGAAACGCCGGCCAGAGATGCTTCATACAGAGCATCGATGATATCGGGATCGACCAGCGCGTTCATCTTCATCCAGATCGCGGCCGGTTTGCCGTTACGGGCAAACGTGGTTTCGCCGCGAATATGATCGAGAATCCGGTTTCGCAATGTCAGAGGCGATACGGCCATTTTTTCGATATCGCTCGGCTCGGCGTAGCCCGTGATATAATTGAATACGCGCGCCGCATCACGGCCTATGATCGGGTCCGATGTAAAATAGGACAGGTCGGTATAAATGCGCGCGGTCACGGGGTGGTAGTTGCCGGTGCCGGTGTGGACGTAAGTCGCGAGGCTGCCGCCTTCCCGGCGCACAACCAGCGACAGCTTGGCATGCGTCTTCAGCTCAAGGAAGCCGTAAACCACTTGGGCGCCGGCGCGCTCGAGATCGCGCGCCCACCGGATGTTTGCCTCTTCGTCAAAACGCGCTTTGAGTTCAATGAGCGCCGTGACCGACTTACCAGCCTCCGCGGCCTCCACCAGCGCCCGCACGATCGGCGAGTTGTTGGAGGTACGGTAGAGCGTCTGCTTGATCGCGACCACGTCAGGGTCGCGCGCAGCCTGCTGCAAGAACTGCACGACGACGTCAAACGATTCATAAGGATGATGAACAATCAGGTCCTTCTGCCGGATTGCAGCGAACACGTCGCCGCCGTGATCGCGCACCCGCTCGGGGTGGCGCGGGACGTACGGCACGAATTCAAGGTCTGACCGATCAAGCCGTGTGAGTTGCGACAGCTCGTTCATGGCCAGGACACCATCCACCAGCAATACTTCGTCGTCGGCCGCCGATAACGCTCGTTGAACGAATGCACGTAGCTCGGCCGGCATAGCGGCTTCGATCTCGAGCCGGATGACGGAGCCGCGGCGGCGGCGTTTCAATGCGGTTTCGAACAGGCGAACCAGATCCTCCGCCTCCTCCTCGATCTCCAGTTCGGAATCCCGGATGATGCGAAACGCGCCCTGTCCCTTGACGGTGTAACCCGGAAACAGCCGGTTGATGAACAGGCTGGTGGCGCCTTCAAGCGTGATCAACCTGACGGGGTCGTCCTTGCTGACTGGCGGCAGCCTCAGAAACCGGTCGATCTTTCCTGGCATGCGGATCAACGCATTCATCGGCTTGCCATCGGAGGTGCGCGCCAGTTGCAGCGCGATGGTGAAGCCAAGACTTGGAATGAACGGAAAGGGGTGGGCCGGATCGATAGCGAGCGGCGTCAGTAAGGGGAAAATATTGTGCAGGAAGTGATCCGCGATCCAGCTACGCTCGGCTTTGGTGACGTCCTTGCCATCGATCAGGACGATCCCGACTTCGGTCAGCACATTACGGAGATCTCGCCAGATCGCCTGTTGATCGCTCGCGAGCCTTGAGACCGTCTCGTTGATGAGAATAAGTTGCTCCGACGGCGGTAGCCCGTCCGGGCTGCGCTCGGTAATCCCTTCCCGGACCTGTGCCTTGATACCGGCAACGCGAACCATGAAGAACTCGTCAAGGTTATTGGCGGAAATCGACAGGAAGCGGACGCGTTCGAGCGCGGGGTGGCCGGCATTGACGGATTCCTCAAGTACGCGACGATTGAAATGCAGCCAGGACAGCTCCCGATTGATGAACCGTTCCGGGCTGGTGCGGATTGCGGAGTCCAGTTGCGGCTCCGGCCTTTTTTCTTCGGTAGCAATAGTTTGAACTGAATCCATTGATATGACGGTTCCGTATCTCGTTGGTCGTGCGGGCGCGGCGCAGCTGCAAACCATGGGCCAGCTCAATGACCTTTCCATGACATTTGATGTTACGGAAGGTCGTGGCGTCAAGGGTGAGCCGGAGGGGTGCCGAGTCGTATGGCTTCAGTCGTGATTCCGCAGCAGTTCGGCGGCGAGCGCGCGAGTCACAGGTCTGCCAAGCCGTAACGATTCGGTATCGAGTTGTTCGACGGCGAGGCGAGCGGCAGCAAATGATCGTTCGGTTCGGGTTGCGATATAATTGACGACCGCTTCGTCGATGTTCATTTGGCGGTCCGCGGAGAACTTCACGATCAGCGCCCGGAATAGCTGATCGTCAGGCGGCATCAACGTCACGACCGGCACCGCGCGGAGTCGCGAACGGAGATCGCGCAACCTGATCTCCATCGCGGCCGGAGTAACTCGCGCCGTGATCAGCACGAACGCGGCCTCTTCACGGGCAAGATTTATCAGGTGAAACATTGCCAGCTCGTCGAAGGCTTGCGGATTAATGTCCTCCACGACGAGCGCCCCTGTCGCCAAAGCAGCCGGTACTGTCGCTGCAGTCAGGCTTCGCGCGCTTATGGAGCGCGCGCCCGCCTGCTCCGCCCAGATCGTCGCGAGATGGCTCTTGCCGCAACCTTCGGGACCGGCCAGCAACATGATCCTGTTCGGCCACTCCGGCCAGCTCTCAATCAGCGATAGCGCCGCCGCGTTCGCGTGACCTTCCAGAAAGTCGTCTCGCGAAAAGCTTTCAGCGTGTGGCAGCGCGAATGCGAGCTGACGGGAGGGAGGGCGGCTTGCCAAGCATCTACTCCACTACAAACTCCACACCGGACCAATAACGCCAACTGGAGCGCGCCGTGCCATCTTCATTTCGGATCGATGGTGCTCATGTGACGCACCCACTCAACGAGATAGAAAGAGACGGAAACCAGGGTCAAGATCGCGATGGCGGCCATCAGAAAGGTATCGTAGGGCGAGGAATCAAATCCGAATCCCAGCGCCGCCAGCACCAACGCCGCGAACCCGACCTGCGCCCCCGTATTGAGCTTCGAAACCAGCAGCGGCTTCATGGGCACCGGCTTGTTGAACAGCCACGACACGATCACGGCCCCGACGATCATGATGTCGCGCGAGACCACCAGAATAACGAGCCAAATGGGAACGGCCCCTAAGATGCCGAGCGTCACGAAGATCGAGACCAGCAGCGCCTTGTCGGCCAATGGATCCAGAAGTGCGCCCAGTTCACTTGCCATATTGAAGCGCTTGGCTAAAAACCCGTCCACCGCATCGCTGACGCCGGCAACCACAAAGATGGCAAACGCGATTTCCATCTGATTGGAGGCGATAGCCCAGATAATGACTGGCACGAGCAGAATGCGCCCGAGCGTAATGATATTTGGAATACTCACGCGACGTTTCCCAGGCTCCGGATGGTTTCCGCACAAAACCTTCGGGAGACAAGGCTTTGCCGAAGGGATCGGCCCTTGTCTACATAGTATATGCGGACAGCCCGTGCGAGCCATTGCGCAAGTCCGCAATCCGACGTAACCAGCCGGAAAATGTCTTCGGGCGCTGCTGCATGACCGACAAGAACGATGGCCTTACCTATGCTGGGGCAGGTGTCGATATCGACGCCGGCAACCGGCTGGTTGACCTCATCAAGCCGATGGTTCGCGCGACCGCTCGCGCCGGCGCGGATGCTGAAATCGGCGGGTTCGGCGGACTGTTTGATCTCAAGGCCGCCGGATTTACGGACCCGATTTTGGTCGCGGCCAACGACGGGGTCGGAACCAAGGTCAAGATCGCAATCGAAACCGGTATGCACGATACCATCGGCATCGATCTTGTCGCCATGTCCGTCAACGATCTCGTCGTGCAAGGTGCGGAGCCGTTGTTCTTCCTTGATTATTTTGCCTGCGGCAAGCTTGATCCCGAAACGACCGCGGCGATCGTGGCCGGGATCGCGGAAGGTTGCCGGGAGGCGGGTTGCGCCCTGATCGGTGGGGAAACGGCCGAAATGCCGGGTCTCTACAAGGACGGCGACTACGACCTTGCTGGCTTCGCAGTCGGCGGGGTGGAGCGCGGCGCTCTGTTGCCAACCCGCGATATCGTCGCCGGAGATGCGGTGATCGGACTTGCGTCGTCCGGTGTGCATTCCAACGGCTATTCGCTGGTCCGCAAGATTGTCGAAGTTTCGGGAACCGCCCTCGCCGCTCCAGCGCCTTTTGCCCCGGTTACGACCTTGGGAGGCGCGCTGCTTACCCCCACCCGGCTTTACGTCAAATCCTGCCTGCGCGCGATCCGCGAAACCGGCGCGGTGAAAGGGCTTGCCCACATCACCGGAGGCGGTTTCACCGACAACATTCCTCGCGTACTGCCCGAAGGACTCGGTGTGCGGATCGATCTCGCCAGGTTGACGGTACTTCCGGTATTCAAATGGCTGGCGCATCAGGGCAGCATAGCCGAACGCGAAATGCTTCGAACCTTCAATTGCGGTATCGGCATGATCGCGATCGTGCGCCGTGATGCGGTTCAGCAAGTCGCGGACGTGCTGGCGCAGGCCGGTGAACGCGTTTCGTTGCTCGGTGATGTGATCGTCGCCGGCGATGATGGACGTGTCATTTACGACGGCCACCTCGATCTCGCGATGTAGAAACGCGCCCCCGCAGGGAATGAGAGCATGAAACGCCGTGTCGCCATCCTGATTTCCGGACGCGGATCGAACATGATGGCGCTGGTGGAAGCCGCCGAAGCCCCGGACTTTCCGGCTGAGATCGCGGTCGTCATTTCCAATAAGGCCGACGCGGCGGGCCTCGCCAGAGCTGGAGCAGCCGGCATCGAGACCCTCGTCATTGAAAGCAAGCCATTTGGCAAGGATCGCGTGGCGTTCGAGGCCAAACTGCAATCCGCTCTGGACGACAAGCGCATCGAATTCATCTGCCTCGGCGGTTTCATGCGGCTGTTCACTGCTGAGTTCGTCCAACGTTGGCATGGGCGAATGCTCAACATCCATCCCTCGTTGCTTCCATCATTCCGAGGACTCGACCCCCACGGTCAGGCCCTGCGCGCAGGCGTGAAGATCTCTGGCGCCACGGTTCATTTCGTTGTTGCGGAAACAGATGCCGGCCCCATCATCATGCAGGGCGCGGTGACCGTCCGCGACGACGATACAGCTGAGATACTGGCCGCACGCGTGCTGGAGATCGAGCATCGTATCTACCCGGATGCGCTGCGGCTGGTCGCGGGTGGTGGCACGCGACTGGATGGCGACATCTGTAATACGTCGGCAAAGGCCAGTTTGGACGATAGCCTGATCTCGCCGTTGGTGATTTGACCACGTTCAGTCGGGTCAAAAGTGGTCCTCCGGCCCGCGCGACCGGGGAGCACATCGCCGAGCCGATCGCGGGATCGCGCCCAACTACGCCGGAGACCGGCCCACGCTGCGCGCCAAATCGATTCATCACACTTTAGAAGCTCGTATCGGCGGCCCGCATGTGATTACGCCAGATCGATCCGGCGATCAGCACGATCATAACCCCCAGTACGCCACACAATACCTCGCCTCCGGGTCCGCCGGAGGCAAATTGCGGTACGATGCCAAGCCATCCCAAGACCGCATCCAGAAAAGTACCGGCGCCCGTGTCGAAGAATTGATGCAGCTGTGGCGCAACCGCCGGATCGGTTGCAATGACTTCGCCTGCGACCCAGCCCAGCAACGCCGATCCGGCCCAGATCAAAAAAGGCAGGCGCGTCAGAAGCATCATGATCAGTGCTGCACCCGTCACGATCAGCGGCACACTGACGGCCAGTCCGATGATCAACAGCGGCACGCTGCCTTTCGCTGCCGCCGCGATCGCAATCACATTATCTAGGCTCATGACGAAGTCGGCGACAACCACGACCCGGACGGCGGCCCAGAGACGGCCGGCCGCCGGAATCTCCTCCTCGCTCTGCCTTTCCGGCAAGAGCAATTTGGTGGCAATCACAAGCAGCGCGAGCCCTCCTGCCAACTTGAGGTAGGGCAACCCCATCAAGGTCGTGATGATCCCGGCGAAGATGATGCGGAGGCCGACCGCAGCGCCGGCGCCGAGCATCACTCCCCAAAAACGCAGTTGGGGAGGCAGCCCGCGACAGGCAAGCGCGATCACCAGCGCGTTGTCGCCGGACAGGACAATATCGATCCAAATGATCTTGCCGACGGCGAGCCAGAATGCCGGATCATCTACATCGTTTCGAAACTGGTCGAAGGCCGATGCAATCGTCGTTAGATCGAAGACGTGCAGAAGCGAATCCAACGCCAGCTTCCCTTCGATCGAGCGCCGCCAGATCTGGCCTAGCCGACTATCTCGTTGCCGGAGAAGAACTGGGCAATCTCGATCGCGGCTGTCTCGGCGGCGTCCGATCCATGAACGGAGTTTTCACCGACCGATTTCGCATGAAGCTTGCGGATGGTGCCATCGGCCGCCTTGGACGGGTCGGTCGCGCCCATGATCTCGCGATGCTTGAGGACCGCATTGTCGCCCTCAAGCACTTGCACGACCACCGGCCCGGAAATCATGAAGTCGACGAGTTCTCCGAAGAAGGGACGCGTCTTGTGCACGGCGTAAAACGTCTCGGCCTGCTCACGGGTCATGCGGATGCGCTTTTGGGCCACAACTCGCAGTCCAGCCTTTTCTATCAGGGCGTTGATCGCGCCGGTCAGGTTTCGCGCGGTCGCGTCCGGCTTGAGAATCGAAAAGGTGCGTTCAATCGCCATGATATCGTCCTTAATTCAGCGGTCGTGGGAATTGCGGCGCTTATATCGGCGTGCATCATTCACGGCAAGCTCGCTCGGCGGGCCGCCGGAGGGCTGGTAATGCGGCAAAACAACCCGCGTCGGGAATGCTTGGTACTGAAAATCGCACGATTTTCGTGAAAATGAGCAACAATGATGGATAACAAAGCGCGCAGGCGTTTTTCACAACGCATGCGATGGCGAAGGCTGCTATAAGCCCCGCACCTGCTATTGCGATGAACGAACAGGCCTCGATATGAGTGGATTCAAGGAGCCGGGCTTCGCGGACCGCCAAAAAGCGGCGCTGGAGGCCCGGAAAAATATTCTCGACAAGTTTCGCGCGCGGCCCGGTCTTGACGATCCCACCGTAAAGCAAAGGCAGGCCGAGCGCGAGGCCCAGGCGGCCGCCCGCGAAAAGGCGCGGCAAGCCCGTGAAGTCGAAAAGGCTGCGCAAAAAGCCCGTGAGGCAGAGGCCGCTGCGGCCGCCGCCGCGCAACTCGCCCGGGAGAAAGAAGAAGCCGCCGCCGCCGCCGCGGCGCTTGAGGCCGAGCGCAAGGCGGCGCGCGATGCCCGCTATGCCGCCAGAAAGCAGCGGAAGAAGTAGCCAGCAATTTAGTGGACGTTGGTCCCGGACCATTGCCGTATACCGGCCGGTGGCAAACTGCCGGAGACGAATCGGCCTGATGACGTATCTGGTCCCTACCTGAGAATAGACCCTGACGGAAAAGTCACGGGGATGGAAATTCCGGGTCGTGAGACAGACTAAGCCGCGGGCTCGATGTCGGCGAGTTCGGCGCCTTCCTGCACGATATCGCCGACCTTGCATTTAAGCTCTTTCAACTTACCGGCGTAGGGCGCCCGCAACGTCTGCTCCATCTTCATTACTTCGAGGGTGAGGATGGGTGTACCCTTCTCCAACAGCGCCCCCTCTTCCGCGAGCAGCGCGACCACTGTGCCCGGAAGCGGTGCGACGATGCGATCTTCGCCGGTCTGCTCCTCATCGTCTTCGCCAAAGGGATCGACCCAGTGCAACTCGAACCGTCCATTGCGTGTCCGCAAGTAGAGTTCGCGTCCGTCGACGACGAAGACAACATGGCTTCGTATTCCATCGAGTGCGAGGATCATGCCTTCTCGGTCGTCCGCAGCAAACGCGAATGCAAGATTCTCTTTTCCTAGCCGGATTTCGTACGGGCCATTGCCATAGACAAATGTGATTTCGTGTTCGGCCTGACCCTGACGGAATACGAACCGCCGCCGACGTCGGCCGACCACCATCCAGCCCGCCGTTCGCCAGGGCGATGCCTGGTCCGTTGGAGACATCTTGCTTTCCGCCAGCAGGACAGCAGCGACGGATGCCGCGAGTTCAGTCTCGCTCGGTGGCGCTGAAGGCTGGGTCAGGTCTTGAAGATGACGCTCGATAAACCCCGTGTCGACCGCGTTAGCGCGTACGTCCGCATGCGTGACCAGCGCGGATAGAAACGGAATGTTGGTGACGACGCCGCGGACATCGGTTTCTTCGATGCCGCGGTTGAGCCGGCAGATCGCGGCTTCGCGGGTTGGCGCCCATGCGACTATTTTGGCGAGCATGGCATCGTAATTCGGCGAAACCGCATCGCCTTCACGGTAGCCGGCATCGATGCGCAAGCCATCCACCTCCGGAGGCGTGCGCCACGTCTTGATGCGGCCGACAGATGGCATGAAGCTCTTATTTGGGTTCTCGGCGTAGACTCGCGCTTCGATGGCGTGGCCGTTCAGTCTGATCTGGTCCTGCATCAGCGGCAGTTTTTCACCGAACGCGACCCGAAGCTGCCATTCCACGAGGTCGATTCCGGTGATGAGTTCGGTCACGGGATGCTCGACCTGCAGCCGGGTGTTCATTTCAATGAAGAACACGTCCTTGCCGTCAGATACGAACTCGACGGTGCCTGCGCCGACATAGCTCACCGCGGCGGCGGCCTTGCGCGCGGCTTCGCATACCTTGTCGCGCTGCGCGGCGTCGAGTGTTGGCGACGGCGCTTCCTCGATCACCTTCTGGTGTCTGCGCTGCAAGGTGCATTCACGCTCGAACAAAGACAGGAGATTGCCATGGCTGTCGCCGATCACCTGCACCTCGATATGCCGAGGGCTCTCGACGTATTTCTCGATCAGCATCCGGTCGTCGCCGAATGCCGCCTTGGCCTCCCGCCGGGCGCTGATGATAGCCGGGGTCAGTTCCGCAGCCGAACGCACGATCCGCATACCGCGGCCACCGCCGCCAGCGGACGCCTTCACCAGAACCGGATAGCCGATCCGGTCCGCAGCGCCCCGCAGAGTGGCTTCGTCCTGCGCCTCGCCGTGATAGCCCGGCACCAGCGGCACGCCCGCTTTTTGCATCAGCGCCTTGGCGTCCGACTTCGCCCCCATGGCGGTCATCATCGCCGCCGTCGGTCCGACGAATACGAGGCCGGCATCGGCGCAGGCTTGCGCGAAACCGGCATTCTCCGACAAAAACCCATAGCCCGGATGGATGCCTTCCGCGCCGGATTTGCGGGCCGCGTCGATCACTTTCTCGATGTTGAGATAGCTGTCGCGGGCGGGCGCGGGTCCAAGCAGCACGGCGTCGTCGGCCATCCTAACATGCAGTGCGTCGCGATCCGCTTCCGAATAGACGGCAACGGTGCGCAGACCCATGGCTCGGGCGGAACGGATTACGCGGCACGCAATCTCGCCGCGATTGGCGATCAGGAGCGTGCTGAAACGGCGATAATGCGGACGCTTCGCCATGATCACATCCTGAACAGCCCAAACGTCGTCGGCTCGATCGGCGCGTTTGCGGCCGCCGACAATCCGAGTCCCAGCACGAGGCGCGTATCGGCGGGATCGATCACCCCGTCATCCCATAGCCGCGCGGTGGCGTAATAAGGATTGCCCTGGTTCTCGTATTGCGCGCGGATCGGTGCCTGGAATTCGCGCTCCTCCTCCGCAGACCAGGTGCCGCCTTTGGCTTCGATATTCTCCCGGCGCAGCGTACTGAGAACCATCGCGGCCTGTTCGCCGCCCATCACCGAGATGCGTGCGTTCGGCCACATCCACAAAAATCGGGGCGAGAAAGCGCGGCCACCCATGCCGTAATTGCCGGCGCCGTAAGAACCGCCGATCACCACGGTGAACTTCGGCACGCCCGCGGTCGCAACCGCCGTGACAAGCTTGGCCCCGTCGCGCGCGATGCCGCCCGCTTCGTATTTCTTACCGACCATAAAGCCCGCAATGTTTTGCAGGAATACCAGCGGAATGCCGCGCTGGCAGCACAGCTCGATGAAATGTGTTCCCTTCAGCGAGCTCTCGCTGAACAGGATGCCGTTGTTGGCGACGATGCCGACCGGATATCCCCAGATATGCGCGAAGCCGCACACCAGCGTCTGGCCGTAAAGCTTCTTAAATTCATCAAACTCCGAACCGTCAACGATACGGGCGATGATGTCGCGCACGTCGAACGGCTTGCGACCGTCCATCGGCACCACGCCGTAGATTTCGTCTCGTGCGAACAGTGGCTCGCGCGGTTCATGCATGTTGAGCGCAGCGTGTTGCGGCGGCTTCAGGGTGGAAACGATACGGCGCGCAATCCCGATCGCATGGGCGTCGTTTTGCGCATAATGATCGGTGACGCCGGATTGGCGCGAATGCACATCGGCACCGCCCAGCTCTTCAGCGGTAACGACTTCGCCCGTGGCTGCCTTCACAAGCGGCGGACCGCCTAGAAAGATCGTGCCCTGATTGCGGACGATGATGCTCTCGTCCGACATTGCAGGCACATAGGCGCCGCCCGCGGTGCATGATCCCATCACGATTGCGATCTGCGGAATGCCTGTCGCCGACATGTTGGCCTGGTTGTAGAAGATGCGGCCGAAGTGACGCTCGTCCGGAAAAATTTCGTCCTGCTGCGGCAGGAAAGCGCCGCCGGAATCCACCATGTAGATGCAGGGCAGATTGTTCTGCCGCGCGATCTCTTGCGCCCGCAGATGCTTCTTCACAGTCATCGGATAGTAGGTGCCGCCCTTAATGGTCGCATCGTTGGCGACGATCACGCACTCTCGGCCCGAGACGCGCCCGACGCCGGTGATAATGCTCGCCGAATGCACGTCGCCGCCGTACATGCCGTTCGCCGCCAGCGGCGATAGCTCAAGAAACGCGGTGCCGGGATCGAGCAGCAGGTCGACACGGTCGCGGGCCAGCATTTTGCCACGCGAGGTGTGGCGGGCGCGCGCGGTCTCGCCGCCTCCGCCCGCGACGCTCGCGAGCTTGTCGCGCAACTCGTGGACCAGAGTTTTCATCGCCTCGACGTTGAGCGCGAAATCTGACGACGTTGGATCGACACCGGAACGGAGCGCCATGACAGTCCAGAATGCTTGGCAGGCGTGAAGCGCGCCTTAATCCGGCCAGGGTGCCCGGCCCTTCCGGGTAAGGTCAACCTTGGTTCGGTCCATACTCCCGCTTAATGGGTCCAGGGTTCGATGCGACGAAACGCAAAATTGTCCGCGTAGGCGGCTTTTCGCTCCGGCTTCACCTTTGGTTCTATCACTTGATAGGGGATGCCTTCGCGCTCGCAATAGGCGATCGCATCCTCCTTGGTCTCGAAGCGAAGCGTGATCTGCTGCTTCATGTCGCCGGAACTGGTCCAACCCATCAGGGGCTCGATCACCCTTGCCTGCTCGGGCTCGTAGTCCAGTTGCCATTCCTTCGTTCTGGCAGCGCCCGACTGCATCGCATTCTTGGCGGGCTTAAAGATACGTGCCGTCATGGATCACTATAACCTGCTGCTGGCGGGCCGATCCGGCAGAAAAGCCGGCGGACACCATCGGATATAATCGTTAAGTCGCGGCCTGACAATCTGGTGTTCTCGCGGCGCAATGGCGCCGCCGGCCTTAGGCTCGCCTGAGGTTCGACATGACAACGGTGCCTACGTCGGTGTAGACGCCGACGAGCGGTCCCACGATCCGGTGCAAGCCTGTCTTGGAAACCACCGTGTCATGTAGCACCAGATGATCGATGCCTGTGGTCAGGAAGCAGCGCATGGCATCGCGCGGCGTCTCCACGATCGGTTCGCCCTTGACGTTGAATGATGTGTTGATCAGCACGGGAACGCCGGTCAGCTCCTCGAATTCCTTCAGCAGCCGATAGAGTGCGGGGTTCGTGCTCTCGCGCACGGTCTGCACTCTCGCCGTGCCGTCGACGTGAACCACCGCCGGAATCCGGTCGCGCCATTCCGGCCGAACTGCCTTGGCGATCAGCATGAACGGCGAATCCTCGTCGCCCTCGAAGACATCGGTCATGCGCTCGGCCAACACGATGGGCGCGAAAGGGCGGAACGGCTGGCGGTGCTTGACCCGGCTGTTGAGGATATCCTTCATATCGGCCTTGCGCGGATCGGCGATCAGGCTGCGATTGCCGAGCGCGCGCGGGCCGAACTCGGAACGCCCCTGAAACCAGCCGATGACTTTCTGATCCGCCAGAAGTTTCGCGGTTTCGGCGTAGACATTTGAGCTTTTCACTGCCGCCGTCTGGACCTTGACGATCGAGCGCTGGGTTGCGGCCTCGACCTCGGCGTCCGAATAGCCGCGACCGACATAGGCGTGCTCCATCACGAAGCCGCGCTGCTGCTTCTGCACTTCGAGCCAACCGTAGAGAGCGCAGCCGATGGCGATGCCGTCGTCACCCGCCGCTGGCTGAATCCAGACGTTCTCGAATCCGGATTCCCGCGCGACGCGTCCGTTGGCCACGCAGTTCAGCGCCACGCCGCCGGCGATGCAGAGGTTTTTCGCGCCCGTGGTTTCCCGCAACCAGTTGGCGCGCGCTAGTAGCACCTTTTCGGTGTCGTCCTGCACCCGCCAGGCAAGATCCTCCCAATGCCGCATGGAGGGGCTGCTGTCCCATTTTCCGCCACCTTCAGCGATGTAGGGCTGGTTAAATTCGGCCGACCAGCGCGGGACCGTGAGACGATTGTCGGTGATGTCCATCAGCGACTTGATCTGCTCGCGGCGTCCGTACGGTGCGAGCCCCATCAGCTCGCCGCATTTATTCCAGTCGCCGAATACATAAGTCGAAGCGCGGCTGTAGAGCGCACCGAGGCCCGGCATGTTGTAGAATTCATCGCTGAAAAATCCGCGGTCCGGCTCCATCCAAACCTTCTTCAGGCATTCGAGCGACTCGCCGCTGAACTGGTAGTAGCTCTCCGACTCGCGCGCGAGCGGCGATGCGGTGTCACTTTCCGGATAGGGCTCGGTTACGTCCGATCGATAGCTGCCGACGCCGTCGACGATCATGATCGCGCCCTCATCGAACGGGCAGGCCGCAAAGGCGCTATAGGCGTGCGCCAGATGGTGTGAGATTGACACCACCTTGTCGGACCGCGAGCGGAAATACGGATGGTTGTGCGCGTCCGCGCGTTCCTCGGGGGGAAGAAATCCCGGCATGTCCTGATAGATCAGCCGCTCCTCCATTTCCGGAACGGGAAGGATGTAGCAATTGCGGACCACCAGATCGATGTCGCCGATGCCGATGCCTTCGGCTCCGAGACAGTAGTCGATGACCTCCTTGAAGAATCCGCTGGCGTGCTTTTCGCGCGTGATCCGTTCCTTGGCGATGGCGAAAGCAACGGCGCCGTCTCGAAGCAGGCAGGCGCTCACGTCGTGATCATAGGTGTTGAGACCGAGAACATAGGTGTGCTTTTTTGACATGAGCCTCTGCGGAGCAATCTCGAGGGAGGATTCGGGCGCCGCCTCGTATTCGCGAAGCCCAACCTGGGTGATGGCGGCTAACATGACGCCATCAAGGGAGCCACGTTTATGCCTGCCCTTTTGCGTCGCTTCTGCGGCACAGGAAGTTCACGACGGCTCGACCAGAAAACTTGGATTAAAGATGCACACAACTAAAAGTTGTTATATACAACCATCGATTGTTATTTCGTGGTATCGCGTCTTTTTCGCCATCGTTGCGTGAACCCTAACACGTTAGCTGCCGACCCTTGACTGAGCGGAAGCCGACCCTGGTCTCGATTAGCGGCAACGCTCAAATTCGTTGGAAATGTTATTTTATCATGCACCAAACCAAGGCAAACTGATTGCCTTATATTCGCGACAATGGTTGTTCCGAATACGAGGTCTGCTTCACGACGGTGCCAAACAGAGTTGGAGATTCACTTGATGATTCAAAAAAGTTCGAGCGCGCAACGTAGCATCATCACTCGCGTCCTGGCGGCAGCGGCGATGGTTGGCGTGTACTTTATCAGCGTTGCCGGTGTGTCCTCGGTTCTGGTCGCCGGATCGACCACCTCGGCGGAAGCGCGCGGCGGCGGCCGTGGTCGCGGCGGCGGCTGGGGTCGCGGCGGCGGCTGGGGTCGCGGCGGCGGCTGGGGTCGTGGCGGCGGCTGGGGTCGCGGTCGCGGCTGGGGTCGCGGTCGCGGCTGGGGCTACGGCGGCTTGGGCTACGGCGGCTTGGGCTACGGCTTGGGCTATGGCGGTTGCTACTTCAGCCCGCGCTGGGGCCGCACGATCTGCCCATACTGATCGTCGCTCAGGCAATATCAACGGGGTGCGCCGGTTGGCGTGCCCCTTTTTTTGAATGCGGATGCTTCAAGACAAAGTATGCGTCGCTTGTGTCTGACGCATGAATGCGATCCATGCCGCCTTGGAGCCTTTCCGCTTCTGATGGAATCAGAGGCGCAGCTCTCAGATCTTAATCTGACGCGTTTTCTTCACGCGAACCGGTATCCGCACGCATCGGCGGTTCGTTCAACACCTTCGCGAACTAGGTCTGGTTCGATCTCCCTCATCAAGGAACGGGAGTACCTAGCGGATCTTCGACGGCGCCTGAATCGGTAAATTCAGTGCCTCTGCCTGCCAGAAGTTCTTTTAGGTGGCTGCGAAGTAGCTCCGCCTTTTCATATCTCAGCGATGCAACCGTGATCTTATCGATTGCAACGATGATTTGGGTGGCTGCGTTCACGCATGAAATTCGGCCGGATGCGTTATCAATGCCCGCGAGTGTTTTGCCCAACCCAGTTTCCAGGATCTCAGCTTCGACCGCGTCCAACGTGAGCGGATCACCACCATCAATCGCAAGGTCGATCTCGATGCCGTTGCCTTCGAGCGGCTTCCGAGCACCTAGCACCCAACTGCTCATTGTTTCGTCCTTCCCAACATCGTGAACGCCCCATCAGCCTCGCTGATCCGGATCGATCGTCTCCAATCGACAGCCCTTATCATGCCTCGGCTTTCCCATCTCCCATCTGGTCCTTCTGGGAGGTTTCGTCGATCGAAATTGCTCTGAGATACCGATTGATGGTCGGGGCAACTCTACTCTATCCGTGGTCCGGTGACGAACGGAAAGCGATCCTCATTCGCGAACGCCGTCGCGTTTCTTTGCGGGCTACGTTAAGAACGTTGGCGTCAAAGAGGACAAAAGCGGGAATTTCCCCAGCTTCCGGCATAGCACCGCCGATGCCCTCCGCCGGGGCGGGCATATGGATGAACCGTTCGTCCCCCTACTCGATCACACCAAAGCGACGACTGCAGGAACCTATGGTGTGTTACCGAAAGGTGTGTTGAGTGAGCGCCAGAAGATCATTGAGGCGATCATACCCCACAATCTCTCAGAAGGCTGCTTAAAATATGTCTCCTCCCCGAACCTATGTTGACCCGAGCCAAGATCAAACGGCCGAAGAAATCGAGTGCTACTATCGCAACGCCAAGATCGGTGATCGAGCAGCGATTAGAAACAGCCAACATGGACGCCTTGAAATCAAGATCACGACTGTGAGCAACATCAATCCAGAAGTTGGAAGCATACATTTGAATGACGAGGCCGTATGGGGTGGCGTCGCTTATTCTATGAAAAGTGGAAAGAGCTTTTACGCGCCTAGCAGCCCGTCATCGCTTGTCGTTCCAAATGAAGCGATTACGACTTGGGCTAAGGAAAATCCGCGCGGCACACCTGATTATTGACTGTTGCGGGCGATGCGTCGGCAAAACGGTTGTCCTGATTTCTCCGAAGTTCATACGCCTTGCAACGGAAGCTGCTATTTCCATACGATAGTCATCGGCTTGCACTTGGAGCTCACGGGTCACTGACGACGGACGATCACGAAACATTGCATCCTTATTTCACGACGCTTTACGCCTAGACATCTTTGGGTTGCCTACGATATATTTATATGGAAATAACGTGTGGAGCATCACAAATGTCCAACCGTGCTTCCAAGTCTATCACTCCGATAACCATCGCTTGTGCTCTCAAAAAGATTTGTCGACTTTCGCAGGAATTGGAACGACATCCAAAGCTAAAGGTAATTTGGCAGACCGATAACGCTATAAAGTGGGTCAATTCACCGGAGTTGCAGCGGCCAAAGTAACGGGCAGCAACCCGCTCGGATCAATCTTCCGGATCAAGGCGCAGGATGATCTGCTCAAGCCTCAGCATATGTCTATTCGACGGCGCCTGAATCGCTAAATTCAGTGCCGTTGCCCGCCAGAAGTCCTTTCAACTGGCTGCGCATCAGTTCTGCCTTGTCATGCGTAAGAGTAGCTATCGCTGTCTTATCGACCGCGATGACGATTTGCACACCTACGTTCACGCATGAAATTCGGCCGGACGCGTCATTGACGCTCGTAAGCGCATTGCCCAATGCGGCTTCTAATCCCTCAGCTTCGACTAAGCCCAGTGTGAGCGGATCACCGCCGTCGACCGTAAGATCAACGGCCACATCTCCTTCGGATGGCCTCTTGGTTACAAGCGTCCAACTGCTCATTTGGCCATTCTTCCTCTGCTATTTCCCGGATGCCTTTAGGCCAGGTGATGTCCAGTTTTCGCCCAAGGCCAGTTTGATCCCGTCTTTGATCGCGCACTCGGCGAATGGGCACGGTTCATTCGCTTTGGACGGATCCAAAGCTGCTTCCCCGGCCCCTTCCTTCTGAGCAGCGTTCAGCCGTTGCTTCAATTCGACGGCTCTGCCCATCGTTGCCTTGAAACGTCGGGAGCTTCAAACCCCGAACCGGGTCAAAGTTACGGAAAACTGCCCCGGAGAACTGTTACGGACTGTAACTTTCTGCTATTCGAAAGTCGTCGTAAATTATTGATTTGTTTTGATAAATATCAAAATGGTCGGGGCAGCTGGATTCGAACCAACGACCTGCAGTACCCAAAACTGCCGCGCTACCAGGCTGCGCTATACCCCGATCTGCTGGGAAACGATGTCGTTACATGCTTCCGGCCGGCCCAGCAAGTCGCTCAGAGCCTTTCCGCTATTAGCGGAATCAATGGCCGTTAAAGAGCGGATGCGAGACCCGGTTGCCGCGCGCGATGCCGTACTTTTTCGCAGTCCCTCCGATCACCTCAAGCACAGCTTTGGCCGGGCCGCGTGAAGAAATGATCCGAGTCGATAGCGGCTCGGTGTTCTCGGCGATCCGCATTATGCGACCATTCTGGCCGATAAAGATCATGTCGAGTGGGATGTAGGTGTTCTTCATCCACATCGACACCTCCTGCAAAGGAGAAAAATCGAACAGCATACCCTGCCCGTCCGGCAGATGCTTTCGATACATCAGTCCGGTGGTCTTCTCCTCGGGGGTTGTCGCCATCTCAACCAAGAACGTCCTTACGCCGGCTTGGGTTGCGATTTCTAGCGGCTGGAGTTCGGCTGCGTGGACGTCGGAGTCGTCTGGCGCGACCATGACAATCCAGGAAAACAGGGCGATCCATAAACCGGCACGGAGCCATCCTAGACCGATATTCCGCAGTCGTAGCATCGGGCAACCTGTCAAAACTATGGTCACAATGCGCGTCGCCGCAAACAGCAGGCTTGTTGCGGGTGCAAGGCACGATTTCCGGAAAGTCAGATCTCAAGTCACTCCCGCGCAACGCAGTTTTGGCGGTAGCTCCGCCGGATCAGTGCGAGGACACGCTGGGAGAACCGGTTTCCGGCTGAACTTCCGCCGCCATCATACCCTTGCTACCCGGCCCAAACCGGACCAGAACGAACTGTCCCGGCCGAAGCTCCGTTATGCCGAAGCGCCGTAGCGTTTCCATGTGGACGAAAATATCCGGCGTTCCCTCGCCGCGCGTCAAGAACCCGAAACCGCGCAGCCGATTGAACCACTTTACCTGCGCCCTCTCTAAGCCGCTGGTAGGCGTTATGCTGACGTGGGTCCGCGGCGGCAGCATCTGCGCCGGGTGAATCGCGGTGGACTCGTCCATCGAGGTGATCCGGAACGCCTGATAGCCCCTAGCCCGCTGCACGCAGTCACAGACCAGACGGGCCCCCTCATAAGCCGTCTGATAGCCGTCGCGACGAAGCACGGTGACATGCAAGAGCACATCCGGCCAGCCATTGTCAGGGACGATAAATCCGTAGCCTTTTGAAGCGTCAAACCATTTGATGACGCCGCTGATCTCGACGATGTTGGCGGGAGATTCTCCAAGCCCGGCGAAAGGCCCGGCACCCGACTCTCGATCTGTTGTTCCGGAAAAGTCCTTTGACCCTAAGTGATCGCTCACCGTCGGTCCCGCAAATTTCCTGGATTCAAAACCGTCCGACCCCATGACGCAGGCCCCCACACATTTTACTATGGTTGTCGTCTGCTCGACGACGTTATACACAACTGTATATAGCCAAGCGAATCTTAGGAATCAAAAGATAACACTCTCGTTGGCGTCGCAAGACAAAAGATAAATTGACGACACCTATAAACAGCCTTGCACAGGCACGAATCAGTTACTCACGGGTTTTTGATCCTCATCTGATTGCCGATCAGGTTTGGCCCTAACGAGCATACAATCCGTTGTGGGCAGTTTTCATCTATGAATAAGTAGCCAGACGTTTTGCAGAAACATCGCATGATAATTCACTGGACCGGTGAACGCGCGAATAGTTCCTGCGCCAAGACGTTTCCAAATAGCCACAAGCTGGCCCCGTGTCCGTGATTGTTTTGAATCTTTTTTTGGAAATTCTCCAAATTCAAGGCACGCCCAACGAAGATCCAAATGCACACGCACGGGAAGCCGATAGAAAAATAACAGCGGCTCAAAATGAAGGCATCGCAGCACGTCCAGCGCTATTCCATTCTCGAAGAGGCCGCGAATGAGCGCTTCGCTGCGCAACAGCTAACCGCCAAAGGGACGAAATACTGCGGTGCATCCGTGTCCCGGAGAGATTCCATCTCGATCTCTCCGGGGGGTCAACTCAGATCACTAGCGTCGACGACCACCCCCATAATACCCACGGCCTCCGCCACCCCAACCGCGACCTCCATAGTACGCGCGGCCTCCGCCCCAACCACGGCGATAGCCCCAACCACCGCCATAATAACCTGGTCCCCATCCGCCATAATAGGCCGGAGCATAGCCGCCACCCCAACCGCCGCCGTAGTAGGCCGGTCCATATCCGCCATAGCCATAGTACGGACCGCCGCCGTAGTAGCCGTAAGGTCCGTAATACGAATTCGCCATTGCGCCCGCTGCCAGAGCGCCGACGGCAAGACCGACTCCGAGGCCCGGTCCAAATCGTTGAGCCTGAGCTGGCAGCGATATAACGGCGCTGCCGAGCGTTGCCACGGTCGCAATCATGATCAACTTCTTCTTCATGTCGCTATCCTCTCACCAAAAATCGACGCAAAACGCGCGTCTATTTGACTTGGTTCTATTTAACTTGGTTGCAATGACGTTGGGCTTGGACACATCCTAATTCTCAGGAATTATGGTTTATGCCGTTTTTGCGTTAGCTAACGAGCAAGCCGCCGAAAGAGTTCCACAGCCGTGGAAAAAGGGCGCTTAATTGGCGCTCCGCTCATCGGAAATTGCGCCAAAAAGCGACCGCCCCGATCTGGTATTGCTACGATGTATCAACAAGCAGGCACCCGCCTGCTGTCTGGACCCACCGCCCATCTTGTACGTCTTCAGGAGACAGTCACACATGCGCTACCTTCACACCATGCTGCGCGTGCGCAATCTCGAGGTCGCGCTGAAGTTCTATGTCGAAGCGTTGGGACTGAAAGAAGTCCGTCGCGTCGATAACGACAAAGGCAGATTCACGTTGGTTTTCCTGTGCGCCCCCGAGGACGAGAATCTGGTGAAACAGTGCAGAGGCCGCGGCGCACCGCTGGTCGAATTGACCTACAACTGGGCTGAGGAGACGTACGGCGAGGACCGCTTTTTCGGTCACCTCGCCTATGAGGTCGACGACATCTATGCCACCTGTGAACGATTGATGAAGCTCGGGATCACCATCAATCGTCCGCCCCGCGATGGCCAGATGGCGTTCGTCCGCTCCCCAGACCTGCACTCGATCGAGTTGTTGCAAAAGGGTGATGCTCGTCCGTCGGCCGAACCGTGGAGCTCGATGCCCAACACCGGTCATTGGTGAGAAGTTCAGAGCGGCGCTACTGTGCCTGATCGCGCTTTCGTGCGATTGCAACGAAACATCACCGCACGACCTTGTACCGCCCTTACTGTTCGGCTCGGTAGCAGGCGGGAACGATCGTGCGCAGTTCACGTTCTCCTTAACGTATATGACATTCAAGGAGACGGCGGATGGGAAAAGGACTTTTGCTCTGGCTGATTGGCGTACCGATACCGGTGATACTTCTGCTGTGGCTATTCTTCGGTAGTTGAACGCGCACGCCAGACATTGGTTGAAGGCCTCGCTTTAGCGAGGCTTTTTTTACCGTACGCCGTGACGTCGCGAACTTCGCAACGGCGCACCCTTACGACGCAGCACCAGCACCTATTGATGCCGATCCTGTTGCCGCTGACATACAACTCGACGATCCCTCGATCCAGATAACCCCTGTGCGTATCCTCGGCACGCTTTTCGCGCGCGGATGGTCTTGACTTCTTGATCGGCTATCTCCGTTGGCGATGAGCGAACCGCGCCCCTGCGCTCACGTGGAGCCAATGACCGACACCCCACGGGTGGGCTTGTGAGGGGGCTCGCCTTTTAGTCCAAGTGAGACCCGGCGTAACCCGGTCCTGCCGTGGTCCTGCCGTGGGAGATGCTTGCTCCTCCGGGAAAACGCCACTATACGTTTCGCGACTGCAGCCGGTCGGTTCATGTCGGCCGGAAACTCCGTCTGATCAAATCAATATAGGATATTGATTTGACGGTAGTATCGCAGCGGATTGAGCCTGAAACGGCGTGCGATTTGCCGCCGAAAAGTTCAGCTCCCTTCGTCTATCGGTTAGGACGCCACCCTTTCACGGTGGAGAGAGCGGTTCGATTCCGCTAGGGAGCGCCAAAGGCCATTTCTCCACCAGTTCCTAGCGCCGGTGTCTAATCATTTCCCTCGCGGACCTTACCGGTCCCACTCAAGGCGATGGCTTTGCGGACGGGGTACGGGGGAAACTGCTCTCGCAGCCGTCACGCCCTACCATTCGCGTTTGTTACCCTTAAAAATAGAGCCCGCAGCCTCACCAACCTTACCAAACCAGTGCTTGTCAGCAGAAAGGACTTCCTCGTTGTAGTAGTCGTCCAGTTCGGCGTACCTGGCGTTCCAATCGAAGATGGTCTCGGTACCGTGTTTCGGAGCGCCGTGCAGCCGGTTCTCGCTGATGTCGGAACGGTAACCGCCAAGCTCGGAATCAAATCGCAATAGCTTCCAAGGCACCGGGAAATGGTCTTTGCCGATACCGAGAAATCCACCGAAACTGAGGACAGCGTAAGCGATTTCCCCGCTGGTCTTGTCGATCATGACACTTTCGATTTTACCAATCTTCTTGTTCTCAGCGCCGTAGACAGCTTTCCCCGACTCTTTATCGCTGGTGGTCAGATGGCCAGTTTCGTGATCGTTACTCATGGACATGCTCCTTTGCACAAGCATGTGCTGAGTAGACTAATCCGCCGACTGACCGTTCGTTCCTTAATTGGTCGCCGTCGCGGGGTAAGTTCGTCTGTAAGTTTCTCGACGGGCAGTTCCGATAGGGTTGGTTCCCTGATGCTAAACGGGGCGCTGCACTTGCACCCGGTGAGCCACGCGTATTGGAAAGCATAAGAATCCCGCGGAACGCCTCCGGGTCTCACCTCAGGCCAACACCTTGAAACGGCTCAGTCGTCTTGGTCCGCTAGGGAGCGCCAATGATTTCAATAGGCTAGCTCGACAAGCCCGTTTCGGGTCCAATGGATGGCCAATAAACCGCTGTGTACACTTCTCACGGCACTGGCCATGGTCGAGCTAGCGATATGCAATGGGCGTTGCCGTTCACTGGTCGTCAGCTCAGAAATCGCTCGTGTGCAATCATCGCTCGTCGCTCAAACTATTCAGATTGTGGTAGCGCAACAATTCAGGTTCGCCTTTGCGCGACCGCAAAGACAGGAAGATTTATGGGATGCAGGATCCGTCCGGAGAACCGGCAGCTGGAAAGAAGCGGTGTCTCGGCCCTGCAGACGATTATCCTCAAGCTAGAGCAGTATGAACCCGCCCCGGAAGGACATCCATAACTCTAATGTGCCGAAGCTCTGTCGGAGCTGTGATGTACGGCACAAGGGTATGTGCGGCGCGCTCAATGCCGACGAATTGGTGGGTTTCGCCAAATTCACGCGTGTCGTAAAGGTATCCGCCGGCGACGTTCTCTTACAGGAGCAAGGACCGATCAGATCCTATGCCAATGTCATGCGCGGCGTGCTCAAGCTGACCAAGACTTTGGCCGATGGTCGCCAACAAATCGTCGGACTTCAATTCGCGCCCGATTTCGTCGGACGACTTCATCAAGAGGAGAGTTTTGTTCGGGTCGAAGCCTGTTCGGATGTTGAGATCTGCAGCATAACCAGGAGCGCGCTGCGGAAGATGCTCGAAGAAAATCCGGCCCTCGAAGCAAAACTGCTGCACCAAGCCCTTCGTGAGGTCGATCAGGGTCGCGAGTGGATGCTGGCGCTTGGACGCAAGACGGCACACGAAAAGGTAGCCAGCTTTCTTATGATGATGGTTCGGCAGATCGATCCGTTTGCAGGAGGCGATGGCGTCACAGCTTTCGATCTTCCGCTTTCGCGCGCCGAAATTGGCGACTTTCTCGGCTTGACGATTGGAACGGTTTCGCGCGAGCTCACGCGGTTGCGGCGAGCCGGAGTGATTCAGATTTCCTCGCACCGCCACATCGACATTCTGGATATTGAAGCGCTTCGCCAATGCGTCGGCTAAACGGAACGGTCCTCGCGCGGGAACCCTATATGACGCCATAACCCTCCTTGGTCTCGTGAAGGGAGCATGGGTCGAAACGACGGCCGGTTATTGCCCGCAGCAGCTTCTATCGAACCGTTCATGGCGCCTCGTCGGCGCCCGCGGTCGACACGGTTCAAGGCAAGCGAGCCGCAGCCGAAAAGAAAGGCCCAGCGCCGTGAAGCGTCGGGCCGAGTCAGAGAAGGAACGGGCCCAGGACGGGCCTGGATACCGCCGGGGTCTCTACCGGCAATTCACTCGTTTAACATGCCTTCTATTTTTATAGTTTGTTCTAGATCAATAAGGCGTTGCGCTCACTCCAGCGCCAAGCCGAACCCCAGCATCAGCAGCGCCGCAGCACATAGTGCGAAGAGATTCCATTCTGGGTCTGACGCCCCAGAGCATCTGTGTGAGAGAATAACGGCGTCTTTGCGCTAGATGAAAAACATGCATGTGATTGAAATGTATTCTTGGCTTGTCGAAAGCAAAATGGGAGATCGACATGCCAACCGAAACAATCATTGTGACCGCATTCGTTGCCGGCGTCATAGCGATATTCTCGCTAGCTTTAGTTTATGGCGAGCGTCAGACCGAGAGCCGCCGGCGCGAACACCCGCCAGCGTAAGCTCGCAGAACTGCATGAATTGGCGGTGACCGCGGGCAACTATATCGGTCTCACCGGTCACCGTCGTGAGAGACGCAAGATCAACCGCACCTGGGAAGCTTGACATGTCTGATCATGGCGAATTGTCGTACTCGACCGCGGAAGGAATGGATTATCCAGCGCACGAGGAAACGTATAAGTCCTTCATCAAACTCGGGACGATCGGTGCCGCGGTCGTAGTCACCGTTGTCGTGTTGTTGGCGATTTTCCTCCTCTAATCCGCTCGTCTCCATTCCAAACCCGCCGGGGCTCCCGCACCGGCGGGTTTCGCGCACCGAAAGCTAATTCGCGCTGCGCAGCCGCTTCATCGTAAACTCGGTCTCGCCGACCGCCAGCTCTCACAAGGTCTCAACCTTCGACATGTACGCTGCGGCCGGGCCATCGGCCGAACGGCCAACGGCTAACCTGCCCCTTGTTTTCCTTAGCGCCCTACCCTTCGTGTTTGTGACCCTTAAATACGATGCTAACGTCCTCGACCATGGCATTGGTCATACGGGAAATGCGGGACTACGACGCCCGAGCGTTTTTGGAAGTGCACCATGCGGCCGTGCGTCGTCTTGCTGCCCGGGACTACCCAGCCGAAATCATTGAGGCGTGGGCACCATTGCCTATTACGTCGGATGTTGTGGAAGCTGTTACAGCCAATCCCGAGAATGAAATCCGGTTTGTTGCCGATAGCGACGGTCTCATTATCGGTTTGGCCTGTCTAGTCATGGCGAACAATGAATTGCGAGCATGTTACGTGGCTCCCGACGTTGCCAGGACAGGCGTCGGAAAAGCCCTTCTCATGAGAATTGAGGAGACGGCTCGGAACGCGGGCATCAAACCGACTCGTCTTTGACAGCTGAACCGTTTTATCGGAGCCAGGGGTATGAGGTCACCGAATACGGAAGCCATTTGCTGAACGGTCGCTGGTCAATGGCGTGCGTAAAGATGAGGAAGGCGCTCTGACATGGTGAGCTTAACGGATCGGAAAAGCATAAGAGTTTCTTGGAACCTCTTCGGTCTCACTTCAGACTAACGCACTGACACAGTGGAGCGGGGCAAACTCCCTTGGCAGTCGTTACGCCCTATCCCTCGCGTTTGTGACCGCTGAATAGCCGCAGCTTGAAACCCTCCGGGAGTTCTGATTAGTTCGTGCATGCCTCACGGCCTGCCGTAAGCAGGTGTGAAACTCTCCGGCACGACGGAAACGGGCTTGTCTTAATCTGGCGCACTAGGCGCCCAAGCGGTCGTGTCGTGCATGTCGATGAATCAACCAACACTCAGGCAACTCGCTGGCGTTTTCGCGCGCTATGCCAACTTCACGCTCGGTGGAGGAAGCGCGACAACGGAAGTCATACACAGTGAGGTCGTTGCAAAACGGCGATGGATTAGCGAAGAGCAGTTCGCGCTGTCATTCGCCCTTGGTCGGCTAACGCCCGGCACCAATGTTCTTGCCTTCTGTGTCGGTGTCGGCTGGATGTTGCGCCGTTGGTCTGGCGCGATTGCTACGCTGCTGGCGTCCTCTATCCCCTGCACGCTGTTCGTGGTGGTTATCACCATGCTGTTTGCCCAATGGCAAGAAAACGCATTCGCTCAGGCGGCGATCAAGGGTGCGGTTGCAGCGGCCGTCGCGGTTACGGTGAAGACGGTTTGGACCATCGCGCATCCGTACTTCAAGACGGGTAAGCGACTGCGCGTGATCCTGATTGGTGCGAGCGCGTTCCTTCTAAATGTTGTCGTTGGCATCTCGCCCATTTACGTGCTGGTCATCGCCGCCGTCGTGGGATGCTTCCTGCCATGAACATACTGTTGCTTTATCTTGTGCTCTTGAAGGGCACGGTGACCTCCTTTGCAGGACTCGCGTCGTTGCCGGTCATCCAAGAGGCACTGGTGAATCACTATCACGTCCTTACCAATGAGCAGCTCAACGAAGCCGTCGTAATTACCCGTAGTTCGCCGGGGCCTGTCGGACTTTATATCGTGAGCGTCGGGTATTTTGCGGCAGGGATTCCGGGGGCCGTCGCGGGATGGCTTGCTATGATTACGCCTGCGCTCCTCATCATTCCACTGGTTCACTTCGTGGGCCGCAGAATGGAACACTCCCGCGTCAAATCGATCTTGCAAACGGTTGTGATCGCGAGTGCTGGGTTGCTGTTAGCTGCGGCGATTCCGCTGGGGCATGACGGCTTGACAGGTCCAATTACCATCACCATTGCGGCTGTCTGCTTCGTCCTTTTGCTGACGACGAAACTCGATACGCTATGGATGATGCTTGGAGCCGCGCTGATATCGCTTGCGGCGTCGTCTGTAGGGTTGGTCGCTTATCTCTGAAGCTAAACCAAGGCGCTGTAGTGGGACCCCGAATGCTTTCGGGTCTCACTTCAGGCGAACATCCTAAAACCGTCTAATCTCCTGCTTTGCTAGGAAATGCGGCCCTTATGTCTCGTCGTTTCATTTGGTGATGCCAGCTAAGATGTCTTGGCGTCTGCGCGCAATGCCACTGGCATAGACATGACGAACCTCCATCGTCCGCCACAAATGTCGCCGTCCGGACGGTCACATCGGGCAGCGAACATATGGCATTTCAACCGGTACAGGCTCCTTTGAGCTAAGTGTGAATTTGTTTTCTCCGGAGATTTTCACGTCGAACTCCATGTCCGATACCGCGATACCGTCCGAGCACGCCGCAATCACTCGCACATCCCGCCCGTCATCGTGCAATGATTTGATGGTGCATTTCTCAAATGTGCCAGTTATTTGCTTTCCATGAACGATTATACCGCCCGCGTGGAGATCAGCATCTTGCTTGAAAGCAAGCTTGTTATTCTTTTTGGTAAATATGTCACCGCAGGTCGAGGAATCAATCGCCCAAGCTCCGTTCAAATCCGCAGCCTCTGTCGAAGCCGATTGTGCAACGAGCAATACTAACAGCGCTAGCAGTCCCAACGGCTTGATGGTTCTCATGCAACTCTCCGATCTACTGGTCAATTGGCTATCTAGCATCCGACGTGACCTTTGCCGATCATCGGAGTGCGATAGCGGACCTTTTCGTTGATCTAAGTCAATAAACTGTAGCGTCGTCAGTTTCGCTAGCTATTTGCGGTTGACGCGCGCGTAGCCGTAAACCGCCATCTCCGATTTCGCACCATAATATGCACAGCATAACTGCATTTCATATGTGCGCGCAGTCCTCCCTGACGATCATACAACGAAGTTGGGATGTTGATTTCTGATAGGTTGACAGCTCTTATATGGGATAGGGATCGGCTCCGCTGGACGAGGGACGATGAAAATTACGCTGGACATTTCCAAGCTTGTTGAGGAAGGCAAGCTAACGAGCGAGGAAGCCGAAAAGCTCACGAAGCTCGCTGCACATGATACAGTCTCTCTCGGCATCAACATCCTTGTCGGGTTCGCTGTCGTCGCTATTGCGGCGGGTGCGGTGTGATCCTGACCCAGGAAGCTGGTCCATGTTGAAGGCAATTTTTTCGGGCATTCTGAACCCCACGGAGGGCGGATGCCATGAAACGGAAGCGGTTTTCGGAGGAACAGATTGCCTTTGCGTTGAGGCAGGCAGAGAGCGGGACGACGATCGAGGAGATCTGCCGGAAGATGGGGGTCTCGGAGCCGACATTTTATCGATGGAAGAAAGTCTATGCCGGCATGGGCGTGAGCGAGATCCGGCGGCTGAAGCAGCTTGAGGACGAGAACGCGAAGCTGAAGCGTGTGGTGGCGGATCTGACGCTGGACAAGGCGATGTTGCAGGACGTCCTGCGAAAAAAATGGTGAGGCCCGCCGTCCGACGTGAGGTCGTATTCCATCTGCAGAAGGTCTACGATATTGGCGAACGACGGGCCTGCAAAGCGACCGGCTTTCATCGCTCTTCACAACGCTACAAGTCGCGCGGCGATCCGCAAACCGAGCTGCGCATTCGGCTGAAGGACCTGGCAGCCAGCCGGGTGCGTTACGGTTATCGGCGTCTCCACGTCCTGCTGCTGCGCGAGGGCTATCGCTTGAACCACAAACGCACTTACCGGCTGTATCGCGAAGAAGGCCTGTCGATCAGGACAAAAACGCCGAAGCGCAAACGGGCCTGGCGCTATCGTTCCGATCGGCCGAAGATCGCCGCCGTGAACCACTGCTGGGCGATGGACTTCATGTCGGATGCGTTGTTCAACGGTCGCCCGTTCCGACTTTTGACCGTTGTCGATTGCCACACCCGAGAATCACTTGCGATCGTTCCGAGAACGAACTTCAGGGCCTTCCAGGTCGTCGAGGTTCTTGAGCGGCTGGCAAGGGAGCGCGGCAAGCCAAAGACCATTCGCTGCGACAATGGCCCCGAGTTCGCCGGCAAGATGCTCGACCAGTGGGCCTATCACAATGGCGTCGAGATCGACTTCTCGAGACCCGGAAAGCCAACGGACAATGCGTTTTGCGAGGCCTTCAACGGTCGCGTCCGGGCGGAGTGCCTGAATGCCTCATGGTTCCTGTCGATGGCCGACGCTATCGAACGGATCGAGGAATGGAGGTGCCACTACAACAATGATCGGCCCCACACCTCGCTCGGCAACTTGACGCCGAACGAGTTCGCACGACAAACTCAAACAGCTCGAGAAATTGCCTGACATCTGGACCACAAAACGGGGCAGCTCCAGTTAGGCGGCGGCGCTATCGCCTATCGTGCCGACCTCCTTGCCACCATGCTGATTGTCACAGGTGTTTTCTGTCTCGCAGCTATCATCGCTCGCTCCAGCCTCTTGATGGCGCTGGCGGTGCTGGCAGCTTCGGCTTGCCTGGGCGCACGCACGGGTTATAGCTACGCCAGCTATTCGCTAGCCATTTTCGAACCGACGCTCACCGTGGTCGTGTTTTCTATGGTGGCGCTGATCGCCTATCGAGCTTCGCGACGTCTGCCAGCCGAATATGCGCGGCTCGCGGTCACAGCCGCGCGAACCTCGCTGCTGTTGATCAATTTCGGCTTTTGGATCGGTTCACTATGGGGCGATCCACTGATGCTGATACGTTCGCTCGCTGCCAAGGACGTATCCTCGACGCTCATGACCAAACCCATCATTCCGGCCGTGGCATTCAGCGTGATGTGGGCGGTGGCGTTGCTCGGTGCTGGATTCTGGGCCGTTCGGGCTAATCGACGCTGGTTGGTCAATCTCGTCGCCGTCTTCAGCGGTATTCATTTCTATACTCAATGGTTTGAGCGACTCGGGGCTACGCCGTTGTCGGTGCTGCTGGGCGGGCTGGTGATGCTGGTAAGCGCCCTCGCGCTTTGGTTGTTTAACCGACGTATCGCAAATAGTTCTAGATCGTAGTGATGATTTAGCTATCTGAGCCAGATGGCGATGGCGGCGACGAATCCCATGAAGTGGCGAGCAATTTGTCATAGCGGGTTGCGACGCGCCCGAACTGCTTCAGCTTGCTGAAGAAGCGCTCGATGATGTTGTGCTTCTTGTAGAGACTGGCGTCGTAAGATGCTGATCTTTTCGGTTTCGCTTGGCGGAATGACGACGGTAGCTTGCACGGCGTCCGAGGGCGAAGTTCCTGGATGGAACACCGTCGCTCTTTCTGGCCCTTTTCGAAAATGCCGCGATGAGCACAGACCCCCGCAGACGCCGCCAATGGATGCGTGCGCCCCTGTACAAAATGTCGCAGCTCAGTCATAGTTGGCAACTGGCTCGAAGGGAGACGACGCAACGTAAGCAATGCAACGTTAGCAACGCAAGGAGGCAACGTGATGAATGAACACGACCGCTCCAATCAGTTGATCGGGGGCATAGCCGTTATCTGCGTGATGTTTTTCGGCAGCATGGCCTTGGTATGGAGCAGTACCGGCCGGCTTACGAGCGAAGCGAAGGCGGCATCCGCCCCTGCACACCAGGCTGCGCCGCACGCCGATGCAACCGCCGGACTTGAACAACGCTTGCTCCTCCTCGAAGCCAAGATGAAGGCTCCGCCAACATCTGATGCTCAGCTCGATGCTAGGATTAAGGGCCTGGAGTCTCAGATCGCGGCCGTACAAACTAAGTTGGGCGCTTTCTCTGCATCGGATTTCGACACGCTCAAGAGGAAGGTTGCTGGGACGGAAAATCCTGAGTCCATCAAGACGACCGTAGACGCTCTTCAAGCGGACGTAGGAAAGCTGAACACACGTCTCGATCAACTTTCGGAGCAAGCTGCTTCTGCTTCTGCGTCTGCTCCGGCGTCGGAGACGAAACACAGCTCGCGGAAATCGCACTCGAAATAAAACAGACGGGGCGAGTTTGGCGCCGAGCTGTGACATACGGGAAATCAGGGCAACGGCGCATCTGTCGCTGTGTTGTTCCGTTGGTTTCCCGTGTGTAGCGGCTCGGTTGGGTCAGTGTCACCAAGCGCAGCCATGATGTCGTGGACTGACGGCTCCTGCATGGCTGGAGCCGGCCTATCGTTCTGCTCAAGCGGTGTGGGCTGCGCGTGCGGCGGCATCCCGGCGGCCTGAATGGCATCGCATGAGGCGAACCCAACCCCCGTGATGGCTTTCCCTGTTCGGTGATCTGAACTCATGTGTGCTTGTGCAGTATGGCAAGCCCGAAGGACATGTTTCGTTCGAAAACGCTTTGTCAAAAACTCTATAGCGTTTTAGAGCGAAGTGGATACCGGTTCACGTGAAGAAAACGCGTCAAAAAATAAAGAAAGAGTTCCGCTTCTGATTCCGTCAAAAGCGAAAAGGCTCTAGGAGTGAAGCATTCGCGCAAACACCTTTCCGAGGGCTTGCAAGCTCGGGAACAGGTCGAACGCTTCGGCCAAAAAAATGAATAAGAGTGCGTGAACAATATACAGACGGCCTTCGAACCATGTGAGCGCGCGTTCAAACAGACCCTTTGGGTATGGAAGCGTGGCAAAAAGGAAAACGGTCGCCGGTCCAAGAATAAACGCCCCAAGAATGTCGCTTGGATAGTGGAGCCCGACAATGATCCGGGGAATCGCGACTATCGCCGCGACCCAAACAAAGCAGAACAGCCCGACCCACCGCTTTTCTACAAAAACCACAGCAGCGAGACTAAAAAACAAGGTCGCTGTGTCGCTCGGAAACGAATTCGTTCGGTCCCATGGTGTTCGCGGAATGACAGTGTCCAGAGGAATCGCCAAGTCCAAAATTGGACGTATGTGAACCGCGGTGTGAAACTGTGACCAAACAGAAAGCATTGTCGCCAAACAGACCGCCAGCAGCCCGGCTAGCATACGACCGCGACGCTCAGCCTGGTCACCGGAAAACCACAGGGCGACAAGAGAAAAGAACACCGGAAATCCCCTGAAAAGCGAATTGTTCGCGAGGTCCCAGAGGTTGTTGCTTCCTCCACCGAATGCGTTGAGCGTGAGCAGAATTTCTCTATCGAGACCCGTAATTGTCATAGTCAACAATTCATCGCATCAATTGAAATGGTAATCAGAACGAACGCAAAGCTACAATTTTCACGGCCCTGCTTTTACGTGCAATCCGCTGCCGGTCAATAAAACAATCACGGTTGGCGGGTCGCTTCTAAACATTCCTTTTCCCCTTCAGTAAGCCTTCTTGCGAACGATGGAATCGAGGATCCCCCGCGTGTTGCTGGGCCTCACCCAGCGCCATGAACGGTCGTTAACCTTTGATTAACCAGAATCCGTCGACGCTTTCTCAGTCTCAATTCCCTCCTCCGCTGACGAATCGAAATCAGCGGATGATGGGTTCGGCTCTCGTTCTTTATTGCGGCTAAATACAGCCGCGCAGAGTGAGGATTTTTTGATGGCTGATAGCGATAGCACCATCGCATGGCACCGCGCTCAATTGAAAAAGTATCGCGAAGCTCTGCGCGACATCGAGGTTCGCCGTTTTCGCTTTGGGGAAACTGCGGATCCGCGAGTGCGCGTCGAGACGCTGCGGATAGCGGCTAACCTACGGCGCAAGCTCACCGCCTCAGAGAAGGTCATCGGCGCTTACGAGAAACTTACACGGCGTCCGCTGACGACAGATTTTCGTAGTCTTGCCAATGTTCAGTGGGGCAATTGGAACAGTGCGCCCTGCAACGGAGAGGGTGTGCAGGTCTGAACGGTGGACGTCTTGGTGCGGCCTGCCCCGTAAAAGCAGGCTGGTTTGACCATGGCACCGTGCCGGTCGGAAATGTCGCCATCCGATCGGGATTCCGGTTTTTGCTGCTTTTGAAGCCGTCGCGCGTTAAGCTGGTGCCCGAGGGATGCGCGTTTCCGCTTCATGGAGCCCAGCCAATGACGACCCCTTCCCAAGATTTCGAACGCCTTCAGTTGAAAGTGAGCACGGAAGTCCGCGAGCATTGGAAGGCCTTCCTTTTCGAAGGCATCCTGCTTGCGCTTCTGGGGTTGGCTGTCATCGTCGTGCCACCCCTGGCGAGCCTCGCCATCACGATCTTTCTCGGTTGGCTCTTTCTCGTTGGCGGTGTCGTCGGACTTGTCGCCACCTTCTGGGCACGGGGGATGCCGGGCTTTTGGTGGTCGTTGCTCTCGGCTGCGCTGTCGATTCTCGTCGGCATCCTGCTCGTGGTGCAGCCCGTACAGGGTATGTTGACGCTGACAATCTTGCTCGGCGCCTACTTCCTCGCCGAGGGTGCCGTCACGATCATGTACGCTCTTGAACATCGCCGCGAACTCTCACAGCGGTGGGGCTGGCTGCTGACCGCGGGAGTGATGGACATCATCATAGCCAGCGTTATCATCGTCGGCCTCCCGGGATCGGCGGCCTGGGCCATCGGGTTGCTGGTCGGCCTCAATATGATATTCGGCGGTGCCACGTTGATTGGAATGGCGCTTGCCATGCGAAATGCGCGTTAGAGCGTTTCGCCTTCTGACAGAGGTCAGATGAAGGCGCTAATTCGCAAACTTTGAAACCCAGGCGCATCAGCAGCCGCGGCAGATGCTTTTAATCTTGCGTTTGAGGGCGGCATCCGCCGGATCGACCTGTGTCGGGTTCTCCGTGTCCGCCCTCTCCGGCGGCAAGTCGCTCGGGCGCGGCTGGCGATGACCGATCGGCGCGTCGTAACGCGAGGACTTGTCAACGCTTGAACCTGGTGACGACCCGTCCCTCGCTTGATACTGCCCAAGCGCCGCGGGCGCACCGATCAAGACCCCAAAAGCCGCCAACGCGATGATCTTGTTCATTTCGCTGCCTCCAACGTCCGAGATCGGCCTGTCAAGAACGGTTGAGAACGCGCAAACGTTCCGCGATTGATCTGTGACTAAGCCAGCCGGACAAACGAACCTCTACAATACCGGCGGATAAAGGTGAACGCCGCCACAATAGTCGGTAATACGATAACGCAATTTTGGACCATGTTCACCTTCCCCGGATATTAAATCTGAGCGCGATAGATAATCCGGTCCCACAGGCACCTTTCCGTGCCCGCCGGGAATGTCGAGAACATAATCCGGCTGACACAAGCCGGACACGCGACCACGTAGCGCACGCATTAAAACTTGGCCTTTTTCCAGGGTGGTTCGCAGATGTGCGGTGCCTGGCGCGAGATCCCCGTGATGCAGATAGTACGGCTTGATGCGGCATTCGACGAAGGCGCGCATCAGCGTCTCCAGCGTCGCCGCGTCATCGTTGACGCCGCGCAGCAGCACCGACTGGCTGACCATGGGAATGCCAGCGTCGACAATCCGCGCGCAGGCCGACCGCGCCGCCGCGGTCAGTTCGCGCGGGTGATTAGCGTGCAGCGCCAGCCATGTCGTGGCGCCGTCCATCCGTAGGGCCGCCGCCATCTCGTCAGTGACGCGAGCGGGATCGGCTACCGGCACGCGCGTATGGACGCGGACAACCCTGACGTGATCGATTGCGGCAAGTTCGCCCATGATTTCGGCCAGCCGCCGCGGCGACAGCATCAGCGGATCGCCGCCGGTCAGGATCACTTCCCAGACTGCCGGATGCGACCGGATGTAATCGAGCGCGGTTGTGATGGCGGATTTCGATAGCGCAGTTTCCTTGGCGGGTCCCACCATCTCGCGACGGAAGCAGAACCGGCAGTATACAGCGCAGACGTGAACGAGCTTGAGCAGCACCCGGTCGGGATAACGGTGAACGATGCCGTCCACCGGGGAATGTGCGTGATCGCCGATCGGATCGGCGCGTTCGCCCGGTTGTGCAGCCAGTTCATTGGCGCTTGGGAGATATTGCCGCGCGATCGGATCATCGGGATCGGTCGGATCGATCAGGGCGGCGACGTGCGGTGTGATCGCGATCGCATAGCGCGCGGCAACCTTCTCGAGATCGGCCAGCCCTGATGCGGGTGCGAGGCCATGGGCGATCAGGTCTTCCGGCCGCCGTAATGTCGAAACGACGCTCCTGTTGGTCTTGACGCTCATGCATCCTCCGCGGGCGGCGCCCATACCACCTGATCGATTCTCGACGCTCCGCTCGCCAGCATCACCAGCCGATCCAAGCCCAGCGCCACTCCGCCCGCTTCCGGCATTTTGGCCACGGCCGCAAGAAAATCCTCATCCAGCGGATAGCGCTCGCCGTAGCGGCTTTGCTTGTCGTTCATCGCTCGCACGAAACGGATGCGCTGTTCTGCGGCGTCGGTCAATTCACCAAAGCCGTTCGCAAGCTCGACGCCGCAGGCATAGATCTCGAAACGCTCGGCGACACGGCTGTCGGACGGACTGACGCGCGCGAGCGCGGCTTCCGGCGCGGGATATTCGAATAGCACCGTCAATCGGCCCTGCCCTAGTTGGGGCTCGATATGCTCGACCAGCACCTTGCTGAAGATATCCGACCAATTATCGTCGTCCGCGATCCGCACCCTCCTCCCCCGCGCCGCCGCAGCCAGGGCCGGGCGGTCACCCTCGCGGCCGACGACCGTATTCAGGAGGTCGATCCCCGCGTAGCGGTCGAACGCAGCGGCGACCGTCAACCGCTCCGGTTCGACGAACGGATCGGCCTGCCGGCCGCGAAACGAAAATCTCGGAATGCCGGTCGCTTGCGCCGCAATGGCGATTACGGAGATAGAGTCGGCCATGACCGCATCATAGGAACTGCCCGCGCGATACCATTCCAGCATCGTGAATTCCGGCAGGTGCAGTACGCCGCGCTCGCGGTCCCGAAATACCCGCGCGAACTCCACGATCTTCTGCTCGCCGGCCGCCAGCAGCTTCTTGCAGGCGAATTCCGGGGAGGTGCGCAAGTGGCGCGTGACTCGGTCGCCGGCGGGCATCGTTAGCGTGGTGCCGAGCGCGTGAAGGTGGGTTTCGTTGCCCGGCGACACCTGCAAAACGCCGGTTTCGACCTCGACGAACCCCTGCGCGTCGAACCAGGCCCGCAGCGCCTTCGTCACAGTCCTGCGCGCTTCCAGAAACGGCTTCCGGTCCGCGTGCCTTGCCCGGTCCCACCAGGGTGAAATCCGATTCATCCATCCTCAGCAATCGACCGGAATCGGCCGCAAACCACTGGCGCGAGCGAACCAAATCAGTATGTTGCGGCCCGAAGCCGCCTCAACGGCCGCAGGACGCCCCCGTCCGGACCGGTCTCGAGCCAAACCTTAGGAAATCCAGCCGTGAGAGTCATCGCCAGTTCTATTCGCAAGGGCAACGTCATCGAGCAAGACGGCAAGCTCTACGTGGTCCTCACCGCGGAGAACATCCACCCCGGCAAGGGAACCCCGGTCAGCCAAATCGAGATGCGGCGGATCAGCGACGGCGTGAAAATTTCCGAGCGCTACAAGACCACAGACCAGGTCGAGCGCGCCACCATCGAGGATCACAACTTCACGTTCCTCTATGAAGACGCCGACGGCTTCCACTTCATGAATGCGGAGACCTACGATCAGGTTCAGGTGCCTAAGGAGGTCGTGGGCAACGCCGCGCCCTACCTGCAGGAAAACATGGTGGTGAAACTGTCCCTGCACGACATGGTGCCGGTGGCGATCACGCTACCGCAGCGGGTGACGCTCGAAGTGGTCGACACCGAGCCGGTCACCAAGGGGCAGACCGCCTCCTCATCCTACAAGCCCGCGGTGCTGTCGAACGGCGTCCGCACCGGCGTGCCGCCCCATGTCGGCGTCGGCACGCGGATCGTGGTCATGACCGAGGACGGCTCTTACGTCGAGCGCGCCAAGGACTGACAACCTGATAAACACTGATCTCCGAAGACAACTTATCGGAGTACGGTTCGAGTCCGAGAAGCTTTCCGGGGGAGTCGAGGTTCCCGCAACGCAATGAGGCTTTGCTGCGGGGTGCTTCCCTCCGTTATGCTCGCTGCATGACAATCCTCGATTCTCACATCCGGCTCAGCCGGCGCACCGCGCTACAATGCCTTGGAGCGTTGGGAGCGCTTGCGCCCTTCCCCGCTCTTGCCACCCCGCCTCAGGGCTTCGAGCAATGGCGCGACAGCTTTCGCGCCCGCGCGCTCGCGAAGGGCATCTCAGAGGCGACCTGGAGCCGCTGCATGGGCCGGATCGAACCGGACATGAGCGTGTTCAAGCAGATGCGCAACCAGCCGGAGTTCCATGAAAAGACTTGGCAATACATCAACCGTCGCGTCTCGGACTGGCGGATTACCGCGGGCAAAGAAGCGCTGCGGAAGAACGAAGCGCTCTTCGCACGGATCGAACACGATTTCGGCGTCGAGCGCGGCACACTGCTGGCACTGTGGGGGGTTGAATCCGCGTTCGGCGATCCGCTGGTTCAGAAGAACCACATGCGCCCGGTGTTTCCTTCACTGGCGGCGCTCGCCTGGAATGAACCACGACGGCGCAGCTATTGGGAAACCGAACTGATCAACGCGTTGCGCATCGTGAACAAGGGTTGGAGCACGCCCGAAGAGATGCACGGCTCATGGGCCGGTGCGATGGGACACACCCAATGGATGCCCGAGGTCTGGCTTAACGTCGGCATGGACTACGATCACGACGGCCGGGTCTCGCCATTTGGAAAACCCGACGACGCGCTGGGCTCGACCGCGCGCTACCTGATCAACCGTGGAAAATATCATCGCGGCGAACATTGGGGTTATGAGGTGCGCGCGCCCGGTGGCGCGAGCGGCAGCCGCAGTTATGCCGCGTGGGCGGCCGCCGGCGTGCAACGCGCCGATGGCAAGGCGTTTCCGCAGCCGAATGCATCTGCCAAACTCTGGGTCCCGGAACCGGGCGGCCCGGCGTTCCTGCTTGGACCGAATTTCTATGCGGTTCGCAGCTACAATCCGTCGATGAACTATGCATTGGCAATCTGCCATCTCGGCGATCGCATTCTCGGGGCGTCGCCTTTCATTCATCCCTTCCCCGGTTCGGAACGCGCGCTCACGCTCGCGGAAGTGCAGGAGGTGCAGACGCGTCTGACCAAAGCCGGATTCGATACCGGCGGCACCGACGGCCGCGTCGGCAACGACACCATGAAGGCGGTGAAGGATTTTCAGACCCGCGTCGGATTGCCGACCGACGGCTATGCCGGACTGCAAGTGCTGGCGAAGCTGAGGGAGCTGAGGTAATCCGATCCCAGCCTTTGCTAACTTCGTCAGGGATCGATTCGGCCAAACGTAGACACGTAAAATGGCTTTGCCGTTATGTGCCCAGCTGTGAACCTCAATTTATTCTTCGTTTGGCCGGCACACACATACATGCCGTAGGCTCTCTGAGGTCATCGGGCTACAATCAAAGTCACCGAACCGCCGTTCGAGGCGCAAGCCACCTGACGCTATCAGAAGCGGCATCTCCTGCGGAAAGATGCTGCGTATCTGCAAAGAGGTCTTCAAAAAGTCTCGCTTCTCCGGTGTCGACCAAAACCAATCTAGGTGGCTAACTTGTGTAAGTGGATCATATCGAACAAGACCCTCCTCTACGGTGACGTGGCCTAATGTTTCGTGCGCAGCCACGCCGACTAATTGACGCTGTTTGGGATCACGGCCAAGCATAGCGACATTCGGGATGAATGCGTCGAAAACAAGCCTGCCCTTCAGTGAAAGATGCCGCGCAACAGATCGAAAAAAGCCCTTGAAATCGTCGAGGCTTTGAAGGTGCGCAACAGAATTGACGGCGACGATAATGGTGTCGAAGGTGCGCCCATTCAAATCGAAGTTGCGCATATCCAGTTGAACAAACTCGACGGCAGCAGCCTGTCTTTCGGCGCAATGTTGCGCCCGCGACAACATCCCGGCAGAAACATCACCTCCCACAACCTGTAGGCCGGCTTGAGCGAGCGGAATTGTTAGACGACCCGTTCCGCAGGCAAGATCGAGAACGCTGCCCCCTCGTTCGCTGGCGGTTTCAAGGTAGAACCGCTCTAGAACGTGGTCACGCGGGGCCATCAAGTCATATAGGTCGGGCTGATCGTAAAGCGTGTTCTCTTCCACGGATATCAATCATACCGGATAACGCGTCGAAAGCCAGATACTCGCGAAACGCTATGGGTAATGATCGTTTCAGCGAATAACCGCTGGCCCTGGATCTGGCGTCGCCACATCCACCACCCGCAACTGCACACGCTCCGCGCCCTGCCAGCGGTCCACTGCCAGCGATCCCGCCACATGCAGCGGTTGTCCCCGCATTTGCGCCAGCGCGTTGCCGAGCGGTTGGCCGACCGCGCGGAACGCGATGCCGTTTACGATAGCCCCGTCTCCGGATTTGAGCCGCAACCGAAGGTGCGCCTGCCCGACCTCGTCGGCATGGATCAACTGGTGCGACGGCAACGCCACCACCGGCTCGGGGTTGCCCGCGCCGAACGGTCCCGCGCGATTGAGTGTCGCCACGAACTCGGGCGTCGCCGCCCTCGCGCTGACCGCGCCATCAATGAAAAGCTCGCGGACGTGGCGCGACCGCGCGACATCGGCAGCGAGCGCTGTTTCCATGTAGGCGCGGAATTCCGCGAGCCGTTCTTTCCGCAGCGTGACGCCGGCCGCCATGGCGTGACCACCCCCCTTCAGCAACACGCCATCGGTCACGGCCTGCCTCACCGCCTTGCCGAGATCGACGCCGCCGATGGAGCGGCCCGATCCGGTGCCGATGCCGCCCGGCTCGAGCGCGACAACAAAGGCGGGCCGGGAAAATTTGTCCTTCAGCCGAGACGCAACGAGACCGACGACGCCGGGATGCCAGCCCTCGGACGCCGTGACGATGACGGACCCCTTGTCCTCGAGGCCAAGCGAGGCCAGCGCCTCGGCTTCGGCCTGCGCTTCGGCCGCCCGCTCGATCACGCGGCGCTCGGTATTGAGGCGATCGAGTTCGGTGGCGATCCGCGCAGCTTCCGAGACATCGCCTTCCAGCAGCAGCCGCACGCCGAGATCGGCGCGTCCGATGCGGCCTCCGGCATTGATGCGCGGTCCCAGCATGAAACCGAGATGCCAGGCTTCCGGCGGACCGTTCAGCCGCGCCACGTCCATCAGCGCGGTATGGCCGACATGATCGCGGCGGCGCAGCGCGATCAACCCCTTCGCGACGAAGGCACGGTTAAGGCCGGTCAGCGGCGCGACGTCGGCGACCGTGCCGAGCGCGACATGATGCAGCATGTTCAGGAGATCCGGCTCCGGCCGCTCGTCAATCCAGAAGCCGCGCTGGCGCAGCTCGCGGTTCAACGCGACCAGCGTCACCAATACGAGACCGACGGCGGCGAGATGTCCGAGCCCGGAAAGATCGTCCGGCCGGTTCGGGTTCACCAGCGCCTCGACCTCGGGCAGATCGTTGCCGCACTGGTGATGGTCGATTACGACGACCGACATACCCCGCTGTCTTGCGACCGCCAGCGGCTCGATACTCGTGGTGCCGCAGTCCACGGTCACCAGCAGCGTCGCGCCTTTCGTCGCGAGCGTGTTGATCGCATCGACGTTCGGACCATAGCCTTCGAAAATGCGGTCCGGGATATGGATCAGTGGATCAAGGCCGCAATGTCGCAGATGCCAGGCGAGAAGCGCCGCAGAGGTCGCGCCGTCAACGTCGTAATCGCCGAAGATCGCAACCTTCTCGCCGCGCATCGCGGCATCTGCGAGCTGCTTGGCGGCCGCCTCCATCTGCGTCACGGTGAACGGATCGGGCATCAGCCGGCGGATGGTGGGGTCGAGAAAATCCTCAACGGCATCGATTTCGACGCCACGTCCGGCGATCACCCGCGCCAGCATTTCCGGTAGCCGATGGCGCTGAGTGATCGCCAGTGCGCGCGCCGTGCCTCGCGGATCGAGGCGATCACGCCACAGACGGCCGGTCGCCGAATGCGACACACCGAGAAAGGCATCAGGCGCTTCGATCGGCAACGCGGAGGCTGGCAAGGTCATGATGTTGTCCGTGCCTTGCGATATCGCATGAAGCCAACAACCTCGTCGGCCTTATCGCCGGCCTTGGGGTCTGGTTCAATCCAGGTCGAACTTGTCTATCTTGCGATGTTCGGCCTTGATGCGGCGCATGGTCTCGGTCGCCGACCGCATCACCACCGTTTCGGTTTCGATCCCGTTCTTGCGGAACCGGACACCGGACAAAAGCGAACCTGATGTCACTCCTGTGGCGGCGAACAGGCAGTCGCCTTTCACCATGTCGCTGATTTCGTATTTTTTCCTGGCATCCGCGATGCCCATCTGAAGAGTTCGCTCGCGTAACGCCTCGCTGTCGATGATAAGACGAGTTTGCATTTGACCGCCGATGCAGCGAAGCGCAGCCGCTGACAGCACGCCTTCGGGGGCGCCACCGCTACCGAGATAAATGTCGATTCCCGTTCGCGGCTCGGCGGTGTGGATGACGCCGGCGACGTCGCCGTCGCTGATAAGGCTCACCGCGGCGCCGAGCTTGCGGAGCGCGGCGATCTTCGCCGCATGGCGAGGCCGGTCAAGCAGGATGGCGGTGATCTCGGTAGGCTTGACCCCCTTGGCCTTGGCCAGATTGATGATGTTCTCTTCCACAGGCGCGTCGAGATCCACCGTGCCGATCGGATAGCCCGGACCAATCGCGATCTTGTCCATGTAGCAGTCCGGCGCGTGAAGCAGCGTGCCAGCTTGAGCCATCGCGATGGTAGCGATCGCGCCCGGCATGTTTTTGGCACATAGCACGGTCCCCTCGAGCGGATCGACGGCGATATCGACCTGCGGGCCTCGTGTGTTGCCGACCTTCTCGCCGATGAACAGCATCGGCGCTTCGTCGATCTCGCCCTCCCCGATCACGACTGTTCCGTCGATCGGCAAATTGTTGAGTTCTCGCCGCATCGCATCGACCGCGGCCTGATCCGATGCCTCTTCCATGCCACGACCGCGCAGACGCGCCGCCGACACCGCCGCCCGCTCCGTCACGCGCACGATTTCGAGCGTCAGGATACGCTCCAGCACCTCCTGCGATGGGACGGAATTCTGTGTCGGCATCGTCTCAAACTCCCTCGGGCAGCGTGGAGGCCCCTGCGTCGGCACGCAATCCTCGTTCAGTTCTTCTCGATTCGTATCACCTGCGGGCGTCCTGTGATGACCTTGTCAGCCCGCACCGCATGGAGCGCGCGATGCACCGCATCCTCGTGGGTTGCATAGGTGATCAGGAGCACCGGAACCGGCGAAGTCGGCGTGTCGGATTCCTCGTCATCCAGCTTGCCGTTGGGATGACGCTGGACGATCGATTCGATTGAAATCTTCTGCTCGGCCAGCCGCGTGGCGATGGTCGCAGCAGTGCCGGCGAAATCGCGTGCCATCAGCCTGATGTAATAACCGCCCTCGTGGCGCTCCATCGGTGCCTTCTCGGTCGCGCGCAGCTTCGCCGAGGGCCGGCCGAACGGCAAAGCCCGAATGCCGGACGCGACATCGGCGATATCTGCCACCACGGCAGACGCAGTCGCGGCTCCGCCGGCACCCGGACCGACAAGTGTGATCGGAGGGATGCCTTCGCCATCGATGGTTACCGCGTTGGTGACGCCCATGACCTGTGCGATAGACGACGTCTTCGGCACCATGGTCGGATGCACTCGCTGCTCGATGCCTTTTGAGGTCCGCACCGCGACCCCCAGCAGCTTGACCCGGTAGCCAAGTTCCTCGGCGGCGCGAAGATCCTCCGGCGCGATCGAGGAAATGCCTTCGACATAGACCGCGCTCTGCGCAACACGCGTGCCGAAAGCCAGGCTCGCCAGGATCGACAGCTTTTGCGCGGTGTCGTGCCCGTCCACATCGAACGACGGATCGGCTTCGGCATAGCCGAGACGCTGGGCATCCTTCAGGCATTCGGCGAACGACAGGCCTTCCTTCTCCATCCGCGTCAGGATGTAGTTACAGGTGCCATTGAGAATGCCGTAGACGCGATTGATCGTGGTTCCCGCAAGCCCTTCGCGCAGCGTCTTAATGACGGGAATGGCGGCGCCGACCGCGGCTTCGTAGTTCAACGCGCCGTGGTGTTGCTCGGCGAGAGCGGCGAGCCGCAGACCGTGCTTGGCGATCAGCGCCTTGTTGGCCGTCACCACCGACTTGCCGGATTTCAGGGCCGCCTCGATCGCCGAGTGCGCCGGATCGCCTGAACCGCCCATCAGCTCAACGAAGCAGTCGATGCCGGGATCGTTCGCCAGCGCCAGGGCGTCCTTAGCCCATGCGATGTCGGTAAGGTCGACGTCGCGTTTCTTGGTTTTCGAGCGTGCTGCAACAGCGACGACGCGAACGCCGCGTCCGCAGCGTGCTGACAGCGCGCGGCTTTGCTGTTCTATCAGTCGGACGACGGCGGACCCGACAGTTCCGAGCCCCGCGACGCCCACTTTCAGTGGTGCGACCATAACAAACCTGCTGGAAAACCGGCGTGCAGGGCACGATCCGAGCGAAAGACCGGAAAGCCGTTCTCCGGACTGGCGCCTACCGCCGGTTGGCGAGAGGAACCACGTTGTGCAACGTTTCAATGCCGCTTTCAAGGAAGTGGCGAACGCCCCGTGCGGCCTGGCGAATTCTCTGCTCGTTTTCTACCATGGCGATGCGGACATAACCTTCGCCGTGCTCGCCGAAACCGACACCGGGCGAAACCACGACGCCCGATTTCTCAACCATCAGGGTCGAGAACTGCATGCTCCCGAGATCACGGAAACGCTCGGGCAGCGGCGCCCATGCGAACATGGAGGCCTGAGGCGGCGGAATCACCCATCCGGCACGGCCGAACGATTCAACCAGTATATCACGGCGCTTGCGATAGATCTCGCGCATCTCCCGGATGCAGGTGTCGGGGCCGTTCAGCGCCGCCGTGGCCGCCACCTGCACGGGCGTGAAAGCCCCGTAATCGAGGTAGGATTTGACACGCGCCAGCGCCGCGATGATGCGTTCGTTGCCAACCGCGAAACCGATGCGCCAGCCGGCCATCGAAAACGTCTTCGACATCGAGGTGAACTCCACGGTGACGTCGAAAGCGCCGGGCACCTGTAGCACCGAAGGCGGCGGGTTATCGTCGAAATAGACTTCGGAATAAGCGAGATCGGACAGGATGAATATCTCGTGCTTCTTGGCGAACGCGACGAGATCCTTGTAGAAATCGAGACTTGCCACCTGTGCCGTCGGGTTCGACGGGTAGCAGACGATCAGTCCGATCGGTTTCGGAATGGAATGGATGATCGCGCGCTCGCAGGCGGCGAAAAAATCGGGCGTCGGCGACGACGGCACGGAGCGGATCACGCCGCCAGCCATCAAAAAGCCGAATGCATGAATCGGGTAGCTGGGGTTTGGACAGAGCACCACGTCGCCCGGCGCGGTGATTGCCTGAGCGACGTTCGCAAAACCTTCCTTGGAGCCGAGCGTCGCCACGATCTGCGTATCGGGATTGAGCTTCACGCCGAAGCGGCGGGCATAGTAACCCGCCTGAGCCTTCCGCAGGCCGGTGATGCCGCGCGAAGCTGAATAGCGGTCGGTCTTGGGTTTGCCGAGGGTTTCCTTGAGTTTTTCGATGACGTGGCGCGGCGTCGGCAAGTCGGGGTTGCCCATACCGAGGTCGATGATATCGGCTCCGGCGTTCCGTGCAGCCGCCTTGGCGCGATTGATCTGTTCGAACACGTAAGGCGGCAGACGGCGGATGCGATAAAACTCTTCCATAAGTCCTGGCTCCAGGTCGGATTGACGAGGCGATCGCCCATTGCCTCGATGAAGTCGACGAAGCTTCAGCAGAAAACGTGTGTATTCAAAGGCTTGGCACATTCAAGTGTCAGCTCGCCGACGTCGAGGTCTGACGTTTCAGGCGCAGCCTTCTACTTGAATCATATCTTTTAGCACGGACACCCTGCTCTGCCATCACTTCGCGTGTTTTATAGCGTTTCCGAGCGAAGTTATCTGGGTTCCGAGCCGTGGTCCTGTGAGGCGTGAGCTTGGCGGTCGCGCGCGTCGATCAGTTCCTTTTCGATCCGCGCTTGTTCGGCACGATCCATCGCCGCATGATCTCTTGGGGCAGGAAGGTCATGCACCGCAGGATAGGATGATACGTCATGGGGCCGTTCCGCCGCACCCGACGGAGCCTCGAAAGGTAGATCCGCAATCGATGTGCAGCCTCCGAGCGCCTGCGACATCAACGCCAATGCGGCGGTGCAGGCGATCACGGGTCCCGCACGTCTGCTCGTCTGTCGTTGTGATGCTACCGTCACGCTGCTCACATCGTCCCGTCCAAGCTTGCGCCGGTAAATGTTTGTTTTATCAAACCTAATCGCAGGCGAGACCATTATGCTTCCGAAAATATTAAAACTTCGAAATCCAAGAAGCTGCGGCCATTTCAATCGAGTCATCACGGCCCATGTATGGCGGGATCAAGAAGTGTTGTCGCACTGCACCACATCGAATCAGGCAACAAGTCCCCAAGATTATGTCATGATCCATGCCCGCCATTGGCAACCTGCGTGACGGAATGATGAACAAGCCCTCAGACGCGTCCATGAGCGAGGTATCCACCGAGACCAAGCCGACGACGGGGTTCGACTCCGACACCTTCGCGATGAACCTTGCGAATGCCATGCAAAACGGTGGCAGGGCGCTGGCCGCTTATCTTAAGGCTCGTGAGCACGACCAGACCCCCGACAACTCGCCGACCGAGTTCGCCGAGTTGATCAAGACCGTCAGCACGGTTTGTGAATACTGGCTGTCGGACCAGACCCGGGCCGTCGAATTACAGGCCAAGCTCGGCGCATCCTATCTGGAGCTTTGGGGTTATGCCGCGCGGCGCCTGGCCGGCGAGGAGGTCAGGCCAGCCATCGAGCCGGAACCGCGCGACAAACGCTTCGCTGATCCGGAATGGCGGTCGAACCTGCTCTTCGACTTTCTGATGCAGGCGTATCTGCTGACGACCAAATGGACGAACGAACTGGTGCACGACGCCCACGGCCTCGATCCACATACCCGCAAAAAGGCTGAGTTCTATATTACACAGCTCGCCAATGCAGTCGCGCCGTCCAATTTCGTGATGACCAACCCCGAAGTACTCCGTGAAACCTTCGCCTCCAACGCCGACAATCTGGCGCGCGGTATGAAGATGCTAGCGGAAGACATCGAGGCCGGCAGAGGGGTGTTGCGCATCCGCCAGACCGACTCTGCCGGTCTTGCGGTCGGCGTCAACCTCGCGACGACGCCGGGCAAGGTGATCTATCAGAACGAATTGATGCAACTGATCCAGTATTCACCGAGCACCGAAAGCGTGCTGCGGACGCCGCTGCTGATCGTGCCGCCTTGGATCAACAAATTCTACATCCTCGATCTCAGGCCGGAGAAATCCTACATCAAGTGGTGCGTGGACCAAGGCATCACGGTGTTCGTGATATCGTGGGTCAATCCGGACGGAAGGCTCGGGGAAAAGACCTTCGAGGACTATATGAAGGAAGGTCCGCTCGCCGCGATGGATGCCATCGAAAAGGCCACCGGAGAGACAAAGGTGCATACCGCTGGCTACTGCGTCGGCGGCACTCTGCTTGCTGCCACGTTGGCATGGCTTGCGAATAAGCGGCGGTCGCGCGTGAGGTCGGCGACCTTCTTCGCCGCTCAGGTAGACTTCACCCATGCCGGCGACCTGCTGATATTCGCTGATGAGGATCAGATCTCCGCGCTCGAACGCGACATGAAGCGGTCCGGTGTGCTGGAAGGTAGCAAGATGGCGATGACCTTCAACATGCTGCGCTCCAACGACCTGATCTGGTCCTACGTCGTCAGCAACTATCTCAAGGGCAAGGCACCACCCGCCTTCGATCTTCTGCACTGGAATTCAGATGCCACGCGGATGCCGGCGGCCAACCACTCCTTTTATCTGCGCAACTGCTATCTCGAAAATCGTCTCTCCACCGGCTCCATGGTACTCGACAATACCTTGCTCGACCTTTCGAAGGTCAAGTTGCCCGTCTATGCGCTCGCTACCCGCGACGATCACATCGCGCCTGCGGAATCCGTATTGTACGGCTCGCGCTTCTTTGGCGGTTCGGTACGCTTCGTGTTGTCGGGATCGGGCCACATCGCAGGTGTGATCAATCCACCCGCGCGCGGCAAATACCAGTATTGGACCAACGACAAGCTCCGCAACAAGACTCTCGCCCAGTGGCTGAAGGGTGCGGAGGAACATAAGGGCTCGTGGTGGCCGGACTGGCTCGCATGGCTGCGAAATATCGACGGCAAGGAGATCGCGGCGCGCGAGGTCGGGGCCGGCGCGCTACCTCCGATCGAGGATGCACCGGGCAGCTACGTTCGCGTGCGCTCGTGAGATAAGCAGTTTGATTTGATGCGTTTTCTTCACGCGAACCCGATTCACTTCGCTCGAAAAGGCTATAGATCGCGGATTTGCGGGCCGTCGCGCATCAAGAGAGCGGTCAGTATGAGATGAAGGATGACTGCCGGCCACAGAAGAACGCCGGTCAATCCGCCTGCGAAACCGAGGTAAGCCAAATATAGGGCGACGGCTCCGCTGTAGATCAACATGCCCGCGCGTGGGGGCCACCTTGGCCAGCAGGCGATCCCCAAAGCAATCAGCGCAATGCCGGCGACACGCGCGACCGGCGTTGCGACACCGGAAAGCTGCTCGCCCAGCAACAACTGGCCCACCAGCGACGGGGCGATCAGCAGCGCCAATCCCGTTGCAGCTTCGCTGACGGCAGCAAACACCAATGCGCCTTTCATTTCTTCCCAACGTTCGCGGATGGTTTTTGAGGCTTCGCCCTCTCAATGGAATCCGGCTCGGGTGCCGGCATTTGTCCGAGCTCTGCCTTGGCTTGCGCCGGATCCTTCAGCACTGGTCCGAGCTTGAACGTCAGCTTGTTGATCTTGCCCGTGAACTTGAACGGAGTATCGTAGCGATACTCGAGCATCGCGACACCGGTCCGGGTGTCCTGGCCGACGTCGAAGGTCTCGTCCTCCGGGAACGTGACAGGCGTGCCGTGTTCAATGGACTTCCGGTCTACTTCCTTGCCGTCAACTGAAAGTACGCCCGTGCCGCCCTTCCCTAATCCCGGCCCATCAAGCTTGAAGTCGAAAACGATGGTGTGCTTGCCCGCGCTCAATTCCGGTCCCGACCAGATCGTGCGCTTCAGGTTGAGAAGGTTATAGAGGAATACAGGCTTGCCCCGCCGAAAGCCCGCCACACCCTTGCTCAGAAACAGCCCGTAGCCGCCGAAACGTCCGCCTTCGGTGACGATCATGCCCTCAGCGCCGCCCTCGGGAATCTGGATCTCGGCGGTGATGGTATAGGACTTGTTGAGGATGCTCGGCGCAGCGCTTGCCGGCACACCGGTCAGCCCGCCTGAATAGGTGAATACCGTCTGCCCTGCGGTCAGGCTTGGACGCGGCGTATTCCAACGCGCGAGCGTCGTGTTATCGAGCGGCAGCACGTTGTACTTCTTCGCCTCGACATCGAAGATAGCTTGCAGCTCCTTGACTTTGTCCGGCATCTCGGCGGCCAGATCGTTGAACTGGGTAGGATCTTCCTGGACGTTATAGAGCTCCCACTTGTACCCCGTGATCACATCCGGTGGAGGCGCGCTGCTTAACGCCCATGGAAGCGTGATCGGCGTCGTGGCCGCAATCCATCCATCATGATAGATGGCGCGATTACCGAGCATCTCGAAATATTGGGTCGTGTGCGTCGTCTTGGCGTCGGCGTTAGCGCTGTCCCACGTGTACGCCATACTCACCCCTTCCATGGGGCTCTGTTTGATACCGTCGATCGTATCAGCTTGCGAAATGCCGGTCGCTTCGAGGATGGTTGGAGCGATGTCGATGACATGATGGAATTGGCGACGGATAGCTCCGGCATCTTTGATATGGCCAGGCCAGGACATGACGACGCCTTGGGTGGTCCCGCCAAAATGCGACGGCACCTGCTTGACCCACTTGAATGGAGTGTCCATCGCCCAGGCCCACGGCGCAGCAAAATGCGGGAAAGTCTTGTCCGAGCCCCAGAACGAGTACCAGAGGTACTGAGCCTTCACCGGCACCGGGACACCATTGAAGGTCGTGAATTCGTTCGGCGTACCGTTGATCATGCCTTCGGCACTCGCGCCGTTGTCACCGCCGATATAGATGATCAAGGTGTTGTTCATCTCTCCGAGATCTTCGATCGCCTGGATGACGCGGCCGATCTCATGGTCTGCGTAAGCGAGGTAAGCCCCATAGACATCGGCCTGCTTGATGAAGAGTTTCTTCTCCAGCAAACCGAGCGAGTCCCATTGCGGCAATTCCTTCGGCCACGGCGTCAGCTTGGCATTTTCCGGCATAATGCCCAGGCGTTTCTGATTGGCGAAGATTTTCTCGCGCACTTTGTTCCAGCCGTCATCGAACAGGTGCATACCGCCGATCTTCTCGATCCACTCCGGTGTCGGGTGATGTGGCGCGTGGGTTGCGCCCGGCACGTAATAGACAAAGAACGGCTTGTCCGGCGCAATCTCCTTGAGTTGCTTGATGTGCTGGATGGCCTCGTCGGCCATGGCGGTTTCCAGATTCCAGCTGGGATTGCCCTGGAAAGGATAGATAGCCGTGGTGTTGCGGAACAGGTTCGGCTGCCACTGGCTGGCGTCACCGCCGACAAAACCATAGAAATACTCGAAGCCCATGCCGTTAGGCCATTGATTGAAGGGCCCTGCCTGGCTCGACTGGAACGAGGGTGTGTTGTGGTCCTTGCCGAACCACGAGGTCGCGTACCCGTTCGCTTTCAGGATGGTGCCGATGGTGCCCTTCTCGATTGGAATGATCGAGTCGTAACCTGGGAATCCCGTCGATATTTCACCGACCACTCCGAAGCCGACAGAATGATGATTGCGGCCGGTGATAAGGGCCGCCCGCGTCGGTGAGCACAGCGAGGTAGAATGGAAATTGGTATACCGCAGGCCCTGCGCAGCGATGCGATCCATTGCGGGTGTGGGAATAACACCGCCGAAGGTGCTCGGTGCCCCGAAACCCTGGTCGTCTGTCATGATGAGCAACACGTTGGGAGCGCCCTTCGGCGGCACGACACGGGGCGCCCACCAGGCGGTTGACTCCGAGGCCTTCTCCTTGATCATCCCGCCGAACGCCGGAGGGAGCGGTGGAATCTGCTTCCCGTCGATGGTGGTCGTGGCACCGGGTGAACCTGGAGTAGCCGTGACCTGAGCAAATGCCGAGACAGAACTCAGGACGAAAAGACTCGCGCCTGCAAGCAAACTACTGAGTTTCATTGAATGCCTCCGCGGCTCAAAAAAGAAAGCCTGAATGCACCCAACTTGCCGATGTTGACTTAGATCAAAGCACAAATTGAGGAGGGATCAGCGCTAGCCGCCGATCGAGGATGCGCCGGACAGCTACGTCCGCGTGCGCTCGTGATGACCCGCTTGCGCCCGATGGGCCACCAATAGCGGGCATCCCCAAGGTGCGCGCGAGCATGCACGCCAAGCCCAAGCGAGTGGGCTCTCGTTCAAATTGGAACAAGATCAAACACGGGCAGGCTTATGAGCGATGCCCGAGCCGTCAACGCGAGATGCTGTAGGCATCACGTAGGACGTTCGCCTCAAGCTCCAGCTCCTCCAGCCGATACTTGATTACATCGCCGATGCTGACGATGCCGGCTAGCTTGCCGCCAAGAACTACCGGCAAGTGTCGCACGCGTTGGTGCGTCATCAGTTTCATCACGCGAGTGACGCTTTCGTCCGGGGACACGGTGGTCACACCGTGCTGCATGACTTCCTTCACACGCATCGACCCGGCTGCCTCGCCGTACCGAAAAAATGCGTCAACGATCTCACGTTCGGAAAGGAGGCCAAGAATTGCGTTTCCACTCGTCACAACGAGAGCGCCAATATTTTTTGCGCGGAGCCAGCCCGCCGCGCTCTTGATATTGGCTTCCGGACCTATTGTTGTGACGTCAGGGCCCTTCCGCCTCAGAATGCTTTCGATGGACATAGCTTCCTCCATCGTGCGGCTCAACGCCTATCGCATTGATTTTGCGTGGCAGTGCCGGTCACGCTCCCGCGATTGGGATGCATTGACCTAATATATCATATTGGCGGGAAGCAGTCAGCATTTGGTATCGTGGAACCGATCAATCGTTGTCTAACTGATGCGTGATCGGTTCGGGTCAAAAAAGCCGCTTTGGTCGCCCGCTCGCCGCTTCCGGTCTGCCCCGAGGAACGGAGATTTCAGAGTTGGACAGCAGTCCCAAAGGACGAACAGCAGAAGCACGAATTTATGACTTACGACGCTGTCGCGCCCAGCCTCTGCGCCAATATTGCATCAAGTTCTGGTAGCAGGACGATGCCGTCCTGATCGCTACCGGATGAATGCACGACAAGCCACTTGCACGGCGCTCCGCTCTCATTCGATGGAGCATGCGGAACATCCTTAGGCATATAGACCTGGTCCTCGGCCTTGACGACGAGACGATGCTCAAGTTTGTCGCCATAGTAGACGGCGCATTCACCTTCCAAAAGGTAAGCAATCGTCTCGATACCCTTGTGGTAATGGACCTTTGCCTTGGCACCCGGAGGCATGGGCAGCACATTCAAACAGACCTGCTTTGTTCCAGCCGTCTCCTTCGATACGCCGGCTCCGTAGGTAAAGCCCTGCTTGCCGACATAGGTCTTGCCGGGCTGGATCACTCTCACCGCATCGGATGATCCTGGCATTTGCAATCTCCCACAAACAAACCGACCGGACGTAACTTACCACAGAAATTCGAAACCATTCGCACGCACGCCGAATGGGCTCGCTGGAAGCATTTCTGAACCGCTCAAATGACTGCGTCGCGTCATTCGCGATCGGGTCGAGTCAGCCAACACGGGTTGCTGCCTTCGGAAAGATCGAAAGAGTAGCCATGGGATTGTCCGGTGCTGAAGGGAAAAGGCTAACTGCCTAGCTTCTGCATCACTGCGTCGACATTCTCGTCGATCGTGAATGTCGGATTTTGAGGATTTGCCGTGTGAACCCACGTTTGCGTTCGGTCTGCTGAAGTCGGGGTAACCGCGATGATATGAGTCACGTTGACGAAAATTTCATGGCTGGTGGCGGCGTCGGTGAATTTGACGAATTTGTTCATTGAGATTTCCTGGCTTGGTGTTGCGGAGCCCGCACATGATAGCGATCCGGAAGGTGCGGCTGAATGTGCTAGAGATCGACAAATCCGAAACGATGGTCCGCGAAACGCGCTCCCGCACTTGCTCGAACGTGGGCAGGTCGGGGTTCGGTTTCATCGGCTCATTTTTTCAACGACAACATTTGAGTTCGTCGAGAACCAGAGTGTACCAGTAGCAGCAATCAGTCCTGCAATGCCGATCGCAGCTAGGGTCTTCAAGATAAACTTTTGGAATGTGTTTGTGCCGCGCTGCCCGCGAAAATAACGCTGCGCTGTCGCCGTGACAGATGGTCTGCGCCTTTGCTTTCCTACGTTTTTCTGCTGGTTGATCTCGTAATCTGGACCATCCGGAAGTTGATTGCGTGGAAACGAACGCTCCCGCGAAAGGAGGCGACCTAGTTGTGCCCTACGCCCCCGCGTCCCGCGTGCGGGCTGATTTATTTACCCCTTTCGGCGGGCATGACGTGCAGCGCTCCCTTGTGCACCGGTCGCCGCCACAACGACCCTACGCCACATAGTGATGCTGCAAACTCTTATCGCTTTGTGAGATGGATTAGTTTTGATCTGTGGTCGCGGCCGACAGGGGCGTGCGTCAGCCCCAAAACTTCCACCACGGACGTCTTCGCCTCGCAAGGAACTCATCTTCGTCGTCGTTCAACCAGAAATCGCTGCCAGGGATTTGCAAAAGCTCGGGAGCATCGAACCCGTAGCCTGTAAACGATCGCCAAACCTCGCAAAACAGTCCCTCGCCATGATCGGCCAAACTGAGCGGCTCATCGCCAAGATCAGAACGACTTCTGTACAGAATTTCCCCGTCGACTTCGACGCGGTCGCAGTTTGCGAGATAGGCGTTCTCGGCGGGCAACTGCGAACCTTCATCGCCTATTATGGTTCCATCATGTCCGTAGAAACGGCGAATCAAAGCTCCCCTACGAAAAACAGCAAAACCCCAGGCGCCGACGCGCGAGTCTAGAAAAAACGCGGCGATATCCGCTTCGGGGAAATGCCGAAACAGCGCGCTCCTCAAAAAGGAGAAGTCTTGATCGACTGGACCATCAACACAGCCATCAAAGAAATGTCCTGCGAGAGGCGTGTACACGATTATGCGATCGCTGATCGCACCAATCCAAATGCTGGCACCACCTGACTCCGCGAGAAGTACCTCTTTGCTCTTGCGGCGCTTCTCATATCCAAGGCGTCCGAGAAACTCATCGGGATCGGCACCGAGGAGCGCAGGACGAACCACGATCGTATTTGTTTTCCAACTCATGACCCGACATGAGAGCTGCAAGAGTTCGTGTCAAACGGAATCCAAATCGCCCCATAGTTTCTGCTAATTATTCGGCCCGAACCACATCGTAATGACTGCAACGGGTCCTTCGCGGCCGCGGGTCGAGCCAACTCTACGTTTTTCTGCTGGCTGATCTGGCGATCTGGACCGGCAGAAGGTTGATTGCATTGAAACGAACGCTCCGGCCAAAGGAAGCGATCTAATCCGTCCCCTCATCCTTCAGCCCGAGCATCAGCCGCATGTTCTGCACCGCCGCGCCGGATGCGCCCTTGCCGAGATTATCGAGCCGCGCGACCAGGACGGCCTGCCGATGTTTATCGCTGGCGAAGACATGGAGTTCGAGCTTGTTGCTGCCGTTCAGCGACTCCGGCTCGATCCTTCCGCTTTTGGTCGTGGCGCTGTCCAGCGGCATCACCGAGACATAGATGCTGCCGGTGTAACGCTTCGCCAGCACCTCATGAAGTGCCGCGCCGTTGGGTTGTCCGGGCAGCGTGTCGAGGTGCAGCGGGATCGACACCAGCATACCCTGCCGGTAGTCGCCGACCGATGGCGCGAAAATCGGCCGTCGCGTCAGGTTCGCGTATTTCTGCGTTTCCGGCAGGTGCTTGTGCTCGAAGCCGAGTCCATAGAGTTCGAATGCCGGCGCGGTCCCCTTCTCAAAACTTTCGATCATGGATTTGCCGCCGCCGGAATAGCCGCTCACCGCATTGATGGTGACGGGATAGTCCCGTGGGATCAGGCCGGCATCGGTCAGCGGCCGTAGCAACGCAATCGATCCGGTCGGATAGCAGCCGGGGTTCGCAACCTTGCGCGCCGCCTTGATCCTGTCCGCCTGATCCGGCGTCAGTTCCGGAAAGCCGTAGGTCCAGTCCGGCGCGACGCGGAAGGCGGTCGAGGCGTCCAGCACTTTCGGCGCGTCAGCACCCATGTCGTCGATCAATGCGACCGTTTCCTTCGCCGCGTCGTCCGGCAAACAGAGGATGACTAGATCGACTTCCGCCATGAGCGCGCGCTTGGCGGCCGGATCCTTCCGCTTGTCCTCAGGGAGGCTTTTGGCATTGACGTCGCCTTGCCGATCAAGCCGTTGACGGATTTCGAGGCCAGTCGTTCCCGATGCGCCATCGACGAACACTGTTGGTCTGCTCGCCGTATCGCCGCTTGAAGCGGTGCTTTTCATCCTGGTGTCTGTGCCGGTCATGACATTATCCTAGCATCCGCGAGCGCGCTCGCGTCTGCGGCTTGTAACTCATTGTGGTGGTTGCGCGACAGCCGGCTCTCCGTTCGTCAGACTCAAATCGCGCTCCAGACCCATTCGACGATCCGTGAAATCAGGTCGCCGAACAGCAGCAGCACCGCCGACCAGATCAGCGCTGATGTCCAGTTGGCGAACTGAAATCGCAAGGACGGCATTTCGAAAATGCCTGCGGCGAGTGGCACGGTGGCGCGCAGTGGTCCGAAGAACCGCCCGATATAGATCGATGGGACACCCCATTTCTCAACCAAGGCCACGCCGCGGGGCAGAAGGCCGGGATGTCGCGACAGCGGCCAGATCGAAGCGACCTGTTCCTTGAAGGTGAAGCCGATCCAATAGGACAGCCAGTCGCCGAGCGCCGCGCCGACCCCCCCGGCTACCCACACCGGCCAGAAATTGATCTGACCAGGCCCCATCATCGCGCCGATGGCCACCAGTACGCCCCACGCCGGGACCAGCAGCGAGATGAAGGCGAGCGATTCGCCGAAAGCAAGCACCAGAACGACAGCGGCAGCCCAAACCTGATGATCGCGCACGAAGTCGACCAGGCCACGTGCGACGTTTTCCATTCCACAGCGCCTCTCGTCAAATCTCAAATGCAGCCAGGAAACCTCTTCCCCGCCAGATCCGCCACAGGTAAGCCACCCCCGTCAGGCGACTTCAAGTCACAAAGACGCGGACGGCACGAAACCACCATGGCATAGTCGGCGCAGCCGATTCTTTCATACGCAGCCGTACGCAATATCTGAATAATTATGGCCAAATCACTGAAATCGAACGCTAATAAGAAGAAGTCTGGCGATCTTTTCGCGGCTTCGGACGTCAAGGGCCGCGTCCCCGCTCGAGCTTCAACTCCCGTATCGGGAGCTGAGGCCGGCTACACCGCCGCTGACATCGAAGTGCTGGAGGGGCTTGAGCCGGTCCGCCGCCGCCCCGGAATGTACATCGGCGGGACTGACGAGAAGGCACTGCACCACTTGTTCGCGGAGGTGATCGACAACGCCATGGACGAGGCGTTGGCCGGCCACGCGACTTTTATCGTCGTCGAACTGACCGCCGACGGTTTCCTTACCGTCACCGACAACGGGCGCGGCATCCCGATCGACCCACACCCCAAGTTCCCAAAGAAGTCTGCACTCGAAGTCATCATGTGTACGCTGCATTCGGGCGGCAAGTTCGACTCCAAGGTTTATGAGACCTCCGGCGGCCTACACGGTGTCGGCGTCTCCGTGGTCAACGCCCTCTCCTCGCTCCTTGAGGTGGAAGTGGCGCGCAGCCAAAATCTGTACAAGATGACCTTCGAGCGCGGTCACCCTCGGGGCAAGCTCGAAGACCTTGGCAGGATAGCCAACCGCCGCGGTACCACCATCCGCTTCAAGCCGGACACCGAAATTTTTGGTGCAAAGGCCGCGTTCAAGCCGCAGCGCCTTTTCAAGATGACGCGCTCGAAGGCGTATCTGTTCGGCGGCGTTGAAATCCGCTGGCGTTGCGCGCCGGAACTGCTCAAGGGCGTTGATGACGTCCCGGCGGAAGCAACCTTTCACTTCCCCGGCGGCCTGAAAGATTATCTTGCCGCCGCGATCCACAAGGACACCCTGGTTCATCCCGACATCTTCTCGGGCAAGTCCGGCCGCAACGGCGCACACGGCGCTTGCGAATGGGCGGTGGCGTGGACCGCGGACGCCGACGGCTTCCTGTCCTCCTACTGCAACACGGTACCGACACCTGACGGCGGCACCCACGAGTCCGGTTTACGCAGCGCGCTGCTGCGTGGACTGAGGGATCATGCCGAACGTGTCGGCCTCGGCAAGCGCGCCGCGCCAATCACGTCTGAAGATGTGATGGTCGGGGCGGCCGTGATGCTGAGTGTGTTCGTGCGTGAACCGGAGTTTCAGGGCCAGACCAAGGACCGCCTTGCCACCGCCGAAGCCTCGCGGATCGTCGAGCAGGCGATCAAGGATCCGTTCGATCATTGGTTGTCCGGCAATCCGGTGCAGGCCAACAAGCTGCTCGATTTTGTGATCGAGCGCGCGGACGAACGGTTGCGCCGTCGTGCAGAGAAGGAAACCTCGCGCAAGAGCGCCGTGAAGAAGCTGCGCCTGCCCGGCAAGCTTGCCGACTGCACCAACACCGCAACCGAAGGTTCGGAACTGTTCATCGTCGAAGGCGACTCGGCCGGCGGCAGCGCGAAGCAGGCGCGCGATCGCAAGACGCAGGCCGTGCTTCCCCTACGCGGCAAAATCCTCAACGTGGCATCGGCGACCAAAGACAAGGTCGTCGCTAACGCTCAATTGGCTGACTTAATCCAGGCGCTGGGCTGTGGCACTGGGACCAACTATCGCGAGGAGGACTTGCGCTATTCGCGAGTCATCATCATGACGGACGCCGACGTCGATGGCGCGCATATCGCATCGCTGCTGATTACGTTCTTCTATCGGCAGATGCCGCACCTGATCGACGAGGGTCATTTGTATCTTGCGGTGCCGCCGCTCTATCGCCTGACCCACGGCAGCAAGACGGTCTACGCCCGCGACGACGCCCACAAGGATGCGCTGCTCAAGAGCGAGTTCAACGCCAACGCGAAGGTGGATGTCGGCCGCTTCAAAGGGCTCGGCGAGATGATGCCGGCGCAACTCAAGGAAACCACCATGGACCCGGCGAAGCGCGCAATGTTGCGCGTGATGCTGCTGGCGGACGATCGCGAGGATACGGCGGATTCGGTCGAGCGTTTGATGGGTACCAAGGCGGAGGCGCGCTTCGCCTTCATCTCCGACAAGGCGGAATTCGCCAGCGAGGATATGCTGGACGTATAAGCATTATCACGGGGTGCGCTAACTAGTTGACTAGATTCCAGCAGCAAGTTGCGGTCTTATTCAGGGAGACCTCAACTGCAAGGAGGCTAGGCAATGAGTTCAACCGTGATTCCCGCGATGCGTTATCGCGATCCACACAAAATGATCGATTGGCTGTGCGATACCTTCGGCTTTATCCGCAAAGCCGTTCATGACGACGGCAACGGCGGTGTTGTCCATGCCGAACTGTCGCTAGGCGATGGCATGATCATGCTGGGTTCGGCGCGCGACGACGACTTCGCCAAGGTTCAGAAGCCGGCCACGACCAATCACCTGGTGACTCAGAGCGCCTACATCGTCGTGCCGGATGCCGACGCTGTCTATGACAAGGCCAAGGCCAACGGCGCCATCATCGTTCTCGAGATTTCCGACAAAGACTATGGAGGGCGCGACTTCACCTGCCGCGATCCTGAGGGCCAGGTCTGGAGTGTTGGCACTTATAATCCGTGGGTTAATTGACGGCCAGAGATCAGGCCCGATCCTCTTGTGAGGTCGGAAGCCATGCGCAGCGCCGCTATGACAGTCGGCGGAGTTCTTGGAGCCAAGAAATCAGCGACGGAAACTTTTGATCTCCGATACGCTGCCGTCGCGATAGGTCAATTCAACCGATATGGTTTTCGTTGCAGGCGGCAGCTTCAAATATGGCGTGGCGTCATGCGGAATTGCGACGGGATCAAGCGGATCGCAGGGCGGCATCTTGAGCGCGCGATCCGGCACCGACGAGTCGATTCCGATCTTCACCTCGCGGATCGCGCAGCGATATGACATCAGGTGGGTGTAATAGACGAGTAGCCCATTAAACTGACGAAACGACAACCAGCTCGTGGCAGTCATGTCGAGGATTTTCCGCTGATCGCGGACCAGTGCGGCATCCGGATCGAACCGGATCGGAAATGGTCCCTGTACTTCGCCGTTGGCATCGACATAGCGCATCTGGATTGTCGCGGCCGGCGCGTCGGCGGCAAGCTCGATCGCAGGATTTGGCATGCGCTTTCGGGTTCGTGGATCGAGCGTATCGAGAAAGCCGGTTTCCTTGAACTGGCCGCTGTCATCCATGCGCCAGGAAATCCCGAGCGCGGGATCGGCGATCGAGAACACGACGGTCCACCCGCCGTTGTGGCGCGAGAAATTTGCAATCGGCGCGTTGACCGCTTCGTTGGACGGCGGCTTGAGCGGTGCGACGGGTAGCGCTGCAACCTTCTGGGCAGGCTCGGCGTGCGCCGTCAGCGGCTCTGCTTTGGTAGGACCGTTCAGAAAGACATCGTCGACCATCTGATCGAAATAGACCGGCACTTGCTTGTGCCGCACCGTCTCGGCCATTTCGCTGACGGTGCGGCGGGTGCGCTGCGCCACCTGCACCATGGTCTCTCCGGGCTGCACCAATTCCTTCGCGAAGATGCGGGTGAATACCGAGTTCGGATTGCTGTCGTTGTCCGACAGACGATCGAGCGCCGTCTGGCGGGGGCCGGCCGAAAACACCGAGAACACGCCTTCCGGCAGTTCGGTCATCGGTGCGAGTCCTGCGCCGCCGGCAACCGCGCGCGTGCCCTTGCGCTCGAACGGATTGTTGCGGCAGGCATCGAACACCAAAACCGACGTGCGGGCCTTCCTGTTCTGCAACCTCTCAACGATGCGGTCGGCGAGGATCGAAGCGTCACGGACTAGCTCCTCCTGCCCTTCGGTGGCGGCCGGAACATCGGTCGGTAGCAGATAATTCTGGCCGGCGATTTCGAAGCCGTGACCAGCGTAGAAGAAGAACGCGGTGTCGCCGGCCTCGATCTGCTGATCGAACGCCAGCAGCGTCTGGCTAAATGCCTGACGGGTCTGGTTTTCCGCAACCATCACGCTGAAGCCGAGTTGCCTCAACGCGTCACCCATGGTTCGGGCATCGTTGACGGCCTTCTGAAGTTTCGAAACGTTCCTGTAGTCGTTGTTGCCGATCACGAGTGCGATACGCTTGGCGGCCAGCGCAGGGCTTGCGAGCACCAGGAACGCGGATGCAATGCCCAACAGCGTCGCGCGTTCGACCGAAATGCCCCTCATTCCAACTTTCCCATATTCCGTGTTTCAGCGATCACCGCGCGCAAAGCAAATTGGATTATGCCATAGTCGGCCAAATATCGACCGCGGTTCATCCCGTTGCCGGCTGCTTTGCCGACCGGAAAAACTCCACCTGCCGAAAATCTCCGCCCGGATTAGGCAGAAACATTAAGGTTTTTCGGCATTTCGCCATTTCCGCATTGACTTTGGCTGGTTCGCCCCTATGTTCCGGCCAACGCGGCCCGGGACCCGAACACGATTTCCCGGTGAGCCGCCCGTCAGCGTAAGTCAGAGCCCCCTTCGCTTTTATGAGCACGCCGTTAAGGGGTTGAGCGCGACAGCCTTTTACCTTCGATTCCGAACGGCGGTTTCGGCGAGCGTCCTGAATACGAAGTTCGCCCCGCATGGACGCGGGTGACGAGCGAGCTTCGTATTCGAGAGGACGCTCGAAAACGAAGTATGCTAGTGCGGTTTGGTTCAGAAGTTCTCTTAATGAATCTGCCGCACTTCTGAAGAGAACTTCTGAACACCGCACTAGAGGCTCAATGTCTTTTTCTCATCTCGGTTTGTCCGACAAGGTGCTCGCCGCTGTTGCGGCCGCAGGTTATACCTCCCCTACCCCCATTCAGGACCAGGCTATACCCCACGTGCTGGCGCGTCGCGATGTCCTTGGCATCGCTCAGACCGGCACCGGCAAGACCGCCGCCTTCGTCCTACCCATGCTTACATTGCTGGAGAAGGGCCGTGCCCGGGCGCGAATGCCCCGCACGCTGATCCTCGAGCCGACACGCGAGCTCGCCGCTCAGGTGAAGGAGCAGTTCGACAAGTATGGCGCCGGCCAGAAACTCAACGTGGCGCTTCTGATCGGCGGCGTTTCCTTCGGCGATCAGGATTTGAAGCTGACTCGCGGCGTCGATGTGCTGATCGCAACTCCGGGCCGCCTGCTCGATCACACCGAACGCGGTGGCCTGCTGCTCACGGGCGTCGAACTATTGGTGATCGATGAAGCCGACCGGATGTTGGATATGGGTTTCATTCCCGACATCGAGCGCGTCTGCAAGCTGGTGCCGTTCACGCGGCAGACCCTCTTCTTCACGGCGACGATGCCGAACGAGATCCGTCGCGTCACGGACGCCTTTCTGCACAATCCCGAAAAGATCGAGGTCTCCAGGCCCGCAACCACGGCGGCGACCGTGACGCAATCGCAGGTCAGTTGCAGCCGCGAACCGCACGAGAAGCGTGAGCTGCTGCGCCACCTGCTGCGCGAAGCCAAGGAGCTCAAGAACGCAATCATCTTTTGCAACCGCAAGCGCGACGTCGCCATTGTTTATAAATCGCTTCAGAAGCATGGCTTCAGCGTCGGCGCCCTTCACGGCGATATGGATCAGTCGGCGCGGACCGCTTCACTCGAGCAATTTCGCAAGGGGGAACTGCCGCTGCTTGTCGCCTCTGACGTAGCTGCCCGCGGTCTCGACATTCCCGAAGTCAGCCACGTCCTCAATTTCGATGTCCCCCACCATCCCGACGATTACGTCCATCGCATCGGCCGCACCGGCCGCGCCGGTCGCGCCGGCACCGCAATCACGATCGTTTGCCCCGTGGATTTCAAATCACTCGCAGCCATCGAGAAGTTGACCGGTCAGGCTATACCCAAGGCAGACCTTCCCGGCTACGATGTTGGTGCGAACGAAGTAGTCGCGGAAGCCGGTGCCAGCGAAGCGGCTGCAGGAAAGCCTTCTCGATCCCGCCAGGCACGCGACAAGGGCGGCGAGAGTCATGCACGCGGCGGAAAGCGCGAAGCCCGCAAACCGCGCCGTTCCAGTGGGGATCGCCAGAGGCACGAGGCCCCTGCCGCGCCGGTCGCAGCATCCATAGCCGCGCCGTCGCCGCCTTCAATCGGACGCGCACCCGCACCACGCCGGGAAGCGGTCTCCGAGCCGGGAGACCATTCACACCTGCCGGCGTTCTTGCTCCGCCCGATCCGCGCCCGCGGCTGAACCTTTCGGCCGGCGCGGTTCTCCACCGGCCGGCTCGTTGAAAACACCGTTTACCGCGCGTAAACCCCCTGCTGCTATCTTCAACCAATATTCTACGTTTATTTTTTTTGTCGTTTTGAGACGACGATTGCACGAATCGTCGGCGGGGCCGCATCAGTGGTTGAGCTAGACGAACATGAACGCACCATGGCGTTCGCCGAGTTGGCGCTCGGCCAGATCCGATCGTTGCGGCAGACCGCGGTCCCACGCAACTACGAAATCTGGTACGTCTACGCTGCCGGATATAATCGCTCCCTCAGCAGGATCATTAATGAGACGCTGACGCGCAACGGCACGCTGAGCGATGCCGACCTCGAACAGATCTACGAAACCTATCTTTCTCCGATGAGGACTACCGAACGCATCGATAAGCTCGGTGCGCGGGTCATCAATGAGATCGACGACGTGATGGCCCTCATCGCCGATGTGCTCGGCATGACGGCCGGTTTCGATGATAGCCTGAAGAGCGCCGCCGAGAAACTCGGCGCTGCCGGTAGCCGCGAGCAGGTCAGGACGGTCATCGAAGCGCTGATGAAGTCAACCCGCGAGATGCAGGAAACCAACAAGGCGCTGGAGAATCGGTTGGATCTCTCGAAGGTCGAGATCAGCAACCTTCAGCATAGTCTTGAGGCCATCAGAGCCGAGAGCATGACAGATCCTCTTACCGGTCTCGGCAACCGCAAGTATTTCGATCGAGCCGTGGCGGATGCCGTGGCGCGGGCGACTGGTGAAGGCAAGCCGCTGTCACTCCTGATGTTCGACATCGACCACTTCAAGTTGTTCAACGACAACTATGGACACCTGACCGGTGACCAGGTCCTGCGGTTGGTCGCAATGTCATTGAAGCAGACCATTAAGGGCCAGGACATCACCGCGCGTTACGGCGGAGAAGAATTTGCGGTTGTGCTGCCAAGCACCGCGCTGAAACAGGCGTTGGCGGTCGCGGATCATATTCGCCGCGCCGTGATGGCCAAGGAATTGAAGAAAAAATCGACTGGTGAGATCCTGGGTCGCGTCACGGTCTCTATCGGTGTCTCGATGCTTCGCCGCGGCGACACCCCGGATTTACTGATTGAACGCGCCGATGCCTGTTTGTACGCCGCCAAGCGCAACGGCCGCAACCGTGCCGTTTGCGAGACTGATCCGGAATATTTCGCTGGCACCGAAATCGCGTGGCCCGACGCCTCTTCGCTCGCCAAAAACACTGACCGCGATTGTTCGTTGTAACCCGCTTAAGTATCGACTAGCCGTCGATTTTGGCGGGCGCGAGCTGCACGGATTCACCGCACCCGCAGGCTGAAACCTGGTTCGGATTGTTGAAGACGAACTGGGCTTGCATCTTTTCAGCCTTGTAGTCCATCTCGGTGCCGAGCAAGTACAGCACCGCCTTGGGATCGACCAAAATCTTGACGCCCTTGTCCTCGACCACTTCGTCGGTCGGTTTAATATCGTGAGCGTACTCCACCGTGTAGGATTGACCGGCGCAGCCACCGTTCTTGATACCGACCCGAAGGCCGACGATTTCCGAATCGGCTCGCGCCGCGAGTTCCTTGACCCGATCCGCGGCGGCGTCAGTCAACCGCATGACCTGTGGACGAGGCCGGGGTTTCGGCTTGGCTGCTGGTGTGCTTGGCGTCATGTCTGTCATCTGGTCAATCCTGACGGCGATTCAAGCCCGATCATAGCATCGGGACGGGCGTAAGATAGTCACCACATATTCAGGACGAGGCGAGCCTCGTCGGTCATCCGATCGGGCATCCACACAGGTTCCCAGACGATGCTGACATTGACCACCCCAACGCCGGGAACGCTTGCGACGGCGTTTTCAACCATAGTCGGTAGTTCGGCCGCCGACGGACAGCTCGGCGACGTCAGCGTCATCTCGACGTCGACAGCGCGATCGTCCTTGATGTCGACTTTGTAGATCAGGCCGAGTTCATAAATATCGGCCGGAATTTCCGGGTCGAACACGGTTTTCAGCGCGGCCACAATTCCCGTGCCCATACGCTCGGTTTCATCTGGCGCCAGCGCTGAGCTGGTCTGCATGTGGCAGGTCTTGTTTACAACCATTTCGGCTACGTCGCTCATGAGAACAACTCCCGTGCCTTGATCAGCGCTTGCGCCAGATGATCGACTTCCTCGCGGGTATTATACATACCGAACGAGGCGCGGCAGGTCGCCGAAACGTTGAACCGCTCTAAAAGCGGCATCACGCAATGCGTCCCGGCGCGAACCGCGATACCGGCGCGGTCGATCACGGTCGCAACATCGTGGGGATGCGCACCCTTCATCTCGAACGAGATCACGGGCCCCTTGTCGCGGGCAGTGCCGATGATGCGCAGCGAGTTGATCTCGCGCAGCCGCTCCTGGGCATAGGCCAGAAGATCGTGTTCGTGCGCCGCGATGCGCGCCTTCCCGATCGAATTGACGTAATCGATTGCAGCGCCAAGCCCGATCGACTCGACGATCGCGGGCGTGCCTGCCTCGAACTTGTGCGGCGGATCGCCGTAGGTGACCCAATCCTGCGCGACCTCACGGATCATCTCGCCGCCGCCATTGTACGGGCGCATGGAGACGAGATGATCATGCTTTGCATACAGCGCGCCGATACCGGTCGGACCGTAGAGCTTGTGGCCGGTGAAGACATAGAAGTCGCAATCAATGTCCTGCACGTCGATGGCAAGATGCACCGCAGCCTGACTCCCGTCCACCAGAACCGGGATGCCGCGCGCATGAGCCAGCTTCACAACGTCCTTGACCGGAACGAGTGTGCCGAGCGCGTTCGACATCTGCGTGATCGCCACGAGCTTCGTCCTCGGCGACAGAAGCTTCTCGAATTCCTCGATGAGGAAATTGCCGTCGTCGTCGACGGGAGCCCACTTGATGACGGCGCCGTGGCGCTCGCGCAGAAAATGCCATGGGACGATGTTGGAATGATGCTCCATGATAGAGAGCACAATCTCGTCGCCCGTCTTGATGTTCGGCTCGCCCCATGACGATGCCACGAGGTTGATCGCCTCGCTGGCATTACGGGTAAAGATGATTTCCTCGGTCCGTCTTGCGTTCAAAAACTGCGCGACCCGCGCGCGACCGCCTTCATAGGCTTCGGTTGCGGCGTTGGCGAGATAATGCAGCCCGCGATGGACGTTGGCATATTCAGTCTTGTAGGCCTCCGTCATTCGGTCGAGCACGGCGTTTGGCTTCTGCGCCGAGGCGGCGTTGTCGAGATAGACCAGCGGTTTGCCGTAAACCTTCATCGCCAGCGCCGGAAAATCCTCGCGCACGCGCATGACATCATAGGAACCGTTGGCAACCGCCGGATGCGTCATATCACTCCACGTCCATATCCATCGTTTCGGAGTCGGGCCTTGAACCGCTCCTGTGTAAAGGAACCGCTCTCGTCATTGCGGCTTGCGATAATTGGCGTCCGCCGGTTTTCGCGGTGCAAAGCAATACGAGGCCCTGTCCATTCACCCTCTTGCCGCGAGCCACCGCTCGGCGGCCTCGATAACAACATCACGCAAGCCATCATCGGCAACGGTTTCGATCGCCTCACCGACGAACGCTTGAATCAAAAGCGCCTGCGCTTCCTTTTCCGAAAGACCGCGTGCACGCAGATAGAACAGCAGGCTTTCGTCGAGTGCGCCGATTGTCGCGCCATGACCACAGGTGACATCATCAGCGAAAATCTCAAGCTCGGGCTTGTTGTCGGCTTCGGCGCCATCGGACAGCAACAAAGCCCGCGTCATCATCTTGCCATCGGTCTTTTGCGCATCGGGCCGCACGATGATCTTGCCCTGAAACACCGAGTGCGCCTGATCGTCCAGGACAGCGCGGAACACCTCGTTGCTGCTGCAATGTGGTACGGCATGATCCAATACCAGCGTCGTATCGCCGTGTTGGCGACCATTGAGCAGATTGACGCCGTTCACGTCCGCGTGGGACCCCTCACCGGTGAACTTGATGAAGCCTTGATATCGGCTCACCGCCGCGCCGCTCGTGAGATTGAGGGAGTTGAAACGTGCATTCGCGCCAATTGTGACGATCGCGGTGGAGATGTTAGCGGCATCATTGGCATCTTCGACAAGTCGGACATGTTGCAGTTCGGCGCCGTCGCCAATCCACAACACGACCGAGTCATGAGCCTGATAGGCAGCGGCACCCTCGGCTGCGACGAAACTTTCAACCAGCGTGGCATGTGCGCCATTTGCCAGCCGCAGCAACGAACGCGTGAATGCCGCGGTGTTGGATTGGGTGGTAATATGGACGATATGCAGCGGCTTGGTCAGCTTCGCATTTTCGGCCACATCGATGACAACGCCATCGGTGGCCATCGCGGTGTTGAGCGAAATCATCGTATCGGATGCCGCGGTAGTGATCAGCAGATCGGCGCGAGCGGCAACGTCGTTGCTCTCCAGAATGTCACGCAGCGCCCGCACCTCAAGGCCAGTTTCGGGCGCCTGATCGGATAGTTGCGGTACGAATACTCCGTCAACCAGCACCAGCTTGTGCATAGCGCTCGCGCCACGCGCGATGACAGCCTTGGCCGCGCGCGCCAATGCCGCCTGATCTGGTGCGGCAGCAAGCGGCGCAATCTCGCGCAATAGTGTGCGCAAGTCGGTGTATTTCCATTCTTCAATGCGCCGGTACGGCAGACCTCGCTGAACGAAATCGTCGAATGCGACCTGCCGCACTTCGTTCACCGGACCGGATCCCGGCAAACGGTCACGCGCCGCGGCAAACAGTTCTGTGGTCGCGCGTTCCGTAGCCGGCTTTACCAATGCAACATCCATGATCAAATCCGTTCAGATCATATTTTCCGCATGATCTCGTCCGAAACCGAAGGCCACGTCCGAACTACGCTTCCTCGAATTGTGCATATCCGGACGCTTCGAGCTCCAGCGCTAAATCCTTGTTTCCGCTCTTCACGACACGGCCCTTCGACATCACGTGCACGAAGTCGGGCACAATGTAATTGAGTAGCCGCTGGTAGTGCGTGATGACGACCATGGCGCGATCCGGTGATCGCAACGCATTGACCCCATCGGCCGCAACGCGAAGCGCGTCGATGTCCAGTCCGGAATCCATTTCATCGAGAATGCATAGGCTAGGCTCGAAGAGTGCCATCTGCAGCACTTCGTTGCGCTTCTTCTCACCGCCCGAAAAGCCGACATTGATGCCTCGGCGCAGCATGTCCTGCGGAATGTTCAACGAAGCCGCGACGTCACGCACCTTCTTGAGAAAATTCGGCGTCGAATATTCGCTTTCGCCGCGGGCCTTGCGCTGCGCGTTCAACGCGGTGCGCAGGAAGGTCATGGTGGCGACACCGGGGATTTCCACGGGATACTGAAAAGCCAGGAAGACGCCTTTCGCCGCGCGCTCGTCAGGCTCCATCTCCAGCAGGTCCTCACCCTTGAACAGGATTTGACCGCCGGTAACCTCGTAGCCGGGCTTGCCCGCGATGACATGGCTCAACGTCGATTTGCCGGAGCCGTTCGGCCCCATGATCGCATGAACTTCGCCCTTGTTCACAGTCAGCGACAGGCCGTGAAGAATTTCACGCTCCTCGACACGGACCTGCAGGTCTTTGACTTCAAGCAACGGCATCATTCATCCTTCGCTATCGTTACGTCATCGCGAGGAGCGTGCTCGTGCCGCGAAGCAATCCGGCGTTTCCATCGGTGGATCGCTTCGTCCAGCGCAAAACCGGCACAAAAGCCGACTTTGAAGCGAGCTCGCAGTGACGTGGGTTAACCCACACTTCCTTCGAGCGAGATCGAGATCAACTTCTGAGCCTCGACCGCGAATTCCATCGGCAACTGCTGCAGCACGTCTCTCACGAAGCCATTGACGACGAGGCCGACGGCCTCTTCCTGCGACAGTCCGCGTTGGACGCAATAGAACAGCACGTCTTCCGAAATCTTCGACGTCGTCGCCTCGTGCTCGAACAGCGCCGAGGTATTCTTGGCCTCGATGTACGGCACGGTGTGAGCGCCGCATTTGTCGCCGATCAGAAGCGAGTCGCACGCGGTGAAGTTGCGCGCATTGGTCGCCTTGCGGTGCGCAGTGACGAGGCCGCGATAGGTGTTCTGCGACTTGCCCGCCGCGATGCCCTTGGAGATGATCCGGCTCGTGGTGTTCTTGCCGAGATGCAGCATCTTGGTGCCGCTGTCGACCTGCTGGTAGCCGTTAGAGATCGCGATCGAGTAAAACTCGCCGCGCGAATTGTCGCCGCGCAGGATGCAGCTCGGATATTTCCAGGTGATGGCGGAACCGGTCTCGACCTGGGTCCACGAGATCTTCGAATGAGCGCCGCGACAGTCGCCGCGCTTGGTGACGAAGTTGAAGATGCCGCCCTTGCCCTCGGAATTGCCGGGGTACCAGTTCTGCACCGTCGAATACTTGATCTCGGCATCGTCGAGCGCGACCAGTTCGACGACCGCGGCGTGCAACTGGTTCTCGTCGCGCTGCGGCGCCGTGCAGCCCTCGAGATAGCTGACATAGGCCCCCTTGTCGGCGATGATAAGCGTACGCTCGAACTGGCCGGTGTTGCGCTCGTTAATGCGGAAGTAGGTCGACAGCTCCATCGGACAACGAACGCCCGGCGGGATGTAGACGAACGAGCCGTCGGAGAACACCGCCGAATTCAGCGTCGCGAAGAAATTGTCGGAGGTCGGCACCACGCTGCCGAGATACTGCTTCACCAATTCCGGATGCTGCTGAATAGCATGCGAGATCGGCATGAAGATCACGCCGGCTTTCTTCAGCTCCTCCTGGAAGGTGGTCGCCACCGAGACCGAGTCGAACACGGCATCGACCGCGACTTTCCGCTCACCCTCGGGGCGAACAACGCCTTCCAGCGCCTCGACCTCGCGCAAGGGAATGCCAAGCTTCTCGTAGGTCTTCAGGATCTCCGGATCTATCTCGTCAAGCGAGGCGATCTCTTTCTTCGGCTTCGGCGCGGAATAATAATAAAGATCCTGATAATCGATCTTCGGGTAGTCCACCCGCGCCCAGGTCGGCTCTTGCATGGTGAGCCAGCGGCGGTAGGCCTCAAGCCTCCACTCCAGCATCCATGCGGGCTCGTTTTTCTTTGCGGAAATAAACCGGATGGTGTCTTCGGACAGTCCCTTAGGGGCCTTCTCGGACTCGATGATCGTCTCGAATCCATACCGGTATTGATCGACGTCGATCTGGCGAACCCGATCGACCGTCTCTTGTACGGCTGCCATTCCTACCTCCGCTCGCGGTTTCAAGGACCACGGTGGATTGAATTCTTGGTGGCTTGCTGCAATTCTAAGGAAGAAACCGTCTTAGAATGGTTCAAGCCCTGTTTCGTCCCTCCTTAGTAGTGCACCTGAAAGCTTTCGCCAAGTCTTAATAGCCCGATCGACGTCCGCCTCCGTGGTCTCCCAGCCCAGAGAGAACCGTAATGCGCTCCGGGTCATTTCCGGGCCGTACCCCATTGCTTTCAACACATGCGAGGGCTGGACTTTGCCTGACGAGCATGCGGAACCTGATGAGACGGCCACCCCCTCAAGGTCAAATCTGATCACGGCCGTCTCCGCTTTCAAGGTAGGAACTCCGAAAAGTGTCGTATTCGGCAGGCGCTCGATCTCCTGCGAGAAGATCACGCTGCCTGGCGTTTGTCTCAAGCCGTTCTCAAGCCGGTTGCGCAGCGTTTGAACTCGGGCCATGTCTGTAGCGCGGCCTGTTTCCGCCGCCATCACAGCGGCCCCGAAGCCCGCGATGCCGGGCACATTCTCGGTTCCGGCACGACCACCCTGCTCCTGACCGCCTCCCCTTATCAATGCACTCGGACGAATCTGGTTCTCCGCGAAAACCAATGCGCCCATCCCTTTCGGACCGCCGACTTTGTGCGAAGAAATTGATAGAAGGTCGATATTCAGTTCTTTGATATCAATATTGATTTTTCCAATAGCTTGAACCGCGTCAACGTGCAACAGACCACCTGCTTCGTGGACCAGATGAGCGGCTTCGGCGACTGGCTGAATGGCGCCGGTTTCGTTATTGGCCAGCATGAGCGAGACCAGCGCCGGAGGCCCCTGCGCGAGCAATGTTCGCAAGGCGTCGAGGTCCACCAATCCCGAGCGATGGACCGGCAGACGCGCAACCCGATCCGGCGCAAACCGGCCCCCTGCCAGGACCGAAGCGTGTTCTATGGATGAAACTATAAGATTATCAATATCTTGTTTTTGTTTACTGTTGCTGGGAGTTAACGCCAAGGTGTTGGCTTCTGTCCCGCCTGACGTAAAGATAACGTTGTGGGGTCGGCCTCCTACTGCATCCGCGACCCTCACCCGCGCATCTTCTACGAGGCCTCGCGCTCGCCTGCCTTCCGCGTGAACGGATGAAGGATTGCCGAAGAGGTCCCACGCCGCGGCCATTGCGTCGCGTGCCTCGCGCCGAAGCGGCGCGGTTGCGTTCCAGTCAAGATAAGTTCGTTCCTGCATGTGGTTGCGACCATACGACATTTTCGGCGAATGCGGACATAGCCGCGCAAGATGCTTGCTTTTCGCCCCTCGCCCTATGCTAGAACGCGGCGGTGTTCACTGGCCACTTTCTGCATCGCCGTGCGGTGGGCCTGTTGCCTCGTCGTCAGGCTACGAACCGAACCAGCCCGTGGGCGGCCGATTTGCCAAGGATTCCGATGCCTGAAGTCATTTTTACCGGTCCTGCCGGCCGTCTCGAAGGCCGCTATCACCCGGCGAAGCAGAAAAATGCCCCGATAGCGATGGTCCTGCATCCGCACCCCCAGTTTCGTGGCAGCATGAACCATCCGATCGTCTATCAAGTCTACTATGCTTTCGTGGCGCGAGGTTTTTCTGTGCTGCGTTTCAATTTTCGCGGCGTCGGCCGTAGCCAGGGCTCGTTCGACCACGGTACCGGCGAATTGTCGGACGCCGCGGCGGCACTCGACTGGGCGCAGACCATCAACCCGGAGGCACGGGCCTGTTGGGTCGCCGGGTTTTCCTTTGGCGCCTGGATCGGAATGCAGTTGCTGATGCGCCGGCCCGAGGTGGAAGGCTTCATCTCGATCGCACCTGAGCCTAACCGTTACGATTTCTCGTTTCTGGCGCCTTGCCCATCGTCGGGCCTCATCGTCCATGGCGAGAAGGATATCGTCGCGCCCGCCAAGGATGTCACGACGCTGGTCGAGAAATTGAAGACCCAGAAAGGCATCGTGATCGATCAGCAAACCATTCCGGGTGCGAACCATTTCTTCGAGGACAGGATGGAGCCGTTGATGGAGACGGTTACCAGCTATCTCGATATGAGACTCGCCAACATCCGATAGCTCATCGCGGCGAAGCCGGACCCCTGCAAGGCTCACCCTCGTTACGATCCCGGTTCCGCGCAGCAATTGCTTGTTGGCCCCGCCTCGGACTCACATCGGCAGGCGATGGCTCAGGGTCGCACGATCACGCCGCCGGTCATCGGCACCGGCACCCCGGTAGTCGCCGGATAGCTCAACGGCAAGCCTTTGAGGCCTCTCGCCGCGAGATAGCCGAAGGCTTGCGCCTCCATCGCATCAATCGACCAACCGAACGCATCTGCGGGCTCGACCGTTGCAGGCGCAACTCTTTCCCGCAGCATCTCAAGCATGATCGGATTGCGGGCGCCGCCGCCAGCGACGATCCACCTTTCTGGCATCTTCGGCAACAGCGGAATAATCTGCGCTATGGCCGCTGCGGTGAAGGCCGTCAGGGTTGCGGCACCATCGGTCGGCATCATGTCGTGCAGGACGAGCGAAGCGAAATCGTTGCGGTCGAGAGATTTGGGCGGGGGCAGCGTGAAGAACGGGTGCTTCAAGGCGCGCGCGATCCAGTCCGCGTCGGGATGGCCCTCTGCCGCCAGCCGGCCGTCGCGGTCGAACGGCTGGCCTGTCACGCGGAGCATGAAATCATCGAGCAGCGCGTTGCCCGGTCCGGTATCGCAGGCGATCAATGTATCGGCGCCGTCGATATAGGTGATGTTGGAAACGCCACCGATATTGACCACGCAGATCGGTCCCTCGCAACTGAGCGATTGCGCCAGCGCGCGATGATAGGCGGGGACGAATGGCGCGCCCTGTCCGCCGGCGGCTACGTCGGCCGCGCGAAAATCGTGCATTACCGGAACGCGGATCGCTTTCGCCAAAGCCGCCGCGTCACCGATCTGCACGGTCAGCCGCTGAGCGGGCCGATGCAGCACGGTCTGACCGTGGAAGCCGACGATATCGATATCCTCCCATACGATGCGGTTTTGCGCGATGAACGCCGCAACGGCTTCGGCGTGCGCCAAGGTCACGGCGCGCTCGGCGTCGCCGATTACGCCCGGTCGCGCGTCGCGCCGCGACAAACTGACAGCCTCCGCGAGCGCCTCACGCAACAAACCGCGCTCGAAATCCGTGTAGGGACGATAGCCGGTCGGCCCGAACGCGGCTACTCGCTCACCGTCGGTTTCGATCAAGGCGACATCGATGCCGTCCAGAGAGGTACCGCTCATCAGACCGATTGCCGTCATCATCGCCTTGCGGTCTCCAGTTGCCTTCTGCGGGCCGGCTTGTGCCGAACGCACACTTCTTATAATGGCACACAGCGAAGCCTGGCGGCGGTGTCCGGCCATGATCCACCGGAATCGAGTTTGCGACAGAGCCTAACAAGAACGATCGGGGTCCTATAGCCATGGCCGCCTTCAAGTCCGATTTTCTCAACATCCTTCAGGAACGAGGCTTCATTCATCAGTGCTCCGACCTCGAGGGTCTTGATACGTTGGCCGCAAAAGGCGAGGCAACGGCTTACGTCGGCTACGATTGCACCGCGCCGTCGCTGCACATCGGCAACTACCTGACCATGATGATGCTCTACTGGCTCCAGCAGAGCGGCAACAAACCGATCACGCTAATGGGTGGCGGAACCACCATGGTCGGCGATCCCTCCGGCAAGGATGAATCGCGCGCGATCCGCAGCGTGGCGGAAATCGAGTCCAACAAGGCCAGCATTCGCGGCGTATTCGCCAAGGTGCTGCGTTACGGTTCGGCCGCGAGCGACGCGGTGATGCTGGACAACGCCGAGTGGCTGACCAAGCTCAACTGGATCGAGATGTTGCGTGACATCGGTCGGCATTTCTCGGTCAATCGCATGCTGACGATGGACTCCGTTCGCCTCCGCCTTGAGCGCGAACAGGAGATGAGTTTCATCGAATTCAACTACATGATCTGCCAGGCTTATGACTTCGTCGAACTGTCGCGCCGGGCCGGCTGCCGGCTGCAGATGGGTGGCTCGGATCAGTGGGGCAATATCGTCAATGGCGTCGATCTCGGCCGCCGTATGGGAACGCCTCAGTTGTTCGCGCTGACGACGCCGCTATTGACGACGGCATCGGGCGCGAAGATGGGAAAGACCGCGCAAGGCGCCGTCTGGCTCAATGCGGACGCCTTCAGCCCCTACGATTTCTGGCAATACTGGCGCAACGTCGAGGACGCCGACGTCGTCAAATTCTTGAAACTGTTCACGATCCTGCCGATGAGCGAGATCACAAAACTGGCTGCGTTGCGGGACGCCGAGATCAACGAGGCCAAAAAAGTGCTCGCGACCGAGGCGACCGCGCTTCTGCATGGTCGCCCCGAGGCTGAGAAAGCTGCCGACACTGCGCGCATGACCTTCGAACAAGGCGCGATCGCCGAGAGCCTTCCCACGCTGGATATTTCGCAGAGCGAGCTTGCAAGCGGTACAGGCGTGCTCGCGCTGTTTGTAAAAGCGGGTCTTGTCGCCTCAAACGGCGAAGCGCGTCGCCAGATCAAGGGCGGCGGCCTTCGCGTCAATGATGTCGCCGTCGCCGACGAAAAGATGATGCTGACACCGGACCACCTTACGCCCGAGGGTGTGATCAAGCTCTCAATGGGCAAGAAACGCCATGTCTTACTACGGCCTGCATAGCGCATTCCGGAGGTATGGATTGATTCCGATGTCGCACCTGCGTTCAAGCAGCGATTTGGCGAGTGTTCAGTTGTCGGTCGGTGACGGAAACTCGATCTGATTAGCCGTTCTTCCGGTCTGGAATTCAAAAATCTTGCGCACCAGTCCGGGCGCCATGGCAGAGATCGGGTTGACGCGCAGTTGCGGTTGCCCCGGGGTTCCCACCACCTCATAGGTCACGCCGATCAATCCCTCGTCGCTACCGCCGCCAAGGATCAACCCGACGACCGGAAGCTGTCCAAAGATGTTATTGAGCCCGTACATCGGGACGAACGTGCCGCTCATGCGAACTTCGTTGGCAGGATAGTCGATCTGGCCTTCGATGGTCGCGCCGATCGTCGGCCCCTTGACGACACCGTCGCGGACCGTGAGCTGTCCGTTCTGGCGGGTGAATTCCGCGCGCAGACGCGAAAATGAAATGCCGCTCTGAGCGGTCCGAGGGCCACTCGCCGCAGCGCTATCCAGAGCCGTTTCGCCCTTGATCGTAAAATCGCGGACGTTGATCAGCCCCTGCTTGGCGCGCGACTCGGCTGTCGGCGGATCCATGGCCAGCGTGAGCTGACCGCCAAACATTTTTCCGTAGATATCGGTAAAACGGAAGAACGCGCCCGCGTCGTTGGTCTCGATCAAAATGACGTCGCGGCCCTGCGGACGCCCACGCAGATCGCCCGAGAGGGATGTATTACGTCCGATCTTGCCACTCATGGTGAGGCTGCGGACCGATCCATTACGCCGGGCCATCTTCACGTCCGCGCTGCGAATGGCTTCGCCGTAAAACCCGGCGACAGCGCCGATCTTCAGGTCGATGTCGAAATCGACGTTCTTGGACTTGCTTTTGGCGTCGGCCTGCTTTCCCGAGATCGTCGATTTGAGAAAGCCGCGGCCGTCGAACACGTCGCCGCGCATGACGACCTTCATCACGCCGTCAGAGTTTCGCTCCACCTTCAGAGTAGCCCTGTCACCTTCTGACGGCGCGTAAACCGGGAAGTTCACATTCAACAGATCGCCGTTTTGATCGACCTCCAGCGATCCCTTTATCATGACGCCGCTGCCGTCGATAACGATGTCCTCCAGACGCGTGGATTGCGCTTTATGCACGACATTGAACGTCGCGTGCCCTGACTTTCCCGGTAGCTTGACCCAGCCGGGCAGAACGTTGTCGAGTTTCAAGGATGTGAGATCGGCATCGATGGCGAATTTGCTGTCCCTGTCGCGGCTAATCTTCCCGACCAGCTTGATAGGAATCGAACCGGTTGCTCCTGCGCCGAGATCGACTCCGAGCTTTGCGCGGCTCGCATCATCCAGCGTGGTCTGCAGTTTGATGTCTGCATCGCCCGCGGCCGGCTTGCGGTAGTCCAGCGAAGCAGGCTGGCCGTTGATCTTGACGTCGCCCTTGACCTGGTACCCCTCGTTGTTGGCGGCTACCTTTAACGTGCTCGCTTCAAGCTTCTGATTCATGACTAGCTTGTCGGCGGCAAAACCCGTGAGATCCGCGGTGATGGAATAGGTGGTGTCCTCCTTGGTGATCTTTCGCGTGAGCGGCAGGCCCAAAGCGATCTGTGCCGCAACCGTCCCCTTGCTGGAATTCGGATCGATTAAATTATCGGTGAATTCGCGGAGGCGGTCCGAGACAAGAATTTCGGCGGCTGCGGGGACCGGAGCATCGATTCTGAATTTCACTCTTGCCAGAGCGGGTTTGGGTGCCAAATCCGGCACCTCGAAAACGACGTCGGAAATGTTGAGCTTTCGGCCGGACGGAGTATCGGCGGCGGCCTGGGAGATTGTTACCGTCGCTGTTCTTCCTGTCACCCGCGCCTTTAAGTCGGCGTCATGGACCGAGGGCATTTCATCAACGGGATGCAGGGTCACATTGCGAGCAACGATGTCAACCGAAAGCCCGTCATCCGGCATCGGTGGCCCGCGTCGCGACAGGTTGTGAAGTGGCGAATTCACGCCAATCTCAATGCGCTGGACCGAGCCTCGTTCAATTCGCTGGATCACCCATTCGCGCAACTCCGGCACGATCAGAGCCGGCCAAATACTCTTGAGGGCGGCGGCAGACATCGGCGTCCCGGCAAAGCCCAGTTTCAGGCGCGGCGGGTCCGAATAGTCGATGCTGCCCGTACCTGCGACGCCGATCTCACCGTTGCTGATATCTGCTTGAGTGAGAATTACCTGCCTGTGTTCGGTGTCGAAACGCAGGCCGATCGCGATGCGATTGAGGATCAGAGGCGTTAAGCCATCGGAGCCGGCGAGCACGATGGTGCCGCCGCTCAAACCCATCTGCCAGTCCGGAATATCGTCATTCGGAGGCTGAAGACGGGCGAGCAGGGTAATTCTATTTTCGCCGGACACCATCTTGAACGGTGCCACCAGGACACGCCGTCCCGAATCCCATTCCATGTTCATTTCGATCTCATCGATCGCCATGGGATAATCCGGCGTGTCAGAGTCGATGATCGTGCCTTTGCCGGCGACAAGACTGCCGCGCATATACGTGGGCAAGCCGTCGCGACCAATCTCGCCTTTCAGTTCGCCGCTGAGCGGCATGTCGGCGCTGTAAGTGAGGTCCTTGACGCGAAGAGCAAGCAAAATGTTCTTTGCTGGAATGCCAGCGGCTTGAAGATCAATCGGACGGACACCATTCGCGGGCGGTCCGACCGTGACGTGAAGCGACCACCCCTTGCTGCCGCCTTCGCTGACAGTGAATGCGACGCCGCCCGTGCCCGGCCTGCGAAGGCTCAGGCTGATGTTGCTAAAACTCCAACGGTTGCCGCGCTGCTGGTCATCAACCACCAGTCTCCCGTTCTTTAGACCGATCTCGTTGAGATTTTGGCCATCAAGCCCCCTTACGCCGAGGCCGTCGAGCCACTCCAACCCTGCCAACAAGGTGCTCGCGTTCCCGCCGTCTTCTGAAATCGCCGGCACTGCGGTCGGGGCGTCGGGGAATTGTTGCGTTCCCTTTGTCGGCAACGATGTTTCGGAGGATATGGCTGTTGATGGTAAGTCAGATCGTCGCGTTGGCGCGACGCCCGTGGCAAGCGGCTTAGCGTTATCACCTGTCGAAACAGTGACTTGGCCGTCCGACGTAATTCTAACCGCAAGTTCGGCGTCGACCAGATTGAGACTTTCGGCACGCAACCGGCCGGTCAACAACGCTATACCGGACAGTCTAACCTCGGCCTTAGGTGCGCTCGCGATGATGACATGATCGCGGTCACGGACGACGACGTCACGAATACGAACCGCGATACGAATTCTGCCGGCCCGCTCGATTTGCGTGCCGCCAATTTCCACCGTGTTGTCGTGACCAATGTTTTCCTCGATCGCAGCGACAAGCCAAGGCGTCATCATGTCGAGATTGACGGGACCAGCGCCGAGGCGCCACCAGAGCGCACCGAACCCGCCCGCGAACATGACCGTCAGGACCAAGCCGGTGATCGCGAGCCGTCTGACCCAGCGTTCTCCCGCCAGCCAGTTTCTGAATTTCACGAATCGGTCGCCGACTCTGTCGAATCTGGAATCCGACCGCGACAGCAATCGACGTATGCGACGATTTTGGAGTTCGTCGTCCTCGTCCCAGCCGGCACCCTCTCCTTGCGAGACCTGATGATCGCCGTGCAATTTCGGATTTCGTGTCGGCGTCTTATTAGCCATTGCCTCTCAGTGCCCGCTTGGTCCGGAGCTTTCGCCCTTATCGGTCCGCGCGCCGCTTCCGGACGAACGTTCCTGTAATGGCCCTTCGGCTAATCCCCGATTTGGCGTGTTACGCGTCATCCGGCTCCTGGTGCCCACTTGAACAGAATGTGGGGCGGACAACTCGTCGAATTCCTTGTAACCGAACCCGCGGTCGGCAGTCATGCACAGCGGCGGCGGTCTGACCGATTCGCCCTCGGCATCCCCCGCAGTCGAATGGATACTGAGCGTTGGAAAGCGACGAAAGGAAGGCGTATGTCCAAGAAGATACGCAAGAAATCCTCCAAGTCGGACAGTTCTGGGACTGCCCGGGCTGCGACGGTCAACCGCATAAAACCGGCTCGCAACGTCGATATGACAGCGAGCGAGAAACCCAAATCAGGCCCGACTTCGCCCTTCTCACAAGCGGGTGAGCTTGCGGAAGGCTCTCCGGCGCCACCATTCAACCTCCCGAGGGAAGACGGCACCCGCGTTTCGCTTACCGATTTTGCCGGAACGAAGCTCGTGATTTTCTTCTATCCGCGCGCAGGCACCCCGGGCTGCACCAGGGAGGCTATGGATTTCACCCGGCTGGCAAAAGAGTTTGCGGCCAGCGGAACGATTGTGATGGGCGTGTCATCCGACTCCGTAAAGGCTCAGGAATCGTTTCGAAACAAGCATAAACTGTCCACTCCTCTTATTTCGGACGAAAAGCACGACATGTTGAAAGCGTATAACGCCTGGGGCGAAAAATCCATGTATGGCAAAACTTTCGTCGGCGTTCTTCGTACAACCGTGCTGGTGGACGAAGCCGGGCGGGTCGCTCGTATCTGGCGCCGCGTCAGGGTCGAAGGTCACGCGGACGAGGTGCTCGCGGCAGCGCGAGAACTGTAAAAGCGCACCGCCATTTTCCGAAAATTAACCATGAAAGGTTCAAATCAGCATCGAAGTTGAGCCGTCTGAAGCCTGTTTCAGGTCGGCACAGGAGTATCGATGCCGTACCGTTCCAGTCAGTGTGCCGAGTACCCGCCGCATCGCACTCACGATCATGATCGACATCCTTCGCGCTACGCGGCAGCGGCTAGCTTGTCGCCGGGAATGAGGGAAAAGCGGAGCGGTTACACTTTTGCTCATGGCGGCAGACAGGTTCGGTTTGGCCCGGTCGTGTTCTGGATTGCGGTCGGAACCGTCACGCTGCTCGGGATCTGGTCGGCTGCGACTGCGACCTATTTCGCCTTCCGCGATGATGTGCTGACGCGGCTCATCGCCCGGCAGGCCGACATGCAATATGCCTACGAAGATCGCATTGCCGAATTGCGCTCGCGAGTCGATCGTACCACCAGCCGTCAATTGATCGATCAGGAACAGTTCGAGAGAAAGCTTGACGAGATCATGCGCCGTCAGACGGTGCTTGAATCTCGCGCAGGTGCCCTGAGTGCCATATCTGAGGTTTCAGTAACGGGGTCAATCAAAGGGTCGGCCCGGAAGGCGGGAAACGACGCTGACGCAGGCTCATCGCGGTCTGAAAAGCCCTCGCCGATCAACGATACTACTGCTTCCGAGGCGCTACCCGATCGAGGCGCGCCCCTTGACTTTCGCCAGCCGGCCAATGCCCGTCCAAAACCGGTCCCGCTCATGAACGTCACCGGCGAGGACAATAGGCTCTTGCAGCTGAAATCCTCGCTCGATCGGGTCGAGAGCCGTCAGATCGCCGAGTTGAGTTCGATCGCGGATGGTATGGATTCCCGCTTGCACCGGATGCGTGGAGTTTTCTCCGATCTTGGACTGAGCGTGGCGAAGATGGCGACCGCCACGCTGTATCCCGGCACGGGTGGGCCCTATGTGCCTGTCAAGCTGCGATCCGATTCTGATCCGTTCGAGCGTCAGCTTTACCGCGTCAACCTGACGCGTGCGCAGATCGACCGGCTGGATCGCGCGCTCGCCCTTGTTCCCTATCGCAAGCCGGTCGTGGGAGAGCTCGAATTTACGTCCGGTTTCGGCGTTCGCGTCGATCCGTTCGTTGGGCGACCGGCAATGCACACCGGGCTCGATTTTCGCGCTACGGCGGGAAACCCCGTGCGGACGACGGCGAACGGAAAGGTCATCTCCGCGAACTGGACGGGTGGCTATGGCCGGATGGTCGAGGTGGATCATGGCAATGGCTTGTCGACCCGCTACGGTCACCTTTCGGAAATCGATGTGAAGATCGGCCAAACCGTTAAGGCCGGACAGGTCATCGGTGAGGTCGGATCGACGGGCCGTTCGACAGGTCCGCACCTGCACTACGAAACAAGGATCGACGGGGAAGCTGTCGATCCTCAGAAATTTCTGCGAGCGGGCACGCGCTTGAACAATGGCTAGCCGAGAATGACGACTTGCTCGGCCTCGGTTTCGTATACGCGGGGCCGGCCCGGCCTCCGATTTCCGAGACCTTGGCCCGTCTAAACGTTTGATTTCCACATCGGCTGTTATCCTCGGGCTTGCAGATACTGCACGCGATAGGCCATATCCTCGAAACAATTTGCCGCTTCGGGGCTTAATCCTCTAGCGCACCGCAGGGACACTGAACGACAATGCCCGACCGAATCGCTGAAAGCGCCGATCGGATTGATCCGCAGACCAGCAAAGAGGTCGCGAAAGCGATTGGCGAGCGGCTGCGGACCGACCTGCGGCCGGAAGAGCCTGAACTACCTTTCCGGCTTCAGATGCTGTTGCAACAGCTGAGTGCGCAGGACGCCCACGGCTGACCTCCTTGCGCTGGTCTCGTTTCGGTTGAAGCCTTCGCCGCATTTGCTTCCGAACGACCACAAACGAGTTGCGTTTGGCCGGCGCAGCGGTGAAAAACAACCATGCTGTCCATCACCGATATTTCGATCCGCATCGCCGGACGGCTGCTGATCGACCATAGCTCTGTTCAGATCGTGCCCGGCGCTCGTGTCGGCTTCGTCGGGCGTAACGGCGTCGGAAAATCGACGCTGTTCCATGCCATACGCGGTGAGCTGCCGACGGAAACGGGGACCATTGCCGTTCCGCCGCGCTGGCGCGTCGGCAGCCTCGCACAAGAAGCTCCCGACGGCCCTGAAAGCCTGATCGAGGTGGTGCTGAAGGCCGACATCGAACGCCACGCGCTGCTGCATGAAGCCGAAATTGCTCGCGATCCACACCGCATCGCCGACATCCAGACGCGTCTCGTCGATATCGACGCCCATTCCGCACCCGCACGCGCGGCGTCGATCCTGAGCGGTCTCGGATTTTCAACGGCGGACCAAGCCCGCCCCTGTTCGGAATTCTCAGGCGGCTGGCGTATGCGCGTCGCGCTCGCGGCAACCCTCTTTGCTGCACCCGATTTGTTGCTGTTGGATGAGCCGACCAACTACCTCGATCTCGAAGGAACACTCTGGTTGGAAGATCACCTCGCGCACTACCCGCGCACGGTCATCATCATTAGTCACGACCGCGACCTGCTCGACACATCCGTCGATCAGATACTGCATCTCGATCGCGGCAAGCTCACCCTCTACAAGGGTACCTATTCCTCGTTCGAGGACCAGCGCGCTGCCCGCGAGATGCTCGATGCCAAGCACGCCAGGCGGCAGGCCGACGAACGCAAGCGGCTTCAGGATTTCGTCGATCGCTTCAAGGCCAAGGCCTCGAAGGCACGCCAGGCGCAGTCGCGCGTGAAGATGCTCGAGCGCATGAAGCCTGTGACGGCGTTGGTGACACAAGACGTGCGCGAGATTTCGTTTCCCGTGCCGGACAAGCTGTTGTCGCCGCCGATCATTGCCGTTGACGAGGCAGTCGTAGGTTACGATCGGGAATCGCCAGTCCTCAAGCGCGTAACCTTACGGATCGATGAGGATGATCGCATCGCCCTGCTCGGCGCCAATGGCAACGGCAAGTCCACCCTCGTCAAACTGCTTGCCGGCAAGCTCCAACCGTTCGCCGGCAAAGTGGTGTGCGCCGACAAGCTATCGATCGGCTATTTCGCCCAGCATCAGACCGACGAACTGGACCTCGACGGCTCGCCCTACGATCATGTGCGGCGACTGATGTCAGATGCCCCCGAAACAAAAATTCGCGCTCGCGTGGGGGGCATCGGCTTTTCAGGCAAGGCGGGCGACACCCTTGTTCGAAGCCTTTCGGGTGGCGAAAAAGCGCGCCTTTTACTCGGGCTTGCGACGTTCTTCGCCCCCAACATGATCATTCTTGACGAGCCGACCAACCATCTCGATATCGACAGCCGAGCCGCGCTTGCCGAAGCAATCAACGAATATCCCGGTGCTGTCATTATGGTCTCGCATGACCGCTATCTGATTGAGGCCTGCGCCGATCGGCTCTGGGTTGTGGCAGACCGCACCGTAACTCCTTACGACGGTGACCTCGACGATTACCGCCGCGCGGTTTTGTCGGCACGCGGCCTCCGCACAAACGGTCGCGACCGCGGGTCGTCTGGCGAGCGCGACGACGGCCGTGACAAGCCGCGGCGCGAGAGGATCGAACGGCGCGCGCCGCTCAAACAGAAGATTACGGCCGCCGAGGCCGAGATCGAGCGAATCACCGGCATCATCGCAAAAATCGACGCCGCCCTTGCGTTGCCGGATCTGTTCAAGCGTGAGCCCAAGCAGGCGGCGCAACTCACCAAGGCCCGGGCCAGCGCGGTCGACGCCCTGCAGCGCGCTGAGGAGGAATGGCTGGAGGCCAGCTCGTCCTACGATAACGCCCTAGGCTGACGAAACCGCCGCTGAAAACTTTAGTGTTTTCGAGCGCGGCGGATGCCGGTTTGCGTGAAGAAAACGCGTTAAATCAAAATCATAGAGCCAGGATTTTAATTCTATTAGAAGCGGAGCTCCAGCTCACGCTCCTACCGTTTTTTCGCTCGCCGCTCCGGCTTCTGAGGTGCTGCTAGTTCAGGCGCCCGCTCGATCGAGGACAGACGTCCCGCCGAAAATGTATAAGTTCCGGCGCGTGGTCCTCTCAGGAACGTCAAGACTGCAACACGATCCCCCCCAGGATTGTTGGAGAGACTCACATTGTCTGGCGCCACGCCGATGCCGCGCGTCACGTCGCATTCGGTATGACCTAGCGCCACCGTACCCGTTGCAGTTGGCGGAGCAGCGGTAGCGTTGTCGGAGGGTGCACCGGATCCCCCTGCGCCGATCGGCGGCGCCATCCCCGTACAAAGACCGTCCGCACTGATGAGGTCGTCCGGCGCGACCGGCTTGTCCGGCGTGAGCGGCGGTGTTTCAATCGAAACGTTCTTGACGAACACCCTGCCGGATCTCGAAAACCAGTCCGCATCCTTCGACAGCAGATCTGACGACAATATATCCGATGCGCTGCCGCAGCCCGATACAAGCGGCGCCATCAGAAGGAGCGACATCAAGGCCCTTCGGCGAAATCTGGGCTGTCTCACGACGAATTTTATCCCGACGGATCGTAGAAAACCTGTCCCACCACCTATTTGCGGCGTGACCATGACTGGACCTTAGTGTCTGAGCAGAAAGCTTCAAGTATCATCAAATTACAACCGCTCTATCTGGCTACTTGCGACGCTGCCAGCGTCCAGTTTCGTCAGGCTGCCAGTAGGTCGCCTCAAACCCTCGTGACTTGCACTCTGTCCAGACAGCCCTCGCGGCATCTAGCGCGCCACTATCGTCGCCATCGAAGATCAGCACCAGCCGTTCGTAGGTATCAGGACTGTCCGGAAGTGGGGCACTGTCGATTAGAAATCTGACGGTGGCCCGGTTGGGATTTCGGCCGTCGACTGTCAGGACAATCGGCTGTTCGCTGGCGTCCTCGATCCGCCACGTCGCATGCGGCAGGAAAGAATCGTCACGATAGGACCATAGGTGAGCATCGAGCGCATCGGCGCGCTCCTCAGATGTTGTATGTACGACGGCACGCCATCCGCGTTCGAAGGTTTTCTCGAGCAGCGGTGGCAGAACTTTTTCAAGCGACATGTTCTGCAAATGGTAGAACAGAACTTCCGTCATCGCTGCGTTTCGTAATGCTCCGCGACGAGATGGTCCAGCAACCGCACGCCGAACCCTGATCCCCAACTCTGATTGATGTCGGATTTGGGAGCGCCCATCGCCGTTCCCGCGATGTCGAGATGCGCCCACGGCGTATCGTCGATGAACCGTTGCAAAAATTGAGCAGCCGTGATCGAGCCGCCATAGCGGCCGCCGGTGTTTTTCATGTCAGCAAACTGCGAGTCGATCAGCTTGTCGTATTCAGGCGCAAGCGGCATCCGCCAGACCCGCTCACCGGTCTCCAAGCCTGCTTTCGTCAGTCGCTCCGACAGTTCGTCATTGTTGGAGAACAGGCCGGCGTGGGCGGTTCCGAGCGCCACCATGATCGCGCCGGTGAGCGTTGCGAGATCAACCATCACCTTCGGCTTGAACTTGCGGGCGACGTACCAGAGCACGTCTGCAAGGACCAGCCTGCCCTCGGCGTCGGTGTTGATGATCTCGATGGTCTGCCCTGACATTGATGTCACGATATCGCCGGGCCGCTGCGCGTTGCCGTCCGGCATGTTCTCGACAAGGCCGATGACGCCGACGGCATTCACCTTCGCCTTGCGCGAGGCGAGCGCATGCATCAACCCCACCACACAGGCCGCCCCGCCCATGTCGCCCTTCATGTCTTCCATGCCGCTGGCGGATTTGATCGAGATTCCGCCGGTGTCGAAGCAAACGCCCTTGCCGATGAAAGCGACGGGCGGTTCGCCCTTCTTGCCGCCATTCCAGCGCATGACGACCGTCCGGCTGGGCCGTGCCGACCCCTGCCCCACACCCAGCAGCGCCCCCATGCCAAGTTTGGTCATCGCCTTGACGTCAAGAACGTTGATACCGACCCCGATAGCGCGCAACTGGCTCGCGCGCCGCGCGAATTCCTCCGGATAAAGTACATTCGGCGGTTCGTTCACGAGGTCGCGTGCGATTATGACACCATCGACAACGTGATTGACCGGCGCGAACGCCTTCTTTGCTGCGGCGACGTCGGCGACCGCTATCGATATATCGGCGCGCAATACCGCATCGTCGTCGTCCTTTTTCCGCGTCTTGTAACGATCGAATTTGTAAGCGCGTAACCGGATACCGGAAGCCAGCGACGCCGACTGATCCGGACCCATCATTGCGGATGGCAGCTCCGCAATGATCGTGACGCCGCCGTTATCGCTACGAATCTTTCCCGCAAGAACACCGCCGAATTTCAAGAAATCGCTGCTTTTTAGAGCCGAGGTTTTGCCGGCACCCACAACGATCAGGCGATTAGCCTTGAGCCCCTCCGGCGCGAGAATATCGAGTGTCGTCGCGCTTTTGCCTTTGAACTGATTGGCTGCAGCCGCCCGTTTGACAAGTGCGGTTGACGACCCGAGAGCCTTGCTCGCGGCTTGGCCGAACTTCAGCGCATCATCGCAAAATACTACTAGGGTCCCGCGCGAAGCGGTCGAAACAGGAACAAAGCCCACCGTGACGGCGTCGGGCATCGGAAACCTCCAGGATCAGGGTGGTGCGGCCGCGAAATCGGGCCAGCGTGTGACTTAGCGACTATGACCTGTCAACGGCAACGCTGCCAAGGGTTCAACACGGTGTCAGCTTTCGGCGCCGTTGCTACAAATTCGCTTTGAGCGCAATTAACCCCCGCCGCCGTGGCTGCAGTGTCACATATTCCGGATTTTAACTATAATCGACGGACATTAAGCCTCGGCCATTTTGTTGACAGATCAAAGGGATGGTACTGAGAGACGAGTCAGGTAAAACATGGCGGGACGCTGGGGACGTCTCGGTCGCGGTCTGGCGTTGCCGGATGTGTTTGCCTGAAAGATTGGGGATCGTTCAGACCGATGGGGTCGATCGACAAGTATATTTTCCGGACGACGCTGGCGTCGTTTGTGGTGGTCCTGGTCAGCCTGACAGGGGTGATCTGGATTACGCAGGCGTTGCGCGGAATCGACCTGATGACAAGCCAGGGACAGACCATCCTGACGTTTCTGGGGATCACCAGTCTTGCTATCCCCGTGCTGGTGCTGATCATCTCCCCGATTGCGCTGATGATCGCGATCTCGCACACCCTCCACAAGCTTGCTACGGACTCGGAAATCATCGTGATGAACGCCGCCGGCCTATCGCCGTTTCGGCTCTTCCGGCCGTTCATCTATGCAACGGTGATTGTGGCCTTGCTGGTGGCGTTCATCGCGGCCTACCTTGCGCCTGATGGGATGCGTCGGTTGAAGCGATGGGATGCCGAGATCACCGCCGACGTTCTGGCGAACGTTCTGCAACCCGGCCGATTTGCGCAACTGGATCCGAATCTGACAATTCGTATTCGGGAACGACAGCCTGGTGGCCAACTCGCCGGAATTTTCATTGATGATCGCCGTAATCCTGAAGAGCGCCTCAGTATCATCGCCGACCACGGAACGGTGATGAAGAACGACCAGGGATCGTTTCTTATTCTGGAAGATGGGCACCTGGAGAGATTCGAGACGGGCAAGCGCGAACCGGCCATGGTCGCGTTTGACCGCTATGCGTTCGACATGTCGAAATTCTCCAATCGAGGGCATGACGTTATTTATGGCATTCGTGAACGTTACCTTTGGGAGTTGATTGCTCCCGATCAGAAGGACCCGCTGGTTCAGCAGATGCGTGGCCAATTCCGCGCCGAGCTTCACGATCGATTCACCGCCCCGATCTATCCGTTTGCCTTTGCAGCGCTGACCTTCGCATTCCTCGGAACACCGCGCACCACGCGCCAGAGTCGCAATTTCTCCATGGGAGCGGCAATTGCGGCGGTGTTCGGCCTTCGTATGGCAGGCTTCGCGCTTTCGGTCATGACTGTGAAATCGCCGATGGCCGCGCTCCTGCAATACCTGCTTCTTTTCGGGGCAATTGGTATCTGCTTGCGGGTGATCGTTGCTGGAATCGTGCTCGAACCATCCGCCGCGTTAACGGAGGCGATCAACAGATCGAACGAGCGGCTCCTCCGCCTGCTGGGGAAGAGACCGGCCCTCGCATGAGCATGTTGACGAACACGTTGGGTCGTTATTTTGCTGGCCGCTTCATGGTGGCTGCGCTCGGCGTTTTCGTCAGCATTTTTCTGCTACTCGTTCTTGTCGATTACATTGAAATGGTCCGGAGGACGTCCGGGCTTGCGTCGGCATCGGCACTGGTGGTTGCGGAAACATCGCTTTTCAGGGTGCCCCAGCTCCTTGAGAAACTGACCCCGTTCTGTGTCCTGATCGGCGCCATGACGTGCTATCTCGCACTGTCGCGGCAGCTTGAACTGGTGGTGGCCCGCGCCGCCGGCGTTTCGGCGTGGCAATTTATCTCGCCGGCGCTCGTGTGCGCGATCGTGCTCGGCGCCCTCGCCACCACGGTCTACAATCCTTTGTCTGCCAACCTGCGTGAATTGTCCAAGCGGATGGAGGCCGGACTGTTTGGCGGTGTCTCCGGAGGAGGTCTCCAGGACGCGTCCGGTTTCTGGATCAACCAAGTGACCGACGACGGTCAGGCGATCATCAATGCGGCGCGCAGTGAGCAGCAAGGCGTGCGCTTGACGGGGCTCACGGTGTTCACGTTCGATCCCCATTCCAAGTTCAAGGAACGTATCGAGGCACGCGAAGCAGCCTTGGAAGAAGGCCGCTGGCTGTTCAAAGGCGTTCGCCGGTTTACGCTCGACAATCCGCCGGTCGAGCAGGAAACTTTCGTCCTTCCGACCAGTCTGACGCCGGCACAGGTCCAAAACAGCTTCTCCACCCCCGAAACTGTGTCATTTTGGCAACTTCCGGGTTATATCAGATCCTCCGAGAGCTCAGGGTTTGCAACCGCAGGATACCGGCTGCAATACCACAAACTCATCGCACAGCCGTTTTTGCTGGCTGCAATGGTGATGCTGGCGGCCTCGGTGAGCCTCCGCTTCTTCCGCTTCGGCGGGGTGCAAAAGATGGTTTTAAGTGGCGTGGGTTCGGGCTTTCTGCTCTATGTCCTGTCTAAGGTAACTGAGGATTTGAGCAAGGCCGAGCTGATGAATCCAATCGCTGCGGCGTGGCTGCCGGTCTGCGTCGGCAGCCTCACCGGCTTTTTGGTCTTGCTGCATCAGGAGGACGGATAGTGGCTGAAATCGCCACCCTCCGTAAGCGCTCGCCTGTTCGCGAGCGGCGCGTCTCACTGCGCCGCCGTCGGTCTGGTGCGTCCGTGATTCCGGCCTCGCTGACGGCGGCCGTTCTCGGACTGATTGCCGCCGCTGTGATTGACGTCGTCGCAACTACTCCGGCTGTGGCACAAAGCTTCACTTACAATCCGCGCCCGCCCAAGCCTACGCCGCCGCCACCTCAGAATGACGGGCAGATGCTCGTTCAAGCCACCGAACTCGACTACGACTACAACAATTCTCGCGTGTCGGCCGTCGGCAATGTGCAGATGTTCTACAACGGCACGAGCGTCGAGGCGGACAAGGTCATCTACGACCAGAAAACCAAGCGGCTCCATGCCGAAGGCAACATCCGCATGACTGATGCGGGAGGCAAGGTCACCTACGCCAATATCCTCGATTTGAGCGACGACTACCGGGACGGCTTCGTCGATTCGCTGAGAGTTGACACGGCCGATGCGACGCGCATGGCCGCAACCCGGGCCGATCGGACCAAGGGCAACTACACGGTATTCGAGAACGGCGTCTATACAGCCTGCGCGCCCTGCAGGGAGAATCCGAAAAAGCCCCCGCTTTGGCAGGTCAAGGGTGCCCGCATCATTCACGATCAGACCGAGAAGATGTTGTACTTCGAGGACGCCCGATTGGAATTCTACGGCGTGCCTATGGCCTATATGCCTTTCTTCTCAACACCAGATCCGACTGTGAAGCGCAAAAGCGGCTTCCTGGTGCCCACCTTTACGTCCTATTCTCCCTACGGGGTCGGGGTCGAGGTTCCCTACTATTTCGCGCTCGCGCCGGACTACGACCTGACCCTTTCTCCCCGATTCACCACGCGACAAGGCGTGTTGATGCAAGGCGAGTTCAGGCAGCGTTTAATGGACGGTGCCTATCAAATCCGTGCTTATGGCATCAATCAGCTTGATCCGGACGCCTTCGGTTCGGGTCCCGGAAACCGGGACTTCCGCGGCGGTGTGGATACCAAAGGCCAGTTTGCCTTGAACGATAAATGGGTCTGGGGTTGGGATGGCGTTCTGTTAAGCGACTACTTCTTCTTCTCCGATTACCGGTTGAAGCAGTACAGGGACTTGATGCAATCGTTCCTGACTCTGCCGACCGAAGCGATCTCGCAACTCTATCTGACCGGCGTCGGTAACCGTAGCTACTTCGACGCCCGCGCGATCCACTACCTGAGCTTCTCGGGCAATCAGAGCCTGGTTCCGGTGGTTGCGCCTGTCATCGACTATTCGAATGTCATCAACCATTCGGTCATTGGCGGCGAATTCAGCTACAAGTTCAACTTCGTCAATCTTGCGCGTGATCAGGCGCAGTTCGATCCGATCTCGACGCTGGCGAATACCTCGTTCGTGTGCGCGCCAACGTCGGCTGACCCAGCGGCGAGAACACCGGCCAATTGTTTGCTTCGAGGCATTCCGGGAACCTATACACGCTTGACCGCACAGGCGCAGTGGCGGAAGTCGTTCACCGATTCCTTTGGTCAGATATGGACGCCGTTCGCTTCGCTCCGCGCCGACGCCATCAATGCTGACATCTCGAACCAGCCGGGCGTGTCCAATTTCATCCAGCCCGGCACCACGCAGGCACTCCGCCTCATGCCCGTTGTGGGCCTCGAATATCGCTATCCCTTCATCAACGTTCAGCCCTGGGGTACCACAACGATCGAACCGATCGCACAGGTCATCATTCGTCCGAATGAAAGCTATGCGGGCAAGCTGCCGAATGAGGATGCGCAAAGCCTGGTCTTCGACGCCAGCAACCTCTTCAGCGTGGACAAATTCTCCGGTTATGACCGTGTCGAGGGTGGCGGCCGCGCCAACGTCGGCGCACAGGCGACGACTCAATTCGATCAGGGTGGCGCGATCAACTTTCTGTTCGGACAGTCCTATCAGCTGTTCGGCCTGAACTCGTTTGCTGTCGCGGATATCACCAATACCGGCGTCAATTCCGGCTTGCAGCGCCCGCAATCCGACTACGTGACAAGCGTCAACTATTCGCCGAACAGTATCTTCACGTTCAGCACCCGCGCGCGGATTGATGAGGCGACCTTGAATGTGCAGCGCTTCGAAGCCGAAGGCCGCGCCAGTTTCTACCGTTGGTCCGGGAGTATCTTGTACGGCGATTATGCGGAGCAGCCCAGCCTCGGGTTTCTCACAAGGCGCCGAGGTCTTTTGGGCACGGGTTCCATAAAGGTCGCATCCAACTGGGTCGTGCAGGGTGCGGCACGCTGGGATCTCGAAGCTAATCAAATCAACCAGTATGCAGTCGGCGCGGGATACGTGGACGATTGTTTTGTTCTCGGCCTCAACTACGTGACGTCATACATTTACTCCGCGGGAGCAACGCCGCCCCAGCTTAACCATGCTTTTATGCTTCAGCTTGGACTGAGAACCTTGGGCCAGACCCGCGGCGGGTCGACCGGATCTGGCATCCACTAAATTCAAGTCGCGCCCGTTGAAGGGCAGGCTGTGCCGCCTGATTAACTCAGACCCCGTCGACAAGAGACTGCTAGCGCGCGCACTGACATGAAAATGACCTTGCTCTTCCGGCCGTTGAGCCGTCTTGCCTTATTCGTGTTTCTTTCGTTCGTCGGCTTGAACTCGCCGCTGCTTGCCCAGTCGGTCGCGGTCATGGTCAACGGCGAGCCGATCACCACTTTTGATATCGAGCAGCGCATCCGCCTGATTAAAATATCCACCCACAAATCTCCACCCCGGCAGGAGGTGATCGACGAGCTGATCGGCGAAAAGGTGAAGATCAGGGAGGCCAAGAAGTTCGGCGTGAACCCGACTTCGACGGATATTGATCAGGCATACGCCAACATGGGCGCGCGGATGGGGATGTCGCCCGAACAGCTGACAAAATCGATCGGCTCTCAGGGAGTTCGCCCGGACACGATCAAGGCGCGCCTGAGAGCTGATATGGTTTGGGGAAGCCTTGTGCGCGGCCGCTTCAAGGAAAGTCTTCTTGTGAGCGATCGTGATGTCAATGAAGCGCTGAAGAATGGCGGCGAGGATAAATCGAAAATCGAGGGGGTCGAATACCAGATGCGTCCCGTTGTCCTGATCGTTCCGCGCGGCGCGGCGGGTCCGGTGGTGGAGGCGCGGCGCAACGAGGCCAATTCTTTGCGCGAGCGCATTCAGTCTTGCTCGGACGCCGTTCGCACTGTCAAGGCGATGCGGAATGCCACCCTACGCGATCCGGTCACAAAAACGTCCGCCGACCTGCCACCCACGCTTCGAGATCTGCTCGATAAGACGCCCGTAGGGCACCTGACTCCACCGGAAATCACGCGGCAGGGCGTCGAAATGGTGGCGGTATGCGAAAAGAAGGTAACCAGCGTGGACACCCCGAAGAAAAAGGAAATTCGGGAAAAAATGTTTGCCGACAAGTATGAGAAGCGGTCCAAGTCCTACCTGGACGATATTCGAAGGTCCGCGATGATCGAATATCGTGAGAGTCGTCCAGAGAAAGGCGACAAATGACGTTTCCCGTGTCCAGCAGGGTGATGCGGCAGATGTCATGAACGGCGACGTGTATTCTATCAAAAGCCGCGTTGGAGCCACCGCGTGGTGAAGCCGATTGCATTGACCCTGGGCGAGCCGGCCGGCATCGGACCGGATATCACGATCGCGGCCTGGCTGCGCCGCAAGAGCGATGCCGTTCCTCCCTTCTATCTTCTTGGCGATAGCGCGTTCATCGCGACCCGAGCAAAGCTGCTCGGACTTGATCTTCCCTTGCTTGATCTTTCCTTGGCGGAGGTCGGCCAGAAAGACCTTTCCCAGATATTCAATGAGGCACTTCCGATTGTCGCCACGGGGCATCCGGCAACCGCGCATCCCGGCCATCCCGACGACAACAGCGCCCCCGCGGCGATCGGATCGATCCGCCATGCGGTCAACGACGTTGTAGCGGGCCATGCGGGAGCAGTGGTCACCAATCCGATTGCCAAGAGCGTGCTCTACCGGGCGGGTTTCGTCCATCCTGGCCACACCGAATTTCTCGCCGAACTGGCGGCAGCGAACTCCAACGCGCCGCAACCGGTTATGCTGCTGTGGTCGCCCGATCTTGCGGTAGTGCCCGTCACGATCCACCTGCCCTTGCGCGATGCGATCACAACGCTGTCGAGCCGCATGATTGTGGATACCGTTCGCATTGTCGTTGCAGACCTACGCTCGCGGTTCGGAATCGCCAGCCCCCGCATCGCGGTATCCGGATTGAATCCCCATGCGGGAGAGGACGGCTCGCTCGGAACCGAGGATCAGACGATTGTTGCACCGGCCGTCGCAATCCTGCGCGCCGAAGCAATCGACGTCAAAGGCCCACTTCCGGCCGACACCATGTTCCATGAGGCCGCGCGACGGACTTACGACTGTGCCATTTGCATGTATCACGATCAGGCTCTGATTCCGGTCAAAACGCTGGCTTTCGATCGGGCCGTCAACGTCACGCTGGGACTACCGTTTATCCGTACATCGCCTGATCACGGCACTGCATTCGACATCGCCGGCACGGGACGCGCCGATCCATCGAGTCTAATCGCTGCGCTGAGCCTCGCCGCGCGGATGGCAGCGTCGACGCGTTCGGCATGAGCGCGATTGACGACCTTCCGCCGCTGCGCGACGTCATCAAACGTCACGCGTTATCGGCGCGAAAATCGCTGGGACAGAACTTTCTACTCGATCTGAATCTCACGGCCCGGATCGCGCGCGCCGCCGGTCCACTCCAGGATGCGACCGTCATCGAGATCGGGCCAGGTCCTGGCGGATTGACGCGGGCGCTGCTTGCGCTCGGCGCGATGCGCGTCATCGCCATCGAGCGTGACGAACGCGCGCTGGGCGCGCTGGAAGAAATTTCGGTTCGCTATCCCGGCCGCCTCACGATCGTCAACGCGGACGCGATGAGCTTCGATCCACGACCCCTGCTCGGCACGATGCGTGCAAAGATCGTCGCCAACCTGCCTTACAACATCGCCACCGCGCTTCTGATCCGCTGGCTCAGTATCGAGCCCTGGCCGCCATGGTATGACGCCATGGTGCTGATGTTTCAGCGCGAGGTTGCCGAACGGATCGTTGCCCGAGAAAACGACGAGGCGTATGGCCGCCTCGCCGTGCTGTCGAACTGGCGCACAGAGACCAAAATTCTGTTCGACATCTCGCCCGCGGCTTTCGTTCCGCAACCCCAGGTCACGTCTTCGGTGGTGCGGCTGATACCACGCGACAGCCCCGAGCCATGCGACCGCCGGATGCTGGAGCAAGTTGCCGCCGCGGCGTTCGGGCATCGCCGGAAGATGCTACGGCAGAGCCTCAAATCGTTGTCCGCTGATCCGGCGTCGCTGGCGGCTGCGGCAGGCATCGACCCCACGCGGCGCGCAGAGACGGTTCCAATATCCGGTTTCGTTGCGATGGCTCGTGAATTGGCGGACATACACGGCAATAGAGCGGAGCGGATTTGAGACGATGTTATGGAGTTGATGCGCCGCCAATCGCCGTAAAGTTCGGTGTTGTTGTGCACATGTTATCCATATCGCGAAGCCGCGAGACCGCGCGCCTGCGTTAAGGTGGCCGACGCAGGTAAGAATGTAGGCAGAAGAGAGGTAATTCAGCCTCAATTACGCCCTGACCATTCCGGATTTGCGGCTCAATGCGACCCAAGTCTTTCCTGACTATTAAAGAAAAAGCATCGTGAATCTTGTCATGATCGGGGATATGCATGTCAAACCGTTTGGGGAAACGTCTCTCAACCTTTGGGGTCGCCTTGTTCACGGGCGGCATGCTTGCGATCGCCGTTCAGAGCTCGGCACGCGCGGAGGATACTTGCCTGGTAAAACCGGGCGCGACGACTCCGCGCGGAGGTCACTGGCATTATCGCGTCGAGCCGGGAACTAAGCGTCACTGCTGGTATCTCGGCGAAGGCAAGGCCGCGCTGGAAACCGCAGCAAAGCTGTCGTCGTCTGCTCCCGCGTCGGACAAACGGGCAATGAAGGCGTCCGCACCACCTCTCCGGCCGTCCATCACGAATGCTCATGCGGAGCTCGATGACGCGACAAGCGCGAACGATTCAGCAGACGCCAACTCCCTGCCGTCCACGAGGGATTCTTCCGGCGAGCCTGCGCAAAACACGAATATCTCGCAACCGACCGCTACCGCGCAGTGGCCCGATCCGGCCATCAACGCAGTGCCGGTCGTCAATGCGACGCAACCGCCGGTACAAGCCGCAGTCACGTCTGGTCCGCAGACGCCCGACCCGCCGGTCTCTGCGGCAACAATCGAGCCTGCTACTCAGGCGGTCGGCGAACGCAGCGAGCCAAGCCTTGCTTCAGCCGTCGTCAACGCTCCCGAGGCTGAAATTCAGTCCCACTCGTCATCTATGCTGCTGGGTGGGCTCGCTGGCGCGTTAGCCGTAGCAGGGTTTCTTGGATTTGCAGCTGTCAGATTCGGGAATCTGGGCAGCCTCTTGCAAATCCGTCACTCGCGATTGATCGAGGATTTGGTCGACCAAGGTTACCCTCCGCCCTGGAAACGAAAGGGGCCCGATACTGCACAAACCTCTCGCAGTGACGTGCTGCGCATACGCCAGGACATCGAGGCGCAATCTCGCGACATCATGGAAATTCTGTCTCGGGCATCACGTGGAGCAACGACGTAGCGGCGAATGAAAGGTTTCTAAGCGAACTCGTCAAACCAAAATCACAGAGCCTCGCTTCTGATGCATCACAGGCGAATCTCTAAGTCTCAAGTTGCCGCTGCAATTCTCGCACGAACGCCGTCAATCCGGTTCGGCGTTCGCGCTTGAGCCGTTCAGCCTTTAGAATTGACTGCACCTCAGCAAACGCGTCATCAACATTCTGGTTGATGACGATGTAATCGTACTCGGCCCAGTGGCTGAGCTCATGCGTGGCGCGGTCCATTCGTTCGCGGATAACATGGTCGGCATCTTGGGCGCGGGTATGCAAGCGTCGTTCCAGATCAGTGGCGGACGGCGGCAGAATAAAGACGCTGACCACGTCGGCCCGTGCCTTCTCGCGCAATTGCTGCGTGCCTTGCCAATCGATATCGAACAATACGTCGCGGCCGGATGACAGTGCCGCATCCACAGGTGCGCGCGGCGTGCCGTAGCGATTGTCGAACACGACGGCCCATTCCAGCAGATCATTGTGCTTGACCATGGCCGCAAAGGTCGCGTCGTCGACGAACTTATAGTCACGACCATCGACCTCGCCCGGCCGCATCGGTCTCGTGGTCGCAGAGACCGACAGACTCAAGCCCTCAACGCGCTCGATCAGCAGCCGTGACAGCGTGGTTTTTCCGGCACCGGAAGGCGACGATAGCACGAACATCAGGCCGCGCCGTTCGACTCCGTCGAAACCCCGATCGTGAGCAGTCATCGATCACTCCAGATTCTGGACCTGTTCGCGAAACTGTTCGACGGCGTTTTTCAGTTCAAGTCCGACATTGGTCAGTTCGAGATCGTTCGACTTCGAGCAGCAAGTGTTGACTTCCCTGTTGAATTCCTGCGCAAGAAAATCAAGCTTTCGTCCGATCGGACCGCCCCTGCCGATCAACTCGCGCGTCTGCGAAATATGCGAGGCAATGCGATCCAATTCCTCGCGGATATCGGCCTTCGTTGCGATCAAGATCGCTTCCTGATGGAGTCGATCCTGATCGAAGCGGTCCGATGTGTCGAGCAATGCGGTAATCTGCTCGGCAAGTCGCGCCTTCACTGCGCCCGGTTGACGGCCAGGGGCGGCCTCTGCCCTGCGCGCGAAACGCTCGATCTCATCCATGCGCTGCATCAGTACGCCGCCAAGCGTAGCTCCTTCACGCTCGCGCATATCAACAAGGCTGCGCAGCGCCTGCTCGAAAGTTTCAGCAACGGCGGTCTTTGCTGCGAGTTCCTCGACATCGTCGGACTCCGGTTCAACGACTTCCATAACACCCTTTATCGATAGCAAACCGTCAATGCTCGGCGCGAGCGCGTCGATTTTGCCGCACAAATCGCGCGCGACCTTCAGAAGAGATGCCAGGACCTGTTCATTGACGCGAACGAGGGGAGCCGCGTTGCTGCGCTTCACCGTTAGATTGGCGTAGACCGTTCCGCGTGACAACACTTGTACTGCGCGCTTCCTTATCGTCGCTTCTATATCGTCCCAGCCGGTCGGTAGCCGCGTCCGAAGGTCGAACCCTTTGGCGTTTACGGATTTTAACTCCCATTCGAACGCATACGGCCCACTGGCGCCGTGGCTTCTTGCAAAGCCGGTCATGCTCGACAACGCCATCGCGTGGTTTCTCCGAAGCACCCAGATGTGAGATTCGTTTAACGGATCGTCCCGACGTTAGAGAATTTTGTGGCCGAGTGAAATCCGCTTCTAATGGAATCAGAATCGAAGTTCTGCGCTTTTGGTTGATGCGTTTTCACGCGAACATGGAAACCGGTTTTGGATAAGGTGATGCGCGATCAAAGGTGAATCAGGCACCAGGCCGAATGCGGTCTGATTCGATCCCTGTTGTTGAATAATGTGCTGCGAGGCTCTACAGCGCCCTACCGGTTTGGCCGGGTTCGCGCCCGCGGCGCAGGCTTCGGGGCAGGCTCATCTTGTGTTGCGCCGGTTTCTGGTGTGGCGGGCGCGACAGCCGGCGCCGGCTCCTCCATCGGCTCAACCGCATCGTTCTGAATCTGCTTTTCCATGGTCCGCAACCGAGCGACATTCTTCTGGTGTTGCTCGTAAGTCTCGGTGAAGCTGTGCCCCCCGTTTCCATCGGCAACAAAGAACAAATCGCGGGTTCGCGCCGGATTCGCCGCTGCTTCGAGCGAAGCTCGGCCGGGATTAGCGATCGGTCCCGGCGGCAACCCTTCAATCACGTAGGTGTTGTATGGAGACCCTTGCATAATTTCGCTGCGCTTGATCGGCCGCCCCAGTGTCCCCTTGCCTCCGACCAGACCATAAATGATCGTTGGGTCGGACTGCAGTTTCATTTTCTGTTTCAGACGGTTGGCGAACACGGCCGCAACCCGGCTGCGTTCATCCGCCTTGCCTGTTTCCTTTTCAATGATAGATGCCAGCGTAACGAGTTGATCAGATGTTTTGACGGGCACATCTGAGGCACGACGCTCCCAGATTTCTGCGAGCACGCGCTTCTGGGCCTGCTGCAAGCGCTGGATCACTTGCTCCCGACTGGTGCCTCGCGGAAACTTGTAAGTCTCGGGCAGCAATGTGCCCTCGCGTGGAATCTCTCGAACGGTCCCTGAGAAAATCTCATTCTCCGAAAGCCGTTCTATAATCTGTTCGGAGGTCAGGCCTTCTGGGATAGTCACGGGATGCTGCACCACCTTGCCTTCGACAATAGTGCCTATGACTTCGCGCAGGCTGGCCTGTTTCTGAAACGCATACTCTCCTGGCTTCAGATCCGCGCGCGCTTTTAACGCAAATACGCTTCCGATAAACGCCCAGCGATTGTCGTCGATCACACCTTCGCGCTGGAGAATTTCGGCAATGTCGTTCATTCCGGCGCGGGCGGGAATGTTGACGATCTTTTCGTCCTGTAGCGGTCCCGGCGCTTCGATCTTCTGCTTGCCGTAGAAGAAAACGCCGCCGGCACCAAGCATCCCGATCAGTAAAACCGTAATGATCGCGTTGCCCGCAACCACCAGCGGGTTTCGCACGCGCGCAGAACGCTTAGGCGGTGGGGGTACCTGTTCGGGTTCAAGCGCGGCGCGCGGACTGCGCGGAGAGATGGGCGGCCTTTCAGTCATCGATGCAACATAAATCCTGTCGGTTTAATCGCGGCCGGCGAATTCCCTGCCCCGGCCAACAGCATGCGGCCGTCTCTAGGATTTATCATCGAATGCGGCGAAACAGTGGATTTGCGTCCATCACAGGTTAATTGGCGAGCGCCGCATGATAATTGATGCGTTGGTACCGCCGAACCCGAACGAATTTGACAGTACGACGTTGATTTCCCGCTGACGCGCCTTGTGTGGGACGAGATCGATCGCTGTTTCCACCGAAGGATTATCGAGATTGATTGTTGGTGGGGCGATGTTGTCGCGAATCGCAAGGACGCTGAAAATAGCTTCGACTGCGCCCGCGGCACCCAGCAGATGGCCGATAGAGGACTTTGTGGAGGACATCGACATCTTTGACGCGGCGTTGCCCAGCAATCTTTCCACCGCCTTCAGTTCGATTTCATCGCCGACCTGGGTCGATGTACCGTGGGCGTTGATATAGTCGATATCCGATGGAAATATGCCAGCGCGCTTCATCGCCGCGGTCATGCTCCGAAACGCACCGTCGCCGTCCGGGGACGGCGACGTGATGTGATAGGCATCCCCCGAAAGGCCGTATCCCGTAATTTCGGCATAAATTCTCGCACCGCGCTGCCGTGCATGCTCGTACTCCTCGAGCACAACGACACCAGCACCTTCTCCCATGACGAAGCCGTCGCGATTGTTGTCGTAAGGACGCGATGCCTTTTGCGGCGTGTCGTTGAAGCCGGTGGACAGCGTCCGCGCGGCGCAGAAGCCTGCCATGCCGATGCGGCAGATCGGCGATTCCGCGCCGCCAGCCACCATGACATCGGCGTCGCCGAGTGCGATTAGGCGGCTCGCATCGCCGATTGCATGCGCGCCTGTCGAGCAGGCTGTCACCACAGCATGGTTCGGTCCCTTCAGTCCGTGTTCGATCGACACGTATCCCGAAGCGAGGTTGATCAGACGTCCCGGAATGAAGAATGGCGACACCTTGCGGGCTCCCCTCTCCTTCATGAGGACCGCAGTGTCGGCGATACCCGAAAGGCCGCCAATGCCGGAACCAATCAGGGTGCCGGTCGCGCAACGATCTTCGTCGGTTGAAGGATGCCAATCCGCATCGTCGAGCGCCTGTCTGGCGGCGCTCATCGCGAAGATAATGAAATCGTCGACCTTGCGCTGGTCCTTCGGCTCCATCCACAGGTCAGGATTGAAGGTTCCGTCAGTCCCGTCGCCACGTGGTACGACGCAAGCGATTCGGCACGGCAAGTCGGTAACGTCGAACGTCTCGATCTGCTTCGCGCCGCTCATGCCGTCGAGTATGCGCTTCCAGGTCGGCTCGACTCCGCAGCCAAGCGGCGACACCATGCCAAGTCCGGTGACGACGACGCGCCTCATCTGGAAAACTCCAGCTTCCTTACAAATCATAAGGAAAAGCCGGTGGGCCGTTCGAACACGACCCGTCCGGCTTCATGTAAGACCGCGGAAGAGCGTCAGCTTTTCGCGTTCTTCTCGAGAAACTTTGTGGCATCGCCGACGGTTAGGATCGTCTCCGCCGCGTCATCGGGAATCTCACAACCAAACTCTTCCTCGAAGGCCATCACGAGCTCGACCGTATCGAGACTGTCTGCGCCAAGATCGTCAATGAAGCTGGCACTCTCGACGACTTTCTCGGGCTCTACGCCAAGGTGCTCGACCACGATCTTCTTAACCCGCTCGCCAATCTCGCTCATCATTAAACCTCGCGCTTGTTCAATTGGACCCGACCGCAAACGAGCCATCGTGGAGCATTAAACTAGCTAATTCCTGTCGCTATTTGCAGTCGTGTAGGATTCGGTCTTTTCCGCCTTGTGCGGGTGCGGACCGGCAAACGACGGCAGCCGCCACACCGCCAATATACAGGGTTTCATATTCCTGCAATGGCGTTCTTTGCCCACCCGTTCTTGGTCCGGTTATCACACATCGAAAGCCTTGACCACAAGCCCGGTAGGCGGGGCCAAAAGCGCCTCAAATCATTGCCATTCCGCCATTGACATGAATCGTCTGTCCCGTCACGTAGGCTGCTTCGTTCGAACTCAGATAGACCGCCGCCGCCGCAATATCTTCCGGCGTTCCGAGGCGGGCTGCGGGGACTTTCGTCAGAATCGTCTCTCGCTGCTTCTCGTTCAGCGCGTCGGTCATCGGCGTTGCGATAAATCCGGGTGCAATGCAATTGGCTGTCACCCCGCGCTTCGCGTATTCCGCGCCTAGCGTTTTGATCATGCCGATCAGTCCGGCTTTCGATGCGGTGTAATTCCCCTGCCCCGGATTTCCGGTGACGCCGACCACCGAGGTGATCGCGATGATGCGGCCGAAGCGTTTGCGCATCATCAGTTTTGTTGCCGCGCGCGCCAGGCGGAATGTCGCTGTCAGATTGATCCTGATCACATCATCCCAATCCTCGTCGCGCAATTGCACAAACAGGTTGTCCCGTGTGACACCCGCATTGGCGACGAGAATATCGACGCGTCCCATCGCCTTCTCGGCATCCGGCACCAATGCTTCGACCTCCGCCGTATCCGATAGATTGCAGGGCAGCACATGAACGCGTTCGCCAAGCGTACCCGCCAGCGCCTCCAGCACCTCCCGACGAGTACCGGAAATCGCGACCGTCGCCCCTTGCGCATGGAGCGCCTTCGCAATGGCGCCGCCGATACCGCCTGTTGCGCCTGTCACAAGCGCGGTCCTATCGGTCAAGTCGAACATCGCTCCTCCTTGTCTTTTAAGCCGAGCGTGCGGCCGCTAGTGCTTCCCTGGCCGACGCGATATCGTTCGGTCCGCCGACGGCCACGCCGATGGCGCCATCCGCTATGCGCTTGACGAGTCCGCTCAGAACCTTGCCGGCTCCGATCTCGAAAAAGCGCGTCACCCTGTGTTCGGCCATATAGGCGACCGACTCGCGCCAGCGGACGGTTCCTGTCACCTGCTCGATCAGCCGCCGGCGGATTTCGTCAGGGTTCGTGATCGGGGCGGCCAGTACGTTGGAAATGACTGGCACCACCGGCGTGCTGATCGCCACGTCAGCTAGTGCCTTCGCCATCGCGTCGGCCGCGGGTTGCATCAGCCTGCAATGAAACGGTGCCGACACCGGCAGCAGCATCGCGCGCTTGGCGCCTTTGGTCTTCGCGATCTCGACTGCCCGATGAACCGCCTCCTTGTCGCCGGACACGACAACCTGTCCGCCACCATTGTCGTTCGCGGCCTGGCAAACCTGACCCTGCGCGGCTTCGTCGGCAACGGCGACCGCGGCTTCATAATCAAGGCCCAATAGAGCCGCCATAGCGCCAGCACCGACAGGAACCGCCTTCTGCATGGCGAGGCCACGCGTCCGCAGCAGCCGCGCTGTATCCGCGATGCTCAGGCTGCCCGCGGCCGCCAGCGCGGAATATTCTCCGAGCGAATGTCCGGCCACGAAGGCGGCATCCCTTGCCACCGAAAATCCGGCCTCGGCTTCGAGTACGCGGAGAGTGGCAATAGAGACTGCCATCAAGGCCGGCTGGGCATTCTCGGTCAATTGCAGGGTTTCAGCAGGCCCATCCCAGATGGTGGCGGTCAGCTTTTCGCCGAGGGCCGCATCCACCTCGTCAAAAACGGCTTTTGCGACGTGAAAAGCCTCGGCCAGCGCCTTGCCCATACCTACGGTCTGGGAACCCTGCCCCGGAAAGGTGAATGCCGCGGTCATATGCTCGCCCCTTGAAACCCCGGGCGGAGAGACACCGCTGACCGAATGATGTCAAGACAGGTGGTTGCAAGGCTCATCAACTGCTTGCGGCGGTCCTTGAGCTTCGTGGTTTGATGGCTTAGGCCGCGCGCCGCGACGGCGTTATCTCTTGCAACCGGCCCGAATATCCGTATAACCCGCGCCATCCGCAGATCCCGGCCGGGAGCTGAACGGACGGTCTCAGCAATATCGCCTGTCAGGCGATATTGATGCGGCAGGGCCCATCGGCCCGTCGTCCCGTGCTTCCGCCTTCTGAGCTTATCCCGAGTCCTTTCCCAAGGTCTCGAAGGGCTTGCCGCCGGGGTCCGCGCCAATTTGAGGAAAGGACATCCATGCCTCTCTATGAGCATGTTTTTCTCGCGCGCCAAGATGCGAGTTCCCAGCAGGTCGAGGAATTGACCAACCAGATCACGGGCGTAATCACGGGATTGGGCGGCAAGGTCACCAAGACCGAGAACTGGGGTGTACGTTCGCTCACCTATCGCATGAAGAAGAACCGCAAAGCGCATTTCGTGCTGCTCAACATCGATGGGCCTGCCACGGTCGTCAATGAGATCGAGCGCCAGGAACGCATCCACGAAGACGTCATCCGCTATCTCACCGTGCGGGTCGAAGAACATGAAGAAGGTCCTTCGGCGATGATGCGCAAGGCCGATCGCGACCGTGAGCGTGACGATCGTGGCGGCGGTTTCCGTGGCGACCGCGGTCCGCGCAGACCGCGCGATGACGCCAACGCAGTGGTTGAGGAGTAAGAATCATGGCTGATGCCGGTGCACGCCGTCCATTTTTCCGCCGCCGCAAGACCTGCCCGTTCACGGGTGCGAATGCGCCGAAACTCGATTACAAGGATTCCAAGCTGTTGATGCGTTACGTCTCCGAGCGCGGCAAGATCGTGCCGAGCCGCATCACCGCTGTATCCGCCAAGAAGCAGCGTGAGCTCGCGCGCGCGGTTAAGCGTGCGCGTTTCCTCGGTCTACTTCCTTACGTTATCCGGTAATTAACGGCCGCCGGCGGCATCGCCGGCGTCTATCATCGTTATGTTTCATAAGGCTTCCGGGTTATCCCGGGGGCCGATGGTTGGGGCTCGAACGAGACCTCTAACCGCTCGAGAGGAGCGGGACAGCTGATGACTATGAACCTCCTCATTGCGGTCGCAGCCGGATGCGCCTCCGCGCTGATGTTCGCGTCGATCATTTCGGGCGCGCTGATCTCGCTGCTGCTGTTCTATCTGGCTCCATTGCCGCTGATGGTCGCGGCAATGGGATGGGGTCCGACCTGCGCAGCTATCGGCGGTGCGTTCGCCGGTGCCAGCCTTGGCGTCTTGTTCGGTCCGCCGTATTCCGCAGCTTTCGTGCTGACTGTCGCGCTGCCCGCGTGGTGGCTGGGACATCTGGTGCTGCTCGGCCGCCCGGTCATCGCGGATACGCCGCCGCAAAGCACCGACGCAGTGCCGCCCGCTCTGTACCCGGTCGACTGGTATCCACTTGGACGCATACTGATCTGGATTGCCTGCTTCGCCGCGCTGACCACGACCGCCGCGCTTCTTACGCTCGGCTCCGACGCATCGACGATTACGGATACCCTGCGGCGCGGTCTGGTACGCATCGCCAATGTGCAGGATGCAGCGTCACGCGATCGGGCCTCGGAGGTCGTCGATGCGTTTGTGGCCATTGCCCCTGCCGCTGCCGCAACGATTGCTATGGCGACGCTGACGCTCAATATGTGGCTGGCGGCCAAAGTCACCGCCACCTCCGGCCGGCTGCGGCGCCCCTGGCCCGACATGAGGACAACGACGCTTCCGCCGATGGCTCTGGTTGCGATGATGGTCGCGCTGGCGATGTGCTTCGTCGGCGGCTTGCCTGCGATCCTGGCCCAGATCGTTACCGCGTGTCTGATGATGACGTATGCGCTGGTAGGTTTCGCCGTGTTGCACACGATCACCCTAACGATGCGGAACCGTGGGCTATGGCTCGGCTCGGTCTACGCCGTCGTGCTGATGTTCGTATGGCCCATTGTCACGATTGTAGGCATCGGCATCGCAGACGCAATTTTCGGATTTCGGCAACGTTACCTGCAACGGCACAGGCCTCCGCCGCTCGCGCCGAAATCGTGACTCAATACAGTTACTCAACACCGAACAAGAGGATCGAACATGGAAGTCATTCTGCTGGAACGTGTGGCCAAGCTTGGGCAGATGGGCGAGGTCGTGAAGGTCAAGGACGGTTTCGCCCGCAACTTTCTTCTCCGACGCGGCAAGGCCCTGCGTGCGACTGCCGAAAACCGGGCCAAGTACGACGGCATGAAAGCCGAGCTTGAAGCTAACAACATTAAGGCCAAGGGCGAAGCCGCCAACGTCGCCGAGAAGATCAACGGACGCGACATTGTCATTATCCGCCAGGCTTCCGAAACCGGCCAGCTATTCGGTTCGGTCACCGTCCGCGACATCGTCGCTTCGTTGGCCGCCGACGGCATTATCGTCACCCGTCCCCAAGTCTGGCTAGATGCGCCGATCAAGACGATAGGTAAGCAGAAACTGACGGTAGCGGTCCACCCGGAAGTTGAGGCTGAAATCACGGTGACTGTCGCCCGCAGCGTCGACGAAGCCGAACGCATCCAACGCGGCGAGGACATCAGTACTCGACAGGAGGATCGCGACGCCGCCGCCGAAGCGATTGCCGCCGCCGGCGAATTCTTTGATCCGGAAGCACAACATGACGAGCCAGCCACGGGTGACGAGCAGAACACTGAGGAGAGATAAATCCCGTTTTCACGAGCGGCGCTCGCGTCTTTCTGCCAAGCTCGTCAGAAGTTCCTAGCCGCCGGCGCCATCGCCTCAACAAGGCTGTGGATGCACGCTTATGCGTCCACACCGTCGTGTTTCGAGCGAAGTGGATACCGGTTCGCGTAGATTGCGGCTTTGATTTCAAAGCCGCAATGGCTCCATCGCTCAAGCCCACGAACAACGCAAAACGGCCGGCACTTTCGTGCCGGCCGTTTGTTTTTTGTATCCGCGGTCAGACTTTGAGGAGCGGTTCCTTCGACGTGAGCCCTCCGCCGCCAGGCTTGGGTTTGCGCGGCGGTGTCCGCTTGCGGGCGCCCGGAAGTTTCTCCGGTTTGGGTGTGACCGGCCCATCGAGGAACTCGAAACCGATCTTCTCGAGATCGACGCCCGCGACCGCTTCGTCCTTGACGAGAACGACGCGTACGTGGCCGCCACCCTTGAGCTTGCCGAACAGCACCTCGTCTGCCAGCGGCTTCTTGATGTGCTCCTGGATCACCCGCGCCATCGGCCGGGCACCCATTTGCTCGTCGTAGCCGTGCTCGACCAACCAAGCTTTGGCCGGATCAGAAAGATCGATCGTCACAAAACGATCCGCAAGCTGTGCCTCGAGCTGCAACACGAACTTCTCAACCACCAAGCCAATCACGTCGGTGCTGAGATGGCCGAATGAGACAGTAGCGTCGAGCCGGTTACGGAACTCAGGCGAGAACTGACGGTTGATCGCCTCGCGATCGTCCCCTTCCCGCTTGCTACGCGTGAAGCCGAACGCAGCCTTCGCCATGTCGGAAGCGCCCGCATTGGTGGTCATGATCAGGATCACGTTACGGAAGTTAACCTGCTTGCCGTGGTGATCGGTAAGCCGCCCGTGGTCCATGATCTGCAACAGCACATTGTAGACATCCGGATGCGCCTTCTCGATTTCGTCGAGCAGCACCACCGAATGCGGATGCTGATCGACGCCATCAGTCAGCAGACCACCTTGATCGAAACCGACATAGCCGGGAGGCGCACCGATCAACCGCGAAACGGTGTGCCGTTCCATATATTCGGACATGTCGAAGCGCAGCAGCTCCACGCCAAGCGCCTCTGCAAGCTGTTTGGCGACCTCCGTCTTGCCGACACCAGTCGGGCCGGAGAACAGGTAGGAGCCGATCGGCTTTTCCGGCTCGCGCAAGCCGGCGCGCGCGAGCTTGATCGCCGCCGTCAGAGCCTCGATTGCGCGATCCTGTCCGAACACCACGCGCTTGAGAGTCTGCTCAAGATGCTTGAGAACCTCCGCGTCATCCTTCGACATACTCTTGGGCGGGATCCGGGCCATGGCCGCGATCGTCGTCTCGATTTCCTTGATACCGATCGTCTTCTTCCGCTTGCTCTCGGTCACCAGCATCTGCGCCGCGCCGGATTCGTCGATCACGTCGATCGCTTTGTCGGGCAGCTTGCGGTCGTGAATATACCGCGACGACAATTGTACCGCCGCCTCGATCGCATCGTTGGTGTACTTCAGCTTGTGGTAGTCCTCGAAATACGGCTTGAGGCCCTTGAGAATGGCAATGGCATCCTCGACCGACGGTTCGTTGACGTCGATCTTTTGGAACCGTCGCACCAGCGCGCGATCTTTCTCGAAATGCTGCCGGTATTCCTTGTAGGTGGTTGAACCCATGCAGCGGATCGTTCCCGACGCCAGCGCAGGCTTGAGCAGATTGGAAGCGTCCATCGCACCGCCGGAGGTCGCTCCCGCGCCGATTACCGTGTGAATCTCATCAATAAACAACACTGCGTTCGGATGGGCTTCGAGTTCCTTGAGAACCTGCTTCAATCGTTCTTCGAAATCGCCGCGATAGCGTGTGCCGGCCAACAGCGTTCCCATGTCGAGCGAGAATACGGTCGCGGCCGCCAACACCTCGGGAACTTCGCTGTCGACGATGCGCTTCGCTAACCCTTCGGCAATCGCGGTCTTACCGACACCGGCGTCGCCCACAAAGAGCGGATTGTTCTTCTGCCGGCGACACAGCACTTGGATCGCTCTGTTGATCTCGGCGTTTCGTCCGACCACCGGGTCGATCTTGCCGTCCCGCGCCTTCTTGTTCAGATTGACGCAGTAGGTTTCAAGCGCATCGCCCTTCTTCTTGGCATCGTCGCCACTCTTCGTTTCGGTCTCTTCGTCGACGCCGCGCACCGGTCGCGCTTCGGAGACGCCGGGGCGCTTGGCAATGCCATGACTGATGTAATTCACCGCGTCGTAGCGCGTCATATCCTGCTCTTGCAGGAAGTAGGCGGCATGGCTTTCGCGCTCCGCGAAAATCGCAATTAGTACGTTTGCGCCCGTCACTTCCTCCCGGCCGGACGACTGCACATGAATCACAGCCCGCTGGATCACGCGCTGGAAACCAGCGGTCGGCTTGGCGTCGTCAGCAGCTTCCGCCGTGACCAGATTCTCAAATTCGGTCTCGAGATAGTTCACCAGGCTGCCGCGCAGCTTGTCGAGATCTACGCTGCAAGCCCGCATGACCGCTGCCGCATCCGAATCGTCGACCAGCGATAGCAAAAGGTGTTCGAGCGTGGCGTATTGATGATGCCGCTCATTTGCGATTGCGAGCGCCCGATGCAGGGATTGTTCCAGGCTTTGAGAAAAAGTTGGCATTCCGCGTCCTCTAGGGTCTCTTGGCCATCATGATCGCCATCGCCCCGTCAGGCAACAACAACCTTCGTCAACAATATAGTAATATACCGCCCGAGGGGAAGGTCCGTCTCCGCGAACATAGTGCGCGGCAGACGCGAATCGCACAGAGGCTTGGCCGAATCACGAGCTTTGCCGAGCCGCAGCGCTGATTGAACCGGCCTGACCAGAAAGCAAAAAAATCGTTCCGACTAATCGGGTCGGCGCAGTTACTTTTTTTCCATCACGCATTGCAGCGGATGCTGGTGCTTGCGCGCGAAATCCATCACCTGCGTGACCTTGGTCTCGGCAACCTCGTAGGTGAACACGCCGCATTCGCCGATACCATGATGATGGACATGCAGCATGATCTGGGTGGCGGCCTCCAGATCCTTTTGAAAGAACTTCTCGAGGACGTGAACGACGAACTCCATCGGTGTGTAGTCGTCATTCAATATAAGCACACGATAAAGACTGGGACGTTTCGTCTTCGGCCTGACTTTGGTGATTACCGACGCGGCCGGATCGCCCTGGCCGCCGACGCGGTCTTCGTCTTCACTCATTCTTGGTGCTGAAGGGACATCCCTCACGCACGATCCAGGTATTTGAATGACAGGCAGCTTCAACATGGCTCAAGCGTTCGATATCTGCTCACGATCAACGACGGCCCCGGCCAAGTTACCGCGCGCCGTGTCAAGCTGCGACGCATAGGGCCGCTCATCCCTGTGTGAACGTCGGCTGGTCCGGACGGCTTAAGTATGGGTTTGTATTCGCCTCACCGCAAGATCGTAATTGTCACTGAGTCAGCTGGCGATCGAGGTTCAACCGTCCAGTTGGCGGTTAACCAACTCCTTCTGACCCTCAATAATCTCAGCTAATCCCATTTAAGCTCCATTGACGATGGATAAGCAATTTTGAACGATCGTCGCAATTTGTGCGGCTATTTACCTGCTTTCTCAGGACAACTTTACCACCCGTTTAGCCCAGAGGCTCGAAAATGCGCTGGAACCAACGGATCGGTGACAGCTATGTCTGGGACGTCAATTTACAAACGGACTCGCAACTCAATCGGGCATTTTAGTCGCGATTCTCGAGGTAATATCGCACCTATTTTTGCGATCGCGCTCCTGCCGATATTAGGCTTCGTGGGTGCCGCCGTCGATTATACGCGGGCGAATGCCGCACGCTCCTCGATGCAGGCCGCCATGGATTCGGCGGTGCTCATGGTTTCCAAGGACGCTGCGGCCAACCCGACGATGTCTTCACAACAGATTACGGAGGCGGTGCAGCGGTATTTTTCGTCGCTTTATACGGACAAATCCGCTTTCGGCGTGACCGTAAGCGCGACCTATACCCCGAGCACGTCATCAGCGGCGGCAACAATCCTCGCCTCCGGACAGGGCTCGATCAAAACCGATTTCATGAAGGTCGCCGGCTTTCCGGAACTTAGTTTCGGCACCAGTTCCACGTCCACATGGGGCAATTCGCGCATGAGGGTCGCGATGGTGTTGGACAATACCGGCTCGATGGAGTCCAACGGCAAAATGGCGGCGTTGCAAACCGCCGCGAAGGATATGGTCGATTCGCTGTCCGCTTTCTCCAAAACCACTGGTGACGTCTATATTTCAATCATTCCGTTCGCAAAGGACGTCAACGTCGGAACCGCCAAGGTCAATGCGGCTTGGCTGAATTGGTCGGAGTGGGAGGGTGAACCTCCAATCCTCGACACAACCAAAACCATTTTCGGTAGCAGTCAAAAAGGTTCGAAGCCGAGTAATTGGGACACCACAATCGGCGGATCATCTTGCCCGTTTACAAACACCAATCACAGGTTCACCTGCATGGATCGACCCGCAACTTTGAGCGGAGCAAAGAGCGTAAGTACAATTCCCTCGAGTGGAACCTATGCAGGTTACATCTGCCCCAGCGTGGATAGCGGCAAGAAAATTCCCGGTAAGACCGGCATTTTCTACAATGGATGCTACACGACTGTTACGACGCCAGGAAAAACCATTGCCTCTGGCTCGGGCGCAAGTTGTGGATCGACCAGTAACTGCACCTGCTCGGGAAGCGGCAAGAACAAGGTTTGCAGCACACCGACGACCTACTCGCACCTTTGGCGTGGCGATGGCACGAGTGCCACTGCCGCTGCGGCACCGGCGCGGAGCACCTGGACCGGTTGCGTCAACGACCGCGACCAAGACTACGACATTTCAAATGTCGCTCCCTCCACGGCCGTTGGCAGCGACACAGCGCCCTCCACGAAATTCTACACCGAACAATGGTCAGACTGTCTCCCGGCCACGATCACGCCTATGAGTTACGCGTGGGGCGATCTGAAAAACCAGATCGACGCGATGACGCCCAGCGGCAACACTAACCAGGGTATCGGCCTTGCCTGGGGTTGGCAGTCGCTCAGTACGACGAATGGTCCCATCGCGGCACCCGGAAAAGAGTCAGCGTACGTCTATCAGGACTATATCGTCCTTTTGTCCGACGGCCTGAACACGCAGAATCGCTGGTACACGAGCGCGTCCAATATCGATGCGCGACAGGCATTGTTATGCCAAAAAGTCAAGGATAGCGGCGTCGTCGTCTTTACAATCCAGGTCAACGTCGGCAGCAAGGATCCTCTATCGGAAGTGCTCAAAAACTGCGCCACCGACGGAAATTTTCAGATGATCACATCGGCGACGCAGACTGCCGACGCCTTTCAGAACGTTCTCACGCAAATCTCGCAGCTGCGCATCGCCAAATAACGCGCTCGCGGTAGCACAACAAATAGCCCGGCCGATGATATTGGCCGGGCTATTCTTTTATTTGAGAATTTTTCTTAGCGCGCTGTTGGAGCAAACTTCGCTGTAAAGTCCTCAAGCGGCTTGTAGGCTTGTTTGGCGAGATCGGCGTAGAGGCCGCCGATCTTTTGAGACTCATTCACGAATGTCTCGTAAGCCGTTCTGACATATTCAGTTTGTGCCGCTACGGTTTGGTCCAGCGATTTCGCCCCGGCGAGTTTCTCGGTGAATACGTTGCCATCTTCAACCGATTTCCGAGTGTAATCGCCAAAGGCTACAGCGATGGCCTGAACGCCCTTGTGAAAGCTGCTCGCGGCTGCGACAGCGGCGTCCAACTGTTCCTTACCCTGTCGCTGGATCTCTTCAGTCGTGGTCATGATGATTCCTTTCGTAATAAAGCGGAGTGTCGCTGATCTGGTAGAAATATAGTGCAGTGCACAATAAATTCAAGCGCTATTGTGCTTTGCACAATCGTCGCATTCATTCAAATCCGTCCAAGTCCATCAACAGTTGCTTAACTCTTTCGAAACTCCAGCCCCCTACGCTGGTATTCGAATCTTGAGCGTTTCCCGTGGCAACGGCAAAAATGTCATGGAACCAAGCTCTTAGCCAGAACGGTAATCTGACCTGCCACCTCGCCTAGAGAATCGGTTTGCGCTGAACGTTCAGATCAGTCGGTCGGGCACAATTTTGCCTCACGAACCGGTGACTAGAGTCGAAAATGGGGACGGGGAAGTACATGCTTCGCATCACCTTGGCTTCCTCGCGCGCGATGCGCGTTGGCGCATTCGGACTTGCTGCGATAGTCGCGGTCGTTTTTACGGTCGATCAGGCGGATGCGCGGCGTGCTCGTCACCACCATCGCCATCATCAGCAGCAGGAGCGGCATAGCTACAATCCGCCATTCGCTTCGATCGTGGTGGATGCCAATTCCGGAGCGACGCTGTCGTCCACTAATCCTGACAGTCTTCGTCATCCGGCATCTCTCACCAAAATGATGACGCTCTATATGCTTTTTGAGCGTCTGGATTCCGGCAAGATCGGCCTCGACACCGAGATGCGCGTCTCAGCGCACGCGGCTTCACAGGATCCGACGAAGCTAGGTCTGCAGCAGGGTCAGACCATCCGTGTCGAAGATGCGATCAAAGGACTGGTGACGAAATCCGCTAACGACGCGGCGGTCGTAATCTCCGAGGCAATCGCAGGGGACGAAGACGACTTCGCCAGAATGATGACGCGGAAGGCCCGCGCGCTCGGCATGACGCGGACGGTCTATCGGAACGCCTCAGGTCTTCCCGACGACGATCAAATCACCACCGCGCGGGATCAGGCGACGCTTGGCCGTGCCTTGCAAGATCGTTTCCCGCGTTACTACCGTTACTTCGCGACCACCTCATTCACGTTCCGCGGTCGCACCATTCGGGGCCATAACCATTTGCTCGGCAGCGTAGATGGCGTCGATGGAATCAAGACCGGCTATATTCGATCCTCCGGCTTCAACTTGGTCACCAACCTCAGGCGCGGCAATCGCCACCTCGTCGGCGTCGTTCTTGGCGGTCGCAGCGGCGGCTCACGCGATGCGACCATGCGCCAGCTGCTGGCCCAGAATCTCGAGATGGCTTCAACGCGGCGGACGGTTGCCGCTATTGCCGAAAGCAGTGTGGCGGAGGCCAATGCGAAAGCGGCTGAAGATCAGGCGCGGTCACGGCCCACTGGCGTGACGCAGGTCGACGGCGCCGTTCAAGTCGCATCCAATGTGCCCGAACCCGTCACGCTGCCGCCGGAACGTCCTGCTCGCTCGCTGATAACGGCTTCGAACGCTGCGCTGCCCCCGAAAAGGCCTGTGTCCGAACCCGCTGCTTTGACGAGTGGCGTTATCAAGACCCAGCCCATCGACGCCGTTCCCGGAGCCACTGAACCGATGAAGCCGGTGCGGGTCAAAACGGTGCAGGTCAAGGCAAAATCGGTCAGGCTGGCTTCGGCCGGGCCGGCACCCTCTGTGTCGCCGGCCGCCGGCAACCCCACAACGGATCACGATGGGGCACCGGAAACATCGGGCTCTGTCGTAGCGCGGGCGAATGTACCGCCGCAACCTGCCAACTTCGGCAATGGTCAGGGCATCTTGGGCGTGCTCCCCGCTTCGAGTCTTTCTTCTTCGACAAAGCAGGCGATGGCTCATGCGGATTCAGGAGCAGAGGTTCAACCGCAGACCGTTCAGAAGAATGGCGCGCTGAAACCAGTGGCATCGCATTCGGGTTGGATCATTCAGGTTGGCGCACTGGAAACGGAAAGCCAGGCGCGTGAGCGTCTCGATACGGCCCGAGATCGCGCTCCCAAGATGTTGGGCAAGGCCGATCCCTTCACTGAGTCTGTAGGCAAGGGAAACAAGAAACTTTATCGCGCCCGCTTCGCCGGTCTCGACCGCGACGAAGCCGAAGCCGCGTGCCGTACCCTGAAGCGTTCGGATATATCCTGCATCACGATCAAAAACTGATCGCCCAGCCCGCATTGTGTGCGACGTCAGGATTGATCCGGGCTAATAGCGTTTTCGAGCGAAATTGATGTCGGTTCGTGAGCCGCTTCTGATTTCGTCAAAAACGGGACTCTCGGTCATCTACGCCCTGCCCCGCGCAAACCACTCGTCAAGAATTAGCGGATAATATCCAAGCAACGATCGACCTGCCGGACAACGGCGGGCGAAACGAGGCCTCGTCCGACAGAGAAATAGAAGCAACTCGCAGTGTAGCGTTTGGTAGCGTTGTTGGAGTTAGCTGCGATGAGTGCGAAGCAAAGTATCCTTGGCCGCGTTTACCCGGGCCGCCAGATACGTCGACCCCCCCTGATCGGGATGCAGTTTCTTCATCAACCCCCGATGCGCACGACGAATCTCGTCCTCTCCCGCCCCCGGCTGCAAGCCAAGGATCTGATAGGCCTCCTCGTCCGTCATTTTGCCGCCCGGCGACGCGTGGCTCCCCCCCCCTGCCGGATCGCTATGCGCGTTTTGACGCCAGGCGGGAAACCGGCGGTCCAGATAAGTTTCAAGTAACGCGCAGCTCTCCGCATCAAAGCCGGTCATCATTGCGAGAAGCTGAGGCAGGTCGAAATCATCCAGTGCGCGGCCGGTGTCGGGTCCGTCAATGATCCGTCCGCCGAGACGACCGCTATCGTGATCCAAGACCATATCGAGGAACTGCGAGCGAACCTGGGAAGTATGTCCGGTGGTCGTATGCTGCTTTCCTGCGCCGAAAAGTCTGGCGAAAAAGGACATGCCTGACGATGACCAGCCCAAAAGTCCGACACCGAGAGCCGCCAGCGGCAGCGCAAGCGCCAATTCTCCCTTGATGCCGATGAAAGCCGCCATCGCGAACGCTATGATGCCGCCGGCGAGCCTGATAGCTCGCGCCAATACGGCCGGATTTGCTGCCCGCAACAATTGAAGCAGCAAATACAGAAATAGGAAGGTGAAGAGGCCTGCTATCAGGGTCGGCATGGTGGATAAATAGTAGCTCGGCGCAGTCAAAGAAAGCGGTTGTAGGCAGCGGTTACAGAGGCATAGAGACGCTACGAAATCCGGGCTACGGAGCTAATTGCATCTGTCCCAATAGCCGGGTCGCACTTGTTACCGTCGTCGACAGCCGCTGCAAGGCTTCCCGGCCGCCTGCTGCATAAGCCGCTGCTGCACGAAGCAGTTCGCGCAACTGGCCCGCTGCACCCGGATCGAAACGACACCAGGCGCCGCCGGTCAATCGCGCGATTTCGCGAAAGGCCTGCTCGGCAATCGCATCATGTCCTTCCTGGAACATGAACACAGGGACTTTCAATAATCCCAATTCCCCAGCCTTCGCACAAAGATCGTCGACCGGTTCTTCCATCGCGTCGCCGACAAATACAACGGCCTTGATACCGGAAGCGACCGCTTCGCTGCGGGCGTGCGAGAGAACTTTGCCGATCTGGCTGTTGCCGCCGCGGCAATCGATGGTGCTCATCAACCTTGCGAGCTTTGCACTGTCGGATATCCAGCCGCTCGAGCGACATTCGTTGAGCCCGCGATAGTAGACAAGGCGAATGTCGAGGCTACCGATGCCGACCGCTTCGCGAAACATGTCGGCCTGAAGGGCGCAGGCCATGTCCCACGTCGGCTGCCGGCTCATGGTAGCGTCGAGCGCGAACATCAGTCTGCCATGGCCGCCTGCCGAATGAGGTGACATCGAGCGCGCCTTGGCGACGAATGCGGCTATATCGGACGACGACGAGGACTTTACGTCAGGCAGCGGAACACTTCTGTCGGACAGCTGGCTCCGGCAGGTCGACGGGTTCGGGGGACGTTTCAGAGACTCCGGATCGTAGGACATCGAGACTCGCAAGGATTAAAGGCACTATGTGGCGCAAACCGCTGACAATTCAAGCGGTACGCATCTGCTGGAGAGCCGGCTGGCCGATCAAAACCAAGCCACCTCCGGTTCTTTCCCGCGGACATGACATATAAGGCTAAAAGCCGTGCCGCCAATCGCGGATACCTTGCATCGCCCACCGTCGCCGCCAAATCGCTCGAAATCCGACTGCGTCTGAATGGCGATGCAGGATCGAGCCTGATAAGGTTCGCTTTTCGCCGCAGCTCAAGCCACGCCCCCCAAGATCTATCACCGAACAGCAATGCCAACCGCTCCCATCGTTGTCCGCACGCTTCCCTCGCTGCGCCGCGCCATGGAGCGCCTGCGGGCTCGGCGAGCAACCATTGCCTTGGTGCCGACCATGGGCGCCCTTCACGAAGGGCATCTGGCGCTGGTGCGTCAGGCAAAACGGCGCGCGTCAAAGGTTGTCGTTTCAATTTTCGTCAACCCGACCCAGTTCGCGCCGCATGAAGATTTTGGATCGTACCCGCGAACCTGGAAGGCCGACATGGCCAAACTCGCCGAGGCAAAGGTCGACCTGGTATGGTATCCGGACGTCAGCACCATGTACCCGCAAGGCTTCGCGACCCGGATATCGACTGAAGGACCAGCCATCGCGGGTCTTGAAGATCGTTTCCGACCGCATTTTTTCGGTGGTGTCACTACTGTAGTCGGCAAGCTGTTCATTCAATGCCGGCCGGATCTCGCCCTGTTTGGTCAGAAGGACTATCAGCAACTCAAGGTCGTGACGCGAATGGCCGCTGATCTCAATCTTGGCGTGAAAATCATTGGAGTTCCGATCGTACGCGAACGAGACGGGCTCGCAATGTCGTCACGTAACGTCTACCTGTCGATCGAGCAGCGCGCTGTTGCGCCGACGCTCTATCGCGTCATGAAGGATGCGGCTGAGCGGTTACGAAAGGGCAATAATCTCGAAGCCGTCTTGGCCGATGGGGCAAGAACGATCGAGGACGCGGGCTTCTCGCTGGATTATTTCGAAGCCCGACACGCTGAAACGCTGTCACCGGTTCGTTCGATAAAGGATGGTCCGGTCAGGTTCTTGGTCGCGGCGAAAATCGGGGCCACCCGTTTGATCGACAACATCGGCGTTTAGTTCACCGCCTGCTTGTTCCAGCTTACAGCAACCCCAGATCGCGCAATTCGCGGCGCAGGGGCTCGGGCATCGCCGCGACGCTCGCGGCGTTGCTGCCGAGGTCGGGAGGGGCATCCGCAACGGATAGATAACGCCACCCCTGAAACGGGCGCATCGGGCGCGGCCTGACGGCAACCACCTTCGGCTGCATGACCAAACGACATCGACCGACGCCGTCCCCGTCGCGGAACGGCTCGATGCCGATCAGCTTCTCCCGGGCCGCGATTTCACCCTTGATGACCCAATAAAGCGAGCCGCCCGCGAGCAATTCCTCGCCGCGTTTCGGTGTCATCCGGGTGATGTGGACATGATGGCGCGGCAACCCGTTCCGGGTCGCCTGCTTCATGCGTTCGGCTATCCAGCCCTTGAGCTCCTTTACGGATTCGCAGCCTACGGCGAGTTTGACCAGGTTGAGATGCATGTCAGCGATAGTTGTTGAATGGAGGGTCAGTTCTGCGCTGACGGTGCAGGAGGCGTAAGGCTGACGGGCGGCGGCGCGTGCGGCTTTGGTGCGGGCGGCTTCTTCGCGGCCGGATGCGGTTGACGCGGTTTCGGAGTCGCCTGCGCAGCCGCCGAAGACGAAGCAGGCGGAGCCGCCGCCGTACCGGTCGCGGGCTCAGGCGTCATGATGTTGATGGGTGGAATAGATGCGGCGGTCGGATAGTCGATGGTGGTTGGCTTGCCAGTCGGCTCCGATGCGAGCGCCGGCGGCACAGGCTTATCGGGTTCGGCGGCCTGCGTCGCTACCGCTGGCGCGTTCCAGGACGATGCGTGACGCATCACCATTTTTTCGTAGAGCTGCTCCTCCATGTTCGCTGCAATTCGACTGTGATCAGTCAGCGATTGGAAAGCCGGACATTCTGACGGCTGGCAATGATCGCGCGCAACCAACACATGGGCGACCAGACCATAACGGTCACGTTCGATCGCTCGCCGCAGTGCCTCCAACTCTGGCGACATGGCGCTGTTGGCGGCAGCGACGTCGCCGAATGACCTTAGTCGGCTGATTTCCGAAGCAACATAGGAAACGGCGGCGGCCGCCGTATCGGGCATCCCGAACAGCGCCTTCTCGCAAGCGCTCTCAATTAGTTCGCCAGCCAGCCCGTCGATGCAGAACAGCGCAGGCATCGCAACGTTCATTGGTGCGCTGCGGTTCTTCGAATCCAAAATCCGACCGCCGTCCGACTCGAAGCCGCGGAGCGTAACAGCCGCCGTAACCCCGATCGCGAGCAACGTGATGATGGCCAAAACACCGTTGGCAACCGACTTCTCGGCACGAATGAGCGTCAGGAATAAAATGAACGCGAAGAAAACTGCCCCAGCAAGCGTCAGCCACATAGGGAATGCTGGCGAACGCCAGAATTGATCGAGTGATGTCACCCAAGCCCAGTTCATGCTCGATGCCCCTCATGCCGAACCGTGAGCCCGCATAAACAATCGGCGAATGCCAATGAAGCCCGGCTATTCAATGATCCGGGAATACGGCAAAATCAGTCCAAACCAGTGCGTTACGGAGAGTTCTGGACAAAATAGCTCGATCGTGCCGCTGATCCTAGCAGGCGGCGAGCTGGCTTTCCTTTGCGACGCGTTCGAAAGCCTCGGCCGAATTCTTGATCCGATACTGAAAGTCGTCGCCATCAGTGGGAAGCTGCCGGATCACCTCGTAAGTGCCGCTCGCAGCCGGGCGCGCCACGTTGCTCGCGGTGAAAAGGACCGTTTCTCCAACGATAAATTTATGCTTCAACGCCTTCTCCATCGACCCCAATACCGGTTTTCGCGCTACAGCGCGTGCGTCCGGTCAGGCTTTTAGGCTGCTATAACATGCCGCCGAGGCGTTTGGCGAGTCATAACGACACCATGAAATTGCCAATTTCGCAGGTTTTCCAGTAACGTAAACGCATTGCGGTTGTTGCGGAGGGAGTCCGCGAGTCAGGGTTGTAGACGTTGTCTGCAGCACGGTAACCGTTGGCTGGCCGACGGTGGCGCCTAACGGCAAGCGGACGTCAACTCAATCGATTTCGAATTTCTCGATCACCAAGGTTTCCGCGAGACCCTCCTCGGTCCACTGGCGAAAGGCGGGCAGCGCCATCATCGCATCCATGTACTCCTGCACCGGGGACGTCACTTCGATCGCGTAGGTCCGGAAACGATGGATCACCGGCGCATACATTGCATCCGCTGCGGTGAAGGATCCGAACAGGAACGGCCCCTCTCCCGCGGATCGTCGACGGCAATCGGTCCACAGTTCCTGGATACGAGCGATGTCGGCACGCGCATCGTTGGAAAGCGCCTTAGCGCCGATCCGCCGATGCAAGTTCATCCCGCACTCGCTGCGTAGCGCCGAAAAACCGGAGTGCATTTCCGCCGAGATCGACCGTGCGCGTGCGCGGCTTGCGGGGTTTGCCGGCCACAAACCTGCCTTCGGAAACCGTTCGGCGGCATACTCGATTATCGCGAGCGAATCCCAAACGGTCACGTCGCCATCGATCAGCGCCGGGACTTTGCCGGCGGGGGTTATATCGAGGATGCGCTGTTTGTCGGCCGGGCCGGCATAGAGGGGTATGAGCCTTTCTTCGAAGGCGATATCGCCGACTCTGAGCGCTAGCCAGGGCCGCATCGACCACGACGAATAATTCTTATTTCCGATCACGAGCGTCATCGTCATGAATTTTACTCCTGCACCGCAAGCTGCGCGCCGGCGACCGCCGCCACAGGCTGACCTTTCGTTAGCTGCCTGAGAAATCGCGCGGCGTGAAGCTGAGATCGAGGACCTTCCACTGGTCGTATTTATCTGACGGCAGCATCGCGTAAGGCTGACACGCCATCAGTGCTTTAATCGCGCTCTTCATCAAGGCTGGCCCCTTCGCCGACGCACTGGCTTCGATCAAGGCAGGCGGCGCGGCGATTGTCCCATCGATGGCGAACGGCACACGCAGCACGATGCGGATATTGTCGCTGGGCGAGAGGGACGCGGGCATCTTCGAACAGGTCTTGAGGTGACGCCGGAATTGCGCGGTGTCCATCGCCGAAATATCCGCCTTGATGGCTTCCGCAGCGCCGCTATCGTCGTCAATATGACCCGGCGGTAGACCAAGCAGAACCCCATATCTCAAACTGATATCTGGTTCGGGCGCATTGTAAGACGGCGGCGCGGCATCCGGCTGCGGCGAAGGCTCAACAGCCGCCTGTTGCGAAGCGGGTGGCATGGAAGCGCTTGAAGGCGGAACCGGTTGCGCCGAATCCTTGGCCGCCTCCGTATCTATCTGCGGCTTATTGTCTAGGCTATCCAACCTATCAGGCGGGAAGGTTTGCGACGGTTTTGGAAGATCCTCCTTTGCGGGGAAAGGAATTTCCTTCGACGAAACGATATCGACCGTAATCAGCTGCTGCGGGACATTGTCGAATGGGCGCGCCTCGGCCAAAAGGAAGCTGGCTGCCAAAGCCAAGTGAGCGGCAATCGACGCAACGGCGGAGCCCATGAACACCTGCGATTCCATCGTTCCGCCAGCCCTGCTACCCCGGCTGTCATCATAACAACCGATCTCGGTTCCGTGTGTAGCGATTTTGAGTCGAGGCCCCCTACTGGACGACCGCTCTTGCAGAGCGTCCGTCATTGCGACATGGCATTGATCCATGACCACGCAAGATTCGCATTCGACGCTCTCCCTTGAAGATGACATTCTGATGGTTCTGACGCGCGACGTCACCAGAACGCTGAGCGCGCCGGAGCTTGCACAAGCCATCGCCGCTGAATCCGATTGGCACAGTCTGCTCATGCCGATCCGGCGCGCGGCTGTGGCGCTGGCTCAATCCGGACGCCTCGTGATCTACCGCAAAGGTAAGCCGGCCGATCCCCTCGACTTTCGCGGCGTGTACCGGGTGGGCTTGCCGCGGCAGGACTGAGCGGCTCTCTATTGTCGCCGCAGCCCTGGAAACAACGCGTCGCTGCGACCCGCCATCCAGTATGCCAGCAGTCCGACCCATTCGTGGACGGCGGTATCGGCGCACGCGAGACCCCCGCTCAGCCTATCGAATGGCATCGAGGCATCGATCCAGCCCCGCGTGCGCCAGTCGACGGGATAGGGTTCGACGTCGAAGCCCGCCTTGCGGAATACGCCGACAGATCGCGGCATGTGATACGCCGACGTTACCAGTAACCAGCGTTCGCCGGGTTTTGGTGAAACCAGCTTGCGGGTGAACCGCGCGTTCTCATCGGTCGTGCGGGAGCTGCTTTCCAGCACGATACGCTCGGGTGATATTCCGAATGTCTCCAGCCGCCGCCTGGCGATCGGCGCCTCGGCAACGGAGTCCGCGATCAGATTCCCAGTTCCGCTACTGTAAACGATACGTGCCTTGGGAAATCGTCGCGCCAATTCGAGTGCTGCGATCACCCGCTCCGCTGAACCATTTGTTTCGACGGCGCTCCGGGCAGCCGATATTTCGGCATCGATGGCGCCACCGAGGACGATGATGCCGTCCGGATCGCGTCCGTCGTACTGCCATGCCGGAAAACGATCCGACAATGTTAGCAGCAGGACATTCCCGGCCGGCGAATATCCGAACAACAGCAGCGAAACGATGCCAACCGTCAGCAGGCTGGTGCCCGCGCGCCTCCACCTCATGAGCAGCAGACAAAGACCAACGCCACTGACGATCGCAATCGCGTTCGAGGGCAGCGTGATAAATCCGATGATTTTGGAGAGCAGGAAGAACATGCAATCAGCCGGTAAGCAGGGGGACGTCCTGCATGCGCGAGTGGTAGGCCGAAATCAACAACTACGGTTCATCTCACGCTGTGCGAGCTAGTCCCAATTCGGAGCAAATCCGAAATCGGTCAGACGTCCATTGGCGGTGCTCATCGCCGAGATCCGCGCCATCTCATCATCGGTCAGAGCGAAGTCGAAAATCTCGATGTTCTCCGACAGCCTTTCTATTCGCGATGTTCGCGGAATCGCCGCCACGTTCTGCTGAACGAGCCAGCGCAGGCAAACCTGCGCCGCGGTTTTGCCGTAGGCGGCCCCGATCCGCGCCAGCGTTTCATCGTTCTTGATACGGCCCTTGGCGACGGGACTGTAGGCAACCAGTGCCATGTCGTGGCGCCGGCATGCTTCCAGAACCTTGGCCTGATCGAGATATGGATGATACTTGACCTGATCGCAAACCAGAGGTTCCGGACAGAGCGCCGCCGCCTGCTCGATCAATGCGACGGTGAAGTTCGACACGCCGATGTGACGCGCCATGCCGAGCCGCCTGACGTTGGCAAGAGCGCTCAAAGTCTCTGACAGCGGAATTCGCGGATTGGGCCAGTGCAACAACACTAGATCGATCTGCGCAACGCGCAGTTGCTTGAGGCTTTCCTTGACGGACCGCTCCAAATCATTTGGCGCGAAGTGCGTAGTCCAGACCTTGGTCGTGACAAAAACATCGTTACGATCGACACTAGACGCGCGCAGGCCTTCGCCGACTTCGCGCTCGTTCTCATACATCTGCGCGGTGTCGGTATGGCGGTAACCGAACCTGAGCGCCTGCTCCACGAGACGCGCGCAGGTCCGGCCGCGAAGCTCCCACGTGCCCAATCCGATTGTCGGAATGCGCGCACCATTGGCTTCAATGAACTGCGTCGCCCCCCTCCGGTCATCGAGCCGAAAGCAAGCTAAACCTTATGCCGTTGGTGACAACATTGCCAGTCAATCCGACGGCGCCCGGACGCGTTCAGTCGGCATGACCATCGAGGGCGGCGAATACGATTTCGGGTGCATGCGCGACGACTGCAAGAAGTGCGCGTGCGGGTCCGCGCGGCATCCGCTTGCCCTGCTCCCAGTTCCGGATGGTTTCAACCGGAACGCCCAGTCGCGCCGCGAATTCGACCTGTGTCAAACGCGCCCGTCGACGCAGGCTTCTGACTTCAGGCTCTGTAGACGGAGATGCGGCTGCCGGCGCAGGCCTTGCAACGCGGTTCGGAGCGGCACTCGCGACCGGCATGGACGGCGCAAGCGGAAACTCTTTCCCATCGCGGATTTCCACGATCCGGCCGTCCGCTTTCAAACGCAAGCGCTGCATTATCATCCTCCGATTCGCAGGATCGTCGGTGATGTGCGTTAAGTCCGAGTGAACAGCAGGACCATCGCCCCGGCGATCAGCAAAGGCTATAACGAACGTAGGTACACGTGCAGATGATGACGTAGGGTTGGTTCGGAACAGCGCCATGAGCATACTGAGGGTTACGCTTCTCGTTTTTGTGGCATGGACCACGTCTGCATGGGCCAGCGACTGCCCGCGCCAGGGAACGCTCGGCACTTCGCGTATTCTTGAGGTCGATGCAGCCAAGTATCCCCGTGTCGGCCTAAAGAGCTTTCCTCAAACGCTTCCGCTCGACGACAAGGAAGTGGTCCTCACCTTCGACGACGGGCCGGCTGCGACAACACCGCGGGTTCTGGCTGCGCTCGCTCGCGAATGTGTCCGCGCGACCTTCTTCCATGTCGGCAGGAATTCGCAGGCGTCGCCGGGCCTCGTCAAGAACGCCGCAACGGGCGGCCATACGCTGGGGCACCACAGCTGGTCGCATCCCCATCTCAATGCGATGACTTTTGCAGCCGCCAGGGACGACATCGACCGTGGGATATCCGCTGACGAAGTCGCCCTCAACGGCAAGGCGACGAGTGTCCCCGACACGCGGTTCTTCCGCTTTCCGTACTTCGAATCCACCCCCGAGCTGCTCGAAATGCTGCAAGCCAGGGGGATCGTTGTGTTCGGCGCCGACTTCTGGGCCAGCGATTGGCGACCGATGACTCCGAAGGATGAATTGGAGCTGATTACCAGCCGACTGACGGCCGCGCGGAAAGGCATCATCCTGTTTCACGATACCCGTGCGCAAACCGCTGCTATGCTGCCAGATTTTCTGAAATACATGCGCCTCAATGGCTACCGCGTGGTGCATGTTGTTCCGAAGCCGAAAGGTCCAAAAACGTGAACGCCGACGGGCGCTTGAAGACCCGCTCGATCAACGACCTCAAGCCGCAGCAGGCTCCGAGCGCATTGGTACGATTATTGGCGTGAGCGTAATAGTTCCCGCCAAATGGTCCGTTCCACCGGCTGATGAGTTAAGGTCGCGTTCATCGGCGGCCCGTAGTTTCGGCCGGAATGGATGCACGAAGGTGTTCTGGATGGCACGGATATTAAAAGGAGGCCGGCGGAGGTCGCAGTGGATTCTTTGGCTCGGTCTGCTCGCCGCTACCCTCGACCTCACGGCATTTCCGGCTATAGCCGGCGATTGTCCCGGCAATTCCAATGCCCTCGGAACTTTTCGGACCCTGGTGGTGGACCCCCGGGAACATCCCCGTGTAGGCACCATGCAGTATCAGGAAACGTTGCCACTTCGCGATCACGAGGTGGTGCTGACCTTCGATGACGGCCCATTGCCGCCCCACAGCCTCCAGGTTCTCGATATCCTCGCGCGTGAGTGCGTGAAGGCGACCTTCTTCACAGTTGGGCAGATGGCGCGCAACTACCCGCAGTATCTCCGCAGAGTGCTTGCGGCTGGACATTCTATCGGCACCCATTCGCAGAATCATCTGCTCAGCATGAATCGGATGCCGATCGAACGCGCTCGGCAAGAAATCGACGACGGAATCGCTTCCGCTGCAGCCGCACTGAGCGATCCTGCGGCTGTGGCGCCATTCATGCGCATTCCAGGTCTGCTGCGGGCGAAGGGTGTCGAGGATTACCTGGCTTTCAATGGCATTCAGGTCTGGAGTGCTGATTTCCCGGCGGACGACTGGCGGCACATCTCGGCCGAGCGCGTCTATCAACTCGCAATCAGCCGGATCGAAGCCAAGCGTAAAGGCATTCTGCTATTGCACGATATCCAGGCGCGGACGGTAGCTGCGCTACCCAGAATCCTCCGAACGCTGAAGGAGCGAGGCTACCGCATTGTTCACGTGGTGCCGGCCACGCCGAACCAACTGAAGACGACCACGGAGCCGCAAGATTGGCGGATGCGTCCTGCGCCGGTAACCGTCGCGATCGCGCATAGGCAAGAAGCTCCGGCTTTCAGTTTTGCTAACGTCGGCACCCTCCCCGCTTCGGCGATCTGGGATGCGCACCTAAACCAAAAACAGCTTGTTCTTTTGCCAGAGGTTTTCGACCGGTCGCAGCGCTTCGTTCGCGGTGCCGGACCGCTGTTGCAGGAAAGAGCCTTCTGGCCGCGCAAACCGACGGTCGCCACTGACAACGCCACCGACAGATTTTTCGTTTCTGGACAGAATTTTTTTGCGCTTCAGGAAAAATCCGCAGTGTCGCTCCGGACGGTTGTTCCTCTACCCACGCAAGCCCAACCAGTGGTCGGGACGGGTCGTCCTGTCGAGGACAATGTGCAATCGATTTCGATCGATGCAAGCGCTGCGAAGCGCGCCATTCCGGGAAGCCAGCCGGCGTTGCGATCTGCTTTATACTAGGGCATCGTCCGGGTTTCGGGGACATGCTCGGACCGCTCGTTTGTCTCATTAAGAAAACTCGGAGTTTCAGGCCGAGCTTGGGGTACCGGAAAACTTGAGCCGCCCATTAATCGCTTCCTTCAGCGTCCCCCACGTCCAGCACGGAGTCGGACGATATCTTCGGCCTCCATCTGCGCCATATCGAGGAGGAAGCCGAGGGTATCCAGCCCATGACGCCGGGCAATTAGTCCAAGATCGGCAACCGCAACCGCCAGATAGTGCGCGGCCTCGTCCGGACCACCGTCGCCCGCGGTTTCGCCCAAGCGCGGCTCGTGATTGCTAGATTCCTCGTTCCGGTTTGGTCGTCCCCTCATCCCCCGAAAACTCCTCTCATCATGCCAGGTGGAAGCTGCATTCAGCACCATGACCCTGCACGATAAAAACAACTACAGGTTTATATTATAACAAAAATACAATTTATAGATGTAATCGAGCCGATAGGTTTTCACACAAGTCTATTTGACTTAAGGCGATGCTGCACCCATGTTCGCCCCGAAACAGCCGACGAGCCTCTCGTGAATCGGTTTGAAATTTATCAATAAGATATTGGAAGAACATGAATATCGTCATTGTTGAGTCGCCCGCAAAGGCGAAGACGATCAACAAATATCTGGGAGCTTCCTATGAGGTGTTAGCGTCTTTCGGCCACGTTCGGGACCTTCCAGCCAAAAATGGATCGGTTGATCCCGATGCCAATTTCCAGATGATCTGGGAAGTCGATCCGAAGGCAGCCGGTCGACTCAACGACATCGCCAAATCGCTCAAGGGGGCGGACAAGCTCATTCTCGCCACCGACCCTGATCGTGAGGGCGAAGCGATCTCCTGGCATGTGCTCGAGGTGCTCAAGCAAAAGCGCGCGCTGAAGGACCAGAAGATCGAGCGCGTCGTCTTCAATGCCATCACCAAGCAAGCCGTTACCGACGCCATGAAAAACCCGCGCCAGATCGACGGCGCGCTGGTGGATGCCTACATGGCGCGCCGTGCGCTCGACTATCTGGTCGGCTTCACTCTCTCCCCGGTGCTGTGGCGCAAGCTGCCCGGCGCGCGCTCGGCCGGCCGGGTGCAATCAGTCGCCTTGCGGCTGGTCTGCGACCGCGAGCTTGAAATCGAGAAATTCGTCCCGCGCGAATACTGGTCGCTAATCGCGACCCTGGCGACGCCGCGCGGCGATGCCTTTGAAGCCCGCCTGGTCGGCGCTGATGGCAAGAAAATTCAGCGGCTCGACATCGGTTCGGGCGCCGAGGCCGAAGATTTCAGGAAGGCGATCGAGGCCGCCAACTTCACCGTGTCGACCGTCGAGGCCAAGCCGGCGCGCCGCAATCCGCAGGCGCCCTTCACCACCTCGACGCTGCAGCAGGAGGCCAGCCGCAAGCTCGGCTTCGCGCCAGCGCATACGATGCGGATCGCGCAACGGCTCTATGAAGGCATCGACATCGGCGGCGAGACCACCGGCCTCATCACTTACATGCGAACCGACGGTGTACAGATCGACGGCTCGGCGATCACGCAGGCGCGCAAGGTGATCGGCGAGGATTATGGCAACGCCTACGTTCCGGACGCACCGCGCCAGTATCAGACCAAGGCCAAGAACGCGCAGGAAGCCCATGAGGCGATCCGGCCAACTGACCTGTCGCGCCGTCCTGCCGACATGAAGCGTCGTCTCGATGCCGATCAGGCTAGGCTTTATGAGCTGATCTGGATCCGGACCATCGCGAGCCAAATGGAATCAGCAGAGCTGGAGCGGACCACTGTCGATATTGCGGCTCGGGCTGGTGCGCGCACGCTGGAGTTGCGAGCCAGCGGCCAGGTCATCAAGTTCGATGGCTTCCTGGCGCTTTATCAGGAAGGCCGCGACGATGAGGAAGACGAGGACGGCCGTCGCCTTCCCGCCATGAGCGAAGGCGAAGCGTTGAAACGCGAGAACCTCAGCGTCACCCAGCATTTCACGGAACCCCCGCCGCGCTTCTCGGAAGCCTCGCTGGTCAAGCGCATGGAGGAGCTCGGTATCGGTCGGCCTTCGACCTACGCATCGATTTTGCAGGTGCTCAAGGATCGCGGCTACGTGAAACTCGAGAAAAAACGGCTCTATGGCGAAGACAAGGGCCGCGTTGTCGTTGCATTTTTGGAGAATTTCTTCGCGCGCTATGTCGAGTACGACTTCACCGCCAATCTCGAAGAACAGCTCGATCGCATTTCGAACAACGAAGTATCATGGCAGCAGGTCCTGAAGGATTTCTGGGATGACTTCATCGGCGTGGTCAATGACATTAAGGATGTCCGCGTTTCCGAAGTGCTCGATGTGCTCGACAACATGCTCGGACCGCACATCTATGCACCGCGCGAAGACGGCGGCGATCCGCGCCAGTGCCCCACCTGCGGCACTGGAAAACTGAACCTCAAGGCGGGAAAGTTCGGCGCCTTCGTCGGCTGCTCCAACTATCCGGAGTGCCGCTATACCCGTCCCCTCGCTGCCGATGGCGACGCCGGCGGCGACCGCGTTCTCGGCAAGGATCCAGAGAGCGGTCTCGATGTCGCGGTGAAGTCCGGCCGCTTCGGACCTTACATCCAGCTCGGCGAGGCCAGCGATTACGCCGACGGCGAGAAGCCGAAGCGCGCAGGCATCCCGAAAAACACGTCACCCGCCGACATGGAGCTGGACCTTGCAGTGAAGCTGCTTTCGCTTCCTCGTGAGATCGGCAAGCATCCGGAGACCGGCGCGCCAATCACGGCAGGCATTGGCCGCTTCGGTCCGTTTGTCCGGCATGAAAAGACCTATGCGAGCCTTGAAGCCGGCGACGAGGTGTTCGACATCGGTCTCAACCGCGCGGTGACGCTGATCGCCGAGAAAGTCGCCAAGGGGCCGAGTCGGCGCTTCGGCGCCGATCCCGGCAAGCCCCTCGGTGAGCACCCGACACTCGGCGCTGTCGCGGTGAAGAGCGGACGTTATGGCGCCTATGTTACGGCAGGCGGCATCAACGCCACGATTCCAAACGACAAGACGCAGGACACCATTACGCTGCCGGAGGCCATCGCGTTGATCGACGAACGTGCCGCCAAGGGTGGCGGCAAACCGAAACGCGCGGCGAAGAAAGCCAAGCCCGCCGGCCCCAAAAAGAACGGCAAGGCCGGCGCTGCGGCAGAAAAGTCAGCCAAAAAGGCAACTTCCAAACAGGCTCCGGCGAAGCCGAAGTCTGAGGCTGTGAGCAAAGCACGTGGTTCGATTGCCGCGGCCAAACAGCCACCCAACCCTGTGAGTACGGCCGCAAAAAAGAGCGCTGGCAAGAACGGCTGACGTGAGCAAACCGCGCGCCAGGGATTTTCCGGATCGCGAGACCATCGTCGCCTTCATCCGTGCACACCCCGGCCGGGCGGGGACGCGCGAGATCGCGCACGAGTTCGGCTTGAAGAATGCCGATCGCGCCGAACTCAAGCAGATCCTGCGCGATCTCGCGGACGACGGCACGATCGTTAAACGGGGCCGCAAGCTGCGTCAGCCGGAAACGCTGCCGCCGACGCTGATGGCAGATATTACGGGACGCGATAGCGACGGCGAACTGATCGCCACACCTACCGAATGGGACGAGGAAACGACGCCCGCACCGAAGATCCTCATCCATGTGCCGCGCCGCGCGAAGCCCGGCACGGTGGCTGGTGTCGGCGACCGCGCGCTACTGCGCATCGAAGCGATGGAGCCCACCGAATCCGCACGCTATCGTGCTCGTGTCATCAGGGTGATCGATAACACCCGTGCGCGTATACTTGGCGTCTATCGCGCCTTGCCCCAAGGCGGTGGACGCCTCGTGCCGGTCGACAAGAAGCAGGCCGGTCGCGAATTGAACATCGCGGAAGCCGACAGCGCCGGCGCGAAGGACGGCGATCTCGTTAGTGTCGAGCTCGTGCGTACTCGCGGTTTCGGACTTGCTTCAGGCAAGGTGAAAGAGCGGCTTGGTTCGCTCGCGACCGAAAAGGCCGTCAGTCTGATCGCGATCCACGCTCATGACATCCCTCAAGCGTTCTCGCCGGCTGCGCTCCGCGAAGCAGACGCTGCGAAGCTCGTAACGCCACGAGGACGCGAAGACTGGCGCCAGCTATCGCTCGTCACCATCGATCCGCCCGATGCGAAAGATCACGACGACGCGGTTCACGCCACGCCAGACGACGATCCAAACAACAAGGGCGGTGCCATCGTCACCGTCGCCATTGCCGACGTTGCTTACTATGTGCGGGTTGAATCGGCGCTGGATCATGATGCGCTGAAGCGCGGGAATTCGGTCTATTTCCCCGATCGCGTGGTCCCGATGCTGCCGGAGCGAATTTCTAATGATCTTTGCTCCCTGATCCCGGGCAAAGAGCGCGGCGCGCTTGCTGTACGCATGGTGATTGGTCCCGACGGCCGCAAACGTTCGCACACCTTTCATCGCATCCTGATGCGCTCGGCGGCAAAGCTGAATTATGCGCAGGTACAAGCCGCGATCGACGGCAACCCCGATGACATCACCGGCTCCCTGCTCGAACCGATCCTGAAACCGCTCTATGCAGCCTATGCGCTGGTGAAGCGGGCGCGTGATGAGCGCGATCCGCTCGATCTTGAATTACCCGAGCGCAAGATTTTGCTGAAGAATGACGGAACGGTCGATCGTGTGATCGTACCGGACCGACTCGAGGCGCATCGACTCATCGAGGAGTTCATGATCCTTGCAAATGTCGCCGCAGCCGAGACGCTGGAAAAGAAAGAACTGCCGCTGATTTATCGTGTTCATGACGAACCGACGGTAGAGAAAGTTCACAACCTTCGTGAATTTCTGAGAACGCTTGATCTGTCCTTCGCCAAGAGCGGCGCGCTGAGACCTGAGCTGTTCAATCGGGTACTCGACCACGTTAAAGGCCATGACTCGGAGTCGCTGGTGAACGAAGTGGTTCTTCGTTCGCAGGCGCAGGCTGAATATTCGGCGGAAAACTATGGCCACTTCGGTCTCAACCTACGGCGCTACGCGCATTTCACATCCCCGATCAGGCGATACGCAGACCTGATCGTGCACCGCGCCCTGATCCGGGCGCTGGGCCTTGGCGACGGCGCATTGCCGGGTTCCGAGAACGCCGAGACGCTGGCTGAAATCGCGGCGCGTATTTCCGTTACCGAGCGTCGCGCCATGAAGGCTGAACGCGAGACCGCCGACCGCCTGATCGCGCATTTTCTTGCCGATCGCATCGGTAATATTTTCGAGGCCCGTATTTCCGGTGTGACCCGCGCCGGCCTTTTCGTGAAACTGACCGATACGGGCGCCGATGGGCTGATCCCGATCCGCTCGTTGGGCACCGAATACTTCAAGTACGACGAGACCCGCCATGCACTGGTCGGTTCGCGCAGCGGTTCCATGCACAAGCTGGGTGACGTGGTCGAGGTTCGTTTGGTAGAAGCTGTACCCTTGGCTGGCGCTCTGCGTTTCGAACTCTTGTCCGGAGCTCAGGTAGGGTCGCGCTCCCTCCGCGCGCGCGGTGGACGGAAAACAAAGGCGCAGCGTGGTCGGGACGCGCGTCATCCTGAAGTCCAATTGAAGGGCCATCCAGGCCACAAACCGCGCAAGACGTCGCGCAAGCCGGGCAAGAGCAAGGCTGGCAAACCGAAGAAGGGCAAATCATGACGGCGCTTCCTCCAGATCCTGCGAGCACAGCCGCCAAAACCTGGACCCGGGAAGGCGAGAAGCGCGACGCCTGGGCCGCGGTGAGGCGCGGCTTTTTCTGCCGTTGCCCAAGATGCGGCGAAGGCAAACTTTTTCGTGCCTTCCTGAAAACCGCCGACAAGTGTTCGGAATGCGGACTTGATTTCACCCCGCATCGTGCAGACGACCTGCCCGCCTATCTTGTCATCGTCGTCGTCGGCCACATCGTGGTACCGCTTGCGTTGCTGATCGAGAAGGAGTTTTCGCCGCCGCTGGCGGTTCAATGGGCGATCTATTTGCCTATGACGCTGCTCATGGCGCTATGGCTGATTCAGCCTATCAAGGGCGGTGTAGTCGGCCTCCAATGGGCCTTTCGTATGCACGGTTTTGACGAGAATTTTGTCGACGACCACGTCGTCTGATCCGGTGGCTTGGCTCAGGTCAGCCGAGGCACCGAGCGACAAGAGCGAAACGGTGCAGCAATTATGCGGCGCGCCAACGATCACTCCTGCGCGTTTTCTTCACGCGAACCGGTATCAATCCTCGGGTCAAACCCGAGAACATGCTTCGCTCGGAAATGCATTAATCGACGTCTTCAATGGCACCGGGCGTGCTACCAAAAGCTCTCTGGGCCAGCGTCGCTGCCATGAATTCGTCGAGGTCGCCATCGAGCACGCCCGAAGTGTCTGACGTTTGCACGCCCGTTCGGAGATCCTTCACCATCTGGTAGGGCTGCAAGACGTACGATCTGATCTGATGGCCCCAGCCGATGTCGGTCTTGGCGGCCTGATCAGCGGCGGCCTGCTCTTCCCGCTTCTTGAGTTCGATCTCGTAGAGTCTCGCCCGCAGCATGTCCCAGGCCTGCGCGCGATTCTTGTGCTGTGAACGCCCGGCCTGACAAACCACCGCGACCCCAGTCGGGACGTGTGTCAGCCGCACCGCCGATTCAGTCTTGTTGACATGCTGTCCACCCGCTCCGCCGGAGCGCATGGTATCGGTGCGGACGTCCGATTCCTTGATGTCGATCTTGATGCTGTCGTCCACAACCGGGAAGATCGCTATGCTTGAAAACGACGTATGGCGCCTCGCATTGGAATCAAACGGGGAAATTCTCACGAGACGATGCACGCCTGCTTCGGTCTTGAGCCAGCCATAGGCGTTGTGCCCGCTAACCTGGATCGTCGCTGATTTGATACCAGCCTCTTCGCCAGGCGTTTCTTCCAGATACTCGATCTTGAAACCGCGCTTCTCCGCCCAGCGTGCATACATGCGCAGAAGCATCTGCGCCCAGTCCTGGCTTTCGGTACCGCCCGCGCCGGCATGAACCTCGAGATAGGTATCGAAGCGATCCGCCTCTCCCGAAAGCAAGGCTTCGAGCTCGCGGCGGGCGACCTCCTTCTTGAGGGTCTTCAGGGCGTTTTCGGATTCGTTGACGACGGCCTGATCATTCTCGGCCTCGCCGAGTTCAATCATGCCGATCTGGTCCTCGAGCTCACGCTCGACGTTGCCGATACCGGTCAGCGAATCCTCCAGGGAGGTTCGCTCCTGCATCAGTTTCTGGGCCTTCTGGGGATCGTTCCAGAGGTCTGGATCCTCGGCGAGCTTGTTCAGCTCCGCCAGACGCGCGGTCGATGTCTCGACGTCAAAGATGCCTCCTCAGCAGCCCGACCGACTGCTTGATCTCTTCGACAAGTCTTTCGATTTCAGCGCGCATGGCTTTCTCTGCGGCTCACACCATCAACAATGGCTGGTGATTTAGCTGCGAAGGTCGCAAAGCGCAATCGTGTAGAGCATGAACAAACCGGAAAGACTGCGCGAGCAAAAGTTGAAACGGGATCGTACTCATCAAAACAATAAGGCTGGAGCCGGTCCAACACAGTTGAACCGGACGCTATAGCGCTATTGAGCCAAGTGGAATCCGGTTCGCGTGAAGAAAACGCGCCAAATCAAAAAGATGGAGTTGTTCACCGTTTCCGCGAGGCGGCGAAAGATTCTAGTAAAGTCCTCCGGTGCCGGGCCGGAACAAGCTGCGGTCGGCGTCGGGCAGCGGCTGTGGCTCGCGTCCGTTTGCATCAGCCACACCGATCACAGAGTAATTGTCGGGAGGCGCAGTGCCAGGCTTGAAAGCCTCAAGGATCGTCTTGCCGCTACTACCTGGCCCTGCGCGCATACCCGTCTTGGAATCGACGCGAACCAGCTTGATGCCGGCAGGAATGCGGAACGGAGTAGCGGGCTTGTCAGCAAGCGCAACCTTCATGAAATCATGTGCGATCGGAGCCGCCAGATGTCCGCCCGTCGCTTGACGGCCGAGATTGCGCGGCTTGTCGTACCCGACGTAGATGCCGACGACGAGATCAGGTGAGAATCCAATGAACCAGGCATCCTTCTGGTCGTTGGTGGTGCCGGTTTTACCGGCGATCGGCTTGCCCAGATCGCGCATGACCGTAGCGGTGCCGGCCTGCACCACGCCCTCCATCATTGAGGTGATCTGATAAGCCGTCATTGCATCCAGCACCTGCTCGCGGTGGTCGATCAACTGAGGCTCAGACTGGTTCTTCCAGCCTTCCGGCGCGTCGCAGCCGCCACACTCCCGCGTGTCGTGCTTGTACATGGTGTGACCGTAGCGATCCTGAATGCGATCGATCAGGGTAGGCTTCACCCGCCTGCCGCCATTATCGAACATCGAATACGCCGTCACCATGCGCAGAACCGTGGTCTCGCCTGCTCCCAGTGCGTAGGACAGATAGTTCGGCAGCTCGTCGTAAACCCCGAAGCGCTTTGCATATTCGCCTATCAGCGGCATGCCGATATCCTGCGCCAAACGGACCGTGACGGTGTTGAGCGAGAGCCGCAGCGCATTTCGAAGCGTTTGTGGTCCGTAATATTTTTCTTTCGAGTAGTTTTCTGGACGCCAAACGCCTGAGCCATGCCCCTGATCGATCTCGATCGGCGCATCGACCACGACTGTCGAAGGCGTGTAGCCGTTGTCGAGCGCGGAGGAATAGACGAGCGGCTTGAATGAGGATCCAGGCTGCCGGTAGGCCTGCGTGGCGCGATTGAACTGGCTTTGATCGAAGGAAAAGCCGCCGACCATTGCCAGCACACGGCCGGTCCGCGGATCCATCGCCACCATCGCGCCGGATACTTCGGGCAATTGGCGCAGTCGGTACTCCCCCTCGACGATCTTGCCGTCCTTTGCAATCAGGGGGTCGGCATAGATCACGTCACCGGGCGAAAGCACTTGTGACACTTTCGTCGGCGTACGGCCTCGCATCGACCCGGATGCACCCTTGGCCCACTTTACCCCTTCAAGCGTAATCAGGCCCGTTTGCCGCTTTTTGCTTACGGCGCCGCCAAGTTCGCGCCCGGGCTGAAAGCCGATCCGCGCGGACTTGTCGTCGGACTCGAGCACGACCGCCAATCGCCACGGGGAGATATCGGAGAGTGATTTGACCTCGGCGAGCTTCACGCCCCAATCGCCGGAGATGTCGAGCTTGCTTAGCGCACCGCGCCAGCCCTGAGCCTCGTCATACGTGACGAGGCCATTTGCCATGGTCTTGCGCGCTATCACCTGCAATTCCGGGTCGAGCGTCGTCCGGACCGACAACCCCCCTTCGTAGAGCTTCTTTTCGCCATAGCGTTCGAACAGGTCGCGCCGTACCTCCTCAGCGAAATATTCGCCGGCGAAAGTATGCGCCAGGTTGGTTCGGCTCGTGACGATCAGCGGCTGCTTGCGAGCTTTTTCCGCGTCGGCCTGGTTGACCCAGCCGTTTTCCAGCAACCGGTCGATGACATAGTCGCGTCGTTCGATCGCGCGGTCTCGGTTCTTGACGGGGTGCAGCGTCGAGGGCGCCTTGGGTAGAGCCGCGAGATATGCAGCTTCGGCAACGGTCAATTCATTGACTGACTTGTCGAAGTACACGAGCGAAGCAGCCGCGATGCCGTAGGCGCCAAGACCGAGGTAAATCTCGTTCAGATACAGCTCGAGGATCTTGTCCTTGGAATAAGTGCGCTCGATGCGCATCGCCAGCAACGCTTCCTTGATCTTGCGGGCAAAGGAAACTTCATTGGTCAGAAGAAAGTTTTTGGCAACCTGTTGGGTGATCGTGGAGGCACCCTGCGGTCTCCTGTTGCTACCGTAATTCTGAGCATAAAGCAGCGCCGCACGCAGCATCCCTTGATAATCGATGCCGCCATGTTCATAGAAATTCTTGTCCTCCGCAGCCAAAAACGCGTTGATGACCAACTTCGGCACTGCCTGTATCGGCAGGTAGAGCCGCCGCTCCTTCGCGTATTCGCCGAGCAGCGAACCATCGGACGCATGGACACGCGTCATCACGGGTGGCTCATAATTCTGAAGCTGCGAATAGTCCGGCAGATCCTTGGAAAAATGCCAGATCAATCCCGCTACTGCCGCGACCCCGACCAGAAACAGGATGGTTCCCGCTGCAAACAGAAAGCCCGTGAATCGCAGCAGCAAGCGCATTGTTGAATGTCCGTTTCGTTGCCGGGGCTTGACGATATCGGCTGCAAGCCTTGTCGCCGGGCGGACGCTTTCGTTGGTCGAAGCATCCGCCGGATGAGTATGCCGGTTCTGACCGATTCTGCGAACTTACGACGACTTTTCTATAGGGCGGCGGCTGTGGCCAAACTAGGGCTTCTAACCTTTAGCGCGCCACTTTTCGCCTCAGTCGGCCGGAGCGACTGACACCATTCTTTTTGCAAGGAACGTCTCGACGGCCTTCGTGACCGAACGGACAGTCCTGGAACGCCACTCTTCCGACGCCATTTGGCGAAGATCTGCCTTGTTCGAAACGTAACCGAGTTCAACCAGCACCGACGGCACATCGGGAGCCTTCAGCACCCTGAATCCGGCTGACTTCAGCGGGTGCTTATGCATCCGCGCGGAGGTTTTCATCTCACTCATCAATAACTGGGCGAAGCGATTGGAAAACGTGCGTGTTTCCCGTTGCGCAAGATCGATCAGGATATCGGCCACCTCGGTCGGCTCCTCGGTCAGATCGACACCGCCGATGGCATCCGCCTTGTTTTCGGCTTCGGCCAGTCGTTCCGCTTCGCGGTCCGACGCCTTGTCCGACAGTGTGTATATCGTTGCGCCTTGTGCATCACCCTCGTGGCGCGGCAAAGCGTCCGCATGAATCGACACGAATAATGCAGCGCGGTTGTTGCGGGCGATGCGCAAGCGATCGGCCAGTGGCACGAAGGTGTCGTTCGTCCGCGTCATGACAACGCGATATTTACCGCCCTGCTCTATGCGGTCGCGCAACGCTGACGCAAATGCCAGCACCAGATCTTTTTCGGCCTCTCCGGTTGAAGCGTGGGTTCCATTATCAATTCCGCCATGGCCGGGATCGATTACAACCACTAGGCGCCCGTCCGCGAGCCCGGTCAGGCCAGGCGTACCTGGGATGGACCCTGAAGAATCGGCATCCTTCGCCGGTTCTGGGCTGCTCGATCTCGCCAATAGGCCGTTGAATGCAGCACGTTCGACGGCCTCCAGTTCGACGACCAGGCGGGAGGGCTGACCGTTCGCGGCGTCGAGCACGTAAGCTTTCTGGATTTTCGCAGGTCCTGCGAGATCGAAGACAATCCGCGATCCGCCCGGCATAACCAGACCGTAGCGGAACGCCTTGATCAGGCCGCGTCCGGTTTCCCCGGCTTTGGGCGCAAGGCGAAAACTGACCTGGGGAATATCGATGACGGCCCGATAAGGATCAGTGAGCAAAAAGGCGTGAATATCGATCTTCTTGTCGAGATCGAGAATGAAGCGGGTCTGATTCAGATCGCCCGCGAGTCGCACTTCGGATGCGACCGGAAAATCACCGGCGATCTCCAGGCGGACGGGTTCGTTCCCGGCGGCAAACGAAGCCGCGCCGGGAGCCAGTATCGCTATGGCGCATAGCCAGACGATTCGCAGATTTGCGCGGCCCGCCAACGAACCCATGCCTCCGAGCTGCTTTTAATCACAATAGATACAGTACGGTTAATCCGGACTTAATCCGATACCCCGTTATTGCTCCGGATGACGACGCGGTCCCTTGCAAGCGACAGGCAATCCACGTATGTAAGTTAATGCTGACGGTTAAACTCACGGTTGTGTCGCGTTCAGCTTCCCGGTGCAGCGTTAGGGCTTCAGATTGTTCGAAGTTCCGGCGTTTCCTGATCCCTCCACACAGCCAGCGCAGCGCGCGGCCGAATTGAAGAGGTGTTTTTCAGGTTTGGGAGGGATCCGGTCCCAGGTTACCATTTGCACCTGGGGGCAGCTTGGAGAGGTCGTAACCGATTGTCCCGGCCTGTGGCCACGCGGTACGACAACCGACAAGGTGCTTTGGCGCCGCGTCGGTCCGGCAGCGAGATAGATACGCGGCGGTGTTTTTGCCGCCAACCTGTTCAGACGGGCTGACGCCTGATGCGCCATACTGAAAAGCTGACCATTTTTTCCGCAAAGACCGCACCGAGGCGAAGTGAAAACTTCGCGCATGGCGTCTCGTCGGGATCAGGGTCGGCACGGCGTTCCAGATCGCGTCGCAGCCTTCCCCTCACCCCCGAATCAGGTGGACCGTTGCGTTACCCGGCCGCGCGAGATGCGCGCGCCGTGCCATGCGCCCTCCGCCCCCAAGAGCTTCAAAATGTCCAACAAACCCAACAAAATGTTGATCGACGCCACCCACCCGGAAGAAACCCGGGTGGTGGTGGTCCGCGGCAACCGCGTCGAGGAATTTGATTTCGAATCAGCTCAACGCAAACAACTGCGTGGCAACATCTATTTGGCCAAGGTCACCCGGGTTGAGCCTTCGCTGCAAGCCGCGTTTATCGAATACGGAGGAAATCGGCACGGTTTCCTGGCGTTCAGCGAAATTCATCCGGACTATTATCAAATTCCGGTCGCCGACCGGCAGGCGTTGATCGAAGCCGACGAGCGCGCTCATCGCGAGGCAGAGGAAGAACCCGAAGATCGCCCCAACCGCCGCCGTTCGCGGCATCGCAACGCACGTCGGCGCGATCACGGCGAACGCGTGCAAAGCGCCATCGTCGAGGATGGGGATCAGGAGGTCACGGGGATAGACGCGACACAGTCTGACTCGTCGTCTGATGAAACAGCAGTGGGCGATCAACTCGGGCAACATCATGATCATCCCGACGCGGATGACGGAGCCGACGACGCCATACAGCGCGATCACGCACGCGCACCTGCGCACGACATTGGATCAAGCTCTCTAAACAGCGCCGACAACTTACAGGAGTCGCATGACTTCGCTGGCGCGCTCGACTCCGACGATGTGGTCCGCGAGCATCGCGACGAAATTCAGGAGGGCTCTAGTGAGGACCTGGTCGCGGCCTCATCGGATGAAGACCCGGCCCCGATAGCACCGGGTCACGCGACCAGCGTCGAACCGCTTGCTGACGATAACGCTCAAAACGATCACACCGGACCGGCCGTTTCCGCTGATGAAGCGCGCAATGAAGTTTACGATCGTGAGAGTGGTGACTATGCCGGCGGCCATCCTCATGAGGTCGGTTTCCATGGGGACGAAGCTCGCGTCGAAGATCGCACGGAAGATGACGATAGTGACGATGACGAAGAAGAAGAGGAGCAGGTTGAATCCGTCGGCGGCGATGATGCTCTCGAGGAGGTGCCGGAGCGGGGTTACCGGCCGCGCCGTCAGTACAAAATCCAGGAAGTCATCAAGCGTCGCCAGGTCATGCTGGTCCAGGTGGTCAAGGAGGAGCGCGGCAACAAGGGCGCCGCGCTGACGACCTATCTATCTCTGGCCGGCCGGTATGCGGTGCTGATGCCCAATACAGCCCGCGGCGGCGGCATCAGCCGCAAGATCACCTCGGCGCAAGACCGTTCGCGCCTGAAGGAGGTGGTGCAGGATCTCGATGTCCCCGAAGGAATGGGAGTCATCCTGCGCACCGCGGGCGCTTCGCGCACCAAGCCGGAGATCAAGCGCGATTTCGAGTATCTGATCCGCATGTGGGAAACCGTAAGAGATATGACCCTGCGGTCCCAGGCTCCGACACTTGTTTACGAGGAAGGCTCGCTGATCAAGCGTTCCCTCCGCGATCTCTACAGCAAGGAAATCGACGAAATCCAGGTGGCCGGTGAAGCCGGCTATCATGAAGCGCGCGATTTCATGAAGATGCTGATGCCATCCAACGTCCGGGCAGTGAAGCAGTATCGCGACTGCCAGCCATTGTTTTCGCGGATGGGCGTCGAGAGCCAACTGGACGCGATGTTCCTGCCGACGGTGCAGCTTCGCTCCGGTGGATACATCGTCATCAACCAAACCGAAGCGCTGGTATCGATCGATGTCAACTCAGGTCGCTCGACCCGTGAACATCACATCAAGGATACGGCGCTTAAGACCAATCTGGAAGCTGCCGAGGAAGTCGCCCGACAGTTGCGACTGCGTGATCTTGCCGGTCTGATCGTCATCGATTTCATCGACATGGACGAGAAGCGAAGCAACCGCGCGGTGGAGCGCAAGCTGAGCGAGTGTCTGCGCCACGATCGCGCGCGCATCCAGGTCGGCCGCATTTCGCACTTCGGTCTTCTGGAAATGTCGCGCCAGCGAATCCGCGCCAGTATGCTGGAAAGTTCGACAGAGCCTTGCTCGCACTGCGGCGGCACCGGCCATGTCCGCTCGGTTCCGTCGGTGGCGTTGCAGTTGTTGCGCAGCCTTGAGGAAGTTCTGATAAAAGGCGCGACGCACAACCTTGTCGTGCGGACGCGCATTAACGTTGCGTTGTATGTGCTCAATCAGAAGCGAGGACATCTGCGCGCCCTCGAACACAGCTTCAAAGTTGGTCTCTCCCTGGTCGCCGACCCCTCGCTCGCGGGTCAACAATCCTTCGTCATTGATCGCGGTGAGCAGGTGCATACTCTGGAGGCGGCAAAAGCGCTGCTGGCCACGCAACTCGCCATAGACCCGCCGCAGGCCGAAGAGGTCCATCAAGACGAGCAGCCGGTCGATGTGGAAACGGAGATCGAGGTCAACGACGCCGAGACTCGCGCCGATGAACAGGCGGGCGGTGAAACCGAGGGTGACGGCCGCAAGCGCAGGCGACGTCGGCCCCGGCGTGAACGCTCTGGCGAAACGAGCGACAATCAGCCTCCGCAAACGGTTGACGGTCCGGACAGCGTCCAGATTGCCGCCGATTTCGCCGCGGCACGCTTTATGACCGAGGACGACGTCGAAAATGATGGAGAGGACTCTTCGGCGCAGGGCAGCGAGGTGCGAGCCGATCAGTCGCCGGACGGAGATGAACGGCGACCGCGTCGTCGTGGGCGTCGCGGTGGTCGTCGGCGCCGGGGTAGCAACGGTGCGAGTCCTGTCGACTCGATTTCCGACGAGTTGACCCCTCCGTCAGCATCAGAAGCCGTCGAGGCCGTTGCGGACTTCGATTCTGTGTCGATAGCGCCAGAAACGCAGACCAGCCCGGCCGAAGCTGAAACTCAGCCGCAACAGCACACCGCAGAACCGACAATCCGCACGGCTGAGGCCAGGAGCGATACCGTTTCGGAATCCGAGAAGGCCGTTTGCCGTCGCTCGACCGTACGGGAAAAGGTGAGCTTCGCCTCGCAAGAAGCATCGCCTGCCGTTCCCGTCATTCAAAGCCATCCGGAAGCAGCGACACCGGAATCGCAACAGTCTCCTCCGGAAGTATCGGACGAAACCCGACCGCGACGTGCGGGGTGGTGGTCTCGTCGGTTCGGCAGCGGAACCTAAACGAGCCTTCTTTTCAACGGCAAGACGCCCGGCCAGGCCGGGCGTTTTAGTATGCAGTGGGGCTGGCTGTCGTCACTATTCAGAAATGGCTGTAGGAAAGCCGCGGAAGCGCGACATCCTCGCCTTTTGTATCGAGCCATTTCGGAGCTGCGTTGCCCGCGATGATTTCTCCGATCGGAGTTACGGCGACGCCAACGTTTCGTGCCGCCCGCGCGAAGTTGTCCCAGCGATCCTTCGCGATCGTACACAAAACCTCGTAATCGTCGCCGCCGCTCACAGCGGAGACGAAACTCGTCTGCCCCTGCTCTATCAGTCCGCGTGCAGATTCAGAGAGCGGAATGGCTGCTGCATCGATGATTGCCGAAACTCCGGACGCGATGCAAAGTTTTGCGAGGTCACCAGCTAGACCATCGGAAACATCCATCGCCGCCCGCGCATAGTGGCGGACAGCCTCTGCGAGAGGGATGCGGGGTTGCGGGACCCGATACCGGTCGATCAACGACTCACGAATCGCGGCGTCGTCGACCGTCACGTTGCCTGAGAGAACGGCGAGCCCGAGTGCGGCGTCGCCGATCGTGCCGGAGACGACGATACGGTCACCGGGCTGCGCGCGGCTACGCAAGATCATTCCACCAACCGGCGCGCGACCGAACGCAGTGATGGACATCGTCAGCGGCCCCGGAGTGGCGACGGTATCGCCGCCGAGCAACGGACAATCAAAGGTGATGGCGTCTTCGGCAAGCCCGCTCGCGAAGGCCGAGAGCCATCTCTCATCCGGCTCACGCAACGCCAGAGTCAGAACGAATCCGGCGGGCGTCGCACCTTTGGCGGTGAGATCGGACAGGTTGACACGCAACGCTTTCTTGGCGACCGTTTTAGGCGGATCGCTGCTCCGAAAATGTACACCTTCGACAATAGCATCGGTTGTGACCACGAGATCGTCGGTGCCGCCTCGCAAGACAGCCGCATCGTCAGTGAGCCCCAACGCACCCGGATTGGTCGCGATCGGCTTGAAGTAGCGAGCGATTAGATCGTCCTCAACCGACATATTTCGACCCGTCAGGGTTCATGCGCAGCCGTAGCGGAATAGGCGTCAGCGAGTAAACTCGGCGGTGCGGAAATGGCGTGCGATCTGGTCAAGCACCGCATTGACCATGCCAGCTTCATCATTTTCGACGAAAGCGTGTGCGACATCGACATATTCGGATACTACGACCCGCGCCGGGATATCTATGCGATGCTCCAGTTCGTATGAACCGGCGCGGAGCACCGCGCGCAGGATCGCCGCGATCCGCTTCAGCGGCCAACTCTTCGACAGCGCATCGTCGATCAATGGGTCGATCCTGACCTGATCGCGAACCACGCCTGCCACCACGTCTCGAAAGAAGGCAGCCTCCGCAGGAAGATATCTGTCGCCTTCGACTTCGTTGCCGAGCCAGTGGCTATCGAACTCCGCAAAGACATCGTTAATGCCCGCTCCGCCGATCTCCATCTGATACAGCGCCTGCACCGCGGCGAGCCGTGCCGCGCCGCGCCTGTTTGCCTTCCTGTCGATACCTGCCTTGATGTCCGCCATCGCTCCGCTACGCCTTCGCCAATCGGCGTTTAATCCGCAGCATTGTCAACGCCGCCTGCGCCGCATGGCCACCCTTGTTCAATTCGCCTGCCCTCGCCCTCGCCCACGCTTGCGCGTCGGTGTTGACCGTGATGATGCCATTGCCGAGGGGTACGCGCCGTTGCATCGACAGATCCATCAGCGCGCGCGAGGATTCCATCGAGACAATCTCGAAATGGATGGTATCGCCCCGCACGACGCACCCGAGTGCGACCACAGCATCGTAAGGCGCGCCGCTCCGCTCTGCCGCATCAAGCGCAAAGACAATGGCCGCAGGAATCTCCAGGGCGCCCGGAACGGTGACGACGTCATAACGGACGCCGGCAGATCGCAATTCGGCGACCGCTCCTTCGAGCAACGCATCCTGGATATCGTCGTAGAACCGCGCTTCTACGATCAAGACATACGCGCCCGAGACGCTTGTTTGATCCTTCAACGGTGCGTGCCTTGCCTCTGCCATTTATGCTCCGGTTCGCCGTGCCGGGCTCGCCCGGTATTCTTTCTGTCAAAGAGGCCCGCAGCCCGCGTATCATATTTCCGTCGATGAAGCGCACTTCATCTCGCTCAGGCGCGCGGCGTAACGCGCCATCAGGTCGACCTCGATATTGACCTCGCTGTCCGGGCGCCAGTTGCCCAGCGTGGTAAGGTCGAGCGTGCGCGGAATAGTGAGCACCGAGAACGCCTCCTTCCGAACGCTGTTTACCGTCAGCGATACGCCGTCCAATGTCACCGAGCCCTTGGCGGCGATGAAACGTGCTAAATTCGGGGTAGCGCAGAATTCAAAACGCGCCATGCCGTGTTGGTCGTCGCGCGTCAGTATGGTCGCGATTCCGTCGACATGACCTGCGACAATGTGGCCGCCAAGCTCGTCGCCGATCTTCAACGCGCGTTCGAGATTGAGCCGCGTTCCCGCCGTCCAGTGCTTTGCGGTCGTCACGTCGAGCGTCTCCGTCCCGACATCGACGTCGAACCAGGTCCGGCCCCCCGCGACGCCGGAGAGAACGACTGTCAGACACGTGCCGTTGCAAGCGATCGAGGCGCCATCTGCGATGGTGGTTTGATCATAGTGGCAGAGGATGCGGACTCGGTGCAGCCGGTTCTGCGCCGTGTGCGTCACACTTTCGATCTCGCCGACGTCGGTCACTATGCCGGTAAACATCAGAACCTTCCGAATCCAGTACTTCCGAGCGTTATGGCAGGACCGCTCGGTTCAAAGAATGGCGTCACTTCGCTCGTCATGCCCCACCATCACATGCGGCGACTGAAAGACGTAGATGCCAGACGCCAGGACGGCGCGACGCTCCGAACGTAACTCCATTTAGACACGCTCGTAAATCGCGAGAGCGTCCTGATCCAACGTCTCGCTCGCACGCATTTTGAACTGCGGTGACCCGGTAATGGTGGTTAGCGGCAAGGCCCCGAGGGCGGCCACACCGTCGTCGCCGATCGGATCTGGACCGCGCAGCAACCACGCTTCGTCAACCAACGCCGCCGCGACAAACGATGCCGCAACACGCGCTCCGCCTTCGATCATCAGCCGGTTGACCCCTCTTTCAGAGAGGGCGCGGAGAATCGCCACGAGATCGAGCCCGGGCGTTCCAGCCGCGACCGGAACACGCATCACGTGCGCGCCAGCCGCGCCGAGTTTCATCGCCCTTGACGCTTCGGCAAAATCCGAGGTCATGATCCAAAGTGGAGTTTCGCGCGCGGACTGAACAAGGCGGCTGCTTTCCGGGATGCGCAGCGCGTGATCCAGGATCACACGCGGCGGCGAGCGCGTTTCCATGCCGGGAAGCCGGCAGGTCAGGAGTGGATCGTCAGCCAGAACGGTGCCGATGCCAACCAGAATCGCGCTGCATTGGGCCCGCAGCAGATGCGTCCGCGCCCTCGCTGCCTCGCCCGTGACCGCGACCGGTACGCCTCCGGCGGCAGCAATCCTTCCGTCGCTGGACACCGCGAGTTTAAGAATGACGTGGGGGCGTTTGTCCCGGACCCGCCGGAAATGCCCGGCATGATGGTGAGCCGCTTCGGCCGCACAAAGTCCGACATCCACCGATATACCGGCAGCCCGCAACCGCGCATGACCCTGCCCTGCGACTTCGGGCGTGGGGTCCTCGATTGCGGACACAACACGCGTAATGCCGGCTGCGATCACCGCGTCGGCGCATGGCGGCGTTTTTCCAACGTGAGAACACGGCTCCAGCGTGACATACAAGGTTGCACCTCGTGCCGCGTCTCCCGCCCGCCGCAGCGCCTCGGCCTCCGCGTGCGGGCGGCCTCCAGGCTGGGTCCAGCCGCGACCGACAATCACCCCGTCTTTCACGATGACGGCGCCCACGGCCGGGTTAGGTGCGCTCGCGCCCAAGCTGCGACGGCCCAGCGCAAGCGCCAATTGCATGAAATGCAAGTCGGTGGCCTTTTCCATCCGGAGGTTAGCGCCGTTCTGCTCTTCCAGAATGCGGAAGATCATTTGCGCAGCGGTACCCGCCGCGTATCGTCCTCGCTGGAAAGTTCGCCCAATACCGCCTCGAAATCCTTGGCCTCGCGGAAATTGCGGTAGACCGAGGCAAAGCGCACATAAGCCACATCGTCGAGGCTTCGCAGGTGTTCCATTACGATCTCGCCGATGGTTTCGGACGAAATTTCCGCCTCACCGCCACTCTCAAGTTCGCGGACGATGGCCGAGACCATGGTTTCGATCCGCTCGGGTTCAACCGGCCGCTTGCGCAAGCTGATTTGCAGTGAACGCACCAGCTTGTCGCGGTCGAACGGTACCCGCCGGCCGTTGCGCTTGATAACCGTGAGTTCGCGCAGTTGCACCCGCTCAAATGTCGTGAAGCGGAAATTGCAGGCCATGCAGACCCGCCTGCGCCGGATAACGGCCGAATCCTCGGTCGGCCGGGAATCCTTGACCTGCGTATCCAAACTATTGCAGCTCGGGCAGCGCATCTCTCAACTCACCTTACATCGTCGAAAACGGCCGTTCGAAGCCGGATTTCTTAGCACTCTTACCTCCTATTAATTTATCATTTTCAAGGAGATGAGTGCGTGAGTTAATTCAATTCAGAGGGCGACTTTTCAAAACGTCACCAAATCCATACGCGAGTTCATCTGTCCTGATAGATCGGAAAGCGATCCGTCAACGCCTTGACCTTCTCCTTCACGGCCGCCTCAACCAGCGGCGCCTTGCCGTCCTCCGACTGTGCAATGGCCTTGAGTACTTCCGCTATCAGGCCGCCGACCTGTTTGAACTCGGTCACCCCGAAGCCGCGCGTGGTGGTGGCCGGCGTACCGAGGCGCAGGCCCGACGTTACGAATGGCTTTTCAGGATCGAAAGGAATGCCGTTTTTGTTGCAGGTCAGCCCAGCGCGAACGAGCGCCTTTTCCGAAATGTTTCCCTTCAATCCCTTGGGCCTGAGGTCCACCAGCATCAGGTGGTTGTCTGTGCCTCCGGAAACGATGTCGAAGCCGTGGCCACGCAGGCTTTCGGCAAGCGCCTTAGCGTTTTCGACGACGTTCTTCGCGTAGATCTTGAAGTCCGGACGCAACGCCTCGCCGAACGCCACGGCCTTGGCGGCGATGACATGCATCAGCGGGCCGCCCTGCAGGCCTGGGAAGATTGCCGAATTGAACTTCTTGGCAAGCGCTTCATCATTGCACAGGATCAGGCCGCCGCGCGGACCGCGCAGCGACTTGTGGGTGGTGGTCGTTGTCACATGCGCGTGCGGCACTGGCGAGGCGTGCACGCCACCGGCGACGAGGCCGGCGAAGTGCGCCATATCCACCATCAAATACGCTCCGACGCTGTCGGCGATCTCGCGAAAGCGCTTGAAATCCCATGGCCGCGAATAGGCCGAACCGCCGGCGATGATCAGCTTCGGCTTCACCTCCTCAGCGCGATGAGCCACCTCGTCCATATCGATCAGGTGATCGTCGCGCCGCACGGTGTAGTGTGCGGCCTTGAACCACTTGCCGGACATGTTGACCGGCGCGCCATGCGTCAGGTGGCCTCCGGCAGCGAGGTCGAGCCCCATGAAAGTGTCGCCAGGCTGCAGGAGCGCCAGAAAGACCGCCTGGTTCATCTGGCTGCCCGAGTTCGGCTGGACGTTGGCAAACCGGGCGCCGAACAGCTTTTTGGCGCGCTCGATCGCCAGCGTTTCGGCGACATCGACCCACTCACATCCGCCGTAATAACGCGCGCTCGGATAGCCTTCCGCGTACTTGTTGGTCATCACCGAGCCCTGCGCCTCCAGAACCGCGCGGCTGACGATGTTTTCCGACGCGATCAGTTCGATCTCGTGACGCTGACGGCCCAATTCGCCCTTGATCGCGGCGGCGATTTCCGGATCGGCCTCGGCCAGGGCGGAAGCAAAGAAAGGATCGGGGGCGGAGGCGGTTTTGGCGGAAGAGTCCATGCAGAATACCCTCGGCAGCGCAGCCGTAATGCACGGGTGCGAACAGCAATAGCACGTGATCGAAGCGGCTTCCGCCAGATAGCACATCGAATCAGGGTGGCCAAGGTGTTGCGCCTCGGCTCCGAGGTTCAGGCAATATATGGTGGATGCATTGGCGAAATTCCGGCGGAGAGCCTCTATTTTTCGAGGCGGTGCCGCACGGCGGCCAGCGAGGTCCCCACCTCCGAAATGGCTTCCAGCAGCCTCTCGCGGGGTACATTCAGCCGGCTCGCCCAAAGATCGGTTTGAGCGCTGTCATTCGGGTCCACCGTGCCCGCCGGTTTCTGGTAGATGGATATCACGGTGGCGACTGAGACAAGCCGGATCATCCTGCAATTCTAGCACTCGAGCGTCATCCCGCCACTCTGCCGAGCAGCAACGGTTAAAATCCGGTGTTTTATTCGATTAAAAGCAGCGGCCAACCGTGAGCGCGAATGCTCTGGTCTGGTAAACAAAGATTTAGACTCACATCGGCTTGGCCGCGACGTGCCCGAAACGCCTTCCACTTGTCCCAGCCACATGACAGATGATTGACGAATCCAGGTGCCGGCAGCGAGGGTCAAATCCGGTGATGAGGAAAAGTTCAAGTGGATCGGGTTTTTCAGATTTTCATTACTTCGACGGACGCCGATTTGAAGGACGAGCGTCAGGCCGTCAGCAACACGCTGGCAAAAGCAGGATACATGCCCGCCGGCATGGAATCGTTTCCAGTAACTGATCAACAGCAACTGGACTATATCAAGCGGATCATTGATCGCAGCGATTATTATATCATGATCGTCGGCCGCCGTTACAGCTCGCTGTCCGGCGATGAACTGACTTTCACGGAAAACGCATTTGAATATACGCAATCAAAAGGCATTCCGATACTTGCGTTCCTTCCGGAAAACCCGGGCGGCATTGCGTGCGGTACTGAATCAGAAGCACCGCTAAAAGAAAGACTGGATGCTTTCAAAGCTCGTTTGAAGGCCGGTCGTATCGTCGAATCCTGGAGCAACGAAAACGACCTTTGCATGAAAGTTGTGATGGCCGTCGCAACGGCTGTGAATTTGAAGCCTGGTGTTGGCTGGATACGTGGTGATCAGGCCATCAATCCAAAGCTTCTCCAGGAGCTGGAAAAGCTGCGAATCGAGAATACGGATCTGCGTCAAAAGCTTGCCGATCTCGATAGTGACAAGTCATCACATCGTTCGACTCCAGATGGGCTGGCCGACCCAGTTGCGGTGGAATTGCTTATCTATCGAACGGAAGAAGGGACACCGGACAAGGTCTCGCACCCGATTTTATTGGGCGACCTTTTTGCCGGGCTCTATGGCCATCTCCTCAAAAGCCCATCAGAAGCATACGTTCGGGAGCTTATTGGATTCTGGTACCGGCAGAAACTTCACATTTCTGATCATTGCGAACTTAGCGACAGGAGCACGATCGTCATCCGGGATAAACTGGAAGCTTTGGGTTTGATCAAGTCTCGGTCGATCATCGCGGGTTTTTCCAATCACATCGCTTGGTCTCTGACTGAAAAAGGAAGACGGTTTCCCGAGTCGGGGCACATACCAATCGGCCACTCAGGCTCCGAAACTTAAAAGAACCTCACATGCCGTTGACCCGGAGATCCGGGATGCTCGGCAGGAGTAAGCTCTCGCGGATCAAAAACGGAAGACTCGCCGCAGGCGCGCATCGGGACACCGCGGCGGTTATTCGATCCATCTTATCAGGTGGTGCGCTCGAAAGGACTCGAACCTTCACGAATTTCTTCACTGCCACCTCAAGGCAGCGCGTCTACCAATTCCGCCACGAGCGCTTAAAAGTCGGTTCAGGCTGACCGCCTGACCATCAATGGCGCCGATTTAACAAAACAATGGTGGAGGGACAAGGCCTAGCGAGACGTTCCTTTTCCGATCGAGGCCCGAAAGCGCGGCATCAGGACGTTTCTGCGTTCTTTTGATCCAGATGTCAGATTTCGAGCCCTTCCGCTTCTGACAGAATGAAAAGCGGGGCTCCATAATTTTGATCGGAGTAGCTTTATCGGCGGTCTGGCGTGCGAGGCAGCATCTGTTTGACTTCAACTGCGATGCGGTTCCGGTTGACCATCACAACACCGCTGGCGATCGGCAAGTTATTGGCCAGGATCTTGACCTCGTCTTGCTCGGTGGCATCAAGCTCGATGATGGCGCCACGGCTGAGACGCATGACCTGGTGGACGGGCATGGACGTGGTCCCCAGCACCACCATGAGATCGACAGATACTTTATCGAGCGTCGCCACGAAATGCAGACTCACCAACCGTGCGGATTGCTACCATCTCCAGACCACCACGTTAGGGTTAGCCAATGGTTAATGATCGTCAAACCCTCGATTTGAAGCTGTTTGCCGCCTCGCCCCGCGAGCCTGTGGAGTGGCGACAGTCCGATCATCCCGTGCCCTATCTGGAAGCTGTAGAGGCCATGGAAAGGCGGGCCGCGGCGATTGCCTCGGGTGAGGCTCCGGAGCAGGTCTGGCTGCTGGAGCATCCGCCGCTTTACACCTCCGGCACCAGCGGGCGCGAAGCCGATCTGGTCAAAGCCCGCTTTCCGCTATTCGCGACCGGCCGTGGCGGCCAGATCACCTATCATGGCCCCGGCCAGCGCGTCGCCTATGTCATGCTGGATTTGAAGCGCCGCCGGCCCGACGTGAGGGCGTTCGTCGCCAGTCTGGAGGAATGGATCATCCGCACGCTCGACGCCTTCGGCGTCAGGGGGGAAAGGCGCGAGGAACGGGTCGGCGTTTGGGTGGCGCGCCCGGACAAGGGGCCGGGCCATGAAGACAAGATCGCTGCGATAGGCGTGCGGCTGCGCCGCTGGGTCTCGTTCCACGGCGTCTCGCTCAATGTCGATCCCGATCTCAGTCATTTCGCCGACATCGTGCCCTGCGGGGTCACCGACCCGCGTTACGGCGTGACGAGCCTCGCAGACCTTGGTCTGCGTGTCGGGTTGACTGACGTCGATGACGCCCTGAAGCGTGCCTTCGGCGAAGTCTTCGGGTCTTCGGAACTGCGTCTCACGGAAACAACAGCCTGACCGTCACGAAGCCGCGCGATCACAGTCCGTTCTGTGGATAGGCCGGCTTTCGTTGCGTATCTTCGCCTACGCCGTCGGAAGTTGTGAGAAGCGTTCGCCCGGCCGGATCATCTTCAAGGCGTTCGCCGTCACCGCCTGATCTTCGACCCCATCCACGCGGGCAAATTCCGGGCCATTCTGGCACCGCGCCGTCATCTCCGCGACAGCCTCGGCCGATCCTGCGAACAAGGCCTCGACGCTGCCGTCACGCCGGTTTCGTACCCAGCCGCCAACACCGAGACGGATTGCTTCGCGCATCGTCCAGTAGCGGAAACCAACGCCCTGAACGCGACCGCGGATCACGACCTGGCGAACTACCTCATCCATCCAGAACTCCGGTCGGGCGCCGCCGGGCGGAAGCACGGCACGCAAGTTTCAGGGCATCTAGGCATCATGGGAAACCTCAGGCGAATTCGAGGATGAGCGCATCCACCGCCAGCGTCGCTCCGGGTACGGCCGCAATCGCCTTGACCGTTCCGTCTTGCTCGGCGCGCAGCACGTTCTGCATCTTCATCGCCTCAATAATCGCCAGGGTCTCGCCCGCCTTGACCTCCTGCCCTTCAGTGACGGCGATCGAGACGACGAGGCCCGGCATCGGGCACAGCAGCTTTTTGCCGTTATCAGCGGCCGACACCACCGGCATAAGCCGCGCAGCTGCCGCCTCGGTTTCGGTAAACACATTGATCGCGACTTCGCAGCCCTGATGCGCAAGCCGAAATCCGTTCGCGATCGGCCTCACCTGTACTGCGATCGGATGCCCGTCGAGCGTGCCCTGCCAGACCGGCTGGCCAGGCACCCATCGTGAGAGCAATCGATGCGCTTTGCCGGCACCCTCACCCGCGTCCACGAAGCAAACTATTATGGTGTCGCCGTCACGCGAGATATCGAGCAGGATTTCATCGCGGTCGAGCCAGACAGCGCGGCGGCCTTCCCTCGTCACCGGGCGACCGTTCAACTGACCGGAAATCCGTCGCTTACGTTCGCCGAGCACGTGATCGATCGCAGCTGCTACCGCCGCAAGCCTGCGCGCGATCTCGCCTTCCGGCGCGCGCGCGGTGAAACCTTTCGGAAACTCCTCGGCGATGAACCCGGTCGAAAGATTACCGGCGCGCCAACGCGCGTGACCCATCAAGGTCGACAAAAACGGAATGTTGTGTCGGATGCCGTCGATGTAGAATGCATCCAGCGCCTGGGCATGCGCCTCGATGGCGGCGACGCGGGACGGCCCATGAGTCACGAGCTTGGCGATCATCGGATCGTAATGAACTGTAATCTCGCCGCCCTCGCACACGCCGGTGTCGTTGCGCACGGTGACATTGCCTTGGCTCGCTTCCGCCGGCGGCCGATATTTGACGAGGCGTCCGATTGAAGGAAGAAAATTGCGGAAGGGGTCTTCGGCATAGACGCGTGACTCAATTGCCCATCCCGTCAGCGTCACGTCCTTCTGCGCTATCGGCAGTTTTTCGCCTGCGGCAATGCGGATCATCTGCTCGACCAGATCGATGCCGGTAATCAGTTCGGTGACTGGATGCTCGACCTGTAGCCGTGTATTCATCTCGAGGAAGTAAAAGCTCTTGTCCTGCCCGGCGACAAACTCGATCGTGCCTGCCGAGTCGTAGTTTACAGCTTTGGCCAGCGCCACGGCCTGCTCGCCCATCCTGCGCCGCGTGACTTCATCGAGCAGCGGCGACGGCGCCTCCTCGATGACTTTCTGATTTCGCCGCTGGATCGAGCACTCGCGCTCGCCGAGATGGATCACGTTGCCATGCTTGTCGCCGAGCACCTGGATTTCGATATGTCGGGGATCGACGATAAACTTCTCGATGAAGACGCGGTCGTCTCCGAACGAGGCTTTCGCCTCTGTCTTCGCCAGATTAAAACCCTCGACGACCTGGGCGCTCGAATGCGCAATGCGCATGCCCTTGCCTCCGCCGCCCGCCGACGCCTTGATCATCACTGGATAGCCGATCTCGCCGGCGATCTTCACCGCGTGCCTGTCGTCCTCGATCACGCCTAGGAAGCCCGGCACCGTCGAGACCCCGGCCTTGGTCGCCGCCTTCTTGGATTCGATCTTGTCGCCCATTGCGGCGATCGCGCCGGGATTGGGCCCAATGAAAACGACGCCGGCATCTGCCAGCGCTCGCGGGAACTCCGCGCGCTCTGACAGGAACCCGTATCCGGGATGGACGGCCTCTGCGCCGCTCTTGCGGCAGGCTTCCACGATTTTCTCAATCACGAGATAACTCTCGGCGGCCGGCGGGGGACCGATCGGCACGGCCTCGTCGGCCATCACGACGTGAAGCGCGTCGTGATCCGCCTCCGAGTACACGGCAACGGTTTCGATGCCCATTCGGCGGGCCGATCTGATGATCCGGCAGGCGATCTCGCCGCGATTGGCGATCAGAATTCGTTTGAACATGCCTGGCGACCTGCAACCTTCGGGCGCGGTCCAATCTTCAGCACGGCGTACGCGGTCCCGCCTACGACGCTGTCATGTTCCTCGTACAGAAAAATCAAACAGCAGCAAAGACTTTTCAGCAGGAGCGAACATCGAGGAGCCTCGATATGTCACCTTTCCGCTGATTGCCTATGACCTCGCTAAGCCGCTTCAGTTGTGGCTGCTCGAGCCGGAGCGCCCGACAAAAAGGCGGGCAAGAAGCCCGCCGTTCGTCGATTTAGTAAATTCCGCGTCCCTTACATGCCGAGGTCGAGAACGTTTGGAAGGTGCGCCAGCGGCAGGGTCGCCGCGCCGATCAGGCTGGCGACCAGTGCCATCAACTGACGATTGCTGCGGCGTTTGCCACGCATCTGGTTCGCAATCCATTCCAGCACTTCAATGTTGACGCCCACTGCCCGGGTCGGCGCCCAGCTTTCGATATCGGTATCCGGAGCCAAAGCGATGCGGCGCGCCGGCACCGGAAGCCCTGATGCGGACGCCGCGTGGTGGACGATGGCTTTGGCGAACAGATCGTCGAACCGTCCGTCATCGCTTCGCTCGGTGGCGGCATCATTGATTTCAAATAACGCTTCAGCCTCTTCCCGGCTTACCGGCTGGTTGTCTACGGCAGCAGCCGTCAAAAGGTGCACACACCAAGACGTATCAGTGGAATCAAGCATTCTGGAGAAATGAACCCGGCCTCCGGCGGTCGGCCCCTCCCCGGTGATGACCCCGTTACGGACCTTTGCAAGCGCTGCCACCACGTCCTTCCGACTCGCAATGGCAAAAATATCGATAGGGGCGACGGCGGCGGACAGGTCGGAAAGCATGGGAATGGTTCTCTTTTCTGGATCAGATCAGCAATTTCATGAGGGCGTGAATCGTTCGTTAAAATTCGAACAATCTGTCGCCATGTCTCGCGTTTGATGGTCAATGAGGTTGTCGCCCCCATGGCGACCCCGGTTCAAGACGATGGCAACACCTTCCGGCGCGGATGGGGCAACATCGGGACATCTGCGATCACAATCTCGTAGGCTTTAATTCGCTGTACCTGCCAGTCGTCGACAGGAAGATGCTCCGCAACGCTCGCCAAGAGAAAAGATATTGCCCTTTTTCATTACCGGTTCCGTTTCGCCTAGCCCGAGCCTATAGTCCCGCCACCCCCGTTTAACTGTGACACGAGGACGTGAACTTATGACCTTATCGATTGGTTCGACCGCCCCTGATTTTGAAGCCGAGAGTACTGAAGGCAACATCAGCTTTCACAAATGGCTCGGCGATAGCTGGGGGTTGTTTTTCTCGCACCCCAAGGACTTCACGCCGGTCTGCACCACCGAACTCGGCGCCGTCGCCCGGCTCAAGCCGGAGTTCGACAAGCGGGGCGTCAAGCTGATCGGCATCAGCGTTGACCCAACCGACAAGCATCACCTTTGGTCCAAGGACATCGAAGAGACGCAGGGTGTTGCGCCGAACTATCCGCTGATTGCGGATGTCGATTTCAAGGTCGCCAAGCTCTACGGCATGTTGCCCGCCAGCACGTTCGGCGACGTCAACAAGCGGACACCTGTCGACAATCAGACCGTGCGCAACATTTTCGTGATCGGTCCCGACAAGCAGGTCAAGATTGTCCTCATTTATCCGATGAGCACTGGCCGCAACTGGCAGGAGGTGCTGCGCGTCATCGACTCCTTGCAGCTCACCGCCAAACACGGCGTCTCGACGCCGTCGGACTGGAAGCAAGGCGACGATGTGTTCTTTTCGGCCGCGGTTCCGGAGGAAGAAGCCCGCAAGAAGTTCCCAAAGGGATGGAAGTCGCCGAAGCCATATTTCCGGATTGTCGAGCAGCCGAAGTAACGCAAGCTGTATTCAATCGAGAACATGCAAGAAGGGACGCCGCAGCGGCGTCCCTTCTTTTTGTTTTTGGTGCTGAGGCAGTTCGTGCCCGTCCGCCACCTGTCATTGCGGCCTGAGGACACGACCTTATCCTGGGCTAACTAGCATGCCCGTGGAATGTTTTTGCAATTTCAAAACATCTGCCGAAGAGAAGTCACCATGCACGTTCGCGCCGCAGTTGCTATTGCCGCTAGCAAGCCACTTGAAGTCACGACGGTAGAACTCGATGGCCCGCGTGACGGAGAGGTCATGGTCGAGATCAAGGCGACCGGCGTCTGCCACACCGACGAGTTCACCTTGTCCGGCGCAGATCCGGAAGGGTTGTTTCCGGCGATCCTCGGTCATGAGGGAGCCGGTATTGTCGTCGATGTCGGCAAGGGTGTGACCTCGGTGAAGAAAGGCGATCACGTTATTCCGCTCTACACGCCAGAATGCCGGCAATGTCCGTCATGTCTGTCGCGCAAGACCAATCTCTGCACGGCAATTCGCGCTACCCAGGGCCAGGGACTGATGCCGGACGGCACGTCGCGCTTCTCTTTGGACGGCAAGCCGATCCATCACTACATGGGCACTTCGACCTTCGCCAATTACACGGTGCTGCCGGAGATCGCGGTTGCCAAGATCCGCGAAGACGCCCCTTTCGACAAGGTCTGTTACATAGGCTGCGGCGTCACGACCGGCGTAGGTGCGGTCATTAACACCGCGAAGGTCGAACCCGGAGCCAAGGCGATCGTGTTCGGCCTCGGCGGCATCGGTCTGAACGTTCTACAAGGGTTGCGGCTCGCCGGAGCCGACATGATTATCGGCGTGGACATCAACGACGACCGTAAAGCGTGGGGCGAACGCTTTGGCATGACGCATTTCGTCAATCCGACTGACGTCGGAAAGGATCTTGTCCCTTATTTGGTCGATATGACGAAGTCCGGTGCTGATCAGATCGGCGGCGCGGATTATACCTTCGACTGCACCGGCAACGTGAAGGTGATGCGCCAGGCGCTGGAAGCCTGCCACCGTGGGTGGGGACAGTCGATCGTCATCGGCGTCGCACCCGCCGGCGCGGAAATTGCGACGCGGCCGTTCCAGCTCGTCACGGGTCGCGTATGGAAGGGCACAGCGTTTGGCGGCGCACGCGGCCGCACCGATGTGCCGAAGATCGTGGACTGGTACATGCAGGGCAAAATCCAGATCGACCCGATGATCACGCACGTCATGCCGCTCGACGACATCAACAGAGCGTTCGACCTGATGCGCAAAGGCGAGTCGATCCGCAGCGTTGTGACCTTCTAGAGCCTTTCCGCTTCTGGCAAGATCAGAAGCGCGGCTCCATGATTTTGATCTGACGCGTTTTCTTCACGTTGCGTGGAGCGATGTGATCTGTTCGGCCAAGCGGTGATAGAAATCCTGCATGTCCTCGCCGGCGAGCTCTTGACAACGGGCCAGGGCGACTGTCGCCTCAGGCCCCTCACCTGTTTTGATTGCGTTCAGTAGCGCGCCGTGCTGACGCTTCAATTCGGCGAACTCTGGCGATCCCGCCATCGTGTCGTCACCAGCGATCGCATAAATTTTTGTGGGCCGTGACTTGCCTTTAAACAAGATCTCGCCCGCCTCGAGCAACGCAATTCCTTTGACCCGTCGCGCCACGTCTTCCGAAACCAGAAGATCCACATTGAGCGCCTTGCTTGCCGACTCGATTCGTGCCGCCACGTTCACAACGTCGCCCATAGCCGAATAATTAAATCGTCTTTGCGATCCCATGTTGCCGACGCAAGCCAGTCCGGCATTGATGCCAACCCCGATCTTGACGCGCGAGTCGTCGAAGCCGCGCGCAGAGAATCCAAAGACATCAGCGTCGTTGAGCGCGCCGAGCGCCGCACGCATCTTGAGCGCGGCTTGGCAGGCCCGGGTCGCATGATCGGACACGTCGACCGGCGCGTTCCAGAATGCCATGATCGAATCTCCGATGTACTTGTCGATTGTCCCCAGTTCATCCTGTATCGCGTCGGACAGCGGCGCGAGCAGCGTGTTGATGAAATCGACAAGCTCCGTGGCGGTCAGAGCTTCAGAGATCGGAGTAAAACCGCGCACATCCATGAACATCACGGAAATATCGCGGGATTCCCCCCCAAGGCGCATCCCTTGCGGTGAATTTTCAAGCTGGGTCAGCAATTCCGGCGCGAGATACTGACCAAAGGCCTGCCGTACGAACTTCTTCTCTCGATCGGAGGCAACGTGAAGCACGCGCTCCACGGCGATATAAACCGCCAGCGCCGCCAGCGACGGGAAGATCGGATCAATCAAGAGACGAAATTGCGAGAAAGCGATCCACGATCCAGCAAGCCCCGCGACAAATCCCACCACGCCGGCATAGAACGAGAACCGGGCGCCGAACGTCAGGACCAGGCCGGCGACCAAGGCGCCGAACAATACGGTCAAGACGATTTCCAGCCCGTTCGTCCAGTCCGGACGCTCGATGAAGTCCTGCGCGAGGATCTGCTCGATCAACTGTGCCTGGATGGCGACGCCCGGAACCGGTCCGCCCAGAGGCGTCGCGCGTGAATCCATCAAACCCGCAGCCGATGCGCCGACGAGGACAATCGTCCCATCGATCAGCGGCTTCACCGTAGCCTCTTTGGCGGGATCAAGAATGTCTTTCACCGACACGTAACCCTGCGGCCGGTCGCGACTGAAATAGATCCGGGATTCGCCGTTGCTTGTTAACGGCAACTTGAACGCGCCTACCCGCATATCGATCAGCGCGTCGTGACCCGTGTTACTGTCCCCGCTCGCTCCCGTGCCTCGCACGATAATGCTTTTCTGGTTCTGAGCGACCCGCAGCGCCTCAATCGCAAGGCTGGGGTAGATGCTCACGCCGTCAGAAAACACCATAGGCACCCGGCGGACGATGCCGCCGCGATCGAGCGAACTTAAATTGATGCCGCCGATACCTGCTGCCTTTTCGTTGAATATCGGCAGGCTCGACACCGTGCCGTGAAAGGGCGCAAGCACCTTCGTCGGATTGACGCCGACAAAGGCCACCCCGGCCCGGCCCGGCGGGCGGTTGTCGTTGGCGGCTCTGGTGGCGGCAAAGCCGAGTACGACCCCCGTCTTGCCGATAGCATCGGCGAACGCCTGATCGTGGTCAGGCAGGTTCGCGAGCAGCTTCATGGTTTGGTCGAGATCTGATGCGCTGGAATCCCGCAAATCGTCGACAAGTCGGCTCGGCGTAGTTCGATCCGGCTCGGAGAAAATGACATCGTAAGCGATCACGCCCGCACCGAGATCGGCAAGCCGACGGGTCAGCGCCGCAAGACGTGTCCGGGGCCAAGGCCACTGGCCGTATTCCGAGATCGAGGCTTCATCGATATCGACGATCCGCACCGGCAGATCGGTATAGGCGCGCGGTTTGAGCCGTTGGTAGGTATCGAACGTACGCTCCTTCAATTCGGTGACGATGCGCGGATCATAAGCGCGCAGCGAAGTAAGCAGCACAAGGGTCGCTATCGCAGCACCGACCGCGCGAAGATTCTTGTTACGCGTCAGCCGGCGCAGACGCGCCCACGCTAACATCGTCCGCACGCGCAAGGTGCTGCGTAAACGCGTTGCAGCCTTCATCGGTTCGTCTCGGCTTCAAATACGAACAGGCGAATATTATGGCCGATGCAGTCTGAAAAGCTTGTCAGATCGCGGCCCGCATCTGCGGGCCTTCTACGCAAGCTTAGATCGGCGTAATCAAGGGACGACGACAAAGGGTCTATATCCGGTTCAATGATTCTGTGATCGGCTCGACAATCCGTGGGCACAACGGCATTGCGAAATGTTTCCGGCACATTAGCGGAATCCGTTCCGTTTGGCGTACAAAAATAGCAGTCGATTGGGTGCAGCTATTTGGTAATCGCCTGATGCATCGGCGAAGAACGCGGGCAAATTTGGCGGTTCACCTTCGTGCCCGCGGCTTTGGCGCGAGACGCATCGGGATAGACCTCCGGCTCAGAACCGCGCGGCCGGTCCGATCGAGACCGAGAAGTTGTCGGTTGTGTAATTCGGCAGCGACGAGTCGATCTTGGTGTACAGAATTTGAGTCCGCAAACCCACATTTTTGTATACTTGCGCATCGAAGATCGCGCCGTATCGTTGCTCTTTGTCGTTCCGTATTTGAAACGGATCGACGATCGGATTGGGCGCATCAAAATTGGCCCAGCTGAAGCCGATCGTCGGCGCGATCACGAACTGATGCGGTGTGCCGAACACCGACAAGACAAACCCATAAGGAGCAGCCATGTCGATCGAATAGCGCTTGTATGAGTAATAATCGAAGACAGCACGATTTTGTTCGAAACCTACACGCGTCGTCCAGTGCACTGGCCCGAAGCCCACGTCCGAGGTCACCACCGCCGATAGCAGGTCTCCGGTCTGTTGGGCGGCTGTCGGAAAGTTGGACGAATTCGAAAAATCACGATGCCGTTGCTCGACGAACGCCTCCAGAATACCGCGGTCTCCGAGCGTCGTGCGCGCGGAAACGCCGCCTCCTCCGGCCGAGAAATAACTGGCGTCCCCCAGCCAGGCCTGGTCTCCGATGCCGTAAAGTTTGAACGATGCGTTCTGTCCGATGGCGATACGCGGGCCGACCACGAGCTCGACCAGACCAAGGTTGAATTGGTTGAGTTTGTATTGGCGCGAATTGATACCTAGGAAGCTCGCTTCGATGGCATCTCCCCGCGTGCCGATCTTATAGGCGTAGTTGGCTGTAAGTGTCTGGAACATATTCCAGTCCGGACGCTTGCCGTACGCGCTGTTGAGGATTGCATCCTGACCCAGCGCGCGCACCATCAGGCTTGAGGGGCCGAGGTTAGCGTTGGTCTGGTAGCGCAAGCCGGCGGTGGTAAATACGCTGAACTCGTAGCGCGCAAGCCGGCGGTCGATCTCGGTCAAATAGGCGCGGACCTGGACGCGAATGTCATCAGGGGCGTCAGCCGCCTTGATCGCCTCCTGAAAATAGCTGCGCGCCAGTTCGTATGAGCCGAGCTTGAAATACAGTACGCCCAATTCGAGTTTGACGCGCGGCAAATTCGGATTGAAGAACAGCATCCGTTCAAGGGCGCCGATAGCGGCTTCATAGTCGCCGCGTTTGACGGCTTGCTCGGCGAACTTGAAACTGGCTTCCAAATCGGAAGGGTTTTTGTACATCTGCTGGAACAGCGCATCGTAATCCTGCTGAACCACGGATGCTGCGGAAATGGGAGACGTCGTCGATTGCGCCGCGGCACCCGAACAGCACGCAGTCATCGTAAACAAGACGAACGCGACTTTCGCGGTCTGAATAAGTTTCACGCCACCCACCAAAACTAACTTGATGCGAGGGCTCCCTTCCATCTCCGTGGAAATATGGAGCAAATTCGCAACGTTATGGCGGCCAGATTAGCGACAGCCTCCCCGATTGGAACAACGATAGCCGCTGGCTGGCACGATTTTAGAGTGACGTCACCTTTTTATCACACATTGATTCAATAAAATCAATAGCTTATCGGCATAGGGCGAACCGCGGCGAGACCAATCCGAACCCATCCAGGGATCGGCTGTTAAATCCCCCTGGAAGAAGGATGGCCCGCCAAATCGCGTGACATCGGGACCCCGCAGTTCCTATAAGGAGGCCTGCGCTCGTAGCTCAGCTGGATAGAGCATCGGATTTCGATTCCGAGGGTCGGGAGTTCGAATCTCTCCGAGCGCGCCACTAGACTGTTCCCTAGCGTTCATCCTTGTTCACCCGCGGAAGACAAGCCTCGCAGCGCGGGGCTTTTTTCGTTTTTGTCTCGGCGCGTGTACAGACACGCAGACGGTTGCGAGATGGACGGGAGCAAATCCGGGAGTCGGGAGCAAAGTCCAAAAATACGAAATATGTTAACAACTACAACGCTGGTTGACACTCTTCGAACGCGTCAAGCCTCGCGGGCGGGGATCGAGCTCTCGGATTTCTCTCGCAGGTTCCCCTAAGAGGCGCGCGCGTTGGCTTGGGTGTCGCATTGACGCGCTCGCGCCCTTTTTGACATAATGAGATCGGGACAAGACAAAATTGCGGCTGCGAGCGGATCACCATGAAAAATGGGCTGTATTCGATTCACATCGCCTTGCTTGATGGGCGTGTGGGCAAGGGCAGTGGCGTGTTGATGTTCCGCGATGGAAAAATTCTGGGCGGTGATGCTTATCTGTTCTATACGGGCAGCTATTCCACCAAAGAGGATGGCACTTTCAGAGGCGAAGTTCTAATTCAACGCCATACGCCAAGTCGCGACGTGAACCTGCTGTTTGGCAATTCGGAATCGGTTGGAATCGGCGTTACCGGAACATTCACTGATACGACCGGCACGATGAACGGCACGGCGCTGGTCGGAAAGGCGAGTCAGATTTTCGAGGCCACGCTCCGAAAGCTAGCCGAAGCAGATTGACCCGATAGAGTTCTTTCAACGTTTCACGGAACTCTCGTGGAGCTCCTGATTATAGCCATTTGCTGCGCAGTCGAGTTATTCCGCGGCGAGTTCCATCGGTGCGACCCGCGGTAAAACAATGTGGATGCGCGTGCCTTGCCCGAAACCGGAATCAAGTTCGAGACGCCCTCCCAAACGGCTCGTTACGATATTGTAGACAATGTGCAGACCCAGGCCCGTTCCTCCTTGATCGCGCCGCGTCGTGAAGAACGGATCGAATGCCTTGCGCTGCACATCGGGGCTCATGCCGCAACCATTGTCGGAAACCAAGATCTGGACACTGTCCCCGCCTACTCGCCGCACAACAATATCGACCGCGCCACCCTTGCCGTCCGGAAAGGCGTGCGCGACGGAATTGAGAAAAAGGTTGGTCAACACCTGGCCGTAAGGCCCCGGATAGCTGTTCATCGTGAGATCTGGTTCGCAATCGACCGTCAACGTTACATGATGCTTGCGCAGGGCGGGACGCAAACTCATCACGACCTGTTCGGTGAGTTCGCCGAGATCGAAAGCTCGCTTGTCTGAATAATTGCGGTCGGCGGCAACCTGTTTGAATGACTGGACCAGTTCGGCAGCGCGATTGAGATTGGCGACGAGCTGAGACGCGGCATCGCGGTTCGCCGCGATGAAATCGTTGAGGCTTGAGCGCCGCAACTGCCCACGCTCCACCTCCTCGGTGAACAAGGTAATTTTCCGTTCCAGCGAAGAGGCCACCGTCAAGCTGATGCCGACCGGATTGTTGACCTCGTGAGCGACGCCTGCCACCAGGCGACCGAGCGCCGCGAGTTTTTCCGCCTCGATCAGCGAATTCTGTGTTTCGCGCAGATTACGCAGTGCCGCCTCGGCTGCGTCCTTGGCGCGACGCATTTCCTGTTCGCTCCGCTTGCGGTCGCCAATATCAAGCGCGACCGTGACGATATTTTCGACGCGACCGTCAGCGTCGCGGATAGGCAGCTTATTGACAAGCCATTGCCGCAGCTCACCCGATGCATCCTTATACTCTTCTTCGTAAAAGCCGAGCTCCTTACCGCTCTCAAGAACCTTCCTGTCGGTCTCATCCGTCTTTGCCGCATCGTAACGCGACATAACCTCGTGCGTCGTGCGTCCGATCGCATCGGCGGGTTCTATTCCGAAGATGCCTGCCATATAGCGATTCATCAGAACGTAACGCAACTCCGCATTCTTGACGTTAATCACCGCGGGCACGGTGTCGATTACCAGTTGCAGCAGCCGCCGCCCTTCTGCAATCGTCTCCTCGGCTCTCCGCTGATCAGTGATATCGCGAACCACGCCTTCATAGCGGATCATGCGACCGCTTTCATCGCGTATCGCAGTCGCGCTATCGGAGAGCCAGAGGATGCCACCATCGAACTGACGCACCTGATATTCGAACCCGCGAACGGTCCCATCGCGCTCCATTCGGAGTTGGTATTTGACGGGCACCTCGGGATCGACGTGAACCGTCTGCGCGCTGTTACCAATGCCACGGATGAGATTGTCGGGAGTGTCATACCCCATCATTCGCGCCAACGCCGGGTTGGCATCAAGCAGTTGACCGGCCGGCGTCATGACATAGATTCCGTCGACCGAACCTTCGAATAGCTTACGATAGCTTTCCTCGGCGAGGCGCTGCTCGGCTAGCGCCCGAACGGCAGCTTCTCGCGCCGAGTCCGCTTCAGCGAGCGTTCGACGAAACACCTCGGCGGCCCGGGCGATATCCCCGATCTCGTTTTCGACATGGGTTGATGGGATCGATGTTTCCTTTTGGCCGCCAGCCAGTTTCCGGATCGCCCTCGCGATGGCCTTCAGTGGCCGGACCGTCCGGCGAACCACGAATGCCGCAGCAAGCCAGCCAATCGCTATTCCCACGCTGCCGAGGACGAGGCTCTGCCATTTGGTTTCGGCAAGCGTCCGGGCAAAATCGCGCGACAGCACCCGCTTGCGCTCCGCGCTGAGCTCGCGCAGCAGTTCCGTTACTCGCCCGATCAGCCGCCCCTCCGCGCCCAGCACATCCCTATCGAGATCTGCTATCTTCCGCTCCCGCAAGGATATCGCGATCACGGCATCGGCGTACGCCTCAACGGCTGCACGTACCTTGGGCTCGTCAACATGAATGGCGCGTATCTTTTCAGCCGCCTGCTCTGCGGTCGTTGGATCATGCCCAAGCAGTGCGGCGGCGACATCGCTTTGCGCACGAAACAGTGTTCTTGATGTAGACTGATCCGCGGACTGCTCGATGATGAGTTCGAGTTTTTCACGAAGCGGCGGCAGCGTTTCGACCAGCTTCGCACGGTCTGCAATCAGGTTCATCGCCCGCTCTATACCCTTGCGATAGTTCTCCAGTCGCGGTGCGACGCCATCGATCATCTCCTGCTGCTCAGGAGCAAGCTTGATGCGCGTCATTTTAAGCAGGTCGTTAAATGATGACGTGGCGCTCCACACCCGGCTGGACTGCGCTTTTGGATCGGTGACGTAATCACGCGCCGCCAGCCGCAAATCGTTCATGCGACGATCGAGTTCTTCGGCGAGATCACCGACGCTGTCCAGCCGCTGCAATTCGGCAAAGGTGTTGTCGAGATGACGCGTCGCGACGACATTGGCCACGCTAGTTATCGCGATGATCGTCAGCACCAGAAAGAATCCGCCAAAGGTAATTTGGCCGATCGATAGCGACGACGATCGTATCCGCTGAAAAAATGCTCTGAACCCAGATGGCATGGTGTTAGACCGTCTCCCGACGGTCCTATATAGGCTGGATCTTCGTTTCGGGAAACATGAGGATCGGCCCGGCGGAAGCATCGCTGGGCTACAGATTAGCCTCCAGTGACCCGGAGCGCTGTTTCAGCCGCCTATTCCGCCGCCATCTGCCGTGGCACCGGAGGAGGATTGGCGAGATCGCGCAGCAACTCCGCATGCCGGGCCTTGGTGTCGGCCACCGCCTGCTCCTTGACCGGGCCGTAACCCCGGATACGATCGGGCAGCGACAGCAGTTCGATCGCGGTCTCGACGTTGGCCGGTGAAAGTCTGTCGAGGACAGCAGCCACATCGTTTTCGTATTCCGCAATCAGGTTTCGCTCCAACCTGCGCTCGGCGCTGTATCCGAAGATGTCGAGGGCGGTGCCACGCAAGCCCTTCATTTTCGCCAGCAAACGAAAAACCGGCATCATCCGTGACCCGTTATAGGATCTCTTGGCGGGCCGCCCGAGCGCATCCTTCTTGCTATCGAACACCGGCGGCGCGAGATGGAAGCTAATCTTGTAGTCACCCTCGAACTGATCGCCGAGCTGCTTTTCGAACCGACCATCCGTGTAGAGTCGCGCCACTTCGTACTCGTCCTTGTAGGCGAGCAATTTGGCGTAATTGATCGCAACCGCACGCGGCAAGGCATCGCCGTAACCGCCCTCTCTCGCTGCCTGCCGGACCCGGCTCACCATCGCCCGATATTTGTCCGCAAGCCCCGCATTCTGATATTCGGCAAGGTACGCCGAGCGATGCAAAACGATCTCGTCCAGCGACATGTCTTCCAGCACCTTCGGCGCGACCGCCTCATCGGTCCCCTTCATCATCGCGACAAGGCGCGCGGGGTCCACCACTGCAAGCCGTCCAAGCCGGAAGGCCTCCACATTCATTTTCACGGCAACACCGTTCACCTCGATCGCCTGCTCGATTGCCGTCGCGGTCAGCGGCAGCCAACCCTTCTGATAGGCGTAACCCATCATCATCATATTGGTGGCGATGGAGTCTCCAAGCAGAGTTTCGGCCGGCCTGGTAAAGTCGAAGAAGGTCGAATCCTTGCGCAAGGCGGTTTCTAGGACGCGGCCAACCTTGGCGCTCTGGAAATTGAAATCGCGATCAAGAATGAAAGCGGCGGTCGGAATAAGGTGAGTGTTGATAAGACCGTAAGTGCGGCTCGATTCGCAGAGTGTGATCGTTTCCTTGGCTGCCGCGACCACTTCATCAGCGGCGATGACGAGATCTGCCGTGCCGGTGACGATGCGCGAGCAGGTCACCTCCGCGGGGTTTTGTGACAGCCGGACGTGGCTCAAAACCGCACCGCCCTTCTGGGCGAGACCGGACATGTCGAGGATCATGCTGGCCTTGCCTTCGATATGGGCCGCCATACCAAGCAGCGCGCCGATCGTCAGCACGCCGGTGCCGCCTACCCCTCCGACCCCGATGTTGTAGGGCCGATCGAGCGAAGGGCGCGTAACCGGTTCGGGCAAGTCGCCAATCTCGCCGAGGTCCGCCGGCGCGCGCTTTCGCAATCGCCCGCCGTCGATCGTGACGAACGAAGGGCAGAACCCCTTGAGGCAGGAATAATCCTTGTTGCAGGACGACTGATTGATGGTGCGCTTGCGCCCCATCTCGGTCTCCAGCGGCTCCACCGAAATGCAGTTCGATTGCACCGAACAATCGCCGCAACCTTCGCAAACTGCGGGATTGATCAGCACACGGCGTTGCGGATCTTCCATGGTGCCGCGCTTGCGACGCCGCCGCTTCTCGGCGGCGCAAGTCTGCACGAACACGATAGCCGAAGCTCCCTTGATCTCGCGACAGGTTCTCATGACCGCGTCAAGGTCATCACGATGCGCGGTCCGGGTACCCGGCGCGATGTCGGCAGCCGGATAGCTGTTCGGGTTCTCCGACACCAGATAGATGTCGCGGATGCCTTCGGCGTGAAGCTGAAAGGTGATCCGCTGCGGCGACAACTCGCCGTCGATATGCTGGCCGCCGGTCATGGCCACGGCGTCATTGTAGAGGATCTTGTAGGTGATGTTCGCCCCGGAAGCGACCGCCTGCCGGATCGCCAGACTCCCGGAATGGAAATAGGTGCCGTCGCCAAGATTGGCGAAGATGTGCTTCTCGTTGGTGAACGGCGCGGTACCGACCCAGGGCGCACCCTCGCCGCCCATATGGGTATACGTTTCAGTGTTGCGATCCATCCATATCGCCATGAAGTGGCAGCCGATGCCGGCTGTGGCCCGGCTGCCTTCGGGCACCTTGGTCGAGGTGTTGTGAGGACACCCCGAGCAGAAATACGGTACGCGCATGACCGGGGTCGCCGGCTGCATTTGCGACGCCTGACGACCGTTGAACCAGTCAGCCTTGGTTCGAAGCATCTCGGCGATTTCGGGATTGAGGTTCAAGTGCAGTAAACGCTCAGTCAGGAATGTCGCCAGGGAAGCGACGCCCAATTCCTGTGCGAACGGTAGGAAACGCTTGTCGTGATCGTCCATCTTGCCGATGATGCGTGGCCGCACGTCGTCGCGCCAATTGAACAGTTCCTGCTTGACCTGGTTCTCGACGATCTCACGGCGCTCCTCGACGATGAATATCTCCTCGAGGCCGACGGCAAATTCGCGCACGCCCTGCGGCTCCAGCGGCCACGGCATTCCGATCTTGTAAAGCCGCAGACCAATTTTCGCGGCGACCTGTTCGGTAATGCCCAGCTCGCGCAACGCCTGGCGGATATCCTCGTAGCTTTTTCCCGACGCCATGATGCCGAACCGCGCGTTCGGGGAATCCATGGTGACGCGATTGATTTTATTGGCGCGCGCAAACGCGACCGCAGCAAAACCTTTGTGATCCTGTAGACGCCGGTCCTGATCGTAACGGTCGTCGGGCCAACGTAGGTTCAGTCCACCTGGCGGCATCTCGAAATCGGGCGGAATGACGAACGGCTTCATCTCGTCGGTCAGATCGATTTCGGCCGTCGTTTCCACCGTCTCGGTGATGACCTTCATCCCGACCCAGCAGCCCGAATAGCGCGACATCGCGATGCCGAGCAGTCCCATCTCGATCATTTCGTGGAGACTGGACGGATAGAGATACGGCATCAGCGCAGCGATGAACGCATGATCAGACTGATGCGGCAAGGTCGAGGACTTAGCGCCATGATCATCGCCCGCCAGGCACAGCACGCCGCCGTGTCTCGCCGAACCCGCAGCATTGCCATGACGGAATACGTCGCCGCAGCGGTCGACGCCAGGCCCCTTGCCGTACCAAATCCCGACGACGCCGTCATAGCACGCACCTGGGGACAGATTGACCTGTTGCGAACCCCAGATCGCTGTCGCCGCGAGGTCCTCGTTTACACCAGGCTGGAATTTGATCTCGTGTCGTTCGAGATGGCTGCGAGCGGCAAGGAGTTGCTGATCGTAACCGCCGAGGGGCGAACCGCGATAACCGGAAATGAAGCCTGCGGTGTTGAGGCCAGCGGCGCGGTCGCGGCGAATTTGCGCCATCGGCAATCTAACCAGCGCCTGAAGGCCGGTCATGAAGACGTGGCCTGATCCCTGGGTGTATTTCTGATCGAGGCTGATCGAACCCTGATTGATACCCATTGCGCCCTCTTCGTCCTTGGCCGCCTTCCTAAAGCTAATGATGCAAATCCTTTAGAACCAGTGTTGTTATCTCATGAATCAAGCACTTGAGAAAAATCAGGTCGCTGGAACGAGCTAAAAAAGGGGTCGTAATTTCGTTACGAGAAATTACCGGACGATTTCGGCTTGTGTCGTTGCAGAGCTGTCTGGCGCAAGGACGTTATTGTAGCCACAAGCCAAGTGAAAACCGTCGACGGTTGGGCCGAGGCACGCGGAGGAATGCGCTCCGAGCAAAAGGGATTATGCAGAGAACATCCGGTTCAGCTCGCCGGCCGGATAGCCCGAGCCGAGTCCGTCAAATGTGCCGCTATCGGCAATATTCGTTGCCGCACGCAGAAAACCTGCCCACGCCGCGCGCGCCAATGCGCCGCCGACACTGATACGCCGCACGCCGAGATCGGCCGCTTCGGTAACGTTGAGACCGGGCCAGCCTATCAGCAGATTGACCGGCTTGGGGTGAACGGCTTTTACCGTGGCCGCAATGTCGTCTTTCGACTTCAAACCTGGTGCATAAAGGCAATCGGCCCCCGCCTCCGCATAGGCCTGCAACCGCCCGATCGTCAGCTTGAGATCGGGCATCCCCCACAGGAAAGCCTCACAACGGCCGACCAGCAGGACGTTGCTGCGATCGGTATCGATGGCCTTGCGTGCGGCGCGGATGCGCTCGATCGCCAGATCGACGTCGTAAAGCGGTTTCGCCTTGTCGCCCGTGGCGTCCTCGATCGATAAGCCGGCGATGCCCGTCTTCGCTGCACGCGACACGTGGGCTGCAACTCCTTCCGGTTCATCGGCAAAGCCATTTTCGAAATCGGCATTGATCGGCAGATCAACCGCCGCGCACAAGGCGCTCAGATGGCCACAAAGATTGTCCAGCGTAACCCGGTTGTCGGCTTTGCCGATCGACCATGCAAACCCGGCGCTGGTCGACGCGAGTGCCTTGAATCCCAACCCCTGCAACGCTTTGGCGCTGCCGACATCCCAGGGATTGGGTAACACGAAGCAGCCGCTGTCATGCAGTTTGTGGAATGCGACGCGCTTATCTTCTGTCGATGGCATCAAACTCTCCTACCCATGTCGTTCATGACCGACCGGTGTAAGCGACTATGAACCTGTAGATACTCACTTCTTGATGCTTGGGTTATGATTAACGGTTGAGTAAACTGTCCGACCGGCATACTCGGGCGAATCATGTTTCGCCAGATTCTGGACAGAGTCATGGCCGACGTTCCCAGTGCGAGTCACTAGAGCTGCCGCGCTATCGCGGTTGAACCAGAGGACGATTAATGAAATCAGTTTTTGCAACAGCCTTCCTAGTTGCCACTGTCGCAACCTTCGGTATCGCCGACGCCATGCCGTTGGCTCCTCCAGCGACAGGCGTGAACGCTGACGTCATTCAGGTTGCGGGTGGCTGCGGACGTGGCTTCCATCGCGGCCCCAACGGTGGCTGCCGCGTGAACCGTGGCGGTTCCGTGGTTGTGGTCCGCCCGGCAGTTCGCCCCGTGCCCCGCCGATGCCGTTACTGGGGTGCAGGCCACACCGTCTGCCGTACCTGGTGGTAAGAGACCACACCAATCCCGCATTTGGCGGCTTCGAGTTTTGTAGTTGACGCAAAAAGGGCGGGATCGATCCCGCCCTTTTTTCTTAACGACTCCGCTTCGGACCGGATTTCAGTCGGAGGCCGCTGGCACTTGCGATCCGACGTTCTGCCGTTTTCTCGCTTGCTATGACCAGCTTACGAGCGACGTCCATCCCTCTCGATCCTCACCACGTAAGCAACAAAAAAACCCGCGGCTCACGCCGCGGGTTTTTATGGTTTGCTGTGATGTCTCAGTGCGCCAGAACCGCCAGCAACAACAGGGCCACGATGTTGGTGATCTTGATCATCGGATTGACCGCAGGTCCGGCCGTATCCTTGTAGGGATCGCCGACAGTGTCGCCGGTGACCGCCGCCTTGTGCGCGTCGGAGCCCTTGCCGCCATGATGGCCATCCTCGATGTACTTCTTGGCGTTATCCCAAGCGCCGCCGCCCGAGGTCATCGAGATCGCAACAAACAAGCCCGTCACGATCACGCCGAGCAGCATCGCGCCGACCGCCGAGAAGGCTGCCGACTTGCCGGCTGCACCACCGCCTGCAAGCGCGTAGATCAGGAAGTAGACAACGATCGGCGACAACACCGGCAACAGCGACGGAATGATCATTTCCTTGATCGCCGCTTTTGTTAGCAGGTCCACTGCCTTGCCGTAGTCGGGTTTGTCGGTGCCGCGCATAATGCCGGGCTTCTCGCGGAACTGGCGACGGACTTCCTCGACAATCGCGCCCGCTGCACGTCCCACCGCGGTCATCCCCATCGCGCCGAACAGGTACGGCAGCAGGCCGCCGAACAGCAAGCCGACCACGACATAGGGATTGTTCAGGGAGAAGTCCGGGTTAACGCCCTGGAAATAGGCATGATTCGCGGCATCACCGATGAAGAACTTGAGATCCTGATTGTAGGCCGCGAACAGCACGAGAGCGCCGAGCCCAGCGGAGCCGATCGCGTACCCTTTGGTGACTGCCTTCGTGGTGTTACCGACAGCATCGAGTGCGTCGGTCGACTTGCGCACTTCTTTCGGTAGGCCCGCCATTTCGGCGATGCCGCCGGCATTGTCGGTTACCGGACCGAACGCGTCCAACGCGACGACCATGCCAGCGAGCGCCAGCATGGTGGTGGTGGCAATCGCGATGCCGAACAGACCCGCGAGGCTATAGGTCACCAGTATGCCCGCAATAATGACGATCGCAGGCATCGCGGTCGATTCCATCGAGATTGCGAGCCCCTGGATAACGTTGGTGCCGTGCCCGGTTACCGACGCCTGCGCAATTGACTTCACCGGGCGATAATCAGTGCCGGTGTAGTATTCGGTGATCCAGATGATCAGTCCGGTGACGACAAGGCCGGCCACGCCGCACGCGAACAGTTCGAGGCCGGTATAACTGACGCCCGCCAGAGGACCGAATCCGATCAGCCAATAGATGATGCCGCCAACGCCTAGCAGGGACAGAATGCCGGTGGCGATCAAGCCCTTGTAGAGCGCGCCCATGATCGACTCACTGGCGCCGAGCTTGACGAAGAATGTCCCGATGATCGAGGTGATGATGCAGATGCCGCCGATAGCGAGCGGCAGCGTCATCATGTTCACCAGCAACGGCGAGGTCGCGAAGAAGATCGCGGCCAGCACCATGGTGGCGACGGCGGTCACCGCGTAGGTTTCGAAGAGATCGGCGGCCATGCCTGCGCAGTCACCGACGTTGTCGCCCACGTTATCGGCGATTGTTGCCGGATTGCGCGGATCGTCTTCCGGAATGCCGGCTTCGACCTTACCCACGAGATCGCCGCCGACGTCAGCGCCCTTGGTGAAGATGCCGCCGCCGAGACGGGCGAAGATCGAAATCAGCGAGGCGCCAAATCCGAGTGCGACCATCGCGTCGACAACCGTGCGGCTGTTTGCGGCGTAACCCGCGCCGTGCGTAAGATAGGCGAAATAGATGGTCACGCCGAGCAGCGCCAGACCGGCGACCAGCATCCCCGTGATCGCGCCGGCCTTGAAGGCAAGCTCCAGTCCACCGGCCAGCGATTTGGTCGCCGCCTGCGCGGTGCGCACGTTGGCACGGACCGAAACGTTCATGCCGATGAAGCCGGCCGCGCCCGACAAGATCGCACCGATCGCGAAACCGACAGCCACCAGTACCCCGAGGAAGTAGGCGAGCAGCGCGAAGATCACGACGCCGACCATTCCGATCGTCGTGTACTGCCGACGCAGATAGGCTTGGGCGCCCTCGCGCACAGCCGCGGCGATTTCCTGCATCCGCGGATTTCCCGCATCCGCCTTCAATACGGATGAGGTCGCCCAGATGGCATAAATGATCGAAAGCGCTCCGCAGAGCACAATCACTACTAATGCTGTCATTGAATTTGCCTCAGAATTCCGGAAGTTGCCCCGACAATGCCGCGAGCCCGCGAACGGACGTATCAAGGAGGTCCGCTTTGTCGCAAGGCGACATCAAATCGGGCGCGACCATGCCAAAATCGAACCCCCTGCGCAACGTCGGCTTGCGGCTAAACGATCGAATTCCGTAAGGAATTGCAATAAAATGCCGGGACTTACGGAAGAATTCCAAACGTTTGTTTGGGCGTGGTCGCCAATGATACCGGAGTCAGCCAGCATCACGGATTGCCCCAGGATGCGGGGCTTCGGGCAACCTAAGTCAGCCATTGCCTGATGCGCGCGACCGCGTCGTGCATCTCGGCCGCCGAACGGGCGTAGGAAAATCGTAAGAACGAGCGGCCGCGGACTGGATCGAAATCGACGCCGGGCGTCGCGGCAACGTGTGCCTGCTCCAGCATCTTGCGTGCGAAATCATGGCTGTCTGTCGTGAATTTCGAGACGTCGGCATAGAGGTAGAACGCGCCATCCGCAGGCAAGAATTCGCTCAAGCCGGCCTGCGGCAGCCCCGCAATCAGGATTTGGCGATTCTCCTCATAGCCGCGCTTCACGATCTCCATTTCCTCGCGACCTGCGAAGGCCGCCTCGGCCGCGATCTGCGACAGCATCGGCACCGAAATGGACAGGTTCTGTTGCAGCCGTTCGATCGGCCGCACCAGTTGTTCCGGTACGACCATCCAGCCGACGCGCCAGCCGGTCATGCAGAAATATTTCGAAAATGAGTTGATGACCAGCGCACGCGGTGACAGTTCAGCCGCGGTTACGGCGGGAAACGCATAGTCGAGACCGTGATAGATCTCATCGGAAATAAAGCGGATGCCTTCGCTTTCGGCAGCCGTCATCAGATGCGTCAGCGCCTCGCGCGACATCATCGTTCCCGTCGGATTTGCCGGACTTCCGACCAGTACCCCCTTCAGCGGCGTCTTGCGGTGTACCGACAACAGCGTCTCTCCGCTCAGCGCGTGACGGTTTTCACTTGACGTCTCGATCAGCACCGGCTCGCAGCCAAGTGCAGTCAGGATGTGCCGGTACGGCGGATAGCCCGGCACCGTCACCGCGATGCGGTCACCCGGCTCGAACATCGAAAGAAATGCAAGAATGAAGCCGCCCGATGATCCCGTCGTCACGACGATCCGCTCAGGACTGACCGTGCAACCGTAAGACTCGTGGTAGTGTCGCGCGATCCGTTGCCGCAGCGAGGGGATACCGAGTGCAGAAGTGTAATCTATCCGGCCGTGCTCCAGCGCGGCACGAGCCGCGTTCAGCGCGGTTCGAGGCGCCGGTGCCGACGGCTGCCCGACCTCCATGTGAATGACGTGTCCGCCTCCGGCCTCGATCCGCGCCGCCGCCGCCATGACGTCCATGACCATGAAGGGTGGAACCTGGCTGCGGCTAGATGCCGTCAGCACGCCGGCGGCCCGCTCTCTCGATGTCGCATCGACCATGGAAATCTGTTAATGCGCTTTCGCCTGCGGCGATCGCCGAAGGCCGCGTTACCGCCGTATTCGGCGGGTTGTTAGGACATACAACGTATTCGAACCAACGCCAATGATTCCGAAGGCAATGACTAAAGAAGAGATGACCAGGCGGCCCCTCACCTCCGCACGTCGTCGTGTCTCGAAGCTGATTACGCTGGTCACGGTCTGCGCGCTCGCGAGCACCTCTATTCCGGTCCATGCGCAGCAATCCAGCGGACTGCCGATGTTGCGGGACAGCGAGACGGAGCAACTGCTGCGCGACTATACGCGGCCGATCCTGAACGCGGCGGGGTTACAGAAGCACAACATTCAGATGGTCATCATCAACGACAAGTCATTCAATGCCTTTGTCGCCGACGGCCGCCGCATCTTCGTGAACTATGGCGCGATCATGCAATCGACCACGCCGAACCAACTGATCGGCGTGCTCGCGCACGAGACCGGACATCTCGCCGGTGGCCATCTGTCCAAGTTTCGCGAGCAGCTTGCTCGGACCCAGACTCAACTCATCATCGCAATGCTTCTCGGCGCCGGCGCTCTCGCCGCTGGGGCCGGCCGCGGAAGCAACAGCGCCGGCAGCAATATCGGCGCGGCCGCAATCAGCGCACCTCAGGAGATCGCGCGCCGAAGCCTGTTGGGCTACCAGCGCCAGCAGGAGGAAAACGCCGACCGCGCTGGCGTGAAATTCCTCAACGCCACCGGGCAATCCGCCCGGGGGATGTACGAAACCTTCAAGCGATTCACCGATGAAAGCCTGTTTGCTGCGCACGGCGCTGATCCGTACGTGCAGTCGCATCCGATGCCGGCCGACCGCGTCGCCGCGCTAGCGGAACTCGTCAAGACAAGTCCCAATTGGGACAAGAAGGACGATCCGGCGCTGCAGATGCGCCACGATATGGTACGTGCCAAGATATCGGCGTTCATGGAACGTGATGATACGGTATACCGGCGCTATCCGCGGTCCGACACCAGCCTGCCCGCCCGCTATGCACATGCTATCAGCACGTATCTGCACGGCGATCTTCGTTCGGCCATCGAGCAAATCGATGCGCTGATCAAGCAGCAACCCCAAAATCCCTATTTCCACGAGGTGCGTGGACAGGCCCTGCTCGAGGGAGGTCGTCCCGCGGAGGCCATCGCCCCGCTGCGGCTAGCCGTAAAGCTCTCGCATAACGCTCCGCTCATCGAAATGTTGCTGGGTCAGGCGCTCGTGGCCTCGAATAACAAGGCGAATGCCGACGAAGCCATCGCAATTTTGCGGGCAGCGCTGGCACGAGAGCCGGAGGCCCCGCTCGGTTATATGCAGCTTGCAATAGCTTACGGCCGCAAAGGCGACTATGCACAAGCTGATTTGGCTTCGGCTCAGGCTGCGTTTCTGCGCGGCGACAACAAGACAGCGCGAGAACTCGCATCACGCGCGAAAACCCGTTTCGCAATCGGCACTCCCGGATGGGTCAAGGCGGATGACATCGTCTCAGCCAAGCTCCCGGACAAGAAAGATTAGACGGCTCCGCCACGCTGCCCCTTTCAAAGGATTTGACAATGTCCTCTCTCCGTTTTCTCGCTCCCGCCCTTCTTGCGCTCGCGTTTGGCGTAGCGCCCGCCGCGTCTGCTCAGAGCTTCTCCGACAGCCAGCGCGGCGAGATTGAACAGATCGTAAAAAGCTATCTGCTCGCCCATCCCGAAGTCCTGGAAGAGGTTTCGACCGAACTCGGCAAGCGCCAAGCGGCTACCGAAGCGTTAAAGCATGAGGCCGCGGTCACGGAGAATGCGGACGCCATTTTCAACTCGCAGCGTGGCGTGACGCTCGGCAACAAAAACGGCGACGTCACCTTCGTCGAGTTCTTCGATTACAACTGCGGCTACTGCAAGCGCGCGATGATCGACATGCTTGAGCTTCTGAAGTCGGATCAAAAGCTCAAGATCGTGCTGAAGGAGTTTCCCGTGCTTGGCCAGAGTTCGGTTGAGGCTGCGCAGGTTGCCGTGGCGGCGCGAATGCAGGACCCCACTGGAAAAAAATACCTCGACTTCCATCAGAAGCTTCTGGGCGGCCGCGGCCAAGCGGATAAGTCGCGAGCGTTGGCCGCCGCCAAGGAAGCCGGATTCGACATCGCCAAGATCGAGAAGGATATGACAAGCCCCGAGGTGCGCGCCACGCTCGAGGAGAACTTCAAGCTTGCCGAGTCCATGGGCATGAATGGCACACCAAGCTACGTCATCGGCAAGCAAGTCGTCGTGGGCGCCGTGGGTCTCGAAAACCTCAAGGAGAAAATAAACACGGCGCGTTGTGGCAAGGCCTCCTGCTGATTGCTTGCTGCTGCTTCAAGGCAGCCGCTCTCGGTAGAATGTCGTTCGCACGCCGTCGCCCGTTCATCAGGCATTCATAAAACAATCTCCGGAAACCCGCATTTGCGCCGGAACATCGCTCCTCCTCGCGCCGTTGTTGAAGGCATCCCACACACTGAGGAGACAGCGATGACGAAACACTTTCTCGTATCAACCGCAGCGGCGGCGTTGATTGTTGGAACCGGATTTGCTTACGCGCAGGGCACAGGTATGAGCCAAGGTGCCGGCGGTGGATCAGCCGCTTCGCAAAGCTCACCGTCGACGCCCGGCTCGGCCGATCGGAACGTGCCGTCTCCGAGTTCCGACATGCAGGCGAAGCCGATGGACTCTTACGAAAAGACACCTCATGAAAATCGAGGCGCTCGGAGCGACATGGATCACGACAGGTCGAACTCCATGCGGTCGCAGAGCAGTGATCCCGGCAAATCTGAGAAGAACATGCGGAGCGAGGACCGCAATAGAAAGGACGAGAACCGAAACCAGCGGGCTGAGGACCGAGACGGAAAGTCCAAGGATCGCGATCGGAATTCCGCAGAGCGAACCGGAAGGGATTCGGACTCTTCCAAGAGCGCTGGCGACAGCAACAGGAAGTCAACCACGACCACGGGTCAGGCGAGTTCCGGCGCCAAGCTTTCGACCGAACAACGCAGCAAGATCACAACGGTCATCAGGAACGAAAGGGTTCAGCCAGTCACCAATGTCAATTTCTCGATTGCGGTTGGAACCCGGGTGCCGCGAACGGTGAATTTCTACCCTCTGCCAACGGCAATCGTTGACATTTATCCGGCCTGGAGCGGCTACCAGTTCTTCTTGGTCCGCAACGAGATTGTTGTCGTGGACCCGCACACTCTGGAGATCGTAGCGGTTCTGGATGCCTGATCTAAGTTCCTATTGGCGGCGCTGGTCCTCCATCCTGGACCCGCGCCGCGGGGAACCGCTCAACTAGGCGACGCCCACTCCGTTACCAGGTTCACGTTGGTTAACGAATAATTTCTGTATGTTCTAAATGATTCCTCGCGAATAGCATGAGGTATATTGAAGCCGAATCCGAGAGTGTTCAGGCTTCCCCTTGGCTCCCTTGTTACATATAACGACCCGAACCCCGGCGCGCAGCGGCGGAGACCGTTTCGGGAATTCAGATGGCCAAAACGATTTACGTGCTCAACGGCCCGAACCTTAATATGCTAGGGACGAGAGAGCCGGACACCTATGGCCGCGCCACCCTTGCTGACGTCGAAAAGCTTTGCACCGAAACGGCCACCGATTTTGGACTGGCTGCGGATTGCCGCCAGTCAAATCGTGAGGGCGAACTGATCGATTTCATCCACGAGGCTCATGCAAAACAGGCGGCCGGTATCGTCATCAACGCCGGCGGCTACTCGCACACCTCTATTGCACTTCATGACGCGCTCCTTGCCGTCAAAATTCCGACCGTCGAAGTTCATATCAGCAACATCCATGCGCGCGAGGACTTCCGACATCATTCCTTCACGGCCAAAGCTGCGTTCGCAAGCCTGTCCGGCTTCGGGATTGATGGCTACCGACTCGCGATCAATGGCCTTGCCGCCAAAATCGGTGCGGTGAGCTCGTCGAAAAAGTAACCCTGACATATCAGTCATTTTCCCAGAAAGTTTCGGATCGAGATCATGTCCCGCCAGCCCGGAGAACCTACAAAAATCAAAACCGGCAACGAACCGCGCGAGGAGAGCGATGTGATCCGCGAGCTCGCTGCGCTGCTCGACGAGACCAGGCTCACGGAAATTGAAATCGAGCGCGACGGACTTCGCGTACGTGTCGCACGCAATGTCACCGTCGGGGCGGCAGTACCGGCCGCCTATCAGGCTGCGCCCGCCCCTGCCGCCGCGCCGGCTGCGAGCGTTGCCGACATCAAGCATCCGGGCATGGTTCCTTCGCCAATGGTCGGAACGGTCTATTGGGCATCGGAACCCGGCGCCAAGCCCTTCATCGAGGTCGGCTCCAAGGTCGCCGCGGGTCAAACGCTGCTGATTATCGAAGCCATGAAGACCATGAACCAGATTCCGTCGCCGCGGTCGGGCACCGTCAAGCAGATTCTGGTCGAGGATGGTCAGCCCGTCGAGTTCGGCGAGCCGCTGGTCATCATTGAATGACGCCGTTCGAACCGCGGACGCAGTGATGTTCGACAAAATCCTGATAGCCAATCGCGGCGAGATCGCCCTGCGCATCCTGCGCGCCTGCAAGGAGCTGGGTATAGCGACCGTGGCGGTACATTCCACCGCCGATGCCGACGCCATGCATGTCCGGCTCGCGGACGAAAGCGTTTGTATCGGACCGCCGCCAACGAAGGACAGTTACCTCAACATCCCGGCGCTGCTGGCAGCCTGCGAGATCACTGGCGCCGATGCCGTACATCCCGGGTACGGCTTTTTGTCCGAGAACGCCCGTTTCGCCGAAATTCTCGCCGAGCATCACCTGCATTTCATTGGCCCCAAGGCCGAACACATTCGCCTCATGGGCGACAAGATCGAAGCCAAGAAGACCGCGAAGCGGCTCGGCATTCCGGTGGTCCCGGGCTCAGATGGCGGCATCGGTCCCGACGACGACGCCATGGCGATCGCCAACGCGATCGGCTTTCCCGTGTTGGTGAAGGCGGCCGCCGGCGGTGGAGGGCGCGGCATGAAAATCGCCAAGACACCCGACGACCTGATGATGGCGATCTCCGCGTCGGGGAACGAGGCCAGAGCGGCGTTCGGCGATGCCTCTGTCTATCTAGAGAAATATCTGCAGAAACCGCGTCACATCGAAATCCAGGTGCTTGGCGACGGCCGCGGCGGGGCCATTCATCTGGGAGAACGCGACTGCTCACTCCAGCGGCGTCACCAGAAGGTTTGGGAAGAAGGTCCCTCGCCCGCGCTGACGGCGGCGGCTCGAAACAAGATCGGTGAAACCGTTGCCAAGGCCATGAGTGAGATACGGTATCTCGGCGTCGGAACGGTCGAATTCCTATACGAGGACGGCAGGTTTTATTTCATCGAAATGAACACCCGCATTCAGGTCGAGCATCCGGTCACCGAGATGATCACCGACATCGATTTGGTGCTGGAGCAGATTCGCATCGCCGCCGGCGGCGACCTTCCCGCCACCCAGAAGGAAATCGTCGTGAACGGCCACGCGATCGAGTGCCGCATCAACGCAGAAAATCCCGTCACCTTCCGTCCCTCCCCCGGCAAAATCATGCAATTTCATCCGCCGGGCGGACTCGGCGTCCGGATCGATTCCGCCGTTTATCAGGGGTATGTGATCCCGCCCTATTACGACTCGCTGGTAGGCAAGCTGATCGTTCACGGCAAGACGCGCGCAGAATGCTTGATGCGGTTGCGCAGAGCACTCGACGAGATGGTCGTGGATGGTGTCGAGACCACCTTGCCCCTCTTCCGGGCGCTGGTCCGCGAGGCAAGCATTATCGACGGCGACTACCACATCCATTGGCTGGAGCAGTACCTCTCCAGCGGCGGTCTGACAGGAGCCTGAACCCACTCCGCCCGGACTGAAATTATGTAGGGCAGAAGTGCGGAACCGACTGCGGATTGAGACGTTTAGCAAATAGCCGGTAACCGCGCGGGGGCGATTCAGACTGTCTCGATCCGAACATGATGCGATCACGGTGCCGTCCACCAGATCGTCACGCACTACGCTTGGCCAACTGATCCTGCTGACGGCAGGTCTGGTGGTTCTGACGCTGATCAGTGCGATGTCCGTCTATTTTGTCAACAAGGCACGCCACGACGCACGCTGGGTTCTGCACAGCATGCAAATTGAGAATGAAATCTCGCTGGCCCTGTTACAGATGCGGCGTGCCGAAAGCGCGCAGCGCGGCTTCCTGCTGACGCAGAAACCGGAATTCCGCAGCGCATTCGAGGAAGCGAGCAGCCAGATTTCGCCGAGTTTCGAGCGGCTCAAAACGCTGACGATTGATAATCCCTATCAGCAGCAGCGGCTCCAGCAGATAATCCCGCAGACCTATCAACGGATCGAGGAGTTGCGGCGCGGCATCGACCTGACGCTGGCGAACCGGCAGAACGAAGCTGCCGAGATCGCGCGCCAGGAGGCCGGCCGTGACGCCATGGGGCATATCCGTAACCTCGCCAGCGAGATGCGGGCTGAGGAAAGTCGCCTGTTCTCGACGCGGGCGACATCAGCCGATGCCAGCCAGTCGCTCTCGGCATCGATCACCAGCATCGGTTCGGGACTGGTCGTGGTGTTCGCAGGGCTGTCGATCTTCTTGGTGCGACGCTCAAGCCGGGCGCGCGACGTCGCCGAAGCCCAGTTGCGCGATAACAATCTCAATCTCGAGTCCATCGTCGAGGAACGCACCAGCGACCTCCGCGAGGCCAATGAAGAAATCCAACGCTTCGCCTATATCGTCAGCCATGACCTGCGCTCGCCGCTGGTCAACATCATGGGCTTCACCAGCGAGCTCGAGGAACTGCGCGGCGACCTCTTCAAACGGATCGTAGACCTGAGCCGGCCCGACGGCCTCCCGCTTCCGGCGACGGAAGATTCAGCGGCTGCCATCGAACCGGTTCTCGACGAACCCGACAAGCAATTGTCACAGGATTTCACTGAGGCACTCGGGTTCATCAAGTCGTCGATCGCCAAGATGGACCGGCTGATCAGCGCGATCCTCAGCCTCACCCGCGAGGGCCGGCGCGAATTTCACCCCTCTGCGATCACCATGCGCGACCTGATCGAGAGCATTGCATCCACCGTGGCGCATCAGGCCGCCGAGGCCAACGCCCAGATCCGGGTCGAACCATTGCCGGATATTGTTAGCGACCGCATCGCGATCGAACAGATTTTCTCCAATCTGATCGACAATGCCTTGAAATACCTCAAATCTAATGTTCCCGGTGATATTGCTATCCGCGGTCGGCGTAAGCTCGGTTTTGCGATTTTCGAGATCACAGATAACGGCCGCGGCATCGATCCGAAGGACCACCAGCGTATTTTCGATCTGTTCCGCCGGGCGGGACCGCAGGATCGGCCAGGCCAGGGTATCGGTCTCGCACACGTCCGTGCATTGGTGCGAAGGCTCGGAGGAACCATATCGGTCTCGTCAGAGCTTAATACCGGCAGCACATTTACCGTTACGCTTCCTGTCGCATGGATCGGCACCAACCGGGACAAACAATCATGACCACGCCAGTCACCATCATCATGATCGAAGACGATGAGGGGCACGCCCGGCTGATTGAGCGCAATATTCGGCGTTCCGGTGTCAACAATGAGATCAAGCCGTTCAGCAACGGTACGGAAGCCGTCAACTACCTTTTTGGGGCGGATGGCAACGGTATGCCTCATAAGGGAGAGGCGCTGCTCATCCTGCTCGACCTTAATCTGCCTGACATGACCGGAATCGATATCCTGCGGCACGTGAAGGAAAACAAAGTTCTAAAGTGCGCACCAGTGATCGTGCTGACGACAACAGACGATTCTCAGGAAATCAAGCGTTGCTACGAACTCGGATGCAGCGTCTACATTACGAAGCCGGTGAACTACGACAGTTTCGCCAACGCGATCCGGCAACTCGGTCTGTTTTTCTCCATCATCCAGGTACCTCAGGCCACTCCATGAAACTCAAGCCTACCCTGTTGTACGTGGATGACGACAAGGCGCTCGCTCGCCTGGTGGAGCGCGGCCTGACGCGCCACGGATTTTGCGTGGAGCACGCGCCCGACGGCGAATCCGGGCTCGCACGCATCGCGCAAGGCGGCATCGATGTGATAGCGCTCGATCAATATATGCCTGGCCTCGACGGGTTGGAAACACTAAGACGGATTCTGGCAATTCCCGACGCGCCCCCCGTGGTGTTCGTCACCGCCTCGCAAGACTCAAAAATCGCAGTTACCGCGCTCAAAGCGGGCGCTGCCGACTATCTTGTCAAAGATACGCTCGGCGAATTCGTTCCGCTGTTGCACCTCGCGGCTGAAGTGGCGATCCGGCAAGCGCTCGTTCGAAAAGCGCGCGACGAGGCTGAAGCCGAGGTTCGCGCCTCGCGCGACCGCTATGCGGCGCTAGCCGCCGAGCGCGAGATGCTGCTGCGCGAGGTCAATCATCGCATCGGCAACAGCCTCCAGATCATCGCGTCGCTGCTTCACCTGCAAGCCAGTTCAAGCCCCGAGGAAGACATCAAGGCCGCCCTTACGAATGCAATGGGACGGGTGGCAGCAGTGGCGCAGGTGCATCGTCGGCTTTATACCTCACACGACCTGAAGAACGTCCTGCTCAACCAGTATCTTGAAGCTCTGCTCGAGGATCTCCGACGTTCCACCGAAGGCAACCAGCTATCACGTCTCGGCCTGAAGGCCCAACCGATCGAGATCGATCCCGATCGTGCCGTGGCCATCGGAATCATCGTCAACGAACTGGTGATGAATTCAGTCAAATACGCTTATCCCGATGGCCCCGGCCCCATCCACGTCGAACTCGCGACCAATGGGGATGATGTCGTGCTGTCAATCGCCGACGATGGTGTTGGCCTCAATGCCAAGACCGATCCGCGCTCGACCGGGATGGGCCAGCGGATCGTCTCCGCAATGGCGCAGAAGCTCGACGCTCAAGCCGAACGCGATCCCGCCCATGCAGGCACGCGTATCGTGTTGCGGTTCCGCCGGGGAATTCCACCAGTCACAGAACCCTTATCTGCGACCGCGGCCTGAGCACGGCAGCACCAAACCGCAAACGCGCCTGCACCTGGCGTCTGATTCAAAACGGCGCTCAATTCGTTTCCACAGAATTAGAAGCGAACTGCATGTTTTCATTCAGGCAAGGCAAATAGCGCGATCAAAAACACTGTGCAGTATCCGCTTGTTCGAGCGGGATCTGTTGGCAAACAGTCTGGACTTTTGGACGCGCTTTAGCAGATTATCGACGCGATAGACTTAGAGCTCTGCTATAAGACTCTGGATGTCCCGCGAGACCGCCTCGTCCGAGATCACGCCCGAACTGCTGCTGCGCGCTTATGCCTGCGGCATTTTTCCGATGGCGGAAAGTGTCGACGATCCGACGCTCTTCTGGGTCGAGCCGAAGATGCGCGGCGTCATTCCGCTCGAGAGCTTCCGAGTCCCGTCGCGGCTCGCGCGCACCGTCCGATCAGACAGTTTCACCGTGACCATCGATACAGCCTTCGACGCGGTGATCGACGGCTGCGCCGCGCCACAACCTGGACGCGACAATACCTGGATCAACCGTCGTATTCGCGAACTCTATGTAGGTCTGCACGAACTCGGCCATTGTCACAGTGTCGAGGTCTGGCAAAATGACCAACTCGCGGGAGGCCTCTATGGCGTCAGGCTCGGCCGCGCGTTTTTTGGGGAGAGCATGTTCCATGTCGCGCGGGATGCGTCGAAGGTCGCGCTCGTGCATCTGGTCGCCCGATTGATCGCGGGAGGCTTCGTCTTGCTCGACACCCAATTTGTGACCGACCATCTGCGCGGATTCGGTGCAATTGAAATCCCGCGCCGGCGCTACCGGGCCTTATTGGATGTTGCGCTGGAAGGCGACGCCGATTTCGGGACGCTGCCGCTTGACCGGCCGGTGCCAGGCACCGAAGCGCTCCGGATTATCGCCGGCCGCGGGTGACATCTTCGGCACTTGCCATCGACCGCACTGGAACGCCTTTGGCGCGCCCAGCGCGTGGCAGTGTCTTTACGCAGCTCGAACTGAATTCAGGAATTTCCCGACTTCGAGCTTAAGCCGGTTTCCGTCACTGGACAGTGACTGCGCCGCCGATAACACCTGTGACGAGGCTGTGCCTGTTTCCGCCGCACCGCGCCGTACGTCGGCAATGTTGGAAGATACCTGCTGGGTCCCTTGTGAGGCCTGCTGCACGTTCCGCGAGATTTCTTGCGTCGCAGCCCCTTGTTCTTCCACCGCTGCCGCGATGATCGAGGCAATATCCGAGAGCTTCTCGATCGTGCCGCCGATCTCCCTGATGGCATCGACCGAGTGCTGCGTCGCGGCCTGGATGCCTGAAATTTGCTGGCCGATCTCGCCGGTGGCTTTCGCGGTCTGCTCGGCGAGCGCCTTCACCTCGGAAGCAACCACCGCAAAGCCCCGGCCAGCCTCGCCCGCCCGAGCCGCCTCGATAGTAGCGTTGAGGGCAAGCAGGTTTGTCTGACCTGCAATTGTGTTGATCAGCTCAACGACCTCTCCTATGTGGCCCGCGGCACGAGACAGCTCACCGACGCGATCATTGGTTTTGCGGGCTTGGTCGACTGCTTCATTCGCAATGCGCGCTGATTCCTGCACCTGACGGCCGATCTCGGTGACGGACGATGCCAACTCTTCGGTTGCGGCGGCAACTGAATGAACGTTGGTCGATGCTTCCTCGGAAGCAGCCGCAACCGTCGTTGTCAGGTGCTGGGCTCGCTCGGCTGTGGACGTCAGCGTACTGGCCGAGGCTTCCAGTTCGGTCGAGGCGGACGCGACTGTTTCGACGATCTCGCCTATGGCAGCTTCGAACGAATTGGCCAGCTTGATCATGTCGGCCTTCCGCTGCTGGGTGGCAATCTCGTCTTGATTCCTCTTCGCTTCGGCTTCCTCGCGAGCCTTCTGCTCGGACACAACCTTGAACCTCTCGACGGCGGCAGCGACGGCGCCAACTTCGTCCTTGCGGCCAAGTCCTGGCAGCACGACCGAGAAATTGCCTTCGGCCAGTTCCAGCATGGATTTGGTCAGCGCCGAGATCGGTTTGGCAATAGTGACGATCGACAAGACGCAGGCGCCGATTAGCAGCAGTGCAACCGCGACACCGAGTATCATCGAGATCCGTTCAGCCGACGCTCCTTCGCGTGCCGCCGCTGCTTTTTCCTCTTCAACGCGCCCCGTGGCGAACTCGACGACCTTCTCCGAGACTTCGGCCAACTCCTTCGCTGTCGGTAGGGCGACTTCCTTCGTCAGTCGGACAGCCTCATTCTCAAGCTTGGCAAGCCCCGCACCGACATCCACCTTCATGTCGGCACCCTGTTTTGCTTCGATCTCCAGCAATTCGCCGCGAGCTGCGCCAATCGGCTTTGCCGCATTGTTCAGATACTGGTCGGCAAGCTGATTCATCTTCTCAAGTCTCGCACGGTTTTCGGCCGACTTCGAAAGCTTAAGGGCTTCACTGATGAATCCTCGTGCAGCCTTGTAATGATTAACGACATCTTCTTGTGCGGCCAGCAGCTGCGCCCGCGTGCTTGCGAGACGAATATCACGGACTCCGATCATCATGCCGCGAGTCGATGATTTCGCTTCGATGCCTTTCATTGCGAGCAGATTCTGATTTTCTGCTTTCTCGTTGGCTTGGCGCACCGCATCGCTACCGCTCATCTGAGCATAGATCAGTGCGACAACCATGACGACGCTGAGCAACGATGTGATCGCGAGCTTTGTGCCGATTCGCAGATTCTCGATGAAACGCATCGTAAGTAGCTCCAGAAAATTAGGCTGCGGCACTCGTATGGGCTGATTGGCAATGTTTCGAATCGCCGACGATAATGGGCCGATCGGAGCAATAGGCCCTCAGATGCGAATAAATCGTTATAGCAACGGACGGACCACGAGAGCGCCACCCAAAATTGCCTCCCGGCCGGCCAACCGTAGTTGAGGCTTTCAGGACTATCGCCCGAACGGCGGGAACGAAGGATTGCCCTGCGGTTGCCTTTGTGGCGGAGGCGATGGCGCCGGTTGGGATGGCGGTGCCGGCTGACGCGACTGGCGCGCGGATGGCCGTGGGCGCTTGGTCGAAGGCGGCGCGGGCTTCGGCTCATCCGGCTGCGCGGCGATAACAGTCGTCTCCGGATCCTTGCAGTCGGTCAACCAGACGTCATAGATCGGATGCTCGACGCCATGCAGGCCCGGGCTTGACGCGAACATCCAGCCGGAGAAAATCCGCTTCACCTCGCCCTGAAGCGTAATCTCATCGACCTCGACAAAGGCGTCAGTATTAGCGGCTTCGGTCGCGGGCCGCGTATAGCAAGCGTTGGTCTTCACCCGCAGCGCGCCGAACTGCACCGTTTCTCCGACATCCGCATCGAAATGGATGATGCGGCCAGTGATCTTGTCGAGGCCGGAAAATGCCGCCTTCTTGTTCACAACCTTCTCGGCCGGGGCCTCGGTGACGACCTCGTCGCCGGGTTGCAGCGTGGCCGGCGTTGGCGGCGCCGGTCGCGTGGAACTCTGTTCGGGAGCCTTAGGAGGTGAAGGCGGCGCGACGGCTACGCCACCTGGAGCATTGCCACTTGGGGCATTCTGCGGAACCACGGTGGTGCCGGGCGGCGGCGGCAGTGGCTGGGACTGAACCGGGCCGGGCGGTGGAGCACCTTGCCCCGGCGCAGGATGCATCGGCGCCGGCAGTACCCGTCCTTGTTGCGGCAAGTCGGGCACTTCTTCCTCGTCGTCCTCAGGCGCGACCTGACCCTGTGGAATTGCGCCGGGCGGACGCGGCGGAGAGTCTGAAAAAATATTACCAATTTGGGCGTGCGCAGAAGGCGCGGCAACGACGAGGGCAGCGCTCGCAAAAGCTGAACAACCGGCTATAACAATAGTTCGAAACATCATGCGCGGCTTTGTGAGGCTCGAATCAGGGCCGGACCATTGTACAGGGATTAAAGGCTCCGAGCCGCTCGCAGCATCCGGTTAACACGTCGATTGCGGCGGGGAAAGGGCGGCCTGCTCCGCGTCCACTGACGGCTGCTGCAGTGCGCTTTCCCCATCGAGTAACTGGTCGCGCGGAACGCAGATACAGACGACACCGAGGGGCGAACCGCTGTCCCCTTTAGTGCCGGATCGGCGCCACCCGCAAGGCGGGTGGCACGCCCCACTCCGCAGGTTCTGAGGATGCAGGTGCTCAGCGTGGATTTACGGCAACAGACGCGATCAATCGCTCGTATAGGGTTTTTGAGAGGATCGGAGGTTAGCGCATTCCGATTATTCAAGGTTATACTTGCCCCGGGTTTGTCAGTTTTGAGTGTCGGGAATTGCCATGAGCCGGACGGGGGGGCTTTATATCGCGATGACGGCGGCTGCGCTGGCGCTCGGGGGCGCAACGGTGCAGGCTCAGCAGGTCGGCACTGCATCGGCAGTCAACCCTGCCGCAACCGCCAACCTGAAAACCATCGTCATCGGCCAATCGATTGCCCACAAGGAACACATCCAGACCAAGGCTAGCGGCTCGGTGCAGTTGCTGTTCCTCGACAAGACCTCGATGACCATCGGTCCGAACAGCGACCTCACAATCGATGAATACGTCTATGACCCGAAAGCCAACACCGGCAAGCTGGCGGCAACTCTCGGCAAGGGAGCGCTGCGTTTCGTAGGTGGCCAGATCAGCCACAACGGCGATGCCGAGATCAAGACCGCGTCGGCTTTGATCGGCATTCGTGGCGGCGTGATGATGACCGACGGAAAAGGCGGCATCTATTCCGGCTACGGCACAATGACCGTCACGTCCGGCGGCCGGTCCGTCGCACTGGGCGCCGGCGAGTTCACCCAGACGCAAGCGGGAGCCCCCCCAACACCACCCGACCTACCGCCGCCAGGGTTCGTGCAGCAGCAGATAGCGGTCTTCCAGAGCGCGTCCGGTCAAACGGGCGGCGTCCGCGCAGGCGCAGCATCGGCGAAGAATATTGCGACGGCCGCGCAAAGAGCGACAGGGTCCTCCAACGGAATGGTGACCGGATCGGGTGCTCCTCCCACTCCCGCTCCGCCCCCTATTGTCGAGCAACTCAGCGCAATCTCGTCAGCCTTTACCCAGTCGATCCAGATCTCCAATCAGGCGGAGGCGGTGCAACAGATCGCACAGGATCAGCTTCCGGACCATTCACCGCCGGATAATCACAACCCTCTACCGACGGACAACAACACTCCCCCGCCCAACGCGCGGCCGTCGGTGACGCTGCGCGGATATGCCGGCGGACTGTACATCGTCACTGGCAATCAGACCTCGGTAACCGGTACATCCGAAATCACCCTCGACGCCGCCAATAATCGCGTTCAGGGAAACCTGGATATCTACGCATTCGACTCGAGAAATCCGTTCACGCAGCTTGCCGGCACGTTTCACGCGCTGTTCGAGTTCGGATCGAAAGGATCGAGCGGTCCGGCCAACAGCGCTTACGTAGACTACAACAATTTCTACGCGAACACGCCCAACAACAGTGTTGTCAACGGCGTACCGGTTAACGGCGTGATGGTGTCAGCCAACGGCGCAGCCACCAGCCAGATCGTCAACGGCGCAATTCCGAACCTGACGCCCTGTCAGTGCGAGTATACGCGCTGGGGTTTCTGGTCGGTCGAATCGACGAGCGCTCATCCGAACAACACAGCCCAAACCCCGCGCGAAGTCCTCGTGGGCACCTGGGTCGCCGGCCGGCCAGTGGGCAGCATTGGCGATGTCCCAACGATAGGCCAAGCAACCTATACCGGACACGTCATTGCCAACGTAAATGATGGGAGCTTCGTCGCCGGCGGTTTCTCCAACACCGTCGATTTCGCAGCGCGCACCGGAGCGGTGAGCGTGACCAATCTCGACAACACCAACTATTCCGGCAACGTTAATTTCAACACCGACCCACGCAATTTCGGCGGTACGATCGCCGGTAACAACAACAATCGTAGTATGACCCTGCAAGGCAGCTTCTTCCAGGGTCCGAGCAGTCCGGTCGGCGAAATGGGCGGGCGCGTTGGGATTTCGGGAGACAACAATTATCTCGGCAGCGGCATTTTCGCGGCCACCAAGCGCTGACAGCGCATACTCGCATGACCGGCATCACCGCGTTGATGCCGGTTTTCTACTGCCCCGGTGTCCAGGGCTGGTAATCGCCGGTCGCCTTCGGACGGCGGCCGCTCGCTAGCGTCGAGCCGGACGGTCGATAGGCTGCCGGCGTCCCGGTCATGTTCGGCACATGCGGCTTCTGCCATTCGCGCGGCTGATAGTTCTCTTTGGTAGGTGGAACATCCACGACGTGATGAATCCAGCCATGCCATTCGGGCGGAATGCGGCTGGCTTCCGCAAGGCCATTGTAGATCACCCAGCGCCGCTCGAAGCCAAGCGTCGGGTCGATCTTCCCGCCCCGCGTCCGGTAATAGCAGTTACCTTGGCTGTCCTTGCCGACCAGTTCACCAAATCGCGCGGTCCAAAGTTGCGTACCGAAGGTCTGGCTATTCCACCAGGTAAAGAGTTTGAGGAAAAACTGCTTCATTGCCGCAAATCCGTCGCGGGAGTTTCACGGACCCTCCGCAAGGGTTCGCATTTCGACAGGTTTGATGCCATCCCGCCGAGGTCTTGTCCAGCCAACCGCGGCCAAATAGCGCGACCTAGGGTCCGCCGGCAGCACCAAAGGGTCCAAATTTGCGGGTTGCACTTCGGCTAACACGCCTTTACCCAACCCTCCTCATCCAAGCGTGGTCTGGCGTCATCCAAGGCGAGCAATGGCGCAGAAATGACAAGCCGCAGGTGTTCTGCGGCTGTTGACTGGTCCACTAAAACTTTGAATGTTGCCTCTCAGGCATAAAGAACAAAAGGCTGTGAAATGTCCAAAGTCGTCAACAACATGGAAAAGCATCGCTACGAACTCGAAGTGGACGGGCATATCGCTGCAACCTACTATCGATTTCTGGACGGGGTTCTGGTCTTCACGCACACCAAGGTGCCGCCCGAACTCGAAGGCAAGGGCATCGGCTCAGAGCTGGTGAAGGGCGCGCTGGATCAGGTACGCGCGGATAAATTCAGGGCTAGCGCTCAATGCCCCTTCGTGAAGGCGTGGCTCGAGAAAAATCCGGATTATGCCGATCTGCTGAGGCCGAATTTGTGAGAAGGCGCGAGGCCTCGTCTCGAAGAGTGCTCAGGTCAGATTTTGGGTCTCGCAACATGTGTCGCCACCAGATGAAGCAGCGCGCCGTGGCGGGGAACTGAGGGTGGCGGGACCGAAGGGATTTGAGCGCAGGAATGACCGCCGTCAACGACAACAAAGCCCTGAGCCGGTTTGAACTTGAAGCCGAAGGCGGCGTTGCTTTCGCAAAGTACCGCCTTGCGCCCGGTATGGTCGTCATCACTCACACAGAAGTGCCACGCGAACTGCGCGGCGGCATCGCCTCGACGTTGGTGAAGGGCGCGCTGACGCTGATCCGGGCCGATGACCTCAAGGTTGCAGCCCGCTGCGGGTTCGTGGCCGCTTATCTCGACAAGCATCCGGAAGAAGCCGACCGAGTGGAATGAGGCCGCATCTAACGCATGCGTTCGCAGCCTCATCAAAACGCACGCCTTTCTCTCATCGAGACGACGTGTCCATCGGCGGACCGTCCAGAGTGCGCGCTCTTCTATCCTATCAGTGCTTCATGTCGGGAGGCAACTTGCCACCGTTAGCTGCCAGTTGAGCCATCATCTGCTTATGCAGCCAGATGTTCATCGCCGCGGAATCGTTGGTGTCGCCCGGGTATTTCAGGTCCTTTGCCAGTTCCTTGCGAGCACTCAGGCTGGAGTCGACATCAAGCGCCTTCATCAGATCAACGATTGAAGTCCGCCATGCCAGCTTTTCCTTCTTGGCGGCGACGGCTTTGTCGAGAATGGCCGCGACGTCGACGCCCTTCGATGCCGAGCCCTCTGACGAGGGCGCAGCGCCGCTACCAGCTTCACCTGTCGGTGTTGCCGCTTCGGCGTGCGTGCCGAAGACGGCGCTCATGATCTTTCCAAATATGCTCATTGTGCCGCTCCCAATTGCTTCAGTCTTTGAACCAAATTCGCGGTGGAACCGCGCGTCTGTTTCCGCCGGATCGCCAAAAGACTAACCGGCTCACTGTGGCTTGCCAATGCGGACAATGCTGGAAGCGCAGTCGGCGCCAGTTTCACACTCCCTGCAACAACAAAAACGGCAGGTAAGCAGTCGAACCAACGTGTGCGCGGCATGCCGGTCACCCGGGCGCAGAGTGACATCAAAATTCACTCAACCGTGAGCAACTAAAATCGCAGATCGGAATTAGAATGGTCTTACAGGTCGCGGCAAGACCAGGTTGCTTGCCCTTGCGTCTGGTCTTGATCGTGATCGTTTCCGAGGGGCGAACTCGCGCCTTCCGGCGGCCAGAGATCGACCCGCGAAAGGGAGACAACGAACATGGCCACTTATCCTGTTGACATTACGTCACACTCGGGAATGGCCGGCGCAGACAGACCTGTGGTCCGTCACATCGGCTTACCCGACCTCCTCGATGCGTTGAGGCTGGGCTGGGAAGACTTCAAAGCGGTTCCCAGCCACGCCATCGTTCTTTGCGTTATCTATCCCATAATTGGCATTGTTTTAGCGCGAATAGCGCTTGGCTACTCGGTCCTACCGCTCCTGTTTCCGGTCGCCGCCGGTTTTGCCCTGATCGGGCCATTTGCGGCGCTAGGACTTTATGAACTGAGCTATCGGCGCGAACTCGGCCAAGAAGCCTCCGCCTGGCATGCGTTCGGCGTGCTACGGGCGCCGTCGTTTGGATCGATGCTTGGACTGGGCGGCTTGCTCCTAGTCATTTTCTTCGTGTGGGTGGCAGTGGCTCACGCGATCTACGTGTCCACCTTCGGTAACACTCCGGCAGCGGCAATTCCCGATTTCTTCACGCAGGTCTTCGCCACGTCCGAGGGCTGGCGCATGATCATGATCGGTGTCGGCGTCGGGTTCCTGTTCGCAGCCGTCGCGCTGTGCATCAGCATTGTATCGTTCCCGCTGATGCTTCATCAACACGCTGACATGAGCGATGCCATGCTGACGTCAATGCGCGTGGTAGCGAAGAATCCAATCGCAGCCGCGGAATGGGGTCTGATCGTTGCTGTCTTGCTGACGCTCGGGTCGATTCCCTTCTTCCTTGGCCTCACGATCGTCATGCCGTTGCTGGGTCATGCGACGTGGCATCTCTATCGCAAAGCGATCGAGAGCCCTTTGACGTCGTCAGCACACGAGCCTCCGGAAACGGAGAAAGAAAAGCGCTACGCGGCCGATTTCCCGTCCGTCTTGTTGCCCCCATACGGGCGCAAGCACCGGTTCTTCGACAGTTCGGATTGACGGAAAGACGCTCGTTCTCGCAAGGCTGTCTCGGTGTCAGGAGCTTTTGAACTCGCTCGCTGGCCAACCGAGGCAGCCGCTGCGTTCCACAGTCAGCATTCCTGGTAGACCGGATCCGGACGCGAATACCGTCCACGCGTTGCAAGTGCCAGATCAGCATCCATTTCTGTTCCCGATCCAAAACGGGATCATACAAGGAAACGAGAGTGCCGTCGCGGTTACTCGCGCTAACGCGTTCCTTTTGACTTGAAAACGCGCTACCCCTCGTCCCATGACACAGTTTGAATCCTCCCGCGCTACGGTCCATATCGTCGGCGCCGGCCTGGCAGGTTCGGAAGCAGCTTGGCAGGTCGCGAGTCAGGGCGTTCGAGTGATACTGCACGAGATGCGACCGCACCGAATGACCGCGGCGCACCGGACCGACGGGCTGGCAGAGCTGGTCTGTTCAAATTCGTTCCGATCCGATGATGCTTCCAATAATGCGGTCGGACTCTTACATGCCGAGATGCGCCGGCTAGGGTCGCTGATCATGCGCTGCGCCGATGCTAATCAGGTTCCGGCAGGCGGAGCGCTCGCAGTGGATCGCGATGGCTTTTCCGCTGCGGTCACCGAAGCTCTTGACTCCCATCCGCTGATCGAGATCGACCGTGCCGAAATCGATGGCTTGCCGCCCGTGGACTGGAGCAACGTCATCGTCGCCACGGGTCCCCTCACCTCGGCCCCTCTCGCCGCCGCGATCCGCGCATTGACCGACGAATCCGCGCTCGCCTTTTTCGACGCCATCGCGCCAATCGTTCATCGCGGCTCCATCGATATGTCGAAAGCCTGGTTCCAGTCTCGTTATGACAAGGCTGGTCCGGGCGGCAGCGGCGCCGATTACATCAATTGTCCGCTGACCGAAGCGCAGTATCACGCCTTTGTGGACGCGCTGATTGAGGGCGAGAAGGTAGACTTCAAAGACTGGGAAACCGACACCCCCTACTTCGACGGCTGCCTGCCGATCGAGGTCATGGCCGAACGCGGCCGCGAAACTCTGCGCTACGGTCCGATGAAGCCGGTAGGCCTTACCAACCCGCACGATCCCACCACCAAGCCCTACGCCGTCGTCCAGTTGCGCCAGGACAACAGACTGGGCACCCTTTACAATATCGTTGGCTTTCAGACCAAACTGAAACATGGCGCGCAGACTCGCATCTTCCGTACCATTCCCGGTCTTGAAGGCGCGGAGTTTGCCCGCCTCGGCGGCTTGCATCGCAACACATTTCTGAACTCGCCGAAGCTCCTTGACACCCAGCTACGGCTGCGTGCCGAACCACGGCTGCGCTTTGCGGGTCAAATGACCGGATGCGAGGGTTATGTGGAATCCGCCGCTATCGGACTGATAGCCGGACTCTATGCCGCTGCGGATGCACGGACACACACGTTTGAGGCCCCGCCGCAGACGACGGCGTTGGGCGCGCTGCTCGGCCACATCACGGGCGGCCACATCGAGACCATTGACGCTGGACCCCGCTCTTTCCAGCCGATGAATATCAATTTCGGATTGTTTCCGCCGCTCGTTAATCCACCAAACAAAAAATCGGACGGCACGCGCCTGCGTGGCAACGAAAAGGCAATCGCAAAAAAACAGGCGATCTGCGCGCGCGCGCTGTCGGACCTCGATCGCTGGATCGCGAATGCACTTCGTCCGGCAGCCGCGGCATAGGTTCAACACGCCATCTCCAGGATCATTCATGTCACTTCCAAAGCAGGACGCAGCATTCCTGTCCACGAGCTGGACTGAAGGAGTCCTGCTGAAGCGCGACGTGTTTTCGACCGTGGAGCGCGGGCGGCTTCGGACAGCCTCCGGCGAGATCAACGCGGTGCTGCGGCGTCTCGATCAGGTGCCCTGGTGGTCGCACCTTGTGGCAAGGCATTTGTTCGAGCGGGAACGTAAGGCGCTGACGCTCGCTCGCGATCTCGGCGTCGGCCCAAAACTTTTGTGGAGCGGCCGCAGCGCATTGGTGAGAGACTTCATCGATGGCGTGGCGCTGCATCTCGCAAGACCCCACGGTGACTTATCCTACTTCCGATCGGCCAAGGCAGCGCTGCGCAAGTTGCATCGCGCCGGCATATGCCACAATGATCTTGCCAAGGAACAGAACTGGCTGCGCGGCAACGAAGGCAACGCCTATCTGACGGACTTTCAGCTCGCCGCGTGCTTCAAACGGCGATCACGCCTGTTTCGCATCGCGGCTTACGAAGACCTGCGGCACCTTCTCAAACACAAACGCACCTATGCGCCCGACGCCCTGACGCCACGCGAGCGTAAGTTACTTGAGCGAAAGTCGGTCATTGCGCGCATTTGGCTGATGACCGGCAAAAAGGTCTACCAAGCCATCACGCGCGGCCTGTTCAGTTTCACCGACCGCGAAGGCGGGGGCCGACGTCTCGTCAACGATGCTCCTGTGCTGGTCGCTCGCATCAGGGAGAATCCTGCGGTGCGTGATGCCGCCATCGTTGCCTTCGCGGACCGCCGCAGCGGTGTCGGACTTTACGCCTTTGTCGAGGCAGACCTGCCCGAACTCGAAGCGCGGTTGCATTCTACGCTCGCCGCTGCAAACGAGCCGAAACCTCCCGAGCACATCCAGGTCGTTTCGCGCCTTCCACGCGGTGCCGGCGGCAAAGTGCGTACCGAAATCCTGCAACTCATCGCAATGAACCAGATCGATCTAATTGAGCCGTTGATCACTAGTCCGGAAGATCGTGAATTCTTCCGCGATATTCTGGGTAGCCGGAAAAACCTTCGAGACCGCTTCAACTTCGAATCGACCGACCGAGCGCTGCCGTCCTGACCTCGTTCAACCGCGAAACGGCCGAGTGCGCGATGCCCGCCACATGGTCCACAGGATACGCAGCCGCGATACGGGCCGCGCCGAAAAGGGATTGATGTCAGGGCCGATGACATCATTCAGTGCGCGGCGCACAATCACCAATGGAAGATAGACACCGCGAGACTGCGGCGGCAGGTTGGGCAGCAGACTCAGCGCCACCTCCAGATGCGATCGTGCTTCATCGGCCAGTTCGCCAATGGCCGTGCGAAGTGAAGGCGTGTCCCGGCCCGCGAATATCTGTTCCAGATCGACGCCGTGCTGCTCCAGCAACGGCAGCGGCACATACGACTGCCGCCGCGAAGCGTCAAAACCGAATTTCGCGATAACCCGCGCCCTACCGCCCGCGAGACCAGCGTGCCGCGCCAGATGGTCCGTCTCGTCCGATCGGTGTCCGACGACGCGCGAGGCGAGCGAAAACAGCGCGCACGATGTATCGCCGAGGTATCGTTCTAATGCTGTTATGTCCGGCATCGGATCGTTGTAGAGATCGAACTGATGCGCTTCGATCAGTCGCGACAACAGCTCGACCGGCAGATCATGATCCCGGATCGCCAGCAGAAGTTCTGCCGCGACTGGATTACCTTCAACGCCGCCATGTCCAGCGCCGCTAACCATATCGATCCACCATTGCAGGCGGATTTCGCCCGGCAACGGCTGGGTGATCTGCTCTCGTACCCTGACGATCTCCACGTTGAAAGCATAGAGAGCCAGCAGAGCACGACGACACCGGAGGGGCGCGAACAAAGTCGTCGCATAGTTGTCGAAGTCATGAGTTCGCACGAGTTCCGCGCAAAACGCCGCGGACGTGTTCTCCGTTGTACCGTTCATGACACCACAATCATGCGCGCTAGAGTATTTCACCTATAGGGAGCTCATCGACATGACGCTTGCCACTATACGGCATCAGCGCCGTCAGGCGCTGCCGATGGCGGGAGGAAATCATGGAACGGCTATCAGCGCCGTCAGGCGCTGCCTCGTCCTCGCGTTTGTCATGGAACGGCTATCAGCGCCGTCAGGCGCTGCCTCGTCCTCGCGTTTGTCATGGAACGGCTATCAGCGCCGCCGCGACCCTGCGCCGTTCGCCCAGCATGATGTTGTAAGTCCGGATCGCCGGTCCCGTGAGCATGGTGTCCACTCCGATGTTAACGCGGCGCAGGGCTGTGCGCAGCTCGGTGGGAACAAGCCAGACCTCTGTCCCGGTACCGATTAACAGCGTATCGATTAGAGGCGAGCCCGCAAACACACGCGCCAGCGCATGACGGTCGATGTCATCCGCGCGCGTTACGGGCCACGCCCAGACGCCGTCCGGCAGGCAAAGCAGCGAACCGCGATGCGACATGGTGTCGAAGCGAAAGCCGCCGTTGCCATAAGCCTCGATGACGGCCGGCCGCGGAAGATGCGGCACGCCCGGCAGGTCGGCACTCACGGCTTTGCTGGCTTCTGCGATTTAGCCGGCTTCTCCTCGACATCGGCACGGCTCTCGCCGACGCCAAGGTAGATCAAAATCGGAGCCGCGATAAAAATTGAGGTGTAGGTGCCGACCAGCACCACGCCGAAGGTCATCACCGCGGTGAAGCTGTGGATGGCCGGCCCGCCGAACAGCAGCAAAGCGACCAGCGCCAGGGTCACCGTGACGTGAGTGATGATCGAGCGCGAAAGCGTCGAGTTGATGGACGCGTTGAGCAGTTCGGGCATCGGCATTTTCTTATAACGCCGCAGCATCTCGCGGATCCGGTCGTAAATAACGACGGTGTCGTTGAGCGAGTAGCCGAGAATTGTCAAAAGCGCCGCGATGCTGGTGAGGTCGAAGTCGACCTGCGAAATCGACATAAAGCCGATGGTCAGCACGATGTCATGGACGTTCGCGACCATGGCTCCGAGCGCAAACTGCCACTCAAACCGGAACCAGAGATACATCAGGATGCCGAGGATCGCCAGCATCAGGCCGATCATGCCGTAGGCAAGGAGTTCGCCGGACACGCGCGGCCCAACCACCTCGACCCTGCGATAGTTGACGCTGTCGCCCAGCGCGCCGCGCACCTTCTGGACCGCAGCCTGCTGTGCGGCGTCTCCGCCCGGCTGCTCGGCGACGCGGATCAGAACTTCCGTCGGGCCGCCGAACTGTTGAAGCTGGACATCGCCGAGGCCGAGGCCGTTCAGCGTCGAGCGCATCGCCGCGATGTCAACCTCGCCCGACTTGGCTTGCACCTCGAGCAGCGTGCCGCCCTTGAAGTCGATGCCGAAATTCAAGCCATGCGTGAAGAACAACGTGATCGCGACGATCGAAAGCACGGCGGAAATCGGAAAGCTGATGCGGCGGAAGCGCGTGAAATCGAAACGCGTGTCGTCCGGAACGATCCGCAGCGAAGGCAGCAGGCCGAAGCAACTGACGATGGTCAGTACGACGATGAGGGCACCGAGCCCGAGTAAAATCCATTGGGTCACAGCCGGCTCCGGGTCATCAGATCGGCACGGTTTGCGGTCGCTTCCAGCGCACCCAGGTCGCGACGATCAGCCGGGTCACCTCGAATGCAGTGAACACCGTTGTAATGATGCCGATGCCGAGCGTTACGGCGAACCCGCGCACCGGGCCGGTGCCGATATAAAACAACACGGCGGCAGCGATGAACGTCGTGATGTTGGAATCCAGAATCGTTGCCAGCGCCCGCTTGAAGCCGGCGTCGATGGCCGAAATAGCAGTACGACCGCCCCGGATTTCTTCACGGATGCGTTCATAGATCAACACATTGGAATCGACCGCGATGCCCACCGTCAGCACGATGCCGGCAATGCCGGGCAGCGTCAGTGTTGCGTTCAGCAACGATAGCACGCCGAAGATCATGGCGACGTTGATGGCAACGGCGATGTTGGCAAATACCCCGAACAGCCGATAAGTCAGCAGCATAAACAGGATCACCATGATCGATCCGACATAGGCCGCGAGTTCGCCCTTTTCGATCGAATCCTGTCCGAGGCCGGGTCCGACGGTGCGCTCCTCGATGATTGTCAGCGGTGCCGGCAACGCACCGGCACGCAGCAGGATCGCAAGATCGTTGGCCTCCTGCACAGTGAAATTCCCGGAAATCTGACCGGAGCCGCCGGTGATCGGTTCGCGGATGACCGGCGCCGAAATCACCTCATTGTCGAGGATGATGGCGAACGGCTGTCCGACGTTTTCGGTCGTCGCCTGGGCGAATTTTCGCGCGCCGTTGCTGTTGAAGCGGAAAGTCACGATCGGCTCGCTGGTACGCGAATCGAATCCTGGCTGAGCATCGGTCAAATCGCCGCCAGAGACGAGCACCTGCTTCTTGACGACATAAGGCGTCTTGGGCGCCTGCGAACTCATCAACACGTCGGAATCGGCAGGCACCCGGCCCTGCACGGCCTGATCAGGAGAAACGCTCGAATCGACCATGCGGAAGTCCATCTTGGCGGTCTTGCCGAGGATTTCCTTCAGCCGCGTTGGGTCCTGCAACCCCGGCACCTGTACCAAAATGCGGTCGGCACCCTGACGCTGGATCAGGGGTTCGACGGTGCCGAGTTCGTTGACGCGCTTCTCGATGATCTGAATCGACTGTTCAACCGACTGGCGGATGCGGTCAGTGATGGCAGCCTGCGGCACCGTCAGGCGAACCAACCCGCCGTCCGCGCTGCTGACTTCGAGGCTACGCTGGCCGTTCGAGCCGAGCAGACCTCCAAGCGGCTGCGATAACTCACGCAACTTGCCGAGCGCGGTCTGGAATTCCTCCTCTTTGCTGATACGGACCTCGACGGCGCCATTCTTGGCGGCAAGGCCGGTATAAGCGATCCGTGCGTCGCGTAGCGTCTTGCGGGCGTCATCGCGAACCTGATCAAGTTTCTCTTTTTTGACGTAGTTGGAATCGACCTCAAGCAGCAGATATGAACCGCCCTGAAGATCAAGTCCGAGCACGATGTGGCGTTGCGCCCATTTCGGCCATGTCTTGACCTGTGCCTCGGGAAAAAAGTTAGGCACGGCGCACAGGCAGATCGCGAGAGCGGTCATGATGATCGCCAGCGCCTTCCACCGTGTAAAATACAACATCGAGATAACTCGTCAGATTCGAGGAATGATCGCCTGGACCACCTAGCTCGCCGCGGCGTCGTCCTTGGAGCCATCCCCTTTAGCGGCGCCCTTTGCCGACTCACCTTTCGTCGGCTCGCCCTTGGCCGGCTCGCCCTTGGCGCGGACAATCGAAATCATCTGCCGCATCTGCCGCACCCGGACGCCGTCCGCTATCTCGAACTCGATCTGGTCGTCATCCACCACTTTGGTGACCTTTCCGACGAGACCGCTTGACGTGATGACGGTGTCACCTCGACGGATATTTTTCACCAATTCGTTGTGCTCTTTCGCCTTCTTTTGCTGGGGCCGGATGATCAGAAAATACATAATGATGAAGATCAGCGCGAAGGGCAGCAGCGACATCAACAAGTTGTTGGTGTCGGTGGCGCCGGCGGCCTGGGCAAAGGCAGGGGTAATAAACATTCGGGCTATTCCTTGGGAGCAAACCGGCACGAGCACAGAGTCAGGCCGATCAAGGGCAAATTCGCGCGGACTATAGCGGCCACGGTCCCAATTGCAACGCCACCAGACCCTTGATCGGGCCTCATTATTCCGCTGCTTGCAGGAGCCAGGTCACCTCGCTAAGGGTGCGCGCTCAGGAAAGGCAAAGATGGCGAAAAAGTCTCGGAAAACAAGCCTTCGAAAGACCCCTCTTAAGGCACCAGGAGATCACTCCGGTCGTCGGGGGAGCGCGACAAAAGGTCGGAAAGCGGCCGTTGCGTCCGATGCCGCGGACCGGATCGCCCGTGCTCTCGAAGTGATCGCCGACGCCACGACTGCCGCCACTGAACGGACCGACAATCACGCTGCCATGAAACGCGCCGACGCCTTCGTCTGGCATCCTGACGGACGATTGATGCCGGTTTCGCGAGTCAGCCGCGTCGATCTTGGCCTGCTCAAGAGCATCGACCGAGTGCGCGATATCCTGATGGAGAACACTGTTCGCTTTGCCAAGGGCCTGCCAGCGAACAATGCCCTGCTCTGGGGAGCGCGCGGCATGGGCAAGTCGTCGCTGGTGAAGGCGGCACATGCCAGTGTCAATGCCGAAGTCGGCGGCCTGCTCAAGCTGATCGAAATTCACCGCGAGGACATCGAAAGCCTCCCCGGCCTGATGGAACTGCTTCGCTCATCCGAGTTTCGTTTCATCGTATTTTGCGACGACCTCTCGTTTGACGGCAATGACGCTTCGTACAAGTCGCTAAAGGCCGCGCTCGAGGGCGGTATCGAAGGACGCCCCGGCAACGTCATCCTGTACGCGACATCAAACCGTCGTCACCTGCTGTCGCGCGACATGATCGAGAACGAGCGATCGACCGCGATCAATCCCGGCGAGGCCGTCGAGGAAAAGGTCTCACTATCTGACCGCTTCGGCCTTTGGCTCGGCTTTCATCAATGTAGCCAGGATGACTATCTCGCGATGGTGCACGGATATTGCTCCCACTTCGGCATCAAGCTCGACGATACTGAACTGAAACGGGAGGCGCTGGAATGGTCGACCACGCGCGGCTCGCGCTCCGGCCGCGTTGCCTGGCAATTTACGCAGGAGCTCGCAGGCCGGCTTGGCGTGCGGATCGCGACGTAATCGACCTGCCGCAAATTCACAGCGCCGCCAGCAGCTCCGCGCAGACGGCGCAACCGACAACGACCAGCCAGGGCGGCGTTCGCCACACGAGCAACAACACAAAGGCAACCACAGCCAGCCCGAAGTCTCCCTTGGACAGGATGCCCGAGGTCCAGACTGGATTGTAAAAGGCGGCCAGCAAAAGGCCTACGACCGCGGCGTTGATGCCGCGCAGCATCGCCCTCGTCGCGGTCCGCCGCCGCAATCCGTCCCAGAACGGCATCACGCCGATGACGAGCAGGAAGGACGGCAGGAAGATCGCAACAAGACACAGCGCAGCCGTTTTCCAGCCGCCGATCGTCGCGCCGAGATAGGCGGAAAACGTGAAAAGCGGCCCCGGCACGGCTTGCGCAGCGCCATAGCCCGCCAGGAACGCATCGTTACTTACCCATCCCGGCGGCACCACCTGCGCCTGGAGCAGCGGCAGCACCACATGTCCGCCGCCGAACACAAGCGAACCGGTGCGGAAAAAGGTATCGAAGAGCCGCAAATCCGCATTGCCTGAGACGGCCGACACGACAGGCAATCCCACGAGCAAAGTGGCGAATACCGCCAGCGCGAATACCGCAATCGCCCCGTTCGTCCGCGGTGTTGCACCGAAGTGATCCGCCGGTACGGCCTCGCACTTCAACACGGTCATGCCGGCGATCGCACCGACAACGATCGCGCCGATCTGCCCCCAGACTGAAGCGATCACCAGCGCCGTGACGGCTGCCAACGCCGCGACGCTGGCGCGCTCGCGATCGGGCGTCAGCGTTCGCGCCATGCCGAGAATCGCGAGCGCCACCACTGCGACGGCGGCCACCTTCAGGCCGTGCAGCCACCCGCTACCCAACGCGCTCCCGAACAAGGATATGCCGTAGGCGAATGTAACCAGTGCCAGAGCCGACGGCAGCGTGAACGCCGTCCACGCCGCGACCGCTCCCGCGTAACCGGCGCGCGCCAGACCGATGGCTATGCCGACCTGGCTGGATGCAGGGCCCGGCAAGAACTGACACAGCGCGACAAGATCAGCGAAGTCCTTCTCTTCAAGCCATTTCCGCTTGATCACGAATTCGTCGCGGAAGTAGCCGAGATGAGCAACGGGACCGCCGAATGCTGTCAGGCCGAGCTTCAAAAATGCCGCAAATACCTCGACCGCGCGCCCCTTCTCACGCACATCGGACGTCATGCGATAGCATCTGCCATGAGCATTGATTCCCACAAGTTCAATGGTCCCCGGCCCGACACCCTTCGTGCGCCAAATCAAAACGGAGTTGGCCGCGAAGCGAACTTCGCGGCCAACTCAGGTGTATACTACTCTAGACTAACGGAACCGCTGAAAATCTCATGCCCCATTGAGGAAGTTCAGTGGGTCAACCGGTGTCGATCCCTTTCGGATCTCAAAGTGAAGCTGCGGCGACCCCGCTTCGCCCGACTGACCTGATTTGGCAATGACCTGTCCGCGCTTGATAGAATCTCCGCGCTTCACCAGCACATCACTCGCGTGGGCATATGCGGTCACGTATCCGTTGGAGTGCCGAACCAGGACCAGGTTGCCATAGCCCTTAAGTTCGTTGCCGGCATAAGCAACGACGCCATCCTCGGCAGCCTTTACCGGTGTGCCCTCGGGTACGGCGACGTTGATGCCGTCATTGGATTTACCGTTGGTCCGGGCGCCATAGGCCGTGATCACGCGGCCACGCACCGGCCAGCGGAATGTCGGCAAAGCGCCGGTTGCCTCTGCGTCTTTCACCGCATGTTTGATCACGGCTGCTTCGGGTGTCGCCGTCGCAACCGCGAGGTTGACCTTCTGCACCGGACCTGCGGGCGCAGCAGCCGCGTGAACCGCCGGCATAGGCGCAGGTGTAGCAAGAGGCGCGGTCGGAACGGCAACAGGCTGCGCGGACGCCACAGCGACCTTCGTTGGCACTGTGATCTTCATGCCGGTCGTCAGTTTCGCGTCCGATTGCAATCCGTTCGCGCGAGCAAGCTCTCCGACGGAAACGTGATTGCGACGCGCGATGCTCATCAGCGTGTCGCCGCGATTGACGTAGTGGGTGCCGGACGCAGCCATAGCGACCGCAGGCTTCGCGGCCGGAGCTGTTTGGGTATCCGCCACTGACGCGCGCTTCGGAATGATCAGCCGCTGGCCAGGTTGCAACCGGCGAGGACCGTGGTAGCCGTTGGCCTTCAGGATTTCAGCAGTGGATACACCATATCGGCGCGACAATCCTTCCAGCGTATCGCTGGTGCCGACAATGATCGGGGTGCCGCCGCTATGATTCCAGCCGTCCCGCGCTGTGACAGCACTGGCGGGCTCGATCGGGTGCACGGGAGCCGCATGCGAAGCGATGCTGCGTTCATTGCCCGATGCAACCGGATAGGATTTTGGCGTCGATATCGGAGGCAGCGGTTGGGATTGGTATTGCGGGCGCGAATACTGCGGCAACTCGCTGCGTTGAATTGGAGCCACGGGAGCGGCGGGCGCCGCAGGCACCGCGCCGGTCGTGTCGCGCTGCCATCCGAAATTTGATTGCTGGGGGTCGATTTGAGCGAGGCGCGAGGACATGTCCGCGCTGCATCCGGCAAAACCGATGGACACCAGCGCCAGCACCGCTACTTGCGGTACGCGACGCGAGTAAAGCAACTCGACGACACGGGACATGTTACTCACTCATACGCAACTTGATACAAATTGAGTAAACACCCCCGGCAGTAAACAAGCCTTTAACCCTGACACGCCGCCGCCTTCAAAATTAACATCGCTGGAACAATGTGTTGCGGCAGCCGCCGGGCGGGGGGCCGGGTTAGAGTTCGCGGGCGATACCTGGCAGCGCCGGCACGAAGCGGACGTCGATCAGCTCCTTGCGGATAATTCCGGCGGCGGCACGTCGCAGGAGGATCAGTGTCTGACGTCCGTTCTGCGGACCGACAGGCGCGATCAAAAGCCCGTCGGGCTCAAGCCGGGTCGTCAGCGCCTCTGGAATCTGCTCCATTGCCGCAGTGACCATGATGCGATCGAACTGCCCTACTCCGGCAGGAATGTCGAAGCCATCCCCCAGCAGAACTTCTATATTATCGTAACTGAGTTGCTCCAGCCGGGCACGGGCGCGATCCGCGAGCACCCGATATCGTTCGATAGTCACGACCTCGCGGCAAAGGCGCGACAGAATAGCGGTCTGATAGCCTGAGCCGGTGCCGATCTCCAGCACCCGGTCATCGTCACGCAATTCCAGCCGCTCGGTCATGTAGGCCACGACGAAAGGCTGGCTGATGGTTTGCCCGCAGGCGATGCCGAGCGCGGTATCGCACCAGGCATCCTCGCGATCGTCCCGTTCGACGAAAGCATCGCGCGGGACGTTATCCATCGCGCGAAGCACGCGCTGATCGCTAATACCGCGTCGCCGCAGGTTTAGCTGAAACATCATCTTTTCGGGCGGCAAACGATCCGCGGGGGGCATGGGCGAACTCTCAAGCGCTGGCGCTTCGCCGAACGATTACCACGATAAGTTGACGCAATCTGCGCAGATCACCCGCCGGGTCAATCCGGCGGGACAAGTATTTGTTCCGGCGGAAACAGCCGGCGCGACGGCTCAGGCCGTCCTGCCCGGGCGCGACAACGGCACGGATTGCGTTCGTCCGCATAATTTGCGACCCTGCGTTGGCCGAAAGATCGAGATTTCTACCATGGTACCAACAAGGCCGCCCGGCGGCTCGGTATTCCTCGTCGAAGACGAGGTGATGATCCGCATGATGGTTGCGGATATGCTGGAGGAACTCGGCTATAGCATCGCCGCCGAAGCGGGCGACATCGAGCAAGCTCTGGAGCTCGCGCATACCACTAACTTTGACGTCGCGATTCTCGACGTCAACGTCAACGGAAAGCTGATTTCCCCTGTGGCCGAGGTTATCGCGGCCCGCAACCGGCCCTTCATCTTCGCAACGGGCTATGGCACGCAAGGGCTTCCGCCCGAATATCGCAACCGTCCATCCTTGCAGAAACCCTTCCAGATGGATGGTCTTGCCGCCGTGATCCAGCGCACGCTCAAGGGCAGTGCCGCGGCCTGAGCCAGCCGAACAAAACGGCGAACGGCTGCCTTGAAGTCGGCCGTTATTTTTGCAAGCGACAAGACACCAAGCAAGTCTACTTGAAGCGCGCCTTCAAGATCTCGCCGAACGCATCGTCGGTGCGGTCCAACCGCAGCGGTGTCACCGAAACGCATTGCGCCGCGATCGCCGCGAGATCGGTCCCCGACGCGGGTGTATCCACGGCGTCGGCCTTCTCGAATCCGATCCAGAAGTACGGATTGCCGCGGCCGTCGCGCCGTTCATGGATCTTGAGAAAACCGAGATTGCGCTTCCCCATCCGCGTCACCAGCACCCCGGCCACCTCCTCCGGCGCGCAGGCCGGAAAATTGACGTTGACCACCGTGTTCTTCGGGATGCCGATGTCGATCACCTTACGGAGGATCTGCGGCGCGAACGTAAGCGCGGTTTCCCACACCGGCCTGTCGCCGGTCTCCAGGCTGAACTCCTGCGACAGCGCGAAAGACGGTAGCCCGAGCATCGTGCCCTCGAGCGCTCCCGCGATGGTGCCGGAATACACCACGTCCTCGGCGAGGTTACGGCCGCGATTGACACCGGACAGCACAAGATCCGGACCTTTGTCGCCGAGAATGTGCCGCGATCCCATGATCACGCAATCGGTCGGCGTGCCCTTCACCGCGAAATGGCGAGGTCCGAGCTGGCGCAGCCGCAGCGGATCGTTGAGCGTCAGCGAATGCGAGACGCCGGACTGATCGTGCTCAGGTGCGACCACCCAGACATCGTCGGACAGCTCCTTTGCGATCTGCTCGATGATTTCGAGGCCCGGTGCGTGGATGCCGTCATCGTTGGTACAGAGAATCCGCATTCGTGAGAGTGCCTCTTTCGGCCGCTGCGAGAGCGCTTTCGAGCGAAGTGGATAGCGGTTCGCGTGAAGAAAACGCGTCAAATCAAAACCATAGAGCCCCGCTTCTGTTCTATCAGAAGCGGAAACGCTCTAGCCGTTCGGGGACATCTCATATCCGGCCCGGCCGAGGCTGGCAAACTCGCCGTCCAGGCTAATTCCGAAGGCAAAAGTCCCCGCGCGACTACGTGCCTTTCGCGATCACCTTCAGGCCGCCCATGTAAGGCTGCAAGACATCGGGTACGGCGATGGAGCCGTCCGCCTGCTGATAGGTTTCCATCACCGCGATCAGCGCGCGGCCGACGGCGGTGCCTGAGCCGTTGAGCGTATGCACGAAGCGCGGTTTGCCGTCGCTTGCGCGATAACGCGCGTCCATGCGCCGCGCCTGGAAATCGCCGCACACCGAGCAGGATGAAATCTCGCGGTAGGCGCCGCCCTCGCCTTGCCCCGGCATCCAGACCTCGATGTCGTAGGTCTTTTGCGAAGCGAAACCCATGTCGCCGGTGCACAGCGTCATCACGCGGTAATGCAGGTCGAGCCGGCGCAGCACTTCTTCCGCGCATGACAGCATCCGCTCATGCTCGTCTTTTGAGGTTTCCGGCGTCGTGATCGAGACCAGTTCGACCTTGGTGAATTGGTGCTGTCGGATCATGCCGCGCGTATCGCGACCGGCAGCGCCCGCTTCAGCGCGGAAACACGGCGTCAGCGCGGTGAGCCGCACCGGCAGTTCTTTTTCATCGAGGATAGATTCACGGACGAGGTTTGTGAGTGAGACTTCGGCCGTGGGGATGAGGCCAAGACGTTTTGGAAGAAGCGGCCTCTCACCTCCGATTTCCATTGTCGCGAACGTGTCTGCTATTAAAAGATAAGAAGCGGCGTTCTTTGCCACTTTTTCCACGATTGCATCCAACTCGGCACGCGTAAACGATCTTTCGCCCGGACCAAGTGTGCTCTTGGCGCCGCTGTTTATTTGCTCGTAGGTTTTTTCAAACCATTCGGGCGTCCGAGGATCAGTCCAAAACTGATCCTCCTCAAACTTCGGCAACTGCGCCGTTCCAAACATCGCGTCGTCGCGCACCAAAAGCGGCGGGTTGACCTCGGTATAGCCGTGCTCGCCGGTGTGAACGTCGAGAAAGAACTGTCCGATCGCGCGTTCGAGCCGCGCCAGCCCGCGTTTCAGTACCACGAAGCGCGCGCCCGACAATTTTGCCGCTGCCTCGAAATCCATGTCGCCGAGCGCGCCGCCAAGATCGTCGTGCGGCTTTGGCGTAAACGCATAGTCGCGCTTCTTGCCGAACACATGACGCCGCACATTGCCGTGCTCGTCCGCGCCGTCGGGCACCTCGTCGAGCGGAAGGTTCGGAATTTGCGCAAGCTCCTTGCGGAGCTCATCATCCGCCGCCTTCGCCGCCGCTTCCCTCTCGGGCATGGTGGTCTTGAGCTCGGCGACCTCCGCCATCAGCTTCGCGGCACGCGCGTCGTCCTTGGCCTTCTTGGCCTCGCCGATTTCCTTCGAAGCCGCGTTGCGGCGCGCCTGCGCCTGCTCCGACTCCAGAATTGCCGCGCGGCGTTTCTCATCGATCGCGAGCAGCGACGACGACAGCGATTCAAGCCCCCGCCGCTTCAGCGCGGCGTCGAACGCTTGCGGGTTGTCGCGGATCGCTTTGATGTCGTGCATGGAAAATCGGCCCCGGAAAAGAAAGCGGTTGAAGTCCACGAAGGTCTTTGCCCGCGAAAACGGGCATTCAGTAGCCTGAACGGCTGCGATTGGAAACAGTGGCGCTCTACTCCGCCGGGTTTTCCGCTGGCGGCGAGGTGGCGGCGGAGGCAGACGGCTTGGCCGCTTTCTTCTCCACGACAGCCACGGCGAGAATCGAGCCTTCGTAAAGCAGGAGCAGCGGCAGCGCCAAGGACATCTGGCTCAGCACGTCTGGCGGCGTCAGCACCGCCGCGATGACAAACGCGCCGACGATGAAATAGCGACGCTTGGCGCGCAGCATTTTCGCTGTGACGACGCCGATCCGCCCCAGGAGCGTCAGGATCACCGGCAACTGGAAGGCGATGCCGAAGGCGAAGATCAACGACATCGTCAGCGACAGGAACTCGCCGACCTTGGGCAGCAACTGGATTTCCGCGGTTTCGGGACCGGCCATCTGCTGCATCCCGAGCGAGAACCGCACCAGCATCGGCAGCACCGCGAAATACACCACCGTCGCGCCCAACACGAAGAACGCCGGGGTCGCAATCAGGTACGGCAGGAAAGCGTTGCGTTCATGTTTGTAGAGTCCGGGCGCCACGAACTTGTAGATCTGCGTCGCCACGATCGGAAACGAAATGAAGGCGGCGCCGAACAACGCGAGCTTGAGCTGGGTGATGAAATATTCGAGCAGCGCGGTGTAGATGAATTTCGAGTTCTCCGGCCCTGCGACCCAGACAAACGGCCATATCAGGATGTTGTAAATCTGCCTGGCGAAGAAGAAGCAGGCAATAAATGCCACGCCGAAGCCGACCAGCGCCTTGATCAACCGCGAGCGCAGTTCGATCAGATGATCCATCAGGGGGGCCTTGCTGGCCTCGATGTCTTCGTCGCTCATGACGCTTTGGCGTCCCTGATCGTCTCGTCCCTGCCCGCCTCGTGCGGCGTTTTCGGCGCAGCCGCAGGCGGTTCAACAGGAGTCGCATCCTGAACCTCCGGCGTGATCACCAGCGGCCCGGATGCGCTCGCCTCGACGTCGGCTTGCGTCAAAGTCTCAGGAACCCCGGCTTCCGGTGCGGCCGATCCGCTCACGGAAGCGGAGTTGGCGGTTGTGGATGGCTTGTCGAGGTCCTCGAGCCTAGGCGGCTCGCCGAGCGAGTCGGTTAGCCGGGTCATCAGGTTGCCACGGGTCAGACCGCTGGTCGCATCGCGCACCTCGTCGAAGGATTTTTTCAGGTCGGCCATTTCGGCCTCACGCATGGCCTCGTTGAAATGACCCTGAAATTCAGCCGCCATCCTGCGTGCCTTGCCCATCCACTGGCCGATCGTGCGCAGCACGCCAGGCAGCTCCTTGGGGCCGATGGCGATCAGCGCGACGACCGCGATGACGAGCAGTTCACTCCACCCGATGTCGAACATGAAACTTTCCGCTCACGCGAGGCTTGCGTCGGTTTCCGCACCGCAGCCGACGTCCCGTCTTGTCAGATCTTGCTTTAAGCCGGCACAGGGATATGCGTTTCGATAGTACGGCATCCCTGGTTGTCGCGCCTCGATTATGTATCACTGCGGATAAACGGCCTCGCGCGGAGCCTGCGTTAGATGACCTTGCTGCCGGTGTTAGACCGTGCCGCACCGGACCCGTCCGCATTGTGATCGATCGTTTTCACGGGTTCGGACTTTTCCGCAGTATTCTCATCGTCCTTCATGCCCTTTTTGAAGGCCTTGATGCCCTGCGCGACGTCACCCATCAGGTCGGAAATTTTGCCGCGGCCGAACAGCAGCAGGATCACCGCGACCACCACGATCCAGTGCCAGATGCTCAGTGAACCCATCTGCAACCCTCCAAGTCGGCGGCCGGCGTTTGGCCGAAGCTATGCGGAACGTATGCCCGAGGGTTGGCAAAAACAAGGATTCCAGGTCCGGCGGGCATCAATAAGAACCCGGTAACCCTATGGCTTTTGACCGGACCGCGCGACGTCGGAACTGCTTCGTTAAAATACAAAGGCTGGTGGTTGTTCGAGGCCCGGCAGGACCGGAACCGACGCATCGAAGAGAGCCCTGCGTCCGAAATCGGAATGCGAGTGGGTAACGATGACCGCCCGAGGCGCGCCACTCATGGCAAACACGCCAACCAGGCGACCCTCGCCAGCGAGCTGTCCGTAAAGCGTATCTGGAGCAATCTCGGTCGCACCCTCCAAAATGATGACGTCGTAAGGTGCGTGGGCGGGCGCTCCTTTGCACGCCGCCGCCGTAACGATGGTCACGTGACCGAGTCCGAGGCTTGCGAGAATGTCCGATGCCTTCGCCGCCAGCGCCGGATCGCTCTCGGTCGCCGTCACTCGATCCGCGAGCTTCGCCGCCAACGCGGCGGTATAGCCGGTAGCACAGCCCACCACGAGAACGTTGTCGGTGCTTTTGATCTCAGCTGCCTGGATCGTTTTGGCGACGACCATGGGCTTGATCAGATACCGTTTCGGCACCCCCCTTTCGCTGACGTCCAGATCGAGATCCAGGTAAGCCAGCGCGCGGCGATCCTCGGGAACGAAAATCTCCCGCGGAAGCGCCATCATCGCGTCGATAATCCGCGGATCGGTGACGTCGCTGGTCCGTACCTGACCGTCAACCATTTTCCCGCGAGCGGTCGAGAAATCAGACATCAGCGATCCTTAACCCGTGCCAAAGTTCTCGGAGGACTAAGGCACCCCCATGGTCGATGCAAGCCCTTGCTAAGCATGCCTGATTTGCCGTCGCATTTTGTCGCAGCGTTTTCCATCGGTCGCAGGAAATGCACGATCTTCGACGGATTCACCTTACCTTTGTCCAGAGGCGCCGGGGTGCCCTTTTCTGCTTTGCAAGCGTTGGGGGCTTTGTTATAGGCTGCCGTCTTGCGAAGGATGCTTCGCGTGTTCCCTGGTAGCTCAGTGGTAGAGCATTCGACTGTTAATCGAATGGTCGCTGGTTCGAATCCAGCCCGGGGAGCCATTATTTCAGCGAAAAGTAGCTGATTTTGTTGTTCTTTTCAAAAGATCAAAACAGCCTTCCCCGCCATCTCTCCCTGCTTTTGGAAGTAGCCCGCCACGTTTCCGAGGCGAGCCTTCGCGCGTGACTCGTGCTGCGCCAGCACCTCGCACCAGCGCAGTACCTTCCCAGCCGTCAGCGACGCAGCCCACTTCTTTCGGACGGCGCCGATGCCTTCCTCAAGGTCGGTGACGACGCTCCAACTACCGCCCTCTTGGACGTTACCCATGCCCCAGCCGAGACTGTGTTCATCGTCAACGTCAGGTTCGGCGTCCTCGCCGGGTTCGGCGTCCTCGCCGGGTTCGCGGCCACAGTGCTCGTCTTCTAGCCGATTATTACCGAAGCAAGAGCGGCATCAGCCTGACTGGGGAGCCGGCTATGATACACTTAAACGGCTCTTAGTCAGAGGCTACGTGGTCAGTGTGGATCAAGATCCAAGGCCCCAATGCCTGTCTGTAAAATCACCCCTGAAGGCGAAACGGCATGGCTTGCAGTTGCCTACCGCGAAGGAATTGATTTTTAGTTGTGGCTCGACTCTTTGTTCTCGGATGTAAAAATGCAAAGCGACACCGACACAATCAAATGTCCCGAATGCGGCATCGAAGCCCACGTTGAGGGCAGCGGATCGGAAAAATCCTTCTCGTTTTCACAAGAGGAGATGGCGCTAAAATGCAAACACAGCGGCGGCGCTATCTGCCCTAACATTCGGCAAGTGCTGGATCGGCTTAGATTCGATGTTGCGTTAGATACTAGACCTTCTCGTCCTTAGATGGCGCAGGCGCCTCGAAGCATGATCAACGAAGATCCCGAGATTGAGAATCGTCACTCAGCGGCATGGTGGCTCGCGAGCGAAACTCACTTCCGGTTGACTTAGATCAAGGCCAATCGTCGCCCGATGTCCCAAGTCCGGGACTGGCCGGAGGAAAACAGGAAGACGTCCAGTGATCAGGTTCGAGCTTCTCAGCGATGCTGGCGTGCTGGTTGTGGAACCGAAAGGCGCACTCTCGGCTGAAGATTTCCGTGAAATTTCCGGAGGGATAGACCCCTACATTCGCGAGAAGGGCAAGCTGACTGGATTGCTAATTGAGGCAGCGTCATTTCCCGGATGGGAAGGGGCGCAATTGGGAAAAGCGGAAACTGGCGAGGGATAGGTAAAAGCAAAAAAACCCGGCTGCTGGTTAAGGCAGCCGGGTCAGTCCAGAGGAGAAACAGGGCCCAGGCGGGCCCGTAGCGTAAGCATTATTCAAGCATCACTTTCAGGCGCATTATTTGATCTAGCGCAATGCGGCAGTCACATTGTCGTCAACCCCACCTCCAGTATCAAACCCGGGGAACAACTTTCCTTCGGCTGTATTAAATCACTGGAACGGGTTGACCCACAGCTTCATGATCCCCGAACCCAAATTGGCCCGCCGCGTCTTCTCACCTCTGGCGGGCCTTTTTGCAGGCCCATCTCAGTCTCAGCGTTCCCGCTTAGATCCTCAGCGCGCCGCATGAGCTGCACCGGCCAGCGCGTGGCTGCCGTCGTCTGACGGTCTGACGGGGGTTTGTATTTTGGCTGCCCGTAACCAGCCGCATAGACAGGCGAGGACTGGTGCGTGCAAAAACGAGCGGCGTGGATGACCGCGGCAACGCACAAATAAGCAACCGGAAAACCATATCGCCCGGTCGATCCATTAGTCGGCCAAACAGATTCAGCTTGCTCCGGTCACCGGAGATCCCGCGGCGTCACCGGGACGAAGTTTTGCCGCCGCCTTAAGAGCCTCGATCCGCGCCGGACCGCTAGGCAGTTTGTGGGCTGCATCAATGGCCTGGATAGCTCGCGTTTCGCGCTCCAACACGTCGTTCGGAAATGGTCCCCGCTTTTTCATGATACCATTCCTCGAATTGCATCGGCTGGATAAACCGCGCGGCCCAGAAACGTTCCGCCAGCCACGCCGGCGCCGAGCGCCATGGCCCGCGCCCTAAATGGAAGGACGTCGGACAGCGATTGTTAGATGACGGCCGCCAGCAGCGGACGGAGCGTCACTCGACGATGCTTTTTAGATTAATAGCCGCGGGGCTTTCATCGGTAAGCCATACTTAGGGTGAAAACCAGAAAGACCGCGACTAGACCTCCAGCAACGAGAACCCGATTAAGTAACATGACTTTGGGCCTCCTAAGATTAGGATCGCACCCTTTAGATACGTACTTGAACGCCATTCACGACTTCGAGGGAATGATTATTTGCTTGGCGGTCGCCGTCCAAATTGATTCATATCAACCGATGCGCCATTCGCAATGCGCCGGGCTTCATCCGAGGTCAGGTGATTATGGGCGAAACGAACGCTTTGAAGGTCGTCTCGGCAAGGCACGTAAGCGACCGGCACACCTTTCGCATCACTGACGACGAAAGGCCCCCTGCGCCCTTCCTGTGTACGCTCCTATGCCGCGGGAAACGCAGTTTGGGATGGCTTGACCAAAGAGAATAAAGTGTGAACACTATCCTAGACAGTCAAGCTGGAAAAAGCGAGCGGAGCGCTTTTCCGAGCGAAGCATCTGATGGGACAGCAGCGGAATTTTCTGAAAAACGAAACCGGTGTTCGAGCGGCCACGGCAGCGTATGCTGATTTCTCAAATGCAATTGAGACATCGGCCGCCGACGCCGCCCTCCTCTTCACCATCCGCTCCCGCTTAACCGCGACAGGCCGGAAACCTGCCGCTCTAGTCGCCAAGCCCAAGTCGATCAACGTGGGCATGATGGGCTCACCGGCATTTTCGCCAACGCGCGCTGCATCTGGCGCGTGTCGTCCGAGGTCAAATAGAACCTGTTGTTAAACGTCTAACATTAATCTTTTCTCCGTTATCTGCCGCCACTGCGGGCCTATTCACCGCGCTTACAGGGACTTTGATTGGTTCTTTGTTTACCTGCGGACGGCGCAGAGGCAGGTCTGCTGCAGGGCTGAGGACATCCGAAAATGAGACAGTTTTTCTTAAGTGTGATTGCGCTGATTATCAGCGCAACGCTCGCGCATTCACAGGAATTTTCAGTTGCACAGACCAACGATGTCGATGCCATGCCTTGCTCTATCTTTCTGAACGACTCATCTTTCATCTCACTGAAAGAGGGGGCGTCCTTAAGCTTCTCTGTACAACCGACCAACAATGCTGATCTATTCAACAGGCTTGCTGAACGGATGAGCCAATGCAGATCCGGAATCGCAGATGCGGCCGCACGAGCCGAAGCTGCTCAGTAGCGTTCCTCGACATCCATTCTTGTCGATCGCGTCCGTCGCCTGGACCATGTTCGGCGTGGCGCGTGTCAAGGCAATACACGTTGCCAAGATGGACAAGGAATAAAATCCAGTCCGGGAGCCATTTTACAGACCAGCACGTTCCATTCGAACCAGCCGGTATAAAGCCGGTTGCGCAGGACCGTGGGGATGCCTTCTAGATTTTCCGGCTGTCATAGGCCCAATGCAAGAGCGCCTGCCGTTGGCGCGGCCGGCACATGGGATCGCCCGGCTCGCAATGCTTCCTGACTTGAGAGACATGCCGCCGCATCGCCTTCCAGCGGCCGATCTGGCGCGCGTCCTCGTCCGGCATGCGCCGTCCGATGTAATAGCGGCAATACCACTGGAACCAACCACGCGGGTCGTCGGGATGAATCCAGCCTTTCCTTCGCCAGACCGAAAGCGGCTGACTGGCATCGACGCCGAAATAATTGAGCGAACAATCGCGGCCCGAGGGTGAAAGCTTGGCCCGCGCGAACCAGTTCGCGGGAAACTCGTCCCGGCAATCGGTCAGATATTTGCCGCAAAACACGCCGAGTTCGAGCATCTGCTTCGGCGTGAGTTCGGGCCGGAAGGCAGGATCGAAATTACGGCCGGACGGTGCCATCAACCGATAGCGATAGCCGCTCTGCATCCGATCGTTGACGGTGATGACTCGGTCCATTCGGTCAGTTCAGCGCAAGAAACGAAGCGTTGAGGAACGAGGCGAAGGCGACCCACGCGGCATAGGGCACGAATAGCCATGCCGCAACCCGATCCCGCCGCCATGCCGTGTTTCACTGGTGAGTGATAGTTTCGTGGGCCACTTATCATCGGCTTTGGCGTTCCGGCATCGAACACCAACACCGCCATGAAACTCTGCCAGTACACGAGACCTCGGGAAAGTTATGATGTGCTGCTCGATAGGCGTGACCCGTCGGAGCTTTCGTCGCATAACTCACGTCTTACAACGCCGTCGTCTCATGCACGAAAAACTTCAGTCCTTTACACGTTCCGTTGGCGGGCATGAGATTTCAACCTTCGTCTTCAGCGCATAGCATAGGAGATTTAAATGGCAGAAGAAAACCTTGAGATTGAAGCTGAAAGTTCCGCAATCGCAGCATTCACGCTGGCTCAGTTCGCGTTCTGGGGTCTTATCGAGAGCGGAATTATCTCAACTGAGAAGGCGTCGGATATGCTGGAACAAGGAATAGCAGCGCATTCCAAGGGAGATTTGACCAACCGGAAGGCGGCGCAAATGCTGCAAACCATCCTCGACATGGTGCAGCGAGATAAAAGGTCACCGGTAAACTAGGTCACCCCCGCGTCAAGCGGATGCGGATGCGCACATTCTTCGCAATGGGTCGAAACTCTGGTTCTGACTACATTGAGTGAGCGTCTCTTTGATCGAACATGATCCTGCCCAAAAAAGCCGGTTTCCATTGGGATCAGGATCTAGATAGAGCACCGTTTGTCGCGCAGCACCTAACAACATTTATCAAGATGTCATGTCATCAAACATCGAACCGCTTGCCCGAGCGATGGCAGAACGAATCTGCCGGTCTCATCAGATGAATGAATCGGAAATTCAGGGGTGGGTGGACCGCCACTGGGAGATCGCAGCCGCAATGCTTGAGTCCGGCGCCATGGACGAAAGGGGCGAATGGCAACCCGGGCAGGATTGGCGACGCGGACTGGAAGCATACCGCGAGCGACTGGCTGCGAAGCATGAGATCCGATAAAATCTCGCTTCCACCCCTCTCGACTCCTCACGCAAGAAAAGGGCATGATCGGGATCTGGGCGCCTTTTCCCTTCGTCCCATCCGAGGGTCTCCCGATGGACGTATTGAATTTCCCCGATCAACTCAGCATCGTCACGGTAAAGGCTTCGCGCCCTTTGATCCGGCCTGACGGTCGCTACGCGATTGAGCTGGCGACGACCGAACTTGGCTCCATCGCGTTCGAGGTAGATGAGCAAGCACTTTTCGCCTTGCGTTAGGCTATAGGTGAAATCGAGACGGAAATGAAACGGAGGCCCGGAAGGGCCTGATTCAACCACCCGAGGCTGTTACCCCTCGTGGAGCATACGGTTCATCAATTCCCGGATCCTCACCTAACAAGTATCAAGCCTTCCGGATCCTTTTGGTTTGCAGCGGCAGTTCCTGCTGCCAGACACTGCTCGTATGGGTCGCCCCATGATCGTTCTTCTGAACAGCCGCGATCAGCGCGTTGAGGCCCAGCAATGTTGCGATGATGAGAATGACTGCCAAGACAATTTTAATCTTCATTTCGCTGTTCATGTCGTTTCTTCCTCTCTAACAACCGGGAACCGTGCGCCAAAAGGAAACGGGCGCACATGCGTTGAATGTGCGGTGAGGTAGACTGATTGTGGGATCACTGTCGATAAGCGGGTCACCGGAGCAGGCATTCCAGACACTATGCTGTTTTCCGACGCTTCGCGACGGATTTTATCGCCTCACGCCAATTGTCCAGGCTTTGAGCACTCCGCCCTGCGCCCCCTCCATGGCGCGTCGCCACGATTCGACTTTTGGGCGCTCTTTTAACGAACGCGCAACGTTTATGCAGAAAGATTCCATGATAGGGGAGCCATGGAACGTGAGCGATACACGCGATTTCAAGAGCACCGGACTGCATCGCTTTTCCCGAGCATCCACCCGCTCGCTTGCGCAAACGTCATCCCGCCTTGCCCATTGGCCACCGCCTTTCCGCAGCACGGCCGCAAAGCCGAAGATCGTCCGGCATACCCCGGATGAGAAGCCACAGCGGGCGAAGCCGCGCGGCTGGCGCCTCACGCGGGCGATGTTCTCCGAATTCGAAGACGAGTGAATCTTTCGGTTCTCTGGGGCCTGCTCGCCATGGCTCCTTCTTCATCCGCTCTTCGGCTTTTTGGCGAGCAGCTTCATCTCGCGAAATCTCTTTGCCCAACCCTCGCGCAGGGTTTGCTGGCCGCGGCCGACCGCAAGCGCGTTGTCAGGCACGTTTTTGGTGATGACCGAACCCGATCCCACATAAGCTCCGGCGCCGATCTTAAGCGGCGCGACCAGGGACGAATTGGAGCCGACGAAGGCGCCCTCGCCGATCTCGGTGCGATACTTGTTAAAGCCGTCATAGTTGCAGGTAATGGTTCCCGCACCAATATTCGCGTTGGCGCCGACACAGGCATCGCCGATATAAGTCAGGTGGTTGACCTTGGCTCCGGCTTCGAGAACGGCGGCCTTGGTCTCGACGAAATTCCCGATCCGCGCGCCCTCGCCCAGCGACGTTCCCGGCCGCAGCCGGGCGTAGGGACCGACAGAAGCGTTCCTGCCGATTGACGCCTGCACCAAGTGCGAGAATGCGTGAATAGCCGCGCCGTCGGCGATAGTCACGCCTTGCCCGATGACTACGTAAGGTTCGATGGTCACGTCCTTGCCGAATGAGGTGTCAGCGGAAAGAAAGACCGTCTCGGGAGCCACCATCGTCACTCCGGCTTCGAGCGCCGCCGCACGCAATCGTGTCTGCATGACCTGTTCGGCCTCGGCCAATTGAGCCTTGGTGTTGATGCCGCGCACCTCGTCCTCGCTGGTTTCGATCACCGCCGCCGTCAGACCAAGCTCGCCAACGATGCCGACGGCATCGGTGAGATAGTATTCGCCCTTGCTGTTGGTGTTGCCTATCTTTTCAATGATTTGCAGCGCCGTCTTGCCGTCGAACGCCATAACACCAGCGTTGCAAAGCGTAACGCGGCGTTCGTTATCGCTGGCATCCGCTTCCTCGCGGATCGCCGTAAGCCGGCCATCGGTCACGATCAGCCGACCGTACCCCGCAGGATTGCGGGCATGAAAGCCAAGCACGGCCAGTGACGCACCGGCCTGTAATGGCGCTCGCATGCGCGTGAACGTATCGGCCGAGATCAGTGGCGTGTCGCCGAACGCGATCAGCAGATCGTCGGCGCCGCGGATGATAGCCTCCTTTGCTGCAAGGACAGCGTGTGCTGTTCCCAAGCGCTGGTCCTGGACGAACGCCATGACGTCGGGCCGCACCCGCCTCGCTTCATCGGCCACAGCCTCATGGCCAGGACCAACAACAACCGCCAGCAACGTTCCCGGTCCGCCCGGCGAGGCCGCCAACACATGCGACAACAGCGTCTGCCCCCCGACCGAATGCAGCACTTTAGGCAGCGAGGAGCGCATCCGTGTCCCCTCACCCGCTGCAAGCACGATGGTCAGACAACTCCGGCCGTTCATTCGAATCCTCGTGGTTAGCGCATCAAACGTCGCCGTCATTAAGCTTTTTTTGTCGAAAGTGAAAACCGCCAACCTCCCTGAGATCGAGCAGGTTTCCTGTTAACATCCGGACACGATTCGGAGCGGGGGCCCGGCGTCATCGTTATGGCGAAGAATCAGAATGGTTTAGCCGAAGGCGTGCAGGCCAACGAAAGCGGTGGCTGGCCGGGCGGCTTTCTTGCCGAAGAGGAAGGATTCGACCGCCGCGCTTTATTGCGGCTCGGTTTCTGGGGCGTCGGGTCAGTCGGGGCCGTAATCGTCGCTCTCCTGGCTTACAATTCCGGTGCCGGTATCCGGCCCCACCAAGTCGTCGCCACCGATCTCGCAAAGCAATCGTCGCATGTGGAGATTGCGGAAGCGGCCAAGAAGGAAATAAGACGACTTTCGTCCGCTATCGACACATTGAACGGTGATCGCGATCGGCTGTTTGCCCGTATCGCCGCGCTCGAACAGGGATTCGAATCCGTCACCGGCTCCATTAGCCGGAACGCGGCGCGAGGAACCAACGCCGTAACGATTACGGCCTCCATGCCGCCGGCTATTGAGCCAGATCCAGCCAGAAAACCGGACTCATCGGGTTTAGACGCATCGACAACCGGAAATACTTCTACGGATGCGCCTCTCTCTGCACCGGTTGCTTCCACCACCGCGGCGGCGGTGAAACCCCTGATCACCACCTCCTCCCCCGCGGATGCTTCATCGAGGTCCGCAAACATTCAGCCAACACCCTCTCCCACCGCAGGTTCGTCGTTCACGCCGACCACGCATGGAAAGGAATCATCCGCGGCGGTTGCGACACCCATCGCGCCTGAAGCCGCAGCACAGCCCGCGCCGGCCGCACATGATCCGCCCGCAACACTGCCTCGCGGACAAGATCAAACGGCAACCCTTGGGACCGAATCCGAACCCGAGCGAAACCTTGATCATAAGGAAGCGCAAATCGTAGCTGCCTCCATTTCTACGATCGCAGATGCCGTGCAGCCACATTCATACCCTAGCCCCGTTCCGGCGCCGCGCACAGATTTCGGCGTCGATCTCGGAAGCGCGAGTTCGATCAAAGGTTTGCGAGCGCTTTGGCAAGGTCTTCTGAAATTAGAGGCAAAAGAACTGACTCCGCTGCATCCGATCATCGTGCTGAAGGAAACCAACAACGGGAGCGGCACGCAGTTGCGTCTGGTCGCCGGGCCGCTGGCCGACGCGGCAGCCGCGGCGAGGATATGCGCTGTGCTATCCGAGAACGGCAGAAACTGCGATACCGCCGTTTTCGACGGCCAGCGCCTTCTCGAAGACAGCAAAGACAACGATATTGCCCTCGCAACAAAAAGGCCGAAGGCAGCGCACGCGTCGCGACATCGGCATAGCCGGAAGTCGACAAGCGTCGAAGCACCGGCTCCGACTCCACCCCCGCCCTTGCCCCTGCCGCCAAAGCCGTCGACATTCGGTTCTTCCGTTTCACACTGATGCATCCGGCAAGAGCCGGATTTCGGGTTGTGGGGTCCACAGATCCGGATCATATTCACGCGATGAAAAAAGATCCGTTCCGACTGACGCCTTATCAGGTGCAATGGCTGCTGATCGTGGGCTTCTTGAGCGTCGGTTACGCGCTCTATCTTCGTTATCTTGCGATCGAGCTGTCTACGGTATCGCTGGCTTGCGACGCCGGCCTGCAAACCATGCTGTGCAGGGGCCGGAGCGTCGCAACGTATCTGTTTCGCAACCATGTCTTCGGCATTACGGCGCTGGTCGTCGCAGTGCTGCACGTGATCCGGCCGTCGATCGTGCTGTTGACCGCGGGGCTCGTCGCCGCCGGCGTTGGAATCGTACTCTATAATGTCGGCCTTTCGGGTCTTGCAATCGGCCTGCTTATTCTGGGGTTTGCGCGGCCCGCGCCCGCCACAGCGTAATCCCGAGCACGGCGTAGATCAGACAGGTCGAAAGCGACTGCCAGTTCTTCGGACCTTCGTTAAATCCGACATAAACCGCAGCAATCATCAGCAGACCGGCAAAAACCGATTCCGCGACGGGTCGAACGCCGACGAGCGGACGATTGAGCCATGCCAACGCCCAGAACGGCACCACGGCCATTGCCAGCGCAGCGAAGGGAAAATCCCGGTACCGTGCATCGAAGACGAAGCCAAGCGCCGTCTCCGCCGCGATCAAGGTGGTTACGAGCAGTGTAATTCCCAGCATCACCGTCAGCACCGAGCCGGTGCGGCCCGGGCGGGGACCGATCAATTCGACGAACGTCGGCAGCGCGCGTCCCGACATCAGGGCGTTCGCACCCAGCAACGGAGAGACGACTCCCGCCGCCAGCAGCAGACCCCAGCGCAGCGAGTTGCCTAGTCCGTAACTCTCTTGACACAGCTTGTCTGCAGCAACTCCGAGCAGGATTCCCGCCGAGGTCGCCGCGACCGCGACCGCGATCCAGGACATCCACCGAGGTTTCCAAGGTTTCCGCCGCAACGTCAGCATGGCGACCATGAAGATCAGGACGCACAATCCCATCCCGGCGCCCATCTGGATTTTCCAGAGCGGAAAGTTGCTGATCGGCTCGCCGGCAGGATATTTCAGCTTGCGGCGGGCGGCGTCGATCAGGCCCCAGTTGCCGCCGACCGTGCCCTCGAGCTGGCGTTTCCAGGGCTGATCGTAGGCCTCGATCAGGTTGACGCGGAATTTCTCCCGCTTCGCCATGTCGAGGATTTCCGACACCACCCGCGCCTGATTGGCGCGCGACGGCAGCGCGCCCTCCCGCATCCGGCCGGCGCTCGGCCATCCGGTTTCGCCGATCAGGATTTCCTTGGCGGGAAAGGCGGCGGCGACCTGCTTGCGGATGGCGTTGACATGCGCTGCGGCGTTGCGCGCGCGGATCGGAAAATCCTCCCAGTAAGGCAGGATGTGGATGGTGACGAAATCGACCGCGTCATAGACCTCGCGGTTGCGCAGCCAGTATTCCCACACGTCCGCATAGGTCACGGGCACTGTGACCTGCGACTTCACCAGGCGGATGTTGGCTGCAAGATCGGCGGCGGTCATTTCCCCGCGCAGCAAAACCTCATTGCCGACAACCAGCGCGATGATGACGTCGGGGTACTCTTTCGCAAGGCCGACGGCGACGTTGATCTGGGCGAGATTCTTCAGCCGGTTATTGCCCAGCCAAATGCCCTGGATGACCTTGAGGCCAACCCTCTTAGCAAGAGCGGGCAGCCGGTCGAGGCCGTTTTCGATCGAGTAGGTCCTGACGCATTTCGAGATCTTGGCCAATTGGGCAAGATCTTCAGCAATCTGCTCGGGCGCAATCTCGGTTGTTGTGACCAGTGGCGTCTGCTGACCCCGGAACGGTGCATAGGACACGCATTCCAGTTTCGCTGCCGGGTCGATCGGAGCCCGCGCAAGCTGGATCGGCGCGGCGAGCCACCACCACACTGCTGCGATCAGGCCTAGCGAAATGATGAGAAGCGCCAGTGGCGTACGAAATGAAATCGGCCCTATCCTCCGCAAGATTCGTTCGATTAGCTTGTCGGGGCCTTTCTGCCAAGAGCAGCCGCCTTCCGACCACAATCATTCAGGCCACGTGTTACCCCGATGCAGTCAAGCCGCTCGTCTGCTGGACAAAATCCAAAATCTCCGTCATTTGGGAATCCTGAGAAGCGACCGGGGCGCCTCGCCGCATTGGGGACCAATTTGCCCGTCATCTGATTGCGCGGTTGCGGCGGGCAAGAGTCGGGGGACTTTCATGCGTCGAATGCTGTTTGGGTTTGAGAAAGCGTTGTTGCGTGGCCTTGCCGTTCCAGGCATCGCCTTGCTGTTCAGCATCGGCGGAGCGATCGCGCAAAGCGGCGACCTTCGAGCCCAGGATCAAAACAAGCCAGCCGCGGGGGGCACGACAAATGGAGCCGACGGCGCCAAAGACAGTCAGCGCAAAACCGACGAATTCGTCGAATCCGCGCGCGTTATTGATGGTCCGGCGGGAAATCCGGAATGCGTCTGGCTCGGCCGCCGCGTAGTTCTTCTGATGTGGCGCGATGACCTGGATACGGCCTTCCGTCATCTCGATCTCTACGATCGCTTCGGATGCCCGGGTGGTCACGTCCAGGCGGCATTCCGTTGTCTGGTCCGGTTCGGACCTATTGACCCCAAGGCGCCCGATGCGCTGAGCGGCCGCGTTCATACCTGCTGGATCAACCCGGATGCACAACCATCCGAGCCTGGCGCTGAGACTTCTTCGCCGGCAGCTCATCCTGCGCCCGCGACGCCCCCTCCGCCGAAGCCCGCTCCAGCTCCCGCCGCGCCGAAGAAATAATTGCCGTTACGACCGCCAAGAACGATTCTAGATTTTCGAGGCTAAAGCGCGGAACCGCCCTCAAAACGCCACGGCGTCATACCAGTTGTAAAATTATGTCGCAGAATTATGTCTGCTGATGTGTCGGTCGGACCTAGGGGCAGGTCCGCATTTCTGGCAGGCACGCCCCTCATGGTTTAGTTGCGATGCGCGCCGTCGTCGCCGTTCTACTACTTGTGACCGCTGCACATGCTGCACTCTGGGGAGTTCTTCAGGACAGGCAGCAGGCTCCTGACTTCAAGGGTGTTCTGAGCAGCGTCTCCTACGCGCCCTTCGAAGGCACTGCTCATCCGGACGTCGATAATATCCCTACCGGCGAGAAAATCCGGTCCGACATGAAGGCGCTGGCGCCACTGACCCGCGCGATCCGCCTGTATTCGTCAACCGGCGGCGTGGAGCTTGTGCCCCCCATTGCCAATGAATTCGGCCTCAAGGTCATGGTCGGCGCGTGGATCGATAAGTTTGTCGAGCGTAACGAGCGCGAGATGCTCGCCGCCATCGATCTCGCCAAACACAACGGTAACGTCAATGGCATCGTCGTCGGCAACGAGACGATCTATCGAGGCGACCAAAAGGTTTCAGATCTCATCAAGCTCATTCAGCGCGTAAAAGGTTCCGTAAATATACCGGTTACGACAGGTGAAATCTGGAACATCTGGCTCGAGCATCCTGAACTTGCATCGTCGGTCGACTTCATCGCCGCACACATCCTGCCCTATTGGGAAGGCTTTTCGAGCAAGCAGGCCGTTGATCAGGCTCTCATCATCTATCAAAAGCTGCGCGACGCCTTTCCCGGCAAACGGATCGTAATCGCCGAGTTCGGCTGGCCGAGCGCCGGATATAATCTCAAAAGCGCCGATCCTGGCCCGTTCCAGCAGGCGGCCACGCTTCGCAATTTTGTGGCCAAGGCCCAGTCGATCGGCATGGAGTACAACATTGTCGAAGCCATCGACCAGCCTTGGAAGTTTTTCGAAGGTGGCGTCGGCCCGTATTGGGGCATTCTCAACGCGGATCGCGAACCAAAATTTTCCTGGAGCGGCCCTGTCGTCAATGAAGCCTACTGGAAACTTGCCGGCATCGCACTTTTGATCGGCGTCCTGCTGTCCTTGCCCATTCTGCGACTCGTCCGTCCCACCGTGATGCAGGCTGTGCTGCTGTCGGCAGCCGCCAACGGCGTCGGCGCCTGGGTTGCGACGGTTTTCGCCTACTGGACCGGCCATTACTTCGTTTTGGGCTCGGCTTTCGCGCTAATGCTCGGGTTGATTCTGCTTGTACCGCTGATCCTGATCGCGATGGCGCGCATTGAGGAAATCGCGACTGTGGCATTCGGTGAGCGCCCGCGGCGGTTGATTACCAAGGAGGCGGTAGCCCTCCAGGCGACCACCGACGCACCGCTGCCCAAGGTCTCGATTCACGTGCCCGCATATTTCGAGCCGCCCGAGATGCTTAAGCAGACGCTCGACGCGGTCTCGCGCCTCGACTATCCGAATTTCGAATGCGTCGTCATCATCAACAACACACCCGACCCAGCCTTCTGGCAACCCATCCAGGATCACTGCCGCGCGCTTGGTGAACGATTCAAGTTCATCAACGCCGAAAAGGTTGAGGGCTTCAAGGCGGGAGCGCTGCGTATCGCCATGGAACGCACCGCCGCTGACGCCGAGATCATCGGCGTCATCGATGCCGACTATGTGGTGCAGTCCGACTGGTTGAAGGATCTGGTGCCGGCCTTCAACGATCCCAGCGTTGGTCTCGTTCAGGCGCCGCAGGATCACCGCGACGGCGACCGCTCGTTGATGCATTACGTCATGAACGGAGAATATGCCGGCTTCTTCGACATCGGCATGGTCCAGCGCAACGAAGCCAACGCGATCATCGTCCATGGCACGATGTGTCTGATCCGCCGTGCCGCGATGGACATGGCCGGCGGCTGGGCCGGGGACACGATTTGCGAGGATACTGACCTTGGGCTCGCTATTGCCCAGCATGGCTGGGTCACGCACTACACCAACACCCGTTACGGCTACGGCCTGCTCCCGGACACCTACGAAGCCTTCAAGAAGCAGCGGCATCGTTGGGCCTATGGCGGCTTCCAGATCGTGAAGAAGCACTGGCGTCGCTTTCTGCCGGGCGCGAGCCGCCTGTCGCAAGAACAGAAACGCGAATTTACCCTGGGTTGGCTCAACTGGCTGGGCGCTGAAAGCCTCGGCGTCGTGGTTGCGATCCTGAACCTGATCTGGGTGCCGATCGTCGCCTTCGCCGACATCGCCATCCCCGACAAGATCCTGACATTGCCAATCATTGCTGCGTTCGTTGTGTCTCTGCTCCATTTTCTGGCGCTGTATCGCCTTCGCGTGCCGATTAAAACTGCGCAGATGTTGGGAGCGATGGTAGCGGCCATGTCAGTGCAGTGGACCGTATCGCGAGCGGTCGCACAGGGACTTATCACGGAGCACCTTGCCTTCGCCCGGACCTCGAAGGGCGGGCTGTCGCGGATGTCGATTGAGTTTCAAGCATTCTGGGAGGCGGTGATCGGCATTCTCCTGTTGGTCGGGGCTGCGGTGCTGATCGCATCCAACCAGCACAAGGAAGTCACCGAAATCTACATCTTTGCAGGCGTGCTGATGCTCCAGAGCCTACCGTTCCTGTCGGCCGTCGCCATTGCCATCCTTGAGACATCACGCATCAACCAGTTTTCATTCTGGCGCAATGCTCGTATCCGCAGCGCCGAACTGATCGGACTGCGGCCGGCGCCAATGCCGACAAGCGGGCCGTCGCCCGTCGGCTCCGAAATTCAGCGCGAAACAACCTGATCCGGCCGGCAGCCACCGTGTGCAGGCTGCTGAAAAGTTTTGTCTAAGGTCTGGATTTGGATGGGTTAATTGTGTTGTGCATTATCCCACACAGGCACCGGCGCTATTGACCAGCGCGGACTGGCCCCCTACACAGCGCGACATGTGAGCGCGTAGCTCAGGTGGTAGAGCACGTGACTTTTAATCATGGGGTCGAGGGTTCGAGTCCCTCCGCGCTCACCACAAAATCAACTCGTTAGCCATCCGGCTAGACCACCCCTCGCCGTAGGTGCAAAAACGTTGGCCCTAGTGGGATATCCGAAGTTTTCGAAACCGTTATTCCCTAGAAGACCGCTGGGTGGTTTTTGAGCGCTTCGTCCCCTCGGCTCGCCAACCGCTTTCATCCGTTATAGCACCAGCAATTGGGGCTATAGACGTCCCGAGGGGGACCTCGCATACGATCTCGCGCCCAAAGTCGCCTAATCGTCCCTACTTGAGGTACGAGCCTCGGGACCATCTAATGGGTATAGCGATCGTAATATCGTTGAAGACTGTTCCGGGGCGGCTGAGAGCCTTTGGTTAAGATCACGCCCAGCGCGAAACCGATAATTCCCGCCGTTAAGAGAGCGCTCCCCGGGCTTCTGGCGACGAGATCGGACCCGTGATCGTAAGCGGCTGAACCCGATTTCGTTAAGTTAGCAGCCAAGTCTCGCGTGGCGCGCTTGACCTGATCGGATGCATTTCGGAGTGCGCCTTCATTTTCCGCGTCGCCGCTAATATTCGCCATCAATCGCTCCCTTTGATCGCTCCGTTTGAAGCATCAACCGAGCGCGAGAGAGATGGTTCCGAGGCTTCGCGCCTTGGCGAGACGTTCGACGCGCCAGCGCCGCCGTTACGATTGGAGGTCAAGAGCGACGGCGATAGTCCGCGCCAGCCTTGTCGCAATTCAGGGCTCCGCGTCGTATAAATCGTCGCCAAACTCGGACTTCGTTTGACGGGGCGAGAAGGTTTCCGGTTGCGGAACCCTTCCCTCTCGTACAGTTTATTAGATCGATCAAGCAGCGTGAGACTTTACCGGCATGACAGAATTCCTAAGTCAAATTATGATCCCGATCGCGCTGGCTTCCGTCGCGGCCGTACTGGTGCTAGGCCTCGTAAACATGATGCGCGGCGGCAATCCGTGGCGCTCGCAGTACCTGATGCAAACCCGGGTTGTACTGCAATTCATCGCGATCGTCTTAGTCATGCTGACGATCTGGTCGATGATGGGACAGCAGTAGATCGTACACAATCTCGGGAACCATCTGCCTCTCAGCGCATTGCCCGATCCGGGCGGTCCCTTTGGCCGGGTACCGTCCGACTTCACTCGACCTGGCCCGCCTCCCTCACGAGAGGATGGCGGGCCTTTTGTCGTCACTATTGGACCTGGGATTTTTGAACCTGGGACAAAAACTACTCAACCGACCGTTGGGGCGGCTTGATTCAGGCTGGAGATAAACGCCTGAATCGCCTTCTCAACGTCCTGGGAGACCTCGGCATTGTACGGTCCCTTGATCTGAATAAGCTTGTAAGGCGAGCGTTTTCTGGCAGGCAATTGAAGAAATTCGCCCGACGCAAGCAGGAAGCCTGATTTACTGACCTCGAACGTCGCAAGCCGCTGGCCGTCTCCGCGCACCGAGAAAATTCGGCTGAAGCCGCGTATGACATTTCCCGCGTAACTCGCAACGCAATGATGCATGTCCGCGCCCTCGGCGTGAAGCGCCGCGCCTGACTGGAGCGCTACAATTTCATACCCATCAATGATTCTCCTGCGCGGCAGGTCTCCATAGTCGATGACCTCGTTCCACCCGATCTTGTGGGTCAGAAGGTACGCCTTCTCGCTGCTGGCTTGCGCAAGCTCATCGTGCCACTCGAGCGCCGCTCGGTAAGCGCGTTCATAACTCCAGCGCCGATTGAACTGGCCGATATGAAATGCCGCATAATCCGCAACAGCGGACGCCTGATCCAGGGGACCACCCGCCGTGCTCGCCGCATGATCACCCATCGCGCACACTGCCCAGTCAAAGAGGGCCTTCGCGCTCTGCTCACGACGACACATTGCCTCGGACCATTCCCCGAGCGCGCGCAACCAGTTGTGCTGCTTGCGGATCGCGGATGGAATTGCCTGCGCCAATGGTGAGGGCGGGATATCGCACAAATTCTGAATGGTCTGATATTCGGTGGGACCAGCACGAAACGCTTGCCCTTTGAGCGCGCGTAAGGGGCGGATAAGTCCATAATACCTCAAGAGATCCCGCAATTTTGGGCGATCATGAATAATCGCTTGCCAGTCCTGCTGGATAAATTCTCGTTCGCTTGGGCGAAAACATTCCATGCCCTGCGCCGCCGCGACGACAAGGACCGGAGCTTGCCGCAGATAATCGATCGCGAAAGGTTCGGCCACGACCATGGTCACAGCCGCGATCGCCAATGGCCTGACCGCGAACATGTTCTCAGCTTCGCGTGCACAGGCCTGAACCCAAGGCTCATCCCGCAGCAGACCGTTCGCTGCGAATTCGGGAGCCAGCCACTGCAGCAGGCTCTTCTGTGCGTCATCCTTCATGCGAGGCCTTGAGCATTCCCGACCAGAAACGTCCTGACTTTAGGCTTCGGTCGGATTGAATATATTCTCTCCTTTGAACTCCTTTGAAGCAACACGGTGGGTAACCTCTAGCTGCCAATCGTCGAAGGCATAGGGCCCGCATGTCGCTATCCACAACGAACAGCATCTGAAATTCTGGCTTGCCGGCAGCCGTATATCGTCATATCCAGCCTCGATACGGCGTCTTTTGAAGATCTCTGTTCTTCCTCGCCGAAACTGAGTATGAGCGTTTCAAGGTTCAATAAACTGCCCGATTCGTTACGGTTTTGCTGGACAGCAACAGTGGCGGGTCAGGAATTTTCTTTAAGCGCGTAACTGAATGCGCGGAGGTAATATATTGAATTGATTAGTGATTGGCCAATATCGGCCGAGACACTATTTCGTGCGCGAACCTGACGCTGGACTCAAGCCAGCGGCCGTGATCCGCCCTGCCGCTATTTTGGACACAATCTGCCGGAATAACGCGGCAATCACGAAAATCGAGGAATTAGTTCATGCGTCATGTTCGCATTCATGCTGTTCTTTTTTCATGTGGCCTGATTGCGGGCTTGGCCTCCCCGGCGCTTGCCGGAAAAACTTATGACGGGCTTTGGAACGTCAAGATCGTCACCAAGACGGGTACCTGCGACCCGGTGGCGCAATATCCGCTGACCGTTACCGACGGTAAGGTTTCAGCAGCAGGCGCTGATATCACCGGCAGCGTCGGAAACCAAGGCTACGTGAAGGTATCGATCCGCGGCGCTTACGCCAACGGACAGCTCAACGGTAACGTCGGATCAGGTAAGTGGAACGGAGCGTCCGGAGGAGTTCCTTGTAGCGGACGCTGGGAAGCTTCGCGTCAGTAATATTGGGATGATGCAAATGGGATTTGGGGGGACCATGTTACGAGGATTATCCGCCGCGTGCGCGCTCGGCGCTGTGGTGATGCTGTCGATATCCGCTAGTTCCGCGGGAGCGGGGCCGTTTGAAGGCCTGGCGGGCGTCTGGACCGGACGTGGTACTATACAGCTCGAGGATGGCTCGACCGAAAAGATCCGCTGCAAGGCCACCTATGCCGTGAGTGGCGATTCCCAGGGCCTCAATCAGACTCTGCTCTGCGCCAGCGACAGTTACAAATTCGAGCTCAAAAGCAATGTGCTCGCTCGTAACGGCGTTCTGTCGGGAGAGTGGCGCGAGACCAGCCGCAATGTTAGCGGAACCCTCGAAGGACGGGCCGGTAACGGCCAGTTTAACGTCGACGTCAGCGCTCCCGCATTTACGGCAAAGCTCAAGATGAAGACGAACGGCAACCGACAGGACGTGGTCATCAGTTCGGACGGTCAGTTCAAGGGGGCCAGTATCTCGCTGTCCCGTTCCTGATTTCAAGCGCAGTCTTCGGCATAGCGCTTCCGAGCGAAGTGCAATTCGGTTGCGTGAAGAAAGCGCGTCAGAAAAAAGATCGAGTCTTTCACCGTTCCGTGAAGCGGTGAAAGACTCTGGTCAGATTCCCTCGAACAACGCCGTCGAGAGATATCGCTCCGAGAACGAGGGGACGACGGCAAGAATGGTTTTGCCCTCGCTGCCGGGCCTCCGGCCGATGGCAAGCGCCGCTGCAACAGCTGCACCGGACGAAATCCCCCCTGGAATGCCTTCGCTGCGCGCCAAGGCACGGGCGGTTTCCAATGCCGTGGCGCTATCGACTTTCACGACCTCATCAATGACGGAACGATCTAGGATTTGGGGGACAAAGCCCGCGCCGATCCCCTGGATCTTGTGCGGCGAATGCCGTCCGCCCGACAGTACCGCGCTCTCCTCGGGTTCGACTGCAACGATGCGCAAGGACGGCTTGCGGGGCTTCAGGGCCTGACCAATCCCCGTTATGGTCCCGCCAGTACCGACCCCAGCCACGACCCAATCAATGTTCCCGCCGGTATCGTTCCATATCTCTTCGGCCGTGGTGAGCCGGTGAATCTCCGGATTTGCGAGGTTCTTGAACTGTTGCGGCATGACGGCGTGCGGGGTCGTGCGCACCAGTTCCTCGGCCATGGCAATTGATCCTTTCATACCCTCTGCCGCCGGCGTCAGAACGATTTCCGCTCCTAGAAAGGCCAGCATCTTGCAGCGCTCCGTCGAGACCGACTCTGGCATCACCAGCTTCAGACGGTAGCCACGCGAGGCCGCAACGAACGCCAGCGCAATGCCAGTGTTTCCCGAGGTCGGTTCGATCAGAACCGTGTCGGCATCGATCTTGCCAGCTTTCTCCATTGCCGCGATCATTGCCGCGCCGATACGATCCTTCACGCTCGTGGCTGGGTTGAAGTATTCCAGTTTGGCCAGAATGATTGCATTCACACCATGCTGCTGTGGCAGCCTGCGCAGCCGGACGATCGGGGTGTCTCCAACCGTATCGACAATGCTGTCGAACACACGGCCACGGCCGGCATGGTGCGGTGCATCAACCTTTGATTTTGTATCCATGTCAGCGTCCTCGAGTAGTTGAACAATGCTCATCACGATCAGCCAGCGTGTCGGGGGCTAAAAGCCTGGCAGCAATACGTTGCGCCAAACCCGATTCTTGCAGGACTGGAATTCGTAAAAGAAACGTATTTGTGTTGCGACATCGTCAAACGATGCGTGTACCGTGCCCGAAAGTCCAGACTGATTAATTTTCATAAGGAGGTCACGAATGCCAGCGATTGCTGAAATCCGGCCGACCGCCCTGTCGCACTCCGCGCCTCGCGGAAGCGATCTTCCGACATGCCCGGTTTGCGCCGACTCGATGATTGCAGCGGAAGCATCCGCATACTTACCCGACAACGTCATCGGCCACTTGTGGAGCTGCGACACATGCGGTTACGGCTTCGTAACCAAGCATGTCGTCCGACGCATCGCCTGCAATTGATACGATCTTTTCCGATGCAGTCAAACATCAGCGCATGGCGATATCGCCGCGCGCCCAGCCTTCGCGTGCCCGCTCGCGAAACTGCCGAAAGGTGCCTCCTATAATCGCCGTGCGCATGGCCTGCATCAAACTCTGATAATATGCGATGTTGATCCCGGAGAGTAGCATCGCGCCGAGCGTTTCGCCGGATCGCACGAGATGATGCAGATAGGCGCGCGAATAATTTCGCGATGCCGGCCATGAACTCTCTTCGTCGAGTGGACGCGGGTCGTCGGCGTGACGGGCGTTGCGAAGATTGATCTGGCCGAAGCGGGTGAAGGCCATGCCGTGGCGTCCGTTCCGCGTCGGCAGGACACAATCGAACATATCGATGCCGCGCGCGACTGCTTCCAGCAAATCCTCCGGCGTCCCCACACCCATCAGATAGCGCGGCCGTTCCACCGGCAGCCACGGCGCGGTTTCCTCGATCATCGCAAGCATGATGGCCTGCGGTTCTCCGACCGCGAGACCGCCGATGGCGTAGCCGTGGAAGCCGATCTCGGTCAGCCCGCACGCGCTCGTGCGCCGCAGGTCGGAGCTGTCCCCACCTTGCACGATGCCGAACAGCATGTTGGCGGCGGGGGCGCCCTCGAAAGCGCGCCTGCTGCGCTCGGCCCAGCGCAGCGAGAGCTGCATAGCGCGCTCAATGTCTGTACGCTCGGCGGGGAGCCGAACGCATTCGTCGAGCTGCATCGCGATGTCGGAGCCGAGCAGCCGCTGAACCTCGACGGCGCGTTCAGGCGTCAGTTCGATCGCGGTACCGTCGATATGAGAGCGAAACGTCACGCCCTGCTCTTTCACCTTTCGCAACTGGGCCAGCGACATCACCTGGAACCCGCCGGAATCCGTCAACATCGGCCCGCCCCAGGTCGTGAATTTTTGTAAGCCGCCGAGTTCGTCGATCCGCTCAGCTCCGGGCCGCAGCATCAGGTGATAGGTATTGCCGAGCACAATATCGGTCCCGGCGTCGCGCACCTCTTGCCATTGGAGGCCCTTCATGGCGCCTTGTGTCCCGACCGGCATGAACGCGGGTGTCCGCACCGCGCCGTGAACTGTGGTGAGAAGTCCAGTGCGAGCGCTGCCGTCGCGTCCGAGAATTTCGAAATGGTTGGCGAGGCTCATGCGTCCGACCTGTCCGGAAACAGCAAGCAGGCGTCGCCATAGGAATAGAACCGGTACCCCCCCGCGATCGCATGAGCATAAGCATGTTTCATGGTTTCAAGACCGCTAAAGGCCGAGACCAGCATAAACAGCGTCGACCGCGGCAGATGAAAATTTGTCATCAGGATATCGACCGCGCGAAAGCGATAGCCCGGCGTGATGAATATCGCGGTCTCCCCGGTGAACGGCGCGATTTGACCGTCGTCGCCTGCCGCGCTTTCCAAAAGCCGAAGCGATGTCGTTCCAACGGCAACGATCCGACCACCGCTCGCTCGCGTCGCGTTCAGCGCGGCCGCGGTTTCAGCGGATATCGTACCCCATTCTGAATGCATACGGTGCCCAGCGCTGTCTTCGGCTTTGACCGGAAGAAACGTACCGGCACCGACATGCAGGGTGATCCGATGAAGGCCCACGTCGCGTTCGCGCAGTGCCGCTTCGATCGCCGGCGTGAAATGCAGCCCCGCGGTCGGTGCAGCAACGGCTCCCTCATGAGCTGCGAACATCGTCTGATAGTCTGCTGCATCGCGGTCGTCGGGCGCGCGCTTTGATGCAATGTATGGCGGTAGCGGCGTTGAGCCCAGATCGGCAATGGCCTGATCCAGCGTCGGTCCGTGAAACGAGAAGGCGAACGTCACTTCGCCCTCCCCGCCTTTGCTTTCGACCTGCGCATCGAGGTGCCCGAGGAAGCACACCCGTCCCTCGTTGCCAAAGCGAACGATGTCTCCCGTCATGAGCTTCTTGGCCGGCCTGACCAATGCGCTCCAGCGCGAACCGTCGAGGCGCTTGATCAGCGTGGCGTCGATCCTCGGCTCAGTCTCGCGACCGATGCGGCGGCCATGCAACTGAGCGGCGATGACACGCGTATCGTTCACGACGAGTTGGTCACCGGGCCGCAGCCATTCTGGAAGATCTCTTACCCGTTGGTCGCGTAAACCGGCCCCGGGCTGTACCACGAGCATCCGCGCGGAATCGCGCGGGCTCGCCGGACGCAGCGCAATGCTCTCGGCCGGCAATTCGAAATCGAAGAGATCGGTTCGCATGAAATTATCAAGCTATAGCGTTTTCAAGCGAAGCGGCCACCGGTTCGCGTGAAGAAAACGCGTCAGATCAGAATCTGAGGCTCCCGCTTCTGATTCCATCAGAAGCGGAAAGGCTCTGACGGATGTAACCCGTCACTGAACCCGTTAGCCCGAAACGTCAATGGCCGGAACGCATCCGGCCATTTTACGTCGGTCTGAAGAGTCGGAATATCGCCTCAAGCGTCGGCCGCTATCCTGGCCTTCACGATCTTGTCGGGATTTTGCACTGGCTCACCGCGCTTGATCTTGTCGACGTTCTCCATACCTTCGATCACTTTGCCCCAGACGGTATATTGCCCGTTCAGGAAAGACGCATCGTCGAAGCAGATGAAGAACTGACTGTCACCCGAATCAGGACTTTGCGCTCGCGCCATGGATGCGGTGCCACGTACATGGGGCTCCCTGTTGAACTCAGCCTTCAGTTTTTGGCCTGAGCCGCCCATACCGGTGCCTTGCGGGCATCCGGTCTGCGCCATGAAGCCATCGATAACGCGATGGAATACGATACCATCGTAGAATCCCTCACGAACCAGTTCCTTGATCCGCGCAACATGACCGGGAGCGAGATCGGGGCGCATTTCGATAGTCACGGGTCCCTGCGTGGTTTCGAGGATCAAAGTGTTTTCGTTTTCAGCCATGCTCTCTTCTCTTCTCTTGCTTTGGGAGGGGTTCGTCGATCGTCAAATCGGATGGTCAGGGGACGGCCCGCAATCGCTTCGCCCATGCCTGAGGTAAATGGCATCGGTGCGCAGCGTTGTAATGCTTCCATCACGGCCGTCCGGTAGAGAATGCGCTCTCCGTCCGTTGCGTCGTGCCTCTCGTAAGTAATCCGCGGCCGACCCAACAAGCTACCGTCTCGCTTGAATGTGAACTGCACGGTGATCTCCATGCCGGCACTGTCGCGCGGCAAAGCGGGCGGCTGCCAGCATCCCTTCAAGCGCGCGGACATGGCGGCCAGATTCGCCACGCCGCCGTCCTGCGCCATCGTATCTGGTGATACGCCGACGATGCAGATCGCAACCATTACGGTCAGCCAGCGCATGGGCTGCGCTCACTTGATATCGGAGGCAACCTGAACCTTCAGCATCTTGTCCGGATCGGTGACGGTGCCGCTTCGCGACCCGGCGGGCGCCTTCTTCAACTTGTCCACCACATCCATGCCGGAGACGACATCGCCAACCACGGTATATTTGTTGTTGAGGAAGGACGCGTCGTCAAAGCAGATGAAGAACTGCGAATTCGCCGAGTCATTACTTCCCGCGCGCGCCATGCCGACCACGCCTCGCTTGAACGGAGCGGTAGAGAACTCGGCCTGGAGGTTCGGATACTTCGAGCCGCCGGTGCCGTTGAAATTTTTGCCGTCGCCGGTCTGCGCCATGAAGCCGTCCATGACGCGATGGAATGGAACGTTATTGTAGAAGCCATCACGAGCAAGCTGCTTGATGCGCTCGGCATGTTTGGGCGCAATGTCGGTCCGCAGCTTGATGACGATGGGACCCTTCGTGGTCTCGATTACGATCGCGTTCTGCTTGTCGAGATTGGCTGGCAGCGGCTGGGCGAAAGCGGGGATCGCGAAGATCAGCGCGGCGGCGAGGCCAAGGATTCTAATCATGATAACTCCGGATCAGAGGAAGATCGGTTCATTCAACCGGCGAATTTGGTCTTGAGCTTGGAGGCGACCAGTTGCGGAACGAAAGCTGAGACATCACCGCCCATCGTTGCGATCTGGCGCACCAGTGTGGCGGTGATCGGGCGGACGCCGGGCGAAGCCGGAACGAACACCGTATGCACGTCGGGGGCCATAGCCTCGTTCATGCCGGCGATCTGCATTTCATAGTCGAGATCGGTGCCATCGCGTAGGCCCCGAACCAGAATCGTGGCACCGGCCTTATGTGCGGCTACGACTGTGAGGTCGTCGTAAGTCGTGCAATCGAAGGCGCAGCCCGCTTCGACCGCGATCGGTTCGAACACCGAGCGTGCCATCGAAAGACGCTCTTCTGCCGAAAACAGTGGCGTCTTGCCGGGGTGAACGCCGACAGCCACGATCAGCCGGTCACATAGGACGACGGCGCTTCTGACGACGTCGAGATGGCCGTTGGTGACGGGGTCGAACGATCCCGGATAGAGCGCGACGCGTAGCATCACCCCCTCTAGCGCGCCTGTTCAGGGGCCGCAAGCAGGCCGGGTTCCACAATATTCGAGGCTTCCGTCGATATTTATTTCTTGGCGCCGATCGAACCGCTGCGGGGGTGTACGCGTCTTATCGTACGTCAGGGGACACTGAAATCATTACAGATTTCAGGATTCTGTTTCGTCCGAAAGACCAGGTGAAACAATTCTTCGCATGATGAAACCTCTTCTCATAGCTGGCGAAGATGTCGCGAAACCAGGGCCGGTTATCAATCCGCCCAACAAAACGGGCCGCCAAAACAAACGGACAGGCTCAAATCACAGGGGACCGTCATGATCAAAGCTCTTTCCGCAGTCGCGGTCGCGGCGTTCATCGCAGCCGCCCTCACCGTTCTTCCCGGTTTTGCTCCCCAGGTTTCCGCCAGCACGCCCGTTCCGCTCGCTAAAGCGGACCGGCTGGACATCCACCCGGTTGGAACGACCTGCTCACAGCGAGCCTGGCCGAATTTCGAAGCATCCTGCCTTCGCGCCGCCGGCTCCAAAACGGTAGTTCGTGAAGCTCGGCTCGTCACGCCAGAGCATCGCTGATCCGGATTTAATTCCGTTCCTTGATCGCCTAACGAGGGGCCGCCCGCATGACGCGAGCGGCCTTTATGTTGGCCGCAAAGGGCGAAGCCCGCTATCCGCCGTTGCCGTTTTCGCCATCCTCGCGGATATGTTCGACCGACACCACATGCTCATCATCCGCCGTATTGAACACGCGAACGCCTTTGGAAGCGCGGCTGGTGATGCGGATGCCTTCAACCGGCACTCGGATCAACTGCCCGCCATCGCTCACCAACATGATCTGATCCGACATTTCGACCGGGAATCCAGCCACGAGATGGCCGATCTCGCCGAGTTTGGTCGGATCGGTCGCGCGGATGCCCTTGCCGCCACGTCCTGAAACCCTGAATTCAAACGACGACGATCGCTTGCCATAACCCTGCGCGGTGACAGTGAGCACAAACTGCTCGGCGGCGCCCATCTCCACATAGCGCCCTTCGGGCAGCGAGAGATCGGTATGTGCGGCCTCGTCAGCCTCGGGTGTCGCCTCCTCGGGCTCGATATCCTCGCCGGTTGCAGCGCGGCGGATCGCGCCGGACTGTTTGAGGTACGCCGCGCGTTCGGCCGGCGTGGCGTCGAAGTGATGCAGTATCGACAGTGAGATAACCCGGTCGCCCTTAGCCAGCGCGATGCCGCGCACGCCCATCGATGTCCGGCCCGAGAACACGCGCACGTCGATGACCGGGAACCGAATGCACTGACCGCCTGCGGCGGTCAGCAGCACATCGTCGCGCTCGGTGCAGATCTGGACGTCGACGATCGACTCGCCCTCACCAAGCTTCATCGCGATGATGCCGGAGCGTCGGACATCGACGAAATCGGAGAGCTTGTTGCGGCGGACCGTTCCGCTGGTGGTCGCGAACATCACATCAAGGTCGGCCCACGACGATTCATCTTCAGGAAGCGGCATAATGGTGGTGATGCGCTCGCCCTGTTCGAGCGGCAGAATGTTGATCATCGCCTTGCCGCGCGCATTCGGGGCCGCCATCGGCAGCCGCCAGACCTTTTCCTTGTAGACCTGTCCGCGAGATGAAAAGAACAGCACTGGTGTATGGGTTGATGCCACGAACAGCCGGCTGACGAAATCTTCATCCCTCGTCTGCATTCCGGAGCGGCCCTTCCCGCCCCGCTTTTGAGCGCGATAGGCCGATAGCGGCACCCGCTTGACATAGCCCGCGTGCGAGACGGTCACGACCATGTCCTCGCGTTGGATCAGGTCCTCGTCCTCGACCTCGCCTTCCTGTTCGACGATAATCGTCCTGCGCGGGGTGACGAATTCGGACTTCACCGCGCCAAGCTCACTTTTGATGATGGCCTGTACGCGGGCACGCGACCGCAGGATATCCAGATAATCGGCAATCTCGATGGCGAGCTTGTCGAGCTCGTCAGAAATTTCCTCGCGGCCAAGCGCGGTCAGGCGTTGCAGGCGCAAATCGAGAATAGCCTTGGCCTGCTCCATCGACAGCCGCGCGGTGCCGTCCGGCGACATGCGGTGGCGCGGATCGTCGATCAGCGTGATCATCGCCGCCACGTCCTTCGCCGGCCAGTCGCGCGACATCAGGGTATCACGTGCTGTGGTTGGATCGGGAGACTCCCGGATCACACGAATGATCTCGTCGATATTGGCGACGGCGATTGCCAGGCCAACCAGGATATGGGCGCGGTCGCGGGCCTTGTTGAGCAGGAATTTGGTTCGGCGGGTGACGACCTGTTCGCGGAACGCGATGAACAGCGTCAGCAGGTCTTTCAGATTCATGAGCTGCGGACGACCTGCATCCAGCGCCACCATGTTGGCGCCGAAGTTGGTTTGCAGCGGCGTGAACCTGTAGAGCTGGTTGAGCACGACCTCCGGAACGGCGTCTCGCTTCAACTCGACGACGACGCGGAAACCCTCTCGATCGGATTCGTCACGCAAATCCGAAATACCGTCGATCCTCTTCTCGCGCACCAGCTCGGCGATACGTTCGACCATACTGGCCTTGTTGACCTGATACGGGATTTCCGAAATCACGATCGCTTCGCGGTCCTTGCGGATCGTATCGATCGACACCTTGCCGCGCATCACGATCGAGCCGCGGCCGAGGTGATAAGCCGAGCGGATGCCTTGCCGCCCGAGGATAATGCCGCCGGTTGGAAAATCCGGGCCCGGAATGATGTTGATGAGGTCGTCGATCCCCAGCGCGGGATTGTCGATCAGCGCCACGCAGGCGTCGATAACTTCGCCGAGATTGTGCGGCGGGATGTTTGTGGCCATGCCGACGGCAATGCCGCCGGCGCCGTTGACCAAAAGGTTTGGAAACTTCGCCGGAAGGACCGAGGGCTCCTTCTCGCTGTTGTCGTAGTTGGGCTGGAAATCGACGGTGTCCTTGTCGATATCGTCGAGCAGCGATTGCGCGATCTTGGTAAGGCGGGATTCGGTGTAGCGCATAGCCGCCGCCATATCGCCGTCCACCGAGCCGAAATTGCCCTGCCCGTCAATCAGCGGCACGCGCATCGAGAAACCCTGCGCCATGCGCACCAACGCGTCGTAGACCGACTGGTCGCCGTGGGGATGGTACTTACCGATCACGTCGCCGACGGTGCGCGCCGACTTGCGATAGGGCTTATTCCACTCGAAACCGTTCTCGTACATCGCGTAGAGAATTCGCCGGTGAACCGGCTTGAGACCGTCGCGCGCATCCGGCAGCGCCCGCGCCACGATTACGCTCATGGCGTAATCGAGATAGCTGCGTTTCATCTCATCGAGGATCGAAACGGGCCGAATACCCGAAGGCGCCGGCGGCTCCCCGGGCTTGGTGTCGTCGGTGTCTGACAAAGAAGGATTCCGGTCGGTTTCTACTTGGATTCATATAGCTTATTGAGGCTCGGAAGACCACCTTCGGCAGTCCCGCAAGGCGGTTTTTTCCCGTCGTTTTTTCAGACACTTATAGGCTATAATGGCAACCAGAATCTGATGGTGGAATGGTGGTCCTGAACTACGCGCTGACGACCTTCGTGGCGCTTATGGTGGTGGGGTTCGGCCGGCGCGAGAGGCCCAGCAGACAACGCAAGCGGCGGAGGAACACGCGCGAAATATCGCGGCTAAACGCGTCAGACAAAAAAACATCGAGCCCGCGACCGATCCCATCGGAAGCGGAGAGCCTCTAGCCCGAGCTAGGCTTAGCCCTACTGCGCCGAGCCGCCGCTGCTCGAACTATCGCTTTCAGGATCCAGAGGCGGAACTAGCGCCAGTTCGAGATCGCCCGCCTCAAGCGGCTCCTCATCGTCACGCAAAGTCGGATCGTCGGAAGGTGTGGGAACACTGAACCCGCCCGGCAAACGAGAATCCAGCAGCCCCGTTCCCTTCAGTTCTTCCAGGCCCGGCAGGTCGCCGAGATTTTCGAGACTGAATTGGGACAGGAACGTCTCCGTCGTTCCGAAGGTGAGCGGGCGGCCCGGTGTCTTGCGGCGGCCGCGCGGCTTGATCCACCCGGTCTCCAGCAACACGTCGAGCGTCCCCTTGGAGGTGACGACGCCGCGAATTTCCTCAATCTCCGCGCGAGTCACAGGCTGATGATAGGCAATGATCGCTAACACCTCGATCGCTGCGCGCGACAGACGCCGGGTTTCCGTGCTTTCCCGCGTCATCAGCCACGCCAGATCACCCGCTGTACGGAATGTCCACTTATTGGCGATGCGCACTAGGTTGACGCCCCGCGAGGCGTAGTCCGCCTGCAACTGGGCAAGGGCCATTTTGATGTCGACGCCGTCGGGCATCCGCTTGGCCAGCGCGGCCTGATCCAGCGGCTCGGATGAAGCGAACAGCAACGCCTCCAGCAACCGCAATTCCTCGGGACGCGCTGCGGGTCGTTCCGACTCAAACTCCTCGAGCTGCTCCACGCGCATTTCCGCCAGGCTTGCCATGCTCGCTCTCCTTCTTCACTTACTGCGCCGAGGTGTCCGGCCCCGCCATCGGATCGGGTGCCAGCTGCCGCGCACGCTTGCGAAAATAAAGCGGCGCGAAGGCTTCTTTTTGATTCAGATCCATGACGCCCTCGCGCACCAATTCGAGCGCAGACGCAAAACTCGACGCGAACACGGTAGCCCGCTGCGACGGATCGACAACAAAGGTCATCAGATACTGGTCGAGGCATCCCCAATCCTCGCCGGAGAGACCGACCAGACGCTCAAGCGAGGCTCGTGCTTCGCTCAACGACCAGACCGTTCGCTTGGCTATATGAACGGTCGTCAAGACACGCTGCTGCCGCTGCACAGCATAAGCGGAGAGCAGGTCGAACAGCGTCGCGGTGAATCTTGGATGGCGGATCTCAGCGATCGATTCCGGGTTGCCTCGCGGAAAGATGTCACGCCCCAACTGCTGGCGATTCATCAGGCGGTTCGATGCCTCGCGGATGGCCTCAAGGCGTCGCAGACGATTTGCAAGCGCCGTCGCCATCTCACCGGCGCTGGGCCCATCCGGCGTCGGCGGCTCCGGCAGCAGCAAGCGCGATTTCAGAAATGCCAGCCATGCCGCCATGACAAGATAGTCGGCAGCCAGTTCGAGACGAATCTTGCGGGCCGCCTCGATGAAAACGAGATACTGATCGGCAAGCGCCAGAATGGAGATTTTCGCCAGGTCGACTTTTTGCTGGCGGGCGAGCGCCAACAACAGGTCCAGTGGCCCTTCATAACCCTCGACATCGACCACGAGCGAAACCTCGTCGGTGACGATGGGCTCGGTGGGCCGGCCTGTTTCAAACGACAGAATTTCCGCGCTCATGCGCTCGCTGCCCCCGCTGCCGTTAACGCGTCGAGTTCTGCCCGCGCCGCCTCGCGGTCGAACGGTTGCGGCGGTTTGCGCGCCGCCAGCGCTCGCCGGGCGCGGTCCAGCGCCAAACCCGACAGCTCCGGAGCTTCGCAGACGACCTGCCGCATCTCATCCAGATTGCCATTGCAGTGCAGGACTATGTCGCAGCCAGCCGCAACGATCGCCCTCGTCCGCTGGGCGATTGATCCCGCCAACGCGTTCATGGACACGTCATCACTCATCAACAATCCCTGAAACCCGATGGTGCCGCGAATCACCTGTTCGATGATTGTCGCAGATGTCGTGGCCGGTTGGGTGACATCAATTGCACTGAACACAACATGTGCGGTCATCGCCATCGGCAGGTCCGCAAGGGGACGAAATGCAGCGAAATCAAAGGCCTCCAGATCGTCTTTCAAGGTTTCCACAATCGGGAGTCGGTGATGGGTGTCAGCAGTCGCCCGACCGTGACCCGGAATGTGCTTGAGAACCGGCAGAACACCACCCTGCTCTAGTCCCTCAGTAACGGCCCGCGCGATCGTCGCCACCTTGTGAGGATCGGCGCCATAGGCGCGATCACCGATGACTGCATCCGCGCCCGGCACCGGAACATCCGCCAGCGGCAGGCAGTCGACTGTGATGCCGAGATCGGCGAGATCGGCCGCGATCAGTTGTGCGCTGAGCCGTGCGGCCTTCAGCCCCATATCACGGTCGCGGTCATAGAGGACGCCGAACGTCGCGCCCGCCGGATAGACGGGCCAGTGGGGCGGTCCCAACCGCTGCACGCGGCCACCTTCCTGGTCTATCAGGACGGGAGCATCGCTATCCTCGACCGCTTCTCGAAACTCCTGAACCAAACGAGCGACTTGCAGGGGATTGTCCACATTCCTTTTGAATAGAATGAATCCCCACGGGCGCTGTTCGCGCAGGAATTCGCGCTCCTCCGTTGTCAGACTCAGGCCTGACGCTCCCGTGATGAATGCGCGCGAACTCATGGCGGCCGATTAGCCTTCATCGGCCGCGACGGTCAAGGAATCGGCCGTTAATTCCTTTGGACGACGCACTGTCCGCCGGCCGATTTGAGGCTTCCGCAGAAACGCGAGGCCTCCTCGGAAGAACCGAACGGACCGACCATCGCACGATAGTAGACACCCTTGGCGCCAAGGTCTGCGCGTTTGATTAAAGGAGCGCGCGATCCCAGCACCGGGAATTTACCCTGCAGGTGCCGGAACGACGCTCGCGCGTCCGCCTCGTTACGCTGAGAGGAAACCTGCACCAAATAACCCCCAGCACCGGCGACGACCGGCGCCTGCTGGGTCGGATTGGTCGAAGCTATTCGGGTGCGCGGTTCGGCAGCCTGTGGTGACACCGACTGAGGCGCATTTGCCCCGGATGCAGGCCCCGTGGGAGTCGTATGCCGAGATTCGGAGGACTCAGGCCGAGCAACGGCCGCCGCCGTTAGATCGGCCGGATCACCACGGACCGTCAGGGTCCTGACCCTGTGTGGTTCATCGCCAGCAACTGTTCCGTTTGCCGCCGTCGCGGGAGGCTTAATGTTCGGAGCCACGCTTGCTGCGGACGGCGGATGGCCATTCTGGTTCAACGGCGGGAATACGACACGCGGGCCGGCGTTAACGGCATCTTTGACGTTAACTGGCTGCTCCTCACGGGACACCATCTGCTCGGTGCCGTTCTCCGTAGACATCCGGTCCTGAAGCAACTTGCCAACGGCATCCCCCGAAGCGGTCTGCTGAGGCACGATCTTGTTCGGTTCGGTGTTGGCCCTTATGACCGGAGGCTCACCTTTCGGGGCAGTTCCAACAAAGGTGCGATAAGCATATGCCGCACCGGTACCGACCACGGCGAGCACTAAAACCGCGACCACGGTTGCCATTTTGCCGCGACGCCCGGGTACCGGTTCATCTTCCTCATAACCGTTCTCGTAGCCGAATGGCGCTTCCGTATAAGTCTCGCGCGGAAACTGGCCTTCATACGCGTCGCGTGGAACATGATCCCCATACGCCGGTTGCTCGTCCGGGCGCTTCCCGTACAGCACGTCGTCATAACGGTCGGCCTGATAATATGACTCTGGCTCAGGCGACTGATGCTGGTTGTCAGGATAAACCGCCGCGCGCCGCAGAACCGGATGCGGCTGGGATTCGAACTGCTCCGGCGATGGATCAGGTTGGGCCATCCGCCTCTGAATCCACTGAGGCGGACCGGCTGGAACCTCTTCCTCTACGGCTGGCTGCGGCTCGAAGTGATCCACGGGATCATCCACCGGAGCCACCGGTGCTCCTCGTTTGACATCGCCGAAGGGATCGGTCTGACCAATCAGACGCGCAAGTTCCGCAAGCGGATCCGGCTCCGGGGGGGCTGTCGCGCCCCGATCGTCGCGCCCGTAATCATCGTCCTCCGGGAAAGGTCTGTCCTGATATCGATGAGCCATTGTGATGTCGCGTCCCTTTCGGAAAGGCGCCAACTCGCTCGTTCTAAACGAAACAGCTGCCAATCAAGCCCATCACGATCCCCTTCATGATGGCTAAACCACTATCGCATCTCGGTCGGCGCGTGAACGCCGAGAACAGCAAGTCCGGATGCCAGAACAGCGACAACACCCTGAACCAGCGCCAACCGTGCCCTGGTTATTTGTGCATCATTATTGATAATGAAGCGTAAATGAGGCAAATCGCGCCCTTTCGTCCAAAGCGCGTGAAATTCACTTGCAAGATCATACAGGTAGAATGCGATCCGGTGCGGTTCGTGTGCCACGGCGGCCGCTTCGACGGTTCGCGGGTAGAGCGCCAGCTTCCGTAGCAGGCTGATTTCCACCGGATCTGACAGCCGTTCCATGTCCGCCGTCCCGAGGAAATCCCTCCGCGCCGCATCCGCTTCGGGAAGGTCCGGAAACACCTCCCCTGCATTGCGGAAAATCGAAAAGCCGCGAGCATGACCATACTGCACGTAGAACACCGGGTTATCCTTCGACTGCTCGATTACTTTGGCAAGATCGAAATCCAACACCGCGTCATTCTTGCGGAATAGCATCATGAAGCGGACGGCGTCGGAGCCGACTTCATCGACTACGTCGCGCAAAGTGACGAAATCGCCGGAGCGCTTTGACATTTTCACCGGCTCGCCGTTGCGCAACAGCTTGACGAGCTGCACGATCTTGACGTCGAGCGTCGCCTTGCCTGCGGTAACGGCTTTGATCGCTGCCTGAACGCGCTTGATGTAGCCGCCGTGATCGGCGCCCCAGACATCGACCATGTTGAGGAAGCCGCGGTCGAATTTTGTCTTGTGATAGGCGATATCGGAGGCGAAGTAGGTGTAACCGCCATCCGATTTTTTCAGCGGACGATCGACATCGTCGCCGTAGGCTGTGGCGCGGAACAGAGTCTGCTCGCGATCCTCGTAGTCCTCTATCGGAGCGCCCTTCGGCGGCGGCAACCGACCTTCGTAAATGAGCCCCTTATTGTGAAGTAACTCTAAGGTCCTCCCCAAATAGTCCGGCTGCCCAATAGGACTTGGCGCTTCTCTTATGTCAAATGTTACAGTGGTGGCATCGCTCATCGACTTTAGCTTGCGCTTTGCCAGATACGCTCGAATCCCGCTCGGACCTTGTGGACTGAAATCATACGATTTACGCCCGAAAAAGAATACGGGCAGCTGATCGGGCGCAGAAAATTCAATCGCTCCTTCGACCAGAGCTTTCTCTGAAAAGAACCTATCAAAAGTAATGTTTAGTTTTTCCAAGTCTTGCAGAATTAAAACCAACATCCACTCAATCGAGGCTTGTCGAACTATCGGCAACCATTCCACTTCTGTCTTTTGTAGAAGTTTATTGCCGTACAGATTGACGAGAACGGCACCCACCGGCTTCAGATAGTCGCCGGGGTAAAGCCCTTCCGGAATTTCGCCGATGTTTTCGCCGAGTGCCTCGCGATAGCGCAGGAATGCCGAGCGCGCGAGCACGTCTACCTGCGCGCCCGCATCGTTGATGTAGTATTCGCGCGTGACGTCATAGCCGGCGAACGACAAAAGGCTCGCCAGCGCGTCGCCAAACACCGCACCGCGGCAATGTCCGACATGCATGGGGCCGGTTGGATTGGCGGAGACGTATTCAACGTTGACCTTTTCGCCCGCGCCGGCCGCGCTACGGCCATAGCCCTCGCCTTCGCGCAGTAGATCGCGCAATACATTAGACCAGACTTGCAACTTCAGGGTTAAATTAATGAAACCGGGACCGGCGATCTCGGCATTTTCGACCAAGTCGTCGGAGCGCAGTTTCGTCACGATCCGTTCGGCAAGATCGCGCGGCTTGGCCTTGGCGTCCTTCGCTAGCACCATGGCGGCGTTGGTCGCCATGTCACCATGGGCGGCATCTTTCGGCGGCTCAACCACGATCCGCGACAGATCGAGCCCGGCCGGCAGCGCGCCGTCTTCCACGAGCGCGGCGCACGCCTTAAGCACTCTTGCAAGCACATTCGCGAAAAGATGCTGCGATGGACTGGAATTGGTCATGACTTCTGCGATTTGAGTGGGCCTAGAATAGGCGCCGCCTAACGCAATTCCGGAGTCGAGTCAAAAAGGCGCCTGTGCTCGTTGATAGCGAACCGGTCAGTCATCCCGGCGATGAAATTGCCGACCCTGCGCGCTTTTTCGGCATCGAATTCGCGGTTGTCGCCATCCTCCGGCAGCCATTCGGCAGGCAGCGCCGCCGGATCGTCGCGGTAGCGCACAAACAGGTCCCGAACAATGGTCTCGGCCTGGTCCATCACTCGCACGACGCGGGGATGGCGATACATCCTTTGTTTAAGGAACGCCTTGATCCGAGTCTCGGCCTCTACGGCCTCCGTCGGAAAGGCAAGCAGCGGCGCAGAGTGCCGCCGCACGTCATCAACCGACCGCGGCTGTGCAACGGCAAGCCGCCTGCTTGCCTCGGACAGAACGGCCATGATCAGATAGGAGATCAGCTCACGCACCAATTCGGCGCCGCGCCGGCCATGATCCAACGTCGGATAACGGCGTCTGATATTAGCGATTATTCCAGCAGTTAACGGCATTTCCTTAAGATCATCGACAGCGAACAAACCGGCGCGCAAGCCATCGTCGATGTCATGGGTGTTATAGGCGATGTCGTCGGCAATGGCCGCAACCTGCGCCTCGAGCGAGGCGAAGCTCCATAGCTCAAGATCGTAGGTCCGGTTGAAATCGACGATGCCCAATGGAACACCGCGACACTGATAACGTCCAATGGCGTGCCCCGTGGCATCGGTCAGTGGACCGTTGTGCTTGACGATCCCCTCTAGCGTTTCCCAGCTCAGGTTGAGGCCATCGAAATCCGGGTAGCGGCGCTCCAAAAGGGTTACGATCCGCAGCGTCTGCGCGTTGTGGTCGAAGCCGCCATACGGACCGAGACAGAGGTCCAGCGCCCGTTCGCCAGCGTGGCCGAACGGCGGATGGCCGAGATCATGCGCCAGCGCCAGCGCTTCCGTCAGATCCTCATCGAGCCCGAGCTGCCGAGCCAGCGCACGGGCGATCTGCGCCACTTCGAGGGTATGGGTGAGCCGGGTCCGGAAGTGATCGCCCTCATGATAGACGAACACCTGGGTCTTGTGTTTCAGCCGCCGGAACGCCGTCGAATGGATCACCCGGTCGCAATCGCGCCGAAACGCGCTGCGGGTCCGGCTCGGCGACTCGTCACACAACCGACCGCGGCTGCGGTCGGGCTCGCTGGCAAAAGGCGCGCGGGGAGCTGCCATTCCGACTGCCACGGCACTTGCCCCCTTCCGATCGTTTGATTCTGTCGCCCGGGCACTTAACTATGGCTTGCGGGTAATTCAAAATATTGGACAATGTCCGCCATCTCATACGGAGTCGCAGGATGACAGAAACCAACATCACCGTCAGCGAGCGCGCGGCGCGGCGGATCGGGGAAATCCTGAAATCCGAGGGTGACGGCGCCATGTTGCGCATCAGCGTCGAAGGCGGCGGTTGCTCGGGCTTTCAATACAAATTCGATATCGAACGGGCCAAGGCCGACGATGATCTGGTGATCGCGCGAGATTCCGCAGTGGTGCTCGTCGATCCAGCCTCCGTCCCGTTCCTGAGCGGGTCCGAAGTCGATTTCGTTGACGATCTTATCGGAGCGTCGTTCCGGGTCGTTAATCCGAACGCTACCGCCTCCTGCGGCTGCGGCACCAGCTTTTCGATCTAGGCCTTCATGTCATGCGCGGGTTTGACCCGCTCCTCCGCCGAAAGAAGACCTTTGCGCGGGATTGCCCGATCAGGTCGGTCATCGCACGCGGGACCGTCTCATGCGCATAGCCACCTGGAACGTCAATTCGGTCCGGCAGCGCTTGGATCACCTTCTCGCTTGGCTGCGGGAGACCGTGCCCGACGTCGTCTGTCTCCAGGAAATCAAATGCGTAGATGAACAATTCCCGCGCGAAGCCATTGAGGCGCTCGGCTACAATGTGGTGACGCACGGTCAGAAGACCTTTAATGGCGTGGCGCTGCTATCGAAATTCCCGTTCGATGAAACCCGCCCTCGGCTGGCTGGCGATGACGACGACGTACAGTCGCGATTCCTTGAAGGCGTTGTCTCACTCAAGCAAGGGGTCGTCCGGATTGCCTGTCTCTATTTACCCAATGGAAATCCGCCTAACACCGAGAAATATCCTTACAAACTCAGATGGATATCGCGACTTATTGAGTATTCAAAAGAGCGGCTAAAAGGCGAAGAATCCTTCGTACTTGCCGGCGATTTTAACGTCATCCCTACAGCGGGTGACGTGTACAACCCCTCCGCATGGGTCGATGATGCCTTGTTTCGCCCGCAAACACGGCAAGCGTTTCAGACGCTGCTCGGGCTGGGCCTGACCGACGCATTACGAGCGGTGTCGGATGCCTCGGGAGAATACACCTTCTGGGACTATCAGGCGGGCGCCTGGCAGAAGAACAACGGATTGCGGATCGATCATCTGCTGCTGTCGCCGCAGGCCAGCGACCGGCTCAGCGGAGTAGGAATCGATCGTCATGTCCGCGGCTGGGAGAAGGCGTCCGACCATGTTCCGGTGTGGATCGATCTGGAGCTGGACCCCGCCGGACAGCCTTAGCGACGCAGTCTTCTTGTTTTAGAGATTTCAGAGCTGTACGGCGGACTGCTAACGCACTTCCGCGCTAATCCCGTCGCCCCTGCACCCAGTGCTCCAGCATCTGCAGCGCCATGGCGCGATCGTCTTCCGAAGCCTTCGCGATCGCCTTATTGTAGCTCTCGGTGATCCAGGTCTCGTCCGGCTGAGCGGCATCCCGCGCCAGCGTCAGCCACATCAGTCCACGGGCAGCCTGCCGGGGTAACTGATCGCCGACAAACAGCATCTTGCCGAGCATCGCCTGCGCCTGATGCTGGCCCTTTTGCGCCGCAAGACCTAGCCAACGGGCGCCGTATTTGACATCGTGAGGAGCTCCGACCCCTTTCAGATAAAGCCGCGCCAGATCGTATTGCGCATCGGCATTGCCGAAGTAGGAGGCCGCATAGGAAAACATCTCTCGTGCGCGCTCGGCGTCGCGTTTGATGGTCGAGTTAGGAATCCCCTGTAGGTAATAGCGTCCAAGCGCAACAAAAGCATTGGCTACAACGGGGGCTTGCGGCGCCGAAGGGCTGTCCTCGGCATGCGCATTGGCAATACGGCTGAAGTACTGGAAAGCGCGTAGATCGTCCTGGGTGACGCCGTCGCCGTTGGCGTACATACGCCCCAGCCGCCACTGGGCAATCGGGTGCCCACCCTCGGCCGCATACTGCAGGGCTGTCAACGACGCGCTCGGGGCCACCGCCTTTTTCAGCGTCTCCCCACCAGCGAGGGGCGCAGTGGCTACGGGAAGCGCCGCTGCGGCATCCTGCTGTCCGGCCACGGTTCCATCGAAGGCAAAGGCCGACACGCTCACGCACGCCACGCTCCACGCCAACGCAAAAGCTGTACTCCTAGCCATCCGCATAACGCAACTTCTCGAACATCCGACCCGAATAGGTCAGGGTACCACTAAACATTTGTCCAAACTGCCGAGCGTATTTTGTGCGCTCGCCGGATGTAGGATTAGTCGCGCCGATCCGCCATTCGGTCTCGCGGTCAGGGCATTGGGCACAAATCAAATTTACGTCAGAAGGCCAGCCGACCGCCGTTACGATCCGCGTGTCGCCAACAACGATCGCGAGCCCGGCAGGGTTAAGCGAAACGATCCATCGCGCGCCATACGAATCCGAACGGCCGGGCTCGCGCGTCTGACCTTCCGCGACGTGACGGTTCGACAGCCTGCTCTTGATGCCCGCCTCGACGTCCATCGCGAACCCACTCCTCCCAGCGGCCTTTTTTCTGAAGACGCTTCCGGGAGGTCCCGAGCCACCAAAAGCGCCAGCCTTTAGCCGACGAGTAAATTCTTCACGAAGGGGTGTGGCTAAATAGCGGCGTCTGCAAGAGCCACCTGTTTGTAGGGTTAAATGACCGGCTGGTGTTGCGACCTGGCAACAACGCTTATCGCGGGGCAACATGGCTCTGTTGCCCCGCGGCATGGTGCCCTCAATCAATAACTCGCGCGGTTTCTGACCGAGCAATATCCAGTTTTGCGGTAGTCCGAGCAGGCTAAATCCGAGCCTGCGCGGTTGCTGTCCAAACCCGCTATTGCTCTTACATGTTCAGCACGCGCCCGTAGGCGTCGAGGACCGCTTCCTTCATCATTTCCGAGAGCGTCGGATGCGGGAAGATGGTGTGCATTAATTCCTGCTCGGTCGTCTCCAGGTTCATCGCGACCACGTAACCCTGGATCAGTTCGGTGACTTCCGCGCCGACCATGTGCGCGCCGAGCAATTGCCCAGTCGCCTTGTCGAAGATGACCTTCACCAGCCCCTGATCCTCGCCCAGCGCAATGGCCTTGCCGTTGCCGGCGAACGGAAAGCGGCCCACGCGGATGTCCTTGCCCGCCTCCTTGGCCTTGGCTTCGGTCAGGCCGACAGACGCGATTTGCGGGTGACAATAAGTGCAGCCCGGGATCAGCAGCTTGTCCATTGGGTGCGTTTTCAGCCCCTTGATGGTTTCGATGCAGATGACCCCCTCGTGCTCGGCCTTGTGCGCCAGCATCGGCGGTCCCGCGACATCGCCGATCGCATAAATGCCAGGTACGTTGGTTCTGCCGTAGCCGTCGATCACGATGCAGCCACGATCAGTTTTCACGCCGAGCTTTTCCAATCCGAGATTTTCGATATTGCCGACCACGCCGACCGCCGAAATCACCCGCTCGAACTCGGCGGTAACCGGCTTGCCATCGCCTGCGTCAATGGTGGCGACGACGCTGTCCGCCTTCCTGTCGAGCTTGGTCACCTTGGCGCCGGTCATGATCTTGATGCCCTGCTTCTCGAACTGCTTGCGGGCAAGGCCGGCGATCTCGGCATCCTCCACGGGGAGGATCTGCGGCAGCACCTCCACAACTGTGACCTCGGCCCCCATGGTGCGGAAGAATGAGGCGAACTCGATGCCGATCGCGCCGGAGCCGACGACGAGCAGAGACTTCGGCACGCGATCGGGCACCATCGCCTCGAAATAGGTCCAGACCAGCTTCTTGTCGCCTTCCAGCCCCGGCAGCACGCGCGGCCGCGCCCCGGTCGCGACGATGATGTGCTTGGCGTGATAGCTGCCCGCACCCAGCACGCCCTTCGGCGCATCGGTGCTGCCGACCTTCACCGTGATCCTTCCGGGTGCATCGATGGATGCATCGCCCCAGACCACGGTGATCTTGTTCTTCTTCATCAGGAAGCCGACGCCTTCATTGAGGCGCTTGGACACGCCGCGCGAGCGCTGCACTACAGCCTTCGGATCGTAGCTGACCTTCTCCGCCGACAAGCCGTAATCCTTGGCGTGCTGCATGTAGTGATAGATTTCCGCCGAGCGCAGCAGCGCCTTAGTCGGAATGCAGCCCCAGTTCAGGCAAATGCCGCCGAGATGTTGCTTCTCGACAATTGCAGTCTTGAATCCAAGCTGGGCGGCACGGATCGCGGTGACATAGCCGCCCGGACCGGAGCCGATAATGACGACGTCGAAGGAGGTATCAGGCATGGCCTCTGCTTTCTGTCCTCAATTCGTGGCGTCGACCAACTCGACCCGCCGGTTCAGCGCACGACCTTCTTCGGTGCGGTTTGTCGCCATCGGGGAGGCCATCCCGACTCCAAGTGGAGTCAGACGCGCCGCGACGACGCCATAGTCGCGGCTAAGAGTCTCAACAATGGATCGTGCGCGGCGATACGACAGGTCGCGGTTGTAGTCGAGCGCTCCCTTGGAATCGGTATGCCCGACAATCAGCACTTTCATATTGGGCTGCTCTTTTAAGAGCTTGGCGATCTCTTCGATCTGCGGTTTCGAATCGGAGCGCATGGTGTCTTTGTCGAAGTCGAACAGGATGCCGTGAACCGCGACACGTCCCTGTGCAATGATATCACGCTGCATGGCGGACGAGTCCACCACTACCATCCGTTCTTCCATCGGCTTGACTTCGGTGATTTCGAGAAGCGCCAGTGCACGGTCCTTGAGCGGTCCACCGCCCGAGCGGTGCATGATGACATAGAGCGAGGCATAGACGTCGCCTTCGGCCCGCTTGAGCCGCGCGGCGATGTAGCGCTGGTCGGCCTGCTGGTCTCCGAACAGCATGTAGAGCGGGTCGCCGGCGATAGCGAGGCTGAAGTTTCGCCCGCCGCATGCCTCGCGCTCGCAAGTGAAGAGCGTCTCGAAGCCGGCTTTCTTGATCGCCTGCTCGTAGTTGCGGAACACCTCCAATGCCGCGCGGCCTTCCGGCATCTTGTAGGAGATCTGCGTGAACTTACCCTCCAGCGGGGTCACGGAATTCGCGTTCTTGTCCTTGCCGCCGGGACTTTTTATCGGCGCGATCGCGAGCTTGTAGTCGGTGAACGCTTCCTGCTTGTAACGGATGATCTCCGAGCCGTCATATCGCGGCAGCAACGGATGATCCTTGCCGCCCTTGGTGTCCGCTGCCTGCACGGACGCCGCGACCAGAACTACACCAAGAGACATCAGGAAGGTCCGCATCTTTTTTCCTTCACACGCTCGGTCAAATTTACGACTTGCACTGCTTCTCGCCGAGATCGACCCGAACGATCCGCGATGGTCCTGGTACCGGTCTCCCGTCGGGACTCTTCGCGGGCTCACGCACCACCGTGGCGAGGATCGCGCAATTGCCGCCGTGAATATTGAAACGACCCACGCCAATCCGCTCGATACGATCGACCGTGCCGAGTCGCTCGGGAATATCACGCATCGCAACGATCGCCGCAAAGTTCTGCCACACTGTGAACTGCGGCGGCAATTCGGCGCGCACCAAACCCGTCGCATCGATGCAAAAACATGCCATCAGCACTACAACTGCGAGGGATTTTCCGATGGTCATCGAAAGTTTGCCGGCGTGCTCACACCATCATCATCACGGGATTCTCGATCAGCGTCCTGAACGCACCGATCAGTTCCGCGCCGAGCGCGCCGTCGACCGCGCGGTGGTCGCAGGACAGCGTCACGCTCATGATGTGCGCGGCCTCGATCTTGCCGCCCCGCACGACTGCGCGCTCCTCGCTGGCGCCGACCGCGAGGATGGTGGCGTGCGGCGGGTTGATGACGGCGGTGAAATCCTTGATGCCGTACATGCCGAGATTCGAGACCGCCGTGGTGCCGCCCTGATATTCCTCGGGCTTGAGCTTTCGCGCCCGCGCCCGCGCGGCGAAGTCCTTCATTTCGGACGAGATCGCAGAAAGCGATTTTGTTTCTGCCTTGCGGATGATCGGCGTGATCAAGCCGCCCGGCATCGCAACCGCGACTCCGACATCGGAATGCTTGTGTTTAAGCATACCGCCTTCAGTCCAGCTGACGTTGGCATTCGGCACGCGTTGCAACGCCACCGCCATCGCCTTGATGACGAAGTCGTTGACCGAGAGCTTGTAGAGCGGCTTCTTCTCCTTGTCCTTCGGCGCCGACGCGTTAATGTCCTCGCGCGCGGACAGCAGCCGTCCGATGTCGCAGTCCATCGTCAGATAGAAGTGCGGAACGTTCTGGATCGAAGCGGTCAGGCGCTGCGCGATCGTGCGGCGCATGTTGTCATGCGGGACGAGTTCGTAGGAGCCGTCCTCGAACAGCGACAGAATTTGCTTGTCCGACATCAAAGGCGCGATTGAAGACGCACCTGCTGGTGCGGTCGCCGGCACCTTCACGCCCTTGCCGGATTTCGCCTGCTCTACGTCGCGCGCGACGACACGTCCATGTGGGCCGCTGCCCTCAATGCGCGCCAGGTCGATGCCGGCTTCGCTTGCGAGCCGCCGCGCCAACGGCGAGGAGAAGATGCGGGCGTGACCGTTCGCTCGCTGCGCCGCTTGAGTTTCTGACGATGCAGGCTTAGGCGCGGGCGCACTGGAGGAAAGGTCGGCGATTCGAGTCGCACCTCTGCTAACAGCTTTCGTGTCTGCTTTGGATTCTGCTTTTGTTTCGGCCTTCGGCTCGCCTTTCGAAGACGCACCGCTGGCGGCGGCCTTCACGTCCTCGCCGTCACTGGCGAGCACCGCGATCACGTTGTTGACCGGTACGTCCTGCGTACCTTCCGGCACCAGGATTTTTGCGATGGTGCCCTCGTCCACCGCCTCGACTTCCATGGTCGCCTTGTCGGTCTCGATCTCGGCAATGACGTCACCGGACCTAACCTTGTCGCCCTCTTTCTTGAGCCACTTGGCGAGATTGCCCTTTTCCATCGTCGGCGACAGCGCGGGCATCAGGATGTTAATCGGCATGACTGACCCCGCTCACCGATAACAAACGGCCTTGGCCGCCGCGACGACTTCAGCCACCGACGGCAGCGCCAGCTTTTCGAGGTTGGCCGCATATGGCATTGGCACGTCCCTGCCCGAAACGCGCGTCACCGGCGCATCGAGATAATCGAATGCGTGCTCCATGATGCGCGCGACAATCTCGGCGCCAACGCCAGATTGCTGCCAGCCCTCCTCCACGGTCACCGCGCGGCCGGTCTTCCGCACCGATGTCACGATTGTTTCGGTGTCCATCGGGCGCAGCGTACGCAAGTCGACGACTTCGGCCTCGATGCCCTCCTTGGCGAGTTCATCCGCGGCCTTCAATGCGTAGGTCATACCGTTCGACCACGAGACCAGCGTAACGTGCTGACCGGTACGCGCGATCCGCGCCTTGCCGATCGGCAGCACATAGTCGTCGAGTTTCGGCACCGGACCGGTGTGTCCATATAAGATTTCGTTCTCGAGGAAGATCACCGGATTGGGATCGCGGATCGCGGCTTTCAAAAGTCCTTTGTAGTCGGCGGCGGAATACGGCGCGATCACCTTGAGCCCCGGGATTTGCGAGTACCACGCCGAATAGTCCTGACTGTGTTGGGCCGCGACGCGCGACGCGGCGCCGTTGGGGCCTCGGAACACGATTCCGCAGCCCATCTGTCCGCCGGACATGTAAAGCGTCTTAGCAGCCGAATTGATGATCTGGTCGATTGCCTGCATCGCGAAGTTGAAGGTCATGAACTCGACGATCGGTCTCAACCCCGCCATCGCAGCGCCGACGCCGACGCCGGCAAAACCGTGCTCCGTGATCGGCGCGTCGATCACCCGCCGTGCGCCGAATTCCTGCAAGAGACCCTGCGACACCTTGTAGGCGCCTTGATATTCGGCGACCTCTTCCCCCAACAAGAAAACGTTGTCGTCACGGCGCATTTCTTCGGCCATGGCGTCGCGTAGCGCCTCGCGGATGGTCATGGTCACCATCTCGGTGCCCGCAGGAATGTCGGGATCTTCGGGAATCTCTATCGCCGGCCCGGCAGGTCGTTGCGGGTCCGAGATCATGGGCTTGCCCTCGCCGACCGGCGAACGGGATTCCGCAACTTCCTTCGAAACGTCCTGGCCGGAAGCGGCCGATGTTTTTAACGCTTTCGCTTCGATCTTGCCGAGATCGGCCGCGCTCTCGCCATCGGCAAGAATGGTGGCAATTGGCGTATTCACCGCCACGTCCGCGGTTCCTTCAGGGATGAGTATCTTGCCAAGCGTGCCCTCGTCGGTCGCCTCGACTTCCATGGTCGCCTTGTCGGTTTCGATCTCCGCGATGACGTCGCCAGACTTGATCGTCTCGCCCTCCCTCTTCAGCCACTTGGCGAGGTTGCCTTTCTCCATTGTCGGCGAAAGCGCGGGCATCAGAACTTGGATTGGCATGATCGCTCCGAAAAAGGCTTGCGCGCTTAGCGATAAATATCGGTGTAAAGCTCGGACGCGTCGGGCTCTGGATCGTTTTGCGCGAAGTCCGCGGCCGTATTGACTATCTCGCGCGCTTCCGCGTCGATCTTCTTCAGATCGTCCTCGGGGAGCTTGGCTGCCAACAGCCGGTTTCGGACCTGTTCGATCGGATCCTGATCGTGCCGAACCTTGTCGACCTCCTCGCGCGTACGATACTTCGCCGGATCTGACATCGAGTGACCGCGATAACGGTAGGTCTGCATTTCCAGGATGTAGGGACCGTTACCCTCGCGGCACCATTTCACAGCCTTGTCGCCTGCCGCTTTTACGGCGCGGACATCCATGCCGTCCACCTGCTCGCCGGGAATGTTGAAGGACACGCCGCGCCTGGAAAAATCTGTCTGCGCCGACGAGCGCGTCACGGACGTGCCCATTGCGTAACGGTTGTTTTCGATGATGTAGACCACCGGAAGTTTCCAGAGCTCCGCCATATTGAAGCTCTCGTAGACCTGGCCCTGATTGGCCGCCCCATCCCCAAAATAGGTGAGACTGACGCGATCGTTGCCGCGATAACGGTTAGCGAAGGCGAGGCCAGTTCCGAGCGACACCTGCGCACCGACGATACCGTGGCCGCCGTAGAAATGCTTCTCCTTGCTGAACATGTGCATGGAGCCGCCCTTGCCCTTGGAATAGCCGCCGCGCCGCCCGGTCAGTTCGGCCATCACACCCTTGGCATCCATACCGCAGGCCAGCATGTGCCCGTGATCGCGATAGCCCGTTATGACCTGATCGCCCTCCTCGAGCGACATCTGCATTCCGACGACGATCGCCTCCTGGCCGATGTAAAGATGACAAAAGCCGCCGATCGCACCCATTCCGTAGAGCTGGCCGGCTTTTTCCTCGAAACGGCGGATCAGCAGCATTTCGCGTAACGCGTGAAGGTCTTGCTCGCGCGTGAACGAGGGGGGTGGCTGGCTCGTCGAGCCGTTGCCTACCACCTGCGTGACGCTCTTCTTGGATGCGACCATGGCAATTCCGGATGCGAGAAAGGATCACCCTCTCTAGCCCAAGTCAGGCAACCTTGAAAGCGCGTGATCTTACCGATGTTCGATACGCCGCGAAATTCCGTGACCGAAAATCAGCGGTTTTTGAAATTAGACAAAAGCCCTTTGCGAAAAGGATAGAATACCGCGAGCAATGCGCTCCCAACGGCGTTCCTATTTCTGACGGATGATCTGAATCAGATCGCGCGGATGGGCGTAGTCGAGCTGATAACGGACGCGCTCATCGAGCATGTCGGGGTCGATTCCGCTTGACCTTAAAAGCGCGACCCGCTTCTCGCCCTCCGCGCGCTCCGCCTTCAGCCGCTCCAGTTCGGACGTCAGCGCAACGATCTCCTGATCGAGCTCCTGCCGCGCATTCAGCCCGTACTTCCCGATATAGGCGTTAACACCGAAATAGCCGACGATCATTGCCGCCATCGCATAGAGAGCAAGGCCGGTGAGCAGCGATATGAGTCGTGAGCGCGAAACCATGGCTCGACGATGCGGTCGTCCGGTTAATGCTTCGCTAACAACCAAGGGTCGCCCAAGTTGCTATTTTTTATGCTGGGCTACCCAGGCGGCGAAAGCGTTGACATAGGCTGCGAGGAACTCGCGCAGTGAGGCCTTGACGAGATCTCCCCTCTCATCGAACGCATCACCGATACCGCCAATATAGGCTTCCGGCTGCTGCAAAACCGAAACGTTGAGAAAAACCAGCGACTGGCGCAGATGATGATTGGCGCCGAAACCGCCAATGGCACCCGGCGAATTGCTGATAACCCCGCCCGGCTTGCCGTTGAAAACGCTCTGCCCATAGGGACGAGATCCGACGTCGATGGCATTTTTCAACACGCCGGGAACGGACCGATTGTACTCTGGCGTCACGAACAGGACGGCGTCAGCGCTCCTGACGCGATCGCGAAAGTTTCCCCAGTCAGCCGGCGGCGTTGCTTCCAGATCCTGATTGTAGAAAGACAATCCATTCAGCGTGATGACGTCGAGCTGAAGCGAAGGCGGCGCGAGCGTCGTCAAGGCCTTGGCTATTTTCAGCGAAAATGACTCTTTGCGAAGGCTGCCGACGATGACGGCGGTGCTGGATTGGGATGCCATGAAAAATCCTATGGTTGTACGGCACTCACGCTGGCTTGATTACAACCTGACGATGCGAAGAAGCTGTAGGGCTCAGTCTCCTGCGAGAGACTAATCATCAAGGAACTTGGCCGGGCCTTCGACCTCCGGTCAATACACGCCGGGAATGATACGGTGTGTTTGCTGCATGTAGCGGCGATAGTCTTCCCCGAACATCTCGATCATCATCCGCTCCTCGAAGCGCACACGCGCGAAAAACAGCACCGCCACAGCGACGATGCCGCTGAAGGCGGCGACGAGGTTCGGCAGCAAACAGGCTTGTGCGATCGCCCACAGCCAGAATGACGCATACATCGGATGACGGATCGTCCGGTACACACCGGTGCGAACGACCCGATGCCCCTCACGCACCTCGAGTGAGGCCGACCACTGCCGACCGAGATCCTTGTGTGAGCGGCGGAACAGCCAGAGCGAGAAGGCAAACAATACGCTGCCAAGCACAACGAGACCATAACCCGGATCGTAGGCGCATGCGCGCGGCCATCCCGTCGCGAGATTGACCATCGGAATGGCAAACAGTCCGACAAAAGACGCCGCCAGAAGCACGCGCTCTCGCCAGGTACCATCGCGCCGCAACGTTGCAGTGCCCCGCGCCCGCCGGGCGTAGGGATAGCGGATGATAAACCAGGCGACGAGGCCGATAAGCCATATCGTCTGTCCCAGAGCGATCGAAGACATCAGCCGCCGCCGCGCTTACGCAGCGCCGACGGCGGCGCCCGCCAGCCTGGTCGTGGCCGCGGTCACCTCGGATGACGCGCGCTTCAGAAGCGAGCCGTCCTCTCCGAAACGATCAACACCGCCACGGGGCACCGTGATCTCGTCGAACGGCAGCGGACCGCAAACGATAAGGCAATGGTCGTAATTGGCACGCACGCTGTTTCCCATCAAGAATTTGTAGTGCAACAGCATGAAGTTGAACCGATGACGCCGGAAGCTAGCCTTGTCCATCATGTCGTGCAACTGCACACGCCGGATGTTCGGACGTCCCTCCGAACGCTCGCGGCTGACACGCTTTAATATAACGGGATCGAAGCGATAGAAACTGATGGCGTCGTCGCGAGCGTGGTATTCGGTCCACGGGATTCGGAGTTCCTCGGCAACGGATTGCGTGGCCTGACGAATGCGCTCGCCGCGCGGATGCAGCGAGAATTTCGCAATGGTAGAGCCGACGGTGAGGACGCACAATGAAGCGCCGCGCCGTGAAAGTTTGGGATCGCGTTTGAGTGCGCGCGCGATCGTATCCATGACCAGCGCGGCGCCGAGGCAATGACCTACAATGACAACCTCATCGATATCGGCATCGCGAACCCGATCGAGTATCCGCTCTGCGAACCGATCGATCCGAGCATCCATCCGCGGCCGCCGGCCGTAAACAAACTCGCGCGAAAAGATCCAATCGTCGAACACATGGTTGATTGGACGCCGCCAGCCCAACAGACGCCACAAGCCGGCCGTGACGCCCACGATCGCCGTACCCCCGAGCACGACCGCCTGGAACCCGGTCACGCCTGTGAGCCAGACTAGACCGTATCCCACCGCCGCGCCGCATCCGATGAACCCTGCGACATACAGATACGGAAACAGAAAGAAGCCAGCATATTTCCAGTTCGCATACATAAAACGGAACAGCGTGCCGGTCACAATGAAATCAACCAGCGTGACGAGGCTCTGCCCGAGGCGCGACCACATGCCCCGCGCGTGATCCTCAAGGATCAAGTCGTCCCATCGCAACATTTCATAGGATGTGCGCGTGTTCCAGTTGGGTCCGGACGCCTCGATGTCCCAGGACGCGCTAACCGGCGTCGCCTCGATCGCGCTCACGATTTCGGCCCTCACGCCCCATGTGCGTTGAAACACCGACAGTGATCGTTCACAGCGACGATGCTGCTGCTCCGGCGAAATTGGATCGTATCCGCCAATATGAAAGACATGCCGCCGTGCGATCATCCCGCCACTTCCGTAGTCGTCGTCTTTTCAAGCCAAGCAGAGAGACGCAAATTTTCGGGCTGCGAATACGATACCCAACTTCGGCCTCGAATACTTCCCTGGAAACACTCCATCTGTGGCGTTTCAATCACAACACACAAGATTTCTAGCAACACACAATTGACGCGAGAATGCGAAGGCGAAATATAGACTCTTCAAGCGATTCAAAATGGAACTTATTGATGCCTACTGATTGTCCGTCTGCTCGCCGCGGCCTGCGTGCCGGGATCGGAGGTCTTATCCTGTTTGCGCTAGGCGGATTCATGGCGAATTCGGCCATCGCGCAGACTGTGGCGCCACACAGGCCAGGTCATGTTTATCTTATGCGGGGCCTGTTTAACGTATTTTCGCTAGGCATGGACGACCTGGCCGCGAAGCTCCAGAGAGCGGGCGTGAAGGCCGAAGCCGTGTCCTACACATCCTGGTCCTCGCTCGCTGACAGCATTACCGCTAATTTTCGTGCCGGCAACCGTGAACCGATCATCCTGATGGGTCATTCCTACGGCGCGGATACGACGATCTCACTGGCACGCACGCTCAACGATCGCAGGATTCCGGTGGCGCTGATCGTGAACTTCGATCCGACAGCGCCGGATCGGGTTCCACCTAATGTCCGACGGATCATTAATTTCTACGTTCCCACCGCCTGGGGACGCCCGGTCGAGGCAAGCAAGCAATTTCATGGTAGCCTATCTAACCTCAACGAAGGCGGGCAATACAGCCATTTTGACGTCGACAAGGCTGAAGCCCTCCACCGCAAGGCGATCGCTGCCGTGCTTCAGGCCGTCGGCCGGGGCACGTATCGCGCCAAGCGACCTGCCAAGCGCGATCATGTCTCCGAAGCCCCAGTGCAGTAAGCGGAGCAGCCTCTTCGCCGTTTCAAGCGGCGAGATGCTGAGCGAATCCTCGTTCTGAGGAAATCCTGCGTCCGCCGCTGCTTCCGTCTGGTAGTCGCGCTATGCCAACGCCTTTAGCGTCGCACGGCCCGCGTACCTCGCCTGCGAGCCAAGTTGCTGCTCGATGCGAAGTAGCTGATTGTACTTGGCGGCACGATCCGAACGCGACAGCGATCCGGTCTTGATCTGTCCGCAATTGGTGGCGACCGCGAGGTCAGCGATGGTGGAGTCTTCGGTCTCTCCCGAGCGGTGCGACATCACGGCGGTGTAGCCGGCCTTGTACGCCATCTCGACAGCGGCAAGCGTCTCGGTCAACGTGCCTATCTGGTTGACCTTAATGAGAATGGAATTGGCACGCCCATTTCGAATGCCGTCGGCGAGCCGGGTCACGTTGGTAACGAACAGGTCGTCGCCGACAAGTTGGCACGTCTTGCCGATCATGTCGGTGATGATCTTCCAGCCCTCGAAATCGTCCTCGGCCATACCGTCCTCGATTGAAACGATTGGATAGTCAGAGGCCAGCTTGGCGAGATATTTTGCCTGTTCCTCGATCGAACGGGTCTTGCCCTCGCCTCCGTAAACATACTTGCCGTCCTTGAAGAATTCAGTCGAAGCCGGATCGAGCGCCAGCGCCACGTCATCACCCGGCCTGTACCCAGCCTTGACGATCGCACCCATGATGAAATCGAGCGCCGCACCGGCCGATGGCAGGTCCGGTGCAAAACCACCCTCGTCGCCGACGTTGGTGTTGTGACCGGCCTTCTTCAGCTCGGCTCTCAATGTGTGAAAGATCTCGGAACCGCAGCGCAGCGCGTCCGAGAACGTTTTGGCGCCGACCGGCATGATCATGAATTCCTGAAAGTCGATCGGATTATCGGCATGCACACCGCCGTTGACGATATTCATCATCGGCACCGGAAGCGTTCGCGCCGTGACGCCGCCGACATAACGGTACAGAGGTATGTCGAGAGAGTCCGCCGCTGCCCTAGCGAGCGCCAGCGACACGCCGAGAATCGCGTTGGCGCCGAGTCGACCCTTATTCGCGGTCCCATCAAGCTCGATCAGGATCTCGTCGATCTGCACCTGCTGCTCGGCGTCCATGCCCCCGATCGCATCGAAAATCTCGCCGTTCACAGCGTCGACCGCTTTCCGTACGCCCTTGCCCTGATAGCGGCTCTTGTCGTCGTCACGCAGTTCGACCGCCTCATAAGCGCCGGTAGAGGCACCGGAGGGCACCGCGGCCCGTCCCATCGCCCCATCTTCGAGCACCACATCGACCTCGACGGTCGGATTGCCGCGGCTGTCGAGAATTTCGCGGCCGATGATGTCGACGATGGCAGTCATAAGAACCTCTTGAATCACTAGATTTTGCGCTGCTTCTACAGCAATGCTTGGGGGCGGGAAAGGCCGTGAATCGTGACGCCCTCGTGACGAGCCCGTTAGGATTGGCTATCAGCAGAAATTCGCGAAAAGATCATGCGCTGAATAAATCTATTTGCAGCGTAATCGATGCAAAACCGGCTCCACTTCCGCTGCTCCCGCTTTGACAGAGACGATCATGCCAGGAAAGCTCCTCTCTTCGCCAAAATCGTCTCCTTTGCAACTCGGCCGCGCCGTGGCGTGGCCTGATTCTCCGGAGAAGGCAAAACTCGACCGTGTGCCCAATCCCCAGAGAGGCACCAATTATGTCGCGCGGTTCACGGTGCCGGAGTTTACCGCGCTGTGCCCGGTCACCGGTCAGCCGGATTTTGCGCATTTGGTAATCGATTATGTGCCGGGGTCCTGGCTGCTGGAGTCGAAATCGCTCAAGCTCTATCTCGCCAGTTTTCGCAATCACGGGGCTTTCCACGAGGACTGCACGGTGGCAATCGGCAAGCGCATCGTCGGCGCGGTCAGGCCGAAATGGCTGCGTATCGGCGGCTACTGGTTTCCGCGCGGCGGCATTCCCATCGACGTATTCTGGCAGACAGGCACGGCGCCGAAGGGCGTCTGGATTCCCGATCAGGCCGTCCCGTCCTACCGAGGCCGAGGTTGAGCGCTGACCGAGTTTCTTTAGCGCGCGCGTGAGGCGGCCCTGCCGGTCAGTAGCCCCGCACAAGCCAACCCGAGAATTGCGATGACGACGGCGTTCGCGGCAAGCGTGGGAAATTTTCCGGCCCAGGAAAGGCTCACGCCATAGGCGATCGGACCGGCAGTCTGCCCCATGTAAAAGAAGAACGAATGCAGCGACAACGCCGTCGCCCGCGCCTGCTCGGATAATTCGCTGGCGAACACCTGCAGGCAGCCGTGCAGCATGTAGAAGCCCCAGCCCATCAGGATGAAGCTGAGCATCTGGATATGCCAGTCCGGACCGAAGGCTACCGCGACAAGTTGCGCCGCCACCATCATTGCGCCTGATATCATCAAGCCGCGTACGCCGAGCAGCGACAGGAACTGCGATATCGTCATGGTGTAGAACAGGCCGCCGACGGCAAATCCGGCAATGACGATGCCCGCGATCGAAAGCCGGGTTTCACCGAGTTCGAACAGGAACGCCGCGACGTAGGGAAACAGTCCAAGTACGCAGCAGCCTTCGATGAAAACAGCAGAGTAGCAGACCTTGGCGTTGGAATTGCTGAAGATCTGCCGATAACCCTGCCGCAGATCGGCAAACTTCATCTGCCGCGAGGTTGCGATCGCGTCGCCGCGGTGAAATCCAAGCCTAACAGCAATCGAAGTCGCAAGAACCAGCGCTCCGAGCACGACAAGCACACCGCGCCAGCCGACGAGATCGCCAATCACGCCGGAAAACGAGGCGCCCAGCAGGTTGCCTCCCATCGTACCCGCAATGGTCCGGCCGATCGCCACCTGGCGCTGCGGCACCGACACCAGGTCGCTTGCCATGCCGAGCGCGACCGGGAAAACACCGCCCGATGCTATCCCCGCAAAGACGCGCGTCACGAACAGCGCGCTGTAGGACGAGCACAATGCGCCGGCGACGTTCGAAATGCCGAGCAGCACCAGGCACATCAGCATCAGCCGTCCCTTGCCGAAGATATCGGCTGCAGCGCCGATCAGCGGCTGCACGACCGCAAACGAAAATGCGGTGACCGCCGAGAGGCCGGCGGCGGTGGCGACCGTCACCGACAAATCGTCGGCGACATGCGGCAACACCGGATCCATCGCACGCGTCGACAGGCTCGCCGCGAAGGTAGCCAGAGCAATGATATTGAGGAGCGGCGGCAGTCTGTGCTTTTCGGCCGCTGCCGGGGGCACCGATGTCATTTCGGGCGGGCCGGATCGGTCGCCTTCGCCAGCGCATCAAACGCCATCAGCCTTCGCACCAACGCCTCGAACTCACGCAGCGGCACCATGTTGGGGCCATCCGATGGCGCATGATCGGGATCTGGATGGGTCTCGATGAACACGCCGGCGACGCCGACCGCAACCGCCGCACGCGCCAGCACCGGCACGAATTCGCGCTCACCGCCAGACGAGGTACCCTTGCCGCCCGGCTGCTGCACGGAATGAGTCGCATCGAAGATGATGGGCGCGCCGGTGGTGCGCGCAAGGATCGGCAGCGCGCGCATATCGGACACCAGCGTATTGTAGCCGAACGATGCACCGCGCTCGGTCACCAGCACATTGCGGTTGCCGCCGCCAGTGATCTTGGCCACCACGTTCCCCATATCCCATGGCGCCAGAAATTGCCCCTTCTTGACATTGACGACTTTGCCGGTCGTCGCCGCCGCCAGCAAAAGGTCAGTCTGCCGGCAAAGGAATGCGGGTATCTGCAACACATCGACCGCCTGCGCGACCTCGGCGCACTGGGCTGCCTCGTGGACGTCGGTCAGCACAGGCAATCCGAGCGATGACCGAATCTCTGCGAAAACCGGCAGCGCCTGCTTCAACCCGATCCCCCGCGCGCCCGAAGCGCTGGTGCGGTTGGCCTTATCGAATGAGGACTTAAAGACAAGGCCGATGTTCAGCCGCGCGGCGATTTCCTTCAGCGCACCGGCCACCTCGACTGCGTGAGCCCGGCTTTCCATCTGGCACGGACCGGCAATGATCGACAGGGGCAGGTCCTGGCCGAAAGTTACGGAGCCGACGGAGACGACGGGCGCTGCGGAGACGGACTGGTTCAAGGTGAATTCCTTTATCGGCGGACCATGCCGGGCCGCAGCGGCAGGATCAACCCGCATGCACGGAATGCGAGCGTGCGCGCGAAGCATAGCCCCCTCGGGACCGGTTTGATAAGCTTTCGGCATTGCCCCGGAGGCCAAATGCGACTGCTCCTTATTGTTTTTACCGTCTCTGCATATGCCTTTATCGGTGCGGCTCAACTGGGACCGGCGTGGAGCCAGACGCCAAACCCGGCATCGCAATCGCCGGGCGTCGTGACCGGCGGAAGTCAGGACGTGATGGTCAACGGCAAACCTGCCGCGCGTCAGGGCGACTCTACGACCGGCGGCGCGTTGATCGAGGGATCGCCTAACGTCTTCATCAACGGCAAACCCGCAACGGTGACCGGCGACCGAACCGGATGCGGCGGCTCCGTCACATCGGGCAGCCATGGCGTATTCATCAACGGCAAGCCGATGGCGCGTCAGGGCGACCAAACATCCGGGTGTGCGAAATAGCTATAGCGTTTTCGAGCGAAGTGGATACCGGTTCGCGTGAAGAAAACGCGTCAAAACAACAATCTAGAGCGCCGCTCCTGATTTAGTCAGAAGCGACGCTCTAGCTACACCAGCCGGCTCTGCACCACCGCTGCCTGGATGAACGAGGCAAATAGCGGGTGCGGCTCGAACGGCCGTGACTTCAGTTCTGGGTGGTATTGCACACCGATGAACCAGGGATGATCTTCGTACTCGACGATCTCCGGCAGCACACCGTCAGGCGAGAGGCCCGAGAACCGTAGTCCGTGGTGCTCCAGGCGGTCCTTGTAGGCAGTGTTGACTTCGTAGCGATGGCGGTGCCGCTCGGAAACCTCCAGCGCCCCGCCGTAGATTCCTGAGACGCGACTGCCGCGCCTAAGCGCCGCCGGATAGGCACCGAGCCGCATGGTGCCGCCGAGATCTCCAGCCTTCGCGCGCTTCTCCAGTTCGTTACCACGGAGCCATTCGGTCATCAGCCCGACCAGCGGCTCGCTGGTCGGGCCGAATTCGGTCGAGTTAGCGTCTGCAATTCCAACCAGGTTGCGGGCCGCCTCGATCACGGCCATCTGCATTCCAAAGCAGATGCCGAAATACGGTACACGCCTTTCGCGAGCGAACCGCGCCGCCTTGATCTTGCCCTCGGCGCCGCGCTGACCGAAACCGCCCGGCACCAGAATTCCATCGACATGTCCGAGGAATGGTGCGGCATCTTCGTTTTCGAACACTTCGCTCTCGATCCAGTCGAGATTGACTTTCACCTTGTTGGCGATACCGCCATGGGACAGCGCCTCGATCAGCGATTTGTAGGCGTCCTTCATGCCGGTGTACTTGCCGACAATCGCAATCGTCACTGCTCCTTCCGGATTGCGGATGCGCTCGTTGATCTCATGCCAGCCTTGCAGCGCCGGAGGCGCAGCCGGCTCGATTCCAAACGCCGCCAGAACCTCGTCGTCGAGGCCGGCGGCGTGATAGACTTCCGGTACGGCATAGATGTTATCTGCATCGCGCGCCTCGATCACGGCGCTTTCCCGGACATTGCAGAACAATCCGAGCTTCCGGCGCTCCTCCTTGGGGATTTCCCGGTCGGTGCGGCACAGCAGGATATCGGGCTGGATGCCGATGGACCGCAATTCCTTCACCGAATGCTGCGTAGGTTTGGTCTTCAACTCGCCAGCGCTCGGGATGAACGGCAGCAGCGTCAGGTGAACGTAGATCGCGGCACCGCGCGGGAGATCGTTCTTGATCTGCCGGATCGCCTCGAAGAACGGTAGCCCCTCAATGTCACCCACCGTGCCGCCAATCTCGCACAGCACGAAGTCATAGCCATCATTACCGTCGAGGATGAAATGCTTGATGGCGTTGGTGACATGGGGAACCACTTGGATCGTAGCCCCAAGATAGTCGCCGCGGCGCTCCTTGGTCAGGATGTCCTGATAGATGCGGCCGGTGGTGATGTTGTCCTGCTTGGTCGCGGGGCGCCCGGTAAAGCGCTCGTAATGACCGAGATCGAGATCGGTCTCGGCACCGTCGTCAGTCACGAATACTTCGCCGTGCTGGTAAGGCGACATCGTTCCCGGATCGAGGTTGAGGTAGGGGTCGAGCTTGCGAAGGCGGACCTTGTAGCCACGCGCCTGCAACAGCGCGCCGAGCGCCGCCGAAGCCAGACCTTTTCCGAGCGAGGAAACCACGCCGCCGGTGATGAAAATATACCGCGCCATGGGTCTCAACCTTTAAGGCTCCCGAGACGATTCGCCAAAACCAATCCCAGCCGTCAGCCGGAATGCAGATCGACTGTGGGTGACTTCAAAATTCAAACGATTGCAGTCTCTTGGCTAAGGCTTTTGATGCAAAGCGGCAATCCCGCTCCTGCATCGATGCCCCGCTTTATTGCGAACGCGGCGCTTGCGGACCGGCGGGCGCCGGCGGGGCCGGCTGGTCCGATTGTTTCAGCGAATCGAGAAGGCCGCCGCCGGAGGGCGGAGTTGCCGGGGTCGTGCCTCCTGCCGGCTGGGACTGCGACGCTGGGGCGCCATCCAGGATCGAACCCGGATTTTGATGGACGCCCGCAAGCCATGACAGGAACAGGCTGGTCACGAAAAAGCCAGCCGCAAGGAAGGCCGTAGTGCGCGTCAGCAGATTCGCGGTGCCCCGGCTTGACATAAATCCGGCGCCGCCGCCCATGCCGAGGCCGCCGCCTTCGGACTTTTGCAGCAGCACGATGATGGTCAGTACCGAAACGATGATCAGGTGGATTACGATAACAACGGTCTGCATCTTGGCCTTCCATCACAGCGCTCGCCCGCCAGCCGGAGTCACGATCTTGCGGGGCTTGCTTGCGGGGCTTGAGAAGTTCGCCTGACGGACTCGCTGACGCTGAAAGCGAACTTCTGAACCGCCACACTCGGCGGTATCTACACGATCAGGCGCGACGTTGTCACCCCCGCAGGGTCGCTGGGCACCAAGAGATGAACGGTCAGGCAACGGCTTGGGCGATCCCAAGGAAATCTGCCGCCTTGAGGCTGGCGCCGCCAATCAACGCTCCGTTTACATTTGGAACCGCCAACAACTCCGCAGCGTTCGACGGCTTCACCGATCCGCCATAGAGGATACGAGTTTTCGCCCCCTCCACGCTAAACCGTTCCGCGAGCTGTTCGCGGATAAATCTATGGACCTCCTGAACATCTTCCGATGTCGGCGTACGTCCGGTGCCGATCGCCCATACCGGCTCGTAGGCCACGACGAGATTGGTGGCGGTCGCGCCGTCCGGCAGCGAACCCGTAAGCTGTTGTCCGACCACCTCAAGCGTCTGACCGGCATCACGCTGGTCCTGGGTTTCGCCGACGCAGACGATGGCGATCAACCCCGCCCGCCAGGCGGCTTCGGTTTTTTGTCGCACCAGAGCGTCGGTCTCTGTATGATCGGCGCGGCGCTCGGAATGGCCGACGATGACGGCGGTGGCGCCCGCATCCGCCAGCATCTCGGCGGAAATATCGCCCGTATGAGCGCCGGAGGTTTTGGGATGACAATCCTGACCGCCGATCCGCACCGGTGAGCCCTGGACCGCACCCACAAACGCCAATACCAGCGTCGCCGGCGGACAGATTAGCAGATCGGCTTTTTGCGCGGGGCCGTCCGCACCTGCGATCATCTGGCCGAGCTCGCTGGCCGAAGCCTTGAGGCCGTTCATCTTCCAGTTTCCAGCAATCAGCGGTCGCAGCCCGGTCATGGATCTCTCATGGATGATTTTGACGTTGCGCCACCTCGGTATACCGGCAATCCGACGCCGAGGTTGGCGGACCTTTGCTAGCAGAGGTTATCGGCCGGGGCCAGTCTCCGGTACCCGGTGCGGCTTATAGTCGAGGCGTTCCACTGAGGTTGCGACGGCGCGCTTGCCACTTTATGATGCGTTATCAACTCGGTGGCGCCCTGGCGCGGCTTCCGCTCAGGTGCGACCCGCTTCCCTCCTACAAAAGACGGACTCATGCTTCGAGGAATACGCAACGCCTCATCAAACTGGCTCGGCAAGGCCATCATGACGATCGTGATGGGCTTGTTGATCGTCGCCTTCGGCATCTGGGGCATCGCGGACATCTTTCATGGCTTCGGCCAGTCGTCGCTGGCTACGGTCGGCAGCACCGAGATTTCGACCGAGCAGTTTCGGCAAATCTACAACGACCGTCTGCAACAGATCGGACGCCAGTTCGGCCGCGCGCTGCCTCCCGATCAGGTCAAGGCCCTCGGCCTCGACCGTCAGATTTTGCAGCAAGTGATCGCGGAAGCCGCGCTCGATGAGGACGCCCGGCGCAAGGGCCTCGCTGTTTCGGATAAGGAAATCAGCCGCCAGATCATGACCGATCCCAACTTCAAGGGAGCTCATGACGCCTTCGATCCGGCGCGCTTCGCCGGCCTCATCCGACAGCTGGGGTATACCGAGCAACGCTTTGTTGCCGAGCAACGGCATACGACGCTGCGCCGCCAGATCGCCGGAACGGTGACGGCGGGAGTAGAACCTTCAACGAAGTTGCTGGAGGCGCTGAACCGCTTCCAGAACGAGCAGCGGACCATCGATTACGTCAAGCTCGGCGTGGCACAGGCCGGAAGCATCGATCCTCCCACGGCGGACCAATTGTCCGGTTATTTCAACGCCCACAAGGTGCAGTTCCGCGCGCCGGAATATCGCAAGATCGCGTTGGTGATGCTGACGCCCGAAGAGGTCGCCAAATGGACGGCGGTGTCCGACGACGACGCCAGAAAGGTCTATGAGGAACGCAAGAACAAGCTGTCCACGCCCGAACGGCGGCAACTCCGGCAGATCATGTTCCCCAACATTACAGACGCTCAGGCCGCACGGGAGAAGATCACCAGCGGCGCGTCATTCGACGATATCGCCAAGGAGCGCGGCCTTGCAGCGTCCGACATCGACCTTGGTACGATCCCGAGATCCGAGATCGTTGATCCCGCCATCGCCAACGCAGGGTTTGCGATGAAAACCGATGAAATCAGTCAGCCGATCCAGGGCAAATTCGGCGTCGCGCTGATCAAGGTCGGCCGCATCGAGCCAGGAAATCAGCCGACGTACGAAAGCGTTGCCGAAAAATTGAAGCACGACGTCGCGGTTGAACGCGCGCGCTCCGAGATCAACAACCTCCACAATAAGATGGAGGACGAGCGCGGCGGCGGCGCGACCGTTATCGAGGCCGCCAAGAAGCTTGGACTGACCGCGGTCACCATCGAGGCCGTCGATCGGTCCGGACGTGCACCGGACGGCAAACCCGTTACAGGGCTTCCGCAGGGAGCCGACCTGATCGCGCAGGCATTCGCCAGCGATGTCGGCGTCGACAACGAAACGCTGCAACTCGGTAATAATGGTTTCGTCTGGTTTGACCTTCTCGGCGTCACACCCTCGCGCGACCGCACCCTCGACGAGGTCAGGAACAAGATCGAGGCGGGGTGGCGCGACGAACAGATCAGCGGCCGTCTGCTGACCAAGGCCACGGACATGGTCCGCAAGCTCGACCAGGGCGGCAAGCTCGCCGACGAGGCAGCCGGACTCGGTCTCAAGGTCGAAAGCGCGAGTGCTATCAAACGGGACGCCACAACGGCCGAATTGCCTGCCGCCGTGGTCGCCGCCGCATTCCGCGTCGTCAAAGGCGGAGCCGGCCAGGCGCCGGGCGCGGGTCACGAGGAATGGATCGTTTTCCGCGTCACCGACGTGACAGTGCCACCGCTCGATCTTGCCTCCGATGAGATGAAGAAGCTGCGTGAGGGCATCCAGCGCAGCCTGTCGGATGAGTATGTCGGCCAGTACATCGTCAAGCTCGAAGGCGAGATTGGCACCACGATCAATCAGGCGGCCGTGGCGCAAATCATCGGCGCCAGCAACTTCTGACGGGACCGACGCGCTCCCGTATTCCGAAAGCATCCGATGGACGATCTCAAGGTTCTCATTGGAAAAGTCGCTACCGGCGCGACACTGACGCGTGAGGAAGCTGCATCAGCGTTCGACCGTATGATGTCCGGCGAAGCAACGCCCTCGCAAATGGGCGGGATTTTGATGGCGCTGCGCGTGCGCGGCGAAACCGTCGACGAAATCACCGGGGCGGTCTCGGCGATGCGATCGAAGATGCTGCGAGTCAAAGCGCCCACGGACGCGGTCGATGTGGTCGGCACCGGTGGCGACGGCTCAGGCTCAGTGAATGTCTCAACCTGCGCGTCGTTCATCGTCGCAGGTGCCGGCGTGCCCGTCGCCAAGCACGGCAACCGCGCGCTATCGTCTAAATCCGGAGCTGCCGACTGCCTCGCTGCGCTCGGCATCAAGATAGACCTCACCCCTGAACAGGTAGGCCGCTGCGTCAACGAGGCCGGCATCGGCTTCATGTTCGCGCCATCGCACCATCCGGCGATGAAGAATGTCGGCCCGACACGCGTCGAACTCGCAACCCGCACCATCTTCAATCTGCTGGGGCCACTGTCCAATCCCGCCGGCGTCAGGCGGCAGATGGTTGGCGTGTTCTCGCGGCAATGGGTGCAACCGCTGGCGCAGGTGCTGAAGAACCTCGGTTCCGAATCGGTATGGGTGGTTCACGGCTCGGACGGCTTGGATGAGATCACCCTCACCGGCCCAACATTTGTCGCCGCGCTCGAAAACGGCAATATCCGCTCGTTCGAGGTGACGCCGGAGGACGCGGGATTGTCCCGCGCGGGTGGCGATGCGCTGAAGGGTGGCGACGCCGAGGCGAACGCGGCGTCCTTGCGCAACGTGCTTGAAGGCAAGCCCGGCGCCTTCCGCGATGTCGCCCTGCTCAACGCGGCGGCGGCCCTGATCGTGGCAGGCAAGGCGAAGACCTTGAAGGACGGCGTCGCGCTCGGCACAAAATCGCTCGACGGCGGAGGCGCCATGAACAAGCTGAAGCAGCTGGTTGCGGTTTCCAACGGGTGAGGACGGTGGCGTGGCCGACATCCTGATCAGGATCGAAACCTATAAGCGCGAGGAGATTGCGAGCGCAAAGCGCGCACGTCCTCTCAGTGACGTCACGGCCGCCGCAAATGCCGCTTCGCCGCCGCGCGGCTTCGTCCAAGCCATCCGCAGCAAGCTCTCCAAGGGAGAATATGCCCTGATCGCCGAGGTCAAGAAGGCCTCGCCCTCGAAGGGCCTGATCCGCGCCGACTTCGATCCGCCCTCCCTCGCCCGAGCCTATGAGTCCGGCGGTGCCGCTTGCCTCTCCGTTCTCACCGATGCGCCATCATTTCAGGGCCATCTCGACTTCATGGTCGCCGCCCGCGCCGCAACGTCGCTGCCGGTGCTGCGCAAGGATTTCATGTTCGACACCTATCAGGTTGTCGAGGCGCGGGCGCATGGAGCGGACTGCATTCTGATCATCATGGCCGCGCTCGACGATGCTACAGCGACAGACATCGAGGCGGCCGCGCTCGATCTCGGCATGGATGTGCTGCTCGAAATTCATAACCGCGAGGAGTTGGATCGTGCGCTGAAGCTGCGTTCGCCGATGATCGGAGTCAACAATCGCAATCTGCGCACGTTTGAGACGATGCTCGAAACCAGCGAAGCGTTGGCGCCTCACATTCCGAAAGATCGGCTAATGGTGGGAGAAAGCGGTATCTTCACGCCGGACGACCTCGCGCGACTCGAACGGGTTGGTATCTCAACCTTCCTCGTCGGTGAAAGTCTGATGCGGCAAGCCGACGTCACCGCCGCAACCCGCACGCTGCTCAAGCATGCGTAGCCCTCGTCTTGCTTCCTTCTTCCCTTTTGTTAGCTGATTCCGGCACGCTATAGCTCCGTCCGGGTCAGGATGGCGGCGTTGCGCCACTCGGCACCATTTCATACCCGCGACGGACCGCGGTATCGCGGTCCGCCGCCAACCGTTACGCCGATCAGTTCTTGCTCGGACTACCTGTTGTCAGCTTCTCCATCACGTCGCCGACAGTGAAACTTGCCGCTTTGGCGCGTGGCGGAAACTCCTTGAAGCTCTCGATGTATCTTGCGACGATGCCCTGCGCCGGCACCTGTATAAAAACATGCCGCGCTAGCCAATCAGCGTAGTACATGCTGGTAGGTCCACGCTCGAATGGGTCGGAACGCAGATTGTAGAGCATGGGTGCTCGTAATTTAGTGAATTGACCCTGCCAAACGCCGACCGGATTCGCGGGGCTAACCTCAGTGTGTTGCTCCAGGAAGGCGATTTTCCATTCCTTGACTCGAAGCGCCATCAAGTCTCCATCGTCGCTCCAGTACAGGAACTCGGTCCGCGGCGATTCTTTCACCTCGCCTTTGAGGAATGGCAGCAGGTTGAAGCCGTCGAAATGGACCTTGAACTGCTTGCCGTTGAGCGTGGTACCTTTCTTCGTCCGCTCGACCAGGTCGGTGTCGCCGTTGGCCGCCGCGAAGGTCGGGATGAAATCCTCATGCGCGCAGATGTCGTTGATGACCCTGCCCGGCTGGATCACGCCGGGCCACTTGATCAGGCAGGGTACGCGGAAACCTCCCTCCCAATTCGTTGCCTTCTCGCCCTTGAACGGCGTGGTGCCCCCATCGGGCCAGGTGAAGACCTCCGCGCCATTGTCGGTGGAGTAGACGATGATGGTGTCGTTAGCGACGCCGAGGTCGTCGACGAGCTTCAGCAATTCGCCAACCATGCCGTCGTGCTCGACCATCCCGTCTGGATAGATGCCGAGGCCGGTCTTGCCCTGCGACGCCGCCTTCAGATGCGTGAAAATGTGCATCCGTGTCGAGTTGAAATAGCAGAACCACGGCTTGTCGGCCTTGTGCTGCCGGTTGATGAAATCCTTGGCGGCGTCAAGAAACTCCTGGTCTATCGTCTCCATGCGCTTGGTGTTGAGCGGGCCGGTATTCTCAATCTTGCCATCGGCGGTCGACTTGATGACGCCGCGCGGGCCGAACTTCTTCCGGAACTCCGGACTCTTGGGATAGTCAGGGTTCTCCGGCTCTTCCTCCGCATTGAGGTGATAGAGGTTGCCGAAAAACTCATCGAAGCCGTGCGCGGTCGGAAGATGCTCGTCGCGGTCGCCGAGGTGGTTCTTGCCGAATTGGCCGGTGGCGTAACCGTATGTTTTGAGAACGTCGGCAACGCTGGGATCGAGCGGCCCGAGGCCGAGCGTGGCGCCAGGCAGGCCAACCTTGGTGAGACCGGTACGAACCGGCGTCTGTCCCGTAATGAAGGCAGCGCGCCCGGCGGTGCAGCTCTGCTGGCCATACCAGTCGGTGAAAATGGCGCCTTCCTTGCCGATCCGGTCGATGTTGGGCGTGCGATAGCCCATAATGCCCATGTTGTAGGCGCTGACATTGAACCAGCCGATGTCGTCGCCCATGATGAACAGGATGTTTGGTTTCTTGCCACCGGCAGCCCCGTTTGACGGAGACGTCGGCTTCGTCCTGTGTGCCTGCGCCGTGGCTTCCGATGTCAGTGCCGCGGCTACGACCAGCGAGGACGAGCCAAGCAGCACGGCGCGGCGATTGAAGGTTGACGTGTTGTCAGGACCAGAGCCGGTAACGGCTTGACCTTTATTCTTTTCTTCCTTGCTCATTTGACACTTCCTAACGTGTGAAATGGAATGGTGATCGGATGAAAAAAGCTCGCGTTCGAGTTTGTGAGGTTGTGAGTGCTCCTATCATCTGGCCGGCTTGCGCCAAATCTTGGTCGGTGCTTCCGGAATGCCCATCGGATTGATGTGCTGAGGTAACTGCCGTTTCGCGCCGCGACTGGCCGCTTGCCTGCGCAATTTGCGGCGCGCGGCCCCAACCCGCCACAGCAAGCGGCGTGACGACCATTCACCGGCGTTGCGGTGCGACGCGAACAATTGCTGCTCGATCGATCCGATTTCGGAGTCGAGCACGGGATCGGCCGCCGCGGCCTTAAAAGCTTTGATCGTGCGATCTGACGCAACAGGTTCGAACCGCTGCAGCCAGTCAAGCATTGCAAAGTACACCGTGCGAGCATCGCCGCTGCCTGCTACGCGGCGAAGGCGACGGAACGACCAGGCTTCGGATTGCAGATAGGTCTTCCGCCGCTGCTGATACGCTGCCGTGATCGATCTTGCCGCGACCGGCGCGAACCAGGCGATCACGGCAAATGCGGTTGCAATCAGCACTGTCAGCAGCCAGTGCTCGGCAATACCGTTGCGAACGGCGGACCAATTCCATCGCGCGCGGGCTCCGTCGGAAATTGTCCCTTGCGTGGCCGGATTAGCAACGACTTGGTATGACATCGCGTCTAGGTGCGCCGTCTCCACTTTGCCGGCGCCGACATTCCACCATCCAATGTCGATTGCCGGTAAAATGAATTGACCCGCTTGTTGCAGCATATGCGTGACCTGATCGATACGGCGCGAGACAAGCACCCCGGTTCGGGAATCGTACTTATCCTGGAACTCCGGTTGTGCCGGATAAGCTTCGGCTCCAGGCGAGCGGACAAGAGGCAGAGGCGGCAACAGCATCGCCGGCGTGCCGTCGGATTCGATCGTAACGGTGCGGACAACGGAGTCGCCGACCTTGAGATGATCTGACGAAGGCTTGATCTCCTGGTGAACAACAAGCCGTTGGGCGGAGACGAATGGATCGAGCGCCTGTGCCTCATCGGGAATGACTGCCTGGAAAGACAAAGACGGAATGCGCACAACCGCCTCGCGCGATTCTGGAGGGTCGGCCGCGTAAGTAACTGTCATCGACCGCTCCGAAATGACGTAAGCGCCCGGCTCTTGCGGATAGAGCAGGAATTCGTACCGCACTCCGGCAAAGCTCACACCGTCTATCTGTTCCGACATGTTGATCGTCGACCCGTCATGCGTGACGGCATTGCGGATCTGGAATGCCGGCAGCACCGGCGGCTTTGTCATGTAGTTGGGCACCAGAACATCGAGGGTCAGCGTCGCGCTCTGACCGACGACGACCGTCGGGGGATCGAGCTTGGCGCGCACGATCGGCTCAGGAGCCACAGTTTGTTGCGCATCTGCGCCAGCGACAGACAGCGCAAACAGCGCGAATGCGGCCAGTGTTCTCATCGCGGCGAACTCCCGCCCGGCGTTGAGCCGCTGTTCGCCTGTATCGCGAACTTCAGTTTGAGGAAATCCGCCGGCGTCGTCTGCACCTGACGCATCCAGGCGTCGGCGGCGCCAGCCGTCGTCATGTCGTTCGGTGCAACTCTTATGCGTTTGCCACCCTTCTGTTTTTCGTCGACCTTGGTTTCATCGGGCTTGAGATCAGGCGGCGCGGCATCTTGTTGCTCATCCTTGCGTCGTTTTTCCTCGGCATCCTCAAAAGCCTTCCTGACGATAGCGAGGTTAGTCTTTGCCGCGACGTTGTCTGGCTGCTGCGCCAATACGTCGTCGTAGGCTTTGATCGCCTTCTCGTAGGCATGGTTTTGCGCCTCGGCATTGCCGAGTGCGAAACGGCCTTCGACCGTCTCGACCTTCCGGAAGGCCTCCGCGGCAGCCAGGAAATCATAGGCGCGATAGGCGGCGATGCCACGCCACATCGGATCGGCGAACAGTTTTGACGCGCTCGCATAGTCGCCGCGGTCGAAGGCAATGCGTCCCTGCTGATCCGGCGTCAACCAAAGGCTCGCAAAGCGTGACGGCGCTTCGGCGGGCTGCGCCTTGGCTGGGCGTCCATATAGCAGGAACAGCACCAAGACCCATTGCACCGTCATGCCCCGGCGAAACCAGAGCGCACCGAGCAGCGCTATCGGCCAAAGCAACCAAAATCCCTCGTCACGCCAGCGCGTTCCACTTTCTTCCGCCTGGGCGCTCTCGAATTGGGTGTCGATACGGCGCTCCAAAGCTTGGATGTCCGACTTGTCGACGGTGACTTCAACGTTGTCGACTGGGATACCAGCGGTGTCCTGCGGCGGCCTGACGCTAAGCATCACCACGCCGTTACGGCCTGCGGCCTTTCGCATTTCGCTTGCATCCGTGGTTCCGACGCCATCGGCCACCAAAAGAACAGTTCCCGCGACCGGTTCGCCTTGAAGAGACGTTGCGGCAAGTGCGAGAGCCGCGACTGGATTTTTACCCTGCACCGGCATCAAGCCGGGCGTCAGCGCCGCCAGAAACGGTTCGATGACGCGGCGATCATCGGTCAGCGGCATGACGAGATGCGCGCTGCCGGCGTAGGCGATGAGACCGGTGCGGGCGCTGCCTCGCGCGGCAAGCATGTCGAGGATCTTCTGCTTGGCACGCTCCAGCCGCATCGGAGCTACGTCGGACTGCCCCATCGATGCAAAGACATCCAGCGCGATCATCAATGGCGCTTTGTCCTCGACAAAAGGCGGCAACTCGCGCCGCCACGTCGGCCCGGCGAGCGCGACGACGCCCAGTCCTAGCGCCAGCGCGACAAGATAGGAGGGTTTGATATGCCACCGCCGCTGCGGCGTAACGATCATGTGCTTCAGCAGGCTGGGTGCAATGACGCCCCGCCATTGCAGATCGACACTGTCTCGCCGTGAAATAAGCGCCAGGATCAGCCCGGTTGGCACGAGCGCGAGCAGCCACCACGGCCGAAGGAAATGAAATGCCTCGACGGCCTGCTCAAACATCGCTAGGCGCTCCGAAAGTCAGGCCGCGCAGCAGCAATACCGTCCAAAGTCCGAGACCAAGCACCACGGCTGCACCGAGCGGCCACTGGAACAGCGGCAGCTTCGGCCTCCAGCTCTCGGTTTGCACCTTTACCGGCGCAAGCTTGTCGATGTCGGCATAAATCGCTTCGAGCTGCTCGCCGTTCTCGGCGCGGAAAAACCGTCCGCCCGTCGTGCTCGCCACTTCGCGGAGCGCCGGCAGATCGACGCGGTTTTCGCCAGAGGCTTCAGTATCTCCGACGCCGATCGTGTAGATCGTGAGCCCGCGCTGCTGGGCGATCTCAGCGGCATGCACAGGCGGCACGCGGCTTGCCGTATCGTTGCCGTCGGTGAGCAGGATCAGCACGCGCTGCTTCGTTTTGCTCGTATCGAATGTCTTGATTGCCAAGCCGATGGCGTCGCCGATGGCCGTCTGCTCGCCCGCCATGGCGACTGCGGTCTGATCTAACAGCATCTGGACAGTCTGCAGATCCTGCGTGAATGGCGCCTGCAAAAAAGCGCGCGTGCCGAACAAGATCAAGCCAATGCGATCGCCTTTACGGCGGGCAATAAAGTCGTGAACGACCTGCTTCACGCCATCGAGCCGCTGCAGCATCTTCTGGTCAAGCGCCTTGAAGTCGGGCTGACTCATCGAGCCGGAGATATCGATCGCCAACATCATGTCACGCGCCGCGATTTTATGCGTGATCGGATCGCCGACCCATTGAGGGCGCGCCAGCGCGGAAATCATCAACAGCCAAATGATGACGGCAACGATCATCTGCAGGGGCAAGCGCCGCAAGATCACCGCGCCTGGTTGCGGCTTCTGCCCGGTCGCCTCGGCGACACGGGCGAAAAACGGAATCTGGACCGATGCGCGGCGCTCCCGATAAGGCGGCAACAGCCACCAGACCAACAACGGCAGCGGCAAAAGGGCGAAGGCCCAAGGCCAGGCAAATTCAAGCATGGTGCGCCTTGATCCAGTGCCGGATAATACCGAAAAGCGCGCGGGGATCGTCGGCGATCGGCTGATAGGCTTCGCGCGCCAGCACTCGCCCCACACCCTCGGAAAAGTCTCGCGTGTCAGCGGTTCGGTCGAGAAACGTCAGCCATGCCTGGCCAGCCAGCGATGCGACCTGTCCCCGCGGAAAAGCAGCCAGCGCGGTGCGGCGGATCAGCGACGCCAAAGCGATGGACGTGCCAGCGGGATTCTCCGGATTCCACGTGCGTTCGATAGCCGCAAGTTCGGTCAGCGCCGCTCGACGATAACGGTTGCGATACCACCAGTAAGTCAGCCGCCACAAACCAAATAGAAGGCCGGCCGCGGCAACGGTCAGCGCAATCCGCAACGGCCATGTCTGGGGCCAAAGACTGATCGCCGGCGGCAACGGAATGTCGATCAGGCCGGCGACTGGATCGGATTGTGGAGAACTAGCCAAGGCTCGCCTCCGGAGATGGTGGATTTCCGCCTCGCCCGCCGCCGCCCGGCAAACGGCCCATCAGGCGGCGCAATTGAGGGGCGGTTTTTTCTGCAGCGCTCAGAGGCAACACCGGCACGCCGATCTCGCGCGTCCACGCGAACACGTTACGCAACCGTGCATCAGTCGCCTCCTGAATGCCTTTGCGTACACTTTCACGGCCGACCTCCAGCATGATTTGCAATTCGCCGTCGGTGACAGTCATGCGCGCCGATGAGGGCAGATCGCTTTGCAGCGGATCGTGGACCAGCAACGCGACCACGCTGTTGTGCTGCGCCATGCCGCCGACCAAACGCTTGGTCGTGTCGTCGGCACCATCGAAGTCACTGATGACAATGACGGTCGAGTCATGCATCGCGAGCCGCCGCGCTCGGTCGAGCGCACGGTTAATCATTGTCGGTGCGCCCGAAAGGCCGCGCCCGACGCCGAGCGCCTGGTTCTGCCCAACGATATGCCCTAGCAGTTCGAGTACGTTCCGGCGGCTTCGCTGCGGCCGCACCTCGGCAATGTCTGAGTCATTGAAAATGATGCCGCCAATGCGGTCACCCGCCGCGAGAATTCGCCAAGCGGCCAACGCCGCAGCCTGTGCGGCCGTCACTGACTTCATGGCGAAGCGGCTACCGAAGAACATTGATAGCCGCTGGTCGACCACGAGCAAGCCTTGGCGGTCGCGCTCTTCGTTGAACACGCGAACGTGGGGCTGCTGTAAACGCGCCGTCACCTTCCAGTCGATCGAGCGCACGTCGTCGCCGGGACGATAGTCTCTGATCTCCTCGAAGTTGAGCCCTCGTCCACGCATCCGCGAGGCGTATCGGCCCGACAACAGGCTGTGGACAGGTTGACGAGGAAGAAACGAGACCCGGCGGCCTCGTTGCTCCAGCGCGATCAACTCGCCGAGATCGACATAGACGCCGGGAACCGCCGCTGCGCTCGCTGCCGGCATCGCATGCTCCTCACACCGGCGCCACCAGCGACGCGATTTTGTCGATGGCCTGATCGGCGGTGACACCTTCGGATAAAGCCTCGTAGGTGAGGATCAACCGGTGCCGCAGACAGTCGTGCATCACCGCTCGGATATGATCGGGAGTCACAAACGATTGGCCGTCGAGCCACGCGCGCACCCGCGCGCAGCGGTCGAGCGCAAGGCTGCCCCGCGGACTCGCGCCGACCTGAATCCATTTGCTGAGCGGCTCCTTGTAGCGCGACGGAAACCGCGTGGCGAAGACGATGTCGACCATGTAGCACTGCGCAGCATCCGACACGAAAACACCGTCGATCTCGCGCCGCGCGTCGAAGACTGCCTGCTGCGGCACCGCGGCAGGCTCCGCCGCTTTTTCCTTTGACGCTTGCGCGACTTCCTCGCGATTGAGCTTGATGATCGCGCCCTCGACGTCCTCTTCTGGATAGGTGATGACGACGTGCATCAAGAACCGGTCGAGCTGCGCTTCCGGCAGCGGATAGGTGCCTTCCTGCTCAATCGGGTTCTCGGTCGCGAGTACCATGAACAGCTCGGGCATCTTGTAGGTCTTGCCGGCGACGGTGACCTGCCGCTCCTCCATCGCTTCGAGAAGCGCCGACTGCACCTTGGCAGGCGCTCGGTTGATCTCGTCGGCCAGCACGAGGTTGGCGAAGATCGGTCCCTTCTGAAACTGGAACTGCCCGCCCTTGTCGGTCTGCGCGTAAATCTCCGCGCCGGTGATATCGGACGGGAGCAGGTCCGGCGTGAACTGCACACGCGACAGATCAGCAGCGAGATTCTTGGCCAAGGACTTCACCGCGCGCGTCTTTGCGAGGCCGGGCAGGCTCTCGATCAAAAGATTGCCGTTGCCGAGTAACCCGATCAACATGCTTTCGATCAGATGATCCTGGCCGAGGACGGATTTACCGATGCGCACCTTCAGGTCGAGGATGGCGTCACGGGCAGCGGATGAGCCCACTTTTACGGGCGCCGCCCCGGTGGGAGGGCTCACTACGCTCGCATCAGCCATCGGTTTGCTCCCCTTCGACAAATAACGTGCATGCTGGCCGGCATCACTGCCCGGCCAGCATGTGGTATTTCGGCCCTCAGCGTGTCTTAACACTCTCCAGATCTTTGAGCCGCTTCATCGCGTCCTGCTGGCGTAGCAACGCATAGTTGATACCACCTGCATTGAGTGAGTTGCCTGTCTGGTACGGATACTGATCGAAGTCGCTGAAGAACTCCTTGACCTTCCCCTGAATAGGTACGAGCAGCCAGATGTTGCGCGCAAGGAATTCGATGGCGCCACCTCCTTCTTCAAGCCCCCTCTCGTAGGGATCCATTCGCAGGTTGGTGATTAACGCCCATGCTGATGTCTCGCGAACGCCTGTCGCGATGTTACCTTTCGCTGTCGCAAAGCTCAGCTTCCAATCACTCCAACGGATCGCATTCAGGTTGCCGACTTGGTCGAAGTAGTAGATCGTGTCGCGCGGCGGCTCCTTCGTTTCTCCCTTGAGGAACGGCAGGAAGTTGTAGCCGTCGAGATGAACCTTGAAGGTCTTGTTGCCGGCGTGGAATCCGGTCTTCATCCGCTCCTTGAGATCGGGAATACCCGCCGCTGCAGCGAGCGTCGGCATCCAGTCGATCAGCGAAATGGGCTCGTTGATTTGCGTGCCGGGCTTCACAACGCCAGGCCAGCGAACCATCATTGGAATGCGCATGCCGCCTTCCCATGTCGTGCCTTTCTCGCTCTTGAACGGCGTCATCGCGCCATCCGGCCACAGCGCAATTTCGGCGCCGTTGTCGGTCGTGTAGAGCACGATGGTGTTGTCGGCGATGCCGAGGTCGTCGAGTTGCTTGAGCAGTTCTCCCACCATCCCGTCATGCTCGACCATGCCGTCGGCATGAATGCCTTTGCCGGTCTTGCCCAGGGACTCCTTTTTAAGATGGGTGAAGACGTGCATGCGCGTTGAATTGAACCACACAAAGAACGGCCGGTTGGCGCGCGCCTGACGGCCGATGAAATCCTTGGCAGCGCCCAGGAACTCCTCGTCCACCGTCGGCATGCGCGCGACGTTCAGCGGGCCAGTGTCCTCGATCTTGCCGTCCGCCGAAGATTTGATGACGCCACGGGGACCGTACTTTTTCCGGAATTCAGCATCCTTCGGATAGAAGTAGCCCTCCGGCTCCTCTTCGGCGTTGAGGTGGTAGAGGTTTCCGAAGAACTCGTCGAATCCGTGCTTGGTCGGCAAGTGCTCGTCACGGTCACCGAGATGGTTCTTGCCGAACTGGCCGGTCGCATAACCCTGCGTCTTCATGACGTCGGCAATGGTCGGCATCCAGTCCTGAATGCCGTGCGGGTCGCCCGGCATGCCGATGGTCAAAAGGCCGGTGCGGAACGGCTCCTGTCCGAGAATGAACGAGGCTCGCCCCGCGGTGCAGCTTTGCTGTCCATAAGCATCGGTAAAGATCGCGCCTTCATTCGCAATGCGGTCGATGTTCGGTGTACGATAGCCCATCATGCCCATGGTATAGGCGCTGATCTGTGGAACGCCGATGTCGTCGCCGAAGATCACGAGGATGTTCGGCTTGCGGCCGGCCACCGGCGCTGCGGGATGCCGCTGCGCCTGCGCGAGGTGCGTGGACGCAGTAGCGCCGAGCGCCGCCGCTGCGAGCGACGTGCTGGCGAGCAAAAGCTTGCGACGATCCAGAGTGCCAATCTTCGATGTGTTCTGATGGTCCTTGCTCATCTTGTCCTCTCTTGAGTACCTTTGGATGAACTTTTCAACAGCCGGCAATACGGCCGACCAATCTATTGACGCGCTATTTCCACGCTCACCATCTTGCTAACTGGCCGATAATCGGCAGCCACCTCCAACCGTCACTTTGTGACCGGTCGCTCTCACAAACTCTCTGAAGTGCCGATTGGTGACAGCAGTACGGTCCATCCAGAAAGCGCCGATGGTAACCGGTGCGCCGCCGCCTCTTTCGGATAATGCTTGTCTGATCCAATGCGGGAAGGTACCGCCGGAAATTAACATCATGCGGCTGTCACGAACCGCATTGCGAAGCGCGATATTGCTCACGTTCAGCACGGAACACACCCACTGGCAATTAACGGGGCATCAGCGCATTTTTGTAACAGGCGTCTAAAATTAGAACCCTCAGTATCCGGAACAACATTAATCCTCAGAACCGCCAGCCGTCCATACCTTTCGCAATCAATGCTGCGGCTCGTATGGATTTTCGTTTGTCCGGCCGACGAACATCAAACCTTATTAGCAACGGCTGCGCACATAGTTGGAGACAAGGCAAAACGTGCGTATAGTCGTCTTCGCCACATAAGCCACATAAAAAAGGGCGGGCAGCAAATTGCACCGCCTGGCTAGTTGCGAGGTAGCCGACCGATGAGCGCTCTCGATTATTTCGCCTGGGTCGTCCTCGTTGTCCTCGTAGCCAGCACCGCATTCGTCGTCATCTTCATGGCGATGCTGCCGGGCATGATCGCCAAGCGCCGCAATCATCCCTGGGTCCAGGCCGTCACGGTGGCTGGCTGGATTACGCTCTTCCTCGGCTTCGCCCTGTGGCCGGTCGCCCTGATCTGGGCCTATGTCGATGTCCCCGCGCCGCGCAGGACAGAGGTGGTGTCGTGATCGTTGTTCTGCTCAACGTCTATCTCGTCATCCTCTTCATCCTGGTGAAGCTAAAGATCGTTTCCTTCAATCTTTTTTGGAAAGTTTCACCTGTCATCGTGTTGTTGCTGCTCCTGGTCGGGCTCTTTATCCCAATGGGATGGGGCGCACCGCAGGGCCCGGCCCTAGTGGTGCGCAATTCTGTTCAAATCGTCTCCAACGTAACGGGCGAAGTGTCCGAGGTACCGGTTCAAGCCAACACGGCGCTAAAGGCTGGCGACATACTTTTCAAAATTGATCCGACGCCCTACCGCGCGACCGTTGACGCGCTGACGGCGCAGCTAAAATTCGCTCAACTGCGACTGTCACAGATGACGCAGTTGTATGAGCGTGCCGCGGGACGCCACTTCGACGTTGAGCAACGGCAATCCGAGGTTGATCAACTGAGAGGACAACTAGAGGGAGCCCAGTGGAATCTAGACAAAACGACCATTCGCGCGCCGACCGATGGTTATGTAACCAATGTTGCGCTGCGGAAGGGTGCGCGAGTGGCCAATCTACCGCTGGCTCCGGTGATGGCATTCATAGACACATCCGACACTCTAGTCGGTGTCGAACTGGCACAAAATGACGCGCGATATGTAGCGCCCGGACAGGAGGTCGAAGTTACGTTCAAGTTTCTGCCGGGCCAAATTTTCCCCGCGAGGGTCGAAAGCGTCCTTCAGGCGATCGCCACCGGCCAGGTACAAACATCGGGCCTCGCCGTCCAGCCAAAGCAGATTGAAGCGGCTCCCTTCGTCGTGCGCGTTAAGCTTGATGACGCTAGGCTTGCAGCGAGCCTTCCCGCCGGCACCACCGGCACAGCCGCCATCTTCACTGATCGCGTAAAGCCAGCCCATATCATTCGCAAAGTTCTGCTGCGACAAACGGCGATTATGAACTACATATTGCCGTTCTAGGCATCACGAAACTCACGCAGGCGTCTAGCCTCTCCCTTGTGAGTGAGGGAAGAAAACAGCTCAGGATTTGATTGATATGGCAGACAAGAAAAACAAGACCGCCGGGAAACACAAACCCGCCCTCACCCACATCGACGTCAAAGGCGAGGCGCGGATGGTCGATGTCTCGGCAAAGCCCGCAACCGAGCGTGTCGCCGTCGCCGAGGGTCAGGTCGTCATGACCAAGGCGACGCTCGACTTGATTGAAAGCGGCAACGCCAAGAAGGGCGACGTGCTTGGCACCGCGCGCATCGCCGGCATCATGGCGGCCAAGCGCACTTCGGATTTGATCCCACTCTGCCATCCCCTGGCGCTATCGAAGGTCACACTCGATATCGAGGCCGACAAGAAAATTCCGGGCTGCCGCGTCCGCGCAAGCGTCAAAGTCTCCGGCCCGACCGGAGTAGAGATGGAAGCCCTCACGGCGGTATCCGTCGCCTGCCTGACGATCTACGACATGATCAAGGCCGTGGAACGCGGCGTTCGGATCGAGGGCATTCACCTCGTCGAGAAAAAGGGTGGCAAGTCTGGCCACTATCTTGTGACGGATACCGCCTCAGAACCATAGCCGCCGCGCGAACGCGTCGTTAAGCGGCATTTTGGCTCTTAGTACCGTTGTATGCGAGCCGCGAGTTCGGTAGATGTTTGACGCGTCCGCCAGGCGCATCGCGCCTAGCGCGTATTCCGCAAAATGGATACCGGTTTTTCGATCGGAATACGCGCAAGTTATTGATTGAGGGGATTTTCTTACGGCTGATCGCACGGCCGGAAAATGCTCTAGGAGAATGGCCATGCCCCTGATGACGGTAGCCGACGCCCTTGCGGCCGTTCTTGCCGGAGTCGAACCGCTCCCGGAGGAACCCGTGGCTCTCGAAGCCGCGCATCGCCGGGTGTTGGCGCGCGATCTCCCCTCGCGCCGGACTCAGCCGCCGGTCGCAATGTCGGCGATGGACGGCTATGCAGTGCGCGCAGCGGACATTGCGACAATTCCAGCACGGCTACAGGTGATCGGTGAGATCGCCGCGGGACGACCGCTCGAGCGCGCGCTGCAAACTGGCGAGGCCTTGCGGATTTTCACCGGCGGCGTAGTGCCGGACAGCGCCGATACAGTCGTGATCCAGGAAGACACCGAACGCGACGGCAACCACGTCATCGTCAAGGAAGCCACTGCTCCCGGAAAGAACATTCGTCCTGCCGGCGTGGACTTTCGTGAGGGCGACGTCCTGATCCGGGCCAGCAGCCATCTCACCGACCGCCATCTTTCCCTTGCTGCCGGCATGAACTATCCAGACCTGCCGGTGCATCGCCGTCCCACAATAGCGATGCTCGCCACGGGCGACGAACTGGTCTTGCCGGGCGCGACGCCCGGTCCGGGCCAGATCATCCTATCCAATGGTTATGCGCTTCGCGCACTCGCCCGAGGCGAAGGCGCCGAGGCGATCGACCTCGGTATCGCCGCCGACACAATGGATGCCACAACCGCCGCGATCCGCCGCGCCCGCGAGAGTGGCGCCGACATTCTGGTTACGACCGGCGGCGCGTCGGTCGGCGACCATGACTTCGTCAAGCGTGCGCTGGAGGCGGAAGGCGTGGAGATTGCGTTCTGGCGGATCGCACTGCGGCCTGGCAAGCCGATGATGCACGGACGTCTAGGCCCGATGCGGGTGATCGGCCTCCCCGGCAATCCCGTCTCGTCCTACATCTGCGCGTTTCTGTTCATGGTACCGCTGATTCGTGCGCTATCGGGGCGTGAAGATGTGCACCACTGCATCGAACCGGCGCTGCTCGGAAGCGATGTTAGCGCCAATCAAGCTAGGCAGGATTATCTGCGCGCCCGGCTCACGCCCTCGACGGACGGCCTGCCGATCGCGACGCCGATCGGGCATCAGGACAGCTCGCTGATGGGGAAACTCGCTGCGGCAGAGGCTCTCGTAATCCGCACGCCATTTGCGCCGGCTGCAAGCAAAGGCGAGCCCTGCGCCATCATTAAGCTTTCGCTGTCATAAAACGTCGCTTTGTTGACCTTAAATTAAAGGGTTGCGGAACACATATCGAACATATAGTGTATGTTCATGATTTGTTTCGAGGTTCGTGCTGCGGGGTTATAAGGGCTGCAGGCCCGATGTCCCCTAGTTGGCAGGAATCCCATCAACCAGGGACTGGGTCGGGATGCTCACGCGCAAACAGTATGAACTCCTGCGTTTTATCAACGAACGGCTGAAAGAATCCGGCGTGCCGCCCTCGTTCGATGAAATGAAGGACGCGCTCGACCTGCGCTCGAAGTCCGGCATCCATCGCCTGATTACCGCGCTGGAAGAACGAGGATTCATCCGCCGTCTGCCCAACCGCGCCCGCGCCATCGAAGTTATCAAGCTGCCCGAACTCGCCGCCAGCGGCGGCGGCCGTCGCGGTTTCACACCGAGCGTCATCGAAGGCAATCTGGGCAAAGTCCGCCGCAGCAGCGGCGGCACTGTCGTCGACGATGCGGAACGTCCGGTCGCCGTTCCGGTGATGGGACGGATTGCAGCCGGCACGCCGATCGAAGCGTTGCAGACCTGCAGCCACACCGTCAGCGTGCCGCCCGACATGCTTGGTACCGGCGAACACTACGCGCTTGAGGTACGCGGCGATTCCATGGTCGATGCCGGAATTCTCGATGGCGATCTTGCGTTGATCCAGCGGAACCAGACCGCTGATACCGGCGACATCGTCGTTGCGCTGATCGACGACGAGGAGGCGACGTTGAAACGCTTCCGCCGTCGCGGCGCTTCGATCGCGCTGGAGCCGGCGAACACGGCTTACGAAGTTCGCATACTTCCGCCCAATCGGGTCCAGATCCAGGGCAGACTGATCGGCATTTACCGCAAGTATTGATTTCATCAGGAGCGAAAAACTCCGACCGTGGACGAACCGTTCAATCGTCCGGCTGGAGATCCTCGGGCGCCGGCGTGGCGTCGGCCGGGGGCTCTGGTTTTGATTGCAGCTGTGCCGACAGTTCATCGACGGCAGCGGATGACCAGGGACGATCGACGCCGACAGGACGTACGGCATCAACAGCAAAGTCGGATCTTGAAGCACCAGATCTTGAAGCACTTGGAGTTCGCCACAAGGCAAGAGCGCCTTCACGCCGCAGCCTGTTTTGATCGATCACTTGCGCAGGGCACCCCTCCGGAGCCTGCCACGGCGTCAACATGAGCTCGGCCCGAGCGCAATCATCCTGCATCGCCTCCGGACGCCGCGTAAGCGCGACAAGTCCACCTCCACTCATCTTGACCACGCAGCCCTCATCGTCGCATGAGACGCCCTCCGCCAACGTAGGGTCGGCAGACCCACGCCCATCCCCGTCGGCGGCGAGCCATTCCCTGACCGTGAAAGGGTCCTTACTCGTGCTGATGAGACGCAGCCGGCCGTCCCCGCCCCTCACGGCGACGTTGCGGCCTTCCGCGGAGATCAAGATATCCGGCGGCGTCACCGCAAGTGACCACATGATCGCCAGCCCGACCACAGCTGCGCCGCTCCAGCGCAGCCGCGTTCTCAACAGTCCCAGCAGAATGATGCCCGCAGTCGCCGCGAGCAGCGGCCCCGTTCCAAAAGCAGCCGTATGACCGACGGCGCCCGGAAGCGCCGCTACCCATTGAGCCACAGCGACCATCCATTCGATGCCAAAGTCCATCAGCCGCCAGAACACGCCGTCGAAGCCAAACGGCATGGCCGCAAGTCCGAGAAGCCCGGCCGGCATCACCAGCGCCGAGATCACCGGCATCGCCAGCAGGTTCGCAACCATGCCGTATGGCGTCACCCGATGGAAATGGAACGCGACATACGGCGTGGTCGCGAGTCCGGCCACGAGTGACGCCAGCGCCAGCATAGCGATTTCGCGTCCACCCCACAGAGCGGCCCTCGCCGTCGGCGAGTGATCGGGGGTTGCAAGCATCTTCGGCATCCCGACCTGAACCAGCGCCACCAACCCGAGCGTCGCCGCGAACGACATTTGAAAGCTCGGGTGGATCAATGACTCCGGTGCGATCACAAGCACGATCATCGCAGCGACCGCGAGTGTGCGAAACGTAATGGCGCGCCTGTCCACCATTATCGCAATCAGCACCACCGCCGTCATAAAGAACGAGCGTTGGGTCGCGACCTCGGCGCCCGACAGCAGAAGATAAAAAGCGGCTGCTACGAGCGCCGCTGCCGCCGACCACTTCTTAATCGGGAACGTCGCCGTCAGCGCCGGGACAAGCGCCAATAGCGCACGCACCGCGAAGAAGACCACGCCAGCGACGACGGCCATGTGATAGCCGGAAATCGAAAGCACATGGCCCAGCCCCGAAATGAACATCGCCTCATTCACCGGCGCCGTGATGGCGTCGCGCCGTCCGGTCAGGAGCGCGGTGGCAATGGCTCGCGAGTCGTCACTGAGAACAAGACGGATACGGGCGTCGATGGCGTCGCGCAGTTCCTGCATCAGCGCGGCATAGCGCAACGCGAGCCCACCACCATGCGGAGAGCTCACGGTCTTGATGGCGCCCATGACGAAGCCGGACGCGCCAATGCCATGGAAATACATATCGCGGGCGAAGTCATAGCTTCCGGGCCGCACAGGCGTAAGCGGCGGCTGCAGCCGCACGAATACAATATAACTTATTGAAATACTTATATTATAAAAATGCCAGTCTTAAACCCCACAAGACTACCCACAATAGCGCTAGGAGCCTACAGCTTACGCGGCGGCGTTCGAAGCACAGGATTCTTCGCGGGACGAACGGCTGCCTATCGCGATGCGATTTTGATAATCCACTTTTTCGGCGTGCTCGACACATCCTCCAGGACGGAGTGAACAATTCCAGCCACGGTCAGGCCGGACAGGGTCACGCTCGCTTGCCTTCCGCTGAGCTGGGCAAAGCGAAAACGCCTTGCTTCAATGAATTCTGTTGTTTCGAACGTCTGCATGAATTGCTCCGGTATCGCGGCAAGACGCGCGAGACATAGCGGACAAGCGTTAAAGAGATTCAAAACGAAAATCGCTCGCCGAGAGACCAGCGGGGACCGTCCGATGGAAAAGCATTGCACGCGTGGCTCCCGGGGACTGGGCCGCTACCGCGGCTTTCAGATTTAGCGCGCTCCAAAATTTCCTGCGCGTGAGCGGCTTGGGATAACCCTGTGCACAGCCTGTGGAAAACTGCCTAAATTACGACTAATTTTATCAGCTAAGCTGCTGTTATTGTGTCTTTTTATTTTCATTTGTTGCGTGGTGCTCAAAATGAAAAGATTTCAATTGCTTGTTCTCGCGGCTTCCATAGTCGGAATTTCGCCACCTGCATTCTTCTTATCGGCAATGCCTGCGCAGGCAACCCAATGCGTTACAGAACGACCGCCAAACGCGCGATCGCATTGGTCCTATCGGCTCATAGACAGCCGAAAATGCTGGTATGCGGGCAAACCGATGTTGTCGAAATCAATGTTGTACTGGTCGCCGACCCGAACGACACAAGCGCGCAAAACGGAATGCGGTGGTCTGTCCGAAGCCGCTCAGCTTAGGGTTTTGACCGACGAGAATACAAAGCTGAAGAAACTGCTGGCCGACGCGCAATCCTACCGAAAACCAAACGGGCTTCCAGCAAATTACACTCTCCTGGACGCACAGGCTTCAATGCAGGACGATTCTTTAATTCAGGACGAATCCTTCGAGGCGCTTTGGCGCGTACGCTTCCTAGAAGCGATCGAAAAATAGCAATCGTTAAGCCGCCGGCGAACCGGCGGGCCTGACGCAAAGACATCAACCCGATTTGTTCAGCTTCTTGATCTTCGCGTCGGTGGCTTCGATCGACGCGGCGAGTTCCAAGATTGCCTTGGACAAAAGCTCTGCCGCCTCTTTGTGATCCTGCGATCGCGCTGCACGAAGCGCGTAGTTTTTGGCTGAAGACAGCGACATCGGTCTTTCCTTACCGGCAAGCCTGAGGGCAAATAGGGCCGCCGGCGTGACCGGCGGTCTTTCTTCAAACGCGCAGGTTCTCTGCCGATTCCTTGCCGCGGTTCGCGACAACTTCATAGCTGACCTTCTGACCCTCGTTGAGGTTCGAAAGCCCAGCCTTCTCGACGGCCGAGATATGAACAAACACGTCCTTGCCACCGTCGTCGGGCTGAATGAATCCAAAACCCTTTTGCCCGTTGAACCACTTCACTGTGCCTGTAGCCACGTAAGTATCTCCACAACGATTTAAGAACCCAGATCACAAACCAGGCATGACCGACTGGCCTGCGTGGACGGCGCTAGAAGGCGGACCCGTCCGGCAACCATAACTCCAATTGCTCGATCTGGTTCCCGGAGCTCGCCCAGGCGAGGAATGCAAGGAAAACCCGCCGGCGGACCGGCGGGCTTTCGACTCGGTCGGGATCACGTCATCGGGGATCGGCTATGCGCTCGCTCGTTCGACCTCCGCCTGATCGGCCCATTTATCGACCTTGTGTGTGAGCCAGTTCGGGCCGCGATCGCCGAGGTGTGCATAGGTCTCGACGATCGGCCGGATTGGCTCATAATCTTTGCCAAGGTCAGCGACCATCACGTCCGCGGCCGATTTCACAAGTCGCCTGATCCGGTCGACATAGTCATTGAGACAGGGTTCGCTCTCGCCGGCCTGACAGCCCTCCAGCGTGTCCGCTAATGAGCGGAGTTCGTGCATGGCCCACGCTATCTGGATCACCGCACCTGGCATCGAGGAAGCAACCGTGTACGTGCCGACAAGCTCCAGCGAGCTCCGCCATTCGGTTAGCTGGGTGCATCGCTCGCTAAGAATCATGCCGTCGGAAATCTGGGCATTGGACTTTTCGACTTCCGCGCCTGCGTGAGCATCCCAGAGGCGCTGAATATCACGGGCTATGGCAACGACGGGGTCGTCTGAAGTCGTCTGTGAGTGGCCTCTGTGAGGTGCTGCGGAGGGTTTCGTGGTATGTCGTGAATCAGCCATGGCGAAGAAGCCCTTTTCTCGCTGGGGTTAGAGCCGGGTGCAAGGTAGCCGCCTTGCCCCGGCTTGCATATTCTGGTATCAGTTTTTATGGCAAAGTCAACAAAAACTGGTAGCAGTAAAAAGAAGCGCGGTAGACCTGCACTGTATGAGGGCAGCGAGGGCAAGGGGGCGCCACAGATTGGGCTTCGCCTGCCACCTGGTGAATTGGCCGCCATCGATGCATGGATCAAGAAGCAGTCGGACACTCTAAGCAGACCGATAGCCATCCGCCGCCTCGTCGAGATCGGGCTGAAGGCAAAGGGCCCCAAATAACGGGAGTGCGGCCGCCATGGATGACTACACATTCACCGTTGAGAAAGACGAAGTCGGCCTAGTTACTGCGTCATTGTGCAGTGGCTGGATGGTCGTCGGGAATGCGTGACTGGCTTTGGTGACCAGCATCAGGCCGAGCAATGGATCCAACTTGAAGCTCCCGGATGGCTGCTCGACACCCTGAAGAAGGGCAAATGAAATGAAGGCCCCTTATAAATTCGAACGTGCTGAGCCGGTTTCGAAAGAGGAGAAGAAAGCTCGTAAAGAGCTTCGGGCAGCCGATGCGAGAGTGGCAATGGCTGAGCATGAGAAGGCAACCGAGGCGTTCGCCAAAAACCGCGAGCGTCTTAAAGCCGAGCGGCTGGCCCGTGAGGCTGGTGCCACCACGCCGCCGAAGCGAGACTGAAAGGCGGTTAGGAATGCTCTTGCGCGCCCACGCATTGTTCGGCTGGGACGGGATTACCGCACCTTTCGTCCCGAACCCGAATTGGCCCGCTGTTCCTCCAACTCCGGCGGGCCTTTTTGAGCGCGTTGGGTGATGTCCTCCATCTCGCCATGTTCAGCGGGCTTTTTGCACACAGTTTGGTCTGACTGGAGCCATTTCCCGTAGGCATTAACCCCGCCCAGGACGGCTGAGCAGCCCGTCTGCACTCCAATGGGTGACTTGATCCGCCGGGAAACTGGCGGGTCTTTTTTGTGCCGGCCAAAGATTCGCAAGGAACGCCCTTCCCGTCCGTGCGTTGTCCAGGAGACGGAGAAACGCCCCCCACGTTCCTTCGTTCAACCCCCTGCAGCCCGTCGGCGCGCCCCTCGCCGGCGGGCTCGCGCTTTCCAAGACACTCCGCCTCTCTCGGCCTTACGTAACTAGCCGAATCTTACGTAGCCGGTAACGTTAAGGACGGATGCTAGTGAACGTTATCCGGCCCACCCATATTTTTGGTGGATGGGTGTGACGCCTAAAAAGTCTTTTGACGTTTACCGCAACAAGAGCCGCCCCTCGGTACGCTTGGCAATCAGACCTGGCGCTAAGCTGCCTCCCCAGTTTCCGGCAAAAGATTGGGTCTTGATCAGCGAGCGCGAGAGCTCCACGGTTCATTCCGACGCAAGGTTAGACATAGCTGTTAAGGGCTATTGCTATTTCGAAGTCATCAAGGGATAGGGCAACTCGGAAAAGCAAATGGCCCGAAGCATTGCCCGGACCATTCACATCGAGAGCAAGCGTACATCCGGCTCGGCTCACTGGGTCAACGATCAGCCGCCCCGAAGGTTCCCAGCGCTTTCCTTGCCGCGGTTCGCCACCACTTCGAAAGACACTTTGGCGCCTTCATAGAGCGAGCCAAGCCCGCTTTCTATCCTTCAGCCCGACAGCGGCGGTTAGGACGTGTTCGTCCACATCTCGGCGTTGTGCGAAGGCTCGCAACTGCGGCGAACTAGCCGATGAGGCGAAGGATTTACCGTCGAAGAACCGCTACAGACGAATGCAGGACGCTTGGCACGCGCTTGCCGACGAGCAAGACTGGCTAGATGGTCAGTTACCACCTCATAAATAGGTACGGGCCTGTTTCCGACCTCAGTGGCCTAATTTGATTTTAGGAGTGGCCTACTTTGCCGAGTGCGATTTTTGAAACCAAATCCAGTTCTAAAAGTTAACAGCCACACCGAGCAGACCTAGGGTGTTTGATCCCGGACTTTGATGGTGCAGTCTTTTCCTTGGAATGGAAGGATGCGCTATGGGCCAAATTCTGCACGGGAGCGCCACAACGACAGAGGCGGTCCGTCGAGCGATACAACATAGTCAAGAGAGCCTGAGGGCACTGGCCAAGCGCTATGGGATAAACCAGAAGACGGTCGCCAAGTGGAAGCAGCGCTCGTCGGTCAGCGATTTGCCGACCGGCCCTAAAGAGCCAAAGTCGACGGTTCTTTCCGTCGAGGACGAGGCGATCGTCGTCGCCTTCCGTCGGCATACGTTACTGCCGCTCGATGATTGCCTCTACGCCTTGCAAGCGACGATCCCGCACCTGACGCGCTCGTCATTACATCGTTGCTTGCAACGGCACGGGATCAGTCGGTTACCCGAGGTTGCGGGCGACAGACCACCAAAGAAGAAGTTCAAGTCTTATCCGATAGGCTTCTTTCACATCGACATCGCCGAAGTGCAGACGGCCGAAGGCAAACTCTATCTGTTCGTCGCTATCGATCGCACGAGCAAATTCGCGTTCGTGCAGTTGGTCGAGAGCGCCAACCGTGTGGCCGCCTCAGACTTCCTGGTCGCGTTGATTGCCGCCGTTCCTTACAAGATTCACACGATCCTGACGGACAACGGCATTCAGTTCCGTTTCGCGCCACGCTACGCCGATGGCCCAACCGCCCGCTACATGACACACATGTTCGACATGCGATGCCGCGAGAACGGCATCGAGCATCGCTTCACCAAAATCAATCATCCGTGGACCAATGGTCAGGTCGAGCGAATGAACCGCACTATCAAGGAAGCCACCGTCAAACGCTATCACTACGACAGCCACTACCAACTGCGACGCCATCTCGCTGATTTCGTCGACGCTTACAATTTCGGTCGAAGGCTGAAAACCCTCAAAGGCCTCACGCCTTACGAGTTCATCTGTAAATGCTGGACAAGCGAACCGAAGCGATTCAAACTAAACCCGCTCCAGAAAATGCCGGGACCAAACACCTAGGCTTCTATCCTAGGCTTCTATCGGTGATGAGAACCGCTCCCGCCCGTTTCAGGGAGCGCGCATATGGATTTTGAGACGCTCGTGGGTAAACCAAATCCCGAACTGCAGACAATTTCTTTCCCCCAGAAAATCATGCTCGCCATTGTTGCCGGCGGCACCGCTATTCTGACCGGATCGCTTTTTCTGTTGATCGGATTTAAGTAAGGCCGCCGCCAATGGGCGGCTTTTTCTTACAAAAGACTGGGATAACCGGCTTAGGACGGTCCCGGCAGCCTGCAAATGCCGGGGCGCCCTTCGCCGAGAGGCGTCGTCCCTGAACGCCCCCATAGCTAAGCACCCCACTGGCATAAGGTTGCTGGAACGGCCCGAAAGAAAACCCCGCCGGAGCGGGGCTGAGGGCGAGGTGGTAGCGGTCAATCCCGCTCGCCCAGATCTGAATATTTTCCAGGTTCTGGAACATTGCATTCACCGATTTATTCTTTATATTGGAAGATACCTGTTCTGGTTTGAATGTGTGAATGTGAAACGTTTTGAAAGTGATCAAGTGACCAGAAGGCAAATGGAAAAATGGAAACGCATCTGAAAGACAGCGAAAAGGCAGTGATGATCGCGGTTATGCGAAAAAATGGAGAAGCGTACGGCGTGTCAATTTTCGAGGACCTATCGAAGCGTCTCGACAAAGAGATGCCGATGGCGACGATTTATTCGACACTCGATAGTCTTGAAAAGAAAGGGTTTGTGAAAAGCCGCAAAGGGGAAGCTACGGCCGAACGAGGAGGTCGCGCCAAGATGTATTTCGCTATTACGGGGAAAGGGCAGAAGGCCCTGAGCGCATCAATCAACAGCTTCCATCGGCTGATTGAGGGCTTGGAATGGAAAGGAGCTATGGGGTGAAACTCGATTCTGAATCGAAAGCTGTTGCCGTCGAACAGGATGACGGATCTTTTTGTATTTTGACGCCTGACAGTCCCCCATGGACTGTCAGGTTTCCGGAAGCCATTTCCGCATCCGAGCGACAATTATTCCTGCATGAATACCTGCGCCAGTACCGAAAAGAGATCGGCTATATCGAAGTGTTTCCGCTAACCAAGCGCAGCCCCGAATCCCAAGATGAGAAGCAGTCGAACTCTGAGGTGGTGGAGACCGCTGAACCTCCTCGGCTGGCAGAAGCCGCCTTCGCCTGGCTTGCTCCGAAAGGTACTGTCGACGCGCAATTGGGCGACCTTCAGGAATTGTTTGGCAAAAAACCTGGAAATACAGGGTTACCGTAGAGCCCGCTGGCTATATTGGTTGCAAGTTATGCGCGCCGTTGCACCGGCCCTATTTCGCCTTCTGAAGCGGATCGGTTTCATCGGTTTGGTTATCGATTATTGTCGGACAAAGCTTGGGCTGTGACACGTCACTGCCCCTTTAAGCACGTTACAATGCCTGCCGATCGGGTCACGCTGCCCACCGCTGTGCCCGTTGATCGGCCTGGCGCCCCCGCTTGCCGGCCTTCAGCCGGCCATGGGCGCGTCGGATCTCGGCGGTGCCGATGCGCTCGCCGACGACGATACGGCGTTCCAGCGCGTCCCGCACGGCCGCTGGCAACGTCGGTGATGCAAGGTGCAGCAGCGCGTTCCAGGAAAGGCGTGTGAAGATCTCAGGCCGGGCGCCATACACCCGCGCGACCTTCATGACCTCGCAAGCGTGCTGGCCATCGATATCGAATTGCCTGCGGACAGCGCGGCCGAAGGCACAGTTCGATTTGATGGCGGAGCGCAGCGCCAGCAGCTGCAGGCCGAGGGCGATGTTTTTCTCGACGCCAGGAACGCGGGTCAGAGAGGCCGGCGGCTTCTGTTCAGCCTTGACCCTTACCGGCTTCGGCGGTTTCGGTAACACGGACGGTCCGAGAATCTTTTCCAGCTCGACGCAAATCAGCGTTGCGATTCCGACCCTCAGCAGCTTCACTTTCGCAGCTTTCACTTTGCGCCTGAGTTCAATCAGCGCGATCTTGTCGAAGGCGGCCAGCCATTCAAGACCTAGATTCGCCCAGCGCGGATGGTGACGGATGACCAATCAGCCATCAACCGTCGGCGCTTGTCGAACAGATCGCCGCGGCGATAGGCAGCCTCAACGGCGTTGGGGATCTTGTGCGCCAAGGCCATTTCTGAGACCTCGTTCGAATACGCTGTCTGCTCTGACGCCCAATCTTTGAAGGTCGATCGGAAGCCGTGCACGGTAAAGCCAGGCTGGATAGCCTTCAGCACCTTCAGCATCGCCACATGCGCAAGCTTCTTCTTTGGGGTCTTCCCGGAAAACACGAACGCGGTGCCACGATCCAGCTTATCGAGAATCTCGAGCATACGGTCCGACAGCGGAACGCGATGATCGGCATCGGCTTTCATCCGAGCCGCGGGAATCGTCCAAAGGCCTTTCTCCGTGTCGACCTCCGACCATGTGAATCCCAGCGTGTCATCGGTCCGCGCGGCCGCGAGGATCGTCCATTCTAAGGCCGCCGCTGCAATGCTCCTCTCCTTGCGCAGCTTACCCACGAAGCCCGGAAGGTCGTCATAGGGCATCGCCGGATGATGCGTGATCTTCGCGATCTTGGCCGGCTTAGGCAGCGCGTTTTCAAGGTGCCCCTTCCACCGCGCCGGGTTCTCGCCGTCCCGGTAGCCATGGATCTTTGCCCAATTCAGGATCAACTCAATCCGAGATCGAACATCGACGGCCGTTTTGGTCTTCGTCGCCCAAATCGGCTTCAGGACCTTCAGCACCAGCGCAGTGTCGATCGCGGCGACGGGGAGTCCGCCGAGCTCCGACAACACGTATTTGTTGAGCGACCCTTTCCATAACTTGACGTGCTTCTCGCCCTTCCACTCGGGCGCGTGCTCTTTGATGTACTCGGTAGAGCAATGCCCGAACGTCATTGCCTTGGCTTTCTCAATCCGCTCAGCGGTCTTGCCGGCCCGCTTGACATCCAGCGGGTCGATACCGGCCTCGAGCATCTCGCGCGCCTTGGTGCGCTTCTGGCGGGCCTGCGCGAGCGTGGTGTAACCATCGCCTTTGCGCATGGTGGTGGCGCCGAGGCCCATCTCGCGAGAGGTCGAGCCACCCCGCATGTACCGAAAGAGCCAGCTTTTGGTGACGCGCCCGTCTTTGCCGGCTGACACCTGCAGATAGAGGCCGCCACCGTCGGCGTATCGACCTGGTATCTCGACGGTCTCCACGAATTTTGGACTTAGAACGTTGAGCTGTCTGGACACGCCGCGCCTCCGTAGCCCACAGGCCAACCCACAAATACGAGTTGGATTTAGCCGGAAACCATCGGACGTGTCTAGATGTCGAATTCGAGAAATAAATAAGGGCAACTTTGAACATCCTAAGACGAGATCGGAAGTCGATCCAGTGGAGGCTGCAACCGCGCTTTCAACTCCACGAAGCTCCCAACGGCGGGCGCGGCGCCCTTCCTGACCGACAACCGCACGCGATCAAGCTTGACGTGCGACCGCCGGTTGTCCATCCGAACGACGCGCAGAACAAATCTATCGGTCCGCTCCCGCACCTCGCTGGTTTCGACGAAGCCCTGGAGCAAGGGAGTGTACATCGGCCGCATCAGGACAACGTGGGAAACCTGTGCTGTCTTGATCGTGGCGACGGCAAATCCTGCAGCGACCGCCGCAACCATGACAGCGGCGGCAAACACCCGGTGCCGGCGCAAGAGCAGCGCCACCACAAACAGAGCTACGGCGGTCGCGGAGACAACCCAGAGAACGGGCTCGTGGTCGGCCGAAAAATAGATCGCAATACCTGTGCCAAATGCCACCGGCACCCACGGCAAGAGTTGGCCGGTTGCCGCTTCCGCGCCAGCCCAGGCTCGCAGCCGCGCCACCATTGCCGGTAAGGTGCCCGAAGGCGTTTCTGAAGGAGCAGCGACGGCTTGCCGCGTCGGCCACGTTCCTGCGTACCCTCCCCTCCGATCGCGAGCCCTGCCCCGCTCCGCCATCCGGCCACCCCTTCACGCCCTCGCGGCGATGCTAGCGGAAGAGGCTGCACGGCGAACAGTGGAACGGATACGGAATACCGGCGAAATCAGGAACCGGTCACCGCTACCTTGGCCCAGGTGTCGCGGAGGCCAACTGTCCGGTTGAACACAAGGCTGCCGGGAGACGAATCCTTATCCCGGCAGAAATAGCCCTGCCGTTCGAACTGCACTGAACCTCCGTCATCCTCTCGGGCGAGAGCGGGCTCAACCATGCAGCCGGACAAAGTTTGAAGCGATTGGGGATTGAGTTGGGATACGAAGTTCGCCGCGTCGGGCTGCTCGGTATCGAACAGATGACCGTAAAGTCTGATCTCGGCCGGCACGGCGTCCGCCGCGTTCACCCAATGCATTGTGGCCTTCACCTTTCGTCCATCAGGCGCATTGCCACCTTTGGTCGCCGGATCGTAGGTGCAGCGGAGTTCGAGCACTTCACCCGCGGAGTTCTTCACCACCTCGCGGCATGTGATGAAATACGCATATCGCAGCCGCACTTCCTTGCCCGGCGACAAGCGGAAGAACTTCTTCGGCGGGTTTTCCATGAAGTCTTCCTGCTCGATATAAATCTCGCGCCCGAACCGTATCCATCGGGTGCCCTGCGAGGGATCATCGGGATGGTTCACGGCCTCGAGCTCCTCACTCTGGCCCTCCGGATAATTCTCGATCACGACCTTGAGTGGACGCAAGACGGCCATGCGACGCGGCGCGTTCCTGTTGAGAGCCTCTCGAACGGCGAAATCGAACATTCCGACATCGACCATACTGTTCGCTTTCGCAACGCCAATCCTCTTGATAAACTCTCGCAGCGCCTCAGCCGGCACACCGCGCCGCTGAAGGCCCGCAAGGGTGGGCATGCGAGGATCGTCCCAGCCCGCAACGTGACCACCGCGAACCAGTTCGGTCAGCACCCGCTTCGACAAAAGCGTATACGTGACGTTGAGCCGTGCGAATTCGTACTGATGCGGTCGCGACGGCACCGGAAGATTGTCGAGAAACCAGTCATAGAGTGGCCGGTGATCTTCAAACTCCAGCGTGCAGACGGAATGCGTGATGTGTTCGATCGAGTCGGACTGCCCATGGGCGAAATCATAGCTCGGATAGATGTTCCACGTGTTTCCCGTGCGCGGATGATGGGCGTGTAGAATCCGGTAGAGCACGGGATCGCGCAGGTTGATGTTGCCGGACGCCATGTCGATTTTCGCACGCAGTACCCGCGCGCCATTGGGAAATTCTCCGGCCCGCATCCGCGCGAACAGGTCAAGATTCTCATCGATCGGCCGGTCGCGGAACGGGCTGTGTCTGCCAGGTTCGGTCAGCGTACCGCGAGCCAGGCGGATCTCCTCCTGGGTCTGATCGTCGACATAGGCCTTTCCTGTGCGAATGAGGTGCTGCGCCCAGGCGTAGAGCTGTTCAAAATAGTCCGAGGTATAATAGAGGTGTGCTCCCCAATTGAAGCCCAACCAGCGGACGTCACGCTGGATCGCGTCGATGTATTCCTGCTCCTCTTTGGTCGGATTGGTGTCGTCGAAGCGGAGATGGCAAAGTCCGCCGAAATCCTCGGCAATGCCGAAATTCAGGCAGATCGATTTGGCGTGCCCAAGATGTAAATAGCCATTCGGCTCCGGCGGAAACCGGGTGACGATGCTCTTGTGCTTTCCGGACGCAAGGTCAGCGGCCACGATATCGCGTATGAAATCCCGGCCCGCTTCCGCAGTCGATTCGTCGGTCATTGTGTGCCTTTCACTCCGGGCCTATGTGCCAAATCCACGCGCAGCCGCCAAGGGCTGAGATACCGGCAAACTGGGAAACGGCACCGTCCCGGCGTTCCGCTTAGAGATAGAAACGGACAAAATATCCCTTCACTACATTGACGCCGCGAAGCAGGCCAGTTAGCCGTTCATGCGAATCCCGATACCCTCTTCCGAAGTGTCAGATCCGCCAAAAATGACAGCACCCGTCGTTACACGCTTTGCGCCATCCCCGACCGGTTTTCTTCACATCGGCGGCGGCCGGACCGCGCTCTTTAATTGGCTCTATGCGCGCAAGCACGGAGGCAAGATGCTGCTCCGGATCGAGGATACCGATCGCGCGCGTTCCACGCCGGCGGCCATCGATGCGATCCTTGACGGGCTGAAGTGGCTGGGTATCGAGTGGGACGACGAAGTCGTGTACCAGTTTTCCCGCGTTGCGCGCCATCGCGAGATCGCTGAGCAGTTGCTCGCCGAAGGCAAGGCATACCGATGTTATGCAACGCCGGAAGAGCTGTCCGAGATGCGCGAGAAGGCGCGGGCCGAAGGCCGTGCCAAGCTTTACGACGGCCGTTGGCGCGATCGCGACGAGTCCGAAGCACCGCCAGGCGTCAAGCCAACCATTCGCCTCAAGGCGCCTCTGACCGGTGAAACCGTGATCGAGGATCAAGTTCAGGGACGCATTGTCTGGCAGAACGAAAACCTCGATGACCTCGTGCTGCTGCGCGGCGATGGCACGCCGACCTACATGCTCGCCGTCGTTGTCGATGACCGCGACATGGGAGTGACACACATCATTCGCGGCGACGACCACCTCATCAATGCAGCCCGCCAGAAGCAGATATACGATACCCTTGGATGGCCTCTCCCGACAATGGCCCACATTCCGCTTATCCATGGCCCCGACGGCTCGAAGCTTTCCAAGCGTCACGGCGCCCTGGGAGTCGATGCCTATCGCGCGATGGGATATTTACCGATAGCACTTCGCAACTATCTGGTTCGGCTCGGCTGGAGCCATGGCGATCAGGAGATCTTCTCCACACAGGAAATGATCGATGCGTTCGATCTGTCTGCTATTGGACGCTCCGCTGCACGCTTCGACTTTGCCAAACTCGAAAACCTCAACGGCCATTACATTCGCAGTTGTGACGATCGTGCTCTGGTGACCCTGTTCGAGAATGCGCTTGATTACGTTCCGCGCGGACCGGACATCAAGCCGAAACTCAACGAGGTTACACGAGCGCAACTCCTGCGCGCGATGCCGGGACTCAAAGAACGAGCCAAAACCCTGATCGAATTGATCGAGGGCGCTCGATTTATCTTCGCAGATCGACCTTTGACGATGGAATCCAAAGCCGCCGCGTTGCTGACGCCGGAGATACGCACACTGATCGGAAGGCTTCGCGCGGTCCTTGAATCGGTGACTTCGTGGAGCGCGGAAACGACCGAGGCCGCGATGCGGACGTTTGCCGAACAGAACAATCTCAAACTCGGCGCTATCGCGCAGCCGCTTCGAATTGCGTTGACCGGTCGCACGACATCGCCCGGCATATTCGACGTCCTCGCTACACTCGGAAAAGAGACGTGTTTGGCCCGGCTTGGAGATCAAAGTTCACCGTAACGCCCACCATCCGGTTTTTTGGCGATCTTGCGGTGCACATAGCAATACGATACCCCTTTGCGCGGCGCTTTTGTAATGGCCGACTAGTCTCCTCATCGAGAGACCAGGCGATCCGCAACGATCTCATCGGGGGGGCTTCACGATGAACGCAACGAGCACAAAAACCGCAACGTTGACGGTCGAGAATAAGAGTTACGAGTTCCCCGTACTGAGTGGTACGGTCGGACCGGATGTCATCGACATCGCCAAGCTTTACGCGCAGGCCGGCTTGTTTACTTACGACCCGGGATTCACGTCTACCGGCAGCTGCCAATCCAAGATCACCTATATCGATGGTGACGAAGGCGTGCTCGAATATCGTGGTTATCCAATCGAGCAACTCGCGGAAAAAGGCGATTTTCTCGAGACCTGCTATCTGCTGCTCTACGGTGAGCTGCCCACGACGTCGCAGAAGAACGATTTCGACAAGCGTGTCATCCACCACACCATGGTCCATGAGCAGATGACGCGGTTCTTCCAAAGCTTCCGCCGCGATGCTCACCCCATGGCGGTCATGGTGGCTGCGGTCGGTGCGCTTGCCGCCTTTTATCACGACTCCACTGACATCAACGATCCCAAGCAGCGCATGGTCGCATCCATGCGCATGATCGCAAAAATGCCGACGCTGGCTGCGATGGCCTACAAATATACGATCGGCCAGCCGTTCATCTATCCGAAGAACTCCCTGAGCTTTGCCGAAAACTTCCTCTATATGTGCTTCGCCGTGCCGTGCGAAGACTACAACATCAACCCTGTTCTGGCGAACGCGCTCGACAAGATCTTCATTCTGCATGCTGACCACGAGCAGAACGCATCGACATCGACCGTGCGCATCGCAGGCTCCTCAGGTTCGAACCCATTCGCGTGCATTGCTGCCGGCATCGCCTGCCTGTGGGGACCCGCACACGGCGGCGCCAACGAGGCGGCGCTAACCATGCTCTCTGAAATCGGAACCGTAGACAGGATTCCGGAATTCATCGACAGGGTGAAGGACAAGAACAGCGATGTCCGGCTGATGGGATTCGGACATCGGGTCTACAAGAACTACGATCCCCGCGCGAAGATCATGCAAAAAATGTGTCACGCGGTGCTCAACGAAACGGGTCATGGCAATGATCCCATGCTCAAAGTAGCGCTGGAGCTCGAAAAGATCGCTCTGAACGATGAATATTTTATCGATCGCAAACTGTATCCCAACGTCGACTTTTATTCGGGCCTCACTCTGAAAGCGATGGGCTTTCCGACCTCGATGTTCACGGTGCTGTTCGCGGTCGCGCGCACCGTCGGCTGGATCAGCCAGTGGAGCGAGATGATCGAGGATCCGCAGCAGAAGATCGGTCGCCCGCGGCAGCTGTATACCGGCGCGACCCGGCGCGATTACATCGACATGGCCAACCGCAGGTAATGTCGCGGAACTATAGCGTTTCGAGCGGAAGATACCGCTTCGCGTGAAGAAGAAAACGGGACAAATTAAAATCATAGGGTCCGCTTCTGATTCCATTAGAAGCGAAAAGGCTCTCGTTGTGTCGGACCCAATCACGCGTAACTGTCTCTTACCTTTCTCGTCTATGTCCGTCCGCGCGACTCCCGCATGACTTCGAGCACGATTTCGGCCGCGCCTTCGCTCGGCGAGCGCTGTCCTGTGGCCATGATCGTGTCGAGCTTGGCAAAAGCCTCAAGCTGAGACTGCCGCATAGGTGAATCCGTCAGAACCTCCCGCAGCGCCGATGCAAGATTTCGGGCTGTACAATTTTCCTGGAGGAATTCCGGGATGACATTCTCACCGATCACGAGATTGGCCAAGATGACCGATGATACGCGAACGACGCGCTGCGCGATCCACGCCTCCACCCTCCCCCCTTTGTAGGCAGCAACCATTGGCACGCCCGCCAAGGCAAGCTCGAGCGTCACGGTGCCTGACTTGGCGAGTGCCGCGCGCGCCGCGCGAAACGCGGCGCGCTTGTCATCGTCGCCGACCACGATCCTCGGCCGGCGCGACCAGTTCGCGACGGCTGTTTTGATCTCGTCGACGAGATGCGGCATCGTGGGCAAAATTACGTCGATCTCGGGGGCGCTCTGCCGCAACACCTCAATGGTCTCGCCGAAGACAGAGAGGTGATGGCGGATTTCACTACGCCGGCTCCCGGGCAATACCAGAAGCGTCGGGGTTGCCGCATCGCGCCGCTGACGTTCCTGGGCGTCCGGCCGCAGCACTCCAACCTGCTCAAGTAGCGGATGGCCGACATAGGTGCAGGGCGGACCTTCAAGCCTGCGATACGCTTCCGGTTCGAATGGCAGCAGCGCCAATACGTGATCAACATAGCTACGCATGGCCCGCGCCCGGCCTTGCCGCCAGGCCCACACCGAGGGGGAGACGTAATCCACGATCGGCAAGCCGCGCCGCCGGGCGCGCACGCGTCGCGCCACGCGGTGGGTGAAGTCGGGACTGTCGATAATGACGAGCATGTCCGGCGCAGCCGCGATAACGGCATCCGCTGTCTCGCGTATCCGCCGTAGGATCATGGGAAGCTGCTTCACCACGGCCGCGAATCCCATAATCGACAGATCTTCGATCGGGAACAACGACACGAGACCTTCGCGCGCCATTGACTGACCGCCGACGCCTTCGAACCGCACAGTGTCGCCGAGCCGCCGCCGCAAAGCTTTCATCAGGCTAGAGCCGAGGCGGTCGCCGGACTCTTCCGTTGCAATGAGGAATATTTTTCGGGAGCGATCTGCTGACGCCTTGTCCATTACGCAGACAGCCCGACAACGAACAGGTTTGATGCGTCCGCCTCGCCGACCAGCGCCTGTGGTTCTGCGACGAGCGTATTCCCGGCGACAACGGCCAGTCCGGCGAGCCCAGCGGCGGCCGCATTTTCGATGGTTTGCGGACCTAGCGTCGGCAGGTCGTAGCGCAAGTCCTGTCCCTGCTTTGGTGCCTTTACGAGCACGCCCCGCTGGGTCTTGGCACGGATTCGTCCGTCGGCACGCAGTTGGGCGATACGAGCCAAAAGCGCGTCCGTTCCTTCGATTCCCTCCACGCCGACCACATGGCCGTCGATTACAACGACAGCCTGCCCGACGTCGAAGGGACTGAGGGCGCGCAGCATGTCCAACCCCTTGGCTATGTCACTGGCCGCGGATTGATCCGGCGTTTTCCGGGTCAAGCATCCGGCAGGCATCAGCAGATCCGGCGCGATGTCCTTGATCCCCACCATTCGAAACCCGTCGCGTTCCAGAATGCGACCGATCCCCGACAGCAAATGGTCATCGCCACCCCGAAACGCCGCCAAAACGTGTCCCATTACCCGAACGGTTCCCCAGTCCAGGCGAATCTCCGACAGCGCCGGGCGAACCAGCGTCCCGATGAAAATCAGATCTCGGCAGTTTTCCGCGCGCAACAGCCGCACAACTTTTCCGATCTGGCCGACCGCGATCCAGTGATGTGTGAAATGCGATACCTTTTCCGGGTCGCATACGCCCTTCAACGCGAAAAAGACGGGTTTGAGACCTCGCGCGGTTAGCGAATCGGCAACCGCGAACGGCAACACTCCGCCGCCGGCGATCAAGCCGATCGGCGAGGAAATACCCGAAACACGATCAGTCATGACTAACACGCCGGCTCCGCTATGCGGATTTGTTTGCGCCGCCCTCCGGCAGACAGAGAGGACGATGCTTATCCTCGCCAATAAACGTCAGTATCTCCGCAATAGCAGGATCGTCTGACGCATGTGATTGGACACGCTGGAGACGGTCTGCAAAGAGACCCGGCCCGTAAAACAGTTCCTGATAGAACGACCTGACCTTGACGAGACGCTCGCGGGTAAACTTGCGGCGTCTCATGCCGACAACGTTAAGGCCCTCAAGATGCCCATGCTGGCCATTGACGAAGCCGTAGGGAATAACATCGCCACGGATGCCCGTGAGGCCGCCGATCATAGCCTGCCTGCCGATACGTGCGAATTGATGCACGGCAGAAAGACCGCCGATATAGACGAAATCCCCGACTTTGCAGTGTCCGCCCAGCGTTGCCGAATTGGCAAAAATCACGTCATCGCCGACCTGGCAGTCGTGGCCGACATGGCTGTAACTCATGAAGAACCCACGCGCGCCGATGCGTGTAACGCCGACATCCTTGGGTGTGCCGACGTTCATCGTCACACTTTCACGGATCGTGCAGCCATCGCCAATCTCAAGGCGCGTCGGCTCGTTCCCATAACCCATATCCTGCGGCGCGCCACCAAGCGCCGCGAACGGATAGATCGTGCAGTTGGCCCCGATAGTTGTGTGTCCCGTGATGGACACATGCGAGATCAGGCGGCAGTTCGGACCGAGGACAACATGGGGACCAACCATGCAGAACGGCCCGATCTCGGTCGATTCTCCGATCACGGCGCCAGCTTCAATCCGGGCGGTAGGATCGATCCTGCTCATCAGTCGGTCAGCATCGCGCCGACATCGGCTTCGGCGACGATCACGCCGTTCACCTTGGCATCGCCGTGAAACCACCACATCGTCTTGCGGCGCCCGATGCTGCGCATGTGATACTCGACAATATCGCCGGGCATGACTGGTTTGCGAAACTTGCATTTATCGATCGTCAGAAAATAAACCGCGCGCGGCTTTTCCGTGCCCTCCACCGACATGATGCCGATGACGCCCGCCGTCTGCGCCATCCCCTCGATCATAAGCACTCCCGGATATACCGGTCGTTCCGGAAAATGGCCCTGGAACGCAGGCTCATTGACCGTGACGTTCTTCACGCCGATCCCGCTATGGTCGGCCCGAATATTGAGAACCCGGTCGATCAGCAAAAACGGATAACGATGAGGAAGGGTCTTGAGAATGGTGGCAATGTCCACATGCTCGAACCTGACCGGCGACTCCATTACTCAGCACCTCGATCCTTCATTCGGTAATTCAATCCTTCGGAGCGGCTTTGGCCGATCCGGCATTAGGAGCACTATTGCGCGCCAGGCGCTCCACTGCAAAAAGTTCACGGTACCATTGCTTGGTCGGTTTCGCGAAATAGCCGCCCCAGCGACCGTTCGGGGGGATATCGTCCTTGACCCCGCTCATGGCAGTGACCTGCGCGCCGTCACCGATGTGAAGGTGGTTGTTGATCCCGACCTTGGCGCCCAGCGCCACGTTGTCGCCGATCGTCAGGCTGCCCGCCAGGCCGATCTGCGCCGCCAGCAGGCAGCGCCGGCCGATCGTCACATTGTGTCCGATCTGAACTTGATTATCGATTTTTGTCCCCTCTCCGATAACGGTGTCGCGCAGGCTGCCGCGATCAATGGTCGTACCCGCACCGATTTCGACATCGTTCTGGATCAGCACACGTCCGGTCTGCGGGACTTTCACATGACCTTCCGAGCCAAAGAAAATGAAACCGTAGCCGTCCTGCCCGATATGGCAGCCCGGGTGAATGAGAACATTGTTGCCGATAAAGGCAGCTTGAATCGTCGTTCCTGCACCGACGTTGCAGTTTCTGCCTATCCGGACGCCTGGGCCAATCACAGCACCAGAACCGATAACCGAACCAGCTCCTATCTGCGCTTCCGGACCGATCACCGCCAACGGATCGATCACGACTTCGTCTTCGAGATGCGCAGACGGATGTATGACGGCGGATTCAGCGATAGCCGCGTTATCAAACCAGGACTGCGGTCGCAACACATCGTCATGAAAATCACGAGCGATGCTTACGAACGCACGAAACGGAGCTTTCGAGCGCAGAACCGCCACATGAGCCGGAACATCAGCTTCGAAACGCGGACCTACCAGACAGGCGCCCGCCTTCGTCGCCGCAAGTTGCGCGGTATATTTGTGGTTGTCAAAAAACGCGAGATGCATGGGGCCGGCCTGATCGAGCGAGGCCAAGCCGACAATCCGAAGGTCGCTCCGGGACGCATCGACCAACTGCGCTCCCGTCGATGAGGCTATCTCCGCCAAAGTCAGCGGCCGCGGCCGCTTAAAGAATGCCGGTTGCGTCATTCCATCCGTCGCGGTTCGCGCAGTGGTCACGCTCAGAACGTGGTTCCGCCGCCAAACCTGAACTCCTGCACGCGGTCGTACTGGCCCTTCGTGATCGGCACGGCGTAGTCGAAGCGAAGCGGACCAAACGGAGACTGCCAGATCAAGCCGACGCCGACCGAGCTTCGGATCACATTGGTGTCGTCAAATTGAAGACCCGCGCAGGTACCTGGACTGGTGCTCGACGTGCTTCGCACACAGCCGGGCGCATTGAATTCATTGGTCAGTGCGTACGACGTCGGTCCCTGGTAGCCCCAGAGCGAGCCGGCATCCGCGTAAACGGCGCCCTTCAAGCCCACTTCCTTCGGCATGAACCAGAACGGCATCTGCAACTCGACCGACGCGCCCCAGTACTTGGTGCCGCCCAAAGCATCCCTCGTGCTCAGGAAATTGATATCGCGCGGACCAATGCCGTACGGCGCGAAGCCTCGCACCAGATTTGGTCCCATCTGGAAGTTATCCAGCATGCGAATTCCGTTCTGTCCGGCATAAGCGCCGACATTGTTCAGAATACCGCCTTGCAGATGGATCAGCCCGACAATGTCGGAGACCAGTGGTTGATAGTACTTCGCGTCGAGCGCCGTCTTCAGGTATTTGACGTCGCCGCCGATGCCGGCAAAATCCTGCCTAAAATCGATCAGCAGACCAGTGGTTGGGTTCTTATTGTTATCGAGGGTGTTGTAGGTCAGCGTGTAGCCGAGCATCGAGGTCAGCGTCCGGCCGCGCTCCAGCTCCCGGCGGATCGGCAAAGAGGCCTCGCCATCGGAGTAGCAGCCGAGGCTCGAACCATCCCACACTCCATTGGCATTCATGAACGCTGGCGAGGGATTGTAGTTCGGATCGCCGAAGTTGTTGTTACAGTTCCGCAGAGCGCTCGGCAGGCCGATCTCCTGCTGGAAGATCGAATAACGCAGTTGCAGCGTCAGATCCTCCCGCAGGCCGAAGCCTAGCCGCGGGCTGAATCCGAGCGTCTTCATGTTATAGGAAATCCATTGGTTGGCGAGTTGTTCGCGCTGGTAAAGGTCGAGCCCGAGCGCGACGCGATAGTCCAACAGGAACGGCTCGACAAACGACAGCGAGTATCCCCTCGCCCACTGCCCGTATTGGACCGAAGCTTTCGCATACAGACCGCGGCCGAGCAGATTGCGCTCGGAGACGCTGACTTCCGCAAGCGCTCCTTGGGTCGTGGAAAAGCCGCCGGACACCGAGAAGTCGCCGGTTGATTTGTCTTCGACCTCGACATCAAGAATCACGCGGTCACTTGAAGAGCCGGGCTCAGTCGTGATCTTGACCGTCTTGAAGAAGTCGAGATTTTTCAGGCGGCGCTCCGCACGATCCACCAGCGACCTATTGTAGGCATCGCCCTCCGAAATATCGAACTCACGCCGGATCACATAGTCTCGGGTCCGTGTGTTGCCCCTGACGTTAATGCGCTCGATATAGGTTCGCGGACCCTCGTCGATCGCGAATACGATTGAGACGGTATGGGCATCGAAGTTGCGATCGCCTCGCGGACGCACGACGGCGAAAGCATACCCGCGCCGAGACGCTTCGACTTGCATCTCCTCGACAGACTTCTCCAGTGCTTCGGCGTTGTAGAGCGATCCGACGTGGACACGAGAAAAACTGCGCATCGAATTTCCGTCGAATGTCGGAATCGACGACTCAAACGCCACCGATCCGACCCGGTACTGCTGGCCTTCGTCAATCTTGAAGGTCACGAGGAAACCGTGGCGACCGGGATCGTATTCGGTCAGGGCAGCGATAATCTGAACATCGGCATAGCCATGCTTCAGATAATAGCGGCGCAGCAAGTCGCGGTCGGCCTCGACGCGGTCGGGATCATACGTGTCCCCTCCGCCGAGGAAGCTGAGGAAGTTCGATTCGTGCGTCTTGATGACGTCCTTCAGCCGGTAGGACGAAAAGGCTTGGTTGCCGATAAACTCGATCGAGGCGATGCCGGTCTTGTCTCCTTCAGCGATTGTGAAAATGAGATCGACGCGATTGTTGGGCTGTTCAATGAACTCGGGGGTGACGTGCACATCGTAGCGGCCGGAATGGCGATAGATTTCGACGATTCGCCGGACGTCAGACTGAACCATCGGCCGGGAAAACGTACCGCGCGGCTTGGACTGGATTTCCGACTTCAGTTGGTCGTCCTTCACCTTCTTGTTGCCCTCGAAGGCAACCCGGTTGATGACCGGATTCTCGACGACCGAGACCACCAGCCCGTTCCCCACCCGGTTGATACTGACATCCTGAAACAGGCCGGTTTCGATCAGCGCTTTCAAGGCGTCATCGATGCTGGCCTGGTCAAGGCGCCCGCTGGCATCCGGCTTGAAATAGGAACGGATCGTATCCAACTCGACGCGGCGGTTCCCCTGGACGGAAATCGACGACAACGTCTGGGCGGCAGCGGGAGACGACGCGAGTGGGACGGTCATCACAGCGGCGACCGGCACGCCAATGAAAATCAGGGCGGCGAGCAATGTCCCCCTTAACACTCGCATTCCAACATTCATGCGCAACGCGCCCTTATCAATTCTGATGCCGCCCAGTTCCCCCTCAGGCGGCAGATTCCCATTCGCGCTGTTTGTAGCCAATTTTCCTTCAGTGGCAAACGGCCATTCGCAGTGCAATTCTAATTTAATTCCAAGACGTTGCCCATAAGTCACGCCCGAATCACGACGATCCTGGACTAAGCCTCAGCCAGAATCGAACGTGATCGATTCCAAGAAATTTTAGAGCGGCGTGCGGACGGAAAATCGCGAAGAATTTTTCCTCATCCCGCCCTGGAGCGAACGACTCACGATCCAGCCAGATGCAGAATATCGTTGTAGGTGGCGAAAACCATTAACATCAACACCAGACCCAACCCGATTCGAAAACCCACTTCTTGCGCACGCTCGGATATCGGCCGACCTCGCACGGCTTCCGCCGCGTAAAACAAAAGGTGCCCGCCATCCAGCAACGGAACCGGAAACAGGTTCAGCAGTCCAATCGATACGGAAAGAACGGCGGCAAGATGGATCAACTCAGCGAAGCCGATCGTGGCTACCTGCCCGGAAATCTGAGCAATCCGCAGCGGTCCTCCAACCTGGTCGGCGGCCTCGCGCCCGGTAAAAATCCCGCCGATATAAGCCATCGTGCGGTCAACCACGAACCAGGTTTCCTTAACTCCCAACCATAGTGCCACCGCCGGGTTCACATATTCCCTGGTGACGTCCCCTGGCGACGTCGCGCGCGTAATTCCGAGAACGCCGATCCGGTAAATGTTTCCGAACCGGTCCTTGATCTCCTTGAGCTCCGGCACTCCTTTGAGATCAATGATGGAATCGCCTCGCTTCACTGCGAATGTCAGCGTCTCGCCGGCACTGGTGCCGACGATCCGCTGCATGTCAGAAAAGCTGTCGATCTTACCGCCATTGATCGCGGCCACGATATCGCCGGCCTTGAAACCGGCGGCTTCAGCAGCGCTGCCGGGCTGTATCCCGTCTACGCGAGCTGTCGTGCTGGGCTTACCGAGAAACATCAACAGGCCAGCGAAAATAACAATCGCGAGGATAAAGTTGGCGATGGGGCCGGCAGCAACGATCGCGGCGCGCGGACCAACGTTCTTGTGATGAAAGCTGCTCTCGCGCTCCTCCGCCGTCATGGAGGCAAGGGTCGCGTTCGAGGGATTGCTGGCTTCGGAATCATCGCCAAAGAACCTGACGTATCCGCCCAGGGGAATCGCGGAGAGCTTCCAGCGCGTTCCGTACCTGTCGTTGAAGCCCGCCAGCTCAGGGCCGAAGCCTACGGAAAACGTCAGCACCTTCACGCCCGCCCAGCGCGCTACGAGAAAGTGGCCAAGTTCGTGAAAGAAAACAACGATAGTGAGGACAAACAGGAACGGAACGATGTAGCCAATCAAACCTGAACTTAACATACTGAAACTATTAAGAAAAAAATCGGCCATTCCGTTTCCCTCGTCCAGGGCCGGTGGCCCTGTTCCGTCCACGCCTAAAATGCCTTTGCGGCAATTTGAGGCAATAGCGAAGCAGCCATATTTCGCGCGTTATGGTCAACGGCGATGGCGTCATCAGCCGATGCCAAGGGCGCGAGATTTCCTGCCCGGACCCAGCCATTCATGGTGGCTTCGACCAGACGTGCGATGGCGCCGAACCTGATCTTCTCTGCGATAAACGCCGCAACGGCAATCTCGTTTGCGGCGTTGTAGACCGTGGTTGCGCCATTTCCGGTCCGCAGCGCATCATAAGCAAGCCGCAAAGCGGGAAAACGGGCGAAATCCGGCGCCTCGAAAGTCAGTTGTCCGATTTTAGCGAGATCGAGCTTCGCCGCCGGTCCCGCAATGCGTTCCGGCCAGCCGAGGCAATGCGCGATCGGCGTGCGCATATCGGGGGTGCCGAGTTGAGCGACAACGGATCGGTCTGAGAATTCGACCATGCCGTGGACGATCGATTGCGGGTGAACCAGGACGTCGATCTCGTCCGGCGTCAGCGCAAACAGACAGGCGGCCTCGATGACTTCGAGCCCCTTGTTCATCATCGACGCTGAATCGATGGTGATCTTCTGTCCCATGCTCCAGTTCGGGTGCTTCAACGCCTGCGCCAACGTCGCCTTCTCGATGTCAGCCGCCGCCCAGGTGCGAAACGGTCCTCCTGACGCGGTGATGATAACGCGCGTGAGTTCATCGCGATTTCCCGAACTCAGAGCCTGAAACAGGGCATTGTGTTCGGAGTCCGCTGGCAGGATGCAAGCTCCCGCCTTCGCGGCGCGCTGCATGAAGAAATCGCCGGCGCAGACCAGGCATTCCTTGTTCGCAAGCGCAATCGTCGTCCCTCGGTCGACGGCTGCAAGCGCGGGCTTCAGTCCAGCCGCGCCGCTCACCGCGGCCATCAGCCAGTCGGCTGGACGCGAAGCGGCCTCGATGATCGCGCTTTCGCCGACACCACACTCGATACCGCTACCAGCAAGCGCATCCTTTAATTCGCCAAAGCGAGCGGTATCCGCGACCGCCACAAACCGCGCGTCGAATTCGCGCGCCAGCTTGGCAAGGCCTTCAACATTGGAGTTCGCGGTTAGGGCCTCGACCCGATAGCGGCCGGGCGCGCCGCGCAACAAATCCATGGTGCTGTCGCCGATCGATCCGGTCGCTCCCAGAACCGTCACGGTCCTGACGCCAGCCTCAACCGGCTTGTCGTTTTTCAACGGAACAGCACTCATACCTCACCAACCCATAAGAGCGTGACCGATGCCATTGGCATCGCCAAGCAGAAATCCGAAAAACATGGCGAACACGATCGCCGCGACAAAGCCGTCGAGACGATCGAGCAAGCCGCCGTGACCGGGAATGATCTGACTGGAATCCTTGACCCCGAATCGCCTTTTGACCGCAGATTCAAACAAATCGCCCGATTGCGACACGATTGACAGAACCGCCCCAAGGAAAAGCAAAGACGTCAGATTTCCAAAACCAAAAGCCGAAAATCCCGCGGCAACTGCAAGGCTCGCGACGAAACCGCCTGCCGCACCCGCCCACGTCTTCTTCGGACTGACGCGAGGCCACAATTTGGGTCCGCCGATTCCGCGGCCGGCGAAGTATCCCCCGATGTCCGTCACCCACACCACCAGGAGCACAAACATCAACGCGACAAATCCGTATTCGCCATCGAGGCGAACCTGAACCGCCGCAAATGCGGCAGCCGCCGCATAACAGAATCCAGCGACTGACCAGAGCCGCAACTGTTGCGACATCACTGCGACCGCCGCGGCGCCGATCAGGAGAACAATCAGCGAAAATGCGCCGTATCCGAGCGCCAGGCACAGGCTGGAGACAACGAGGGCAGCGCTCCCCGCGGCCACCGTCCGCCTTTCCTGCGCGGTGCCGACGATCGTCAGCCATTCGACGTACATGCCGATGGCCGCGAGGGTCACAAGACCTATCCATAGCGGTCCGCCAGCCCATGCGATCGCAATCGCAGCTGGCGCAAGCACCAATGCCGCAATGATACGCGTCCGGAGATTTCGCGATCCGCTTTCAGCAACCGGCGCGAGTTGATCCTGATTCACGCTAATGTCCCGAGTCCAAGTTCGAATGTCCGTAGCTAGCAACCTTTGATACGAACTTCGGAATCAAAGGCAAACTAACATCTTATAGTTCTAGAATCTTTCCGCTTCTGATGGATCATGCGGACTCTACGATTTTGATTGGCGTGCTTCTTCACGCGACCGATAACCACTTCGCTCGAAAAGCTATGATCACGATCCGGCTTTCGCAGCCAGCCCGCCAAAGCGTCGTTCGCGTCTGGCATATTCGGCGATCGCGCCTTCGAGCGCCGTTCTGTCGAAATCCGGCCAGTGAATCGGGACGAATACAAACTCACTGTAAGCTGCTTGCCACATCAGAAAATTCGACAGCCGCTGCTCGCCGCTCGTGCGAATGATCAAGTCAGGATCGGGAATGTCCGGCGCGTCGAGATATCGACCCAGCGTATCGGCGTCGACCGTGGCCGGGTCGCGCTTGCCGTCAGCGACTTCACGAGCAAGACGCTGGGCGGCTTTCGCAATTTCCTGTCGCGAACCATAGTTGAATGCAACGACAAGATTAAGCCGGTTGTTGTTCTTCGTCAGGTCCTCGGCCTCTGTCAGCAGCGCGCAGATATCTGGCTCCAACCCGGCACGCTCGCCGATAACTCGCACCCGCACTCCGTCGCGGTGCAGCGTTGCCAGATCATTACGGACGAACCTTCGCAGCAAGCCGAAGAGATCGCCGATCTCGCTCGGAGGCCGCGACCAGTTCTCGGAGCTGAATGAAAAAATGGTCAGATAAAGGATGTTCAATTCGCTTGCAGCACGGACCACGCGCCTCAACGCCTCGACGCCGCGGCGATGACCCTCCGCGCGCGGCAATCCTCGAGCGGCCGCCCAACGGCCGTTGCCATCCATGATGATCGCAACGTGCAACGGTGTATCGGATTGGTCCGATCCCTCGATTGCAGGCGCAACAGCATTCGACATCAGGCCAGTCCAATCCAGCTAAACGGTAAGGATTTCCTTTTCCTTGCCCGCCAGCAACTGATCGATTTCGGAGATTACGCCGTCCGTAGCCTTCTGAACATCGTTCGCCAGGCGCTTCTCGTCGTCCTCGGAAATCTCGTGATTCTTCTCGAGCTTCTTGAGCGTATCCAAGCCATCGCGGCGAACATGACGAGCCGCCACCTTGGCCGCCTCCGCATATTTGTGCGCGACCTTTACCAATTCCTTGCGCCGCTCTTCGTTAAGTTCGGGGATACGCAGTCGCAATACCTGTCCCTCGGTAGCCGGACTCAGTCCGAGGTTAGAATCGACGATCGCCTTCTCGACAGCCTTCACCATCGATCTGTCCCATACCTGTACCGACAGCAGGCGTGGCTCGGGGACACTGATCGTTGCAACCTGATTCAACGGCATGTGGCTGCCATAGGCATCGACTTGCACCGGGTCGAGCATTGACGCCGACGCCCGACCGGTCCGCAAGCCTCCCAGTTCATGTTTGAGGGACTGTATCGCTCCCTGCATTCGCCGCTTCAAGTCGCCGATATCGAAGTTTTCCGACGCCATGTGCCCTCCATCTGGAACTTGCCTGAACTACATCCGATCCGACGCCACGGATCAACTTGCGACGATCGTCCCGCGGCCGGTCCCCCTCAGGATAGCGCCGATAGAATCCGGTTCGGCGATCGAGAACACAATGATAGGCAGCGACGTCTCGCGAGCAAGCGCGAAAGCCGTCGCATCCATGACCTTATAGCCGCCTTCGAGCGCCTGCGAGTGACTTAACCGTTCGAACCGTTTCGCCGACGGGTCCTTCTTCGGATCGGCACTATATACGCCATCCACGTTGGTCGCCTTGAGCACGGCTTGCGCGCCGATCTCGGCGGCACGAAGCACCGCCGTCGTATCGGTCGTGAAATAAGGATTGCCGGTTCCGCCCGCGAGCAAAACAATTCGGTTCTCTGCAAGATATTTGTGCGCCGCACGGCGGGTGAAGAGCTCACAGACTTCGGGCATTACAAACGAAGAGAGAGCGCGCGCCGACTGCCCGCGGCGTTCGAGGGCGGCCTCGAGCGCCAGGCAATTCATGACGGTTGCAAGCATTCCCATCGTATCGCCGGTCGGACGCGAGACGCCGCGGGACGATACCTCGACGCCCCGGAATATGTTTCCTCCGCCGACAACGACCGCGATTTCAGCTCCCAGCGCGCGGGCCGCGGTCAGATCGCCGGCGATACGATCGATGGTGGGCTGATCGATGCCGAAAGATTGCGAACCCGCCAGATATTCCCCCGACAGCTTCACGACAACACGACGGTAGGCCGGCTGATCCATGATGCGTTAGCTCCGTCGCGAGTCAGACTGTCCCGCCTCAGATCCGGCGTCAGCCCTGTCCGGCCGCCGCCGCAACCTCGGCCGCAAAATCGGAATCGGCCTTCTCGATTCCCTCGCCGAGAGCATAGCGCACAAAGCCTGTAATCTTCACGGGCGCCCCAACCCTGCCCTCGGCTTCCTTGAGCGCCTGGCCAACACTCTTCTTGTCGTCGAAGATAAACGGCTGTTCCAGCAACGTCTGTTCCTTGAAAAAGGTCTTCAGGCCGGACTCGGTGATCTTCTCGATCATCGCTTCCGGCTTGCCTTGTTGCCGAAACTTGTCAGCGAGGACGTCCTTCTCGCGCGTGACAACATCCGGGTCGACTCCCGAGGGATCGATGGCCAGCGGATTCGTGGACGCGACATGCATCGCAATCTGGCGGCCAAGCGCTGCGAGCTCGTCGGCATTGCCGGCGGACTCAAGCGCGACGATCACCCCCAATTTGCCTGCACCGTCGATCACGGCATTGTGGACATAGCTCGCGACGACCCCCTTGGCGACCTCCAGCGAATCCGCGCGACGCAACGTCATGTTCTCGCCGATGGTAGCGATGGCATCCGAGATCGCCGTCTCCACGGTGGCGTTACCAACCTTGGCGGCCTTGATCACCTCGACATTGGCGCCGACGCTAAGGGCGACCTGCGCCACCATTTTGACCAATCCTTGAAACTGCTCATTGCGCGCAACGAAGTCGGTTTCCGAATTGACTTCAACGACGACACCCTTGTTGCCGCTGGTGACGACCCCGATCAGGCCCTCGGCTGCCACACGCCCCGCCTTTTTGGCAGCCTTGGAAAGTCCCTTCTTGCGCAGCCAGTCAATCGCAGCCTGTATGTCACCGTTGTTTTCGGTCAACGCCTGCTTGCAATCCATCATGCCGACGCCAGTGGTTTCGCGCAGCTCCTTGACCATCGCCGCGGTGATTGTCGTCATTGCTGTAGTATCCTTTTCCTGTCGGGAGATTGCGGTACGGCTTTACTGCCCCCGCCACCTCTATTCAGGGATCGAGTCAGAAAATCAGGTGTGAAGCGGCCGGCCGCAACACCGCCCGCGCGTCACGTTATTCGGCCTCGGCGGTCATTGCCTTAGCCTGGGCAACCCAGCCGTCGGCCCGGCTTGGAAGGCCAACTTCTTCGCCAATCCTGTGCGCGGTATCGTGATCGAGCTCGGCAAGCTGCCAATAGTGAAAGATGCCGAGATCGTTGAATTTTTTCTCTATCGCCCCTGAGACGCCCGTGAGTTTCTTGAGATCGTCGGCGACGCCTCGCGGCCCGGCGAGCCCCTGGAAGCCGGCAGGCTGCGCGGCATCCGGAAGCTGTTCCTGCACCGGCGCAACAGAGGCGCCGACGTCGATGCCGGAATCACCCTGAGCCCGCGAAATGCCGTCGATTGCCGCACGGGCAATGAGGTCGCAATACAGGCTGATGGCGCGGCCCGCATCGTCGTTACCGGGCACGATATACGTGATGCCTTTCGGATCGCAGTTGGTGTCCACGATCGCCGCGACCGGAATGTTCAGCCGCTGGGCTTCCTGGATCGCAATGTCTTCCTTGTTGGTATCGATCACGAAGATCAAATCGGGGAGACCGCCCATGTCCTTGATACCGCCGAGCGAACGATCGAGCTTGTCGCGCTCGCGCTGCAGCGTCAGCCGTTCCTTCTTGGTGTAGGCATTGGCATCGCCGGAATTGAGCACCTCGTCGAGATGGCGCAACCGCTTGATCGAACCGGAGATCGTTTTCCAATTGGTCAGCGTGCCGCCCAGCCATCGCGAATTGACGAAATATTGCGCCGAGCGCTTCGCCGACTCGGCGACGCCGTCCTGCGCCTGCCGCTTGGTGCCGACGAACAGGATGCGGCCACCCTTGGCGACGGTATCGCTGACGGCCTGCAACGCGCGGTGCAGCATCGGCACGGTCTGCGCGAGGTCGATGATATGGATGTTGTTACGCGCACCGAAAATGTACTCCGCCATCTTCGGATTCCAGCGGTGCGATTGATGACCGAAATGAACGCCAGCCTCAAGCAGCTGACGCATGGTGAATTCAGGTAGCGCCATGGTTAAATTCTCCGGTTGGTTCCTCCGGAAACGTGTGAGCAGACCGAACCGTCAAACCAAAAGGAATGCGGTCCGGCAGCCACCGGACGGCTTTTTAGGCCATGTTTCCGTGTGAGATGCGGCCTGTATAGCGAGGGTACCCGCTATACGCAAGGCAATCCGACCCCGCCGGCTGCGCGGCCCGGGCCGGTCAGACGGCCTGAACGTCCACGACCCCCGACACCGCCTTGATCGCGCCGGCGATCTGAGGCGAAACCCGAAAGCGGCCCGGAAGCTTGATCTCCACCTCCGTTTCAAGGTCCAGCAACATCACCAGCGAGACGTCACCGTCGCCGGCTTGCCTTGACGCTGAAACTCCGGCGACCCCGGCCGGGTCACCGCTTTCGTTTGCCAGGAGACGTTTTTCGATCGACTCGAGCGGCTTGGAATCGCGCAGGAAAATCCGCAGACCCTTCTGTGTCTTGGCCGCGGCATCGTCGAGCGGCTCGGCACGGGACACCCGCGCCCGCACATCCTCCCCCTGCAACTCCGCGTCGAGTTGCAACAGCACCGCTGCTCCCGGCTCAAGTACGTCCCGAAATAGCGCCAGACCTTCTGAGAACAGCACCGCCTCGAAATGGCCGGTCGGATCGGACAGGCCGATGATGCCCATCTTATTACCGGTCTTGGTTCGCCGCTCCGTCCGCGAAAGCACCGTCGCAGCCACCTTGCCGGCGGTCGCCCCAGCCTTCACCGCGCGGGAAAATTCGACCCAGGACTGGACGCGCAACCGCTTTAGCGCTGTCGCATAGTCGTCGAGCGGATGTCCCGAGAGAAAAAATCCAACCGCCTCGTATTCGCGTCTCAGCCGATCAGCAGGCAGCCAAGGCTCCGCCCGAGGCAGCATGATGTCGGGCGCGTCCGCCATGCCGCCGAACATATCGTTCTGGCCGAGCATCGTTGCCTCGTGACTGCGCTGGCACGCGGCAAGGATCGCCTCGGCGCCGGCGAACACGCGGGCGCGGTTGGGCTCGAGCGCATCGAACGCTCCGGCGGCTGCGAGGCTTTCGATCACGCGCTTGTTGATAGCGCGTGGCGGCACCCTGGCGGCGAAATCGGCCAGCGAGGTGAAAAAGCCGTTCTTGCGGGCTTCGACGATCAACTCGACCGCGTGCGCGCCAACCCCTTTCAGCGCGGCCAGCGCATAACAGATGACGCCTTCGTTCACCTCGAAGGTCGCGCCAGAACGGTTGATCGACGGCGCTTCGACCTTGATGCCCAGGCGGTGGGCTTCCGCGCGAAATTCCGAAAGCTTGTCGGTGTTGCTCATATCGAGCGTCATTGACGCCGCCAGAAACTCGACGGGGAAATGCGCTTTCATATACGCCGTCTGATAGGAGACGAGCGCATAGGCCGCCGCATGGCTTTTGTTAAATCCGTAATCAGCGAATTTCGCCAGCAGCTCAAAGATCGTTTCCGCTTGGCCTTTGGGAACGCCGCTTTTTACGGAGCCGGCAACGAAGATCGCGCGTTGCTTTTCCATTTCCGCACGGATTTTCTTGCCCATCGCCCGCCGCAGCAGGTCGGCGTCTCCGAGCGAGTAACCGGCCATAACTTGGGCGATCTGCATCACCTGTTCCTGATAGATGATGACGCCGAAGGTTTCCTTCAGGATCGGCTCGAGCATTGGATGAAGAAATTCCGCCTCTTCCTCGCCGTGCTTGCGCGCGCAATAGGTCGGAATATTCGCCATAGGCCCCGGCCGATACAGCGCGACCAGCGCGATGATGTCCTCGAAACGGTCCGGGCGCATGTCCACCAGCGCTCGCCGCATACCCTGGCTTTCAACCTGAAACACGCCGACCACGTCGCCTTGCGCCAGCATCTGGTAGCTGGGTGCATCATCGAGTGGCAGTGTGGCGCGATCGACGTGGATATTGCGTTGCTTTAGCAACTTCACCGCAACGTCCAGAACAGTCAGCGTCTTCAGGCCGAGAAAGTCGAACTTCACGAGGCCTGCCGGCTCCACCCACTTCATATTGAACTGAGTCACCGGCATGTCAGACTTTGGATCGCGATACAGCGGCACGAGTTCGCTCAACGGGCGGTCGCCGATCACGATGCCCGCCGCATGGGTCGAGGCGTGGCGTGTCAGCCCCTCGAGGCGCTGGGCGATATCGAACGCGCGCGCCACCACGGGATCCTCATCGCGAAACGCTTGAAGCTTCGGCTCCCCTTCGATCGCCTGCTTCAACGAGACCGGCGCTGCGGGATTTTGCGGCACCAGCTTGGTGAGCTTATCCACCTGACCGTAAGGCATCTGCAGGACGCGACCGACGTCGCGCAGCACGCCGCGCGCCTGTAGCGTGCCAAAGGTGATAATTTGCGCGACCTGATCGCGACCGTAGCGCTTTTGCACGTAGTCGATGACCTCTCCGCGCCGTTCCTGGCAGAAATCGATGTCAAAGTCCGGCATCGATACGCGTTCGGGATTGAGGAAACGCTCGAAGAGCAGGCCGAACCGGATCGGATCGAGATCAGTGATAGTAAGCGCATAGGCCACCAATGAGCCGGCGCCGGAACCGCGTCCGGGCCCGACCGGGATTCCCTCGGACTTGGCGTACTTGATGAAGTCCGCAACGATCAGGAAGTAGCCCGCATAATTCATGCGAGTGATGACGTCGAGTTCAAAACCAAGGCGCACGTCGTAGTCGTTCTCCGCCATTCCAGTCGAGACGCCGTGCACCGCCAGACGTTTCGCAAGCCCCTCTTCCGCCTGCCGCCGCAATTCAGCGGCTTCATCGTTTTTGCCTTCTGCCGCGGCGGCGTCGGAAGCCACCGTAAAGTTCGGAAGGATCGGCTTGCGTGTCATGGGCCGGAACGCGCAACGTTCTGCGATTTCAACCGTGGACGACAACGCTTCGGGGATGTCGGCAAACAGGACAGCCATTTCCCCGCGGGTTTTGAAGCGATGATCGGAAGTCAATTGCTCGCGTTCGGTCTCCGCAACCAGGCGGCCGCCGGCGATACACAGCAAGGCGTCATGGGCTTCATAATCATCGGAGGTGGCAAAATACGGCTCGTTGGTTGCAACCAGCGGAAGGCCCTTCGCATAAGCGAGGTCGATCAACGCACCTTCGACTCGCCGTTCCTTGTCCAGGCCATGACGCTGCAATTCCACGTAGAGCCGGTCGCCGAAAATCCTGGCGAGTTGATCGCAGCGGGCCATCGCAAGCGTTGAATGATCGGCGTTGAACGCCAACGCCACAGGGCCCTCCGGCCCGCCGGTCAAGGCGATCAAACCTTCGTTCTCATCCCGAAGCCACTCCCAACTGATGTGCGGCCTGTAATGCACCGGCGTTTCGAGGAACGCCCGGGAGTTCAGTCTCATCAAGTTACGATAACCGGCCTCGCGCGTTGCCAGCAGGACGATTCGGGCAAACGGAAGCGCATTCCGGGCATTAGCGTCCTGATCTCCGAAATCAACTGCCAGTTCACAGCCGATGATCGGCTGAATGCCCTGGCCCGCGACTTTGTCGGAGAACTCCAACGCACCGAACATATTGTCGGTATCAGTGAGCGCCAATGCCGGTTGGCGATCCGCCTTGGCGAGCTCCGCCAGCTTCTGGATCTTGATCGAGCCCTTCAACAACGAATAGGCCGAATGGACATGCAGGTGAACGAAACCTGCGTTAGCCGCGACGGTTTTCTGGATCATGGCTTTGAGCAATCATCGGGGCGAATCGGCACAGGCCGACCCGCAGCGAATGAATGGTGAGGGCTTGCACCTAGTGAGTCCATTCCAAACCCCCACACCGACACAGCTGTTCTCACTTTCCCCAGTCCGCCGGACCTCGTTCACGAAAGTTGAGGAATAAGCTGCGCCCAGACGGCAACCATTCCGACGAACAGCACGATCGACGCCAGCGCCGACGCCTCCTCCACAAACATTCTCAACATGGTTAGGCCCTCCTCTGACTAGAACATAGGAGGAACACTGTTCTCTTTATGTTCTAAAAGTCAAGTAAGGCCGACCTTTGAAAAAATCCCTTGGTTAATGGCGCGTGGTTTTGCCGACCACCATCACTTGCGTGGCCGCTTGGTCAATTTGTACGACCACCACGCCGTTGCGTGGTTCCAGCTTTTGATGGGGAGGCTACAGACGTCACAATCCGCATGCCCCGTGTCCTTAAACGGACTGGTATAGACCGTCACTGCGTAGACGGCGCCGCAACCAGAACAGGTATATTCACCGCCGTCGCGGCTTCGCACGCCAGGTTTGAGTTTTTGAGCCATAAGGGGCGGATAGCGCTCCTTGCTCCACTTCGCAAGTCGTTTCGTTCGCTGCGAAGCGAAAAACTACTAAAGGTTCAGGCACGGCTTAGCTGAGAAAAAATGACCTGCCGTATCTCGCGTGGTTACCGCCGAACTGGAAAAGCCGGGTCGGGATTCCGAAGAGTCTTTCATTTGACGCGTTTTCTTCACGCGAACCGGATTCCACTTCGCTCGAAAACGCTTCAGCCTTTCGTGAGATAAGCCTTAATCCGGGCGCAACGCATCCGCCATTTCCTGAATGATCGCTTGCGCGGCGGCTTTTGGATTATCCGCGGCGTAGATCGGCCTGCCCAACACCAGATAATCCGCCCCCGCACGCATGGCTTCAAACGGGGTGGCCACCCGCTTCTGATCATGCCTGGCGCCGCCGCTCGGGCGGATACCAGGCGACACAATCATCAGCTTGTTGCTGGTCTGCTTGCGAAGCTCGGCGACCTCTAAGGCCGACGCGATGACGCCATCGACTCCAACCTCAAGCGCCCTCTTCGCGCGTGCAACGACCAGGTCTTCGACGCTGCATTCGAATCCCATTTCCTTGATATCATCGGCATCCATGCTTGTGAGCACAGTGACGCCGAGCACCTTCATGTCGGAATTGCCGCGACCGGCGACGGCTGCTTTCATGATGCTCGCAACGCCATGCACGGTCAGGAAGGTGATCTTCAACTCGGCTGCCTGGGCGACCGCGCGCTGAACGGTCTCTGCGATGTCGTAATACTTGTAATCCAGGAAAACCCGTTTGCCCTCCGCAATGAGTTCCTTGGCAAATTCGTTTCCGCCGACGAGTTGCAGTCCTAAACCGACCTTGAAAAAAGAGACTTCGTCGCCCAGGTCCCGAACGAGCTTCCTTGCATCCTCGATATTCCAGTAATCGAGAGCGACAATCAGCTTCTCACGAGCGAGATCAAGATAGTGTGAGCCGGTCATGCCGCGGGCCATCTCAATGCTTGTCACAGGACCTCGAACGTTCGAGGATTGGTTAGCCTGACACCGAACTTTTGAAGTTTTGCGTTTAGCGAGATGGAACTACTTCAGGCGAGGATATATATCAATATACGGGGCAGTCACACGCCCACCTGCAAGCTATGCCACTTGATAACTTGATACGCGGCCAAAAAGCGAAAGTGCTTATCAGTTCATTCATTCAGGACTCATTTGATGCGCGGAACTTTCATCGCTCTAGCTCTGATTTTCTCGTGCGCCACAGCTAACGCCCAGAACTGGGACCCCCGTTATCCGGTCTGCCAGATGCTTTACTCACCGGTCACGATGAGTGACTGCCGCTTTGAAACCATGGAGCAATGTAGAGCGTCAACAAGGGGCTTGTACGCCCAATGCATGGAGAACCCCTATTTCGCCAGCACGCCGGATGATCGGAGGCGGCCACGACGACGACACCACTACCAATAATCAAGACGAAAGTCGGCGCCGTCTGGTCAAATCGCCTCAGTCGAGTTCGACCACGTGACCGTTCTCAAGCGATACCCGCCGGTCCATCCGATCTGCGAGTTCCAAGTTGTGCGTCGCGATCAGCATTGCCACCTGCGTCGCTTTCACGAGCTGCATCAGCGCATTGAATACGTGATCCGCTGTTTGGGGATCGAGGTTGCCGGTCGGTTCATCCGCAAATAGCACCCGCGGTGCGTTGGCAACGGCTCGTGCGATCGCAACCCGCTGCTGTTCTCCGCCGGATAACTCCGCCGGACGATGGGTGACGCGGTCCTCGAGCCCGAGATAGGCGAGAATTTCGTGTGCGCGCTTGACCGTCTCTGCGCGTTTGAGACCCCGGATCATCTGCGGCAGCATAACGTTTTCAAGCGCGGTGAATTCCGGAAGAAGACGGTGCGACTGATAGACGAACCCGATATCGGTGCGCCTTATCTGCGTACGCTCCACGTCCGAGAGCCCGGACGTCGCGGTTCCTCCGATATAGACCTCCCCTGCATCCGGGCTTTCGAGCAGCCCGGCAATATGCAGCAGGGTTGATTTGCCCGATCCCGACGGAGCCACCAGCGCGACGGACTGGCCCGCCCACAAGGCAAGCTTCGTGCTGTCCAGAATGGTCAGTCTCGTTTCACCCTGCGTATATTGACGCCTGATATCGTGAAGATAAACAACCGGTACTTCCTTCGTCTCTTGCTCCATGTCGGGCTCACTCGTACCGCAGGGCATCGACGGGATCGAGCCGCGCCGCGCGCCATGACGGATAAAGAGTCGCGAGAAACGACAGCGTCAGCGCCATGATCACAACGGCGCTGGTCTCCCGAACATCGATTTCGGCCGGCAGTTTGGACAGGAAGTAAAGCTCAGGTGAGAATAGCTCCGTGCTGGTAAGCCATGAGAGAAATTCGCGGATCGACTCGATATTGAGACAGATCACGAGCCCCACGACAAAGCCGGTAAGTGTGCCGACGACGCCGATTGCCGCCCCCGTGATCAGGAAGATGCGCATGATCGCTCCCTGAGAAGCCCCCATGGTGCGCAAAATGGCGATATCGCTCCCCTTGTCCTTAACCAGCATGATCAGCCCTGAAACGATATTCAGCGCCGCGACCAGGACAATCAGCGTCAGGATCAAAAACATCACATTGCGTTCGACCTGGAGCGCATTGAAAAACGTCGAATTCCGCTGCCGCCAGTCGACCAGGAACACCGGCCGGCCCGCGGATTCCGTTACCGATTTGCGGAAGTCATCAATCTTGTCCGGATTATCCGTATAGACTTCGATCGCGGTGACATCGTTGGCGCGATTGAAATAAGCCTGCGCTTCCGCCAGCGGCATGAACACGAACGTGGAATCGTATTCGGACATCCCGATCTCGAACACCGCCGCGATCTTGTAGGGCTTGATGCGCGGAGTCGTGCCCATCGGAGTTACGGCCCCGCGCGGTGCGACCAGCGTCACGCTGTCGCCTGCGTGCAGCGAAAGCTGATCGGCAAGACGCCGGCCGATGGCCACGCCTTGTCCCTCGTCGAACCCATCGAGTGTTCCCTGTTTGATATTCTGGGCGATGGAGGTGAGATTGTTGAGGTCATTAGCCCGGATGCCCCGGACGAAAACACCGGCGGCATTATACGGCGAAGACGCGAGCGCCTGACCATCGACGACAGGCGCGGCAAGCCGTATCCCCTGCACTTGACTGACACGGTCCGCAACGTCCTTCCAGTCGGTGAGTGGCGACTCCAGCGGCTGAACCAAAAGGTGCCCGTTCAGGCCAAGGATCTTGCTGAGGAGTTCCGTGCGAAAGCCATTCATGACGGCCATCACGATAATCAGCGTGGCCACGCCGAGCATGATGCCGAGGAACGAGAAGCCGGCAATGACGGAGATGAACCCTTCCCTCCGCCGCGCTCGCAGGTAGCGCCCGGACAGCATCCATTCAAAGGCGGCAAACGGCTTGGTCCGAAGCGGTTCGTTCATGGTCTCATCCATCGTTCGATAATCCCATGATTCGCGGCCAATTGTGGCCGGAATGGCATTGAATGCCGCGCGCGGTGGATAATCGCTACGTCATCAACCGCGCAGCCGCATCCTCCAGCGCGACACTTTCACGTAACCCATCCCTGCGGCGCTTGATTTCGACCTTGCCTTCGGCGAGCCCCTTCGGGCCCACCATCACCTGCCAGGGAATGCCTATCAAGTCGGCGGTTGCGAACTTCGCGCCTGCCCGCTGGTCGGTGTCGTCGTAAAGCACGTCAACTCCCTTGGCGGAGAGTTCGCGATAGAGCCGTTCGCAGGCCGCATCAGTATCACTGGCGCCTTGTTTCAGATTCAGGATCGCCACCGTGAACGGCGCCACGGCGTCCGGCCACTTGATGCCGGCCTCATCGTGACTGGCCTCGATGATCGCGCCGACGAGACGGGAGACCCCCACTCCGTAGGAGCCGCCATGGATCGGCTGCTCGACGCCGTCGGGGCCGGCCACCAGCGCCTTCATCGACTCGGAATACTTGGTGCCGAAATAGAAGATCTGGCCGACCTCAATGCCGCGGGTATGAACGCGTCTCTCTTCCGGAACCTCGCGCTCATAGCGCGCCCCATCATGAACGTCCTCTGTCGCGGCATAGGCTGTGGTCCATTGCTTGACGATCGGCGTCAGATCGCCATCGTAATCCACATCCATGTCAGGAACCGGAAGATCGAGAACATCCTTGTCGATATAGACGCCGGATTCTCCGGTCTCGGCGAGAACGATGAATTCATGACTGAGATCGCCCCCGATCGGGCCGGTCTCCGCCCGCATCGGAATCGCCTTCAATCCCATGCGCGCGAATGTGCGCAAGTAAGCGACGAACATCCTGTTGTAGGATCGCCGCGCGCCAGCTTCATCGATATCGAAGGAATAGGCATCCTTCATGAGGAATTCGCGGCCGCGCATGACGCCAAAACGGGGGCGCTGCTCGTCACGGAACTTCCACTGGATATGGTAGAGGTTGAGCGGCAGGCTTTTATAGGAACGGATATAGCCGCGGAAGATCTCGGTGATCATTTCCTCGTTGGTCGGACCAAACAGCAGCTCGCGCTTGTGGCGATCCTGAATCCGCAACATCTCCGGCCCATAGGCATCGTAACGCCCGCTCTCGCGCCAGAGATCCGCGAGTTGCAGCGTCGGCATCAATAGCTCGATCGCGCCGGCGCGGTTCTGCTCCTCGCGCACGATCGCCTCGATCTTCTTGAGCACCCGAAGACCCAGCGGCAGCCAGGCATAGATGCCGGCCGCCTCCTGGCGTATCATGCCTGCCCGCAGCATCAGCCGGTGCGAGACTATCTCGGCTTCCTTCGGGGTCTCCTTCAGAATCGGCAAAAAGAACCGCGACAATCGCATGGGCAGGCCTGGAATCGCTTGGGGACACGGACACTGGCAGTGAAACCGGATCGGCCAGCAAAATACAAGGTCTGCAAGACGACAAGCCGCGCAAAAGCGACGGAATTTCCCGCATCTGAGTCGCAGGCGCACCGACGAAGCGTCGCTCGCTGGATCACTGACGATCAGGCTATCGTCGGCCCGGTCCACAGCCTACGACAGTACTGTCACCAAAAACCAGCACCACACTGCCCGCGCAAAACGTCTTGCCGACCGCGGGTCTCAGGGCGCGGCTTTCAGCCGGATTACCGGCGCGGGCGTGCGTAGTTTCTCGGAGGTCCGCCCCACCTGCGGGATTTCGATCCAGCGCTGGTCCCCCTGTTCGCACTCCTGCACAGCGGGGAAATAAAGGCTCTGCCCCGTTTTATCCGGAAGTCGGACGACCAGACCGAACGTGTCATAAAGGTTGTCCGGCAACGGACCACCACGCCAGGTGACCTCCTCCACGACATCCGTGACGGTTTTTCCGTGCGGCCCTTGTGCCGGTGTATCGAGCTTTCTGCTCTTGATTTCGACATTCCAGCCCGGCTTCATCTGCGGTTTCGCCGACAGAATGCCGTCCGGCAACTTGATCCGCAGCGCCGTGGTCGCGCTGCCGTTGCAGCCGTGCGGCACGGTAAAGGTGAGATGCGCATAGCTGTCCGCGGGTGCATCCGCCGGCTGGACTGTGACATGCGCCAGCGCTGCGTTACACGAAATCATTGCGGCAGCCGCCGCAATGGCCGAGCCGATCCACGATCCTAACGCGCGCGTCACTTCTCGCCTCCATCCTGTGAATGATCCGGCATCTTTTTCATCATCGCTCCACCGGCCGGCACGCCCGGCGCTCGCGCACCGATGCCTTCCACATCGAGCGTGACCGCGACGTTGCCGGCCTTTTCGAATTCGAGCGTCACCGGCACCGTTTCTCCCTTTTTGAAGGGATGCTTAAGATCGACCAACATCAGGTGATAGCCGCCGGGCTCCAACTTGACCGTCTTGCCCGGCTCGACGGTGAGGCCACCCTCGACCTGATGCATTTTCATCACGCCGTTGCTCATGCTCATTTGATGAACTTCGAGCTTGCCGGCTGCATCGGTCGAACCGCCGACAAGTTTATCGGCAACCGCACCTTTGTTCTCGATGGTGAGATATCCGGTACCGACCTTGGCGCCGCCCGCCGTGGCACGAGTCCAGGGCTGAGAAATCACCAGATCGCCGACGCTGGCGGATTCAGCGTGGACCGGCATCACCAAGCCAAGCGCAGCAATCGCCACGGCGCCGATCATGTCGCGAAGCGCCAAACATGATTTCATCACGTTCTCCTTTTGGGTCTGTCACAAAGGATCGTTCGGTTATAAGCACTGGTCGAAAAATGCCGATGAGCGCGTATAGGCGCTCACCATCGCACCTTGAAACCAGCATAGACCGCACGCCCGAATCCAGGTTCAAACAACGGTGAGTTGGCGTTGGCACGATCGATGATCGAACTGGAAGCGATGTAGGCCTTGTTGCCGATGTTGCGGGCCTCGACGTAGCCAGAATACCTGCCGCCATCGTCAAAACCGGTTTTCAGTCCATAAATCGCATAGCCGTCCGTGCTCAGCGTGTTCGCGCTGTCCACATAATAGCCTTGCGGCACCCATTCGATATTCGGACCGATGTAGAACCCGTTCGGATGCTTGTAGAGCAGTTCGCCTCGGACGAAGTGGCGCGGCGCTCCAGGCAGCAGATTATTGCCGAATACCGGATCATTGCTGAAACGGAAATCGCTGAAGGTATAGGCAATGTTGAGCCAGAGCCGGTCCGGCCGATCGCCGCGCACGAAAAGATTGCGGAAGATCGCCGCGCCTGCGCCGGCCTCTATGCCCTGATGCATCGTGCGATCAGCGTTGGTGACGTTGCAGTTACCGAACGCGCTGAATAGACAAAGCAGTTCGTTGTGGATCTGCGCTCGGTAGTACGTCAGCTCCCAAGTGGCGTCAGGCCGCCCCGCGCGCGTGCCTATCTCGTACGTCGTCGCGCGCTGCGGCCGAATGCTGGTAAAAGGAATGGTCGGAATCCCGGGACCGATCGCACTCTCGCCGTAGCTCGGCACTTCCGCGCTGCGCGAGATGTTGGCAAAAGCCTGCCAGGTCGGATCGATCTGCCATAATAACCCGCCCTTCGGGCTCCACAGGCTGAACTCCGTCCGGCCCGATTGATCGCCGTTGCTCAGGAGGCGGTCTTGCCTGTCGCGCGTCGCGTAAAGAAACTGCGTGCCCGCTACCGCGGCGACGTTCGGCAGGAAATAGAACGAATCCTCGGCATAGACCGAAGTGTTCTTCGAGCGGTCGATCGACGACCACAGCAGCGCTCCCTTCTGGCCGGCGAGATTGGCGAACTGTTGATTGTCGATCCGGCCATTGATCACGTTGACGCCCGCCACCAGCCGGTTGCGGAAACCACCGATCACGCGGTCATCGACCGCTCGCACGAACGCCCCATAGTCCTGATAGTGATAATCAAGCCATTGGAAGATCGGGTGCATCAGGTGGCGATCGATCCCGAATGCACCGAACTCCACCGTCGTATTGTCGAACCGCATCGTGGTCTTGTTACCTATACGCACGGAATCGATATTTCGCTGCCAGTCGCCTGTAAGGTTGTTCACAGCGGCGGTCTCAGGTGACGTCAGCGCCGAAAACTTGCTGACGCTGCCGGGGATGCGTTGCCGCACACTGTTGGCGTTGAGATAAAACCGCGTCTCGAAATCCGGCGAGAATTGATAGCCGACGTTGCCGCTGAGGCGCGTCGCCTGGCCGAAGCTGTGATCGCGAAAGCCATCGCTGCTCTGCGTCGCAGCCGTGATAAAGCCATCCCACGGACCGTTGTTGCCTCCGGCTTTGGCCTGCATCCGCCGGAAGCCGAAAGCGCCGGCATCGACGCTGACGCCGTTGATGAACGGGTCGCGGCCGGACGGCGTCACAAAGTTAATGGCGCCGCCGAGGGAATTGGCGCCGAAGCGCAGCGCATTGCCACCCTTGAAGACTTCAACATACTTATAGGCGGTCGGATCGATTTCCTGGAAATCGCCATAGCCGTCGGACGTGTTGATCGGGATTCCATCCATATAGAGCTGCACGCCACGTAGATGGAAGTTACGCGACAAGCCCGAACCTCGGATCGACAGCCGGGTGTCGTCGCCCCATTTCGGCTGGACGAACACGCCGGGCACGTATTCCAGCACGTCCTTGATGGTGTTGGCGACGGTCGAGTTCTTGTAGGCATCGGCTATCACCAGCGCGACGCCGCCGGGCGTCTGTTGGATTTCCCGCAGCGCCTGCTGCGCGGTGAGGACCGTCAACGATCCGGGGACGGCTGCTGGAGCAGCGGCCTGCGACGGGGCCTGTGCATGACGAATGGCTTGATTTGACCGCGACGTGCTTCGCATGGCGCGCTTCAACTGAGGTTTGTCGGGCTGGGCCGCCATGACTGTTACCGCCGGCAGCGTTACTCCGGATTGCGCGAAAGCCGCGGAAGGCAACATGATCGCAACGGACGTCGCGAGCACACGGCGAAGCCCGCTGCCTCCGACGGAGGCAAGGCAATTGAACATGATAATTTACCTGATACCGGACATTCGCCCGGAGCGTTCGAACGGATTCGGATCGCTGCAAGATCGCAGCAATCGTTCAAAATTCACCGATCAGGAAATAACGGGAGGACCACGCGCTTGCGCGTTGGAGCCGACCGCCGATGGCGGCAGGACGAAGGTCAGATCGCGCCAGCGGACCGCGTTGGCATTTCGTTCGACCTCGACAATGGAGGCTTGCGGGTCAGCAGTTGGGGTCGCGCTACTGCCGACACAACATAATGTACAGCACGCGCCGCTTGCCTTTTGATGGTCCGCCTGACTGTCTTGCGAAACGCTGCCGTCAGTGGCGTGGGAACAGATGGCGCCCGCAGTCAGATCACCGGTGGTGTTGCTCAACGCCCGGCAAGCGGCGATTGGTGCGAAAATCTGCACCAGCATCGCAAACATGACGATCGGAAGAAGCCTTCCCAGCCGCCGTCGCATGATCCCCTCAGCCGTTCGCGTTGAGAGCTACCATGGCCGGAGTCGAGTGTCGAGCCGATATCCTACAGGTTGGCGGACGGATGTTCGAGCAAGCACACGACCACAACGCTCTGCGGTTTCGTATTCTAACGCCGGCCCGGCCCTTCTCTTGAATGCACCAGTATCCGACGCCGCGCTGGGACAGCGCGCACAGTACTTAGCGAAAGCTAATCCGAAAAACCCATCAGTCGCGACAACCGCGCCACATTCAGCAGGCCTGAATAATACGCCCAGGCCGCGATACCATAGAGCGTCAGTGAAATAATCGTGGTCCAGATCACTTTGCGCAGCATCAACGCCCTCACAGGGGCTCCGGGATCGGTGCCCGGAGCATGCTCGCCGTCTTCATGCTGGCTTCGCACACCGAACGGCAGCATCAGAAACAGCGTTATCCACCAGAAGACAAAATAGATCGCAACACCGGAGAAAATTGCGGAAACCATCAGGATTGCTCGATCTCGACAAGCGCGCCGGAAAAGTCTTTCGGATGGAAGAAAAGCACCGGCTTGCCATGCGCACCAATCTTGGGCTCACCGTCGCCGAGAACGCGCGCGCCCTCTGCTATGAGAATATCACGAGTCGCGACGATGTCAGGAACCTCATAGCAGACATGGTGAATACCGCCATCCGCATTACGCTCGACAAACTTCGCAATCGGAGACGTCTCGCCGAGCGGCTGAATGAACTCGATCTTCGTATTTGGCAGAACCGCGAACACTGTGATCACCCCATGCTCGGGCAACGGCAGCGCGGCAGAAATTTCCGCGCCGAAGGCGGCGCCGTAAATCTTTGCCGCCTTTTCGGCATCTCTGACGGCGATAGCCACGTGATTGAGCCTACCCAGCATGTCATCTCGCAATGCAATGGTTGGATTTAGTTTCGTCGCACCTGCACCACATCCACATTCACGTCCGGGAAACACCGTCAAGGGGCGGCGTTAATCCACTGCACTAGATCACCAGAACGTGAATATAGCAGAGCGGCTTCTTGCCCCACTCTTCCGCGACTGCTGCCCGCACCGCGCGGCGCACTGACTCGGCCATCGCATCCGGATCGCGCCGCCGAGTCCGCGGCAACTCTTTCACCGTCGAGACCACCGTGTCGAAAACGATGTCGTCGAGTATCTCGCCGGCCATGTTCTTCTCCGGTATGCCGACGAGATCAACTTCGGGATCCTCAACCAGTTCACCTTTGTCCGTGACAGCAATTGCCACGAACACGCAGCCGGCAAATGCCATGCGCCGCCGCTCGACGACCGCGCGCGACTTTGAATCCTCCAGGATGGAGCCATCCTTGTAAAGCCGCCCTGCCGGCAATTCATCGATGATGCCTGGGTCTCCTGGCCCAAGCCGGACCAGATCGCCATTCTTGCAGATCAGAACTTTCGGCACGCCTGAAGCACGCGCCAACTGCGCATGTTCGGAGAGATGCAAAGCCTCGCCGTGCACCGGGATCAGCAGACGTGGGCGAACCCAGGAAATCATGTCCCGTAGCTCGTCGCAGCGTGGATGGCCGGACACATGAACAAGTCGGGTGCGATCGGTAATGACCTTGATGCCCTGCGCCACAAGACCGTTGATGATAGCGCCGACAGCTTTCTCATTGCCGGGAATGGTGCGTGAGGAAAAGATCACGGTGTCGCCACCGTTCAGCGTCACCTCCGGATGATCGTCCCGGGCGATGCGGGCAAGTGCCGCCCTCGGTTCGCCCTGACTGCCCGTGCACAACGCCAATACTTTGTCCGCTGGAAGGTGGCCATAGACTTCGGCGCTGCGGAATTCCTGCACCCCGTCCATATGCCCGGTCTCGCGCGCGACTTGCACCACGCGCGCCATTGCACGGCCGACCACCACGACCTCGCGTTCTGCCTCACGCGCGGCATCGGCCACCGCGCGCAGCCGTCCGACGTTGGACGCAAACGTTGTCACCGCAACTCGGCCCTTGGCGGCCTTCACCAATTCCGCGATGGTTTTGGCGACTTCGATTTCAGACGGCGAACGCCCATCCCGCACCGCGTTGGTCGAATCGCCGATCAGCGCCAGCACGCCCTCGTCGCCAAGTTCGCGAAAGCGCCGTTCGTCGGTCGGCGGGCCGATGATGGGCGTCGGATCGATCTTCCAATCGCCGGTATGCACAACAATTCCAGCTTCCGTATGGATCGCAAGGGCATGGGACTCCGGAATCGAGTGCGCCACCGGAATGAATTCCACGCCAAAGGGGCCGATCTCGATACGCCCTCCCGAAGGTACGACAGTCACAGGTATGTCGGGCGAATTGCGTTCGGCGGCGCATTTGGCCTCGAATAAAGCTGCGCTGAATTTGGTCGCGTAGATCGGGCATCTCAGACGCGGCCACAAATCGATGATTGCGCCGAAGTGATCCTCATGGGCGTGCGTCAGCACCAAGCCGACGAGGTTCTTTCGTTCCTGTTCGAGAAACCGGATGTCCGGCATGATGAGATCTATGCCCGGCAAATGTTCCTCGTCGCCGAAGGATACACCGAGATCGACCGCCAGCCAGCTGCGCTGATGACGATTGCCGAGCCCGTAGATCGACAGGTTCATGCCGATCTCACCCACGCCTCCGAGCGGGGCGAACATCAACTCATCAGGCCGCGCTATCATGTTGCTCCGACCGAGGCTGCCGTGCCGAAATGCACATCACCGGCGGAGACGGCAACTCGCTTACCGTCGGAGGTCGCAACGATCAAACAACCGTTTTTGTCGATGGTATCAAACAGGCCGGATACCGTTGACGGGCCGGACTGGACCGAGACCTGTTGGCCGACGCCGGCCGCCCGATCGAGCCACAGGCGCCTGATCTCGCCAAAGCCACGACCCATGTCCCAGATCGCGCGAAATTCAGCCCAGGCCTCGGTCAGCGCGCGAAATAAATCCTCCGCGCCGATGTCGATGCCGAGGTCCCTCAACGCAACCGCCGGATACTGCATTCCCTCAGGCGCAGCAATCACATTGGTGCCTATGCCGACAACAACGGCCAGACGGTTATGTGCGACCATCTCGGCCTCCAGCAGGATTCCCGCGAGTTTCCTCCCACCTGCCAACACATCATTCGGCCATTTCAAATGAAACGTCACCTTCTCCGAAACTGGAGATCGCATGCGCGCTTCAAGGCTGACTGCTTGAAGCGCAGCTTCGAGCGCCAACCCTGCCGCAAAGCTCAGGGTTGCCGCTACGGCAGGTGAGGTATCGATAACCTCTAGTACGCTGCTGGCCAGATTGCCCCGAGGGGAGATCCAGCTACGCTGCCGGCGACCGCGTCCCGCGGTTTGTTCCGCCGTTACCAGCCAGATCGGACCGGTCTCGCCCGTTCGCGCGCGCACCAGCGCTTCGGTGTTAGTCGAGCCGATGCGGTCAAAAACCGCGAGTCGGTAACCAGCCGATGCAGCTCGTGGACCGAGCGAGAATGCCATTAGAACAATGATTTCGCAGCCGCCGTGGCTGCGCTGACCAAGGGTCCCGGATACACGAAGAACAGCATGTTAAAAAGCGCCGTCGCAGCCACCACCGAACGCAATTCGATGTGCACGGCGTCTGTCGCCTCGGCCTGCTCGTCGAAATACATCATCTTAATCACATTGAGATAGTAGAACGCGCCGACGACACTGGTGATGACGCCGATCACGGATAGGGCAAACAATCCTGCCTTGATGGCCGCGCTGAAGACATAGAATTTAGCAAAGAATCCAGCCAACGGCGGAATACCGGCGAGCGAAAACAACAGCATTGCAAAGAAAAACGCCAGCAGCGGATTGGTTCGCGATAGTCCCGCGAAATCGCTGATCTGTTCCAGGGCCTGACCGTTACGGCTCATGGCGAGAATGACAGTGAACGCCCCGAACGTCATCACGGTATAGATGACCAGATACAGCACGACGCCCTGTGCGCCCTCGACCGTGCCGGCAGCAAGGCCGACCAGCGCAAAACCCATATGGCCGATCGACGAATAAGCCATCAGGCGTTTGATGTTGCGTTGTCCGATCGCGCCGAACGACCCCAGCGCCATGGACGCGATCGCCACGAAAACCACGATCTGTTGCCACTCGGCGACGACCCCGGAGAATGCCGTCAGCACCACGCGGGTAAACACAGCCATCGCCGCGATCTTCGGCGCCGAGGCGAAGAATGCCGTGACCGGCGTCGGCGCGCCTTCATAAACATCGGGCGTCCACATGTGGAACGGCACCACCGACACCTTGAAACAAAGGCCCGCCAGCAGAAAGACGATGCCGAACACAACACCGATGCTACCCGTCTTCGCAGCGGCTGCAATGCCGGCAAAGCTAACCGTTCCCGTGAAGCCATAGATTAGCGAAGCGCCATACAGCAACATCCCGGACGCCAGAGCGCCAAGGACGAAGTATTTCAAACCCGCTTCGGTTGACTTGACGTTGTCACGGTTGCTCGCCGCTACCACGTAGAGCGCAAGGCTCATCAATTCGAGCCCGAGATACAGCATGATCAGGTCGGCCGCCGAAATCAGCACCATCATGCCGACCGTCGAAAGCATCACCAGAATTGCGAACTCGAACATCCGACGGGACTGGTCCTCGAGAAACTCCCGGGACAGAACGAGCGTCGCCGCAGAGCCGAGCAAGGCAAGTATCTTCAGAAACCGAGCGAACTCATCGACGATGAAGCTGCCGCCGAACGTCATCAGCCTGCCGTGCGGCAACAGATACTCAATCACGCCGGTCCCGATCAGAAAACAGATCGCAAGACCGGTCACGAGGCCGGTTGCACGCTGGCCGCACCATGCCCCTATCAACAGCAACACCATCGCGCCGACCGCCAGAACAATTTCCGGCAATACGGGGAGCAGTTGATACCCAGCGGCCTCAAACATCATAGCTGGCATCCCTGACCTACCGCGATCATGGCAGCGCCGCAGCCTTGATGGCGGCGGTCGCGCTTGCGTAATTATTGACAAGATTTTGTACGGAAGCCGCCGAGAAATCGAGCACCGGCTTCGGATAAACGCCGAACAGGATCGTCAGCACCACAAGCGGCGCCAGCGTCAGGCCCTCGCGGAAAGTAAGATCCTTAATGGTCGCAAGCGACGGCTTTACCAGCGCCCCGAACACGATCTTGCGATAGAGCCACAAAGCGTAGGCGGCTGACAGGATCACGCCGAGCGTTGCCGCCACCGCTGTGGGAATGTTGACCTTGAAGGTGCCGATCAGCGCAAGGAATTCCCCGACAAATCCGGACGTTCCGGGCAGTCCGACATTGGCCATCGTGAAGACGAGAAACACCATCGCATAAAGTGGCATCCGGTTGACAAGCCCGCCATAGGACGCGATCTCGCGCGTGTGCATTCGGTCATAAACCACACCGACACACAGAAACAGCGCGCCCGACACGATCCCGTGCGACACCATCTGGAATACGCCGCCGTGAACCCCTTGCATCGTGCCGGCAAAAATTCCCATGGTCACGAATCCCATGTGAGCCACCGACGAATAGGCAATCAGCTTCTTCATGTCCTCCTGCATCAGGGCCACCAACGAGGTGTAGACGATCGCGACAGCGGAGAGAACGAAGACCAGCGGCGCGAAGTCATGCGACGCAAGCGGAAACATCGGCAGCGAAAAGCGCAGGAAGCCGTAGCCCCCCATCTTCAGCAAAATAGCTGCAAGGATAACCGATCCCGCCGTGGGCGCTTCGACATGCGCATCCGGAAGCCAGGTGTGCACGGGCCACATCGGCATCTTGACCGCGAACGATGCAAAGAAGGCAAGCCACGCCCACATCTGTAGGTTGTACGGAACGGAAGTGCGCATCAGCGTCGGAATGTCGGTCGTTCCGGCATTCCAGTAGAGCGCCATGATGGCCAGTAGCATCAGAACCGAGCCGAGCAGCGTATAGAGGAAGAACTTGAAGGTGGCATAGACCCGGCGCGGACCGCCCCAGATCCCGATGATCAGGAACATCGGGATCAGGCCGCCTTCAAAGAATACGTAGAACAGCAGCAGGTCGAGCGCCGAGAACGTGCCGGTCATCAGCGTTTCCAGAAACAGAAACGCCATCATGTAGGCAGGCACGCGACGGGTAATCGATTTCCAGCTTGCGATGATGCATAGCGGCATCAACGCCGTGGTGAGAATGACGAACGGCAGCGAGATGCCATCGACGCCCATATGATAGCGAATGCCGGTGGCAAGCCAGGTCGCCTGCTCGACGAACTGGAATCCCGTATTGGTTGGATCGAAGCGCGCAACCAGGATCAGCGACACCGCGAGGGTGACGATCGTCGTCCACAGCGCAATCCAACGCGCGGTGCGGTTGGCGGCTTCGTCGCTGCCACGAGCCATCACGTAAATCAGAATCGCGCCGACCGCCGGCAGAAAGGTCGTGACAGACAGAATGGGCCAGGTCGTCATTCTTACCGGCCTCCCGAGAACATGAACCAGGTGATCAGGCCGGCGACGCCCATCAGCATTGCGAACGCATAGTGATAAAGGTAGCCGGTCTGTAGCCTGACGACATTGCGGGTGACATCAAGAACCCCCGCCGAGACGCCATCGGGGCCGAATCCGTCAATGACGAAGCCGTCGCCCTTCTTCCACAGAAAGCGACCAAGCCACTTCGCCGGACGCACGAAGATCACCTCATAGAGCTCGTCGAAGTACCACTTATTGAGCAGAAATTGGTAGAGCATCGGGTGTTCACGGGCGAGTTGGACCGGCACGTCGGGGCGACGGATATAGAACAGCCACGCCACCGCAAACCCCAAAATCATCATCGCTGTCGGCAGGTAGGCGATTGCCTTTGGAATATGGTGCATTTCCTCAAGGATGTGCGGATGCATCTTCACGGATTCCCGGAAGAACTCTTCGACCCCGTGCCCGGTGAATAGTTCCTTGAAGGGAAAGCCTGCGAGGATCGAGCCCGCTGCAAGAATGCCGATCGGAATTAGCATCCAGATCGGGCTTTCATGCGCAGCCTTATAGTGCGCCTGATCGTGAGGCCGGCCGTGGAAGGTCTTGAAGATCAACCTCCACGAATAGAAAGAGGTCAGGCCGGCAGCTACCACGGTCATAAGGAAACCGTAGTACGCGAAGGGGTTGTGAGACACATAGGCGGATTCGATAATCGCGTCCTTGGAAAAATAACCCGCCGTCAGCGGAAATCCTGTCAGCGCCAGCGTACCGATCACCATCACGAAGTAGGTATAAGGAATGCGATCCTTCAGGCCACCCATATTGCGGATGTCCTGCTCGTGATGCATCGCATAAATCACCGATCCCGAGCCCAAGAACAGCAGCGCCTTGAAGAAGGCGTGAGTGAACAGGTGGAACATTCCAACGGTGTAGGCTCCTGCTCCCATTGCCACGAACATGTAGCCGAGCTGCGAGCAGGTCGAATACGCCACGATGCGCTTGATGTCGTTCTGCACGAGACCGACCGTCGCTGCGAAGATCGCCGTGGTCGCGCCGACGAACATCACGAAAGCCTGCGCGTCTGGCGCCAGTTCAAACAGGGGCGACAGTCGCGCCACCATGAACACCCCGGCCGTCACCATGGTCGCTGCGTGAATCAGGGCCGATACTGGTGTTGGACCTTCCATGGCGTCGGGCAGCCAGGTGTGCAACAGGAACTGGGCCGACTTGCCCATGGCGCCCATGAACAGCAGCAGACAGATCAAAGTCAGGGCGTTGACGTCCCAGGCGAGGAAATGAACCTTCGTCCCGGCCAGGCCCGGCGCCGCGCTGAAGATGGTGTCGAAATCGGTCGAACCGATCAGCATGAACACCGCGAAAATGCCGAGCGAAAAGCCGAAGTCTCCGACACGGTTGACCACGAACGCCTTGATCGCTGCCGCATTAGCCGACGGCTTCTGATACCAGAATCCGATCAGCAGATAGCTAGCGAGACCGACGCCTTCCCAACCGAAGAACAGTTGGACCAGGTTATCCGACGTCACGAGCATCAACATCGCGAAGGTGAACAGCGACAGATAGCCGAAAAATCGCGGCCGGTTGGGGTCTTCGTCCATGTAGCCAATGGAATAGAAGTGCACCAGCGACGACACCGTGGTGACGACAACGAGCATCACCGCCGTCAGCGTATCCACCCGTAACGACCAACCAACCTGAAGATCGCCCGAGGAAATCCAAGGGAAGAGCGCAATGCGTGCGTCATGATGCATGAAGCCGACGTCGACCAGCGTCACCCAGGACAGGACTGCCGATGCGATCAGAAATGCGGTCGTAATCAGTTCGGCGGCGCGCGATCCCGCAGCCGGAGGCTCGCTGACATGATGGTCGTCGTGACCGTGGGCGTCACCGTGCCCATGTTCATTATGCGCAGCAGCCGCGTGAGCATGACCATGGTCGTCGTGATGATCGACCGCATCACCGCTGGGATTGCGCCCATGCGCGCCCACCAATGCAATCAGCGCGGCAAGGATCGCGCCGATCAGCGGCAAGAAGACGATTGCCTCGATCATGCATCCACCTCACGAAGCATGATCTCGCAACCAATGCATCCATTGGCCGGAGAAAGCCGGTCCTCACTTTTCCGGATCATGCTTCAGCCCTTCATCAGATTGACGTCCTCAACCGCGATCGAACCGCGGTTGCGGTAATACACAACGAGAACAGCAAGGCCGATCGCAGCCTCGGCCGCGGCAACCGTGAGCACCAGCAGCGTAAATACCTGCCCGACGATGTCGCCCAAAAACGCCGAAAAAGCCACCAGGTTGATATTGACGGCCAGCAGGATCAATTCCACCGACATCAGGATGATGATGATGTTCTTGCGATTGAGAAAGATGCCGAGAGTCCCCAGCGTGAAAAGGATCGCGCCAACCGCCAGATAGTGTCCGAGGCCGATTGTCATTTCACCCACTCCGCCGAGTCAGCGTCCTGCAACCCCTGCCCCGAGGCAACCTGGCGCACACCCATGGCCATCTCAGGAGTCCGCGCGTTCTGGACATTGATATCCTGACGCTTGACGCTGGCCCTGTGTCGCAGCGTCAGGACGATGGCGCCGATCATGGCCACCAGCAACACCATGCCGGCGAGCTGGAAATAATGAATGTACTTCGTGTAGAGCACGAGACCGAGCGCCTCGGTGTTGCTGACGTCGCCCGGAATGGCCGCCGTGATCGATTTCGTGACCGTCGGATTGAGGGTCCAGCCCCCGACAACGAGCAGCAGTTCCAGCAAAAAGATCGCTGCGATCACCAAACCGAACGGCAAATATTCAAGAAAGCCTTCTCGTAATTCGGCGAAGTCGACGTCCAACATCATGATGACGAAGAGGAACAACACCGCGACTGCGCCGACATAGACCACGATGAGGATCATCGCGATAAATTCCGCACCCAACAGGATGAACAGACCGGCGGCGTTGACGAACGCCAGAATGAGGAACAGCACCGAGTGCACGGGATTGCGCGACGAAATGACCATCGCGGCAGATGCAACGCACACGCCGGCGAACAGATAGAAGAACAGTGCTGGAAGGATCATGCGATACCCCCACCAGCTAGCTGCAACCTTGCCGCGCGGAGAACACACCCTCTCCCCCCTTGTCGGGGCGGGAGAGTGGAGGCAACGCCCCATACTACAATGCGATTGAACATACCCACCTTACCGATACGGCGCATCAAGTTCGATCGCTTTCGCGATCTCGCGCTCCCAGCGGTCGCCGTTGGCGAGCAGCTTGGCCTTGTCATAATAAAGCTCCTCGCGGGTCTCGGTCGCGAATTCGAAATTCGGCCCCTCAACGATGGCATCGACCGGACAGGCCTCCTGGCACAATCCGCAATAGATGCATTTCACCATATCGATGTCGTACCGCACTGTGCGGCGGGTGCCGTCGTTTCGGCGCGGACCGGCCTCGATGGTAATAGCCTGCGCAGGGCAGATCGCCTCGCACAGCTTGCAGGCGATGCAACGCTCCTCGCCGTTTGGATAACGGCGCAGCGCATGCTCACCGCGGAATCGTGGCGAGATCGGATTCTTCTCGAAGGGATAGTTGATAGTCGGCTTCGGTTTGAAGAAATACCTCATGGTGAGGAAGAACGCCGAGATGAATTCGGTCAGCAGGAGCGAACGGGCTGTTGCATTGATACTCATGACAAATCTCAATTCGGCGCGATGCCAGCGAACTGCAACACGCCAGCCACGATCACCACCATCGCCAGCGACAGCGGCAGAAACACCTTCCAGCCGAGCCGCATCAGTTGATCATAGCGGTAGCGCGGCACGATCGCCTTCGCCATCGCGAACAGGAAGAACATGAAGAATAGTTTCAGTGAGAACCAGATAACGCCGGGCACCCAGTTGAGCGGTGGCAAGTCGACCGGCGGCAGCCAGCCGCCCATAAAAAGAATCGCACCCATCGCGCACATGGTGGTGATCGCGACGTACTCGCCGAGCATGAACAACAGATACGGCGTCGAGCCGTATTCGACCATGAAGCCCGCGACGAGTTCGGATTCCGCCTCGACGAGATCGAACGGCGGGCGATTGGTCTCAGCCAGAGCCGAAACGTAAAACACCACGAACATTGGCAGCAGCGGCAGCCAGTACCAGTTCAGGAACGTCAGCCACGGCAATCCGATCAGGCTGGCTAACCCGCGGGTATGCTGCGCCTCGACGATGGCAGAGAGGTTCAGTGAACCTGCGCAAAGCAAGACCGTGATGATGACGAAACCGATCGACACCTCGTAGGAGACCATCTGCGCCGCCGAACGCAAAGCGGCGAGAAACGGATATTTCGAGTTCGACGCCCAGCCGCCCATGATGATGCCGTAAATCGACAGCGACGAGATCGCAAAGATGTAGAGAATCCCGACATTGATGTCGGAGATGACCCAGTTCAGATTGACCGGGATCACCGCCCACGCGGCCAGCGCCAGCACGCAGGAAACCAGCGGCGCCAGAAGGAACACGCCCTTGTTGGCGCCGGAGGGAATAATCGGTTCCTTCAGCACAAATTTCAGAAGATCGGCGAACGACTGAAACAGACCCCACGGTCCGACAACATTGGGGCCTCGCCGGATCTGCACCGCGGCCCAGATTTTTCGGTCGGCGAGGAGAATGTAGGCGATCGCTATCAGCAGAACGACGAGCAACAGCAGGCTCTGCGCCACCATCACGATCAGAGGCCAGAGAAAGTCCGTCCATAATGGCATTGCGAAGAAATCGGCCATCACGCTTACTCCGCTGCCGTCAACATACGACCCGATGCAAGCCGCGAGCATTCGGCCATCACGGCCGAGGCCCGCGCGATCGGGTTGGTCAGATAATAGTCGTCAATCGCTGGCTTGAACGACGACTTCTCGATACTGCCGCCCTTGCCCACCAGATCTTTGATCGCGCGGATATCGCCGGCCTCTATTTGGTCGATCCGCATCAGATGCGGCACTGTCTTGAACATCGCCTGCCGCAGGGCGGCCAGCGAGTCATAACCCAGGGTCTTGCCTAGCATTTCGGACAGCGCACGAATGATCGCCCAGTCCTCTCGCGCCTCACCGGGCGGGAAGCTCGCCCGGTTCGCCATCTGGACCCGGCCTTCCGTGTTGACATAAATGCCGGTCTTTTCGGTGTAGGCTGCGCCTGGCAAAATGACGTCCGCGCGGTGAGCGCCGGCATCGCCGTGTGTTCCGATATAGACGACGAATACCCCGTCCGGCACTTTGATCTCGTCTGCGCCGAGCGAAAACAAAACGTCGAGCTCGCCCGGTGCGGTCATCCGTCCTGCGGTCAGCCCCCCCTTCCCAGGCACGAAGCCGAGGTCCAGCGCGCCTACCCGCGACGCCGTATTGTGAAGCACGGCAAATCCGTTCCAGTCGTCGTTCAGCCCACCGATATCAACGGCAAGTTTGGCCGCGGCCGCGAGAATTGCCGCGCCGTCAGGCCGTGACGTTGCAGCACCGCCGACCAGTATGATCGGATAATTGGCGCCCTTTAGTGCATCGAGGAACTTGTTCTTGCCCGCAGCGAGGTCCGCAAGCGAATCTGCGCCGGCGCCGAGATAGTCATACTCGTAGGTCAGATCGGCTCGCTCTCCGATCACACCGATCTTGAGCTGACCCGTCCGCCAGCGCTTGCGGATGCGCGCGTTGAGGATCGCCGCTTCCTTGCGCGGGTTGGACCCGACGATCAGCAGCGCGTCGGCCTGCTCGATGCCGGCGATGGTCGGGTTAAAGATGTAGGACGCCCGCCCCCGGGCGGGATTGAAGGCGTCGCCTCCCTGCACCGCCATGTTGACCGAGCCGAGTTTTGACAGCAGATCCTTAAGCGCGAACAATTCCTCGACAGCAGCAAGATCGCCGGCAACGGCGCCGATCCGCTTTCCGTCGGTCCCCTTCACCTTCGCAGCAATCGCCTTGAATGCTTCCGGCCACGAGGCCGGGCGCAACGCGCCGTTCTCGCGAATGTAGGGGCGATCGAGCCGCTGGGTGCGAAGCCCGTCGACGATGTGGCGGGTCTTGTCCGAGATCCACTCCTCGTTCACGGCGCCGTTGAAGCGCGGCAGGATGCGCATCACCTCGCGTCCGCGCGTATCGACGCGGATGGCTGAGCCAACCGCGTCCATGACGTCGATGGATTGAGTCTTTCCGAGCTCCCATGGCCGGGCGGCGAATGCGTAGGGCTTCGATGTCAACGCGCCGACCGGACAGATATCGACGAGGTTGCCTTGCAATTCCGACGTGAGCGCACTTTCGAGGTAGGTCGTGATCTCCATGTCCTCGCCGCGGCCGGTCGCGCCCATTTCCGGCGCGCCGCATATCTCGGCGGAGAAGCGGACGCAGCGCGTACACTGGATGCAACGGTTCATCGAAGTCTTGACCAGTGCACCGAGATACTTGTCTTCGACCGCGCGTTTGTTCTCGGCGAAACGCGAAGTATCGACGCCGTACCCCATCGCTTGATCTTGCAAATCGCACTCGCCGCCCTGATCGCAGATCGGACAGTCAAGCGGATGGTTGATCAGCAGGAACTCCATCACGCCTTCGCGCGCCTTCTTCACCATTGGTGAGCGCGTGGAGATTTGCGGCGGTTCACCGTTGGGACCGGGACGGCAATCGCGTACGCCCCAGGCGCAACTCGCGACCGGCTTCGGACCACCCTTCACTTCGACAAGGCACATCCGGCAGTTGCCGGCGATCGACAGCCTCTCATGATAGCAGAAGCGTGGAATCTCGGCGCCGGCGGCCTCGCACGCCTGCAAGAGCGTATACTCTGCTGGTACGTCGATCTCTTTGCCGTCGATGATAAGCTTCGTCATGTCTCTACTCCGCCGCAACCATATGGGCGGGATCGAGGATGCCCTGATCGTCGCGGTCGGCCTTGTGCGAATACTGGTCGATGCGCGCCTCGATCTCATGCCGGAAATGCGCGATTAGACCCTGAATCGGCCAAGCCGCCGCGTCGCCGAGCGCGCAGATGGTGTGGCCCTCAACCTGCTTGGTGACTTCGAGCAGCATGTCGATCTCGCGCTTGTGGGCGCGGCCGTCGGCCATCCGGGTCAGCACCCGCCACATCCAGCCGGTCCCTTCCCGGCACGGCGTACACTGGCCGCAGCTCTCGTGCTTGTAGAAATAGGAAATGCGCGCGATCGCCCGGATCAAGTCGGTCGACTTGTCCATGACGATGACCGCCGCGGTGCCGAGGCCGGAACGCAGCTTGCTGAGGCTGTCGAAATCCATCGGCGTATCGATGATCTGCTCGGCCGGCACCATGCGCACCGACGAGCCGCCCGGAATGACGGCCTTGAGATTGTTCCAGCCGCCGCGAATGCCGCCGCAATGGGTATCGATCAATTCGCGGAACGTGATCCCCATCGCCTCTTCGACATTGCAGGGGCGCTCGACATGGCCCGAAACACAAAACAGCTTGGTGCCGACATTGTTGGGTCGGCCAATGGCGGCGAACCAAGCCGCGCCGCGGCGCAGGATGTCCGGCGCCACCGCGATCGACTCGACGTTGTTCACCGTGGTTGGGCAACCGTAAAGACCGACATTGGCCGGGAACGGCGGCTTCAGCCGCGGCTGGCCCTTCTTGCCTTCCAGGCTCTCCAGCAGCGCCGTCTCCTCGCCGCAGATGTAGGCCCCCGCACCATGTGCGACGTAGAGATCGAACGGAAAGCCATGAATGTTATCCTTGCCGATCAGCCGGGCGTCGTAGGCCTCGTCGATGGCGGCCTGAAGATGTTCACGCTCGCGGATGAATTCGCCGCGAATGTAGATATAGCCGGCATGGGCGCCCATGCCGACGCCAGCCAAAAGGCAACCTTCGATCAGCAGATGCGGATCGTGCCGCATGATCTCGCGGTCCTTGCAGGTGCCGGGCTCGGACTCGTCGGCATTGACGACGAGATAGCTCGGGCGGCCGTCGGCGTTGTCTTTCGGCATGAAGGACCATTTCATGCCGGTCGGGAATCCGGCCCCGCCGCGGCCACGCAGGCCCGAGGCCTTCATCTCACTGATGATCCAGTCGCGACCCTTGTCGACGATCGCTTTGGTGCCGTCCCACGCGCCACGGCGGCGCGCGCCGGCCAGCCGCCAGTCATCGAGGCCATAGAGATTTCGGAAGATGCGATCCTTGTCGTCGAGCATCAGGTCTTGCCCTTTTTGGTCGCGTCATCGGCGGGCGGCCTCTTGGCGTCCGCATCCGTCAATGCCGGCCGAACACCGCCGCGCGATCTTCCCTCACCTTTCGCAGCCGCCGTATTCAATGTGGTCGGACCGCCGACCGGCGCGGAAAACTGGCGGTCGATCTGAGGACCGGGCTTCGGCGGCTGGCCCGAGGCAAATCCATCCAGCACCTTGCCGAAGTTCTCCTTCGTCAAATCTTCGTAAGTGTCCTTCCAGATCAATACCATCGGCGCGTTGACGCAGGCGCCGAGGCACTCGACCTCTTCCCACGAGAAGTCGCCATCCTTCGAAAGATGAAACGGCTCGTGATGGATGCGGCTTTTGCAGACGGCGAGAATGTCCTCAGCGCCCCGCAGCCGGCAAGGCGTGGTGCCGCAGACCTGGATGTGAGCCTTTTTGCCGACCGGCTGCAACTGGAACATCGTGTAGAAGGTCGCGATTTCCAGCATCCGGATGTAGGGCATGTCGAGCATGTCAGCGACGACGCGGATCGCCGCCTCGGAGATCCAGCCGCCGTGCTGTTCCTGCGCGCGCCACAAGATAGCGATGGAAGCGGACGCCTGGCGACCCGCCGGATATTGCGCGATCTGCTTGTTGGCCCATGCGAGGTTTTCCTCGCTGAAGGCGAAACTCTCGGGCTGTTGTTCTTTCGGTGCCAGACGGCGAACGGACATCGTACTCTAGTCTCTCAATGAACACGTTGCGACGCGGTCGCGTTCAGGCGACGAAAACGATCTTGCCAGAATGCGCTCGAGGTTCCGAACACGTTATATCCAACGTGGGAGGCAACCTTGATGCGGTCCAAAATGGAAAGTTCGGTTAACGTCTCGAAACGATCACTGGCCGGATCATGCACGATCAGATCGAGCGGCGTCTGCTCAAGAATGTAGCGCGATACGGTGTGATTTCGATCATTGCCGTGTTCCTCGCATAGGATCACGGCATCACCCTGCAGCACGCGGGTGCCGCCCTTGATGGCTTCGATCTCGACGCCTTCCACGTCAAGCTTGATAAGATACTTGCCGTCAGGCGAAATCTTGCCGTCATCGAGTAGATTATCTAGCGCCACCACTGGCACAACTTCGCCGCCGGCATCGGCGCCGCCGGCGATGCTGAAGGCCTCGTGCTTGGTGCCGGACAGGCGCGCGGTGCCGCGCGTCGCACCAATGGCGCTCTGCATCACCTCGAAGCGACTGCCATTGATCTTTGCATTATTCGAAAGCCTGGCGAAATTCTTGGACGACGGCTCAATCGCGATCGCCTTGCGTGATCCGAACGGCTTGCTGGACACCAGCACCGACCAGTAACCGTAGTTAGCGCCGCAATCGAGCAGCGTGTAGTCGATGTCGGCGGAATCGCGAAACAGCAATTCAAGTTCGTCTTCATATTTGAAGGAGCGATTGAGCAGCTTGCTCCAATAGCCGTCGCCATAGGGAAACGCGAACGTGGCATCAGGATTGAGCCTGACGGCGATATCCCGCTCTGGCAAGGTTTTGCGCAGCAGGTTGGCGCAACTGTTGTAGCCGCGATGCGAGAACAGCGACGACACCTTGGAGCCAGCCACCAGCGCCAGCGCAGCCGCGCGCTCCCAGGCGTTCGCTCCCTGAAGAACGCCGGAGGTTCGGTCGAATTGGATCGGCGGCTGTGCGATCACCGGTCAACCTCTCCGAACACGATGTCAAGCGACCCCAGAATAGCGGACACATCCGCAAGCAGGTGCCCCCTGCAGATGAAATCCATCGCTTGCAGATGCGCAAAACCCGGCGCGCGGATCTTGCACTTGTAGGGCTTGTTGCTGCCGTCGGAGACGAGATAGACGCCGAACTCTCCCTTGGGCGCTTCCACGGCCGCATAGATCTCACCTGCCGGAACGTGGAAACCCTCGGTGTAAAGCTTGAAGTGATGGATCAAAGCTTCCATCGAGCGCTTCATCTCGCCGCGACGGGGCGGGAAAATCTTGTTGTCTTCGACCGCTACCGGTCCCTGCCCGTCGGGAGCGCGCAGCTTGGCGATACATTGCTTCATGATGCGAACCGACTGCCGCATCTCTTCCATGCGAATGAGATAGCGATCGTAGCAGTCGCCGTTCTTGCCGATCGGAATATCGAAATCCATTTCGGCGTAGCATTCGTAGGGCTGCGCTTTGCGCAAATCCCAGGCCGCTCCGGAGCCGCGAACCATGACGCCGGAAAAGCCCCATTCCCAAGCCTGCTTCAACGTAACCACGCCAATATCGACGTTGCGCTGCTTGAAGATGCGATTGGCGGTCAACAGCCTGTCGAGGTCGGCGACAACCTGAAGGAACGGATCGCACCAGGCGTCGATGTCATCGATCAGCTTTAGCGGCAGATCCTGATGCACCCCGCCGATGCGGAAATACGCGGCATGCATCCGCGAGCCGGACGCGCGCTCGTAGAAAACCATAAGCTTCTCGCGCTCCTCAAAACCCCACAGTGGCGGGGTCAGCGCGCCGACATCCATCGCCTGCGTGGTGACGTTGAGGAGATGCGAAAGAATGCGTCCGATCTCGCAATAGAGCACCCGGATCAACTGGCCGCGTCGCGGCACCGCAATCCCAAGCAGTCGCTCGGCCGCGAGACAGAACGCATGCTCCTGATTCATCGGCGCAACATAATCGAGCCGATCGAAATACGGGATCGCCTGAAGATAGGTCTTTTGCTCGATCAGCTTCTCGGTGCCGCGGTGAAGCAGGCCGATGTGCGGATCGACGCGCTCGACCACCTCGCCATCCAGCTCCAGCACCAAGCGCAAAACGCCGTGGGCCGCCGGATGCTGCGGGCCGAAATTGATGGTGAAGTTACGCATACCGGGAGTTACGGCACCAAGTGCTTCCGTCATCAGCTACCCGCCTTGCCGCCCGTCGCCTTCTCATCACCCGGCAACTGATAGTCGCCGCCCTCCCAAGGTGACATGAAATCGAACTTGCGAAACTCTTGGTTGAGACGCACGGGCTCGTACACGACCCGTTTCTCGGCGTCGTCGTAACGCACCTCGACTAAGCCCGTCAGCGGAAAATCCTTTCGCAGCGGATGTCCGTCGAATCCATAATCGGTCAACAAACGCCGCATGTCGGGATGGCCAGTGAAGATCACGCCGTAAAGGTCGTAGGCCTCCCGTTCGAACCAGTCCGCGCCGGGAAACACGTCGATCAACGAGGGAACCTGGGTGGTCTCCGAAGCGTGAGCACGCAAACGGATGCGCGCGTTCAGCGTCGGCGACAGGAAATGATAGACCACATCAAAGCGCTCCGCACGGCCGGGATAGTCAACCGCGGTCACGTCGATGAAATTGACGAAGCGGCAGCGCTGGTCGTCGCGGATGAAGCGGGCAATCTCGACAATCTTCGCGGCCTCGACCGTCACGGTCAGTTGACCAAACGACACGGAATGACCCGTAGCCGCGCCCGGAAGCGTGGCGACAATCATCTGGCCCAAGGCATCGAGCCTGCTCTCGTCCATCCCTTTAAACCTCAGCGTTCAATCGTTCCAACTCTCCGGATCTTCTTCTGCAGGAGAAGAATGCCGTAGAGAAGTGCTTCGGCCGTCGGCGGACAGCCCGGCACGTAGATATCGACCGGCACGATGCGATCGCAACCCCGCACCACCGAATAGGAATAATGATAGTAACCGCCACCGTTGGCGCACGATCCCATCGAGATAACATAACGCGGTTCCGGCATCTGGTCGTAGACCTTGCGCAGCGCGGGCGCCATCTTGTTGGTCAGCGTTCCGGCGACGATCATCACGTCCGATTGCCGCGGCGATGCACGCGGCGCGAAGCCAAAGCGCTCGACGTCATAACGCGGCATCGAGACCTGCATCATCTCGACCGCGCAGCAGGCCAAGCCGAAGGTCATCCACATCAGCGAACCGGTACGCGCCCAGGTGATGAGGTCGTCGGCCGCGGCGACAAAGAAACCTTTGTCCGACAGTTCGTGATTAACCTCGAGAAAGTACGGATCGCTCGCACCGACGGGCCGGCCGGTGCTGGGATCCAGAATCGAGCCTCCCGACGGAGCCGAGAGAGGGCTGCCGGCGTAGGCGACCTTTGCCGTGGGAGAGTTCAATCCCATTCTAGAGCGCCTTTCTTCCATTCGTAGGCAAAACCGACCGTCAGCACCCCTAGAAACACGATCATCGACCAGAAGCCTGTCACGCCGAGCTTGCCGAACGTGACCGCCCAAGGAAAGAGAAACGCGACTTCAAGGTCAAAAATGATGAAAAGAATAGCGACCAAATAAAACCTGACGTCGAACTTCATCCGGGCATCGTCGAATGCGTTAAATCCGCACTCATAAGCGGAAAGCTTTTCCGGGTCCGGCTGCTTGTATGCGACGATAAATGGAGCGATCAGGAGCACAGCGCCGATCACACCCGCTATTCCGATAAACACCACAAGCGGAAGATAGTTCTGCAAAATGCCGCTCATGGGCGCTTCCCCTCGCTGCGATGCTTTACCCGCAGATTTGTTTAGATATTGGAACTTTTGAGAGGCTTTAGCCTAGCAAAACAGGGGTGGCAAGATAGCCTAATTTGACGCACCCGGGACGGAGATTTTGCGACTTGACATCGGAGCATGGACCGCGGCCGGGCGGTCGACCCGCTGCTCACTCACCCCGTCGAAACCACGGCCCGAAAAATCAGGCCCAATGAAACCATTTCGGGAGTGCCGCGAAGCCGGGCTGAAACAAACTGGTTTTATTGCTCTCGCCTACGGACCACGAGTTGCCGCGAGGCGGAAGGCGAACCATGAACCATTCGATCCAGAGCGCAGACCGCGCCACCCACCTGAAGATCGTGATTGTCGCGCTTGTCGCAGGTGCCGTATTGACAACTTTCGGGACTTCCCTTCGCCCAAGCACCGACTTCGTCCAGACTGCTCACGTGATCAAGGCCGGACAACCAACGATGGTATCCAGCTCGGAACCATCGCTCGTAAGATGATCCTGATTTCGCGCCGGTGACAAAGCGCCATCTGGTGGCGCTCATTGAGGCAACCGCTGGCTGGAACCGGCCCGAGCTGCGAGCCCTCGTCAAAACCCGAAGCTGATATCACGCGAAATGGCGCGAGAGACGGGACTCGAACCCGCGGCCTCCGCCGTGACAGGGCGGCGCTCTAACCAACTGAGCTACTCCCGCGGAAGCCGTTTATCCGCGCATAGGTGTGACGGCTTAAAGGGGAGGCCTTTCCAAGTCAAGGCAGTTGCAGATCTCCTTTGCTATCGGGCTTTTTGAGGGGTCGGTGCAAAAAATCAGCTATTTGCAAGCAAAATGGCGCGAGCGGCATCTCCCCGAATCAAACAAGGGCTGATACGCCTTGCTTTTCGACGCTGGCAATGACGAGGAGAGCTATATTATGGCGAAGAAGGCAGCGACCCCGAGCACCGTGACCCTGAAACATCTCGCGGCAGCCTTGGCCGAGGACCATGAATTGTCCAAGAAGGCTTCCGAGGCCATCCTGACCGACATGGTTACCCGCATCACCAAGCATCTCAAGAAAGGCGATCGTATCCGAATCGTCGGCCTCGGCATCCTCCAGGTCCGCAAACGCGCCGCCCGCAAAGGACGCAACCCGGCCACCGGCGAGGAAATTCAGATCAAAGCATCCAAGAAAGTCGCGTTCCGAGCCGCCAAAGAGCTCAAGGAAGCCATCTGACCAAGAATGCCGGATCCAGGACGCTCCGTTCAAACGCTCGAGGATTTGCCGCAACGAACCGGTTGCCCACGCAAAGCCCCATCGCGGATTTGGCGAGGTTGATTTCTTACTGCTCAGCCCTGCCCTGGATTCCCGATGGCCGTTCCCATGACATTCAATCACACGGTGACGGAGCGCTTTCTTCGTTATGTCACCATTGATACCCAGTCCGATCCGACGTCTTCCAGTTGTCCCTCCACCGGGAAGCAGAAGGATCTTGGACGGCTGCTGGTGAAGGAGTTGCAGGAGATCGGCGCCGCCGATGCGCATCTCGACCCGCACGGTTACGTGTACGCGACCATTCCGGCAACCAGCTCAAAGCAGGTTCCAGTTATTTGCTTCTGTTCGCATATGGACACGTCGCCGGACTGTTCAGGCGCTAACGTCAAACCGCAGATTGTCCGGAATTATCGCGGCGGCGACATCCCTCTCCGCGGCGATCCGTCGCAGATCATCCGCGTGGCCGATAATCCGGCACTGGCTGATCAAGTCGGCAACGACATCATCACGTCGGACGGTACCACGCTGCTTGGCGCCGACAACAAAGCCGGCGTTGCCGAAATCATGGATGCAGTGCAGGTCCTTCTTGCCAACCGAGACATCAGGCATGGCGTGATCAAAATCCTGTTCACGCCCGATGAGGAAATCGGACGCGGCGTCGACAAAGTCGATCTGAAAAAACTCGGCGCGGACTTCGCCTACACCATCGACGGCGAGACCGCAGGTCATATCGAGGACGAGACGTTCTCGGCCGATGCTGCGGTTATTACCATCAAGGGAGTCAGCGCCCATCCCGGATTCGCCAAGGGAAAGATGGAACATGCGATCAAGATCGCATCTCGCATTGTGGAGCGCCTTCCAAAAAATACTTGCTCGCCCGAGACGACCGAGGACCGCGAAGGTTTTCTTCACCCGACCGGAATCAGCGGCGAGCTTGAGCACGCGACGCTAGACTTCATCGTGCGCGATTTCACGGAAACAGGTCTGACGGAGAAGGAGGCCTTGCTGGAGGGCATTATCCGCGATGTCATGACGGACTTCCCACATTCGACGTATCGGCTGGACATACAGCCCCAGTATCGCAACATGAAGCAGGTTGTGGATCGTCACCCGGAGGTTGTCGACAACGCGATGGAGGCGATCCGCCGCGCCGGTCTCAAGCCAGCCAAAGGCAGCATTCGCGGCGGCACGGACGGCTCGCGGCTGTCATTCATGGGACTTCCCTGCCCTAACATCTTCGCCGGTGAACATGCTTTCCACTCACGCACCGAGTGGGTCAGCGTACAGGACATGGAAGCCGCTGTGCGCACCATCGTCCATCTCGCTGCGATCTGGGAAGAACGTGCCTGACGTTTCTGATATCGCGAGCAAGAGATCGCAGGTCCGGATGCCGCGCGGTCATCGCGGGATACGACCGCGCTAACATCGTTAATCTTTCCTAAACATCAGAAGATATGATCCTCGAATCATCGGGGATTCAAGAATGCTACGCACCATCTCGCTTGCGGTCATCGGAGTTGCAATGATGGGAACGGCGGGATCAGCCGCCGACCTTCCAATGCAGAGCCGCATCGGCAAAATCTTCGCGGAGCCGGCACCTCCGCCGGTCCGTGTCGCGCAGGAGAAGGATTACCCAGAGAGCGTGCTCTACCGTTTTCGGATTCCGCCGCCAGTGCCGGGCTATTACGGAAGGCCAAACGATTTTTACTATCGCCCGTACTACGAGGAACGGCCAGTACTCTCGTTCTATTTCGACCGATTGCCGTACGCTTGCGGACTTTACGGATATTGCTAGGGCATGATCTGATAAACTTGGATCTCTAAATCGGCGAGTCGACGAACTGCGCTGAGATCAAAGGTTGCGCGCGGTTACGATCCAGATCGATGCCGGTAGAACCACTGTTTGCTCACGGGCAAACGGAGCAAGAACTTCCCGGATCGAGTTCGCCGCAGCAGCGATGACTTCAACAGGCTGGCCTTCAATCGCGCGGCTGGCGGGACCGAGCTGAAGCGCGGACTTGACCGCGGCATCAATCCCGCCGCCGACGGAAATATCCAATGTGAGGTCATAGGCCTCCATTGCGACGTCAGAAAATCCGGCAGCACCGAGAATACGATGGACACGCGCTTCGGACGCGAACGCGAACGGACCGGGGTCTTCCGGCCCGACCTCGGGGAGCTTCGGAACATGGTTGTAGACCGCCTGGAGCGGGACCATGAGCCAGGGATTTAGGCGAGGCTCCCGCCAGCAAATGAATACCAAGCGGCCACCCCGTCGCAACGCCTGACGCAGATTGGCAAACGACACGACCGGCTCGTCGAAGAACATCACGCCGAACCGGGAGGCCACCAGATCGAAACGCTCTGGCTCAAATGGATATACGGTGGCGTCGGCGAGCAGGAATTCCACCGACGGGTTCTTCGGCGCAATCTGCCTTGCCCGTTCCAGCATCGGTGCAGAAATATCGATTCCCAGGACGTAGCCGGAAGCGCCTACCCTCTCCGCGAATGCTCGCGTAGTTGCACCGCAGCCGCAGCCGACATCTATGATGCGTTCGCCGGGCATAGCTTTGGCACGATCCAGCAGGAAGGTGGAGACCGGCTGCAGCAGTTCATCCTGCATCCGCTGACGATCAGCCCAGCGCTGACCGCCGGGTCCATTCCAATAGGCGATCTGGTCCGCGTTTCGCGTCAGAGGAACCCCTGCCATCACCGCTCCCGCGCAATTCGAGCGATTGCCCTTCACAAAATCGGTGACGCCGCTTATGGAGGAAACCACTCGATCTAGCGGCTTGGTAACAAGCCGAGGTCAAAACGTACCACACCCAAGCAGAGGGCGATATCCCGCCGCAGCGGGACAGAGGAGAGGCCGCCTGCGGTTTGGACCAGAATGGAGAGATGAGATGGCAGATGAGGAAGATAAGACGATCGTCGAGCAAGGCCCTTCCATCGGTGAGTATCGCCGGGAATCGATCCCCGAATACATCGTCGATTCGAGCGGCGTCCGGTTTGAGTTCGATCGTATCGCTCTCGAAGGAGCCGGCGGGCTTGAGCCATCGCAGCTGGCCCGGAATGAATGCCTTATCGCTCCCGGTTTGATCTATCGTAAAGTTTCGTCATGACCGATCCGAGTATGCATCTGCGGCTTGCGTTTGCATCGGGATCAACGGGCAAAGCCGTATGATGGACCTAGGGCTACGACAGCGGCTTGCATGCAGGGATGCGTCGGGGCTAAACAAGGAGCGGAGGGCGGCTAGCTCAGCTGGTTAGAGCATCTCGTTTACACCGAGAGGGTCGGGAGTTCGAATCTCTCGCCGCCTACCAATATTTAGTTGTTTTGATTCGGCTCCCCGCCAGCTTCCCCGAATTTTAATGCATGGCAACGCTTCAATGAAGCGCACCTCCATCTCCCTCCTCGATATCCCTTATTACGGTCCAGCAGGCATAGTCGCATCATAATGCAAGAACGGCGCCCTCGCAGGCGCCGTTCCGTCAACTATGCCGTGACGTCAGTGAGCGGTCAGGCCGCCGGCCGCCTCGTCAGCTTCATCCGGACCGACCGGGAGCTTCGTATCCTCCTCCCAGACAATCGGCTTCGGCTGCCTTACCAACGCCTTTGCAATCACCTCGTCCATCCGGGCAACCGGAATGATCTCCAGCCCCCCTTTGATGGCATCGGAGATCTCAGTGAGATCCTTGGCATTCTCGTCCGGTATGAGCACCGTCTTGATGCCACCTCGCGCAGCTGCCAACAGTTTCTCCTTGAGGCCGCCGATCGGCAAAACCCTGCCTCGCAGCGTGATCTCGCCCGTCATTGCGATGTCGCGCCGGATCGGGATTCCGGTCAGCACCGACACAATCGTCGTCGCCATCGCTACACCGGCCGAAGGACCATCTTTCGGGGTAGCACCCTCGGGGACGTGAACGTGGATATCGCGTCGCTCGAACAGCGGCGGCTCGATCCCGAAGGTGATCGCGCGCGAACGGACGTAAGAAGCCGCCGCCGAGATCGATTCCTTCATCACGTCGCGCAGGTTGCCGGTAACCGTCATGCGTCCCTTGCCGGGCATCATCACGCTTTCGATCGTCAGCAACTCGCCGCCGACGTCGGTCCATGCCAGACCGGTCACGACACCAACCTGATCGTCGATTTCGATCTCGCCGTAGCGATACTTCGGAACTCCGAGAAATTCCTCGACGACCTTCTCGGTGACTTTGACCGACTTCCTTTTCGAAAGCATCAGTTCCTTCACCGCCTTGCGGGCGAGTGTGGAAAGCTCACGCTCCAGGTTTCGCACGCCCGCTTCGCGGGTGTAGCGACGGATGATGAGCAGAAGCGAGTCGTCATCGATCGACCACTCCTTCGAATCCAGACCGTGCTTGGTCAGCGCGTTCGGGATGAGATGCTTGCGAGCGATCTCGACCTTCTCGTTCTCCGTGTAGCCGGCGATCCGGATGATCTCCATGCGGTCCATCAAGGGACCGGGAATATTCAGCGTATTCGCGGTCGTGAGGAACATCACGTTGGACAGATCGTAGTCGACTTCCAGATAGTGATCGTTGAACGTCGAGTTCTGCTCGGGGTCGAGGACCTCAAGCAGGGCAGACGACGGATCGCCGCGGAAATCCGCGCCCATCTTGTCGATCTCGTCCAGCAGGAACAGCGGGTTCGAGGTCTTGGCCTTGCGCATCGACTGAATAATCTTGCCGGGCATCGAGCCGATATACGTCCGGCGGTGACCGCGGATTTCCGCCTCATCGCGCACGCCGCCAAGCGAGACGCGCACGAATTCGCGGCCCGTTGCCCGCGCGATCGACTTCCCGAGCGAGGTCTTGCCGACGCCTGGCGGACCGACAAGGCACAGGATCGGTCCGGTCAGCTTGTTGGCGCGCGACTGCACCGCGAGATACTCGACGATACGGTCCTTGACCTTCTCGAGCCCGTAATGATCAGCGTCCAGCACTTCCTGGGCGGCGTTGAGATCCTTCTTCACCTTGGACTTCTTGGCCCACGGTATCGACAGCAACCAATCGAGATAGTTGCGCACCACGGTGGCCTCCGCGGACATCGGAGACATTTGCCGCAGCTTCTTCAGTTCGTGCTGGGCCTTCTCGCGAGCCTCCTTCGAAAGCTTGGTCTTGGCGATCTTCTCTTCGAGATCGGCGAGCTCGTCCCGGCCCTCGTCATCGCCGAGTTCCTTCTGGATCGCCTTCATCTGCTCGTTGAGGTAGTACTCGCGCTGGGTCTTCTCCATCTGGCGTTTGACGCGTGAACGGATGCGTTTCTCGACCTGCAGGACGGAGATCTCGCTCTCCATCAGACCGAGCACCTTTTCCAGACGTGCGGTTACAGACAGCGTCTCAAGAATGCCCTGGCGATCCGCGATCTTGGCGGCGAGGTGCGACGCTACGGTGTCACCAAGCTTGGCGAAATCCGTGATCGCCTGCACGACACCCACAACCTCGGGAGAGATCTTCTTGTTCAGCTTCACATAGCTTTCGAAATCCGACACGACTGAACGCGCCAGCGCCTCGGCTTCGACGCTGTTGATATCGGTATCAGCCAGCGCGACCGCGGTCGCCTCATAATAGTCGGAGCGGTCGGAATAGGCCTCCACGCGCGCCCGCTCAAGACCTTCCACCAGCACCTTCACCGTGCCGTCGGGTAGCTTCAGCAGTTGCAGCACGCTGGCGAGCGTTCCGATTTTATAGATAGAATCTGGCGCAGGATCATCGTCCGACGCGTTCTTCTGCGTCGCTAGCATGATGAGCCCATCGTTCTTCATCACCTCTTCCAGCGCCCTGATCGATTTCTCGCGGCCGACGAACAGCGGCACGATCATGTGCGGGAAAACGACGATGTCGCGAAGCGGAAGCACCGGATAGGCATGGATTTCGCCGTGGACTATAGCTGGCCGGGGTTTCGAGGCGGTCATAGCCTTGTTCCTTTTGTTGCGCCCCCTTGTTCGCAGCCGCATATCATGCGCAACCGCCACAAGGTGCCGAGTTTCCTGGAGAAGAATGGGCCTTTGCGAACCAAGGCCTCACCTGCCCGAGGTCGTGAGCAGCTGACGAACATACGCCGCTGCCGACAGCATAAGGTGGCCATCCACCACCAGCGTGTCAAGTGAAGGAAATCAGCGGCTTGTACCTACACGGAGCGTCGGCTTGCAACCTACAGGAGCCATCGGCTTGTAAAGCAAGGCCCCCTCGCGGCTAACCGCCAGCGAGGCATCCGACAGCCGAAAACGGTCGGATCAGGCGCTGGCGCTGCTTTCGCTCGCGCGATCAGAGCGGTCGGCGTAAATGTACAACGGTCGCGCAGTGCCTTCGACCACTTCGCGGGAGATCACGACCTCCTCGACCCCTTCCAGGCCCGGAAGATCGAACATGGTTTCGAGCAGGATGCTTTCGAGAATCGAGCGCAACCCGCGCGCACCAGTCTTGCGCTCGATCGCCTTGCGGGCCACCGCGCCGAGCGCCTCGTCGGCGAACGTCAGCTCGATATTCTCCATCTCGAACAGCCGCTGATACTGTTTCACCAGCGCATTCTTGGGATCGGTCAAAATCTTTTTCAGCGACGCTTCGTCGAGATCCTCGAGCGTGGCCACGACGGGCAGACGTCCGACGAATTCCGGGATCAAGCCATACTTCAGCAAATCCTCCGGCTCGACATGCCTGAAGATTTCACCAGTGCGGCGGTCTTCCGGCGCAAGCACCTGCGCAGCGAAACCGATTGACGTCGTGCGTCCTCGCGCCGAGATGATCTTCTCTAGGCCGGAGAACGCGCCCCCGCAGATGAACAGGATATTCGTGGTATCAACCTGCAGGAACTCCTGCTGCGGGTGCTTCCGGCCGCCCTGCGGCGGAACCGAAGCCACTGTGCCTTCCATGATCTTCAACAACGCCTGCTGCACGCCCTCACCCGACACGTCACGCGTGATCGAGGGGTTGTCGGACTTGCGTGAGATCTTATCGATTTCGTCGATATAAACGATACCGCGTTGCGCACGCTCGACATTGTAGTCCGCAGACTGCAACAGCTTCAGGATGATGTTCTCGACATCCTCGCCGACGTAGCCGGCCTCGGTCAGTGTCGTCGCATCCGCCATGGTAAACGGAACGTCGAGGATACGCGCCAGCGTCTGCGCAAGCAGCGTCTTGCCCGATCCGGTCGGTCCGATCAGCAGGATGTTCGACTTCGCGAGTTCGACGTCGTTATGCTTGGTCTGATGGTTAAGCCGCTTGTAGTGATTGTGGACTGCAACCGAAAGTACCTTCTTGGCATGGCCCTGCCCGATGACGTAGTCGTCCAGAACCTTGCAGATTTCCTTCGGAGTCGGAATGCCGTCGCGCGACTTCACCAGCGAGGACTTATTCTCCTCGCGAATGATGTCCATGCAGAGCTCGACGCATTCGTCACAGATGAACACGGTCGGGCCCGCGATCAGTTTGCGCACCTCGTGCTGACTCTTGCCGCAAAACGAACAATACAGCGTATTCTTGGAGTCGCCCGTACCGACCTTGCTCATTCCTGTCTCCGTCCGACGCTCGATCCCGCCTGTTCGCCTGCTCACCCGTTCCGATCCGGCACATCCGGTCTAACGAGTTTACATATGAGCAAAGTCCGTACCAGAAAAGACCCTGCGCTCTCAACCCCGCGCGAATCGCGGGTCCATTCGATTCTCCTGCGCATACCGCCAGTTGAAACGCAGCAACCGCACCATGGCTCCCCGACTCTCAAGAATTCGCTAATCGGCAGCCATCCGCAATGCGACAATAGCCTGATTTGGCCCAGGGAGGCGACTCTTCCCTTGCCAAAATTTAGTCCAGCGTTGCGCTGGTATCATGCCAGTCAGGCGGATACTTCGCGCGGAAGGAAAAGGAACTTTTCAGAAACCATCGTGCAATCGCGATGGTTCAAACTGGATCGGGATCAACCGGCCTTGCGTTCGTCACTGGACGGAGCCTTGATACGTTACGAAGCCTTCGGTGCGGCCGGTTCTTCAGCGCGCTTGTCGATCACTTTATCAACGATGCCGAAGTCACGAGCCATGTCAGCCGTGAGGAACTTATCGCGCTCCAGCGCCTCCTCGATCGCCTGGTAGGTCTGTCCCGTATGCTTGACGTAGATCTCGTTGAGTCGCTTCTTGAGGCTCAGGATTTCCTGCGCGTGCAGCATAATGTCCGTCGCCTGCCCCTGGAAACCGCCAGAGGGCTGGTGAACCATGATGCGCGCGTTCGGCAGTGCGTGCCGCATATCCTTTTCGCCTGCGGCCAGCAGCAACGAGCCCATCGACGCAGCTTGTCCGGTGCACAGCGTTGCGACCGGCGGACGAATGAACTGCATCGTGTCGTAGATCGCCAGACCCGAAGTCACCACGCCACCCGGCGAATTGATGTACATCGAGATTTCCTTTTTCGGATTCTCCGCCTCCAGGAAAAGAAGCTGCGCAACGGTCAGCATCGCCATGTTGTCTTCGACCGGGCCGGTCACAAAGATGATGCGCTCCTTCAGCAGCCGGGAGAAGATATCGTAGGCCCTCTCGCCGCGATTGGTCTGCTCGACCACCATCGGCACGAGGTTCATGTAGGTTTCCACTGGATCGCGCATTGATCACCCAAAAGTTTGTGTCAGCGGTTGGCGGCGACGAACATCCGAGAAACCGAGAGTCTTCAGTTCTTCCGGCGCGGATGAATGTCCCGTGATGCAGGACTCGGCAAGCACGGCCCACAGATATAAGTTCATCGCTTGGGCGACAAGACTGAACCTAAGCCACGCCGGAATCGTAATTTGCTGGCGCCCTCGATTTTGACATTCGCTACGAAAGGTCGCGCAGTACGAGCTGGTCCTCGACGGCACCCCCGCCTCGAATGTCAGACTCACTCCACAAACTGAACCGATTCGCAGCCTGACGGGACCGTATCGCGACGCCGGATCCGATCCATACCCATAATAACATGCGGCGCCGTACAGACCCCGACGCGCGGTCGGTCAGATCTCGGTACTGTGTGCCTCATGTTCCTTAAAGAGGTCCTCGCGCGTCACACTCTTTTCCGTGATCGTGGCGAGTTCAAGAATGTAATCCACCACCTTGTTCTCAAAAAGGGGCGCGCGAATCTGAGCCAGCGCTTGCGGGTTTTTCTGATAGTAATCCCAAATTTCCTTCTCACGGCCCGGCGTCTGGCGGGCGCGACTAATCAACGCACGATTAATTTCATCATCCGCGACCGTGATCTTGTTCTTTTCGCCGATCTCCGAGAGTACCAGGCTGAGCCGTACCCGGCGGTCTGCAATCCGGCGGTACTCTGCCCTGGCCTCTTCTTCGGTGGTGTTCTCGTCGGCGAAGGTCTTCTTCTCTTTTTCCATCTCCGCCGTGATCGACTGCCAAACCTGTTCGAACTCCTCTTCGACCAGCGTCGGGGGCGCATCGAACTTGTGCGTCTCATCGAGACGATCAAATAGCGCGCGCTTGACGTGTTGCCTCATCGCTCGGGCAAATTCAGCGCTGAGCTGCTCGCGGACGACTTGCTTCAACTGATCGAGCTCCTGCAGACCGAGCAACTTGGCAAACTCGTCGTCGATCTTGATATCCTCCGGCGCCTCGATCAGGCTTACCGTGGTCTCGAACTCTGCATCCTTCCCGGCAAGCTCTGAGTCCGCATAGTTCTGAGGGAACGACGCCTTGACCGTGCGAGTCTCGCCGACTCCGGCCCCGACCAACTGCTCTTCGAACCCCGGAATGAGAGCATTCGATCCCAGCACGACCAGGATATCCTCGCTGCTCCCGCCCTCGAACGGCTCGCCGTCGATGGTGCCCTTGAACGAAATGGTGACGCGATCGCCATTCTCGGCCTTCGCACCTTCCGTCCTGTTGGAGTAGGTGCGATTCTGATCGGCGATCCGTTTGATGGCTTCGTCAACGTCGGCGTCGCTAACATCGACCACCGGCTTCTCGATAGTGAAGGACTTGAAGTCCGCTAGTTCGATCGGCGGCACGACTTCGATCGCCACGCTGTAGCTGAGGTCGGACTTGCCCGCGAGGATATCCTCGATCTCCTTCTCCTCCGAAGGCATCGTTACCTTGGGATTGCCTGCGAGTTTGAAGCCACGGTCATTGACGATCTGCATATTCGTATCGCGGATCGTGTCTTCGATGGTCTCGACCATCAAGGAGCGGCCATAGAGCTTCTTGAGGTGGCTGACCGGCACTTTCCCTGGACGAAAGCCGTTGATCTTCACCTTGTCCTTGAGGTCGACGAGCCGCTCATCCGCCTTGGCCGCGATTTCGGCGGCCGGAATGCTGACCTGGAACTCGTGTCTCAGTCCCTCGGCGAGGGTTTCGTTCACCTGCATGACGTCATCTTCTTCCGCTCGATCCGGCTGGAATGGCTGGATCATTGTCAATCGGTCGATGCGCGGCAAAACGCCTGCATCGGTGTACGGCCGGCATGTATCCAACCCGGATAGCTGCCTGAAATCATCTGCTCAAACGCTTTAGCGCTTGGTGCGGGCGGAGGGACTCGAACCCCCACAACTTTCGTCACTGGAACCTAAATCCAGCGCGTCTACCAATTCCGCCACGCCCGCCGGTGGAGTGGGTTTGACATTTGCTACCATCTGGCTGGGAGTCGGCAAAGCGAATGTCAAATGATGCCGAAAAATGCGAAGCGGCTTTCGGTAGACCTCATGCTCCAACGAGTTAAAACCGGAACGAGTTGAAACCAAGCGCATCGAGGGCAACGGGTTCATCTCCCGCCGTCATCGAGGCGCTTCGATGCGGCGGGCTTATAACATGGCGGCATCCGTCTGCAGTAAAAAAATGGCCGTGCTGGACAGGGTCCCAAGAACATGATCGGCATTGGCAAATGACGTTTCGCCCTGCTCAATTAACCCGGAGGCATCTTCTGGCCGGTTTCGGGGCAGCCGCCGCGGCAGGACCCGCCACCACGATCCATGCGCAATCGCAACATCCTCAAATACAGGCCATTGACGCAATGCCCACCCCCCTTTCACTTGGGCCGGATCATCGCGAAACCACGGTCTGGTCCCTGAAGACCGACGGCTCCTCCGGAAGCCTGCGTTTCCGCCAAAGCGAGAGCATGGGCCTCGTCGTGAACAACGGCCTGCCGGCACCGTTTGTTTTGAACTGGCATGGATTAGATGGCGCGGCTGCCATCGAGCCATTGACCGCTCGGCCCCCTATCTCGCCGGGCGGAACCGATCGCTATTCACTCCCCTTCCAGCAGGCCGGAACTTTTATGTGCGATAGCCGCCTGCTGGGAGACGGTCTGGCGCAGCCCTCGCCCGCGCAAGCTCTGATCGTCGAGGAACGGACGCCGCCGGAAGTCGACCGTGACGAGGTCATGCTGATTGAGGACTGGCGGCTGGATGCCGAAGGACTTCCTGTCGCGCCCGGGATAACCGAAAAGAAGGTCGGACCGCCCATCTACCTGGTGAATGGGAAGCCATCGCTCAACTTTAACCTTCACATCAACGAGCGACTCAGGCTGAGGTTCATAAATGCCTGTCAACGCAATGCAATCGCTATTGAAATCAAAAATCTTGGTGTACGGATCATAGCGATCGACAGCCAGCCGGCGGAGCCGTTTCTGGCGCGCAACGGCCGATTGGTACTGGCCCCGGGAACCCGGATCGACGCCGTTATAGATGTCACGCTTCCGTCGGGAACGACATCAGCCATCGCCCTGCATGACGGCGGCGGCAACCCACGTGAGATCGCCCGCCTGCACGTTTCAGCTGACGGGCCGGGCCGGGCCGCGCCGCTGCCGGCGCCGCCTGCGTTGCCATCCATCAGCCTGCCTGCGAGACTCGATCTCAGGAACGCGCTGCGCGCCGACGTGCCGCTGCCCTCCTCTGAAGGAACTCCAACTTCATGGAGTCGCCCGGCGCTCTTTAGCACGCGTAGAACCCCCGCCTTCCGTATCAAACGCGGCCGGACCGCCGTGCTTGCGCTGACAAACACGACAACAAAGCCCATGGTCTTTCGCCTGCATGGCCATCACGCCCGCCTGCTGGACCGGCTCGACGACGGATGGAAACCGTTCTGGCTGGATACGGTGCTGATCGATACAGGGCAGACCCAACGCATCGCTTTTATCGCTGACGTCGCCGGAGCATGGCTGATCGAGACCATGGCTGTGGAATGGAGCGCGCCGCGCCAGGTCAGCTGGTTCGCTGTAGAGTAGCTGTTTAGTAATCAACCCCGAACCGATCGTAGAGCCGCCGCAAGACCGCGGGCAGCACCTCCGGTAGATCCTCTGCGATCAGCCCCGGACCCGCCTCCTGTCCAGCTTCGCCGTGCATCCAGACTCCGATGCAGGCAGCCTCGAAGGCCGGCACGCCCTGCGCCAGCAGTCCGCCGGTCATGCCGGACAGCACGTCGCCAGAGCCTGCCGTCGCCAGCCACGGCGGGGCATTGGCCGCGATCGTCGCGCGGCCGTCGGGCGAGGCCACCACCGTGTCCGGTCCCTTGAGCAGAACGACCGCTCCCGAACGCTCGGCCGCGGCACGCACCCGCTCAAGTTTTGATCGAAGTGGATGTTTATCAATCATCTCACTGAAAAGACGTCGAAACTCTCCTTCATGCGGGGTCAGGATAATGTCGGAGCTTCCGCTCTGCTTGATGGTCTCGAACAAGCGACCCGGCGCATCGGCAAAGCTCGTCAGTGCGTCGGCGTCGAGCACCAGCGCCCGCCTGGCTGTAATAGCCGTCGTCACAAGTTCTCGGGTTTCCTCGCCGATCCCGGCGCCGGGTCCGATCACGCAGGCATTGATGCGCCGATCTTCCAGGATTTCCGTGAGGCCAGCCGCGTCATTCATGCGGCGTACCATCACGGCAGTCAGCGCCGCCGCGTTCGCGCCCAGCGCATCATCGGGGGAAAGCACGCTCACAAGCCCGGCTCCCATGCGCAACGCGCTGCGCGCGGACAGTCGGGCAGCGCCCGTCGATGTCAGATTGCCGGACACAACGACAGCATGGCCACGCGCATATTTGTGACCGTCGATAGGTGGCACCGGAAACGCATTCTGCCAATAATCCGGGATATTCTCAAAGGTTATGGGACGAATCTTATCTAGTACCGCATCGATGATGCCAATATCGGCCACGCGCACACGGCCGCAAAAAATCCGACCCGGCAACAGCAGATGCGCCGGTTTTCTACGAAAGAACGTTACTGTCTCGGTAGCGCGTATCGCCGCGCCCATGATCGCGCCAGTGGTGCCGTTAATGCCGCTCGGCAGATCGATGCTGAGCACCGGCGCGACGTTGGCGATGATTGCCTCGATCATCGCGCGGGCGTCGCCCATGACCGGCCGGTTGAGACCCGCGCCGAACAGCGCGTCGATGATCAACGCGGGCGAGCCAAGCGCGGTGAGGTCGCAAGGCAGCACCGGCCCTTTCCAACCTTTTGCTGCGAGCGCGGCGTCGCCCTTGAGGCTGCTTCGCTCGCACATCAGGATGACCGAAACGTCGTAACCGCGTGCCGCCAGTTCTGTAGCAGCCACGAACCCGTCGCCGCCGTTGTTACCGCATCCAGCGACAACCAGGATCGGCCCTTCCTCCGCGAGGTCGGCGGCTGTGTTCGCGACCGCCTGCCCGGCACGCAGCATCAGGGCAAAACCCGACGTGCCTCCCGCAATCGCCAACCGATCGGCCCGCTCCATTTCGCCGGTCGTCAGAATCTCCATGGCCTCAAACCCGATAGCGCAAGTTGCCCGTCCACATATCCAACGTTGCACAAAAAATAAACGCAGTGCCTAATTTATAGTCTGGCCGCTGGTCAGGCGCTCATCTATCGATATGTCAAGCTGCCTTAATCGTATGATATTATGGATGTTTTTTACAAATTGCTTATTGGCATAAACCCTGCTTTGAAGGCGAAATTCGACCCAATGTATCCACTGGCGGGCAATGAAGCGTGTCCCGCGACTTTTGTCCGTCCGAAAACCAGTGCATGACCGCTGCTGCAGGCGGCAGTGTGAGCGCGCATCAGCCCCTGGCTGAATATTGAAAGCGCCAGGAGACGTTCAATGAAAAAGATCGAAGCCATCATCAAACCGTTCAAGCTTGACGAAGTGAAGGAAGCTCTGCAGGAGATCGGATTGCAAGGCATCACCGTGATCGAAGCGAAAGGCTTTGGCCGGCAGAAAGGACACGCCGAGCTCTATCGCGGCGCGGAATACGTGGTGGACTTCCTGCCCAAGGTCAAAATCGAGATTGTGATCGGCGATGATCTGGTCGAAAAAGCCATCGAGGCCATCAGGCGCGCCGCCCAAACGGGCCGCATCGGCGACGGCAAGATCTTCGTATCCAATATCGAAGAGGCTATTCGGATCCGAACGGGGGAATCCGGCCTCGACGCAATCTAGACCCTTTGAGAACGACATCCACACAACAAGCCATACCGACGGCCGCTTCGCGCCGCCGATTACCAAGACCAGCATAGACAAGGGGTATTTATGAAGACCGCCAATGACGTCCTGAAATCAATCAAGGACAACGACGTAAAGTACGTCGATCTGCGATTCACTGATCCGCGCGGTAAGTGGCAACACGTCACCTTCGACGTGAGCATGATCGACGAGGAGTTTTTCGCCGAGGGCACGATGTTCGATGGTTCATCGATCGCCGGCTGGAAGGCGATCAACGAATCCGACATGATGCTGATGCCCGATCCGGCGACGGCGTCGATCGATCCGTTCTTCGCCGAGACCACCATGGTGATCACCTGCGACATCCTGGAGCCTTCCACGGGCGAGCCCTATAACCGCGACCCACGCGGAATCGCAAAAAAAGCCGAAGCGATGGTGAAATCGATGGGCATCGGCGATACGGTCTACGTCGGCCCGGAAGCCGAGTTCTTCGTGTTCGATGACGTGCGCTTTCAGTCCACGCCCTACAACACCGGATTCAAGCTCGATTCCTCTGAGTTGCCGACTAATTCCGATACCGAATATGAGGGCGGCAATCTAGGTCATCGCATCCGCAACAAAGGCGGCTACTTCCCCGTTCCACCGCAGGATTCGATCCAAGACATGCGTTCGGAGATGCTTGGCTCCATGGCCCGCATGGGCGTGAAGGTCGAGAAGCACCACCACGAGGTGGCATCTGCCCAACACGAACTCGGCATGAAGTTCGATACACTGACCCACATGGCCGACCAGATGCAGGTCTATAAATACTGCATTCATCAGGTCGCGCACATCTACGGCAAGACCGCCACCTTTATGCCGAAGCCGGTCTACGGCGACAATGGCTCGGGAATGCACGTCCATCAGTCGATCTGGAAGGACGGTAAGCCGACCTTCGCCGGCAGCAAGTACGCCGACCTATCGGAAGCCTGCCTGTATTATATCGGCGGCATCATCAAGCATGCCAAGGCGATCAACGCCTTCACCAATCCCTCCACCAACTCCTACAAGCGCTTGGTCCCGGGCTACGAGGCGCCGGTGTTGCTCGCCTATTCGGCGCGCAACCGTTCCGCCTCCTGTCGTATCCCCTACACCACCTCGCCGAAGGCCAAGCGTGTTGAGGTTCGTTTCCCTGACCCCATGGCCAATCCGTATCTCGCTTTCGCTGCGATGCTGATGGCGGGCCTCGATGGTATCAAGAACAAGATCGATCCCGGCCCCGCCATGGACAAGGACCTCTACGATCTGCCGAAGGAAGAGCTGAAGCAGATTCCAACGGTTTGCGGCTCGTTGCGCGAAGCGCTGGAAAACCTCGACAAGGATCGCGCCTTCCTCAAGGTCGGCGGCGTGTTTGACGACGACTTCATCAACGCCTTCATCGAATTGAAGATGGCCGAGGTGGAGCGCTTCGAGATGACGCCGCACCCTATCGAATTCGATATGTACTACTCGCTGTAATCGGCGACCTGCGAAATCTTCTGCAGGTTTCGAAAGCTCAAGGGCGCCCATCGCAGGGCGCCCTTTTTGTTGAATGGTCGTACTCCGTAAGGTCGCGTCAGCTTGATCCCTGCGGGGTTTGCAGAAAGAGTGCCTGCTTTGGGAATCAGTGAGGTCAAAAGTGGACGGTTCGCCTGAAACTCGGGGCTTCGAACGGCGGTCTCTTGCCCGCTCGATCGCAGCCGGCGGCATTGGCATTGTCGCCTTTGGCGCAGCCCTCGCACTGGCATGGTATTCCGCAGCAACGCTGTTCATGCTGTTCGCTGGCATCCTGTTTGGCGTGTTCCTCACGGCCATGGCAGATCTGCTGCGCCGGGTGTTCGGCGGAAATCAAACCCTGCGGCTGGTGATCGTGTGCCTCCTGTTCACCGGGCTGTTGTCCGGTGTGGTTGTACTCGGCGGCGCAACCATCGCCCAACAAGCTACGGCCTTGAGTTCGACCCTCCGCGCGCAGCTTGGCAACGCCAAGGATTTTCTCGAGAAGCAAGGGATCGACACCAGCTTCCTCAACGTGGGCACCAAGGCGGCGCCGACCGACGCCGGTGTCACTCCGACGCCCAACACTTCTGCCTCGCCGTCGCGCGGCCCGAAACTACCCGACGCCAGCACCATCGCCTCCGGAACCGGTGCAATCATCACTCAGACCATCAAAATTCTGACCCACGTCTTTGAGGGCGTTGGCAACTTCTTCATCATCATCTTCCTGGGGCTGTTACTGGCGGTACAGCCAAAACTCTATCGAGACGGCATCCTGCGTTTCGTGCCGAGACAACGACTACCCGAAGCAACGCGCCTCATCGACGATGTCAGCGAGACGTTGCGCCGGTGGCTGCTCGGCCAAATGGCCACCATGGCCACGCTGTTCCTGCTGACATGGATCGGATTGACCGTGATCGGCATTCCCGGCGCGCTGGTGCTGGGCTTCGTTACCGGGCTCCTGACGTTCATCCCCAACGTCGGCGCCATCCTAGCGGGCGCTCTTATCGTGCTGGCGAGCCTCGGCTCCGGATTCACCGCGATCATCAGCTCCTTCGCGCTCTATCTCGCCGTGCAATTTCTTGAAGGCAACGTACTAACGCCACTAATTCAGCGCCACGCCATCAGCATTCCGCCGGCGACGTTGTTCGCGGCACAAATTTTCCTCGGCGTGCTGTTCGGAGTGTGGGGTCTGGCGCTGGCGCTGCCTTTGATTGCGGTCATCAAGGTGGTGCTGAACCACGTCTGGCCGGATCAAACTGCGGCTGCCCAGAGCTAACTATAGCGTTTCGAGCGAAGTGGATATCGGTTCGCTTGAAGACAACGCGTCAAATCAAAATCTGAGAGCCCCGCTACTGTTTCGATCAGAAGCGGAAAGACTCTTGCCGTCAGACGCTGGAAATCACCACCGTTTCAGTGTGCTCGACCTCGGGGGGCGAAGCAAAGAATGACCCCACCAGCGCACGCCATTCGGTGAAGTTTGAGGATTCGCGAAAATCCACGACATGGTTTTCAAGCGTTTCCCATTTGATCAGCAGCCTATAGCGTGACGGCCTCTCGATAGACTTGTGCAACTCAAAACCTTTCCAGCCGATGCAGCGCTTGAAGATCGTTTGAGCTTGCGACACGGCAGCCTCAAAATCTTTCTCGCTGCCCGGCTTGATCTCGATTTGCGCGATTTCGGTGATCATGTGAGCAGACCTTTCATATGCCTTGCGTCTGTACCGCAATCGACTGCAACCGTGAAGCGAACGGCAAGTAGCGTTCAGGCCGCGTTACCAGGTGCTGTTATCACTCGCACCATCAGACAACAACAAAACGCCCCCGGCTCCGGACGAACCGGGCCGATGGGCGCAAATGCAGGGAATATCGCAGGGTATCCGGAGAACGGGCTGCCGATCTTGCTGCCGACTTCGCCCTGTTCCGGAGAAAACTCAGAGCCGATACAGAATCTGGTCAGTCCAGAAGCGCTCAAGGCGATGCAGCGACTTGTTCAGCGTTGCGAACTCCTCGTTCGAGATGCCGCCGACCTGTTCGACAGTCTTGACGTGCTTTTGATAAAGCGCTTCCACGATACGTCGAATCTCCTGGCCCTGCGTGGTCAAGCGGATTCGCACCGAGCGGCGATCCACGCGCGAGCGCTGATGATCGAGGAATCCAAGCTCGACGAGCTTCTTCAGATTGTAAGAAACGTTGGAGCCGAGATAGTAGCCGCGGGTTCGCAGCTCACCGGCCGTTAGTTCCTTGTCGCCGATGTTATAGAGAAGAAGCGCCTGCACCGAATTGATGTCGGCCCGACCGCGACGATCGAATTCATCTTTAATGACATCGAGCAGTCTGCGATGCAGTCGCTCGACCAAGGTCAATGCCTCGAGATAGAGCGACTGCACCGGTGCCTGGCCGGCGACCTGTTCCGCGGGCTCGTGAGCCTTCGCAACGGCTTTCATGGTGACATCCCCTGTTGTCGTTTTTCGACTTATTCGACGAAACTTGTGTTCCGCCTGATAGCTGAGACCTTAGGGGGGGCGTTTGAAGATCAGCTTAAATAAGACAATAAAGACATCATGAATTTAAGAGAGTGAATCGCCGATTAAGTCGCCAGAAAAGGGCATTTCGCAACCCTTCGTTGACGTTTCCGCTGCGCTGTTCACGCTTCGTGTGCGACCACTGTCGCATTCAGAAACAGCACGGCTCAGATTTGAAATACTCGGTCAATATAGATAACCGGGCCGTTAGGGTGACCAAATTCTTATTGCGAAAAATTCTCGGAAAACTTTACGGGACTTCGTCATCTCCGATCTGGAAATGACGTCCGTTCCGAAGGGCCGCTACAGTTCAAACTGTGCTCCCTTCTATCGGCCCAACGCTCGTCGCACGTCTCATCTATGGCGGCCGTTCACGCGCAGCCATCCATGCCAGCGCCAGATAGGCCGTGAGCAATGCAGTTTCCAATCCGACGATGATCAGGTTGCCGCCGTAGATCGCCGGAAACATAAGTTCGACGACGGCCATTGAGACCACCGTGGTAAGCCACACAACGGCGCCCCATGGCGTGGCCAGCCATAGACCCACGGCAGCGACAAGCTCGATCACGGCGAAGTAGATCGTCGCCGCCTGCCAGGCCACCATCTGGTTCTCAAAGGCGTCGTCCTCGCTGCCTATGAATCCGGTCAATTGAGCCCAATGATAGAGCCCAACGACGAGCGATAGCACCGCCATGGCCCGCAGAAATACCACCAGTCGCCGGGTCCAGAGATTTTCGTCGGCTTCTGTCTGTGCCGTCGAACTTCTTGCCACCGACATGGCTTGATCCCGCGGGATCTGCTCGCGCGATGAGGTTTTAGACATCAGGATGCTCACAACCGGAACCGACAGCCATGCGAGATCAATTCATGACTTTCCGGAACCATAAAATCAATTGCAATGCACCGAGATGCACGAGCGCGGTGACGAAGCCGGTTCCTGATGCTACAAAAATCCAATTGGTTCTGGCCTTCGGGAGTGTCGGCAACATGGCGATAAAATACGGGCGTCCCATTGAAATGCGGGATGGACCCCGCCGCGATGTCACGATCACTGCCCCTCCGCTCGATCTCGTGGCCCGGCTTCGTCGTAACCGCAAGGCGGAATGGGCCCGCCGCCTGGTCCGCGAAAGCGTTCTGACAACCGACGACCTCATCTGGCCGCTGTTCGTCGCCGATGGCGCCAACGGACGGACGCCTATTCCCTCAATGCCCGGGGTCGACCGTCTTAGCGTGGACCAGTGCGTGCGTGACGCTGAACGAGCGCTCAAGCTGAACATCCCCTGCATCGCGCTGTTCCCCTACACCGATCCCGCCTTGCGAGACCTCTCCGGCAGCGAAGCCCTCAATACCAAGAATCTGGTCTGCAAGTCGGTCCGCGCCATCAAACGGGAATTTCCGGACCTCGGCGTGCTCTGCGACGTGGCGCTCGACCCCTTCACCAGTCATGGCCATGACGGTCTGATCGAGGACGGCAGGATACTCAACGATGAAACCGTTGCGGTTCTGGTCCAGCAGGCGCTGGTGCAGGCGGAAGCCGGCTGCGACATCATTGCTCCGTCCGACATGATGGACGGCCGCGTCGGTGCGATTCGAAGGGCTCTCGACGAAACGGGGTTCGTCGATGTGCAGATCATGGCGTATGCCGCGAAGTATGCATCCGCGTTTTACGGCCCGTTCCGCGACGCCATCGGTTCGGCCAAGGCGCTCACCGGGGACAAGCGCACATACCAGATGGACAGCGCCAACTCCGACGAAGCGCTGCGTGAAGTCGAACTCGATATTGCCGAGGGCGCCGATATGGTCTTGGTGAAGCCCGGTATGCCCTACCTCGACATCGTGCGGCGAGTAAAAGACACGTTTGGAATGCCAACCTTCGCCTACCAGGTGTCGGGCGAGTACGCGATGATCGCCGCCGCGGCAGGCAACGGCTGGATTGACCGCGACCGGGCGATGATGGAAAGCCTCGTTGCCTTCAAACGCGCCGGCGCCGACGGGGTACTCACCTATTTTGCTGCGGCGGCCGCCGAGAAGCTGAAACAAAAAAACGGCTGACCCTCCCTCCCCGGCCCGTATGCCGTCGTTCCGTACGCCTCTGAGCTTCTGAGGGCTTGTAACCCAGGCAGCACGTCGCCATGTCGAAGGGCGGCAGAAATGCCGTGCTGAGCGCCGTGGAGGATTGGACATGGCCGATGGTGGCTTCAACACTGCGCAGAGCGGCAACTCTGCCGAGTTTCAGCGGCATGCGTTCGACCCCTGGATGCAGCCTGAGCTGTTTCGCGGTGTTTTGATCCGGCGCTTTTTTGCGTTTCTGATCGATCTGCTGGTGCTTTCGATACCAGTGATCCTCGGCGTGATCTTCATCGCAATGTTCGGCGTCATTACGCTCGGGCTCGGTTGGGCGCTGTTCTGGCTGGTGTCGCCCGCCTCCTTGATCTGGGCCGTCGTCTACTATGGCGCGTCACTTGGCGGACCGCATTCGGCGACGGTTGGGATGCGGGCCATGGGTCTGGAAATGCGCACATGGTCCGGCGAGCCGAGTTATTTTGTGCTCGGCGCCATGCACGCGATTCTGTTCTGGATCTCGGTATCGATGTTTACGCCGCTTATCCTCGTGATTAGCCTGTTCAACAACCGGCGACGCATGCTGCACGACATGTTGTTGGGAACCGTCATCATCAACAATTCGGATCTTGCGACAGTTGCGGAACCACATGGAAGCTATTGATATCGCGGCAACCCGGATTGACGGTCAGCCCTGGGAGCGCGATGCTGGAATGTAATTTGTCGGAGGCTGACAAGGCGCCGTGACCCAGCACTCGCGAGATACCCCGCAGTTCTATTTGACCGCGCCTTCGCCGTGTCCGTATTTGCCCGATCGCAGCGAGCGCAAGGTATTCACTCATCTGGTCGGCGAAAAGGCGGGCGAACTCAACGATCTGCTGACCCATGGCGGTTTCCGCCGCAGTCAGTCGATCGCCTATCGTCCGGCTTGCGACCAGTGTCGTGCTTGCATTTCCGTGCGGGTGATCGCCGATGAGTTTCGGCCGTCGCGCAGTGCTCGCAGGGTGCTGGCGCGGAACGCTGACATTGTCGGCAACCTGCGTGCCGCAATGCCGACGTCGGAGCAATACTCGGTATTTCGCGCTTATCTGGACCAGCGCCACCGCCACGGCGGCATGGCCGATATGACCGTGCTGGACTACGCGATGATGGTGGAAGACAGCCACGTCGAGACCCGCATCATCGAATATCGCAGGCGCCGCCCGAACATCGGCAACAACGAACGCGGCGAACTGGTGGGCGTGGCGCTGACCGATGTGCTCAGCGACGGGCTCTCGATGGTTTATTCGTTTTTCGAACCGGCCGAACAAAACCGTTCGCTCGGCACCTTCATCATCCTCGATCACATCTCGCGCGCGCGGCGGCTCGGCCTACCTTACGTATATCTCGGCTACTGGATCGAGGGATCGCGGAAGATGGATTACAAGGGCCGCTTCCTGCCACAGCAGCGCCTTGCGCCGACGGGCTGGTTGCGCGTGGATGAGAACAGTCAATCGACAGGCGACGCGGCAGATCAGCCATAGCCGATGAGACGGCAGCGGTCAGTTGGCTGACGGTTATCGAATGCTCTCCTCATTTGGGCCACAAGACGTTATCCAGGATCGAATCGTCGCCTTCAGATAGCGCACGCGCTCATTGGCATAACGCAGACCGCCGTGCAGACGCAGGTCCATGAAGCTGGCGTCGGCACTTATGTGGTCACAGACTTCAAACTCGTATTTGCACCAATAACTAGGACGGGTCGGCTCGAAACATCTGGCGGCGAAAAACTCTTCGGTATTATTCGGCGAATAAAGTTCGATAGATGCTCCATACGACCCTAATCTGGTCGCGATGAGCCCCTCAAAGGAACCTCGATTGACGTACTGCGAACTCTCGTATCGCTAGTTACCTGTCGAGGGGGAGGAACAGTGTAGTTTAGCGTGACAGTGGCAACCTCCGCTCGCAGCGTATCCCGGAGCGGGAAATCAGAGTCTTTCTGCGCTTTGAGGTCTTTGAGGCGAGCGACATAGGACTCCGTGCGGCCATGAAGTATGGCCACGGCCACTTCAGTAACGTCAACCCGCTGCGGAAGGCCCGCGTCACTCTGTTGCTTCTGTGGTTCGGCTACAAAGAAAATGTAACCACGCGGTATCCTCAGTGTCGCATCTTCGTTTGAACCCAGCCAATTGCGACGCAGTCGCACATCGATCATGTCCATCCGATCCGTCCAGAAGTAAAATGGAGCGATATAACCTTCCATCCCGAGAAACGAATCCGCGCGAGCTGGAGCAATTGAAAAACCGTTCAGCACCGCTCCCACAATCATCAGCGCGAACGTGGCAACAGTCCTCGGCACTATCGACAGGTGCAGAAAGGCTGGCTTGATGTCCATTTCCTAAACTCTGCCAGATCTAATGATTGCTCGGCTCTTGCTCACCATTCTTGTCCAGCGGCGGTTCGAAGCAAAGAATGACCTCGGGTGTGCAGCCGCCAGAACTGAAGCTATAGTTGCCGCAGGCAGGAAATCACAAACCTAGAATTCCGATGGCTTCATGCGGAGAGCCTTCCGACGGTCCAGCACACATCCGAACGAATTCGATACAGCATAGGATGTGCTGCTGTAGCCTAGGTTAAAAAAACCTCGGCCCTCGCCTATCCGGCGAACGTGTCTGCCAGCAGCTTGAGATTGAGGATCACGATCACGCCGGCGATAATCCACGCCACGGCGGCGGTCCCGGTTGAAATCGCGAACTCGCCCATCTTGCGCCGGTCCGAAACAAAGCGGACCAGCGGGATTACCGCGAACGGCAATTGCATCGACAAAATGACCTGACTGAGAACGAGAAGCTGTGCGGTTCCGCTCTCGCCATAAAGCGCGGTGACGACGATCACGGGAACGATGGCTATGCCGCGGGTGACCAACCGCCGCGCCAACACTGGCATCCGCAAACGCAGAAAGCCTTCCATCACGATCTGGCCTGCGAGCGTCGCCGTCACTGTAGAATTGATGCCGGAGGCGAGAAGCGCGACCGCGAACAGCGTTGATGCGATGCCGAGCCCCAATAGCGGCGACAGCAGCCTGAACGCATCTCCGATCTCAGCCACTTCGGTGTGGCCGCTGCGGTGAAACACCGCGGCAGCTACGATCAGAATGGCGGCGTTGACGAACAGAGCCAGCATCAAGGCTAGCGTGCTATCGGCGGTCGCCCAGCGGATCGCACTCCGCCGTCCCTCCGTGGTTCGCGGGTATGCCCGAGTCTGCACGATCGACGAATGCAGATAGAGGTTATGCGGCATGACCGTCGCGCCGATAATGCCGATGGCGATATAGAGCATTGCCGGATTGGTGACGATCTCGCGTGACGGCGTGAAGCCGCGCAAGATCTCGGCGACCGGAGGCGCGGCGGCGGCGATCTGGATCGCAAAACAGACCGCGATCACGATCAATAGCGCGACCACGAAAGCCTCGAGAAAACGAAAGCCGCGGTTCATCAACAGCAGCAGCAAAAAGGCATCCAGCGCCGCGATCAGCGCGCCGCCGATCAGCGGGATGCCGAACAACAATTGCAGCGCAATCGCCGTGCCGATCACCTCGGCCAGATCGCAGGCAATGATCGCGGCCTCACAGACCAGCCAGAGCATGAAATTGACGGGCCGCGAATAGCTGGCGCGGCATGCCTGCGCGAGATCAAGGCCGGCAGCGATACCAAGCCGGGCGGCCAGGGCCTGCAACAGGATCGCCATGAGGTTCGACAGCAGGATGACAGACAGCAGCGTGTAACCGAACTTCGAGCCGCCCGCGATGTCTGTGGCCCAGTTGCCGGGGTCCATATACCCCACCGAGACCATGTAACCGGGTCCCGCAAAGGCCAGCATGCGACGCAGCCAGTGCCCGGTCGCGGGAACCCGCACCGTCGCATGGACCTCCTCGAGACTGGGACGGACTGGCGCTTCCGAACTCCAGCCAGCCCCAGCCGAGAAGGTCCCTTGCGACGGCTCCGAAGCCGGTTCGGGCGACAAAGCGGATGCTTTCATATCCATCGGACGAGATAATGGGCTAACTTCACTTTTATTGCAACTCATTTGCAAATGCATCTAGAGCAAGATGAGAAATAATGTGTGTAGCGGTTTCCGCCACGCGGTTCGCGAGCGGCGATGCTCCGCGACGCGAAGATCGCGGGATTCAAGGATGCTGGTATGTGAGACTACTTGCCGGAAGCGACGGGAGAATCGAGCAGTTCGAGCACCGTTTCGGCCGGACGGCAAATCCGCACGCCCTTCGGGGTTTCCACGATCGGGCGTTGAATCAAGATCGGGTGCGCCAGGATGAAATCGAGAAGCTGGTCGTCGGTCCATTTGGGGTTGCCAAGATCGAGTTCGGCGTAGGGCGTGCCCTTCTCCCGCAGCAGCCCGCGAATGGGGAGACCCATGGCGTCGGCCAGCGCACGAAGCCGCGCACGGTCCGGCGGGTGCTTGAGATATTCGACGATCACCGGCTCCTCGCCGCTCTCCCGGATCATTGCCAGCGTGTTGCGGGAGGTTCCACAAGACGGGTTATGATAGATCGTCACGGTCATGGTCGTATCCGCTCAGGTGTCCAGGATTTTGATTTGACGCGTTTTCTTCACGCGAACCGGTATCCACTTCGCTCGAAAACGCTATATCCGCGATGTCATATGGTTCGGCCGAACCTGTTCGATTTCGGTAGGCCGTGCGCGAGGCGTCCGGCGTCGGCGCGGTTGCCACGCCAGTCGGACAACTCCTTCCAGCTCAAGCCTTGCTCGCGGCCCGCAGAATCCCGCCACGTCAATCCGGTTTTCGAATCGAACACGGCGACGTCGGACAGCCCTGCGTCCTTGTACTTCTGCAATCGCACGCCGCGGCCGCGCGTCATCTCCGGCACCTGATCGAGCGGAAAGATCACCATCTTATGGTTGGTGCCGATGACCGCGACCTGATCGCCCGCGACCGTCACAATCGCCTTGGCCTCGTTCGGCATCTCGACATTGAGCACCTGCTTGCCCTTGCGCGTGGTGCCGACGCAATCGTCTTCGTTGACGACGAACCCCTGCCCCTCATGGCTCGCGATCAGAAACTTGCGGCCGCCAGTGTGGACGAATAGCGAAACGATCGCTGCATCCTGCTCGAGATCGATGAATAGGCGGATCGGCTCGCCATGACCGCGTCCGCCTGGCAGCTTCGCGACGTCGAGCGAATAGAATTTACCGTTGGTGGCGAACAGCAACAGCTTTGACGTCGTTTCAGCGAAAAACGCGAAGCCGAGCTTGTCGTCGGTCTTGAAGGACAGGTTCGACAGATCTTCGACGTGACCTTTCAGCGTCCGCGCCCAACCCTTGTCGGATACAACGACCGTGACCGGCTCGCGCTCGACCAGCGATTCTTCCAACGCGGCAAGATCGTGCTCGGGCGCGTCGGCAAAGACGGTGCGGCGCTTGCCGAGCGGTGTCTTGGGGCCAAACATGTCACGCACGTTGCGCACCTGCTCGCCGACTTTCTCCCACTGCTTGGCTTCGGAGCCCAGCACGGCATTGATACCCTTGAGTTCCGCCCGCAGGTTCTTGTCCTCGGTGCGTATCTCCATTTCCTCGAGCTTGCGCAAACTACGCAGGCGCATGTTGAGGATGGCCTCCGCCTGGACCTCCGTCAGCTTGAACGCCTTCATCAGGGCTGGCTTCGGCTCGTCTTCGGTGCGGATGATTTTGATAACCTTGTCGATGTTCAGATACGCGATCAGGTAGCCGCCAAGCACTTCCAGCCGGTGCTCGATCTGCGCCTTGCGATAGGCGGAGCGACGCAACAGCACGTCGCGCAGATGGTCCAGCCATTCGCGAAGGCACTCCGCAAGGCCGACGACTTTTGGAATCTTGCCTTTGATGAGAACGTTGAGGTTGAGCGAAATGCGACTCTCAAGCTCGGTCAGCTTGAAGAGCGATTCCATCACCAGCTCGGGATCGACGTTGCGCGACTTTGGCTCGATGACAACGCGGATGTCTTCGGCCGACTCGTCCCTGATATCGCCGACCAGCGGCAGCTTCTTCTCGTTGAGCAGTTCGGCGATCTTCTCGATCAGTCGTGATTTCTGCACCAGCCACGGAATCTCCGTGACCACGATGACCCAGGTGCCGCGCGCGCCTTCTTCCTGATGCCACTTGGCTCGGGTGCGGAAGGCGCCGCGCCCGGTCGTGTAGGCCTCAGCGATGCTCTCTTTGGAATCGATGATGATGCCGCCGGTCGGGAAGTCCGGCCCTTTGACCCATTTCAGCAACGATTTCGATTTCGCGTCAGGCTTGTCGATCAGATGTAGCGCGGCGTCGCAAAGTTCGGCGGCGTTGTGCGGTGGAATCGCGGTGGCCATCCCGACCGCGATACCCTGCGCGCCGTTGGCGAGCAGGTTGGGAAAGCCGCCGGGCAGCACCACCGGCTCGCGGCTCTGGCCATCATAGTTCGGACGAAACTCGACGGCGTCCTCGTCGATGCCATCGAGCAGCAGCCGCGCCACATCGGTCATGCGCGCTTCGGTGTAACGGTAGGCGGCGGGATTATCGCCGTCGATGTTGCCGAAATTTCCTTGGCCGTCGACCAGCGGATATCGCGAGGCGAAATCCTGCGCGAGCCGCACCATGGCATCGTAGATCGCTTGATCACCGTGAGGATGGAACGAGCCCATCACATCACCAACAATCTTGGCAGACTTTTTGAAGGCCGAGCCGGGATCGAGCCGCAGCAACCGCATGCCGTAAAGGATACGCCGATGCACGGGTTTCAAGCCGTCACGGGCGTCCGGCAATGCGCGATGCATGATCGTGGACAGCGCATAGGCGAGATAGCGCTCTTCCAGAGCCTCCCGCAGTTGCACTTCGTGAATTTCGGCCGGCTCAGCCGGAATCAATCGTTTTCCCATACGGACGGGTTAACGCCTGTCAGGTACGGCGACAAGGTGTGCGAATGACCTCCCCTTCTCGAGGGAGGGTGTAAACTCAACCTACGGCTAACTAGATGCCCTGCCTTCGCCAGTCCCGGCGCGCGCCCTCCGGAATTGCCGCTGCCCGCTTTCGCACCACCGCGTTGATAAACCCGGCGCGAGCGTCGGAATGGCCCTGCCCGCGCGGCTCCAGTACATGGCGCAGCAGGAAGCGCCCGGTTAACTCAAACCCGTCCAGCAGGTCTTGTTCCGACCAGCAGTTTTGCTCGTCGTCGATCGCGCGGAGAAAAGGTGGCAGCGGTAAGAGCCGGTCGCGCCAGGGCTCGCCGGCCTGCCGCGACACCGCCCCGCCCGATTTCGGGGAGACGTAGATGAGGTCTGCGGTAGCGCCCGTGGCCGCACAGGCCGACAGATCGAGGCCGAAACCGAGCTCGGTCAGCATCGCCAGCTCGAACCGGACCAGATGGATCGCCGCCCCGCCCGCGTAATCAAAATCATCCAGCGTCCGTTCCAGCATCGCAAACATGCCTTCATGCGGGTCGCGCTCCGGCAGCAGGCGCGCCAACGCCGCCAGATGGGTCACGCCATAGGTTGCATGTGACGATGCGAGCAGGCTCGCTGCGCGCATGCGCGTTCCTTCCAGCACATAGGTGCCGAGGTGCTCGTCAAGCCGCGCCCGCCACAGCGCGTTGACCGAATTTCCGGGTTGTAACAACGGACGCATCCGCGATCCGGCCCCGCCACGTACAAGGCCAAGATGGCGACCATGGCTGCGGGTCAAAAGCTCGACGATGGCCGCGGACTCGCCATGTCGCCGCACTCCGAGCACGATGCCGTCGTCGGTCCATTCCATGGCGCCAGTCTACGGTATCCTGCCGTTTCGCAGCAATTCGATTGCACCGTCAGTGGAACCACTTTTCCGCGTCATCGGAGAATGAAAAATATAGTCCGGCTCCGGCCAGACCGGTCGAAAACAGATCGACTACCAATGCCAGAGTCAGCCCATAGCTCAAGGAACCGAGCATCGAAAGCACCGAAAGCGCAAGCGCGACGACCAGCGCCCATCGGGCCCAATTCTTTCGTTGCCGTGCTGCAAGCCACACCAGAAGCAGAAAGAATATGAACACCATAACGACGAACGTATCGGCGCTCACCGCAGCCGCTTGGTCGATTTCGGCCGACGGGCGTGCAATGAAAGCAGCCGACAACGTATCGATCAGGAGCGAAAGGTACAGCAGAGCTTCAAACCGCAGCACGTTTCTAGGGATGGTCATTCCGTCGGCCTATTCCTTGGGAAACTCCAGTCCCATTTCTCGATAACGGTTCGGATCGTCGCCCCACTTCTCACGCACCTTCACGAACAGAAACAGATGCACGGGCTGCCCGATGATCTCGCCGATCTCCTTGCGGGATTCGGCGCCGATCGCCTTGATGGTCGCGCCGCTCTTTCCCAGAACGATCTTACGCTGACTGTCACGTTCAACAAAGATGGTCTGCTCGATACGAACCGTCTTATCGTTGCGTTCGGTCCAGGTGTCGGTCTCGACGGTTGATTGATACGGCAGTTCCTGATGCAGATGGCGGTAGATTTTCTCGCGGGTGATTTCGGCAGCGAGATGACGCAGCGGGGCATCCGACATCTGGTCTTCCGGATAGTGGAACGGCCCTTCCGGAACGCGCTCGGCCAGCGCACGACGCAGATCATCGGTGCCGTCGCCCGACAACGCCGATACCATGAACGTATTCTCGAACGAGAGACGTTCGTTGGCCGCGCTGGTCAGCGCCAGCAGCTTTTCGCGGGGGACGAGGTCGATCTTGTTCAGCACCAGAATTTTCGGATGCGCCACGCCAGCTAGCTTCGTCAGGATGGCGTCGGCCTCGTCATCGATGCCCGCGCGTGCGTCGAGAAGCACGCAGACGAGATCGGCGTCGTAGGCTCCGCTCCATGCGGTCGAAACCATGGCGCGATCGAGCCGCCGCTTCGGGACGAAGATACCGGGAGTATCGACCAGAATGATCTGGGCGTTGTTCTCGACAACAATGCCGCGGATCAGCGCACGGGTGGTCTGCACCTTGCGCGAGACGATAGTGACTTTGGAGCCGACCAGCGCGTTCACCAGGGTCGACTTGCCGACGTTCGGTGCTCCGATCAACGCCACGAAACCGCATCGCGCAGCCGGGCCGGTCTCGCTCACTTGACACCTTCACGAGCGATCATGGCGGATGCCGCAGCCTTCTCCGCCGCACGCTTACTTCCGCCGATACCTTCCGAAGCCTCCAACCCCGGCAATTCCACCGCAACGCGGAAGCGCGGGTCGTGATGCGGCCCGGTGCGCTCCACTTCGCGGTAAACCGGCGTCGGCAGCCCCTTGCCCTGCGCCCACTCCTGCAGCACGGTCTTGGGGTCGCGCAGCGGTCGCACTGGCTTGCGCATCCGCTCAAGCCAGTTGTGTTCGACGAAAGTAGCTGCCGCCACATAGCCACCGTCGAGATAAACCGCCCCAATCACCGCCTCGCAAATGTCGCCGAGCACGGACCGGCGTAGCCGAGCCCCGGCGCCAGCGCCGACCGCGCCGAGCTTGACGCCCTCTTGCAGATCGAGCGACTTGGCAACGTCGATACACGTCTCCTTGCGCACCAGATCAGCCAGGCGCTTCGACAATTCGCCCTCATCCGCCTGCGGGAAGGCACGGTAGAGCATGTCGGAAACCACCAGACCGAGCACGTGATCGCCGAGGAATTCGAGACGCTGGTAGCTATCGCAGCGTCCGCGCGATGACTTTAGCGCCGAGACATGGGTGAAGGCCGTCGTGAGCAGCGAGATATCAGCAAACTTATGACCCAACCGCTGTTCGATCGCGGCCATAATGGCTTTTGTGGTGGTCCGGGCTCGCTTCTTCTTCGGGGCAAGCGCCACCGGCTCCGCGCCGGATGGCACGGCTACGTCGTGGGGAGGCGGGACTGGCTTAATATCAGCCGATTCGTCGATCATCGCACGATGGAGAATATGCGATTCCAGCGCACCGCGGCGGGCCAGCGCCAAATCTGCCAGGCATGCTCGCCCTCCGCGATCGAAAAGAAGATCATCTGCGCCCGTCCGACCAGATTCTCGAACGGCACATAACCAACCGCGGAGAGCACGCGGCTGTCGGTCGAGTTGTCGCGGTTGTCGCCCATCATGAAGAAATGGCCCGGCGGCACGGTGTAGACGTTGGTATTGTCGTAGAAGCCGTTATCGACGCAATCGAGCGTTTTGTAGGTGACACCGTTCGGCAGCGTTTCCTGCCATTGCTTTACGCGCGCCGTCGCATCGGAGCCGCAAGGGTCTTCACCCACGAAATCCGGCAACCGTTCGCGCTGCACCGGTGTGTCGTTGATGTAGAGCAGCCCCTCCTTCATCTGGATGTGGTCGCCCGGCAGCCCGATCACCCGCTTGATATAGTCGGTGGTGTTATCCTTCGGCAGACGAAACACCAGGACATCGCCCCTGTTCGGTTCAGAACCGAACACCCGCCCTGAAAACAACGGCGGTGAGAATGGGATGGAGTAGTGACTGTAGCCGTATGAGTATTTCGAAACGAACAGGTAGTCACCTACCAATAGCGTCGCCTTCATCGAGCCCGAGGGGATGTTGAACGGCTGGAACAGAAAGGTCCGGATCACCAGTGCGATTAGGAGAGCGTGGATAACGACACGGACGGTCTCGCCGACGCCGCTTTCAGTTTTGGTTCCGGATGACACGCTCATCGTTTCCCTATCTCGGTGGCCGCCGCTTCGAAGCGATGGCAAAGCGTTTCAAGCGAAGCGTATCCGTTCCGCACAATAACGCAGTGAATTCTGGTATTTGGACGAACTCGCACGCAATTCGTCACGATTCGAGCTGATTCACCCTGATCGTGGTCCCTGCGGCGTTTTAGACGGTTGTTTACGACCGCGCAATCAACCGTGTCGTGAAAATCATATAACTATCTGATAAATAGCATATTTTAGTTTAAGCCTATTGCCAGCCGACTCAAAATTTGCCCGGTGCGACGGCCGAAATTATGACGAAAGCCTGCGCCAACGGCCAGTCATCGGTAAGGCTTACGTCAATGCGGGCCTCAAGGCCGGAGGGCGTGAGCAGTTCCAGCCGCTTCAGCGCCCCGCCTGTTAGCCTCATAGAGGGTTGCCCGGTCGCCAGACTGATGACGCCCATGTCCTGCCACCATACGCCCTGCCGGATTCCGGTCCCGAGCGCCTTGGCGCACGCTTCCTTCGCGGCAAACCGCTTCGCATAGGTCGCAACCACCATCTTCTCATTGCTGGCGCGCCGCTCGGCCTTCGCCCGCTCGACCTCCGTGAAGATCCGGTTGAGAAATCGATCCCCATGACGCTCCATGACTGTCGCCACGCGGCGAATATCGATCAAGTCGGAGCCGATGCCAATGATCATGCCGTCCGCATCTTCAACGTTGCGCGTCCGCGATCCATGGCCGCACGCATGGTGCGAACGGTCTCGGCGACGCCGACGAGCAACGCCTCGCCCATCATAAAGTATCCGATATTCAGTTCGACGATCTCGGGCAGAGCCGCAATCGTCTCCGCCGTCGCGTAATCGAGACCATGGCCGGCATGAACCTCAAGGCCCGCCGACTTGGCTAACGCCGCGCCTTCGACAATACGACGCCACTCGGCATCCGCCTTCTCTTTGTCATCTTCCACGACAGCATCGCACCAGCCACCGGTGTGAATCTCGATCACCGGCGCGCGCAGTTTCGCCGCAGCCTCAATCTGCCTGGGGTCGGCGGCGATGAACAGCGAGACCCGGATGCCGGCGTCGTTCAGTTTTGCGATGAAAGGCGCCAGCGCGTTGTATTGGCCGGCCGCGTCGAGACCGCCCTCGGTGGTCAGCTCCTCCCGCCGCTCGGGGACCAGACAAACGGCGTGCGGTTTGGTGGCGAGCGCAATCCCTTGCATCTCCGTCGTCGCCGCCATCTCGAAATTGAGAGGCTTTGCAATTCCAGCCTTTAGCCGCGCCATGTCGGAGTCGCGAATATGACGGCGATCCTCGCGCAGGTGCGCGGTAATGCCGTCGGCGCCAGCCGCAATCGCCGCGAGCGCTATTCGCACCACATCCGGCCGATCGCCACCGCGCGCGTTACGAATAGTGGCGACGTGATCGACATTAACTCCTAGGCGTATGGATGGAGGATGGGACATCAAACAACTCTAAATCTGCATAGTATCGCGTTGGCTTAGCATCGCGACGTTAAACTAAAATGTGAGCAGTCGATTGTGCCGTCTTAGGAAGACAAACTGAGATTGCACATGAAGGCCGGTCGCGATCCATATCACTTTATTACTAGCCATTGACCCGCTCGACCCGTGCCACAACGTCCTTGGCACGTAACTGGGCGATGATGGCGCTGAGATGCTTGAGATCGTAGACCTCGAGATCGATGGTCATCTCGGTAAAGTCGGACGAGCGCCTCGTCATGCTGATATTGTCAATATTGCCATCGTGCTCGGCGATCACGGTCGCGACCTGCGCGAGGCTGCCGGGTTCGTTGAGGCTATCCAGCACGATGCGCGCCGGGAACCGCTGAGGCGTGGTGTCGTCGACGTCCCAACGAACGTCGAGCCAGCGCTCGGGCTCTTCCTCGAAATTCGTCAGCGCCGGCGACTGAATCGGATAGATCGTGATGCCCTCACCAGGCGTGACGATGCCGACGATACGATCACCCGGCACCGCGCCGCCACTGGGCGCGAACTTGATCGGCAAACCCGAATTGATGCCGCCTATCGGGATCACCGACGGGCCACGAGCAGGATCCGGCAGCGATTTCAATTTGAGTTTCGCCGCCAGACTCTTCTTGACGCCTGGGCGCCCTAAGCGCTCCTCCTTGTAGTCTGGGTACATCGCGCGCGCGACATCGGCGGCGCGCATTTCCCCCCGACCCACCGAAGCCATGACATCCTCAATCGTGGCGCGCGCCAACCGGTGCAACGCGCCGGTGAGCTTGTCGTCGGCGTATTCTATCTTCGCGCGGATGAACAGGCGTTCCACGATCCGCCGACCAAGGCTGACATACTGACCGCGCACGGCGGCTCGCGTGGCGCGCCGGATCGCCGCCCGCGCTTTGCCGGTTGCCGCAAGCGATTCCCAGGCAGATGGCGGTGCGGACTGAGCGTCCGAAGTCAGAATCTCGACCTCGTCACCATTCTGCAATCGCGACGACAGCGGCGCGAACTTGCCGTTGATCTTGCAACCCACCGTGCTGTTGCCGACGTCGGTATGCACGGCGTAGGCGAAGTCGATGACATTGGCGTGCCGCGGCAGCGCGATCAACTTCCCCTTCGGGGTGAAGCAGAAGACCTGATCGTGAAACAATTCGAGCTTGGTGTGTTCGAGGAACTCTTCCGGATTGGCGCTTTCCGATAGCATTTCGATGGTATGACGCAGCCATGCGAACGCATTGGACTCGCGATTGAGCAATTCGGTCGGCGAGCCCGCGCCTTCCTTGTAAAAGGCATGTGCGGCGATGCCGAGCTCGGCGATGCAATCCATCTCCTCGGTTCGGAGCTGCAATTCGACACGCTGATTGCCAGGTCCGATCACCGTGGTGTGGATCGAGCGATAGTCGTTCTGTTTCGGAGTCGAGATATAGTCCTTAAAACGGCCTGGCACGACCGGCCACGTCATGTGGACCACACCGAGAGCGCGATAGCAGGCTTCGACATCGGGCATTACGACGCGAAATCCGAAAATATCGGAAAGCTGCTCGAACCCGACCGACTTTCGTTCCATCTTAGTCCAGATCGAAAACGGCTGCTTACGACGACCGCTTACCCGCGAAGCGATACCTTTGTTCGCAAGACTGGTCGTGAGCTGGCTCTCGATCTCGCCGATGAGGTTGCGGTTACGCTCGGCCAGCGCATCAAGCCGCTGCCCCACCACGGCGTGGGCTTCCGGATCGAGGGTCTGGAACGCCAGATCCTCAAGCTCCTCGCGCATCTCCTGCATACCCATGCGGCCTGCAAGAGGCGCGTAGATGTCGAGGGTTTCCTCGGCGATGCGCTGACGCGACATCGGCGGCACGAACTCGAGAGTACGCATGTTGTGCAGCCGATCCGCAAGCTTGATCAGCAGCACGCGGACGTCGTCAGCAATCGCCAGCAGCAATTTGCGCAGATTTTCGGCCTGCTTGGCCTCGCGCGAGACCAATTCCAGCCGTTTCAGCTTGGTCAGGCCCTCGACCAGCGCACCGATCTCTGGCCCGAACATGTTGTCGATCTCGGCGCGGGTGGCCTCGGTGTCCTCAATGGTATCGTGCAGCAGCGCCGCGACGATGGTGGCATCGTCGAGCTTGAGACCGGTCAGGATGGCCGCCACCTCAAGCGGATGGGAGAAATAGGGATCGCCCGACGCCCGTATCTGTTCGCCATGAGCTTTCATGGCATAGACGTAGGCTCGGTTCAGCAAATCCTCGTCTGTGTCCGGGTTGTAGGAGCGAACGCGTTCGACCAGGTCGTACTGACGCATCATTCGCGGACGCGGCGGCTTGACGGGGGCAGCCGGCATCGGCGCCGCTGCGGCCGAGTCGGTCGCGGCCTCTATCTGTCGCCTTCTGCGAGGCCAACCTGTCATAGAACCAAGTGTCTTCATCGCGCGAAACCCGCCGTTCACCCTCCAGTATCTATCCTAGATTGTCTTGACCGAAAGTCGAATTCGATCTTCGGGCACACCCGATCTTAATAAAACCCAGATGCCTATCCATGCGACCGGCGCAACCGGTGCGCGATTATTTTCTAGCTGCCTCGACTTCCGAAGGACCTAACGGTGATCAACGCCAGAGCCGTTATTGGACCATCTTACTGCTGAGAAACCGACAAATATTCACCGCGTCCCGACTTAAGCCGATCGAAAGCGAAAGAGCTTGGTGTTTTACTAGCCTGCCTTCTCCTCGCCCTGGCCCTCGTCCTCGCCCTCGACACTTGACAGTGATCGCACGTTATTCCATAGTATATTGGAATGTTGGAAGTAGGATGATGGTTGATTTTCATCGGCATCAGCTCGAGCTGGCAGCCGAAATGCTCAAGGCACTGGCTGACGCAAACCGGCTTGGTATCGTCTTGCGATTATCAAAGCGCGAACTGAGCGTCGGAGAACTCGCCGAGATCGAACAGGAGAAAGTCACAACCATATCCGCCCGTTTGAAGGTCTTGCTGACGGCGCATCTCGTCAAACGGCGACGCAAAGGCCAGACGATTTTTTATTCGCTAGCCGATACCCACGTTCTCAACCTCGTGGACAATGCGATCGGGCACGCTTGTGAAGGCCACTAAACTTCAACCAGGAAAGGAACGTACATGACAGCTCATACCCATGCCGATCATTCCCACAAGCACGGACCTTCATGCGGCCATGTCGCGGTCAAACATGGCGATCATGTCGATTACCTGCATGACGGTCATCTGCACCATCAGGCGGGCGACATCGTTGAAGAGCACGCCATCGACGTCAACGCCAAGAATCCCGACCGTTGCACCCCAGAATTTGGTCATGCGGGCCACGACGCCGGCCATGTCCACGGCCCCAACTGCGGACATCAGGCCGTTCCTCATGGCGATCACGTCGATTACCTCGTGAACGGCCGGCTTCATCATCCTCATGGTGATCATTGCGATGACCACGGAACGATTGAGGTTGTCGCTAGCTAAGAAGCATCAATTTTGGCGTTGGCCGCCCTGCTTACAGTGCGGCCGGTGACCGTTGCCGAAACGGTTGGCGACCGTGGCGCGCCTCAGGCATGCGGGTTATTGATACTTAAGCGGAGTTCGCGCCCATTTACTTGATCGAACAACCGTATCTGGCCCTACAAAAGCAAGATTCCGGGCGAGTTCGGCTGGACCGATGCCGCTCTCGCGCGCAACATGAGGATAAACTTCGCACGGGCTATGAAGCGGTCGCCGATACGACACGCTGTCACCCCGCGCAAATATTCTGCGAGAAGCCACCTTGAGCCCAAACCCAAACCTCTGTGGTCAGCTAAATCGGAAACCTGACCCGCGGGTACCTGACCCCTCAGAGTCGGCATAGGTCTATCATTCGTCCTCTTCGGGTTGTTCCTCGCGAGGCGCGAGTCCCTCTAAGCCTTTCAGCAGTTCTTCCTCCGTCATGCGCTCGACGGCAACCTCGGTATCGTCCGCATCGACGCTTGCCCCGGCTGAACCGATCAAAGGCACGGTGTCGGGCTCGGGCTCGTCGACCTCGACAAACTTCTGCAAGGAGTGAACCAACTCTTCGCGCATATCCTCCGGGGAGATGGTCTGTTCGGCTATCTCACGAAGCGCAACAACGGGATTCTTGTCGTTATCGCGATCAATCGTAAGTTGCGAACCGGATGAAATCGTCCGCGCGCGATGGGCGGCCAAAAGAACCAGGTCGAACCGGTTGTCGACTTTATCAATGCAATCTTCCACGGTGACGCGCGCCATCGCCTGTCGCTCCGTTGCAGGGCTGAAACTGGTGAATATATACGCTACGTATAGAGCGTTTACGGGTTTCGCAACAGGGAATTTAGCATTTGGCGTGACGGCCGGTCTCTGGTACCCGTTATTGGAGCCAGAAGGCCTGCGTCCGGAGAAGCGTGGAAAAGGGTCCTGACCGGACAACAATTCGCTTCATTGCTTCTCCATCGTATCACGCTGCCTTTGCCTCAACCTCATTGCGCATATTGGCTTCTTCAGTCTGATCCGCAAGACGCGATGCATCATTGAACCGTGGGGCTGAATTCAGCCGCACCAATAACGCGAACAACGATCACGAGAACGCTCGATGCCATCTGCCTCCAACAAGATCGCGCTTTTCATCGATGGCGCCAATCTCTACGCAACAGCCAAGACGCTTGGCTTCGACATCGACTACAAGCGCCTCCTGAAAGAATTTCAGTCCCGAGGCACCCTCATCCGCGCTTTCTATTACACGGCGATCATAGAGGATCAGGAATACTCATCGATAAGACCGTTGATCGACTGGCTTGACTACAACGGCTACACGGTGGTCACGAAAGCCACCAAGGAGTTCATCGACGCCAGCGGCCGTCGCAAGGTCAAGGGAAATATGGACATCGAACTTGCGGTCGATGCGATGGAGCTTGCCGAGCACGTTGATCAGATCGTGCTGTTCTCGGGCGACGGCGATTTCCGCTCTCTTGTCGAAGCGGTACAACGTCGCGGCGTTCGCGTGACCGTTGTTTCCACAATCGCAAGTCAGCCGCCGATGATCGCCGATGAGCTACGCCGTCAGGCCGACGTCTTCACCGATCTCGTTGAGTTGCAGTCGAAGCTCGGCCGCGACCCGTCGGAGCGTCAATCGCGCCACCACGCGCCGCAGTTCCTGCAGCGCACCGCCACTATGGCACCCCGGAGCGATGACGACGACTTTGAGGACTGAAACACGCCCGCGCACCCGAACCGCTCGGTCCGGCGCGGCTTCCGCCAGTTCAGAACCAGGCCGTGATTGTCCGCTCTGCCCGCGGCTGGTCGACTATCGCCTTTCGGTGCGGGCGCGCGAGCCGGATTGGTTCAACGCGCCTGTGCCTTCTTTCGGCGACCCCGACGCGGCCGTTCTGATCGTCGGCCTGGCGCCGGGCGTGCAAGGCGCCAACCGCACCGGGCGACCCTTCACCGGAGACTATGCCGGCGACTTGCTTTACGCGACACTTCTCAAATACGGCTTTGCCGCCGGACGTTACCAGGCCCGCCCCGACGATGGCCTCAAACTGATCGATTGTCGCATCAGCAATGCGGTACGTTGCGTGCCGCCGCAAAACAAACCTCTACCGGTCGAGATCAACACCTGCCGCACGTTTCTCAGCGCCACGCTTGCGGCAATGCCCAGATTGCGAGCGATGGTCGCACTCGGCCGCGTCGCACACGATTCCGCTGTGAAGGCGCTCGGAGTCCGCGCTGCCGCCGCACCCTTCGCCCACGGCGCCGTGCATCCTGTCGGTGCGGTGAGACTCTATGATAGCTATCACTGCTCGCGCTACAACACCAACACGCGCGTCCTGACGCCCGCAATGTTCGAGAGCGTATTCGCGCAGGTGCGTGCCGATTTGACCTACCGCTGAAACTCCGGCAAGTCTATCCCGGCTCCGTGAAGCGGATTCCCATCATCTCGCCATTTCGCCAGACGCGCTCGCATTCCCTCGGCGCTGAATTCGGCACCAGCGCGACGCCGAAACGCTTTGGCACAGTCAGGCCGGAGGCAATCACCAGGCGCGCGCCATCGTGGGAGATGTCCATCACCTCACACTCCGATTTGGATCTGCCCTCGACCGAGTCGAGCACAAGCCACGCTCGTTGATGCCGCCGACGCATCCGCCGAATCGCACGTTTCTGTTTGATGCGCATGTCGAGAGCCAATCACCTCAACCCTAAAATTAAGTTGAACCGATCCTTCAAAGTTTAACGACCGGATCGACCTCCGTCAGGCTTGCTACTCTCATCCCCTCGCCCGCAACAACCGGCCCTTTTCGCGGCCCCAGTCGCGCTTCTTCTCGGTCTCGCGCTTGTCGTGCAGTTTCTTGCCCTTGGCGATCGCCAGCAACAGCTTGGCCCGTCCGCGTTCGTTGAAATAGAGCTTGAGCGGAATCAGCGTCATCCCCTCACGATCGACCGCACCCATCAGCTTGTTGATCTGCTTCCTGTGGAGCAACAGCTTGCGCGGCCGCTTCGGCTCGTGATTGAAGCGGTTGGCTTGCAGATATTCGGGGATGTTGGAATTGATAAGCCAGATTTCGCCGTTCTTTGAATCGGCATACGATTCGGCAATCGTGGTCTTACCGTTACGGATCGACTTGACCTCCGTCCCGGTCAGCACAATGCCGGCTTCGACGGTATCCTCGATCGCATAGTTGAATCGCGCCTTGCGATTCTCCGCGACGACCTTGATGGCGCGCTCGCCTTTCTCGGCCATATCCCTGAAACCTCCAGGCGTTATCTTTCGAGGGACGGCGGCGACACCGATCTGGCGGCGTTGCGTCCTATACCTTCGCTTTCAGGAGATCGCGAATCTCGGTCAGCAATTCTTCCTCGCGAGAAGGCTTCGGCGGCGCGGCAGGCGCTGCCTCCTCCTTGCGCTTCAGCTTGTTCATGCCCTTGATGACCATGAAGAGGACGAAAGCAACAATCATAAAATTCAACGTCAGCGTGAGGAAGTTGCCCCAAGCCAATACTGCGCCTTGCTTCTTCGCATCCGCAAGGTTGGTCGCAGTGACGGCCTTCGAAAGACCAGTGAAATAGTTGGAGAAATCGAGGCCGCCGGTGACGGCGCCGATGATCGGCATGATGACGTCGGCTACCATCGAGGACACAATGGCCCCGAAGGCGGCGCCGATGATGACGCCGACGGCGAGATCGACGACATTGCCCTTCATCGCAAATTCACGAAATTCTTTGAGCATCGCAATCTCCAGCGGTCCTTCACCGCCACGTGCGGCAGCAATTAGCCCCCAGTCAGTTCATCAAACCGGCATGGACCATGGCATCGCGGATGAGCTTTCCGGTCGGCGGGGTCACCGGCATCAGTGGCAGCCGCACGACTTCGTCGATCCGGTCGAGCAGCTTGAGCGCATGCTTTGCTCCGGCGAGACCAGGTTCCTTGAAAATAGCATCGTGCAGCGGCACCAGGCGGTCCTGAATTGCGAGCCCGGTGGCATAGTCGCCCTTCAGGACAGCGGACATCAGGCCCGCACACAATTTCGGCGCGACGTTCGCGACGACGGAGACGCAACCATGTCCGCCCGCCGCCATGAAGGCGAGCGCTGTCATATCCTCGCCCGACAACTGGATGAATTCTGGCCCCATCGCCCGGCGCTGCAGCGAGACCCGCGCCAGATTGGCGGTAGCATCCTTGACGCCGGCGATGTTCTTCAGTTCGAATAATCGCGCCATTGTCTCGACGGAAAGATCAACGACCGAGCGCGAGGGAATGTTGTAGATAATGATAGGAATACCAATCGCATCGTTCACGGTCTTGAAGTGTTGGTACAAACCTTCCTGGGTTGGCTTGTTGTAATACGGCGTCACCACCAGCACCGCGTCAGCGCCGGCCTTCTCGGCATGCAAGGCCAGATCGACAGATTCGCGGGTCGAATTTGAACCCGCGCCCGCGATCACCGGCACACGACCCCCGGCCTCCTCGATGCACCATTCCACGACCTTGCGGTGTTCGTCGTGGCTCAGCGTAGGACTCTCACCAGTTGTGCCGACCGGCACAAGCCCGTGGATTCCTTCGGCGATCTGCCAACTCACCAGACTGCGAAAGGCGGCCTCGTCGACGGAGCCGTTCTTGAATGGCGTCACCAGGGCCGTATACGATCCTTGGAACTTCGCCTTGCTTGCCATTAGTCCGCTCCAACACGTTGCGCGGCTTCGCCGTCTGCCGATTTTGATGCTGGATCAGTCATATCGGGTCTGACGCTGCCACGAAAGGTCCACGGCTGAAGCCATGGCCGCGATTCCGCCGTTGTCGAGGCATATGATCGCAATGTCGGGGTTTTAGTGTTTTGTCCACACATTCAATGAAATAGTAAATAAGATTTTAGAGGCCTGCTTAATTCGCTGAAAAAGGGATTTGTCGTGACATCGCCTGCCCGTGCATCAAAGCTACGAACCGCGGCTTTAAGCGCGAGTCTGGTGGCGGCCGCGCTCTGGGCGGGGATCGCCCATGCGGAGAAAGTCGCCAAAAGTCCCGCGCCGAAGTCGAAACCTTCAGGCCACGCCGTTCCAAAACCCGTCTCCGGCCATGGGCACGGCAAGACCGTCGCTCCGAGCAAAAGCAAGGCCTCCGCGGCCTCGATCATTCAACCCGCCACACGTCAGCACGCCACGCTCCCCGCGCCACCGGCTCGCAAGCCCGCTCCCAGAGCTGCGATGGCCGCAACGTCATCGACCTCGCGCACCGATGTCGCTGCGCTTGAGAATGTCATAGACCTTACCCGCAAGAATAAATTTTCGGAGGCCAACCAGGTCCAGGCCACCATGACAGACCCGGTGGCTCGCAAGCTCGCCGAATGGATCATCCTGCGCAGCAACGACAACGGCGCGCCGACCGAGCGCTACCGCGCCTTCCTCGACGCCAATCCGAGTTGGCCCTCGCAGACATTCCTGCGCCGGCGCGCGGAAGCTGCGCTATGGGACGACCATCGCGACGGCACCACTGTGATGGCCTGGTTCGAAAATGAACGACCACTGTCGGGCAAAGGACGCTTTGCTCTGGCAAGCGCGCTTCTCACACGCGGAGACCGCGCCCGCGCCGAGCAATTGGTCCGCGAGGCCTGGCGAACCGATGCCATGTCGGCCGCGGTCGAGGGAAAGGCGCTGGAGATGTTCGGAGCGCTGATTACGCCGAGCGACCACAAGGCACGCATGGATTATATGCTTTACGGCGAGGACCGCGAAGTCGGAATGCGTGCGGCGCAGCGTCTCGGAAGGTCGCAAGAGGCCCTCGCCAAGGCGCGAATTGCGGCCGATCACAAATCGTCCAGCCTGCGCGCACTGCTCGAGAAAGTACCACACGAACTGCACAGCGATCCTGGCTATGTCTTGGCCTACATTCAGCTACTGCGTCGTGAAGAGAAGTTTGCGGAAGCTGCGCGGCTGATGCAGAGCGCACCGCGGGATCCCAACCGACTTTACAATGTCGATCAGTGGTGGATCGAGCGGCGGCTACTCGCGCGCAAGATGATCGACGTCGGAGAGTACCACACCGCGTATCTCATCGCTCGCGACGCGGCGCTCCCCGCGCGCGATATCTACAAAACGGAACAAGAGTTTACCGCCGGCTGGATCGCTCTCCGCTTCCTCAAGGACCCCAATACGGCTGCCCGGCATTTTGCGCGCATCGGCGTTGGCAGCGTCAATCCGACCGCGCTGGCGCGGGCTGGCTACTGGCAGGGTCGCGCCGCCGAAGCGGCAGGCCGGATTCAGGAGTCTCGTCGCGCCTACGCGTCGGCAGCGGAACAATCCACCAGTTACTATGGTCAACTCGCACGCGCCAAGCTCGGGCTCCCGCAGATCGAACTGCACAGCGTTCCAAGCAGCCGGTCACGGGGAATCGAGCGGCTCGAGATAGTCCGCGCCACGGAGCTTCTCTACGCTCTCGGCAAAGACGACCTCGCAATTCCGATCCTTGCCGATATAGGCGCAAACGGCGACCCCGATGCGGTGTTGGGGCTTGGCGAACTCGCCGCACGTCATGGCGACGCGCAGGGAATGCTGCTCGCCGGCAAGGCCGCGCTAAATCGCGGTTTGCCATTCGATTTCTATGCCTACCCGGTCAGTGGAATGCCGCCGGTCAAATCAATTGGACCGGATGTGGAACGCAGCATCATCTATGCGATTGCCCGACAGGAAAGCGCCTTCAATCCGTCGGTGGTCTCGCCAGCGCACGCCTACGGGCTGATGCAAGTGACGCCGGATGCTGGACGGTATGTCTGCAAGAAGTACGGCGCCAGCTTCGACCTTCATCGCTTGAAGACGGACAGCGCCTACAATGCTGCACTCGGCGCAGCGGAACTCGGCGGCCTGCTCGAAGACTATCGCGGCTCTTACATCATGACGTTCGCGGCCTACAATGCCGGCCGCGGCAGCGTCCAAAAATGGATCGCGCGTTACGGTGATCCGCGGGATCCGGGAGTCGATGCGGTGGACTGGGTCGAACTGATCCCGTTCTCGGAGACGCGCAACTACGTGCAGCGAATAATGGAAAACCTGCAGGTCTATCGCGCCCGCTTTGGCGGCGGCTCGAAGTTACAAATCGAGGCGGACTTGCAGCGCGGCGCTAACTAGTGACGTTTGAAGGCGGATAACGCCTCGTGCCGGGCACAGTCCACGTGGTGGAGGAAACGTCCTTGGTGATCCTCCTTGCCGGCTGCGGAACTTCGTTTGCGGAACAAAATTGACGCGAGTGCCTGGAGCAACGGAGCCTGCGCGCAGGCTCGATCCATCCGTCCCATTCTAGAGCATTTTTGTTTCTAGCTGAATCAGAAGCGAACTCTGGATTGTTGTTTAACGCATTTTCTTCGCGCGAACCGGCATCTACTTCGCTAAAAAACGCTAGGGACACTCCAGCAGTACCGCATCCACGCGTGAACACCGCAATATCGGATTTGTCGCCGCTATCTCCGTCGCCGATGAAAGTGTCCAGGCTGCTCGCGACCCGCGGCCAAGCACATCGGACTATCCCCTATCACTGGTTCGGACGATCGTAGTCCTTGTCCCGCTCAGCGGCGGCGCAGCACCTTCCTGAAACTGAGCAAACATCTGGCTTCGCCACAAAATAAAACCCCGGTGGTCTCCCGCCGGGGTTTTATGAGAGTGTGTCGTCAGACGATGTGTCTTACCAGGTGCGCTGAGCGCGGAACATAACGGTCCAGATGTCCTGATCCTTCAGCTGATAATTGCCTGTCGCCTTGTAGACCGCGTAGTTGTTTGGAAGATTCGCCACACCGGCGTGCTTTTGATCCAACATGGAGTACACGCCTTCCGTCGTGAACGTCAGGTTCTTGACTGGCGTCCAGCGAAGGTTCGCACCGACCTGCGCGATGTTGAAATCGGGGTTGCAGGAGGTGAAACCCGCACCAAGGGCCCTCGGAATTGAGACACCGCACATATATGACTTGGCTTCGCCGGTGAAGCTGACCGCTGCATAGGCGCCGAATACCGAACTGCTCCAGTGCGGACTCCAGTTGTGGGTGAAGGCGCCGCGCATGCCCCAGGTCGAGACCAGTTGAAGCTGGCCGTTGGGTGCATAGACAGAATCGGGAGCAAAGCCGAAGCCAACGCTGCTAATGCCGCTGCCGCCATAGATGAGGTTTGCACCTGCCAAAGCGGTCATGTCCTGGATGTTGTAGCGGGTCGCACCGTTGGTGTAGACACCCGAGACATTGATCACGTCACCCGGACCAGTCGGGATGTTCTTGATCGTCAAAGCGCCTTGACCGGCCCAACCCCACTTGCCTCCGGGACCGCCGCCGGTTTCAACGCCAGTGTAGTAAGCTGGGTTGTTATGATGCCCTGCGAGCGAGGCCTGGAACATACCCCAAGCTTGATCGACGCGGAGCTGGCCGACGATATCCGGAAAAGTGGTTCCACCATAGGCGCTGAGGCCGTAGCCGAGCTGGGGGGTGCCGTAGGGAACGGGACCGAAGAAGGGGGGTTGAACATCGAGGATGGCGTTGCCGGGCGGCGCTATCCCGAGGTTTTGAATGCCGGGCTGGTAGTATGCGCTCGGATCCTGCACCCCGATCGAAGCTGATACGCCGTTGCCGAACTCTGTCGTGTAGGTGAACTGGTTCACACCCGTGAGCGCACCGCCACCGCCGACAAGACCGTCATAGACGTTTCCGGGATATTGCCCCCAGGGAGCACTAAACTGAGAGGCAGCTTTACCGATCGTGAAGCCAGCAAACTGGATGAAGGCGTGGAACACGCCAAGCTGGCCGCCGAGGACGCCACCGTTCGGATTTCCGTCATACGCACTGCCGCCGACGCGCAAACCCTGGTAGCCGCCCGAGGTCCAGGTGAAGACACCCTCGAAAAAGGTGCGAACCACGCCGTACTCTGTCGCGGTCCGGGTGTCGACAGTCAGGTCCGATCGCGCGCGCCAAGTGAAAGCGTTGCCCATGCGATTCTGCGCACCGGCCTGATTCGACGTGTTACCTTGGAAGATCGTATTCGTATTGACGCCCAGATCGGCGCGCATATAGCCGCCGAGCTTGATGCAGGTGTCGGTGCCGGGGATGTAATAGAAGCCCGCGCCATACAGGGAGCAGACCTTCACGTATTCGACCGCTTTGGCCTTTAACGGAAGATCGGCAGCGTGAGCCCCGCTTATGACGACCAGCCCTGCCGCCGAGCCGAGGTAAAGGCTCTTCATCAAATTCATCGTCAAACCTCCAAGTTGCTCTGCAGGGCGACCGGGTCCGCTAAACGCAACGCTCAAGAGCGTTTCCCCAATTGCGGGCTAACCGATAGCATTCGTGCTTGCTGACCCCCGCTCAACGCGAGGAGAGACGCAAACGGGCGACCAAACAGCGACCATCTAAAACAGAACGACTTTGGGATGCCCCCCTCCGTCGCACGATCAGAATTACCGAACCGTCTTGCACACGCAATGAAGGAAGCTTCGAAATGGAATAAGTCGAAACGATTTTTGGTGGCATGTTGCGCAAATGGCACATGCTCATTGCTTGGATTTTTTCGATAAGCCATTGGTTTGTAGTATATTTTTCTTATAGCGTGCTTGAGGCGTCTAAAACGGCACTTCCGCTCCACATGACAGGCCATTCGCCTCCCCTTTTCAAACATCGCAAATCATAGACACCTGATTCGATCAGTGGATCGCCGTTTCAAAGGCAGAAAAGCTACACGAATTCAACGTTGTATGCCGAACAATACAATGCGAAGACCTGAACTTCTGCACCGCAAATGCAGGATGAAGCGGTACTCATCGGCATCGGCATTACAGATCTGCGTCACATAGTCTCATGGATTCGCAGTACGACGCCTTAATCTCGCGATCCTGTGCTTGCGGCTGGCGAGCGTGTCAGGCATATCGGTCATCAACGGAGCTGTGGCCGAGTGGCTGAAGGCGGCGGTTTGCTAAACCGTTATAGGGTTGTAAAGCCCTATCGAGGGTTCGAATCCCTCCGGCTCCGCCAATCAATGTTTTATGCAGGTCTCCTGCAATATTCTTCGCAAAATGCTCCCGCATGTGGCGCGGTTGCCGCCAATAGAAGCGATTTCGGCCAGCACAAAACCCGGAACAGTGTGTTTTCGATCCGTTCGCTCTATGATCAGACATGCTCACCAACCACCCCGTCCGAAAGCTCGGCCGCCAGCTATTCCGGCGAATCCCCTTCGCGCATTTTCGCGACGTAGAATCTGGCGCCCTACTGTCCCTCGAGCGCGACCTGAGATTTGTGCCTACACCTGTCTCAAGCGGGATGCGCAAGAGCCCTGGCGAAGGAGCTGGGCCGCCAGAATGCGCTTCGGTTCGAGGCGCACCGCCTCTATCGGGAGCCTGATCTAAGGCGAGCTCATCTCTGCGGTTGCGTCTGCGTTGGGCTATTCGGCGCATTCGCGCCGGATTTCGGTGGCGTGCCGTGCCCGGTTAAGACTGAGAGACTGAGTAGCATCACGAGCACTGCGCCTCCGATAGCCCAGCCGATCGCGGTGTTGTTGACGCGCCTTATATGGTCCTTCCCTCTTGGGGGACTGTCATCTGGGGATGCCATGTTGCCTGCACTCCATGCCTGTCTAGGAACAACAACCGCACAGGGTTTTCACAGTTCCTGATGTAGCCCCGCGCTCGGGCGATCCGGTGTGCGGCGCTCAGGCCAAATGGTGGGAAAAGCGGAAGCTGACGAGGGACAAAAAAAAGGTGGCCCGACTCTGCAAGAGCGTACCGGCTGTCACTATATGTTCGGCCGTGGGGGCAACAAAAAAAGGAGCTCCCCTATGTCCAATCAGAACGAGAAAAATCCGGACCTGCAGCAGCAGAACCAAAGTCAAACTCCGAGCGAGCAGGCCGACGAGGACGAAATCAGGATGGCCGAAATCAGGAAAGCCGTAAGGGCAGATATGATCGACCCGAAGCATCCTCAGGGCCAACAAGATACTGAGTATAGCGGTGGCACCTGATAGGGCCGAGTATCGCCGGGTGGCCCGCTGTACGCCTCACGGGGTCTTTTTGCAGTCGGCTCGTCTCAGCGCTCCCGGTTTCGCTTTAACTTCGCCTGATCGACAGTGCAGTCGGCAACTCTCTGCTTAAGATCGGCGGGCCACCGCTGCGCACCGCGCATCCGGCCAGGTCATCCCCGGTCGGCCCGGACGGGCCGCAGCCCGCGAGGATGATAACCTACCATCCTGCCCGGCCGCTTCTATGCGCCACGGCCCTATTGACGCCCTTGGCGTTATCCTCGTCTTGGGCGGCGCTTGTAAGCCAATAGAGCCCGGCTTTTGGCCGGGCCCTATGCTGGACTCGGCATCTACCGCTGTGTTGGTCCCTTGCCTTGTCGAAATAGCCAGACCCGTTACGGAGATGGCAAGGACGCTCCAGGGACGATGACACCGTCGACGATCGTCGCGGCGCGAACGGTGACCCACTTGTCCACGATCAGCGTGCCGCCCGTTGCTCTGATGTCGTAGTCGAAGTACGTCCATCCGTCTGGTGATGGCACGAAGAAGACGTTCTCGAAGGAAATGCGCGTCGTCCCGGTGTCGGCGTAAATCGCCATACCACGCCCGCCGCCGTGGATAAGAACATTGGTCATACGAACTTCGCCCTGGAAGTTGTCCGCCCAAAACAAGCCTGCAGACCCGATAAAACCTGCGCCGTACTTGCTCACAGCCTCAGCGTCCGTGTAGCTGCGCAGGCAGCTATTGGTGATATCAACGAGGGCCTGCCCACCGGGAGAATACGCCTGAAGCCCGTCGGCGTGGTCCCCAGTCTTGCCAACGCAATTGATGAAGCACTGGTCGATATCGAGGGTCGCGCGCGGAGTTGACCCAACCCCGATTCGCGGGCCTTCGCGGAAATCCACGCGGCATTGTGACATCGTCAGAACGTCGGTCCCATCTCCTTCCCACACGAAGCACGGGACCGCGCTGGTGTAGCTTGGGTTATCGTTCCAATCCTTATTGTCATAGGTGGCGTTCGTGACCGTTGACCCGCTGCCGGCGGTGTTGCTCGCGAACCGGCTGTCATCCCACGACATCGGAATGCCACCGCTAGGACCGCCGCCACTCCGCGTTTCGACCGAAACGACGGCATAATTCTTACCGTCCAGTGTATTGAAGCCGAGACCGCTCACATCGGCCACGTCCCAATGCGTACCGCTCTGCCAATAGGTGTCTGCATTGGTGGCCAATGCGTTTGTTCGAGTCGATGCCTGCCCTGAGCCCGCCAGTCGTGTAGGAGACGACGATCTGGTCTCCCTCATTCAGATCAAGCCCAGAACAATCTGTCCAATCACTGGTTTGAGGTGTTGTCGCATTAGCAAAACCGCTCAGTCCGCCGAACAAGGCTTCCACAGGAGTTGTCAGCGTGTTGGGATAAAGTGGCACACCCGTATCGCGCTTACCAAACCCGAGGCCAACAGTGTGAGTGCGTTCGTCGATCCCGGCGCGAGCGTAATTCGAAGCTGTGTCTGAGCATCAGCCGTAATGGTGCCGGACACACGGAACGTCGTGTTTATGTTGTTATCGTCGGCGTCCAGAGCAGGATCGGCGGAGAAGATTGTTACAGGCCCTTGAGGAGTCGGTGGCGCTCTCCGCGCGCCCAGACTGAGGCCGAATTGAAGACCGCCTTACTATCTAAGAGCGAAATAATTTACAATTAAAAATTGCATAAATGATGCTACACAACCTACATTTCGGTCAACGCTGTTGCTTAGACGCGACCGAACCAAAGATGAAGCGCAGCAGGTTCACCGAAGACCAACGGGATATCGCCGCAAGGATAGCGTGAACAACGTCAGCATCTGGAAGTGAAGGCCGCGTGGGTCGCAGAAGCGTGATCGCGTTACCGGGTGGTTCATCGAGATTGGCGCTTGTTTCTTGATTCTAAGCGTTGCATCGAAATAACGTTTAGGTGCTCGACAGTGGAGATTTCAAATGTCCCGGGGCTTTGGCGCGATCCAACGAGCGATACTCGATGCGTTATCGGACAAATTGATCGTCACCCTCTCGACACTTGACCTCGCTCACGTCGTCAACGGCGGGGTGCGCAGTAGGTCGATGATTGCATCAGTTCATCGTGCGCTTCGAACTCTGGAAGCCGTGGGCAAAGTCGTCCGTCTCGATGGGAGATGGGCTCTCGCGTCGCGACAAAGGGAAGCTCGGAGCTTTAGGCGCAGAGGACCTGAGTCGCCTGTGCAGCAGAAAAACGAACGGTTGAAATTGATCTCGAAGATTCTTGGAATGCTAGGATCGTCTCAAGACGGTGAGGTTCTGGCGGCTGCGAAAAAAGCGGAAGCCAAGCGGGTCGAACTAGGTTTGTCTTGGGACGATATCATTCTGGGATCGTCTTATTCGATGAATTAAGAGCAGTGCCCTGACATACCCTCGACCGATCTTTCGCGTTAATTCGGACGAAGTAGCGTGCGCGCCAGTTCATTGACTGTCGACACACGCTGAACAAGCGTCGGGTATGACTCCCGCTGCATTATTGTCGAGCGCCGCGTAGACTACTTCAGTCAGACAGCCATTTCTGTACGTATACGTCGATGAGCTCGCGCACGGATTCGGATTTGATCACCAAGCCGAGGTCGATCATTTCCGCACCGATGAACCCGGACGCGGTCTGCGTCGGTACCGGCCCGGGCACGAGCTGGTTGGCTTCTTCTCGGAAGAATACCTCCGCCACCACGCCAGCAAACCATATCGTACGCGCAGCGTCGCCGCGCGGGCGTAGCGGATCGTCGCGCATCACAAAAACCGGGCTGCCGCTCGATCCGGGATACACCGCGGCGTCGATCAGGAATTGCTTGTGCCCCTCGAAATCGAGCTCCAGCGCCGTGGCGGTGGTGCCCCTGCGCAGGATGGGCATGAGGTTGACCTGATCCCATACCCCACTGGGATAGCCGACGAACAGGACCTCCTCCAGCGCATCGAAGCCCCGCACCGTTGCCGCATCAGGAATGCGCTGGCTGTCGATCGCGTGGTAATACAGCTGCACGCCGAGATCGCGCGCCGCACGCTCGAGCGGCCGCAGCGGCACGATGGCGAGATCGACCGCGGGATCGGGATGGACGAACCACGCCGCGGGGAAGTCGTCGATGTTGAGCTGAAAGCGCTGACCGAATGCCGGCTTACCCTCGCTTGTCTGGGTGAACACCAGGCCGCCGCGGCGCACGCCCTCGACCAGGTGCCGGTTGGTGACGATAAACGGCGTACTGCCCTTAGCGTGGGCGTGGCTGAGGATGAAGGCCGTGCCCGAGCCGGCGCTGCCGTCCTCGAGTTCGGTATCCACTCGCACGGTGGAGAACAGCAGTTTCTTTGCGATAGAGTCGATTTCCATGAGCTCACCCGTGCGGGACGGCGCGCTGGTTCAAGCGCTCTATCGCGGCCACTGCGGCGCGCTGTGCTTCCTCGGCCTCGGCCTCGTTGCCCATCATGGTCAACCGGCCGAAAGAACCGAAGGCTTTGACATCTACCAAGGTGATGTGCGCGGCCTTCTCGGCCTCATTGGCGGCATACATGATATAGCCCGCCGGCTCGACCTCCAGGATGAACATGCTCTTGCCGGGCAGGATCATCGAGCCCTTGCGCAATTGGCGGTTGATCAGCGTGGCGTGGTCGGGCGTGATGGCGCGGATGATCTCGTTCCACGCTATCTTGCAGCGCAGCCGAGAATCCATCGTGGTGTTGAGCTGCCGTAGGATCAATTCACCCGCGGCGAGCACCTCGCTTTGATTGCGGAAGTGGAGCTCCATCGAACCGAAAGCGCGCTCGACGACCTGCTCGCCCATGCGCACGTTGGTTTTCTTCAGCGCAATATCCGAGAGGTTGTGCACCGCCATGCCGGGGGCGACCTCGATCCACATGCAGGCATCACCAGGCACCGGTAGAAAACCTTGCGAGGACGTCGCGATATAGGACGCCAGCTGCGGCTGCAGCGCGTCCATGAACACGTAAGTTCGCAGGGTGATCTTCATCCTCAGCCCACCCTCACCGCGTCAGGCTCATGTAGAGCATGGGCAGTTTTTCCGGCAGGCGCTCAGCCTTATCGATAACAGTGAAGTTCTTTATGCCAAAAATGCGCGACACGTATTGGTCGGCATGCGGATCGAGCGACAGACCATAGACCGTGATACCTTGACGGCTGAGTTCTTCCACTGCGGCCTTAGCATCGTGGCGCAGGTATTTCGGATCGGTGACGTCGTTGTCGGCCGGCTCGCCGTCGGTGACGACAAATATGACACGTTTGCTTCTGGGCTGCAGCGCCAGGTAGTGGGCGGCATGACGCAACGCTGCGCCCATGCGAGTGGAGAGCCGTCCCTTCATCCCCGCCAACCGCGCCTTGGCTACATCGTCATACGGCTGATCGAAATCCTTGAAGCGGTGGTAATGCACATCGTGCCGGCCGTCAGAGCAAAACCCATGGATGGCAAACGGATCACCGATACGATCCAGCGCACCTGCCAGCAATACCGTGGCGGCGCGCGTAAGGTCCATCACTGTGTAGTCGTGGCCGCGCACCTTTTCGTTGGACGATTCGGACATATCCAGCAGCACCAGCACCGCCAGATCGCGCAGCGCTCGCTTGTAGCGCATCATGATGCGCGGATCGTGCTGCTGGCCGATGCGAATATCAATCATCGCTCGCACCGCGGCGTTGATGTCGATCTCGTCGCCATCCTCCACGTGACGAATGCGCTGCATACCTTGCGGCACCATCGACTCGATCAGGAACTTGAGCCGCGAGATCACCGGCTTGTGCTCTAGGATGATACCCTCGATCACCTCCAGTTCGCCCATCACCGGGTGGTACTCAAGCAACGTCACCCAGTTTGGACGCTCGAGCTGGATCTGATAGTCCCACTCGGGATAGTGGAAAGGCTCGGAGACCGGCGGACGGCCTTCCAGCGAGTTGATGCTGACGTTCTCCTGATCGAGATAGAACTCGGTCGGAAGCTCCCAAACCTCCTGCGCATCGTCGCCGGCGAACTCAACGTCCACCTCGTTGACCATTTCCATCACGTTGACTTTTTTGCGCACCTGCTGGCGGGTCTCCCAGGTGGCAGCCATCACCTGCGCCTCGTCGTATTCCTCCAGAAACCAGACGGCGCGATTGTCATCACGATAGATGGCGCTGAGCGCATCCGTAAGCTTGTTGTAGGTAGGCAGGTCGAGTTCGAACAGGCGGTGCGATAAATCCACGCCCAAATTCCAGCTCACCTGATTGCTGTCCAGATCAGACTGGGCACGAAACGCGGCCACACCCTGCTGCACAAACGGATGCGGGTCGGTCGCGTTGAGATCGAGCAAGGCGCGGGCGAGACGATCAAGCAACTCCCCCACGGTCTGCGGCTGGGCCGAATAGTCAAACACCGGATGCAGCGCCAACCAGGCTTGGCGCATCCCGGGGAATTTGCGAATCGCCAATTCCTCCACCCGCGCATCCTCGAACAGCTCGATCAGCGCCATCTGCACCGGCAACAGCTGCTGCATCGAAAGCGGTGTCTGCGTGAATACAAGATGCGCAGCGCAATGGTTGATAGCGGCGCGGTAGACCTCAAGCGCACTAACGATCCGTTCGGGCGCGGTCGCATCGCCCTCGGGTTTATAGTCGTCATAGGCGTCTGCGATGTGGATGACATAATGCTCGATGTACGGCCTGAGCCCTTCGCGGCTCTCGTAATCGCCGGCGGTTGGGCGCAGAAAAAAATCGCGGCCCCAGATCGCACGCATGTAGATGTTGAGCCGCCGCTGGATGTCGACGAACAGCGTGCCTTTGCGCTCTTGCTGCAGCACGGCCATCGCATCGGCGCTCTGCAGTCCGAAATACGTCGCCTGCCCTTCGAAATCCGCCTTGTACGCCTGCGCCCCCCATTGCACCCAGCGGCGCAAGCCACCCAGCGTGAGCTGGCTGAGCAGACGGTCGAGATTTTCCAGCATCGGCCGCAGGCCGCGCGGAGCCTGCGCCAGCACGATCTCGAGCACATTGAGGTATTGGCGAAACAGTTCGGCATCACCCACTCGGTGGGCTGCGAGCGGCGCGGTGCTGGCGATCAGCGCCAGTACCTGCCCCGAGGTTTTGGATGCCATGCTCAACAGGAAGTTGACCAGATCTGGCAGCACCTCCTCGCCGATGGCACGCCCGACCTCCGGCATGGACTGGATGAAACTCACCACCAGGTCTTCGCCGCGACCAAGCTCATGCAGCGCCACCGCGCCTTTGAGATAATTATCCAGTCCGCGCGGGCTGAGGGTGCGCGCAGCCTCGTTCCAGGAGGCGCGCAACAATTCTTGCGCACGGCCGGGCAGTTCGTCGAGAAGCTCCTGGAATTCGTCTAGGTGGATGGCCATGATGTGTAAGTTCGGACTGCCCTGGTAATTCTAGCCCGGCCGACCTCTCGTTTCCTTTCTCACCTCTCGCCCGCAAGCCGTCGGAGACGCTTAGAAATATGTCGTCACCGCGGAATCGAGCGCGTTGCGCATATCGGGATCGTCGGTGATGGGGCGCACCAAAGCCACGCGGCAGGCGGCCAGCGGCGCGACGCCGCGGGAAATCAGCGAGCCGGCGTAGATCAGCATGCGAGTCGAGATGCCCTCGTCCAGCCCATGGCCTTTGAGGTTGCGCGCATGTTCGGCGATGTGGACCAGCTTTTTTGCCGCTTCCAAGTCGACGCCGCTCTCGTGCACGACGATCTCGGCCTCGACCTCGTGCTCAGGGTAGTTGAAGTCCAGCGCGCCGAACCGCTGCTTGGTCGACTGCTTCAGATCCTTCATGAGCGACTGGTAGCCGGGGTTGTAAGAGATCACGACCTGGAAATCCGGATGCGCTTCGACGATCTCGCCCTTTTTCTCGAGCGGCAGAATGCGCCGCGCGTCGGTCAGAGAGTGGATCACGACCGTGGTGTCCTGACGCGCCTCGACCACTTCGTCGAGATAGCAAATTCCGCCGAAACGGGCCGCCATGGTCAAAGGTCCGTCCTGCCAGCGGGTGCCGTTGGCGTCGAGCAAAAAGCGGCCGACCAGATCGCTGGCGGTCATGTCTTCGTTGCACGCCACGGTGACAAGCGGCTTGCCGAGTTTCCACGCCATGTATTCGACGAAGCGCGTTTTGCCGCAGCCTGTCGGGCCCTTCAGCATCATCGGCATACGGACCGAATAGGCGGCTTTATAAAGCTCGATTTCATCGGCTACCGCGCGGTAGTAGGGCTCCTTGGCGACGCGGTAAGCGTCGAGCCCGGCCGTAGCACCGGCCGTATCCGTCACGGCGCGGGGGACCACGCCGCTCGGCGTAGGGGAATCCGCAGGCACGTGGAAGGCTGGGTTTCGTCGCGGAAGGTAGCCGCGCCTGGTGAGATCGTCACGCATGATCGGGTTCCTGGAAATCTCAATCCGGCCAAATGCGGTCGGGGAACAATTCGTGCTTACTATCCGGCGGCTCGGCCGCCAGTGATTCTGTAGGGGCGCGCTTGGCGGTAGCGGCCTTGGCAGTGGTCGAAGCCGAGCGCGGCGTCTTGCGGGTCTCGGTCTTTTCTTCAGGGGTAGGCTCCGCGCCAGTCTTGGCCTGACGGACGCTGCTGGCGAGCTTGTCTTTGATGCTGGTCATGCAAGAATCTCCTCTATGAGGCCTTCGATCTCCGCGACCGCACTTTGGCCGCGCGCCCCTAGTTGGTATGCCGATACGCCCTCAAGCGCAGCGGTCTTGTAAATGCCGCGGCGGCGCACCGGGGTACGCATCACCGGCAGGCCGAACTCGGCCAGCGCCTCCTGCATCGCCGCCGATAGCGCGCTACGCGCCTCGATCTGATTCGGCAGCAGGTAGGCTCGGAGCCCCGGATTGAGTCGCCGAGCCTCATCGATATCCTGCGGTAGCCGCAGGCTGGCCCACAGATCCATCGGCGAAGGCAGCACCGGAATGACAGCCACGTCGCAGCTTTGCAGCGCCAGCGCCGCCGCACGGCTCTCGACCGCTGGCGGACAGTCCAACACGACGAACGGATAGGCGCGAAAGTCCCGCCGCAGATCGACCGCGCTCACGCCCACGCGCAAGTGCTTGACCGTGGCCGGAAAGGATTGCGTGCCTGCCGCGGCCCATTGCGTGGCCGAGCCCTGCGGATCCAGATCCACCACAACCGCCGATGCACGCCGCGCCAGCCCCGCGCCGAGATGCATGGCCACGGTGGTCTTGCCGGCGCCGCCTTTCTGGTTGATCACCGCGATGACCAGTGGCCCGCCCATCGCTCACTCCCCGCGCTCGGCCAGAGCAGCGATACGCCCGGCGAATTGTTCGTCCTCGGCGCTCAATGCGGCGCCGTCGGCCGCCCCGATCGTAATGTTGACGTAGGTGGTGCCGAAGTTGATGTTCTGCGGATGGCGCTGAATCTCCTCGGACAGCGCCGACAGCGCGTCGAGGAAGGCGCGGGTCTGCGCATATTGCGCAAACGCAAAGCGACGAAACAACGTCGGCGGCTTGTCGCGGCGCTCCCAACCTTGGAAATCATCAGTCATGGGCGTCCTACCCCGGTTCGATCTGGGTTACGTGATCGAGATGCGCTAGCGCCTCCTGTAGCAAGGCTTCGAATAGCGACGCGGTGTCGTTACCGCGCAGCCGACGGCGCGTACGTCAACGCGTCGACAACTGCAGAGTCTCGACCCGAACCGTTGTCCAGCCCAGCCGCGCCGCGGGCAACTGCCCGCCGCAAGGTGTCATACCCAACAGGACCTGCCGCGCCATCAAACGCTCGGCATGACCCGGTCGCTCCGGCTCGGCGCGCCGCTTGCGTGCCAAATTTTCGGCATCTCCCCAGAAGCGTGCGAGCATGCTTGGACGAGATACTTGCTGCACGCCGCCAACTCTTGATTGAGCGCGCGTGCGAGCCAGCCAGGGTTCGCCGATCGATCGCCACGACGTCCTCCGCGCAGGATCAGCTGCGGGTGGACGTGAGCTCGGCGTCGCGACCGCCGCGGCTACCGCCGTTGACCTCGGGTTGGGTCGGCAAGATACCCTCGACCTCGTTATGCACTCGCGCGATGATGTGCGCGGCCACCAAGCCATCGCCCACGCGCTCGCACGCGTCAGCCCCGGCACGCACCGCCGCGTTGACCGCACCGGTTTCGCCGCGCACCAGCACGGTGACGTAACCGCCGCCCACAAATTGCCGGCCGATCAGCCGCACTTCGGAGGCCTTGGTCATCGCGTCGGCCGCCTCGATCGCGGGTACCAACCCGCGGGTTTCAATCATGCCCAGGGCAATGCCGTTCACGTGTGTTGCCATGTCGTTGTCCTTCCAATTACCAGCAGGAGAAAAAGCCGAGCTTAAGCGCTCGGCGATTTCGGCAGAATGCCTTCGACCTCGCTGTGCACGCGGGCAATGATGTGCGCGGCCACCAGACCGTCGCCTACGCGCTCGCAGGCGTCAGCCCCGGCACGCACCGCCGCGTTGACCGCACCGGTTTCACCACGCACCAGCACGGTGACGTAGCCGCCCCCGACGAACTGACGCGAGATCAAACGCACCTCGGCAGCCTTGGTCATCGCGTCCGCCGCCTCGATCGCGGGAACCAGTCCGCGAGTTTCAATCATGCCCAGCGCAATACCCATTGTTTCAGCCATCTGTTCACTCCTTGTTGTGTCGAAATAAAAGAATCACAAGCCAGTCACTGCACCCTGGCGCCCGCTACGCGCGCGCCGTTTTGCTCTTTGCTCACCGCGTCATCACTCCTCCTCCCAGCCATCAATGATGCCGCAGATAGTCAGGTCGGTAGCCACTGTTCGATCAGGCATGGCCATACGTGCGGCTGTGCCGGCAGCAGTGAATACCCACTTGCCAGGCGGCGTCCCGACCGGGTCGGTCGCCACCGATAGTTCTCCCTTCTGGCCCCTCAAAATCCGAAGCGAAGCAGAGTTCATCTCTGGCACACGCCGGGTGCAGACCAATTCATCGACCACGCGCCAGACTTCCATCACGCCACCTCCGGATTCCAATGGTCGATGATACCGACGATGGTCAGATCGGATGGATAATCCCTGGCCCCTGCCGCGTCGCGCGCCGCGGAGGACCCGACACAAATCACCCAGTCGCCCGGGATGCAGCCGACGGCATCGACCGCGACGCTGCGCGGTCCATTCGGCGTTTCCTGCACGACAAGCAGCGGACGATGACCCATGGCATGGATGCGATTGGTCGACACGAGGGTGGTACTTACACGCATGATCTTCATGGCTCATACGTCCTCAATGATCATCGACAGCGTCGTCGGCGACGAAGGCGCAGCGCTCGTCGCCGCCACGTTCGCTCACCGCAATCGCGCAATTGAGTAGACCCCGGGCGGCCAGATCGGGGTAACGCGACTCGATCGCATCACGCACCCGCCGCCCCCGCGCAATCGCCCGCTCACGCGACTGAGGAATCCGCACATCGTATTCGAAATGCACCAAGACCGGCACGGGCAGGCCGTGCGCGACATTAAGCTTCGAGAAGATATTGATCCCGACATCCATGTCGGGCGCGCCTTCCTCGATCGTATTGAGGTGAGCGAAATAAAACAGATTGCGCAATTGCAGCGGCCGCAGCGCTTCACCGGCAACGATGCATTCCTCGTCGTGACCGATTGTCGCGTAGCGCCCGGTGTGGTGCTTGATGACGTACTCGACCTGCGACAGGTTGGCCTCAGCCAGCGCCAGCACCAGGCGGCGCATACCATCGTGCATACGGCCGTTGCCCTGGCCCCAGCCACCCATGCCCTCGGCATCGGCAACGATCCCGGCGATACGCGCCCGCGCGGCATCGGGCGCTAGCCCGATGGTGTCGCGGTAGACCTGCGCGGTTTCGAAGTAGCGGTGCGCGTTAAGCTCGCCGAATCCATCGGGCAGATGGATGCGCAGCGCATCCAGATCCGTGTCAACGCCGATAAGCAGCACATCTGGCGCGGCGCCCGAACCGAAAGTCTGGTCGATCGCCGTCCGCAACTCATTCTGCAGGCGGTGCAGCGCCGCCTCGGTGGCCTGACGGTCGTTGCTGCCGTGAGCAGCGCAACCCTGGCCGTCGGGCGAGGAACTGCTGAAATGATAGACGGCGATCTTGAGGTAGTTCAGGCGGTCACCATCGACCATAGCGCCCGACAGTCGCTCGACTTCGCGCTGCGCCCAGTCTGATACATCGACGTCGACATCGAACAGTGCGCCGGCATACGCCTTCACCCGTACATTTGGCCCGGGCAACATGCGCAGCACATAGGGGCTGACGCCCTGGAGCCGGCCGTCGGAACAAGGGCTGATGTCCACGGTGTGGTAGCCGCACGAACGAAGGAAGTTCTCATCGAGCGGCAAGCGTTGGCGCCAACCGGCCTGCTCGGTCGACGCATTTTCAACACTCGACTTCAGAGCGCTGAATATGCAGCGCGAATGCAGTGCGGACAAATCCAGCCCGCACACCCAAGCGTCCTCGAGCACCTGCGACGGCAGATCGAAACCGAGTTGCTCGTGGGCAAGCTGCTGCGCGCGCTCCGTGAAATTTCCGTCGTGCTGATACGTCGAGATATGTTTGAGCACGTCGACGATGCGGGTAAAACGCGAGCGCACGGTTCGCTCGTAATCGAACAGCATGCGATTGAGATCGCGATCAACCAGCGCATGCTCGCACATCTGCCCGCCGCCGATCATACACGCCGGATGATCGGGCATGGCCGTCGCCTCGGGAGCCGCCACAGCAACTGGGCTGGCTTCTCGTCGCAGGGCCTGAAGGCGTTTGCGCGTGTTCATATCCGGCGATCCTCAGCCGCGCGCCCCGCCGGAGACGGTCACCACGGCGCCACCACGGGTGTTCCCCGCAGAACCCGTAATCACCGAGTCTGGCACTTCCGGCCGCTCGACTCCGCGAAACGTCACGGCACTAACCCCGACTCCACGCGGCTGGCCACGCATAGAAGGATTGCGCGCAAGGCTGGACGAACCCTCAGTACCAGTGACACGGCTGTTACCGTCCCAAGCATCTCCCGAGACGCGCCGACCCTGCTGACTGCCTTCGCCGCTCAAACGACGCGCAGCAGGAAGCGAATGCTCTTCGTCACGCGGACGGCGCGATTGGTCGCCGTGCCGGAATTCCGGTGTGCCGGTGATCAGGCCATCGGCCTTGTTGATCGGGCCTGTGATGCGCGAAGTGCCCATACCGCTACCGGTGATAACCTCGGTCTGCCGCTCGCGCGCCTGCCGCGCCGGAATGGTGACGCTGAAATCCCGGGGAGCGGGCGGACGCTGATCCACACCCCGCGAGCGGAAGCGATCACTCATCGCGCATTGTCCGGACGCGATATTGTCCAGCCCGAGATAAGGCGTTCCCGAAATCGGCTCACAAGCGCCACGCTCGTCGCCGGTGACCTGCGACCCGCCCGCGCCCGGCCTATCGCCGGTGACGACGGTGGCCGGAATCACCGCGCTGTCGCGTACCCGCGCAGCCTGTTGCTGACGCTGCGGCGCCTCGCAGAATTCCGTGTACTGCCCCTGACCGATGTATGGGGTGCCACTGATCGGCGCACAGGTCCCGGCCTCGTTTCCGGTGACGTGTTCCGCACGTCCAGCAGCAACGCCCGTGATCGTCTGGCCGCGCAGCGTGGTGTCGACCACGACCTTACTGACCGGCGAGACAACCGGTAACGCCTCGACTGGACATACTGCGGCTAACTGGCGGGTGCCAATGTAGTCCGTGCCGGTGACGGGTTCGCACCCATAAGACTCGTCACCGGACAATTTTGGGCTTGGAGCGACCTCCGAGCCGGTCACCGTACGACCGCGCAGCGTCTGCATCTCCGCCACCTTCTTGGGACTCTGCGTCTGGCACAGCCCCGCGAAATCGGCAGTGGTGTAGTACTGGCTGCCGGTGATGCTGCGGCAGGAACCGACCTCATTGCCGGTTACCTTGGCCGACCGATCGACCGCGGTCCCCGAGACGACCTGTTCGTCGCGAGTGGACATCACGCTGACCTTTCGCGGGCCTCCTCCTGGTGGAGGCGTTCGACAGAAATCGCGAAACTGTTCAACAGTGTGATATTCGGTGCCGGTAATCGAACGGCAGCTTCCAGCCTCGTCGCCGGTCTGCCGTTCGCTGCGGCCAACCACCGTGCCGGTGATAGGCTTACCCGCAGCTGTATGGGTGACTGCCACTTTCGGGGGCGCGTCGTCGGTTTCTCCCTGGCTGTAACGCGTGCCAGTGATAGCGCGATCGGCGCCGTGCTCGACGCCTGTGACGCGGCGCGGACGATCGACCAGCGCACCGGTGACGGTTTGGCCCTTGTCGGTACGGGTGAGCGCCACCTTCCCCAGCGGGGCGGACGGCCGCGTCGAACAGAACTGGTCAAATCGCTCACTCGAAAGATATTCCGTGCCAGTCACGGGACGGCACGCGCCCGGCTCATCGCCAGTGGTCTTGGTAGAGCGCCCCAACGCGGTACCAGTGATGCGTTGCTCGCGCAGCGTGCTGCTGATCGCGACCTTGGGCGCTGTCGGCTCGGGCCGGGTGCCACAGATCGTCTGGAACTGCTCGAAGCCGATATACTCGGTACCTGTAATCGCACGGCAGGAGCCCGGCTCATTGCCGGTCACCTTGGAGGTACGCTCAACCTGGGTGCCAGTGACGGACTGCCCAGAGAGGGTATGCCCCTCCTCGACCTTGGCCGGCGCATCGACCACGTTGCGAGCGCGCACCCGACCGGTCGGGCGCGTACCGGCACCCGACGTCTTGTCGATACGGCCCGCCAGCGCCCGCACCAACCGATGCTGCATCGCGACCTGACGGCCGGTTGCGCCTTTCAGCATGGCACTCTGCCAATCCTGCGCCGGCATCGAAGCGGCGATCCGCGTCGCTTGGGCGATGCGCTTCAGACCCTTTTTGCCATCTTGGTTCAGCGCAGCACGGCGCATTTTGGCGAGCGCACGGCCGGTCGCTTCCGGCGCGTTCACGGCTGCACGCGCGACCGCTGGATTATCGATTTGCACCGCTTCAACATGCGCCGCTTCCTTCCGCTGCGCGCCGCGACTGCAGCCACACTGTCCGCCGCAACTGCATTGCCCGCCGCAGCCGCAACCGCAATCGGAGCCACGCACCTCAGCTTGAGCCGTACGGCTCGGGCGCAAATGCGCCGCCGGACGGGATGCCGCGCCCTGCCCGGCGTTCTTCAACCCGGCCTTCCCAACCGTGGACAGCGCCTGCCGTCGGATTCGCGCCGCGGACTTCGATGTCACCGGTTGATTAAATGCGGCCGATGCAGACGCCACCGCCGATGCGGCCGTAGCAGCACCACCGTGATGCGCGCTAACAAGATGCGCCGCATTTAGCTGCAAGCGGCCGGCAGCGGAATGCTTGACGGTTTGCGCCGTCGAGACGGTCCCGGCCTTGCCGTGACGCGCCATAGCCTGCCGGCGCTGGAGCGCCAGTTCACGGCCGGATAGAGTTGCAGTGGCATGACCGGGGGCGACGTTTGTCATTCGGACCTCAGCACAAAGAACCCGATGAAGGGGCGGCGCCAAAGCGCCGCGCCGCGTTCAAATCATGGGCGCCGAATCGAGTCGGCTCCAGCGCCCACTTCATCAGCGATACACCACGAACGCCATGCCCTGGCTCTGGGCGTAATTGTCGTACGCAACGAAACGCACCATCTGATCCGGAAACTCGCGGTGGCAGGCCTCGATTTCGGCCACCACGGCGTCGACGGACTGCTCGCCGAACAGCGGCAGTTTCCACATGTACCAGTAGCTCGCCTTAGCGGGTGTGCCCTTTTCGGTGTGTTCGACCGCCGGATTCCAACCCTGAGCAATCGCGTGGGCGATCTGACGGCGCACCTGCTCGGGCGTCATCTGCGGCAGATAGGAGAAGGTCTCGTATTTCTTGAGCGAACGGTAAGCTTGAACAGCCATGACTTAGTCCTTTCGATTTTTGCTGGGTGGCGGCGCCCAATGGAGGCGCTGCCAACCCTAGCCGGCGACCGGTTACTTGTTGGCGACGGCGAGCTTGTCCATGGTTTCAAACTCGAACTTGATCTCTTTCCACGTTTCCATGGCGATCTTCAGTTCGGGCGAGTGAGCGGCGGCAGCGGTGAGGATATCCTTGCCTTCCTTCTCCAGATGACGGCCCTCGCCGCGCGCCTGGACGCAGGCTTCGAGCGCCACCCGGTTGGCGTGCGCGCCGGCGGCGTTACCCCAGGGATGGCCCAGCGTACCGCCACCGAACTGCAGCACTGAATCGTCGCCGAAGATCGTGACCAGCGCAGGCATGTGCCAAACGTGAATACCACCCGACGCCACGGCGAAGCCGCCCGGCATCGAACCCCAATCCTGATCGAAGAAGATGCCGCGCGAGCGGTCTTCGGGAACGAAGGATTCACGCAGCAGATCGATCCAGCCCAGGGTGGAAGCACGATCGCCCTCGAGCTTGCCCACCACGGTGCCGGTGTGCAGATGGTCGCCGCCCGACAAACGCAGAATTTTCGTCAACACGCGGAAGTGGATGCCGTGATGTGGGTTGCGATCGATCACCGCATGCATGGCACGATGGATGTGCAGCAGCATTCCGTTGTTGCGGCACCAGTTCGCCAGACCCGCGTTGGCGCAAAGCCCGCCAGCGAGGTAATCGTGCATGATGATCGGAGCGCGGATTTCCTTGGCGTACTCGGCGCGCTTGTACATTTCCTCAGGCGTTGGCGCGGTCACGTTGAGATAGTGACCTTTCCGCTCGCCGGTCTCCTGTTCGGCTTTTTGAACCGCCTCCATCACGAAATCGAACCGATCGCGCCAGCGCATGAAGGGCTGGCTGTTGATGTTCTCGTCGTCCTTGGTGAAGTCCAGACCGCCACGAAGCGCTTCATAGCAGGCGCGGCCGTAGTTCTTCGCGGACAGACCAAGCTTCGGCTTGATGGTGCAGCCCAACAGCGGGCGGCCGTACTTGTTAAGCTTGTCGCGCTCGACCTGGATACCATGCGGAGGGCCGCCGCAGGTTTTCACGTAAGCGATGGGGAAGCGCAAATCTTCCAGACGCAGCGCCCGGACAGCCTTGAACCCGAACACGTTGCCCACCAGCGAGGTGAACACGTTGACAACCGAACCTTCCTCAAAAAGGTCGATGGGATAGGCAATGAAAGCGTAATAACAGGTATCGTCGCCCGGCACGTCTTCGAGGCGATAGGCGCGTCCCTTGTAGTAATCGAGGTCGGTCAGCAGATCGGTCCACACCGTGGTCCACGTGCCGCAGGACGATTCGGCAGCAACCGCTGCCGCCGCTTCTTCGCGATCCACCCCAGGCTGCGGCGTGATCTTGAAACACGCCAAAATATCGGTGTCGAGAGGCATGTAATCCGGCTGCCAGTAGCTCTGCCGATATTGCGTGACGCCGGCCTGGTACGATTTGACTGCCATATTCGAGGACTCCTTCATGCGCGCTTTTGCGGTAAGCGAACTGCGATAAGCGAACGACGGGCGAGGACCTACCGCGGTGCGGTGGCCATCCCCCCACCCGGCCCGGGGATGACGTTCGTGGGTCTCAGCAAGGCCTGTGATTCAGCCAGCCCAGCGATTCACGAGTAAAGAACATAGAAGAGGATGGGCATAAACACTAATTGATATTTTTGATCGAATGTATTAGTATCACTTATGTATCGACCATGCATCTGACCCTGAGACAGCTCCAGATCTTCGACGCTGTGTTGCAACAGCAGAGCTTTACACGCGCGGCCGACGCGCTGCACCTCACCCAGCCAGCGGTCTCAATGCAGATGCGACAGCTGGAAGAGCAGATCGGTGTACCGCTGTTCGACCACGTCGGAAAAAAAATCCACCCAACCGACGCAGGTCGCGAATTGCACCGCCATGCCACGCTCATCGGCGCCAAGATGCACGACCTCGAGTCGGCGATGGAGGAGTTCCGTGGCGTCCATCGCGGAGAACTCGACCTCACCGTGGCGAGCACGGCCAACTACTTCATGCCGAAGCTCATCGCAGCTTTCTGCGCCTGCCATGCCAGGGTGCAGGTGCGGCTGCAGGTGTCCAACCAGACACATATCCTCGAGACGCTCTCGGCGGCGAACCAGGACCTAGCTATCATGGGGCAGCCGCCCGAGGACGGTGAGCTCGTCGCGCGCGCATTTCTCGACAACCCACTAATGGTCATCGCCTCGCCCGAGCATCCACTCGCCGGACGCCGCAAGATTCCGCTGGTGGAATTGGGTCACCAGCCGTTCATTACACGCGAGCCCGGCTCGGGCACGCGTAACGCCGCGGAGCGTCATTTTTCTCGTCTTGGCGTGGAATTCCACTCAGTAATGGAAATGAGCAGCAACGAGGCTATCAAGCAAGCTGTCGAAGCCGGACTGGGGCTCGGCATCCTGTCGCTGCACACCCTGGAATTGGAGCTGGCAATACGCCGCCTGGTCACCCTCGATGTGGAAAGTTTTCCCATCGTGCGGCAATGGTTCGTCGTGCACCGCAAGGGTAAACGCCTATCGGCGGTGGCGCAGTCCTTCCTGGCGTTCATCACCCAGCAAGCGCGGCCGCTGGCCTCGCCCAAGCATCCGCAGCAATTCCGCTCACGCCATGAACTTGACCAGGCGACCGACCTGGATGTCGCTGACGAAAAGCACTCCTGAATGGGCCTCGAAAAACGGCTGGAAACCCTCGAGCAGCGGATCGAACAGGCTTTGCGGCACGGCGGCGATGATCATGATGAGAACGTCATCTTCATTGAACATCAAGTGCCCTTCGTACATGCCGTGGGCGCCCTTCCCGGATAGATTGCCGATGATGGTGTAGCCCTTGACCCCAGCGCGATCGAGCAAGTCGGTGGCGAATTCCCTGTGCTCGCCTTGGAGAATGATTTCCAGCTTTTTCAGCGGATGCAGTTTGATCTCGTTCATGCGGAGTGTTCCTTCTCGGCAGGAGCAATCAGAGCCGGACGCTCTTCCCACTGGCCATTGTTGAAGACAAAAGGCTTGTAACCCTGAGTGGGGTCGATGACGATGGCGCGAATCCACCCGCCAAGCACCAGACTCTTGACCTTGACCACGCGTTCCAGCACACGGCCGGCAAAGTCCAGCGGCGCCTCGATCAGCGCGATCAGGCGCATCGGCTCGTGGTAAGGACGTCCCTCGCGCATGACCGTCTGCATTGGCAGGCCGGTCCGCAGATCGCTCAGGTTACCGGTCATCACGCCGAAGCGTCCGGACACATTGTGGTAGACCTTGCTGCCGCTGCCCAGATGGGCATTGTCCACGGTGGAGAAGAAGTGTTCGAGGTTGATCCACTGGCCCACCACCACCGGGGCAGCGAGCAGATTTTCCAGCAGCCGGCCCTTGGGGTCGCAGCGCCAGTCGTAAGATAACAGAAAGGCGGTGCCCTTCAGATCCGCGTTTTCGGTGAGCGCGCGCCGGCCGACGACGCCGTATACGTTCCCCGACAGCCCCCACTCCGGCCGAACCTGCGCCCAATCCACCGCCAGACGGTTCGCCAGGCGCCAGGCTTCCGCCGGCTCGATCGCCTTCGCCTCCGGCAACAGCTTGGGCATGCGCTCGGCCGCCGTCAGGCGCGAGGCCGCGCGCAAGCCTTCGCGCAGGCGGTCCAGGTACACCAGATGGCGCGGCGGCAGCAGGTCGAGGTCGGACAACTCGATGGCATCCGTGGTGGTGACGTGCAGCGCGGGCATGAACCAGGTGTCTTCCGGGATGGTGATGCCCATGGCCGCCAGCCGCTCGCGCACCGCAGCCTTGTTGGCCATCTGCGCGAACACCCGGGCATTAACCAGACCGCTCGCGCCACCGCAGGCGCCGCAGTCCAGCGCCGACTCGTAGGGGTTGTTCTCGGTCTTTCCACCGTGGCCGACAACGAGCACGAAGCGCGAGAAGGTATGGGTCAGCCCGATCATTGTCAGGGCCGTGTGCACATAGTTAACCTGCTCCTCGAGCGAGTAACCTATGCGTCCCAACCGCTCGAGCTGATGATTGGTGTAGTCGGCATCGACACCATATGCCTCACGCAGCTTCTCGATGAACTCGACCTCCTGCGTCTGAGGCACGCGGAACTCCGTGCGCAACCGCGTCGGCCCGTCGCGGTGGCGTAGCGCGATTTCGCGCAGTTCGCGGATCATGTCGTCATCCACCCGCTCGCGCTCGATTTTCAGTTCCTCATGCAGCGCCTTAACGATCATCGCTCGCTGCAGCGTGCGAATGATGGAGTCGGCCTGCTCGCGGGTGAGCTTGTCCACCAACAAGCGGGTGACCGGCTTTTCTGTATCGATGCGGCTGCGCCAGCGATTGTAGGCCAGCGGCGCCAGGGTTTTGCCGAACAGGTCCAACCCGAACAGCATACCCACCGCCTCCACCGTGACGTAAGGCGAGAGCACCGATTTCTTGAGATCGTGCAGCGCATGGCCGAGGGTAGTGAGGAAATCTTCGTTGTTGGGATCTAGTGCGGCGGGCAGCTCCAGCACCAGGTTCTTGGGTGTGATCACCGCCGGACAATAGTGACTCTCGCTGCCCTTGCCGTAGCCGAGGAAGCCCACGGGGACACCGAAGAATCCGGCGATGCCGAAGGTCTGGTAATTTCCCACGCGCTCCAGGTGGCGGCGGATAGGCTCGGCGCGCACGTCGATGCAGAACCAGGCCTGAGCGAACGGCGCCTTTTCGGACGGCGAGTCCTGCGGCGCTTGCACTTGCGTAAGCAGCTTGTCGATGGACTGCGCCTCCATCGCCAGGGTCCACACCATGCCTTCCTGCTGCGCGAACTCCCGCAAGCCCTGCAACAGACCCGCGACGTCCTCCGGCGTCAACGCATCGAGCGCCGCGGTGGCATTCGCCACGGTGGCCAGTTCGCGCAACGCAGCGGCTTGTTCATGCCCAAGTTGAGTATGCCACAACGGCCAGTAGCGTTGCAGGAGATCATGGCAGCGGGTGCCGTTGCCGCGCGACAGCGTGTCGTCGATACGCTGCGCCCAATCGGGCAACACCTCGCCACTGTGCAGCGCATAGCGCAGTACGCTTTCCGCGCCGCGTTCGCGCAACACGCTATTGAGCTGTTCACGCCGGACCGGCGTGCCGCGACTGCGCGCGCTCTCCTGCAGCAGCGCCAAGCCCATTACGAGGCGGATCGCCAGAAGATCGACGATGTCGGCGGGGTACTGCTGCGCCCAATAGTAGTGCTTGGCCGACGCGCGCCAACGCACAAAGCCGGTCCAGCCATGCAACCGGGTGAGCACGCGCGTGAAGTAGATCGGCCAAGTATCGGCGCTGATGCCCATCTCCTCCATGACGTACACGACGGCGCTCTCGGCGTCCTGCACCAGATCGAGAATGCGTGGCATGTGCAGCCCGCGCAGGAACATACGCGCATTGCGCCGCGTGAGCTCGCTCCAGGCAACGAACAGGCCGCGCTCGCGCCCGGGCATACGCCAGGCAGACTGGTCTTCGTCGAAAAAATCCAGGCAGTTTTTGATCACCAGTTCGTCGAGTTCGTCGGCCAGGCCGGTGCCCCACATTGCGTCGACCGCCTCGGGCAATGTGCGCGCGTGCAGACGCTGCTCAAGATCCGGCAGCAGCGCCGCAACATCGACAGCCTCCGCGGAAGACGGCCGGCCGTGCAGCGCGGCGTGAACGTCCTTCGCCCGCACGCCTCGCACCACCACGTCGCGGTCATGCGGCAACTGCATCAGCGCGTGTAGCCAGCGAGGCCAGTCGATGCCCGGCACCGAAGGCAAGTCCTGCGACCGTCTCCCGATTTCCTCGGTGAGCGTATCCTTCCGTACTTTGCCGTCGCGCTGCCACTGCTGATAGTTGCTGCGCGGCAGGAACATGCGCGCGTGGAATAGCTCGGCACCGCGGCGCACTGCCTGTTCGAACGGCATGTTCTCGAGGCCGTAGAGCGGGTTGTGGTGAATGAAGGTACGCATCGGCCAGAAAAACGGCACCGGCTCACCCGCCACATAGGCGGTCGAGCGTACCCGCAGACGCCGGCCGAGGTTCAATGCATCCACCATGACCATCCTCCGATCGAACCCAGCACTGCGGCAACGGCTACGAGCATCAGCAACAGGCCAGTGCTGAGTGACAAGTCAACTGCGCCCGCCGGGCGCGGCCATTCTTTCCCGAACAGGCCGTGCTGCCACAAGATTGCGGCCGCCCAGCTCCACAGCAACCACACCGCAAGCACGACAGCCGCCAGACCAGCGGGAATCTGCTTCAGCACCGCAAACATGGCGAAGAACCCGGGGAAAGGAGGTGCAGCCAGAGCCGCGAGCAAGGTCAGCACCAAGGCGCAGGTCAGGCGCGGAAAGGCCGGACCGATGCGCCCACGCAGTCCGAGATACGCCCCTCCGAGACGTTGGCTCAGGTTGGAGCCGAGAACCATCAGCACCGCAGCGGGGATTGTCACCGCTAGAGCCACGAACACGAGGGCCTTACCGTGCAGACCGTGCAGCCACGCCAGCCACACCAGCGGCCAAGCGGAGGTGGCCTGCAGCCGCGCCCAGATGAACACCTCCTGCACTGCAAGCAACCGCCATGCATAGAGCAGCGCGGTGAACGCCGCCAATAGTTGCAGGGGAGCTATGTATTGCTCGGGTGGCGCGGCCGCCCGGTCGAGCAACAGCACGCCCGCAATGGGAAACGCCACAAGCACCGGAGCGCGCAACCACATGGGTAGCGCCTGGAGCCCGGCATTGAACAACATGCTCAGGGGAAACAGCGGCAGCAGGATCAAGGCAAGGAGCAGAGCGATCATGGCGGTCAGACCCAATGCAGCCAAATATTCACCCGCTTGGTCGCGGCCAGCAGACTACGCGACAGTTGGGTGTAAATGACGGACACATAGAACTCTCGCGAGAACAGGGCGTAGAGATTGAGGTAAATGGCGTTCCACCGTGTGCCCGGTTTCCCCCCGATTTCGAGCGACTGCGCATAGAATGTCACCAGCCAGGCGCCAACCAGCAATGCGGTGAAGAACAGCACAAGGATGCCGAAAGCGAGGTCGTTGATGCCCGCCGCGGCATAGATGGCGTCGCGCAGCACCGGATCCGGATAAAGGAAGGCCTCGAACACATGCGCGATGAGTGTATAGCCCACCACCACGATGAGAAAGGACAGAAGGATCATGGTCAGCAAGCCCCATGCGTTCTCGCTAGGCAGCTTGTGAATGGAGAAGAACAATTGCGCGCCAGTGACCCAGCCGAAGAACAGCAGCACCACCGAGCCTTGCTTATGGAAGAAATCTTCCGCCACCACTCCGTGGGATAGAACCAGCACCAGCGCCGGCACCAGAACGGTGACGAGCGCGGCCAACAGCCAGGGCACCTTCTTAACTTCGCGCAGGGGACGGCGCTCGACCACGAAGCTGTAGATATCATCGGGCGGCACGCCATCCTCGTGGCGGCTTTCGCTGATGACATTGCCCGAGCCGAGAAACAGGGTGGCTTTGAACAACCCATGTGCGATGAGGTGATAGACGGCGAGCGAAAATGCGCCCAGACCGCATTCCATGATCATGAAGCCCATCTGGCCCATGGTGGAATAGCCCAGGGATTTTTTGACATCATTCTGCGTGAGCATCAACGCCGAACCGATCAGCGCCGTCACCAGTCCGACGACGAAGGCCAGGTGCAGCACGTCAGGCGCGTGAACAAACACCGGAGCGAAGCGGTTGAACAAGAATCCCCCGGCGTTGACGATGCCCGCGTGCATCAGTGCCGACACCGGCGTGGGCCCGTCCATTGTGTAAGGTAGCCAAGTATGCAACAGAAACTGCGCCGAGCGGGCAAACGCCGCCAGTGCCAGCAGCAGCGCCGCCAGCGGCACCACCGCTATTCCGCCAAGTTGCACGCTCGGATCGGCGCTGATCCGCGTGAACAGTTCCGGCAACTGAGCGGTTCCATAGCCATGCCACAACAGCAACGCCGCGCCCACCAGCGGCAGATCGCCCACCCGATAGGTCAGAAACGTCCACAACGCATAGCGACCGCTGGCTTTGCGACTGGTGTCGAAGCCGAGCAGGAAGAACAGCAGCACCCCGATCAGGAACCAAGCGACCAGCAGCGTGACCAGATCGGCGGCGATAACCATCAGCAGGATCACGGCCGTCATCAGGTCCAGCATGGCAAAAAACCGCACGTAGCCGGGCTCGTCGGCCATGTAGCGCACCGAATAGACATGCACCACCAAGCTGATAGCCGCCACCAGCACCGCCATCGCCACGGCGAGATGGTCGAGCAACAGAGCCGCCGGCCCGAGTCGAGCCAGCATCACCTCGCTCTCCGGCGCGCCCAGCACCGCCACCAGCATCGCCAGCGCGACAGCGCAGCTGACAGCGGTCATTGTCACGCTAATGCGCGCCGCCTGTGCCGGCCGACCGGCTCCGGCTAGCGGGGCGACGATCGCCGATAGTGCCGGTAGCAACGGCAACACCACTAGACACCAAGAGACCCATTGGTCCACGGCAACACTCCTTGTTCGATCGGGATAGCGCGATGCCGAAGCATTCGGGGGCCCCGCAGCCCCGGCTGGCCAAGCAGGCCGGCCGCAACATCATAAAGGATAGACTGAATAAGCAAATTTGATTTTCTTATTCAGTCCCCAAGGCGAGCTGATAACAACGCTTGCCGCCAGGCATGCGGCGAATCGTTTTTCATGCAAGAGAATCGTCCATGGCCAAATACGTCGGACTCGACCAAGACAGACATGGGATGACCCCGCTCGGGCGAACCGTGCTTGATGCGCGCGTGTTCGGTCTCATTCCCGAGACACAAGACTGCGCGAATTGGGACGCCGGCCAGATGCAGGCGTTGATGAGCAAAGTGGACCAGCTTTGGGATCAATACGGCAACGTTCCCAGCGCGTTGCCACCGGAGTTGGCCGATCGCCACAAGCGCGTTTATGCCGAGGCCATCGCCCGTGCAAGGGCGCGTGGCTGGGACGCTGAACTGGACGACAACGATTAGCTGGCCTGCAGCGGCGGGGTTCGAACCAGGCCTTTGCTCGGCAGGCTAGTGCCTCCCAGGCGTCCTCACCGCCGCGCTTCGCAGCAGATGTCGGTGGCAGCGGAGAGCTGCGGGTGGCGCGTGCCGTGCAACGATCTGTGACGACGGGTCGCATCACCTCAGCGTCAGGTCGCAGGATGTGGAGGCTGCGAAAGGTGAATGATCGCACGCCTTACATCTCATTAGCCTATTAGCGGCAACGCCGTTCACGCTCATGGCTGGCGCTGATTGGTGCACAATCTCTGGCAAACATTGCAGCGCGCGCCAACGAGCGGTTGAAAACGACTCCCCTCGCAATCGAGCAACGGAAACAGTCCAAGCCAGTTGCTCGCGCGTACTTGGCGAACAAGCAGAATGCCTCGTTCTACTGAGCTCGTGTGGTTTCTGCAGGTGTCCAGCCGCAGCCTCGATCAATAACACTGAAACACTGATGGGTCGGTCGGGTATTTGCCGCCTTCCCTTCCTGAGAGGAATCTTGCCCTCGCCGACGTCGACGCGCCCCTGCTTCAGGGCCCCTTGAAAGGAGATGCGCAGTCCATTCGTGCAGCTATGAAACAAAACGATGGAAGGAATTCCAAAACCCGCACCGACATCGCCGAAGCTATGCTGGCACAGCCCTTTCGTGCGCGCCCTTCTCGAGACGCTTGCTGCGTCGCGAGGCGGAACCGAAAGACCTAGTTATCGATGGCCATATGGCACAGCTCCAGTGCCGTTGCTGCCAGTGATTTCAGATTCAATCGCAAGCGACCCGAAGGCGATACCAAGCGGTAAGACTCCCGCGGCGCATTGGACGCGAAAGTCAAAGCGGCTCAGTGCACCGTCATCCAGGCCCGCGCGTCGCGTTGCGCCATGACAATCTCGGCCTCGGACATCAGCGCCGCAACCTCGCGACGCATCGCGGCCGCTTCAGTATGTCCCTTAACCGCTGCAAGATTGAACCATTTATGCGCGGCCACCAGATCGACCAGGCCGGCCCGACCGCTCGCCCAATACAGGCCCTGTTCGAAAAGAATATCCTGAATAGCGTCAGCGCTTACTGGCACCGCCGTCTCGTAGTCGATCTGCCCCTGAAACATCCCTCTATTCCTTTTTTTTGCCACCCCTGCTTCGAGTGCGGCCCATCCACCTGTTGGCGCCCCGCCGGATCCAACCGCCGTTCGCCGGCGTGCCGTCCAGACACACGGATCATGGAGGTTAAATTTGAAGAGCAGTTTAAGTATTGGGATGAATCGAACGTGAACACCGTTGCGGACAGGAACCGCACCGAATCAAAAAACCCTTATGTGACAGGGGTTTTTGTAGTTTCACAGGATTCGATTTACTGTTTCATTTGGCAAACTGCTAACCATCGCCACAGCCCGGATCCAACCGCGCTCGCTAAAGCAGGAGGCCGGACGCCGTAAGCATCACGATTCGCCGCCTTCCTGCGACAGATCAACTGCAAATGATGGAAAATGGCAGCGCCGGGGCTGAGCCACGCCAGCGCAGGACGAGGGCGTCGGTGAACACGTCAGGACCAACTCTCACCGCAGCCGAGGCTGCAAGTGATCGCGGATCTTGATATCCGCGTCGACGAAGACCGACGGTAAAACTCACCGCGCTCTTCCTTCGGATCGGTTGTCGCGGGGGGAGTACCGAAACGACGATCCGACCGTTTGACCTGATGTCTCGCCGACACCCTCTCTCGTCGCCAAAGCCCGAATTAAAATCTGTTTGGAAACAAACTCTCTTCGGCTCCTACGACTTCGCCGGCATCAAGCTGCCGGCGATTCCAAAGCGAACTTACTTCTTCTTCTTGGCGACCTTGCGGGTCTTCTTCGCAGTCTTCTTCACTGCGCTCTTGGTCTTCTTCACCTTCTTCGTTTTCGCTTTCGCCTTCTTCGCTTTCTTGGCCATGTTGCCCTCCAGATGTAGTGAGATGGCTTAGTCGCTGCATGCACTCGGGAATCGAAGTGCATATCCATCGAATACACCAACATATTGAAAAAAACAGTGTCTCGCTTAAGGAAGTGTTGACGCCTTACAGCGGCAAGACGGCAGTGCGCACCGCGATGATGCGGAGACTCGTTGACGAGAGGCGCCAGCAAGCTAAGAAACCCTGCGCAAGCGCTTCTCGATATTTTTAAGAAAACCACTGCGCCGCAACGATATTCTGCATTCAACAAATCAGCGATAGATGCGCAGCACGCATCGTGACAAGTCGGAGCGAAGGTGAAATCGATATAGGCGCGGACTCCGAGTCGCGGCTTTTGGCAATAAAAATATTTTCACCGACAAGCTTGAAAGCCACCGCTCGACGCCCGCCATGACGCATCGCTTTTGCGAATCGTGAAATACGATTCGCAAAATTGATCCTGCTCTCTCGACTCTTCCGGGCGATGTCGGCTCGTTGGGACAGGTTGCGAACTCAGTTGGTACGAGCCCGTGAAGACGTTTGCGAGCGGTTGGTATTGTAGTCGATCCTTCAGTCCTCAATGACTGGCGGGCCTCGTCGAGGCTGACGAACAGATGCTCGTTGAGGCATTAGGCGCGAAGCGGCCTTTGAAGCTTTTGACAAAGCCTTCTGCATCGGTTGGCGGGCGTAACGTAACGCCACTCCGCGCCATGCGAGGCCAACTCCTTCAGCCAGGCCCGCAACGCTCGGCCAAACAAGCGCAAGCGCCGTCGCACCATGCGGTCGGGGCGAGGAATGCAGCCGCGCCGCGTTGAAACTGCGGTCGAAGGTTACAGACCAAGCTTGGTCTTGAGCAGATCATTCACCGCCTGCGGATTGACCTTGCCGCCGGACGCTTTCATCACTTGACCCACGAACCAGCCGATCATCTGCGGCTTGGCGCGGACCTGCGCGACCTTGTCCGGGTTGGCAGCGACGATATCCTCGACCGCCTTCTCGATCGCACCCATGTCGGTGACCTGCTTCATCCCGCGCGCCTCGACCAGCACCCGCGGATCGCCGCCCTCGATCCAAACGATCTCGAACAGATCCTTGGCGATCTTGCCGGAGATGGTTCCCTCGCCAATCAGGTCGATGATCGCAGCGAGTTGGGACGCCGATACCGGCGATGCCGCGATGCTCAGGCCCTCTTTGTTGAGCCGTCCGAACAGCTCGTTTATCACCCAGTTGGCGGCAACTTTCCCATCGCGTCGCGCGTTCGCAAGACCGGCCAGAACCGACTCGTAGAAGTTGGCGCACTCATGCTCGTTGACAAGCACGGCTGCGTCATAGGGTGTCAGGCCGAGATCCGCGATGAACCTTGCCTTCTTCTGGTCAGGCAACTCCGGCAGATCGGTCTTCAACGCATCGACGAAGGACTGCGAAAACTCCAGCGGCAGCAGGTCGGGATCTGGAAAATAGCGGTAGTCGTGCGCCTCTTCCTTGGAGCGCATCGCGCGGGTCTCGCCCTTATCCGGATCGAACAGCCGGGTTTGCTGATCAATGCTGCCGCCATCCTCGAGAATTTCGATCTGACGCCGCGCCTCATGTTCAATCGCCTGACCGATGAAGCGGATGGAGTTGACGTTCTTGATCTCGCAACGCGTACCGAAGGGCTCGCCGGGTCGGCGCACCGAGACGTTGACGTCGGCGCGGAGGCTGCCCTTCTCCATGTCACCGTCGCAGGTGCCGAGATAGCGCAGGATCGCCCGCAGTTTCGTCACATAGGCCTTGGCCTGTTCCGACGAGCGCATGTCCGGCTTGGAGACAATTTCCATCAGCGCCACGCCGGAGCGGTTGAGATCGATCGCGCTCATGTCGGCGTGCTGGTCGTGCAGCGACTTGCCGGCGTCCTGCTCAAGGTGCAATCGCTCGATCCCGACCACAAAGCTCGTGCCGTCAGCAAGATCGACCACGACTTCACCCTCACCGACGATCGGCGACTTGTACTGGCTGATCTGATAGCCCTGCGGCAGGTCGGGATAGAAATAGTTCTTGCGATCGAACACCGAGCGCAGGTTGATCTGCGCGTTCAGCCCAAGCCCGGTGCGCACCGCCTGGCGGACGCATTCCTCGTTGATGACCGGCAGCATTCCGGGCATCGCCGCATCGACCAGCGAGACATGGCTGTTGGGGTCGCCGCCGAAGGCGGTCGAGGCGCCCGAAAACAACTTTGCGTTGGAAGTGACCTGGGCGTGGACTTCAAGCCCAATCACCATCTCCCACTCGCCGGTTACGCCTTTGATCAGGTTAGACGGTTTGACAGGTGCGTTCATGCGCGGCTTTTACTCCGGGGTTCGCGATTGGGAAACCCCATCTTACGCGGGGTGCCCACGCTCACTTACTTGCTTCCGGCAAACATGCGAAACGCGGTGCTTGCCCGCAATGCGTCCCGGCCTGCCGCGATGACCTCGTCCACCTGCTGCGGCGGCAAGTGGAATCGGGTCGGAACGGTCTCGAGGCGAGCGGCGCGCGCGGGATCGAGTTGATCGAAGCCGACGCGGCCTACGAAAAATTTCAGATCGTGACAGTTCCAACCCGGACGCGCCCCGTAACGGGCGCGCTCCGCCGCAGTCAGACCACAGCGCCAACGGACCAGCGCCGCCTGCCAATCACCCATGGTGCGCTCGAAGGCGGTGTAACCCGCGCCCACACTGGCATCGATCGCGGTATTCGCCGCCGCCTTGACCAGATCGGCGCCGCTTGGACCTTCAATGGTATTGATCCAGTTGCCTGAAACGCCGGTCTTGGCATCCACGACCACAAACAGTCCGCGCCGGATTTTGACGGCCTGCTCGGGCGACAGCGGTTCATAGGGTGCTCGCGCCGACAGCAGCGCGATGGTGAAACCGGCCAAGCCGTAGTTGTCGACCAGACCGCCGTCGAGCAGCTTGATGTAGGGAATTTCGCCATCATGATAGCGACTGATCGCTTTCGCAAAGGCGCTCAACATCGGCGGCGCGTTGCGATTGTCGCGTGCTTTCACGATCCAGGCCGGCAGCGGATCCTTGCATCGACCCGGAAAGGTCTGAATCACCACCGGCGCGAACGCGACAGGCACCGCCGCCGACGCCGCCACCGCGTTTGCCATCGGATAAGACTCGAGGTCGCTGCACATTGCGCTGAACGCGGTCACACCAAAGACAAAGGGCGTGCGATTGTAGATGTCGGAAGCGTTGATCCACACCCGCGGGCGTACCGTCTTTCGTAGATCGGCGAAGGTCGCGCCATGAAACAGGTTGGCATCGAGCCAGCGCGGCAGGCCGTTAGAATCGTTGATACCGCCGGCGAACGCTTTGCTAAGCGTGGCAAGGTTAAGGTTGGTTTGAAGTCCCTCCTCGGCATTGCGCAGCAGGAATTTTTCACGGAAGTCGGCCATGGCCGCTCGTTTGCGCAATCCGAAATACGCAGCGGTCACCGACCCTCCGGATACTCCGGAAATGAAATCGATGCGGTCGATCATGGATGCGCCGCCGCCGCGCACCGGCGTTTGCGCCAGTTCTTCCAGCACGCCGAAGGAAAAGGCAGCCGCCCGCGTACCGCCACCTGAAAACGACAGCGCGATCAGATCGTCATCGGTGGCGGTGCGTGCTTCGAAGTTTTCGTGCAGCTGGCCCGCGAGATCGGCGCTGCTGCCCGGCTGGTTGACAGGCGCGTTCTGGATCGACGCGCAACCAAGCAGCACCGCACACAGTCCGATGACAGCAAATGCTGAACGCATGGTCGTAAAGTCGCCCCGCCAATCGCGCGCCGACTATGGTTCGGAGCGCGGCGAATGGCAATCCGTCTCGCCGGCCTACCTCCCGTTGTGGTCAATTTGCGGCGCTGATACCGCGCATGAAGCGGCAATTAAACTGGCGGGACAACCACCCCCGAATGAGCTAGCCGCTTTGGTCGCCCAGCAACTCCGCGACGATCTGGTTCCACTCGTCCTCGGACGAACCTTTGGCAAACGACTTTTCGGCGCGGCGATACCAGTAAGCGGCGTTGCCGATCTCGCGACCATCAAGCCGATGCAGATAGGCGTGCACCCAGGCGGCCTCCGGCCCCACCAGCGGCTGCACGATGACATGCGCCTTATTCCAGTCACCCTTGGCAGCCCACCACAACGCCGTAAGTTGTGGCGAAACGCCTCCCGGCGGGTCCGCACTCGTCAGGCTGGCTTTGAAAGCATCTGGAGTCACCACCACACCTCGGGTTTAAAGCGCCCGGTAGCCTGCTCGATAATCGCGCCGAGCGAAAGCAGCGTCTCCTCGTCGAACGGCCGACCAATCAGTTGCAGTCCGAGCGGAAGTCCCTGAGCATCCTTGCCCGCAGGCACGGAAATACCCGGCAAGCCCGCCATGTTTGCCGTCACAGTGAAGATGTCGTTGAGATACATCTCGATCGGATCGGAGCCAGCCTTCTCGCCGATGCCGAAGGCGGCGGACGGCGTCGCCGGAGTGAGGATCGCGTCGACCCCCGCTGCATAGCAATCCTCGAAATCCTTTTTGATCAAGGTACGAACCTTTTGTGCGCGGAGGTAATAGGCATCGTAGTAACCCGCCGACAAAACATAGGTTCCGATCATGATGCGACGGCGGACCTCCGCGCCAAAGCCTGTCGCACGCGTATTTTCATACATTTCCACAATGTTGTTACCCGCTGCACGGGTGCCGTAACGGACGCCATCGTAGCGCGCGAGGTTCGAGGACGCCTCGGCCGGTGCGACGATGTAGTAAGCGGGCAGCGCGTATTTCGTGTGGGGCAGCGACACCTCCACAAGTTCGGCGCCAGCGGCTTTCAGCCAGTCGGCACCCTGCGACCACAGTTTCTCGATTTCAGCGGGCATTCCGTCCAGCCGGTACTCCCTGGGAAGGCCGATCTTCATTCCCTTGACGGATTTGCCGACCACGGCCTCATAGTCGGGCACGGCACGATCGACTGAAGTCGTATCCTTCGGATCATGTCCTGCCATCGAGCGCAGCAGAATCGCCGCGTCGCGGACGGTACGCGCAATCGGCCCGGCCTGATCGAGCGACGACGCAAACGCGACAATGCCCCAGCGGGAGCAACGCCCGTAGGTGGGCTTGATGCCGACGGTACCGGTGAAGGCTGCGGGCTGGCGGATGGAGCCGCCGGTATCGGTCGCGGTTGCGCCGAGACATAATCCGGCTGCCACCGCCGAAGCCGATCCGCCGGATGATCCACCGGGCACCAGTTTCGCGTCGGAGGCTTGCCGCCGCCACGGATTGAGCACCGGACCGAAGCACGAGGTCTCGTTTGACGAACCCATCGCGAATTCATCATTGTTAAGCTTGCCAAGCATCACCGCGCCATCACGCGTGAAGAGCTGCGACGTCACCGTGGATTCATAAGGCGGCTTGAAATCATCCAGGATTCGCGAACACGCCGTGGTCCGTGTGCCTTCCGTCGCAAACAGATCCTTCACGCCGAGCGGAAGGCCATTGAGCGGTCCGCCCTCGCCTTTGGCAATCCGGCCGTCGGCCTGGCGCGCCATCGCCCTCGCCTGCTCCGGCGTCTCGAGCACATAGGCGTTCAAAACGCGCGCCCGCTCCATCGCCGCAAGATGCGCGTCGGCCAATTCGAGCGCGGTGAACGATTTGCCCGCGAGACCGTCACGGGCCTCGGCCAACGTAAGCGAAGTCAAGTCTGTCATTTATCAACCGCGCTGCAAAAAAAAGGCGATAGCGTCCTGTCGTTCCTGGGGTCATCGGCAGGCGCCGTATCGTTTGCCTGAAGTCTGTCGAGAACGGCATTCATCGCCTTGTCAGGATCGGCAATTCGCCCCTGGCGCTCCATGGCGTCGAGGTAGTCCATATAAGCCCGATACGACTTTTCATCGCCACACAGCAGACACATCGAATCAAACCCTGCTATTCGACGACCTTCGGCACCAAAAAAAAGTGATCATGAGTCACCGCCGCGTTGGCGACGATCTTGTCCGCGATCTCGCCGTCATTCACCAGGTCGGGCCGCATTTTCATCGCCATCGGCGTCACAGACGTCATCGGTTCGACACCGTCGACGTTCACTTCCTGCAACTGCTCAACGAAGGCAAGGATCGCGTTCAGTTCGCCCTGGAGATGGGGAACCTCGGTGTCATCGACCGCTATGCGCGCGAGATGCGCGATGCGGCGGACGGTAGCGGCATCGACGGACATATTAGGCCCCCGCAGGCGTCTATCGTAAGGCATTGGCACCCTACAAGCGTTACGCCTATAGCAGACCCGGCTTTCGCACCGCAACCATCCGTGATTGCCAAGGTCGCGCAAACGGTTCCTTAGCCCCCCTTTTGCCCTGCCTGTCTTGCCCATGATATGCGGTCTCATGCCTGCATCCGTCCTTCCGCTGATCGAAGCTGCCGCGTATTGGCCTGAGCGCGGAGCGCTTGTCGGACTCGATCTCGGCACCAAGACCATTGGCGTCGCGGTGTCCGATCCGGATCGTCGCCTCGCCACCGGCGTGGAAACCATCCAACGCAAAACGTTCACAGTTGATGCCGCGCGGCTTCTCGCCATTGCAAGCGAACGTCGCGCGGAAGGTTTCATTCTTGGATTGCCTATCAACATGGACGGCAGTGAAGGGCCGCGCGCGCAATCGACCCGTGCTTTTGCGCGCAATCTGGCAAAGCTCACCGAGTTCGCAATCGGGCTATGGGACGAGCGGCTCTCGACGGTCGCCGTCGAGCGCGAGTTGATCGGATTGGACATAAGCCGAGCAAAGCGCGCCAAGGTCATCGACGAGCATGCCGCGATCTTCATTCTGCAGGGTGCGTTGGATCGGCTTGCGACGCAACGGCGTTCGTCCGGACCGGCGTGATCACGGCTGATTGGCGAGCCATAACGTCTGTAGCGTCGCCGCGAGATTGTTGAGGCCGTGCAGGATCACGGTCGGCCAGATCGAACCGCTGAGGTATCGCAAGTAACCGAACAGCAATCCGATCGAAAAGATCTGCCCAAAGAAAAACCAGTCGTATTGAAGGTGCATCGCGGTCCATACCATCGATGACAGCAAGATCGCGCCGGTGGGGCGCAAGAACGACTCCGACCAACCGCGATACAGAAATCCGCGCGTTAGAAGTTCCTCGCTAACAGGCGCCACGACGCAAAATGAAACGATCAGAAGCCACAGCGCGCCATCGGCGCGGGCCGACTTTGCCACATCGACCATGAATGCAGCCGAACTTTCGTGTCCCACCGCATTGGATATTCCCTCCCAGCCGACGACAAGCACGACCATAGCGACGATGCCAAGCAGCAGGTAGCGCCATGAGGTCCAGCGCAGCGCGAGATAATCGGCGAACGACACCCCCGACAGCCGGATCGAGATCCACAGTGCGAGCAGGGCCGCAGGCAGCCCCATGATGACTGATAGCGAAATGGTCAGACCTCCGCCGGCCAATTCCTTGACCTCGTCGAAACTGAACGGCGCACGATCGGTGATCAGGAAATAAGCAAGGACGGATAGCTGGCCTGCAAACATCGCAGCGAATACCACGATCCCCCACAGGCTGGTGCCGAGAAATTTCCACGTTTGCGGAACGCGGGGTGGTGAAGGAGCCAACGTCGGCGGCGTCACAGGATCACTTTCGGGTATACTTACTCCGCTCAGCATTTGCTTACCCCCGATTCACGGCAGCGCCCGCTCTAGCAGATCGCGGCTCTGGGCGGCGGACAATTCAGCCGTTCCGAACAGGCGCCCATGCGTGCCGCCGAGCCGTGTCGTCGCAAACAGCGCGGCCTGATTTGGCGAGGTCCGGTTGAGCGCCGCGACCGCGGCCAGTTGCGCGAGCGTCTCCACCGCCTGGCGCGCGACGCGCTCACAGTCGGGCCGACGGAAAGTCTTGGCAAGAAATGCTACCGCTTCCGCCGCACCGGGCAAACCATTGGTATCCACCACGAAGTCTTCGAGCACGGCGACAGCCGCCTCGCCTTCGTGGGCCAGCGCCCGCAGCACGTCGAGGCACATCACGTTTCCGGACCCTTCCCAGATCGCGTTTACCGGCGCCTCGCGATAGTGGCGAGGCAGAATATTCTCCTCGACATAGCCGTTTCCCCCAAGACACTCCATCGCCTCATACAGAAAGCCCGGCAAGCTCTTGCAGATCCAATATTTCACCGCGGGCGTCAAAAGCCGCATCCATGTCGCCGCTTTCGGGTTAGATGGGGCTTCATCGCACGCGCGACACAGCCGCATCACCAATGCCAACGACGCTTCCACATGTAGCGCCATATCGGCAAGAACCGCATGCATCAAGGGCTGATCGACGAGACGTTTCTGGAACACGCTGCGATGACGTGTGTGATGCAGCGCATGTGCCAGCCCCGAGCGCATCAAGCCTACCGAGGCGATGGCGCAATCCTGCCGTGTTAACTGCACCATCTGGATGATGGTGCGAATACCGTTTCCTTCGTCACCGACACGCCGGGCATAAGCCTCGATAAATTCCACTTCGGACGAAGCATTGGAGCGATTGCCGAGCTTGTCCTTCAGCCGCTGGAAATGAATCGTGTTGACCGAGCCGTCTGGACGGAAGCGTGGCATGAAAAAGCATGTCAGTCCGCCATCCGCCTGCGCCAGCACCAGGAACGCATCGCACATCGGCGCCGACATGAACCACTTGTGACCGGTGATACGATAGGCGTCGCCATCGCGGACAGCACGGGTCTGGTTGATGGACACGTCGGTGCCGCCCTGCTTCTCGGTCATGCCCATGCCCAGGGTGATGCCGCGCTTGGTCCACCACGGCGCAACCGACGGGTCGTAGCTGCGGGTCGCAATCACCGGCATCGCTTTCGCCAGCATGTCCGGCTGCGCCGCGAGCGCCGCCACTGAGGCGCGGGTCATGGTGATCGGACAGAGATGTCCGGTCTCGACCTGCGCAGCCATATAGAATTTTGCCGCGCGCACCACTTCCGCCGCGCCGGCCGCGGGTTTGCCCTCGGCCGTCCAGGTGGAATTGTGGAGACCGGCATGAGCGCTGTTCGCCATCAGTTCGTGATAGGATGGATGGAATTCGACCTCGTCGCGCCGGTTACCGCGCGCATCGAACAGTCGCAGCTTCGGCGGGTTCTCGTTGGCCAGACGGCCGCGCGCGGCCATCGCTGCCGAGCCCCAATGCTTTCCGAACGCCTCCATTTCGTCACGGGCTGTGGCTCCGCCGTTCGCAGCTGCCGCCTCCGCCAACGGACGGTCGAGCGTAAATAGATCGACGTCCTCGAACGGCGGCGACTGGTTGAAGACCTCGTGCGTCCTGAATGGTTGCGTCATGAACCACCTCCGCCGGCGCTGATGCCCATGCGACTTTATGCCGGAACCGCGGCGAGTTCACGCCGACGGGCTCCACTTCATTTACCGTGACCTCCGCTTCGGCGGGGGATAACCCGCCTGCGCGCTGTTCGGCCTTGCTCGACGGGGAAACTCTGCCTATAGCTCTGGCTTTAATGACATCGTCAACCAAATCGAGCTTTGTCCTCGGACACCGGCATCTGCTGGGCATCGAGGGCCTTTCCGTCGCCGACATTACCGGCCTCCTCGACCTTTCCGAAGAATACGTCGAATTGAACCGCCAGGTGGACAAGAAACGAACCTCCTTGCGCGGACGTACCCAGATCAACCTGTTCTTCGAGGCTTCGACCCGCACCCAATCTTCGTTCGAGATCGCCGGCAAGCGGCTCGGCGCCGACGTGATGAATATGTCGGTATCGTCAATGTCGACTCGCAAGGGCGAGACGCTGGTCGATACCGCGATGACACTCAATGCCATGCACCCGGACATTCTGGTGATGCGCCATTCAGCTTCCGGCGCGGTGGAGCTTCTGGCGCGCAAGGTTGACGGTTCCGTCATCAATGCCGGCGATGGCGCCCACGAACATCCGACCCAGGCGCTGTTGGATGCCCTGACCATCCGCCGCAACAAAGGACGGCTGGAAGGACTTCTGGTCGCGATTTGCGGCGACGTGCTCCACTCGCGTGTCGCGCGCTCCAATATCATCCTGCTCAACGCCATGGGCGCGCGCGTCCGCGTCGTTGCACCCTCCACGCTGCTGCCGCCGGGCATCGAGCGCATGGGCGTCGAAGTCGCCCGCGACATGCGCGAGGGGCTGGACGGCGCAGACATCGTGATGATGCTCCGGCTGCAACGCGAACGGATGAGCGGCTCGTTCGTGCCGTCGAGCTCCGAGTATTTCCATTATTACGGCCTCGATCAGAAAAAGCTCGCATACGCCAAACCTGACGCGCTGGTCATGCATCCGGGGCCGATGAATCGCGGCGTAGAGATTGATTCAATCGTCGCGGACGGCACGCAGTCTCTGATCCGCGAACAAGTGGAAATGGGCGTAGCGGTGCGGATGGCAGTGCTGGAGGCGCTGGCGAGGAATCTGCCGAATGCATGAACCCGACCGTTCCAGCCGATTTGCACGGCGAGCATTAGCGAGCGCTCTCGATTTGCGAAGGTGCAGCACATGCTAAGCGGTTCCCGCCCCATCCTGCTCGCCAACGCTCGCATCGTCGACCCTGCCCTCGATCTCGATGGTCCTGGGGACGTGCTCATCACTGACGGGGTCGTTCGTGACGCACGCCACGGCATCGGCGCCGCAGGCGTGCCCGAAGGCACCGACATCATCGACTGTGCCGGCAAGATCGTCGCGCCAGGCCTGATCGACATACGCGCTTTCGTCGGGGAGCCGGGCGCCGGCCATCGCGAAACCTTTGCATCCGCAAGCCGCGCCGCCGCCGCCGGCGGGATCACCACCATTGTCTGTCAGCCTGACACCTCGCCGGCGATCGACAATTCCGCAACCGTCGATTTCGTGCTGCGCCGCGCGCGGGACACCGCGATCGTCAACATTCATCCGATGGCGGCGCTGACCAAGGGTCTTTCCGGCAAGGAAATGACCGAGATCGGCCTATTGAAGGAGGCAGGCGCGGTCGCCTTCACCGATGGTGCCCGCAGCGTGATGAACGCCGGGGTGATGCGCCGCGCCCTCACCTATGCCCGCGATTTCGACGCGCTGATCGTCCATCACACCGAAGATGCCTTTTTGGTCGGCGAAGGCGTCATGAATGAAGGCGAGCTATCTGCCCGTCTCGGATTGACGGGCGCTCCGAAGGCCGCAGAGGCAGTGGTGCTGGAGCGCGACATGCGGCTCGTGGGACTCACCGGCGGCCGTTACCACGCGGCGTCGCTCACCTGCGCGGAATCTCTCGATATTCTCAATCGCGCGCGCGAGGCCGGACTTCCTGTCACCGCGTCCGCATCAATCAATCATCTAACTCTGAATGAAAACGATATCGGTCCATACCGCACGTTTCTGAAGTTGTCGCCACCACTGCGCGGCGAGGACGACCGCCGCGCGCTGGTCGCAGCGCTGGCGTCAGGCCTGATCGATGTGGTGATGTCCGACCATAACCCGCAGGACGTGGAAACCAAGCGCCTGCCTTTCGCGGAAGCTATGTCCGGCGCGATAGGGTTAGAAACCATGCTGACGGCGGCGCTGCGGCTTGTACACAACGGGGAACTCGATATCAAAACCCTGATCCGGGCAATGTCGACGCGGCCCGCAGAATTGCTGGGTTTGCCGGGCGGATCATTACAACCGGGCGCCCCCGCCGATGTGATCGTGATCGATCCTGACGTCCCCTGGATTCTCGATCCCGCCGATCTCAAATCGCAATGCAAGAATACGCCATTTGACGAGTCGCGCTTCCTGGGCCGTGTCGTCCGCACAATCGTCGGCGGACGCACGGTTTTCGAACACGTCTGACGCCACAATAACGGCGGGCAGCGAGGGTATCCGAACCAAGGAACACGCGCTGCGCAGGCGGATGGACGCGAACCTCATGCTCTATTTTGACATGTCGGTTATGGCGCGATGACGCCGATCTATGGTTTACATCTGCGAAGTGAAGCCCGGAGTCCCTCACGATGTCTTCGTCCATCATTGCCGTGATCGCCTTCGTCTTCGGCTACCTGTTCGGCTCAGTCCCGTTCGGGATGATTTTGACGCGGATCGCCGGAACGCAAGATCTGCGTTCGGTCGGCTCCGGCAATATCGGTGCAACCAACGTGCTGCGGACCGGACACAAGCGACTCGCCGCGGCAACGCTTGTTGGAGATATGCTCAAGGGCACTGCCGCCGTACTTGTTGCAGGATCGCTATGGGGGCCTGCGGCCGCCATGGCTGCGGCACTCGGTGCGTTTCTCGGCCACCTTTTTCCAGTGTGGCTGAAATTCCATGGCGGCAAGGGCGTCGCAACCTATATCGGAGTGCTGCTCGGCCTGTGCTGGGCGACAGCGCTCGCCTTCTGCGCGATCTGGCTGCTCGTGGCGTTCACGACACGCTACTCGTCACTGTCGGCACTCATCGCCAGTCTCCTCACGCCGCTGCTGTTGTGGTGGCTCGGACACCCGCAGCTGGTGCTGCTGTTTGCGGTGCTGACCGTGCTGTTGTGGTTTAAACACCGCGACAACATCCGGCGTCTTTTCGCGGGCAGCGAAGGCAGGATCGGCGCGAAAGCGTAACGGCGTTCTGGGATCAAATTGATCAACGCCGCATCCAAGGTTGCTCCCTCGCGACAACTTGGGCAAAGCTCACCTGGAGCATTTCCGCTTTTTACTTGATTGGGAGCGAGCTCCAGTTTGTTGTTTTGACGCGTTTTCTTCACGCGAACCGGTATCCACTTCGCTCGAAAACGCTCTAGCTTTGGGGGCAGGCGTGGACATCCGGAATCCAGACAGGCGGCTGAACGAAGCGCAGCGGATCGATTGGCTGCGGCTGATCCGGTCCGAAAACGTCGGGCCTCGGACCTTTCGTTCCCTCGTGAACCATTTCGGCAGCGCCCATGAGGCCCTCATCCGGCTACCCGATCTGGCGCGACGTGGCGGAGCTTCGCGTCCCGGCCGGCTTTGTGCGGAAACCGAGGCGCGGAACGAGTTGGCGGCTGCCCGGCGGATCGGCGTAAGTTTGCTAGCGCCAGGAGAGGCCGGCTATCCCCCGCACCTTGCAATGATCGACGACGCGCCGCCGCTGCTTGGTGTGCGCGGCAACTTCGATGTCATGGAGCGTCCCATGATCGCGATCGTCGGCTCACGCAATGCATCCGGCGCCGGTCACAAGTTCGCGCAAACGCTGGCGCATCATCTCGGCGATGCTGGTTTCGTCATCGTATCGGGACTGGCACGCGGCATCGATCAGGCGGCGCATCGTGCAAGCCTGGCACGCGGCACTGTCGCAGTGCTTGCCGGTGGCCACGACCGTATCTATCCGTCGGAGCATGAGGACCTGCTAGCGGCAATATTGGAAGGAGGCGGCGCGATTTCTGAAATGCCGATGGGACATGTGCCACGAGCCCGTGATTTTCCGCGACGCAACCGCCTGATCTCGGGCGCCGCCATCGGTGTTGTCGTGGTCGAGGCCGCGCATCGATCTGGCTCGCTGATCACCGCCCGCATCGCTGCCGAGCAAGGCCGCGAGGTTTTCGCCGTGCCGGGCTCGCCGCTCGATCCTCGTGCCGCCGGCACTAACGATCTTATCAAGCAGGGCGCGACTCTAATTACCGAGGCATCCGACGTCATCAATGCCGTCCGGCCGATCATGAGACGGCCGGTCGATCTACCCGCTGAAGAACCGGAGCACGGCAGCACCTGGACCGAAGAGCCTGCCGCAAGCGACCGTGCGCGCATCGTCGCCTTGCTTGGTCCCGCACCGATTGGACTCGACGATCTGATTCGGATGGCGGATGCCCCACCGGCCGTCGTGCGCACGGTCCTGCTTGAACTGGAACTGGCCGGACGACTGGAGCGCCATGGCGGCGGTTTGGTATCAACGATCTGACGGTCTGTTCGACTCGATTCGAAGTTGCAGCGATTGTAACGTCTTCAAAGCGACTACTGGACGGGAGCCGATGGCGGCGGCGCGGACCAAGAAGCGGCGGGCTCCAATGGCGGCGATGCCGGCTCCGTCTTAGGCAAAGCTGATGGCGACGGCGCTGCGGAGGTCGATGGCGACGATACGGTGGCAGAGTCGGAGGGAGCTGGCGCCAGCGTGGAGCTCGCTGCCTCCGACGGCGGCAGAGCTTCGCTCTTGCCGACCTTCGGCGCAGGCGTCACCGCCGGAACGGGATCGGCGCGCAAAGGCACCGCTTTGGGTTCACCGAAAGGCACAGCATCGGTCGGAGTGCTGTCCGCCTTGCTACTTGCGGCGCTGGGTTTCTCGGCTTCGGATTTATCAACGCCAGGTTTTCCCGTTTCGCTTCTACCGACGTCGGCCTTATCACTCTCGGATTTGGCTGGATCAGGCTTCGATGCCTCCGGCTTGACCGCTTGCGGCTTTGCGGCTTGCTCCAGAGCAGGCTGTTTCTCGCCGGCCTGTTCCTTGGCAGGCTCCGTTTTTGGTGCTTCGTCCTTGACCGTCTTTTCTTCGGCCGCCTCTTTCTTGCCAGGCTGTGCCTTGGGCGCCTGTCCGTTAGCTGGTTCTTCCTTGACCGCTTCTTTTTCCTTGGCTGGCGTCACGTCGGACGGTTCAGTCTTCGCCGTGTCGGGCTTCGTCGCAGCATCGCTCGGAGACGCTCCCTGCCCTGCGGCGCCGGCTTTCGTCGATTCGTCTGGGGCCGGCTTGCTTTGCTTGCTTAGCTTTTTCCTGTCTCGAAGCTTCCGCCTATCCTGCTGGCTGGCCTCCTCCGAAGCCGGTCTCGCAGTCTCGGGATTCTCTCCGGCCGGCCGCATGATGCGCCTTCCATACCGGTCCTTACCTGCCTGTGGCTCATTCTGCGCGGAAGGATCGGGCTGCACCGCCTGGGGAAGCGGCCTCCTGCCCTGTCCCTCCGCCTGCCTCGGTTCCGGTCTCACATCACCCGGAGATAACCTGGGTCGTTCAGGGCGGGACCGCTGATCGGTCGCACCTCTGGAAATCAGATAGGCACTAAGCATCCCGGCCATGTCGGGGCCGGTGGTATAATGCTGGCGCAGGAAGCCTGGCAACGATCCGGGCGGCACCGTCCTGAGCAGCCCGCGCACCGCTTTGTGGCAGGAGGCGCAGTTCCCCGAAAACATCTGGGCCGCCGACTTTCCTGCCTCGAGATTTTGCGCTCCGGCATCACCCGCGAAAACAACGATCACAAGCATCGTTGCTAAACTGAGCGCTCGGCTCGACATTCTCATCCTCCGGGTACGGAAATTGCGCTGCCGCCGCGGCGGCACACCTTTTAGCTCATTATGCTGCGAATGGAAGCGTCGAGATGGATGTACACACATGACTGCAGCTCGATTCCGGATATCGGCCTTGCGATCAGAACATTGGTGAACCGGCTTCCGCGACATTATTCTTATTGCTGATGGAACTTGGACGCCATTCCCAGACGTTACGGCGGCTGATGCGTCCTGGTGATGATGGTGGTTTCGATGGACCGTTTGTTACGGTTTTTTCTGAACCAATTTATCCGGCGCGGCTCGATCACATTCGTAACCGCGAGCGGCATGACCTTCACTTGCGGTGATGGCACCGGGGAACCGGTTCGGGTGCGCCTGACCACGAGGGAAACGGCGCGCCAGCTTCTACTGGATCCCGAAATGTCCTTCGGCGAAGCCTACACCGATGGCACATTGCTCGTCGAACGGGGATCGATTGTTGACGTCCTGGCGATCATCCTCGACCAGCCCGACATCATGCCGCGCTGGTCGAGGCTGCAATGGTGGCTCCGCTATCTGGTCCGCAACATTCAGCAATTCAATCCCCGCGGGCGGTCAAGAAACAATGTCGCGCGCCATTACGATCTCGACGGCCGTCTCTACTCACTGTTTCTCGATGCCGACAAACAATACAGTTGCGCGTATTTCGAAACTCCGAACATGACGCTGGACGACGCCCAGCTTGCAAAGAAGCGGCATATCACCGCCAAGATTCTGGTCGAGCGCGGCCACAACGTCCTCGATATCGGCTCGGGCTGGGGCGGCCTCAGCCTTTATCTCGCGGAAATGACTGGCGCCAACGTCACCGGCATCACGCTTTCGACCGAACAACTTCAGGTGTCGAAAGCCCGCGCGGCTGAGAACAACATGACGCGGTCGACGAAATTCCTACTCCAGGATTATCGCGATATTCCCGGATCGTTCGATCGCATCGTATCTGTCGGGATGTTCGAGCATGTCGGCGTCCACCACTACGATACCTTTTTCAGACGTTGCGCCGAGCTGCTTGAACCCGACGGCATAATGCTGCTGCATTCGATCGGCCGTTCCGAAGGCCCGGGCATTACCAATCCCTGGATCGCGAAGTACATCTTTCCGGGCGGCTACATCCCCGCGCTGTCCGAAGTCCTGTCAGCCATCGAGGGCGCCGGACTGCTCGTCTGCGACATCGAAATCCTGCGTCTGCACTATGCAGAGACGCTGAAGGCGTGGCGCGAGCGCTTCATGGCGAGACGCGAAGAAGCCGTGTGGCTCTACGATGAGCGGTTCGGGCGCATGTGGGAGTTCTATTTGGCGGCATCGGAAATGTCGTTCCGGAAGCAGAACCTGATGAATTTCCAAGTTCAGATCACGAAACGGCAAGGCACCGTACCCACGACGCGCGATTATATCCATTGTGGGGAAGCGAAACTGCGCAATCTTGAGCAAAAACAGCGGCCGCGGTTTCAAATCGCCAGCGAAATGAGCCGCCTCAAATCGGGAAATTTCAGTTTCGAAGGCCGATATGCGAAGTCGCTCCGTCATCCGTTCAAAGTTTCATTTTTGAGCCTCATCCCGGCTCGGCGAGTCGGGCGGAGATTTGTCGCAGGCGACAGTCAAGTTCGTTGCATTTTCGACTCAAGTTTCATTCAAGGTCATGTGGGAATCGGGCATAAAGGGCAAGACCTTGCTTTCGCCGTCCACTGGAGCGGCGCTTTATGCGGGGCCTGTATCCCACAAATAATCCAGGTCAGAATCTGAAAGCCATGGCTGATTCGAACATCGTGAAGCTTGCGCCTGACGCGACGACACCAGCCTATCGCACCCCGCCGCACAACATCGAAGCGGAGTGCGGCCTTCTCGGCGCCATTCTGGTCAACAACGACGCATTTTACAGGGTTTCGGATTTCCTTGAGCCGAAGCACTTCTTCCACCCGATGCATCGGACCATCTTTGAGACCGCAGGCAGCCTGATCCGCGCTGGCAAGATCGCAACGCCTGTCACGGTCAAAACGTTCGTTCCCGCTGAAACCGATATCGGCGGAATGACCGTAAGTCAGTATCTCGCCCGTCTGGCGGCGGAAGCGACCACGATCATCAACGCCCTGCATTACGGACGCACAATCTATGAGCAGGCGCTACGCCGTGACCTGATTCACATCGGCGAGGATATGGTCAACGTCGCCTACGACGCGCCGGTCGATTTCGCGCCGCGAGCACAGATTGAGGACGCCGAGCGCCGACTCTACGAGCTGGCCGAATCCGGCCGCTATGAAGGCGGCTTCCAGAAATTCTCGCAGGCGATGAAGATCGCACTCGACATGGCGGCCAACGCCTACCGCCGCGATGGAAAGCTTTCCGGCATCGCGACGGGCCTGCGCGATCTCGACTCGAAAATGGGCGGATTGCAGCAGTCCGACCTGATCATCGTGGCCGGCAGGCCGGGCATGGGCAAGACCGCGCTCGCGACCAACATCGCCTACAACATTGCCAAGAGTCATGAGTCGGAGCTTCAGCCTGACGGCACGATGAAGACCGTCAATGGCGGCATCGTGGGCTTCTTCTCCTGCGAAATGTCGGCGGAGCAACTGGCGACTCGTATTCTCGCCGAGCAGACCTGCATTCCCTCGAGCAATATTCGGCGCGGCGGCATCACTGAAAACGATTTCGAGAAGATCCGCGATCACACCATCGAGCTGGAGCACCTGCCGCTCTTCGTCGACGAAACCGGCGGCCTTTCGATTTCACAACTGACCGCGCGCGCCCGCCGTCTGAAGCGGCAGAGAGGGCTCGACGTCTTGGTGATCGACTACATCCAGCTTCTGCTGGGTAGCGGCAAGCGCAGCGACAACCGCGTGCAGGAAGTCACCGAAATCACCACCAGCCTGAAAGCGCTGGCGAAGGAGCTGAACGTTCCGATCATCGCGCTGTCGCAGCTGTCCCGTCAGGTCGAAAATCGCGACGACAAGCGCCCGCAACTCTCAGATTTGCGCGAATCCGGCTCGATCGAACAGGACGCCGATGTCGTGATGTTCGTCTATCGCGAAGAATATTACCTCCAGAACAAGGAGCCTCGGCCCGGCACACCTGAACATGAGAAATGGCAACTCGAGATGCATCTGGTGCACGGCAAAGCCGAAGTCATCATCGGCAAGCAGCGCCATGGGCCGACCGGCACCGTCGAACTACAGTTCGAAGGCCAGTTCACCCGCTTCAGTGATCTCGCGCATGACGGTCACCTGCCCGAACGCATCTAGCGTCGGTTCCGACAATCGCCTCACGATGCGGCGCGCTACAATATGAACAGGCTCGATTTACAGTCTTTCCAAGCATACGACTCGCGCTGTTGAACCGCCGCACAGCCGAGCGTACCATGCGGCATGAATCTCATGCCCGATTCCAAAATGACCTCCAGCAGCGTGCCCGCCGATGCCGGCGCGGCTATTGCGACGGCTGCGGCGATCGGCACCCTCACCGTCGATCTGGACGCCATAGTCGCCAACTGGCGCAAGCTCGAAAAGACCGCGGTGCCCGCCGAATGTGCGGGGGTGGTCAAGGCCGACGCTTACGGCTGTGGAGCCCGACCCGTGGTGCGCGCGCTGAGCGCCGCCGGATGCAAAACGTTTTTCGTTGCCACGCTCGATGAGGCGCGCGTGGTGCGTGCCGCCGCGGCCGGGGCCGACATCTATGTGCTGGACGGCTTCTTTCAGAATTGCGGTGACGCTTTCGCGACAATCAATTGCCGCCCCGTGATCGGCGATCTCAACGAACTTGCGGAATGGGACGTGTTTTGCCGCCGTACCGGCTGGGCGGGCGGCGCGGCCATCCACATCGACACCGGCATGAACCGCCTCGGTCTCACCATCGATGAAGCGCAAGGCATCCTTCCAAGGATCGACGCTGGCGATCATGGTATCACGCTGGTGATGAGTCATCTGGCGTGCGCGGAAAGCCTCCATCATCCTCTCAATGCCAGTCAGGTCGCGGCGTTTCGGGAGACCGCTAGGCTGTTTTCCGGCGTTCCGTCTTCGCTGGCGAACTCGTCTGGTATTTTTCTCGGGCCACAATATCAATTTGACTTGGTTCGTCCGGGCGCCGCGCTCTACGGCGTCAACCCCACGCCGGAAGCCACCAATCCGATGCAGCCGGTGGTCGAGTTGAAGGCACGGATCTTGCAAACCCGCTCTATCGACAAAGGCGAAAGCGTCGGCTACGGCGCGACGTGGACCGCGCGGCGGCCGACGCGGCTTGCCGTTGTCTCGGCGGGATACGCCGACGGATATTTCCGTGCCGGCGGCAGCAGTGACGGTACGCGCGGGGCCGACGTCGTTATCGCCGGAACGCGATGCCCGGTGGCAGGCCGGATTTCCATGGACCTGTTGGCGGTCGACATCACCGACCTGCCGTCTCACGCGGGAGTGCGGCGCGGCCATCTGGCGACGCTCATTGGCGAAGGCATCACCGTGAACGAACTTGCGCATCATTTCGGCACCATCGGTTACGAGGTGCTGACCAGCCTGGGCGGCCGCTACAACCGAATCTACAAGGGCGGCCCAGCCGAGTCGTGAACCTGGCGTCGATCACAGAATGCCCAAATCCGCCCTCTCCTTCGTCTGCCAGAACTGCGGCGCGGCGTATAATCGCTGGCAGGGCAAGTGCGACGCTTGCGGCGAGTGGAATACGCTGGCCGAGGAGGACATAACCGGCGCGACGACTATGCCGGTCAGCATCCGCTCCAAGCGCAAGGGCCGATTGTTCACACTGGAAACGCTGACGGGCCAGACGCAGGATGCGCCGCGCCTTTCCTCCGGCATGACTGAGCTCGATCGCGTGACCGGCGGCGGGTTTGTCCGCGGCTCGGTTCTGCTGGTCGGCGGCGACCCGGGGATCGGCAAATCGACTTTACTCACGCAAGCGACGAGCCTGCTGGCGCGCGCCGGCCATCGCGCCGTCTATATCTCCGGTGAGGAAGCGGTCGCGCAGGTGCGATTGCGCGCCGAACGCCTTGGGCTTGCCGACGCACCGGTGCAACTGGCAGCGGAAACCTCTGTTGAGGATATCGTCGCCACGCTGTCCGAAGGTACGGTGCCGCGCCTCGTGGTGATCGACTCGATCCAGACCATGTGGACCGACACGGTGGAATCTGCGCCGGGAACCGTAACCCAGGTGCGCACTTCGGCGCAGGCCCTCATTCGTTTCGCAAAAAAGTCCGGGGCGGCGCTGATTCTGGTGGGCCACGTCACCAAGGACGGCCAGATCGCTGGCCCCCGCGTGGTCGAGCACATGGTCGACGCCGTGCTGTCGTTCGAAGGTGAAGGCTCTCAACAATTCCGTATTCTGCGAGCGGTGAAGAACCGGTTCGGCCCCACCGACGAGATCGGCGTCTTCGAGATGACAGGACTCGGCTTGCGCGAGGTCTCCAATCCGTCCGAACTGTTCCTGTCGGAACGTGATCTCGGTAGTCCGGGCACGGCGGTCTTCGCGGGCATCGAGGGCACCAGGCCGGTGCTGGTGGAACTACAGGCATTGGTGGCGCCGACCTCGCTCGGCACACCGCGACGCGCCGTCGTCGGTTGGGATTCGAGCCGGCTGTCCATGGTGCTGGCGGTTCTCGAAGCTCACTGCGGGGTCAAGCTCTCGGGTCACGACGTTTATTTCAATGTGGCGGGTGGTCTGCGGATCAACGAGCCGGCCGCCGATCTTGCTGCGGCTGCGGCGCTCGTGTCTTCGCTGACAAACGCCCAACTCCCGACCGACGCGGTCTATTTCGGCGAGATTTCGCTGTCTGGCGCGGTCAGACCGGTGGCCCAAACCTCGGCACGACTGAAAGAAGCCGCCAAGCTCGGATTCGGACGTGCCGTGCTGCCGGAATCGACCCGTGGAGACGTCGGCGGCGATGCTGGCCTGTCGCTCAATACCGTCGCCGGATTGACGACGCTGGTGGCGGATATCGCAGCGCGCGGACAAAGCCGCTCCGGCAAGGCCACCGATCCGGAGAAAAATGCCACACCTGCCCGATTCCGTCGTCAGGACGGCTAAAGCGGCGTGACCTCGCGACCGCCCGCCGCTATACATTCGGCGGCCGCAAGGCCAATGACAGTTTTGTGAGAAATCGTCTCTGCTGGACGCGCTGTATGATCGTCTGCGGGACCAGCAATAACCAACGATTCGTGGTTTGAGATTTTACGAGCGGACCTGACCAGCCGATGCCGATAACCATCCTCGACCTCGTACTGCTAGCCGTAATGCTGATTTCGGGGCTGCTGGCGATGATACGCGGCTTCATGCGCGAAATCCTGTCGATTGCCTCTTGGGGCATAGCCGCGCTGGCGACCCTTTACTCGTTCCAGAAGCTCCTGCCGTTCGCCAAGAATTATATTAATAACGATACGATCGCGGCTGCCGCCGTCATCGGCGGCGTTTTCATCGGCACCTTGATCGTGATTTCCCTCATCACGACACGCATTTCCGACATGGTCCTCGATTCCAGGATCGGCGCGCTCGACCGCACCCTTGGTTTCCTGTTCGGACTGGCGCGGGGTCTGTTGATCGTCGTCGTTGCCTTCCTGTTTTTCACCTGGCTGGTTCCGGACAAGCAGCGGCCCGATTGGGTCACGGCGGCAAAATCGCTCACGGTGCTCAATTCCACTGGCGTCTGGCTACAGTCGCTCTTGCCGGACGATCCCGAGAACACCATTTTAAACAAGCTCAAGAAGAATAAGCCCGAAGAGGAGCAGCCGGATGCGGAACCTGCGTCACCGGGTTCCGAGGGCTATTCCAAACCTGCCCGAGACGGCCTGCAAAAGCTGATCGACGGCAAACCGGCGGAACAGTAGTTAGAACGCGGACTTGACGTTCACGACTTATTCAGGTCCGACCGAATAGTGAGGCGCAATGGACTGTCAGCAGAGCCTATCCAGCGACGCGTCCTCGCACGATCCCGAACCTGATTTCGATCTTGACGGCGACATGCTCCGTGAGGAATGCGGCGTGTTCGGCATCTTCGGCCATCCAGAAGCCGCAGCGATCACTGCGCTTGGCCTTCACGCACTCCAGCATCGCGGCCAGGAAGCGGCCGGCATCGTGACCTTCGATGGCCACCGCTTTCACTCTGAACGCCGGCTCGGACTTGTCGGTGACGCCTTCTCCCGCCGCGAGGTAATCGAACGTCTCCCCGGCAGCGCCGCTGTCGGCCACACCCGCTACTCCACCACCGGGGGCACCATCCTGCGGAATGTGCAACCGCTGTTCGCCGAACTCAACGCAGGCGGATTCGCCGTTGCCCACAACGGTAACCTCACCAACGGACTGACGCTGCGTCGCGAATTGGTAGGCCGCGGCGCGTTGATGCAATCGACCACCGACACCGAGGCCATCCTTCATCTGGTTGCGCAGTCAAGGCGCGGCCGCTTCATCGAGCGCTATATCGAAGCGCTTCGGGCTCTCGAGGGTGCCTATGCGCTGGTGTCGCTGACTAACAAGAAGCTGGTCGGAACGCGTGATCCGCGGGGCATCCGTCCGCTCGTGCTCGGCGAACTCGACGGTTGTCCGATCCTTACCTCGGAAACCTGTGCGCTCGATATCATCGGCGCAAAGTATGTCCGTGACATCGAACCCGGCGAAGTCATCGTGTTCCATCGTGTCGATGGCACCGTCCAGACCGAAATCCACAAGCCCTTTCCGCCGATGCCGCCAAGGCCGTGCATCTTCGAATACATCTATTTTTCACGGCCCGATTCGATCGTCGAAGGCCGTTCGGTCTACGAAGTTCGCAAGGCGTTCGGGGCACAACTGGCCCGTGAGAGTCACGCCGAGGTCGATGTCGTGGTACCGGTGCCCGATTCCGGCGTGCCTGCCGCCCTTGGCTACAGCCAGTTTTCCGGGGTGCCGTACGAACTCGGGATCATCAGAAACCATTATGTCGGCCGCACGTTTATCCAGCCGGCCCAAAGCGTCCGCGAACTTGGCGTCCGGATGAAGCATTCCGCCAACCGCGCCGCGATCGCCGGCAAACGCATCATCCTGATCGACGACTCGCTGGTGCGCGGCACGACTTCAAGAAAGATCGTTCGCATGATGCGCGATGCCGGAGCCACGGAGGTGCACTTCCGCCTGGCCTCGCCGCCGATCATCCATCCCGATTACTACGGCATCGACCTGCCTGACCGGAGCGGACTATTGGCCGCGACCCACAGCCTTGAGCAGATGCGTGACATGATCGGCGCGGATTCGCTTGCCTTCCTCTCCATCGACGGCATGTACCGCGCCATGGGCGAACCCGGACGCGATCCGGCGAACCCGAAATATTCCGATCACTGCTTTACTGGCGCCTATCCGACCAACCTTACCGACCATACTGACGTGGAACCGCAACCCCATCAGTTGTCGCTGCTCGCGGAAGCGAGCTGACCGGATCGAGCTAGCAAGCGCCGGCACCGCTCCCATCTGATCGTGCCAACCATATGGTGTGGCCACCGCATGCTGCATCTTCGGCAACGTGGTCGACGACATCGAATCCGTTAGCCTGCAGCACAGTCCGATATTCGTGGGGATCAAGACTCGCGTGGTACAGCGCCTCCCCCTGATACGTTCCGATCGCTTCGCCCGCACGCGGGCCGCTGGTGAACATTAGCGCGCATCCTTCCGCAGCATGCGCGGCAAAGATTGCAAACATCGCCCGCTGATCGGCCTGTGTGAGATGGAAAAAGCTGTCCCACGCGAGAATGCCGCTAAACCGGCGGCGGAGGGCGAGACTCCGCATGTCGGCAACCACCCACGATTGCGTCGGGAAGCGCTCCCGGCAAATTGCGATCATCGTTTCTGCCGAATCGATGCCGGTGATGTTGTGCCCGGCCTCGATGAGCGCGCGAGCGATCGGCTCACCCGATCCGCAACCTACATCCAGAATGGCCACTCCGGCGCCCGCGACCGCACGAAATCGGTCAAGCCAACCTCGTTCGAACAGGCTCCTGCCGCGCTCTCGATCGAAGGCACGTGCGTGCCGTTCGTAGAGGTCGACAATCCGTTCCGAGGACACATCCATCGACAAACCTTCGGCCTAGAACCACCCGACCATGAAGGCCGCCGCGTTACTGTAACCGTCGGCGGCCGGCATCGGTCGCCATTGCCCTTTGGCTTCGCCAGATAATTCAGGCATAAGACACAGAAAACTCGAGCTCTTCCAATCCTAGCATAAAAGCATCCGTCCATGACACAACCGCTCGCCTCCCGCATAGCGCTCGTCAGCGGCGCCTCGCGCGGCATCGGCTATGCCACCGCACGCGCGCTTGCCAAAGCCGGCGCGCATGTCATTGCGGTTGCGCGCACGCAAGGCGGGCTCGAAGAACTCGACGACGACATCCGCAAGGACGGCGGCAACGCGACACTGGTGCCGCTCAATCTCACCGACTTCGATGGAATCGCACGGCTCGGCGCGGCCCTGAACGAGCGTCACGGCAAACTCGATATCCTCGTCGGCAATGCGGGCATCGCCGGTCCATCCTCCCCGCTCGGCCACATCGAAATGAAGCCATGGCAGGACGTGATGGCGATCAACGTCACCGCGAATTTTCAATTGATCCGCTGCATGGAACCGTTGCTGCAGCAATCGGATGCCGGACGCGCAGTATTCGTTACCGCCAGCGCTGCTGGCGAGGCCAACGCCTATCGCGGCCCCTATGCAGCCTCGAAGGCGGCGCTGGACACGCTGGTGCGATGCTGGGCAAACGAGACCGCCTCGACTCCGCTCCGCGTCAACCTGTTCGATCCGGGACCGATCCGGACCCGGATGCGCGCCACAGTGTTCCCCGGCGAGGACCCCATGACGCTGGACACGCCGGAACAGGTTGCGGATCTCATTATACCGATGTGCCTTCCCTCCTGGAACGAGACCGGAAAACTCTACGACTACGCCAGCCACGAGGTTATGAGCTTCGGCTCGCCGCCGGCCTAGAGCCGTTCCGCTTCAGATGGGAATCAGAAGCGGAGCTCCATGATTTTGATTTAACGCGTTGCTTCCCGCGAACCGGCTTGCACTTCGCTCAAAATCGCTATAGGCGCACCGACGATTGGCCGCCATCGGTCGCGTTCCGCCAGCGCCGGCGTATTGAATCATTTGGGACGGCCGCCTCACAAATGACTGGAAGTACGCGATGGATGGTGTCGGGCGGGTCAGGAGCTGTCGATGCAAGCCGTTGTCGAGCGCGTGATACGCGCGTTTACCCTCAAGAACTCGCCGTCCGACGAAAAGGCCGACGGCGATTGCCGGACTCCGGCCGGGTTGGCCGCCGACTTGTTGGAGAATTACAGAGCGCATCTTCTGCAGCGTGCACAGCCTCCTTGCAGCCGCTGACGGCGTCCTGTTTCTGGCAATTCTGATCGACAAATCGATTAGCGGTGCGCGCTATGACTTGCGCTTGCGCTTATGCGCGAACGGATTAGCTTTTTCGCGAAGCGTGACGCGGATCGGCGTGCCGGGGAGATCGAAAAAGCCGCGCAGGCTGTTGACGAGATAGCGCAGATAGAATTCCGGAACCGCGTCCGCCCGCGAACAGAATACAATGAAACTCGGCGGCCGCGCCTTGGCCTGGGTTGCATAGTTGAGTTTCAATCGCCGACCCGAAACCGCTGGCGGCGGGTTGGCATCGACCGCCTGCTCGAACCAGCGATTGAGCGCCGCGGTCGGCACACGACGATTCCAGACGGCGTAGGCGCTTTGAATCGCCGTCATCAGGCCGTCGATCCCGTCGCCCGTCAGGCCGGAGACCGCGACAATCGGCGCGCCCTTGACCTGCGGCAGCCAGTGATCTGCATCGGTGCGCAGCGACGCGATCCGGCCTGATCCCCGATCCATCAGATCCCATTTGTTGACGGCAATCACCAGGGCGCGGCCTTCACGTTCAATCAGGTCGGCGATGCGGAGATCCTGCTCCTCGAATTTGTTCTGCACATCCATCATCAGCACGACGACTTCGGCGAACCTGACGGCGCGCAACGTATCCGCCACCGACAGTTTCTCGAGCTTCTCCTCGATCCGCGACCTGCGCCGCAACCCGGCGGTGTCGAAGATACGAAAATCGCGCCCCTTCCAGTCCAGTTCGACCGAAATGGAATCCCGCGTGGTGCCGGCTTCGGAGCTGGTCAGCAGCCGCTCTTCCCCAAGCAGATAATTGATCAGTGTCGATTTGCCGGCATTGGGGCGCCCGACAATCGCCACGCGGATCGGCCGCTGCGAGATATCGTCGGACTCGATGATGTCGTCATCGTCGAATTCCTCGGCTTCTTCGGCTGGCTCCGGCATAACGGCACGCAGCGCGTCATACAGATCGCTCATTCCCTCGCCGTGCTCGGCGGACACCCCGATCGGATCGCCAAGGCCCAGCGCATAGGATTCCAGAGCACCGGCGTCCCCGTGCCTGCCCTCGCTCTTGTTGGCGACGAGCACAACCGGCTTGTTGGCGCGGCGCGCGAAATCGGCGAACGAACGATCGGTCGGCGTGAGTCCCGCACGCGCATCGAATACGAACATGAGGGCATCGGCAGCTGCAATCGCAGCTTCGGTCTGCTCCTGCATTCGCGCCGTCAGCGAGCCGCGCGGACCTTCATCGAGACCAGCGGTGTCGATCACCGTGAAATCGAGGTCGCCGAGCCGAGCCTGTCCTTCGCGGCGATCACGCGTCACGCCTGGCTCGTCATCAACCAGCGCCAGCTTCTGCCCGACCAGACGGTTGAACAGGGTCGACTTGCCGACATTGGGTCGGCCTATGATGGCAATGGTGAAGGGCATCGACGCTCCGCGCCCGTTCCGGGCGGCGTCTCAATACCAGTGTTTCAGCAGCGCCGATACCGCTGTCAGCGCGAGAAGCTGCCGCTGGGCATCGGTGCCGGGAATGGCGACGCTGCCGGCTCGGTCTGTTGTGCGACAGGCGGCGGCGGCGCAGCCTGCTGCGTCGACGGAGAGTCTTCCTTTGGCAGGGACGTGGCCCGCCGATGAACGAGACGCTTGGGCTTGCTTGGCGCGGCGGCGGCAGTGCCGGCATCAGCGGCGGCGGCCTCAGCGCCACCGGACGAGCCGTTTGCTGCGCCCTGTTGTCGCGCCCGCCCCGATTCCGGCGCCGGTGTCGTGGCAGGCTGAGCTTGCTGAAGCTCGCCGTCGCTCTTGTAAAGATCCTTCGGCACGCCTTGCTCGATGCCCGGAACGCCACCCGGGAAAACCGGCTGGCGGTTACCCTGCATCTTCTTCTTCGTATCGAGGAAGCCGAGCAAATCGGACGGATCCCAATTGTTCAGGCCGCCACTACCGCAACCAGCCAGCACGCCGCACAGCGAAATCAGAACAGCGAAAGTCAATAGACGTTGCGAGCGGCGCATCGACGGTTCTCGTTCAAGCTTGAGTTCGACAAACCTGCTCAGCTCTTCGCAACCGGCGGCAGCAAAGCTTGCAGGGCTTCGGCGCGGTTGCGCAGGCTGGACGGCGTCTGGCCGTCCTCGCTGATCATGTCGAGCCACTTCCTTGCAGCCGTGGTGTCGTCGTTGCGCCAAGCGGATAACGCCAAAAGCTCGCGCGCGGTATGGCGAAAGGTCGCCTCGGGCGCAGTCGTCGGCTCGAGCCGCTGCAGCATGTTGTTGTAGGTTTCGGTGTCCACCAGCAATCCGGCGGCGCGCACCCGCGAAAGATCACGCTCGGCGCTGCTGAACCCGCTGTCGGCGGCAATCGCATCATAAAGTTTCACCGCTGCATTGACGTTATGCTTGGCGGCTTCAGCAGCGGCGCGAAGCCGCGACAGATTACGATATCCGGGCGGTGCGGCCTCCGCCAGTTTGGTGAAAGCCGCTTCCGCTTCGGCATGCTTGTTTTGATCGGCCAGCGCAGCCGCCGCTTCAAAGGTCGAACTGGCCTCGGCGGCCTTCTGGGTCTGGAGATATTGGTATCCACGCCAACCGCCGACAGCGGCAATCACGAGAATGATGGCGGCAATGATTAGCGCCGAATAGCGGCTCCAAATTCTCTGAACCTGCTCGCGACGCAGTTCATCGTCAATTTCACTAAATATCTCAGTCACTTACTACTATCCCCGCTTCCCCAAACCACAGCGCCGCGCCGCGCGCGCCCCCACCAATAGCGACCGCGATATCGTAGCGATATGGCACCGACAAGGCAAAAGCGAGTCCGATCGGCTAAAGCAATTCCGGTCTTGAACTATCCGAGCCGGAATGGCTTTAATTTTTGTCTTGACGCGTTTTCTTCACGCGAACAGGCATCCCCTTCGCACGAAAACGCTCTAACCCGCCGATGTAACGCAAGCTTTCAGGTCAACTTCCTGATCTTCTGTCCCGAATCCGAAGGAGCGTAGTGGCAACTTCGGCTTCGGAACAGCAGGGACACCCGATTATCAAACGAGCGATCCGTTGCACAGGTGGAAACGGTTACGAGCTTGCGCTGGCCAATAGCAAAGCAGGCCAGCCGTCAAAGCGTTTTCAGATATTCGAGAAGAGCTTTCTTGTCAGCATCCGGCAGGCTCGTCCCAAATTCGTGACCGCAACGGCTGTTGCCTGAGTTCAGATCGTCGCAACCGGTTGTTTCGCGAACATTGCCGGCCTGGGCCTGATTTGAAGAAATGCCAATGTTATTCACGTCATAGTCGGGACCGATCGCAAAACGCTGCTGCCGTTGGCTTGCAGGCTTGAGCAACTCGGCAAGACTCGCGACCGAGCCATTGTGCAGGTACGGAGCGGCCGCCCATATGCCGTAGAGAACTCGCGATTCATAGGCGCCCTTCGGGGGCGTTGGGGTTGCAGCGTCCGTTTTCGAGCTTGAGCTTCCAGCATCCATGTCGAGTCGAAGACGGGTTTCAGGAGTTGCAGCGGCGTCGGGAAACCTGAATGCACCCGGCAAGTCCTGCAAGACTGTTGGGAGTCGAGTGGCATCGACGGGCTCGGACGCGCCCTGCGTGACCTCGGGCTTGGCAGAAACACCAAGGGCTCGTGGTGGGGTGCCTTTCGAAAAGCTCAGGACGTGCTCTCCGATCGTGCCGATCACCGAGGTCGAAAGGATGTTGAATGCGAGGTCGGTTTCTTTCAGAGGCTTGGTCGCGAACGGAATGTAAGCACCATTCAGGACTCCCGATTTGGCCGTCCATCCCAGGATATCGTATTCACGCGTGTCCGTCCCGACGTTCTGAATTGGCGTCGCCCAGGTCTGCTGAAATGGAAAACGCTCCGTGCCGGCTTTTTGGCCATGGCATTCCTGGCAGCCGCCGTCAGCCGCCGACCGTTCAAAGATCGTTTTGCCCTTGGCCGCCAGCGCGGTGTCGACGGACCATGGCCATTTCGGCGGCCCGATTTTCTTTGCCAGATCCTCAAGCTTTTGCAGCCCGTCAAAATTCACCGAATTATTGTTCAGGAAGTCGATAAACAGGCCATCGTGCGTCGGCTGAAAGTTGCCGAACACGCCCATCACTTCGCCAACATTCCGAGCCAGCCCGAGGATATCGCTCCCGTTATCGGCGAATCCCGGCCACTGCGTCTTGTCCTGTTTGGGCGCGTTCCAGAGAAAAGGATAACGTACCGGCGCATCGGCTCTGTGAATGTTTTCGGGGATCAAAAATGTCGGCTCCGGGCCGATGCCCAACCCCGTCACGCGATTGAAGATCATGCCGACTGCATCGAGGCGCCCCAATCCCCAGGCGGGGTTCGGAAGAGATCGATCAATGATGGTGTGGTATCGCACGTACCAAGCATCGACGTCGCTCCGCAGCGCAGCGACTTTATTGCTATCGGGCTTGGCCGTCTGGAGGACAGACGCTGCAAATGCATTGAACGCGGCATCGTCGGACGTTGCCCGCGCCATCGCCTTATCGAGATCGCTTAAGAACGTTTGGAAATCGACGAGCGCCGGCCCGCCATCGATACGATACTGCCGTTCTGCGACCTTGATCTGGCGGGTGTGACAGGCGGAGCACGTCATCCCGACAACCTTCGCGCCCGTCGGGCCTGATGCATAAAAACCGACAGGAAGTTCCTGCGAAGCATCGAGCGCCGGCAAGTATCCGTATCGTGTCAGCCCGCCGGAAAGAAAGGGAGCCCCGTCAGATTGCTTGAGCGCCTTGAGCCACGCCAACGGAATGAGGCGCGAACCTTGATCGCGCGTGTAGAAATCGGTGCGGCTGGGCATATCCCAAGCTGAGCCTTGGTCAACGAATACCGGACCAGACTCGTCGGCAAAGGATGAGGTGGCGAGAGGAAAATTCAGGAGGACGAGGGCCAGAATAAGGGTTCGCATCTGTGCTCCGAACGCACAGCCATTTAGGGCTGTCATGTTGTTGTTGACACACCGCAAACGAGCGGTGGGCGTTACTTCGCACGGATAGCGTGTTCTCGCAATAGTTGATACAACAATAAAATTCTAGTCAAGCGATCATAAAGTTGATGGGGAGTTCGAACCGGACCATGGCGATCTAGCTCTTCGGCTTCATCGCATAAACGTGCTCGGGGCCGGGAAAGGCGCGGCTGCGCACGTCGCGTGCATAGCCTTCGATCGCGGCCTCGATCATTGGGCCGAGTTCGCCATAACGCCGGACAAATTTCGGCGCTCGCGGCGACAAGCCGAGCATATCCTCCAACACCAGCACCTGGCCGTCGCAGGCGGGACTGGCGCCGATGCCGATCGTCGGGATCGCCACCGTTTCCGTGATCTTGCGCGCCAACGGCTCCGCCACCGCTTCGATCACCATGGAGAACGCGCCCGCCTCCGCCACGGCACGCGCATCGTCCTCGATCGGCTGCCACGTTCCTTCTTCGCGTCCCTGCGCACGAAACGAGCCGAGCGTGTTGATCGATTGCGGCGTCAGGCCGACATGCCCCATCACAGGAACACCGCGCGCGGTGAGAAACGCGATGGTTTCCGCCATCTTCACGCCGCCTTCGAGCTTCACCGCGCCGCAAAGCGTCTCCTTGAGAAGGCGCGCGGCGGAATGAAACGCCTGCTCCTTGGAAGCCTCATAGGAACCGAACGGCATGTCTACCACGACCAATGCTTGTTGCGACCCGCGCATCACCGCGCGGCCCTGCAAGATCATCATGTCGAGCGTGACCGGCACGGTGGTCTCGAAACCGTGCATCACATTGCCCAAACTGTCACCGACCAGAATGATGTCGCAATGACGATCGACCAGTGCAGCGGTATGAGCATGATACGAGGTCAGCATCACGATCGGATCGCCGTTCTTGCGAGCCCGAATGTCGGGTGCTGTCCTGCGCCTGATGGTCGACTGGACCGACATCTCAGGCTCCGAAGACGGGAACGCCGACAACATGCGGATGGAAGAGAACGCCGAGCGCGAAATAGACTACGGTGCCGACGACGACCGCGATCACGTCGTTGCGAACCCCGCCGACCGGAATCTGCAAGCCGCTGGGATCAGTGCGGTGCTTGAGTGAAATGCGGTCGATAACCGCCCACGCCAGGATCGATCCGAACAGGATCATCGAGCCGAGATCACCGTTGGAGAGCAGATGCGCCGTCGCCCACAACTTGATCCCTGCTAGCATCGGATGCTTCAGCTTTGCATAGATGCGACCACGGATATAGGACGCGACCACAAGAATGATGGAGGGCAGGATCAGCGCTTCGGCGATGTGCTTCATCACGCGCGGCGGATGCCAGACGTCGATCCAGCCGGTGGCGCGATAGTCCAAAAATCCCCAGAGGGTCAGCGCGACACCAACCGCTGATATGAGCGAAAACCCGATCTTGTATGGTCCTTCGCCATAGGACGAGATCAAGCGTGCGCGAAACTCGCGTCGTGTCGCGGCGAGATGCACGCCGAGGGACAGAACAAGGCCAGCAATCATCACGAGTAGTCCCATCGTATCCTCCTATGAGCACTGGTCTCGATTAACATTTTCGAGGAGTTTCAGGCAACACGGCGCAAGAACAGAGGCAAACACGTTTTTGTCGCAACAACACCTAGCAATCACCTAAAAAAAACGAAGAACGCCAGCACACGATCGCCGCTCCACCAAACCAGATGGAGCTTTCAATGAACGTCAGACTTCTCGTCGCCGCCGCCGCTATCACAGCCTTTGGAGTTGCCGGGGTTGCCGGTGCCCAGGCCCAGCAGCTCTCACCCCAGGGTCAAGTACAGCAGAACGACAGCATCCGTGGCAGCGCAGGAGCGTCCGGATCCGCGCATACCCAGAAGGTTCATCCGAAAGGATCGGCAAAGGGTACGGTCGGCGCGGCGCCAGGGCGCAGCGGGGTCGATGCTGGCGCCTCCGGCTCGGTAGATGCACCGCCGGCGAACGTCAACGGTAGCGCCCGCACTGGCGGCTCGATGCGCTAACTCCACTTTTCGGGAAACGGCCGGTCCCGCACCGGCCGTTTTTCGTTGCGGGATTAGGCCGACTTCTTCACATCCTTGACGCTGGAAAAGACGATACCTTCGGCGCGCTCTCGTGTGTAGCCAAGATAGAATTCGTTCTTGGCCAGAAATACCGGGTCGCCGTCGACGTCATCGGCAACGCCGGAGCCGTTAGCGGCGATGAAGGAATCGAGCTTCTTGCGATCGTCAGATGAGATCCAGCGCGCAAGCTGAAATTCGCAGATTTCGAAATCCACCGGCAGCGAATACTCGGCATCGAGCCGGGCTTTCAGCACATCGAGCTGCAACATCCCGACAACGCCGACGAGAGCAGGTGCGCCGTCGCGCGGACGGAAAACCTGCACAACGCCCTCCTCCGACATCTGCTGCAGGGCCTCCTTCAGCTTTTTTGCCTTCATCGCATCGGTCAGCCGCACGCGGCGGACGATTTCCGGCGCGAACGACGGCACACCTACAAAGGTGACATCCTCACCTTCGGTCAGGGTATCGCCGATCCGCAACGTACCATGATTGGGAATGCCGACCACGTCGCCTGCGAAAGCCTCATCCGCAATGGCGCGATCCTGCGCAAAGAAGAACTGCGGCGACGACAGCGGCATCGGCTTGCCGGTGCGCACCAGCTTCGCCTTCATGCCGCGCGTGAGCTTGCCAGAACATAGACGCGCAAAGGCGATGCGGTCGCGATGATTGGGATCCATGTTCGCTTGAATCTTAAACACGAAGGCGGTCATGCGCGGCTCATCGGCCTCGACCTTGCGCAGGTTGGACTCCTGCGCGCGCGGAGGGGGCGCGAATTTTCCGAGTCCTTCCAGAAGATCACCGACGCCGAAATTGCGCAGCGCCGAGCCAAAATACACCGGGGTTAGGTGCCCCTCGCGAAATGCCTCAAGCTCGAACGGCTTGCAGGCTTCGGTTGCCAGCGCCAGTTCATCCCTGACCTCATCGACATTCAGATTGGCATTGCGCGCCGCGAGATCGGCGATGTCGATCCGTTCGGCCGCGCCGGTCTTGGCGCCGCTGCCCTCGAGCAGGCGGATGCCGCCGGTCGCGATATCGTAGGTGCCGAGAAAATCGCGGCCGCGTCCGACCGGCCATGTCATCGGAGTGGTGTCGAGCGCCAAAGTCTTTTCAATCTCGTCCAGCAAGTCGAAGGTATCGCGGCTCTCCCGATCCATCTTGTTGATGAAAGTGATGATCGGGATATCGCGGAGACGGCAGACCTCGAACAACTTTCGGGTACGCGCTTCGATGCCCTTTGCCGCATCGATCACCATGACGGCCGAATCCACCGCGGTCAGTGTGCGATAGGTGTCCTCGGAAAAGTCCTCGTGGCCAGGCGTGTCCAGCAGATTGAATACCCGGCCATCGAACTCGAACGTCATCACGGAAGTGACCACCGAGATTCCACGGTCACGCTCGATCTTCATCCAGTCGGAACGGGTATTGCGTCGCTCCCCTTTTGCTTTCACTTGTCCGGCGAGATTGATGGCGCCGCCGAACAGCAGAAGCTTTTCCGTTAGCGTCGTCTTGCCGGCGTCCGGATGCGAGATGATCGCGAAAGTGCGCCGGCGCGCGACTTCGACCGCCAATGGCGAGCGCGGAGCCGTGTCAGTCTGCAAAGCGAGGTCGGACATCAGCGAGCGTGTGGCAGGGAAAATCGGCCGGATCAAGAGGTTTCCATCCCGCACCTCAAGCGCCGCCGGGAGCTTGCCGGGTGCTCCCGCCTGCCCCATATCAAGGCTGGGGAAGGACGACCTTCCATCTCATACGACAACCGCGGGGACGGCCCTGCCTCATGATTTGGGAGGGCCCTATGGCTTGGTTTTTGTTGCTCGCCGCCGGATTGATGGAAGTTGGCTGGGCGATCGGCCTTAAATACACTGAAGGATTCACGCGGCTGATGCCGTCGGTGCTGACATTGACGGCCATGGCGATCAGCATGGCGTTGCTCGGACTGGCGCTCAAAACGCTTCCGATCGGTACCGCCTACGCGGTCTGGACCGGCATCGGCGCGGTCGGAACCGCAATTCTCGGCATCGTGCTATTCGGTGATCCGGCGACGATGGCGCGGCTCGCCTGCATCGGCCTCATCGTTGCCGGAATCGCCGGGCTAAAGCTCGTTACTTGACGAACGCCACCGCCCAATAGGCCAGCGCGGCGACGATCGCTGATGCGGGAATTGTGATGACCCACGCATAGACGATGGAACTGGCGACGTTCCAGCGTACCGCGGACAACCGCCGCGCCGCGCCGACGCCGACGATGGAGCCGGTGATGGTGTGGGTCGTCGACACCGGAACGCCGAGAAACGTCGCCATGAATAGTGTGGCCGCGCCGCCGGTCTCCGCGCAAAAGCCCTGCATCGGCGTCAGCTTGGTGATACGAAGACCCATTGTCCGCACGATCCGCCAGCCCCCCATGAGGGTCCCCAGCGCCATTGCGGCCTGACAGGATAGCACCACCCAGAACGGCACGCTGAATTCGCTGCCGAGATAACCTTGCGAAAACAGCAGCACGGCAATGATGCCCATGGTCTTCTGCGCGTCATTCCCACCGTGCCCCAACGAATAAAGCGAAGCGGAAAAAAACTGAAAAATGCGAAATGCGCGATCGACCGCGAAGGGCGTCGAGCGCACCGATAGCCACGAGACGATGGCGACCAGCACCAACGCAAGCAGAAAACCAACTAGCGGCGACAATACGATCGCAAGCAACGTCTTCGACAATCCGCTCCAGACCGCCGCCGAAAGGCCGGCTTTGGCGATGCCGCCGCCGACCAGACCACCGATCAGGGCGTGCGAGCTGCTTGACGGAATCCCGAGTCCCCAGGTGACCACGTTCCAGACAATGGCGCCAACCAGCGCAGCGAAGATCACCTGCGCGTCAATCACATTCGGATCTATAATGCCGGTGCCGATGGTATTTGCGACATGCAGGCCGAATACCATGAAGGCGATGAAGTTGAAGAAGGCTGCCCAAAACACCGCGTATTGCGGTCGCAGCACTCGGGTGGAGACGATGGTCGCGATCGAATTCGCGGCGTCGTGCAGTCCGTTCAGGAAATCGAACAGAAGCGCGACGGCGATCAGGCCGACAAGGACCGGAAGACCAATGGCGTCCACGGCGCAGCCCTGCCCTATACCTGCTCGATGACGATGCTGCTGATCTCGTTGGCTACGTCATCGAAGCGGTCGGCGACCTTCTCCAGGTGATCGTAGATTTCGACACCGACAATGAAGTCCATGGCATTGGCGTTGCGGTGTTTCAGGAAAAGCTCCTTCAGGCCGATATCGTGCAGATCATCGACACGGCCTTCCAGCTTGCCCAGCTCCTCGGTGATTGCCATCAGCATCGCGACGTTGTTGCTGATCGACTCCAGTAACGGTAGCGCGCGATGGACCAGATTGGCGCATTCTACGATCAGCGTACCTATCTCGCGCATCGGTGGCTCGAAGCTGAGCACCTCGAACAGCACCACGGCCTTCGCGGTCTGCTGCATCTGATCGATGGCGTCGTCCATCGAAGTGATCAGGTTTTTAATGTCGACTCGATCGAATGGCGTGATGAAGGTGCGCCGAACCGCCGTCAGCACCTCTCGCGTGATGCCGTCCGCATCGTTTTCAAGCTGGCTGACCCGCTGGCAAAAAACCGGCGTTTCTTCACCACCCTTCAGCATTCCCTGAAGCGCAGCTGCCCCCTGCACAACTGTCTGCGAATGACGGGCAAATAAGTCGAAAAAGCGCTCCTCTTTCGGCAGAAAGGACCGGAACAAACGCAGCATCGCAACATCCACTTTGCAGACAAGAACCGGGCCGCCAGTCCGGATCGCAGGGATGTCATAAACCATTTCCGGCAAAGGTGGGCAATCGGCATCGCAACCGCCGGGATCATCCACCGGTTTATGGGCCTCCTGCCCCGGATGATTGATCCACAACGATCGCTTGAAATCATGAGCAATTTCGCTCACCACACCGCGGCGGAGGACCAACGCGCAGACGACGAAAATCGCGACTGGATCACCGTTACCCATTCACGCCGGCGACGTGAAAAAATTAGCGAAGCAGTGCTTTCACTTCGCCTTCGGCAATCGAAGCTCCTTTTCATAGACCTCAGGCTTGAAGCCGACGAGCAGCTTGCCGCCAGCCTCCAGCACAGGTCGTTTGATCATCGAGGGCTGTTCAATCATGAGTGCCAATGCGCGGGCTTCCGTCAATCCCGCCTTCTCCACATCCGGCAATTTGCGAAACGTGGTGCCGGCGCGGTTGAGCAATGTTTCCCAGCCGAGCTTTGCGACCCATCTTTTGAGCCGGGCATCATCGATGCCAGCCGTCTTGTAGTCATGAAAGTTGTAGCCGATGCCATGATCGTCGAGCCATGCGCGCGCCTTCTTCATGGTGTCGCAGTTCTTGATGCCGTAGATGGTGTTGGTCAACGCAAGGCGCTCCGGAGATTTATGAAGCGGATGTATAAGGAGATTTCGGTGCTGACGAAACTACTTGCCGCACTCATCTTACTCTGGAGCCTCGCCGGATCGGCGATCGCGGGGCCGGACGAGGACGCTGTGCGCGATCTGCTCCATTCGACCTTTGACAAGCCTGAAGCAAAGCTGGATGTCGCGCCTGTGGTCGCCCTGGCGGGCTATGCGATTGCGGGCTGGACGCAGGGCGAGACCGGCGGGCGCGCGCTCCTCCGTAACAAGCACGGACGCTGGACCATAGTCCTCTGCGCGGGAGACGAAATCAGGAGCGCCGACGCCTTGCGGCATGCGGGCATTGCCCCTGACGTCGCAAACGCACTCGCCCAAGCGCTCGCGAAAGCCGAGCAAACGGTTCCGGCCGACCGACTTGCAATGTTTGCCCGGTTTGAGGGGCTGCTGCGGATGGACGAGGCGGGCAACCACCCTCCGGCTCATGATCGGGCGCACTGATCAACGGTAAAAGGACAAAGCTTTCGCCTCGGGATTTGGCGGCGGCGGCTTTCACCGGTTGCATGCCGCAAATCGGCTGCTATACCGCAGCATCCCGCTTACCTGCGCTCGTTCGCAGGAGTGAGCCACAGGAGAGACTGATGTCCGACAAACAAGACCCCTCGTCGGGATTCCGGTATGGCCTCGCCAATTTGAAGCCCGCCTCGCCCACCGACAATGTCGTTCTCACCTTCCCCGACGGTGCGGAACGTGAGTTTCCCAGAAACATCACCGGCCTGGAAATCGCCAAAGGAATCTCGCCATCGCTGGCGAAGCGAACGGTGGCAATGGCGCTCGACGGCGTCGTCAGCGATCTTGCCGATCCGATCGAACAGGATGCAAAGATCGAATTTATCAGCCGCGACGACCCTCGCGCGCTGGAACTAATCCGTCATGACGCCGCGCATGTGCTAGCGGAAGCCGTGCAAACACTTTGGCCGGGCACGCAGGTCACCATCGGCCCCGTGATCGAGAACGGATTCTATTACGACTTCTTCCGCAACGAGCCGTTCTCGGTCGAAGATTTCGCCGCAATCGAGAAAAAAATGCGCGAGATCATCGCGCGCGACAAGCCTTTCACCAAGGACGTCTGGGATCGCGAAAAGACCAAGCAGGTATTCCGCGACAAGGGCGAGGCCTTCAAGGTCGAACTGGTCGACGCCATCCCCGGCAACGAGCCGATCAAGATCTACTACCAGGGCGACTGGTTCGATCTCTGTCGCGGCCCGCACATGACCTCCACCGGCAAGATCGGCAACGCTTTTAAGTTGATGAAGGTGGCGGGCGCGTACTGGCGCGGCGACAGCAACAATCCCATGCTGACGCGCATCTACGGCACGGCGTTTGCCAAGCAGGAAGACCTCGATGCCTACCTGAAGCAGATCGAGGAAGCCGAAAAGCGAGACCACCGAAAGCTCGGCCGCGAACTCGACCTGTTCCACTTTCAAGAGGAAGGTCCGGGCGTGGTGTTCTGGCACGCCAAGGGCTGGACCATCTTCCAGGCCGTAATCGCCTATATGCGCCGCCGCCTCACCGGCGACTACGACGAGGTCAATGCGCCGCAGATGCTCGATAAGTCACTGTGGGAGACCTCGGGCCACTGGGAATGGTATCGCGAGAACATGTTCGCGGCGCAGTCGGCCGGCGACGAGGCCGAGGACAAGCGCTGGTTCACGATCAAGCCGATGAACTGTCCGGGCCACGTGCAACTCTTCAAGCACGGGCTCAAAAGCTACCGCGACCTGCCGCTGCGGCTCGCCGAGTTCGGCGTGGTCCATCGCTACGAGCCGTCGGGCGCCATGCACGGCCTGATGCGCGTGCGCGGCTTCACGCAGGACGACGCGCACATCTTCTGCACCGAGCAGCAGCTCGCCGACGAGTGCCTCAAGATCAACGAACTGATCCTTTCGACCTATGCCGATTTCGGTTTCGACGGCGATCTGACGGTGAAGCTCTCGACACGCCCCGAGAAGCGGGTGGGCTCGGACGCGGCGTGGGATCACGCCGAAGCGGTGATGGCGGATGTACTCAAGCGCATCGCCGCATCAAACAACCGGGTCAAGACTGAGACCAATCCCGGCGAAGGCGCATTCTACGGACCGAAGTTCGAATACGTGCTGCGCGACGCCATCGGTCGCGACTGGCAATGCGGCACAACGCAAGTGGACTTCAATCTGCCAGAGCGGTTCGGCGCCTTCTACATTGACGCTGATGGCGGCAAGAAGGCACCCGTGATGGTGCATCGCGCGATCTGCGGATCGATCGAGCGCTTCATCGGCATCTTGATCGAGCACTTTTCCGGTCACTTTCCGCTCTGGCTCTCGCCGGTGCAGGCGGTCGTCACCACCATTACTTCGGATGGTGACGAGTATGCCAGGGAAGTCGCAGCCGCAGCGCGGCGTGCGGGACTTCGTGTCGAAATCGATCTACGCAACGAGAAGATCAACTACAAAGTGCGGGAGCACTCGCTAGCGAAAATTCCTGCTTTGCTCGTGGTCGGCAAGAAGGAAGCTGAGACCAAATCGGTTTCCATTCGTCGTCTCGGTAGCGATGGGCAGAAGGTGATGCCAACCGATGAAGCCATTGCCGCGCTTGTGGAGGAAGCCATGCCGCCGGACATCCAACATAGCAAGATACCGCAGTAGCTGCGGGCTTCGAAAAAGAGACGTATCAGTTGCATGCCAGCAAGCTTTGCCAAGGAACACGCGCCCGCCCGCAAATAGACCGATCACAATCGCGTCCCCCCTTGCGCGAGCCAAGCGGGCGGCAGCAAGTTCAACGAGAGCACTTATGTCCGATATCATCGAATTCCTACGCACCCGCCGCTCGGTCAAGCCACGCGACATGAGCGGGCCCTGCCCCTCGGCTGAGGAGATCGATACCATCCTCACCATCGGCGCACGCGTACCTGATCACGGCAAGATCACGCCGTGGCGATTCATCGTGTTCGAAGGCGACGCACGCGCCCGCGCCGGCGACGTCATCGCCCGTGTCTACGCGAGCAAGAATCCGTCGGCACCGCAGGAGGAAGTCGAAATCGAAAAGCGCCAGTTGATGGAAGCGCCCCTGGTGATCGGTGTGGTGAGTTGCATAAAGCAACACCCCAGTGTGCCGTCATGGGAGCAGGTGTTGTCGGCAGGGGCCAGCGCCATGAATATCGTCACGGCCGTCACCGCGCTCGGCTACGGAGCGAACTGGCTGACTGGCTGGTTCGCCTACGATCGCGACGTGCTCGACGGGCTCGGGTTAAAGTCGGACGAAAGATTCGCGGGCTTCATTCATATCGGCACGCCGACCAAGCCCAACAAGGACAGGCCTCGTCCAGCCCTGTCAGCTATCGTCACCCGATTCTAGCGGTTCGAGCATTCGCATCTCGTGACGGGCGCCGGCCGATCACACCGTTTCCGATCTTTTGAGTGTCTTGCCTCGTTCTTCGAGCCAGAGCACGATCTGGTTTGCGGTGACAGATCCGACTCCTGGCTCGGACAGCAATTCCTCCCACGTGTAGGCGGTTGCGATCACGTCGAGATGGCGGCTGCGTTTGGCGACGGTCCTGCCGCCGAGCGGGGCGTGGTGGCCATGAAGCAACGCCTCCACGGCCCGACGCGGAAGATTACGGCGCGGAGCTTTCTCGCTCGGCTTCGGGCAGAACGCCCGCACGTCGTGCTCCTCGATATCGAGCTGCGCGGCGATGCGGCGATGATCCATACCGAGCGTGCGCAGGATCGCCACCTCGTCGCGGAGCCATGAGAGGAAGCGACGCCGGTTGTAATCGCGTTGAGGCGGCGGCGAATCCTGCTGGACGGAGAGATCATCCTTAACCAGCGTCAGCATGGGCAATCTCCTGATTTGGTGGATGTTTGACTCAACTGCGTTGCAACCCTGGCCTGTCTTTTGATTGAGCATGATCTCGTCAAACCCGGTTCTCTCGACTGTCGCTATTTTGCGAGTTCTGTTGCGCGCGCCAACGCGGGACCGAAGCCGTTGAGCGAGACGTTGAAGGTGACGGCCTCATTGCTTGAGAGGTTGAGGGAGGCGACCACGAGTTTCGTGCCCTTGCGCATGGCGTCGGTGGCGGCGGCCGGGAAATTCACCGGCAACAGGCAGCCCTGCGGTACGCAGGTGGAGAAGCGCAGTCCCTTTCCGAGGTCCTTGTCGTCAAGCTTGAGCACCGCGCCGGCATCGAGATTGAGCCCGAACGGCATCAGGATGGTGCCATCGACCTTGCCGCCCACGGCAGGGTTCAGTTCGATGGCGTAGACCCGCCTGCCGGTTTCCTTGTTGCCCTGCGCTTGCGACAATAAGCATTGCTTGCGCCGCTCGATGATCCGGCAATCGACGGTCCAGTCGCCGAAGGTCTCGTTCACCGACGAGGCCCCGTTCGGCAGCGTTGCCGCTGATGTGGCCGGCTGCTGCACCGCAGGTTGCTGGGCCTGAGCCGCGGTCATCGTTGCGGTTGCGATCGCGGCGGCGAGGGTGAGCAGGCGTGTTCGTGTGAGATTTGCTGAGATCATCTACTGAACCTGATTGGAACGGCGAGTGTGATTGAACCGCCGCCGACATCGGGCGGCGGGGCGGGAACGGGACTGGCGCGACGCGGCAGCGAGGCGGCTTCTGCGTCGAGCGCGGGGTCGCCGGCCGAGCGCACCAGGCGCGCCGACAGCACGCGGCCAGAGCGGTCGATCGTGAACGCAACCGTCGCAACACCCGCCCCCGCCGCACCGGACGGGAAACGCTTGTGGCGGTTGAGATGCGCCATCAGCGCGCCGCGCCAGGAGCTCGGCGACATCGACGAGGCCATACCTTCCGCGGGCGCGGCGGCGCGATCGGCGCGCTGCGCCTGTGAACTCTGCGGTGCGGTGGTGCGCGGCGCCTTCTTCTTTTTCTTCTTCGGCTTCGGTTTCGGCGGCTCCGTCTTGGCCGGCAGCACGACCTCCGCCTTCTCCACCTTCGGCGTCGGCGGCGGCTTGAGCTCGGCCTCCTTCACTTCCGGCGGCGTCGGATCTGGCTTCTCCTCGACCGGCTTCTCCGGTTCGGGCTGCTCCTCCTCGGCCTCCTCCATCTGCGGCCCCGGCGCGATGTCCTGCTGCGGCACCTCCGGCGCCACCGCCAGCGGCGCCAGCTCCATCATGATCGCGGCCGGCGGATCGCCCGGCGTCTCGGCCTGCGCCGGCCAGTGTAACGCCAGCCAGATGCCGCCGGCGTGCGCCGCGACCACCGCAAGCCCGGCCGCGGTCCAGCGCAGCGCCGCGGCCCTGGTTACCGCGCCTTCCGGCCGCCCGTCCGGATCGTGCCAGTCGATCCTCATGGCTTGGTCGCCGCCGCTGGCGCACTGCTACCGGCGGCCACGCCACCTGCTTGCACCTGTCCGGTATCCTCCAGCCCAACCAGCGCGATCTTGAGATAGCCGGCCTCGCGCAACAGGTTCATCACCTTCATCAGCTCGTTGTAAGCCACCGTCCCGTCGGCGCGCAGAAACACCCGCTGCTCGCGGTCATTGCTGGTCTGCTGATCGAGCGTTGCCTGAAGGGTATTGCGCGGCACCTCGTCGTTGCCGAGTGCCAGCGTCAGATCCTGCTTCACCGTCAAAAATACCGGCTTGTCGGGACGCGGCTGCGGCTGTGCATTCGACACCGGCAGGTCGACCGCGACATCCACCGTCGATAAAGGCGCCGCCACCATGAAGATGATCAAAAGCACCAGCATCACGTCGATGAACGGGGTGACGTTGATTTCGCTCAGCTCGTCGATGCCGCCGTCCTGCGGGTTCTTCAGAGATACCGCCATGAGGGCTCACTCCGCAGCGGAGCGGCCGCGCGACAGCGGCACCACGGACGGTCCAAGCCCCCGCTCCTGACGTTCCAGGTCGCGCGAGATGTGCTGAATGATCTCGCCGGAGGCATCCGACAGCAGCGCCCGGTAGCTCGAAAGCGCACGCGCGAACACATTGTAGATGATCACCGCCGGAATCGCGGCGACGAGCCCGAGCGCGGTCGCAAGCAAGGCTTCGGCGATGCCCGGCGCCACCACCGCAAGATTGGTGGTCTTGGAATGCGAGATGCCGATAAAGGAGTTCATGATGCCCCACACCGTGCCGAACAGCCCGACGAACGGCGCGGTGGCCCCGATCGTCGCAAGCAAGCCCGTGCCGCGGGCGATGTCGCGCCCCGACTTGGCCTCGATACGCGACAGCGCTATGGCCAGACGCTCCTTGATGCCCTCAGAGGACAGATCGTTCGAACGCCTGCATTCGTTCTCCGCCGCCTCCATCAGATCAGACACCGGGCCCTTTCCGGTCCACCCCTCAGAGATCTCTGCCCGTGCCGCCGCAAGAGTGTCAGCGCGCTCCAGCTTGCGCAAGCAGCTCTGTGCACGCCGCCGCGAAGCCGCCAGATCCAGCCCCCGCGCCAGCCAGATCGTCCACGTCACCAGCGACGCAAACGCAAGCCCGATCATCACCGCCTTCACAATGATGTCGGCCTGCATGAACATGCCCCACGGCGACAAGTCTTGCGGAAGCGTGGAGGACGAGGCATCCGATGCTGGCGCGGCAGCCGGCGCAGCTGATTGATCCGACGGCGCGGCCGCGTCAGACGATGCAGCCGACGACTCCCCGGACGTAGCTTCAGCCGCGGGCGCACCCGAAGAAGAAGACGGCGTGGGCGATGTCACCGACGACGACGGTGTCGTTGGCGATGCGGACGATGGCTGCGTGGACGGCTGCGTCGGCGTCGATGCTGCTTGGGAAGACACCGGCACTGACGATGATGGCTGCGTCGGTAACGCCGACCGCGGTGAAGGCTGGGTCGCGGGATGCGCCGACGGCCCAGATCCCGCCGCAGCCGCAGCCGGATGCTCCCCCTGCTGCTGCGCAGTCGCCTGTGCCGCAATCGCCAGAACGGCGAGCGCGACGACAAACCCAAGACGTGTCGCCCTTGTTACAAATCCCGTCATGATTCCCCGTTCCTTGTTCCTATTGACTTGACAGCGCCACGACAGGATCAAGCCGCGCCGCGCGAAACGCCGGCATAAAGCCAAACAGCGTTCCCATAACCACTGCACCCGTCACCGCGCCGATCGCTGCCGTGATCGAGAAAATTACCGTCATGCCGAACAGTGTGGCTGCGGCTATTCCGATCAGCACGCCGAGCAGCAACCCGAACACGCCGCCGATTGCCGACAAAACGATCGCTTCGGTCAGGAACTGGCCCAGGATGTCCGCGGTCCTGGCCCCGATCGCGGCGCGGACTCCGATTTCCCTGGTGCGCTCGGCCACGGTGATCAACATGATGTTCATGATGCCGATACCGCCAACCAGCATCGAAATCGCGGCGATGGCGCCGAGCAAAAGATTGCTTGAGCGGCGCTCATCCTCGGCCTTGCGGAAGGCGGACGCCGCATCGTGCAGCCAAAAATCCTCGCGACCATGGCGGCGGATCAACAGCGACTTGATGGCGTCCTTGGTCTGTTGCAGACGAGACATATCGGCGATGGAGACGACGATTTCCGACAGCTCGTCCTTACCATAGAGCCGCATCGCCGCCGTCCGAAGCGGCATCACCACATTATTGTCCCGATCCATGCCCTTCTCGGAAAGGCCCTTGGATTCGAGCACGCCGGTGACAAGAAATGGAATGTTGTTGACCAAAACGTGGCTGCCGGAAGGATCGGCGATATTGGGAAACAGTTTTAACGCGAGGGTCGCACCGAGCAACATCACGGCGTTGCCGCTGACCTCATCCTCCTTCGTAAAGAACATTCCCTTCGCTGTATCCCAGTTATGAACCGTCCGAAACTCGGCCGTGGTGGCGATCACTTCGGCGTTCATATCCGTGTTGGCGTGTCGCAATATGCCCGCTTCCCACAAGGCCGGCATCGATCCGGACACGTTATTAAGATCCTTGATCGCCTCGGCATCGGCGAGAGTTAGCGGCATGCTGGTCGCTGCGGATTCGCCCGCACGGCTGACCACCAACCAGTTGGTGCCGATGGCGGAGGCCCGCTCCATGAACGACGCCTGCGCGCCGCGCCCGATCGCCATCATGGCGACGACGGAGGCAACGCCGATGACGATACCGCTCAGGGTCAGCGCCGTTCGAACCGGATTGACCGCAAGCGCGGCGAAAGCAGAGCGGGCCGCTTCCTCCAGCCAGGCCCACAGCGGCGGCGAGGTGCCATTCGCATGTCGTGCAGCAACGGCAACCGAGGGGCGCGGAACCCTTTTAGCGTCGCGGCCGCTGTCGGAGGCGATCAGCCCGTCCTCGATCCGGATGATGCGCTCCGCCGCGGCGGCTACATTCGAGTCGTGAGTGATGAGGATGATCGTGTGCCCGGCGCCGGCAAGCTCTTTCAGGATCCCCAGTACTTCCGTGCCGCTTTTGCTATCCAACGCGCCCGTCGGCTCGTCAGCGAGGATCACCGCGCCACCGTTCATCAGCGAGCGCGCGATCGAGACACGCTGCTGCTGGCCGCCCGAGAGCTGCGATGGCCGATTGAACATGCGCGTGGCAAGGCCGAGCCGCGCCAGCAGTGCGGACGCGCGGCGATGACGATAGGCGCGGGGCGCGCCAGCATGAACCGCCGGCATCTCGACATTGCCGAGCGCGCTCACTGTCGAGATCAAATGATACTGCTGGAAGATGAAACCAAAGGAATTGCGACGCAGCGCGGCAAGACCGTCACGATCGAGCCCGGCGACATCTTGTCCCGCAAAACGATAGACGCCCTGCGTCGGCCGGTCGATCAGGCCGATGATGTTCATCAGCGTCGACTTGCCGGATCCGGAGGCGCCGACGATGGCGACGAACTCGCCGGAATAGATCGACAGCTCGACGCCGCGCAGCGCGCGGGTCACGACATCGCCGCTGCGATAGGAGCGGCAGATGCCCGTCAGGTCGATGAGCGGGACATGCGATACGCTCATGACTCCACCCTCAGCTTAGCGGGCGGACCGGACACCTTCACGCCCGTGATGATCCGTTCGCCACCGGCGAGGCCGCTCGTGACTTCGCTGAGGAAGCGGGTCCGGGCACCAGTCTCGACCTTGCGGACGGCGATGGTCCCGTCTCCCTGAAGAACGCGAACCTCGCTTTTTTCGTTGAGCGACGACACTGGAATGACCAGGGCGTTTTGTGCCGCAGCGGTGACGAAAAATACCTGTGCGGTCATTCCGGCTTTCAAGCCGCCATCCTTGTTGGGAACGTCGAACAGCGCCGTGTAGAGTACGACACTGCTCGATTGCGTCGCAGCCTTGGCCTCGACCTTCTTGTCGGGCCGGCGCGGCGCCGGCTGGATTTGCCGGAGCGTTGCATGCCACTTGCGGTCCGGCCGGCCCAATGTGGTGAACCACAGCGGCATGCCTTCACGCAGCTTGACGACGTCGGCTTCGGACACATCTGTCCACACCGTCATGGTATCGAGGTCGGCGATTTGCAGCACCAGCGGCGTATCATAGTTCGCGTTGAGGGTCTGCCCTTCCTTCGCGTCCAACGAAACCACGGTGCCCGCCATCGGCGCGGTGATACGGGCAAAGCGCAATGCTGTTTTTTGCGCGTGAAGATCGGCCTGCATCTGATGGATGCGGGCTTTGGAAGCGTCGATACGGGCGATCAAGATGTCGCGGTCGCGCACCGCCGTCTCAAGAGCGACTTTCGACACCGCGCTGCTCTGAGACAGCGTCAGGTGGCGCTCGGCATTGCGTTTTGCAAACGCAAGCCCGGCTTCCTGCTCGGCAAGTTCGGCGGTCAACCGCGCGACGTCCGCCTCAATGCCCTCGACCTTGGCCGCCTGCATCTCGGCATCGATCTCCGCCACGACCGCCCCCGCGATCACCTCGTCGCCAACGGCAACGTGAAGACGCTTCAACTGGCCGGACACCTGCGCGCCAACATCGACATAAGCGCGCGGCTGGATTTTGCCGGTCGCGGCAACGGTGCTCTCGATGTCCTGCCGCGTGACGGTAACGGTCTCATAAAGGCTGTCCGGTGACGGCGCGCGGAATCCCATGAAAGCAAGGGTGCCGAGCACAGCCAGCGTGACAACGCTCACCCCCAGGACGAGCTGCCGGGAACCGCGCGTTCTCCGCGTCGGCGCGGTCCAGGCCGGCAGCAACGTCAGGCCGTCAACATCGTCGGGAGGCACCGGAGCATTCATCGTCGGCATCCGCTCACTGAATGTCTTTGTAGTCGACGTCGAACGATTGTCCGGGGCCGGCATCGAAAAGCATGTAGAATTCGCCATCGGGCTTGCGGAAGCTGACGGTCGAGTCGGTCCCGAAGCTTGTTTGCAGGATGATCGACTCGTCGTAGCGAACGACGTCAAGCCTCACCCCGGGAACGCCGGTGCCGTCCGCGAATCCGCCTTCGCAACCCACCGTCGTCGCATCGATCATCTTGCAAACGCAGAACGGCGGATGCGCCCAGGCAGCACCGATAAACAAGGACGCAGCGCCGGTGACGACGATGGTCAACCCGCCTTTCCAGAGCCCCTTCATATCCGCCCCCTCTTCTCGAGCCAGGCTGCGGTCAAGGGCGACGCCGTGCGGATCGGGATTGACGTCTGGAATAGCGCGCCGTCCCAACCCTCGAACGTCAGCCACAGCACACTATCAGCACCGGCCTTCTCCGGAATCCGCACTTCCGCAAACTGTCGATAAGGGGTGCCCGAGAACAGCGCGCCCGCGGTACGGACGTTGCGCGGCTTGCCGACGCGCAAATATGCCGCCTTCACCTGATCGACGCAGGCCGGACACAGCGCCATGACAAAAGACTTGGTGTAACCCGCACGCCCTTCCGCCTCCGGTTCGATCAGCTTGAATTCGGCCATCCGTGCGGTCCACGGACCAACCACGACCTCGCCGATATCGCGCTCGCCGAGGCCTTTCTTGCCATCGAACAATGCATCTGCCTGGAAGAAGGTCGACGCCGAAACGATCGGCACGATCAGCATCAAGGCGCTGAGATGGAATCGCCAGCGCTGCCACAGCGACGCATCGCGCGATGGGGATACGAGCGCCGCCATCACTCAGCCGCCTCCAGCCCCAACCGCACATGTCTACGGTCGCGGACGATCTTCACTGTCTCGATCGCGGTGCGCCTGGTCCACACCATCATCCCGGAAAACACCAGTGTGGTCAGCGTCAGACCGAATAGCAGATAGATGAGCTTGAGCCACACGCCGGCGAAATCGCCGGTGTGCAAAGGCCGCATCGAGCCGGTGACGAGCTCGAGCGCGGAGCGGTCGGACACGCGCCGCGCCCGCTCCACCTTGCCGTTGTAGGGATTGACCTCCACCGTCTCGAAAATCAGCGGATAGTTGCCGCGCCCACCGACGCTGATTTGGCCGTAGGCACTGTCCGGGAGTTCCACGAAGCTGGGTTCAAGATCAGGCAGCTGAGCATGCACGATCTCGGCCGCCTGCCCCAGCGTGATCCGCGGCGCTGGCGCGCCCTTGGCGACCACCGGCACGTCAGTGCGCGCCAGCACCGGCGGTACGCCCGCCGTCGAGATCGTGATGTGGCTATCGAAGAGGATCGCCTGGATCAAAAACCAGCTCGCCGTTACCGCCATAATGGCGATGAATGGGATCGACCACACCCCGGCCAGCCGGTGCAAGTCGCCCCAGAAAACACGCGTGCCCTTGCCAATGCGAAGGCGGGGCTGCAGGTAGGCACGCCAGAACCGCTTGTAGACGACGATCCCTGTGATTAGCGAACCGAGCAGTGGAACCGACAAGGCCGAGACAAAGTACCACCCGATCGGGAAACTGCTGTCGAACGGCATCAGCAGCCAGCCGTGCAAAGCGCGCGTAAAATCACGAAAATCGAACGTGCCCTGCTCACCCTGCACCGCGCCAGTGTATGGATTGACGAATAACTTGGCGGAACTGCCGTCGGGGCGTGTCACTTGCACCCCCAGGGCGAAGATCGACTTCACCGGCCGCGAGATGAATCGTAGCCGCGCACCGGGTACCTCGCGCTCAACCGCCGCCAGTATCTCGTCATAACCGAGCAGCCGCGCGTCGTTCGTGGGAGCATTGGCCCGCTCCATCGGGGATGCCAACCACGTGATCTCCTGACTGACGGTCGCGATCGACCCTGTCAGACAAACGAAGAACAAAAACGCCCAGATCGGCAGCGCAAGCCAACCGTGAATTACGAACCACAGGCGGGCACCTGAGGTCTTACGCGATGCGGTTCCATTCACTCCTACTGTCCTTCGGCGCGCTGGTTGTCCCGCCACGGGACATCCGCAGGTCAAAGCAATGGCGGCCCTATAGTTAGAGACGTTCGAGCAACCGCTTTTTGAACCCCCTCGCTGCAAAATTTTTTGACGGGTTCCAGGTTACAACGACCGGCGTTGCCGGATTATCGGATCGCAACCCGCGATGCGGCTGCGATCAATCGCTCGCGCTCGAAATAACTTGCGAATCTGGTGGTGGCGGTCATCCGGAGATCGCCGCCGCAAACGACGTCAGCTACCAGTGATTAAGTCGGGTGCCGATCACAGTGCGCACGCGCCCGACATTGCATTGATACGGCCGTACCCCGAGACATACCGCGCGTCGAACAGGCTGGTGACATTGACGGAGAAGCGCCAGTTGTCGATCTCGTAACGTGCCATCGCATCCACCAGCGTATAGGCCGGGCGCACCGGCGCTGGCGTCCACATACCGCACGCCTCCGCTGAGGGTAAGCTGATGGTGAAACCCCTATCGTCAGGCCTGCCTCGTTGCAGTCATCCACGCTTACGGGCGGTATCAGCAAAACAACGAGCAACAAGATCGCTCAGAAAGGATAGGCTTCGCTGCGGCAAAAGAGCGTTACTACGGCTGTCATGACGAACGAAAGCGAAAAGGCACAGCCGCCTCAGAAACCCTGGCGACTAGTGGAGAAGGTACGCCGGAACCAGTCGTCCAGCAGTGCTTTCTCGTACACATACCGATCACCCGAAAAGCGCGCCGACGGATTCATCTGGTAGTTGATATCGGTGAGCGTCTCTTCGCCACTTCGCATACGCCGGCCTCTCTCGGTCAATGCATAACGCAGTACGATCCTCGGTAGCGTGACGCCATTAACAATCCGGACGTTGTTGGGAGCAAAACGAAGCGGCTGTTGATAGCCAGCAAGATCGATATCGACGATATCGATGTTGAGATTCTGCCCAGGCGCGAGAAATCGCTTGCCGAGACGATCCAGATGAGCACGAAAGGCCGCCTCTACCGACGCGCTCGAAGTATCGTATGAGCCTGCATCGGTATAGCGGCTCGGACTGACGAAGCGCACGTTCACGCCAGCGTGGCTCAATGCCGGCGAAAGAATGATGACTGCGAGAACCGCAGCGATGCCAAGATTCCAGCGCATGGTTCACCTCTCGGCCCCCGTCGACCGAACATAAGCACGAATCCCGAAACCTTCCAAACGGCGCGATTGCCGAGGAGAGAGTTCACATCCTGAAGCGCACGGGAACAACGAGTTGCACGACCTGCGCGGTGATCTCCGGCGGCACAGGGGGCAAAGGAGATGCGCGCACGATCATCGCGAAGGCTTCGTCGTCGAGTTCAGGAGAACCCGAAGAGCGCACCAGATGATATTGGAGCACCCGACCGTCGCGATCCATGCCGAAGCTCAAAAGCGCCGTCCCTTCAGTTCCTTTCATACGGGCCTCGCTCGGATAACGCTTGTAGCGCTCCAGGTGAGAGAGCAGCCTCGCTTTCCAAGCATGCGAGACCCCGACGGACGCTTGATCGGTATCGCTCGCTCCCATCTCGGGTTGGTCAGGCACGCCGGACGCGCCCATGATCGGCACACTCGTATGAGGCGGCGCGGTGCTTGCGGCTGGCGGAACAGGAGATGCGCTCGCCTTGTGAACTAACGCCCGCTTCGGACTCGGCGCCGGCAATGCCACCGGCTTTTCTACCGCTTCTCCTTGTTCCGAAATCTCCGGCGGAGGTTCCTCGGCGAGCGTCGGCGGGGGTAATTTAGCGAGTTCCGCCGATGTTGGTTCGGCAACCTCACCCTGCTCGACAAAGGTTGAGCCATGAGAGGGAACAACGACGATCTCGACAAGGGCCGGACCAGGCTGTTCGCCGACGACCAGCTTGACCGTCGGATCGTAAACCAGCGTATACAAGATAGCGAAATGTGCAGTGAGCGCGATGCACGTTGGGATTCTCCGCGCAACAAGGCGAGGCATCCAACCGCCTTGCATGATGGCGGTGGGGTTTCCCATCACGCAAGGTCCGAGACCAGGGACTTACGGTGATGAATTACATCGGCGCAGGTCAGCATGGTGGTAACACGTTGCGGAACGGCCATGACGATGGACGCACAAAGAGAATGGTCATCAGCCGCGCAGATACCGTTTGCATGATGGCGTGCATCCTTCGTTCTCCGGCCTACAAATAATGCAACGTCGCGCCTATGCAGCCGCGCGCTTCTCACAGGGCATGGCAGCTACCTAGGCTGGGCATGTGCCGCCTTCAAGGCGTTGCAAGAGCCAGCAAACTTGAATACCTCGAAAGTAATGACGGCTTCTCTTCGCGACGCGGTCGGAGCGACACAGAATATTACGCGAGCGATTGCGAGCCTGGGAGCATCGCCGAGCCGTTTGCTGGTTGGGATCAATCAAAGGGCGTCGGCAAGCAACGCGATCCGCTTACGCGTGGTGGCGCGGTGAAAATGACAGAACCGGCTCGAGATGCGGCGGGTCGTCTTCGGGAACAGATTGGCTGAAACCATCGGTAGCGAGGCTCATCAGTGATGCTCGCGACTGGGTTGAGACCCGTTTCATACTCCCACGCGATGTTTCGTCGTGCATCGCCCTATGTGGTTGCCAGACCGTCGATGGTGATGCCCGACGCCTTATTCCTAACCCTGTCGAAACTTTAGCGATCAGCAAAGACCGGATTCAAGCAACCATTTCCGTTATGCTTGCGCATCACCTGCATCAGCGAACAGCGCGGCAATGGTTTCCGATGCGATCAACGCGTTGGCTTCGAGGGGCTTACCGACGACGTGCTCATCAACAAGCGCGAAAGCTTCATCTTCGGCCATCCCGCCACCAATCAGCCCGAGGGTGATGACGTTCTCCACATCGGTCGCCGAATAGATCTTTTCAAGAAAGCGTCTGTGGCAAGCCGCCGGTGTGTCGCCGTATTGCCCCGCCAGCGGTGCCCTGCCTATGCCGAGGCGGGCAATCGTGATCATCCTCGAGACCTGTTTCAATTTTGCTCCACCTGCGATCATGGCGAGGACCTTGGGGTCGTTCAAATTGAAGGTACGAACCTTGCCGGCAAAACTGATCTGGCGAGCGCAACGATTGGTGCTGTTTTTGGTCATCTCAAACCTCCTCGATTACTTTGGCAATTCGGCCTGCGATTCCAGCAACCCAGGCGGCGTTATACGAAGGCAGACCACACCGTCTGTGCGATATGTAGGTGAGGCGGCTCTTTATTCTATATTTTATTGTGATGCTCTCCCGCCGAGCATCTCGCATCGGCTAACCACATGCCGTGTTCCGGGAGGATCAGGCGATAAGGCTGCTCCGGTTCACGGTTCGCCATATGTGGTCAAGGGAGCAATTCGGCGATCACCTTCATGTTATCACGAGCGTCACCCACGCGCCGGAAGGGATAACTCGTTTTCCTGCATTGAAATCCTTCTGGAGCGGGTGAAGGGAATCGAACCCTCGTATTCAGCTTGGAAGGCTGCTGCTCTACCATTGAGCTACACCCGCGCCCGCCGATCACCTATCACGTCGCGCCGGGACCCTCAACCATCCTCAGCGCAACGAGCATCCCCGAACGGACGAGCAAGGGTCTTAACATGCCGCGAGTTCGTGCCTATGATCTAGTTTCCAACAACAAACGAAAGGAGGTGATCCAGTGTCTTGTTCAAAGCGCTGTCACCTCGCTGGGATCGCCCGCTAGGCTTTTCGCCTCGTGGAGGGCGACTCAGCGCCCGGGCCAGCGAGAATAAACATCGGGGCGCGGCGGGACAGCTCGCCGCGCCTTTTCGCTGCAACAGGCAGATGCGGTCGGGCACCTCGCCATATCAGCGCAGCTGGCCCTCTCAGCTTATGATGTTCACGCTGACCGATCCGCGCCGCCAGAGTGGCCGTACGCCACGAGCGTCAAATCGTTGACCGACATCACCATCGCGCGTTGGCATAGTGCGCACGGCGTTGATGTTGACGGCGTGCCTCATGCCGTCCTCCACTCCAGCCGCCAAGTTGGAAATGGCCGCTGTCGGCATGTGCCCATTGTGCACCCGCAATTAACCCGCAGGAGTTCGCCAGCGCGATTTCGTTGCGGGGCATGCGCGGCCGCGTGACGTTGCGTCCGTACTGGTTGATATCGAGCGCCAACCCCGCCGGATGCAGCGAGCCACGCACACTCCCGTGCGCTCGCCAGCCTCCCATGAAACGGATCGGATAACCCTGCCGGTCGAGAGCCGACACCAGACATTGAAAGGCACCGGTGGCGCGGTTGGCAACATGCGCCCTGGCACCCGAGGCCGAACGGATCAAACCGACCGCTCTCCCCGCACCCTCGGCCATGACCCGCGCAAGCCCGACGGGAATTCGTCTGTGCCACTTGTGACGGACCCAGTGCCGGACAGCAACATGATGGGAATGCCAGCTGGCGTGCTCCGCCGAGCCATACAGCGGGTTCCAGTTGCCATAGCAGGGACGCATCGCGTCGCATCCCGTGGTGGCAACCTGCCATTTCTTAGAAGAAGGTCTGGCCGATGAGGGTGTGGCAACAATGCAAATCATCGCCGATGCAATAAGCAGTCGGATCATCGTATCTCCCGGCATGCTGGAGTGAGGGGAACGCGGGAACTAAGCCCCTGCTCTGAAATGTCCGGCACGGAACCGCTGGTCATGGTGGCGGTACCTAGGACGGGCAGCTATGCCCTGTCCAGCTAGACGCGAACAGACGAATGAATTAAGATTGATGGTCGAGGTTAAATTGCTTGAATGAGCAGCACGACGACGTCGATCCTGCGGCAAAAAGTCGAGCCGAATCAATTAGAAAAGACTACTGGCAGGAAACACGCCTAATCACGGCTCGTGCGAGCCAAGAAGATAATTCTGGCTCATGAAGTCTAGGCTCCGCCAGCCCGCACGCGTCCCGTCCAATCCAGTTTAAGACTCGAGCGGTCAACCGACCAATCGAGCCGGCGCCAAAACTGGCGTCCAAGACTTGGAATACCGCCGGGGTCCCGCTCAAAAACTCGTAGACACGGCGCCCTCGCCGACTATGCGCGGCTGCCTTGCGCCAACTCGCTAGCGGTTTCTCTCCTTCGCGCATAAGTAGGGTCAACTTGCATGTTGACCCAAACTCCTTCTTAGGCTGATGGAACACAGTCCTGGGCGAGGTGCATAAGCATTCCACCATCCTCCTTAGTGGTAAGCTTCAATGATCGCGCTCCGGTCCAAATTCCTCAACACCGCCCTGGCTTCAGGAAGGAGCATGCTTGAAACAGGCGATCGAGACGACGGAGGCGAACGATGAATGATTTTTGGGAATGGCGCAGTTCTTCGCGAGAATTCGATGGCAAACCTGACGATATCGCTGGAGGTCACGGGAGTGACCGCACCAGAAGGGGTAAACTCGGTCTGATCATCGGCGTGGTCCTGTTCGTTGTTTTGGCCGCGATATTCGTAATTTTCGAATACGCGAAGTGAACTCGCGTCATGAGTCTTAAGCAACGGCCGGCCATTTCCACCATTGGATGCGTGGAAGTGCATCTTCTTGGCCAGCGCTCGGTTGACTTTGCCGGGGCGCTTCGCTCATAAACGCGCGCAACCGCACGCTCGGCATCCGGGCAGGTGCCTTTAATGTCATCCATGGTCGGTCGGACCACTTTCAGCTGACATCCGATGGCGTTGCGGGGGAGTGTCCCGAGTGGCAAAGGGAGCTGACTGTAAATCAGCCGCCTTATGGCTTCGTAGGTTCGAGTCCTACCTCCCCCACCATTCGCAAGTTCACCATTCTCAAGTCTCCGATTGCTACGATTTTCTCGATAGATCCCGTCCCCCCCGAGACAAACATGCATGAGCGATCGTGATCGAGAACCGCGATTCCGGAGGGGTTCACGGCCTGGGAGTGGCCACGTCAAGGATTCCCACCGGAAGGGCCCACCAAGGCATGGTTCGGTGCGGAGGGCTCGCGAGACCGGCCCCGATGGCCCAGCGGTGCTTTACGGCTGGCATACGGTGACAGCCGCGCTGGCAAATCCCCGCCGCCATATCCGAAAATTGCTCCTTACGGAAAACGCCGCGCTGCGGCTCACGCATGAAAACATCAATACCCGGATCACGCCTGAAATCGTGCGTCCGAGTGCGATCGATCAGCGCCTCGGCCCCGACGCGGTGCATCAGGGACTGCTTGCCGAAGCCGATCCCCTATCCTCGCCTGATATCGAGACGCTGACGCAGGAAGGCATCGTGCTGGTGCTCGACCAGATCACGGACCCGCACAATGTCGGCGCGATCATGCGATCGGCCGCCGCTTTTGCGGTGAAGGCGATCGTCACCACGGCGCGCCACAGTCCCGAGGCCACCGGCGTGTTGGCAAAATCAGCCTCTGGCGCGCTGGAAGTTGTGCCGCTGGTGCTGGTGCAGAACCTGGCGCGGGCGCTGACCGGACTGAACGACCGCGGCTTCATGACCGTCGGTCTCGACAGCGACGGTGGCGAAAACCTCGCCGCCATCCAGTTGCAGCAGCCATTGGCTCTGGTACTCGGCGCCGAAGGCAAAGGTCTGCGGCAGCTCACGCGGGACACATGCAGCGCGGTCGCGCGCCTCGACATGCCTGGCCAAATCAAGAGTCTTAACGTCTCGAATGCCGCGGTGCTGGCGCTTTATATCGGCGCCAGCCGTCTCGGCCTCATGCACTGACGGCACGAAGACGCCCGCTCGCACCGGGCATTGCGGGAACGCGTTTGTTTTCAGGCGCGCCGATCAGTACTCATGATACCGCGCTGAATGACGGTAGTCATGATGTTGTCCCGAGCCGTAAATCACGCGCGGAAGAGCGGCGCGATCGCTATGGCGCGAAACATGGCCGTGATGACGGTTACGATTCCAGCGGTAGCTGTACACGACCGGACCGGTCACGGGCGCGCCATCATAGTAGTGATGCATGGCGTGGGCATAACGACCGCCGTCGTAAGGATAGAAATAAGGACGACTGTAGGCATTCCATCCGGCAACGGCACTTTCCTGATAGGTCGGCACTGGTGCGAAATTGCCGGGACCGCTAAACACTGGCCCTTGATTGACATAATAGTACTGTGTCGGAGACGGCAGGCTCTCATAGCCAGCGAAGCCGTAACCACCGTAATAGCCTGGATAATAACCCGATACGCAGGGGCTGTACGACAGGCATGGAGAGCATCCACTCGTGAACAACCCTCCACATGCCATTGCGGGCGCAACACTTGCGGCCACGATGACCGCAGCCGCGACCATCCCGGAAATCATTTGACGCATCTACTTTCTCCCGCTGTTTTCTTTTTGTTCGATTTAGGTTGTGTTGATCTCAACGAAAATTTGGAGGCAAACCCGAGGGTCCGATCTTGGGCGCGAGGATCACCGGAGGCGGCATCTGCGGGATGTCGGATTGCGCGGGAGTTGGGTTTGAACGGGCCGACCACGACTGATGAAAGCTTTCGGCTCGCCGCGGTGGCTTGCGATTAGGCGGCGGCTCGATTTCGAGGCGGCCGTAACCGGGCGCGCGGCCAAGACTCGGATAATAATGACCGACATGCGGTTCATAGACGTAGCGTCCGCCGTACACCGTGGGCTGCGGTTGTATCCTCCGAGAAAGTCCCCAATCGCCCTCGACGACGGCATAGGACGCATCGACACCATTGATGATGATGGGAACGCCGGGACGTCCGGGAATCACAAACACCGGACCGCTGTCGGCCAGAGCCGTCAACGAGGTCCCGATCAAAATGGCCAGCACAAGTCCGATACGCATCACTGGACTCCGGGTTATGGCAAACCCTAATCGAACCAACGCCGGCAAGGGTTAAGGCTGTCACCGAAACTTCCGGTAAGCCTAACGTCTCGGGATGCGCCGAGGTTCAAATACGAACAATCCCGCCATCGAATTGTTAACGCAGGTCGTGCCTGCTCCCATCGTACGAGTTAGTCGCTCACGCTAAATATCTCTTCGATGGTCAGGTTGAATAGGCGGGCGATTTTGAATGCCAGCGGCAGGCTTGGATCATATCGCCCACGCTCGAGTGCATTGATCGTCTGACGCGAAACATCCAGTCGAGCAGCCAAATCAGCCTGCGACCAATTACGTTGCGTACGAAGCTCCTGAATGCAGTTGTTCATCTGTAGCGCAGGTAGCCCAGAAGAACGCCCGCAAGCCACAGGCCGCACATCACCGGCCAGACAGTGAAGGCTGACAACCGCGGGAAGCCGGCATTCTCCAGAAAGCCGTAGCTGAACGTGGCGAGGGCCGTACCTGCAAAGCCAAAAGCAAAAGCTTCCAATTGCAGCCTGCGTTGCATCTCATCCGATCTGCGTATGATGCCGACGATGGACACGCATAGCAGAAGCGCCGGAATCATCGGGGCGAGGCTGATCGCTATGCTTGCCGCCCTATTATCGATGCCTCGCGCTAGCAAGCGCAGCGAAATGATCAGGGTGATCGCGTAGGTCGCCATGCTCAACCCAGCGGGAATCATGTTCCGTGCTAGCTTGGTGTATGTGTTTCGGTCCATTGTCTCTCCGTATGTAAAGCTAGCTTTACACTCACGCAAGTCACTCAGCGTGTCAAGTACGCTTTACATACCGACGAAGGCAGTAGATTTTCCTGGCTGATTATGAATCGCGGTAGCCGCAGGACCCGCGAATCCCCGCCACGAACAGTGATGACCGCGTTCACCCGACAGCGCAAAAGATCACTTGATGCACGAAGGCTCAGAAACCCGCTGCCACGCCCGCCACAGCAGATCTCGCAACAGCTATGTTCCAACCAACTGCCATCGGATAAGAACCCATAGCCGTCAGCGGAAGACTGCGTTAAATAGCGCCTCTTCGCCCGCTTAGCTCAGTTGGTAGAGCAGTGGTTTTGTAAACCTCAGGTCGCTGGTTCGAGTCCGGCAGCGGGCACCATTCTCAGAGATGCTGCCAGAATACTAGATCGTCGCGCGTGCGGAACCTGCTGGTCGATAAAGCATGGGCCGGGTGTGCGGACGCGTGCCCCTGCAAGGAGCCTCATCCGCCATGCTGAGTGTTTTGCGTACTATAGACACATCGGCGGAATGTCGTCGGTGGGGCGATGGATGCAGCGACTCCCGGTAGGACGACAATGATGATGCATCTTGCGTTAGGATCGAAAACGTCCTGCCAGCACGCAGCTAGGGCAGCCTAGCCTCGTGTTGGCCTTTTAACACCTGCGCGGACATGCCGTCCCTGTCACCGGAGGCTGCTCACGTCAGCGCCTCCTCCTCTTCCTCTTCCGCCGCTGCATCGCGCCGCACTGTCCCGCTATGCGCGAGCTTGCCATGCGCGACCCTGCTATGCGCGACCCTGCTATGCGCGGCCTTGACACCCTCAGCCAGATCGCTGCGAAATCGCACGTAAGGCGGCTTCACGCCATGGATCAGGAGCGTGCGCCGGATCGCGGGAGACGCTCCGGTAATATAGACGGGCGCTCGCCGGCGATGCGTTTTGTGCACAAAACCCTCAATGGCTGCAGCGCCGGAGGAATCGATCACCGGCACGTCCGAGAAATCGATGACGTAGGCTTTCGGATGGTCGCCAATACTGTCGAGCGCCGCGCCGACATTCGCCGCCGCCCCGAAAAAGAACGCCCCGGAAATCCGGTGAACGGCCACATCGGGATCAGTGGCGAGGACGACATCAAATGCCTTACGGCCATCGCCATTGACCCTGTCCGACTCGTCCTCGTCGGTCAGCGAACGCGCGTTCTCGACTTCCACCATCTTCGCCATGCGATGCAGGAACAGGAGCGCCGCGATACCGAAGCCGACAAGAATGCCTTCGATGAGGCCACTGAAGATCACCAGCAAGAACGTAACCACCAAGACCACCGCGTCGCTGCGCGAGGCACGCAGAAGCATTGCGAATGCGTGCCTTTCGGCCATGTTCCACGCGACCACGGCCAGCACGGCGCCGAGCGCGGCCAGCGGGATGTACGAAGCGAGTGGTGCGGCGACGAGCATGAACAACAACAAGAACACCGCATGCAGCATGCCCGCGACCGGGCCGTGCGCACCGGAGCGCACATTCGTCGCTGTGCGGGCGATCGTGCCAGTTACACAGAAGCCGCCAAAAAACGGGGAAACGATGTTGGCAATACCTTGCGCCACGAGCTCGCAGTTGGAACGGTGCCGCTCTCCGCTCATGGAGTCGGCCACCACCGCCGATAGCAGGCTCTCGATAGACCCCAGCAGCGCGAATGACAGGGCAGCGGGCAGCACCTCCCTGATCTTCTCCAGCGACATCACGGGAAGCATAGGTGATGGCAGCGTTTGGGGAATCCCACCGAATCGGGTGCCAATAGTCTCGACCGGCAGGCCGAGCAACCAGACTGCAACCGAAGCAACACCGACCGACATCAGCATCGCAGGCCAGTAGGGACGGAAGTAGCGGATCGCGACGATCAACGCGATCGTCGGTATGGAGACGGCCACCGCCGCCGCGTTCATGGTGGGCAACGCTGCGCCAATGGCCGTCAGCTTGGGGATCAGTTCCCCCGGCTCTTTGCCTGCAAGAGTGAGACCGAGTAATTCGGTGAGTTGGCTGGCGAAAATGATCACGGAGATACCCGCCGTGAATCCAATCGTCACCGGAAACGGAATATATTTGATGAAGGTCCCGAGCCTCAGCAGTCCCACCACGAGCTGGACGACGCCCGCAATCATGGTGGCAAGGAGCAGTCCATCCACGCCGTGAAGCGCGACGGTCGTGGCGACAAGGACGATGAACGCCCCCGCAGGGCCGCCGATCTGAAATCGGCTGCCGCCAAGAAACGAGACGATGAATCCGCCGATGATCGCAGTGTACAAGCCGCGGTCCGGAGTCACGCCGGAGGCGATGGCGATCGCCATGGAGAGTGGCACCGCCACGATGGCGACAGTCAGCCCGGCTAGAACGTCTGCGCGGAAATCCCTAAAGTGGTAGCCTTCCCGGAGGACCGTGACGAGCTTGGGTGTGAATGCTTCAACAAAGGTCGGTTCAACCGATCGCGCAGTCATAGCCATCCCTTATTTATGATTTATGCCGCTTAAGTGGAGGGATCGGGGGCAGGCAGCCACCGTCCGGTAATTTTTGCTTTTGGTTAGAAGGCGTTATCGCCCGGCGGTAGGGCTGGGTGTGTGAAGCGGGCTCTGCGTCCGTCCCCTCGCTTCTCGCGTTCTCGACGATTTTGGTGAGCGTGTGGACGACCCAGCGCACGTTCTCCTCGCTGGCCTCCATCCGCTGGATCGTCGGCTGCAACACCGCGGACATCTCGACCAGTTGCTTCTGGTCGGTGCCGAGCAAGGCGCGGGCAGCACGCATTTGCGTGGAGGTGATCAGGCTCGCTCTCCCGGCTTAATGTACCCTATTTTACATTCGTAATGTATCTTACTTTACATTTGAAATATCAAGTACGACAAATAACCGCACCTTTGTAGCATAGATGCCTTCGTCGCCGGGCCTTTACTGCCCGCGCCGGCTCAATATCAGGTTGCGATTTTTCCACGACAGGTCAGCCTTCCTGACCGAGCCGACGATGGACAATCAGCGCCCTGGCAGGAAAACCGGAGCAGACGCAACAACAGGGGGCGAGGCACCCCGCCACATGCCGCGGATCGACCGAGGTCGGGGAGAAGACTTTACCTTGGACATTCTATCGTCCAGCAACCACGCTCGGAAGCTGCCATTCTATTGGAGCTGGTGAGCCAGGCGGCCGGCCGCATCGTTGGAGGTTGCATGGCGAACGCTTTCCCACATGGCACTGTCCACGAAGCACGTGAAGACCTTCAAGCCGCGTTGCGATCGGATCCAAAAGTCTTTGTGCTATGGGAAAGCCTGACGCCGCTCGGTCGGAATGAGTTCATCTGCTGGGTGGATGATGCGAAACAACCAAAGACGCGCCAGCGTCGCATCGAGCGGACCTGTGACGAACTGTTGGAGGGCAAGAAACGGCCTTGCTGCTGGACAGGCTGCATTCATCGTAGCGACAAAGCGCCAAGCCCATGGCAACAGGCAGTCTTGATTGATCGGCAGGGAAGAAAGGGCCGTAAACCGGCTTGAGCGCGGTCGCCAGCGCTCCACGATCCTTCACCCTGACGCACCACCGGGATCACGAGGTCTGACAATCCTTGCCAGACGTGAATCACTCCCACTCGATTGTGCCGGGCGGCTTTGACGTCACGTCATACACCACGCGATTCACGCCCTTGACCTCATTGATGATCCGTGTCGCGGTCGCACCGAGGAATTGCATGTCGAACGGATAGAAGTCCGCGGTCATACCGTCGGTCGACGTCACAGCGCGCAGGCCAACGACATAGTCATAGGTCCGGCCGTCGCCCATCACTCCGACCGTCTTCACCGGCAGCAACACCGCGAACGCCTGCCAAATCTTGTCATAAAGCCCGGCCTTGCGGATCTGGTCGATATAGACGGCGTCGGCCTCGCGCAGGATATCGAGCTTTTCGCGGGTGATCTCGCCGGGGCAACGGATCGCGAGACCCGGCCCCGGGAACGGATGACGGCCGACGAAAATCTCCGGCAACCCCAGTTCGCGCCCCAGTACGCGCACTTCATCCTTGAACAACTCGCGCAGCGGCTCGACCAGTTTCATGTTCATGCGATCAGGCAGGCCGCCGACATTATGGTGCGACTTGATCGTCACCGACGGGCCGCCGGTGAACGACACGCTCTCGATCACATCGGGATAAAGTGTGCCCTGGGCCAGGAAGTCAGCCGATCCTTTTCCCAAGGCTGCGATCTTTTTCGCTTCTGCCTCGAACACGTCGATGAAGAGACGGCCTATGGTCTTACGCTTCGCTTCCGGGTCGGTAACGCCAGCAAGCTCACCCAAGAATTTCTTCGACGCATCAAGGTGGACCAGCGGAATATTGTAGTGATGGCGGAACAGATCCACCACCGTCTTGCCCTCGTCCTTTCTTAGCATGCCGTGGTCGACGAACACGCAAGTGAGCTGGTCGCCGATCGCCTCGTGGATCAGGATCGCCGCCACCGAGGAGTCGACACCGCCGGACAGGCCGCAGATCACCCGGCCCTGACCGACCTGCGCCCTGATCTTTTCGATCGCCTCCTCGCGGAACGCGCGCATGGTCCAGTCGCCTTTCAACCCGGCGACTTTGCGGACGAAATTGCGGATCAGTTTTGCCCCGTCGGGGGTATGCACCACCTCGGGATGGAACTGCATCGCGTAGAACTTGCGCGCGTCGTCGGCGATCACCGCGATCGGCGAGCCCGGCGCTTTCGCCACGGCCCGGAAGCCCTCGGGCAGCTTTGTTACCCGGTCGCCATGGCTCATCCAGACATCGTGTGCGCCGCCCTTCTCCCAGACGCCGTCGAACAGCACGCAGGCATCGGTGACCTCGATGACAGCGCGGCCGAATTCGCGATGATGGCCGGCCTCGACCGTGCCGCCGAGCTGCCGGGCCATTGTCTGCTCGCCATAACAGATGCCGAGTACGGGCACGCCGGCCTTGAAGATCGCCATCGGTGCCGTAGGCGCCTCCTTGTCGAGCACTGAGGCCGGCCCACCGGACAGGATCACCGCCTTCGGCTTCATCTCAAGAAAGGCTGCTTCTGCCTTCTGGAAGGGTACGATTTCAGAATAGACGCCCTCCTCCCGCACGCGCCGCGCGATCAGTTGCGTGACCTGAGAGCCGAAATCGATGATGAGAATCTTGTCGTGCGCGGAGATCGCGTGGGGGGAATGCTCGGCGGACGGAAGCGCGGATGAACTGCCTATCATGGCAAGCAGATACGCGAGCGGCTGCGGGGTCGCAACGGGGAAAGGACGAGAACACACACGCTTCCGCCTCTTCCCATGAGAGCGGGGAGAGCGCGCGTTCCCTATCCCTGTCGCCGCATCACCGAAACGAAAAACCCGTCTGTTCCGCTCCGGCGCGGTGTCATCAAAAGCCCTTCGTTCGACGAATAAACCGCTGCGAGAAAATCGTCTGTCCTATCCCACAGCATCGAGGCTGTCTGCGACGGCGGTATCACCGTAAAATCTGAATGTCGGTCGATAAACTTAAGGATTTGCTGGCCATTTTCCTGCGGCAGTACCGAACAAGTGACGTAAGCGATGCGTCCGCTCGGTTTGACAAAAGCGACTGCCCGATCAAGTACTTCGGCCTGATCCTTCAAACGTATATCGAGCGCACCGGGCCGCATCCGCCATTTCGCGTCGGGATTGCGCCGCCAGGTGCCGGTCCCGGTGCAGGGTGCATCGATCAGCACCAGATCGGTCGATTCCCTGATATCGGACAACGGCTCTGCCTCCCCCCTCGGGGTCCGGATCTCGGCGTTATGCACCCCAGCGCGGGATAACCGCTCATGGATCGGCGCGAGCTGCCGCTTGTCGCGATCGGTCGCGATAAGCCGGCCCCTGCCCTGCATCATGGCGGCCAGCGTCAGCGTCTTGCCACCAGCGCCGGCGCAGAGATCGATCACCTGCTCACCCGGCTTGGCTCCGGACAGCAGCGCCGCGATTTGTGAGCCCTCGTCCTGCACCTCGACGGCGCCCTTGACGAACTCTTCCTCGGCCTGAATGCCGGGATTGCGCGCATCTGCGCCCAGCATGATTCTCAACCCGAGCGGCGACCACGGCGTCGCCGTCACGCCGAGATGTCGCAGCGATCCCAGAACCTTCTCGCGTTTTGCTTTCAGCGTGTTGACCCGCAGATCCAGCGGCGCGCGGCGCGCCATCGCGGCTGTCTCCGCGGCACGATCGTCGCCGAACGCCTCGATCAAGTAAGGGTCGAGCCATTCCGGATAGTCGCCAGCGACATGGGCGGGCGCGTCCTGCAGCGAGCGCGAGGTCAACGCCTGCCGCTCCCCATCGGTCAGCGGTTCGGGCGCGAAACGGCTGCCGTCGCATAGCGACGCGATAGCGTCGGCATTCATGCCGCGCTCCAGCCTCAGCATTCCGAACAGACGCCCGCGTGGGGTGTCGTCATCCATAATCCAGGCGCTGGAAGCCTGACGGCGCAACATGTCGTAGACCAGTCCGGAGACTGCGGCACGATCACCGGAGCCCGCGAAGCGGTGCGCAGTGCCCCACTCCTTGAGCGCCTTCGCGGCCGGTACCCGCTGGTCGTCGATAGCCTTAATCACTTCGATTGCTGCGGAGAGCCGCGCGGCGGGTGTCATGGTCGACTTCCGATCTTGGCGGCGGCGCCTACACGAGCATCATGCGGAGCGCGAAATAAACCCACATGACCAGCAGCACCACCACGCCCACGAACCACGCCAATCCCCGCTGCGGCACATTGTTCGAGGTCACGAAGATGCCGGCATGCACGAACCGGGTGATGACGAATACCCACGACAACACCACGATGACAAGATCGGCGTGACGCAGCGGTAGCGCCAACGCGATCAGGATGTAAAACAGTACCGGTATTTCGAACTGGTTGCTGAAGCAGTTTGCGATCTGCGTGGCGCGCGCGGACCAGTTCGGCTCGCGCAGCGCGATGTCCTTGAACCGGGTCTCCCCCGACCTCAAAGACCTCGTCCGTGCAACAGCCATTCCCATCAGCAAGGTGAACGCCAGCCCTATCAACACAAAAACGGGCAAAAGCACCGTTTGAACAGACATCTCGTTTGCCTCTGGATTGCGCCGCTACTTGGCAAGGACGGGATGAATCAGGCCGCAATCGTGGCCAGAACCTTGTCGAAAGCAGCGGCGGCAGCCTCCAGATCATCGAACATGAGCGCGCCGTCGGCGGACTGCTTCTGGCCGTGGTTGTCGCGGATGGCATCAACCGGCGCGCCACCATCGAGCATCGCCTGCGGCGCGATCACGAAGAACTTGTGTTCGGACATGTCCTGATTCTTGGGCAGGAATACACCGAGGGAGACGATATCGTTGCCGCGCCGATAAGAGATGTAGCGATCGACCGCGACGAATCCCGCGCGCTGCAATCCGCCGAGCTTGGCCTGGCCATCGCCACCAACCAGCTTGTGCGCCCGGAAACCCTTGACGCCGGCTGACTTCGCCTTCGCGGTTTCTTCCGACAGATCGTATTTCTCCGCCATTCGCCGGCCGATGGCAGCAAGCTGCGACGACATCTCGTGCTCGAAATCCTTCAGACCGGTGCGCGCCTTCGCAGCCTTCCGCGGCTTCAGGGCATTTCGCTTTTCGAGCTCCGCCTGGCATCGCGCGACAAGATCATTGACCGATTTCCGCTCCGCATTCGCCAGCAGGTTCTTGAGGCCGGAATCCGAAAGCGCTTCAATTCTTTCGTCTGTCCAATCGACCATGTTTTCATGCTTCTCTTGTGTGGCCCGTAATGTCATTTCCGGAGAACGGCGCAATCAAAGCGCTATCCCGGCGCAGAAAATCGCGGCAGTACGGACAGTAACCCGTTTTCGCGTCGCTGTGCGGCTCAATTTTGGCGATTTGTCCCAGCGTAGTGCGAAGTTCGCTTCATTTTCTCTGCAAGTGCTGCATGCAAACTTCAAATTGAGGATGCTAGCTGCCGCCGGGATAGTTCGGGCTTTCGCGCGTGATCGTGACATCGTGGACGTGGCTTTCGCGCAAGCCCGCGCCCGTGATGCGGACGAACCGCGCCTTGTCATGAAACTCGGCGATGTTGCGCGCGCCGACATACCCCATAGCCGCGCGCAGGCCGCCAGCAAGCTGGTGCATGACGTTGCCGACGGGTCCCTTATAAGGCACCTGTCCCTCAATGCCTTCCGGAACGAGCTTCAGCGTATCCTTGATGTCCTGCTGGAAATAGCGATCGGCCGAGCCGCGCGACATCGCTCCCACCGAACCCATGCCGCGATAAGCCTTGTAGGAGCGCCCCTGCCACAGGTACACCTCGCCAGGCGTTTCGTCGGTGCCCGCCAGCAGCGAGCCGACCATGACAATGTCCGCACCCGCGGCGAGCGCCTTGGCGAGATCGCCGGAATACTTGACGCCCCCATCGGCGATCACGGGCACGTCGGCCTTACTCGCCGCCTCGACCGCATCCATGATGGCGCTGAGTTGCGGCACGCCGACGCCAGCAACGATGCGGGTGGTGCAAATCGAGCCCGGACCGATGCCGACCTTGATGGCGTCGGCACCGGAATCGATCAGCGCCTGCGCGCCTTCCGTCGTGGCGATGTTGCCCGCGATGACCTGTACAGCGTTCGACAGCCGCTTGATGCGGTTGACCGCTTCCAGCACGCGGCTGGAGTGACCATGCGCGGTGTCCACGACGATCAGATCAACGCCGGCATCGATCAGTCGCTCGGTGCGTTCGAAACCGCCCTCGCCGACCGTGGTTGCCGCAGCGACCCGCAGCCGGCCCTGCGCGTCCTTGCTAGCCAGCGGATGCGCCACCGCCTTTTCCATGTCCTTGACGGTGATGAGACCGACGCAGCGGTACTGCTCGTCGACAACCAGTAGTTTCTCGATGCGATGCTGGTGCAGCATCCGCTTGGCTTCTTCCTCGCTGACGCCCTCACGCACCGTCACGAGGTTTTCGTGCGTCATCAGTTCGGAAACTTTCTGCCGCGGGTCAGTCGCGAAGCGGACGTCACGGTTGGTGAGAATGCCGACAAGCTTGCCCGGAGAGGCCCCGCTGCCGCCTGTCACCACCGGAATGCCGGAAAAGCCGTGATCGTTCATCAGGGCCAGCGCGTCGGACAGCATCGCGTCCGGGCCGATGGTCAGCGGATTGACCACCATGCCGGACTCGAATTTCTTCACCTGCCGCACTTGCGCGGCCTGGCCTTCCGCATCGAAATTGCGATGGATGACACCCAGGCCTCCGGCCTGCGCCATCGCGATCGCCATGCGCGCCTCGGTAACGGTATCCATGGCGGAGGCCATGATCGGGATGTTGAGAGGAATGGCGCGGGTAACGCGGGAGCTGATATCGGCTTCGGAGGGCAGGATGTCGGACGCACCGGGTTTGAGCAGGACGTCGTCGAACGTGTAGGCTTCTTTGATATCCCGAAATCCGTTTCCAAGCGCCATCGCCAACTCCATTGAGCGGCGCGGTCGCCGCGAAACCCATCAGGATGGAATGGCCGGTCGGCGACGCCCTAGCGTCGCCGTCGAATTAAGTTCCATCGAATGGATTGGCGGTGGTCGATAGCACGGCAATCCCAGGAATCAAAGCGTCTGGCTACCATGCAGGGGCTTTTCCCGCCCGTTCAACGCGGATAGTTCGGAGGCGGCCCATGCTCCCGGATCGCGTCGACCACCTCACGGTGCCGGCGATCCTCCCGCTTCATGTAGACAGCAATCACGGCGTGCGCTGACGGCACCAGGAAAAGGACGGGGAAAATCAGCCCGAAAATCACGCAAAACACGATCACGACCACGTTCAGGATGGCCGAGAATAGCTGACCGTTGAGCAGCAGTCCGAGCGGCGGCAGCAAGGCAGCGAGTACATAAATCATCGTTGGCCCTCCCAAAACACACCAAGGATTTAGGTAGGCTTGGCCGCTCCGCAATAGCGCGCCAGCCCCAATCGATGCTACAGCCCGCCTCCCGTCCGCTTGCCCTCAGCGAACCCGCATGAACAAGGAACGCTTGATCCCGCTGATCGTCGCCGCCGCCCTGTTCATGGAAAACATGGACTCCACGGTGATCGCGACATCGCTGCCGGCGATCGCCGCCGACATCGGCACCAGCCCGCTGACCCTGAAGCTCGCGATCACGTCCTACCTTCTGTCGCTGGCGGTATTCATTCCGGCAAGCGGCTGGACCGCGGATCGGTTCGGGGCGCGCTCCGTCTTCAGCGCGGCCATCGTCGTGTTCATGGTCGGCTCGATCGGCTGCGCGTTGTCATCATCGGTGACGGATTTCGTGATCGCGCGGACGCTGCAAGGTTTGGGCGGCGCGATGATGACGCCGGTCGGTCGGTTGGTGCTGCTGCGTTCGATAGACAAGAGCGCGCTCGTCAACGCGATGGCATGGGTGACGGTGCCCGCCTTGATCGGGCCGGTGATCGGTCCGCCGCTGGGCGGCTTCATCACCACCTATTTCTCATGGCACTGGATTTTTCTGATCAACATTCCGGTCGGCCTGGTCGGCATCTTCATGGCGCAGCGCTACATTGACCCGATCCGCAGCGACAATCCCGAACGCTTCGACCTTTACGGAATGGTGCTGGCGGGCGTGGGGGTCGGCGGCATCGCCTTCGGTCTTTCGGTCGCCGGTCTCAACCTCCTGCCATGGACGGTTGTAGCTGCGTTGATCGGGGTCGGGTCAGTCTCTATGGCGGCCTATATGATGCACGCAAGACGCACCGACTCGCCGGTGCTAGATCTCACGCTGCTGCGCCTGCCGACGTTCCGGGCCAGCATGTATGGTGGGTTCCTGTTTCGCGTCGGCGTCGGCGCGCTACCGTTTCTACTGCCGCTTCTGATGCAGGTTGGCTTCGGCCTGTCGCCGTTCGGCTCTGGACTCGTGACATTTTCATCGGCCGTCGGCGCCATGGGCATGAAGACGCTCGCCGCCCGCATCATCCGCACCTTCGGCTTTCGCAACATCATGACCGTTAATGCGGTCGTCAGTTCCGTCTTTCTCGCCGCCTGCGCGCTGTTCACTGTCACGACGCCGCTGCTGCTGATCATGATCATTCTCGTCGTCGGCGGCTTCTTCCGCTCGTTGCAATTTACCGCGATCAACGCCCTCGCCTATGCGGACGTCGAGCCAGAACGAATGAGCCGCGCGACCACGCTCGCTAGCGTCAGTCAGCAACTGGCAATTTCGACGGGCGTCGCCATCGGCGCGTTCTCGGTGGAAGCCACGATGCTGTACCATCACAGCACGGAATTGGCTGCCGCCGATTTCGGCCCCGGCTTTCTCGTCGTCTCCGTGCTTTCAGCGATGTCCACCTTTTATTTCGTGCGAATGCCCGCCGATTCCGGCCATCAGGTTTCCGGTCGGCGCATGGTGGTCATTTCCGACCCTACCCGGGAATCCGAGGCTGAGGAGGAAACCTCTCGCGAGACCGCCACCGCTCGCGATCAGCGGTTAAGTTAGTTTCTGCCTCGTGCTGGTATTGATGTCCCCATTCTCGGACCTCGCCCGAACCATTGCGGACCTAACTATGCAGGACAGAGTTCGAGTCCGGATCTTATGAGTTGTTGACGCTCCCCGTCCCCACCAGATCCACCTCAGGAGAGATTCTATATGGACCCATTCTCGGGAGCAGCGGTGAATACCTACGCTGAAGGCCCACCTCGTCAGGTGCCGGGATTCTTCGATCTACACCGGATGACAACGATGCTGCTCGCGGAACGAGTGCCTGAAGACGGTCGCGTGCTGGTCCTGGGCGCGGGTGGCGGATTGGAGCTCAAGGCTTTCGCGGAATCGCACCCCGGTTGGTCATTCGATGCGGTGGACCCGTCCGCCCCCATGCTGCAGATCGCTGAGCGAACAATCGAACGACATGCAAAGCGTGTACGCATGCACGAAGGCTATATCCAAGATGCGCCACATGGTCCGTTCGATGCCGCCACATCGTTGCTGACCTTTCACTTCATCCCCCGTGACGAGCGACCGGGAACGTTGAAGCAAATCCGCCGTCGTCTCAAGCCCGGCGCGCCGTTGGTGGTCGCCCATATCAGCTTCCCGCAGGCGGAACCGGAGCGATCCGTTTGGATCGCTCGTCACGTCGCATTCGGGGCGCGACATGACACAAGTCCCGATCAAATGGAAAAATCGCGGCAAGCCATAGCCGACAGACTATCAATACTCGCGCCGGAGGAAGAGGAAACGATGCTGCAGGAGGCCGGCTTCTCCAACGTCAGCTTGTTTTACGCCGGTTTCAGCTTCAAGGGCTGGTTATCTTACGCGGGCTGAGCAGGCTTGGACTTATCGCCCGTGCTTCCGCGAAAGCCTGTCGCCATGACATAGCGTTCAGATGAATCCTGCCGGCTCGCGGCGGGCTTCACATGCCGGACCGTATGGAAGTCGCGTTTGAGCTGCGAAAGCAGACCGGCGTCCGCCCCACTCTGGAAGACTTTTGCGATAAACGTCCCGCCGGGCCGCAGCACCTCGACCGCAAATGCCGCCGCGCTCTCGACGAGACCCACAATCCGGAGCTGATCCGTCTTGCGATGGCCAGTGGTGTTGGCGGCCATATCGGAAAGCACGACGTCCGCGCCCCCGTCCATCATCGCGAGCAGCTTGTCCGGGGCGCTGTTGTCAAGGAAATCGAGCCGGGCAAACGTCACGCCGACGATCTCCGGCATCTCCAGAAGATCGATGGCAATCACTCTGCCTTTGCCTTCGGCGACACCGACACGCTTTGCAGCCACTTGGCTCCAGCCGCCGGGCGCCGCACCGAGATCGACAACCGTCATGCCAGGCTTGAGGACGTGATGTTTGTCGTCCATTTCAATCAGCTTGAAGGCCGCGCGGGAACGCCAGCCTTCGCGCTTCGCCTGCGCCACATAGGGATCGTTGAGCTGCCGCTCCAGCCAGAGCTTGGACGACAGCTTTCGTCTGCCGCCGGTTTTGACGGTCACGTGCAGCCGACCGGTGGTGTCTCTCGCCATGTCTAACCATCCTGCCCAGACATCGCAAAACTCCGCGTGCCGACAGGCTGGAAGGCCTTAAGCGGAAATCTTGCGGCATTCCTCGGCGCAAGTCTTGCATGAGTCGCCGCATGCCTTGCATTCCGCCACATCCGGATACTTCTCACATTCCTTCTGACAGTCCACGCACACCTGCGCGATGACCTTAGCAAGAGCGGGAACGTAGGGCGAATTGACGGCTGCCAGCGTTCGCAACGCGCCGCAAGCGGCCATCATCTGATAGGCCGCGTTGGTACAACCGGCCATGCTCGCATCCTTCATGCTCAACATGCCGAGGCAATGCCGCATGCACGCATCACCTTTGGAAATGCAATGATTGGTCGCATCCTCGAGAGCCTTGTACTTCGCGGGATGCATCGATTCGGCTGGCGCGGTATTTGCCGGGGCGCCAAAAGCCTTCGATGCCGATAAGACTGCCGCCGCAGTCCCCATGGTAGCCACGAACTCACGACGGTGCATGATTGTCTCCTCGCTGATTGAATCAATTGTCATTCTCGTACCTGACGATAGCATAGTCCCGGCCGCCTCGCATTCAAGCAGATGCGATCGGAAGGAGGTCACCGGCGAATCCGCCACTTCCCCATACCACCGGTTTTCATGTAAGTCTTGGTGGCCCGCGAACGCGCGTGCGCGGACGCCCATGCCCGAGAACGGAATATGTCGTGAAAAAACTTATCTGCAGGTGCGCCGTCGTAGCCGCAACCACGGTGGTGATCCTCCATCTCCAGAGGGCTGAAGCTTTTTCTCCTGGCGACCATCCGGTCGCGTGGTTTCCGCACACACAGTTGTTGCTGGTTCAGGCTCAAGAACCGTCGAATGGCCTTTATCGAGGGATTGGAGTTGTGACGGCGATCAATCCGGCGACCGGTTCGCTGACGATCAACCACCAAAAAATCGAGGGTTTAATGCCGGCGATGGAAATGCTGTTCCAGGTCGATCCCCGCACATTGAGCGATCACGTGAAGCCGGGCGACAAGGTCGAGTTCCAGCTCGAAGGCAAGACCTATACAATTCGAGATATCAAAGTGATCGAGCCTGCAAAATGAGTTTCCTCAATCGCCGCGGCCACCCGGCGGCGGCGCTCCCATCGCGATGACCTCGAATTCAACCTCTATTTTGCCGGCGTGCTCGAACTGCAAGGCGCCCCGGACCTTCTCACCCGCAGCCAGCGGATGCCGCAGGCCCACAAACATGATGTGACGCCCGCCCGGCTTTGCCTCAACGGAAATTCCCGGCGGCAGCTCGATGCCCGTCAGCTGGCGCATTTTCATGACGCCACCCTCGAGCACGACATCGTGAATCTCGAAACCCGTTGCAACCTCCACCGAGCCACCGAGGAAGCGATCAGGCGAACTCCCACGGTTTTCAATGACGAGATAGCCAGCGCCGACTTGCGCTCCCGCCGGCGTCGCTCGCGACCACGGGTGCGAAATCACAATATCGCCTGCTTTGAGATCCTCCGCCGAGGCGGCTCTCGCGGTTGCCAGCAAAGCGCAGACGACCGCAACGCAGAAGAGTTTCGATGTCATTGACCCTGTTTTACGCATGATGAAATCCGTTAACGTCGCTTTCTGGCAAAGATGACGACACCCGTCAGCGAGATCACGACCACAAACAAACCTAACGCACTTACCAGAACCTGCATCAGCAAACCGCCGACCGCCGCCGTATGTATTGTTCTTATCCAAGTCGTGAACGTTCGCGCCGCATTCTGCCCGCTGGGAAGACTAAGGCCGAGACGCTCGGCATTCCCATCTCTCATATACAACGTGGTCGCGCCGAATCGTTGATTGACGTCCTTGTCGCTGAGGACACGGTACGAAAATATACCCCTGTCGGGATGGTAACTCAGCATGTTCTCCCTGATGATGCGGAAGCCCTGCTGTAGAGCTGCCTGTTCCATGAGCGTGCGGGCCGCGGCATGTGCGTCCCGCCACGCCATGATCGGCTGATCACGCGGCGCTGGCAACGGGGCTATGCCGTCTTCGACATTCTCGAATCCGAACACGGTCTTCATGAGCGGTTCGTAGACTTCGCTCTTGAGATTGAAGCTGACCGCCGACAAGGCAAAGACGAGAAGCAGGGGCCAGACCCAGAGGCCAGACGCCCGATGCAGATCGAAATGAAGACGAAACCGGGAGGCGCGCCATCGAACGCGCCAGGCCACGCCCCACCGCGAGGGCCAAGACCGGCGTCGTACCGGAGCCTGGCCTTTTCCGGATGATATGGCCGGCAGCGTCAGGAAAAAGCCAACGAAGCAATCCGCCGTCCATATCAGAGCCGCGACCCCGAACAGCCAGATTCCAATCTGGTTCAGCAATAGTCGATAATGCAGGGCATAGACGAACTCCATGATCGCCTCGGTTGTCGGCGGCCAGGAATTTCCTTGCACGCGGCGCGCCAGCTCCTGCCCTGAATACGGGTCCAGAATGATAACACTGAACGGCGTATCATCCGGCTCTCGCTCGGCGCGGTGACGCACCCAAGCCACATAGCTGCGCTCGGGCGTTCGTGTCAGATCGACACTGTCGATGAAGATGCCCGGCGCGCGCAGGAGCGCGCGCTCCCGCAACTCAAACGGATCAATCATGTCGCGGCCGTCGGCTTCGACATGCATGAAGCCGAGCTGAAACCGGTCGTTCAGCTCGCTAAAAAAGGCGAGAAGACTTCCGCTCGCACCCGCGATAACGAGAAAGATCGCAAGATAGAGCCCGGCGCATCGATGGACCAGCACCCAGAAGCGTCTATGCATCGCGAACCCATTCATGTCGGTCCGGGAGCGGCGAACGCGCCAGTTGGTCGGGCGCGCGCTCCGCTCGCAGAGTCTTCATTCAGTGTTCGAACCTCAACCGGGCGATAAAGGTGCGTCCCGGCGCAGGCAGCACCGCGGGAACGTAGGTCGCGCTTACATAGTATCTTTCATCGAACAGGTTCTGGACGTTAAACGACGCCGTCGCCTTTCCGAAACCGGTGTCCCAGCTGTAGGCCGCACTGGTGTCGACGCGAACGTAGTCGCCGATCCTGAAGGTGTTTTCGTTGTTGCCCCATCGGTTGCTGCCCGCGAACGCGCCGCCACCGAAACGCCATCCCGACGGCAGACTGTACTGAAGCCAGATACCGCCCTGATGAAGCGGCACGTTGTACAGCCTGTGCCCGGTGTTACCCACGCCGCCAGCATCCGTCGTGTCTGCGGTGATCCGCGCATCGGTGTAGGCATAGTTGGCCATCACCTGGAGACGATCCGTCAAATTCCCGGAAACGTCCACCTCGACGCCACGGGAGCGCGCCTCGCCGATCTGGTTAACAAAATTCGGGTTGCCCGGTATGGGCGTTACGAGGTTGGTTCTGGTCAGGTCATATGCGGCCACCGTAGCGTTGAGGCGGCCATCAGACGTTTGAAACTTCGCGCCGACCTCATATTGCTTCGCTTCGCTCGGATCCGGCAAGGAGCCATCCAAAAGCCTCCCGAATCCGACAACGGGGCCGAACGATTCCGAATAGCTGGTAAACAGCGCGACCTCCGGCGTAACCCGGAAGTTGATGCCGGCGCGGGGCTTGAAGACATCGAATGCCTTGACCTCTACCGGCGTGGACGGCGGACAGCTCGTCGCGCCGCCGCTCAATTCACACGAGGCGCTACCGGCGTTGCTCCAGTCCCAACGGCCGCCGGCGATCAGATCCAGTCTGTCGAACAAGGTCACCTGGTCCTGAAAGCTGATAGCTCGCCACTCCGTATAGGGCCTGCCCCCCATCGTCAGCGGGAGCCCAGCGACTTCCCGCCAGCTCTGGTACACTGGGTTCTGAATGCTGAGCGGACGAACGATCGCCGGATCAGTTGTGCCGTTGAACCCGAAATTTTGCGCGCTGTGATAGGACTCGGCGCTGGCGAACAGGCGGTTGCGGATGTCCTGCGTGATCTGAGTATCGCCCGTGACCGAAGCCTCAACGAAATGGCTGTCGTAACTGCCAATGAACTCACCGTAATAAATGTTGGTGAAACCCGGAGCTACGAGCGATCCACCCGGCTCGGAATCATAAGTATGATGGTGACTCGTCGCATAAGTCCCGCGCACTTTCGCGGTCCAACCCTCGGCCAGCTGCTGCGTCAGAATCGCATCGACCAGATGACTTTCGACTACGCTGGGAGGCTGATCTTTCAACCCGATAAAGCGGCTGCGCGGAACGTCAGGGATCACGTTATTGTATACGGGAATGCCGAGGTCGAAGACCTGTTCCATGCGCTTGTATTCATAGTTCAGATAAAGCTCGGTGGTTGGCGTGATATCCCAACTGATTGACGGCGACAGCAGGACGTTCCGCGAGTCGACGAAATCACGGAATGAATCGCGATCCTCGAAGGCCGCGATGGCCCGATAGCGCAGCGAGCCGTCCTGCGTAAGCGAGCCCGTAGCATCTCCGACGGAGCGGTAGCCGAGATTGCTAACCCACTGTTCGACCGAATAATGCGGTGTCGCAAGCGGCTTCTTGGTCACCACGTTGATCAAGCCGCCCGGATCGATACGTCCGTAAATGCCGCCCGCCGTTCCCTTCAGCACCTCGATCCGATCGACATTCGCGAAGTCGAACTTGGAATTCCGGAACGGCGCGCCATCGCGATAGATCCATCGAGTGGCGCTATCCTGCGCGAAACCACGCAGTATGATGCCATCATAAATGCCCTCACGGTTGATCTGCACGCCGCTGACGTTCTTGAGCGCATCGTCGACCGTCGTCACCGCCTGGTCTCTGATGACATCGCTCGGAACGGTTTGTATCGAATACGGCGTCTCGAACACCCGCCCGTTCATCCTGGTGGCGGTGGTGGCGTCGGGCATCGCGTAACCCTTGCCGGCGCTGTCGGCGGTTCGGGTGCCGAAACCGGTCCCTCGCTCGATGATCGGCGCGGCCGGAGCATTGGCGCGTGCGGGCTGGCTAAATATTGCGGCCGCGCGTGCCGCCGGGCTAGGGGCGGCGCGCTTCGGCTTGCGCTTGGGAGCGTGGCTCGTAACCACCGTGATCGGCGGCAGCGTGACGCCCTCACCTCGCGGCGCGGGCCGTTCCTGCGCCGCGGCCCCATTGACCACGAAGGAAATCGCGACAGCAGACGTTGCGCACGCCGCACAGCAGCGCGCGAACAAACGGATAGACATGACTATTCTCTCTCCGAGACGGAAAACAGAAGCACTTCCGGTGCAGTTTGTTTTGGCTCAGGAGATGTGAGGAGGACCGCGCGCCTGCGCGTGGGAGTCGACCGCGAATGGCGGCAACCCAAAGGCCAGACCGCGCCAGACGACAGCGGTTGCGTCACGCGCGATGTCGACGGCGATGGCTTGCGGGTCGGTGGGCGGTGTCGCGGCGTGGACGACGCAATACAATGCACAGCAGGCGCTATGAGTTTGCTGCGGGTCGGTCTCACGGTCTTGCTGAGAGCTCGCATCGGGAGCGACCGAACATATCGCACCTGCCAGCGGATCGGCGGCGACTATGCTGAATGCCAGGGACGAGGCGATTGGCGCGAATGTCTGCACCAGCATCGCAAACATGGCAATTGGAAGAAATCGTCCCAGCCGCCGACGCATAATCCCTCAGCCTTTCCGCCGCCCGCTCAGGTTTCTTGAGAGTTCAGTGCAGATCTCCCTCATCTTGTTTCGATCATCTGGCTTCCGAACCATTTCTTTACCTTGGCGAGATCGACAATGCCCTCAACCGTCGTGACTTTGCCATCGCGTGCAATCAACATCGTTCGAGGAATGTCGCCTTGCCAGCTGGGATCGATCTCATAACGTAGTCGTTCGACGAAACCGTCACCGAAGGTCCAGTTCTCGACCGAAGATAGTCCGGCCTTATGCAGCATTGAGAGTGCGGCTTCGCGCGGGTTCGGAACGAGATCGGCATTGACCGTTACGACGTCGACACCCGGATTGTCTCTGACGAACTTCCCGAGCAGCGGCAGCTCGACCTTGCAGGGGCCGCAAGTGACGCCCCAGAAATTGACCATCATTGGACGGCCGGCATGCGCATCAAGGATGGTTTGCCAGCTTCCGCGCTGGAACGAGCGCAATTGATCGTGCGCCGCGAGGGGTTGCGAGAGAAGTGTCAGAGCAAACGCGAACAGCAACAAGTGACGCTTCATGGCGCGCCCTCGATCGGCATGATGTGGTAGCCGTCAGCCTTGGTCATCCAGGACAAGAAGACCTCGCGGCCATTCCCGACAAGCAAAGGATGATCAGACGCGTCAACTGTCTCAGCGACGACCTGTGGTTGCGACCAGTTTTCCCCATCATCGCCGGACCTTATAAGCTTCACGGTTGTCTTCTCGCCGTCGAATTCCTTCCAAACGATCGCGTCGCCAGAGGCGCTCGCTAATACGTAGGGGCGTGACGCGCTCCGGTCCGGCCTGCCAATAGCCATGGGCTCGGAAAACGTCTGTCCGCCGTTCGTCGAGCGCGCATAGAACAAACCCTTTCGCGCTTCGCCGCTGGTAAACCAGACCGCGTGATAGATTCCCTTCGGCGAAATGGCGAGGCTCGGCCCCTGGTGCGGGCACGCCTCGGTCTTCCAGTTGTCTTGACTGACGCGATGGATCTCTCCCGGCGTAGCTGGATCCCCGAGGGTGACGATCGCGTGGTCCCGAACGCTGCCCGGGAAGATATTGCGAAACAGTACGGCGGGCCGGCCAGAGCTCGCGAATGCGACGGAGATCCGGCAGCACTCGCAAGTGCTGTCCTTCAACATGCGAGCCTCGGTGTACGACCCGCCGCCGTCCTTCGACCATGCGAAGAACAAAGCCGCTCCCTTATATGTTTGATTGGCCGCGCGCGCTTGCGCCCGGTTGCGTTTGTCGAGCCAGGCCACGAAGACCGAACCGTCGGCATCCAGTGCGAGCTGCTCGAAGCGTTGGCTTTCCTTGTTCGATGTAATGGATGCCGGCTTGCTAAAGCTGTGACCTCCATCGACCGAGCGTGTGTACAGCACCTCGCCGTTGAAGTTCTTGTCCCTGAAAATCGAGAAGGCGATGGCGATCCGGTTGTGCTGGTCAACGACCATCTTGGGACGCGCATCGGGTCCCCAATCGAGCTCGAGCGGCCGATCAACCACCGCGACTGGCGCTGAAAAGGTTTTTCCGCGATCCTTGGAGCTCGCCACAAGTATGCGCCCGCCTGCCATCCACGCCAGCCACAAGGTCCCGTCTGGGGCGAATGCGGGCGTGACCTTGGTCGCGCATCGCAGTTCGGTCGTATCACAGGCGGCCTCTGATGCGTGGTGATGGCTCATCTGCGCGTTTGCCACGCCCTGCCAGAGGATCGCGATCGCAGCGATGATTGCTGTTCTGATCATGGTCAGGTCACCTTTGCTATCGAAACGCAAATCTCATTCCGGCGATGAACATGCGCGGCGACCCGGCATAGATAGAGCCGCCGGTGTTAGCCAAAACGCTCGCGGGGTTTTGAACGCCCGCTCCGGTTACCGTGTTCGCGATGTTATTGGCGGACGCTACATATGTCCTGTCGAAGACGTTCCGCACCTCGAAATAAGCATGAAGCGAGTTAAGATACTCGGATTGCAGGGGCTTGTCGTAGTGCAGATTGAGATTGACGAGTTCGTAGCCGGGCGCTTTCAGGAGGTTGGCATTGTCCATATAGAATGCGTCCCTCCACTGAAACTCGACGAACGCGCCAACGCCTTTCAGCGCGCCCGAGAGCTGGTCATAGGAAAGCCGTGCCGTCAGTTCGTTCGGCGAAATACCGGGAATCTTGTTGCCCGCGCGATTGAAACCGAAAACGCCATTGGTGATATTCTCGGTGTAGCTCGTGTAGATCTGGTCGAGATAGGTATAGGCGGTGGTCACACGCCAACTTGGCAGGAAACGCCATTGCGCCAAGAGTTCGAAGCCACGGTGCTCGGATTTCGGGGCGTTGAACGTATAGCTTGAGTTGGGCGAGTTGAGGGGCGTTGCCTGCGTGACCAGTTCGTCGCGGAAAAACTCGTAGAAACCTGTCGCGCTTACCCTGATCGTGGGGTCCGGCGTCCAGTCAAAGCCGAGATCGTAGCCGAGATTCTTTTGGGGATTGAGCTGGGTGTTATTGCCGTTCTGGCCGTTTGGCAGCACGAACAGGTTGCCGACCTGTGGCGTTCCGTAACCGGTCGCGACCCGCGCACGGAGAAGCCAGTCTTTGTCCGCGCGGTATTGAAGCGCGAATTCCGGCGCGGTGTTCTGGAATTGGCGATCCGTGCTTCTGATGGTCGTAGTCGTAATACCCGTTTGCCCGGTATAGGTGTAAGATGTATTGACGCCGTTTAAATGGGTTGTCTCCCACCCGATCCCGGCAATAGCGGTCCATGAGTTGGTGAGCCGCAGTTCTTCGCGCGCACGGACACCATAGTTGGTGTGCTCGCCGGTGACGTTCGACTGTAGTCGGCCGCGCGTTCCTCCAGGCGCCACACTGTATGTGTCACCCGACCAACTCAGGGTGTTGTAGAACGCGCCAAGGTAGCTGGTGGAATCCATTCCCAGGAGATCGCTCCGCCTGACGAGGTCGCTCATGAAGTTATAGGATGGGTAATCGCCGATCGCGCTCGTGGTACCGGTCGGCTGGTTGATATTGCGATCGTCGAACACGAATTGGTTGCGCCAGGTGGTCTGGTTGTCGAAATCATGCTCCCAGCGTCCGCCAACGATCGTCCGGCGATCGTTGCGGCCGAGCCTGGCCTGCTCCGCCGTTTCGCGGCTGATCCCGTTGGCTGCATTAAAGCCGTTATTGAACAACGTGATCGTGCCGCAGCCGGGAGCGGCCGTTGCGGCCGTTTCACAGCCTCGCTGAAAGGGGTTGATGTAGAATTGATTGAGCGATGACCGGATCGGGAGACGCGTATCCAGCGTGTTGTTGATCAGCTTGAATGTGAAACGATCGTCCGGCGTCGCCTGTAATGTTCCGAGGAAATTCACGGTCTGGGTGTTGAACCAACTGTTGCCCAGAAAACCATCGCCGCGCGCGTCGCTTGCGAACAGAGAGCCTTCGAAGTTTCCGACTTTCTTGCCGGCAGTCAGATAGTTGTTGAGGTATCCGTAGCTCCCGGCATCGACGCCGTACTCGACGCCGTTGATCTCGGCGCCGCGACGGGTCCTGAAGTTCAGCGCGCCGCCGGTCGCGTAGTTGCCGTAGAGTGCGGACGACGGCCCCCGAATGACGTCGATGGCCCCGTAGGCGCGAGGATCGATCAGGTCGCTGCGGGACAGTCCGTCAGGCTGTGTGACCGGGAAGCCGTCATCAAAGATCACCAGATTTCGAATGGCGAAGCCGTTGCGCGCGTTCGATCCGCGAATCGAGATGCCGAAGTCCCTGGGACCGTTCCCTTGCTTGATGGAAATGCCGGGACTGTCACGCAACACGTCGGCCACGGAGAACGATGGCCTGTTGGCAAATAGATCGCGGCCGATAGTTGTCTGGGGCTGTCCGGTCGGCGCCTGATGAAGGATCGCAAGTTGGGTATCTGTAGAGACTGGCGACGGCCTTACTACGACGGCCGGCTGCGGTCGGGGAGATGATCTCGGAGCGTCGCGGTGGGCGACCGACCGCTTTTTGCGCGGACTGGCTTGGGCGCGGCGCGGGGCTTCGACCGTGATGCCCGGCAGTGTCTGGGCGGCAGTCTGAGCAGCAGCATCAGTGCAAACGGCGAGCAGCGCCGAATGCAATGCGAGCGCGCTGGCACCCGAAAGGATACGAGAGCAAAACATAGGATATTCCCGATACGGGCGATCGCCCTAAGCATTTAACCAACAGACCGGATCACCGCCGCAGTCACGGCGATCGTGCGGATTTGCTGAATCAGGAAATGGCGGGAGGAGCACGCGGCTGCGCGTGGGAGGCAACCGCGAATGGCGGCAACCCGAATCCCAGGCCGCGCCAGACGACGGCGGTTGCGTCACGTGCGAAGCTGACAGCAGCCGCTTGCGGGTCGGGAGGTGGGGTCGCGGCGTGGACGACACACAACGTACAGCAGACGCCTTGCGTCTGCTGCGGGTCGGTCTCACGGTTTTGCGGAGAACTCGTATTCGAGCCGTGCGAACATATCGTACCCGCTAGCGGGACGGCGGAGACGGTGCTGAATGCCAAGCATGCGGCGATGGGTGCAAATATCTGCACCAGCATCGCAAACATGACGATCGGAAGAAATCGCCCCAGCCGCCGACGCATTATCCCCAGCCTTTCGCTGCCGGGAACTATCATGCCGGAATTCAGGTGTCTAGACGACCCTCTCGATTTCGGCCGATCAGGATAGATTACCGGGTCACGCCCGGCAATCCGGAGAAACATCCTTTTGGGCGTCAGCTCCGTTGAATGCGCCATCCTCGCGCATCATTTCGACCAGCATACCCTCCCGCAGACCACGATCCGCTACCCGTAGACGCGGCAAGGGAAAGGCTCGTCGAATGGCATCCAGGATGGCGCAGCCCGCCAGAACCAGATCAGCACGCTCAATCCCGATGCAGCCGTTTGCCACCCGTTTTTCATAATCCATGCCGCAGAGCCGCGCGATGACCTGGGTCACCTCGATATCGTTCATCCAGATACCGTCAACCTTGCGGCGATCGTAGCGCGCCAGGCCGAGATGGAGACCGCCAAGCGTCGTCACCGTGCCCGAGGTGCCGAGAAGGTGCATTCCGTAAAGATCGCGGCCATGGGCAGCCGCAAACACCGCAAGATGGCCGGTGACCTCATTCACCATGGAAGCGTAAGATTGCGGCGTTATGTCGTGCCCGCCAAAACGCTCGGCTAGCGTTACGACACCAACCGGAAGCGACATCCAAGCCATGGTGCGCAGGTCGCCTTCGCGACGGCGTTCTATGCGAACGAGCTCCGTCGAGCCGCCGCCGATGTCGAACAGGATCGCGCCGCTCGCTTTCGGATGAACCAGCGGCGAGCAGCCGATTACCGCAAGTGCGGCTTCCGTCTCCCGATCGATCACCTCGAGCTGAATGCCCGTGGCGGCAGCGACGCGGCTACAAAAATTCTCGGCGTTCGACGCCGCCCTGCACGCCTCTGTCGCGATCAGCCGCAGGCGGCCCGCTTTCCTGACGCGGATCTTGTCGCGGCATATGGCGAGCGCGGCGATAGTCCGCTCGATCGCCGCCTCGCTGATATGCCCGGTCGATGAGATGCCTTCGCCTAGCCGGACAATTCGCGAAAACGAATCAATCACGCGAAAGCTGCCGCCTGTCGGAGAGGCGATCAGCAACCGGCAATTATTGGTGCCGAGATCGAGGGCAGCATAAACGCCGGCATCGGCGCTCGGCGAAGAACGGATAGCGCTCGCCGCAGTCATCGCGGCTTCCAATCCCAGAAAGCTGTCGCGCGATCCGGTATCAACGCAACGCTGGATTTCATCATCCAAGTATCCGTCTTTCCGCGGCCATTCGAGAGGCCTCGAAACAATATTTTTTCCGGAAGTTTAGCAGCGCAGATCGCCAGCGCAACCGCCCATACCTCCTAGATCAGTGTCTTTCGGATTACCCGGATGATTCGACCGGGAGCAAACAGGAAAACATCAAAAGCCAAGCAATTTTACAACTTTCCCGCTTTATTGCGTCGCAAAATCAATTCGTACAACCACAGATATCGTTGACGGCAGCATGCACTTTCTTGTGCGCCAATCGGAGGCTTGGCTCGCCCGCTCGCAATCATCTCTCACATGGAGTAACACGCGTTGCCATGATGTCCGCGCAGCTGATGATCCGCCATTGACCTCCATTCGCATCTACGTTGACGCCGATGCGTGTCCGGTGAAGGACGAAATTTATCGCGTCGCGGTACGTCACAGCGTACCTGTCATCGTGGTCGCAGGTACGTATATCCGTGTGCCTGACGACTCCTTGATCCAGCGAATTGCGGCCGGGCCGGGCATGGATGCTGCCGATGACTGGATCGCAGAACGCGCCGGCAAGAATGATATCGTCATCACCGCGGATATTCCGCTGGCGAGCCGCTGCGTCAAGGCGGGCGCGAGCGTGATCGCGCCGAACGGAAAGCCATTCACGGAGCAGTCGATTGGGATGACGCTCGCAGTCCGCAACCTGATGACCGACCTACGCGCGAGCGGCGAAGTGACGGGCGGCCCCCGCTCGTTCCAGCCACGCGACCGCTCCGCATTCCTGTCGGAGCTCGACAAAACCATCCGCCGTATCCAGCGCACCTGCGCGACACAGCAGGGTTGAGACGATGGCGCCGCCGCTGATTCAGCTAAAAGATATCGCGCTGACATTTGGCGGCACACCGCTGCTGTCCGGCGTCGAACTCACGGTATCGGAATCCGAACGGCTTTGCTTGGTCGGTCGTAACGGCTCCGGCAAATCAACACTCTTGAAGATCGCGGCAGGCCTCATGGCGTCTGATGGCGGCAGCCGCTTCGTGCAGCCCGGCGCCACCGTACGTTATTTGCCGCAGGAACCGGATTTCTCCGGCTTTGAAACCACGCTCGCCTATGTCGAGGCTGGGATGGGCCCCGGCGACGATCCCTATCAAGCGCGCTATCTGGTCGAACAGCTCGGCCTCACTGGCGCGGAGCATCCCGCGCACCTTTCCGGCGGAGAAGGCCGACGCGCTGCGCTGGCGCGCGTGCTCGCGCCCTCGCCCGACATCCTGTTGCTTGATGAGCCGACCAACCATCTCGATCTCACCACCATCGAATGGCTGGAAGGTGAACTCGGCGCGCGGCGCGGCGCGCTGGTTCTCATCAGCCATGACCGACGCTTCCTGGCCAACCTTTCGCGCAGCACCGCATGGCTCGATCGCGGCCGGGTCCGGCAGATCGACCGGGGCTTCGCTAATTTCGAGGAATGGCGCGACGAGGTTCTGGCCGAAGAGGAGCGCGACCAGCACAAGCTCGACCGCAAGATCGTAGCCGAGGAACACTGGCTGCGTTACGGGGTCTCGGGCCGGCGCAAGCGCAACGTCAAGCGGCTCGCCGGGCTTCATGAACTGCGCCGGCAACGCCGCGATTATCGCGGCACGGCCGGCAGCGCGAACCTCGCCGCGGCCGAGGCCGACAAGTCCGGAAAGCTCGTCATCGAGGCAAAGGGCATCGGAAAGTCCTATGAGCGAACGATCGTGGATCAGTTCTCAATCCGTATCCAGCGCGGCGACCGTATCGGCATTGTCGGCCCTAACGGCGCAGGCAAGACCACGCTGATCAACATGCTCACTGGAGCGGAGCCGCCTGATGGCGGCACGATCCGGCTCGGCGCCAATCTCGAAATGGCGACGCTTGACCAGCACCGAGAAAGCCTCGACCCGAAATCGACGCTGATGGAGGCGTTGACCGGGGGGCACAGCGATCACGTCATGGTTGGCGGAAAGTCGAAGCACGTCGTCAGCTACATGAAGGATTTTCTGTTCGCCCAGGAGCAGATGCGAACTCCGCTTGAGGCGTTGTCCGGCGGAGAGCGCGGACGCCTGATGCTGGCACGCGCGCTGGCAAAGCCATCCAACCTGCTTGTGCTGGACGAACCGACCAACGATCTCGATCTGGAAACGCTCGACGTGCTGGAGGACATGCTCGGCGACTACGAGGGCACCGTCATCCTCATCAGTCACGACCGCGACTTTCTGGATCGCGTCGTGACCTCGGTGATCGTCCCCGAAGGCAATGGCCGCTGGGTCGAATACGCCGGCGGTTATAGCGACATGCTGGCGCAGCGCGGCGCCGATCTGAAGCGCGAGGCGCCGAAATCCGCTCCGGCGTCTGAGATAGAGCGTTCCGCGAAGAACGCACCTGCAGCCGCCCCCGGCAAGCGGCGGCTCAGCTTCAACGAGAAACATGCGCTCGAGACGCTGCCGAAATCCATCGCAAAACTTCAAACCGAGATCGCAAAGCAGCAGCAACATCTCGACGATCCAGACCTCTATGCGAAGGATCGAGCAGCCTTCGACAAGGCTTCCGGCGCGCTGGCCAAGGCGCAGACAGAGTTGCAATTAGCTGAGGATCGCTGGCTCGAATTGGAAATGCTCCGCGAGGAGATCGAGGAAGCCTGAGAGCCAGACTAATGCCGCAACCACTTCAGCGCGCCTCGCCCGGCCGCCGCACCGGTCGCGAACGAGGCCTGCAGCAGATAGCCGCCGGTCGGCGCTTCCCAGTCCAGCATTTCCCCGGCGGCGAACACGCCCGGCAAACGGCGGATCATGGTGTCGCCGTCAAGCTCGCTGAACGCAATTCCTCCAGCGGAGGAGATCGCGCGCGCGATCGGCGCGATGCCAGTCAGCGTGATCGGAAACGACTTGATAAACCCCGCAAGCGCTGGCGGCGACATCGTTCCCGGCTGCTGTCCGGAAGCCATCGCCGCTTCCTGCAATAGTCCGATTGTGACCGGCGCAAGGCCAGCAGCTTTGCGCAGCCAGTTAGACATGGAATGTTTTCCGCGCGGCACGTTCAACCGCACGACGAGTCGATCCGTCGGCACATCAGGTCGGAGGTCGATGTGCAGAACGGCGTTCCCCGCAACGTTGATGTGTTCGCGCAACATCGCAGAGAGGGCATAGATTCCCCCACCCTCGATGCCGTCACGCGTGATGAGGACCTCGCAGCGCACTGTGCATGAACCGAACGACAGCGCGACGTTCTTCAGTGGCTGGCCTTCGAAGCGATCACGGAAGATGCCGCTCCATGCCACGGTGAACGCGCAGTTGGCCGGTCGCAGCGGCGACAAGGCGATCCCTCTGGACTCGAGCTGTTCGACCCACGCGCCATCGGAGCCAAGTCGCGGCCAACTCGCGCCGCCAAGCGCCATGACCGTCGTATCTGCCACCACCATGCGCTCGCCGTCAGGCGTTTGAAACTTAAGACGATCGTCGTGATCCCAGCCCATCCAGCGATGCCGCAGCGCCAGCGTCACGCCAAGCGTATCAAGCCGCATGAGCCACGCACGCAACAGCGGAGACGCTTTGAGGGCTTTCGGAAACACGCGGCCGCTCGACCCAACGAAAGTCGGTTGTCCGAGATCGTCGGCCCATTTTCGCAGCGCCTCCGGCGTGAACGCGTCGATGGCCGGCTTGAGATAGGGTACGGCCGCGCCATAGCGCGCGAGAAATTGCGGCAGCGGCTCGCTGTGCGTCAGATTGAGGCCGCCGCGCCCCGCCATCAGAAACTTGCGGCCCGCCGACGGCATGGCGTCGAACACGGTCACGCGCACGCCCCCGCGCGCGAGAACCTCCGCAGCCATCAGGCCGGCGGGACCAGCGCCCAAAATCGCAGCTTGGGTTTGGAGGACGTCACGCATCGAAAAAAGATGTGCCCTAGTTCCGCGCTGTCAGGAAAAGTACAGGAGGGCGAGCCAGTCGGCGGCAAGCGCCAACCGCTTCTCGCCCTCGATCTCGACGCTGACGGCGGTGCGCGACAGCAGTTCGCCGGGCTTGCGAAGCGTAGCCTCGGTGAGCGTGAAGCGGCCCCTGACGTGCGATCCAGATCTGACCGGCGATATGAACCGGAGTCGGTCAAAGCCATAGTTCACCCGCATGGTCACACCGGCGACCGGCGGAATCACCTCATGCGACATGACACTGAGCAGCGACATGGTCAGGAATCCATGCGCAACGGTGGTGCCAAACGCTGTTTCCTTGGCCCGCTCGGGGTCGACGTGGATAAACTGACGGTCTTCGATCACGTCGGCATAGAGATCGATCCGCTTCTGGTCGATCAGGTGCCATGACGAAACGCCGATCTCCTGACCGATCATTTGCCTGTAGGCTTCGAGCGAGACCGATGGTTGCTTCCAGACCTCGTTCACAGCTTACGCCTCCCCCGCTTTGGACCCGAGCCCTGAGCTCTCGAAGTTTTAGAAAGTCACCCTCGCGTCGTCATCGGCCACCCATGTTTTCCGCAAGGGCGCGGATATGCCGGATGATTCCGGAGAAATCGACCCCCCCGTTTCCGGCCGCATCGAACGCCTTGTAGATGTCCTGCGCGTGCTGTCCAAGCGGCGTCACCACGCCGCCGGATTTCGCCGCCTCCTGCGCAAGCGTCAGGTCTTTGAGCATCATCGCCGAAGCGAAGCCCGGCTTGTAGTCGTTATTCGCGGGCGAGGTCGGAACCAGCCCCGGCACCGGACAGTAGCTCGTGAGCGACCAGCACTGGCCCGACGCGGTCGAGGCGACATCGAACAGCGCCTGATGAGACAGGCCGAGCTTTTCCGCAAGCACGAACGCCTCGCCCACCGCGATCATCGAGACGCCCAGGATCATGTTGTTGCAGATTTTGGCGGCCTGCCCCGCTCCGTCACGGCCGCAATGGATGATCTTCTTGCCCATCGCTTCAAGAAACGGCTTCGCCGCCTCGAAGGACTCAACTTCCCCGCCAGCCATGAAAGTCAGCGTCGCGTCCCGGGCGCCCGCGACGCCTCCCGAGACCGGCGCATCGACCGAATGCAGGGAAGCCCTGGCCGCCAGCATATGGACCCGCCGGGCGCTTTCGACATCGATGGTCGAACAGTCGATCATCAGCGCGCCCCTGGTGGCTGCGGGCATGACATCTGTCCAAACCGACACCACATGCCTCCCGATCGGCAGCATGGTGATGATGACGTCCGCGTTTGTCACCGCAGCCCTTGCGCTGCCGGCGATCGTCACGCCATTCGTTTTGGCCGCATCTCTCGACTCCGGAACGAGGTCGAAACCGACCACCCTGTGGCCGGCTTTGACGAGATTGGCCGCCATGGGTCCACCCATGTTGCCGAGACCGATGAACGCAATGGCCGCCATACTGCCTCCAGTCGAGGTTGCTTGTTCTTATATCTAGTTGAACACAAGTTCGTCCGCACCGACATTCGCAAAGTACGGCGCAATCATCTCCGGTGTAACCTCCTCGATCGTTGACGGCGACCACTTTGGATTTCGATCCTTGTCGATGATCGCAGCGCGAACGCCTTCGCGAAAATCGTTGCTCGTAAAGACTGCGAGCGCGGCACGATATTCCCGTGCAAGGCATTCCTCCAGCGTGGCCGAGGCGCGCGCAAGCCGCAGCAACTTTAACGTCACGATAAGACCGCGCGGAGATTTCTCGTTTAGAGTCTTGAGGGTTGACCGCGCGAGTTCGGACCCGTCGCGTTGCAGCGCCGCCATGATATCGTCCATTCGACCATGGGCAAACCATGCATCGATCCGCGGCCGGATGGCCGCGACAGAACTGCCGGCGTCGCCATTCGTAAAACCTGCGATCGTTGCTTTCACGCGGGCTGAATCCGCACTAGCGCCGAGATCAATCAGCGCCTCGCGCAACGCGGCAAGTTTTCGCGACGGCACAACTACGTCGGCGAAGCCTGCGTAGATCGCATCCGGCCCGTTCATGTTCTGGCCGGTCAACCCGAAATAGGTCCCGATCTCGCCGGGCGCACGCGACAACAGCCAGGTGCCTCCGACATCCGGAAAGAAGCCGAGACCGGCCTCAGGCATTGCGAGCCTGGTTCTCTCGGTGACGACGCGGTGCCTACCATGCGCCGACAAGCCGACGCCGCCGCCCATCACGATGCCATCCATGAAGGCGACATAGGGCTTTGGAAATTTCGCAATCCGCGCGTTGAGGGTGTATTCCTCCCGCCACATCACCCTGCCGAGATCGCCCCCGACATTCGCACTCTCCCAGAGCGAGCGGATATCGCCTCCCGCGCACAAGCCGCGCTCGCCGGCGCCCTCAAGAAGAACCAAACCGACGGCGGGGTCTGCCTCGAACTGGTCCAGCGCCTTGTGCATCTCGCGAAACATTTCCAGGGTGACGGCATTGATTGCCTTCGGACGATTGAGGCGAACGACGCCCACGCTCCCCTCGCGCCGTACGATCAGATCCGGCTCGTCTGCAAGACCCCTCATCGCGTACCCTCGATCAGCTTGCGTGACACGATCACGCGCATGATCTCGCTGGTGCCCTCGAGAATTTGATGGACGCGCAGATCGCGCACGATCTTCTCGATGCCGTACTCGCTGAGGTAGCCGTAGCCGCCGTGGAGTTGCAGCGCTTGATTGGCGACATCGAATCCAACATCCGTGGCGAGCCGCTTTGCCATCGCGCACAGCATGGTGGCATCAGTATCCTCCCGATCCAGCGCGGAAGCCGCACGCCACAGAAAAGTTCGTGCCGCTTCCAGCTCGGTCGCCATGTCGGCGACCTTGAATTGCAAGGCCTGGAATTCCTCGAGCCGCTTCCCGAAAGCCATGCGCTCCTTCATGTAGACGAGCGTCTTGTCGAGCGCCGATTGCGCGCCACCGAGCGAACACGCGGCGATGTTCAGCCGTCCGCCGTCGAGTCCGGCCATCGCGATCTTGAACCCGACGCCCTCGTCGCCAAGACGGTTTACAACCGGCACCCGCGCGCGCTCGAAAATCACCGCCCTGGTGGGCTGCGCGTTCCATCCCATCTTGCGTTCGTTGGCGCCGAACGAGACACCCGGCGTATCGCTTTCGACCACGAGCGTCGAGATACCGCCAGACCCGTCATCTCCGGTGCGCACCATAACGACGTAAAGATCGCTGGCACCAGCGCCGGAGATGAACTGCTTCTGTCCGTCGACAACGTAATGATCGCCATCACGCGTCGCGCGGGTCCGCAAGGCAGCCGCATCCGATCCCGCAGCAGGTTCAGTCAGACAATAGCTCGCCAGCAGCTCCATGGTGCAGAGTTTCGGCAGCCATTTGCGCCGCTGCTTGTCTGAACCATAGGCATCGATCATCCACGACGCCATGTTGTGGATCGAAATGAACGACGATACGGTGGGACAACCCTGCGCCAACGCCTCGAAGATGAGCGCAGCATCAAGCCGACTCAAGGCTGAGCCGCCGACATCATCCCGAATATAGATGCCACCGATACCGAGCGCCGCTGCCTCCCGCATCGTCGCGACCGGAAAGTGCTTCTCCTCATCCCATTTCAGCGCGAACGGCGCGATCTTCTCAGCGGCGAAGTCGCGCGCCATATCGCGGACAGCGATCTGATCCTCAGTCAGCGCGAACTGCATACGCGATCCCTACCGATCACTTGCTGTGGAACACGAACTGCGTCCCTTCCTTGACACCGGAAGGCCAGCGCGAGGTGACGGTCTTGGTCTTGGTGTAAAATCGAATTGAATCCGGACCGTACTGATTAAGGTCGCCGAAGCCCGAGCGCTTCCAGCCACCGAACGTATAGTAGGCGACCGGTACCGGGATCGGCACATTGATGCCAACCATGCCCACCTGGACGCGTGAGGCGAACTCGCGCGCAGCGTCGCCATCGCGCGTGAAGATCGCCACGCCGTTTCCATATTCGTGTTCAGAGGGCAGAGCCACCGCTTCGTCAAAATCATTGACGCGCACCACCGAAAGCACGGGACCAAAAATCTCCTCCTTGTAGATCTGCATGTCCCTGGTGACGTTATCGAACAGGCAAGCACCCATGTAGAAGCCGTTCTCGTAGCCTTGCATTTTGAAGCGGCGACCATCGACCGCCAGCGTGGCGCCTTCCTTGACGCCAATCTCGACATAGTTCCTGACACGCTCCAGTGCCAACCTGGTGACGAGCGGACCGAAATCGGCAGACGCATCGGTGGACGGTCCGATCTTCAGGTTCTCCACGCGCGGGATCAGATTCTCCATTAACCGGTCGCCAGTTGTTTTGCCGACCGGCACCGCAACCGATACCGCCATGCAGCGCTCACCGGCTGCGCCATAACCCGCCCCTACCAGCGCATTCACCGACTGATCCATATCAGCGTCAGGCATGATGACCATGTGATTCTTGGCACCGCCAAAACATTGGCACCGTTTGCCCGTCGCGGCGGCACGAGAATAAATGTAATGCGCGACTGAGGAGGAGCCGACGAAGCCGACTGCCGCGATATCGGGATCGTCAAGAATGGCGTCGACCGCCTCCTTATCCCCGTTCACGACATTAAGGATACCGGACGGCAAACCGGCCTCGAACATAAGTTCGGCCAGCCGCATCGGCACACTTGGATCGCGCTCGGAGGGTTTCAGGATGAAGGCGTTGCCACAGGCGATGGCCGGCGCAAACTTCCACATCGGAATCATTGCAGGGAAGTTGAACGGCGTAATTCCGGCGACGACGCCAAGTGGCTGGCGCATCGAATAGCTGTCGATGCCGGGACCGGCGTTCTCGGTGAAACTGCCTTTCATCAGCTCGGGAATGCCGATGGCGTATTCAACGACCTCCACGCCGCGGAAGATGTCGCCATTGGCGTCGGGAATGGTCTTGCCGTGTTCGCGGGCGAGCAGTTCCGCCATCGCATCATTGTCGCGCGCCACTAGTTCGAGAAACTTGATCAGCACGCGGATTCGGTGCTGTGGACTGGTCGCGGCCCACGCCGGCTGCGCAGCCTTGGCATTCTCCACGGCCTCGCGCAATTCAGCTTTCGATGCCAATGCGACCCTGGCCTGCACCTCGCCCGTCATCGGCTGATACACGTCGGCGAAACGTTTCGATGTACCCTTGACGTTCTTGCCGCCGATAAAGTGCCCGATGGTACGCATGCTCCCTCCCGGCTCGTTTGCAAGAGTTCAGTCGTGACATTCTGATCCTTGTATTCTTATTCGCTGCGCGTCTTGAACGATGCGCGCTTTAGAAACTATCGAACCGGCTCAAGGATCGAAACATAGTTCGCAACTGCCGTGCCACCCATGTTGAAGATGCCGGCGAGTTTGGCGCCTCTGATCTGCATGCCATCGGGTGCCTCGCCTGCGAGTTGCATTGCGCTCATCACATGCATGGAAACTCCGGTGGCGCCGATCGGATGACCCTTGGCTTTCAGACCGCCTGACGGATTGACAGGCAATCTGCCATCCTTCTGCGTCCAACCTTCCTTGATGGCGCGCGCCCCTTGCCCTCTGGGCGTCAGACCCATGGCCTCGTACTCGATCAGTTCGGCAATGGTGAAGCAATCGTGAGTCTCGACAAAAGAGAGATCGGATAGCGCAACGCCGGCCTTCGCCAGCGCCCGCTGCCAAGCCACCGTGCAACCCTCGAACTCGAGAATGTTGCGCCTCGACATCGGCAAGAAATCCTGCGCGTGGCCAGTCCCGCGGATGCTGATCGCCTTGCGCGCCGACTTGGCGATGTCAGCATCCATCAGCACCAACGCGGCCGCGCCATCCGATACCAGCGAGCAGTCAGTGCGCTTCAGCGGCCCCGCCACGAACGGGTTCTTCTCGCTCTCGGAACGGCAGAAGTCGTAACCGAAATCCTTGCGTATTTGCGCGTAAGGATTGGCGACGCCATTCTTGTGGTTCTTCGCTGCGATCATCGCCAGCGCATCCGAAGCGTCACCGTATTTCTGGAAATAGGCTTGCGCGATCTTGCCAAAAATGCCGGCAAAACCGCCGACGGTATCGCCGTGTTCGGGCAGGTAGGAGGCGCGCAGCAGATTGCGGCCGATCTCCGGACCGGGCGTCCGCGTCATCTGCTCAACGCCGACCACCAGCACGATCCTCGCCGCACCGGACGCAATCGCGCGGACACCCTGATGCACCGCCGCCGACCCGGTGGCGCAGGCATTCTCCACCCGCGTCGCCGGCTTGAAGCGGAGTTCCGGATCGGCTTGCAGGACGAGAGCCGCGGTAAAATCCTGTGGTGAGAAACCGGCATTGAAATGCCCGAGCAAGATCTCATCAACCTCGCCTGCGGAAACGCCGGCATCGGCCAACGCGTCGGTTGCCACCTTCACCACAAGGCTTTCGACCGTCTCGGTGTCCAGTTTCCCGAACGGCGTATGCGCCCATCCCACGATGTTGGCGGTCATGGTCCTGCTCCCATGTGCTGGCCCGTATCTCTTTTAAAGCGAGATGCGAGCGGATCTTCACCACACACATTCCTCTTCTCGCTCTAGTCTTATGCCGAGATATAGTCTGTCGGGAACGCAGGTTTCAGGGCGATAGTGGGATTTTTCACCATTCCCCAACACATGACTGATCATGCGTTCCAAGCTGGGTGGCGGGACAGCGCGGGGTCTTGCGAAAAAAACCGGAAGCAACTCGGCGAAGCGGTCATTCACGAAGCCGCCGTGGCGTTGCGCCTTATATGGCCGCGTACTCCATGTCCGTTCTCAAACGGCACAACTAGGCGGCTTTGAATACCCGACCATTGCAAGATTAAGATGGCCGACTGAAAGCGATAACAGGATGATTGGCACCGTTTTCTATGAACGTTTCTTTGATCTTCCGCCCTTAGCTGTCGAAAGCGCCTTCGAGTTCTTTGGAGCGGCGGAGCGCGCCTTATGCCCGTTCAGCTTTCTACGACTGCCTCCGACGCTTGCGCGCTTTTCGGCCCTCGCCCGTGACTGCATCTTTTCCTGGCGCGCCGCCGCACGCAACTTTTTGCGCTTTTTTTCACAGGAGTCACACTTGCAGCCGATCGGCTTCAAATACTCCTTGAAGTAGTCGGTGCCGTAATCGTAGTTGATTTCCTCGCCGGGCGCGATGTCCTTGATGGCGCGAATATCGACGCGCCGCTTGATCTTTTGGACGTCCGACTCCGCATTCGGTTTGCAGGAGTGGTTGATATAGCGTGCGATGTTTTTGCGCAGCGAGCCGTCGATGGTCCAGCGGCTGGTGACCTGGAAGAGATACTTGTTCTCGACCGCGTCGTCCTTCTCCTTGTTGCAGTCGAGCAGCGGCCCGATGTACCGTATGATCTTCGTGCCCTTCTTGATTGGTTTTGTGGCGAAGAGACCGAGTCCCGTGCGGGAGCGGCCAATACGATAAGGCTTGTTCGGAGATATGTCAGGCATGATGGGCTAAACTGAAATGCTCAATGATGATGGCAGGCTTCGTGGATACGCTGGTCTTGCATGATTCCACACCTATTGTCAGGTGTCTCCGTCCATACGAGTTACCCTTCCCCACCGCATATGGGTTTATCTTCGCCTTGGTTTCTGCAATAAGCAACTCGCGTTTAGAGGCTTGAATGACAATTGTGCTCTCGCGGAGCATTGTTAGAGGTAGAATTCTCTCGGATCAATCAGGCCAAAAGCGGTCTTCGATGATATCTACATCCAGAGCGATCCAAGATCGGATCGCATTTCTCGATCCTAAACCATCTCGACTATATGATCACCGATGTAGCCGAGCCGATTTATCCGCGAGCACCAACCAGCTTGGATTATTTCCTTCGGGAGATCGTTGAATGACAAGCCTGCGCCGCTGCCTCACCAGCCTTTATATTGCCGCAGCAACGATGCTTGCCCCTTTACCGGCCCTTGCTGATCGCTGTGACGATCTGGCCGGACAACTTAAAAGTCAGATCGACGGCTTGCATGTCGGCAAGACCGCCGCCAACGCTATTTTCCTGTCGCATTCCGCGACCACGCAGTTGATCCTCGGTTGTCCTAACCGCAAGTTCACCAACGAACTGATCGCCGGCACAGATAGCCGCAAGCCGAAACCTGAGTTTTACGATCTGGTGGCGCGAGCCTCTGCCATTATCTTCACGATACCGATCGCTGATACATTGAAAGGCGTCACCCGATGCATGAAGCGCATGGGCCTGTTACACGGCGACGACGTACAGACGCGCTATCGGCGGCTGAACATGCATTGTACCCGCACCAAAACCAGCGCCGCCATCGCGGTATCCCGCGGCAACGACGAGTGACGAACCAACGATTTTCAGCCTTTCCCGAAAAGGAACCAATTCTCTGCTTCCTGTCGCAGGTTTGTCGCGAAATGTGGTAATGTGGACGCATGGATGAAGAGCGCAACCTGACCCGCCGGTTGATGACCCAGAACACGGTGTGGATCGTTACACTGGGCGTGCTGCTGTTTGTCCCCGCAGGCAGCGTGGACTGGCCTGCCGCTTGGCTGTTTCTCGCGACGCTCGGTTTTCTCGGTATCGTCGGTGGATTTTGGTTTGTGAAGATCAATCCCGGGCTGCTGGCCGAACGCATGCGCCCAATGATCCAGAAGGACCAGCCGAAGGCGGACAAGGTCTTCATCTTGGTAATGGGGCTGGTCAGCATGATCTGGCTGATCGTCATGGGGCTCGATCAACGTTATCTGTGGTCGGGCATGAGTGCCGGATTTCAGGTTCTCGGCTTCGTGCTGTTCATGCTGTCGCTTGCTATTTCGTTCTGGGCGATGCGGGAGAACGCATTCGCAGCGCCGGTGGTGAAGATACAGGCCGAGCGCGGACATCAAGTGATCCGCACAGGCCCCTACGCGCTTGTCAGGCATCCGATGTATAGCGGGGCGATCTTCTTTTTCCTCGGGGTTTCGCTGCTGCTGGGATCATGGTGGGGCGCCACAATCACACCGATCTTCATCGGGTTGTTCGCAGGGCGTGTGGTGATCGAGGAAAGCACCCTGCTCGCCGGCTTGCCGAACTATCGGGATTACACCGAGCAAGTCCGCTACCGATTGTTGCCCGGAATCTGGTAGTCTGATCCGTTCGTTCTGGACCGGAGAGCCAAATGCCCGACGTGAAAACATACACCGGCGGCTGTCATTGCGGTCAGGTGCGCTTCGAGTGCACAACAGATCTTGCCATGGTGACCGCATGTAACTGCTCGATCTGCACCAAGAAGGGACTGCACATCACCTTTCTTGCGCCACAAGACTTTCAACTCAGGGCGGGCGAAGATAATCTCAAGGAGTACCTGTTCAACAAGCACGTGATCCGGCATCAGCTTTGCATCGACTGCGGTGTTGAGGTATTCGCGCGCGGCAAAAAGCCGGACGGGACTGAAGTGGTCGCTCTCAATGTGAGTTGCATCGACGGTCTCGATCTGTCTCGTCTCAAATTGACACCTATTGACGGACGCAGCTTCTGAAACGCTGCACTTTTTCTACAACGTTTTCGAGCGAAGTAACTTTCGGTTCGCGTGAAACGTGCCCAAACCAAGGCTCTTCATTCAACGCAAACAAAAAGACGCCACGAGGTTATCGCGGCGCCTTCTTTTGAATGACCGTCCTGACCGGTCAGGTCTGCTGGATTGCCGATAACTCCCATTTTCCTCCGCTCCGACGCGCGAACGTCCAGACGTCGGTCGCCTCCTGCGGCTGGTCGCTGCCCTCTACGATGCGGCCGCTGGCGCGCTCGATGGTCTTGTCGATCAACGAGTAACGCAGCGCCACCGTGGCATAATCGGTAACCCCCTCGCGCCAAGCTTCTGCGAGATCGCCCTGCAGAAGCTTGACGTCCGACACCTTGTTGACGACGCCGCGGGCGTCGTTAGCCCGGAGATCTTCGGTGAAATATGACACCATTTCCGGCGTTGCCAGCGTGTGCAGGGTGTTGACGTTCTCGTTCGACCACGCGGCCTGGATTTCTCCGAGCAGGCGCTCAAAAGCTTCGTAGTCGGACGGCGTGATTTCCAGCGGCGCGGCGCTTGACATCGAACCGAAACCAAGACCGCTGCGGGCATTCGTTTGAGCAGCAGCCGGCCCAGGCGCCGGTCCAGCATAAGCCGGCGAATTGCGCCGCTGCCACCACGACATCGCAAAGCGAACAACGAGATAGATCAGGCCGATCTGAAGCACCAGGCCGATGATGGACGACAGGCCTCCGAGGCCGCCGAACAGGCCACCGCCGAACAGCAAACCCAATAGTCCCGCACCGAGGAATCCGGCAGCGAGACCGCCGAGCATCCCCATACCCGGCCGGTTAGCCGCAGCACCGGCGGCCGGACGGCCGGGCTGGCTCATGGTGCGATCGAGCGGACGCGCCGCGTTCGGCGCGGTATTGGTGACCGGCGGCGCGGAGAAGGTCCGCGAGCCGCGCGATCCATAGCTGCTGCCACCGCCGACACGCGCATCCGCTGCAGAGACCGCTAATATCAAGGGAAGCGCCAACGACAGGACGACGGCAAAAGCCTTCATCGCGCCAGACGCCCGCTTAGCCAATTTCATAAGTTGTTCCTTTTTCTTTTCGGCAGGATCTGGCCCATAAAATGGGTAGCGCCGGTCAAAAGAAAAGTCTTATCGGGTCACAAAGCTGCGGCCCACCGTCGCGGCAACGTCTGGTAAGCTGAATTCATCATTTCGACGCAAGGTCGAGAAAATGCCGCCCTGCTTTGTCTTCAATTTCAACGATCCAGGCATCCGGATCGAATCGAACTTCTTTCTCCAGGCGCTCATTGACCGCCTGCTCGGCGATGGGCTCGGCTGAAGACGGAGCGAATACACGTTCAACGGGACGGCTGTCGTCGTATACGGCTTGCGGCGCAGGGCCGTAAAGCATCGCTTTGCCGTCGAGAAACGCCAGTTTGACGAAGACAGCGCCGGCCTCATCAGCTCCCCGGCGGCATACCGCTCCGAAAACCCCCTCGGACTGGCAACGGCGCAGGTAGGCGGCGACCCAAATGCTCGATTTCAAACGCATGAGGATGACGATAAGCCGTTCGCGAGAGCGGCGCTAGGGCGTGTGCTCATGAACTCGAACGACCGGCGGAGTCCGCCTTTGTGCACGCAACAAATTCAAATCCGACATCGCGTCACTCCGAAAGGGGCCAATAGCGTTCATTAAGTTACGCATATCACGCGGCTCCAGATCGATCTCAGCGCAATCCCAAGTAAAAGCCCGTTGTGATGAATATCTGGATGAAAATCGTCGCCAAACTTCTTTTGAACCCTGTAAGCGACGGGTAGAGGTTTGAGAGATAGACTGCTGAAGACACGAGGTAGATGGCAGCGGCCATCCCAATAACCACGAGGAGATTTGGGCCCTCAGGGTCATTGAAGAATGCAAACATTGTCCTCGAACATGCGACGGCTGTAATCGCCAGAATCAACAAAGAACTATTTTTGAAGTTAACATGCATGGGGTCGCGCCCCCCGTTTTGCGCATTGATACGATCATACCGTAGCCGAAGCTATGGCACGAACGCCAAGAGGATGACCGCTTTGGATCGATTGTGTTGAAAAACTCCGGGTTGTGAACGGTCAGAAGCGCTGATTCACTCAGGCATCCAAGCCTGGGGCGAAGCCATGATGGGTGAACGGCGAATCGATCAAGCGGCGCTTTTCTATCTATTCTCGCTGGAGCGGCACGTGCCGGCGGACCACATGCTGCGGGCGATCGACCGGTTCGTCGATCTGCAGGGTGTGCGGGCGCACTTGGCAGCGTTCTACAGTTCGACGGGTCGCCCCTCGATTGATCCGGAGCTGCTAATCCGGATGCTGATTGTCGGCTACTGCTTCGGCATCAGATCGGAGCGGCGTTTGTGCGAGGAAGTCCACCTGAACCTCGCCTATCGTTGGTTCTGCCGATTAGGCCTCGATGGCGACGTGCCAGACCACTCAACCTTCTCCAAGAACAGGCACGGCCGCTTCCGTGACAGCGATGTGCTGCGACATGTGTTCGAGACCGTGGTGCGTCGCTGCATGACCGAGGGGTTGGTTGGCGGTGAGAGCTTCGCTGTCGATGCCAGTCTGATCAAGGCCGACGCCAACCGCCAAAGCGGGGTGCAGGGCGCCGAGGAGCTAGATCCAGTTCGATCTCGTCGCGCAGTTCGTGAGTATCTGGCGGTGCTAGATGACGCAGCCTTCGGTGCGGCGACGTCCGTCGCGCCGAAATATCTCGCGCCCGTCGATCCGGCCGCGCGGTGGACCGCGGCAAACGGCGGCCTCGCGTTCTTCGCCTACGCGACGAACTACCTGATCGACCTTGATCATGCCGTCATCGTTGAGGTGGAGGCATCCAGCGCCGTACGCCAGGCCGAGGTTACAGCCGCCAAGACCATGATCACGCGAGCCCACGATCGCTTCGATCTTCAGCCGGCGCGTCTCGCCGCCGATACGGGTTATGGCTCAGCCGAGATGCTCGATTGGCTGGTCAACGAAGAAGGTATCGAGCCGCACGTGCCGGTGTTCGACAAATCCCAACGCACCGACGGGACCTTCTCACGAGACGAATTTATTTACGACCATGAGCGCGACATCTATGTCTGTCCCGGCGGCAAGAACCTAACGACGAAGGGAACGCTGGTGAACGACGGCGCCACCTTGTTCTACCGCGCCAGCAAGGCTGACTGCTCCGCCTGTACTCTTAAATCTCGTTGCAGCCCTAACACCCCGATGCGGCGAGTGCCTCGCAGTATCCATGAGGGCGCAAGAGACTTCGCCCGCCACATCGCCAAGACCGCCGCTTATCTAACCTCGCGGCGACAGCGCAAGAAGGTTGAGATGTGCTTCGCCCACCTCAAACGCATCCTCAAGCTCGACCGACTGCGACTGCGCGGCCCATGTGGCGCACATGACGAGTTCCTGCTCGCCGCCACCGCTCAGAACTTGAGAAAACTGGCCAAGCTGATCCCCGCCACCGCACCGATCTTGGCCGCTTGATCGGTTACGACCGCCTTCAAACGCTACGGCTTGCCTCGACGTAAGATCACTCCAGACCGAAAGGCGACTTCTTCAACACAATCCCTCTGAAGCGAACGATCCGAATTTATAAGTATACACCCTGTTCGACCTTCCATCCGCATGGTTTGTTTCCAACCGACAGCTCTGTTAAAGCGGGGCATAATCCCTGAAAACCTCAAGGATCGTCGATGATTCCTCGTTACACCCGTCCGGAAATGGCTTCGATCTGGGAGCCGCAGACCCGTTTCAAGATCTGGTTCGAAATCGAGGCTCACGCGGCGGACGCCCAAGCCGAACTCGGGGTGATCCCGAAGCAAGCTGCTGAAACCATCTGGGCCAAGGCCAAGGATGCGACGTTCAATGTGGAGCGCATCGACGAGATCGAGCGCGAAACCAAGCATGACGTCATTGCCTTCCTCACTCACCTTGCTGAAATTGTCGGTCCCGAGGCGCGCTTCGTACATCAGGGCATGACGTCATCGGACGTGCTCGACACATGCTTCAACGTACAACTCACCCGCGCTGCCGACATCCTAATCGCCGACATCGATAAGCTGCTCGGGGCGCTGAAGACCCGCGCGTTTGAACACAAGATGACGCCGACCATCGGCCGTTCGCACGGTATTCACGCCGAGCCCGTGACCTTCGGGCTCAAGCTCGCTTACGCCTATGCGGAGTTCACACGCGCCAAGGAACGCCTGACCGCGGCCCGCAGGGAGGTCGCGACCTGCGCGATCTCAGGCGCGGTCGGCACCTTCGCCCAGATCGATCCGCGCGTGGAAGAGCACGTTGCCGTCGCTATGGGATTAACCCCCGAGCCGGTGTCGACGCAGGTGATCCCGCGTGACCGCCACGCGATGTTTTTCGCCACACTGGGCGTCATCGCCTCCTCGATGGAACGGCTCGCTATCGAAATCCGCCATCTGCAACGCACCGAGGTGCTGGAGGCCGAGGAGTTCTTCTCCGAGGGGCAGAAGGGTTCGTCAGCGATGCCGCACAAGCGCAATCCCGTGCTGACCGAGAACATCACCGGACTTGCCCGCATGGTGCGCGGCTATGTGACACCGGCCCTGGAGAACGTCGCTCTCTGGCACGAGCGCGACATCTCGCACTCCTCGGCCGAGCGTATGATCGGGCCCGACGCCACCGTGACGCTCGACTTCGCGCTTAACCGCCTCGCAAGCGTCATCGACAAGCTGCTGGTCTATCCCGGTAACATGCAAAAGAACCTCGATCGCCTCGGCGGGCTGGTGCATTCGCAGCGCGTGCTGATCGCGCTGACCCAGAAAGGCGCAAGCCGCGAGGACGCCTACAAGCTGGTCCAGCGGAACGCCATGCCGGTATGGCGCGGCGAAGGCGATTTCCTTAACCTGCTGAAGAACGACGCCGATGTGAAGAAATATCTGGCGGATGCCGAGATCGCTGAGCAGTTCGACCTCAACTACCACCTCAAGCACGTCGATACGATCTTCAAGCGGGTGTTCGGCAGCGCGTGAGCGTGCCGCGATCCTCTATCGTAAGCGCGCCAGATATGCCCGTGCTTCGAAAAGTGAGCCTTGTCGCGCCTCTCGTAGACGCGGCATGAGCCGTCTTGGTGTCGATCGAGGCCCAATTTGGGCCGTCGCGCCGGGCTATACCGCTCAGAAACGCTAACGCCGCGTTAACCCTGACAACCTTAAGGTTTATTCATACCGACCGTTGGTCGACCCGCGGACCGATCGATTTATGGCGTTGGCGCAGAAAATCTCGAACCTGCCGGTTGAGCGCCGGCGATTTCAGCGGGTCAAGATTCACCTGCTGGGTCGCTATATGCTGCCGGATCGGCGCGAATTCCCCTGCCAGGTTATCAACATGTCTCCCGGCGGGCTGGCCATGCTGGCCCCCGGTATCGGCAACGTCGGTGACCGGGTCATCGTCTATCTCGACCACATCGGCCGGGTCGAAGGCAAGATTACCCGGATTATCGACAGCGGGTTCGCCATGAGCGTCAGCGCGACCCCCCGCAAACGAGACAAGTTGGCGTCGCAACTCACCTGGCTCGCCAATCGCGACATCCTCAATCTTCCGGAAGACCGTCGCCACGAACGCATCGTTCCGCGCAATCCCGTCGCGACGCTCACACTTGAAGACGGCACAAGGCTGACTTGCCGGATCATCGATCTTTCGATGTCGGGCGCCGCCGTCTCGGCCGAAAAACGACCCCCGCTACAGTCCAAGGTCGCACTCGGCAAGGTGCTCGCCCGCGTTGTCCGCAATCTGGACGAGGGCTTCGCGCTCGAGTTCATTCACGAGCAACATCCCGATACTCTGGAAGCCAGCGTCAGCGGCCGGTAAACGCCATTCTCCAAAACTCCCCTTTCAGTTTTGAGAACATGCAATCTTGCCAAAATCGCCTTGCGCTTGACCGTGCTGACTGAACGAGCGCGTGCTGTCGGGATCAGCGTGAGAAGCGCAGCGCCATCCGCCCTTCGCGCTCGAGTTTATTCACGAGCAGGACTCTCGAAGATAACGTCACCACCCGGTAAACGGCCATGATCGCAAACTGCCGCCTAGCGATCCTCGTTGTCCGCTTCTGCCACGGCAGAAGCCCGCGATCTCAGGGTTAACGGCAGGCGCGTTCCGATACGAAAAACCGCGATTCAACCGGGTTTCAATCGCTAATATCTAAAATTTGAATCGATGATGATCGCTAAAATTTGAGTCAATTTCGATTCAAATACCGATTCAATTAGCGGCGAACTTTACTCGCATTTGCATCGAATGCACTTCGAGCATTTAGCGCCGGCGCAAATCCTTTGTGCGAAATGTGGTCCCAACAAGAAACGGGGGCCACAATGCTCAACAGGGGTCAGGGAATGGGACTGGCGGTGGTTGGCGCCATCCTGTGGGGAATGGCAACGCCAGCGGGGGCAGCGGAAGCAGAAAAGCTCTATGCGAGTCTCGGCGACACCACACGGGCGCCGATCGGTTGGGTTGAATTCTGTAGCGACAATCCGAAGGAATGCCGCACCGGCGCAACGCAGCCGCGTGATATCGTCTTAACGCCTGACGCCTGGCGCGATCTCCTGAAGGTCAACCGCTGGGTCAACGAAACCGTCAAACCGATGACGGACAAGGATCATTGGGGCGTCGTCGAAAAGTGGTCGCTTCCCACCGACGGCCACGGGGATTGCGAAGACTACGTCCTGTTGAAGCGCAAGATGTTGATCGACGCTGGGTGGCCGCGTGAGGCGTTGCTGGTCACGGTAGTCCGCGACAAGCAGGGCGATGGCCATGCCGTCCTGACCGTTAAAACAGACAAAGGGGAGTTCATTCTCGACAACCAGAATGAAGACATCCTGGCCTGGATGCAAACCGGCTACCGCTTCATGAAACGACAATCGCAAAGCGACCCCGATGTCTGGGTTGCGCTGGACGATAACCACCCGGCGGTCGCGACGGCCAGTTCGCGATAAAGAACAAACACGAGACCCGCGACCCGGTCATACCCCTCCCCGTCCCCAGACCGGCTCGCGCGCGGCCAGCCTTCCCCCAAAAGGCTGGCCGCACCCCTTTTCAGGAAAGCTTCAGCGCACGTTAGAAGGCCAAGAACGGATCAGTGCGCTACCGCGCGAAACAACGACCGCGCGAAGCGACTCAGCCTTTCAGGCCGAGCAGCTCGACGTCAAAAATCAACGTTGCATTGGGCGGAATGACTCCACCGGCGCCGCGTGCTCCGTAACCGAGCTCCGGCGGAATGATCAGCGTGCGCTTGCCGCCGACCTTCATAGAGGCGACGCCTTCGTCCCAGCCTGCGATCACGCGACGCTTTCCGATTGGAAACTCGAAGGGTTCGTTGCGGTCCACCGAACTGTCGAACTTGTCACCTTTCTGTCCGTCCTTATAGAGCCAGCCGGTGTAATGCATGATGCAAACCTGGCCCGGCTGAGGCGAAGGGCCCTCCCCAACTTTGGTGTCCGTGATCTGCAAACCCGATGCTGTTGTCATGGTTTTCTCCGCGGTTTGGGCCGCTGCTGTGGCCGGAGCATCGATCAGAACGATTCCGCCCGACGCAATCGCAATTGCGAATGTCAAAACACCCGCACATCGAAACGCCCGCATCGCTGTATTCTCCAGCCTGTTATCGGCGCCCACATCTAGCCCAAGGAATAGGCGACGACCACGGCTTTCTGCAACCTTCCTCAGCAGTTCCACCGAGGATTTCAGCCGATTCGCTTCAGGCCCTTTCCGAAGCGCAGGCCATTCGCGGCGTAGAATTTCGCGCCGCTTCCCATCGCCTCGATCTCGGAAGGTCTAAGCGTGCGGGTCACGCGCGCCGGCGCGCCGACAATGAGAGAGTACTCCGCAAACTGCTTGCCTTCGGTAATGAGCGCGCCGGCGCCGACGATGCAGCCGCGACCGACCCGCGCGCCGTTCATGACGATCGAACCCATACCGATCAGCGCACCATTTTCGATGGTGCAGCCGTGCAGAATAACGTTATGGCCAATCGTGCAGTTGCTTCCTATCGTCAGCGGAAATCCCTCGTCGGTATGGCAGGTGCACCCATCCTGAACGTTGGAACCCTCTCCAACTTCGATCCATTCGTTATCGCCGCGCAGCACCGCACCGAACCACACGCTCGCATTGTCGCGAAGGCGAACCCTGCCGATTACCGCGGCGGTTTCGGCGATAAAATAGCGCCCGCTTTCCGGCAGGACGGGCACCTGCCCATCGAGTTCGTAAATCGCCATCACGCCTCCTGCCAGCTAGCGGCGACAGTGCCACGGCGGCGCTTAGGCGAGCAACCCGACCGCCTTCAGCGTCATGACCACGCAGGTGCCAGACATCAGGCTCCAGAAACCCGCGATCACGGTCGCCATCATGACGAACTCAAAACGGCGCCGCTCGATGCGTCGTCCGCGAAGTGTATTGCGCATGATGATGAAGGGCGCAGCGAAGACCAGGAATGGAACCGCAGCAAATGCCCTGGCAACAACACCCTGCTGCAGCAATCCGAAGCCGGCGGGGCGCTTGACGAACGCCTGATAACCGCTGGCGAGCGCGCCCGCGATGGCGAATCCGATGCACAGGGAAAAGAAGGAATTCAACGCATCTGGCGACATCGAAAAGAACATCCGTTCACGACTACGGCGTCTCTCCTTCGCAAAATGCCGCTTGCCTCGCCACTTTATCCTTAAGAAAGGGTTAACGCGACGCACGCGCACTAACCTTGCGCGCCGGCACAGTACGGCTGACCTCGCATGCAAACTCCACATTGCGTGGCATAGTCGCGGCTGATTCGTCCTTTCGGAAATGTCCGTCGCATGGCCATGCTGTCGTCCGCCCCGCGCCGGTCGCGCGGAAAACCGCCGGCCGGTCATCTGATCCCACTACTCGCAGCCGTGATGATCGCGATGCCCGCGATCACCGCAGTCGCCTATTTGTTGTGGCCAACCTGGACTCCCAAAGCGCCTGACAACAATGAGCGATTGCCGGTCAGCATCGGGCAAACCGTGTTCAATGTGCCGAAGCGCGCCTTCCGTGTGAAAATTCAGAGACATTCGGGGCCGCAGGAGCGCATCGATCTGAATTTCCTTTATCCTTCGCTGGCAACGCCGGATGCGCCAAGACATGTCACCGCCGAGACCGTCGAAGATGGACCGCAGCCGATCGACCGCGTTTTCCTATCGATTGCCGCCCATCACGATTCGCTGGCGCCGGATATCCTCGTGCGTACCATCTATCCACGTTATCTTGATGCCACTCACACACCGTCTCAGGACGGACTATCGATACGTGCATTCCGCGACGGAACGCCGTATGCGGGCGAAGATCTGCTCATGGCGCAGACGCCCGCGCTAGTGGCGCGATGTACCCGCGATGCCATGACGCCGGGCACGTGCCTGAGCGAGCGCCGGATCGGGGGCGCCGACGTGACGTTCCGCTTTCCACGGCAATGGCTAACAGAATGGCGCGACGTTGCCGGTGGGATGGAGCAGCTCGTGGAGCAACTGCACCCGCTGCAAAACTAGCTTCGACAATTAACCGACGTCGGCCAAATCCTCCTCAAGAATAGCCATCTGAAACTGAAACGAGCGATCGTCGTCCTCGTCATCGACGAATAGCACGCCAATAAACTCCTCGCCGATATAGACCTCGGCCGAGTCGTCCTTCTTTGGACGCGGCACCACTCGAATCCTGGGATTGCCGAACACACGCTTGAGGTAGGCGTCGAGTTTCCTGACTTCCTGAACGTTCACGGCAGTCTCCAAATGTGAGGGTTCGCAGGGTTCTAGAGTCTCATTCAACTCCGCAGAGTTCTGACTCTGGGGTCCGATCAACTGCGTTGAATAAACTTGTTTAAATCTTTGGATTGAGCACGATCTTGTCCGAAACCGGTTTCCACTTTGCGCTGGCATGGCCCTTTAGGTTGGGATCATGCTCCCGGCTATATACTTTTAATCACGCATTATCTCGTCCGAAAATCGATTCCTATTTTCGGGTCGTCGGTGTTTGCAGCCAAGCTCGCCGCTGCACTGCGCCCCCGGGAACTTCAGATTCGAAAGAACGCTGACAAGCTTATGATTCTGGTGTCGCATTCAGCATCTGGTTCATCGTGCGCGAGGGCTCCGAGCAGCCGGCCGGACCGACCGTTCTGGCTGGAACCCCTGCGACGGTGACATTGTGCGGTACCGGTTTCACGACGACCGATCCGGCCGCGATGCGCGCGCAATGTCCGACCTCAATGTTGCCAAGGATTTTCGCGCCCGCGCCGATCATGACGCCGTGGCGGATCTTCGGATGGCGGTCCTCATTTTCCTTGCCGGTACCACCGAGTGTCACGCCATGCAGGATCGACACGTCATCCTCGATGACCGCGGTCTCACCGACGACGAAACCGGTCGCATGATCGAGGAAAATTCCACGGCCGATTTTAGCGGCGGGATTGATGTCGACCTGGAACACCGAGGAAGAACGGCTCTGCAGGTAATAGGCAAAATCCTTGCGACCTTTCTTTTGGAGCCAGTGCGCGAGGCGGTGGGTCTGGATGGCATGAAAGCCTTTGAAGTAGAGCAGCGGATCGATGAACCGCGACGTCGCGGGGTCGCGGTCGAACACCGCCACCAGATCGGCGCGGAACGCGTTGCCGATATCGGGATCGTCGCGGAGCGCCTCATCGAAGGTCTGGCGGATCAGGTCGCCTGACAAGGCCGAATGGTCCAACCGCCCTGCGACGCGATGCACCACCGCAGCCTCAAGCCGATCATGATGAAGAACGGACGAATAGATAAAGGCCGCCAGCTCAGGTTCGCGGCGAACGATGTCTTCGGCCTCGCTGCGGATGCGATCCCAGATCGGATCGAGCGCAGCAAGTTTCGGATTCTGCGAATTGACGTGCTGGATCGCCATGGTCGTCTCGCAACCTCGATTTTGCCCCGCAGTTTAACATGTTGCGAGGTCGTTGTCCTTGATGTTCAGAGAATATTCATTTGGCCCGTCTAGGGTTAACCGATCTAAAGGCTTGAATCTTCGTACTATATTCGGTCCCTGAGAGAGGCCCGGCGCCACCAAACGGATCGGAAATCTTCATCGTTCCGGCCAACGTCGGACTAATTTACGTCAAATAAATTATGCATGTGCGACGAAACACTCAATAGGCGGAATGGTGCGCCGCCCACCGGAGAACACGTCCATTTCGACCCCGGTCTTACACACGCGTGACGCGGAAATACCATGGGGCTGGATCGTAGCCGTCGTCATCCCCGTACTTTTGCTCGCTCCAGCGATCTGGAACGGCTACCCGCTGCTTCAATATGATACGGGCGGCTATCTGGCGCGATGGTATGAAGGCCATCTCGAGATCAGCCGTTCGAACGCGTATGGCATCTACCTTCATTTGGGACAGGGCTCGTACTTCTGGATCAATTTGGTATGCCAGGCGCTGCTGACGCTGTGGATCCTGCATTTGACCTTGCGCGTGCTCAACATGGCGCAGCCATTGCGGCTTCTCACAATCGCCTTGATCCTCATCACGGCCACCGCGCTACCGTGGCTCGCCAGCATGCTGCTAACCGACATTTTCGCGGGGCTGGCGGTGCTCGCGCTGTACATCCTCGTGGTACATAACGGCAAGCTTTCGATCGTCGAGAAGGTCTCGCTGTTTCTGTTTACGTCCTTCGCGGCGGCGAGCCACACGGCGACGTTCGGGGTCCTGTTGGGACTGTGTTGTGCGGGGTGGATCGTCAAGCCATTGCTCGGCCCAAGGCTTCAGATCACAGGGCTGGTTCAGGGTTCCCTGACGATCCTTGCCGGCGCGGCCATGCTGCTGGCCGCCAATGTTTTTTTGACAGGCCGGCTTGCCTGGACGCCAGGTGGCGCCTCCGTCTCGTTCGGACGCATGATGCAGGACGGCATCGTCGCGCGTTATCTCAACGACCACTGCGACAAGATCAAGTTGAAGCTCTGCCCCTACCGCAATCAACTGCCGGCAACAGCGGATGATTTCCTTTGGGGCAATGACACCATATTCGACAAACTGGGACGCTTCGCCGGCATGAACGGCGAGATGGAGTTCATCGCCACGCACGCACTGGTCGCCTACCCTCTTTGGCAGGCCGAAGCTGCAGCCGAAGCAACGGCAGAGCAACTGGTGAGTGTCGACACCGGCGAAGGCACCACCGGATGGATTCCGCACACCTACGGCATCATCGAACGCTATCTGCCGGAACAGGCAAAGACCATGCGCGCCGCGCAGCAGCAGCACTGGAATATCAAGTTTACGGCTATCAACTGGATTCACGTCCCGGTCGCACTTGCCTCGATGCTGTTGGCCGCCGTGATCGCTCTGGCGGCGATATGGCGGCGGCGTATCGATGACGTCGAACTTCTTGCCGCGACAGTTTGCGTGGCATTGCTCGGTAACGCTTTCATCTGCGGCGTCATATCAGGTCCCCACGACCGCTACGGCGCGCGCATGGTCTGGATCGCAACGTTCGTGGTGCTGATCGCAGCGGCGAGACTCCTCGCCCATCGCTACGGCTGGCTTCACGGCCGACGTGACAGAAATCTCAGCACGCCTTCCTTGTAGACCTTGTCTCCCACAGCACGCATGTGGTCTCGGTTGGGAATGTTCAACACCTCCGCACCGGGGATAACGTCCGCGAGCTCCTGCGCCGATCCTGCGATCTCGTCTTTCGTGCCGACCGCTATCAGCGTCGGCACCTCGATGCCGGCGACTTCAGCTTCCGTCATCAGCCGCCGTGATCCCCGCAAACACGCCGCCAGGGCGCGCCGATCAGATCGGGTCTGATCGGCAAAGACCCGGAACGTCCGGCCGAACGGATCGGTCACGTCATCCAGCGACGGTGCCTCCAGCGCCCTAGCGACGCTTTCGCCCGGACCGCCCCCCTTGATCAGTCCGATACCCAGACCGCCGAAAATTCCGGAGCGCACCCGTTCAGGCCGAGTTCGCGCCAGAATTCCCATCATCCTGGCGCCGAGCGAATATCCCATGACGTCCGCGCGCGCGATGGCAAGATGATCCATCAGCGCCGTGATGTCGCTCGCCATCGTGCCGATGTGATAGTCTTCCGGATCGTAGCGCTTGCTGGAATCGCCGTGGCCGCGGTTGTCAAACGCGATTGTCCGGAATCCGTTTTTGCGCAATTCCGACACCCAGGTCGGATACACCCAGTTCACGTTCTTGCTCGACGCAAAGCCATGCACAAGAACGATGGGATCGCCATCGCCCTCGTCGAGGTAGGCAATTTCAACATCGCCGTGATGAAAGCTCGGCATCAGCGCTTCCGTGATCTGGATGGAGACGGGATGGCTAGCAACGATCGACGAGACGTTTACGTCGGCGACGGCGCGGCGGACAGCCGGCGCAGACGCCTGATTTTTGAACGTTGCAGCCATGAGAGCGTCAGGCGCTCGGTCGTGGCCTTGATCGATGACAGAAAACCAAATAGCGCGAACACCGCGCTAAGCACCCACATCGCTAGATTGAACGCGCCGGTCGTGAGTAGCAACGCACCCCGCCCCAGAATCTTGATGATGGCTCGGGTCTGTCCGCCTTTGGCCTCAGCGAGCCGCACAGCGCGGGTGACATCTTTTGGCCCTTGAGCGATCCGCAACATGTCGAGCGCACCGCGCGTCCCGGTCTTTTCGCCGATGCGGCCAACATCCTTGGCGAGCCGCACCAGTCCACCGGCTTTCTCGGCGCGGATCGCGGCCCTGATCGCGACGGCTGTCTGACGCGGCCGCGCCAGCGACCCCGCAGCGACCGCATTTTGCAGTTGCCGCATGTCGACCATCGCGCGCGCCGAACGACCTGCCCATCGGCTCAGGCCTTCACCGAGCCGCCCAGCCTTCCTGGCATCCTTGACAAGCGTCAGTCCGGCTCGGGCCGGTGCTGCGCCGCCAACGGTCACGAAGGTGGCCCCCGTCACAACGACGCCTGCTGCGGCGAGCCCCAGCAGCAGCCGGTCGGTATCCTCGCCCATCGCCAGATGTCTGCCCTCCCGCACGATGTCCCGACATCACCAAATACGCAAAGGTCGCCGGTGAGCGTACCCGAAAGACTGGCCCCGTCGACGGCATTGCCTGTGACAAGCCCAGAGAAGAATCTCGTTGCGATACCTTGGCTGGAATTTTCTTCTCCGACGGCCTCTGTGACGCGTTGAGACAGTTTGTCCGGGATCGGCATTCCCTTGGCAGCCGCAAGATCGACGAAGCTGTTTGCAAGATCTGGATCCTGCGCCGCTAGCGCCGCCTCGACGTTCCGCCCAATCAGCGCGGGATCGTTTCGAAGTGCGGATTCCAGCTGAAGATCGGCAAGCTGCACGGGGTCATCCTGCGCTATCAGCATGGCGCCGGCGTCCGTGGCACGTGGCAACAACACAGCGAACGCTGTTGCACACACCGCGGCTGCCGTTATCGCGCTGCCAATTCGCCGTCGCATGCCGCCTTTCAAGCACAGCTTTTCCGACCAAAAAAGGGCTTCTCTCAAACGACAGGAATATGTCGAATTTGCATGGATAACGGACTGCCAAAATTTGCAAATCTGTCTCCGGCGAGCGCTGTTTTCGAGCGACATGGATCACGGTCCGCGTGAAGAAAACACATCAAAACAACGATCTAGAGCTTCGCTTCTGATTCAATCAAAAGCGAAAATGCTCTAGGAATTCGAAGCGCCGGCCAGTATGGTGCCGCGCGATCTCGTTGCGTTATCGGCGCGTCAATGTCTCGCAACGACTTGAGGTGGAAAGCATGTCTGATCACGTAGTTCCCCATTTCCATAACGATTCCGGCGTCGCCGTTATTGAAATCGGCTCGCAGGAATTCATGTGCGTCGGGGCCAATCCACCATTCGATCATCCGCACGTCTTTCTTGATCTCGGCAACGATAGCGAAGTCATCTGCCCGTATTGCTCGACACTGTACCGTTTCGCGGCCGATCTCGGCGCCGGACAGTCCCGTCCCCCAGAGTGCGTGGTAAGGGACAAGGCGGCCTGATCCGCCTGTGACACGGTCACGGTCACGCACGGTCGTTGTCGCCGGTGCCGGAATCGGAGGCTTGACGGCATCGCTTGCGCTGGCGGCGAAGGGTTGTCGTGTCCTTATCATCGAAACCGCTGAACGCCTCGAAGGGGTCGGCGCAGGGCTGCAACTTTCGCCGAACGCAACCCGCGTCCTGATCGAACTCGGCTTGCATGCGCGGCTATCCGCCCGCGCGCTCGCGCCAGAAGCTGTCAGCATCATGAGTGCGCGGCACGGCGGCGAGATCTGCCGTATCCCGCTTGGCGAAACAGCCGCGTTGCGCGCCGGCGCGCCTTATTGGGTGGTGCATCGCGCCGACCTGCAGGCCGCTCTGCTGGAACAGGTTCACGACCATCCAGATATCGAATTGCGTCTCGGCGCCAGGGTTGAAGACGCAGCCGCGTTCGCTATCGGCGCCAAGGCAACTGTATGCGACGATACAGCTGGCGCTCAGGAGACCGCGTGGGCGCTGATAGGCGCCGACGGCGTGTGGTCCGCTTTGCGCAGTCGGCTTTTTCCGGACGCTGCTCCGCTGTTTTCCGGCCTAATTGCGTGGCGCGGGACCGTGGAGGCAGCACAGTTGCCGCACGACATGACCGCGCCGCGCATACAGCTCTGGATGGGTCCGGATGCGCATCTCGTGACATATCCGATGTCAGGCGGGGACCAGATCAACTTGATCGCAATCGTGCCGGGCAGCTGGAACCAGCCCGGCGGGAGCGCTGCCGGAGATACTGCGGATATCAAACGCACGTTCGCACAAGCGCACTGGCCTGAACCGGCGCACGTGATGATCGGCGCCGTGAACCGCTGGCACAAATGGGCGCTGTTCACAATTCCGCCGATGGCTGCGTGGCACCGCGATACAACCGTCCTGCTTGGCGATGCAGCCCATGCGATGCTGCCGTTTGTTGCGCAGGGTGCGGGTATGGCGATCGAGGATGCCGCGGTCCTGGCGCAGTGTCTCGGCGAAGCCGCGAACGAAAACGCCGAGGGCGTCGCGGCTGCACTTGCGCGTTATACCAGGCTGCGTCGCGCGCGCGTTGCGCGTGTCCAAGAGACCGCACAACTGAATGGGCGAATCTACCATCTCCGAGGTGTCGCCGCTTTGGCGCGCGATCTTGCCATCAGAGCGATGGGACCGCAGCGTATGCTGGCGCGTCAGGAGTGGATCTATAGCTGGCAACCCTGAACCGAGCGGACTCTAGCTCATCGCTGCCCGTCGTTGGGCCGATCGTCGGAGATCATTTAACGGCGCCGTCGGAGCGCCTCGGTGCAACGCGGGGCTCGCTCGCCGGCGTCTGCTGCGCGGTCGAAGCCGCGTCACACCCGTTCCGTCGCCACGTTTCGTCGGCAAGTTTAGCCGAGGCACGAGTGGTAATGTAGTCGTTGCGATACGCTACTTCGGCAACGGCGGCACCCGCGACACCCGTATGAGCCTTTTCGATCAGCCCCTGCAACGTTGCCGTGCGCACCGCCAAGGATTTGCGTTGCGCGTCGAGCTGCGGGCAATCATAGAGATCATACGTCGCGGGATCGACGAATGCGCCCGAGACGGCACCGTCGCCGATATTGGCGCAACCGCCAAGACCGCCGCCCATGATCAGCAGAGCAATGAACACGGGTAGCCGCAGACGACGGCCACTAACGATCCGGTCCGGCATTGTTCCCCATTCAAGCCGAGCCAAGCGCCCGCCGAACTGCCAAAAAGCACCGGCTCGTGACGGCATTGAGGCCGCTCGTGCGATCAGGCGTGGGCGGTTCACGCCCACTCGCCCTTGCGAAAGACAGGAACACGACTGCCGTCGCTGCTGATGCCATCAATATCGGTCTCGCCTGACCCGATCATCCAGTCGATGTGAATGAAGCTCTTGTTGCCGCCTTGCGCCGCGATCTGCTCCGGCGACAGCTTCTCGCCATCGACGAAGCACTTCGAATAGCATTGGCCGAGTGCGATGTGGCACGCCGCGTTCTCGTCGAATAATGTGTTATAGAACAACAAGCCGCTTTTCGAAATCGGCGAGGAATGCGGCACCAACGCGACCTCTCCGAGCCGCCGCGCGCCCTCATCCGTATCCAGCACCTTGTTGAGCACGTCGGCGCCGCGCGACGCCTTGGCCTCGACGATGCGACCCTGCTCGAAGCGGACAGCGATCCCGTCGATCAGCGTGCCTTGATACGACAGCGGCTTAGTGCTTCGGACGTGCCCCTCGACCCGCAATGCATGAGGTGTGGTGAATACCTCCTCGGTCGGGATATTCGCGTTGAAAACGATGCCATTATTGGCCGCGGAAGCGCCGCCCACCCATTCATGGCCGTCGGCCAGGCCAACCGTGAGGTCGGTGCCTGGCCCGGAGTAATGCAGAGCATGAAAGCGCTGGCTATTGAGCCAATCCGTGCGCTGGCGCAGGGCCGCGTTGTGTGCGGTCCAGTTCGCGATCGGATCATCGTTGTCGACGCGCGAGGCGGAGAAAATCGCGTCCGCAAGTTTCGCCACCGCGCCGTCTGCGCTGTCATCCGGAAACATCAGTCTTGCCCACGCTGTGCCCGGATAGGCGACGATATTCCAGTTGATGTCAAAACCGACAATCTTCTCAAGCGCCGGCTGGTAGGCCATGGAATTCGCCTTGTTGGCACGGGCGACTTTCGTTGCATCCTCGCCCGACAGCAGCATCGGATTGTCGCCAACGACGGCGAGCCGCGCCGTGTTGGCCGCGAATGCTTTCGCCATGCCCTCATAGAGCCAGCTGGCGGCGCGATCGAAACTCGCGTCCGGCCCGAACCTGTAGCGTGACAACGTGAGGTCGTCATCGGAGAAAAATGGCGTCACCAGCCCCGCCCCTGCCTTGTAGGCATGTTCGGCGATCCGCCGCACCAGAGGCAGCGCCACCGCGGGCGCGGTGATCAAAAGATCCTGTCCCGGCGCAAGTTGCAGGCCGACCTTGACCGCGACTTCCGCGAGACGATCCAGCTTCACCGGATCGATCGGCGTAACGATATGACGCTGATGCTGGGTCATGCGAATTTATCCTAAGCAACAGAGCGGCCTGATTAGGGCCGTGGACTAACTATCAGGCGTTGTTTTGAAGCGGCCGACCAAGCGCTCCCCCTCCCATATTTCCACGTGACGAACGCCCACTATTCTCTTCGCAGCTTCGATCGCCTGAGCGTCATCCGCGCTCACTATGAGCGTGTCGCTCTGGATGTGGCCCTTGTCGTTGAGGATGTAGACTCGATAATCGGTCACTGTCCTATCTCCAGATTTTCGCTGTCACCGGCGCGCCTAGGGGCAGAGTAAAATTTCGTCAACCATCGATCCCCACCCTCACCGGGTCCTTCTTTCAGCAGAGCCAACGCGGGTCTAAGAAGTGGTGCCCCCAACCCGAGTCGAACGGGTACGTCCCTGACGGGACTACAGATTTTAAGTCTGTTGCGTCTACCAGTTTCGCCATGGGGGCAGTGATTTGAGTCCCTTGCGTTTACCGATTCCGCCATGCCTGCGCGCTTTCTTTTCAGATACTTAGTGGGGAAATGCAATGGCGGTATTGCAAAACAGCTCGCGCGTTCTGCAAATGCGTTCACTCGGTGATGAAATGAGGCAGGAGACGAACCTATGATCCCAACCGACGATGTGACCAACCTGGTGGAGCGGTTGCGGCAAGACGCCGAGATGCTCAAGGACGGCTACCAGAGCAACCTCACCGAGCTTTGGCACGGCGTCGTCGTGAAGGATGCCGCAAAAGCTTGTGAAGCAGCTGCCGACCTCATCGAAGCCCAGATCCAGGCACTGAGCGATGCCAAAGCGGAATGGGATGCATTGGATCAATCTCACCGATCTATCGGCGAGCAACTCGGCCACGAAGGAAGGCGTCGCATCGCCGCCGAAACCAGGCTGAAGGAGGCCGAGAAGGTGATCGAATTGGTCGCGGCGATGCGAATTAACAACTCCGAGCAGATTCGACTGGTTACGCGCGCTCGCACGTTTCTCGCTCCAACGGAGAAGCAAAAATAACAAAAAAGCGTCGCGGGCGTTACGCAGCGCTCCTTCGTTGCAGCGCCTCACGGATCAGCGGCAGCCGGTCATTGCCGAAATACATATCGGTCTTGCTAAGAAAGATCGTCGGCGATCCGAACACGCCACGCGCGATCGCCTCGTCGGTATTAGCCTTGAGTTCGTTCTTGATGCCTTCATCTCCAATGCCGGTCAGAAGCTTTTCAGGATCGATGCCGAGCGACCTGCAAATCTCGGCCAGCACCGGCTCACGCGAGATGTCCTTGTCATCGCGCCAGTAGGCTTCGAACACCGATCTGGCGAATGGCACCATCGCGTCGTTGCCAAGCCAGAGACAGCCGCGCATGGCTTTGATGCTGTTTACGGGGAACACAGTCGGCGGCATCTTGATCGCGAGTCCCGCCAACCGCGCCCAATCCGCGAGATCTTTCCTCATGTAGCGGACCTTCGCCGCCACCGGATTTTCCCGCGAGGCATAGACGCTCGGGTTGATGGCATTGAATATTCCGCCGACCAGGACCGGCCGCCATGAAATCTGCTCACCGAACTCTTTTGCCAGCGGCTGGATGTTGTGGAAAGCGAGGTAGGTCCAGGGACTGGAGCAATCGAAGAAGAATTCGATCATGGACTGCTTCCTTTGTTTTCGTGCCACGGCTTGGCCCGGCCATCCCTGTCTTGTCAACTATGGCTCAAGATCAACGTGCGGACACGATGTCACAACATTGATCAATAGGATTGAATCGTCACACTTTCATGCAACTTCACACGATAGCCGGCCTGCAATGCGCGCATGGTGGATGGTGGCGTGATCAACCGGGGGCCTGCAAGCGGCAAGCTCGCCTCGTAATAGCCATCAAAGCTCCACAGCAACGGTCGCGCACCCACAATCAAATAATTCTGTTCACCCGCGCGCACCATCGCTCCGTCCGGCAATTCGTTGATCGGCATCGAAAGCGAATGCAGTCGCTTCGTGCGGCCGTCGAGCCGTTCCACGTGAAGAACTGCGTCTATTGAAGGCGCTGACGCATCGTGGGCGCGATTGCCTCGTTTCCACGCGGCACGAAACGCATTTGCATCCGCGCGCCGGCAATGGAAGCACGGGCGGTGTCCTGCCGCGAACGCTGTCGCCTCATCGAGAAAGAACAACTCGGTCCAGCTTCGCGTCGCCATCACATCACGGCGGCGGCCACGAAACTCGCAGACACAGACGATCCACGCCTTGGTGGTCCAGCGCCGCTTGAGCAGCGTCCGAGTCGCCGGATCGTGAATGATTCCACGGTTGCCGGTGAAGGCGCCGCGCTGCGACACCGCGACAATGTCGCCTGAAGGCATGACACGGTTTTGCAAAGGATGCATGAACCTTTCGAGCCGTGACGTGAGTTTTCTTGACCTGTTGCCGGCGGGAACGATGAAGAATTCTATGCTGCGCCGTCACGCAACGGCGGGGCGAAGGCAAGGTCGAGATCCCAGGGGAAATAAATCCAGGTGTCCTGCGAAACCTCGGTGATAAACGTGTCAACCAACGGTTTGCCGAGGGGCTTGGCGTAGACGGTAGCGAAATGTGCGTCCGGAATCATGCTCCGCACGACTCGCGCTGTGGCGCCGGTATCGACAAGATCGTCGACAATCAGAAGATCCTTGCCGGTGCCGCCGCCGAGTTTCGCGGTCGCATCTGAGATGCCTTTCAGCACTTTCAGTTCGCCTTTGCGGATATGGTCGTAGCTTGCGACACACACCGTGTCGATCACGCGGACGCCGAGTTCGCGCGCCACGATCGCTGCCGGGACGAGACCACCGCGGGTGATCGCGACCACTGCATGGAAGGGTCCTGTCTCGTTCAGCCGCCAGGTCAGCGCGCGGCAGTCGCGATGAAACTGGTCCCAGGACACCGGAAAGGCCTTGTTGGGCGTTTTGTTAGCAGTCACTTGGTGGTTTCCGTCACAAGTCTTTTTGTAAGAGCAGAAATCTCGCTCATCATATCCAGAATTTTTGGTCTGAGTGCGAGACGCCAAACCGATGGGCCATTTACTGAGGCACTTTGAGTGCCGTCAGCATCGCTCTGATAGCGTCCATTGCCGCCGTCAGCTTGGCCTGATCGCGGGATCGCACCACAAGGCTCGTGTTCGGCTTGCCGTTTTCGTCGAGGAAGGGATAACTGCCGATGGTGGTGTCCGGGTGCGCCTCGGCGATCTCGCGCAGCGGCGTGCCGATGTCACCTTCCCGGCAATTGCCGCGCACCGATTCCGACAGCATCCGCTCGCCCACCTGGAGCGACGGCGCGACGATATCCATCATCGCTTGCATGATCGATGGCACTCCCGCCATGACAATGACGTTGCCGATCCTGAAACCGGGCGCCAGAATGGTTGCGCTCTGAATCGGTTCGGACCCCCGGGGAAGGCGCGCCATCCGCAACCGCGCCTCATTCAACTCGCCGGGCTTCTGGTAACGCTCCTTGAAACGCGCCACCACCTCGGGATGATAATCGATGCTGACGTCCAAGGCTTTCGCGATACTGTCGGCGGTGATGTCGTCATGCGTGGGGCCGATACCTCCGGTCGTGAAGACGTAGGTGTAACGCGCGCGAAGCGCGTTCAACGCCGCGACGATATCGGACTCATCGTCGGCGACGATGCGTACCTCCTTGAGGTCAATTCCGATATTGGTCAGGTATTCCGCAATGAATCCGATGTTCTTGTCCTTCGTCCGGCCGGACAGGATTTCGTCTCCGATCACCAGAACGCCCGCGGTGACAATATCACCCATCACCTCTCCTCGCCGTCAGCAGGAACTTGTCCCTCGCCCGGAACCTGCCGCTTCATGGCGAGCCCGCCGCATCATTGCCGAGCGTGCGGCGCGCATTCGGGATCATCACATGACGCGCAGCCGCGCCAGCGTCAAGACGTGCGCCTTGACTGCGCGACAGCAGAGGCCGCAGCGCTCCATCGTCAAGGCCCTCAATGCAGACAGAACACGCCATCCACCGCGCGCAATTCAGCAGGCCTGATCAGCCTCGAATGCGCGACCGTTACCGAAACCAGTGGTCCGTCGAGTTGCCTCTCCCAAAAGGCGAGGAAGTCGCACAGCACCGGAAATTTCGGGAACATGTCGTAATTCTGCCAGACGTAGCTCTGTAATAACCACTGCCGATCAGGACGGCGGTACAGGATCTCGGCCGTCGTCAAGCCATAGCCGAGCACTTGCTTGCGAAAATCATCCGAAACGCCGCGGAACTGCACGTCATGCTTCGTGACCATCTCAACCTCCTTGAGAAGGCTGCGCTATCGGCGAAGTGACGGGCCGGTTCCCCGATAACGCTCCATTCCTCCGTAATCCGCGGTCTGGACTGGTTTTGATGCGCGGATCATCTGGAAAATGTGACATACGAAGGCGGAATCACAAATGAAAAAAATAAAGAAACCAGCAATTAACCAAGTTCTAGCAGCAGCTTACTGCATCTGCTAACAATGCTCTGCACGGTGGGTTAGATTGATGACCAGGCGCTGGCAGTCTCGGTCTTTGATTGCTTAAAAAATACGTCTCGGACCCTTGCCCGCATCTTGCACTGGGCTTATGTCCTGTCCGGTTAGCTAGCACTCGCTTGTGTTGACTGCTAAAACTCAGAACATCCCAAATTTTCAATATCTTAGGAGGACTGCATGAAATTCCGTCCGCTTCACGACCGCGTCGTGGTCAAGCGCATCGACGCTGAAGAGAAGACCGCAGGCGGCATTATCATTCCCGACACGGCCAAGGAAAAGCCCTCGCAGGGCGAGGTCGTAGCCGTCGGCCCCGGTGGCCGCGACGAGTCCGGCAAGCTGATCCCGATCGATCTCAAGGTGGGCGACAAGGTGCTGTTCGGCAAGTGGTCCGGCACCGAGGTGAAGATCGACGGCCAGGATCTTCTCATCATGAAGGAGTCCGACATCATGGGCGTCCTCACCGACGCCGCGCCTGCCAAGAAAAAGGCCGCCTAAGCGCCATCCCCTTCAAAATCATTCAAAGGAAATATCCAATATGTCAGCCAAAGATGTCAAATTCGGCGTCGAAGCTCGCGACAAGATGCTGCGCGGCGTGGACATCCTCGCCAATGCAGTGAGGGTGACACTCGGTCCGAAGGGCCGCAACGTGGTGCTCGAAAAGTCATTTGGCGCGCCCCGCATCACCAAGGACGGCGTCACCGTCGCCAAGGAAATCGAACTTGACGACAAGTTCGAAAACATGGGCGCGCAGATGGTGCGCGAAGTCGCCTCCAAGTCCGCTGACGCGGCTGGCGACGGCACCACCACCGCGACGGTTCTGGCCCAGGCGATCGTGAGGGAAGGCGCCAAGTCGGTCGCCGCCGGCATGAATCCGATGGATCTGAAGCGCGGCATTGATCTGGCCGTCGACGCCGTGGTCGCTGACCTCGTCCGGAATTCCAAGAAGGTCACCTCGAACGAAGAAATCGCCCAGGTCGGCACCATCTCGGCCAACGGCGATTCCGAAATCGGCAAATTCCTCGCCGACGCCATGAAGAAGGTCGGCAACGAGGGCGTCATCACGGTTGAAGAAGCCAAGTCGCTCGAGACCGAACTCGATGTCGTCGAGGGCATGCAGTTCGACCGCGGCTACATCTCCCCCTACTTCGTCACCAACGCCGAAAAGATGCGCGTTGAGATGGACGACGCCTACATCCTCATCAACGAGAAGAAGCTCTCCTCGCTGAACGAGCTGCTGCCGCTGCTCGAGGCCGTGGTGCAGACCGGCAAGCCGCTGGTGATCGTCGCCGAAGACGTCGAAGGCGAAGCGCTTGCGACGCTGGTGGTCAACCGCCTGCGCGGCGGCCTCAAGGTCGCGGCCGTCAAGGCGCCGGGCTTCGGCGACCGCCGCAAGGCCATGTTGCAGGACATCGCCATCCTGACCGGCGGTCAGGCGATCAGCGAAGATCTCGGCATCAAGCTCGAGAACGTCACGCTGCAGATGCTCGGCCGCGCCAAGAAGGTGATGATCGACAAGGAAAACACCACGATCGTCAACGGCTCCGGCAAGAAGGCTGACATTGAGGCGCGCGTGGCGCAGATCAAGGCGCAGATCGAGGAGACCACCTCGGACTACGACCGCGAGAAGCTGCAGGAGCGCCTTGCCAAGCTCGCCGGCGGCGTCGCGGTGATCCGCGTCGGCGGCGCGACCGAGGTCGAGGTGAAGGAGCGCAAGGATCGCGTGGACGATGCGATGCATGCGACCCGCGCGGCGGTCGAGGAAGGCATCGTGCCGGGCGGCGGCGTCGCCCTGCTCCGTGCTTCCGAGCAGCTCAAGCGCATCAAGACCCAGAACGACGACCAGAAGACCGGCGTCGAGATCGTGCGCAAGGCGCTGTCCGCGCCGGCCCGCCAGATCGCGATCAACGCGGGCGAAGACGGCAGCGTCATCGTCGGCAAGATCCTCGAGAAGGAGCAGTATTCGCACGGCTTCGACTCGCAAACCGGCGAATACGGCAACCTGATCTCCAAGGGCATCATCGACCCGACCAAGGTCGTGCGCACGGCAATCCAGAACGCGGCCTCGGTTGCGGCGCTGCTGATCACCACGGAGGCGATGGTCGCCGAGCTGCCGAAGAAGGCTGCCCCTGCTCCGGCGATGCCGGGCGGCGGCGGCATGGGCGGCATGGATTTCTGATCCACGCATCCAACAACACGAAGGGCGCGGCGAAAGCTGCGCCCTTTTTGTTTGCCCGCCGCCGATTCATGGCTCTCAAATGTTTAAAAGCCGGGCGAGCCCCAGCTTTCAGTGGCGGCTTGGATTTCTAAAGTCCATCAGCCTTCCAAGCCGATTACGAAAAGCAAAACCCCGGCAGCGATGCCGGGGTTTTCGTTTGCGGTACAAACCCGCGAATTTGTCTGGCCCGACTTTTTTATACGGGCGCGAGGTGTGATGCTTACCGCCAGCGGTTCACGATCGCCAACGCACCCCACGATCCCAGCACCACGGCGGCCATGGTACCGGCCAGCGAGACAGCCATCACGGCCCCTCCCGAAGCCGCGAGCGACGACCCATCCATAAACGGGCTGAGGATCATGACCATTATCATGCCGCCAACCTGGGCAGCCACAAACGTCGCGAGAAATGAGATAATGATATTCACGATCCAGCCGAGCACGCCCCGCCTTTTCGTCCATGCCTCGTGGATCGCGACGGCCAGCGCCGCGACAAAGACAGCCAGCGCGATCACCATCGGCCCGCCGACACTCGACAGCGGAATCGCGCCGCTGACGTAAAGTAGGAGGATGCCGATCACGGCGATGAGCAGGATATATGGCATGACGTTCGTTCTGTTTCCCTTGGCTAACAGTGTCTCATATGAGTCTGCTGACGGGCGCCACAGGTTCAGCTCAGGCTTCGGCAGACCCGATCAAACATGCCGAACGTGTTGTTCCGGCTATCCACGCCTCCCTGGCTCGCCGTGAACACAGAATACAAAAAAGCCTGCGGGAGGCTCCCCTAGATTTACTCTAGGGCTTCAAACATCTGGAAAAAAGCCTGAACTATCCCGTGCAGCAAAACGTAACTTCCGAGCCGCGTTTTTTAAAGCTTCGAAAGACCTGAAGTGGGGCGCTAACAACTTGGATTACCTTTCGGGCATGGCTGAATGGCATAAGTGCATCTATGGCTTCGACGAGAAATATCGCGATTACATTAGGACAATTCGGAATGTCCGCAACATCAGGTTTCACGAAGTCTATTCTCAATAATCAAACACACTGATGAGGGCGGCTCGCGATCGTCACGATGCGCGTGGCGGTAGGCGCGGCAGAGTCGGGCCGGAGGCATCAGGTCTTGAGGGCGCGAGCCTGGAGCAAGGACGCTTTCCTCACTTTGAGGGGCGTTTGAACTTCGGAAGCCGCGCTGAGGAGACCGGACCTTCGGCTGACGACCACGCTGTGCGATGCGGCCGGGGCGGAGATGCGCCTCACTGACATCGCTTCGCGCGTCGGCCCAAGTCGCGTGCTCCCGGCGTGATGCCTCACGCCATAGCATGGCACGGCAGCGCAACGCTTTCTCTACGGATGAGGCGGCGCCAGCCCGGTCCACGACAACGGTGGGTAACAAAGGATCTCCCACCGGGGGACATGCGAAGCAAGCCGAAAAAACCATCGCGCGCGGAACGCCGGATGAAGCCGGGACCGTGGTGACTACGATCGTGTGCTTTTCACTTTCGCACACGAGGCCGCGGGTGCATCGGGCACCCGGCGTTCCGCGCGCCCTCTTTTGACGGCGCGAATGAGGAACACCTCAAGCGCGCTTGATGGCGCGAATGAGGAATATACCTCAAGCGCGTGTCTTCGATGGCGCGAACTTGAGAAGTAACACGAGGCGTCCCCGCGCCGATAAACAACAGGGGCGATGACGCGTGTCTGGCCGCGCGCACGTCGCGCGCGGCGCTGCTCCTTGCGAGACGGTCGTGCCGCCTACTTGCGGTCCATCCGCATCGGCGCGGGCGCCGTTTTCGAACTGCCGACCGTCGAACGCCGATCCTCATTCATCTTGATTGCCATGACGAGGTGGCTCTTGAGCGTCTCCAGTGTCTTGCCGGCCCAGTTCTTCAGATTGGCGTTATCGCCGCTCTTGGAATAGCGCTCGAACAGCGACACAGCATCCTCATGGGCATCGACCTGCATCGGGTCGTAGAGCGCGGCGAATTCCTGAGGTGTCGCGACTCTGAGCTTGTCGAGCTTGCTTTGCGCGGAACTGTCGAGCGCGGTCGGCAGCTCAGCCTTCAAGTCGCCGCTTTTCACCATACCCTTGAGGTCGTTCGAGGTCTGGGTGTGATCGGCGATCACCCGTTCGGCAAACTTCTTTTCCGCATCGTTGCCCTTTCGCTGCGCGATCTTGGCGGCCTCGATTTCCAGCATGTCGCTCGTTGCGACCTCCTTGACGAAATCGGCCGTGGACGGCGCGACGCCGAGCACAGAGTTAACGCCAGTTCTTTCGCTGATGGACTGAGCAGATACCACTCCGGTCAGCATCGTGGTGGCGGCGAGAGCGATCAGAATCTTTTTCATGTCGCGGATCCTTTTTGGTTGTGTGTGGAACAGCCCCCGCTCGGCCGCATGACGAAATCACGGTTCCGGAGCACTCGTTGAGCGACAACGGCTGGTGCGCAGCCTGGTTCCGACGCTGTCAACAGGTTTGTTGGTTGCACCACCTGTAACTGAATTCAGCTACTTCAATTCCGGCGGCAGCGGCGCGAGCACATCGGCCTTGGGCTCCGCTACCACGTCGATCTGGAAGGTCTCGACCGTCAGCGGCCCGCGTTTGCGTTCGAGAGTCGCGACCTTCTCAACGTGATTGAAAGACTGCGCGACCGGTGGCCAGTTGGCCGATCCGTCATCGACATAAAGCAGCCTGCCCGTGAGTTGGTCTGCGTCCGGTGGTGGAGCGTTGATCCAGCGAATGCGCTCGAAATGCTGCGCCACGCAAGTGCCCTTCGGCAGATAAAAACGAAGCCAGCTCGTTACGCCATAGCCCTGAGCGAGCACGCAGCGCGCGCCGCTTTTCGCGCGCATCGCCTCAATCTCAGCGGCAAGCACTGGAAAACCAACGCCAACGCTACGCACCGAAGCATCGCGGCGATAGCCCGAGAGTAGGCCAGTGTTCACCTGCACCACCAGCGCCACGAACATGCCAACACCCACCGGCAGCGCCCAGCGCCGGCAGGCATCTGCGAAGTGCCTACCGCGCGGCTGCCAGCGCGCGACGTCGGAAGCCACCGCCGCCGCGATCGCCAGCGCCGGATAGATCGGTCCGAACCAGTTGGCCTCGACGCGACCATGCAACGAATGCCAGACAAAATAGATCGTCAGCGTCCACACCATCGCATTGATCAGCACTCGCGCCGCCAGCGTGCCCTCGCCGCGTTTCGCCAATGCAAACAGCCCCATCGCGGCGAGACCGAACACCGGCGGCGTCGCAAAGGCGATCTGAGTCGGGATCAACTCAACGATATAGCGAAGGGTTAGTTGGTCGACGCGCGCGCGACCGAACTGCTTGGAGAACGACACCCAATGGTGTTCGGCATTCCAGATCAGGACCGGCGAGAAGATCGCCAGCGCCACCAGACCCCCGAGATAAGGCCACGGCGTCCGCAGCCAGCGGCGCAGCTCCGGCACGGCCAACAGCCAGATCAGAATCACCGGACCGAAGACCAGCGCGGTATATTTCGACAGCAGCGCCGCGCCGACTGCTGCCCCCACCCCGAGCCACCAGGCCCCGCGCCCGGTCACGAATAGTTTCGCGAGACACAGCAACACGAAACTCGATGCCACCATCAGCGGCGCGTCCGGAGTCACGATCACGGTTCCCGCAGCAACCATCAGCATGAGGTTGAGAAAAACGGTGGCAGACGCCGCCGCGCGCGCACTGTCGAACAGCAGCACCGTTGTGCGGTAGACCGCAAAGCTCATCGGCAGCGCCAACAGAACCGACACCAGCCGGACGCCGAATTCGGTATCGCCAGCGATCATGGTGCCGAGACGGATCACGACCGCCACCATCGGGGGATGATCGTAGTAGCCGCCGGCCAGATGCTTCGACCACGTCCAGTAATAGGCCTCGTCGAATGTCAGCGGCGTCAGCGCCGCGCAGACGAGCCGCAACACCACCAGCGCAAGGACCGTGAGAACAACGGCGCGGACGGACCGCGTCTCGGCCGGATGCATCGTCGTGCTATCGCCTGCGCCAGACGAACAGGCTGGATACCGCGTAATTCCAGACCACGCCCATCAGCGCCCCGGCCGCGCCTGCCAGCCACCAGATCGGCTTCTGATCGTAGACCGAAAATGCGACGCCGACATTGGCGAGCAGGCCGACGCTGCACACGAGATAGAAAACAAGGAGGCCGCGAAGGATTCCGAGTCCTTTCAGGCGCAGGTCGCGATAGGTCAGGAAATTGTTGAACAGGAAATTGCTGGTCATCGCCAGGATCGCGCCGAAAGCTTGCGAGTGCGGAAACGGCCATCCCAGCACTTCGAGCGCGACAAACAGGCCAGCGAAATGGACGACGACGCCGACCGATCCTACTAGCGCGAACAGCAGAAACCGCAGCGATACCGCATCATGCGTCAGCTTCGCCAACACGAGGCCGAGAAAGTCGAGCGCGACCATCGAATCCAGCTTGCTCTCGCCGTGCAGCCGCGAACCGAAGGTGTAGGGAATCTCTCTGACACGCAATGTGCCGCTTGCAGTTGCGATCACATCAAGCAGAATCTTGAATCCCTGGGTTGAAAGCTCGGGCGCAAGCTGTTCGAAACGGTCGCGGCGGATCATGAAAAAGCCGCTCATAGGATCGGCGATTTCGATGCGCAGCAACTTCTTCGCGACCGAGGTTGCCAGCATGCTGAAGCCTGCGCGCTGCTTGTCGAAGCTGTCGGCACTGCCGCCTTCGATGTAGCGGCTGCCGACGACGAGGTCGACGACGTTGCTTTCCAGAAGCGCGAGCATTTCCGGCAGCCGGGTTTCATCGTGCTGAAGGTCGGCATCCATCACCGCGGCGCACGGCGCGCTCGATGCCAGAATGCCCTCGATGCATGCGCCGGACAGCCCGCGCCGACCGATGCGCCGGATACAGCGAACGCGCGGATCAGCCGCAGCCAGCTCGCGCACCATGTCCGAAGTTCCGTCCGGGGAATTGTCATCGACATAGATGACCTCCCACGCAATTCCCTTTAGCGCAGCGGACAGTTTTCGGTACAGCGCAACCACGTTGTCGCGCTCGTTGAAGGTGGGCACGACAACCGAAAGCTGACGCGGCATTCCGGTTGATAGCTCGACCGGCTCCGGTCTCATGGCTTCATTCATGGCGCCAGCATATATCCGTGGCGACCGCCGATGCCAAGATGACCGCATCAAGGTAGCCGGCGCGAAGCCCTTACAGGCGCGAGCCGGAAATCCTGCTAAAAGCCGGAAATGTATGGAAACAGACCAAAGTCAACGACCACGAACAACGGGGCGCGCGTACATCCGGCGCAGCCCAGTTATCCCGTGGTCGTTCCGGCGACGGAGCGGGCTTCAACATCGCCGTTGTCATTAAGGTAGGTACGGTCGGAACATCCGCAAGAGGCAGGTCCCATATGACGGGCAAAGCAGGCAATATCTACATCGGAATCGGCGGCTGGACTTTCGCGCCTTGGCGAGGCGTTTTCTACCCGGACAAGCTGGCGCAAGCGAAGGAGCTGGCATACGCCGCCTCCAGGCTCACCTCGATCGAGATCAACGGCACCTATTACGGATCGCAGAAGCCCGAAAGCTTTCGCAAATGGGCGCGGGAGGTGCCGGATGGCTTCATATTCTCTCTGAAGGGTCCGCGCTTCGCCACCAACCGCCGGATGCTGGCCGAAGCCGGCGATTCGGTAAAACGCTTTTATGATTCGGGCTTGCTGGAACTGGGCGACCGGCTCGGACCGGTGCTGTGGCAGTTTGCGCCGACCAAGACTTTCGACGAGTCCGATTTCGGCAAGTTTCTCGAAGTCTTGCCGAAGAAGCTGGACGGACGTGCGCTGCGGCATGTGGTCGAAGTTCGCCACGACAGCTTCTGCACACCGGCCTTCATTTCGCTTCTTCGGCAGTTCCAAGTGCCGGTCGTATTCGCCGAACACGGCAAGTATCCGGCGATCGCCGATACCGTCGCGGATTTCGTCTATGCGCGCCTGCAAAGGGGCAGCGACGAGATCAAGACTTGCTATCCTCCGAAGCAGCTCGATGCCTGGGCGAAGCGCTTTCAATGCTGGGCCACAGGGGGCGAACCCGACGATCTGCCGCGCGTGGGCGAGGCCCCGCCGAAGAAAGTGGCGCGCGACGTGTTCGCCTACGTGATCCACGAAGGGAAGGTTCGCGCACCTGCGGGCGCGATGGAATTGATTGCACGGTTGAGGTGACGAAGAACGGTTGGTTAAAAAAACCTTGAGGGTGTTTCCATATTGTTCCCTACGCGACTGCCTGCCCGCCTGCTATCAGTAGTTGTACGTATGGGCGTTTGGGGCTTGTGGGGGCTCGGGTACGTTGGGGAGCGTGCGCGCATTTGGCATGGCCGCCTTATTGGTGTGGGCGGCCGTTGGTCGGTCAATGGCCCAGCCTGCGGTAACCCCGCCGCTGACCGATAATCTCAGCGGTGGCTCCAGACCCGAACGATTCCTGTTTTTCAGCGGCGTTGATCTCTGGAGCAACGGACTGGCCGGCTACAACGGAATGCTGCTGGCGCCGAAAGGTGACTTGAACAACGATGGTTTTCTCGTTCGTCTGTTTATGTCCGACAATCTCGAACGGTACGACACCGCGACGCAGCGCTTCACAACCAACATCTTCCGCGCCTCGGCCCTGCCCGGCTGGCGGACCAAGCGCGGTGACCTCGAGATCAGGGTGTTTGCCGGTCCAACCCTGGAAATTCGTGGGGTCAAACCCGACGTTCAAACCGGCAAGTTGAGCGGAAGCCGTTTCGGCGGCCAGTTAGCGAGCGAGCTATGGTGGGAGCCCACGCCAGCGATGATGGTGGCTGCTTCCGGCGCGATCACCACCATCTACTCGGTGTATAGCGCCCGCGCCGCGGCCGGCTGGCGTTTGTTCGACCGGTTCTGGATCGGACCCGAAGGCTCCGTATCCACCGATCGGTTCAGCACCCAATACCGGATCGGCACCCACCTCACGGGCTTCAAGACGGGGATGTTGGAATGGTCGGTCGGCGCCGGCTTGGTGGAAGACAGTTTCGATCGCAGTGGCATCTACGGGCGCGTCAGCGCTTTGCTTCGAAAGTGATGTTTCCATTAGCTTCGGCTAGTCCAGCGTGCGGCGGAATCGTGTCACCGCGATCGCCATGGCCACCAGCATCAGCGCCAGCAACGCGAGCGTGTCGTACTTCAGGTTTTGCATCGTCGCGCCCTTCAGCATGATGGCGCGGACAATCCTGACATAGTGCGTCAGTGGCAGGCACTCCCCGACACGCTGCGCCCACACGGGCATACCGGCGAAGGGAAACATGAAACCGGACAACAGGATGCTTGGCAGGAAGAACATCATCGACATCTGCATGGCCTGGAGCTGATTCTGCACGATGGTCGAGAATGTGTATCCGACGGCGAGATTGGTTGTGATGAACAGCGTCGAGAGCAACGCCAACAACGTCAGGCTGCCATCGATGGGAACGCCGAATAGCAGCACGCCAATGCCGATGATCAGGGCTGCTTGAATAAATCCAACCAGCACGTAGGGCAAAATCTTGCCGATCATCACCTCGACCGGCGTGATCGGCATCGACAGCAGGCTCTCCATGGTGCCCCGTTCGATCTCGCGCGTGACCGACAAGGCCGTGAAAATCAGCATGGTCATGGTGAGGATGGTGCCGACGAGCCCGGGCACAATGTTCAGCCGCGACGACGCCGCCGGATTGTACCGCGCATGCGCCCGGATTTCGAATGGCGGATCGGGTGGATCGCCAATATGCAGATCGTGCGCGAGCGCGGTCTGCACGACCGGGCCGAGTGCGCTCAACGCGGAACCGGCGGCGACGGGATCGGTGGCATCAGCGGCAACCAGCAGCGCCGGACGATCACCACGCCGCACCCCGCGCTCGAAGCCACGCGGAATCTCGACACCGAACAGCACCGTGCCGGATTTCAGGAGATTGTCGAAGGTATCGACGTCATGCACCTCCTGCGTGAAACGGAAATAGGACGTATTTTCCAATGCCTTCAGAATCGAGCGCGCGAGGTCGCTGTCTTCCTGCAGCAGGACCGCGGTCGGAAGATGGCGCGGTGTGGTGTTGATCGCATAGCCGAACAGCATGAGCTGCATCACCGGAATCATCACGATCATCGCGAACGATACCCGGTCGCGCCGGAGCTGGATGAACTCCTTGACCAGCATGGCGTAGCTGCGCCGCCAGAATCCGAACGGCATTTCTCTTTCGGAGGAGTGGTCGTTCGCAGCACTCATTGGAAATTGTCCTTCGAACGGCTCATCAGTTCGATGAACACGTCCTCCAGCGACGGCTCGCTCTGCTGCCAATGCAGATCGCCACGACTGCGATAGGCCGCGATCGTCTGTTCGAGCGCGGCCTTGTCCCGGCCGGAGACATGTAAACTGGTACCGAACGGCGCGGCCATGTCGATGCCCGGCTTGCCTGCAAGCTCAGCCGACAGCCCATTGAGGTCGCCGCCCGTGACTGTGTAGGTGGTGAGCGCCGATTTCGCGATCACATCATCTACGGTGCCATGCGCAAGCAGATGACCGTAGGCGATATAGGCGATCTCGTGACAGCGTTCGGCCTCGTCCATGTAGTGGGTGGAGACCAGTACCGTCAGGCCGTCCGCAGCCAACGCGTGAATCTCATTCCAGAACTCACGCCGCGCTTTCGGATCAACACCGGCGGTCGGCTCGTCGAGCAATAGAAGTTGCGGGTTCGGCAGCGTACAGGCGCCAAGCGCAAGGCGCTGCTTCCAGCCACCGGACAATTCACCCGCAAGCTGCTCCTCGCGGCCGTTAAGACCGAGCCGCTTGATCATGGCTCGCGCCGCGCCGGGCGCACCGCGAATGCCGTAGAGCCGTGCAACGAACTCCAGGTTTTCGCGCACCGACAGGTCCTGATACAGGCTGAAACGCTGGGTCATGTAGCCGACCCGGCGCTTGATCTTGTCGGCGTCGCGGCGGATATCGTAGCCGAGGCAGGTACCCTCGCCGCTATCGGGCGTCAGCAGTCCGCAGAGCATGCGGATGGTGGTGGTCTTGCCCGACCCATTGGGACCAAGGAAGCCGTAGATCATTCCGCGCTTTACCTGCATGGACAGGTCGTGCACGACCTCGCGGCCGTTGAACGATTTCGATAGGCCGGAAACCTCGATCGCGATGTCGGACGCTTTCACGGCTGCCTGGATCATGGTGCTACCCCTCCGGGTGGCGCGGCGTCGATCTGCACGGTGACCGGCTGCCCAACGCGGAGACTGTCCGGCCTGGAGGGCCGCGCCTGAACCAGGAACACCAGCTTATTGCGCTCCTCGAGACTATAGATCACCGGCGGTGTGTATTCAGCCTGAGTGGCGATGAAATAGATCTTTGCCGTCAGATCGGGCGCACAGTTGTCACAGGTGATGTGAACATCCTGCCCGATCCTGAGTTTCGGTAAATCCGGCTCCGACACGAAAAACCGGACCTTCATGTTACCCGGCGGCATGATCGACAGCACCGGCCGTTGCGCCGGCGTCATCTCGCCTTCGCGGAAATAGATTTGCTGGATGGTCCCTGCGACCGGCGCAAAGCCCTTGCGCCGCGACAGCCGCGTCTGCGAGGTGTTGACCCGCGCCTCGGCGACACGCAACGCCGAGACGGCGGAATCCAGAGTCGCCTGCGTACCGGCCCCGGTTTTCCTCAGCGAGGCCGCACGATCGTAAGTCTGCTGCGCATTCGCCAGCGTCGCTTTGTTCTGATTGAGATCAGCCTGCTGCAGGTCATCGTCGACCGAATAGAGCTGCGCGCCGACCTCGACAGCGTCGCCCTCGCGCACATTCAGTTTGGTAACGCGACCACTCTCGTCGGGACTCACAAAAATCATATCGGCCTCGACCCAACCCTGATAGCCGGGCGGCAGTTTCTGGCCGCAGCCGGCAACGAGAACCGCCAGCGCCAACGCGGTGCCGGCACGCGCGACTGTACGCAGCGCGGTCATGAAGCTCTCCGTTCGCCAAAGATCAGATCGAGATGGACCTTCAACATTGCCATGGCATCGAGCGGCGCATGCCGGCCGAACAGGCCTTGCCACATCACGGCGACCATGGCAGGCGCAATAACGATCTGGGGAAAGTCGGCAAGGCGCGCGTTGCGGATTTCTCCGCGCTCAATACCGTATTCGATCAGCTTGCGCATGCCCGCGAGGCCACGCGAAACGACTTCACGAAAGTAGAAGTCGGCGAGCGACGGAAAGCGCGTGCCCTCCGCCATAATCAAGCGAACGATATCGCCGCGCTTGGTTCCGGCAACGTCGCGCACAAAGGTCTCAGCGAAGCGTTCAAGGATCTCGCGTACCGATCCGCCAGCGGCAGGCACAGTCATCAGATTTTCGATCAGCGGCACGAGCGCCGTGCGCACAAGCTCCTGGAACAGCGCCTCCTTGTCCTTGAAGTGCAGATAGATGGTACCCTTGGCGACGCCTGCCCGCTTTGCCACGTCGTCCAGACGGGTTGCGGCAAAACCACGCGCGGTGAATTCATCGAGTCCCGCCGCGATGATCGCCTCGCGCCGCTGCGCTGCGCGTGCTGCGCGGTCCGGAGGTTTGGCTGCCCTGCCCGTCTGCGTGGAGGTCGCACCGGCTCTGCTTGTGGCAGATCGGCCTTTGGCGGACTTCGCAGTGGCGGCGTTTGGTCGTTTGGGTTTTGCAGCTTTCATCTGATTATTATGACTGACCAGTCAGTCATAATAAAGGTAAACCTTTGCCCCGGGCAGTCAATCCGCCGTGATGCAACCTATCTGTCTGAAATAGCTAGTAAATCTAAGGAAGTCGAAGCGCCGACGGACCCAGTCTGGAGCGGAAATCTCATTGATGCATCGCAAGCCGACCGGATTGAAAGCGGGACCGCACCGCTTTGCAGCGTCGATGCGTCCTGAACAATTCTCCGATGCAGGTCGTGGGCCTGACGTCGCCCGTCAGCGCCCTCTCTGAAGTCCGGACAGCGCCGTCCAGGAGCTCATTATCAGCCGCGTTGAATCGCCGCCAATGCTTGAGGCGTATCTATGTCGAAGAAGGCACCATGAGCATCGACTGAGACTTCCGCCACCGCCTCGGCGTGACGCGCGAGCAGATGGCACGCGCCGACGTCACCTTCAAGCAACATCAGTTCGCCGAAAAAGCGCCGCGACCACAAGACCGGATTGCCGCGCCTGCCGTCGCTGACGGGGACGGCTATTAGCATACCCCGATCCGGAGCAAACGCTGCAATCAGCCGATCGACGAGTTGCGCATCGACCAGCGGCATGTCGCCAAGACAGATCAAGGCGCCGCCGGCCTCTTTAGGAACCGTGCTGATACCGGTTCTGACCGAGCCGGCGAGACCCGTAGAGAAATCCGGATTGTACACAAAGGTAACGTTGAGCCCCCGCAGTGCGCGCTCGACTTCCCTTGCTTCATGGCCGGTAACGACCGTGACGCTCGATGCTTTTGACGCTAGCACCTGCTCGGTCACGATACGGACCAGCGGCTTGCCATTCAGCTCCGCCAAGAGCTTGTTGGGGCCGCCCATGCGGGTTGATCGCCCTGCGGCGAGGACCACCGCTGCAATATTGCTGTTGGTGTCGGTCGCAGGTGAGATACGCGGTTGCGGTCGCGTCACGATTTCCATCAGCAGGCCGCCGACGCCCATGCCGGTCAGGTCACGTCGCGCGACCTTCAATCCGGCGAGCAGCCGCATCAGTACCCAATCGAACCCGTTCTCAACGGGAGACCGCGCGCAACCCGGGGCACCCAGCACCGGCACGCCACGCGCTTTTCCGATCAGAAGCAAGTTGCCCGGATCGACCGGCATACCAAAATGTTGGACCACGCCGCCCGCATCGGTGAGGGCCGCGGGAATGACATCGCGGCGATCCGCAATCGCGGATGCACCGAATACGATAACCAGCTCGGCGCCGAGATCGAGTATCTCCGTGATCGCCGCCGACAGTACGGTTTGGTCATGCGTCACGCGACGATCGGCGATGATCGTCGCACCCGCTGGCGCGAGACGTTCGGCGGTGACGCGCAATGTCTTGTCGATCACCTTCGGCGCAAGGCCAGGGAGCATGGTCGAGACAATGCCAACGCGCTTGATGCTGTAAGGCGCAACCCGCAACACACCACCGCCTGCCGCCGCAATCGCGGCATCGCGCAGCTTCGCTTCAACGCCGAACGGAATCAGCTTGACGGTGGCGATCATCTCGCCCTGGACTACCGGCTTGTAGGCCGAAAGCGTCGCAAAGGTGATCGCTTCGTCCACATTGTTGATGCGGTTGACGGCCACGCGATCGATCACCAGCACGCCAGCCCGCGACGCGAACAGATTAGCCCGGCCGGTAAACGCCCGTTCCACCGTGACACCATCGCCGGCAACCGCTTTCGCGACATCCGCCGCCGCCTCGTCCTCCGATACATCTCCATCATCGAGGCGAACGACGACAACTTCCTTCACACCCGCCCTGTTGAGCGCCTCAACCTCCACTGGCCCAATGATGGTGCCCTTCTTGAGTACAAACGTACCCTGCCGCAGGGTATGAACAGTGACACCGCCAATGGCATCGTCCGGGGTAGCGGGACCAAATTTCATGCAGCGCTCGCTTTCGGCTGCCGTAGCTGCGCCGTGATTTCCGCCATGATGGCCACGGCGATCTCGGAGGGCGAAATCGCGCCGATCTCCAAGCCGATCGGCGCGTGGATGCGCTCGATGTCAGCATTAGAAATGTTTTGTGCTTTCAGGCGGAGGGCACGCTGAACGTGGGTCTTCCGCGAGCCCAATGCCCCGATGTAGAAGCAATCGCACTTCAGCCCGTGCAATAACGCAGGATCGTCGATCTTCGGATCGTGAGTGACAGCAACAAAGGCTGTATAATGATCCATGTTGAGCGGCGGCAGTGCAACATCCGGCCATTCGGCGATCAGCGTCACGTCCGGAAACCGCTCAGGACTTGCAAATGCGGAGCGCGGATCGACCACGGTGACATCATAGCCGAGCGAACGCGCCAGCGGCGCCAGCGCCTGACTAATGTGAACCGCGCCGACGATCACAAGCTTGGCGGTCGGCGCATAGACGTTCAGGAACAGCTTCCGGCCCGCGACTTCAATGGTGCCGCTCTTGCCCATACGCAGATGTCGTTCCAATTCGATATGCAAAGGATCGCTGGCAATGTCAGCGGCGTTTATAAGGCGCTGCTCGCCATTATCGATATCGGTCACCACGATCACCGGCCTCCGCGCGGCCCGCTCGATATTGATCGCTGAAAGTGTGGCAAACTTCACGACAAACGCCTGAGACCGAGATCGTAAACATCCACAGCCCCCCGTTCGAACTCGGAAAACAGGGGTACTCTCGCACTACAAGACTAGTGGAATGGATCTGACATTTGGTGCCCACCTCAGGCGAGTCTACGAACCAAATGTTAGAATCGGACCACTAGTGCCCTTTCGATCGAAGTCCCCGGATGGGCCTCCCATCATATCCCATCATATCCCATCATAACGGAAGAACTTTACGCCAATGACACTAAACGACTTTCTCAACAAAGATGCGGATCCTGCCCCCGCATGACAGGCCGACAGTCCACGCGGTCTCATCCGCGACACCAAACTCCAGCATCCTGGGCGCCCCACTGGAGATCACGTCCAGCGCCTCGGTCACCACGGTGCCTTCGACGCAGCCGCCCGAGACCGAGCCCAGAAACGTGCCGTCTTCGTTGATGACGAGACTCGAACCGGCTGGACGCGGTGCGGAGCCCCAGGTTTCAACGACCGTTGCCAGCGCGACGCCCTTGCCCTCTTTCCTCCAGTTTTCCGCCGCCCTCAGAATGTCTTCATCGCGATCCAGCATGATGCCACTCGTTCAAGCTACGGGGCGAAGGGACCGCGGCCATTGGTCTCGACGCCCGGGAAAGCGCAGCAACCAGCCCCTCGATGGATGATAAACTATGCACCGGGCGAAATTCGTCAACGTGCGGTAGCATCATCTTAATTCCTTGCGCCTTGGGCTCAAAGCCGTCATAGCGCAATAGCGGGTTGAGCCAGATCAACCGACGGCAGGATCGGTGCAGCCGATCCATCTCGAACGCTAGTTTGGAGTCGGCTTCCCGCTCCAGCCCGTCGGTGATCAGCAGTACAATGGCGCCCTGCGCCAGCACGCGCCGGCCCCACAGCTTGTTGAAGTGGTGCAGCGAGGTCGCGATCCGCGTTCCCCCCGCCCAGTCCTCCACCACCGAGGAACAAGCGGCCAGCGCCTCGTCGGGATCGCGCGCGCGCAACGCGCGCGTCACATTAGTCAACCGCGTTCCGAACAGAAAGACCGAAACGCGCTTATGCTCATTTGCGACAGCATGGAGAAAATGCAAAAATAGTCGCGTATATTCGCTCATCGAGCCTGAGATATCGAGCAGGGCTACGATCGGCGCCGACTTGCCGGCCCTGCCGAGGCGTTGAATATCGACGATCTCGCCCCCGGTGCGTAGGCCGCCGCGCAGCGTGCGGCGCAGATCCAGCGACGCTCCTCGTGAATCGGGCCGGGTGCGTCGTGTGCGCAGCTTGGCTTGCGGCAGTTCCATCTTCGCGATCAGCTGCGTCACTTCGGCCATCTCGGCTGCGCTCATCTGGGCGAAATCCTTCCTTTGCAGCACCTCGCGGTCGGAGACAGAAGGCCGGATCTCATGCTCCCGCGACGCCTCGCGCTCACCCGTGATCGCAGGCTGCGACAATGCCTCAAGAACACGCAGACAGGTAGACGACGGCGGTTTCCTGGCCTGGTCCGGCAGCGGAACCGAGTCCAGCATGTTGTTCTGTTGCTCTGCGATACGAAAAAAAAGCTCGAAGGCTTGCGCGAATATCAGCGCATGCTCGTGGCGAGTCAGCAAAACCGCCTGAAGCGTACTGAAAACGTCCGCGCGATTGCCGATGTCGATCAAGCGCAATGCGTTCAGCGCGTCGATGACGGCGGCCGAACCCACGGGAAGACCGGAGGCGCGCAGCGTGCGGGCGAAGCCGATAACGTTGTCCGCAATACGGCCGGTCGGCGAATCGAGATGGATGGCCATGCGAATCCTGCTTTATTGGTTGCTGGCGGCTTCCTTCAATAGGTTTTGCAAAGCGTCGCCCTGCATCCGGCCGATATCATCCTGATATTTCAAGAGCGCGCCGATGGTATCGCCGACAACCTGCGGCGTCAGCAAACGGGTATCGAGCTCGGTCAGCGCCGTCGCCCAGTCGATGGTCTCGGCGACGCCCGGATTCTTGTAGAAATCCCGGTTGCGCAGCGCCTGCACAAAGCCGACGACCTGTTGCGACAATGCGGCGGAGATACCTGCTACCCGTGACCGGACGATCGCAAGTTCGCGCTCGGCGGAAGGATAGTCCACCCAGTGATAGAGACAGCGGCGCTTCAACGCATCATGAACTTCACGCGTCCTGTTCGAAGTCACGATAACGATCGGCGGTGTCACCGCCTTGACGGTACCGGATTCGGGGATCGTCACCTGGAAATCACTGAGGATTTCCAGAAGAAAGGCTTCGAAAGCTTCGTCGGCGCGATCGAGTTCGTCAATCAGGAGTACCGGCGGGCCGCCGACATCCGGCTCCAGGGCCTGGAGCAACGGCCGTTTGATCAAGTATCTCTCGGCAAAGATGTCGCTGGAAAGCTGCTCGCGATCGGTATCACCCGCCGCTTCGGCCAGCCGAATTGCAATCATCTGAGCGTGGCTGTTCCACTCATAGACGGCGGAGGCAACATCCAATCCTTCATAACATTGCAGCCGAATCAGCCTGCGGCCCAGTGCAGCCGATAGCACTTTCGCGATCTCGGTCTTGCCGACACCTGCCTCGCCTTCGACAAACAGCGGCCGCGCCATGCGCAGCGAAAGAAACACGACAGTCGCCAAGGAACGCTCGGCGAAATAGCCATGCTTCGCCAGCAGAGCGAGCGTTGCATCGACGGAAGATGGCAATACCGTCGTCATGAGATCTGACCCAGCGCGGCGAGCATCCGCATGTCATGCCTTACCGTTCGCGCAATCGACTGCTCGCCGCGCAAGCACCCCGATCAGATGCGCGCGATATTCCGCGCTGCCGTGCAAGTCGCTGTTGAGGCCGTCGGAGGGAACGCACAGCCCCTCAAGCGATTTCGATGTGAAGCTTTTTTTCAGAGCTTCTTCGAACGCCGCCAAGCGGAACACGCCATCGGCCCCGGCGCCCGTAACGGCGACACGCACATCCGACGGCCGCCTAGCAACGAACACGCCCACCAGAGCATAGCGGGAAGCCTGATTGCGAAATTTCTGATAGGCTGCCTTCTCCGGCAGCGGAAACATCACCTGGGTGATGATCTCATCCGCGTCCAGCGCGGTGGAAAACATTCCCTGGAAATAGTCATCTGATTTCAGCCGGCGCTTGTTGGTGACGATGGTGGCGCCGAGCGCCAGACAGGCTGCCGGATAATCGGCCGTGGGATCGTTGTTGGCCAGCGAGCCCCCGATGGTACCTTTGTGGCGCACAGCTGGATCGCCGATCATCCCAGCGAGTTCGGCGAGCGCCGGGATAGCCTCGCCCACGATCGGCGAGTCGGCGACATCGGCGTGCTTCGCGGTCGCGCCTATCACCAGCAGGCCCTCCCTCATCTCGATGCTATCAAGACCTTCGATATGCGTAAGATCGATCAGATGTGCGGGGCTTGCGAGCCGCTGCTTCATGACCGGCACCAGCGTGTGGCCGCCCGCGATCAACATGGCGTCCTCGCTCTCGGCCAGGAGGCTGACGGCCTGCTCCAAGGTCGCCGGTCGATGATACTTGAATTCGTACATGGCTCAGGTTCTCTGGTATCGTCTCGCGGCGTGTAACTCTACGCTCATGCGAGATCCGATTTGGCCATTGCCATCGCGCCGGCCGCAATCGATGTGACGATATTCTGATAGCCGGTGCAGCGGCAGAGGTTGCCCTCCAGTTCCTCGCGAATGGTACGATCGTCAAGATCGTAACCCTTGCGGCGGACCATATCGATCGCGGTCATGATCATGCCCGGTGTGCAGAAGCCGCATTGCAAGCCGTGATGCTCGCGAAACGCCTCCTGCATCGGATGCAGGGAGGCCCCGTCCGCTGCGAGACCTTCGATCGTCTTGATCTCGTGCCCATCGGCCATCACCGCCAGCGTAGTACATGACTTCACCGCTTTCCCATCGAGATGCACAATGCAAGCGCCACACTGCGAGGTATCGCATCCGACATGGGTGCCGGTGAGGTGCAGGTTCTCGCGCAAGAACTGCACCAGCAGCGTGCGGGGATCGATATCGGCAGTGGCCGGCCTGCCGTTCACGATCAGCGAAATCTTGGCCATTTGACACTCTCTACGGTCGCACGTCGGAAGGTCGTTTTACAATACACCATATGAGCCATGCCGATAATGGGTTCATACAACGGCAACGCCGGTCACGCCGAAGCGGATCTTTAGATAGGCCTATCCCTGAACCGCCTTTATCCCTGAACGACTTCGGCGAAGCTCGCGAAGAATTGGTCGGCCAGCTTTTTGGCTGTACCGCCGATCAACCGCTGACCCAATTGCGCCAGCTTGCCACCAGTCTGCGCCGCGGCTTCGTATTTCAGAAGTGTGCCGCCATTGTGATCGACCAGCACCACGGTTGCTTCACCCTTTGCAAATCCGGCGACGCCGCCCTCCCCCTCACCTGCAATCTTGTATCCGTTCGGCGGGTCGAGATCGCTAAGGGTCACCTTGCCCTTGAAGCGGGCGGATACCGGACCGATTTTCATCTTGGCGACAGCATGGAATTGGTTCGCGTCGGTCTTGATCAAGTCCTCGCAACCGGGAATGCAAGCTTTCAAGACCTCGGGATCGTTGAGCTTGGCCCAGACACGATCGCGAGAGGCTGCGAGCTCGACTTCGCCGCTCATTGTCATCGCCATGAGCTTGCCTCCTTGATCGGCGGCCACACTGTTCGAAAGCGCTCACCCCTGACGTAGAGTACGACAGCCGCAAAAGAAAGAGGACCGCGGTGGAGAGCTCACACATAAGCGCGGCGATTTCCGATGGTGAAACCGATCGCTCCCGACTAAAACGCTTGAGTCTGGAGGAGAAACGACAATGCCCATGATCGATGCCGAGGGTTGCCTGCTGAATGTTTCCGTCGACGGGCGCGACGGCGGCCCGACGCTGGTGTTGTCGAACGCGCTCGGCTGCACGCTGCAGATGTGGGAGCCGCAGATGGCGACACTGTCGAAGCTGTTCCGAATCATCCGCTATGACCGGCGCGGCCATGGCAAATCCGGTGCGCCACCCGGCCCCTATTCGATGGAGCGCTTTGGCCGGGATGTGCTGGCAATTCTGGACGACCTCAACATCACGAGAGCGCACTGGTGCGGACTATCCATGGGCGGCATGGTCGGTCAATGGCTCGGAGCAAATGCACCGGAGCGGTTCGACCGGATCATTCTCGCCAATACGAATTGCTACTATCCCGATCCGACCAATTGGCACGCCCGCATCAAGGCAGTGAAGGATGGCGGTCTCGCTGCAATCGCCAACACCGTAATCAGCGGCTGGCTGACCGCAAGCTTTCGCGAACGCGAACCTCAGGTCACGGCGAAGATTAAAGCCATGTTGAGCACCTCTCCGGTGGAAGGTTACATCGCCTGCTGTCAGGCGTTGAGTACCCTGGATCAGCGCGCGTTGCTGCCGCGCATCAAAAGCCCTACGCTCGTCATCGCCGGACGGCACGACCTGTCGACGCCTGTCGCGGCCGGTGAATACATCCGCAGCCAGATTCCCTCCGCCAGCATGACCATCCTTGACGCCGCACATATCTCTAACGTCGAACAATCACACGCTTTCACAGAGGCAGTGGCCGGCTTCCTGATGCAGCAGTAGCCAATGAACGCCCTGCAACCGGTCACGCGGTCAAGACAGCCAGCACGATCGTTCAGGAACTGGCATTAGTTGAAGGAGAGACTTCCGGCTGCGAAGGCCATTGCCTCACCGGCGGCGGATCGCGCTGGAACGGCGGCTCGGCCGCCATCAGGATGGCGCCGCCAAGTAGCAATAGCAGTTCGGTCGCATGCAGGCGCACCGCGGCCATTTCGCCGACTCGTGACGCCATCACCATGCTGGCAAAGGCGATGAGGCTGCCGATGCCGAGCGCGAGCGCCAATGCCTCGTCGAAGCTGCCTGACTTCCGGACCGAAGCGCGCGTGGTCATCACCAGGAACACTGCGAAGAACGCGACGACGGTCATCTTGCCGAGCGCCAGGAGCCAGGCTAACCGCACAAGATCCATCGCCGCGAAATGGAGGTGGTCGCTGAGAAACAACGCAACCGACACATTGGCCAGGTCGTAAAGTCCGTGCACCGGCGACGCCACGATCTTGAAAGCGACGAAGGTCCAGGCAGGAATGAAATAGAGCGCCAGCAACGCTCCGTTGACGGTGCTGATGCGCCAGGAATTGGTCATGCGCCATCCCGCTAATCGCGTGGCCGCCGCGTCGGGAACCAGCGCGGCCTTGACGGTGATTAACGTCGGGTAAACCGAGCGGCGCAACGGAAACCCTTTGTTTACCTTAACAGTCCCGCAGCCCTGTGGACAAAACCCCAACGCGAACGGAGCCGCATCGATTGGATTTCGGGAGACTGGGAACTATGATTTGACGGATTTCCAACCGCTTACCCGCCAAATTGCCGTTAGACTGGCCGATTTAACCCCCGCCCCGGCAGCGGCCTGCTTCCGCTGAGCAAACGACGCCGGAGAAATACACAGCCGCCGGTCCCGCTGAAATTGCCGCGGTTGCCGCCCTCGATTCCCACTGTTAGACATTGATTCAAGACGCGCCGGTCCGGCTGCCGGAGCCTAGCATCGCGTCTGATATAGTCACATTCGGATACGCAGATCACGGCAGCGCATGGACTATCTTGCCCAGCAACTCATCAATGGCGTCGTACTCGGCTCGATCTATGGGCTGATCGCGATCGGCTATACGATGGTTTACGGCATCGTCGGCATGATCAATTTCGCTCACGGCGACATCTTCATGATCGGCGGCTTCATCGCGATGATCACCTTCCTCATCCTGATATCGATGGGCCTCTCCGCCGTGCCGCTGATCCTGCTCGTTATGCTCCTCGTTTCAATGGCCGTTACTGCCGTGTACGGCTGGGTTGTCGAGCGCCTTGCCTATAGGCCCCTGCGTCAATCGTTTCGACTCGCGCCGCTCTTGTCGGCGATCGGCATGTCGTTCGTGCTCTTCAATTTTTCTCAGGTTTCGCAAGGCGCGCAGGCCAAGCCCATTCCGCCGCTCATCACCGGCGGCTACACGCTTCACGATTCCGGAAATTTTGCAGTCCAACTATCCAACGTCCAGATCGTGGTGGTGGTTACCACCATCGTTCTGCTCGCGATCTTCAGTTTCATTGTGTCGCGCACGCGCTTCGGCCGCGATATGCGCGCGTGCGAACAGGATCAGACCATGGCGGCGCTGCTCGGCGTGAACGTCGATCGCACCATCTCAATGACCTTCGTGATTGGGGCGGCGCTCGCTGCCGTCGCCGGCATGATGTACTTGCTGTATTATGGCCTGGTTGATTTCTTCATGGGCTTCGTCGCCGGCATCAAGGCATTTACCGCCGCGGTTCTTGGCGGCATAGGTTCGCTGCCTGGCGCGATGCTCGGCGGTCTCGCGATCGGATTGATCGAGACCTTTTGGTCGGCTTACTTTTCGATCGAGTACAAGGATGTCGCCGCCTTCTCGATCCTGATCGTCGTCCTGATTTTCAGGCCGACCGGCCTGCTTGGCCGTCCCGAAGTCGAAAAAGTCTGACGGTTCGGACGTGTCAGCGCCCGCTCTGAGCCAACAAACCGCGGCGCGCGATCATGGCGTCGTCTTCATCATGAAGAAAGCGGTCGTGAGCGCGGTCCTGGCGCTGGTGCTGTTCTCGCTCATGATCGGCATTCGTACAGAATCCGGCTCCTCGGGACAGTTGACCTACTGGACCCGGTTCGGCGAACTCGCGACCACAGTCGGCGCGGTGTTCGTCGGCAGCATCATTGTCGAAACGCTAAGGCGCTGGATCGGACCCGTCGGAAGTGTCGAACTGCCAGCAACCGTGCGTCGTACGTTCTCGATGCTGGGTCGCCTGCTGACGCCCGCGCTTCTGATTTTCGCTTTGCTGGTGCCGGTCATCTTCTACAATCAGCGCTACCTGCTCGACCTTGGGATCCTCGTACTGACCTATGTGATGCTGGGCTGGGGTCTCAACATCGTGGTCGGTCTCGCCGGACTGCTCGACCTCGGCTACGTCGCGTTCTATGCGGTCGGTGCCTATTCCTATGCGCTGCTGGCGCAAAGCGGCCTGCCGTTTCCATATTTCATGGAAACCTATCCCTATCTCGCGATCGACTTCCTGCAACTCGGCCCGTGGGCGTTCTGGGTGCTGTTTCCTGTCTCCGGCCTGCTCGCCGCATTCTGGGGCATGCTGCTTGGCTTCCCGGTGTTGCGGCTTCGCGGCGACTATCTCGCGATCGTTACGCTGGCATTCGGTGAGATCATCCGGCTTGTCATCCTCAACTGGCAGAAACTCACTGGCGGACCGAACGGGATCAGCGGCATCCCGCGGCCTACTGTGTTCGGCATTCCACTGACGCCGGGCGAAGATGGCTTCGCGGCGCTGATCGGCGTGCCGTTCTCGCCAACGCATCGCCTGGTTTTCCTGTTCTACCTTATCCTGGCGCTGGCACTGCTTACGAACTGGGTCACCATCCGCCTGCGACGGCTACCTATCGGTCGTGCCTGGGAAGCCATGCGCGAGGATGAGATCGCCTGTCGGGCGCTCGGCATCAACATCACCACGACGAAACTCTCGGCCTTCGCCATAGGCGCGATGTTCGGCGGCTTTGCGGGCGCGTTCTTCGCAACCCGCCAGGGCTTCATCAGTCCTGAGTCCTTCACCTTTCAGGAATCGGCACTGGTTCTCGCCATCGTCGTGCTCGGAGGTATGGGCTCGCAACTCGGCGTGGCGCTCGCCGCGATCGCAATGATCGGGGGATTTGAGTTGTTTCGCGGCCTTGACCAGTTTCGCATGCTGGTGTTTGGCGGAGTCATGGTGCTGTTGATGGTCTGGCGGCCGCGAGGTCTGGTCAGCCATCGCGCTCCAACCGTGTTCCTGCAAAAACGGACAGAGATATCGTCGTCGCTGGTGAAGGAAGGTCAGGGATGACGACGCCTGTTCCCATCCTCGCCATCGATGGACTGATGATGCGCTTCGGAGGTATCCTTGCCATCAACGAACTGTCGTTCGCCGCGCAGCGCGGCCACATCACTGCGCTGATCGGGCCGAACGGCGCTGGCAAGACCACGGTATTCAACTGCGTAACCGGATTCTATCGGCCCTCGCGAGGCACCATGCGCCTGGTGCACGACGACGGCGCGACCTTCCGGCTCGATCGCCTGCACGACTTTCGCATCTGCAAATTTGCCAAGGTAACGCGCACCTTCCAGAACATCCGCTTGTTTCCCGGCATGACGGCGCTGGAAAACCTGATGGTCGCGCAGCACAATGCCTTGATGCGGGCGTCCGGATTCGGCCTGCTTGGCCTGATCGGCGCTCCGTCGTTCCGGTCCGCGGAGAAGCAAGCGATCAATTCTGCTCGCGACTGGCTCGACCGCATTGGCCTGCTGCAACGCGCCGATGACGCCGCGGGCAATCTGCCCTATGGCGACCAGCGCCGTCTGGAGATCGCGCGCGCAATGTGCACTCATCCCGCGCTGCTCTGCCTTGATGAGCCGGCCGCGGGGCTCAATGCCAACGAGAGTGCCAGTTTGAGCGAGCTCTTGCTATCGATCCGCAGCGACTTCGGTACTTCGATCCTTTTGATCGAACACGACATGAGCGTGGTGATGGAAATCTCCGACCACATCGTTGTGCTCGACCATGGCGTCAAGATCGCCGACGGCACGCCACGCGCGGTGCGCGACGATCCGAAGGTCGTCGCGGCCTATCTCGGCGCCGACGAGGATGCTGCTACGGCGGTCATGGAGGGCGGCGTATGAACGCCGACGCGACGCCCCTGCTCGCCATTCGCGGGCTTCACGCCGCTTATGGCAAGATCGAAGCACTGAAGGGCATCGATCTCGACATCAAGGCCGGCGAGATCGTCGCGTTGATCGGCGCCAACGGCGCAGGAAAATCGACTTTGATGATGACCATTTTCGGTCGTCCTCGCGCCCGCGCCGGCCAGATCCTGTTCGATGGTCAGGACATCAGCTCCATGCCGACGCACGAGGTGGCCCGGTTGCGCATCGCGCAATCCCCGGAGGGACGGCGCATTTTTCCGCGCATGACAGTCGCGGAGAACCTACAGATGGGCGCGGACGCCACGCCCGGCAGCAAGGCTGAGCGAGCTGCCAGCCAGGAGCGCGTGCTTAGATTGTTCCCGCGCTTGCAGGAGCGTATGTCGCAGCGGGGCGGCACGCTGTCCGGCGGAGAGCAACAGATGCTGGCAATCGGCCGCGCGCTGTTGAGCCGACCTCGCCTGTTGTTGCTGGACGAGCCCTCACTTGGTCTTGCGCCGCTGATCACCCGGCAGATTTTCAGCGCTATCCATACGCTGAACCGCGAGGACCATCTCACAGTACTGATCGTCGAGCAGAACGCCAATCACGCCCTTCGCCTCGCCCATCGCGGCTATGTGATGGTGAATGGGTTGATCACGATGAGCGGTGCCGGCATGGAATTGCTGCAACGACCGGAAATACGCGCGGCCTATCTCGAAGGCGGCCGCCACGCCTGAGGAGAGCGCGAGTTTACTGGGCGATGGCGCGCATGCCGAATCGCTCCCCTGACCGATGAGACCAAGTGGCGATCACGGAGTGGCGCTCGAAATTTGTCCATGACACCGACGACAAATCATCGGACAATGCCTGCACAACGGCAAACATGGTACCTGATCCGCCTCCGCGAGGACTGCTCGAATGAAATCATTGAAGCTGATCGGTCTGACCCTTTTCGCCTCGCTGGCGCTTTCGGCCACGACCTTCGCCCAGGATATCACAGTGGCGGTGGCCGGCCCGATGACGGGCAGCGAGTCCGCTTTCGGCCGCCAGTTGCAGAACGGCGCCGAACAGTTCGTTGCCGATGCCAACGATGCGGGTGGCGTGCTCAACAAGAAGCTGAAGCTGTTCATCGGCGACGATGCCTGCGAACCGAAGCAAGCGCGCTCCATCGCAGAAAGAATCGCAAGCCGGGGTATTCCGTTCGTCGCCGGGCATTTCTGCTCGTCGTCATCCATTCCGGCTTCCGAAGCTTACGCCGACGGCAATGTACTGCAGATCACGCCGGCCTCGACCAACCCGCTGTTCACGGAACGCAAGCTGTGGAACGTGCTGCGTGTCTGCGGCCGCGACGACCAGCAAGGCGTCGCCGCCGCTGAATACATCGTCGAAAACTTCAAAGGCAAGAACATCGCCATCCTTAACGACAAGACCACCTACGGCAAGGGCCTCGCCGACGAGACCAAGAAGGCGCTGAACAAGGCCGGATTTCAGGAGAAGATGTTCGAGTCCTACAATAAGGGCGACAAGGACTTTAACTCCATCGTCTCGCGGCTGAAGCGCGACAGCATCGATCTGGTGTTCGTCGGCGGCTATTATCAGGAGGCCGGACTAATCCTGCGCCAGATGCGTGATCAGGGCCTCAAGACCATCCTGATGGCAGGCGACGCCATGAACGACAAGAAGTTCGCATCCATTACCGGCCCTCTTGCCGAGGGCACACTGTTCACCTTCGGCCCGGACCCGCGCAAGAAGCCGACAGCCAAGGCGATCGTCGAGAAATTCAAGGCCAAGGGCGTCGATCCGGAAGGTTACACGCTCTACACCTATGCGGCGATGCAGGTGTGGGCACAGGGCGCTGCCAAAGTGGGCACGACGGATCCTATGAAGGTGATGAAAGTCATCAAGGCAGGCGCGTGGGATACCATTCTCGGCAAGCTGGAATTCGATGCGAAGGGCGACATCAAGCAGATGGGCTATGTCATCTACAAATGGGACGACAAGGGCAACTATGCCGAGATCGACCCCGCCATCTGAGCCGCGACATTCATCATGGCATCGTCCCCGCGAACGCGGGGAAGACCCGCGCGCGTCATCCTACCGAGCGAGAGTAAAGCCAGGTGCCTCGTCCAATCATCCGAAATTCTGCAACGCCGGAAAGGTCTCTAGCAGCCAGATACTAGCGTTGGAGATCGTTCCGGTGAGAAATGCGATGCCGGTCAGCACCATGAGTACGCCAATTCCACGCTCTATCTTAGCGAGATGACGTTTCATCCGATTGAGCAGCGAAGAAAACTGTTCAACCATGAATGCCGCCAGCAGAAACGGAAGGCCGAGCCCGGCCGAATACACCGCAAGCAAACCCGCTCCCTTCACGACGGTGTCCTCCGCCGCCGCCACCGACAGAATCGCCGCCAGGATCGGCCCGATGCACGGCGTCCACCCGAATGCGAACGCGAGCCCCATCACATAGGCGCCCCATAACCCGACCGGCTTCGGCGCCGTGAGCCGTCCTTCGCGCATCAAAAAGCCGATTCGCGTCAGCCCGAGAAAGTGCAGGCCCATGATGATGATGACGATGCCGGCAACGATCGACAATTGCGCCGACCAGGCCCGGATCAGGCTGCCGATGAAGCTCGCACTGGCGCCTAGCGCGACGAAGACCGTGGAAAAGCCGAATACAAACATCAACGCGGCGAGCATCACGGCCCGCTTCGATGCCTTCACTGTCTCGTCGTGAGAAACGTGTTCGATGGTAGTGCCGGTGAGATAGATCAAATAAGGCGGCACCAGCGGAAGAACGCAGGGCGACAGGAAGCTGACAAGGCCCGCGACCATGGCGGCGGGAAAGGAAACGTCGTGAATCATGCGGCTACTTGCCCTGCCATCGCGCCACGATGCAAGGGCTTCGCTTCCTTCCGTGACATTTGTGATCAGGCGTGATCGGTTGACCCGGACACGCCCGTGCCGTCATCTGACGGTCGGCCGTTTCCCATCGCCCGCAAACGAGACCGAACCATGAAGAACCTTCTTACCGACATTTCCGGGGTCCGTGTCGGCCACGCAGACGACACGAAGCTGGCGTCAGGCGTCACGGCGGTGCTTTTCGATACCCCAGTCGTCGCGGCGATGGACGTGCGTGGTGGGGGCCCGGGTACGCGCGACAGCACCCTGCTCGACCCGGTCAATACGGTGGAGCGGATCGACGCTCTCGCGCTGTCAGGCGGCTCTGCTTTTGGAATCGAGGCCGGCGGCGGCGTTCAGGCCTGGCTCGCCGAACAGCGGCGCGGCTTTGCGATCGGCAACGCGGTCATACCCATTGTGCCCGGCGCGGTCGTGTTCGATCTCTTGAACGGTGGCGACAAGCAGTGGGGTCGTTTTGCGCCCTATCGCGATCTCGGCTACGCCGCAGCAGCGGCGGCGGGAAACGATTTCGCACTCGGCAGCACCGGCGCCGGACTTGGCGCTACGACCGCCAATATGAAGGGCGGTGTCGGCTCCGCTTCGGCCGCCACACCAAGTGGCGTGCGGGTGGCGGCGCTCGCCGTGGTGAACGCGGTCGGCAGCGTAACAGTCGGAGACGGCCCCTGGTTCTGGGCGGCGCCATTTGAATCCGGTGACGAATACGGCGGACGTGGGTTGCCGCCGTCGTTCACGCCGGAGATGCTGGCGATGCGATTGAAGGGCGGCGGGACAGCAAACGCTGGCGAAAACACTACGCTCGTTATCGTCATCACCGATGCGGTGCTTACCAAACCGCAAGCCAGACGGCTTGCGATCATCGCCCAAACCGGTTTCGCGCGGGCGATTTATCCAGTTCACGCTCCCCTGGACGGCGATATCGTGTTCGCTGCCGCCACCGGAGCCAAGCGAATCGATCCGCTCGTCGGATTGACCGAACTCGGAATGATCGCAGCCAACACGGTGGCTCGCGCGATCGCACGCGGCGTCTATGAAGCAAAAGCACTTCCGTTTCCGAACGCATTGCCGGCATGGAAGGATCGGTTTGAAAGATGATTCCAATCTGGCGTGCATTTCCGCCATCGAGGATGGCATGTAATTCAAGTATAGTATAAATATATAATTGTATTATTTTGTGTATTTAAGGTTAGTTAGACAACAATCTGACCGGCGGATACTCTCCTCGTGCGCACAGTCGCGCATCTCAGCAATGGAGAAACGTCATGAAGAGAATCCTCGTACTCGCGTTCCGTCCCCCGACCCGGTGCTGACGCCGCTCATTGCCCCCGGACGCGGCTCATGTTACGCGGGGCTCTCTCAAGCTCCGCAGAAATTTTCGGAAACGTTCATGTCCCAGACTTTTGTGCCGCGTCCTCTCGTTATCGCACCGTCGATCCTGGCCTCCGACTTCTCGAAGCTTGGCGAGGAGGTTCGCGCCGTCGATCAGGGGGGGGCCGACTGGATCCACCTCGACGTGATGGACGGCCATTTCGTGCCGAACATCTCCTACGGTCCCGATGTCATCAAGGCGATGCGCCCGCACACGAAGAAGATCTTCGATGCTCATCTGATGATCTCGCCGTGCGATCCTTACCTCGAAGCCTTCGCCAAGGCCGGTTGTGATCACATCACGGTTCACGTCGAAGCGGGACCACACCTGCACCGCTCGCTGCAGGCCATTCGCGCGCTCGGCAAGAAGGCGGGGGTCACACTCAATCCCGCAACGCCGCTCTCCACCATCGAATACGTGCTCGACATGGTCGATCTGGTGTTGGTGATGTCGGTCAATCCCGGTTTCGGCGGCCAGAAGTTCATCTCCTCGGCGGTCGGCAAGATTCGGGATTTGCGTACGATGATCGCTGGACGGCCGATCGACATCGAGGTTGACGGCGGAGTCGGCCCCGACGTTGCGGGTGAACTCGGCGCCGCCGGCGCCAATGCCTTTGTGGCGGGCTCCGCGGTGTTCAAGGGCGGCACCATGGAGTCCTACAAGGCGAACATGGACGCGATCCGCAGCGCCGCCGCGGCAGCACGGGGCGAAGTGGTCTGACGCAAACGCCGGTACCGGCAGCGTATAGCTCCCGCCCCAAACAGGATGGTTGCAAGTCCGCCTGCCCAGACGGCTTGCTCGCATCGGCAACATACAGCCTCGAGAATGCAGACAAAGCAGATCTCGCCGGCGGCAACTTGTTGCTGCGGATATGCAACGCCACGAGGAAAAGCCGTAGCTGAATCGCTCAGTCGATTGACATCGACTTTGTTCCCCCCCAAACAGATCGGCGACGGTTCTCCCTCGGGAGATCAAAAGGGAACGTGGTGCGGGATCATCCTAACGCCACGGCTGCCCCCGCAACTGTAAGCGGTGAATCTGCGTCACACGCCACTGGGATATCTCGGCCCCGGGAAGGCGACGCCAGGTAACGACCCGCGAGCCAGGAGACCTGCCGTCAACCCGTGGTCACACGCGAAGATGTCAGTCGGGGACTACAGACATCCGCTTCATCGGCGCCAACGTAGGCTCCCGTGAAACCTCGTTCGCTGTGACGTGCCACCGACGTCCTGCCGAGGTTTTCTTAATGTTTGGCTCCTTCTTGTCCGGGGTTTATCGCAGAAGCCTGCTTGCATCCACCATCCTCGCCTCGCTGGGATCGGTCGGCCTGAATACGCCTTCGAACGCGCAACAATCCGCCTCTCCCAATCTGCTGCCTCCGATCCGGATCGCGCCGCCGCCGGATAGAACGACAGATTCACGGCCGCCATCGCACCGCGCGGCGTCGCGATCGCGCCGTGCGGCCCGTTCCGCTCCTCGACAACCTCCTATCACTGAGACTCCCGTTCCAGGCACGATGGGCTCTACCGTGGTCAGCCCCACGGGAGTGGTGACGCCTGCAAGGCAATTGGCAAGCTCCATCACCATCGTCACCGAGAAGGATATACAGACCCAGCAGTACCGCACCGTTCCGGATATCCTGAGGACGGCTCCCGGTCTGAATGTGTTGCAAGCCGGCGGACCGGGCGCCCAGACTTCGGTTTTCATGCGAGGCACGAACGCCAACCACACCAAGGTGATCCTCGACGGAATCGACATCGGCGATCCCGGCAACGCGAATGGCGCATTCGACTATGCGCACCTTCTTGCGGCGGACATTCAGCAGATGGAAATTCTCCGGGGTCCGCAAAGCGGACTCTATGGTTCCGACGCAATCGGCGGAGTTATCTCCATCATCACAAAAAAGGGAGAAGGTCCTCCGCGCGCCACCGCGTCAATCGAGTCCGGCTCATTCAAAACGTTCAACCAGACGCTCGGATTGAGCGGCTCCGAAAAGAACTTCAACTATGCGGTCAACGTCGCCCATCTCCATGCCGGAGATGTTCCTGTCACACCGCCGGAGCTTCTCCCGCCGGGACGGCAAGCGATCGGAAACAACTATGACAACATGACTTATTCGACCAAGCTCGGCGTCGATCTCAATGAGAATCTGACCGTCAATTCGGTGGTCCGCTATACTGACGCGACGCTACTCTTCACGGGCGACGGTGGATTTCCAAGCACTCCCAACGCCACCCAGAGCACACACGCCGTCCAGCAACTCTTCAACCGCGAAGAAGCCGTGTGGTCTCTGTTCGACGGGCGCGTCCAGAGCTACTTCGGTGTCAATTACACCAACAGTAGGGGCTACGACGCAGGTCCCGGCAGTCCGGTCACGACTACCACGGGCGAGCGCCTCAAGTTTGACTGGCGCACGGTGGCCGAAATTGCGCGTGACAACCATCTGGTCTTCGGCGCCGAGCATCAGACCGATCGCATCGACACCACCGATCTTGCCGCTAAGAACGGCAACAAAGCAGGCTTCATCGAGTTGCAATCAGCTCTCGCGAACCGCCTTTTCCTCGTTGCGAATGTCCGCCAAGACTCCAACGACCTGTTCGGCGAGCGTATGACCTACCGAGTCGCGCCGGCGATCATTGTTCCCATCACGGAAACGAAACTGAAAGCAAGCTACGGCACGGGATTCAAGGCGCCTTCGCTGAGCCAGCTGTTCCGGGACTTTCCAACCTTCAATTTCTTCGCCAATCGCAACCTGAAACCGGAAGATAGTCGCGGCTACGATGCCGGATTCGAGCAACCGCTGTTCAACGATCGCGTACGGTTCGGCTCGACTTACTTCCACAACGACATCACCAACCTGATCGACTACAATGCCACGTTCACATCGTTGGTGAACGTGAACAGTGCGACGACCGAAGGCACCGAAACTTTCGTTTCGGCACAGATCACCGAGCGTTTCGGAATTCGCGCAGATTACACCTTTACCCGTGCCGTCAATGCAGCCACCGGTATGCAGCTGCTGCGCCGACCGAAGGAAAAGTGGAGCGCAACCGCGACCTGGCTCCCCCTCGATGCATTGACACTGTCGGCGACCGTGCTCCGCGTCAACGACTGGATTGATGTCACCCGCGACGGTTCAATCTCCGGAATTGTAGCGCCGGGCTATACGCTGGTGAACTTGCGTGGCGACTACGCCGTCAATGACCAGGTCAAGATATTCGGGCGGATCGATAATCTCTTTGATGCCCGCTACCAAAACCCGACCGGGTTCCTTGCGCCAGGCCTCGCGATTTTTGGCGGCATCCGGGTGGCAAGTTACGGGGTGCGATAGCTCTCGACCTCTCCCGACGAGGAGAAGTGAAAAGGCGGCGGGAGTCCACGCAACAACGGAGCTCGCTAAAGCTATTTCCGGCTTTGATGAATCAAAGCCGGGCCTTTAGCTTTTTGTTTTGACGTGTTTTCTTTACGCGAACAGGTCATCCATCCTCGGGTCAAGCCCGAGGATATGTTTCGCTCGAAACGCTGTAGTCTAATCGATCGGCCGTCCGGTCAGGGCAACGAGCTCGCGCACGAGACGATCGGACATCTGGCCGGTCACCGGCATCCGGCGAGCCTGCTCGAATTTCCGGATCGCTGCCTGGGTTTCGGGTCCGGCCGTTCCTGTCGGCTTAAATTGACCATAGCCATATTCCGTCAATATCCGCTGCACGGCGGCGACGCGACGATTCGCATTGATAAGATCGGCGACGGGATCGCTATGCGACCCAGTCGTTTTGACAGGATTGGTGGGCGCTTCTCCCGCACTCGCGTGCTGTTCTGTCGTCCCCGTCTGATCCGCCTCGACTGGTCGAGGCCGCGGCAGCGGATTGCTCTGTTGCACCAGCGGCATGGTGACAGCCGATCCGAACATCGGCGACGGATGATGGCCGGCCTGCATGAACATGGCGTTCGTGACGATCGCACCGATGGCGGTAAAAGCTAGGCACCCGGCAACGAGATCTTTCGGGCTATGCAGGAGCACGCGCATCGCGAGACCGCGTTCCTCGTCAACTTCGCTCTTCCTGGTTGCCACGCTGCGACGGCGTGGCCGCATCACACCCTCTTCAACAATTTTTCTAGGCACTCTTCCTCACCCGGTAATCTTGATCCTGCTTGCCGGAGCGGGAGGCCGGCGTCAGCGTCGCGATGTTATTCGATGCCGACTCCGCGTCGGGCACGAGTATCAGCGGCAACATGACGGTTACCGTGGTCCCCTCTTCTACCTTGCTCTGCACGTCGATCTCGCCCTGGTGCAACGCAACCAGACTCTTGACGATCGACAATCCAAGCCCAGTCCCTTCCTGACGTCGTTGATAGGTTTTCCCCGCCTGGAAGAAGGGGTCGCCAATCCGCTTAAGATCTTCCTGCGCGATGCCGACACCGTTGTCCATCACGCGCAGCGCCATGCGCGATCCTTCGACGCGGGCCGAGATCGTAACGCGGCCGCCCCGCTCCGTGAACTTGATGGCATTCGATACCAGATTCAGAACGATTTGTTTGAACGCGCGCGGATCGCCAATCATCTGCGGCAAATTTTCCGGAACGCGCGTGACCAGCTCGATACCGTTGTCGCGCGCCTTGAGCGCGAGCAGATTGCTCCCGTTGAGCAGCACCTCGCGCGGCGTGAACGGCTCGGGCAATATCTCGAAATTCCCGGACTCCATTTTCGACATATCGAGAATGCTGTTGACCACCGATAATAGATGCTGGCCGGAGTCGTTAATGAGCTGGGCATACTCCTTGCGGCGCGTGGCATCGAGCGGCAGCGTCGCTTCCTGAACGATCATCTCTGAAAATCCGATGATGGCATTGAGCGGCGTTCGCAGTTCGTGGCTCATGGTCGCGAGAAACCGTGTCTTGGCAGCGTCAGCACGTTCGGCCGTGGTGCGCGCCAGATCCAGCGCGTGCTCCTGCTGCTTCCGGTCGGTGACGTCCCGCATCACCGCGACGACTTCGGGTTCGGCCAAGGAGGACGGCTCAAGCGGTCGGCACCGCATTTCCACCCATATGAAATCCCCCGAAGACCGCGCCTCTGATTTCGCACCAGACGCGACTTCGCGCCTGAGTCTGAATTCGACGCTTTGGGCGTCCTTGCCAAGTGCAGCCGCCGCGAGCGCAGTGAGATAGGCCGGGCGATCAGCGACGTGGACCCGATCGAACAGACCATGATCCTGCAACTCCGACACCGGCACGCCGAGCAGGGCTTCCGCAGCCGGCGAAATGAACTGCACGGCGCCGTTGCGCCGGTGACGCGAAATCACGTCGCACATGTGGCGCGCCAGCAGGCGATAACGGTCTTCCTCGACATTCAGCAGTGAGGCGCCGGTGCGCATCAGCGCTTCGTAACCGAACGCCACCCCGGCGGCATAGAGCATGGCGGACGCAATACCGAACGCCATGAAAACGCTATGCGCCGCCACGCCGGCATCGGGCAGTGGCAAAACATCAAAATAGCTCATCCCGATCAGCGCGAGCACGCACGACACTGCAAGCATCGCGGCGAAGACGACGACACGGCGGGACGCGGACAGCGCCGCCTCCAGCGGAATCACAACGAGCCAGACGGCAGCGAACGATTCAATCCCACCGGTCGGGAGCGCGATCATCATGACGAGACCGGCGAGCGCGATCGACGACAGCACGTGCGCGCCTTCGTAGCGGCCGGTGCGTGACAGGAAATAGGACAGCAAGATCGGCACGACGAGCCAGGCGAAAGCCACCACTTCCAGTGCCGTCGGTGCACCGCGGATCGCCAGATACATCGGAAACGCCGCGAGCGCGACGAGACTGCCGAGCAGCCGCGGCCCCATGAAGGTTCGATGCCGCGCCCGCGTCAACGCGTCGTATCGCGCCGATGGATGCAGCAACGCGTCGAGACGGTCCTGGATGATGGTCAATGCGGTCACGTTGCTTGCGCTTCAGCTAACGTCGTATCCGACGCGCCGGAACGCCTCCATTTGTGGGCTCAACGTGTCAGAGTGAACTTAAGCGAACGCTAAGGCGAAGCTCACTTCGTCACGAAACAGCACACACGGATGGCTCTTTGTCGCCTTGCAACGCCGTCATCGGTGCGAATGGTGAACGCAAGGTTTCCGCCACCATATACCGATGACACCGAGGACCGGCGTCGCGTCGGCGACCGCGTTCCGCAAACGCGCATCAATCGAAAATTTACGCCGAATCAAATTCTGCAGCCGTTTTGCGGGATTTTGTTTGCCCGAAGGCGCCGAGCATACGGGGGATTCAGGACCATTTGATAGGGAAAGGACAGATTGCGGAATTCAACGCAACGTGACGAAGATCAAAAACGCATAGGGACGCGACATGTTTTTCCTGCTTCGCATGGCATTCTGGCTCGGGCTCGTGCTCGTGCTGCTGCCGAGGGATGAGGCGCCCGAGGCGAACAAGGCACCCAAGATTGGGGCTTCCGACGCTGTATCGGCCGCCACAGCCGCCGTATCGGACATGAGTCAATTCTGCACACGTCAACCGGGTGTTTGCGAGGTCGGTGGCCAGGCTGCCTCCGCAATCGGCCAGCGCGCGCAGGACGGCGCGAGAAAACTCTACCGGATCATCACCGAGAAGCGCCCTCCCGACCATACAGGGTCGATCGACGGTATTCCCTCCGTCGAAACGGCGGCTTCCGGCGACACGCAGCACGACACCCTGACGCCGGAGGATCTGCAGGCGGAATGGCATCTCGCTGCTCCGAAAACCGTCCCGAGGGAACAATTCCCATAGATCGCCGGGTCCATATCGATTTTATGTCTCCATGGCCTTATATTAGCCAGCTGGGACACATTACACATGAGCCGTGATGACGACGATCGACGAGATCAGGGACAACTTTGAGATTCTGGAAGAGTGGGACGACCGCTACCGGTACGTCATCGAACTCGGACGCACCCTTGAGCCCATGAGCGAGGCCGAGCACTCCGCGGCGAACAAGGTGCAGGGCTGCGCCAGTCAGGTCTGGCTGTCGCTCAAAGCCGGTCGCGGCGCTGACAGCCACCCGGTGCTGACCTATGTCGGCGACAGCGACGCGCATATCGTTCGCGGGCTGATTGCGATCCTGCTCACGCTTTTTTCCGGCAGGAAGCCACAGGACATTCTGGACACCGACGCGATCGCCGTCTTCGATGACCTCGGCTTCCGCGAGCATCTCACGCCGCAACGGTCCAACGGGCTGCGCGCAATGGTTGAGCGCATTCGCAGGGACGCGCGCGAAGCGCTGGCTGCCGCAGCCTGAGGCTGGTTTTCGCCTTTCGAATTTCGGGCAAGAGGGAATGTGGGTCGCGCGAACGACGCGCGATCCCATCTGGAGCGTTTTCTTCACGCGAACCGGATTCCACTTCGCTCGAAACGCTCTAGCCGCTCGTAAACCTTGCATCGCTGGCCAACCACGTCCGCACGTAGGCACTCGTGTCTGCACGCGCGTGGAGACCGTAGTGCCTCGCCAGCCTGTCCAGTGCCAGTTGCAGCACGACTTTCGCCGATCGCGGGGGCCACCCGCGTTCGCGTTCGACATCTTCGAGCCCGCGAAGAAAACAGCAGACATCCATCAACAGGCCGGAAAATTCCGGTCCGCACGCTTCCAGCGCCAGCCGCACACGCTGCCGCGCTGCCACGATCAGATCGGTCATCTCACAGGCGCCGGCTCCGGACCCGCGTCCTCCGGTCGGCGCCGACCAGTTCAAGGTCACCCGCGGCGTGAGATTCCCACGCGTAAAATCCGCGCGCAATCTTTCGCCGGCCGCGAACTGATTGGGGCTGATCATGGCGCGTCCATCGCGACCCTTACGCCGCGCCAGCCAGGCGAGAGGGCTCTCGCTGTCATTGGCCATCACGGTCGCAACGCCTGCGTCGGTCACGATCTCGCGCTCGGCAAGCGAGAGATGCTGCGCGCGAAACCGGTCCACGATTTCAACCGGCCGCTCTTTCGGGCGACGCGGCGATTTAGGGCCGCCGCGATTAGAGGCCATCATCGGATGGTCCATCGAGGCGTTCGCCGCAAACCGTGCACATCGCTTCGAGCGCTGCGAGCCGGCGATCAAGCCTGAGGTCATCGCGGCTGTCCTCCACGACGCGGCATGCATGCGAGACCGTGGTGCGATCACGATCGAAGGCACGGCCGATTGCCTCGAAACTCAACGCAAAACCGACGTGAGCCAGATACATGGCGACCTGCCGGGCAAAGGCGGCGTGCGGCGCGCCGCGGGTCGGCGATATCATCGCCGCAGCATCGAGACCAAACTCTCCGGCGACCAGTCGCGCGATATCGTGACAGACGAGCCTTGCCCAGGTTCGCGACCGCCGGCGGGATGCGGGTGAAGTGGACGGATAGGTCAGAAGCATGAAGCAGGCCATCTAGGAAAATAATCACATATCCTAGAGGTTGTTCTCTACCCGGGGATAGCATTTTTTCGTTAAATTTAAAGCTCAGGGTATCGTTGGGGATAATATTCCTAATTATACTTGAAGTACCATTCTATTTGATCAGTATGTCTGGGGTCCGAGACAGGGCAGCAACACAGTTGAGAGTTGAGCTTCCAAAGGCTTTGGAAGTTCACAAAACGTGAAATAGGATTTATCCTCTTTTGAGGATGATGAGTCCTAGAATCACAAAGGCCGCCCCGGGTGGACCCGGAAACGGCCTTTGCTTCGAGCCTCGCATTTCGAACTGCGAGGATGGTGTGGTCCCCGGCTCGAACCGGAGGGATCGCCAGTCAGAAGATGTTGCAGGGCCGATCTACTTTTCGAGGGCGGATCGGTCCCGCTTTTCTCTGACAATTCATATTGTAGGGCTCCCGAGACGATTCGCAAAAACCAATCCCGCCAGTTTCCCGGGGTAATTCCCGAAAAAAACACCAAAAACGCGGGCAAACGACAGAGCACCCTGCTTGCTACTGGAATCCAGAGGTTTTTATTGACGGGAACGAAGCAAAATAAAGAGAACGGGATGAAATCTTGAAGCGGATGCTCAAGATGAAGCCGAAGCCTCATACGGCGACCAAGCCGCCAGCTAAGCCAGCAAAAAAATCTGTCCTTAAGAGAGGGGCGTCCTGAATGCGGCAATGGCTACTGTTTTCTCCTTTTGCAGTAGCGATAGCCACAATCGAAATATGGATTAGAAAAAAACAAGTGGCCGCGATCTTTAGTGACGCTGAAGCCACGTCAAGGCGCGCGTAAATCCCTTGGTGCTGTCAGCCTCCGCGCCGAGTTGGATTATTAGCAGCGCGTCATTGCCCTCCAATATTGGCATTTTGCTCGTTAAAGATGAAACTCCTCCGGGTGACTCAATGCGCGCTCTGATTTGCTGTGGTGCCAAGTCGGTATCGACAAAAAAGCCGAATAAGTCTGCTGGAGCCGACCGAAAAGCGAGTTCAACAGGCTCCTTTGACATCGCACCTAATTCGGCTTGCAGACTAGGAACCAGATTGGAGACGTGAGAGACGGTTGCCTGTCCAAGCTGAACAATAACAAGATAGCGCATATTATCCCTTTGCTTTTCGCTACCGCCAAAACTTTAGCGCCATCTGCTTACGATACCTTGGCTTCGTCAGGTCTGCGATACATTAGGCGTTTGCCAACGATACCCTTAAGCGCGGCTTCGCTGCGCATCGTGTCGTTGTAACCAACTGAAATTCGGGTGCTGCAACGGAAATCAAACTCGGCAAGGTAGCGGTGCAGATGTTGTTCACCGCAATGCTGATAAACGCCTTTCAACCGCTCGCGCTATTTTCGGCGCCGGCGCTGCTGGCCAAGGCCCATGTTCTTGGCCAGTTGCGATCGCGTGACCGCGTAGTTGGGGGCCACCATGGGATAATCCGCGGGGAGCTTCCATTTGTCCCGATACTGCTCGGGGCTCATGTTGTACTGAGACCGCAGATGGCGCTTGAGCGATTTGAAGCGCTTCCCGTCCTCCAGGCAGATCAGGTAGTCGGCCGTCATCGATTTCTTGACCGGCACGGCCGGCTTGGTCGGTTCCGACGGTAATTCACCCCGCCCGGACGACACGCGCAGCAGCGCGGCATGCACCTGGCTGATAAGGGCGGGAATTTCCGAGGCCGGCGTCGTGTTGTTGCTGAGGTAGGCGGAAACGATCTCCGCCGTGAGGTCGAGAAAACTTTTACCCGCTGAATCGCTCATGATCTCAAATTTTCCGGATCGTAAAGCATCGATACGCTCGGAATGCGATCAGAATCGGCCTTTGCGCCCCAAGGAATATGACCGGATTGCTGCCGGCATGACAAGAACGGAAGGCGCGCACGCGGAACTTTATTTGGGAGACGGGCGGTCGGAGCCTTGATCGAGATGGGCGCGCAGTCGATCAATCGAGGCGAAGCGCATCGTGCCCTCCGACAGTTGGGCGTCGATCGTACCGTCGGAATAAAGCGAATAGGCCATTCCGTTGACCACACCGGACCTCAGCACGGTGACGGAGGACGCGTTGTGATCCGGCGGGGCCGACGGGCGGTCGGCTCTCGATGCTGGCCGGGGCGCCTCAGGATCACGAGCATGTCTCGCAAGCGCGGATGAACCAGCCGGCCCGGCTTGGTCCACGACCACCCGCTCGCGCTCCTTCATCATGGACGCAAACAGAAGATTGCGTCGTGGTTTCGGCTGCGATGGCTCGTCGGAGGATGCCGGAAACTCCGCATCCTCGACCGCGACAACGGTCTCGCGGTCACGGTCGAACACGTCCGCTTGCCGGCGTGGCGACAGGACAGAGGCCGTAGCGCTCCGGTCGCTCCCCAGGCTTGGTGCGACCCGATCGCTGTCAGACAGCGGAGGTGGGCGCTCTTCGATGTGCCTGCCCGGCAGAATGGGCGCGTGGGCACTATCATCGCGATCAACAAATGCTCCGGAGCCGAGTTGGTCCGCGACCCTTCGCAATTCGCGGACGACGACCGACAGGCTGATCATAATCAGGCCCGTGCAGGTCACGACCGCGCCGGATACGACCAGGGTATCGCCGAAGCTGAACTCCTTGATGGGAATCCCGAAGGCGATCGTCACCAGACCGGCCACGAATACAACGAACCCGGCGACTAAAAGCACGCTCATCGAAAAGCTCCGTCCCCCCAAAGGAGACGACAGCGCCTGATAGCCAAGCTATCCGGCCTCGCCGCCCGCCATTTCGGTCCCCATTACCGACAACACGATGGCGATGAGGTCAACTGCAAACGACGGAAATGGTTCAATTCAGCGGCAAAGGAGCGCTAGAATCCAGCGATCAGGCCAGCAGATCTGTTCGAACTTGTCTGACGTCGGATTTGGTGTAAGGCTTAGTCACCATCCTCTACACCTCAATCCAACGCCGCCCAATTCCGGGCGGCGTTTGCACATGAAGCCCGAAGCTGGCTTCAGCGCGGCGCTTCCGCAAGCGCAGCGAGAATCCGCGCCCACGACCGGATACCTTTGTGAAAACTTTTCAGGTCGTATTTCTCGTTCGGCGAATGGATGTTGTCGTCCTCGAGGCCGAAGCCGACCAGCACCGTGTCGAGACCCAGCGAGGTCTTGAAATCGGCAACGATAGGAATTGACGCGCCGCAGCCGATCAGCTGCGCCTCCTTATTCCATTCATCGGTCAGCGCCTGCTTCGCGGCCGCCAGTGGCTTCATGTTCCAGTCGAGCGCAATCGCGGGCGCGCCGGCATGATCGAGAAACTCGACCGAGCAGTCCGCCGGCACGCGCTCCTTCACGAACGCACGGAAAGCGTCACGTATTTTTTTGGGCTCCTGCCCCTCGACGAGGCGGAACGAAATTTTCGCCGACGCCTGCGCCGGAATCACCGTCTTGGACCCCTCTCCCGTGTAGCCGCCGACAATTCCGTTGATGTCGCAGGTCGGTCGCGACACGACCTGCTCGATCAGCAAACGATCCTTTTCACCGGCAGGAATCGAGAGTCCGATCGGCTTCAGGAATCGATCCGGCGTCAAATCGAGCTGAGCCCACTGAGCGCGGATGTCGGACGGCAAATCCTTCACGCCATCGTAGAAACCGGGAAGTGTGATGCGGCCGTCATCGTCATGAAGGCCGCCAAGGATTCGGGTCAGGACTCGGATCGGGTTTTGAGCACCGCCGCCGAAAAGGCCGGAATGCAGATCGCGGTTCGCGGCTCTGATGATCACTTCCTCATAGACCAATCCGCGCAGCGACGTGGTGATCGCCGGCGTGTCGGGATCCCACATGCCGGTGTCGCACACCAAAGCGAAATCCGCGGCAAGATCCTTCTTGTTCTGCTCGAGGAAAGGCACGAAGTTTTTCGAGCCCACCTCCTCCTCGCCCTCGATCAAGATCGTCACGTCGAGCGGCAACGAACCGGTCACCGACATCCAGGCGCGGCAAGCCTCGACGAACGTCATCAACTGACCTTTGTCGTCTTCCGCGCCGCGCGCCACAATAATCTTGCGGCCGTCCGCGTGGTTCGTCACCACCGGTTCGAACGGCGGCCGATGCCACAAATTCAGCGGATCGACCGGCTGAACGTCATAGTGGCCATAGAACAGAACATGCGGCCGCGATCCGGTGTTGCCGTTGCTTTTGGCGACGATCGCGGGATGGCCAGCCGTCGGTCGGACCTCCGCGGCAAATTTCAGTGTCGCGATATCGGCTGCGAGATGATCGGCCGCCGCCTTGCAATCGCCAGCAAATGCCGGATCGGCTGAGATCGATTTGATGCGGAGCAGCGCGAACAGCCGGTTCAGGCTGTTGTCGAAGTCGGCGTCGATGTGATCGAGGATGGCTTGCAGTTGCGACGTGCCGGACATTTTTGTTGTCCCCTGAGTTGCGGGTTAAACGACCGTTCAAACTTTTTCTGGCGGAGCGACCGAATGCGGACCACTCGCCAGTGACGGGTGACGGATATGCCACGCCAATGCGGCGATCAGTATGAACGTCGCCGCGAGGTTGTTTCCGGCGGCTTGAAGAATTTTCGGAAACACCGGCAACGACAGCGCCATCAGCGCAAATGATGCACCGAGCGCTAAGCGCGAGATCGCCCGCGCCTTTGGCCGAAAATCGAGCACGGCACGATGAAACAGAATCGTTAATGGAAAGAACAGCCAAACGAAGTAATACTGACGAGCCAGCGGCGATGCGAGCGTCATCAGGCAGAACAGAATCCCGACCTCCTCGGCGATCGATCGCTGCGTCATTTTCGCCCGCGCCGGAATGATGGCGATAAAGCCCAGCCCTATCGCGGCGAAGACAGCCAGCACGATCCCGTTCGCCGTCCTGTAATCGACATTGGCCACGTTCATGTATTGCGCCGGTTTGGCGGGATCGATCTGGTTATAATTGACCGGACGCACAAGCCGATGCGTAACAGCGATGATGGACTGATTGACCCAGGACCAGTTCTGGGCGTCACGCTGCCCGAACCCATGCTCCGAATTCGATCCGATCATTCCGCGGTACCAAGTGGTCAGCTCAGAAACATTGCGGTCGAAGCCACGGATCGGAGCCGGTACCAGAAACAGCAAAACGCCCAGGGACGCGACCATGCTTATCGCGCTCGTCCAATGGCGGCGCCAAAGCAGATACGGCAGCACGGCGACGGGAAAGACCTTGATGGCTGCCGCGAGCGCAAACATGCTTCCCGACAGCCACCCGCATCCCTGCCACAGACACCAGAATCCGAACAGCATCAACGCGAGAAGAACGAGGTTGGGCTGCCCGAGATCGAACATATCGAAGACGAAGGGGATCGTCACGATGCCCGGCAACGCCTCGAGCCAAGGACCAGGCGTCGTGCCCGCCCCTGTCATCGCGTTGGAGAGTTGCGCCGTCATCCACCATGCGGCGGCATTGAGAAGGCACAGTCCAAGATACAGCGGAATCTTTCCGAAGGTGCTCGGTATGGCAAGCAGAATGGCCGACAATGGCGGGTAAAGGAAGGCGAAGCCTTCGCTCGGCCCTTGCGGATACAGATCGCCGCCGTGCAGAATCTGCTGTCCGGCCCAGTACCACAACGGATAATCCTTCGTCTTGCCGTGTCCCCAGATTTCCGGAACAAGAACGTCGGCAGTCAGCAGGATGCAGGCCACGAGAAACAGGACATCCAGCGGGCGCCAGAGCGATGGCCATCTCAGCACGAGCATTTTTCCGTTGTCACGCGGCGGCATCGTCCGCGCGCACTGCGTTATCAGATGCGCTTCCGGCTGCAAACTGTCTCGCACTTCTGCCAAGGCGCAAGCCAAAGAGCAGCCTGGGCGATCAACGCCGCAGCAGCCCTCCGAGAGCGCCGCGCACCAGCGCACGACCGACCGAACCGCCAAGCGAGCCGCCGAGCGACTTGCCGATATCAGCGACGAGCCCCCCGACAACCTTGTTGGTGACGGAGCGGGTGACGCTGCGCGCGATCACCTGCCCGGTCGACAACCTGCCGCGGGGCGTGTTGGTCCCGAATACGCTGCCGACGATCGATCCGATCTGATCAAGAACTCCGCCGTTCGATCCATCCGTAGTCACCGCGGTGTCCTCGACCCGCTTCTGAAGCATCTCGTAAGCCGATTCGGAATCGATCGCAGTGTCGTACTTTCCCTTCACCGGGCTGCCGGCAATGATCGCTTTACGTTCCTCAGGAGTGATCGGGCCGATCCTCGCAGACGGCGGCCGTACCATCACACGCTCGACCATAGCCGGCGTTCCGTTGCCTTCAAGGCACGACACGAGAGCCTCGCCCTTGCCGAGTTCGGTAATGACCTGCGCCGTGTTCAGCTTCGGGTTTGGCCGGAACGTCTGCGCCGCGGCCGCGACGGCCTTCTGGTCGCGGGGCGTGAATGCGCGCAGCGCGTGCTGAACCCTGTTTCCTAGTTGGGCCAGCACCTTGTCCGGGACATCGATCGGATTTTGAGTGACGAAATAAACCCCGACGCCCTTGGAGCGGATCAGCCGCACCACTTGCTCGATCTTATCCATCAACGCTTTGGGCGCATCATTGAACAGAAGGTGGGCTTCGTCGAAGAAGAACACAAGCTTCGGTTTTGGCGGATCGCCGACCTCTGGCAATTGTTCGAACAGCTCCGACAACATCCACAACAGAAACGTCGCATAAAGCCGCGGGCTCTGCATCAGCTTATCGGCAACCAGGATGTTGACCATGCCGCGGCCGTCGCGATCGGTGCGCATGAAATCGTTCAAATCCAGTGCCGGCTCACCGAAAAATTTGTCGCCGCCTTGATTTTCGAGCACCAGAAGCTGGCGCTGGATGGCTCCCACACTTTGCTTCGACACATTGCCGTACTGCGTCGTCAATTCTGCCGCATGTTCGGCAATAAAAGAGAGGATGGCACGAAGATCCTTCATATCGAGCAGAAGCAGCCCCTGTTCGTCTGCTACTCGAAAGGCGATGTTGAGCACGCCCTCCTGAGCCTCGCTCAAATCCATCATGCGGGACAACAGCAACGGACCCATTTCCGACACGGTGGCGCGTACCGGATGGCCCTGCTCACCGAAAACATCCCAGAAAATTGTCGAGAACTGATCAGGCTGGAACCCAAGGCCCATCGTCCTGGCGCGCTCGAGTATGAAGTCCTTGGCTGCGCCAGGCTCTGAAATGCCGGACAGATCGCCTTTGATATCGGCGACGAATACCGGCACACCCGCGCGAGAAAATCCTTCCGCCATCACCTGGAGCGACACGGTTTTTCCAGTTCCAGTGGCGCCAGTGACAAGACCGTGTCGGTTGGCGAGGCCCAGCGTCAGCCACACCGGCTGCTCACCTTTGCCGATGAAGATACCTTGATCGGTATCGCCGATCCCGGTCGCGGTCTTCGCCATGAGCGCCTCTTCGTGATCCCGTCGTCGAACCATCATTCTACTTCAAGTTCCGCGCCGATTGAAACCGGCGAACCCCAACGCGGCGCTCGAAATCTTCTAACGGAGCAGAAGCTTTCTAACTCGCAAATGACCGGCGACCGCGATGTTTTCGGCATAATCGAGTACGCAGGTCTTGCATCTCGGCAACACTCGTCGTGCGATTGCAGATCAACGAGCGTTTGTTCTGCCTGCTGACTTGTCTTTCGCATCCCGAGGGTATCAAGATGAAAGCATAAATAACGAGCCGGCGAGCAACCGGTGGAGGCGGGGTACCATGAACGAACTGGTGGAGCGGCGTGCCGCGACAGTTGGCACCGCTGTCGCGGAAGCAGTCGTCGGCACGATCCCGGACTTTCGCAGCAAAGAAGGTGCTGGCGACAAGGTTCTATCAGCGGTCGTTACGAGAACCGACACGAAAAGCTCGATTGTGGTTTCCCGTAACTGGATAGGCCGCTCAGCGTTCGCCAGCCCTCAATACGCACCGTTAGACCGCCGAACGTCATGACATATCCAATCTCCAAGCTCGAAGGGCTGAGCGCCCCCGACGCCAAAAAGCTGAGATCTATCGGCATTAGAACGACCGATGCCTACCTCGAAGCGGCGCGCACGCCGAAAGGCCGCAAGGCGCTTGCCGCCAAGACCGGCATCAGCGAACAGCAACTCCTAGAGTGGGCCAATCTTGCCGACTACATGCGCATTCCGGGGATGGGCAACGGGAAGACCAAGCTGCTGCGCGCGGCCGGCGTTACCACTGTGCGTGAATTGACGCATCGTAACCCGGCCCGTCTGGCTCAAGCCATGAAAGATGTGAATACCAAGCGCAGGCTTGTCAGCGTTCTTCCTTCGGAGAAGTCGATCGGCACGCTGATTGCGCAAGCGCGGAAGCTTCCACTCAAGATCACCTATTAAGCCGCCCGCTGCTGCACGGCCCGACCCTTTGAAGGGTCTTTTCGAGCCTTGACAGCATGTGCTGGACCGCGCAAAGCCACCGCATGACGTCGGCAGATACCATGTCCAGACCTGTGGCGGACGAGACGCGTCATCCCACGCTCGAAGCGCTGCTGTCGCGGCCGTATCCGGCGGTCATGGGAGTCCTGAATATCACCCCCGACTCATTTTCCGACGGCGGTCAGTTCATGACGCCCGACCGGGCCTTGGCGCAGGCGCGCCGCATGATCGCGGAAGGAGCGGACATCATCGATATCGGCGCGGAATCCACCCGCCCCTACGGATCTCAGCCGGTCTCGCACGATGAGGAGATGCGGCGGCTAAAGCCGGTTCTCGCTGCGGTGGTCGCGCTTGGAGCCCCCATATCCATCGACAGCATGAAGTCCTCGATTGTCGAGTGGGCGCTTGAGAACGGGGTCGCAATCGCCAACGACGTCTGGGGATTGCAGCGCGATCCGGACATGGCCCGCGTGGTGGCGGCGCACAATGCGCCCGTCATTGTCATGCATAACCGGGACAAACCCGACGATACGCTCGACATCATGCGGGACATCGTTGAGTTCTTCGAACGATCGCTGAAGATCGCGGCGAAAGCCGGCATACCTGCCGGCCACATCGTCCTCGATCCGGGCATTGGATTCGGCAAAACGCCGGAACAGAGCATGGTCGTGCTGGCCCGGCTCAATGAATTGCAGACACTCGGATTTCCGATTCTCGTGGGCGCGTCCCGTAAGCGCTTCATCAACACGGTGGTGCCGTCAGAGCCGGACGAACGGCTAGGCGGCTCGCTCGCTGCGCATCTGATCGCGGCAAGAAACGGCGCGCGCATCATCCGCACACACGATGTGGCAGACACGGTGCAGGCGCTGCGGGTGGCGCACGCCATCGAGTCCACAACAGTCGGGATGACCGGACCATGACCGGCACGATCTTTATCCGCGGCCTCGTAATTCACGCGCAGCACGGCGTCATGGAGCACGAGACCGAAGTCGGCCAGCGCTTCGTGATGGACATCGAACTATCGACTGATCTTTCCGAATCCTCCCGCACCGATCGTCTCGCCGATACGGTGTCCTATGCCGGCGTGGTGGCGACAGCCAGCGCCGCGTTCAAGGATGCCAACTACAAGCTGCTCGAACGTGCCGCAGGGGCCGTTGCCGATGCGGTTCTGGCTACTTTTCCGCGCGTGATCACGATCAAAATCACCGTGCACAAGCCGCACGCGCCGATCCCGGCGATTTTCGACGACGTCGGCATTTCGCTCACTCGCAGCAGGGAATAGCTGTCGCGATGGCCAGCGTCCTGATCGCACTCGGGGGAAACGTCGGAGACGTGCGGCAGACTTTTCGCAAGGCCATCGCCAACATATGCGGCATGGCGCAGGCCGAACTTCTTGCCCGTTCGTCCGACTACACCACGCCGCCATGGGGCGACGAGAACCAGGCTCGTTTCATCAACGCCTGCATCGAGATCGACACCCGCCTCGACCCGCACGCGCTGCTGTTCACGCTGCACAAGATCGAGACGAAATTCGGTCGCGACCGCGGCACCGAAAAACGCTGGGGACCGCGCACGCTGGATCTCGATCTGATCGCCTATGACGACGCCGTCCTCGACAAACCGGAACTGACGCTGCCACATCCCCGCCTGTTCGAGCGCGCCTTCGTTCTGGTTCCGCTTGCCGAAATCGCGCCGGACCGCGTGATTGCAGGGCGAACCGCGGCTAAGGAGCTGGCCAACATATCCACCGCCGGAATCGAGCGCCTCCCCGACCTCCACTGATCGATCCACAACGACCGTTTGGCTTGTCAGCCGCCGCGTGGCATTTTGAAAACCCGGAGCATTTCCGCTTCTGATTGAATCAGAAGCGAAGCTCTAGATGTTGTTTTGACGCGTTTTCTTCACGCGAACCGGTATCCACTTCGCTCGAAAACACTGTAGATTTCCCGGAAACGAGCGCACGAATGCCCGCTGCTTCCGACGAGTTCATGAATCCACCGCTGGCGGCCGATTTCGCACCGGCTACAGCAGCCGACTGGCGCAAGCTGGTCGATGACGTGCTGAAGGGCACACCATTCGAGAAGCTGGTTGGAAAGACCTATGACGGTCTTAGGATCGAACCGCTCTATACCCGAGCGAAAGGCGCGTCCGCGATTGGCGGCCGCGCCGCGGCGGCACCATGGCAGATCATGCAGCGGATCGATCATCCCGATCCCGCACAGGCCAACGCACAGGCGCTGCATGACCTCGACAACGGCGCTGGCGGCCTGACGCTGGTGTTCGCGGGCGCCAACGGCGCGCGTGGCTTCGGACTGCCGCCGACCGCAGAAGCTGTTGCCAAGGTGCTGGACGGTGTTTTTCTCGATGCAGGCATCTCCATGGAGTTGCAGATCGGCCCGCAATCGCGCGCGGTCGCGCTCCAAATCGCGGACTACATCAGAACGAAAGGAATTAGTCCGACCACTTGCGATATCCGCTTTGGTTTCGATCCGCTCAGCGCCTGCGCGACATCCGGATCGAGCACGGGCGCGTGGGTTGAGATCATTCCAGCGGTGACGGATGCCGCTAAGGTGCTCGCCGACAGGGGCTTCAAGGGGCCATTCTTTGTCGCCGATGGCCGTGTGATCCACGACGCCGGCGGATCGGAAGCTCAGGAGCTTGCCTTCGTTCTGGCGTCTGCGGTGGCCTATCTTCGGGCTCTTGAAAGCGCCGGCATTACCCTCGATGAGGCGCGCTGCCTGATCTACGCGCGGCTCAGCGCCGATGCCGACCAGTTCCTGACTCTGGCCAAATTCCGCGCGCTGCGGCTCTTGTGGGCGCGGGTCGAGCAGGCTTGCGGCCTCATGCCAAAGCCCTTGCTCATCGCCGCTGAAACCGCATGGCGGATGCTGACCCGGCGCGACCCTTACGTGAATATGCTGCGTGCCACGGTCGCAACATTTTCGGCTGGTCTCGGCGGCGCTGACAGCGTCTGCGTGCTCCCGCATACGCAAGCACTCGGCTTGCCCGACGACTTCGCGCGGCGCATAGCGCGAAACACGCAACTCATCCTGCTGGAGGAAGCTAGCCTCGCCAAAGTCGCAGATCCGGCGGCAGGCTCGGGCGGCATCGAAGCCTTAACGCAGCAGCTTGGTCAGAAGAGCTGGGCGCTGTTTCAGGACATCGAGAAAGCCGGCGAAGCTTTCGCCGCACTCGAACAGAACCTGATCCAGCGCAGCGTTACCATGACGCGCGCTGCACGGGAAATGAATGTCGCAAAACGGCGCGACGTGCTCACCGGCACCAGCGAATTTCCTAACCTGCATGAGAAGCCGGCCAACGTGCTCGACGTCAGGCCGGTCACGCCCGAGCCTTGCGGCGAGGCAGAGATCATCTTCGAGGCGCTGACGCCGATACGGCTCGCTGCCCCCTTCGAAAAGCTGCGCGACCGTTCCGACGATTGGCTCAAGGCCACCGGCGCGCGTCCGAAAATCTTCCTCGCCACTCTCGGCGCCCCTGCCGACTTCGCCGCCCGCGTGACCTTCGCCCGGAGCTTCTTCGAGGCCGGCGGCATCGAGGCGGTCGATTCAAGGTTGGCGGGTAACGGCGGGAACGCAAAAGATCGGCTCGCCGAAGCCTTCAAGGTGTCTGGAGCCCAAATGGTCTGCCTGTGTTCCTCGGATCAGGTCTATGCCGAACAGGCTGCTCTCGCGGTGCAGGCCTTTCATGCCGCAGGTGCAAGCCATATCTATCTGGCGGGCCAACCAAACGAGCTGGAACCCGCTTTGCGCCAGGCAGGCGCGTTCGATTTCATCTTCGCGGGGACCAATGCGTTGGCGGCGCTGAACGACGTCTGGCTGCGATTGGAGCGATCATGGCCGAGAAGATGAAACCGTCGCAGACCGGCGGATGCCAGTGTGGCGCCATCCGCTTCGCGTTGACGGCCCCCCCGGTGCGCATCAGCATTTGTCACTGCCGCATGTGCCAGAAAGCTGCCGGCGCGCCATTTGCGTCTTTTGCCGAGATTCCGCGCGAGAACTTCCGCTGGACCAAGAGTACGCCGGCGACGTTCCGGTCATCCTCCATCGCGGAGCGCGTTTTCTGCGCCGCCTGCGGCACACCGTTGGGTTTCAGCCGCATTGGCGGCCCTTGCATCGAGATCATGACCGGCGCATTCGACCGGCCCGACCTGCTGATGCCAACCGGGCAATACGGAACGGAGTCCCGGCTCGGCTGGATTGCGACCATCGTCAACCTCCCGAGCCATACCACGACCGAAAATTACGGACCGGAAAAGATGGCGACCATCATCAGCCACCAACACCCGGACCAAGACTGAATAATGATGACCCTCATCCCCAATTTCGCCGACGTCGCGTTCGCGCCGGTTGCGCCTCTTTCCGCTGGAAACTTCGAACCATCTCCGGAATTCTGGCTGACCCCAGAAGGCATTCCAGTCAAACCCGCCTACTCCGAAGCCGATCTCGACGGCATCGACTTCCTCGACACATGGCCCGGCATCGCACCTTACCTGCGCGGCCCCTACCCGACCATGTACGTCAACCAGCCCTGGACCATCAGGCAGTATGCCGGGTTCTCGACGGCGGAGGATTCCAACGCCTTCTATCGCCGCAATCTTGCCGCCGGCCAGAAGGGGCTGTCGGTTGCCTTCGACCTCGCCACCCACCGCGGCTACGACTCGGATCACCCGCGCGTTTCGGGTGACGTCGGCATGGCCGGCGTGGCGATCGATTCCATCTACGACATGCGCACACTGTTTGCCGGCATCCCGCTCGACCGGATAAGCGTGTCGATGACCATGAACGGCGCGGTGCTCCCGGTTCTCGCACTGTTCGTTGTGGCAGCCGAAGAACAGGGCGTGCCACCGGAAAAACTCTCTGGCACCATTCAGAACGACATCCTCAAAGAATTCATGGTGCGTAACACCTATATCTATCCGCCCGCGCCTTCGATGCGGATCGTCTCCGACATCTTCGCCTATGCCTCGCGCAAGATGCCGAAGTACAATTCGATTTCGGTCTCCGGCTACCACATGCAGGAAGCAGGCGCGACGCAAGACCTCGAACTCGCCTATACGCTCGCCGACGGCGTCGAGTATGTCCGCGCGGGCCTTAAGGCCGGCCTGGACATCGACCGGTTCGCGCCGCGGCTGTCGTTCTTCTGGGCGACCGGCATGAACTTCTTCATGGAAGTCGCCAAGATGCGCGCCGCGCGGCTGTTGTGGGCCAACCTCATGAAGCCGTTCAATCCGAAAGATGCGCGCTCGCTCTCCTTGCGTACCCATTGCCAGACCTCCGGCTGGTCGCTGACCGCGCAGGATGTCTTCAACAACGTGATCCGCACCACGATCGAAGCAATGGCGGCGACGCAAGGTCATACCCAGTCGCTGCACACCAACGCGCTCGACGAGGCCCTGGCGCTGCCGACCGACTTCTCTGCCCGCATCGCCCGCAACACTCAGCTTTTCCTGCAGCAGGAGAGCGGCACCACGCGCATCGTCGATCCCTGGGGCGGCTCGTATTACGTCGAACGGCTCACGCATGATCTCGTAATGAAGGCCTGGGGCCACATTCGCGAAGTCGAGGAACTCGGCGGCATGGCCAAGGCGATCGAGGCCGGCGTGCCCAAGCTACGCATCGAGGAAGCGGCCGCCAGGACGCAAGCCAGGATCGATGCCGGAAAGCAGGTTGTGATCGGTGTCAACAAGTACAAGCCCGAACACGAGACGCCGATCGACGTGCTCAGGATCGACAACTCGACGGTGCGTGGCTTGCAGATCGAGAAGCTGAAACGGTTGCGCGGCGAGCGCAGGCAGGAGGATGTCGATGCCGCACTCGCGGCGCTGACGCGCTCGGCCGGCGAAGGCAACGGCAACCTGCTGGCGCTCGCCATCGACGCGGCGCGCGCCAAGGCAACCGTCGGCGAAATTTCCGACGCGATGGAGAAGGTGTTCGGCCGGCATCGCGCCGAAATCCGGTCCATCACCGGGGTTTACAAGCGCGAGGCTGCCGCCATGTCCGACAAGGTTTCAAAGGTGCAGGCGCTCATCGACGCCTTCGATGAGGCCGAGGGACGCCGCCCGCGCATCCTCGTCGCCAAGATCGGCCAGGACGGCCACGATCGCGGCCAGAAAGTAATCGCTTCCGCGTTCGCCGACGTCGGATTCGACGTCGATATCGGACCGTTGTTTGCGACAGCGGAAGAAGCCGCGCGGCAGGCGGTCGAAAACGACGTACACATTCTCGGCGTGTCCTCGCTCGCTGCCGCTCACTTGACGACAGTTCCGGAATTGAAGGCCGCACTGAAAAAGCAGGGCCGCGACGACATCATGATCATCGTCGGCGGCGTGGTGCCGCCGCAGGATTACGATGCGCTCTACCAGGCCGGCGCGGAGGCAATCTTTCCACCCGGAACGGTGATCGCGGACGCCGCCGAAGACCTGATCCGCAAGCTCACCACGCGGCTCGGCCATAGCGCGGCAACGGGGTAGCGTAGCCACTTTGACACCGCAGTCATGCCCACGCTTGTCGCAAACCCCTACGTCTTCGTGTAATCATCCCGATCTTGATAGGTGGGCCGAACGTAAAGCCTCGCCATGACGAGTGTTGCCATGATCTGCCACGACTCGCTTTCAATCAAATCTCTCGTCAAACTTTCTTTGTTTGGCGGCCTCATCGCGATTGCATGTGCCAGCGGCGCCCTTGCCAAGTCGAAACCCGACTCCATCGTCAAGACCAAGTACATCGACGCCAGCGTGACGCTCGACAGCGCGATCCGGGCGAATGCGCCGCTGACGGACAACCTTCTCGCGGACGGCAAGCATTGGATCGAGAAGAACCGCGTGGATGCCGCGAAGGAGTTCAAGTCCTCGCCGGAGCTGTTCCGCGATGGCCACGCGTGGACCTTTGAACGCAGCTACGCCCAAACATCGAACGTCGGCGGCCGGTATGTCAGCATCGTGCGCACCGACTATGTCTACACTGGCGGTGCCCATCCCAATACGCTCATCGATACGATCCTGTGGGACGAAGAGGCGAAGAAGCAGATCAGCATACGTCCGTTCTTCAAGGAAACCGCCGACAACGGCCCAACGCTGAAAAGGCTGCGCGATGCCGCCATGGCCGCGATAAAGGTGGAGAAGGAGGCGCGCGGCATTGACGATTCCGGTGCCATCGACTGGTACAAGGAGGTGAAGCCTACGCTGTTGAATGTCGGAGCGATATCGCTGGCCCCCTCCACTATGGCCGGCAAGAGCGCCGGCCTCGCGTTTCATTACTCGCCCTACGCCGTCGGTTCCTACGCTGAAGGTTCATATACCGTGTTCGTGCCGTGGGAGACTTTCAAAGAGAACCTCTCGACGCAGGGTCTTGCAATCTTTGGGGGCGACCAACTTCCTGATACGAAGCCCGACGCCGAATGAACGGCCCGCTTGCGATCCCAAGCATCGCCGCCAACATCCGCGCCGGCAATCGCGCAGCGCTGGCGCGCGCCATCACCCTGATCGAAAGCCGCCGCGCCGATCACGAGGCCACCGCGCGTGAACTGGTGCAGGAACTTCTGCCAGCGACCGGCAATGCCCTTCGCGTCGGCATTACTGGCTCACCCGGCGTCGGAAAATCCACCACCATTGACGCGCTCGGCATGGACCTTATCGCGCGTGGTCACCGGATCGCGGTGCTGGCGGTTGATCCGTCCTCAGTGCGCAGCGGTGGCTCGATTTTGGGCGACAAGACACGGATGGCGCGACTGGCGGCATGCGAGACGGCCTACATCCGGCCCTCGCCCGCCGCGGGAACGCTCGGGGGTGTTGCGGCGAGGACGCGCGAGGCGATGCTTTTGTGCGAAGCGGCGGGCTTCGACGTGATCCTGGTGGAGACGGTGGGAATCGGACAGTCCGAAACCGCCGTGTACGACATGACGGATTTCTTTCTCGCTTTGATGCTGCCCGGCGCCGGCGACGAATTGCAAGGCATCAAGAAGGGCATTGTCGAACTCGCCGATATGATCGCGATCAACAAGGCCGACGGCGATAATCTGCCGCGCGCCAATGCCGCGGCCGCGTCCTACCGTTCCGCGCTAAAAATTCTCGCACCCCGCTCGCAGCATTGGTCCCCGCCGGTCGTGACATACTCGGGGCTGACCGGATCAGGCATCCCGGAGCTGTGGCAGACAATCGTCGAGCACCGCGCCGCGATGAACGCGTCCGGCGAGTTCACGCAGCGACGCAGCCAGCAACAGGTGAAGTGGATGTGGTCGATGTTCGAGGACCGCATGACGACGCGCCTGCGCAACGATCCTTCGATCCGCGCAAAAGTGAAGGCGACCGAGACCGCGGTCGCCGAAGGTCGTCTCACGCCGGGGCTGGGGGCGAGTCAGATCGCGGAACTGCTGAGATGACGGATTACCCTCTCCCGCAGGGGAGAGGGCAAAGAACAAATGGACCCGGTTTGAAATGAGCAAAGGTCTCCGCATTCTCGTCACCGGCTTCGGTCCCTTTCCAGGCGCGCCGTTCAACCCAACCCCACCGCTGGTCGAACGACTCGCGAAGCTGCGTCGACCCGCGCTAAGCGACGTCACGATCACAACCCACATCTTCGATGTCGCGTACGCCACGGTGGATCTTGAACTGCCGCAGCTTCTTGCAACGCATCGTCCGCACGCGCTCTTGATGTTCGGTCTCGCGGCGCGCACACCCTGGCTGCGGATCGAAACCCGCGCGCGAAACGCGGTGACGACGATCTGGCCGGACCGGCGCGGCACGCGGGTTCGTAAGGGCTCGATCGCGGGCATGGCGAATGCGCGTGCGTTCGGACCGCATGTTTTCAGGCTGCTGCGCGCGGCACGCCCGACCGGCATCGACGCCCGCGCCTCGCGCGATGCCGGCAGCTATGTTTGCAATTACCTCTGCTGGCGCGCCATCGAGGCCGCCGATCATCAAACGGGACCGCGCCTCGCTGCGTTCATTCATGTTCCACCGCTGAAGCGCGACGGCTCGGCTCGCGTCCCCGGCGGCATTACGCTGGAGCATCTGGCCGATGCCGGCGAGGCTATATTGCTGGAGCTCGTTAAGGAGGTACGCCGCGCGTAAATCTCGAAAACTCATGGTCCCCTGCGTTCGGCGATGGACAGCCATGTCCGAAACGGGCATTGTGCAGCGCAACAGCGGTATCGATATGGCTGCTTACCGATCTCCCGAGACAAATCGATGACCGACACCGATATGGACGGGTGGGTGTCACAAGCCCATCAGCCGAGAGGGTTTCCTGAGTTTGTCGCCCTCGTCGCCTGCATCATGGCGCTAAACCCAATTGCGACAGACATGATGTTGCCGGCAATGCCGGACGTCGGCAATGCCTACGGGATCGCCAATCCCAACCACGTCCAGGCCGTGATCTCGGTGTATCTGGCCGGCTTCGGCGCAGGCCAGTTCATCATGGGGCCGCTGTCTGACCGGTTCGGCCGCCGTCCGATCCTGATCGGTGGAATGCTGCTCTACAGCGCCGCGGGCCTGTTGTCGGTGATCGCATCCTCGTTTGAAATGATGCTGCTGGCACGGGTGCTGCAGGGCGTTGGAAGTTCGGCCGCCCGCGTCATCGCCACCTCGATCGTGCGCGACTGCTACGCTGGACGGCGGATGGCGAGCGTGATGTCGCTGGCGATGATGATTTTCATCTCGGTGCCCATCCTTGCGCCGTCACTCGGTCAAGCGATTCTGCTGTTCGCAGAGTGGCGCGGCATCTTCGTGGTGTTGACCGCCTACGGTTTGCTCGCCCTGACGTGGTGCGCAATCCGATTGCCGGAGACCCTGCCGGCCGCGGGACGCAAGCCGCTGACCGCTGCAAGCGTGTTCGACGCATTCCGCCAGACTGTCACCAACCGGCAGACCATTGGATATGCACTCGCCGCCGGCGGCATCCAGAGCGTGTTGTTCGCCTATGTGTTCTGCTCACAGCAGATCTTCACCGGAATCTACGGCCTCGGCGACTCTTTTCCGCTCGCTTTCGCCGCCATCGCCACCGGCCTTGCCGCGGCGGGTTTCCTGAATGCGCGCATTGTCGGCCGGTTCGGTATGCGGGTGATCTCGCACGGCGCTCTGACGGGATCGGTGGTGATCGCAGCACTGACGCTGCTCACCGCGTGGCAGGGCTGGCTGTCGTTTCCGATCTATATGATGTTCGCGATCGGCACGATGTTTGCTTTCGGGCTGATGTTCTCGAACTTCACCGCGCTCGCGATGGAACCGCAAGGCCATATCGCGGGAACCGCATCATCCCTGTTCGGCTCGATCACAACGTTGTTAGGCAGCGGCGTCGGCGCCCTGATCGGGCAGGATTTCAATGGCACCATGCTGCCGTTCGCGACCGGCGCTTTCCTTTGCACAATCGCCGCTTTCGTCGTGGTGGTCGTCGTCGAGCGCGGACGATTGTTCGTGCCGCACAATCCAATGGTCCCGACGCCGCCGCATTAACCCTGTCGCCAACAATCGCTCACCTTCGTCGTCGCCCGCCAGCCGTCATCTCCGTTTTCCGGGTTACATCCAGAGGCGTTTGTTCGGCTCAAAAGGATAGCAACCTATGGATATCCATCGACGCCATATCCTTGGAGCTTCCGCCGCCGGCATCGCCGGTGCAGTGGCGATGCCGGCGGATGCAGTCCGTGCGGCACCGCTGACATCGACGCTCGGGCGCGACGCTACTCATTATGGCGTGCGGCCCAACGCAACCGGCGACCAAACCCGCGCGCTGCAACGAGCGATCGACGAGGCGACCCGCGCCAACGCGCCGCTCGCGCTGCCCCCCGGCGTCTACCGCACCGGACCGCTGCAACTTGCCAAAGGCTCGCAACTCATCGGCGTGCGCGGCGCGACCACACTGATGTTCACAGGCGGCGCTTCGCTGCTGGCAGCCGAGGGTACCGACCACATCGGCCTCAGCAACCTCACCCTTGATGGAGACGGCATTCCCCTCCCCGGGCGGCGCGGCTTAATCCATTGCCTTGGCGGGCGCGATGTCCGGATTCTGGATTGCGCAATCACCGGCAGCGGCGGCAACGGCATCTGGCTCGAAAATGTCGCCGGTGAGATTAGCGGCAATATCATCGATAACATTGAAACGACGGGCATTGTCTCCTTCGACGCACTCGGGCTGACGATCGCGCGCAACACCATTCTCGGGACAAAAGACAACGGCATCGAGATCCTGCGTACGGCCATCGGCGACGACGGTTCGATCGTCACCGGCAACCGGATCGAAAACATCAAGGCCGGCCAAGGCGGCTCCGGCCAATACGGCAACGCCATCAACGCGTTTCGCGCCGGCAACGTCATCATCAGCGGCAATCGCATCAGCGACTGCGATTACTCCGCCGTGCGTGGCAACTCGGCATCGAACATTCAAATTACCGGCAACAGCATCACCGGTGTGCGCGAGGTGGCACTGTACTCCGAGTTTGCCTTCGAGGGCGCCGTGATCGCCAACAACACCGTGGACGGCGCGGCGGTCGGGGTCTCCGTCTGCAACTTCAACGAGGGCGGACGGCTTGCGGTCGTTCAGGGCAACATGATCCGCAACCTGTTGCCGAAGCGGCCGATCGGTACCGCCCCTGACGACGATGCCGGCATCGGCATCTACGTCGAGGCGGATACGTCAGTGACCGGAAACGTCATCGAGAACGCGCCGTCGTTCGGCATCATGGCAGGCTGGGACAAATATCTTCGCGATGTCGCGATCACAGGCAACGTGATCCGCAAAACCTTCATTGGCATCGGAGTCTCGGTCGCGGACGGCGCTGGTACCGCGCTGGTCAACACCAATGTGATTTCGGACACGCCGCGCGGCGCGGTGGTGGGACTTGACCACGCCAAGCCCGTGACGCCGGACCTCGCAGCCAATGGCGCTGCTAAATACGCGCAGATCGTTATCGGCGCCAACGCGGTGCGTTGAAATCAAGATGGCCAGCGAAGCGGTGATGGCGACGATTCAAGCCACACCTGCCTCGGCAAGTTACCTCAGAGCCCCGCTTCTGATTCCAACAGAAACGGAAAGGTTCTAGGCCGCTTTTCCAGCCGGCACATCGTTGTTCGCTCGAAGCATCGAGTCCTCTTGTGATCCGGCAATCGCCAGCGCTGCATGCGGCACCGCAGCTCCAGCCGGCACGGTGTCACCCTGAATAGCGGGAGAGTCGGAGGGTCGATTGAGCCACGACCAGTCGACTGCCCGATTGTCCGGCATGGCTTCACGCCGCGCCAGCATTCGCCAGACTTCGACGACGGTCTTTGCCTCCCGCAGGTTTTCCATGAAAGCATTTTCGGAATGGTAACGTCGCCACCTGCCGCTTTCATAAAGCTCGATCAGAAAATCGAGCCGCTGTTCGGCAAGTACACACCAGCGATTGAGGACATCTTGAGCGTGGTCGGGCGCACGCCCGGCATCGTATCGTTGAGTCATTGGGGGACAGTCCGCAGGGAGGGAAACGGACGCAGACGCAACGAACGAATCATTCAAGCTTGCGGGATATTCTGTGGAAAACCTGCGCGAAGTCCAGCGCTTTGTGGCGTGAATATGACGCCATTGTGGAAGCAGTCCACAGGACGGATGTTACAGGCGGCCTCGCAAACGGCAAGGAGATGCTGCGTGGCTGGATCACAAACGTGCGATCGAAACAAACTGTGCTCGCTCCGGCGATGAATGGCAGGCTGCCGACCCACGCTGAAACGCTGATCACAATAAAAAGCCCCGCCTTTTGGCGGGGCTGAGGATCACCACTTCTGGCGACCGTACCAATCATCGATTTCCTTCTTCGCTTGGTCCTTCTGGTAACCGTAGCGTTCCTGAATTTTGCCCTCAAGCTGTTCGCGCCTACCACCGATGACATCAAGATCATCGTCGGTCAGCTTACCCCATTGCTCCTTGACCGCACCTTTGAGTTGCTTCCAGCTTCCTTCGACACGGTTCCAATCCATCGCAAATCTCCTGTTGTTGCGGGGGGTGAAACGCGGAAACAACTCGGTCGTTCCTATGTGTCTTTTGTGCATAGGAGCGCAGAACAAACGCAGGCACATCAAAAGGACACAGAAATGAGAAGACCCGCCCGGTGGGACAACCGGTTCCTGCGAGGATTCCGAAATCCATTTATTTCAGGCGTTCTTGCAATTCGTTGATGTTTGAACTCGTGCCAATTTGCATGAACGGATCTCGAACATCACTCAACTGTGACGCAGAATTGACACAGCCTTGTTCGTCTCCCGTTCTCTCACAGGGAGAGGCGGCATGAGCGGGCGGGTGTCCTCTGTCCTTAAACGAATAGCCCACATAATACTCTTGTGCTCGATACTCACGGCCACGTCAGGAGTCTTGATATTTATCTGGTGGTCTCATGAGTTCGGCGGGAAAGTAGCCCTGACCGGCCTAGTACTATGCTTGGCATCAAGTTTTCTTGGGCTTCTGAGTGTAGGGACTTCCTCCCCTCCCCGTGATGGAGGGCGGTGAGATGGCGGGGCGCTACTTTGCCCGCTCTGCGTCAGATCAAACCGACGATTGGCCATATTGGTTTGTGGTCGATTGCTCTCGTAGCAACCTCAACGTCACCGTTGAACTGATGCCGGAACTTTGGGGGCATCTTCCGTTCCTATCGCGTGACATGGCCGAAGAACTGGCTCGCGTGGTAAATGACCCCGCCTCCGGTTCGGACTAGGATGGGTCAAAAGCGGGGAGGATATTGTGAAGTTGGTACGGACAGGAAGCCACTGCGAGCAAACGCACAACCGCATTTCATCGTCACGGCAAAATCAATCGGTCGAATACTACTTTCGCGCGTTCGGGTTAGGCAACGAGAGGGCCAGCAATTTCCGGTCCGTGATTCAATGGTCCGATATGGAAGATTTGCTAGATCACTTCATTTCTGCCGGGTGTGAAGAAGCCATCGAACTGGTGCGGGCTCGGCAGTTGGCAAATTCGATCAAAGAAGCCGGATGGGAGCAGGTCCGCCGGGCGAAGGCGCGGTGAACCCCCTCTCCAATATCCTCAACGAACCCCGTCTCGGCTTCGTGAAGGAGCATGGATCGAAACGACGGCCGGTGAAGAAGGGCTAGCATCCTACGCCTGCCGCCTTAGATTGGAGAGATGGATTACCTACTCCGTCCCACGGTCATTGCCGGCGACAAGCTGAAGGACGACTATTGCGTCTTCCAAAAGGATCGATGCATCGGGAGGATCAGGCTTGCCGACGAGCGGTCCTGGCAAGGTGTCGTATGGCAGTGGCACGTAACCCCGCTTCTCCCGATCCCGTCATGGTGCAATGGCAACGCCGCTAGTCTGGATGAAGCCAAAGGCGAGTTCAAGGAAGCGTGGGAGCGGTTCTCTGCGTCTCTGACGCCGGAGCAGATCGAAGGCTGGCACCGTGCCGAAGACATAGCCAAAACAAACGCCTCGTGGCTAAGGTAGCCCTACTTGGGATGTCCTAACTCAGCCCGGTTGACAGCGCAGTCCGCAACTTCACGGGTTGATATCGGAGGTCCGCCGCTGCGTACCGCGCATCCGGCCATGTCGGCTTCGGTCGGTCCCGACGGGCCACAGCCGGCCAATAGGAGAAGGGTAATAATGACGATGGCTCTCATGAAGATTCCGATCCGGCGCGAGGTGTGATAGGGTGATTTGGCTTGCTGCGGGCCTTGGCCATTGGATTGGCTGGCGCTCTCGTTATGTGCAGGCACATGACGGCCCCGCCTTGGGGTTCGAGTCCCCTCGCCCGCACCATCAATTTCTTAAGCACCGCTTCGCGTCCCTGATCTGAGACTCGCTCGCCCCAGCTTCCCGGGCCGTCTCCTCAGCCCTCGCCTCTCCGATCCACGCCACCACAGCCCGCACATCGTCACAGGTCGGAGTGACAACCCTTCCCGCTCCTTCGGCCATGAGGCGTTGAAGGCCGGGAGGGATGGGTTTCTCGCCCGCATGCCCATATCCGGCTATCAGACACACGATTCCGAACACCGACCAGATGGCGATCGCGAGAAGGAAGCGGTTAGGGTGCATTAGTACGCTCCATCCACGCCCTGACGTGGGCCAGTGACGAGCCCCCTACCGTGGCGCAAATCCTCGATGACGTTCTGGTTCGTTGCGATCATCTTGCCGTGGTTAGTGACGCGTTCTTCAAGGATGGCGATGCGCGTGTTGTTGTTGCTCTGCTCTTTGATTGCGTCTTCAACCGCCTTCAGGCGTTGAACGAGAAGATCGATCCGGAGCGAAGGCGAACGAAAATCCGACTAGAAGAACGGCCGCGTTTAGGAGCGCACCAAAGGTTATCGTTGGATCAAAGGCCATCACCGCGCGTCGTCCCTTGCGTGAGCATTCTTACTTCGTTGGCCGCTTCCAACCGCAGACCTGAATCCCTGTCTCCTGCGCCTTCCCGATCCATTGCTTGTCTTTCAGGCGCTTGCCTTGGACCGCGAACCCCGGATCAGCGAACACCTTGCATTCGCCCTTGACGCTGGCGGGCATCTGTCCGGCGCACCCGCCAAGCATGGCGGCCGCAGCTATCCAGAGAATGATCCTCATTCCACGTCCTCCAGCTTGCAGCTTTGAGAGATCACGTCCCAATAACCGCTGGTCTCGGTACAAACAGCGGTCTTTTCCTCAACCTTGTTCGCGGCAGCGACGGCCTTGGCGTCCTGCTTCTTCACGGCTTCAATCGCGCTGTGATAGCCCTTGTTGATGTAGTGCTGGCGGATCGCGAGAGCGCCAACAAAGAGCGCCACGATAATGCCCGTATAAACAAGCAACCGGGCCACGCTGATCCCGAACAGGTTCGCGATAAAAAGAAGCGCAGGCATATCAGTCCTCCCTCAAGCACCAGGCGCGCTCACCCCACACCGGATCGTTGCGACGGTTCGCCAAGCCCTGTAGCCGCTTGCCGTTGGCGAAGACGTACTCACGCATCTTGTTGCAGGCGTCTTTCAGGAGGCCCGCGGAAGCGATCTGTGGAGTTCTATGGATCAAATGCGTACCTCCGCGCGGCGGCGGTTCCCATTACAAGGTATCCTATCCGGGCAAGCGCGAGATTCTAACGATCCCTTCAAAAAGGCCCATTAAACCGATATATATCAAAAAGCTGGTCGCCTTCGTGCGAAGCTTACAGGACGCAGAACAATGACCAACAGGCCGCATTACAGCGTGTTGATCGAGCCTCTTTCTCCTGAAGATGGCGGCGGCTTTCTTGCGACCGTCCCTAACCTCCCCGGCTGCATGTCTGACGGCGAGACAGAAGCGGAGGCGCTCTCCAACGTGCAGGACGCCATTGATTGCTGGCTAGAGGCCGCCGAAGAAAATCGCACTCCGATTCCTGAGCCAACAGTGCGCCGCGCAGTCGGTTGAATAATGACACCCGACGACGAACTTCTAGGCACGCGTAGCATCACCCGGATGAGATTATCCATCATCACATTCGCGGCGCTAGCTGTTTTGGTAGCCAACCCAGCTAACGGTGATGTGACTACTTGCTACGGAGACGATTGCACCGTCGTTACCTACGGTGGGGTACGTAAAATGTCTGCGAGTGAGGCTAGGCGCTTTCATAGAGAACAATCAACAGATAGAGTTGATGGCATCGATTGCTCGTATTCAAAAGACCCTCGGCGATGCCAAGCGCTGATGCTCGAGATGAGATCACTTTTCAAATAACCTGTCCTCATCAATGCCATGCAGTATCCCAGCGACCCCGCCAAGTCCGCCACGTAACGCCAATTCCCTAGAAAGAAGCCCTTGAGCCTTGGCAGGAACGCCGGATGATCGCTCCCGATACAATGGCGACCTCTTTCTAAAGAAGCTCATCAACCTTACTTAAGTCCCGTTTTGCTATGGCGTTCGCCAAAGCGCGAGAGCCTCTACCAAGCACTAAAGGGGTTAGCGCCCCAAACACGACTCCTGGCCATCCGATAGTGGAATATCCAGCAGCCCCGCCAGCGCTCGCCATCAAGGTTTGTCCGATACCCCGCCGCCAGCAAACTGATTCCCAACGCCGCGCGCTGTATTGCGCACCTTGCCACCTTCAACGACCGTGTTGAGAGCGCTCAGTTCGGTGTCAGATAGGCCGGATATCTCTTTGGGTTTTTCTAAGACCGCAGCGACTTTTTGCCGGATCGTGTTGTCAAGGTTGCGACCGGAATTTGCGGCTTGTGATCGAGCTTGCGCACGCTCGAGGATACCGGTGTTAGCTCGATCAAGCGCTCCTGTGATGTCGTTGGAACGCATCGCGGCGGCATAGTTTCCTCTCCCGCGCTCAAACAGTTTTTGCGTGGCGGCAGGGGTTCCAGCCACAATACTTTCCGGATCGAGAGACGGAAGGAGCTTATCAAGTCCTCGAATAGATCGAGAAGCAGCCAACTGATCTTTTGCCGCTGCCGGGTTAAAGTTTTGTGCGGTGTTTCCGAGCGATTCCCGGAGGGATTGGAGATTGGATGCTGTCGCGAACGAACCGGGAGGCGCTGTTTCGAGGTCGCGGAGTTTTGCATAGGTAGCTGGCGCATCGACTGGATGAATCCAACTATTGGAAGAACACGCTCGTCAAAGACATGACCGCAGGGTCTATCCGGCAGAGCGCGGTTGAAATTTACCCGCAAGCAGGACCGGCGACGCGCAATCGCCAAGTTATCACCCCTACCCGCGCCGTCATCAACCACTGCGCCGAGTCTGATCTATGCCCGCCGATCCGAGTTCGGAAATTTAAGTTCGAGCAGAAAATAAAGAAGCCGGTCTTGATTGATTGGCTGGACACGTTCTGCGCCCATGCCAGACCTATAACAGCGGCGCTGGCTACGTTCATGTTCGCGACCGCTTGCCGCATATCCGAAGCGCGGCGGGTTGAATGGAACGATATAGACTTCCAATCGTGCACGATCTTGGTTCGGAAGACGAAGAACAAAAAGGGGAGAGCGCCACATATCCCGCAGCGTCTTCTCATAACGCTTGCCAATCTCCCACGTGATCGAAGGCCATTTGGCTACGGAGAGACCACGCTGCGCCGCTGGTGGGACGAAGACATCGAAGCAACAACAGAGGCCGCCAAAGGATTCCAGCGCCTCACCTTCCACAGTTGCCGGCATGGTTTCGCCACGTCGATGCTGCGGAATGGCGTAGACCCAAAGACAGCGGCGGACTTGGGAGGATGGGACTCGGTGACGCTGTTTATGGAGACCTATGCGCACGCCATGCCGAAGGCGAAGCTCACCGATAGCCTATTCGATAATGACCCAAAACTGACACATCAAAAGAAAACATCACTAAAAATCAAAGAGGTATCAAAATGAGAAGACCCGCCCGGGGGGACAACCGGGCGGGTCAAGCCATATGGGCGCTGGGGTGGATGGGCGCTCGCGCCTAATATAGCCTCAGGGGAGTTTGGCCTCCCACACTCATTCTGTCGTCGAGCCCCCTGAAAACGTTCAAGGAAGACAGAAACTTTTTTAACGATCTGGAAAGACTCTGATGGAATCAGAAGCAGAGCTTTATGATTTTGATTTGACGCGTGTTCTTCACGCGAACCAGCATTCACTTCGCTCAAAATGCTCTAGCTATTTCGCGGACGAATCAGTGCCGCTTGGATTCGTACTTACCGGCGCTGGCTGCGGTTCGCTTGAAGGCGCGGCCTCACTGGTCGTCACAGGAACAGCACTGGATGCGGCAGGCACCGGATCAGACACGGCCGTGACGGGCGCGGTTTTGTCAGCGGTCGGAACCGCGTTTTCCGGAACAGCTTGCACAGCGCGACACGCATCCGCCTCGCCAGCACCGAACAGATCGTCACGGCCAGGCACACCGAGATCGCGCGCGCTTGTCGTCAGGATGCCGCGGACTTCGGCGGGTGTCAGCGTTGGACGACGCTCCAGAACCAGTGCAGCGAGACCACTGATGTAAGCTGCGGAGAACGAAGTCCCCGACGTCATCTGATATTTTCCGTTCGGTGCAGGAAGGAAGATATCAACACCGGGAGCAGCGACTGCAACGTGGCTGCCACGATTGGAGGCCGCGAACAACCGGTCGTCGGCATCGGTCGCGCTCACCGCGATCACCTGCGCGTCGGCGGCCGGATGGAGCGGCGGCGATTTCGGACCAGCATTACCGCTCGCGGCCACCATGACGATGCTTTTCGCGGCGGCCGCAGCAATGCCGCGCGAGACCAGCGCATCCTTCGGGCCGGCAAAACTCATGTTGATGATCTGCGCACCATGAGCCGCCGCGTAGTCGAGACTCTTGAGGATGGTGAACGAGGCGCTCTCGGCCGTACCCTCCGTCACACCGAAGGCACGGATTGCGAGAATCTTGGCGGACGGAGCGCTCCCCATCAGCCGCGCATGGGCGACGATCGCGCCGGCAATACCGGTGCCGTGCACGTGCGGCTCGCCCTTGCTGTCGAGTGCATCGAAACTCGCCGCTATCGAACCGGCGAGTTCAGGATGATCCGCATCGATTGCGGAATCGATCACCGCTACAATGACGCCGTTGCCGTGTGCCAACCCATGCGCTTCCGGCAACCGCAGCTTTGCCAGCACATACTGCGCAGGGTCGCCTTCGGTCGCTACCGCCGTCTTCTGATCCTGTAGAATATAACGGAAATTTGGCTGCGCCGAACGCACAGCCGCATCGGCGCGCAGTTCACGTTGCACATCTTCGACCGGCCGGCGGCCGACGATGCGAAACAGACTGACCGTACTGCCCGTCAGCAGAAAATTCTGAGAGAAGACACGCTGCAACCGATGCCGCCGCGCCAGCGCGGTGAGTTGCGCGTCCGGCATCGCGGCCGTCTCAGCGACAATCTCGCCAGGCAGATAGTTGCGCGTCACTGCGGCCTGACTCGCATTGCGGCGAGGCCCGCTGTTTTGACTCTGGGCTGGCGGACCATTGCCTCCGAGGTCGGCCACGAACGGACGGCCGTTGCAATCGCCGCTCATCGCGCCATTGCCGCCTGTGCAAACCGGAAATGTATTAGGCGCGTAGCGAATATAGGAAATGCCTGACGCCGTGACCCCGATGACCGGCTTTCGCGGTTTCTCTTCACGGATAACTGTTTTGCGGGGCCGGGGCCGCAATGGCCGGCTGTTCACACCGCCGTCGCGCTCGATGGCACGGTAAGGTGCTTCGACATAAGGTGCCCTGCTGCGAGTCCCGATAGCACCGAGCATCAGCCCGTAACCTAAGCCCAAGCCCAGGCCGGAGCCTAGCCCCATGCCGCGCGGTCCACCGCCCGGCGAGGGCATCGGCGCGCGCCCTTGCGTACCGAAGCCCGAAGAGCCCCTGGATCCTTGCATATAACCTTGCGCATGTGCCGGCGAAGCATCGCATGCGATCCAGCACAGGCTTGTGAGGGCTAAGAGCGCGGTGCGCCATTTCGTTATGCCCGTCATGCGCTGGCGCATCGCACTGTGCTCCATTGTAGCTCCCCTGGCGTCGCAAAGCGGAAACCGAGTGCGGTCAGACAAAGTTCACGTCCACTACTCGGCAGGAACCGCCAGATTGACGATCGCTTCGCTCTGGAGCTTGCCCAACAGGCCAGGAAAATCCTTGTGCTGATCGAAGCGCAACTGGAACAGGCCGTTGCGGGACACCGAAACAATCGTGGCCTGGTAGGTGTCCAGGAAAGCACTAATGTCGGACATGCGCGCATCCGGCGCGAACCGCACCAACGCCTTCGGTCCCGATTCCACGGCCAGTCCGCGGGTCAATGGCGCATCCGGCGCGCGGTGAGAGGCCGTGCGAAACGATTGGCCGCCATCGTCCTTTGCCAGCATCGCGGCGATCACGCTTGCCTGGAGCACGACCACAAGCGCTCCAACCGCACCGGCCACCGCAAATGTGCGCGGCGACAGGTCGCTAAAGAACTGCGAAATCCGCGCCGACAGGCCGAGGCGCGCTTTCGGTACGCTCAGTGCCGGCTCGGCGTCGATTGCGGCGAACAGTTTTCGCAGCGCGCCTGCAGACGGAGCGCCGAGGCTTTCATTGAGCGAAATGGTTTCAGCATATTCATCCCGGATCACCGCATACTGCTTCGCCAGATCGGGATCGCGCGCGAGCGCTTCCTCAACCCGGCCCACGTCACGTGCGCTTAACGTGCCGGCAGCATGCCACGGTAGCAGCGCCTCGACATCTCCAGGCTCGTCGTCCGTGACCCTCTTCGCCGCTGTCATGGCCAACCTCGTTCTATTCCGGCTGCCTGCAGCAGACCGGCTAGTTTCTTGCGCGCGTAGAACAGTCGCGTCTTAACAGTGTTCTCGGGTATTCCGACAATCTCAGCGACCTCTTCCACCGATTTCTCGTGGTAGTAGACGAGATCGACGATCTCTCGGTGCTCGGCTGAAAGCTGCATCAGACACTTGCGGAGCGCGTTTCCCGTATCCTTCTTCTGTACCGTCACCTCCGGATCGTCGGATTGATCCTCGATTTCATTGGCCGTCTCATCATCGAGTTCGGCATCCTTCCTGCGGCGAAGCGCAGAGAGGGCTTTGAATCGCATAATTGCCAGCAACCAGGTGGAGACCGCGGATCGCCCTTCGAATTTGCCGGCCTGACGCCACACATCGAGAAAAACCTCGCTGATAAGGTCTTCGGCGATCTGTTCGTTCCGCACGAGTCTCAGTCCAAAACGAAAGACCCTGACGTGATGACGCCCGTACAGCACCTGCATGGCGAGGCGGTCGCCTTGAGCGATCCGGGCAATTAGAGCTTCATCGGAAGCCGCCTGAGTCGTACTCACTTGCCGTCTCGTAGAATTGGTCGGGTTTGCGGGGAAGAAGGTTCGAATGGCAAAGCAAAATCTTCTCAAATTACAAGTAACCGGCCGTTCGGCCACGGCTAGGTTGTGCCCGAATCGGCGAAAAGGGCAAGCGCCATGGGTATCTGATAAAGAGCAACGTTCCGTGTGGAACAACCTGCCCGAGGCACATCCCGATAAAAAAACACACCAAACTTAAAGGCTTTTCGCCGTAAATTCCCCGCCCAGCTACTCATCGACGGGCCATTTGAATAGTTTGGCTCCGATCGCTCGATTCCGCAGTGGTCTGCCGCGGCAGCCATCCTGGATCAGCGCGATCGGAACGTCACTGCAGAACTCTAGGATAGAGCCATGCTTTCCAAGTCGGCGGGGTCGGCAAATCTGCTCGAGGAACTCCAGACCGTTCTCACCCATGGCACAATCGCGCGGCGGATCGAAACACTGCAGCGAGTCACCGACCTTTTCCTGAACGACACGGTCGACTATTCCGACGATCAAATCACGCTCTTCGATGACGTTTTTAATTGCTTGATTCATCACATCGAGAGTTCGGCGAAAGCGCTACTTGCCAGACGCCTGGCTCCCGTTGCCAAGGCTCCGCCGCAAATCATTAACGTCCTCGCCTTCGACGATCTAATCGAAGTCGCCGCGCCCGTGCTGTCGCAATCCGAACGGCTCAGCGATGATGTGCTTATCGAGAGCGTCCGTAGCAAAAGCCAGGCTCATTTGCTGGCGATCTCCACGCGGAGAGTCTTAAGCGTCGCGGTCACTGACGTTCTGATCGAGCGAGGCAACGACGAAGTCGTCAATAGCACCGTCAACAATCCGGGCGCTGATTTTTCCGAGCTTGGCTTCACGCAGTTGGTCCAACGCGCCGAAGGCAACGACGACATCGCGACCTGCGTCGGAATGCGGCGGTCGATCCCGCGGCATCACTATTTGAAGCTGATCGCGAAGGCCTCCGCCGCGGTGCGGGCGCGTCTCGCGGCAGCTAACCCAGATCGGGCAAACGACGTTTCGGCCGTCGTTGGCGAGGTAACGCGGCGAGCACGCTCGGCCCCCGGGACCATCAGCAGGGAAACGACGATCGCACATGGGCTGGTCAGGTCGCTGTACGAAGATGGGAGGCTGGACGAGCACGAAGTCGCTGTGTTTGCGGAAGCCAGAAAGTTCGATGAAACGAATGCCGCCATTGCCTGTCTCGCCAATGTCTCGATCGCAGACGCCGAAAAAATGATGATCGAATCCCAAACCGAGGGCGTACTTATTCTGGCTAAGGTAGGCGGCCTCTCCTGGGCAACAGTGAAAACCATCATCGATATGCGCCGCGATCTGACTCATGTTGAGATGACGGACATCGATGCCGCGAAGCGGACCTATGAATGTCTGCGCCTCTCTACTGCGCAACAGGTACTGCGCTTTCATCGAACGCAACAAGCGGCCGCTGCGGACGGCTAGAACCGGATAGAGTTGCGTTAATCTTTAGCCGTATCTTCGATACCCGTATCCTTTGATCGAGTATCCGAAAGCCAGTTTCTTCTTCCGGGATACACGGCCAGCCAGATCAATAACCGGGCGCACCTGCCGCAGGCCCCAAGGCCAAAAACAGGCATCCGCCACCTCATTTTGGTGGTTTCATCGCGATTTGGCCTTTGTGGTCGAAAAATTCCCTTTTTTTGCCCCGGTGTGGCCACTCCGGACGTTTCTTTTGCCGGTCAGGGAACCGACAAACCGGGAGAAATCGTCATGGGCATTGGGGCTAGCGGGCGCTCGGCGTTGATCATCGCAGCCGGACTTTTACTTGGTTTCGCAGGGCCAATGCGCGCGACAGACAGCGTGGCGGAACCCGCCGGAGTAGCCGCCGCCCATACCGAAAAAGCGGTGGCGCCGGTCAGATCCAGCAAACTTGCCAAACACCCATCGCACAAGCGGCAAGCCACACGCACGCGGAAATCGACCAAGCCCGAATCAAAAACCGATAAAAAACCGGAGGAATCAACTGCCTCTGCAATCCAGGATAGCAACAAGCACATACCGCTGCCGCCGACGGTCGCCAACGCAAACGCCAGCACCGATATCTCCCCTGGCACCACGGAAGATTTGTCCAAGGACGAGTCAGCAAAAACCCCAGCGAGCGCACTTGCCAATAGCGCCGGCGAGATGCTGGCTACCAATCAGGGGGATGCAGCGCCACATGCCGACAACACCCCCTCCCTTGCGGCCGCCGTGGATATCGTTCCCTCCGATGAACTCAACGAAATTGACCGCGCCCTGGCCGACAGCCATCAGGACGCACCTCGCCTGGCATTAGCCTCGATTGACATCACGTCGCCCTCTAGTGGCGATACCGGTCAGTCGGCATCAAGCGACAGCTCTGCCTGGAACCATACCTCTCTGATCGGCAAGATCTTCATTGCCTTCGGCGGGTTGCTCACGATCGGGTCCGCCGCCCGGATGTTTATGGCCTGATCCGACATACGGCCGCCAGGATTCCGTTCTCCGAGACTTTATGGTCCGTCGCCCCGGCGGCGGGCCGCCGATTTTCAAGCCGGCGTATATTGACCTGCTGGTGGTGTGGACCTCGTGTTCGCTGCCGCAAGCTTGCCGCGCGACTGGAGCGCAGGCACATTGTCAGCCGCCGCGTCCCCTCACGACCGGCTAATGACAACGCGGGACGGACCATGCGCAGTTTCGAACACATCATCGTCGAGAGTAAGGACCAGGTCGGTGTCATCAGATTGAACCGCCCGAAAATGCTCAATGCGCTGTCGTTCGCGGTGCTTCGCGAAATCGCTGCTGCGGTAGATGAATTCGAAGCCGAATGCGAAATCGGATGCATCCTGATCACCGGCAACGAAAAGGCTTTTGCCGCCGGCGCCGACATCAAGGAGATGCAGCCGAAAAGCTTCATCGACATGTTCAACGAAGACTTCAAAGCGATCGGGGGCGACCGCATCGCCACCTGCGGCAAGCCCACTATCGCGGCGGTCAGCGGCTATGCGCTCGGCGGCGGCTGCGAGCTTGCCATGATGTGCGACATCATCATCGCCTCCGACACCGCGACATTCGGCCAGCCCGAAATAACGCTCGGCACCATTCCCGGCATCGGCGGCACGCAGCGTTTGACCCGCGCCATCGGCAAAGCGAAGGCGATGGACCTCTGCCTCACGGGCCGAATGATGGACGCTGCCGAGGCGGAGCGCTCGGGCCTCGTCAGCCGGGTCGTGCCCGTCGACAAACTGATGGACGAGGCGATGGCCGCCGCGAAAAAAATCGCTTCGATGTCGCGTCCTGCCGCGGCGATGGCCAAGAACGCCGTGAATCGCGCCTTCGAGACGACGCTGTCGGAAGGCGTGAACGTCGAGCGCGACCTGTTTCGTTCGACCTTCGCGCTGGAAGATCGCGCCGAAGGCATGGCGGCGTTCATCGAGAAGCGCAAGCCGAACAACAAGAACCGATGACCTAGGTGTTTGATCCCGGACTTTGATGGTGCAGTCTTTTCCTTGGAATGGAAGGATGCGCTATGGGCCAAATTCTGCACGGGAGCGCCACAACGACAGAGGCGGTCCGTCGAGCGATACAACATAGTCAAGAGAGCCTGAGGGCACTGGCCAAGCGCTATGGGATAAACCAGAAGACGGTCGCCAAGTGGAAGCAGCGCTCGTCGGTCAGCGATTTGCCGACCGGCCCTAAAGAGCCAAAGTCGACGGTTCTTTCCGTCGAGGACGAGGCGATCGTCGTCGCCTTCCGTCGGCATACGTTACTGCCGCTCGATGATTGCCTCTACGCCTTGCAAGCGACGATCCCGCACCTGACGCGCTCGTCATTACATCGTTGCTTGCAACGGCACGGGATCAGTCGGTTACCCGAGGTTGCGGGCGACAGACCACCAAAGAAGAAGTTCAAGTCTTATCCGATAGGCTTCTTTCACATCGACATCGCCGAAGTGCAGACGGCCGAAGGCAAACTCTATCTGTTCGTCGCTATCGATCGCACGAGCAAATTCGCGTTCGTGCAGTTGGTCGAGAGCGCCAACCGTGTGGCCGCCTCAGACTTCCTGGTCGCGTTGATTGCCGCCGTTCCTTACAAGATTCACACGATCCTGACGGACAACGGCATTCAGTTCCGTTTCGCGCCACGCTACGCCGATGGCCCAACCGCCCGCTACATGACACACATGTTCGACATGCGATGCCGCGAGAACGGCATCGAGCATCGCTTCACCAAAATCAATCATCCGTGGACCAATGGTCAGGTCGAGCGAATGAACCGCACTATCAAGGAAGCCACCGTCAAACGCTATCACTACGACAGCCACTACCAACTGCGACGCCATCTCGCTGATTTCGTCGACGCTTACAATTTCGGTCGAAGGCTGAAAACCCTCAAAGGCCTCACGCCTTACGAGTTCATCTGTAAATGCTGGACAAGCGAACCGAAGCGATTCAAACTAAACCCGCTCCAGAAAATGCCGGGACCAAACACCTAGCGTCATCGCTCGATGCGAGACGAGGGTGACGCTGTGTTTACTTCTTGCTCTCCTTCAGCGCGCCGTTGAGAAGCGCACGATAAAGCCTGTCCGAAAACGTATTCGGATGATCAAGCCCCATACGCGCAAGCGCGGGTTGCACCGACGCATCGCCGGGACGCAATCCTTCCATAAGCAACCTGATGAGTGCCAACGGCGAACGTGATGCGTCGCGCAAGATTTCAAGCGCCGATATCAGCCGCTGCTCGATCTCGGTGAAATCGCTACCGAACGGAAACGACGGCAGCAGTCCAGCCGTACACGCTGGGCTCAGCGCGGCTGCGATGCGCGTCGGCGTGTTGTCGCAATGCGCCGCGGGAATCCGATGATCGCGCGGCAGTTTTCCGGCGTCGATCGCCTGCCGCATCAACTGGTCCTGAAAACGCGAGTCCGTTACGTTGAGCATCGCCGCGATCACGTCAGCATCGGCTTTTCCGCGCAGGTCCGCCACCCCATATTCGGTGACGACGATATCGCGCAGGTGGCGCGGAATGGTGGCATGGCCGTAGGTCCAGCGGATATTGGACACCACGCCGCCCTTCTCTCGTCTGGTCGACTCCAGAGTGAGGATCGAGCGCGCGCCCTCGAGCGCAAAAGCCTGCGTCACAAAATTGTATTGTCCGCCGACGCCGCTCACCACCTGACCATTGTCGAGACCATCGGAGATCGCAGTCCCCATCAGGGTTGCGATCATCGCGTTGTTGACGAAGCGTGCGTCAACGCGGGCGCGACGCTTGGCGGCCTCGTCGCCGTAAAGTTCATTCGTAAAGGACACCGCTGTCATCTGGATGCGGGCGCGCTCGTCCGGCGTCATCTCGCGCAACGCACGATAGAACGATTGCGGCCCCAAAAAGAACGCGCCGTGCAGCACCGCACCGTCGATCTCGCGCTTCAACACGCCCGCTCTAATCAGCCCGAGAAACGCCTCGAAAACCATTTCGCTGACGCCATAAAGGCCTGTTGCAAACGGCGCGGTCTCCGCCATTGCACGGTCCGGCGCAAGCCGTGCGGCGATCTCACGAAAGCGCGCGTTGTCGCGGTGACGAACGATCAGGCTTTGCGCCAGCGCATCGCCGGTCTGGCCAATGCCGATCTGCAAACTTCCGCCGTCCTTGATCAGCCCGGCCGCGTGCAAACCGATAGCATACTTGGTGTCGGATACCGGCTCGGACGGCGGCGCGAATAACGGAAAGTCGGTGGCGGGGCTATCGAGGACCGCGCTGAACTCACTGGCCGGCAAATCTCCCGCCCCTGGCATGAACGGCAATTGCGAGTTGACCTGTCCCACCAGTTTGAACGACGCGCGGCCCGCAGCGCGGGCGCTCAGAAGGTCGAGCGTGGTGTCCGTGTTGCTGCTCAGACTGTAGCGCGTCTCACCGTTGACGACGCGCTTCGCCACGAGTTGAGTGATGACGTTGAGGCCGCGGTCGAGGATATAGGACGCGGCGTGAGTGTAATTGGCGGCAATGTAGTGTTGCTGGGCATAGCTGTTGCGCAGCCATTTTCCTGCCAGGAAGAAAAACTCGGTAACCTTGACGTTCGGCGGCAACGCGCCCTTATGCAAAGCGGCGGCGTAATCGAGGTCCGGCCAATCGCCGAACAGGCGATCGATCACTGGCGTAATGAAACGCTTTTCCAACTCGTTCGATGGCCGCGGCTTCTCCAGCGTCAGCGCCGAGAACAATGTGAGGTCGAGATTGCGATCGGCTTCCGCCCGGCGATACAGCGCATTGACGATGTGATTGGCCTTGCCGAGCCCAAGCGGCAGTCCCACCACCAGGCGAGAACCGTTCTCGCGGATGATGTCATCAACGATTGCGGCGGGATCGGTGAAAATCCTGGGCATCAGACCGTCGTCCGCACGTCCATCATGTATGATACGCCTCCATGCACTTCCATGTTCTGGTGCAGGCCGCAACGATCCAATGTAATGGCGTTCTCAATCCCTTGATAGCACCAGCCGGTCGCGGCGGCGCGCTCTCACGCCTTTGGCTTCCAGGCCGGCGACGATGGCGCTGCCGTGCGCGGTGTCCTGCGCCTCGATCACCAGCTCGACCTCGGTCATGTTGGCGGACAGAGCGCTGAACAGACGCTGGTGCTGCACCTCGACGATGTTGCCACGGAGTTCGGCAATGACGCATGCGAGTTCGGCCAGCGCTCCGGGCTTGTCAGAAATCTCCACGACGAGATCGATCAGCCGACCGTCGCGCACCAGCCCGCGCATTAACACATTTGCAAGCGTCCGCGTATCGATGTTACCGCCGGAGACGATCAAGCCAATCTTGCGCCCGACGAACCGTCCGGGATCGCTCATCAGCGCCGCAAGCGCGGCCGCGCCCGCACCTTCCGTCACGGTCTTCTCGATCTCCAGCATCTGGATGACGGCCTTCTCGATCAAACGCTCCGCAACCGTCATCACCTCGATGCCATACTTGCGCAGGATCGCCAGCGGCAGCGAACCGACGTCTCGCACCGCGATGCCTTCGGCGATGGTGGCGCCGCCGACCGAGATCGGATGCCCGGCGAGATGCTGCGCCACGGCGGCGTACGACTCCACTTCGACGCCGATCACCTCGACCGCCGACGCATGACCCGACGCCGCGATCGCGCAACCCGCGACCAGTCCACCGCCACCGACGGGCGTAAGGATACAATCGAGCGCCGGCTGATCTTCCAGCATCTCGAGCGCCACCGTGCCCTGCCCGGCGATCACGGCCGGATCATTGTAGGGATGGACAAAGACAAGATTTTCGTCCGCGGCCAGTTGCCGGGCAAACGCGGCGGACTCCGCCAGCATTTCGCCCTCGAGCCGAACCCGCGCCCCGAGCTTCCTGGTTCGCGACACCTTCACAAAAGGCGTTGATTTCGGCATCACGATCGTGGCGGCGATTCCGAGATTATGAGCGTGATAGGCAACGCCCTGGGCGTGGTTGCCGGCGGACATGGCAATGACGCCGCGCCGCGCCTCCTCAGGTGACAGCGTGAGCAGCTTATTGGCCGCGCCGCGTTCCTTGAAAGAGGCGACGAACTGCTGATTTTCCAGCTTGAGCCAGACCTCGGCCCCGGTGATTTCGGACAGCGTGCGCGAATGAACCAGCGGCGTACGAATCACTCGTCCGGCGAGCCGAGCGGCGGCAGCCTTCAGTTCCGCCATTCCGATGGATTTGCCCTGCTCCGCCTCACTCATACCTGCTTCTCCGTGAATGGTCCGACTGCGGGTTATGTCACCCGCCGCAAGAAATGAAATACGTTATTTGTACCGCCGGCGTCCTCGTTTTCGGGTATGAAGCGGACGATAATCAATAACGTTCTCAGCCGGATTCATAGGGACACGGATAATATCGGCGCCGATCGCAACGTTGATTTCCAGCAAAATGCATACCGGCGCATTAATATTTGCCATCCAACGTCAACTGCCGATGCGATACGGCGCGGGACAGCGCACCGGCCCTATTTCATGTTTATGCGAAGCAAGGAGCAGTCATGGCCGCTATTGATCCCTTGACCGCCGTGGGTGTCGTACTCGCTACCGCGGCGACCGATGCCGTTTATGTGATGTTCACCTCGGCCGTGGTGGCGCGACGGCGCGTTCCGGCGGCGACCTGGAGCAGCATCTGGTACCTGCTCTCGTCCTTCGCCGTGATCAGCTATACCGAGAACTGGGTCTATGTGGCCTTCGCCGCGGTCGGCTCCTGGCTCGGCGCGTTCGCGACGATCACCTTCCTGCATCGCCCGCCGGGCGGACCGCCGGTCGGCGCGTCGGTGGAGTGAGAGGGCACGATCAGGCTTGAGGCCGGCATTTGCCGAACTTGAAGCGGAAATCCATCTTTCAAAGGGAAATGATGGATGCCGGGGTCATAGGCAAGCGAAGCAATGCCGTTCTCCTTCCGGGCGGCTATGCCCGGCATAACGAATAACTCAATGAAAATCCCGCGAGCGCGGCAGAATGCGCACGTTGCGCGGGTGACGAACTCTCTGTGCCGGATTGTCGGGGTGTTCGCGGCGGTCGTCGTTGAGCGGCTCGGCCGGTGTGACCGGCGGCGGCAGCGGATGCCTGGGCACGAGCGCATCGTTCGCCAGATGCATCAGCTCGGTTGAGCGATCGGTCAGCTTGCTTGCGACAAGATGTACGACCTGCTCCGGGCTGCTCTGGATATGGCCCTCCACCTCGATCAGCCGCGCGCCCATCACCTCCTTGCGGTAGCGCTCCATGATCTTCGGCCACACCACGATATTGGCAATTCCGGTCTCGTCTTCCAGCGTCATGAAGACGACGCCCTTGGCGCTGCCCGGCCGCTGCCGCACCAGCACCACGCCCGCACATTTGACGCGCCGCCTGTCATTGGCATGGCAAATCTCGGCGCAACTCACCACGCGCTCGCGGGTGAACATCGCGCGCAGGAATTCCATCGGATGGCCCTTCAACGACAACCGCACGGTCTGATAATCGGCAACCACCTGCTCCGGCAGCGGCATCCCGGGCAGCGGCGCGGCATGTTCGTCCGGCAGCTCGCGCGCGACGGCGCTTTCGAACAATGGCAGCGGCACGTCGTCCGGCAGGCGGCGCACCGCCCACAGCGCCGCGCGGCGGTCGAGCCCGAGCGAGCGAAAAGCATCGGCATCGGCCAACAGGATCAACGCGCGCTTCGGCAGTTTGGCGTCGCGGGCAAAATCCTCAATGGAGGTGAACGAACGACGTTGACGCGCCGCGACAATCCGCTCGCCCCAGTCGTCTAACTCGCTATTCCGGGACCGAATCTTGTCTCGTTTCAAATACTCCTCATCCTTATCAACCCACTTGAATCCGTCGATCTGACGAAAGCCGAGCCGCACCGCGTGATGCGCGCCCGCACGCTCTTCCAGAGTGTTCTGCGAATGGCTGAACGAGACGTCGATCGGCCGCACCTCGACGCCGTTCTTGCGGGCATCACCGACGATCTGCGCCGGTGCGTAAAAGCCCATCGGCTGCGAATTCAATAGACCGCAGCAAAACGCGTCGGGATGGAAACACTTCAGCCATGACGAGACATAGACGAGTTGCGCGAAGCTCGCCGCGTGGCTCTCGGGGAAGCCGTAAGATCCGAATCCCTTGATCTGCTCGAAACAGTTTTTCGCGAACACGGGATCGTAGCCGCGCGCAATCATGCTGCCGACCATTTTCTCCTGAAAGGAGCCAATGGTCCCCACGTTGCGGAACGTCGCCATGGCGCGGCGCAGGCCATTGGCCTCCTCAGATGTGAACTTCGCGGCTTCGATGGCGATCCGCATCGCCTGCTCCTGAAACAACGGCACGCCGAGCGTCTTGTGCAGCACGTTGCGTAGTTCATTCCTGTCGCCACCCTTCGGATAGGGATAGTCGATATCCTCCGGCTTCATGGCTCGCCGCTTCAGATAGGGATGCACCATGTCGCCCTGGATCGGCCCAGGACGGACGATGGCGACCTCGATCACGAGATCATAGAACGTGCGCGGCTTCAGCCGCGGCAGCATGTTCATCTGGGCACGACTTTCGACCTGGAACACGCCGAGGGATTCGCCTCGCTGCAACATCTGATAGACTTCGTCATCGTCCCTCGACTTAATGTCCGCCAGCTCGTAGCGCTTGTCCTTGTGCTCTGCAATGAGGTCAAAGCATTTGCGGATGCAAGTCAGCATGCCGAGCGCGAGTACGTCGACCTTCATCATCCGCATGGCGTCGACATCGTCCTTGTCCCACTCGATAAAGGTGCGATCGTCCATCGCGGCATTACCGATCGGCACGTAGGCATCGAGCCGATCCTGCGTCAGCACATAGCCGCCGACGTGCTGCGATAGATGACGCGGGAATCCGATCAACTCGGTGGCAAGCGCAATGGCGCGGCGCACCATGGGATTTTTCGGATCAAACCCGGCCTGCCTGATCTGCATGTTGCTGACATCATCGCCCCAGCTCCCCCACACCGTGTCGGCGAGCGCCGCCGTGACATCCTCGGTCAGCCCCAGCACCTTTCCGACATCGCGGATGGCGCTGCGCGGCCGATAATGAATGACGGTGGCGATGATCGCGGCGCGATGGCGGCCATAGCGGCGATAGACATACTGCATCACCTCCTCGCGGCGCGAATGCTCGAAATCGACGTCGATGTCCGGAGGCTCCAGCCGCTCTTTCGAGATGAACCGTTCGAACAGAAGATCGGTCTCAGCCGGATTAACCGCGGTGATGCCGAGCACATAGCACACGGCCGAATTCGCCGCCGAGCCCCGCCCCTGGCACAGGATATTCTGGCTGCGCGCCCACTGCACGATGTCATGCACGGTGAGAAAGTAATGCGCGTATTTAAGTTCGGCGATCAGGTTGAGTTCCTTGCGCAGCACCGCACGCAACTTGTCGTCCGACCCTTCCGGGAAATATCTTGCGACACCAGCCCAGGTCAGGTCCTCAAGATGACGCTGCGCCGTTTTTCCGGGCGGCACCGGTTCGTCGGGATACTGATATTGAAGCTGATCGAGGGTGAATGCGATGCGCGATGCGAACGTCACCGTTTCGCCGGTCGCTTCTGGGACATCACGAAACAGCCGCGCCATCTCATGCGCCGGTTTCAGATATCGCTCGGCATTAAATTCAAGCTTTCGCCCGACGGCATCGATCGTGATCTTTTCACGAATGCAGGTGAGGACATCCTGCAACGGACGGCGTGCAGGGTGATGGTACAGCACCTCGTTGGTCGCAAGCAGCGGCACGCGGGCGGCGACCGCGATCCGCTGCAATCGCTGCAAACGGCGCCGGTCGTCACCGCGATAGAGCAGACTTACCGCGAGCCAGACGCCGTCCGCGCGACTCTGCCGCAACCGGTCCAGCACCTTCAGGACTTTCGTCGTTTCAAAACGATGCTGCAAAGTCAGCACGAAAAGCTGGCCTTCGGAAAATTCCAGCAGATCATCCAGCCTCAGATAGCATTCGCCCTTCTCCGCCGCCCGCTTGCCGCGGGTCAACAACCGACAGAGCCGGCCATAGGCGTTGCGATCACTGGGATAGACAAGGATGTCCGGCGTCCCATCGATGAAAACGAGACGCGATCCGATCAGCAGCCGCGGCTTATAACAAACATTTGGATTTTTCAGCTCCGTATAGGCGCGCACCACCCCCGCTAGCGTGTTGCGATCGGCGATACCGATGACGGGCAATCGCAGCTCGCTCGCCTGATGCACATATTCCTGCGGATGCGACGCGCCATGAAGGAACGAGAAATTGGTGGAAATGCCGATTTCGGCATAGGGTAGAATGTCGCGCGGATGCTTCATGCGAACAGCCCGTGGACAAACCATTTTGGCGGTACGGTATCGCCGTTCTCAGCCGCTTCGTCATAAAGACCGTCGCGATAGAGCCAGAACCGCAATCCGCTTTCATCCTCGACGCGAAAGTAATCCCGCGTCGGCCTTGCCTCCTGCGTCCGCCACCACTCCATCGCAATGCGCTCGGGACCTTCGGCACGAACTACCGTATGAGTGACACGCCGCCAGATGAAATGACGCGGTGGTTTGTCCGGCACCTCCGCCAGTTTCACCTCGATCGGCTCCGGCCGCGCAAACATCCGCAACGGCCGCAGCGGCGGCTCGTTCCCGATACGTGCGGGCCACTCGGCGCGCATGGCCGTCACGAGATGCTGTTGCGCCGGTAATGAGAGCGCCTCGCGTTCGGGAATATGCGTATCCTGTGGCAGATGCACGATGACGCGATGGCTGCCGATGCGCGCGGCAATGCGGTCGATCAGCGCCGACACTTCGTCATTGTCTTGAACATGTGCATCGAGGTCGCGCTGCTCCTGCACAACGGACTCGGTTCGCACTGCGGACAGCCGCACCAGATCGAATCCGAAACCAGGATCGAGCGGATCGATCAGCGCATCGAGCCGCTCGCGGAACAGGCGATCGACGATTTCGCCGCGCGCAACGGGGCGGCCGGTCTCCACTGCGATGACTCGCACCGCGCCGTCGGTGCGGAAAAAACTCGCTTCCAGATGCCGCGCGCCCTTGCCATGCTTTTCCATCGCGGCGATGAGTGTGCGCGCAAGACCTGCCAGCGTCATCGCGATTGCGCCGTCGGTGGTGATCGGCTCGGCAAACCGCTTCTCGACGATATAATCCGGCGGCGGCTTGCGTGGATTGATGGGCGCGTCGCACTGCCCCAGCGCCTGTTCCAGGAGCGCTGTGAAAGCAACACCAAAACGCGCGGCGATCTCGTGGCGGCCGCGTGCAGCGACATCGCCGATGGTTTTCAACCCGGCACGGCGCAGCCCGCGCGTGATCGCATCATCCGCCCCCAGCGTGAACACCGGCAGCGGCGCAACAGCTTCTAGCTCCGCGCCGGGCGCGACAATCCGGCCATGAGCATGGCGCGTCAACGCTCGCGCGCAGACCGGTGTGCCCGCGATCACCGCGCTGACAACAAAGCCACGTCGCCTCAGCGCGTCGCACAGCGCATTCATCAGCGCGGCCTCGCCGCCGAACAGATGCGCGCAGCCGGTAATGTCGAGCAGCAGACCGTGCGGCGGATCGAGCGCCACCAACGGCGTGAAGCGGTCGCACCAGTCGGCGATGCCGTTCAATGTTTGCTCGTCCGCAATCTCGTCAGCATCGAACACGTCGATGTCGGGACAGATCGCACGGGCATTGGCCAGCGGCAGCCCGACCGCAAGGCCAAGACGTGCAGCCACATCATCCAGCGCGGTGATGACCAGCGCGTTGTTTTGTTTGGCAACGACGATATGGGGCAACTTTCCCTTCGTCTTTGCCGAGCTAGATTGTGAGTCACATGTTTCATCCAGCCCGCCGAAGCGCAATAACTCGCGCCGGATGCGGTCGGTCGGCAGCCGCGGCAGCCACAGGCTGAGGATGCGTCTCCGAACCATGGAACGGGACGTCACGGAAGAGGCACTCATCACACTTCCACTCCATGATCCATTGGCCGGTCTGGCCATGACGATTACGGACAAGCTGGGTTTCGAGCACGGGGGCGCCCCACGCCTGCCATGCCGCGCCTGGCGGCGAGCGCGCCGGGCGCACGATCCACCGTGTCTCCGCCGTCGAAGGCAGCGGGCTTGCCGCCACCCGCAGCAGCAGCCCGGTAACGCCGGAGGCCCGCGCCGCCAGCGTCAGCCTGCGGCTGGCGACGAGATCGAACAGACGCGTCTCCCCCCAAATCTCGATGACCACGGCGCCGAGCGCATCGCAGGCCAGCGCATCGGCCGCTGTCCGCAACGCGCTCTCCACATCCGGCGCATGGACCGTCACCAAAAGACAGGGGGCGAGGCCGATCTCCCGCCATCCACGCATCGACAGCGCACCGGACTCCCGCGCGGCAAAATCCTGCCGCACCCAGAGTAGCGGCCGATCCTTGCCGACACGCTGCGAAAGACCTGCGATGAACCCTGTCGCCGCCGCGCTATGCCGCCCCTCCGCGAACACCTCATGCACGGCGCCCTGCGCAAGCCCGCCCTGCAGCACGGCATCCGCCTCGCCGTGACCGAGCGCCGTCCGGCCCGACATTCCGCCCCCGTGATCGGTCTCGATGCGCGCGATGCGACCACGCAGGCGCGCAAGCTTCCCTGCGCTGCTTCCGGTTCCAGGCATGATCAAAAATCCGTCCGTGACATCAGAGCCGATGACAAGCCTGAGTGTTCACTATATGTTCTAGTAAATGCCGGCCATGGCCAAGAGTCAACCGGGACTTTCCGGCGATGCTTTCGCCAAGATCGCCAACCTCGTGTTTGTTTGTGAAACCAAAGGATTGCATCCGTCCCATCTGCTGCGGCCGCCGGATCAGGATGCCAGAGCCCTCGAATGTGAGCGCTTTGTCGGCGATCTAAAAATTGCCGCGACGCAGTTGCGCCGCGACAAGGCGGCGTGATGGCCGCTGGTAGCGTCGCGTAGCAAGTTCTGGTGCAAAGCTCCTTATGCCGCCAGCGTGGTCTCGACCAACCTGATCCAGTACGACGTGCCGTACACGATGGCGTCGTCGTTGAAGTTGTAAGCGGGATGATGCAGGCCCGCGCTGTCGCCATTGCCGATGAAGATGAAGGCGCCGGGCCGCGCCTCCAGCATATAGGCGAAATCCTCCGCGCCCATCATCGGCGGCGTCCCGTGAACATTGTTATCGCCAGCAATCTCTTTCGCGATCCTGATCGCGGTATCTGTCTGCTCGGGGTGATTCACCGTGACCGGATAGCCGCGCCGGAATTGGACATGGATCCTGGCGCCGGTCGTCAGCGCCACACCGGCGGCGACCTCTCGAATCCGTTTTTCCATCAAGTCGCGAATATCCGCCCTCAGGGTGCGGACCGTTCCCCGCAGTTCGGCCGTTTGGGAGATGACGTTGCTGGTACTGCCGGCGTGGAACTCACATACGGAAATCACCGCCGATTCCAGCGGATCGACATTGCGCGACACGATCGATTGCAGGGCAACGACAAGCTGCGAGCCGGCCAGCACCGGATCAATACAGAGATGCGGACGCGCGGCGTGGCCGCCGTGGCCCTCGATCCTGAAATCGACGCTGTCGGTCGCCGCCATAATAGGCCCCGGACGGATGGAGAAGGCGCCGAGCGGTAGTCCAGGATTGTTGTGCATGCCATAGACCTGATCGATCCTGAAACGATCCATCAGCCCGTCCTTGATCATCGCCGCAGCACCTGCGCCGCCCTCTTCCGCCGGCTGAAAGATCACGACCGCCTCGCCGGCGAAATTCCGCGTCTCCGCGAGATAGCGCGCGGCACCGAGCAACATCGCCGTATGGCCGTCATGGCCGCAGGCATGCATCTTGCCGGCGGTCTTCGAGGCGTAAGGTAAATTGGTTTCCTCTTGAATCGGCAGCGCGTCCATATCGGCGCGCAGACCGATCACCTTGACTTCCCCGCCAGCGGGACGTCTGCCCTTGATGACGCCGACGACGCCGGTCCTGCCGAGCCCGGTCACGATCTCGTCGCAGCCGAATTCCCGCAAGCGGTCGGCCACGAACGCGGCGGTGCGAGGAACGTCGTACAGCAGCTCCGGCTGCGCGTGGATATCCCTGCGCCAGCCAGCGATTTCGGATTGCAGATCGGCAACGCGGTTGACGATAGGCATCTTTGTTTCCGATCGGGTTGCGAGGATCTTCGCTAAAGCATTTTCAGCCGACGAAAGGGCGTCACGCCGACTTGCGAACGGCATTATCCATCAAAGTCTTGCCGAGTGACCAGATCGCGCCCGGAACCTGGTGGCTTGCGGCAATGACGCTGTCGAATGAGGTCTCGATCCACTTGCAATCTTCATCATTGATGATGAGCGGCGGTAGCAGCTTGATCGTATGGCTGCCGTGACCGGCGACCTGGGTGAGTATCTTGTGATCCTTGAACAACGGCACGGTGATAAGCTGGCAGAACAGGCCCTTGTTGGCAGTCTCCAGCAGATTCCACGATGCCCTCAGTCGCAGCGATTTCGGCGGCCCGAACTCAACGCCGATCATCAGGCCTTTGCCACGGACCTCCTTCAGAAGCTCGTAACCCGGCACCATGCGGTTGAGCGCCAGTTGCAATTCCGCGCCGCGCCGCGCGGCGTTCTCGACCAGTTTCTCGGCCTTCAGCACTTCAAGCGTGGCGATGCCCGCCGCCATCGCGAGATCGTTTTTGGCGAACGTCGAGCCGTGCACCACGGCGCGATCCATCCGGTTGAATATTTTGTCGAAGATGTGCTTGCGAGTCAGCACCACGCCGATCGGCACATGACCGCCGGACAACGCCTTCGCCAGCAGCACCATATCCGGCTCGACGTTCCAGTGCTCGACGGCCAGAAACCGTCCGGTCCGGCCGATGCCGGTTTGAATCTCATCCGCCACGAACAGCGTGCCATATTTCCGACACAGCGCGGCAGCTCCCGGCAGGAATTCATCGGTGGGCATGTTGACGCCCTTGCCCTGGATCGGCTCGACGATGAAGGCCGCGATCTGGCGCGACGACAACGTTTGCTCCAGCGCGGCGAGATCGTTAAAGGGAATCACTTTGCAATCGGGCAGCAGCGGCTCGAATCCGCCGCGGAAATTCTTGTCGTCTGTCAGCGAGAGCGCGCCATAGGTCAGTCCGTGGTAGCCGTGATCGCAGTAAACGATGCCCGTCCGTCCGGTGGCGACACGGGCGAATTTGATGGCAGCCTCGACGCTTTCCGCTCCGGAATTCGCAAAAAAGACCTTGTCGAGGTAGGGAACATGAACGAGCAGCCGCTCAGCCAAAACACCGGCCAGCGTGGAGACATCCATTTGCACAAGATTGGGGAGATCACTGTCGAGGAGGCCTTTCAGGGCATTCCGCAACACAGGATGGTTCCGACCAATCGCAAAAACGCCAAATCCGCTCAATAGATCAAGGTAACGTGCGCCCTCGCGATCGACCAGATATTGGCCCTGTCCACTTTGGAAACCAACGTCGTAGCCGATGGTCTTCAGAACCCTGACAAGCTGTTCATTGAGGTGGCGGACATGCATCGCGCTACGCTGCGCCTGCCGTTCCACAAACATCTCGGAAACGTCTAGATTTGGATATAGCATCCGCTACATAGTTCGGTTGATGGTCGCTTCGTCAACTGAAAAGCACGAACACGGTATTTGACTTTGTCACTGATCCCCAGCCCTTCTACTTAAGCACAGGCTTGAAAACATGTTGCAGCGCCCAGGACATACCATGCGCATTTTAGATTATTGCAGAACTTCCGCTATTTCCTCCCTTGTCGCAACGGCTCTGGTGACAGCGGGATTAGGGTCCGCTCTCGCGGGTGATCCCACCGGGGATTGGCTGGTTGCCGACGGGGTCGCCAAAATCCGGGTGGCCGAATGCAAGGGCAGCATGTGGGGTGCGATCTCCTGGGAGAAGCAGCCGGGCGTCGACAGCAACAATGCCGACCACGCCAAGCAAACCCGGCCCACGCTCGGCATGCCATTGCTGTTTGATATGAAGAAAAAAGCGAACGAAGATCTTTGGGAGGGGCAGGTCTACGACGCGAAAACCACCGGGCGGCTTCAACAGGCCAGCATCCGTCTGCTGGACCCTGATAAGCTCGAGATCAAGGGTTGCATGCTCGGCATCCTATGCGGCGGCGAGACCTGGACCCGCGCCGCTCCCCCGATTCCAAGCAGCCCGTCTAACGGTCCTGCCAGCACCGCGCCGAAGGCAAGCATGGCCAAGACCGCTCCTTCGAAGTCTGCGCACAAGACCATCGGTCAAAAGTCCGCCACCAGTGCCACCCCGCCGACCGATCCTGTCGGCGATATCTGTCTACTTCCCGAGATCGCGGGGACGACCCATTAGCGCGGGCTGAAACAAGAGCACTGCGGCAAGGGTGGTGATGAGCGACAACGCCAACAGCTTACCCATGCTTGCCGTGCCCGGATGACTCGACAACCACAGGCTACCGAAAGCGGTCGCGGTTGTCAGAGCGCTGAAGAAGATCGCCCGCGTGAGGCTTGATTGCAGCAGGTTCGTTCTGCCGGATCGCCAGGCCGTGACATAATAAATCTTGAACGCCACGCCGACGCCGAGCAGCAACGGCAACGCGACAATGTTGGCGAAGTTGAGAGGAAGCCCGATCATCACGCAGATCTCGAGCGTCACCGCTCCCGCCACCAGCAGCGGCACCAGCGTCAGCAGCACATCGGTAATTCGGCGTAGTGCCAGCCAGAGCAGGATGCTGATCGAGATCAAAGCCCAGAGTCCCGCCTCGATAAACGCCTTAACGATGGTGTCGCCGGACTTGAGAATCGATACCGGCCCGCCGATGGCGTTGGGCGCAGCCGCAAGCACAGCGCTGGCAAATTTTCGCAGCGTCTCGTTGTGGTCCGGATCTCCGCGCGGCAACACTTCGACGCGCGTAATGCCGTCTTCGCTCTTCCAGAGCTTCACGAAATCCGGTGGCAAGGATTCAAGGGTGACAGGTTCGGCCTTCAGTAAATTTCGAAGCTGTTCGAACATGATCTTGAGCGGTTCGACGAAGGTGGCTTGCGCTTTTTCACGCATGGCTTCGTTCGAATCGGCCAGCCGGGTAAGATCGTCAGCCAGCCGCTTTGCGGCCGCGGCACCCGGTCCCTGATGAGTGCCGGCCGCTTTCCGCAGACTATCGGCGGTACTCTTCAACGCATCGACATTCTCCTCGTCGGAGGGTGGCGGATCAATCGAATCCGGATTGAGCGCTGGACCAAGAATTTTAGCGCCTCGCGCAATCAGCTTGAGTTTCTCAGGCTGGTCAGCCGGGACAAAGCTATCGAGCGACCGGGTGCGTGCAACTTCAGGCACGTCGGCGAGCCGGGTCTCGACCCGCTGAGCTTCTTGCTCGGACTTGACCATCACGTTGATGGCGTTCGCGCCGGTATCGGGATCTCTCCGCAAATCCAGATATGTGGCGATCGATTCGACCTTTGAGCTCCTGAGGTGGATCGGATTGAAATCGAATCGCAGGAAGTAAAGCGCTGGCGCTCCGAGAATGACAACTGCAATCGTGCCGCCGACGATCGCCACGCGATAGTCTTCGAGAAAACGGTCGAGCGGGGCCAAAAACGCGTAGCCGACCGGCTCTTTCTCACCCGGCGGGTTCAGAAGACGCAGCAACGCCGGAAGAACGGTGATGCTTGCGACAAACGCAATCAGCATACCCACGCCGGCGATTCTGCCGAGTTCCGACACTCCCTTGTAATCCGTCGGCAGGAACGACAGGAAACCCGCCGCAGTCGCCATCGCCGCCAGCGACAGCGGGACCGAGGAACGCTTCGCCGCCACGACCAATGCCTTTTCCAGATCGTTGGTTTTGAACCGCTCGGAACGATAGCGAACGCTATACTGAATGCCGAAATCAACACCGAGACCGACAAATAGCACGGCAAAGGCGATCGACAGCAGATTGAGCGATGTCACCATCATGAGGCCGACCGCCGTCGTGACCGCGAGTCCAACGAACAGCGTCGCAAACACCGCGAAGATGATTTTCGGCGAGCGCAACGCCAGCCAAAGGATCACCAGCACGATCACCACCGTACCCACGCCGTTGAGGATGGCGCCCTCCTGCACGGTGGCAAATTCTTCGTTGGCGATCGGCACCGGCCCGGTCAGTCGGACGCGCGCACTAAATTTGCCGGCAAGATCCAGATCGAAGGCGGCTCTACGGATCGCATCGGTGGCATCCTTGCCCGGCTCGAGCGCATTGAAATCGAGGTACGGCTTGATCTGGATTAGCGAGCGAAGATCGGATTTCGACAGCGGCTTGTCGCTTGCGAGCTGACGCCAGGAGAAGGTGCCGCTTCCCTTGGTCAGGACGTCCTCAACGCTCTGGGCAATCGCCGAGAACGGCCGCGCCGTGCTATCCAGTTCGAACTGACCCTGCTTCAACCCGATCAGCGCCGTTTCGAGCGCGGCGGTCAGTCCGCGCAAGCTCGGATCGCCGGCCATGATCTCGACCAGCGGCGCGGCCTCGCCAAACTGGCCAGTGAGCTGCTTGACCTCCTCAGTGGGAAGGAACAACAGGCCGTTCCGCTCGAAAAACGGCCCTCCGCCGAGTAGCTGAACCGATTCGAAATTGCGGTGGTCGTTCTTGAGCCTCGCGGCCAGCATGGCACCGGCAGTGCTGGCAAATTCCGCCGTGGGAGCCTCCACGACCGCAAGGATCAGTCTTTCCTGGTCGAATGCCTTCTCGAAAGCAATGTCGCGTTGCCGCCAATCCAGATCAGGCGAAATTAACTTATTGATATCAGTATTTATTTCAAAGTATTTCGCCGAATAGAAGACCGCACCGGCGGCCAGCACGATCGCAACCAACGCAGTAACCCAGGCAAACCGTGTGCAAGCCTTAACGATCGAAACAACAATACCTGTCAGCACATTCTTTCTTTCTGCTACCGTGTACGTATACGCACATGAACGGACCCGGCCCGGTTCTTCTGCCTGATCTAACGACTTTTGTATGCTATTTCAGAGAATAAGGTGCGCAACACCTGCGGTGGGTTCTAGTTCGGGAGATTTGCCGACGATTCAAGCGTTTTGATATCGTTGGCTCCGCGGACGGCAAGTGACGAATCAGTGAGGGCCAGTTGGGCGGGTTAGCCCATATCATAATACCGGAAATACCAGTTCCGGATCAATCGCCGACTAAAAAGCCTGCGTCATTGCAACGTTTTGTTCTGACGCAAAGGCCATATATATCATAGCGTTGAAATCCAGAGAGCGCGACCCGCAGATTATATACCTATGACATTTCTTGAAGACGCGTGGGATTATTTAGAAGAACGTTCAGTTCTATGTGGAGTTACAGCATAATGCATAAGGTGCAAATAAATTGACTGATCCTCGTCCAATTGAAATTCTGCTGGCACAGCCGCGTGGATTCTGCGCAGGCGTCGTCCGCGCGATCGAGATCGTCGAGCGCGCGCTGGAGAAGTACGGACCCCCAGTGTATGTCCGCCACGAGATCGTTCACAATAAGTACGTTGTGGAAAGCCTGAAAGATAAAGGGGCAATTTTCGTCGAGGATCTGTCGGAGGTTCCGCCGAAGGCCGTTACCGTGTTCAGCGCTCACGGCGTTGCGCGGAGCGTGGAAGAAGAAGCTTTTGCTCGCGGCCTGCCCGTGCTCAACGCCACCTGCCCGCTGGTCACCAAAGTTCACAACCAGGGCAAACGCTACACGTCCAAGGGGCGAACCCTGATCTTAATTGGCCACGCTGGCCATCCTGAGGTTGAGGGAACTATGGGACAGGTTCCAGGCCCCGTCCTGCTTGTTCAGGATGTGGATGACGTCGCGGCCCTGACGCTGCCTTCCGATACGCCGGTGGCCTATATTACCCAGACGACGCTCAGCGTTGACGACACCAAGGACATCATTCTCGCACTCCAGCAGCGTTTCACCGATATTCAGGGTCCCGACACACGCGATATCTGCTATGCAACACAGAATCGGCAATCTGCGGTAAGGGACCTCAGCAAGCTGGTGGACGTTATTCTAGTGGTCGGCGCAGCCAACAGTTCAAATTCGAACCGGCTGCGCGAAATCGGCACCGAAGTCGGCGTTGCAAGTTACCTCATCGCTGATGGCAGCGAACTCAACGCGGAGTGGTTGAAAGGGGCGAAAGCCGTGGGCATTACGGCCGGTGCCTCGGCTCCGGAGGTCCTTGTCGACGACGTTATTGAGGCCTTGAAGCGCATCGGGCCGATAGCCGTCTCGGTACTGCCGGGACGGGAAGAAAACATCGAATTCCGGCTTCCGTCTGAACTCACCTCAGCTTGATCCCCTTCAAAATTTTAGCTGGTAACTCCAGAGAGAAGACTTGTGATGGCAATACCGTTTTTTAAAGAACTGAAGATCGGCGGATATCTGATCAAGCAGAAGATGCTGGGCCGCAAGCGCTATCCGCTTGTACTGATGCTCGAGCCGCTGTTCCGCTGCAATCTCGCCTGCTCCGGATGTGGCAAGATCGACTATCCCGACGCGATCCTCAACCGTCGTATGAGTGCTCAAGAGTGCTGGGACGCGGCCGAGGAATGCGGCGCACCGATGGTTGCTATTCCCGGCGGCGAGCCGTTGATCCACAAGGAGATCGGCGAGATCGTGCGCGGTCTTGTCGCGCGCAAGAAGTTCGTCTCGCTCTGCACCAACGCGCTGCTGCTGGAGAAGAAGCTCGATCTGTTCGAACCCTCGCCGTATCTGTTCTTCTCGGTGCATCTCGATGGCCTAAAGGAACACCATGATAAATCCGTGTGCCAGGAGGGTGTGTTCGATCGCGCCGTCTCCGCAATCAAGGCTGCGAAGGCGAAAGGCTTTACCGTCAACGTCAACGCCACGATTTTCGACAACTATCCGGCCGAAGAGATCGCAAAGTTCCTCGACTTCACGGCTGAGCTTGGCGTCGGAGTCTCGATGTCGCCGGGTTACGCCTATGAGCGCGCGCCCGATCAGGAGCACTTCCTGAACCGCACCAAGACCAAGACGCTGTTCCGCGACGTGTTCGCGCGCGGCAAGGGCAAGAAGTGGAACTTCATGCACTCCGGCCTGTTCCTCGACTTCCTCGCCGGCAACCAGGAATATCATTGCACGCCCTGGGGAATGCCGGCGCGCAACATTTTTGGCTGGCAGAAGCCTTGCTACCTGCTCGGCGAGGGTTACACCAAGACCTTCAAGGAATTGATGGAGACCACCGACTGGGACAGCTACGGCACCGGCAAGTACGAAAAGTGCGCCAACTGCATGGCGCATTGCGGTTACGAGCCGACCGCCGCCACCGCCGCTCTGAACAATCCGCTCAAGACGATGTTGGTGGCGTTGCGCGGCGTCCGGACGACGGGCCCGATGGCGCCCGAGATCGACCTCAGCAAGCAGCGTCCGGCACAGTACATCTTTGCCGAGCAGGTTCAAAAGAAGCTGTCAGATATCCGCAAGGACGAAGCTGCCGCCGCCGCTGCAAAAGAAGCAGCAAAGGAGCAAAAGGCTTCTACAGCAGCGTGACGTCATCCAACGATAGCGGCACCGGTTCACACCAAGTAGCCGCTAAAGCATGATCCCGAAAACTGGCAACCGGTTTTCGGTCAAGATCATGCTCAATCGCATAGAAGTAAGAAAGAAGTAAGAGAGTCTGATTCAACGACGTTGAAATCCGACTCTCTTGAAACTGACTTTAAAGAGCCGAGCCCGGCTTCAATTCCATCAAAGCCGCACGGGGTTGCGGCACATTCGCTCGCAAACCAGAAAAGCCTCGCGCCGGGACAGACTCTCCGGTGCGACCTTTTCGATGGCCTGGCCCCCTCGGTCTTGCGACCGACGGCGTTGCCATATAATCCGCCGGAACGAGACTCTCGCCGCCTAACAGAAAATTACGGCACCCGCGCAAGGAGCGGAGAGCCCGATTGAAATCGACTCCGGTAGATACCAGTGCGCCCAGGGTGAACGGATTTCGCGCAAGGCCACGGAGCACCTTCTTCAAGTCGATGTTGCCGTTTGGCTTGATCGCGTTGCGGGCGATCGCCGGCAGCGCCCGCGTTGCGGGATCACTGATCACGCGTAAGGCGGCAAAAGGGAGACCCGCCGCGGTAGCATAGGCCGCCGCGATGTGACTTTCCATGTCGACCGCCGAAGCACCGGTCGTAGCATGGAGCACTGCCTTGCCGGCCTGCTCCAGGACGACCTGCTCGGCGCCGGCAAGCCCGGCGCGGACCACTTTCTGGCCGCCTAAACCGGAGCCGTTGATCAATTCCTCGCTGAGCGCAAGGCCTGCCCGCCACCGCGAAGTACCGTTCACAACTTCCGTGGCAACCACGACGTCTCCCGATTTCAGAGACGGATCGAGCCCACCGGCGACGCCGAAGCTGATCACGCCGCGTACCGTAGACGGATCGAACCCTTCGAGAAGCGCTCGCAACTGCCGGGGATTGCTGCTGCTGCAAATGACAGTCATGCCGGGGCCCGCGGCGATGCGGGCTTCCTGAACCAGACCGGTCACAATCAATACCGGCCGCGGGTCAAAGGCATTGCCCGCGGATACGTCAATCGCCGCCCCCAAATTCACATCCCGACCCCTACCGCCTTGCTGTTGGTGCTTCTCAAATTCCGATACCGCGCCAGCGCCCAGAGCGGGAAGAATTTTGAGTAACCATGGTACCTCAGATAAAATACCCGTGGGAACCCCGTGGCCGTGTAGCGCTGCTCATCCCACAGGCCTTTTTTTGCTTGTGTGTCTATCAGGTACCCGATTCCCCGGGCCACTGCTGGATTTTCGACCTCGCCCGCAGCCATCAAGGCAAGCAACGCCCATGCGGTTTGCGAAGCAGTGGTGGGCGCCCCCTCGAACCCCTTATAATCGAGTCGGTAGCTGACCGCATCCTCGCCCCAGCCGCCGTCCGCGTTCTGGATCGAGACCAGCCAATCCACCGCCTTGCGAATCGCCGGATCCTGGCGATCCACCCCGGCGGAGTTGAGGGCGCAGAGAACCGACCAGGTACCATAGATGTAGTTCAGGCCCCAGCGGCCGTACCACGATCCTTCGGCGAGCTGGGTCCGGCGCAGGTACTCAACTCCGGCCGCCAAGGACGGGCTGCTTTCAGCCGTCTCGCCGAGTTGCGCCAGCATCGAAACGCATCGCGCGGTGACATCCTCGGTCGGCGGATCGAGCAGCGCCGCATGGTCGGAGAACGGGATGTTGTTGAGATAGTATTCAAGATTGTCGGCATCGAACGCGGCAAAGCCGCCGTCCCGGCTCTGCATCCCCTCGATCCACTCGCGGCCGCGTGCGATCGCCTCGTCATATTTATCGCTCCCGTCTTGACGGCGTACCCGGTCCATCGCCATGACTACGACAGCGGTGTCATCGAGATCGGGATAATGGCCGTTGGCATATTGAAATGCCCAGCCACCCGGTCGCACGTCCGGGCGTTTCGCCGCCCAGTCGCCCTTAAGAACGAGCTCCTGCTTCGGGAGCAGCCAGTCGAGGCTTTTGCCGGCGCTGTTCAGGGCCTCGGGTCCGCCGGATTCGAGCAGCGTGTGGCAACTCAGCGCGGTATCCCAGATCGGCGATACACAGGGCTGGCAATAGGCCTCATCCTTGCCGATCACCAACAGCTTGTCGATGCCGCGCCGCGTCACCGCACGTGGCGGATGCTCCGGCGGAAACCCCAGCGCATCGTACATCATCACCGTATTGACCATCGGCGGAAAGATCGCACCGAGGCCGTCCTCGCCGTTGAGGCGTTCCTCGACGAACCCAATCGCCTTTTTCATAGCGCGCGCACGCAGCCACTTGGGAAACAGCGGCTCGATCTTTCGCAAGATCCAGTCAAGACCGCTGAACAATGCAAACCAGGCCGGGCTTTGATGCGGAGCTCTCTTCGGCGTGCGGACGGTGGCCGGATCCTGAAGAAAAAGTTCGCGAATGCCGACGCCGCGCGGATTGCGCGCACGCGGCTTCAGCACGGCCAGAACCATCAGCGGTACCATCGTGGTGCGCGCCCAATAGGAAATCTTGTTGAGATGAAACGGCGACCACATCGGCAGCAGCATGATCTCAACCGGCAGGACCGGAACGCTGCGCCATGTCAGAACTTCGAAGAACGAGAGCAGAAAGCGCGTGAAGACGTTCACGTTGGCCGCGCCGCCGCGGGACAGGATCACCTCGCGCGCGCGCGCCATGTGTGGCGCGTCAACGGAATCGCCGACCATCTTCAGCGCGAAGTAGGCCTTCACGCTGGCGCTCATGTCGAATGGGCCATCATGCACCAGCGGCCACCCACCATGCGCGCCCTGAATGCGGCGGAGGTAAGCCGCGATCTTGGCCTCGATCACTGTGTCGACCGGTTCGCCAAGATAGTGTCGCATCAGGATGTATTCGGACGGGATGGTCGCGTCCGCCTCGAGCTCGAACACAAAATGACCGTCCGGCTGCTCAAGGTTCAGCAGTCCGCGGGTAGCGGCGCCGATGCGATCCCCGAGGACGGCATCATCAATCGGCGCGGCCGTGGCGTTCATGGAACTCATGGCGCTGATGTCTCAGATTGAACGGGCTTTCAGAACGTGATCGGCAGCCCGGTTTCCAGAGCGAACCGATCCCTCGATGGTTGCCGGCAACCCCGTATCAGTCCAGTCGCCGGCAAGGAACAGGTTTTTCCACGCCGTCAGCGCTCCTGGACGCAGGGCAGTCTGTTCGGGCGAGGCCTCGAATGTGGCGCGGCGCTCGCGCACGATCTGCCAGGCCGGCATCTCGGCTTCGATACCCGCGACCACGCAGATGTCCTTCCAGATCGCCCGCGCCAGTTCCTCGCGCGGCATGTCCACCAGCCGGTCGCCGCCGCTGATGGTGATGGAAAAGCGGTCCTGAAACGCGAACAGCCATTCAATCAGGCCATTCACGACGCCGATCATCGGGGGGTGATGTGGCGGTGGAACGAAGCGGAAGTGTGCATTGACGATGGCGCGGAATTTCGTCGGCACCGTCAGGCCGGGCACCAGCGTGGCTGCCGATCGCGGCGGCACCGCCATCACAACGGCATCGTCCGGGTCGAGCGCGATGGTCTGATCGCCCAACGAGAGCGCCGTAACCCGATCGTTCGCCATGGTGATCTGCCGTACTTCGTGGCCGATATCGACGCTGCCACCCCTGGCACGAATGTAGTCGATCGCCGGCTCGATCAGTACCGAGCTCAGTCCGTCGCGCGCGATCAGCGGACGGCACGCCTGACCACCCGCCAGCAGCGTTTCGCGAATGATCGTACCGGCGAGACCCGCCGATCCGTCGGGCGGGTCGATGTTCAGCGCCGCAAGCAGGAGCGGCAGCACCAACCGTTTGTAAAGCACGCCTTCGCACTTGATGGCATTGCCGACTCGCGTGCGGGCATTGGCCCAAATCAGCGGCGCGAGGGCAAAATAGTCTGCGGGCGATGTATCCGGCACCCGGCGGTTGCGGTCGAAAACCCAGAACGGAACCCGCCCGTCGTTGATCTGCAAGGTCCAGCGTTTATTGGCGGCAATATCGATAAACTGAAATTCGGCCTTCGGCGGCCCCTGCAAGCCAGCTTCGGAACCAATCTTGCGTGCATAGGCCAGCACACTGTGGTTGCCGGAAAGCACCAGATGGTTGCCGTTATCGATCGTGAGATTGGTCGCGCCGTCGAAATAGGAACGGCAACGGCCGCCCACCTGTTGCGCGGCCTCGTACACGCGAACCCGATAGCCAGCATCGGCCAGACGCACACCCGCTGAAAGACCGGAAATGCCGCCACCGGCGATATGAACGGTTCTTTGCATCAGATCAACGCGTATCGGAGAACAATGGCGATCTTCGCCGCGGGGCTCACGCGGACGGGTAACCGCGGCGACTGAAAGCCGCGATCCTCCAGCAGATCCAATATGGCGTGATAGTATCTCGACATGATGCGCGGCGCGCGCACGGCACGACGCGAGTTGCGATTCATGATTTCGTCCGATTTGGCGAAATGTCCCCGCGCCCGCTCCACCAGCTCGGCACAGACCTGCGGGAGCGCCGGGTTCGATATCACGGCGGCCGGATTGAAGCTGCTAATACCGGCGTGAAGCAAGCCCTCGCGCGGAAGATACAACCGTCCAAGCGCCGCGTCCTCGTCGACGTCACGCAGGATGTTTGTCAACTGCAGTGCACGGCCAAGATGATGACTCAGCAGAATGCCGTCCTGCTCTGGCAATCCAAACACCCGGACCGATAGCCGCCCGACGGCGCTTGCGACGCGATCACAATACAGATCGAGCGTGGCATCGTCGGGCGCAAGGATATCCGCTAGGACGTCCATTTCCATGCCGTCGATGACGGCGAGGAAATCCTCGCGGCGCAGGCCGAAGGCGCGAACGGAGGCGGCGTAATCGCGCAACCGCCCTGGGGCCTGCCCCTGATAGAGCGCATCGATGTCGTCACGCCACTGCTGAAGCGCGGCCTGCCGTTCGGGCCGCGGATGATCCGAATCGGCAATGTCGTCCACGTAACGGCAAAACGTGTAGATCTGGAACATCGCCTCGCGTTGCGTGCGCGGCAGGATACGCATCGCCGCGTAGAACGAGCTGCTGGAGGCAGTCGCTCCCGAACTGGCATCTGTCGTCTCGATTGTCATGCGCCAGCAGCCGGGTTCGACATCGGCCGCCGTCGAACCGAACGGCGGAGCATTTCCGTGGTAATGCCGGCGACGCTGTAGCCGAGCAATTGCAGGGGCTTCAGATGAACCGTCTCGCTCAAGGGATCGCGCACCTTCAGCAGCGCGACGATCCTGTCGGCGAACATCTGGATCACGGCGACTTCAAGTCCTAGCCGCATATCCCTGATCTCACTCGCGAGCGGCCGGCCCTGGTTGAGCAAGGCTTCGGTTCGTCCGGCAAGCGCTTGCAAGCATCGCAGGAGCACCGGCGGGGCTTTGTCGTCCCCGAGCATCTCCACGGAGGCGCCCGATGCAGCAAGCGCATCGCGCGGCAGATAAACGCGGTTGAGGTTTCTGTAATCCTTGGCGCAATCCTGAAGATGGTTGTTGATCTGCAGGCCGGCGCACAGCGCGTCCGACGCGACCCAAGTCTCTTCGCTCTCGCCGTGCACGTCGAGCATGAATCGTCCGACTGGCATCGCCGAATAGCGGCAATAGTCGATCACGTCGTCCCAGGTCTCGTAGCGCAGCTTGGTGACGTCCATCCGGAACGCCTTTAGCACGTCGACGGCATGGCGCGGAGGCATCGACCGTTGCGCCAGCGCCTTGCGAAGGTTCACGGCTTCGGGCTGGCTATCCCCCTGCCCCAGAAGCTCACTCTCGAACAGGTCGAGCCAGGCAATCTTGTCCTTTTCACCGAGCTCGGCGTGATCGGCGATGTCATCCGCCGTCCGGACGAAATTGTAGAACGCGAGAATTAGTCCGCGGTGACGCGGGTGAATAACCCACGACGCGACGGGAAAGTTCTCGTCGCGATGGGTCTTTCCAGATCGCAGTTGGTTCGCGGCAGGCATCAGGACCGGTTACGTTGATTGAATCGCAATCGGGCCTCCCGCCGGTTCCGAAACCGACGGGCTGAGAGTCGCCCGCGCTCCATATAGGGGAAACTGCGGGCTAAACCAATGCTATCTTTCGCTTTTTAGCCCCAGCGTCCGGCGCTGCGACAAAAGGGAACGGATAAAGCGAGATGATATGCTTTACTGGCCATGGTTCGCCAGAACCTGGTTACACGTCTTTGAGATTTTCGGGCGATTCTGCTGCAAGCACGCGAGAACCGCGAAATCGCCCTGATCCATCACTGGACGGCAGAAACGGCTGACGTCCCGCGCGCAGGCGCGGTGTTCCGCTTCAGTCCCGCTGTGCGGTTGCCCTTGGAGCTGCCCACCGTACGGTTGTCCTTGGAGCTGCCCGCCATACGGTTGCCCTCGGACCTGCGCCATCGCCACGGTCGAGCCGAATGATAAAAGGAGAGCGAACGAGAATAAAATCTTGGACATCATAATCCTTCACTGCAACGAGGGAGAGTTCGATCCTGCACAACGCGGCGCATACCGGATGACAGGCATTCCAAATCTTGGAGGGCAATCACGTCACAAACCCTTTATCGATACCATATCGAAAGAGTTCGCAAGAGGATACGGACGTGCCGACGCTGCCACAGTCTGTCTGCCGCGGCACACAACAATCATGATCAACCTGAGCCATTCCTGAGCACATCCTCATGCCAAAAGCGCTGCGAATGCGGCTAAAATTGCGGCAACCGCGGGATACCGCTGCAGCCCAACACCTTATCCCAATAATAATTTCTAACACGCCTGAAATAATCGACTAAAATACAAACGACGATTCAGCTATGTTCACGTGGCAGGTTTGCCGATGGTCAGTCAAGTGCCGTCCGCTTAGTTTGGTGACGGTTCAAATCTGCTCATAGCGGCTACACTGCGGCAACTTCGATGCAGATACCCCGAGGGCATCGGTTGTGCTTTGAAGATTGAACCTCGTGAGGCGCGGTGAGACTAAAGATACAGCACGGAATCATTGCCAAGTACCTTTTGATAGGAAACGGGCATGAAGCTGTTTTCCATCAAGCTGATTCGGAGATCGGCGAGTGCAGCGGCCCTTGTCGCGGTCCTTGCATTGTCTGCCCCGGCTAGCTTCGGCCAGTCTGCTCCGTTTGCAGGCTTCGGGGGAAACTGGTCTGGAAAAGGCTCGGTCACTCTGTCAGACGGATCGAAAGAGAACATCCGCTGCAAAGCGTCCTACAGGGTGGACCGCACAGGCACGACCATGAACCAGAGCCTGCATTGCGCCAGCGACAGCTACAGGTTCGATCTCTCTAGCAACGTTGTCAGCCATGGCAGTGAGATTACCGGGCAATGGAGCGAAGCCAGCCGCAATCTGTTCGGCTCCCTGCGCGGCCGCGCGGGAGGCGGCGAGATCGAAGTGTTCGCGCAAGCCACCGGCTATGCCGCAAACCTGACGATACGCACCCAGGGCAAAAGGCAATCGGTCTGGATCACCTCCAAAGGCGAAATCAGAAACGTTTCCATCACCATGGTACGTAGCTGAGGCCTCAACCTGATAGAGTGTCTGGATCCGCCACCTTAAATTTAATTCGCCGGCTTCGCCTGGCTGCCGCGGCGGAAACGCTCCGCAAAGGTAATCAACCACATCGCCGTGGGGCGAAGGATCAGGAAGTCCGCCACAAGAGCGGCGACCATGGCGAAGGCGCTGAGCCAACCGAACAGGCGCAGCGACGGCAGATCCGAAAACACTGTCACGACCAGACCGCAAGCCAACACCACGGTGGTGAGGATCAGCGCCGGTCCCATCAGCACGGTTGCGCGCTCAACCGCCTTACCGGCGCCGATACCCGGCTGGCTCTCCGATCGCAAGCGGTTGAGAAAATGGATAGTTGCGCTAAGCCCTAGGCCGAACGACACCGTGAGAGCCACCACGCTGGCGAATTGCAGCCCCTCCCCGAGTGCCCACAGCACCGTGCCGGACAGCACGACCGGGAAAATTCCGGGCAGAACACAGGCAAACATCACGACGACCGAACGGAATGCGAGTCCGATGAACACCGCGACCAGCGCAAACTCAATCGTCAGACCGTGGTTGAGTTTCTCGATCATGCTCGCGCTGTTACGAGCGGCGATGGCCGACAGGCCGGTGACGGCGATTTCATAACCGGGATGCGCTGTCCTGACCGCATCCATGGCGTGGTCGAGCTTTTCCACCACCGGCAGTATCTGGCTGGAATCCTTGTCGGGCACGCGGCCTGAGACCACGACTGCCGCCTGGTCTTCAGAGATGAAGCGGCGCACCAGATGTTTTGGAATGACGCTGACATATTCCTTGAGCGTTTCAACGTCATGGCTGCCGGCCTTTTCGGCGAGCCAGCGCCGCAGCGTTTCGAGCGACCAGACGTTGCCGACGCCGGCCTGCTCTTCCACCAGCCTATGGACCTCGGCGATGGTGGCGAGCGTCTGCGGCGAATACAGCGTCTCGCCCTTGGGAAATTCGATAAGAATATCGATCGGGTTGGCGCCGGTGAGTTTTGCATCGAGACGGCCGCTGGCCGCCACCGCCTGCTGCTTGTCGGGCACCTGATCCGCGAGCCGATAGCGCGGTTCGAGGTTGGCGTAGATCACCGCAAGACCGCCGACCACCAGCAGGGCCAGCAAGCTGAAGAAACCGGGGCGCCCCACCATCCGCACCGCGATCCAGGCACAGAATCGGCGCAGCGCCTGCACGCCCCAGTCCGCCGTTTTGAATTTCTCCGCGAAACGCCGCTCGTCACGAACAAGCAAAACTCCGAACACCGGCACCAGCAGCAGCACCGCGAGAAGCGCGATGATCGTCGCCATCAGGCCGGCCTCGCCGAAGCTGCGGATCAAATCCGAGTTGGAAAACTGTAGCGCGAGGAAAGAAATTCCGGCGGTCGCATGGGTCAGGACGCAGGCCGGCCCGACCACGAGGACAGCATTGCGGAAAGCGGAATACTTGTCCTCGCCGGCGATCAAGCGGTCGCGCGCCGCGAACGTCAACTGCATCGAATCGGAAAAACTGATGACCATGATGAGTGGGGTCATCACATTGAGGAACATGTTGAGGCTGAAGTTCGCCCAACCCAGCACGCCCAATGACAGCAGGATGGCAAGGAGCGGCGGGAAGGCCGCAACCACCATGAAGGATACTTTGCGGAAAAACACGATTGCGATCAGGCAGCCAGCCAGAATGCCGGCGACGTTATAGATAATCCCGTCGCGCTCTACCGCGTTGCGGATTTCAAGCTGCATCACCGGCACGCCGGACAGCTCTTTGGTGAGTCCGGTGCCGGCGAGATCGTCGTCCATAACCTTCCGGATCTGGCCAACGGTCGTTTTTAACTTGCTATCGCCGACGATCGACGGTTGCAGCGACAGCACGACCAGCGCCAGCGTGCCATCCTCGGACAGCAGCTTGCCGCGAATGATCTCGTTGGACTTCACGGTCTCGATGAAACTGTCGTAATCGGCACCTACCGGCAGTTCGGGTGGAAACAGCGCTGCAGGCAATTTGCCAGGCTCCGGCGCCTGACGCGCCGAGAACAACGAGATCAGGCCGCGCACGCCGTCGACCAGTTGCAGGTCGGTGACGAGGTCCCGCAGCTTTTCGAGGTTGTCCCGTTCGAGCAGCGTCTTGCCCTCGACCACCACCAGCACATCAAACTCTGTCGACGGAAAACGCTTGGTGACTTCCTCGTACTGGCGATACTCCCTAGTATCGGAACGGAACAACTGGCTGAGCGAATCGTCAATTTTGATCCGCTGGATTCCGAACACCGCGCCGACGACCATGGCCAGCAGAACGATGCAGGACAGGATCGGCGTGCGCATGGCAAGCAGCCCGATACGCTCGAATCCGAAAGCGATGCTGAGCGTCCGTTTGGCCGGCGTGGTCAGATCGGCAGCATCGGGATTTCGCTCATGCATGCGCTGTCCGTCCTGTCGTGAAAACCATCGTCTAGCAAATTTCCAGAAAGACTTTGGAGCTGACGGAAACCACGGGCAATCCGCTCGCCTTGACAGCATGCACCGGTTTTCGGGCGCAACGTTTAGCCGTTTCCCGGATAGACTACAAGCAAGGGCCGACTATGGCTCCCATCCATGCCGCTCACGGCGAAATGATGTCGAAAGGGCGGGCCTTCCAAGCGAGCGCTGTGGCCATCGCAGGCATCGCCTTAGACCGGGGCAGCGTTCGGTGGCCCGCTGAACGCTCGAGCTGTCAGCCTGCGGGGGTCGGTGCGATCGCAGTCGCTTATTCCGCGGGAACCGCGGCTTCCCGCAGTTTCAAAGAATAATAGGAGGCATTGGTTTTGCCGCGAGAGGCCGAGCGCGCAAACATGATCAGGTGATGAGCAACCAGTACCGAGCTGATGAGGTACTCGATCTCGCCGCGAGCCAGCCTGCGTAGCGCGAATTTCCAGAACACACGCCGGTAGTCGCCGCACACGCCGACCTTCCAGAAAATGTTGCGAAGCATGGTCAGGCCGAGCTTGATATTCCGCCATGACCTCTGCTGCGGCGTGCGCGGCTGGATTCGCTTCGGATAGGTTTCGCGGATCTGGTACTCGTAGCGCTCCAGAAGCTTTTCAGGTTCGTACGCGCGGCCCATGCAATCGCGCCATGTCGCCACGACATGGTCGTAAGGCAACCGGAAATCGATGTTGGAATCGCGACCCTCGTCCTCGATCAGGCGATTCTCGCGTTTCAGACGGTCCCACAGCGGCGTCTTCGGTAGCGCCTGCAGAAGATTGATGGTCAACAGCGGTATCTGGGAGTGATCGATGAAATCCAGCAAATGCTGTCCGGTTTCAGGCTTGTCGGTATCGAGCCCGAGGATAATTCCGGACACTACCTCCATGCCGTAGTCGTTCAGCGTCTGGATGGCCTCCATGATGGGGACCATCATGTTGTGATCCTTGTGCATCGCCTTTAGCGCGACAGGGTCCGGTGTCTCGATGCCGCAGAAGATCGTGGCGAAGAATGCTTCACGCATTTGCGAAAGTATCTCCGGGCGTTTGGCGATGTTCAGCGTCGCCTCGCAGGAGAAACGCAGCACGAAACCGGTCTTCTTTTGCCATTCGATCAGGTGCGGCAGAAGATCCAGCGCGGCCTTCCGGTTACCGATAAAATTGTCGTCGACGAAATAGACCGACCCGGTGATGCCGCATTCCAGCAGCTTGTCGAGTTCGCGCGTGATCTGTTCGGGACGTTTGAGACGCGGATTGCGGCCATACAGGCCGGGAATGTCGCAGAATTCGCACTGATACGGGCAGCCGCTGGAATACTGGATGCTTCCCAGGAAGTAACGCTTGATGTCCGCCAGTTCGTAAGCGGGAATGGGAAACTTATCCATGTCCAGCCGGTCGGCTGTTTTGAGGACGACCTGACTCCCGGGCCGTGACGGATCGCGCGCCAGTCGTTCGATCAGATCGTCAGTCGCATCGCCAAGTTCACCGACGTGAAGGTAGTCGAAGGTTGGATAGTAGTCGGGACAGGCGCTGACCGACGGGCCACCGAGCGCGACCGGCAGATTGAAGGCGTGCGCGCGGCGGCAAATATCGTTCATTTGCTGGCGCTGGATGTGCATGCCGCTGACGAACACCGCTTCGGCCCATTCGAAATCCTCATCCGTGGCAAAGCGGATATTCTCGTCGATGAACCGGACATTCCAGTCGGCGGGGAGATAGGCGGCGATCAGCAGAAGCCCCTGCGGCGGCATGAAGGCTTGGACACCACCAGTCAGGGGATAGGCGTGCTCAAATGTCCCGAATGAGGACGTGTAACGGGGAAAGACGCAAAGAATGCGCCGATTGCCATACTGACTCACGCCCCTCATTGCACCTTCCCCGCGCATCTCCCCGTCCTGCAAATGCGCATCAAACAAGAACCCTTATTAACTCTTGGAGCTCGCAATGGTTCCATGTGGCGCTAACGGAATGCGCTGCACGAAACGTGAGCGACAATTTCTTCAACAATGTGACGAAGCTGAAAAGGCCAAGACTTGCTTACCGACCAAGCCAGAACGCCAGGGTCTGCGATATCCGCGAATGCGTTCCGCGTTTTGCGGGAACGAGACAGCGTGGGTTTAGGCGCGAACGATCTTCTCGATACCCGCCGCGAGTTCGAAAATCCTGCGATCCGACCCGCCGGCCGCGGCCAGCATCAACCCCACGGGCGCCTCGCCTTCGCGGTGACAGGGCAGCGAGATCGCGCAGCCATCGAGGGTGTTGATCAGCGCGCAGTTGCGCAGCGACAGCATGTTAGCTTTGGTGTAGGCTGCGTCGTTTGCGAGATCGGCGATCACCGGTGGCGTGATCGCCACCGTCGGCGCGATCAACGCGTCGTAGGGTTCGATCCGGCGCTCGAAGCCTGCGATGATCGCGCGGCGGATACGGAGTAGATCGACATAATCCGCGGCGCTGAGGCTTTCGCCGCGAAGTATGCGGCTGAGGACGCGCGGATCATAGAGCTCGGCCTTTTCCGCGATCAGCGCGCGGTGCCAGGCCCAGCTTTCCGCCGCCGAAAACCCGCCCCCGACGTTCAGCGCCGCGACCTCGCCGAACTCAGGTATGGCGATGCGATCGATCAGGGCGCCGGCCCTGGCCAGTCGGTCCAACGCGCGCTCGAAAGCCCGCGCAACCGCGGAATCAAGGTCGTCCAGCATCACCGTGGTCGGCACCGCGAGCCGCATCCCCTTGATCGGGCGAGGCTCGACCGGCGCGATGGGTTCGGCCGCCAGCACCGCATCCAATACGGCGCAGCAGCCGACCGAGCGCGCGATCGGCCCGTAGCTGTCCAGCGTGACAGACAGTGGGATACCGCCATCGAGCGGAATCCGGCGCGCGGTCGGCTTGTAGCCGACGATGCCGCAATAGGCCGCCGGAATCCGGCAGGAGCCGCCGGTATCGGTGCCGAGCGCGCCATGCGCCATGCCATCAGTGATCGATACCGCCGCACCAGATGACGATCCACCCGGCACATAGCCGACGTCGCGCCGCCAGCAGTTTTTCGGTGTGCCGTAGTGCGGATTGATGCCCAGACCCGAATAGGCGAACTCGGTCATATTGGTGCGTCCGATTACCACGAAGCCGGCGCGGCGTAGACGCGCCACCACCGGCGCATCGTTCGCCGCCGGCGGCGCATCGTCGAGCGCGCGTGAGCCAGCACGCGACAGCTGTCCCTTGATATCGAACAAGTCCTTTATCGATACCGGAATGCCGGCGAACGGCGACGGCTCGGCATTGACCCTGCGCAGTCTGTCCATGGCCTCGGCGGAAGCTACAGCACCGTCCACATCAACGTGGATGAACACGCGTGCGCCCTCGCCCGCTTCGTCGGCGATCTTCGCAAGGCAATTGTCGACTAGCTTGCGTGCCGTGGTGCGGCCCGACGCAAGATCGGCGGCGAGCGTCGCCAGAGTCGGGTGATTTGACATGCAAAACTCGCAGACGGATAGATGGATGCTGCCTTAGCCGCTATTGCGCAGGCCCGCGGAAAGTCCGTTGATGGTGATCTGGATACCCCGCAGCACCTGCTCATCCCCACACTGCGCACGGTGGTCCTTCAAGAGTTCGACCTGCACATGATTGAGCGGATCGAGATACGGGAAGCGGTTGCGGATCGAGCGCTCGAGCAACGGATTACCGGCGAGCAACCGCTCCTGCCCCGTGATGGCGAGCAGCATGTCGATGGTGAGATGCCACTCACGCCGGATGCGTCCGAAGATGGCCTCGCGAAGTTCCACGTCTGGCACCAGATCGGCATAACGCGACGCAATCGCGATCGAGCTTTTTGCGAGCACCATGTCCATGTTGGAGAGTAACATCCGGAAGAACGGCCACTCTCCGTAAAGCTCTTGCAGAAACGCCATGCCTTTGTCGGGATGATCCGCTAGCCACGACTCCATCGCGCTGCCGAACCCGTACCAGCCCGGCAGCATCACACGACATTGCGCCCAACTGAATACCCACGGAATCGCCCTAAGGTCCTCGATCTTGCGCGTCTTCTTGCGCGACGCCGGCCGGCTGCCGATGTTCAGCGTGGAGATCTCGTTGATGACGGTGGAGGCCCAGAAATAGTCCTCGAAACCCGGTGTCTCGTAGACGAGGTTGCGGTAAGCCGTGTAGGCACGCGATGAAAGTGACTCCATCGCGTCGAGATATTCAAGGCTCGGCGCGCTCTGCCGCGGTTGCAACAGGCTGGCCTCCAGCGTTGCAGCGGCGAGGATTTCCAGATTGCTGCGACCCACCTCGGCGTTGGAATACTTGCTGGAGATAATTTCGCCTTGTTCAGTGATCCTGATCTGGCCGTTCACCGCACCACCGGGTTGCGCGAGGATGGCGTCGTAGCTCGGCCCGCCACCGCGTCCGACCGATCCACCGCGGCCGTGAAACAGGCGAAGCCGCACATCGTGGCGCTCGAACACATCAACCAGGCCGATCTCTGCCTTGTAAAGCTCCCAACCCGAGGTGACGAAGCCGCCGTCCTTGTTGCTGTCGGAATAGCCGAGCATCACCTCCTGCAAGCCGCCCCGGCTGTCGACCAGCGCGCGATACACCGGCAGCGATAGCAACCGGTCCATGATGCCGGCACAGGCCTGCAAATCCTCGATGGTCTCGAACAATGGCACGATGTTAATGGCGCTATGTCCCGCGGGGTCGACGAGGTCGGCTTCCTTAAGCAGCAGCGCGACTTCGAGCAGGTCGGAAACGCCCTTGGTCATCGAGACGATGCATTGAGGGATCGCATCGGGGCCGAGCGTCTCGTGCGCCTCTGCGGCGGCATGAAACACCGCGAGCTCGCCCAGCGTCTCTTCGCTGTATGTGATGAACGGGGACGTCAACGGGCGCGCGCTGCGCAGTTCTCGCAGAAGCACGACGATGCGGGCCTCCTCGTCCAGGGTCAGATAGGACGTGCCCGGCGTGGCGGCATCGAGTAGTTCGGCAATCGTTCGTTCATGAACGGTGGAATTCTGCCGCAAGTCGAGACAGGCGAGATGGAAACCGAAGCAGTCGGCTGCGCGGCGCAAATAACGCAGCCGCCCGCGCGCGATCACCTCCGAGTTATTTGCGGTCAGTGAGCGGTGGAGAACGTCAAGATCAGCACTAAGTTCGGCGGCGCTCGCATAGGGCGGAGCCGCGCCGTACGGCGGGCGCAGCGTGTCCGCTTTCAGTTTTATGGCCGTGGCCGAAAGCCGCGCGTAGATGCCGGACACCGCGAGGCGGTAGGGTTCGCCGCGGCGATGCGGCGACGTGTCGGCCGTTCGTTCGGCCAGCACGCGTAGTTCCGGCGAGACATCCGTGAGATCTGCGGCCAGCGACAGCTCGCGGCCAAGTTCGTGCAGTTCATCAAGATAATAACGCAATATCCGCGAGGCCTGCCGTTGGAGAGTGCCGCGCATAACGTCCGCCGTCACGAAGGGATTGCCGTCGCGATCACCGCCGATCCAGCTTCCAATCCGCAGGAACGACGCAATCTCGTTCGTGGCGCTGCCGTCGGAGGGATCTTGCAAACGATCTTCCAGGATGCAGTGCAGCCGCGGCACCTCGCGCAGGAACGTATAGTCGTAGAACGACAGGCCGTTAGCAACTTCGTCGAGCACCGTCAGTTTGGTTCGCCGCAAAAGATTGGTGTGCCACAGCGTCAGCACCGCGCGGCGCAGCTGTTCCTCACTAGCCTCATATTCGTCTGGAGTGAGTTGCATCCGTTCGCGCCGGTCAAGCAGCGCCGCGACCTCCATCTCGCGATCGATGGTGCTCTTACGGCGAACCTCGGTCGGATGAGCGGTCAGCACCGGACTGACCACAGCACTGTCGAAAAAGGCTCGCAACTCCTCCCCGCTGAACCCGGCCTCACGGGCGCAAGCAAGCGTGCGCGACAGCCGACCGTGGTGCGGCTCCCCGCCCGCAAGGGTCTGACTGCGCATCTGGCGAATATTGTTCTGATCTTCGGCGATGTTGGCAAGATGCGAAAAATAGCTGAAGGCGCGGACGACGAGGACTGTTTCCTCCGTCGACATGCCATCGAGGATGGCCTCCAGTTCGTGCCGCGCGGGCTTATCGTCATCGCGGTGAAAGCGGATCGAAGTCTGCCGGATGCGTTCGACAAGATCGAACACATGCGGTCCTTCCTGATCGCGCACGGTATCGCCGAGAATGCGCCCGAGCAGCCGGATATCGTCGCGCAGCCTTGCATCGAGGACGGCCGCGTCAGACTCCGGCTGACCTGCACGAGGTAACGGCATCAGACTGGACATCACGCTGCTCCTGAAAAATCGGTTCTTCAGTCGCAATTTTCGTGCTGCGATGCAAGAAATGCTGGCCGGTTGATGCACAAAAGATGAGCGGCCCAGATCTCAAGTCCGACCGGCGAACTGAGAGGACGCTCACCCGACATGGTGGGGCGTGCAGAAGTCGCAACAGTCGATTATTATAATGAAACCAATGCGATAAGCTTCTCTACTTTTTATCTTTTGTCCGTACGGCCCCGAGTCCCGACATATTAACGAACATATCCTGGAAGCGCTCCGCCATCTTGGGATCAAACCAGTTTTGCATGATTGCTTCGGGCGAGAACTTGTCGATGTTTTCCGCCATCTTCTGCTGAAGCTGGTCCATCACGGCATTCTGCATCGGCTGGACGTCCGGAAGCCCCAAAAACTGACGGGCCTCAAGGGGTGTACACTCGAACTCTATATTCACCTTCATGGAGCGCTCCTTAGATGTGCCGACGCGGCGCAGTATCGCTATGGGGACGCCTGTGGCGCAAGTCATCACGGCAAACGGTGCGGCGACGCAGACCAATATTCAGCGAAAGCGTTCCGCGGCAAACGGTCTCGGGTCTGCAAACGGCGCGGCACCCGTCATCATTTCGGCCAGCAGCCGGCCTGTTGCCGGACCCAGGGTCAGACCGTGATGCTGGTGTCCAAAATTGAACCACAATCCGGCATGGCGGGCCGCCTTTCCAATCACCGGCAGCATATCAGGCATACACGGACGTCTCCCCATCCAGGGCGTCGCATCGATCGCCTCACCCAGGGGAAACAACTCGCGCGCCAGAGGCAGCGTCCTTTCAATCTGCACCGGGGTCGGAGGAGCGTCGCGACGCGCGAACTCCGCACCGGTCGTCAGGCGGATGCCCTGATTCATCGGCGCCAACAGATAGCCGAGATCCGAATCGAGAACAGGACGATTGAGCACCGCATTGCCACGCGGCGCCAGATGCAAGTGATAACCACGCTTGATGCCGAGCGGCATATTGTAACCGAGTCCGCGGAAGACATCATCCGACCACGGCCCCAGAGCAATCACGGCCTCGCGCCCCATCAGCCCTCCGTTCGGACCCTCGATGCGCCATGCCGCCTGACTTTGCGTCAGCGTACGCGCGTCGGCCGCAATAAAACGGCCGCCTCGGCGCAGGAATAACGCCGCATAGGCTTTCGTCAACGCTCCCGGATCCGGGATAAAGCCCGGCGCCGGCCAGTGAATCGCACCGGCGAACGTTCCCGACAAATTCGGCTCGCGTGCGGCGATCCCCTTGGCATCGAGAACATCTCCTTCGACGCCATACCGACGAACGCGCTCGAGGTCCGCGATGCCCTTGTCCAGCGTCGCGTTCGAGCGGAACAGCTTGATCCAGCCGGTCCGGCGCAGAAGCTGGGGCACGCCTGCTTCTGCGATCAGAGTTTCATGCTCGACAAGGCTGCGCTGAATCAGCGGCAACGCCGCCATTGCGCTGCGGAACGCGCGTTCAGGCGAGGATGCAAGAATATAGCGGATCAACCACGGCAGAAACGCAGGCAGATCGCGAAACCGATAATGCGCCTCGGGAAACCGGTTCAGCGCGTAGCGCAGAACCTGCCGCAGATCGTAAGGAAACACGTACGGGAAAACCGACGCGCATTCGATCAAGCCAGCGTTTCCGTAGCTCGTCTCCTCGCCAGCCCTTTCATGCCGGTCGACAAGGATGACATCGCGCCCGCGCTTCTGGAGATGCAGCGCCGCGGAAACGCCGACAATTCCCGCACCCAAGACCAAAACATCGGATTTGATTAGCGCCACGCGGCTCTCCGAACGCAAAAATCGCACGGCTTTGCCGAACGTTGTCCTTCAGACTTAAGTATTGAAGTTCAGGTGCGCAAACCGCCCGGTTGTGGCCGGTGGTTCTGCGACCTCGCGAACATGCAAAGAGCCGGGATGATGGGATTCAACACGGTGAACGCGGCAAATCATGATCGCTGATACATTTTCGATCCTCACGTCGGTCGCAAGGCTTTCGAGTCCGTGTCGAATTCGGCGATCTGCTTGTTGCGTTCCGACCCGATGCCGGCAAGGTGATCGGTCGCGATCGCCACGTAGACAGCCGGAAGCACGAACAGGGTGAACAGCGTTCCAATCATCATGCCCGACACGACGACGAGACCGATCGAGAACCTGCTCGACGCGCCCGCGCCGGACGCGATCAGCAGCGGCAGCAGACCGGTGACCATCGCCGCCGTTGTCATCAGGATCGGACGCAATCTGATCCGGGCAGCCGTCTCGATCGCGGTGCGCTTGTCGAGTCGCTCCTTGAGTTGCAGTTCGTTGGCGAATTCGACCATCAGGATGCCGTGTTTGCTGATGAGGCCGATCAGCGTCAGCAGGCCCACCTGAGTATAAATGTTGATAGTCGCGATGCCGAAGAACAGCGGAATCAGCGCACCCAAAATCGCCATCGGCACGCTAATCATGATGACGAGCGGATCACGCAGGCTTTCGAACTGTGCCGCCAGCACCAGGAAGATGATGATGAGCGCAAAACCGAAAGCGATCGCAAGCTGATTGCCTTCCTTTACGTATTGTCGAGCGTCAGCAAGATAATCGTGACTGAACCCCTTCGGCAGATTTCTCGCCTGTTGCTCGAGGAATTCCACAGCCTTGCCCACCGTCACGCCCGGCATCGGCACCGCCTGGAAGGTCGCCGCGTTGAGCTGATTGTAGTGCGTCAACGCATTGGGATCTGTCTCGGTCTTGATGGACACCAGCGTGGTGAGCGGAATTTGCTGGCCGGTGTTGCTCGGAACATAGTACCCCTCGAGGGATTCCGGCGACAAGCGCTCGCCGCGGGGCACCTGCGGGATGACCTGATAAGAGCGTCCCTGGAGGTTGAAACGGTTCACATAGTTGCCACCGAGCAGCGTCGCCAGCGTCACGCCGATCTGCTGCATGGTGACGCCGAGGTCATTTGCCTTGGTCCGATCGATAGCAACGCGAACCACCGGCTGGTTGTAGTCGAGGTCGCTATCGCTGACGATGAAGAGGCCACTCTTCTTCGCCGCCTCCTTGAGTTTAATCATCTCCTCATAGACCGCCTGGAAACCGGATGTGCTGTAGATCACCATCTGGACCGGCAGACCGCCCGGACCGCCCGGTAGCGGCGGCAGATTGAAGGCGAAGGCGTTGACGCCCTCGACCTTGCTGATTTCAGCTTGCACCAGCGGCTTGACATTGATCGCGGAGCGCTTGCGTTCATCCCACGGTTTCAGCAACATGCCGGCGATGCCGTTATTGATGCCATCGGTGCCGTTGATCATGAAGCGCAGATCAGTCTCGGGGAAACCCGCAAATGCCTTGTCGAGCTTTTCGCCGTAAAAGTCCATGTAGTCGATATTGGCGTATTTCGGTCCCTTGATGACCGAGAACACGATGCCCTGATCCTCTTCCGGCGCCAGCTCCGTTGACGTGTTCATGTAGAGAAAGCCAACCAGTCCGAGGATCGTCACCGCGAATAGGGCAGTTATCGGTCGGTAGTCGAGCGAGCGATCCAGCTTTCGGCCGTACCAATGCGTGACCGAACTAAAGACCTTGTCGACCTTGGTGGCAAACCAGCCCTGCCCGCCGTGCTTGAGCAGCACCGAGCACATCATCGGCGAGAGCGTCAGCGCGATAACTCCGGAAACGATCACCGCACCCGCCAGCGTGAAGGCGAATTCCCGGAACAGCGCCCCGGTAAGGCCACCGAGGAAGCCGATCGGCGCGTACACTGCGGCCAGCGTGATCGTCATCGAGATGACCGGACCGACGATTTCGCGCGCGCCCTGCAATGACGCCTGAACCGCCGTCTTGCCCTCCTCGAGATGGCGGTGGATGTTTTCCACCACCACGATGGCGTCATCGACCACGAGACCGATCGCAAGCACCATCGCCAACAGCGTCAGCAGATTGAAGCTAAATCCCGCTGCCATCATCAGGGCGCAGACGCCAATTAGCGACAGCGGGATCGTTACCACCGGGATGATGACCGAACGCAGTGAGGCAAGAAACAAAAAGATCACAACGATGACGATGAGAACCGCCTCGATCAAAGTGTTCTGCACCTCATGAATCGAGGATCTAATGAATTTGGTCGAGTCGTAAGCCACTTTCATCTTCATCGAGGGAGGAAGGTTGCGCTCGATGTCGGGAAACAGCGCCCGCACGCCGGAGACGATATTCAGCGGGTTGCCCTGCGGGGTTGCCTGCACTCCAATAAAAATCGCGCGCTGCCCGCTGAAAGCGACGCTAGCGTTCGTGCTTTGCGCCGCAAGCTGCACCTCGGCGATGTCTTCCATGCGCACGAAGCCGCCGTCCTTGGCCTTCACTGTCATGCGCTTGAACTGCTCGACGCTTTGCAGGTCGGTATTGGTCGAAACGTTGGAGATCGTATAGTAGCCTTTGGTCTGACCCGCCGCCGCCTGGAAGTTGTTAGCGGCGATCGCGAGGGCGACTTCCGTGGTGGTTACATTGCGTCCGGCCATCTTTATCGGATCGAGCCACACCCGCATCGCGAAGGTCTGGCCGCCGAGGATGTCGGCCGAAGCCACGCCGTCCACAGTCGAAAGGATCGGCTGCACCACGCGCGTCAAGTAGTCGGAGATAGCCGAACCAGAGAGTTCGTCGCTCGAGAAGCCGATATACATCACCGCCGTGGTTTCACCGGTGGACTTCAAAATCACCGGGTCGTTGGCTTCCTTCGGGATCAGGTATCTCACCGAATTGACCTTCGACAAAACCTCAGTGAGCGCTGCATTCGGATCAAAGTTCAGTTTGACGTAGACCTTGATTTGGCTCTGGCTCTGGGTCGAGGACGAGGTGATGTAGTCGACGCCCTCGGCCGACGCGACCGCCTGCTCGATCGGCGTGGTGATAAAGCCTTGCATCAAATCCGCCGACGCGCCCGGATACGCCGTGGTGACGGTGATCACGGTGTTGGATAGCTTCGGATACTGCCGGACCGGCAAATTGTAGGCCGCCGCCATGCCGATCAGCAGGATCAGCAGGCTGACGACGACCGACAATACCGGCCGCTTGATGAAGATGTCCGTGAATGCCATGAGGCGCTCCGTTGACGCGTGGCCGCTCCGTGGATCGAAGCACAACCGCGAGACGTTCGATCGATGCGGGGCCGCCTTGGCGGACCCGTTTTTGAATCAGTTTAGCGGCGGATTCTCCGGAATCTGCGGCAGCGGATCCTTCGAAATCTCGACCGCGGCCCCCGACTGCAGCTTGAGCTGGCCGACTGCAGCGACCTTGTCGCCGGGCTGCAGCCCTTTCTCGATGACAGCGCGGCCATCAATGCGGTCACCGGTACGCACGAAGGTGCGCTCGACAGTCAAGCTGGTCTTGCCGTCATCCTCCTTCTTCTCCTTGATGAGATAGACGGAGTCGCCATATAGCGTGTACTCGACTGCGGTTTCCGCGACCGTGATAACCGGCGGCTTCTCCGGCAGCACCACGATAACATCGGCAAACATGCCGGGTTTAAGGATGTTGTCGGGGTTGGCGATAGTGGCCTGGACGCGGATGTTGCGGGTTTCGGTGGCTATCTGAGGCTCGATGGTCGTGATCCTGCCCTCGAACTTTTTGCCCGGATAGGCATCGACCGATACCCGCACCGTCTGGCCGACGGAAAGCCGTCCACTTTCCTTTTCAGTGACGGTGAAATTCGCAAACAGCGTCGACAGATCGGTCAGCGACACGACCTGTGTGCCGGCGGTGAGGAATTGTCCCACCTCCACCTGACGCACGCCGAGCACGCCATCGAAAGGCGCGCGCACCAGCTTCTGCGAAATGATCGCCTCGGTCTTGGCGATTCCGGCACTGGCCTGGTCGAACGCGGCCTGCGTCGTGTCCACCGTTACCTGTGCGCCGACCTGACGTGCAGCGAGTTGCTTCGCCCGATCCAGCGCGAGCCTGGCCACCGTCGCCTGGGCCTTGTAATTGGCCAGATCGCCTTGCTCCGGCTTGTCGAACAGTTGCACCAGCGGAGTGCCCTTGGTGACGCGACTGCCGGCGGTGAACAGAATGTCGGTGATGCGGCCGCTGACGTCGGAGGTGACGTTGACCTGATGCACCGCGGCCAGACTGCCCACCGCACGCTGCAGATTCGGCAGCACCTCGGACTTCGCCTCGACCGCACTGATCGTCACCGCCGGCGGCTTGTTGTTGGCGAAGAACTGCGCGATCATATGCGCGCGGAACGCGTTGAATCCGACCAACCCGCCGACCAGCAACGCGAGCAGTACGCCTACAATGATAAACCAGCGCATCATGCGCACCGGGCGCGTGCGATGCTTCTCGTCCAGTTCGCGCGGCGGTGCGATAGTCTTGTCGCCGGTATTGCCTTCCCTTCTTACCGTCATGTCATGCACTTTCTGCGGCCGACGTTTGGGCGGCGTTGAATATAGGTTCCCGGTCCAGATGCAAGGCAATTGCCGCTGCATTCAGACCGACCCCTCGAAGAATGAACTCACAAATCTGCCGCTCCAGGTCGGGTCCGCTGCCGTATGACAGGGTTGGAACGGAGGGAAGGTTAGTTAGAACCATCATGAGAACTGTATGATGCGCAAACCAGAACAGATTGAGCGGCTCGCGCCCGACCGGCACCGCATCCCCAGCGACGATCGCGCGCTCAAGTGAGGCCGTGAAAGCTCGGCCAATCAGGTCTCGGATTTTTTCGTATAGCAATCGGGCAAATTCACCATCGTCGAGCTGACTTGAAACCATGAGACGCAGACGCTGCGCCTCCTGCTGATCCGGCGAAGCGGAGGCATTCAGGAAGTGCTTGACCATGCCGCGGATAAGAATGACGAGCGTCTCGGTCGAAGGCTCGCGATCAAGCAAGCGATGCAGCGCCGGATCGGCCTGGCAGGCTTCAGCCAGAATTTCGGCATAGAGCGCAGCCTTGGTGGGAAAGTGTTTGAACAGTAATGCCTCAGAAATCGAGGCAGCGGCCGCAACACTCTTGGTCGTCGTACCGGCGAACCCGTTGTGCGCGAAACACCGTTTCGCAGCGCTCAGGATCAACTCCCGCCGTACATCGCTGGTCATCCGCAGATTGCTCATGGGACGTGAGTAAGCACTCACTCTATCTTAGTCAAGAGAAATGCTGCATCGCATCATTTCAATTAAAACAAAGATGATCGCGGGGCCGGTCGCGCGATACCGGAGAATTACGGATGTGGCTGTCCGGTCAGAGGTTTACGGAAAAAGTCCCCGCGTTGCCTTCGCAGCCCGCACTTTCTCTACGCCGAGCGCCATTGCCGCGGTGCGATGCGAGATATTGTCCTTTTTCGCACGATCGACCATCTGCCCGAAGGCGCGATCCAGGATCTGATATTCGCGGCGCGTCACCTCGTCTTCTTCCCAAAACAGTTGCTGCAGATCCTGAACCCATTCGAAATAGCTCACCACCACGCCACCAGAATTGCAGAGGATGTCGGGAATCAGAAAAATCTCATGCTGACGTGTCTCCAGGATCAGATCCGCTTCAGGCGTCGTGGGCCCGTTAGCGCCCTCCGCCAAAACGCGGCATTTCAGGTTCTCGGCGATATGTGCATCAATCACGCGTTCCACCGCGGCGGGAACGAGTACATCACACGGTAGCGTCAGGATCGCCACGGGATCGTACTGAAGCTGATTGGAATATGCTGCGATACTTCCATGCGTCCCGGCGTGGCGCAGTAGCGCGGGAATATCCAGACCCTTCCTGTCATAAAGCGCACCGGTGTGATCGCTCACCGCGATGATATTGACGCCCGAGTTGTAAAGCTCGAGCGCCGCATGGGATCCGACGTTGCCAAAGCCCTGAACGACGGCGGTCGCACTTCCGAACGCGATGTCGAGCTCGTTCATGACGCGGCGGGCCAGATGGGCGACACCGCGGCCCGTAGCCTCGCGACGCCCAAGCGTGCCGCCCGAGCTTACGGGCTTTCCGGTGACGATCTCGGTGACGGTGCGGCCCTGATGCATGGAATAGGTATCCATGAACCAAGCCATCACCTGCTCGTTAGTGCCCATGTCCGGGGCCATCACATCGGTGTGCGGCCCGACGAACGGAATCATCTCCTGCATGTAACGGCGCGATAGTCCTTCCAATTCGCGCATCGAGATCGATTTGGGATCGACCCTGACGCCGCCTTTGGCTCCGCCATAGGGCAATCCGACCAGCGCGCATTTCCAGCTCATCCAGATGGCGAGTGCTGCCACCTCGCCGATATCCACGCACGGCGCAAAGCGCGTTCCGCCCTTTGTCGGACCCAGCGTGAGGTGATGCTGCACGCGGTATCCCTCGAAGACCGCAATCGACCCGTCGTCGCGATGAACCGGACAGGAAATCGTGATGGCCCGCTTCGGCATCAGGATGCGCTCTCGCTCGTCCATCGGGATCGACAGATGATTGGCGATGACCCCGAACTGCTGAACCGCCATGTCGAAGACCGGGCCGGCGTAAACCGTCATCGTTCTCTCCTTCGTGATCCTTATTCGCGACCGCCTAGGCATTTGATCGCGCGGGATACGCCTCGCCGAGAGCGAGTCGCCTGCTATGCCTTCATGATGTGAACAGTATAGTCACGCAGTCCAACGATAACATCCGTCGCTCAGATTAAAGGCTGTATAAAAGTATCGCCGCCGCACATGAATGTACGATGGTTCAATGGACGCTCCGGTTATCGAGCCTGCCCATGGGACAGGCGATGTCCCCTTGTCGGCAGAATTTCAAGCAAGCGCCCGCTTCAGATCGAAAGCAGGATCGGCAGCCTGCTCCGGCGGGATCGAACCGTTCACAGCCAGAAAGCGGCGGCCGAAGACGTGATCCGATGCACGGTTGACCGATTCGATTCCGATCAGGCGGCCGTCCTTGTAACAGAACGCGGAGAACGACCCCTGCCCGGCGTCGCCACGCACGACGACTTGATCGTAGCCGGTGGTCAGGCCCGCGATCTGCAGCTTGTCAGGTCCCTGATCGCTCCAGAACCACGGAAAACCATCATAGCTCTTCATGTCACCGGTCAGCCGCGCCGCCACGCAGCGGGCCTGATCGGCCGCATTCTGCACGGATTCGAGCCGCAGCGGCGCACCGAAACGCACGCTCTTAAACAGCGCACAATCGCCGATCGCTGAAATATTAGGATCGGCCGTGAGCAGGTGCTCATCGACAATGATGCCGGAGGCCACCGGAAGATCCGCCTCTGCCGCCAGTTCAACGTTGGGCAAAACGCCAACGCCGACGACCACGAGATCGGCTGCGATCGGCCTGCCGTCGCTCAGAGTAACGCCTGTCACACGACCTTCGTCGCTGGTGATGCTCGTCGCCTGCACTCCGAAATGAATCCGAATCCCTGCCTCGCTGTGACGGCGCTGAAAGAACTCCGAAATCTCCGACGTGACCGCACGCGCCATCACGCGAGGCGCAAGCTCCACGACATCGACCTCGAGGCCCTTCGCCCGCGCGGTCGCCGCGAATTCGAGACCGATAAAGCCCGCCCCGACAACCACCACTCGCCGCCTAGTGGGAAAGAGCTGCCGCAGCATCTCACTTTCGTCGAGCGATCGGAGATAGAGGACATCCTTCAGACCGGCATTGGGGATGTCGAGCAGGCGGTTGCGCGCGCCCGTTGCCAGCACAAGGTGTTTGTAAACGCGAGAAGCACCGGAGGCGCAGACGAGTTGAAGCGCGCTGCGGTCGATGGCGACGACGCGATCGGAGATCAGCTCAATGCGCTGATCGTGATAGAATTTCTCTGGCCTGAACATCACCTTATCAGGACCGCCGCCGCCTTTCAGATAGGCTTTCGAGAGCGGAGGCCGCTGATAGGGCAGATGCGGCTCGTCATTGATGAGGCTGACGGGTCCCTCGTACCCGGCCTGACGCAACGACGCCGCTAATTGAAAGCCGGCATGGCCGGCGCCGACGATCAGAATCGGTGCTTCTACCATTCGTCAAACCGACCAGCTTGGAATGATCTGAACGTCCGTCATATCGCCTCCAAAGTGTTCTCTTTCTGCCGCGAGCTTCGCTCCGCGCCGTTTTCTTGCACGAACCCGCCACAGATTGCCACTCCTCACGGGTCCGCGGTTCGCAAACGATCGGATAATGCGACACATTGCGTCCGTAGAACGCCGTGAGCTATCCAATTTGCCCCCTGCCCCGGAGTAATCCCAGATGACAGCCCTCAATCCCAGCTCTCCCGAAGGTTCAGGGATGTCCGGCGCCGCGCTCAAGCGCGTCGATGACCATCTGAGGCGGCGATATATCGATGCCGGCCGGTTTCCGGGCACGCAGCTGATGGTGTATCGCCGCGGCAGCCTCGTGCACAGTTCTGTGCAGGGCTTTGCCGATCTCGAACGCCGGGTGGCGCTGAAGGACAACACCATCTTCCGCATCTATTCCATGACCAAGCCGATCACGTCGGTCGCATTTATGATGTTGGTGGAGCAAGGCCTCGTTGCGCTCGACGAGCCGGTTCACAAGTATATTCCCGAGTGGAAGAACCTTGGCGTGTTTCAGGCGGGCACCGCGCCTGCCTTCATGACCAAACCGCCGACGCGGCCCATGCAGATCATTGACTTGCTCCGTCATACATCCGGGCTAACTTACGGTTTCCAGCAGCGAACCAACGTCGACGCGGCGTATCGCGACAAGCAGATCGGCACGCTCGACCCTGCGGGCACGCTCGATTCGATGATCGCAAGCCTTGCTGACATTCCGCTGGAATTCTCGCCGGGCGAGGCCTGGAATTACTCGGTCTCCACGGACGTGATCGGCTACCTCGTGGGCAAGATCAGCAGCATTTCCTTCGAACAATTCCTGAAAGAGCGCATTTTTAATCCGTTGGGAATGGCCGACACCGACTTCTTCGTGCCGGCCGACAAGGCACAACGACTCGCGGCCTGCTACAATACGACGGTCAGCGGCATGATATCGGCTCAGTCGCTGGATACGAAGGGCGGACTGACGCTGCAGGATGATCCCGCCAAGAGCCCTTTTCTCTCGCTGCCCAGCTTCATCTCGGGAGGCGGCGGCCTGTGCTCGACGGCTGCCGACTATCTCACGTTCTGCCAGGCGCTGCTCAACGGCGGCGAACGCGGCGGCGTCAGGCTGATCGGGCCGAAAACGCTGGCGCTGATGACGACCAATCACCTGCCCGGCAACCGCGATCTGCCGGACATGTCGCGATCGATGTTTGCGGAAACAACCTACGCCGGCATCGGCTTCGGCCTCGGCTTCTCCGTCACCATGGACCCTGCAAAGACGCTAATAGCCGGGAGCCCCGGTGAATACGGCTGGGGCGGCGCTGCGACGACCTCGTTCTGGATCGACCCAGCGGAAGACCTGATCACTATCTTCATGACGCAGGTGATACCCTCGACGGCGTATCCGATCCGCCGAGAACTTCGCACCATGGTGTACGCCGCCATTACCGACGCCAATCTTTGACGCTGCAATCATCCCCGCGTCAGCATTCCAGATAAGCTAGAAGAGACACCGTCAAATACGATTGCGAGTCTTAACGCTTGGATCGTCGACGGCCTCGCCGACCGAGGCCAATGCCCGCTTCGCCGCGATCAGGTGCGGAATGTCATACATCTTGCCCTCGATACCCACCACGCCGGCATCAGGTTGACTGGCGAAGGCAGCGACGACGCGGCGAGCGTGTGCCAGATCGGCTTCGGATGGAGTGAAGCAGGCGTTGATCGTGGCAACCTGGTCCGGATGGATCGCGAGTCGCCCGACGAATCCGTCACGGCGAGCGACACGGCAACTCTCAGCGAGGCCCGCCTGATCCTTGAAATCACTGTACAGCGTCTCAAGCGCAAGAACGCCAGCCGCGTTAGCCGCAAAAAGGCATTGGGCACGCGCAATCTGATAAGGAGACGTCCAATCGCCATTCGGCTCTTTATTGGTCAGCGCGCCAAGCGCGGTGCTGAGGTCTTCAGCGCCCCATGTCATGGCCGCAAGCCTTGCGCTCGCACCTGGATTCCGCCTGACATAGCCGGCAAATCCAAGCATCGCAGCAGGCGTCTCGGTGGCGATAGCCAGCAGCTTCACATGCCCTGGCGGAATGCCCGCGGCCACCTCCAGAACATCGACATAGTGCGAGATCTGCTCGACGTCTTGAATGCCGTTGACCTTCGGAATCAGGATGCCGTCCAGCCCGGGGCGGACGACAGCAGCAAGATCAGCCAGCGTCAGGCCCGTTCCGAGCGCGTTGACCCGCACCAGAAACGTCCAATCTCGAGCAGTCGCGCCGAGAAAGCTCTTCACTGCGTCACGCGCAAGCGCCTTGCGGCCGGGTGCGACAGAGTCTTCCAGATCAAGGACAAGCGCATCCGCGCCGCAGGTGTCGGCCCGCGTGAACTTGCGATCGCTGTCGGCCGGGACGAAAAGGAGCGAGCGCCACTTCATGCCGGCCTCCGCATCATCAGCGCGTTGCGGCGGCAAAACACCACCTCCTCATCTCGCTGGTTGTATCCGCGATGCTCGAAAGTGACGATACCCTGCGTTGGACGCGACTTGCTGGCGCGAACCGAAGCCACTTTCGATTCCGCGCGCAACGTATCGCCCGCGAATACCGGACGCGGAAACCTGGTTTCCTCCATACCAAGGTTTGCGACCGTGGTTCCGAGAGTCGTGTCCTGCACCGAAAGGCCAATGATGAGACCCAGCGTAAAGATGGAATTGATCAGAGGTTTACCGAATTCAGTCGACTTGGCATATTCGTGATCAATGTGCATCGCGGCCGGATTGCAGGTGAGCGAGGAAAACAGAACATTATCCATGTCGGTGACGGTTCGCCGAATTTCGTGAACGAACCTCTGCCCGACGGAAAACTGCTCGAAATACAGTCCGGCCATTCAGCTCTCCTCTCCCGCCGTCGGATTTGAACGCGCGACCAAGCGGAATCCACATTGCGGCTGGCCTGGAGTTTGCCATCCGCTACCACCGGCTGCAATGAGTCGGGCTTATGGCTTCGCCGGGGACGAGAGGTAAGCGGACCGGCGATTAAGACGCGATCAAACGGATAGATGCAGGTGAACCTGCCATGCCAGGCTCATTTCATTGCTATTGAGATTGCGAACCAGAATGGCGTCGATATTTTATCGGCGATGTTCTATAGCGTTTTCGAGCGAAGTGGTTACCGGTTCGCATGAAGAAAACGCGTCAAATCAAAATCATAGAGCCCTGCTTCTGATTCCGTAAGGAGCGGAAAGGCTCTATATCGGGGTGCCCGATCGGATGCCCCTGCGCGATGGCAATTCCGCATTGTTCTCACAAATCCAGAGTCTATCCCCATGGAAACAAAACTGACCCGGAAATTCATCGCCGAAGTCGCTTCGCTCTCTGTCTTCGGAGTCGGGCTCGCCGGCGTCTACATTCTGGCCAAGGCGCTTAAAGGCGAGACGGCGGATTTAACGATCGCGTTGATCGCCACGGCCATATTCGTGGTGTCATATGTCCTTGGTCAGTGGGTCAAACGCACGATCAACCCGCCAGCTGTGGAACGATAATCGCTGGAAACCTTCACTCTCGGCTGGTGTTATTATTGCGTTTCGGCGAAGCATGTCCTCGGGTCTGACCCGAGGATGGATACCGGTTCGCGTGATGAAAACGCATCAGATCAAAAGATGGAGCCTCACCGTTTCCGTGAAGCGGTGAAGGACTCTCGTGACCTGCTGCCGGGTTTTCGGACAAGAAGTCCAGCTTCTGGCGATCGTCTGTCTGCTACCACTTGTACGAAAGGCTTCCCGTGATACGCCGCCGGTCGCCGTAGAAGCACGAGTCCGAACTCGAGCATGTCGCGACGTAGATCGTGTCGGCGACGTTGATGAAGTTAACTGCGGCCCGCCAGTTGTCCCATTCATAATGAACCGCCAGATCACCAAGGACCACGGCCGGCACGGTAAGAGTATTCGCAGCATTCGCAAAAGACGATCCAACGTATCGGACGCCGCCTCCCAGGCCAAAGCCGCTTAGCGCCCCTTCGCGGAAGGTGTAGTCAGTCCACAGCGACGCGAGTTCACGCGGAGTGCCGACCGGCGTTGTTCCCAACAGCGATGTGTCCAGGTCCCTGCTCACAAAGAAATTGAAATTGGTATAGCTGGCCGTGATCTTGAAATCGCGCGTGATGTTGGCAACGGCCTCCAGTTCAAGGCCGCGGGACGTGACCTCGCCGTTTTGAATCTGCAGTTGCGGGTTGTTCGGATCGGTCGTCAGCGCGTTTCTGCGTTTCAGATCGAATAGCGCCACACCGAAACGTGCGTTAAGCCCCGTCGGTTGATATTTCAATCCAACTTCAGATTGCACGGCCGTTTGCGGCAGGAAGATATTTCCGGTGGCGCCATTGATGCCGATGATCGGATTGTAACTGGTTGCATACGAAGCGTAAGGAGCCAGGCCGAAGTCAAAATTATAAATAATGCCACCGCGACCGGAAAACTTGCTGTCCTCTCGGGTCTGATACGACCTGGCAAGATCGTTATCGATTGTGCCAACCCAATCGTTGCGGCCCGACAGGACGAGCGTCAGGCGATCGAACTTGATCTGATCCTGAAGATAGAGTGCGACCTGGTTCTGAGTTACATGCGCATCGCGATATGGCGCATCGCTAAATGGTGCGGTCGGAGTATAGACAGGATTGATCAGACTTATGGGCGCGCCATCTCCAAAGCCCTGCATATCATCGAGGGTGAAGCGTTTTAAGTTGAACCCGCCGAGAACCTTATGGGACACCGGGCCTGTTTCGAATCGGGATTCGAGCTGACTGTCCATGTTGGCCTGGCTTGCTTTGCTGCGCACCAAAAAATTACCTCGAGCGAGACTTGCGGTGGCGGGATCTCCATTTTCATATCCAAGTCCGAACATCGTCGCGTTATAAAGGTCCACATACCCATAACGGGCATTCTGACGGAACGTCACGTTTTCCGATAGATGCTTCTCAAATTGATAACCTACCATCGCCTGATCGCGGCGTTGCCTATCCATGCTTGGTTCGCTGGCGAAGAGATTGGTAGGTATCCGACCGAATGGAGCGTTCACCACCGTACCTTCATAGGGAAGGAAGTTCAGACCGCGCGTCACGCTGTGTGACGCCTGAGCGTAGATCGTCAGTCGCGTATCGATGTCCGGCATCCATGTCATCGACGGCTGGAGGAAATAATTATCGTCGTTGATGAAATTGACCTGCGTGCCTCCGCCCCGGATCTGACCGACTATCCGATAAAAGAGTTTTCCATCGTTTCCTGCATTTAGAGGACCACCGACATCGAACTGGGTGTAGGCATTGCCGAAATTGTTGACGCCTGCCTCGATATAGCGAGTTGGCTCTTCGCCAGCGAACCTGCTGACGGCGTTCACGATGCCGCCAGGGCCGGACCCGCCGTAAAGGATGGCTGAGGGGCCGCGCAGAACCTCGACGCGATCCAGACCGAACGGCTGGATTTTCCAGGTAGCGAAAGACATGGACGTCAGCTGCAAACTGTCCAGAAACGTGCTTTGTTCCTGCACTTGGAATCCGCGAATTTGAAACCAGTCGTTGCGCGGATCGCTGCCGGCCGTGCCCCCGAAAACACCGGCCGTGTAGCGCAGCGTTTCGTCGAACTTGGCGTTGATGTTCTGATCCCGAATCTGCTCCCTGCCGATCACCGATATGGACTGCGGCGTCTCTATGATCGGGGTGTTGGTCTTGGTGCCGGTCATGCTCTGATTGGCGACATAACCGTTAACAGGGCCCAATGGGTTCTCCCCCTGCACGTCGATCGTGTCGAGCGCAACCGCGCCGGCCGGCATCGCGCCAACGCTAGCGCCAGCCGATGAAGGATTAACGATCTGGACCGTGCGGGCGCCGGTGAGCCGCGCGGTCAGTCCGGTGCCGGCCAGCAATTGGTTGACGCCCTCGCGCACGGTGAGCGTACCCGAGACGCCCGGCGTTCGCGCTCCGCTCGGCACCGCGCCATCGAATACGAGATCGACGCCGGCGGCGCGCGAGAAGGCCACGATGCCGGTTGACAAAGACTGCGGCGGGATGGCGAAAGTGATCGACCGTTGCATGGTGCCCGCAGCGGGTGCAGGCGCGGTCTGCGCAAATGCGGACGGAGATGTCAGCAGCAGGACGGCGATCGACGACGACCCAAGCAAAGTCATCAGCCTGGTCGCCTTGACCCTCGAAATAGTCCGCCCCGCCATCGTCGCGCTCCGTCATCAGATTAACGCCGGCATGATGCCGATGTCCCCACAGGGTTAGACGAAGCAGACTTGCGATTATCCGATTGGACGCGAACTTTTTTTCTGAGCGGCGTCAGGCATCGAATACAAGGGTCAGATAGGGGGTCACATTGACGACCTGGATCGGAAGGGCCTCCTCAAGCGTGGCGAGAATATTCCCTGATTTCTCGAGGTCGATGATCAGCGTGACTGGACGGGCCGCCAAGGCCGCTCCCATTACCATCAGCCTGCCCCGCCGCCAGCGATTGAGTGAGGCGATAACCCGTCCGAACGGCTGCGAAAGAAAGATCAAGCGGCCGTCGCGCCAGCCAAGCTCCGAGGCCGGATCAATGCTCTGAGGGACGCCGATGCTGTCGCGGTCATATGTGAGCTGCGATCCCGCGTCCAACCGCGCGTTTTCTGCGCCGACGCGAATGTTTACAGCGTGCCGGGCGACAGTAACACGCACGTCGTCGTCGGAGATATAGTCCACATTGAATGAGGTTCCGGCAGCCATCGTGCGGCCCGCCGCCGCCTCAACCACGAAAGGGCGGGATGTCTCGGGCGCAACCGAGAAGAAAGCCTCGCCTTGATGCAACGTGACTAGGCGAAGGTGCGAACTGAAATCGGCAGACAAGGCTGTCGCGCCGGCCATTTCCACGGTCGAATTGTCGGCGAGGGTTACCGTCCGGCGTTCACCGGCGCCCGTGCGATAGTCCGCGAATGGATGCTGTCGGTAGGCGACCCAGCCGCCTCCACCGACCATAGCAGCGAGCACGCCTTTGCCGAGGGTCCGGCGCGTGATGGCCATCTGTCTTGCGCGACGGCGCGCCTGGACGATCGGAAGTTCTGCGGCTCCCGACCACAGGCGTTCGACCTCCGCATAGGCGGCGCGATGGCGCTCGTCCCGTCGCAGCCAGGCGCGGAAAGCGACCTGATTAGCCTTCGTCACCTCGTCAGCATGCACGGTCGCGAACCACGTCACGGCCTCCTGCGATATCGGATCGAGACTCCCGCCGAAATCATTGTCGTCGGTCCAACTGGGATCCGGCCCCATCAGACACGCTCCTTTGGCAGGCCTGGGACACGACCCAGGACCGGCTGAACTATAGCGCTCTTATTATCTGGAGACGATTTGGAGAGCGAGATATCTCACGCGCACAGAAAATTATTCGTGCGTCCGATCGAGCGCCAACTTGAGATGCATCATGACCTTGAGCATCTGGCTGAACGCCGATTGCGGCGAAATGCCCATGGTCCGGCCAATCTGGGCGAATGTATCTCCTTCGAGACGTGCCAGGAACACCTCCCGCGCCCGCTCCGGAATTTGATTGAGAGCTGCCTGCAAGAGCACCAACTCCTGGCGCGACAGCAGCACGCGCTCCGCGGATGGCGATTCGTCGACAATATGCTTAAGGACATCGTCACTACTGTCGACGAGCGGCATCAGCCGCTGCCTGCGCGCGAGATCAATCGAGAGATTGTTCGCGGTCCGGAAAATATAGGCCTGCACGTTATCGATTGGCGCGACCGGCGTCGCGGTCAGGAGCCTCAGGAAAGTCTCCTGAGTGAGATCGGCGGCGGTTTCGGCGGTCGCACCCCGCCGCCGCAGGAAGCGCCTCAGCTCCTCACTATGCCGCCGAAACAGATCTTGAATATCAAAGGCCACGGGTCAGCCCCTCGGCCGCAAGGATGCGCGGGGGCACCTTCCTGCTTGCAACCGCTGCGCCATTTTCTAGGAGGGCGGAAATTTCCTCGCAATCTCATATACTTTGGATTACTTCTAATATTATGGAATAGCAGTCGAATTCAGGACAAAAGATCAGCGTCGTTGCATTTCTGCAACGGCGGCAAGACGGAGCGGCGATGTCAAACTTCCCGACTTTGTAGATTCGCTTTTTCCCTTACCGGCGCACAACTCGATATATTTTTGATCCAGGAAGCCGGCGGATAGACTGTTCGCGATCAGCCCAAATGCAAAACGACTCATGTCAGTTGATGGCGATGATAACGTGCGCGGCATCGAAAAGGGCGAATGCGGGCTTTCCTGGAGAGAGGCGAAGCGATTTGGCACTTTGCGCAGTGACGCTGGACGCAAGCGTCTTGCCTGCACCGATGTCGAGGACGATCTCGGCGCTCACGGTGGATGTCTCGCATCGGCTGACGATCCCACTGATGCAATTGCGTGCGGATGTCTTCGGCGCTGTTTTACCTGTAGCAATAGCAACGAATGGTGCCTTGATCAGCAGGGTCACCGGCCGGCCCGAGCATAGTCCCAACTCTTCCATGCTGGCGTGCGTGATAAGCGAATAGATCGTCGTTTGGGGCGAGACCGAAATTTCGACTTCGGCACTCAGCGTATCGGACACGATATTGATGATGCTGCCGCGGATCGCGTTGCGTGCGCTGGTCTTCATAAGAAATCCCGAGACAAGATCCAATGGAGAAACGCCGGCCTCGGCGAGCTCAGGTTCGATCGTTCGCAAGACGCGGGCCATCTCCGCTTCCATTCTTCTGAACGCCTCGATGACAGAGTGGCCAGTCGCCGTCAGCGTCGCTCCGCCGCCGGCGCGACCGCCAGCGCGCCCGACAAGCAACGGCTTGCCAAAAAGGTTGGCCATCACATCGAGACCGTCCCATGCGGCTTTGTAGGTGATGCCGACCGCCCGTGCCCCAGCTGAAATGCTGCCCTCGCGCGCAACCGCCTCGAGTAACCTCAACCGCTCCCGCCCGACCGCTGGAACGTTCTCGCCCTTCAAGGTGACCAGCGCTTCAATCGCCATCACGCCCTGCCCCGCGTTATATATTCGATATATATAACGCGTATTGCACCGGGAGCGAAGCCGAATCTGCAAATGCAAAACGGGCCGGAGCGATTGCTCCGACCCGTTTTTCCGATACCAGATCGATAATCTGGAACGAAGCTCAGACCTTATGCGTGCCAGTATGAATGATCGTGCCAACGTGCTCGCCACGCAAAGCGGCGGTGAGCCGTCCCGGTACAAGGCCATTCACAACCTGCACGCGCTCGATATGACGCGCAGTCGCCATGACCTCAGCCAAAGCCGTATCGACCGGCAACGTGCCCTTGAACTTTGCAAGATCGGCGACGCTCATCTCGCGAAGCAATTTCGCCGTCTTTCCTTCGGAGCCGTTGGGGTCCGCAGTAGACACCCCGTCGACATCCTCCACGATCGTGAGGCCGGCCGCACCCAGCGCATCGGCTAGCAGAAACGCGCCGGTATCCGCCCGGTGCTGCGGAATACGAGAGCCTGGAAACTCGTGATGGTGATACGGAGGAAAGGCGCTTCCGACCACGGCGCGGGCCGCGGTGAGGTGAATCGCCAACTGGCTCGCGATGGTCGGGTGCTCGATATAGGAGACGCCTTCCGGAGCGAGGAGCGAGGCGAGAATGTGGCCGTTCTGGCCGGCTTCGCTCGCAGCAAGCGGGGCCAGCGACCCGACCGGAAGGCCGAGATCGAGGCCAACGCCATAGACATGGCGCGCGCGGATTCCGGCACCGGTCAGGATCAGTAGACGGTGTTCAGGCAAAAGCTTTCGGATCTCGTCCACGATCGGAAGGATCGCGTCGCGGCCGCGATCCATGATGGAGCGGCCTCCGATCTTCACCACTTGCAGCCACGGCAGCAGCCGGATCGGCCGCTTGCCGGCGACGGGAGTGGTAAGTTCGCCGTCGAGCAGGGTCTGGCGCGCGAGCGGCGAGGCGACGTGCTTGATGGTGTCAGTTGTGTTGGCCATGACGTGTCCCTTTCAACTCGCGGTGATGATGGTGCCGACGTGCTCGCCAGCAAGCGCACGGGTCAGGTTGCCGGGGACAAGGCCATTCACAACCTGCACCTGACGAACGTGGCGTGCCGAGGCGAGCAGATCGAGCATGCGGAATTCGAGGATCGAGTCCTGCAGCCCCTTGGCCTTCATTTCAGCGACCGAGATCTTTGAAATCAGGGTGGCGCCTTTCGAGGTTTTCGGGTTTGCGGTGTAGAGGCCGTCTTCGTCCTTCACGAAGATCATCGCCTTGCACCCGAACTGTTCAGCGAGGAGGAAGCATCCAGCGTCGGTTCGGTAGGGAGGAATGACGCCCTCGGCGGCGGGACGCGTCCACAGGCCATAAGGCGGCATGCCGCTGAAGACGACGCCGTTCACCTCTGCAAGGTAAAGCGGCACAGCCGAAAGCCCGGCGCCATCGACCGCCGAGATCCCGTGCTTCGCGAGCAGCTGTCCCAGCATCACAGCGTTCTGACCGGCAACCGAGGCCCCGAGTTGCGTGAGCACGCCCGCCGGCAAGCCGAGCCCTGCCGCGATCGAGTAAAGATGCCGGGCCCGGGTTCCTGCACCCGTACCGATCAGCAGCTTGTGTTTCTTGCGGGCAGCGACGATCTCGTCCACGAGCGGATAGACCGCCGCGCGACCGCGATCGATCACGCTCTGTCCGCCGATCTTGAGAACCGTCGCGTCAGGCAAAATCCGAAAATCCGCCGATGCATCCGCAGCCGTTAGAAGTTGCGCGTCGGTCAGCGAGCGCTGCGTGAGCAGCTGCTCAAGTTCCGCAGTGGTGGCCATTGGGGCTTCCTTTCGTTTTGCGACGACCATCTGATCGAAGCCGTCATTCGGGGCGCAGGTCTGCCTTCAGCGATATCCCAGAGATGATCCGGCAGTCTCCGTCCGCCGAAAACAGTGGTGTGTCGCGGAACACATGTCAACCCGACTAAAGACGATAACTTGTTTATTTTCAATGCGTTATGTATATGTAGGTGATAGCGGCATCACTTGAAATTCGAGCTCGGCAATCATGTCGGTCTATGCGAACGGACCTGCATGTCGATCTCCCCACCACTTCGATAAAGAACGCCAAGCTCAATAATGAGATGCGAGTGGCAGGATCGCCCACTCACATCCTTCACAAAATGATTGTGAGCCTTTCCGGGATTACGGTCATCCCGGTACCCAGATCAGCGCGAGACGCTGACCCTCGTGGATCTGCGCGGGCGACGATCGCTTGGCTCGTCATATCCCTGTCGCGCACATATTCCATGAGTGCGCTGCTAACCAGAGAGAGGGCGCATGGATGTTCGCACATTCCCCCGATATGGTCGCAGGTGCCTCGTGGCCTGTCGAAGCAACCCGCCGCATGAACCGAATGTATCGGAGGCAAAGGCACTTTTACGACTCAACGCGGCGATACTACCTTCTCGGACGTGACCAGCTAATCGCCGATCTGCGGCCTGAGGCAGGCGCGGCCATTCTGGAGATCGGATGCGGGACCGGCAGGAATCTAGTTTTAGCCGCAGGCATGTACCCTCAGGCAAGATTTTTCGGAATCGATGTTTCAACGGAGATGCTGACATCGGCGATCTCGAGTATTTCGCGACACGGTCTGGAAGATCGGATTCGAGTCGCGCACGGCGATGCTACCGCGTTAGAGCCGCATCCCTTGTTTGGTACCGAGCGGTTCGATCACGTGCTTATCTGCTACAGCCTGTCGATGATACCAAACTGGCGTCGAGCGCTTGAGAGAGCTGTGAGCCGCTTAAAGCCCGGCGGCCGTTTACACATTGTCGATTTCGGCAGCCAGGAACAGATGCCGACGCTAGCCCGCACGCTGCTACTGAGATGGCTTTCGCTGTTCGATGTGACGCCGCGCAACGAACTGCAGAAAATGCTCACTGCGATGGCGCAACATACCGGAGCCCATTTGCGCTTTGATCGCCTTTTCCGCGATTATACCCAGTACGCCGTACTGACGCTTCCCGAGGGATCAGCGAAGCGGTGAGGACATGGCTTACGCCTGCGGCTCGGCGCGCAGGCAAGGATCACCTGCCCTAACCTTTCGCATGAGGGGCTGACCGGCCTTTATCCGCGCTGATTCCACCACGTTGCCGCAGAACTCGAAGTCCTCTGGCGTCAGCACAATGATCGTTGATCCGTGCTCGAACCAGCCGAGCTCCTCACCCTTTCGCACGCTTGCATCGCAGGAAAAACCCATCGGCCCTCTGGTTTGAGCGTTGAGGGTGGCATCGATGAAATGCAGCCGAATGCTCGCGACCAGAATCGCTGCCACCGGCACCAGGGTCAGCGCCTCCCCGGTTGTCAGCCGCATTTGAAGCACCGCCCGTTCATTCTTGCAGAACAGCCGCTCGACCCGTTTCAGTGCAATCGGGTTCACGTTCCATACGTCGCCATGAATGAAGGCCACGCGATCGATCCGGCAGTCATGCGGCGCATGAAAGCGATGATACATGCTTGACGTCAGCCGCAGGGTGATGAAACGGCCATTTCGGTGCGCATCGACCTGTGCCGGATCGCCGAGCAGGTCCAGTAGCGAATATGGCGCGCCCTTGATCTGAAAAAGCTGCGTGTCGACGATATTTCCAAACGCCCCGATGATGGCATCGCACGGGCTGACCACAATCGCGGGGTCGGCATCCGGCGGGCGCAAGCCTGGACGCAACTCCCGCGTAAAACAATCATGCAGGCTCTTGAAACTGGTTTTGCGCGCTTCGCTAAGGTCGAGGTCTGAAAACAGACGCCAGCAAGCCATCGAGAGATCCCGGATCAGGGGCTGTTCGATCTTGCTAAACCATCCCATGAACCAGGTTAGGGTTGCCCGCGGAATCCGGTTGGTCAGCAGGAAATTCAAATCCTCCTGCTGGGTCAGGCCCGAGATCAGTTTTCTCATTGTCATGAACCTGTCAGAGGCGTTGGATAGCGCTGGCGGCATGGATTTGCCTCTTCCGATTCTGGCCTTGTCTGCCGCCGCGGTTGCCGGCGCAGCAGTTGCCTTTCCCAAACTGAACGCCCGGTTGGCGCTTTCGCGGGCCAAACACCGCTCGCTGACCGGTCATTCCAAGTTGTCCAAGACGGTTGCCCGGCTGCTGCCGTTCTACGAGTTCGATAACAATGACTTCTTCGGTTCCGACGGCGCGCCGCGCGAAGTCGTCAAACAAAGGCGGGAAGCCTTCTTTCGGCTCGCGCGCCTTTATGAAGAACGCTACGCCAAGGGTCGACAACTGACCGCAGAGGCGTCGAGCCAGATCTCCGACCTGCGATTCACCGAGACCTATCGGGTGCCCTTTCAGTACAGCCGGATGGTGCGGGAGCATCTTTCGACCAGCGCCTTCATGCAGTCCTCGTGCGGCGTCACCGTCACCGACGTCGATGGCAATGTCTCCTACGACCTGGCCGGCTCCTACGGCGTCAATATCTTCGGCAACGACTTCTACAAGGATTGCATCGCCGCCGCGGAACAGCGCGCACATGCGTTGGGGCCGGTGCTCGGCCCCTACCATCCCGTGATTACGGACAATGTGCGCCGGCTCTGCGAGATTTCCGGTCTTGACGAAGTCTCGTTTCACATGTCCGGCACCGAAGCTGTGATGCAGGCAGTGCGGCTCGCCCGCTATCATACGCGCCGATCGCATCTGGTTCGCTTCGCCGGAGCTTATCATGGGTGGTGGGGCGACGTTCAGCCTGGCGTGGGCAATCCAATTTCTCCGCACGAAACCTATACTCTTGCCGACATGTCGGAGCGGACGCTCCATGTCCTGAGAACGCGGCACGATATCGCCTGCGTTCTCGTGAACCCCTTGCAGGCACTTCATCCCAACGGCAATGCACCGGCTGATTCCGCCCTGGTCGACAGCTCTCGCAAAAGCCAGTTCGACCGCGCCGCCTACGGAGAATGGCTGAAGCGGCTGCGCGAGGTCTGCACCGAGCGGAGCATCGTACTGATCTTCGATGAAATCTTCGTTGGCTTCCGTCTTGCCGCCGGGGGCGCGCAGGAATATTTCGGCGTCAGCGCCGACATGGTGACCTATGGCAAGAGCCTCGCCGGCGGTCTTCCCGTAGGTGCGGTCTGCGGTCGTAAGGATCTGATGCGACGCTTCCGCGACGATCGTCCCGCCGATGTCTGCTTCGCCCGCGGTACTTTCAATTCGCATCCCTACGTCATGACGGCGATGGGCGAGTTCCTGAGCCGACTCGCCGATCCGAACTTCCTGTCGATTTATGACGGCCTTGATGAGACCTGGAACGGACGCGCCAAGCAGCTGAATGACCTGCTCAGCGCGCGAGGCCTTGCGGTGCGGGTTAGCAACCTGTCGTCGATCTGGACGGTTCACTATACTGAGCCGTCCCGCTACAACTGGATGTTTCAATATTATCTGCGGGCCGAAGGGCTCGCCTTGAGTTGGGTTGGTACCGGTCGTCTGATCTTCAGCCTGAATTACAACGACGCTGACTTTTCCGTAGTCGCCGATCGCTTCGTGACGGCGGCCGAAAACATGAAGCGGGATGGCTGGTGGTGGCACAGTCCTTCGCTCACCAACAAGAGCGTACGCCGGCAAATCCTGAAGGAGATGATCACGCGAAGACGGCCGCGGTAAGCCAGCGACCGTCGTCGTGCGGATCATTTTCAGTTCGAGCGTGCTTTGCGCACTTGTACTTGTCCAAGGCCTGGATCGATCAACTCGCCCTTCATCAAATACAGCGGTGCTTTGTAGTATAGTTTGAGATCGTTAAACGGGTCAGTCAGGATCTTGGTCATCCACACAAGACCCGTCTCGACATCGCGAATGAAGAACAAATGAACGGTTCGAAATAGCACGCCGCCAATTCCAATTGCGAGCCATATTTTGGCGACTTGCCGCATGAAATCAGCCGGCGAGGCCCATGGCGTAAAGACACCAAACAGTGTCGGATCGAAGAAGAGAACCAGCGGCGAAAGCGCCCAGATGGCCATCAGAACGATCTTCCGATTCAAATTATATCCGACCTTGATATCCTCCTTGTGGTCGTGAGTCGCCTGGTTGACGTGGTCATAACCTTTCGGCTCGAAGAAGAAATGACCCGCCTGCCTCGTGGTCATAGAGAACAGCCAGCCGACCAATGCGGCGGCAACCGGGTCGACGAATAGCAAGGCATACGCAACGAGAAAGCTGAAGGCGCTGACAAAGTGCAGGCTCTGGTTGATGCGGCTGTGATGGTAAAAGCGATGGTCATCCCATCGTTGAATGCGCAGCTGATCTCGAAAGCTCATATTCATTCTCTGTCCAGAATACGGTTTATTCGGTTTACAAGGATTCGATGTACGCAAGATGACATTATGCAAATGTCACAAGACGCGTCGCGAGGATGCGCTCGCGCGGACCTCGATCGTCTCAATCAGGCGGCGACTGTCGTCGTGGTTTTTCGAATACGGAGCAGCGAGAAGTGGCCGAGCGGCGGTATCGGCCGGTTCTCCACCAATCCCATTTCGGCTGCACCTGCCAGCCATTGTGCATAGCGCGACCAGGTGAATTCGGCTGTCCGAAAGCCAAGCGGACGCACCACAGGTTGCAATCGACGCTCGATGAAGCGGCGCACCCCGGCATCGGCGCTGATCCGAGTCAGGATTATCAGCTCGCCGCCCGGCCGTAGCACGCGAGCGAACTCATCAAGGGCTGCTTCCGGGTTCGGTACCGCCGTCACAACATATTGCGCCATCACCACGTCGAATGAATTATCCGGAAATTCGAGCTTCTCCGCATCCATGACCGCGAGTTCTTCGACGTTCTTTAGACCGAGATCATTGACCCTGCGTTTCGCCTTTTGCAACATCGCTTCCGAAATGTCGGTACCGAAGATGCGAAGGTGGGATGCATATTGCGGTAGCGAGATTCCCGTGCCGACGCCAACCTCAAGTACGCGCCCGCCGACCCTGTTGGTTGCCTGAATAGCCGCCTTGCGACCCTTACTGAACACGCCGCCAAACACGAAGTCGTAAACCGGAGCCCAACGATCGTAAGCCTGCTCAACCGTCGCACGGTCGAAGTCCAGCTGCTCGACGTCATCCAGCTTAAAGATTTCTGCCATGATAATTTCGATTTCCTCTTTCTCGCCTGGTTAGCCCTGCGCAGCACTTGGCGCCATCAGGCGGCCGCGAGGTCGCAATGAACGGCTCGGCTGCAATGCACTAAGATTTCCGATGAACTGCCTTGCGCTATTTTCCCAGGAGCGTTGCAAGGCAAAATCCCTACAGGCCTCGCGTGAAATCCTGAGTGCGCGGATACAGGCGCTTCTTAAGTTCATATCCAATGCACCAACCGGAAAATCGGCAATCACATCCAACGGTCCGGTAACCGGAAATGCAGCGACAGGAGTGCCACATGCCAGCGCCTCGAGTTGCACAATGCCGAATGTGTCCGTCAGGCTTGGAAAAACAAAGACGTCAGCCGCGGCCAAGTGCGCGCTGAGTTCACGGCCGGTCTTCTCGCCCAGGAACTTGACTTTCGGAAACCGGATTTCCAGCTCCGGCTTCTGTGGCCCGTCGCCGACCACTACCTTGGATCCCGGCAGGTTCAGCGAGAGAAACGCGTCAAGGTTCTTTTCGACCGCTACACGACCTACGCTCATAAAAATAGGTCTCGACAAATCGAGCTCGGACGCATCATCGGGCGTGAACAACTCGGTATCGACCCCCCGTGTCCAGGTTCCGAGCTTTTTGAAGCCTCTCGCGGTCAATTGCTGCCTGAGCGAGGAAGTGGCAACCATCGTCATGGCCGCAGCCGCATGAAAATGACGGAGTACCGCATAGCTCATCGACAACGGGACGATCGAGCGTGCGGCGATGTATTCCGGGAAGCGCGTTGTATATGAAGTTGTGAAGGCCAGCTTCCGACGACAACAATAGTCTCGCACCATCCAACCGACCGGTCCCTCGGTCGCGATGTGAATGGCATCCGGTGACGCCGCTTCTATCCTGCGGGCAATCTCGCCGCGGCTTGGTAAGGCTACTCTCAACCCTGGATAGGTTGGAAGAGGCACTGACGGAAAGCCTTCCGGAGTCAAAAATTTGATGTCAGCTCCAAGCGCCGACGCGCTGCGGGCCAGCGACGTTAGTGTGCGGACTACGCCGTTAACCTGCGGATGCCAGGCATCGGTCGCCACCAGAATTCGCATCGAGGTCTCGAGTTTTGTGATTCTCAATTCCACGACGTTCGCCCAACGATGTTTCAAGCGTATGACGCATCGACAATGGACGGTCGCATCTTCCAATGCGACATTCTATCGAACATCACGGCCATTAGCTTTGCGGAGCTTTCGCTAATGGTCTGCAACTTAGACGAGCCTGCGACCTTGACCGGTCATCTAAGGCCGCAGAGACGGTTCCGAGATAAGCAAAGATCTATGCATGCATGAAATCTGGCTGTCACGAATCATCAGTAGATCACTTTTTGGACGCTAGGTCCTCCGACCCCTTTGGGCCAGCCGCTCCCGACTTGCCCGGTGCAGCGGTTGCGCCGGGCCTTTTCTTTTGAGACGGAACCGTGAGGCGATGGGTGACGAACGCTTCGTCTCCATTGAAGGCTTCCAAAACCTCACCACAGACCGGGCATCGGAATTCGCCGCCTTGATTGGGCAACGACACCAGCTCTAGTCGCCGGAACCCGGCTCCGCACTTCGTGCAAGCGACATCGGTCTGTCTCATGGCGCCCCTGTGTTTTATGGTCGTCATAATCGCTGTCACTTCGGATGATACGCTATCGCCCTTCATGAGGTGAAGGAAAAAGCATGACGCGCGGAGACGATACGTGGTGAGCACACCGGCGGATTTCTCTGCGGAAATGGGTACGCGGGTCACCGCGCATGCCCTGTATGTTGGAGACCGGATCAACACGGTGGGGTTCGAAGGCGAAGTGCTTTCGGCTCTTCCCCTCGCGATCCGGATTGGTGAGGCTCGTGTCGCTGTTTTGTTTCGCTACGGCGTCGCGGTGCTGATCGGCCTTTCACCCGAAGAAGAAGTCAAATTTTTGGAAGCGTTGAAGCCCCGGATCGGTGGCCAGCTCGTGCGTTTTGAGGAAGAAACTGCGATTGTCACGATCGCTAGTGAAACCGAAGATCAGGTTCAGGCGGGAGGTCCGCTTCAGTTGCGGGACATGTCGCCCGACAGGCTTCTGGTCGTTGCCGATGTCCTTGCGAAGAGCGTTGTGCTTGCCCATGACGAACGCGAAGTGGCAAAAGTGTTCGAGATCATCGAGCCATTTGCGAAAGAGTTGGCAGATCACGGACGTACTCGGCGTAACCGAAAAGGGATGCTGAAACTGCTCGGAAATGCTCTGCTGGTACAGCACCGTGTATCAGGCCGCGTTGCGGTAGCGGAAAAGCCGGATGTTTTGTGGGACCGTCCAGATCTGGAGCGGCTCTATGCACGGCTCGAAGACGAATACGAACTAAAAGAGCGCGTTGATGCGCTCAATCGGAAGCTCGCCGTAGTGGCCGAAACGGCCAACACTCTCGCTGACATCATCGATACGCGCCGATCGCTGCACCTTGAACTTATTATCGTCGTGTTGATTGCGGTCGAGATTATCGTCACCTTTTATCAAATTTATGCTGCTGGAGGTCATTGATCTGCTGTCGACTCCGCTTCCCGAGGCCGTACCATCCCGATCGGTTTGGAAGCTCGCTAGTTATCTATACTGACCAAACCTCGCTCGCCAGATCATCGCTCCGACGGCACTAGCAACTTTGTGCGGCCCGTCCGATGTCTCACAACGCCGGCCTTTTTATCACTCATCCGATCGGGTCCATGGCTTGCCGCGCGAGCGCTTGCTTTACCCCCTCGTCCGCTTCCATATGCGTGCGGTACGCTTTCAGCGCCGGATAGTCGCCGATTGACAGCGGCGTCTTCTCTGATGGCGAGATAATATTCCTTTTTCTGGTCGCCATAGGGAATGTTGTGAATTTCGACCGGGGCGTCGAGCCAGGCGACAGCGATGTTCGGCGAAAGCGAACAAGTGCCAGGCATCGTGTAGAGGGTCGGCATCTGATATTCTCCTTCTGTGCTTGGGTTCTGGCTGCGCGGACCACGCCAGTCGATCGTATGCCAGAATTCAATAGTCCAGACGAAACCGTTACTGCGCCGTTACCCTATCTCTCTTCGTAAAGAAGTGGCGAATTTGGTCAGTGTCGAGGGCCTGAAAAGCGGACAGATGTACGGACGGAGACCGCCACCCCACATAACTAGCATTAAAACGCCTCGCCATCAGAACGTTGAGTTTGGATTTGTCAGAGGAGAGACAACCCGTGGGCACGGAGATCGAACTCAAGCTCACCACGTCGAAAGACGGTCTGCACCGGGCGATGATGCTGCCTTGGTTAAAAAAACAGGCTAGTGAAAGCGGCCGCAAGCAAGCACTCACATCGGTCTATTTCGACACCGACGATTTCGCTTTGCGCGAACACGGCGTCAGCTTGCGGGTGCGCAAGGTTGACGGATATCGACTTCAAACCATCAAAGCCAATTCCAGTGCGCTTATAACGCGCGACGAGTGGGAAACAGCAATCGACCGCGATCAGCCAAATCTGGAGTTCGCTCGCGACACTGCACTCGCGCCGCTACTGACTGCAGAGCTTACAGAGCGGCTGAGTCCCGTCTTCGAGACGCAGGTGGAGCGCGTGGTCATTCCCTTGCATTTTGGCAACAGCGACATCGAACTTGCCTTCGATCACGGTCGCGTGGCCACCATGGATGCGAAGCTCGACCTGGCGGAAATCGAGATCGAATTGAAATATGGTGATCGGCGTGACGCGGCACGACTTGCAAAAAGGCTTGCGCGCAGCATTCCCATCATGCTGTCCGTGGGTTCCAAGGCAGAGCGAGGCTATGCGTTGCTCGAGGGCGCGCTGGATGCCCCTGTCTTTTCCGAGCCGGTCACGATTGCGAAAAAGGCCACGGTCGCCGAGGCTTTCATCGCGGTGAGCTTCGCCTGTCTGCGCCAAATCGCGGGGAACTACGGCGCTGTGCGGCACGGCGATCCCGAAGGCATTCACCAAATGCGGGTCGGCTTGAGACGGCTGCGCACGTCGCTATCGCTGTTCAAGAAGATATTGCACGATGGCAAGGTCACCAAACTGAAACGAGAGCTGAAATGGCTCACTGGGCAGCTCGGTCAGGCGCGCGACTATGATGTTTTCGTCAGGAAGGCCCTAGTTTCGTATCGCGCTGAGCACAGGGATCGGCGCGAGCTCGAAATACTGCAGAATGAACTCGAAAGAACCCGCAACGCTGGTTTCGCAACCGCGAGAGCGGCCGTTGACAGCGAACGTTTCCGTCGCCTTTTGCTGGACGTCGCGTTAAGGCTGCTCGATAGCGGGTATCACAACGACAGTGATGCTCTAGCGCGGGCTTTAGGTGGATGCCCGGCGCGGACGTTCGCGCAGAACGAGCTGGCGCGCCGTATCCGCAAGATCAACAAGCGGTTACGCAAGCTTAAGCAGCTTGATGGGCGTAGACGTCACAAACTGCGGATTGCAGCGAAGAAGGTACGGTATGGTCGCGAATTCTTTAGGACTCTCCGCACCGGTGGCCGAAAGTCCGGGCGTAAGCTCGATCACGCCCTGGAAAAGCTACAGAGTGGGCTCGGCGACCTCAACGACATGCGGATGCATCTTCAGCAAGCACTCGACTTCGCGCGATCCAGCCCAGCAGCACAAAGGGCTTTCGCGATTGGCTGTCTCATCGGCCACGAGGAGGCTACTGCAAACGACGTACTGGCGGAGGTGATTGCGGCGGGGAAGCGCTTGCGGAAGACGGCATGACTTCTCTGCAGCGAACGAACCGGTCGCTTGGCTAATCCGGAAGCCGCCGGTCTGTCATACTCCGGTTCGGTGGCTTCGTTGTAAGTCGGTCTGCCTCTCGTTCAGGCGTAGTGGGCGCACGGCTGCCCTCTGACAGTAACCCTGCCTTCGAAGCGGTTGATCGAAAACATGGCCGGTCGGGCTATGATTTCACATGAACTGTAAAGCGTGCTTGCAAGACAGGACCTTTATCATCACGAACCTCAACCGCTAAAAGACCGCCCTGACCGTCGATACGGCGACTACGGATGGCATCCTTTGCAAGGTCAGCTAACGATAGCGCGGCTTCCTCCTGTGCAGAGTGGGACGAAGCGAGCTCAAGCCCTTCATCATCGGGCATAAGGTCATCTCCATCGCGCAAATCGAAATAGTAACGAGTCATCGGCAAGTCCCTGATCAATCGGATACAACCCGTAAGCGCCAGATTTGTTCAGCCGCGCGTGCGTCTGCGGGTGATAAGGTTCGCCAAGTTCGTAAAGCTCGAAGACAACCGCGTGATGACGCCGTCTGGAGCTGCGGTGCTGACTACTTAATTTCCGTCACGGGGAAGCAAATCGTTGTCGACCGATCACGGAATTTCGCCGAGATCACCAAGGCGATTTTCAGCACCGATATGGACACACTCACACTGAATGTCGAAAAACGGCCTGTCGGTATCATCACTCTGGCTTAAGGCAACGGCGGTAACGGCTCGAGTGTGATCAGCGACCACACTGAGGTCCCGCACATTAGCCGTCTGGTTGAGCACACCCTGAAGGAACTTGAACTGAGCTCCAGGCCGAACCCGCAGGAGCCGGATTAACCCTCTATCGGTCATCCAGGGTGGGAAAGGTGTCCTCATGCTGGAGCTCAACTCACCGCGCAGAGGCGCAAGCTCTCCGGAGGCGCGAGCCAGATCTGGGACGACAATAATCCGGCGGTCGGGCTAGCTTAAATGACAGTTTTGCGACAAAAAAGCGCATAGCACAGATTTATTTTCAGGATCAACATGCCCGAAAATGCCGGTCTTCAATAGGGCTGGCGTCCGGTCGCACTATTGCGCCGCCGAACGAGCCCGGAGATTGATCCATGAGGTGCTCGAGCTCTCTGCGCACCACCATTCTCGCTGCGACCATCGCTATGCTCGGCGTGAGCGTCCAGGCCAGGCCGATGCCGACACACATGGCGACGATAAAATCGATCGTTCATCAAAACACTACCGAAGCGCGCTGGGGCAGCGGCTGGCGCACCGGGGCTGGGGCTACCACGACTATGGCTACCCGTCCCTGTCCTGCTATGATAGCAGCCCTGGGAACGGCTACGGCTATAGCGGCAGCTATTGTCCGCGCCCTTTGGCGGCCACGCCGGGTAATAAGGTCCAAAACCGGGACCTCTGGAACGACCCTATTGATAGGTTACCCTGGACAGATTGATGGACTTTCCGAAAAGGAGGGTTCTGCTTTATCTTAGCCGCAAGGATTGCAGATGAAGCAGAAATCCGGGCCGGGAAAACGCCGGCAGACCAAATTTTGAAGGACATCCGCCGACAGACACGTCGACATTATCCGGCAGAAGAAAATATCCGCGCACAGGTGGCCTTGAAGCGTTGGCCGATCATCGCTCACAACCCTCCCCCGTCTGAGATCGTATCTCGTCATCATTCGGGCATCGCTGCACAGTGGTGTGAGCAGACCGATCAAGCTCCGACGATACCACCATCCTCGCGGGTAATCACAAGCGTCGCCGACCGCGGCACTGCTGAACCGCCGGCTGGCCAGTGGCTACCAAGACGTCCTTGCGCAAACTCATCGGCGCTCGTATGCGCACCTGGATGCTGGACGTTGACGAACATGGTGCGGCCGTCCGGCGTCGTCGTCACGCCAGTGATCTCCTGCCCCAGCGGTCCTGTCAGAAATCGACGAATCTCTCCCGTCAGTGGATCTGCGCATAGCATTGCGTTGTTTCCGAACGGCTCATAGCGGCCCTTGTTCAATGCGCAGTCGCCAATGTCGGTCTGGATCCACAATCGGCCGTTGGCGTCGAACCACAGCCCATCAGGACAAGCGAACAGGCTGTTATCGTCCAGCGGACGCCCAGTCAGGTCGCGGCCAGAGGCCGGGTCGCCACCAATGACAAACAGATCCCAGCGGAAGCTTATCGCTGCGTGGTCAGCGCCTTCTTCGGTCCAACGCACGATATGCCCGAAATAATTCTCAGCGCGTGGATTTGCCTTGTCGACCTCATCCGGCTTGCGCTTAACATTGCTCGTGAGACTGAAGTAGACCGCGCCGGTCGTTGGCTCAATCGCACCCGATTCCGGCCGGTCCATACGGGTGGCGCCGACATGTTTCGCCGCGGCGCGGGTGTTGACCAGCACCTCGGCCTGACTGCTGAATCCGTTTTCAGACGTCAGGCCGTTCTGACCAACCGCAAGCGCCAGCCAGTCGCCGCTCCCGTCATCATTGAACCGCGCGACATATAGCGTTCCGTCATCGAGCAGATGGCCGCCCGCGCTGGCGTTGCTATAGGGCTGCGCGCTGACGAATTTGTAAATGAACTGGAACATGGCATCGTCGCCAGAATAGCAGACCAGCGGCTTGCCTTCGATCGTCGGCGCGAAGACAACACCCTCATGCGCGAAGCGCCCCAGCGCGGTGCGCTTGACCGGTACCGCACCGGGTCGCGATGGATCGATCTCCACCATCCAGCCGAAGGCGTTTGGCTCGTTGCGATAGTCCTCGGCCGGGCTTTGCGCTTTGCGCGAGGCATCGAAGCGAACGAAAGCATCGTCGCCGTTGTCGGCCAGTTCCCAATGATAGCGCGTCTTGCCGCGCGGCACCCGATACTGGCTGTGTTCCCGCGGCTGATCCGGCTTGCCTTCCTTGCTGTCGTCGTTGCGAAAATACAGCGCCCAGTTCTCTTCTGCGGCAAGATAGGTGTTCCACGGTGTCGCGCTCGACGCACAATTGCTCAGCGTACCGCGTACGCAGGTGCCGTCTGGGCTGTATTTCGTTTTGACGAAGTCGCTCCCGCGCACGGGTCCAGCCAGCTCCATCGGCGTGAGCGCCGTGACGCGGCGATTGCGAGGATCGGCGACAGTCGCCCATCGGCCACCGGCCTCGCGGCGGATTCGAACGACACTAACACCATGCGCATTCATTTCCTTGAGCACCTCGTCAGCCGGTCGGCGGCCATCGATGAGATATGCATCTTCGGCGCAGAGTTTGAGACCGGAGGCGGAGATGTGCACTAACCGCGGCTCGACGTATTCGTGGTTGATAACAAGTAGCCCGTCATCGGTATGGCCATCGATTGCGAAGAAATGCATCCCGTCATGGTGACTACCGACCTGCATCGCCTGATCCTCGCCGCTGTTGTCGATCGTGAAGGCTGGCATGCGACCCAGGATTGGCTCACCCCATGGCAGGATGAACTGCACGCGGTATCCTTCGGGGACGGCCACTCTATCGGCACGGCTGACCGGGACTGCTTTGAAATCGAGGCGGCCCTCGCCGGCTCTTCCATCACCAGGGCGGACGAACAACGCGGCGACCGCTGTAGCCAGCGCGCCAGCGAGCACGTCCCGGCGCTTCAAACGCCGCACGACAAGATCGCCAAAACGCGGGTTTCCAGTCTCAAGGCATGGTGGCTCATCACCGCCGTCGCCGCGAATAATCTCGATGGTCTGGCTCATCTCGGACCTCAAATAAAAGGGTTCGAAATTACCGCTGCTGTATGACAGTTAGTTCACGCCATCAATGGCAGGCGAAAATGGTCTAAGCCCGATGGTTCTATAAGGACGATCTGAAAGATCAGCTTGGCCATTTGATTAGTCCCTTTTATTGTTCCTGCTCCAAGGACGAACTGCTCACACAATTCCGGCAACGCTCTGGAATTTCTGATCACACCGGCCACGACTGAAAATCGGGCCTGCGTGCCATCGCTAACATCAACAGGAGAATTACAAATGTCCGAAGTTCGTCCGCCAGTCCCGCCGTTCACGCACGAAACCGCAGTCCTCAAGGTGCGAGGAGCCGAGGACGGCTGGAATTCCCGCAATCCAGAAAAGGTCAGCCTCGCATATACTTTGGACAGCCGCTGGCGGAATCGGAATGAGATTTTCTCCGGCCGCAAGGCGATCGTCGAGTTCCTGACCCGCAAATGGGAGAAGGAACGAGAATATCGCCTCATCAAGGAATTGTGGGCATTCAGCGATTCACGCATCGCCGTGCGCTTTGCGTACGAATGGCAAGACGCGGGCGGCAATTGGTTTCGCTCTTACGGTAACGAAAACTGGCAGTTCAACGAAGCTGGCCTCATGGCTGTTCGCCATGCCAGCATCAACGACCTCTCGATCACAGAGAACGCACGCCTCTTCCATTGGGCTATCGGCGGCCGCCGCCCGGATGATCATCCGAGCCTGAGTGATCTCAATCTTTGAGTATCCTAGATCTCCTGCCTCCTCGGCCACGCACCGTGTTCTTCAGGTCGCCGATCGCGGTGAAGCGGGTTGTCCCGCTTACCGCAACCTCTGTAGTGCGGAGATTAGAGACCGATTTTGGTTTGCCAAACGAGCATTAACGACGCCTGACGATCTCCGGCCCAAGCGGAATCGCTTCAAAGTTTATTATAATTTGCTGAGATACTTCTTCCCACAAAACGGATCTGGGAAGAAATATGGGTAAGCGGGCCAAACGTGGAAAGACAGAATCGATAACACTTCCGGTCGCAGGAAGAGTTGCGGTCGGCGTCATGGCCGCTGCCGCATTGGGGTACATTTTTCTGTCTCGCCCTGCGAGCGTCGAACCAATACGGAGGCCGTCCGCGCGCTCAGTCCAGGCACCGTCGACTCCGGCTCACGTATCAACTTCAGTTCGTGCAGCGTCAACTCAAGCTGCAATCCCTGCCCCGACGCCTCGGGTCGAAACACCAAAAGCCGCTGACGCTCCCGGTAGACTTGTTCGGCAGGTGGTTGACTACGTCAGCCACCAGACGCCAGGCACGGTCATCATCGATACAGGAAACACATTCCTTTATCTCGTTTTGAACGACGGGCAAGCGATGCGCTACGGTATCGGTGTTGGCCGCAAAGGTTTTACATGGTCCGGCGAGCAAGCTGTGGCCCGCAAAACAGAATGGCCGGATTGGCGTCCACCTGCAGAGATGCTGTCTCGTCAGCCTTATCTGCCACGCTTTATGGCAGGCGGTCCCGGCAATCCACTCGGCGCTCGGGCGATGTATCTGGGCGAGACCGAATATAGGATTCACGGCACCAACAAGCCCGATACGATTGGTAAGCGGGTTTCGTCCGGCTGTATTCGGCTGACCAATGAGGACGTGATGGACCTTTATGAACGAGTGAAAGTCGGAGCGAAAGTGATCGTGCTTCCGGTAACCGCTGCTCAGCGACCATTGCAGGGAACCCCGTCCGACCCCGCCTTCCGATCGCCGGACCCGGCATTGCCATCGAACCGGCCCTCGGCAACCAACACGCTGGCGCCATCATCTCGACCGAAGATGGCCAAGGCTCAGTAACTTCACCCGCAGCCTATGTTCCTATTCGAGAGTTAAATGGGTGATGCGGGGACTAAATAGTCGTCGACAGACCCGGAGCGCCCCGTTTGGTCGAAGCGGGCGTGGATGGCGCGTAAGAGGCGAAGACAACGCCAGCGATCAGACGCCAGCGTGGATCCACTACAATTCTGAAGGATCATCCGGCCTTAGATAAGGGCCATAGAGCACGTCCTGCCGCCACTCATAGAGCTTCACAACAACAGCACCCATCGCAACCACAACAAAAAATAGAGCTACCTCGAACATCGTCGATCTCCAATCGTGCGACAACACTTCGATCGACGCGATGGATCGGTCAACGATATCTAGGGGGTAGTGTTAATATGCATAGCGGGCGGGCATCGAGCCGTCGCGTTGCAGTTCCAGATTTAACCCGAAGCCGCAACATCAAGCTTAATGCGCGAGTTTCATTGCGCGGAGACTCAGGAAGGCTAAAGCTTCTTCTCACCGGGCAATTGCCACTAGCCCGGGCCCATCCTGACGAAGCCGCCGGCGATGATATTCCGCTCGGCGGTTTCGTTTTAGATACGGCGCCACGACGCCAAATATGTCCCGTAGTTCTCGTCCTCTACAACGGGTGACGACTCTCCCCGGCAAGAAAAAAGAGCCGGCCTTGTCAGCTCCAGACCAGACTCAAGTCAAAGCTCGACGCGCATTACGTGCCTGAAGTTAGGCGGTGAAGGCCAGATTTGCCACAGACACTTCGGGAGATAGACCGGCCCTTAATCCAGTAAAAAGCTGAGATTGTTACCGGCACAGCGAGCGCCAACCACGAAACCGCGTCCGAAAGACCATTGCCCAAAAGAGCAAACGTCAGCCCTGCTGTGGTGACAGCGGCTATAAGGACAGGCACACGGAAAACTTCCCAAACCGTTCTGTGAACGACTTTTTGCCGGGGAATGTGGATTTGAGGCATTCAATACTCACGCTTCGGATCAACCATCCGAGGTATGCTGCGAGAGGTGCGATCGATCCCAAAGGATCGTTTTTTAATTGCCCATAAGTAAAGGCCGCTCAACAGGATGATGATCGTAATAATATCGAAAAGCGCCCAGATGATTTTTAGAGGCAATTCCCCATAGTCTCCAAAATGGAGCGGACGTGAAACCTGCAATACCTTGAGATACCAAGGAACCTGCGGCGCAATCATGTTTGACGCGTCGTTTGCATCGACCAGGATGGGTTCACGCATCCGAGCCGTGAATGGCGTGCTGCCCTTGGTCCCCACGATGAGGTGTTGCGGGCTTCCGAAACGGCCAGAGGTCGGCATGATGATCTGCGTGATGATCCGGTCCGGGAATTTCTCTTGCACGTTATCAACGACCGCTTGAATGGACGGAATCCGCGCAACTGGCTTTCCTACATAGGAAGCAAGCAGGGTCGGCAAATACTGAGCACGCCAGAGGTCGGACAACGGAACCGCAAGTGTGTTGATTGTACCCGTCAGCCCAACAACCAGCGCCCAGGTTACGGTCACGATACCCAGAAGATTGTGCGCGTCCAGCCACTTCACACGAGACGATGTGTAGCGAATTGAGCCGAAATCCAGCCGCCTCATGAACGGCCAGTAAATGACAATGCCCGACACAATAGAGACCACGAAAACAAGGCCCATCACGCCGAGAAAAAGCTCGCCGGGCAGACCGACGAACATATCCCTGTGAATCCGCAATATGATGTTCATGACGTCCAGATGCGGCACCTCATCTCCCAGTACTTCAACGGTCCGCGCATCGAACGTCGTGCGACGGAACATGCCTGGGAGTGGAACTGCAGTGGCCGATGTGGCAACGCTCACTACCGGTTCAGTCTGACTTGGCTGCATGAAAAGGATGAATTGGCCGGGGTATAGTTTTTGGGCAGCCTCAACTACACGATCCAACGATGCCCGAGGGGTATTCGCTGCCATCGGGGGCGCGGATATTTCCTCTTCGAATAGCTCATCAATCTCATGATGAAAGATCAGCGGCAGCCCGGTCACGCATAGCATCAGCAAAAACAACATGCTGACGAGCGATGTCCACGTATGGATGCGAGACCATATTTTGATCGTCATTTGTACATCAGAAGTTGGATGTGGCCGACACTAGGTTAAGCCCGAGGAGTTGCAAGCGCGATAGCTCTGCTATGCGGCCGACGCCCAGTAAGCCTGGTTTCCGACATTCTACCATCCCCCGGACAATAATCGGTTTTCTGTTCCAAGGCGAGGCAAAGGTGTATCGCGATCTCATCTGCTATTGGAAGCGCTACAAATTAGATTGTTCCGTTGAGCGACATTTGTCGCTCCTATCGCGCGAGTTTCTCGCAGCGACCGGTATCTGAAACCGTGATTGATCAGCCGAACGGCGGATACATCAATGATGCTGACGCGAGAATGATGCTGACGCGAGCGTGCTCAGACAAAGACCCATCTACTCAGTCAAGGTACGGATACGCGTACTGCCCGTCGCCTTCCCTTTGACCCTAGTATTACGTGACGAACGGGCCTGCCAAAGCCTGAGGGATCGAAGGCACCGTTCCGCCCCTTAGGGTTACGCCAGCGCAGAGTGGAAGCCGGTTTTGGACAAGATCATACTCGATCAAAGATCAGGTTAGAGGTGCAGCGCGGTTGAATCAAACATCCACCAATACGAGGAGATTGCCCGTGCTCACGCCAGCTAAGGATGATTTCTCCGTCCAGCAGGATTCGTCGCCGCGTCAGCGAGATTACAACCGGCGTCGCTTCCTCGCATGGCTCCGCGACGAGGTCGCGATCCTGCGTACGCTTGGCATGGATCATCGGCGCATCGCCGCGCAGCTCGATATCGAGGAGCACGATGTGCGAGCGTTTTGCCCGAAGCCACGCGAGAAAGACCCGCGCCGCCACCTGCCGCGTCGCGCCGTGGAAGCGCTGCTTCATGGCCGTCACGCCTCGATCGGCGGCAGGACCATCGCCAAGCGCAGCCGCCATCTCGCCGTGATTGCCGCCGCCTACACCTGGGACGAATTGTTGTCCGAGCCGGGCGTCGGATCCGTCACCGCAAACCAGATCCGCCTCTGGCTCGAAGAGCGTGGCGGGATGTTGCGTTACGGGACAGCAGACCCTCAGTCGAACAATACCGAATGATCGCCATTGTTGCGCAATGCATCAACTTCAGCGTTCACGGCCGTTCCAGCAATCTTTATCTCGCCGCTTGGGCCATGCACGTTGGATTTCAGGTCTGCGCCCATTGTCGCAGCAGGTTGTGATAAAGTGAGGTCAACGACACCACGGTTGGATGCTCGGGGTGGTCAGCGTTGAGACGAATGATCGACATATCCAGATCGAACATCATAGCACGTCGCGACACATCGCTGATCATGCTTTCAGTCCAGAAGAACGACGCGACACGCGAGCCTCGGGTCACCTTGGTGACATGGTGGACGCTGGTGCCAGGATACACGATCATGTCGCCGGCCGGCAGCTTCACGGAATGGGCACCGTAGGTGTCTTCGATGACCAACTCGCCTCCGTCGTATTCCTCCGGAGACGAAAGAAACAGCGTTGACGATACGTCAGTCCGCACACGCATTCCTGTGCCGGGAACCATACGGATGGCGTTGTCGACGTGCGAGCCGAAATTCATCTCGCCGTCGGCATCGTAGCGGTTGAACAGCGGCGGAAAGATCGTCTTCGGTAGCACCGCCGACACAAATAGCGGATTGCGGTTGAGGGCCGCCAGCACAATGTCACCGAGCTCGCGGGCTTCCGGCGTTCCCTCCGGCAATTGCAGATTGCGCTTGACCTGCGCCGATTGATGCCCGGCCGTAATTCGCCCGTCCACCCATTCGGCACGCGCCATCACCTCTCGGCAATGTTGCACCTGCTCCGGCGTCAGGACATTCGGAACTCGCACTAGCACCGGGATACTCCTTGAGATAAAGAGCCGGCGCCTTACGACGCCGGCTCCGATATCGTTATCCTCGACTACCGTAACGCGAGTTATTTGCTCACGTAACGCTCGGCCTTCACCGGATAATCCTGAACCGGCGGCGGCGGCACAAAGCTATAGCGATAGGTCAGCATCGCGGTTCGTCCGGCGGCCGGCACGGCTTGACCCTGGTAATATTGGGCGTAATAAAGCTCATCCGTCAGGTTGTAGATGTTGAGCTGCAGCATCGAGTCCTTCGTGACCTTATAGCTCGTCATCAGATCGAGCTTCCAGTAGTTGGGCACGTAGGTTGTATTTTGTATATTGGCGAAGGTTCGCGCCGCATAGGTGGCGCCGCCGCCGACAGTCCACTGCGGCGTCAGTTCGTAAGTGGTCCACAGCGTAAAATTATGCGGCGGCGTTTGGGGGAGCTGGTTGCCCAACTGCGCAAGGTCGGTCGTATTGACGATCTTGGAGTCGAGATAGCTGTAGCCCGCGAACAGGCCCCACTTATCGGTGAGCTTGCCCGCGGCGCCCACTTCCACGCCATCCACGCGCGCCAGACCACCGAGCACCAGCGCCGCATTCGTGGCCGGATCGATCGGAATGCGCAAGTTGGTTTTCTCGATGCGGAACACCGCACCGCTCAGCGTCAACTTGCCGTGTAGAAGATCGACCTTGGTGCCGACTTCCATCGTCGTGTTGCGCTCGGGAGCTAGCCTGGAGTTCGCCGCGTTGTTGCCGGCGTCGCTCAGCACGTCGAACTCCGCCGCCGGATTATTCGACACGCCATAGGCGGCGTAGACCATTGAATTATGGGTCGGATGAAAGACACCGCCAACGCGCCAGGCGACCATCTGGTCGGCCCGACTGAGCCGCTGGCTCGCGGGCGGTACCGCCGCGAGATTGGTATATGTCGTTCGGAAATCGTCGTAGCGGATCGATCCGAGCAATTCGAAGTACTCGTTGATCTTAACCTGATCGAAGCCGTAAACCGCGTAGTCCGTCGAGATGGTGTAGTTCGGCAAGAGGAAACCGTTGTTCGGTCCGCCATAGGTCGTATCGACCGGAGCGAAGGCGCTGGTCCGGCACGCCGGATCGGTTGGCACGCAGTAATTGGCACGCATCTGATCGCGGGTTTGCTGCGAGGCTAAAGCACCCAGCGTGAAGGTATGCTCCAGGCTGCCGGTGTGGAACTTGCCGGTCAGATCGGTCTGATTGATGAACAGCGTGTTATCGGTCAACGTCTCAAAGTGTTGCCGCCCGATCGTCATCAGTTCGACCGGATAGCCCGGGGTGATCGGGCTAACGTTATCGGCCTGCGCCTCGTTGCGCGGGGCTGTCGGCCGCGCCATGCGGTTGACGCTGACGTATCGCGTCGCGTTCGAAATCTTCAAATTGTTGTCGAAATCATGTTCGAACCGGGCTGTCGCGATGTGAGTGTTGATGAGCTGGCGGTCGGCCAGCGGCCCGCCCGCCACGCCATAAAAGACTTGGCGAGGGACCGGCATCGGCGACGTCGCTGCGCCATTGCCGAAATAGCCGGGGTTGGTCATAGCGCCGGTCGTTGAACTGTAAACCGGCGCCGGCAGGTAGCGATGCCCATAATCCGGCACGCCATCCTCACCTTGATAAACGTAGCTGAAGATTGCGCGGGTATCCGGTGTAAACTCCGCTTTGAGCGACGGCGCGACACCCCAGCGCCTTGCGAAAATGTGATTTCGGTCCTGGACAGGAATGTCCTGATACATCGCAGCAATACGGCCGGACAAATTCCCCCGTGTCCCATTGGCATCGACATCGGCGCGATAACCACCGCTGCTGACGCCGCTGACGGTGCTATTCACGAAGGTGGTCGCTTGCGGCACCTTCGAGACGGTGTTGATCGCGGCGCCGGTCGAACCGCGACCGAAGGCAAATCCCGACGGCCCTTTGTAAACTTCGACGCGATCGCTGCTGAACATGTCGCGCGTGTACCAGCCCGGATCGAGAAGGCCGTCGCGGAACATGTCGCCGCGTGCCGCGAAGCCGCGCACAATCGGCGTATCTCCCTGGAAGCCACCTTCGCCGGCGCTGAACGTGATGCCCGGCACCGTCCGTAGCGCATCTTCCATAGTGAGAAGGCGCTGCTCCTGGATCACCTGTTGCGTCACCACGTTGACGGTTTGCGGCGTATTGGAGAGCGGCACCGGAAGACGAGCCATTCCTGCCTGCGCAGGCGCCTGATAGCCAGTGACGCCATGCGCGTCGCCGAGCATGGGATTGACCTGAACGTTGCTCGGCGCGGCAGCGACAACTGGCGCTGGGGCGACGTGTGCAGGCGCGTGATGTACGGTTCTTTTCTTGGCTTGCCGCTTTGGCGCCGTGACACGAACCTGCGGAAGATCCTCTCCGCTGGGCGCCGGCTGAGCATCGGCGAAATCGGGGATCAACATGACCGCGGCAACGCCGATCATTGCTCTCCCCCATCCAACTATCGACGAATCCTCTGCTTGTCCGTCAACACTGCGTGTACCACCCGTATGATCTGCCGATGAAATACCCATAGCCCCCAATTCCTCGATTGCCGACCTCTCGGAAACAAAAACAGTATCCGCGATGGCGGCCCGCTATTAGCTTTAGACATTGTCTTTGAGCAATATGTCTGAGGCACAATTTGAAGCCGTTTATAGAAGTTCTAACGCCGTCCATCAGCGTATCCCTAGCGAAATCAACCGGCGCGAGTAATGAACGTCTTCGCGCTGCAGCTCTTAAAGAGATTCTAAAAATGTTCGCCGGTTTGCCTGTTTGATTTGGAAAGCCCAGACGCTAGACCACTCGCTAGATGCCTGCGCATTTGTTCTTGGCCCCTCGGATGGCCCAGACCGGTGCATGATTGTAGAGTTTTTCACCATGAATCTGTCCCTGAATGTCTCACGCACAATGGTGGGAAACGACCGAATGCGGATCGCAAAGGCTTCAGCAATCGGGCTTGCATGCCTCTTGATGTTGGCGCTTGGACCGCACCCCGCTTACGCTCAGTCATTATCGCGGCCCGCCTCTCACGACGCCGTTTCTTCTGGCCAAAGTCCTTCGCTAGGCGTGCAATCAACGCCTGCCGTACCGCAGACGACGCAACTTAATTCCCAGCAACCCGCGCCGCAGGCCGCACCTGACGCAAAAACGTCTCCCGCCGAGCAATCGGCCGCGCCGGCGACGCCGTCAGTCGAACATCAAACGCCGCCGGCAACCGAACTAGTCGAAGTCTCCGAGTCGATCCTGCCGCATGAACTGACGCCTATAGGCATGTTCATGGCGGCCGACTCCATCGTGAAAGCGGTGATGATCGGTCTGGCGCTCGCTTCTGTCGTGACCTGGTCGGTTTGGCTTGCCAAGACGATTGAGTTGCTCAGTGCACGGAGCAAACTGGTGCGCGATCTTCATAGCGTGGAGGACGTTCGCTCACTTGACGAAGCGAGCAAGATATTGCGGCAGTCCGGCAGCGATATAGCCATCCTTACCAAGGCCGCGCGCGCTGAGATTCATCGTTCGCAGGACGCCATGAACCATGACGGTGTCAAGGAACGAGTCGCTTCGCTGTTCAGCCGCATTGAGGCGGCCGCGTCACGGCGCATGACCCGCGGGACCAGCATTCTGGCCACTATCGGATCGACCGCACCGTTTGTCGGGCTTTTCGGCACCGTCTGGGGCATCATGAATGCCTTCATCGGCATTTCGAAGACGCAAACCACAAACCTCGCCGTCGTCGCGCCTGGCATCGCCGAGGCTTTGCTGGCGACAGCCATGGGGCTTGTCGCGGCGATTCCGGCGGTGATGATCTACAACATGTTTTCGCGCTCCATCACCGGCTATCGCGGCTTACTCGGAGACGGTTCGGCGGAGCTGATGCGCATGGTGAGCAGAGATCTCAATCGTGCGGAGATGATACCTCATCGGATAGCTGCGGAGTAAGGAGTAACACCCGTGGGCGTTTCGCTTCAGTCGGCATCGTCCGAGGACGAGATGACGCAGGTCAGCGACATCAACGTGACGCCGTTCATCGACGTCATTCTCGTGCTGCTGATTATTTTCATGATTGCCGCGCCTTTGGCGACCGTCGACATCCCCGTCGACCTGCCGGCATCGACGGCGGTGCGCCAGCCACGTCCGGAAAAGCCGATCTTCATTACGCTCAAGGCCGACCGTACGCTGGCGGTCGGGGAGACGCCGCTCTCGCGTATGGCGCTAGCTGCCTCGCTGGCCTCGCTGACATCGTCGGATCACAGCAAGCGTCTGTTCGTTCGCGCTGACAAGACCGTTCCCTATGGCGAGGTGATGTCGCTGATGAACGATTTGCGGTCTGCGGGGTATCTGAAGATCGCCCTGGTCGGGCTTGAGTCCGCGAGCGAAGCGCAATCCGGGGAAACCGCGCAATGAGCATGTCGCGCCTTTACAGCCACGTTACGCGGAAAGAAATGCTGCGCTGGGGCACCTGCTTCGTTGCAATGTTGTCGCTACATGGCGCGGTCGCGGCCGCCCTGCTCATGAATCCGGCCGAAGGCGATACCTTCGATACCGTCACGGCAATCGAAGTCGATTTTACGACCGAGTCGTTCCGCGACGCCGAGGCCAGAGACGTGGCGCCGGGCGAAGAGCAAATGCAGACCGACGAGGCCCCTCCGCCTCAGGAGAAGGCCGAAGTCAAGACCGAGAAGGAGCCGGAGCCCGAACCGCCGCTTCCGCAGGTAGCCGAACCGGATGTTGCGCTGGAGACCCCTCCTGAGCAGAAGAAACAGGAGGAGGAGAAAAAAGAAGAAAAAGAAAAGACTCCGAACGCAACGCCACCGGTGGTCGCCTCGTCCGTCACGACGGCGCCAACCGCCGCAGCTGCACGTAAGGCACCACTCGTGAGCTGGAAACGGAAGCTGGCCCTTCACCTTCAGCGCAATAAGCGATACCCGCGGGATGCCCAGGCCCACCATGAAACCGGAACAGCGCGGGTGTTCTTCATCGTTGACCGCAATGGTCACGTTATTTCCAGCCAAATCGCGAAAGGCAGCGGTTCTGCAGCTCTCGATCGCGAAACGCTCGAACTCCTGCAACGCGCGCAGCCATTGCCTCAGCCTCCGAACGACGTCGGCGGTACTCAGTTTGCTTTTACGATGCCGATTCTTTTTGAGTTTCAATGATCCCACGCCTGGCAAGGCGCGCGCTTAGTTTCGGCACTCGTCGGAAACTGACACAATACGAAACGACAGCCGACCGGATCCTTGCCCAGGAATCGGATTGTCGACGACTATCTTCCGGCGGGTTGCTTGATCGCGTTGCCGAACTGCGCCGGCGGGTGCAGGCCGGCACGGCCATCGATGGGATCAAGCAAGAGGCTTTCGCGCTGGCTCGCGAAGCTGCGTGGCGTGCGCTGAGCGAGCACCCTGTTCCGGTGCAGATCATCGGCGCTCTCGCCCTTCATGACGGTCATCTCGCTGAGATGAAGACCGGTGAAGGAAAGACGCTAACTGCCGCGCTCGTCTGCTCGCTCAATGCTTTGACGGGCCGGGGCGTTCACGTCGCCACCCCGAACGACTATCTGGCTGAGCGCGACGCCGCCTGGATGCGGCCGTTCTACGACCTACTCGGACTCAGCACCGGGGTCATCACGCAGGAGATGGACGACGACAGCCGGCGCGAAGCCTATCGTTGCGATATTACCTATGGCATTGCCAGCGAGTTCGGTTTCGACTATCTGCGCGACAACCTGAAATTTTCGGCCGCGGAAACTGTGCAGCGCGGCCATGCATTCGCATTGGTTGACGAGGCCGACGCTACCCTGATCGACGAGGCCAGCATGCCCTTGGCGCTGTTTGGGCCGCTTGGCGATCACTCCGGCTTTTATCACGCGATCGATGCCGAGATCGCCTCGTTGCAGCCCTCGCACTACGAGATAGATCATCGTCGGCGCGTCGCGCTGACCGAGGCGGGATACAGTGAGATCGAGTTGCGGCTGCAGCAACAAAGATTGCTGAAGGCTTCGACGACGCTGCATGACATTGCGTCGATCTCACTGCTCCACCACGTTATGCAGTCGCTGCGGGCTCATGTGGTGCTCGCGCGCGACCGCGACTATGTGGTTGAGAACGGCAGCGTGACCATTGTCGATCGGCTGACGGGCCGACCGATGCCAGGGCGGCGCTATGATGAAGGGCTGCATCAGGCCCTCGAAGCCAAGGAAGGTTGCGCCATCGGAGAGGAAACGCGTACGCTCGCCGCGATCACGTTCCAGACCTATTTCCAACGCTACGCCAAGCTAGCCGGCATGACCGGCACAGCAAAAGCGGATGCAGAAGAATACCGAGATATCTACGGCCTCGACGTAATCTCAATCCCGACACACCGACCGATGATCCGTGTCGACGAAACCGTGCTCCACTCCACCGCCGCCGGTAAGTTTCAGGCGATCCTGCGGGAGTTGGAAGGCGCCGCCGCGCGGGGTCAGCCCGTTCTGATCGGCGTTCCATCAATTGAACGATCAGAAACGCTGGCAGCGATGCTCCAAGCCAACGGCTGGCGGCAGCAAAACGCAACAGCTCAGAATCCAGGTTCAAGCCGCACCTTCTCCGTCCTTAACGCCAAGCATCACGCCCGCGAAGCCGAGATCATTGCTGAAGCCGGCGCTCCGGGCGCGGTGACGATCGCCACCGCAATGGCCGGCCGGGGCACGGATATACGGCTTGGCGGCGAACATGCCGATGCGCCAACACGCGCCAGGGTGATTGCCGCAGGCGGGCTGCTGGTTATCGGCACCACCCATTACGATCACGGGCGGATGGATGAACAATTGCGCGGTCGTGCCGGAAGGCAAGGCGATCCGGGGCGATCGGTCATCCACGCCTCGCTTCAAGACGAGCCTCTGCGGACTGCTGCGATCAACGCGCCGCCAACACTGCTAACAGAACAAGCCGCCACGATCGCGCCTTCGGTTGCGACCCGCCTGATCGAGGCGGCGCAGAAGCGGCATGAAATGCGCAGTTTCGATCGCCGCCTTGGACTCCTGCGTTTCGACACAATCATTCAACGCCAGCGCGACAACGTTTTCGATTTGCGGCAAAGCATCCGCGACGGGAGCGATACGCTCATGTTGGTAAAGCGCTTGCGTCATGAGACGGTCGACGACCTGATAAATCGTTTCGCCACGCCAACCGCTCCATGGGACATTGCCGGGCTAGATCACGCCATCCGGTCCGTCTTGACTCTTGCCATTGATATCAGACCTCCATCGAGCGATCCCAAAGCCGACGCAAAGGTCCTCACCCAGCTCATCACTGCGGCGGCCGATCGCTGGATCGACGGCAAGATAGCCAGCATGGGTGAGACGATGTTTATTGATATCCTTCGCCGGCTGATGATGGCGCTGATCGATCACCTCTGGTCGGAGCAATCGGAACGCCTCGACCATCTCAAGCGCAGGATCGGCGACCGCGGGCTTCCGCCGCATAAAGTCGTTGCGGAATTTCAGCTTGAGGCATTCGCACTATTCGAGCAAACGATCATCGATTTCCGTCGCGACGTGACGGCCTACTCCATGCGCGTCGGTATTCTTCCGACGTGAGACGCCTGCACTGCCCCTCGTCAAACGTCCATCCATAAGCTCCCGCCAAGGTCCTTCTTCGCCACAGGCTGCGGCGGGCGTATTGCCTGTCAATCGCGTTACCGGTCTCCAAGAACTCCTTGGACCAGCGGTAGCACATTGGAGCGACGATCCCCTCGCGTCAGCCAAGCTTGTTCAAAGCGTTTTCAAGTATTGTATCAACGCATCTCGTTCGGCCTAGGTCAGACTGCTGCCAATGATGCCATTCGGTAGCTTGGTCTTGTCAATCTCGCGTCTTGGCGCGTCGTAGACAAACCGCTCGTAAAGGCGCGCTCTGATTTCTAAGGATGACTTGCGATAGCTTGGAAAATGATAGGCTTTGTAGGACACACTCCACTTCGGGTGGTTTCGTGCGGCTCTCATGAAGCCGACAGAACGTAGGCGGTAGAATGAGCTCCCGGCATCGGCCGGCTATTAATGCGAGGACCCGGGATGCAGACGACGATCACAAGTACCGGTGCCGAACGCGTCCCGTTCTGGTCGGCCCTCGTCAAGGACAGACGGATGGCTCCGGCCCTGGGGCTTGGGTTCACGTCGGGCATGCCGTTTCTGCTAACCTATTCCACGCAATCGGCTTGGCTCACTGATGCGGGGGTGCCGCTGGCGACGATCGGCCTGCTCAGCGAACTGACCCTCGCCTACAAATTCAAGTTCGTGTGAGCGCCATTTCTCGATCAATACGATCCGCCGATAATCGGACGTATGCTCGGGCGGCGGCGCGGTTGGTTGATCGTGGCCATTCTCGCTGTCATGGCCATGCTGACCGGGATCGCTTTTGGCAATCCAGGATATTGGATCTGGTGGACAGTCGGTTTCTCAATCGCACTCGGAATCGCGGGCGCAACGCTCGATCTGGTGCTCGACGGTTGGCGTATCACGAGCGTACGCCCACCGGAGAAGCAGGCGGTGCTGTCCTCATGGACCGAGATCGGCTGGCGGGTCGGCAATCTCGCCGCCGGCGCGGGCGCGCTTTACCTTGCGGATCGCATCGGTTGGAAGGGCGCCTATCTGTGCATGGCTATCCTGATGCTAGTAGGCATTGTGGCGACGCTATGCGCACCCGAGCCACCCTCCGATATGGTGCCCCACAAGCCGCATGCCGGCTTCGTCGAAACAATCTGGGCGCCAATCCACGACCTTCTCAAGCGATTGGGTCCGATGGCCGTCGTGATCCTGCTGCTCGTCGCGGGCTTTCGCATGCCGGACTACATTGCTAGCGCGATGGCGGTGCCGCTCTTCAAGCACCAGGGATTCACAAATACCGACATCGCGACCGTGACCAAGGTCTTCGGTTTCTGGATTGCGCTTGGTGGCACCTTCATGGCCGGTTGGCTGATCCCGCGTATCGGCATGATGTCGAGCCTCCTCATTGGCACCGTCGCGGGCTCGGCCTCTCATCTTGCGCTTGCGTTTCTGGCGGCACATGGCGGGGATGGAGGTAAGGCGTTCGGGACCTTTGCGCTGGCCGTCGGCATTGAAGGCTTTGCCTACGCCTTCGCGTCGGTCGTGCTCATCACTTACATGTCGACGCTCGCTTCAGTGGAACACGCGGCAAGCCAGTTCGGCCTGCTGACCTCCCTCTGCGCCTTTCCGGGCAGCATTCTGGCTGGATTTTCGGGCTTCGTGATCGAGCATACGGGATTCGTCTGGTTCTTCATCTGGACCTCCCTCCTCGGCATCCCCGTCGCGCTGCTTGCGGTCTTTATATGGTCCCGCGTGGGGATTTCGGACGAGGCGCAGATCCAGATCCGGGAAGGGCATTAGCATTTTTTGAAGTCGATCGAGTTTCACGCTTAAGTTTTGGGAAACGTCGGCTGTGGGCGCAATAGCATTCACCAATATGGCTGAAGTCGGAGACAGATGAACGTGGCGGGACGTTTTCTGAACGGAGCGGATGTGTTGCACCGCTCGCAGGAATACCGGTCATCCAGAGTTCTAATCACGATCGAAGTTTTGCTGAAAGCCGACCTCGTTGGCACAGGGCTCGCAAATGGTTTTCAGTCTGCCATTCCGACTATATTGGGCGTGCGATTTAGTTTAGACTCACCGCCGGTATTCTGCTCTCCTTTCGCAGCTTTCTTATACGCTTCTCGTAATCAGAGAGGATAATCGTGCGATCGTTTCAACGTCTTGCTATGAGCATCGCATTCTCCGCGGCGATCGCGGTAGGAGCTACCAACGTTTGCGCCGAAGACGAGCCGCTTGGCGTTCGGTTGGTCAATCAAATGAACGCGCGCTACGGCCAGCATACGGGCGTTCGCGCGAACCACGCTAAGGGTGCCGTGTTTGAAGGTATCTTCACGCCGGCGCAAGGCGCGGACTCCTTCAGCTCGGCTGTCTTTCTCAAAGGCGCCCCGACGCCGTTGGTCATTCGATTCTCAAATGCAGGCGGCATCCCTGATGCGCCCGACACCCACCCTTCTACCGGCGGTATTCGCGGCATGGCCATCAAGTTTCGTCTCTCGGATGGCAGCGAGCAAGACATTGTCTGTATATCGGCCAATGGGTTTCCGGTGGCAACCGGCGAGGATTTTCTAGCTCTGCTCCAAGCCGTCGGTGCGAGCGGTCCCAATGTCCCCAAGCCGACGCCTATGGAGAAATTCTTGTCGATTCACCCTGCGGCTGCGGTGTTTGTCACCACGCCTCGGCCCGTGGCTGTCAGTTACGGCACGCAACCTTTCTTCGGCGTGAACGCGTTCAAGTTCACCAACACGCAAAAAACAAGCAAGTTTGGCCGCTATCGCATCGTACCGGAGAGCGGCCCGGCCTACGTGACCGACGAGGAGGCGGCGAAGCGTCCTCCGAATGCATTAGCTGACAATCTACGGACGTCACTCGAAGCAGGACCGGTCAAGTTTCACCTTTTGGTGCAGGTTGCTGCCGCTGACGATCCAACCGCGGACGCTACGAAAGTCTGGCCGGATAGCCGTCCGACGATAGAACTCGGAGAAATCGCAGTCATCAAGGCGTTGGATACGAAGAAGATCGAGAACGATCTGCTATTCCTACCGACCAATGTGACGACCGGCATCGAAGCTTCGGATGACCCGATCATTAATACGCGTACCGAGGCGTATGCCGAGTCGTTCAGTCGCCGCACCAAATAGATCGTTCGCCAGGTCATATTGACAAAGTCGTGACCATAAGAAGATCCGCCGCCTCATATAGACGAAGATCATCGCCACGACCGACAGCCAGACGAATACCAGCCCGATCCTTGTGTGATGTCCACGGAGCAATGGCTCGACTTCATCGGCATCAGCCTAGACCCGAAGAAAGCCGACGGAATGCAGTTCACCATCAACCTCGTTACGCCTGACAATGGCGAGCAGTACGCAATCGAAATGAGCAATGCGACGCTCACCAACATCCGGGGCTTCCAGGCCAAGAATCCGACCCTCACGGTGACCGTGAACCGCGCCGATCTCAAACCAAGTGATGATGGGTCAAGCGTCGTTCGACGATTTGATCGCGTCTGGCAGGGCTCGGTTCGACGGAGATCGGAGCGGTTTTGATCGCCTCCGCGCCATGCTTGTCCCTTTCACACCCGACTTCGAAATTCTTCCGGGCACCGCGGCGAAGGAGTCGACATCCCCACCGAAGCCGTTTGAGGTCCACAACCTGATCGTGAGCGACTGAATTTTAGCGCGGCTGTCGGCATACCCGGAGCCTCCGAGCGCTGGTATGGCTCTGGGGTTTACCCGGGCTCGATCTCAGCCGAGCAGACCCACGACACCACTTGCCGCGAAATTTAGCCCGACCGATCTTTCGGTCGATAGCGGCTGGAGGATGATCGTGCGGCGGAATCCACCGATCAGCGCGTTGGCCCCAAAGCCCGGCCCAAATGCGATATTACCGCTGATACCTACATAATTGCCGCGCAGTGTGCCAGGACCGATGCATGAGTTCCTAGCAAGAACGGCCCACGAAAGGACCGCTCCGCTGGTCACTCCGAGGTCAAGACCGACACGCCTGATCCTCCCTTCATAAACAGCAGCATGATGTTCATCGCAACAGCGATCCAGTGTAGCGCCTGGGTCCAGACGAGTTGCATCGTGAACACGAGCATGATGACGAGCGTCAGAAGAATGGTGAGAGACAACGCGGCAAACTTCGAAAGCCTTGCCTCAAGTGCCTTTTGAATCGGCCAGACGAGCGCCATACCGAAGAGTACGAAGGCTATGGGTTCAAACAATGGTCGCGCAAGGTAAAGCGCAGCGGCTACCGGAAAGACCGCAAGGAGAAGCTGGACGCTGTGACCGGTTTCAAATCGACTCGGATTTGGCGACTGCCCCTCATTTAGTGGAGGCGAAATCGTCATTAGCGAGAGTCATCCGCTGTCGCCGTAATAACCTCGGCGTCCTTGTTTCCACATCTCGACGATCCATTATTCTGGATAAGAGTATTCAGTCTCGACATGCACACCATGCCGAGCGGGAGTATCCAACTCGCGGACCATAATGAACGCCAATATGTTCCCTGGCTCCGACATCGAGTCGGTGCGATAGGCGGCCATTATCCCGTTCTGCGCAGCAACGTATTCTGCAACGGTCTCGCCGAACATATTTCGTTGCACGGCAATCTTCTGGCCGGCTTTGACCTCCTCGTCGAGCTTCGCCAGATATTCGACGAGACCGCCGTGGGTTGCTATGATCGGAGCTGCCCCATTACCGATCTTCATGCCGGCATCCGCCGCGGTGCGCCCAATCGCGCCACCGATCACACCGTAGTGCTTCAGAACGTTTGTAGTGCCTTCGACAAACAGGCCGATCATGTCGCCATTGAGAATCCGCGCGGCACCAACTTCAGGTGTGAAGCACGGGATGCCGGCGTCGACGAACGCATTATGCAGAACGCCGGGATAGGCCGCATCGTCCCACATTTGCCCGACGGGATAGAGATCCGTCATGGTCTTCACGTCGGGGATGCTGCGATCGCCGATAATGAACGCAGCGATTTCCAGACCCGTAGCTCCGGTATGGAAGTCGATCGCAAGGTCGGAATTCGGTTTCAGAAGCCGATTGAACAGAAGGCCGGCGTGACGACTCGTGGCGCTCGCCCCGTTCTCGTTTCCCGGCCACTCGCGATTCATGTCGATGAGGCCGATGCCGCGCCCAGAATTGGGCCACCGGCGTTGCATGCTCTCCAAGGCCGGTCGCGCGATGTCCAGCACTGCCATGACCGTTCCGGACATCTGCTTCGGATCGAGTTGCTCCATCACGGCTTGCACCGTGCGGATCGAGCTCATTTCATCGCCATGCACACCGCTGGTCAAAGTGAAACGCTTGCCGGGTCGAGCGCCCTTGGCCACGACGACCGACACGTACCAGTACTGGCCGCCCGGCGCCTGCACACCTTGAAAATAGAGCTGGTGCTTTTTTCCGGGCTCGAGATCCGCAACATCAAGCCGGCTGACAACCTTTCTCTCCTGAACCGTTTCACCTGTATAGATGGTCCCGGCCCTCGCCTCCTCTTTTCCAGAAGTCTGCTGCGCGGTCGCGGTGGCGGCTTCCCCGATGACGATGGCCGCCGCCCCAGCAGCAGCGATGGAGCCGGTCATGAAGTCGCGCCGATCAAGAATATCTCTGTCTTTAGCTGAAGCCGACATGGGCACTCCCCCACGGGTGGGAACTTTGATCACGCGCCGTTTCACAACGATATCTCGACGGTCAGGAAGTGCGACGCTGCGATCGGCGTCCATTTGACGCCCTGCGGATTAAGCAGTTCAGCATACATACGGAAACGGCTGATGGATATGGACATTTATTCAGATGCCATGCTCTTTGCCATCAGGTAGGTCCGCTGAGAGGGCGCGGGCAAGACAGCGCGAAATAGTCATCACGTACTCAATCCTGCACTTCACCATTACCATCAAGTCGCTTCCGAAATTGCAGCATGGCATCCGGACTTGCCGGCCCATTGAAGCTAATAGCGGCATCCCATCAACGTCTATCGGAAGAAACCCCGAACCGAGACAGGAGGGATACTCCCAAACGGTTCGGCAGAATCTGCGGAGAAGACACTCCGCGCCGTGCGTTGAACTACTATTTGCGTCACTTGCGCCGACACGTGCCGCGCTTTGCTTTGGAGCTAATCGCTACGAGCAATAGTTTCCAGCGGCCGTCTCACCTGGAATAGCTTCAGAATTGCGAAGCAGGCGGATGCCGCAGCAAGGTGCTTCAGCGTGTGTCCGCTAAGAATTCCACCGAATGAATAAACCTGATGGTCATAATGCTCCAGCAACTTGGCTAATGCATAAAGCGCCACAGCGGCGCCCCAGTAGGAAGCGCCGGTGTATTTGGGCGAAAACAGGCTTAGAATTAACACCAGTGCAGTAAATGGGAAAAATTGAGCCCACGCGTATAGTCGCAGATCATCTGTCCAGCGCCACATCAGAAGACTGAAAATGCCGACTGCAAGCAGCGGCCGCAGCAACACCACACCGGCCTTTGGATCCACGCGCTCCTCAACCACCGCCGAAAGTATCGCGGCGAAGCAGAGCGTCATCGGTAATCGATCCCAGAACAACGTCGGGTCGCTGGGATTGAGATGATAATAGGATGAGCCGAACCCGGTGAGGAAAATTCCGCCAAATAATACGAAAGTTGTTGCGCTGCGCCCAAACTGCACGAGACCAACCGCGCCCACGGCGATAAATGGAAGATTGGACACGACATTCCAGAAATTCGGTATGCCGAGCACCTCGCGCTGGTCGGCAAACTGATGATAGTCCTGGTTCTGCAACAAGGGCGGAATCGGCAGTAACGCCGCAAGCGTAACAATCATCAATCCGTACAGAAATAGTACCGGACGATCGCGAACTATTCTGCCAATTTTCATCAGCGATGCGCCCTGAAGCGCTGTCGGATTGCGCAACACTTCATTACTCGAAAGTATATATCGCGATGGTAGCGCAATGGCGTCCGGTAGCAAGAGATGGACACAAGATCAGTTTTGATTTCACGGCAACGATTTGGCGAACCGCACTTGGCAAACAAAACCTGGCGGACGATCGTTTGCTGGCATGCCGCTGATCATGATATCTGATGCAAGCTTACGTTCGGCATCCGTAATAGTTCGACGACGCTGGTGGAAGAAGCCATGAGTGTGCTTTTCAGGTTTCTGACTTCATCTTTGCGCTGGCTGATGAAGGCTTTTGGCTTTTTCTGTCTCGCTCTGGCCCTGACATGGGCGACTCTGGCCATCTACTATTCAAACCTCCCATGGCCCGGACTGCGCATCGCGCTAGCGATAGTCTTTGCAGCGTTCACGATTTGGGCCATCTGGTTTTCCCATCGGCGGCGCATGTCCGTGATGGCAACTCTGCTGTTCGTCGGCGTGGTCGCATGGTGGATAGCCATTCCCCCTTCGCATGATCGTCCCTGGCGACAGGAAGTCGCGGTGATGCCACGAGCCATCATCGACGGCGACAATGTGCACTTCACTGGCGTCCGCGACTTCGACTATCGCAGCCGGAGCGACTTCACGGTCCGCTACCAGGAGCGGGATGTTCAGCTGTCTCATCTGACCGGCCTCGACTTCTACGTAGCCTACTTTGCTGAGGGGCCGGTCGGGCACACCTTCGTGAGCTTCATATTCGACAATGCCGAGCCGATGAGCATCTCCATCGAAACACGGCCGGAGGTTGGCGAAGGCTTTGCGCCCGTCGCCTCCCTCTTCAAGCAATTTGAATTGATCTACATAGTCGGCAGCGAACGTGATCTGGTGGGTGTGCGCACCAATCACCGTCACGAACCGGTATATTTATATCGCCTGAATACCCCTGCGGAGAGTGCGCGCCGACTATTTCTTGTCTATCTGAACCGGATCAACGAACTTGCCGACACGCCTGAATTCTATCACCTGCTGACCAATAGCTGCACCATCAATATTATCCGCTACGCCAACGCCGCAGGCAGGCAGGGGCGGTTCGATATCCGCCACCTGCTCAACGGCTTGATCGATAGCTATCTTTACCACTCGGGCCGAGTGGACACGACGTTGCCGTTTGAAGAACTGAGGCGACGCTCTCTAATCAATGAGGCCGCGCAGGCCGCCGACGGGAAATCATATTTTTCTGAGCTCATCCGGGCCAATCTGCCAACGATTCCGCGATGAATTACGCAATGTGCCGTCCACCTCGTCAGATATTGTTGTTGGTCCAATCTATGCCCGCAACCGAAGTGAGGTGAGGTGAGAATATTTCCTCAAGTCCTGCGATTATTGGAAAGATCAATCGCCGTTCTGTTACGGCTCTATCATATTGGACCTCACCGCGTATCGCACGAGGCTTGCGATTGAGTTGATCTCTAATTTCAATTTCCGCATGGCCGTCGCACGATGAGCTTCGGTGGTCTTCACACTGAGAAGAGGGAGCTAATCTGCCTAAGTGGGCGCGCATTCGCATGAGACTAAGGCTTGCGGCAATCAGGTGCTGGCACGTGGAGTCATGGAGCTCCGATGCGAGCCGCTGATGGATGTCCTCCTGAATGGAAGCAAGGCTAACATTGCTACGAATGTCATCCTCCCCGCACAAGATCCGGTGGCAACCGATCAATCGGACGCCACCGCCTGGATGGATGACCGGAACGGCCGTCGTCTCCGCGTCATGCCTTGAACCTCCAAATGCGAGTCCGTGACGGACCCTAACCTCACTCCCTTGTGCAACACATGCCTGGAAAGCTGAGCAAATTAATCGAGCGTCTTCCGCGCCCATATAGCCGAAGACATCCAGCTTCCGGACGTTCCGTGACGAAATTCCAAGAGCAGCCTCGAAGGCCGGATTGATAGCCTCATACGTAAAGCTTCCCGCGTCCAAAGGACGTACCGCAAAAAGAAGATCCGAAGTACGATTCCAGTAAAGCTGATCGTAACTTCCTTCCGAACCGGTCAGTGACACCTCGCCAAGCACGGTTCTGCGCGTCATCATGCTGCCCATTATTCACAGAGTAAATACTCTACTATCTTGAATATGCATGTGGGCGCCTAAGCATCACAAGACACCCCTTCATAATATTCAAGATCCCGCCGGGGAGGAGATCAACACCGGGATAGCTTCCCGATTCGTCGCGAAGATATCTCCGAATTGGACCATTGCTTTGCCGCTTGCACCTGATCAAGACCGCGCCGAGGCGGCCCTTGACCGTGAGAATCGAATCCTCCCAGGCTATTCAGTGCGGCCTTTGGAGCGATAGGAAAAGCGGTAGCGGCCGTCGGAGCGCGTGGAATTGCGGAGACGGAGCCGCGTAGGCTCGGATTTGTGGGTTCGGCGGTCTCGATCGATACACGCACCACCGTAGCTGACCCCGGAATTGCACATTTGGTCATTGTCTGGCCATCAAGTTTTCGGAGACGGCTGAGGGGAATCTACCGTTCGGGTTTCAAAGTTATCATCGAATAAGGGAGAGCTGCCGATGATCCGCCGACTGTGGGTCGTAGCGTGGGCGTTGTGTCTCTTTTCTATGCTGGTTGTGGCCGGCGCTCAGGCTCAGACCGCAAAGGCGCCGACATCACCCAAACCAGATGTGACACAGCGGGCAGATTCTCCTTCGGATGCGCCAGCCACCGCGCAGCCAGCAAAACCGCCTGCTGCTTCGCTCAACACGGCCGAGATCGTTGCACGTGCCAACAAAAATGTCGGCGTCGACATCGAGAAGAGTATCAACGGCTGGGAGCAGGAGCTTTCGCGCCTGGAGAGTGATCTAAAAAAGCCACGCTTGAGCTATTCCGAACTGAACGACCTCCGTGACAAGCTCCAGCGCGTCCGCAGCGAGATTGGAAGCTTTGGCAAGCAACTTGAACCTGTACTCGCGGCCGCCAAGGACCAATTGGGCCTGCTCGGGCCGGCGCCGGCCGCCGGTCAACCACCCGAGCCGGATGACGTCGCACGAAGTCGGGCCGACCGGACCTATTACCATGGAGTGTTGACCGGAGGTCAGAAGGAGATCGACTCCGCCAATCTGCGCATCGACAAGCTCATCGATGCCATCCAAGACATCCGTCGAAAGAATTTCGCGACGCGCCTGTTGCAGCCGCTCCCTGGCATTTACTCGTCTGAGACCTGGGCGCGTGTGCCGGACTATGTTCCATTAGCCACATACCGCGTTCGCGACATCGTGACCGACTGGTGGGGCAGTCTCGGCGATCAGGACGATGTGAAGCTCCTCGTTTTCGAAGCCGGACTGCTCATGCTCGGGCTCGCTGTTGCCGCCGCCTTCGGAACCTGGCGGTTGCGCCGCCGGAGATCCGAGGACGTTGATCAGCCGTTCTGGCGGCGGGCTGCAGTCGCGGGCGCCATCGCCTTGCTGTGGCTCTTGCCGGTCTTGCCGATCGCTTTCCTCTACGGGCTCGTCGCCGACACGCATCAACTGCCTAAACGTGTCGATTGGCTGCTGTACACGACTGCGCAATCCATCATCACCGTTCTCGCGGTCAGCGTGCTTGTCATCAGCGCGTTCGCACCGAGGATGCCGCATTGGCGGTTGATCCCCGTCTCTGATCGTACAGCACGTCGAATTTGCGGACTCCTTCTGGCGCTCGCAATCGCGTACGGCGTGACCAGCTTGCTCTACATGGTCACCCGTGTTGTGCAGGCCCCCTTTGCGCTGACGATCGCGGTTGCGCTTCCGTCGAGCCTGCTTTTGGCTGGAATCATCGTTGCCATCCTTCTTACGCCGCTAGTGGGGCAGCACAAGGACCAAAGCCTCTCACCGCGGCTCCTCGCCGTGCTGCGGGCCCCTGTTTGGATCGCAGTCGTCGCGATCATCATCTCGGCATTTGCCGGATACTTGGCGCTTGCTCGGTTTCTCGCGCAACAATTGGTCGTGACCGTCTCCATTATGGCGTTTGCCTACCTCCTGCTGCTGTGGGTCGATGGACTGATGCAGGGCTTGGGCGACGACCGTGCAGCGACAGGCCGCTGGCTCAAGGAAAGCTTTGGTGAGCAACACCAGCGGCACGAGCAGTTGGCTTTGCCGATTGGCCTGCTCCTTAAGGCCATTGTGGTCATACTGTCGGTGCCCCTCATTTTGCTCCAGTGGGGGTACAGTTGGCCGGAAGTCTACGACTGGTACTCGCAGCTCTTCTTCGGTTTCCGGGTTGGCAACACCCAAGTATCCATTGCGGTGCTCCTCGCGTCGGTGATGGTGTTCGGGCTCGCCTATGGTGCCGCGCGACTTTTCCAGGGCTGGCTCGATGAGCGGGTTCTCAAGGCGGCGGGTATTTCGGGCGGCCTCCGCGATTCGATTCGCGTTGGAGTGGGATACGGCGGCGTCGTCATCGCAACGCTTGTGGCCTTCTCTTACGCAGGCTTCGACCTGTCCAATCTCGCGATCCTGGCCGGCGCATTCTCCGTCGGCATCGGGTTCGGTTTGCAAAGTATCGTCAATAATTTCGTGTCGGGGCTGATCCTTCTGGCTGAGCGCCCCATCAGGGTCGGTGACTTGGTCGTCGTCGGAGGCGAAGAAGGTTATGTTCGCAAGATCAGCGTGCGTTCGACCGAGGTCGAGACGTCTGAGCGAGCGAGTGTTGTGATTCCGAACTCCTACTTCATCACGGAGAAGGTGAAGAACTGGACATTGCGCGATAACAGACGTCGTATCGCGATCCCGGTTAAGGTTGCGAATGGCTCCGATCCGCGGGCGGTCAAATCGATTCTGCTCAAGGTCGCCCAAGACCACCCCAGTGTCCTGACACTGCCTGCGCCGTCGTTCGATTTTGAAGATTTTGGTGTAGATGGCCTCACGTTCAAACTTTACGCTTTTGTCGATGTGCGCGCGGGCGGCAACGTGACCGCGGATCTAAGGATCGCTATTTTGGAAGCCTTCCAGGAGGCCGGGATTTTGATCCCGTCCCGGCATGCGGAGGTCACGCTGCAGACAATCGATCTGTTGCGTGAGACGGCGGAACATCTCTCAGGTGACACTCAAAAGACAAAGGTCAAAGCCAAAGGGTCTGCTTCAGGGCAGCTTGCCAATCTACCAAGACAGTCGGCAAATCTCGTCAGGCCCTAGGCTTGTTGCAAATGCGGAAACCTTGCAATTTGAAAGGCGCTCTTCAATGAGCTTAGGGGACTCGCTCTAACAACCTGCGTTTCATGAACTGTCCGGCTGACTTGAGCGCCAGCCGGCCATCCGTAAGGCTGGCATTCCAGAGAGGCCACGCATGAATCATTTCTGGCCACACCTCCAAAGTCGTCGCAACGTTGGCTTCCGCGGCAGCTTCCGCAAAACGTGTTGAGTCCGAGAGCAATGTTTCAGCAGAGCCGACTTGAATGAGCGTCGGTGGAAATCCTGCAAGGACCGAAAACAAAGGGGAAAGAAGTGGGTTCCTGCGGTCGAGTGATGTGGGAGCATAGGCATCAGCTAACTCCACCAGGTAGCCACGGTGGATAATTGGATCGATATGATCCTTGCTCTCCAACGTCCTTCCGGACATGGTGAGATCAGTCCAGGGTGAAACCAGCCACGCGCACGCCGGCAAATCTTCGCTCGCCTCGCGCAAGGCGTTGATCAGGGCGATCGTGAGATTGCCGCCGGCGCTGTCGCCGCCAACTACAATATTCCGCGCGTCGATGCCTTGTTGGCGCAGATATCGCCAACCGATCATGGCATCGTCATGCGCAGCAGGAAACGGATGTTCCGGCGCTAGCCGATAGGAAATCGCCAACGTGCTTATACCAGCGGCGCGCCCGACCTCTGTAACAAGGCGTCGATGGCTCGCAATTGAGCCCGAACAGTAGCCGCCGCCATGAAAATACAGAAGTACCCGTGTGGCGTCCGCCCCGGGCGAAAGCGACCATTCCCCTGCTACATCTCCGCAATCGACTGTTCGTAGCTCTACATCGTCCGCCACCGGCCAAATTGAGCCGACTTCATCGAGACGTTGCCTTCGCTGCTCCCATCCGATCGGACGAGGCTTTGAAGACAATATTGCGCGGATACTTTCAATCTCTCCCTCAGCCAAGCTGTCTCCCCTCGATAGCCACCAAAAACAAATGGGGACCGTATTGCGTAGATACCTGCCGCGCGGTCTATCTCGACGCGCCGAACCTCACAGGCGCTTCACCCTCAGTGGTCAATGGAGTCCCCTGACAGAGGGAAGAGCACCATGCCGCAGTATTGTTTTCACTTTATAAACGGGAATCCACTGATCAGCCGTAATCGTGGATTTGTCTGACCTCGACGCAGCCAAAGCCGAGGTAGCAAAATTCGTTGGCGCGGTTTTGATGTCGGAACAACCCGCCCACAATCAGTTCGATTCAGAACTCAGTGACGTTTACGAAAAATATGACCGCACTGTCCCCCCAGCAACCGGAGGCATTGCCTCGTTATGTATATACAACTATACGGCGCAACCGAAGTCATTCGGAATTCATTCTGACGGTATGTGCTGGATGTTTTTGAGAATGAGAATCATCACTGGATAGACGATGCGACGCGGATTATTGATTCAATTTCTCTCGTCGCTACCGACGTCGGCCTTTCCGTCGAGCGCCCCTCATTGACTTCGATCCTCAACGTTGTCCCTGCGAAGGTAGAAACAATACACCCCGTGGACGATGTTGAGACCAATGTTGTCGTGACGGTCGGACAGACCAAAGCTGCTTGCTCGTGTAACGCGGTGGGCGGTCACCATGTTGGATCCCACGGTTGATCAGAAGCTCTGCGCGCAAATAAAATCCCTATCATTGATCACAGAGCGGCAATCATCGGTTGCATGAACCGGCTTTAGTGTTGCCTTTCAGTCCCACCCGGAAGTTTCCCTCACCTAAAAGAAATGCCTGCATGTTGACACCGCGCCATACGATGTATAGCGAGAAACATATCGATAGACTATCGACCGGGGGGCATCCCGAGTCGTCCTGTTTTTAGATGATCGCTGTTCTGGGTGGTCGCGCGCGTTCCTCGTTAATGAGGAGCGCTCGGGCATGCGCGGACGGCTGCGGTCAGCCAACGACTGCGCGAAACGTTTTTCGAATGTTGCGGCTTCAGCGGGGATCCGAACCCGCATGACACAGCAACAGGGGAACATGGGGGGTGATATGAATCGTTTGAAGAGTTCTTTCCTCGGCTCGACAGCAGGGCTGGCATTCCTGTCCACCGTCCTGCTTGTCGCCACCCCATCGAACCCGGCGCAGGCACAGTCCCAAGCCGAGCGGCAGGCGCAGGGAAGGCGGGACTATGCCCCACTCGCCGCCCCGAGCTGGGCGGATACCTATGCTCAGGGTTGGACGGAAAGCCAGGTTCAGGCGCTGACGTTTCCTTACTTCAAGGCGAACACGACGAAGCCGGTGTTCACGCTCTACGACGCACTGGGACGACCCGAGAATCTCAAGATCGGGGGCAGTTTCCGGGCCCGCATGGAAGGGATCAACAACCAGTTCCGGCCAGCGCCTGCCCCACAGGACGACGTGTTGCTCGCACTCCGCACCAACATTTTCGCCGAGTACGATACCGGTCACAAGATCAAGATCGGCGGCGAAGTGTTCGACAGCCGCGGCTATCTGCAGAAACCGAATTCGACGGCCTCCACCACGGAGGTGAACGCCCTCGAGCTCACCCAGGCCTATCTCAACTTCGATCTCTCCGACCAAACGGGCAATGGTTCGAAGAGCAGCATCACCACCGGCCGGTTCACGAAGGACGTCGGCTCACGCCGCCTCATGGCGCGTAACGACTACCGAAACACCATCAATGCCTTCACCGGCGCGTCCTTCGACTGGCAGGGCGCGAACAAAGATCAGATGACCGTGTTCTGGACCATGCCGCACAATCGGTTGCCCAACGACGTGCCGGGCATCCTCGACAATGCGATCGTGTTGGATGAGGAGAACCTGGATCTGCAATTTTACGGCGGTTCCTATACCTTCGCGAACGTATTCGGCGGAACCCTCGAGCTCTATGGCTACGGCCTGTACGAGGATGATACCGGGTCAGGCCTGCGATCGTTGCAGACCCGTAACCGTCGCCTGTTCACCCCCGGCTTCCGGCTATGGAAGGCGCCGAAGCCTGCGCAGTGGGACTGGGAGGTCGAAACGACTTACCAGACGGGTCGCGCCCGGGAGACGGCCGCCATCACCGACAGGCGCGATCTCCATGTCTCGGCCTACTTCTTCCATACGCAGGCAGGCTACACCTTCAATACGGCGTGGCTGCCGCGGGTCTCGTTTCAATACGATCAAGCCAGCGGCGACAGCGCCAACCCTGCCACCTTCACCCGTTTCGACACGTTGTTCGGCGCCCGGCGCTGGGAATACGGTCCGACCAGCCTTTACGGCGCGGTGCAGCGGTCCAACCTGATCTCGCCGGGCATACGCCTGGAGGTCACGCCGAGCCCGATCTGGGATGCCTTCGTCACCTACCGCCCGCTCTTCTTGGCGGACGCGACCGACTCCTTCGCCACCACAGGAGTACGGGACCGTACCGGCCGATCCGGCAACTTCGCCGGCCAGCAGATCGAGACTCGCCTGCGGTACTGGCTCATCCCGAATGCCTGGCTGCTCGATACCGGGGTCACCTACCTGATCAAAGGCAGATTCCTGCAGACCGCCCCCAACGCGCCTGCCACAGCCGACACCTTCTACGGCTATCTCCAGACCAGCTTCTTCTTCTAAAACGAGTTTCTTCTTCCAAAGACCGCGCCGGCCCAACAGCAAATGCCTGTGGGCCGGCACCACATCTGCCGTCATGTCCCGGCCTTTCCTGGCTTACAATCGTCCCGGTGCCCAGATCAGCGCGAGATGCTGCCCCTCGTGAATCTGCGCAGGCGACATTTTGGATGCCACGGCGTTTCGCAGTCGCAGGTAGTAGTCGCGCTCGCGCCGCGGAGCGTGGGCAGCCGCAAGATTCAGCCATTTATAGGCCAGCACGACATCCCGCGGCACGCCGTGGCCTTTGTCATACATCAAACCCAGCATGCCCTGCCCGAATGGATTACCCTGGATCGCCGCGTCGAGGTACAGATCAACTGCGGCGTCATAGGCTTGCGGCGCGCCGTAGCCGTTTTCGTACATAAAGCCAAGAAGGACCTGCGCTTTGGCATTGCTCCGCAGGGCAAGCGGCGTCAGTATTCGGACGGCGCTGACATAATCGCCCCGCGAATAGGCCGCGTTAGCGCGCGTTAGCGCATCAGCCGAGGCGGCCCGCAGCGGCATGAGACAGCAGGCGAACAGAACGAAACCCGTCGCCCAGATACTTCGCCGCGAACGTTTTTTCCGGCGCGCCACTGTATCAGTGGACGGTGCGAACGCGAAGGTCATCAATACTCGCTCCCACACTGCCGCGCAATTTCGAGCGCAGTTCCTCGGCGACGTGATGCGCGTCGGTGCCATCTCGGATAATCTGCGGACGGATGAAAATAATTAACTCAGTGCGGGTGCCTTTCTTGCGCTGGTGCGCGAAGGCGTCCCCAAAACCCTGGATTTCGTCAAGCAGAGGGATGCCGTTGCGTCCGCCGTTCTGTTGTTCGCTAATCAGTCCGGCCAATAGCACAGTCTGACCGCTGGCAACCGAAATCGAACTCTTCACCCGCCGCTCTGCCACGGTCGGTGTCAGCGTAGAGGTAGCGGTTGGCTGGACGCTGCTGATTTCCTGCTCGACCTCGAGCCGGACATTGCCGTTCACGTTGATGCGCGGCGAAACGCGCAGGATGACGCCGGTGTTACGATAGTCGATGCTGTTGACCACGTTGTTGTTGCTGTTCAGGACCGTGGCAGTGCCAGTCGAAATCGGGACCGTGTCGCCGACCTGCAACGTCGCCATCTGGTTGTTGATCACGACCAGTGAAGGATTCGAAAGTACTTTGACGCTTGTGACTGCATGAAGAGCATCGAGAATGACGGCCGGTTGCGCTTCCGAGCCGACCAGGAAGTTGAAGCCGGGAAGCGCGCGGTTAATGAAAGCGTTGGCTATCGAACCGGCCGCTGCGGCCGCATCGGTGCCGCTTGAGCTTGGTATCGGTGCCGAACCTGACTGCGTGTTGAGGATCGAACCCTGATTCGCCTTCAGACCTAGGTTCTTGCTGGTCAGATAAGATTGCACACCGTAGCTCAATTCGTTGGTAAGGGTTACCTCGGCGATCGTCGCATCGATGGCCACCTGCAACTGCGGTTGATCGACCTGATGCAGTGTGGCTTCAATGATCTTGTAGTTGGCCTGATCGGCGTAGATAAGCAGCGTGTTGTTGACAACATCGGGAGTGATGCGCACCCCCTGCATCAGCGGCTGCCCATTGCCACCGCCGCCGGCACTGAGCGCGTCGCTGCCTACCGACGTGCTCGTACCGGTCCCAATCCCAGTCCCGGAGCTTGCCGTCAACGGCTTAGCTCCTGAAGAATCGCCGGCTCCGCCCGTTCCGGAACGCGAACGAGATCCAGAACTCCCAGCCGACGACGGCGAGTTTGCATTTGCCGACAGCTTGTCGATGCCGGAGGTCAAGGACGAGCCCGACCCCGGAGCGAGTTGATTGTCGGCGCTATCCAGCGAGGATGACAATCCGCCGATGAACATCGCGGTGAGAACACGCGCAATCTGCTTCGCCTCACCATACTTCACCCGGTAAACATGCACGCTGGTCCGCGCGGTATCGGCCTGGTCGAGTCGCCGGATCCAGGTCGAAGCAGTATGCAACAATGCTGGCTTACGGCTCACGACGAGAATGGCGTTGAGCCGGCTTACCGGTTGGAACTTGACCACGCTTTGGCTGAGGCCGCTATCGCCAGAATCCATAATCTTTTCTAGTTCCGCGATGATCGGCTCCGGCGCACTGTTGCTGATAGGATATATCCCCACCGATTGGCCGCGCATCCAATCGGCGTCGAAGCTCATGGCAGTGTCGACCGCGGCGCGGCGCTCAGAGCCAGTACCCTGAATCAGCAACAGATTGTGGGGCCCATCAGCACGCACGCTGCCTGGTTTGGTTACAAAAGAATCCATCAGCTGTCCGGGATCAGCGCCTATGGCACAGAATTGAAGGTATGATTTAAGGAGAGTTCGGTTCTCGTCGATGACGAAGGAACGAACATGACTACGAAGTCTCGCAGCAGGAAAAGTTCTGCCGAACGGGTTGTCAAAGACATTCGCCGCGCCACCCGGCGCCATTTCTCGGCGGAAGATAAAATCCGGATTGTGCTTGATGGCTTGCGCGGTGAAGACAGCATCGCTGAACTGTGCCGCAAGGAAGGGATCGCTCAGGGCCTTTACTACGTCTGGTCGAAGGAGTTCATGGAGGCAGGCAAGCGGCGGCTGGCCGGTGATACGGCGCGAGCTGCGACAAGTGGTGAAGTGCAAGACCTTCGCCGTGAGGCGCATGCCCTGAAGGAGGTGGTTGCCGATCTGACGCTGGAGAACCGTCTGCTCAAAAAAAGCATGATCGCGGATGGGGGCGAAGGCGAATGAGATATCCCGCATCCGAAAAGCTTGAGATCATCAGGCTCGTCGAGCAATCGCATCTGCCGGCGAAGAAGACACTCGACAAACTGGGCATTGCACGTCGAAGCTTCTATCGCTGGTATGACCGTTACCTTGAGGGCGGGCCGGAAGCGTTGGAAGATCGTCCTTCCCGGCCAGGTCGCGTGTGGAACCGCATCGATGCCGATATCCAGGGTCAGATCATCGAGATGGCGCTGGAGCAATCCGAACTTTCATCGCGCGAACTGGCAGTGCGCTTTACCGATGAGAAGCGCTACTTCGTCTCCGAAGCCAGTGTCTATCGCCTGCTCAAGGCCCACGATCTCATCACCAGCCCAGCCTTCATTGTGGTCAAGGCGGCTGATGAGTTCAAAGACAAGACGACAGCACCCAACCAGATGTGGCAGACCGACTTCACCTACTTCAAGATCATCGGCTGGGGGTGGGTGTATCTGTCCACCGTACTCGATGACTTCTCTCGATATGTCATTGCCTGGAAGCTGTGCTCGACCATGCGCGCCGAGGACGTCACCGATACGCTCGAACTGGCCCTTGCAGCTTCAGGCTGCGACAACACCAAGGTGTTGCACAAGCCCAGACTGCTCAGCGACAATGGTCCCAGTTACATCGCCGCCGAGCTTGCCGAATGGATCGATGCCAACGGCATGAGCCATATCCGCGGCGCACCGCTGCATCCGCAAACCCAAGGCAAGATCGAGCGATGGCATCAAACCCTCAAGAACCGCATCCTGCTCGAGAACTACTTCCTGCCCGGCGATCTCGAGTGTCAGATCGAGGCATTCATCGAGCATTACAATCATCGCCGTTATCACGAGGGCATCGGCAACGTCACACCCGCCGACGTCTACTTCGGACGTGCACAATCCATCATCAAACAGCGTGAAAGGATCAAACGACAGACAATCAAATATCGGCGCTTGCTCCACCGCAAAATCGCCGCTTAACATCAACCAACAAATGAGGCCCGCTCTCCGCTAAATCTCGCCGCTCTTTGCGCCAAATGTTTTGATGACGGACAGGCTCGCTAGAACCGGCCGTGCCGACTAGTACGGCAAACGAGAGCGGTGCCTAAGCCAAACTATTCCATGACTTCTTCGTCTCAAGAAAGATGCAATAGAACCGCCATCTCAGCTCGAGGGTGATCTTGTTGATCTCTCGGACAAGCACCCGTCTCAGGACCCGAAGCCGATGCCTTCGACAACCGGCGTCTGCTTGTTGATGTCAACGTCTAGGGTCTCGTACACTTCGCGATATTTACCGCGAGCCGATCATTGAGCCACCCGATTTCCAATGTCGATTGGTCGTAAGAACGTGTCATCATCGGTAAAGATGAACGTGCCTGCAGTGTTGCGGTATCGCAAGGTTTTCTCGTGCGACCTTGAATAAAGCACGGCAACACTTACAAACCGATCATGCCCGAGGTCATCGTGTTTTGCGAGCCTCGAAATATCGACGACTTGAACCTTCTCTTTCAGGGCAGCCTCGCGCACAATGGGATTGTCGACATCGATGTCTCCCGCACGAGCAATACAACCATCAAGAAAACTAGAGGCTCGAAGCGCACCATCATCCTTGGAAACCAGAACAAGCAAAGGTGGCTTTAGCGGACCGATAGCTTGTACGTTGGTACGGAACGTTCTTGCATTGATGTCGGGTGCCGCGAGCACCACCCGGCTTAACCTGGCGATCACCCGGTCTTTGCCTTCAGTACGAAGCTGGCGCAGAGCTTCAACGGTCAACATGGCACCCATGCTGTGGGCTACCACCATAATGTCGCTGACCTCGGAATTACTGCTAAGCATCGTTAGGAGAGCCATCAGATAGTCGCGAGAATAGTTTGCCGATTGCTTGTCTATTTCATAAGCCCCTACCCGACCTTGCGATGGCCACGCGAACAGTATCGGAATTCCGTCGATCTTCATGTCCGCTTGTAATTGCGTGATTCGGAACAGTGACTCTTGAAAGGTGTTGTTGAACCCGTGCACGAAAACAAAAACTTTGTGCTTTTTACGCTGGGTATTGGTTTGATGAGTAACAGCTTGACGAAACTCGGGTTCGCTAAGTGCGGCCCTATCAACGACAGCAAAGTCTCTTTCTGGATCTGGAGTTGCGGTCGGCATTTCAATCTTGCCGGACTTGTGGTTAGGGGGAACTGAGACGGAAAACCTTGCAAAGTTGAGTGCATTGGCAAGGTTCGCGGTGAACGCGTTTTGTGACAAATCGCGTTCGCGCGTAGTTGCCACGTAAATTTGCATAGTCTTTCCGCCAGCCGAGGCCGCCACCGGCGTCAGAGCCTCCGAACCAAGTCTGGCAGCACAACCGACCAAAAGGAATGAGAATAGAATGGCGACTGTGCCTAGCGTACGACCGCCACTCCATGTCGACATGACAACAGACTCCCCACCACCGTGTAGCACCGATGCTGCTGTTCTTAAATTCCCCGAGACGAACAGTGGCTTGCAAAGCATCCTAACAATTTTCTCGTAACCCGTGACTGCTTAGCGCCGCACACGCCTAACCCCAAGTCCCGCAAAGCCTGTTGTCGCATCTGCACGAAGCGGACCAGTCGCACGTGTGAGCATCAAGCGCACCGTGCGACCTGGCCGCCTCACGCTTATTTAAACCTGACCGTTACCCCGCCTACTGCGGCCGACACTTCAGCGCCGACCTTGGGGCCGCTAAGCTGCAGGATTACGCCATTGGCATTCTGCAATTGAACGCCTGCCGCCCCGGCCGCAACTGCACCGCCAGCTCCAATCGCGCTGTAGTTACCCTGAAACGCAGCGGGGCTATTCAGATTGAGAGCTCGTCCAACCAGTTTGGTCGTCGAGGCTCCGATCGTAAATCCGATACTCATGCCCGAAACGGTGAACGGATAGCGCCTGCCCTTGAAGGTAAGGATACCTTCGCCACCCCCGGCCCCGACGATGAATCCTCCTTTTGTGAATACGACGGAAACCTGACCAGTTTCGGCCCGCAATGGCGCGCTAAAGCCGGCTACGCCAACAAGCAAGGCAACAAAAGCTGCGTTTAGAAAAAATCTTCTCATGACATTTTCCTCTGAAAGAGACAGCAACGGCTGGTTCAGTATCCGATCTGCCGCGAGAATCGACGGCGATCACTTTAGATTTTTACCTCCGCGATCCCCGCGGAGTCATTGTCGGAATGCCGTCTTGCGCGAGCAACTTGCGAGGTAACCGTTCTGGCCTCCAGTGGCCTACAAAGTCTCCTAACGATTTGCTCGCACCCCCCAAATTTCCGTACCTGTTGTTACATCTGCGCGAAGCGGACCAGTCGCTCGAGGAAACGAGGAGGTCTCGGCTGCCACCTCTTAAGCTGCGACTACTTCTTCAGCTTGATGTTGTTCTCGGTCCTGTACTGTTTGAACACCACGTCGATGGCTTCGATGACTTTCTTGCCTGGATTGGCCTTGCAATAAACAATGACTTCGTGTTGCAGCGCCTTTGCGCGGGTGACATTCACCATGTGCTTCTTGGCGAGGCCATTGTACCAACCGCTATACCAGGCAGCCAAATAGTCGGCGTCTTCCTGGAACGTGCCCGCCAGTTGCGCGCAGGTCAGCTTCTGAACATCGAGATGCCCGTCTTGATCCGCGTAGGTGTTGAGTTCGACCTGAGCCACGGCAAGCAACAAGAAACGCAACGCAAGACAAGATGAGTTTTTTCGCGATCATTTGGATAAATCCTTTCGTTGCCTGGATTCGGTGTTCAATTGATTGGCTTGAGTTTCATGCGAGCGACGCCGAGCGCGAGATTGCCGCCGACCTGTCCTTCTACCGACAACGGTTGCAGCGAAACCGATTTGCGCGTGCCGCCGACCAGCAGGTTGGCGCCAACACCAAGACCGGCCGAAATGTCGCCGCTGGCGCCGACAAATTCTCCCGCCAGTGCGCCAGATGGAATAGTGGGCGTGCTCGCCAGCACCGCCCACGTCATCACGCCGCCGGCAGTAAACCCGATATCGAACCCGAGGCGGCCGATGGTGCCGAAGTAATTCTGGGTCCGACCGCTCTCCGATCTAAACTGACAACGAAGCCGCTGGCGTGATCCGACGAGAAGGCCGACACTTGCCGATATCCGGCAGGTCAATACCCCCTGACGAATCGTGTTGCCCTGCGCCAAGGCTGGCGCTGTCGAAAGCAGGAACGCCGTCAGCAACGCTGCGCTCACGTGGGGCAGTCTCGGTGACGAAACTATCCTTGTTGTCACTGACATGTCTGGCCCTCCCGCTACTGGATTCGAACAGTCTTTCGCCGCCGGGCAAGACGCACGATTGCAGCAATCATCAAACTTGTAGCCGATGCGCGCCGTTGCTCAGTTGTTGCACCAGTACCGACGCCGGGTGCGGTGACACCGCCCCCGCAACTGGTGGGCTTCAGGACAACGCCGGGTGAGCCATGCGGCCAACTCACCGGCAAACGGTGGCGACCCGCCCATAGACGTCCACAACCTGTGTGCAAGCCGGCGTGACCACCACGGGCGCAGCCACGACAGCCGCCGTACCCGCAGCTACCGCCCCGACGGCCACGGCCCGCCGGGTGGTTCGCCTGGCAACGCCGGCGTAGCTCATTGGCGTCAGCGGACGTCCTATGCGGGCCTCAGCTGCGGACACCAGCGACGCTTGGGGATCGACGGGCAGTTGCCCATTCCACGACAGCACAGCGGCGCCGAGTGCGGTGCCTATCGAAAGACGAACGAGAGCGGCTAATTTGCGGGTCATTTCCTTGCTCCTGCCTTAGCGGCGCCATGAGGTACTTCGTCGATGTCGCCGAGTTCGCCGAGCGTGATCTTCTTGGATGCAGAATCCGGTTTGAATGCAAAGGCATCGGCTGCAACGTCTGTCTTCCAGTCCTTGATCCGTAGCGTGTATTGCGGCGCTTCCGCGACACCCTTGCTGGTGATGATGTATTTTCGCGGGATGGGCTTCGCACCCGTTTCGATCCAGATCTGCCAGTCGGTGTCGACGTTGCGAAACGCCAGATGATCGCATTCAACGCCGTCGACGACGCCCTTGCCGATCACGGCGGCATCGACCACGTCCGCCATCATGACGTTGAATACGTTGGTGAGCAGCAAATCGGCGCCAGGGGCTACCACGCCGTGCTTTTCACGTAGCACATCGATCAATTCCTCAGTGGTGCCGGTGGTCTCGATCTGAGCATAGCCCTTGTCGTCCTTGTTGTTCACCGTGAGCAGCTTGCCATCGAACACGATCTCCATGTCGCGATAACCGCCCGTGCGCCTGACGCGGAGCTTGTCCGGTCGGTTCAATTGCACCTGGCCAGAGCTGGTAAACTGGATCTTCTGAAGATTGGAGGTAATCACTTCAACGTCGGAGTCGTAGGTTACGTTCAGCGCCTTCTGGCTGGCCACGTAATCCGCCATTCCCTTCAAGATTTTCTCGGCATCGCTGCTCTGTGCACTCGCTGGAGATAGAAGCGAAACGCTCATAGTCAACAACGTTCCAACCAGGACGGGCCACCGCGCTGCCGCGTCAATCGATTTGATCGCAGTCTCCTGCGTTTCGTTCATCGCCTCTCTCCCGTTTGCTTTGATGGAAAATCGATATCAAAGGTAGTGACAGCCAACCATTGGCCCTGGGTACAATGGGCAGGACGACCGGTATCGCCTGGACACCTCTAGGGAACGAGGCCACGACGATTGCAGTGTCCATACTCGTCACATTTCTTCATCATCTGCCTTCGGAGAATGGCCAAGCGTGTTCGGAGATGCCCAAGGTAACAACCACGCTGCTCGATCGGCTTAGCGCCGCGCTTGTTCTCCGCGTGCTTGATACGGCCCCACCTCTCGAAGCTTGAGAGTATCTTCGACTTGATGAAATCCGGCAGCGCCTCGACCTCCTCGGCCGTCGCCGTATTCACGTCGTCTCGTCGTGGACGACGTTGAGCAGGCACTTCTGCCCGAGCAGGGTCTCGAAGTCGAAGCTGTCGCGCCTCCTTGGGGGACGTGCATCAGACGCTAGGCTCGAACTAAACTTCGTCACTTACCCATCTTAGCTTTGATCGATTTCAACTCCTTAGCACAACCGATGGTCACGTCGTCCTTATGTTGCTTAAGACACTGAATTATTTTGCCACCGCCCGGCTCTATGCCAGGACATATTCTGGCCGCGTCTGCTTTGCAGGCAGCAAGCGCACCGGCTTGAGCTTTGGATTCTTGAGATGCGGAAATCGTGAACAGGAGGACCGCAAGCAGCGAACCCGTAACTTGGTGTGTAAGCATTGCCATACTCTCGTTTCCTCCCACAAAGCAACAAAGCGCTAGATGGATTATTGATGCAGCGCCCGAACAATTGCCTTGATCTAAGTCAATGCAAATGTGAACGCGTTTCGAAGCTGTCGGTGATGCTCACACCGGACGACCTTGCAAGATGAGCTCACTTTCCGAAGTAAGCTTCCTTTCAGGAAACACTCGGATGAGGGATCGAGCCGCTTCAAATGCAGTGAATGACCATTCGTGCAGTCCCCGCATCTCATTCGGCCGATGCGCAAGTCTTCGGAGATATGGTCGTTGTAACGCGTTCAGGACGCGACGATGCTTGCCGCCAAGTTCAAATTGCAGCTTACCGGTAAAGGTCGACCTCGTGGAGGGCCAATCTGGTCTCGCGGGCCAGATCAACTAATGAAACACTGAACAGGATCATGGCGGCCATAAACAAGAGCGCGATTCCATACTCGTGCCGGAGATGAAGAAACGCACTAACGAATGCTCCGAAGATGATCAGAGCGGTTGTGATTGCGGCCAGGATCGAGCAGAAGAGCGACCGGTTCAAAAGGACAGCGCGACGCCTGAGCCGAGGCAAATCACTTCGAAAGTGGAGTCTCGAAACGTCGTCATCGGGGATACTGTGGATGAAATGCAATCGGTCGATCACGCGATTGATGCGCGATATCACGACGGAGATGAAAGACGCGACCGCACCGAGCAGAAATGCCGGGGCAGCAACATTCGAAATTATCCGAGCGAATTGATCGATCGAAGGCGTTACCGGTAGCAGTCCAATCACAGTTCCCATGGGTTCATGCCAACTTAAAAAATGATTGAAAACAGTCTGCCGCTTGAATGAAGCTGAGACTCGCTCTGAGCGCAAGACGTCGTAGACAAGCGTCTCGTCAGGAACAAGTTTCAGATCGATCCCGTCGAATGAATGGCTTTGCCCAGTCGCAAAATTTCGGAAGGGCATTCTATGCTTGTCGCCTTTCTTGGCGTCAAGCTCATGGACAGAGCAGGTAAAGCCAAAAGTCGGAGCCAACTTGCAATCGCATCCGGTTCCAGTAGGCGCGTTAGAATACTTCTGCCACCGGAGGCTTCGAGAGTGCGGCAATGGTTGCACCAGCCAGGCGCCGCGTAGCTGGTGCGGCTCGATGACAGGCTCGGCTTATGCATCCTTCCATTTGATCGAGCAGCCAAGGGACGGATTTTGATCAGTTGGCGCCACACCGGTCCTCGCAATCGCGCGCATGGCCTCGACGAGCTCTCGAGGCGCCTCCGCGCGGGGCGCAGTTTTGCGGCCTTCGTCGAGGCGACCCCGGTACTTGAGCTTGCGGTCGGCGCTGTAGCCGAAGAAGTCCGGCGTACACACCGCTCCATATGCCCGCGCGACCGCTTGGGTCTCGTCGTGCAGATAAGGAAATGGGAAACCATGAGCCTTGGCGAAATGCCGCATATTCTCAAATGAATCTTCGGGACGGTTCGCCGCATCGTTCGAGCAAATCGCCACAAAACCAACGCCCTCAGACATCAGTACCCGCGCATCCGCAACCATGCGGTCGATCACCGCTTTGACGTAGGGGCAATGATTGCAGATGAAGACGACAACGGTGCCCTTTTGGCCCGCAAGGTCGTCCAGTCCGTAAGTCTTGCCGTCGGTCGCTGGAAGCCGAAACTCAACCGCCGGCGTATCGAAAGTAACTTGGTCGGCTGTGATCGCCATCTCGCATCTCCAATTAGAAATATGTGATCGGGTTTTAAAGTTTGACTCCCTTCTCGGCTGCAGGGAGATGATGAGATCGTTTTTCGGCCCGCGATCCCGACCCGTCGCCCTGAGGGTCGTGAACTCCTGCCCGTACGCTCGGATGGTGGACTAAAGCAGATGATGTACGGCATCTTATCTCGAAAGCGGATGACCAGTTCAAAGCCTTTTTAATATTGTATGAGCCTTCCATCCTTCATGCCTGTTGCCACAGCTGCATGCCGTCTCGCGATAGGGCGACTGACCTCGTGAGTGACGATCAAGGCTTGCGTCTCGGAGGCCGTGCAGATTCCTGGAACGGCTTCACGGGGCTATATTGCCGCTCCTCTGAAAATTGCAGCCCAAGTTGCCCGTCCGTTACAGCCTGCAAATCTTCGCTGGTGCCCTCGACCCGCAACATCTTCGTCGAGCGTTCAATGATTTGAAGGCCAGGGTGGTTCTTCACCACTTCGACCACCTGATCGGGTAGCGGCCCCGGGCCTCGTTGCCTTAGAATGAAAACGACCATCTTACGCGTCGCCTCCTTCATACGGTATCCCAGCCCCCTGCAGATCGGCAGGGAAGCCGAGCGAGGCCGCAGCGCCCAACACTAGCTGCGCGAGACGCGTCGAACGCTCTGACCTCCGAGGCATGCTGAGGACCTCTGCGTTGCGAGCGAGCATCCGTGCTGCCATTGCACTAACAACCGGACAGGCCATCGAGGTCCCACTCAACACTCCGTACCCGCCCGGCACTGTTGAGACCACGCCAGCCCCCGGTGCTGTGAGGTCCACCTCGAGGCCCGCGTTGGAGAACGCGGCGATATAGTCGTCGGAATCAAGACCAAACGGCGGCGTCACGTCGGCCGCCTCGACCGACTCATCCGGAAAGGTTCCCCTTCGGCCTAGCGCTGAAACCGCAAGGCAGAGCGAGTCGCGCGCCGGAAATCCCACGCTTTGGCGAAACGAGTTCCCCGTAGCTGCAACCGGTAGCACCCCACCTTCGCGTGCATCCTCAATCGCGGTGCGCACAGCCGGATCTTCAACACCATCTTCAAGGATGAAACTCATGTTGAGGATGTCGCAGCCGTCACGAACCGCGGCGTCGATCGCCTTTGCAACCGAGAAATTGGATGCAAGACCGCCTGCTGAGCCGAACGCCCGGTAACTTCGAATCCGAGCGCCCGGGGCAATACCCCGAACTCCCGCCGGGGCCGTGCCCCGGCTCGCAATGATTCCGGCCACGTGAGTGCCGTGCCCGGAGCCGTTGTCCGCGTCGCCCTCACAGACTAGGTCTGCATGAGGCCCGACACCACCATCAATAACTCCGACCGTGACGCCGGCACCAGTGTCAGCTTTAGCGCTCGGAAAGAAGTGTCTAAGGCTGTCGGCGCGCGTCAAATCGATCGGCTGCAAAGAGATGGTCGCTCCATCGTTGAGCACGAAGTCGGATTGAAAAAGCCCCCAATAGCCGGCGAGTGGCGGGTATACGTATAGCCTCTCAAGCCGCACCGGCATGGTCTCGAACGCGAGCAAAGCCAGTCCGTCCTCGTCGGATACGCCATTCCGCCCCTCCCGGGTCGCGAAATTCGTAAGAGCCACGACTTGAGCGCCTTGAACGGGGCGTCCCGTCAGCCTATCGACGATCCTGAGAGAAAGCGAACCTACGCTTCCAGAATCAGTAGCCACAGAGAGCGCTGCAGGTCGGGGGGCCAAAGCAGGCCGGTAATGAACGACCGGAACCAAGTCAAGCTCGGGGAATGCCGCCCGAAGAGCTGGAATGTCGCGCCTGATCACCTCAATCAGCTTGGGCCCATCTCCGCGGATCGAATCGATGACATGGCAGCGAACACCCTTCGCCAGGGTCACGGCTGCGCGAAGTCCAGGCAGCCGATCCTTTTCGTGCAGAACATCCACCAGCGAGTCCAGCTTGCGCAGAACCCTCCTGGCGGCCAGCGACAGGGACGGTCCCCGAGCGCGCAACCTGCGCCGGGACATGAGTATCAGTTGCTCGATACGGTCGTCGTTCATTGGCCAAGCTCCCGGGGCCACGCCGACAGGCCGGCCCAGACTACTGCCGTACGAGGGCAACCGACCCAACCGCTGGCCGCGCGTCCGCTGCCGCCGCGCCCGCGGGCGCGATGCGCACCGTCGGAGGAGTGCTATTGCCCGCCGCGGCGCCAGTGACCCTGCCCGTCACGTCAAAGCTGTAGAACTTATCGGACTGTGCCATGCCGCCGTGCTCGCCGTGTCCCACAGCGTCGAAGAAGTTGATCGCACCCACGGGGCCCGAAGCCGGGCCGGAGGGAGCGCCAGACGGCGGATCGAGATAGACGTTGTAGCGGATTCCGGGCTGGGCGTGTGCCTGCAGATTTTGCAGGACCAGGAAGACTCGCTGGTTTTGGCCGCCCGCCGCGATCTGCGCGCTCATCGGCACCGCGGCAGTCGTCGTGAGAGGCACTGATACCGCCGCCCCGCTCAGATTGACAGGCCCGGGCTGCACTTGCTGGGCGATGATCGATGGAGCAAAAGCAGCAACCATAGCTCCAGCGGGCGTCGGCGGAAGCGGCGGCACTGGTAATGGCTGATCGTAGGTATAGGCACCGTTCTCGATCGCCTCGGGCTCCACGAAGTCACGGTTGACCGGGTCCACCCGGCTGCTGTTTTCGTTGGCAAACGCGAAACTCTGGTCGAGCCAACTCGTACTGGTCGGGTTCTTTCGCCCCGCCTTATTCCAACTCCACCACATACGGTCGATGTTGCAGTGATGGAGCCAGAAGATCGGGTCCCGAGCTGCCCATGGCACGCTGCCCATGTTCGAAGTGTTTCCGACGAGCACGTGGACATCGCCGTGAATCCCCCTCTCAACATCAGCGCTAAAACCGAGCGCGACACCTTTTATGTCGAAATCCCGCCGGGCAAGCGCATCAAGATTTAACGGCGCATCCGCATCCTGATCGATGGGCTGCCCTCCATTCACATTGGCCGTGCCAGGAATGGAGCCGTCGTTGCGATTTGCGCGGAAGAGCACCTTGTACAAAGGATCATTCGGTCTGCGAAACTGTTCAGGAATCGCCTTCTTTCCGTCGGTCGTGTAGTCCCAATATGGGAGCGTGAAGGTGGCGTCGTTGAGCTGTTTCTGAATGATCCGCTCGAAGAGATAGACGTACATGCGATGCCATGGGAGGAACATTCGCTGTTGCTGCGGTAGTCCGTTCGCTTGATGCGGTTGGCATGTATTCCACGTCGCGAGCGCGAGAAGCCGGCTCGGATCGTTCGGCGGTGCCCCGGAATAAAGCCGTGCGACCTCGGCCGCCATTCCCTTAGTGGGATCGACCGAGTGCGTGTACCATTGGAACAGCCAAGATAACGGACTGGCCTCCGGTGTCTGCACCATCATCTTGGCGACGGCTCGGGCATATTTTTCTAGCATTCCCTGTCCCTGCGGGCTTGTCGCCTCGTACCGAGTCAGGACGGTAGCTGGTTGTGCGTGCGCTTGATGAACCCAGGCCGGCAGCGGAATTGTCGTAAGAGCCGCACCGCTGGCAATGAAGTTTCTACGTGAAAGCACGGGCATGGTCGTCCTCCTCGAAGCTGCACCGGAGGAGAGTACACGAACAACTATGAGCAGCAACAGCTTACCCACACCCGCAAATCGATTCGCCCATTGCGCCCGCGGTTACCGGGCGTCCAGCCTAATCACGCCAATAGAAACGGCAGCCCGCTCCAAGAGGGCATGCAAACGAGACCACTCCTGGGAGCCAGGCGCTGCAGCCTCGGATCGCGCTCCGACCGCAGGCCGTATCGTCACGACAAGTATGCCCCGCGAGTTTGACGCAACCAGAGACCGAAATCGCTCTGTTATATCAAAACTTAGAAGTTCTCGAGTTTCAAAAAGATTGAAGCGACCAACACGCTCGTAAGAACCCGGCGCACTTTCATCTCCAATGAGCACCTCAAACAGAATGCCGGGTGGCTGGTCAAAGCGGACATGCTCCAGGACAAGGTACACCCTCGCGGCGTTTCCTATATCTGCGCTGATATCCGCAAGAGGGCGATCGCCGAGTGGAATATGGGTCGGCTCGGAGCCAAGCTTGATAGGGCCCTTCTGCACCGAAATCCGTGCCAAACCTGTGGCCTCGCTATTCCTTGTTGCCTTTTGAGCAACCGAGTCGCCGTTTCCGCCGGCCATTGCCGCAGTTCCAAGACTCACAGCGAATAAAGTTGCTAGGTACTTATTCATGGCTCTGCCGAGAACACATATAGGTAACGGTCGCGGCAACATCGAGGGTAGCCCCAGCGATGGAAATAACCCCTCAGCCTCCGCGTTTGACTGCATTGATGATGTCTTACGGTCATCTGTCCATTGTAAGGATCAGGTCGCGGTCTGCTTGGCTAGGTATTTTGGCTAGGTATTAATGTCTCGCACACCATCTGGCTTTTTAGGCGCTAGCGCGTTCGAGTGCTTCGCGGACATCTCTGGCTCAACAACGCCATTCGTTGTATTTTTGCAGCGTCCTAGGGGGCCGAGTGGCAGCAGAGAAAATCGTAATCCTGTCCGATGGCACGGGCAATGCGGCGTCGAGCGTGTGGCGCACCAATGTCTGGCGCGTCTTCCAGGCGTTGGACCTGCGGAGCAACAAGCAGGCCGCGAAATATGATGACGGCGTGGGAACGTCATCGTTCCTGCCGCTGGCGATACTGGGAGGTGTGTTCGGTTACGGGCTCAAGCGTAATATCCTTGATGCGTACGAGTTCATCTGCCGCAACTATGATACGCTGCCGCCTTCCAAGATCTATCTATTCGGCTTCAGCCGCGGGGCATTCACTGCCCGCGTGCTTGCGGCCCTGGTGCTCGATCAAGGTCTTGTCCAGGCGAACACAGGCGCCGAGTTGCACAATGGCGCCCTCAAAGCGTATCGAGCCTACCGCGCCAAGAATTATCACTCGATCTGGCGCATAGAGGTGCCGTTCAGGTTATTTCGAGACTACGTACTGGTACCGATCTGTGACAAGCTTCGCGGACGCCAGTCTTATTCCAAGATCACATTTACCCCGGTCCCGTCCTTGGAATTCCTCGGGTTGTGGGACACGGTGGCAGCCTACGGGTTGCCGATCGACGAGATGACGCGGGGCATAAGCAATTGGGTCTGGCCGCTCGAACTGCCGAACCGGGTACTCAGCGACAAAGTAAAATTCGCACGACACGCCCTGGCACTCGACGATGAAAGGACCACGTTCCACCCGGTCCTTTGGACCGAACAGCCGCCCGGAAAACCAGTGTCGCCTGTGCCGGAAAGTATCGCCGGGGAGCGTCTGGTTCAGGCCTGGTTTACCGGGATGCATGCCAATGTCGGGGGCGGTTATCCGGACGACGCGCTCGCGTTCGTCCCTCTCTACTGGCTGATCCAGGAAGCGCAGAAATGCGGGCTGTCATTCAAGTCCGCGCCGACGGCCGATCCAGACGCCTTAATCGCGATGGCTTCATCGCAAGACAAGGACGGGCGCCTGTATGACTCGCGTGCCGGTCTCGGCTCCTATTATCGCTACGGTCCGCGCAAGGTCTTCGACTTGTGCAACGATCCGGCGGTAGGGGTTAGCATCCCCATGCCCAAGATTCATGAAAGTGTCTTCGGCCGCATCGACAGCGGCGCCAATGCTTACGCGCCGATTGGCCTGCCACCGGAGTATGTTGTCTTGCTCGGCGATGGCACCGTGCAGCCGCTTGGTGCAACGACGTTCGAGACGCCTGCGCAGGCCGCCGCGCGTCATGTTCAGCAGGAACGGCTGTGGAATTACGTCTGGCTTCGGCGTCTTGCCTATTTTGCCACTCTTGCAGCATCGTTCCACCTGGCCGCGTTCTGGCTCTTTCACCATCTTCGCCCCGAGCATGAGTTCACATCAAGCGTCCGGCTAGTTTCGGAGGTTGTAAGGTTTTTCGAGTCGTTCCTGCCGAGATCGGTCCATTGGTGGACCGACTGGTATGCGACTAATCCGGAGTGGTTCCTGGCAGGAATTGCCGCGATCGCGCTGTTCATGAGCCTCGGTTCATCCCTGAGCGGCAGGATTCACGATGGGATGCGAGTGATCTGGCAGTCGCGTGGCAGCCAATCAATCTTGCCGGACAGCCTGGTCCACAAAGTCATTTACTGGTTTCGCAACCTGCGCATCTACCGATGGGTCATCCGAGTCGGCAGGCGGCATGTGCTGCCGCTTTTCTTCACCTTGGCGATTGTGTGGATCGTTGCGACAGCTCTCAGCCATCTGGTGTTCAACATTGCGGACTCGGCTGGGGCTTTCTGCGCGGGGTCTGCAAAGGCGGAGTTGAGGGCTGTGAACCTCGGCATCCCGCAGCCCGCCAAGGATTTCTCGACCGACACGTTCTGTGCGCCGACCGGGCTGGCAGTCAAGGCGGGGTATCTATACGAGATTGTTGTAATGATCGATGCTCCCTGGGCCGACGATAAGATCCCGACCACGCCGGTCGGTTTTCGGACCTCGACATTGGAAGGCGTGCAGGAATGGGCATTCAGGAGCGCCATCCTTCTCAGGCGTGTTCTTTTCCGGCCGTGGTTCAGGCTCATCGCCAGGATCGGCGAGAAAGGTGTAGATGAATATTTCCTCGACCCTGTGAAGGTCAGGGGCAGTACGCCGGTGTCGTTCAGGGATACGATCAGGGCTCAACGCAGTGGGGAGCTTTTCCTCTATGTAAATGATGCGGTGATTGGTCTGCCGTGGATTTACTCGTCTTTCTATGGCCCGAACAACAATCGGGGCAGCGCGAAAGTCACGGTCAGGCTTTGCGGTCAGAAATGCCGGGAATGAGCTGATGTGAACGAGGCATCGCGTCCGACGCCTTCAATACGCCGGTTAATCGCGCGCAGCTTCGATTGTATCGACGGCGCCGTATTCACATCGGCGGCGTCAATCCGTCTTTGCCATACGTGATGCGTGGAGCTTGCAGGGTTCCATCAGATTGCTTTTTCGCTGCGACAAAGATCTTGGTCCCCGGTTTAAGTTCGCTCCTGTCACCGGTGACGAAGGTGACGATTGCCGTGTCGGGGGTAACATGAATCTTCTTTTCTATGCCCTTGTACTTGACGGAAAGTATCTGTCCATCAACCCCGGCGACAGTCTGCTCAACATTCGCGTTGGTCATTTTGCTCTGCGGCTTGAGGTCCCAGTCATAGTGGCCTTCGCCTGTTCCCCGCATCGATTCCGGGAAGATGTGCACCTCGATCGCCCTTTGGCTGCCGTCTGCTTGCGTCATTCCGGTTGAGCCGACGAACATGCCGGACTTGATCTCGGCCATCGTCGACTTCACGATTGCTACAAAGAGCGGTTTGTCGGTGAGGGTCAGCTTCACCTCTGCACCGTCGCGATTCTTGATCACGAATATCGGCCCGTCGACATGTTCAATCGTACCCCGGATACGAACGGTTTCCTGCGCCGATACAGGCAATGCGGCGCACATCAGGGCGAAGCTTGCGGCTGCGAACGCGCTCCGTTTCAAGTCTGGCATACTGATCCCTTTCTGTGCTGCATTTCCTCGGGGTAATCTGATCCTGCCAAGGTTCTCGGCTGGCCGAGACGATCTTGATTGAACGTCAGCACAGGCGCATTCTTCGATAAGACCCAGGCAAAATTCCGCTCGGGTCTCGTCGCAGCTTTCCATTCGACTCAAATCTGCCTTGCCTCCTCCGGCTCACCGGATGCAAACTCTACCGAAAACTGCGGAGAAGTTAATCCGTTCGCTCTGAGGGAGATACGAGGGTGAAGAGCTTTGGCCTATCCACCGCAGTCGGCTTCTTACTTGCAGTCGCCCTGACGTGGTGGGTTAGACCGGACACTAGTTCGGGAACGATCTTCCTCGTCGTGACAGTGACGCTGTTTTGCACGGTCATGGGCACGATTTTTAGCTTTCTTCTTGGCGCAATCAGGAAGGAGAAATGACATGGCCAAATCGCTACTTCGCTTCACTTGCTTTGCTGCTTTGGCTCTGTGCCTCAGCTTGGCCAGCGCTCGTGCTGATTGCGATCCGCGAGACCGAAATTGTGACCAAAGCTATGGCTCCGGCTCTGCTCGAACAAAGGCTAATTCGTTCCGCAACTCGTCGCCGGAAGGGGTCGGCAGTCATAAGAAGAAACGCAAAGGCAGATCGGGACGCTTCGTTGGAGAGTCCGGGCGTGGACATTCAGGAAATGCCAGCTCTGGCCGGTCCAGCTACCGCAACGGCACCGGGGGCGGTGGCGGTGGCGGTGCCGGCGCTACCAACGGAAATGTAGGTCATGGACCCCGCTCCGCACCTACCATAGGTCGCCCAAGCCCCTCAATCGGCGAACGTGGTGACTCTGCATCGCATAGGCCACTACAGCCTGTCCGAGCATATCTGCGGGCACAAGAGATACCGCCGTCAGATGCAGGAGCCTATGGCTTACTCGTACTACACTCAAAGCCTACTGCAGCAAGCCGTGCCAAGCTTCTGATGGTCTGCAAGGCCTTCGTTGCCTTTTTTCCGCGAAGCGAAACTTCGAGTGTTCCAGTCGTCGATCAGATGGTGACGATCTGGCCGTTGGATGATCCTCAGGCCAGCCAGGCAAAGGCTGATGACTGCGAGTTTGTCCTGGATCATTACGATCTTGTGGCCTCACAGCTCGCCATTTCAGATGCACAGAAGCAACACGTAAACTTCGAGGGAGAAGGTCCATTCCTTGTCGGTTGGTCGCCATCTAAAGCGAGAGGGGTACCTGACGCTCTAGTACTCGTCGTTGACATGTCCGCCGACAACAATCAGGCAGACATCGACCACAAGTTCAGATTTTGGAAAAACAAGATCATTGAAGATCCGTCGCTGTGGCGAAACGGCTGGTCGGTGGAGCAAGTTCGTCAAGCGATCCATAATTTTGCAGAGGAATATGGGCAGTCGATGCTAGAGGCTATCAAGCTCTTCGGCGCTAAACCTTGACCACCCTGAGCCAAAATCGAACACACATGCACCGTCAAGTCTTCCCGTAGCGCTGGGGAGATTTAGGACCAGTCTGCGGAAAAGCCGCTGAATGCTGACCAAATTGACGGCCTGCGCGCGGAGCGCGGCCGCCTATGAGGTTGCTCCGCACGCGCCGTCAGCCATGACACGCCATCTCGTGACGAAAAAAGTTGGACTTGCTCGTACCCTAGTTGCTTGGCACTGCCGCCGCCCTTCATCGGCGACGGGCTCATATCGTCTTTAAAAATTCAATCAGTGCCCGCCGCTCGTCCGGCATAAGCTTGCGTCCGATTACACCATTCGCATGTGGCCCATCATTGAATTCATGGCCGGTATTGCGGTTGCCTCGCAACGCTGTATCCAGCTTGAAACCGCCAGTGAACCGTCCCGCTTCCGGATCGGTTTTTGAGCCGAGGCAACGCAGGTCAAGATTGTCCTCAGGCGCGGCCGATGCCGTTATCTGATAGCCCATGCAGACGGGATCGTACTCTCGCCGACCCAGATAGAAGGTCTTTGGCCGCTCCGAAACCGGTGAAAGTAGCGCGTAAATATTGGGGACAGCGCCGTTATGAATGAAAGGCGGCGTTGCCCACACTCCGTTAAGTGGCCGCATCTTGTAGGCGAGCGGATGTTGGATCAAGTTTGGCCGAAACCCATTCAACTCGGGACGCTCGGATTCGGAAACGTTGTGAGCGTCATACCAATGAGTCACTACCTTCTCGACCAGTTGGCCGAGGGCTGGTCCGAACTCGTTTGTGGCGATTCCTAAACTGTCCGGAATCACCACCTTCCGATTCCTCATGTCCTCCGCCTGCGCTGGATCGGTACCGAGGTCGGCGATCGTCTTTGTTTTAATTTCAAGATAGCGCTGGTTAAAACCGTTTGGCGGTAACCACGCCTTCGAGTCCCAGAATGCCTTGGTGCCAACCGGCGGCAGATGGCAACCCTTGCATAAATCGTCATAAAGAGCCCCGCCTCTCGCGGCGAGTGCGGTGTCGATGGGTCCCAGAATCTCCTCTGGCCATTTCGGCGCCGTCAGCCCCGTGAAGCCGTTCGTTTCGCTTGGCTGATTCCCCGCGATTGACTTCTCAATGTTGGCAAGCGCCTTCACCTGAACCTCGGAACTGAACAATCCTTTCCCGGGGTCGGTTAGATTGATCAACGCAGAAACCCCCATCGCCTCGCCTGCGTTGCGCACCATCGGCTGCATAATCGACGCGTTGTACTGCACCCAATCGAACCAGGGAGTGGTCCAGATGTGAGGGAAGTTCACTGGCGCCGTGGTGGCGGCGTAGTTCTTTTCTCTGGCTTCAGGCCCCAAGGAGAGCCCGAACACCTGGTTCCCGATGCGGTTCAAGGCGTCAAGACGGCCGTAGCCTTCGTCAACGCTCTTCTCAGCGACTTTCTTGTCGAGCTTCCTGATGACATCGAGCTGGTCCCACACAGCGGTCAGCTGTTGGCGCAATTCCGCCTTGTCTTCCTTACTAGCGTCCTCCCCGAGAACATTTTTCGCAAATCGATCGAAGCGGTCGGAGAAAAGGCTCAGAAAGCGGCCGGAAGAGAGCTTCGTAAGCAGAACCGATATCCCGAGTCCTTGTCGGAACTTGCCGAGGTCGGTCAGAGCCGGGCCACCCTCTATAAGTACGGTCGTGCCGCGATAAGCGAGCCGGCCGGTGTGGCAGGCAGCGCAGGTAAATCCGAGCCGTGTCATGGGCTCTTTGGTTCGCGGGTTGAGCCACGGCTGCCCTGTCACCGTGCGCATCGTCCCTGCTCGTGCAAACCCTACCGGTAACTGGTTCTCGCCGCCCTTGGTAGCACCCGGGATGAATCCATATCGGTCGAGATAAGCCGGGTCGCTTAAGCGACCGACATCGCCCACGAGCGACAACCGCGGCTGCTCCAGCGCGATGAACCACTCATAGGGTATGTTGAGCGTCTGGGTCCCCTGATCGGCGTGATGAAATTTTTCACGTTGATTCTGGTCCCAGCCTTGATCGAGCCACACGGCTTTCTTAATGGGCGCGTAATCTGGCAAGCTGACCGTCAGCTTGTCTCGATAAAGCTTGAAGCCAACAAGCGACACGGCAACGATCACGACCGCGACGATACCGATTCCGGTCTTCACCCCACGTTTCGTAATCACTCTCCCCTCCCGCTCCACCACTGAAAGCCAAAATTCGATTCGTTACGACAGAATGATCTTCTAATCGACAATTGGACCGACGTGCGAGCAAAACGTCCAACCAGCAGCTGTGACGCGCTGATCATCGCAGCTGGTGACGGCCGCATTGCACGGGGCTCAGTCGGAACGTGCGGCCGCAAAGAGAGCAGAGTTCACCGAACCGAAACGGTATTTCACCGTGCATGCAGCTCCCGCTGAGGGCTCGCGCCCCGTTTAATCCTACGCGCCTGCCCCGTGTCCGATGACAAAATGCTCGGCGAAAGGGCCGCCGGCCATGTCGATGTGCCCGGCATCGCCCTCGATCAGCCGGATACCAGGCAGCAGAAGAATCTGCCGGATCGTCTCCGGAATGATAGCATAGGCGACGAATTGGCCGAGGCATTCGTGCGGTCCAAAGCCCGTATGCAGATAAGATGTGCGGCGGCGGACGCGAAATTCGTTCGGCTCGGGGAAAACACCTGGATCGAACATGGCCGAGCCAATGCCGACCGCAATAACCGACCCGGCCGCCACCGTGGTCTCGTGCGGGCTGCCCGGGGCGAGCACCGCCCGTTCGGCGGCGACGCGGGCGACGAAAGTGGTCATCGGGTTAAACCGCAGCGCTTCCCAGACGATTGCATCGAATGCTGCGGTATCCGAGGATCGAGCCGCTTCAATCGCTCGCACGGTGACGTCGTGACGCAACAGGATCTGCTCGGTAGCGTTAACGATAGCTTGCGACGTTGTTTCGATCGCTCCGACCAGCAGGCCACAGATGTTGCTCACCACCTGCTCGGTATCGAGGCCAGAGAGACTGCCCGCGGTCATTCGCAGCAAACGCGACACGCTATCCTCGCCCTGCGCGTCGCTCCAAGGCTCGCGTTCGACAAGAAACGAACGAATCCATGTCCGCATCTCGGCACCGGCCGCATTGCAGGCGTCAAGCAGGGAGCGGTCGTTTGTCGGGTTGTGGAACATATCGGCCTGCGTCGCCCACGACCAGCGCAACATGTGCTTATCGTCCGGCCCCGGGAAACCAAAGCTTTGCTGCACGACGCGCAGCGGCACGAGCCGGGAGACTGTCTGCACGACGTCAACCGTAGGCGGCGGCACGGCGGCGAGGGCTTCGGCCGCCGTGACTGCCGCCAGCGCACGGATTGCCGGCACGTCCTCCCAACGGAGTATCGCGCGCATCACTGATTTGTCGCGCCAGTTCTCCACCGCCCCGTCGCGGGCCAGCATGAACGGACCGACTGAGTCATCCATATGCGGCGCGTAGGGTACGCGGAACGTCTCGTTGCGGGAAAGCGTATCGACGACGTCCGACCAGCGCGCCAGAACCGTGAAGGGCGGTAGTGTCATGACCGGTCGGTGCTCGCGCAATTCGCTGAACAGCGCCCTCCAGTCGCGTCTGAGCCACTGATAGAACAGTTCGGTGCGAGCGGGATCGTTTGCGGGCAGAGCATCGAGCGCTTCGAGGAATGGCATGACGTCGTCACCAATTGCTGTGGCCAGAAGGCAAAGCTTGTGCCGATCGCACAAGGGCAGATCCCAGAATTAGATCATGGTGGGCGCGTAATGCTTTCAGGCCGAATCAAATATTCCATACCTGCTTCAGGCTTGTCCGCACAGTCTAGAACACCGGCTTGGTTGGTGGATTATGTGGATCCTGAGGCTCTATGTTCACCTCATAGGCCAAAGGCCGAGTGGTAATGATTTGGAATCTGCCGTTGACGATTCTCATGGAATAGAGACCGGCGCTAGCGCCCCTCGGCGGTATGCAAGATTTGGTTTCGCCGACGCGACGGGTGTTCAGATCGACGGTTCTGAAGGTGCTATGTTCGTAATCGATGTTGTCCTTGGTCATGCGCGCTGTGCCGACCGCTTTCCCGAAACCTGCATTAGAGTCCTTCACGCACGCACCATGATTGCCGACCTTGCGCGACGTCACATCATCATAATGGCACGACCCATCTCGCGATTTAGACCACATCTTGTGGGCATATTGCAGTACGCCGCCATCATACTTGATAAACGCAAGCGCCAGGCATTGGTAATGGCCACCGACCCGCTTGGAGCGAGCATCGACGTCTCTAACCTCGCCATAGTAGACCGGGTCGCCCGTCTCCTGCGTCCAGAGCTTGAGATGCGATACAACCTCGGAAGGGTCGGTGATAGTCTGCGCAGCAACGCTCGATGACGCGCCAGCAATCGCAATGATCGAGATCAATGCTCTCCACATGATCTATCCTCTCTTATAAAATTCAGGCACTAAGTTCTCACGGTCTTCAGACTTGAGCAAGAACTTCGGTATCGCAAGCCCGGAGCGGTAAACAAAAGCTTGCCGAAGCGAGAACGCCGGCCGACGCAGTTGCTGTTCGAGAAGTTGCGCGGGCACGGATATGACGGTACCGTCGTTGGCAGACAGTCGCTGTTTTGCATCGCGGCCCGGTAGGGAGAAAAATATGCGCCGGTCATATCTCGTTATCGGAAGCATCATCTGCGCGACCGCGATGGTTGCGAGCGTGGGAACACCAGCGCCTGCGCAGGAGAATAGGCTGGATGATCTTGGGGTCCTGCGGGCATGCATCGCCCTCGGCCTGCAAAGCCTTGATGAAGAGAAGCCGCTCCGCCCGATCGCGACGCAGCGTAGCGAGCGCTTCCAGGGGAAGGTCGCGGAGACGAACCGCCTGATGTGCCGCGGCGGATCAAGCGCGGTTCAACAACGGCCGACCCCGTGGGTTGACTGGTCGAACTATTTCGGTACCGCCTCGAAGAGATCGATGCTCGACGTCCGCGACCAACGCGGCATCACAGGCGCCCTGATCGATCTCGAATATCAGCGAATGGAGCTGATTAAATTCAATTTGTTCGACAATAAGACCTTTGCGCAATATGCCAGTTCTCCGACCGGGCCGGTGCTAAAAAAGTGGAGCGAGATGCGGCTCGAGCCGACGCATCCAAGCTTCGCCAGCGTCGGCGGCAATGGACCGCAGCGCTGCGACGGAGACTTGATCCGCCATCGCACACTGACCGGCATCTGCAACGACATCGAGAATCCCGCAATGGGAGCCAGCGGGCAGCTTTTCGCCCGCAACGTGGAGTTCGAAAGCACGTTTCCTGATATTGGCGCCAACGAGCTCGCCAAGAATCGGCACGGCGACCGGCTCGGGTTGCTCAAGCCAGATCCGCAGCTGATTAGCCGCAAGCTATTCACACGCGACCAGGCCGGGGCGCGGAATTGCAATCAAGGGCATGGTGCGTCCGATTCGGTCGACGCCGACTGCCCGTACCGGAAGGCGCCGTCCTTCAATGTGCTCGCCGCCTTCTGGATCCAGTTCATGACGCACGACTGGTTCTCACACCTCGACGATTCGCGGAACGACCAGTCGCACATCATGACGAGCCTCGGCTGCGCGACGCCGGAGGCGGTCCAACTCGGCTGCCGCCCCGGCGACAAGATGGACGCGGCACTGATCGCCGACTCCACCGCTCCCGCAATGTTCAAGGCCGGGGAGAGTGGGACCGAACGACCCGCGCGGTCCTACAAGACGACGCGCAACACGGTCACGGCCTGGTGGGACGCGTCGCAGATCTATGGCTACGACGAGCGCTCGGAGCGACGCACCAAGCGTGATGCGGCTGATCGCGCGAAGTTCGACATGCGGCCAGGTCACACCGGTGAGAAACTTGGGTATTTGCCCGTGTTCGGGAGCGCGTGCCCGCCTGGGGCGACGACCGGACAGTGCGATCCGATTCAGCCCGAATGGGCCGGCCAAGAAGCTACGGCCTTTCCGGACAACTGGTCGATTGGCATGAGCTTCTATCACAATCTGTTCGTGCGCGAGCACAACAACTTCGTGGATGAATTTCGCAAGCAGGCGGCACTCACGCCGAACGCCGATTCGGGTCTGCGCAACCCCGCCGATCCGCGGCAAGTCATCACCTATTCGCAAGTCACGCCTGAGGAGCTCTTCCAAGTGGCGCGGCTCGTGGTGTCGGCCGAGATCGCGAAGATCCACACAATCGAATGGACGACGCAGCTTCTCTATAACGAGCCGCTATACCGGGCGATGAACTCCAACTGGTCCGGCCTTATCGATCAGGACAAATACCCGGTTATGAACCGGATCGTCGAGCGCATCCGCGACAAGTTCAGGGCGTCAAGCGACCCCAGGGACGCCAACGTGCTCGCATCGGCGGTGTCGTCGGGACCTGGGATCATCGCGACCGGCGCGAACAAGAAACTGGTCGACGAGGGTACGGGAAAGTGGGACCCGAAGATCGTGAACGGAGGCACCAGCCATTTCGGATCGCCGTTCAACTTTCCGGAGGAATTTCCGACGGTCTACCGCTTGCACCCGCTCGTGCCAGACCTGCTCGAATTCCGCCAGATTGAGAACGACCCGAACCAGATCCGTAAGAAGGTGGCGGTCATCGACACCTTCCGCGGCAAGGCGACCGCCCGGATGCACGACGGCGGACTGGCAAACTGGGCCCTGACGATGGGCCGCCAGCGCCTCGGTCTGCTGTTCTTGCGCAATCATCCCCAGTTCATGCAGAATCTCGATCTTGCCCCGCGCCTCGACACCAAGATCGACGTTGCCGCCCTCGACCTCATCCGCGACCGCGAGCGTGGCTTGCCCCGCTTCAATGAACTGCGGCGGCAGATCGGCCTGCGCCAGTTGACCAGCTTTGAGGACTTCATCGACAAACGACCTGACGTCTCCGAGGCGGATAAAAAGCTTCAGCGGGAACTAGTGGATTCTCTGCGGGCGATCTACGGCACGCACAAGTGCGACGTGAGCAAGCAGATCACCTCAGCGCAGCGCAATCCCGACGGCTCGCCGATCAACGACTGCCTCGGCAATGCGAATGGTAGCGAGGTCGACAACATCGAGGACGTCGACATGGTGGTCGGATGGCTCGCCGAGACGACCCGCCCGCATGGCTCCGCCATTTCAGAAACTCAGTTCCATCTGTTCATCCTGAACGCCTCGCGCCGCTTATTTAGCGACCGGTTCTTCACGTCGAGCTACCGCCCAGAGTTCTACACGACCTTCGGGCTCGATTGGGTCAATAACAACGGCCCGGGTGGCAAGCGGATGGAGCAAGGCGAGCCGAACGGCCACGAACAGGAGGTCGCTCCGCTTAAGCGCATCCTGCTACGCAACGCCCCTGAGCTGGAGCCCGAGCTCAGGCACGTGATCAATACGTTTGATCCGTGGGCGCGTGATCGCGGCGAATACTACTCCCTCGAGTGGAAAGCGCGCGTAGACGCAAAGAGCGATCCGTCATTCAAAAAGTGACCCAGATCGCAGTGCTCGTGAATGCTTGGCAGGTCCGGTCGGACCAATCGGACCTGCCTTTTCGTTGCGCGCATGTCGCTCGCGGGAAGCCGGCGCCATCCTGGATTGACCGAAGACCCCGCTGGACGAGAGTGCTGCGTTGCGCTCGCTTTCTCGCTTGCACTGGACATGCTCGTTCACCCTCTGACTTTGTTCCGTTCTCAAAGAACGAATCAACATCGCCATACAACCCGGCGTAACTCCTAACAGTCAGTGAAGAAGCCATAGAACCATTATCGCCCACATTCGCGAAAGCGACCGTTGGCGAAGCCTCCAGCTTCACCAACGGGACGGCTGAGACTTCCGTTGACCAAAAGCACGACCTTGATCGCACTTAAGGGATTGCGACGAGATCTCTCCACCGCGCCATTTTATCAAACTCTTTAGCTAACTAGCTCGCGCGAGACACGCGTCGTTGCCTTGCGCAAAACGCGCGATCTGCTAAACCGCGCGTTTTGCGATTGAAGGAATGAAGATTTGCCCATGAAGAAAACAGCCGTTCGTCGCGAGTGGACGAAGGACGACGTTCGCACTCTTAAGGCGCTTGCGAAGCAGAAGGCAGGCGTGGCGAAGATTGCAAGAATGTTGAAACGAACACCAGGTGCAACGGCAGCCAAGGCGCATACCATGGGTGTGTCGTTAAGCACTCGATAGTGGTGTCAGCGCTGAAGCGCAACGGCTTAGATACTCTTACCTGCCCTGTTCATTCTTACGATTGGGCCGCTTGGCTTGCGTCCGACGTTTGGGCACCCAAATGCAGAGCGATTGCTCGCACTCTCTGTGCTGGGGTTTGCCTTCTCTCCTGCCTATCCCCGTCGACTCATTGTCATCTTAATTCTGTTTGCGGGGATGAGGCACGGTTAGATTGATTGCAACTCGCTGGGGCGCAAAACTCCCATGATGCATCGTTGGCTGTTACTCTTTGCTACGCTCACAACAACGGGTGTAATTTTTGGTCGTGCATACGCCGAAGATGACGTGTTGATAAAACACGTCAAGACCACGTGGCGAGCGCAAGATGGAGCGACGATAAACGATATACTGTCCCGCGCGGCCAAGATTGCCCATTTTGTCCCGAGAGGTTGGGAAGTCGGTCAGAAACATGACACTGAAACCCCCGTGGTCTTTTTGTGGGCTAGAAGCCAAGGCGACAAGCCTGACGACGCATATACAATCTCTTGGAATATATCGGCCAAGGGCGACATGTCACTTGGTCCATCTTACGCGAAGACAATGCAACTCGGTTGGCAACCGTTCGCGTTGTCCCTCATTGCCAGAGAGATGGCAGACGAATACCCGCAGCCTAACGTTGCCTTTTTACATGACACGTCCAGCTACGACTTTGTTGTTACAGCGCAGGGTGGACTAGGCGATCTTTTGAAGAAAGGACGCTGCACAATAGGCCATCCTGTATCTCTCGACTACGTTGTTCTGCCCAAGGAGGCTCCCAAGGAGGATGTTTGGCGGCTTCAGATTTCGGTAAATTGCGAGATCGCCGGCCCGTCATATTTTACGCGCGACGGCGTCATTATCTTCAAAAAGACAAATCGCGACCCGTGGCAGCCGGCATCATTTTTTGCCCGTCGCATCGCGAAGTATCCTCCCGGCCATTGGTTCGAACAGGTCGAACCGGATGAGCAAAAAGCGTTTGATGCGGTCCGTAAAGCGCTCAAAGGACCACGGTAGCAGTACGGATCGAGTGCCGGACTTTTTCTTCTTCCGGATTGTCATGTTACTCAGACACCGCTCCGCATCCGCTCGTTCCTGACGATTGTCGTTCCTCTATTTCCTTTAGGTCGTGCGGTTCTCGACGCCGACTGTGTGGCGTAGGTACTGAGATGCCGAGTGATTGGAGCGTGAAGATCATGGGCACGCTTGTGTTCCAGCGATCATTCAATCGCGCGTCATGAGGGTGATGCAACCTCCACTCACCCTTGCAGGAGATAATAACGCAATCCTGACTCCTTGCATCATAGTGCCGCGTTCACGCCACCGCGAAAACAAAGAAGCGGAGCACACTACCGGGCGGCGTCCCCGAGCGCTGAAATTGATCCGGTTACGGAAGGACGAAGAGAGCGCTTCCAATGAGTTCGACATCACTACACAAACAAATTGCCACCACGCTCGTTGATAACGCGGTCAACGACGGCTTTATCATCTCCATCAACAACGGGGACGAGACGATCGTGGACCAGTCACGGAATAGCAGCGAGATCATCAGCGCGATGTTTCATGCCGAAATGGACACGCTCATGCTAAACGTCGAAGAGCGGCGCGTTGGCTTCATCACTTTAATCTACGACAACGAAAGAAACGGGCTCGATGTGATCAGCGATCACACTGACATCCCTCACATTAATCGTCTGGTTGAGCACACCATGAGGGAGTTTGAGCGCTGATCTCTGCGCCGCGCATCTCGTCGGTGATTCCACTCGCGCCAGCGGCATTTTGTCAAAGTTCGCGACGAGCGGGCTTCTTGGTTCCGCTGGCCTTACGCTTGCGCGGCTGTCTTTGCTCGCCGATCTCGGCAAACGGATTTGGCAGCATCATTTTCATATCGATCAGACGAGACGCGGGAAAATGACTGCGGTCGGCCCGCGATATGTGGCGTCGCGCCGCCATCCGATCAGCTAGATCATTCGGGGTGCTAAGCATCGCGATACTCCACGTGCGACACTTGAAATGTAACCCTCGCGCCGGAGATTGGGAGTTCAGTATTGCGTGATCGATTGGTTCAGGCAGCAGCACCAACACCGCCCGCTCCGTCGCTGCCTGGCATCTTTCCCGACTAACCAACGCCAATCGCGTAACGCGCCGCAGGGACGTGAGATATCGTGCGCCTGGGTCATTCCGAGCACTCTGCGCAGAACCGCCCTGTACGCCTCCGTATTCGAATATGAACAGATATTCAGCTACTTAGCGCAAATTTCTGGGTGATGCGCCGGAACGCAAACCGTCCGTGTTAATTAGCCTTCCACACGTTAATGGGAGTTGGCTTATGAACAAGTTGATTGTAGCGATGACGGTTGGCGCGGCTGTACTGTTCAGTGTTTCCGCTGCAAACGCAGCCAAGCAAAAGGGCCTGACCGAGGTCGCCCAGTTGTCAACCGGCAGTAAATCTCAAAATCGGCACTATCGACACTCTTCTGGGCGTAAGCACGATGGCCACCGCCATAGCCGGCACTATGGCCAATCTGGCCATGGTTACTATCGTCAGCAAGGAAGCGATAGTTACGCTCCGCATGGCGGCAACTATGGTGGCTCAGGTTATGGCGGGGGCGGCTATGGCCAAGGCGGCGGCTACGGTGGCCCAGGTTACGGCGGAGGATATGGCCCCGGTTACGGCGGGGGCGGCTATGGTGGGCCGGGGGTTGGCGTCGGCAGAGGCGGATACGGTGGTTGGTGAAAAAGAAGCCCGCAGCGATGCGGGCTTTTTACATCAACGCCCTTAGGGACGTACAGGCGAGATCGCTATGAAAAGGATCATGGTCTCAGGCTTGACCACTTTCTTCTCAGCCATTCCGTTGCTTCCCGCTTAGTAGAAGCGGGCGAGGATGGCGACGTAAGAGGCAAAGACAACGCCAGCGATCACGCACCGGCCTGGATCAAGCTAAACTTATGAAGTCTGAAGGGTACACCAGAATCTAACGCTCATTGGTCGCAATAGATAAATCCGAGATAGTTGCGGCCACGATCACTCTCATCGGCCGGCCGGAGAGATTTGACGGCTCATGAAGACGTTCACTGCCTGTAGAGTTGTTGGCGTCAGCTTCGATTGCATTTTCCTAATGGCGTCTGGAAGAACTATCAAAAGTTTACCTTCGGTAATCACTAAGGCGTCGGTCGGAACATCATAAGCAACGAAAAATTCCCCTCTCAGGTGACCGCCAGATCGCTCCGGATCAGCTCCGTCCAAGCTGAATAGATGTTGAAATCGTTCGGCAGGAATATGCTGGCTGATTTCTTCGGCGATCTCTCGGACAACACACTCCAAGAATGTTTCCTCGCCTTCCCTGTGCCCCCCGAATAGGCCGACTTTTCCGGGCTGAATGATGTGGGGAATATTATCGCGCTGCTGCAGAAGCACGTTGCCGTTAACATCGATCAGGAGTGCCGCTGCGATTTCGCGGGTATAGGAATTGTTCATCGAAAACCTAAGGACAGGACTTTACGACTTCGGGCTATGGGAAAAGCTGCACACCGGAGCGACCGGCGAGTTCATGGACTGCAATATCGGAACGTGACAGCTTCATCGAGAAAATCCGTTTCATCTGGAGGGACGAATTTGAGAACATCTTTGAGAACATCCGAGTTTCGTCCAGAGGTTTCTGGACGAAACTCGGTGCTAAAAAACACCATAAAAATAATTCAAACGGTCACAACATGTTCTGCGTAAAGACTCGCAATATACAACGCTCGCAACGAGCGTGAACCGGCAGATCCCGCTGAGCTTGCATGGGCAATGCCTCGCGTGAGCCCATGGCTAAACTCTAACCCGCCGGCTCTCATGCTCCGAATCAATACCAACCATAGGGCTGGTAGCAGCCGTTCCACTGGTACCCGCCGCCCCACCCCCAACAACCGTTACCATAGCCATACGGATAGCCTCCGCCCCAGCCACCGTACGGATAGCCCCAGCCCCCGCCCCATCCCCAGCCGCCGAGGCCAACCGCAACAGGAAAGCCCCATCCCCAGCCCCGCCGCCATCCCCAGCCTCCTCCGGCCCAATGTCTACCCCCCCAGCCCACGCGCCTGAACCCGCCGCCGGCGAACCCGCCTCTAAACCCGCCGGGCATCCCCATTCCAAATCCACCGCCCCGAAAACCGCCAAATCCGCCGCCGCGGAAACCACCGCCTCCAAATCCGCCGCCACCCCTAAAGCCCCCTCCTCTCTGCGCCGACGCCTGATCCGGCACCAGCGTGAGAACCGATGCGGCGATTGCCACGCCACTCAAGATGGCCAACACTTTCTTACGCATTGCACACTCCTTCGGGTTGAGCGTTTCGCACTTGCATCAGGCCGGCTTTGACTGCGTCAATGGCCCAGTGCGATCCGCCCAGGACGAACACTCGACGTGCAGTCACACATCTCCCGGCCGTTCCTACAACGTTAGCATTGTTTACTCGTTCCTGCGCGGGTAGATCGCAAGTCGTGGTCTGATGGCGACTTCCGGTCTTGGCCAGCGACCTCGCGCACGAACCGGCGCGGTGAAACATTGAGCCAGCCTTGCCTACCGTGTGGCGGGGCGAGCTGATAGGCTTGTAAAAGCGGAGGGCCGGATGACGGTGGTTTGCGCACGGATGATGTGCGGCGCTAGTGACGCTGAGTGATGATGATACTCAATCCGGATCATATTACGATTGAAGTGGCAGACACCGGCCCGGCGATCGAGCTCTTCGCGCTCCTTGGCTTCAGAAAGGATCACGTCGCGATAATCGACGGCGGACTCCCTGCCCGCTACATGGGCATGCCGGACATGAAGGCGCAACACATCACTCTCGCTCTCGAAGGAGCCGATCCCCAATTCGAGATTCAGCTTCTTGAATTTGAACCTACCCCAGGGGCCGATCCGGGTGTGCACCCAACGAACCTGCGACGACTAGGCTTCAATCATCTCGCCTTCCGCGTCGACGACCTTGAGGCAACCACTGCACACCTCGTGGCTAATGGCGTGACGGTGCTCAGCGACGAGATGGACTACATCAGCCGAAAGCTGCGGCTCTTCGAAGGTCCCGAGGGCATCACCATCGAGTTGGTACAGCGGGACGGCTAGATGCTCTTAGCTTGGACCTCAAGGCACGCCGGTACTGACATGTCAAAAACGCGAGCGTCTAAGGGCGGAGCGGCTGGCTCGTGAGCCTGTCGAGCCACCTCGTCTCCGAAGCGGGGCCGAAGGCGAAGCGGTAGCTTCGCGTCCCTTTTCTCGCGGTACAATCCGAGCTAGGTTCCGACGATCCGAAGACGGTATTCGGCATCAAGAGAAACGCCCAATGCGAAGGAAGTTGATCGCTACGGCCCTGTTCGGGTTCACTGCTTGGGCGATCGTCACGTTTGCCATGATGGTAGCGAAGTGGACCAGCCAAGTGCAGTCCAGATCCAGCGTTACTCACACGACCCCTAGGTGAGGGTTGCAGAGCCAGAATTGTTTATGGACTTCCATAAACTCTCTGATCATGCCCTTGTTGAGTGCGTCGGATGCAACCTGGTCACAACCTTGTGACCTACAAATTTGCAACTAGGGGTTCAAAAGCGATTTGCTCGAACGTCTAACTATAGAGGTCCTTTGACCCTGGGGAATGGCTTGGTCGGGGACATCGGGCGCTGCCTTCCTTGAGGGTAATCTTCGGCCTGCCTCCTCCTATAGCTCCCGATGAAGCTCTGGATCGCCGCCTGGAAGATCGGGCTGAAGACGAACCGGTAGCGCCGACATCCGGAATCCAGCGAACCGGAGTTACATCGGCACTCTCTCAAAGAACCTTTCTTAGTGTTCTTCGCCGCGCTCTCTTCTCCGGGTTGCCAAGGCATCCCGACTTGGAGACGCCGACCGGATCGACGTGTCCTTTATCGATCCGCTTCTGCCCATTTCCTTTTCTTTTAGAACCGCAAGATCGGTCAAGCATATCGTGCCAATTAAGGACTAACTGAGCCGCCACGGAAGGGAAAGATGAAGGCGGCGTAACAAAACTACCAAGCACGAATGCGGCGAGTGCTGGACTATATTGACCGGCATCTTGATGATGATTTGAGCTTGGAAACGTTGAGCGGCATTGCTGCCTTCTCGAAGTTTCATTTTCACCGGCAATTCACGGCGAGCTATGGGCTGTCCGTGCATCGCTATGTCCAGTTGGCCCGGCTGAAGCGCGCATCACACCAGCTAGCCTATATGAACACACGCAGCGTCACAGACATTGCGATGGAAGCCGGCTACGACGCGCCGGACGCATTCGCTCGCGCCTTTCAGAAACGGTTTGGGCAATCGCCATCGTCATTCCGAAAATCTCCCAAATGGAAGCCGTGGCTTTCGGCCTTAGGGCCACTCGACGAAGTCAGGAGCAAACTCATGAAAAAGATCTTCAGCGATGACGACGTGACGATCCGGAATGTGCCCACCACACGGGTGGCGACTATGGAGCATCGTGGAGACACGGCGACGTTGGGCAGCACGATCCAAAGGTTCATCGCGTGGCGAAGGGCAGCTGGGCTGCACCCGAAGACCAATCCCACTTTCAATGTCTGGCGTTCTGAGCGGCGTCCTGTATCGCCTGCCGACTACAGCGTCGACCTTTGTGTTGGGACGGACGAACAAGTTGAAGCGAACGGCGCGGAGATTAGAGTCGGGGAAATCCCCGGAGGACGCTGCGCTGTTCTACGCGTCGCCGGCAACACCAGTAATCTGGAGCCCGCCGCGCTCTATCTTTATCGTGACTGGCTTCCGACAAGTGGCGAAGAAGCACGAGACTTCCCGATCTACTGCCAGCGGCTCAGTTTCTTCCCGGACGTGCCAGAGCACGAAGCGGTTGCGGAACTATTTCTGCCGCTGAGATAGCGCGAGCCGCCGTGTCTCTGCGAACTCCTCGAATGTCTTCTCGTGTTCCGGGTCGCAGCAAAAACGCGACCAACCGTCTTCCTCGCCCTCGCATTCCGCGAAAAAAGAGGAGGATTGGCGACATCCGGAACGCAAATGGCCCGAAGCTTTGCCTCGGGCCATCCACATCGACTCACTCAGTCAAATATACCGATTCGAAGGTTTTCCGCGCTTTCCGTGCCACGGTTCGCGACGACTTCATAAGAGACCTTTACGCCCTCAATAAGCGTGCTGAAGCCCGCCATCTCCACGGCTGAGATATAGACGAACACGTCCTTGCCGCCGCTATCGGGCTCGATAAGACCAAAACCTTTCGCCGCGTTGAACCACTTTACAATACCAGTCGCCACTGCCGCACTCCGTTTTGGAGTGACTTCTCAACCTGAGTTATAACGCTCCCGAACTTGTTCGTTCCATGTTGCTTGACCGAACGTTTCTCTGACCCGGACGTATTGAATGGACGACCTGCGCTCGAACGCACGCGCTTGATCTCCGTCGTCTTGGCCTTCTCTCGAAGGCGACGCTTCCGCCTACGAACCGAATCTCAACTCCGGAAACGCGGTACAGAACTTCCCAGGGACCGACCGCGTCGAGAGCCGTCACTCCGGATAAAGGAGAAAAGTGAGCTGCAGCGGTACGCCGGTGTACCTGGCACTGATTCTGGCGTCAGACTGATAAAGTCCCAGAAGCTATCATGCGCGGACAGCACCTGTGGAAATGCCCGGTCCGGCTCTTCCTTGACGACATGGACCATATCCGGAAACTTAATGGCGTCCTGGATGAAGAAGTTCAGGCCACAAGCAAAGCCGCCGACTGCATCGCTACTGTCAGCCTTTGATGCCGGACGCGGTGACGGGCTCGTGCAGGATGCGAAACCAGTTCGCTTTCCTGGCCTGCTCTACGGCACCGATCGCCCTGTTGGCGAGCCAGACTCGATGGCGCCTGCCGGTCGCCCACTCCTCGAAAATGACCTGGCCGCAGAAGCGCTCGGTCTGCGAGAGCGGAAAGGCCTGGCCCGTGCGCTCGAGGTAATCCATCGCGATATCCAACGCGTCCTCAAGAGCGGGAACCTGCGGTATAGGAAACAAATATGACATGGGGATCATCCGGCAGATGGGCGGGTAAAAACCGCCGCGCTTCCGAATCGTTCCCCGCCGCGGCGCGCATTTCCAAAGCGCGTTTCGCGGAACGCATGCGGAGCGCGCCGGTTATCCCTGGCGGGTTTCGTTTGCGGCGCATCTCATCCCTAGGGCTGCGCTTGCGTTGCGGGCGGCGGCGGATTCTCGGCGGACTTATCGTGCGTGTTGCGGCCGGGGGAGATCAGCAGGATGCCAAACAGCACCAGGATGACCACGCCCGCGATAGCCCAGCGGGCGGTTTTGGTGCGCTTCGCATCGCTTGTTGCCCTGGGACGCTCGTCGTTATTGGGGAATGCCATGGCTGCGCTCCATGCGTGTTCGGGATAGCAACCTCACCGGGCCGTGACCGTTCCCGGAAGGCCGCACACGGGCGCGTAATAGTCGCCTCCTCTCTCGTTACGCCTCCTCTCTCGTTACAAGGCTGCTAGAGACATTCTGCGAGGAGATAAACGGCGGCGCCTCGGTTCAGAATGTCCACATGCTTGGTTTGTCAAAGGCAAGACACGATAGTAAGCCTCTTGATCGGAGGGATGTTATGTTGAAAGGATCGATGATCGCTGCGGTGGCTGCCGTTTCGGCGCTGGTGGTGCTTCTGGCCATGCCCGGAAGCTCAAAGACCGAAGCGGCCCTTCCCGACAACGGCGAGCGGGACGCCTATTCAGTTTCCGATTATTACGGAGGCGAATACGACTGGCCGAGGCTGAAGCTTGCAGAGCCGTCGACAAAGCAGAGCATCACGCGTGACATCGTCCCGCAGGTTGAGAGCCTCACGCCTGACCAATTGGCGCGCCTCGCGAAGCAGGACGATTTTTGCTCAGGTCCTTTCTCGATCAGATGCTTCGGGATTCCGACCAGCAAGCTGAGAGGATATGTCGAATGGGCCTTGGGCCGGCACGTCCATACCATGGCAATCCAGTCCGCACTGGCAGCCGAGCGCTCCGCCGCTTCCGAACGCCAGGCAAACACGGCCGCAACGCGCGCAGGCGATATCGCGAGCCGCGCCATCATGTGGGCCGGCCTGAGCATCGCTATTGCAGTCGGCGCCTTATTATTTGTCCTTTGGAAGGCGCTCCGACCTGCCTCGGGCGTGTTGGTCTCAAAGTGAGGCGGAGGGTTTGCCTCCCACAACGAAAGCACGCAAGGGCCGCAGACGCAGGATTCCGAGGTTTACTAGCCGGACTCAACGAGGTACGCGTTCTGCCTTGTTTAATTGGAGAACGGCTCCTATGAAGAGACTCGCGCTGAGCGCGCTTATTGCGTTTGCGGCCGCGCCGGCGTTCGCCGAGACGGTGGTCCATCACGAGGAATACTACGTCATCCGCGATGCCGCGACGAAGAAGTGCACCATCGTGGACAAGAGGCCAGCGACCACCACGAACATCCCGACAACCCCGTCGACTATCGTCGGCCTCGGCGTCTTCAAGACCCGGTCAGAAGCGGAGGCCGGCATGAAGAAGATGGAGGTTTGCGACGACGACTAATGCGCTCCGGCCGGAGACGCGCGCAGAGACCCGACGCATCGCGGAAATCCCGCAATTGATTGGACAAATTAACGGATGTGCCACTGAGTTCGGTCCCTCCGAACTGGGTGGTGGCGGACGCAGGGCAACCGCACATCCAGGATTAACGTGAAGGAAGGGATGCTAAAAAACTATCGACGACCGCTCTTAGCGGCAATCGTCCCATAGAAAGGGTATTGTCCTTGACGCTTTTGCCGGTTCCGGCACGACATTTATTGCGGCCGAGCAGATGGGCCGCCGCGGCCACGGTATCGAAATCGATCCGCGATATTGTGACGTCATTGTCCGCAGGCTGCGCACAGCATGCATCATTGCGATCGAAGTTCGTCCCCAGACTAATTTGTTTGTTCCAAGAGGTTGATCAGTCAGTCGACGGTAGTTCATAAGCGTCATTTCGCGGCGAGACTTTTTATTCGTCGCGATGGTTCAGGATGACGGCGCGTGGCAAACATCAATCGACGGATCGCGGAAGAGCTCGGCGTTCACGAGCAGCAAGTTGAAGCGACGGTTGCGTTGCTCGATGGGGGCGCAACCGTTCCGTTCATTGCTCGTTACCGGAAGGAAATCACGGGTTCCCTGGATGATGCTCAATTGCGGGCACTCGAAGATCGTTTGAATTATCTGCGTGAACTCGAAGACCGTCGTGCCGCGATTCTCAATTCGGTTCGCGAACAGGGAAAGCTCGACGCCATATTGGAAGCAGCAATTCTCGCTGCCGATAGCAAGGGGCGTCTGGAAGACATTTACCTTCCGTTCAAGCCGAAGCGCCGCACCAAGGCTGAGATCGCCAAAGAGCGCGGACTGGAGCCGCTGGCTCAATTGCTGTTGGCGGAACCGCAGAATGATCCGAAGACGGTAGCAGAGCCGTTCGTAAACGTCGACAACTCGATCGCCGATGTTGCGGCTGCGCTGGACGGCGCCCGCGCCATTCTGGTGGAACGTTTCGCGGAAGATGCTGACCTGATCGGCGTGCTGCGAGAACAGATGTGGTCGAACGGTGTGATGTCGTCCACCGTGCGGAGCGGCAAGAAGACCGAGGGCGAAAAATTCAAGGACTATTTCGAATTCAGCGAGCCGCTCACCAAGCTGCCGTCACATCGCATCCTTGCAATGTTTCGCGGTGAGAAAGAGGATATTCTCGACCTTCAGATATTGCCCGAACCAGCTACGGCTACGCCAGCTGCGGTCAGCACCTACGAATTGAAGATCATGCAGCGTTTCGCGATTTCCGATCGTGGACGGCCCGGCGACAAATGGCTAACAGAAACGGTGCGCTGGGCCTGGCGGACCAAGATTCAGATTCATCTCAATATCGATTTGCGGATGCGGCTTTGGAACACAGCCGAACACGAGGCAGTACGTGTGTTCGCGTCGAATTTGCGCGACCTGTTGCTCGCGGCGCCAGCGGGGGCACGCGTTACCATGGGGCTCGACCCCGGATTCCGCTCCGGAGTCAAGGTCGCTATTGTCGATGCGACGGGCAAAGTGGTGGCCACCACGGCGGTCTATCCGCACGAGCCTCAGCGGCAATGGGATGCGGCACTCGCCACGCTCGGCAAGCTCGCCGTTCAACATGGCGTTGACTTGATCGCGATCGGCAACGGTACGGCGTCGCGCGAGACCGACAGGCTCGCTATGGATCTGGTAAAATCCCTGCCCGATATGAAAATGTCGAAGATCGTGGTGTCGGAAGCCGGCGCTTCGGTTTATTCGGCGTCGGCTTTTGCGTCAGAGGAATTGCCCGAACTCGACGTCACGCTGCGCGGGGCGGTATCGATTGCGCGGCGGCTACAGGATCCATTGGCCGAATTGGTCAAGATCGATCCGAAAGCGATCGGCGTAGGACAGTATCAGCATGATCTTGGCGAGAGTAAACTGGCTCGCTCCCTTGATGCGGTGGTCGAGGATTGTGTTAACGCGGTCGGAGTCGATGCCAACACTGCTTCTGTGCCGCTCCTCGCACGCGTCTCAGGGATCGGCGCGGGATTGGCGCAAGCCATTGTCCAATACCGTGATAACAACGGGCCGTTCAAGGCGCGTAAAGGGCTAAAGCAGGTGCCTCGACTGGGGCCGAAAGCGTTCGAACAATGCGCCGGCTTCCTGCGGATCACTGGTGGCGACGATCCGCTCGATGCCTCGGGAGTCCACCCCGAGGCTTACCCCGTCGTACGCAAAATTCTTGCTGCCACCAAAAGCAACATCAAGGCGCTCATCGGAAACACGGATATCCTCCGCCAGGTCAAGCCGCAGAATTTCGTTGATGACACCTTCGGTTTGCCGACCGTGATCGACATTCTACGCGAGCTTGAAAAACCCGGTCGCGACCCGCGGCCGGCCTTTAAGACTGCGGTCTTCAAAGAAGGAGTCGAGACCCTCAAAGATGTGAAGCCTGGCATGATCCTCGAAGGTGCCGTAACCAACGTAGCCGCCTTCGGCGCCTTCGTCGATATCGGCGTCCATCAAGATGGACTGATACACATTTCGGCGATGTCGAAGTCTTTCATCAAAGACCCGCGCGACGTCGTCAAATCAGGTGACGTAGTCAAGGTGAAGGTACTGGATATCGATGTCGCCCGTAAACGGATCGCATTGACGCTCCGCCTCGATGATGAGCTCGGCGGCATGAGCGAGCGGCCATCGCAAGGCATCCCAAAAGACAAAAGCCGGCGAATGACGTCGACGCCGGGCAAGCCGCATCAGCAATCCGGCGGCGGAGCGCTTGCTGAAGCTCTGCGGCGCGCTAACGAGAAGAGCGGAAACGGTAAGACTAAATAGCCCTACTGCGCTCTCTGCTGCCCGGCGAAACCATGCATTTCATCTAGGCGGATCAGAGCTAGTGCTCCGACGATGACCGCTGCGCGCTGAAGCTTTCCTCCAAGCGCAGGCAAATCATTTTCAGGAAATCGAGGCCGAACGCTCCGGACCGAGCTGACTTCAAAAGTGGAGAGCCGAGGCGTCGACCGAAATCAATCCGTTGCGGTCAGATGGATCGAGACAGATTCTTCTGGCGGAAAATCCTCCATATTTGCGCTCGGCCATCAACTCCCACTTGTTTTCAGCGCGCCAAGCCAAAGTTCTAGCTAGCCTCGCTCGTTACTCTTTCAATCCTCTGACACATTGGCCCCTTTGTCCGTGTCCTCCCCTCGTCGTCACCGGCGCGAAAAGTGACATGCCTTAGCGCTCGCTCGCCCACCAATAGTTCGCGACTCGCATGCAGATTACGACACGCTTGCCTGCCTCTTCTTCTGAGAATAGTACCGACTGCCCAATCGAGCGCTATACGACTCGACGGAAGCGACGCGAGAACATCATGATCTGTAAAATCTTTCGAATGGTAGGCTCAAATATTGAAGATTGCGATCTTGTCCAGCGAGCTTTCCCAGTCTCCGAAATACCAATCTATTCTTTCGCCAGATGTATCCCGTTGTGCCGGGATTACTTGGCGAGCTCGCTTCCCGCCTCGAAGCCTCTTCCTAAGAAAGCTTCAGCACGAGATGGGTTATATGCGGGTCCTGGTGCGCGGCGGGCGTGAAGCCAACTTTTTCGAATACTTTTCTCATTGGGACGTTCTCGGACAGAACGTCAGCCGTTAATTCCTGTAACCCAGCATCGCTCGCCAGCTTGACGAGATGACGCATTAGAATGGAGCCAACGCCTCGTCCCTGCCAGGCATCGACAACGACAAACGCCATCTCGGCCCGTCCGGGGTCGAAGACAATATATCTGCCGCCTCCGGCAATCGCTTTGCGCCCGGCATCCTCTGCGAGAGCGACAATCGCGACATGGTTCTTGAAATCGACGTTCATGAAGAAGGCGCGCTCTTGCTCGGAGAAACGGCGCTTCATGACGAAGAAGCGACGCTGCAGTGATTGCGCACTAGTCCGTTCGATTGCGGCGAGCATGAGGGCTTCATCTTCCTGCCGGAGCGCGCGGATTTCGACTTTTCTGCCGTCGTGCAGAAGCTCCCGTGCAGTATAGTTTATAGCGTCAGCCATCGACCGCTCGTACCCGCAACCAGTACAGCAGCATCGATTTGAACCGCCAGTTGGAGCCAAGCCAACTCACATTTCCTCGATCTGGCAGGCGGCACTATCCACGCAGAATCTCAGGGCGTCATCGGTCGCAATCATCCAATCCCTGTTGACCGGCATCTGCTTCAAGCTGGCAGGTTTTCCCAGCACCGGCCTGTAGGGATCGCAGTTATGATCCTGTCAAATCAGCGCCATTACCCGGTTAATCGCCGAACGTTGACCTAAATCAACGGCCGATGCCTCGATGTTCCTTGAATAGATTGCACGACCGCTGTGCCAGGACATATCGATCGACAAAGTAATACTGCTGGGCTGTTTTAGGTCAGCGGTTTTGTTACTTCGGCTGTGAGGTACATGATGGGATGTGGGTCAACCCAGCGTCCTTAACATCCCGTCTCTACGAAGCCGAAGCGGCTTTCGAGACCAAAGGTGCCGACACGCCGAATGCGGCCTAGTCTCGGCCAAGCTGCTTTTACAGCCATTGGCGAAGTGTTGTCCGCCAGTGTCGAAATTTCGGCTGAGGCCGCGAAGCGTTTAAAACGTGTTGCCGAGCTTTACAGTATCGATGCGGAAGAATTTTCGGATCAGGACTCTAGCCGCCCCCTCGATCCCAGAGCGACGGCATCGTAGCCGTTAATCGGAAAGATCCGGAGCCACACCATGAACGCTATGTTAGACAATTCAGGAAACGCGCGCTCCCTCAGCAAGTATGACCGTCTGATCGCTGCAGCTAAGGCGGTGCCGCCGGCGGCGACGATTGTCGTGCATCCCTGCGATGAAACCTCGTTGCGCGGCGTCGTCGAAAGTACGACGGCAGGCATTATCCGGCCGACACTGGTCGGACCAGAAGGGAAAATCAAAGAAACGGCTAGCAAGTGTGGCTTGGACGTCTCCGGCTTCAAGATTGTTGACGTTTCGCACAGCGAGGCTGCGGCCGCAAAGAGCGTTGAGCTCATCCATGCTGCCGAGGGCGAGATGCTGATGAAAGGAAGTTTGCACACCGACGAATTGATGCGCAGCATTACGGCAAAGGTGGGCGGGCTGCGGACCAACCGGCGGATCAGCCATGTATTCGTCATGGATGTACCGGCCTATGCCGAAACATTGTTTGTGACGGATGCTGCCATCAACATCTTCCCCGATCTCGACGCGAAACGAGATATCATTCAGAACGCCATTGATCTGTACACACAAACCGGGTACGGGAAATTACCGCGTGTGGCGATTCTGTCGGCGGTCGAGACCGTTACTCCGAGTATCCCGTCTACGATCGAGGCGGCGGCACTCTGCAAAATGGCCGATCGAGGGCAGATTACCGGCGGCGTGCTCGACGGACCGCTTGCCTTCGACAATGCGATCGATGTGGAGGCGGCACGGATCAAGGGGATCAGGTCCGAGGTTGCCGGCCGAGCGCAGATTCTGCTCGTGCCCGACCTCGAAGCTGGCAATATGCTGGCGAAGAATCTCGCCTACTTCGCCAAGGCAGACGGCGCGGGTATTGTGCTTGGTGCCCGGGTGCCTGTCGTTTTGACATCTCGTGCAGACTCGGCGCGCGCTCGGATGGCTTCCTGCGCGGTCGCGGCTCTCTACGCGAATGCAAGGCGCCAACAGGCTCCAACAGTTGCCGCGTGATCGCTATGGATACTATCCTCGTCGTCAATGCAGGCTCCTCAAGCGTCAAGTTTCAGATCTTTTCGATCGAAGGAGAAGGGAGGCTACGCCGGCAGATCAAGGGCCAGATCGACGGAATTGGCAGCCGTCCCCGCCTACGTGCGAGCGGCGTGCGTGGCGAACCACTAGCCCACCGCGCCTATCCGATCGAATTGGTTTCGGATGTTCCAACAGCAATGGGCATCGCCGGCGGATGGTTGCGCGACGAACTCGGCATGAGCCCGATGGCTGTCGGCCATCGCGTGGTTCACGGCGGACCGGATTATGACCGGCCGGTGTTGATCGACCACGGCGTCGTAGCGCGGCTGGAACGGCTTGTGGCTCTGGCTCCGATTCATCAGCCGCATAATTTGGCTCCGGTCCGGTCACTTCTCGCTAATTTTCCAACACTCCCACAGGTGGCTTGTTTCGATACTGCGTTTCACCGCACGCGTGACGCTGTCTCTGACCTCTATGCGATTCCTCACCAGTTATATGCCGAGGGTGTGCGGCGTTACGGATTTCACGGTCTCTCATATGAGTATATCGCGAAGACTTTGCCGCACGTCGCGCCCGAGATCGCCAAGGGCCGGGTGATTGTCGCGCATCTCGGTAGCGGGGCCTCGATGTGCGCGTTAAAGGGGGGACGCAGCATCGAGAGTACCATGGGGTTCACGGCACTCGACGGGCTACCTATGGGAACGCGTCCAGGCCAAATCGATCCCGGTGTCGTGCTCTATCTGATCTCAGAGAAGGGAATGTCACCTGCTAAAGTACAAGACTTCCTTTACCGGGATTGCGGATTGAAAGGACTCTCGGGTGTCAGCAACGATATGCGCGAACTGGAGGCGAGCGAGGACCCTAAGGCGAAACTTGCGATTGATTATTTCGTTTATCGGGTCGGCCTCGATGCTGGCATGCTCGCAGCCGCGCTGCAGGGTCTCGACGCTTTCGTCTTTACCGCCGGTATCGGCGAAAACTCGACCCGGATTCGGGCGCGCATCGTCGATCAACTGAGGTGGCTTGGTGTTACGCTTAGTGCTGACGAGAATTCCCGCAATGCGCAACTCATATCACGTTCCGACAGCCGCATCCCGGTTTACATCATACCGACCGACGAAGAGTTGATGATTGCGAAGCACACATTGTCGCTGCTGCTGGAGAGGCCATCGCCGAATGCCCGACATAACAATGTGTCGTGATACCAGAACTCCGTGACACCAAGGCTTTCCTTGAAGCGCAAGAAAGACCTGATCGTCGTTGATTTGAATCAAGGCTGGAGGTGCTGGCGCTTGTCACGGTTCCCGCGGAATTGTCACCATGGCAGCTACCTTATCTGTCGAGGCCTGTGGGAGATTCACCATGAAGGCAGGTGCAGCCCGGAAAAAGGAAACCAAGGCCGGAGATTTCTGGAACGATTTTCAGCCTGGCGATTGGCTCAGTTCCATCGACGTTCGTAATTTCATCGTCCGAAATGCTACGCCTTACATAGGCGACGAATCCTTTCTCACTGGACCATCGCAGCGCACCAGGGCCGTCTGGGCGAAATTGCAACCCTACTTCGCTGAGGAACAGAAAAAGGGGGTGCTTGCAGTCGACGCTCAGACTCCCTCGACATTGCTTTCTCACAAGGCCGGCTACATCGACCGCGAAAACGAAATTATCGTAGGGCTTCAGACCGACCAACCTTTCAAGCGGGCGATTTTTCCCTTCGGGGGATTGCGGATGGTCGAATCGGGCCTCAAGGCCGCAGGCTTCCAGCCCGACCCCGTCGTCCACGAGGTTTTCACAAAATATAGGAAATCACATAACGACGGGGTCTTCGATACCTATACGTCCGAGATCATGAATTGCCGAAGGTCCGGGATTATCACCGGCCTGCCGGATGCTTACGGTCGCGGCCGTATTATCGGGGATTATCGGCGAGTCGCTCTTTACGGGATTGACCGCCTTCTCGCAGCCAAGCGCGCCGAGCGGAAACAGATCGACGGCATGTGGTCGAGTGATGACGTCATTCGGCTGCGCGAAGAACTGTCCGAACAGATGCGCGCGCTCGCGGACCTTTCTTCGATGGCCAGGCTGTATGGCATCGATATATCGAAGCCCGCTCACGATGCTCAGGAAGCATTCCAGTGGACTTATTTTGCCTATCTAGGAGCAATCAAGGAAGCCAATGGGGCAGCGATGTCCATTGGCCGCATATCGAGCTTCCTTGATATCTACATTGAGCGGGATCTGAAGCAGGGGGTTTTGGATGAAGGCAAAGCACAGGAACTCTGGGATCAGCTCGTTCAAAAGCTTCGTATCGTCCGTTTTCTGCGTACGCCAGAATACGACGCGCTGTTTAGCGGAGATCCTTATTGGGCAACCGAGTGTGTCGGCGGTATGGATCTCGACGGGCGCACGCTGGTGACCAAGAGCAGCTTTCGCATGCTGCACACGCTTACAAATCTTGGCCCGGCGCCCGAGCCGAATATTACGGTTCTCTGGTCCAACCATATGCCCGCAGCATTCAAGCGCTATTGTGCCAAGGTCAGCCGCGATACGTCCTCGCTTCAATACGAGAACGACGATCTGATGCGTCCCTTCTGGGGTGACGATTACGGCATTGCCTGCTGCGTTTCGGCGATGCGCCTCGGCAAGCAGATGCAGTTTTTTGGTGCCCGTGTAAACCTGGCGAAGGCGCTTCTGTATGCGATTAACGGCGGTCGCGATGAAATCACAGGCGAGCAGATAGCTCCCGAAATGCGGCCAGTCGCGGGCGACTTCCTCGACTACGACGATGTGATGGCCAAGTTCGACGCCACCATGGAGTGGCTGGCACGCACGTATGTCCACGCAATGAACTGCATCCACTATATGCACGACAAGTATTTCTACGAACGCCTAGAGATGGCTTTACATGATCGCGATATCCTCAGAACAATGGCATTCGGCATCGCCGGCCTGTCAGTGGTGGCCGATAGCCTCAGCGCGATCAAGTACGGCAAGATCCGCGTTTCCCGCGATGTGACAGGATTGGTGGTCGACTTTCAAAATGAAGAGAACAAGGCGAGCCCACAATTCGGAAACAATGATGATCGCGTGGATCAGCTGGCGGCAAACATCGTCACCAGCTTCATGGGGAAGATCCGAAAACACCCCACTTACCGCAATGCGACGCACACGCAGAGCGTGCTCACCATTACTTCGAACGTAGTTTATGGAAAGGCTACGGGAAATACCCCCGATGGTCGGAGAAGGGGCGAGCCATTCGGACCGGGCGCCAACCCGATGCACGGTCGGGACAGCCATGGCTGGCTCGCTTCCTGTCTGTCTGTTGCAAAGATTCCTTACAAGGAAGCGCAGGACGGCATCAGCTATACGGTCTCCGTCGCTCCACAGAAGGCGCATCTGTCGGAAAGCCAGCTGATCGATGAAGCTGTCAAGGCGTTCGACCTCTACTTCGATCGAGGGGGGTTCCACATGAACCTGAACGTGATCGATAAAAATACGCTTGAGGATGCTATGAAGAATCCGGACAAGTACCCTCAGCTCACCATTCGAGTTTCTGGCTATGCCGTCAATTTCGTCCGTCTTACTCCGGAACAGCAGAGAGATGTGATTAACCGCACTTTCCACGGCCAGATCTGAAACGAGGTGCACCATGGCGACGGTGCAGTTACTTGAACCCGGAAGTCGCCATGACCTCCGGGTAGGAATTTCGCCCGACGCTCCAGACGAAGGCCAGCTCAAGGACAAAGAGGGCGCGTTCGGGTATTGCCACTCCTACGAAACTTCGTCCCGATATGATGGGCCGGGTTTGCGCGTCGTGATCTTCGTCTCCGGCTGCTTATTGCGGTGCACGTACTGCCATAACCCGGATACGTGGCATCTGAAGGACGGGACTTACGTTTCGGCCGATCAGGTGCTTCGTCGCTTAGGTGATTTCGCGCCCGCACTTCTTCTACTCTCGGGGGGGCTTACAATTTCCGGCGGTGAACCGATGGTTCAACTTGCATTTACCCGACGGATATTTGCCGGAGCAAAGGCATTGGGTCTACACACGGCGATTCAAACCTCCGGATTTCTGGGGGATCGCGCCGACGAAAGCTATCTGTCGAACATCGACCTTGTGCTGCTCGACATCAAAAGCTCGGATCCCGACACCTACCGACGAGTGACAGGTCGCGACCTCGCACCGACGCTGCGCTTCGCTGAGCGGCTCGCCTCGCTGTCCAAGCCGGTATGGGTTCGTTTCACTCTCGTCCCCGGCGAGACCGCCGATCCTGCAAACATCGACGGCATCGTTCGATTCGTCGCGCCGATGAAGAACGTCGAGTGGGTCGAGGTACAGCCGTTCCATCAGCTGGGTTCTTTTAAGTGGAAGGCGATGGGGCTCGACTACAAGCTGCACAACACCCCGCCCCCCAGCAAAGACCTGGTGAACCGAGTCATCGAACAGTTCCGAGCGGCAGGTTGCCACGCGCGTTAACAGACTCCGGTCTCGCAGAGCGTCCCAGCGATAGCCAAATCGTCATTGACATCATTCCACTTCTGAAACATTTCCTTCAAGCGCTCGCGCCAGAAGGACCATGGACCGTGGCTGCGCCAGATACGTCGTCGGCCTTACGACAGGTGCGCTCTCCCAAGGGGATATATCATCTGGCGAATCGAGCGAGGTGTCGATACAGCGCCGCCACTCCTGCTGATGCTCAGCGGGCACCGGCGGCAGTTCGAAGGACAGCGGCTCCCAATAGGCGTTGAGTATCCCGTGAAGCAGAAAGCGGGCGCGCAAGCTTCGCAGCGTGAAGGCAAGAGAATGCGAGTGGTCGCTCCAGTCTGGACGGTTGAGCTCCACTCCATGCCACTCGATGCGCGCCCGGTGAAGGAGTTGATTGAGGCTGAGCGCGGCCCCTTCCGTCACGACATCACGCCGTTGGCGAAATCCGATCAGCCCTTTGACGAAACGGTGGATGTCGCTGTGCTGTTTCAGCAGACTCCAGTCGAGCCAGCTGATATCAGAGTCTTGGCAATAGGCATTGTTATTGCCTCTCTGTGTTCGGCGCACCTCGTCACCCATGAGCAGCATTGGTGTCCCCGCCGCCAACAGCTCCAGTACGAAGAAATTCTTGACCTGACGATTGCGTATCGCCTCGACTATGGGACCGTCGGCCGGTCCCTCCGCGCCGCAGCTCCAACTTAAATTGTTGTCGGAACCATCGCGGTTGTTCTCGCCATTGGCCTCGTTGTGCTTGTGGTTGTACGAGACCAGATCGTTGAGGGTAAAGCCGTCGTGACAGGTCACGAAATTGATACTTTGCTCGGCTTCGCGCTCCTCGTGGCCGTAAATGTCGGGGCTACCCAAAATCCGCGTAGCCACAGCCGACACCGTGCCGTTGTCGCCTCTCAGAAAACTTCGCACGTCGTCGCGGAACCGGCCGTTCCACTCCTGCCATCTGTCCCCGATGAAGCTTCCCACCTGATAGAGGCCTGCGGCGTCCCACGCCTCAGCAATCAGCTTAGTGCCAGCCAGCAACGGGTCTGATTCAATGTCCCAGAGAACGGGCGGGTTCGCTAGCGGGCGCCCCTCCTCGTCGCGCGACAGGATCGACGCGAGATCGAATCGGAATCCGTCCACATGCATCTGAGACACCCAGTAACGTAGGCTGTCCTGAATCAGGCGGCGCACGATCGACTGGTTGGCATTGAGCGTGTTGCCACAGCCGGTGTAGTCGGCGTAACGGGATTTTTCTTTGTCGAGGATGTAATAGACGTCGTTCGCCAGACCGCGATAAGAGAAGGTCGGCCCGGTCCGCCCGCCTTCTGCTGTGTGATTGAATACCACATCCAGGATCACTTCGAGGCCAGCGCGGTGAAGCGCCTTGACCATGTCCCGAAATTCGTCGAGAGCTGCAAGCGAACCCGTTTGTGAGCTGTACGCCTGATGCGGCGCGAAGAATGAGACGGGCGCATAGCCCCAGTAGTTTGTCTTACCTGGCGGGCAGTCCTGCGCGTCGAACTGGAATATCGGCAGCAGCTCCACCGCTGTGATGCCGAGATCTTTGAGGTAAGGGATCTTTTCGATTAGTCCCGCGTATGTACCGCGCTTCTCGACTGGAACGCCCGAGCTGGAATGGCGAGTAAAGCCGTGCACATGCAGCTCGTAAATCACACTCTCGGCAAAAGGCCGCCTAAGCGGTAGATCGCCCTGCCAATCGTATCGATTGGGATCGGCCACGACGCTCTTCATTGCCACAGCGGCATTATCGCCGGGCCGCGCGGCAGCCCAGCGGTCGTATGTCTCGGGGAGGACTACGGCCAGCCCGTAAGGGTCCAGGAGTATCTTGCTAGGGTCAAACCAAGATCCGCGATCCGGGTCGAAGACGCCGTGCGCCCGGTACGCATACACCTGACCGGGCCGAAGGTTTGGCACAAAGACGTGCCAGTAATGGTGCGTGCGATGTTTAATGGCGTCGAGGGGGATAATCCGTGACGGCTGGGCGGCGTTCTCACTATCAAACAGAAGCAACTCGAGCATGACGGCATGCTTCGAGAATATGCTGAAATTAACGCCGCCCGGAAGCACTGTCGCACCGAGAGGAGCGCTCGTGCCCGATGTGACATCACCGGCGCTCATCGCCCGTCTCCTGCTCATCTCTCGTCAGGAACAATCGGCCTAACGTTCCAGATGTCGCGGCAGTACTCCCGGATCGAGCGGTCGGATGAGAAGCGACCGACTCGCGCGCAGTTCAGAATGGACATGCGCGTCCATGCGCTCTGATCGGAGTAGGCTCGACTGACGCTTTGTTGGCATTCCACGTAGGCCTGATAGTCGGCTAGCAGCATGTAGTCGTCGCGGGTGATCAGCGATTCGACGAGAGGCTGGAAGAGTGCGCGATCACCGTTCGAAAAGAACCCCGAACTGATGAGATCGATCGCTTCGCGCAGCTCCGAATTTGACTCGTAGAATTCGCGCGGCGCGTAGCCCCCAATCTTCAATCGCTCGACCTCTGCGGCCGTCAGGCCGAACAGGAAGAAATTCTCGGGACCCACGGCGTCGCGAATCTCGACGTTGGCGCCGTCCAAGGTGCCAATTGTCAATGCTCCGTTCATGGCGAATTTCATATTGCCTGTGCCAGACGCCTCCTTGCCCGCCGTGGAGATCTGCTCTGACAGATCCGCGGCGGGATATACGCGGTGACTGTTTTTGACGTTGAAGTCCGGCAGGAACACCACCTTGAGAACCTGAGAGACAACCGGGTCCTGATCGATGGCTGTCGCGACTGAGTTAATCAGCTTGATGATGAGCTTGGCCATGCGGTATCCGGGAGCAGCCTTGCCGCCAAAGATGACCGTTCGGGGAATTTCCGCGGCGCTGGGAGCACGCCTTAGTCTGTTGAAAAGAGTGATCAGGTACAAAACGTTCAGGTGCTGACGCTTGTACTCGTGCAGCCGCTTGACCTGAATGTCGAAGAGCGAGCGCGGATCAACGATGACGCCGGCTCGTTCCTTGATGAGATCCGCCAGCACACGTTTGTTATCGGCCTTAACGGCTTGCCAATCTTTCTGGAAGTCTGCGTCTACAGCTAACGGCTCGAGGTGTTCGAACTCCTTCTCCAAATCTGCTAACCATCGGTCACCAATCTTCCGGGTAATCAGAGCGCTCAGGTTCGGGTTGCTCAGAGCGATCCAGCGGCGCGGCGTCACACCATTGGTCACATTGAAAAATTTTCCCGGCGCCACTCTGTAGAAGTCGCTCAGCACCGTCTGCTTCAGAAGTTCGGTATGGAGAGCCGCAACACCGTTAATCGCGTGGCTGCCTACGCTGGCGAGATGCGCCATGCGTATATATTTTCCTCCCGTCTCGTCGATCAGCGAGAGCCGCCGGAGGAGCTGATCATCGCTCGGATAACGCAGCCGAATATCGTCCAGGAAACGACGATTGATCTCGTAAATGATCTCCAGATGGCGCGGCAGCAGTCGGGCAAACAACGATAGCGGCCATCGCTCAAGCGCTTCGGCAAGAAGCGTGTGGTTCGTGTAGCCGCAGGTCTGCTGGGTGATAGCCCAGGCCTGATCCCACTCCATCGCGTGTTCGTCCACAAGGAGCCGCATCAACTCGGCGACGGCGATAGAGGGATGCGTATCATTCAACTGCGCGGCCCAGTATAAGTGGAACTCGTGGAGCGGCTTGCCGCGCAAGATGAGCAACCGGATCATGTCCTGGAGCGAGCAGGACACGAAGAAGTACTGCTGCGCCAGCCGCAGCTGCTTCCCGGCTTCGGGTTCGTCATTCGGATATAGAATCTTGGTGATGGTTTCCGATTCAATCTTCTCGTCAACCGCCCGGTAATAGTCGCCGACGTTGAATGCTTCAAAATCAAAAGATTCCGTGGCTTCGGCCTTCCATAAGCGCAGCAGATTTGTGGTGGGCGCACGATAGCCTGGGACCGGCGTGTCGTAGGCGACGCCCTTGACCACTTTCTCAGGAATCCAGCGTACGCGCCAGCAACCGGCCTCGTCGCGATAGCGCTCCGTGCGTCCGCCAAGCTTCACATCGAACGCGATCTCGGAGCGAATGATCTCCCAGGGATTACCAAAGCGTAGCCACTTGTCCGTCAGTTCGACCTGCCAGCCGTCACGGATCGCTTGATCGAAGATCCCGAACTCATAGCGAATGCCATAGCCGATCGCAGGAACGTTGAGCGTCGCGAGCGAGTCCATGTAACACGCGGCCAACCGGCCAAGACCTCCATTGCCTAACCCAGGTTCCTCCTCTTGGTCCAAAAGGCTCGATAAATCGCCCTGCCCCACTCGCGACAGCGCATCCTCTACTGCTCGCCAAATACCGAGATTGACGAGGCTGTTTCCAAGATGCGGCCCGGTCAGAAACTCCGCAGAAAGATATGCAACGACCTTGGCGTCCGGATTCGTTTCGGTAATGGATTCTAACGTTGCTACATAGCGCTCCATCATGCGATCGCGAACGGTGTAAGCGAGACACATGTACCAGTCATTTCGTGTCGCGTATCGTGGCAGTTTTCCAAGAAGGCAGTGCAAATTCTCGATTAAGGCTGCGGCGATCGCATCCGCACCGAGTCCGGTGCGAACGTTCGTGAGAGCGATCGGGCTGGACGAGTTGGCTCCGGAATAACTCGCGGTTGCAGATCCCATAGGTTCGTCCTCCATGCTTGGCCCAACCGCATCCTGACTCATGAAGCCAGATCACCTTTCTGGCCATCTTGGTGCACATCGATTTTTGTCGACGGAGCTCTCCGATCCAGAAAACCGCACCCTTTCCATGCCTGCTATGTGGTCGCCATCCGAGCCTGCTCCTATAAAACCTCTTGTCCGTCCGGCATCTAGATTGTCGGCCCCCTGCTAATCGGCCGGACCGCGACCGGATTTTCCCGAGTTAACTCGATCTCTTCCCTTTCATGGCGGACCACAAGACGTTCACCTTCGCGCAGCTTATACTCCACGGTGTCCAGGCCGATTCCAACTTTCCAGCATCTGGCCGCGGTAGACTAAGGGAAATCGAAGGATCGCATTCTCTTCAGGCGCGCGACGTGGCCAGAACGACAACATCCCGTCAGAATCCCGCATCCCTCCGAAACCGTAGGTGAGCATCATCCAGGTGCCGCCCATTGAGGCGATATGGCAGCCGTCTCTCACGTTGCCGCCGACGTCGGCCAAGTCCATGAGGAGCGCCGCCATTCCGTATCGAATCGCTTTGTCCATATCACCCGTCTGTGCGGCGACAATTGCTTCGACGCACGACGACAAAGATGAATCGCCCGTCGTCAAAGGATCGTAGAAATCAAAGTTGCGTTTCTTCGCCTCAGTTGGAAAAGCATCACCCAACAGGAACATGGCTAGAAGCACGTCCGCCTGTTTGATCACTCGTTTTCGATAAATGTTCAGTGGATGATAAAACAAGAGCAGCGGATAACGCTCGCGCGGCGTATTCTGGAAATCCCACGGCTCTCGGTCCAGAAAGCTGTCGTCCTGAGGGATGATCTCCAGCTTCTCGTCATATGGGACATACATGTTTTCTGCCGCGCGAATCCATGCTGTCACCTCAGAGGGCTCGAGTGCCGTTTTGTGCACAAGAGTATTGTATGCGTCCGGTTCTGTCTTGCGCATGGATTCGACAACGTGAGCTGCGTAGCGCAAGTTTTCGCGGGCCATCAAGTTCGTGTATGCATTGTTGTTTACGACTGCATTGTATTCGTCTGGCCCGGTGACGCCGTTGATACAGAACCTGTCGCCTTTAGCATCCGAATAGAAGCCCAGGTCCGCCCACAAACGTGCAGTTTCGACGAGCATTTCGGCGCCGTAGTCCCGCAGAAACGATTCATCGCCCGTTGCCTGCACGTACTTGCGCAGCGCGTATATAATGTCTGCGTTGATGTGATATTGTGCGGTACCTGCGGCGTAATATGCCGATGCTTCTTCGCCGCTAATGGTGCGCCACGGAAACATCGCTCCCCGGTGGCCTAACTCCTTCGCGCGGGCCCGTGCCTGAGGCAGCATCTTGTAGCGGAATGCCAGCAGATTTCTGGCGATGCGGGGCGAGGTGTACGTCAGAAACGGCAGAAGGTAGATTTCGGTGTCCCAGAAGTAGTGCCCTTCATAGGCCTGTCCGGTTAAGCCCTTCGCCGGCACACCCCTGTCTTCGGCACACGCCGAGGCTTGCAGGATGTGAAAAAGATTGAACCGGATTGCCTGCTGGATCTCGGCTGTACTGCGTTTTGTTCGATCCTCCCTGACGTCCTTGATCCGAACATCGCTTCTGCGCCAGAAATCGTCCATGTATTGCTCCTGGGAGGCGAGCAAATTCTGGAACCCCTGGCTCACCACGCGATCCATTGTCCACCCAGCACGGCTGCAGATCTGTTCGGGAGAATCCGTCTGCGAGGCGTGATAGGCCATGAATTTGGTAAGCTGGATGGAGCAGCTCGGCCGCGCTTCGATTGTGAAGGCGACTTGGCCGGAGTCACCACTATGGGCGACTTTGTAGGAATGCGGGCACGCGCTCTCTATCGCATGGTCAGTCGCGCATGCGAGGACGAACCGGCTTCTTTCGGTCGAATGGCACAGCACGATGCGGCGGTCTTTGGAATGGGTGGACCGCTGATGCAGCACGCGGCCTGGATGGGCTTTCGCCAGTCGTGGATCGTCTTCCTTGCTGCGAGTGCCGCGTTCGTCTGCGGTCATCTCCGAAGAGATCACGACAAAAGCTTGTGCATTGAGTATTGTTACACGATAGGAGATGGCGGCCACGTGCCTATTGACGAAGGAGACCAAACGTCGGGATATAATGGACACCTGTTTGCCAGATGGAGTTTCCCAAACAATCTCCCTGTCTAGTGTTCCCGCCTTCATATTGAGTCGTCGGTCATAGTTCAAAAGGTGCGCATGGGGCAGCCAGAACGGCTCGTCGTCGACGAAAAGTTTGATGACTTTGCAGTCGGTCACGTTACAGATCGTCTGACCAGTCCTTGCGAAACCGTAGGCTTCTTCTCCATAGATGATCGGCCACGTTTCATAGAACCCATTAATGAAAGTGCCGTTTTCAGAGTTTGGGCCGCCCTCCTCCGGGCACCCCCGTATGCAGAGGTACCCGTTACCGAGCGCTAGCATCGTTTCGAGCTGAGCCAGCAATTCGGGATGAAACGCTTTTTCGACGACGTTCCATTCGTCGGCCGGATAATCGTGGGATGGCGGTCTGAGACGTTCATGATGCAGCATCGGGCTGTTTCTCCAAAGGCATCGCGAGGCGTTCGTCAGTCCAGCAGTTCGGCTAAATCCTGGACTACCAAGTGAGCCCCATGACGCTTCAGTTCCTCGGTATTCCCCTTGTGCGCAATACCGATCACAAGCCCGAAGTTCCCATTAACTCCAGCCTGCACTCCGGAAATAGCATCCTCAATGACAACGGACCGTGCCGGGTCAGCCCCCAGTAGCTTTGCCGCTATCAAAAACGTATCCGGGGCGGGTTTCCCGGAAAGACCTTGCGCATCGATGGTATCACCATCAACCCGCACCTCGAAGAAGTCGTCCAACTGGGCGATCTGAAGCACTGCCGTGCAATTATGACTTGAGGTGACGACGGCAATTTTGAATCCATTGCGGCGAAGCTGATGGATAAATTGCACGGTTCCCTGGTAGGGCTCTACACCTACATCCGCTATAATCTGGTTGATGAGGTCGTTCTTGCGGTTGCCAAGTCCACACACTGTCTCAACCTCTGCAGGGTCATCAGGGTTTCCTTCGTGGAGTTGGATTCCGCGAGAGCGGAGAAAGTCGCGAACACCGTCGAAACGGGGCTTGCCATCCACATAGAGCCGGTAGTCCGCGGCGAGATCGAAGGGACGGAATGCTTCCCCGCTATGCCTCGAACGCTTTTGAAGGTACTCGTCGAACATCTGTTTCCAGCACTTCGCGTGGAGGCCGGCGGTGTCCGTTACGACACCGTCGAGATCAAAGAGGACGGCGTCGTACTGATCGCGGCTGACGCGCCTGATATGCTGCCGCATGATCCTTCTCCAAAGACATCCCCGAGTTTTCTGCCACAGAACTGGATCGCAGCCAGACTATTCAAGTTTTCGTTCAATCGCGTTTCAGTCTCCTAATCGTTCGATCATCACGCCGCCGCTTCGAGGAGAGGCCTGTTCCAAATTAGACGTTGTCGGCCTCGGTCGAGTGAACGACCGCAGAAGACGCCTCCTGCCCCCATCTCCAGCCAGTGATCTCCGGCATATCGTCCCCATACCGAGCGATGAAGGCCCTGTGGTCGATGAGCTTGTCGCGGATGGCCTGCTTGGCATAGGCAGCGCGAGATCCGAGCTTCGGCACGCGATCGATTACGTCGCTTACGAGGTGGAAGCGATCTAGCTCGTTAAGCACGCACATATCGAACGGTGTCGTGGTGGTGCCCTCTTCCTTGTAACCCCGCACATGCACGTTGTTGTGGCCCGTGCGCCGGTAGGTCAGTCTGTGAATCAGCCACGGGTACCCGTGGAACGCAAAGATGATCGGCTTGTCAGTCGTGAAAAGCGCGTCGAAATCATGATCAGACAGACCGTGCGGATGCTCGCTCGGAGGCTGCAGCTTCATCAGATTGACGATATTGATGACGCGGACTTTCAGATCTGGCGCGTATCTTCGAAGGAGATCGACAGCGGCGAGCGTCTCCAGCGTTGGCACGTCACCACAGCAAGCCATTACGACATCGGGCTCGCCACCATGGTCATTGCTGGCCCATTCCCAAATACCCAATCCAGCTTCGCAATGCTTGACAGCCTCGTCCATCGTCAACCATTGAGGAGCGGGCTGCTTCCCCGCGACGACGACGTTGACGTAGTTTCGGCTGCGCAGACAATGATCAGTGACCGAGAGCAAGCAATTAGCGTCAGGGGGGAGATAGACGCGGATGACCTCAGCTTTTTTGTTAATGACGTGGTCGATAAACCCTGGGTCTTGATGGCTGAAGCCGTTGTGGTCCTGGCGCCAGACATGGCTCGACAATAAGTAGTTTAGCGAGCCAATAGGCCGTCGCCATGGAATGTGATTGCAAACCTTCAGCCACTTGGCGTGCTGATTGAACATCGAGTCAATGATGTGGATGAACGCCTCATAGCAGGAGAAAAAGCCGTGCCGGCCGGTCAGAAGATAGCCCTCGAGCCAGCCCTGGCATTGATGCTCGCTGAGCATTTCCATAATCCGCCCATCGGGTGCTAGATGATCATCCCAGGAGAAGGTGTTTGCGGCCCAGGCACGATTGGTGACTTCTAGTACATCCTGCCAGCGGTTCGAGTTGTTCTCGTCTGGACTGAAGAGCCGGAAATTACGGGCCTCCATATTTAGCTTCATTACATCGCGAAGGAACCGACCCATGGCTCTCGTAGATTCGGCGGTTTCGGCGCCGGGTGCGGTCACGTCGACAGCGTAATCGCGAAAATTTGGCAGCCGCAGTTCGCGCAGGATCAACCCGCCATTGGTATGCGGGTTGGCGCTCATGCGACGTGCGCCTCGAGGGGCGAGGTCGGCCAACTCGGGGTGGAGCTGGCCGCTGTCATCGAACAGCTCTGAAGGTCGATAGCTCCTCATCCACTCTTCGAGGAGACGCACATGGGCCGCGTTCCGATGCATCTCACCCATCGGCACCTGGTGAGATCGCCAATAATCCTCTGTGCGCTTGCCATCAATTTCCTTCGGACATGTCCAGCCTTTGGGTGTGCGGAGTACAATCATCGGCCATAGTGGGCGCTCCTCAAATCCAACTTTGAGTGCAGCGGATTTAATGCGCTGAATTTCCCCGACAACCTTATCCATGGTTGCGGCCATCAGCTCGTGCATTTTTTCCGGCTCATCCCCCTCGACGAAATATGGCGTATAGCCGTAACCACGAAATAGATGATCCAATTCATCATGACTGATGCGCGCGAGAATGCAGGGATTGGCGATCTTGTAGCCGTTCAAGTGAAGTATCGGTAAGACCACCCCATCGGTCGCCGGGTTCAAGAACTTGTTGGAATGCCAGCTCGTTGCCAGCGGTCCAGTTTCCGCTTCGCCGTCGCCGACGACACAGGCCACGATTAAATTGGGGTTGTCGAAGGCCGCTCCGTAGGCATGTGAGAGGGCGTAGCCGAGTTCCCCGCCTTCGTGAATTGAGCCAGGGGTCTCCGGTGCAACGTGGCTCGGGATACCGCCCGGGAAGGAGAATTGGGTGAATAGTCGCTTCATTCCCTCTTCATCGGGAGAAATGTTCGGATAGACCTCGCTGTAGGTCCCCTCCAGGTAAGCGTTCGCGACCAGCCCGGGACCACCGTGTCCGGGGCCGGTGACGTAGATCACGTCGAGATCGTGCTTATTTATCACCCGGTTAAGGTGGACATAGATGAAGTTCAGGCCTGGCGTCGTTCCCCAGTGGCCAAGAAGCCTCGGCTTGATGTGATCCTTTGTGAGCGATTGCTTAAGCAGCGGGTTGTCGTAGAGATAGATCTGGCCGACCGAAAGGTAATTGGCCGCCCGCCAGTACGCATCCATCATCGCCCGCTCTTTGCTAGAAAGCGTGCTTGCCATCCCTACCTCCCAGCGATACCTGCAACGTTAAACCTGTTGTCAGTCCTCACCTAGAAGCTCCGATCCGCATCGCCATCGGCCCGCCCTCCCCCAGCATCACTTCCGTTCCCGGAAGATTGTCGCTGTGAACTCGGATGCGAATTCCGCCGGCCTTCCATACCTTTCACCGTTTGATGGTCATCCCGAAACCGAACAGCCAGTTTGATCTAGATCAAGAGCTGCCGATCGGACGTTGCAAAAGCGTAACCTGTATACGCTGTAGCATGAGTGCACAGACTGGCCGCCCGATCCCGTGAACAATTGGCGAAAGCAATCGAACCACGCATCGTGGGGGCGCTTTGATCGGCTATCAGAGAAGGGAGCAATTCCCTTTGGTCACCAGGCTCGCGTAGGTTCCTCTGCGGGGTGATCAAGAGCGCTTCAAAGCGATACTTGATGGCAATCGTGACGCTCCGCTTCGAACGATGGCAACTCCCAACATGGATCGGGACGCCGCAGCCAAGTTGACTCACAGATTCGGTGATCCATCATGGCTTGGCGAATGCTTGGCGGGTGAAAGAAAACCAATTTGGAACTGACAGTCTTTTTCAACGAGAAGGTGTATTTTTATGAGTGATTTGAAACTTCAAGGTCCAGACCTCAACTTTGAAACCTTTAGTGAGGGATTACGCATTACGCGAATTGCGGACAGTGAGCAGCGTACTTCGAACAGCGCTGAAGCGGTCGCGATCTTTGCAAAGATGGTCACGACGGAAATGCCGGGTACGTATCGAGAAAGGCTGTTTGGATTGATGTTCGATGCGCTGGCATAACCGCGCCGATCCAGACAGTGCCTTTTGGGGAGAGGGGGATTTTTCTGATGGACGATTTGAAACTCAGCACATCTGAGTTCATTTTTGAGGCTTCGAATACGGGCGTTATCATGACGCGCGTTGCCGATGGTCGATGGGTAGCGGGCATAAGCGCTGTTGCGACGGTGTATTCGAAAATGTTGAAGGCCGCTGACCCAGCGCGGCGGCCGATGCTTCTGGATTTGATGTTTAGAGCACTCGATTCGGATGACTAGATGCGACCCGGTTCAACCTATTCTCAGATTCGGGAAACCTGTTCTCGGAAAAAGGCTACCTAAAAATCATTTAGGTTTTTGTTGGCTATGCGGCATTTGCCTAGTGGCGACGGCGGTTCGGATGTTTTGAAGCTCCTCGCCGCCCTCGCCGGCGACGCAAAACACTCGCCAAAAGGCCAGCAGGTCGTGATGTCGCCGCACGTCACCGCCACGATAAGATTTCTGATGCTGGCTGGATGCAGGCTGCGGGAAATTTTGGATCTTCGATGGAAAGAGGTCGACCTCAATCGAGGCGTATTGCGCCTGGCAGACTCAAAGACAGGAAAGAATGTCGTATTCCTGCCAAGCGCGGCGACCGACATTCTGACGAACATTCCGCGCATCGGTGCATTTGTGATCGCGGGAGAGTCAGCTGGCACCAAGAAGGAGAAACCACGCGCCGACCTAAAGTGACCTTGGCAAGCCATTATCAAACGCGCTGGCGTGAAGGAGGCTCGTTTGCACGATCTGCGACACTCATTCGCCGCCGTAGGCGCTGGGCAAGGGCATGGTCTCCCGGCAATTAGCGCCCTCCTCGGCCTCGCGAACGCAAGCACCACGAAACGCTACGCTCACATCGCTGACGAAGTACCGCGGCGCGCGGCTGATGCGATCGGATCGGAAATAGCGAAGGCCATTAGTGGAAAGTAGCCCGCCCCGTTTGGTGAGGCGGGCCAAATTATTCAAGTTTGAATAGTTTCAGGCCGCCAGCCTCTCGTCGGTGGACGATGCCGATTAGCCTGCCATGCAGCCAACAATGCGTCCGCCACTTGTTGCGACGTTATTCCGGCACCGGCGCGAAGGGGATTCTGTCTATTACCCCCTAGCTCGTCCATAACGACATCGGCGTTGTTGACGTGGCGGGTGATCGATCGAGCAGCCAACTGGCACCATTAGACAACTCGACGTTGTTTCCTAGAAACTCCTCTAGCACCTGCACAGCGGAAAAAATGTCGTCGATTTGCTGACGTACGGCGTGAATAGCACAGTCGAGCTCGCCCCTGATTGGAACGGTTGTGGTAGTTTCAGAGGTAGCCATGATCGCTACTAGACGGCGGTTGCGGTTAGGGCCGGACGCGAGATCGCCACTTTGCTCCAGCCTGTTTTCGTGTTAACATGGCTTCATGAAGAATTTGAGTCGTGATAACATCAAAACACCAAAAAGGAGAGCGCCCGCTACTGGCGATCTAATTGGCGTTCGCGTCCAGCCCGGTATGGCCAAGGCCCTCGACGACTGGCGTCGGAAACAAGACGACCTACCTGGCCGTCCGGAAGCGGTTCGGAGGCTGGTAGAGATTGGGCTGAAAGCGAGGAGGGATAGATGAGCGAACCTACGGATTCTGAGCTAACCACGATCTTCCTCGTTCTGAACGAGGGCAGCCCGGATGAGCATGGTGTGCGCGTAGGCACCGTAAACTTGTCGTCGGAAGACGAGCGTATGCAGGAACTGATCGGGACCCCAAAAGTGTATGGCCTGGTCCAGGAGGCGCTAACGGCAGCGGGCGAAACAGTGGGCGCTCAGAGTTGCTTTGCATTCATCCCGGCTACCGACGAGGAGCGTAAAGCTTGGGAACAGGAGCGCCTGGGCACTCGCGAGGGTGTGTACTTTCTGCCCTATGAAGCGAGGAAGTGATGGCAAGGTGCCGCCTACAGACTGTTCATCGTCAACGCCTGCATTAAGAAACTGATGGCCTTTAGGGATCTGGCGCTCCGATGCAACCGGCAGCACCTCAACCAAGGACTGATTTGGAATGGTCTCACTCCACTCGGCCGGAAGGGTCGTGCCTGCATGACCTCATTTTGTTTATTCAATCAGCTTTGAAATACCGCACAGACCATCAGTCCCTCAGACGCGCCGTCATACGTTGGCAAAACCGTGATCGTTCAAGGGGCCGTTGATGAGGTTCACACGTCATAAACATGGGCGGCCACTGCCCGAACCAAGTCTTTACCGGATTCATTCGATTACAGGGCATAGCCCGCGTGATGTTGAGGAGATTCTGAAGGCGCACTACCCCGGCGGGCAGAGCGAGTTAGCTGATCAGGCGATCGTCAAGATGGTCGCGAAGGCTAGTCTAAGAACGATTGATCGTTCTCAGTCAGCCGTCTGAGCCGCAACCGGCGCTGTTGCGGGACTTCCGTCGTCGACTGGAATACGATGCGTCGAGTTGGTTCCACTGGAGGCTGGATTTGCCCAAGCGGGAGTTCAAGCTCATCTTCACGACGCAGGAGAACCTTGGGCTCTGGCCACTTCCGAGGCGGCGGTAGCTTAGGTCGACGAAGCGCTTTCTCAACCGCTTGAATTTCGTCCTGACTTAAGTCGTCCGCAGCCGCGTTTAGCTCGCCACAGAGGCGGCCCAGTTCTTTTTGCACGTCCTTCGGACTTAGCTCCGATAGAGATCGTTCTAATTTTTCTAGCCGTTTGGTGATGCGGTAGAGTTTTCCCGGAGTTTTCAGCCTTCGTTCAAATCGATAAATGTCTTTGACGGGAATCCCGGCCCTTTCGCTGAAGGGGCTGCACACGTCGAACGGAAAAATCGCGGGCCCTCCTCCAGTTCGACATGAACTAGGACGTCGCCTCCGTAGATTTCGCCAGCAACCTCTATGGCAATGCGCTGGGCGTATTCTCCTAGTGCCCGAATCTGTCGATCGGATGCCTTGTACGGCCTGAAATGAATGTAAGCTTCTGCAAGCTGCGCCAACGAAACGAATTCCTCTGCCTATTCACCCGCAGGTAGAATGGCTTAGACTTCGGTTCCGCGAAACAGAAAAAGAACAGGAATTGCAAACCGAAGAGCAAACCGGATAATCCGTTCTGCGTCTGATCCGGCTCAATGCCCTGTAAGTCTTTGAATTTGTTGGTGGCGGACGCAGTCAGATGCGAACGGGTCTTTCGAGCTTTACGGGAATTAAGCGCGGGTCGAATATGATCAAGATCAAGCGCACATTAAAAAAGTATTACGCCGTCACTTCCTGAATGAGCAGAATAATGGCTAAGATTACGAGCGGCCGTAAGCCGCCCCCGATTGAATACCGCTTTCTCAAAGGCAAGTCAGGCAACCCGCGGGGCCGGCCAAAGGGGCGATCAGCCAGCGCTCGATCGTGTGGCGGGTCGCCCTGAAAAAGGTTCGGGGGGCTTACGACGGCGAGCCCGTTTTCGGTCCGGCCACGCACAACGCTGCGCGTTTTCTCCTGAATCACCCGCTCGCTTTCATAGTCCAGCGCGCTGGTTGCCTCATCGAAAATCAGGATTCGAGGGTTTCCCACCAAGGCACGGGCAATGGCAACGCGCTGCCGTTGGCCCCCTGAGAGGCTGGCGCCGCGCTCACCGACCATGGTGTCGTAGCCTTCCGGGAGTTCCAGAATGAAGTCATGCGCCCCGGCGAGCTTCGCGGCGGTATGATGCTTCGCGACCAATCGTCATCATGTCGCCAGGGACGGCCATCATCGCCCAGAAATGTGGTCGGCGTGGTTCCAGTGAGATTTACGAGCGTGGCGATCAGGAGGACGAGCACAACCACGGCCAAAGGGCCAACGATGCCATTCCCCAGCCTAGATTACCTCATCGTGTCGTGCATCATCGCAGTCTCCTTTCATTCGGCGGCGGCTCGGAGATCGACGGGTCTGTCTTCGGGTTTTGTGGCTGGCTGGTTCCGCGTCAACCCCCAACCTTTGACGAGAGCGTAGATGGCTGGAATGACGACGAGGGTGAGCATGGTCGATGAGACCATGCCCCCGATCATCGGCACGGCGATGCGCTGCATGACTTCGGAACCGGCGCCGGTGCTCCAGAGGATCGGCACGAGACCTGCCATGATGGTAACAACGGTCATCATCTTAGGCCGCACGCGCTCAACAGCGCCGACCATGATTGCCTCATAAAGATCGGCCCGAGTGAACCTCCGACCCTGCTTGGCGCGCTTCGCTTTCACTTCAGTCATGGCTTGATCGAGATAAATCAGCATAACGACGCCCGTTTCAGCAGCAACGCCGGCAAGCGCGATGAATCCAACGGCTACGGCTACGGACATGTTGAAGCCGAGCCACCACATTAGCCACACGCCTCCAACGAGGGCGAACGGCAAGGACAGCATGACGATCAGCGTCTCTGTCAGCGCCCGAAAATTGAGATAGAGTAGCAGGAAGATAATCAGCAGCGTCACCGGTACGACGATCTTCAATCTTGCCTCGGCACGTTGCAGATATTCGTATTGGCCGCTCCAGCCGACCGAGTAACCCATCGGCAGCTTCACCGAAGCCGCAACCGCCCTTTGTGCATCCGCAATGTAGCCGCCAAGGTCGCGGCCGCTGATATCGACGTAGATAAAGGTCGCAAGCTGGCCGTTTTCGGTGCGGATCGCGGTCGCGCCACGGGTGAGCTGAACCTTCGCTACCTCGCCGAGCGGGATCGCGCCGCCGCCGGCAAGCGGGATTTCCACAACCGAGGCTATGGCCTGTGGGCTGGAGCGCAAGTCGCGCGGGTAGCGGATGTTAACGCCATAGCGTTCGCGCCCTTCGACCGTCGTCGTCACCGTCTGGCCGCCGAGCGCGGTGGCGATGACGTCCTGCACACCACCGATGGTAAGGCCGTAGCGGCCGAGCGCTTCCCGGTCGGGCACGATGTCGAGGTAATAACCGCCGATCACGCGCTAGGCATAGGCGCTCGATGTGCCGGGCAACGTGCGCAGCACCGCTTCGATCTGGCGGGCGATCTTCTCCATCTCGCCGAGATCGGTGCCAAACACTTTCACGCCTACCGGCGTACGGATGCCGGTCGAGAGCATGTCGATGCGGGCGCGAATAGGCATCGTCCAGGCGTTTGAGACACCAGGGAATTGCAGCGCCTTATCCATCTCAGCCTTGAGGCTATCGACGGTGATCCCCGGCCGCCACTGGTCCTTCGGCTTCAGGTTGATGATCGTCTCGAACATCTCCGTTGGAGCCGGATCAGTTGCCGTCGCGGCGCGCCCAGCCTTGCCATAGACTGACTCCACCTCCGGGAAGGACTTGATGATACGATCTTGCGTCTGCAGAAGCTCGGCCGCCTTCGTCACCGAGATACCCGGCAACGTCGTTGGCATGTAGAGTAGCGTGCCTTCATTCAGATTTGGCATGAACTCGGAGCCGAGCTGGCGCGCCGGCCAGATGCTGACGGCGAGCGCGACGAGCGCGAGCAGGATAGTCAAGGTCTTCGCCTTGAGCACCTCACGGATGATCGGCCGATAGGCCCAGATCAGGAACCGGTTGATCGGGTTCTTGTGCTCCGGGATGATGCGTCCACGCACGAAGACCACCATCAGCGCCGGCACGAGCGTCACGGATAGGAACGCTGCGGCCGCCATCGCAAACGTCTTGGTGAAGGCGAGCGGTCCGAAGAGCCGTCCCTCCTGCGATTCCAGTGTGAAGATCGGTAGGAACGAGACGGTAATGACCAACAGGCTGAAGAACAGGGCTGGCCCGACTTCGCCTGCCGCATCGATGAGAATCTGAACGCGCGGTTTGTCGGGCGGGGCACGCTCCAGATGTTTGTGTGCGTTCTCGATCATGACAATGGCGGCATCGATCATCGCGCCGACCGCAATCGCAATACCGCCCAAGCTCATGATGTTAGAACCGAGCCCGATGGCCTTCATGCCGATAAAAGCAATCAGGAGCCCGACCGGCAGCATCAGGATCGCGACGAGCGCGCTGCGCAGATGCAGCAGGAAGACCACGCACACAAGCGCGACGATGATGCTCTCCTCGGTCAGCGTGTGACGCAGCGTCTCCACAGCGGCTTTGATAAGGTGCGAGCGGTCATAGACCGGCACAATCTCCGCACCTTTCGGGAGGCTGCCGGCGATGTCGGCGAGGCGCTGCTTGACGCTGTCGATCACGGTCAATGCATTGGCGCCAAAGCGTTGCAGCACGATGCCGCTTGCGACCTCGCCTTCACCATTGAGCTCGGTGATGCCGCGCCGCTCGTCCGGGCCGATCTCGACGCGCGACACGTCCTTCAGGCGAAGCGGCACGCCCTGTTCGGACTTCAGGACGATGTTCTCGATGTCGGCCGGCGATTTGATGTAGCCGCGCCCGCGCACCATGAACTCGAACTCGGATAGCTCAAGCGTGCGACCGCCGACATCCTGGTTACTGTTGCGTACAGCATCACGTACGACAGCGAGGGAAATCCCCTGCGCTCGCAGGCGCAGCGGATCGACGACGATGTTGTATTGCTTGACGAAGCCGCCAACGCTCGCGACTTCGGCAACGCCTTCGGCCTTCGAGGCAACGAAACGGATCACCCAGTCCTGCAGCGAGCGTAGCTCGGCAAGGCTCATCTCGTTGGCGATAACGGCGTATTGATAGACCCAACCCACGCCCGTCGCATCGGGTCCGAGGCCCGGCGTCACGCCTGCTGGCAAACGCTTTGCAGCAGTGTTGAGATATTCGAGCACACGGCTGCGCGCCCAATAGGGGTCGGTGCCGTCCTCGAAGATCACATACACAAAGGAGACCCCGAAGAAAGAGAAGCCGCGCACTACCTTCGACTTTGGTACCGTCAGCATCGCGGTTGTCAGCGGATAGGTGACCTGGTCTTCGACCACCTGCGGAGCTTGGCCGGGGTAATCAGTGTAGACGATGACCTGGACGTCCGAGAGGTCCGGAATAGCATCCAGCGGCAGGGTCTTGAGAGCGTAGACGCCGGTGGCGACGGCGAAGACGGTGCCGACGAAAATCAGGACGAGATTGCGCGCCGACCACGCGATCAAGCGAGCGATCATGGCGTACCGCCCCCCGAGGTCAGACTGGTGAGCGCAGACTTGAGATTGCTTTCCGCATCGATCAGGAAGTTGGCGGAGATAACGACGCGGTCACCAGCCGCGATTCCGCCTCGAATTTCGGTGTAGCCACCACCGCGAGTGCCGATCTTGACCTCACGGGGCTCGAAGTGGCCTTCACCCTGATCGATAATGAGAATTTGACGGTTCCCGCTGTCGATTACCGCGTTGTCGGGAACGGTCACAACCTGATCGCTCGAACCGCTCGCGATTTCGACATCGGCATACATGTCCGGAAGCAAGGCTCCATCCGGATTGGGCATTTCAATGCGGACTTTGGCGGTGCGTGTCTCCCGAGCCACCCGCGGATAGATTAGGGCGACGCGACCGCTGAACGTTCGGCCTGGCGCTGCGTAATCGGATCGTGGCAGCAGCTCCGACGGCCACGGCACCAAGTTGAAATTCGGACACATCAGCGACGATCCAAACTGTCGAAATGTCGGCGATTCGGAAGAGGACCTCCCCGGACGTTGCCTTCATGCCCTCGACGGCATTTCGTTCCAATACGACGCCGCTTCGGGGCGCTCGCCATGTCATCGAAAGCGGTGGCCTGCGGGTCCTTTCAATTTCGGCGATGTCCTGAGTTGGAATGCCTAGATTTTCAAGCCTTTGCCGCCCGCCGCCGCGGGCGTTGTCCTTATCGCGAATGTTAAGGTCCGTCAGAAACTGCGCGCCGGCCACCGCGACCTCGGGCGAATAAAACTCTAGAAGGGTCTGGCCTTTGGTAATTCTGTCGCCTGTCGTCACCGCTGCGACCTTGCCGATGAAGGCGTCAGAGCGAGTCGCCACCACCGTCACCAGACGCTCGTCAAGCTGCACCGTGCCTGGGGCTCGCACGGAACTGACGATAGCCCTCTTAACAGCGACGTCTGTTCGCACGCCGGTTCGTTGCAGCTTGCGCACACTGATCTCGACGGACAAGCCATCGTCATCTTCGCCGGCATAGACAGGGATGTAGTCCATCCCCATCGAGTCCTTCTTTGGCACCGGTGAGGTGTCGGGCAGACCCATGGGATTGCGATAGTAGAGAATCTTTCTTGGTTCGCCGTTTACCGGCGGAGCGGCTTCCGCGATCGCCACTGGCTTCTCATCAAAACTGATGTCCTCGCTCGCATGCACAGCGAGGAAGTCACGCCTGTCAGCCGTCCTGCGCGGCTCAGCCGAGTAGACGGGACGGCCATCCGGGTCGCGATAGTAGATGATTGGCCCGGATACTGCGGGACCAGCATGGGCAACCGATGCTGCGCTATCTGACGAAGAAATCGCTCGGTTCCATGGGAAGGGAGGCAGCGCGATGGCGCGCTGGCCTGCCCAATAGCCTCCAGCCCCCGCCGCCAGAATGGCGGCGAAGGCGAGGCCTGTGCGGCCCGCTCGGTTCATGGTACGGCTCTAAAGACGAGCTTGTTTTCGACGGAGCCGGTCTCGCCCTGGACCTTCGCGCCGATCGAAAGCTGCCAGCCGCCGGCCATGCTGAGGTTGGCCTTGAACTGGTAGATGCCCGGTTCAGGGCTGGGGACCGGTGTCATCTTCGTCGCCATCTCCTGCATGCCGTCAGGCGCCATATCGAGCCGGGTCGCGAAGATCACGGCGTTTGGCACGGGCTTGCCGGCCACCTTGTTGATCAGGCGCACCGCGATCACGGCCTCGCCCTTCTTGATTTCGCTCTCAACGAGCTGAAACTCATAATCCTGAATGGCAGCCAAGGTCGGCGAGACGGTGCTGATGGAGGCAAGGCTGATCAGCGCCGCCGCCGCAGCGCACTTCAAGTTCGACTGTTTCATTGTCCGAGATTCCTAAAATCATCGTTCGAGCACGCGGATGCGCGGGGCTGATGGCAGGATCTTGCGATCAAGCCATGCGGCTTCACCGCGTGACCGTTTGGCCATGCGGTGCATGCGGCTCACGAAGGGCCGGCGATGGAATTCAGGCTCGGGGAGGTTTAGGCGGAGGTGGGTCCAGTAAAACGTCCCGCCAGATATCATCCCACGACATCTTCACGGCGGCCACGACAATGCGGGCCGGAATGGCCGCAGAGGCGGCAGGAGTGCCGGAAAAGCACTTCGCCATGCACAAGACCGCCATCGGGCAGGACTTTGAACAATCCGGCAGGGCGGGTTTTTGGTCAGGGCAGCATGGCATGCCGGCCGGCATTGAAGCCATTTCAGACATGGACGCATCATCCATCGCCGCGCTCGATGGGTTTGCCATCGGGGCAGTCAAAAGGCCCAGGATCGCGAGGATCGAGAGCAGACGGCATATGAGCGAACCAAGCTGCACACAGTTACGATGCCACAGAGCGCGTCGCGAGAGAAGGGTCAATTGGAACACATTCAGTTCAGTTTTACCGACCTACAGCGCTCCTGCGGTAGCCAGACTTTCGCTCTTCGTCCGGTGATCCTCGTGGCCGTCCTCGGTCTTGTGGTGAACCTCGTCAGCGCCTGGCTGCTCAAGGACAACGATGACCATCATCACGGTTGCGGCCTCACCATGGTCACACGCACGATTACCACGACCATGATCACGACGAGTCAGCCGCCCACAAGGGCCGTACGTCAGAACCTTCCAGCATGCCTGGGCCTATGCATGGCGATGACAAAGTAAGCCACAGGACAACCGCGTGCCGCTGGGGGGCCGAGTAAAAGCAGCGTCGAGCGGGATGTTTCCTAAAGTTTTTTTAAGTGTTTTGAAAGATCGTCATCCTTGTTATTCGTGCTCTCTCGCCAACAGCAGATGGATAAGAAATGAGGAAGTTAGCTGCGGCGGTCCTTGCGACCGGCTTCATCGTTGGCTCGCTCGTGGCGTCCCCTCCTGAAGCAAGGGCCGACGGCGGCCAAATTGCCGCAGGTGTAGCTGGGGGACTCCTCGGCGGGGTGCTTCTCGGCAGCGCTCTCGCCGGCCCCCGCGTCTATGCCGCTCCACCTCCTCCCCCTGTCTACTACGCACCGGAACCGGTCTATGTCGAAGAGACGGAATGCAGACTGGTCCGCAAGCGATATTGGGATGATTACGGCTATCGGATCCGACACGTACAAGTTTGCGACTGAGGTAGCACGCGAGGCAATCTATCGACGGAGAACACAGACGGTGACGCGGACCTTTGAGCGGGTACGACCAGCACAAGTTCGACGGCGGCTAGACGGTGGTGAAGAATAAACGTTACCTCGATCACGATGCAGATCCGGACGATCTTATCGCACAGCGACGGGTTAATTGTTTAACCGTCGCTGTCCAGGAAATAACCAACATGTAGGAATGTACGGACTTGCGAGACATCCTTTCTCTTGAACCTCAATGGCAGGAAGGATGATCGGGATGCACAAGTTTCGGCGAGATGTGGACCACAAGCTGCGGGTGCTCCAGCACGCTGACAAGATTGGCGATGTCGGAAAGGCCTGCCGGTATTTCGGCGTCGGCGGGCTAGCTTCTACCGTTGGCGAACAGCCTATCGACAGCACGGCCTGGCAGGCCTTGAGAATCGTAAGACGGCGCCAAAGAACCCTGCCAATCGCACGCCTCCCGAGATCGTCGAGAAGGTGCTGCATCTGCGCAAGACCTACCGGCTGGGGCCAATCCGCATCGTCTGGTATCTGGCGCGCTATCACCATTTCCGACGCCGGGGTCTATCGCATTCAAGGCGCAATAGCCTCAGCCGGCTGCCGGGCGGCACACGTGTCCGCAAGATCCATACCCAGCGATATCAGCAACAGGTGCCGGGCCACCAAATCCAGGTCGACGTCACGTTCTTGAAATTTGAAGGCAAAGACGGAAAGCCCATCAAGCGCTATCAGTACACGGCTATCGACGATGCCACCCGCGTCCGCGCCCTGAAGATTTACGACCGCCAGAATCAGTCAAACGCGATCGACTTCATCAATACCATCATCGACAAATTCCCGTTCCGAATCCGCGAGGTTCGAACCGACAATGGTCATGAATTTTAGGTTCAATTCCATTGGCATGTTGAGGACCTCGGCATTCGCCACGCCTACATCAAACCTGCGTCGCCGCATCTGAACGGCAAGGTCGAGCGGTCGCACCAAACAGATGAGCAGGAGTTCTATCAGCTCCTCACCTACACCGACGATGTCGATCTTCGCGTAAGGCTCTCCGAGTGGGAGCAGTTCTACAACCTCTCCCGGCCTCACGGTACATTCAACAGCACTGTGATACTTGCCGACGTCGGACAGGCGTCGAGGAAGGCGAAGAACCAATCGCTACGGCTATTGCCCCGAAAGCGTTCGATCTCGGGAAAATACAGCGGCAGATAGTGCGTCAGAATGCGATGCTGAATCTCCGTCTTGGCGTTGGCGATTGCTTCATGCGTCTTCGATAGTTCCTGGACATCGTTGATGCCGGCGCGGAGCGGATCGAGGTAGTGCTGGGTCGCCTGGATCCTGAGCATGCGCAGGATCACCTGTGCATCCTTGGGATCGTTCTTGTCCCAACCGTTATGCAAAGCCTCTCGTGTCCGCGCCAGCGCCAGTGACGAAACCAGCCGCACCTCGAAGCCGGCTTCAGCCAAACGCCAGGCGATCGGCCGGTGATAGTTGCCCGTCGCCTCGAGGGCGCAGACGACCGGGCGCCCATATAACCGCCGGACTTCGACCAACCGATCTTGTTCCGCGCGGTTATTGAGAACTGACAATCAGCGTCTGCCCTTATGATCGGGGCTCTCAATCAGAACTTCATTGCGCACCTTGGCGATATCGATCGCTACCAGCACGGCATCCGTGGGTGTAAAATCTAGGGTGGTCATGACCGGTTTCTCCGGAATGAGTTGTGAACAGACACATCCTAGAGAAACTCTGACTAGCCACGGCCGCCGGCGCACGCGTGCTATCAAAAGCTGCGCGCACCGGCACGGCGGTCGCAACTCAACAGACATCCATCTGGCGTAGCTTCGCGACGATCTCTTCCGCCTTGTGCTTCTTCTGGGGCATTCCAAATCCTCTCTAACGGCTAATAGCCTAATTCAGGGAGGACCACTTTTCAGAGAGCAGAACAGCGCTAGCTGGGCGCACGTCGATCAGGAAGGATACGTGCTCGATGAAATCGTGCGCAAGTCCACCGCAACGTTTAGAGCAAAGTGATTCAAATTTGTTAGAGCTCGCCCAAGATAATGTGAGCTTATCCAGTGAAGTAACGGGCTTCACAGTTAGAAGCTCTATAATCAGGATCGAATGATCTTGTTCGTTATGTAAGGTTCTCGTAAGGAATCGAAGTGGGCGCACCGCTCGCTTGTCGGACCGCAAACCTTCGAGAGCGTCGACGCGATCTCTCTCGCCTTAGTTCAAAAAAACCTTCGATGTGCATAGACGCTGCTTCGGTATCAACGTCGGAATTTCCCATCGTCTGGCGCTGGCTTCCTACTTCTCGAGCAGCGATAAGCATCCACACACACCAGCCATCCATTCGTGAAGGATGATCTCATGATCTATCACAACATTCTCGAAAGCACTGGGAATACGCCGATCGTCCGTCTTTCTCGCTTGTTTCGCAATTCGCCGTGTGAGGTGCTTGCTAAACTAGAAATGTTCAATCCGGGAGGCAGTGTTAAGGATCGGCCGGCGCGCTATATCATCGAACGCGGTCTGGCGGACGGGTCCATCCGGCCGAATTCACACATCATCGAAAGTTCGTCGGGCAATCTCGCCATCGCGCTGGCCATGGCTTGCCGCATTCATGGTTTGCGCTTTACGGCAGTGGTCGACCCGAAGATCTCACCTCTCAATCTGAAAATTATTCAATGCTATGGCGGCAATATCGAGCTCGTCACCGAGAAGGATAGCCAGGGCGGTTATCTGGGAACGCGCATAGAGCGCATCAAATGCCTGCTGCGCGAGTGGCCCGATGCCGTATGGGTCAACCAGTATGCCAACGAGCGCAATTGGCAAAGCCACTACCATGGGGAAGGTGAGGAGATCCTGCGACATCTAGATCGTCCGGTGGATTACCTGGTGCTGGGCGTCAGTACTTCAGGCACCGTGCATGGCATCTCCCGCCGCCTGCGCGAAGCGTGGCCCGAGTTGAAGGTAGTGGGAGTGGATGCGGTCGGCTCGATCCTGTTCGGCACGCCTCCCTATCCTCGCGACCTGCCGGGAATCGGCGCCAGCCGTGTGCCGGAGTTATTCCAGCGCGATGAGATCGATCAGGCAATTCATATCGACGATTATGAATCCGCGGTCGCATGCCGTGAACTCGTCAACCACGAAGGTATTTTCGCCGGTGGATCGTCCGGTTCGGTGATCGCGGCCATTCAACGGCTCTGTGCAGACCTGCCACGCGACACTCGCATCCTGACCATTCTGCCGGATCGGGGCGAACGCTATCTGGATACGATCTATGACGACGAATGGGTGTCGCGCATGAAGGATCGCCACTTGGTGCGCACGGCAAAAAATTCCGTCAACTTGTCTATGGAACACACAGCATGACTTCGCCAACCGTCACACCGAACTTGCTTTATCTCAACCGTAACGACCTGATCGTGTTGGGCGGCGATCATTCACAACCGTATGTCGACGCCATTGTCGACGGGTTAGCCGCGCATGCGCGCGGCGAATACGTGCAGCCGCTCAAACCCTACCTGCGCTGGCCGACCGCTGACCATATCGCCGACCGCATCATCGCGATGCCATGCTACCTGGGAGGCGAGCGGCCTATCGCGGGCGTGAAGTGGGTCGGCAGCCGGCAGCATAACCCATCCCTTTTCGGGCTGGAGCGTGCCAGCGCGGTCGTGGTGCTGAACGACGCGGAAACAAATTATCCGATTGCGCTCATGGAGGGGGGCCTGCTTAGCGGTATGCGTACCGCAGCGATCACAGCCGTAGCCACTCGTTATCTGGCGCGTGCCGGCTTTACCGACGTGGCCGGCATCGGCTGCGGCCCGATTGCGCGCATGCAGGTACAAACCCTGCTGGAGCAATTCCCGTCGATCGAGCGCCTTCACCTGTTTGATCTCTCGCATGCCGCTGCCGACGCCTTCATTACTGAGTTTGCGGCGCGTTTTCCGAACAAGGAGTTTGTCCTGGCTATTTCGGCGGAAGCGGCGGTGCGTGCCGCCGATGTGATCGTGACCTGCACGGTGGCCGATGCACCTTATCTGCATTTCGGTTGGCTTAAGCGGGGCGCCTTTGTCAGTAACGTATCGATCATGGATGTGTGCAAGGAGGTCTACGAAAAGGCCGACAAAGTGGTGGTGGACGATTGGGATCAATCGAATCGCGAGAAAAAGATCATCAACCAGTTGGTGCTGGAAGGGCGGTTTAGCCGCGAGCGGTTGCACGCCGAACTCGGTCAAATCGTCGTGGGCGACAGGCCCGGCCGCGAAAGCGAGGAAGAGATCATTCTCCTCAATCCGATGGGTATGGCGCTCGACGACATAGTATGCGCCCGGCATTTCTATCATCTGGCACGCGAGCGCGGCGTCGGCGTGCAATTGCCGCTATACGGTTGAAATGCATGCAGTCCAATACATCTCATCCGTACGCGCGGCGGCTGGCTCAGGATCTGTTCGATGCGCTTTGGTTGGAGGATCTGTACGGCTTTCGCAAGCACTGCAGGTTTCATTCGCTCGAAGACGGCGACACGATGCTGGATGTCGCGCTTGATGAGACGCGGTCGTTGCTTTGGCACGGTTATCAAGCCGGTGGTTTGCGCCCATTCCGGGTGTCGGACCGGCCCGTCGCGTTGCATATCGCTCACCGTACGACAAACCAAACACTCGTCGAAGTCGTCGAGACCCTGCAAACCGCCGACTGGTGGGGCGACCGGACTGGCCGTTTCGCCCACTTCTTTGCGTTAGCCTACGACCAGGCCGCATGGACGGCGGTGTATGAACCAACCATCATAGCGCGGGCTGTTGCGGCTCCGGAGGACCTGCTGTCCTGGGAGGCCGTGAGTTGTCTAAAAGACCGCCCGTTTCATCCGCTGGCGCGCGCCAAGGATTGGGATGAATGCGACGGGACCACCTACTTGCCGGAAACGGGCGCTTCGTTTGCGCTGCATTGGGTGGCCTTGCCGCGGGATCAGGTCCTCACCGTTTCCTGCGAGTCCTTGTCGGACCTGCTGCTGGACCGCTTCCAGCAGCAAGCCCTCGCCGAGATGGCGCGCGCGCGCGGCGCCGATGGCGATACTTACTTATGGCTGCCTGCGCATCCGTGGCAGTGGGGGCGGCTTAACCGCACCGGACTGTCAGACCTGGCGGGCTGCATTGACTTGGGCACAGGGCCGGGATCCGTCATGCCGACCGCTTCGCTGCGTTCGCTTGCCGTCATCGGCCGCCCCGGCTTGCACCTCAAGCTTGCGCTTTCCGTCAATGCGTTGGGAGCGGTGCGCACGCTTCCACCGCGCTATCTACACAACGGCATGCTCGCCAGTGCTTGCCTTGAGCGCCTGAAACAGCGGGATGACTGGCTGGCTGCCATTTTACGCTTGTGCAATGAGAATGACTGGTGGGCGTTGAGCCAGCGCGATGCATTGCAAGCAGAGCCCGGAGAACTGGCGTGTATGATCCGCCGCTATCCGACGGTGGCTGGTGCGACGTTCATTCCGATGGCGGCATTGCCGGCGACGAGCGCCGGAGGAACGCTGCCGGCTTTCGACCATCTGATCGGTCTTGCCGGAACGGAGAGTAAGGTTTGGGCATTGTTCGCCGATATCGCCCGCGCCTTGTTGGAATTGGGCCTGCGCTGCTTTGCGTACGGTGTCATGCCGGAGTTGCACGGACAGAATGTGGTGCTGGCATTTCAGGGGCAGCGCATCGCCGCGCTGGTCCTGCGCGACCACGACACCTTGCGCATCTGCCCGCCGCTGATGCGGGCCCAGGGTGTAGCGGCGCCGGACTATATGATTGATCGCAGCACGCCGAACACGCTCGAACTGAATACCCCGCGCGAGTTGCTGGCGTATCTGCAAACCCTGGCCATCGAGGTCAACCTGTATGCCATCCTTTCCGCGTTGGCGGAGCGCTACCGCCGGGAAGAGTCGCATGGCTGGCATATCATACGCACGGTGTTGGAAGACTGCCTGGCGCGTGTGCCGCTGCCGAACGACATCGCCAATGAGACCAGGAGCCTGCTGCTGGATGAACCTGATTGGCCGTTCAAGCAGCTTCTGGCACCGCTGCTCGGCCGAGCGAGCTTCGGCACCGGCATGCCCAGCGCGATGGGACGATTGAGCAACCCGTTATTACCTGTCGAATGTAAATGTCTGGCGTAACATCATGTTCCCGCAACCTTGTCCTGTTGCTGGCATGCCAAGCCGTGACGACGCTCGGGCTGATGGTGTTGGTGCCTATCCTACCTCTGTATATGGCGACGCTTACCGGCATTGATACGCTTGGCGCCGCACGTTGGAGCAGTCTCGCGCTGGCAGCACCGGGGCTCGGCACTTTGTGCTTCGCGCCTCTTGTCGGTCAGTGGTGTGACCGATTCGGCTATCGGCGCATGTTACTGGTGTCGCTGGCGGTGTTCATCGCAAGCATGCTGCTGATGGCGCTGAGCACAAGCGTGTTGAGCTTCATGTTGGGTCGCCTGCTGCAAGGTATGAGCACCATTGGCGTCGTACTGACTGCCTTCGTCGGCCATGCCAGCAGCGACGCGTCGCGTGGACGCTCGCTGGGCTTGCAGGAAAGCGCGATTGCTTGCGGCGCGCTGGCCGGTCCGGTGCTGGGTGGCATGATGCTGGACCAATGGTCGCTGAAGCCACTTTTGATAGCGAGTGCGCTGCTCACGGGCATGGCGGGCGGCGTGTTATGGAGCCAGCTCAGAGAGCCGCCCAAGTCGACGCCGGATAAAAACCTTCCACAGTTCGCCGGCTTGAAAACTGTGCTTGCCCGCGCCGATTTGCGCAACTGGATGTTAGCTGCCTGCCTGACCCAGGCCGCTGCATTCGCACTGGTCAATGTTTTCCCGCTCTATTTGATGGCGCATTTCCCCGCGGCGGATGCGATTGCCAGCAAGACCGGGGCGCTGCATGCATTGGGCTGGCTGGCAACTATGCTGGCGAGCCCGCTGTGGGGACATCTGAACGATCGTGGTGACCCGCGCCGTCAATTCGTGCTGGCCGCGATCGGTTGCGCATTGTCCATCGGATTGTTGATGAAGGCCGATCAACTCTGGCTGGTCGCCTTGCTCAGGGTAGTTCAGGGGGTCTGCTATGCCGCATTGGCGCAATCGATGTTGCTGGCCTGCAGTCGTCAACTGCCGGCAGCGGTTTATGGGCATGTGACTGGGTTGAGCCGCAGTTTCATGGTCGTCGGCCAAATGCTGGGGCCGCTCATCGTCATGCTTCTGATGCCGCTTCTTGCGCCTGCCAACCTGGTATGGCCGATCACCGCACTGTTTATGGCGGCCGGTTTACTCGTGCTCGGCAATGGCATGCAGCGCTCATACCCTGTTTGCAGGATTGAAAACCAAGGGAAGGATGTCGCATGACAATGCATTTTCCGCGGCTCGCTCCCTTGGAGCGGCGTCTGGTGGAGCAGTACCTCAACACGTATTGCCGTGAGACCGCTTGTTTCGATCCTCGCTTAGCACCGACTGACGCGGGACCAGCCGAATTGCAAGCGCAGATAACCGGCTGGCGGGCTGCCGGACTGATGCCGTATCTCGTGTCGTTCGCGCAGACCGGATATCAACTGGTCGGCGCGCTGAACTACTTCTCCCCGATCGGTTACCACCGCGTGACGCCTTTTGCATGGATCGGGTACAACGGCGACTGGTGTCCCCTGACGAACGCGACGCCACTGGTCGACCGGATCGTGGACACACTCGCCGATGCCAGCGGCCAGCCCGCCGAGACGGCGCAACAATGCCGTGATCGCTTGAAGACCTTGATGCGTAACAGCGTGGACAAGGTACGCCGTTTCCACCAGCACCATGCCGCCGCAAATCGATCGGCTTTTGTTACGGCGGAACAAGGCTTGCGGTTCGGCCATATTTTTCATGTCACTTCCAAGGCTTCGGAAGGATTCAGCGAAGAAGACATGCAGCGTTATGCACCTGAACTGGGAGCCTCGTTTCGTTTGCACTACTTCGCAGTCGCCACCAGCTTGCTGGATACGCGTGTCGTAAACGCCGGACAGTTGCCTATCGATCCGGAGGCGGCACGTTTCGATGAGGAACTGTTGGCCGATGGCGGGTACCACCTGCTGCCTTGCCATCCGTGGCAAGCCAATCATCTGTTGAGTCTGTCGGAGATCGCCGAGCTGGTGAAAAACCGCTCGCTGATTTCGCTCGGGCCTCTAGGGGAAGTGGTTTGGCCGACGTCCTCGGTACGCACGGTCTGGTTGCCTGCTCAAGAGCTGTTCCTCAAGTTATCCCTCAATATCCGCATCACCAACTTCGTGCGCAACAATCCGCCCGAACATGTCGAGCGGGCGCTGGATGCAAGCCTCGCGCTGTCCCAATTGCCGCAAGAGGCATTGGAACAGCCGGCATTCCATATCTTGACGGAGTTGGGCAGCCAGAGCTTGAAGCTGTCGAGCGAGGCGCTGCGCGCCGCCTGCACGGTGGTGTACCGAAAAGCCATCCCAGGCACCGAGGCCGAGCATGCGCAAGTGGTCGCGTCAGTGCTGGAAGAACCGGCGGAGGGTGAGATTCCTTTGTGGGTGCTGCTGCGCCAAGCTGCAGGGCGGAACGCGCCCGACGCCGCCTTAGTTCAACGCTGGTGGGCACGCTACCTGGATGCGAGCCTGATGCCCTTGCTGCGCTTATTCTCCGAATACGGCATTAGTCTGGAGGCACATCTGCAGAACACGATGATGGCATTCCAGGACGGCTGGCCGGCACGGGGTTATGCGCGCGACATGGAGGGCACCAGTATCAGCCGCACGCGCTTCCCGTTCCTCGATCGCCTGAAGCCCGACAGTCCTGTTTTATACGACGAGCAGCAGGCGTGGCATCGTTTCCAGTATTACGTGCTGGTCAATCATATCGGTCATGTCATTGCCTGCCTGGCCCGCACCGGCCTGACAACGGAGGCTGCGCTATGGCGCGACACGGCCGACCGAATTGCTACGACCGGCGATTCGCTGGTGTTGCAGCTGCTCGCGCAGCCGACGCTGCCGGCCAAAGCCAACATGCTCAGCAGTTTCCAGCAACGCGGTGAACGTCCGTCGTGGGTGGAGGTTCCCAATCCACTGCTTCAGAGATAAGCCATGCATCCGCACGATTATCAGAACCTGATCGACAGCCCGGCCTACCGGCAGGCCAGCCGCCGCGTGCTGCGCCAACTGCTGGAAGCCTTGCTGTTCGAAGAGGCTTTGCCGCATTGCGTGTGGCGCGGAGAAACTCTGACGATACCCGGCTGCGCTGCCGACGACACGGCAGTCAGCTATCAATGCCAGGCGCGACGCAGCTTCAGCTTCGGCCGTGTCCGCATCACCGCACCCCTGCAGCGCCGGGCGGACGATGTAACGGAAGAAGCGAGTGATCCCGCACTGTTCCTGGCGGAAATCGCACCCTGGCTGACCGCAGACGAAACGCGGCTCAGCCAGTTTGCTGCGGAACTGCTGGCAACCCAGATCAAGGATGCTCAAACCTTGCATGTGCGCGGCGACAAGATATTGCGGGGTGCCGATTACGACACGGTGGAAGCTAGGCTGACCGATAGCCACCCTTATCACCCCAGCTACAAATCGCGTCTCGGGTTTACGCTCGATGACAACAGCGCCTATGCGCCGGAGATGACGTCGGCAGTGACGCCGCTGTTGCTGGCCGGGCGCCGCGACCGCAGCCGTTGCTCGGTCAGCGCCACGATCGACCGGGAACATGCGGCGCGCACCCTGCTGGGGGACACCGACTGGCAGCGCTTTCACGACAAACTGAGCCAACGCGGTGTGCGTTCCGACGATTACGTGCCGCTGCCGGTTCATCCGTGGCAGTGGGAAGAAGTGTTTCTTCCCGCTTTCCATCAAGCGCTGGCGCGCGGCGAACTGCTGCTCATCGGGCCGCTGACGAAGCGCTATCTGCCGCAGCAATCCATCCGTACGCTCGGTAATATGGATGACCGGAAAGGCTTATCGCTCAAGCTGGCGATGAGCCTCGTCAATACCTCCACCTCGCGCGTGCTGGCGCCACACACCGTGCAAAACGCCGCGGTCATCAGCGACTGGTTGCAAGCCCTGGTGGAACAGTCGTGCTGGCCGGCGCCGATGGTGCGTCCGGTGCTGCTGCGCGAAGTGGCTGGCGTGAGCTTCACCGCGCTGGCGCCAGCGCACGGTCAATACGGGGCATTGGCGTGCATTTGGCGTGAAAGCGTGCACCGGCATATGCAGCTGGGCGAAGCCGCGGTGCCGATGACCGCCTTGATGCATGTGGACGCCGATGGCCGGCCGTTTGTCGATGCGTGGGTCAGGCGCCATGGCCCCGAACCATGGCTGAAGCGCTTGGTTGAGCGGGCCTGGCTGCCGGTGCTGCATCTGCTTTGGGAACATGGCACGGCACTCGAATCGCATGCGCAGAACATGATCCTCCTGCACGAAGACGGGCTGCCGGCACGGGTGGCGCTCAAGGACTTTCACGACGGCGTGCGGTTTTCCAAGGCCCTGCTATCCGGCTCCGCACCCGCGCTCATCGCGCCGCCGGCCGAACATGCGCGCGTCAATCCGAATTCTTTCCTGGAAACCGACGATGCCGACGAGCTGCGCGATTTCACCTTTGATGCCCTGTTCTTCGTCAACATGGCTGAACTGGCGTGGCTGTTCCAGCGTTTCTACGACGTGAAGGAGACGCGGTTCTGGGAGATTGTGCGCGATGTACTGCGGTCATATCAATCGCGTCACCCTGAACGCGCGGCGCGCTACCGATTGTTCGATTGCTTTGCCGAGCAGGTCTCGATCGAACTGCTTGCAAGCCGCCGCTTTCGGCAGGAAATCCGTTTGCGCACTCGGCTCGCGCCGAACCCGCTGGCGCCGGAAGGGAAGCCGTCATGTCTCTGAAAGTGCGCCTGCAACAGAAAGCCTCGTCGCATCCATTGTATGGATTATTTTGCTCTACGCCGGCTGCGCTTTCGGTCGAATTGATCGCGGCAGCCGGCTACGACTTCGTGGTGATCGATCTGGAACATACGCTGATCGGCCCGGACCAGTTAGCCAGCATGTTGCTGGCGGCGCGTGCCGCCGGGATCGCCGTGCTGGTCCGGGTGGCGGCGCCGCATCAGGCCGCGCAGGCGTTGGACGCCGGTGCCGAAGGCATCGTGTTTCCGCGCATTTGCTCGGAGCAGGCCGCTCGGGACGCGGTGCGGCTTTGTCATTTCGCACCGTACGGCGAGCGTGGCTTGAACGCCACTTGGCATAGCGGCTATGGGCGCGATGATCTGGTATCCGCCTTGGAGGCCGCGCGTGAGCGCACGCTGGTCGTGGCGATGATCGAAGACACCGAAGGCATCGATCAAGCCGATGCGATTGCCGCAGTCGACGGAGTGGACGTGCTTTTGGAGGGCGCCGCCGATCTCTCGCAATGTCTCGGAGTTCCGTGGCAGACACGCCACCCGGAGGTGCGCGCGGCGGTGTCGCGCATTCGCACGGCGGCTTTGCAGCATGGCAAGACGTTCTGCGCGTTGCCGCGCGCTCCGGAGGATTGCGAGGCCTGGCATCGGGACCAGGTGCGCATGTTTATCCTGGGCGATGATCGCGGCATCAGCCGCCGCGCCATGGCGGCCCATCTGGCACGGCATCAAATGAAAGATAGCGGGCAATGAACCTGCAACACTTACGCAATTACCTGGATGGCCGCACCGAACCAGTGTGCGCCTACCTCTACGATCTGGCGCATTTGCGCCGGCGCGTCGACACGCTGCGCCGTTGCCTGCCTGCGCAGTGCAAGCTGTTCTACGCCATCAAGGCTAATAGCGACGCGCCGATTCTGCGGGCGCTGTTGCATCGTACCGACGGCTTTGAAGTGGCATCACTGGGGGAAATCCGGGCCGTGCGTGAGGTCGACGATGCGGTGCCGATTGTGTTCGGCGGGCCTGGCAAGACCGATGCCGAGCTTGAAGGCGCCCTTGATCAGGGTGTCCTGCTGATCCATGTCGAAAGCGAGCACCAGTTGCGGCGTCTGGACTGGATCGCGCGCCGCCGCAATCAGCGAGCGGATATCCTGCTGCGGGTCAACCCGGCATCCGTACCGCAGCAAGCTACACTGCGCATGGGAGGGCAGGCGACCCAGTTCGGCATTGAAGAGGCGCAGATACCTGCCCTGATCGAACTGGCGCTCGGCCTACCCGGCGTACGTCTGAAAGGCCTGCATATCCATTCCATCTCCAACAATCTGGACGCACAAACACATCTCGCCCTGCTCGAACATTACTTCGATCTGACGAGCACTTGGCAGCGGCGCTATCAACTGGAATTCGATTGGCTCAACGCCGGCGGCGGCATCGGCATCAACTATGCCGACCCGGAGGCCTCATTCGATTGGGAAGGCTTTTGCGCCGGATTGGCGACGTTGATCGCCGCGCGCCGGCCGCGCTTCCAGCTCGTCTTCGAATGCGGGCGCTTTCTGACTGCGGACTGCGGTTATTACCTTGCCGACGTCACCGACCTCAAGCACACTCACGGCAAGCACTTCGCGATACTGCGTGGTGGATCTCACCATTTTCGGCTGCCGGCATCATGGCAGCACAATCATCCGTTCGTGGTGCTGCCGCGCGAAGCCTGGCCATATCCGTTCCCGCGCCCGGCCGTGCATGAGACTCCAGTGACCTTGTGCGGCGAACTGTGCACGCCAAAAGACACGCTTGCCTGCGACGTCCGGGTCAAGCGTCTGCGCGCGGGCGATTGCATCGCCTTCCTGCTGGCCGGCGCCTATGGCTGGCACATTTCACATCATGACTTTTTAAGTCATCCGCATCCGGAACGGGTTTATCTGGATTAGAAAGGAGCCGGCCGTGCTCTGTGCGTTGCCCGTCCACTTCGTTCGTGCCGACTCGATCCTGCCGAACGAATGCCACTATCCGGAACATGCTGCAAACTTGGCGGAAACACTTCGGCGCGAACAACTCTGGCGCATCCCGATTGTGCTGGAATGCAACAGCATGGCGGTCATGGATGGTCATCATCGATTGCAAGCCGCATTGCAACTCAAGCTGGCTCATGTGCCATGCCTGTTGCTTGACTACGACGACGTGGAGGTGAGCGCCACGCGGGAGGGCTACCTCGTTACGCCGCAAGAGATCGTGCGCCGCGCCAGGGCACAGGATCTCTACCCGCCGAAAACCACCCGCCATCGGTTTCCATCGGCTCTGCCGACCTGCAATGTTTCGGTATGGTTGCTTACAGAACGTCCAACCGCGGCTGATGGCGTGCCGGATCGCAGGACCGGCAGACAGGACGAACATGCCCGGAAAGTCCCCTCTCCGGAAACTGTGCTTCGTGCTCCGAGCGATGGCCGCACAACTGGCGCCACGGCTTCTCGATCTCCAGCTTGATGTGGCTGATCAGGGCTTCGGAGCTCGACAGGTCCGTCGCATTGGCTGCCTCGGCCTTGGCGCCTCATTGCCCGGGCTTGGGCAATTGTCGCGGTAAATTGCGTCTTTGCCGCAACCGTCTCCGCTTGCCAGCGTGCAGGGCGCTCGCCGAGGATCATCGCATATGCGGCGGCCAACCCCTGGCGAGAATGATCGAAGGAGATTACGACGATGATAAGATCAGCCAAACGCACGCACCGCATCGGCGTTTCGCGCTCAAGCTGCTGCCCCCGAACGGTCGTTCACAACGTTACTGTCCCATGGCGACTCAAAAATCGATGCTCGCCGAGATTCGGTAAGTGCGTGGTGTACCGGGGGTGAGGAAACCACGTCCTGTCGTTGCCCAGTAGTCTAAGCCGAAGACGTTTTCCACCGCCGCACGCAACGTCAGCAACCTGCCGTCGATTTTAGTGACGTAGCGTGCCCCGATATCAGCCCGGGTCCAGTCCGGTATCTGCTGCGTGTTCGCCTGATCGTAAAATTGTCGCGAGGTATAAATGACCCTTCCGGTCAGGGTCGCTACTCCCGAGGTCCGCCAGAAGGGCAGATCGTATTCGCCATACAGGTTGAATTGAACATCTGGAACGCCAACCGCGGTCCTGCCGTCGAATTGGCCGCCAACCGTCTTGGTCTGCACGCCGTCGATGAGGGCCACGCCACCGAGCAGACGCACTCCAGGAGCGACTTCACCGAAGGTGTTGAACTCCAATCCGCGATTACGTTGCTCGCCATCGACCGAGAAGATGTTGGTTGCCGGATTCGTAAACCCGTTGGGCTGTGTAATCTCAAACGCGGCTACACTCACACCCACAGTCCCGAAGTCATACTTGGCGCCGACTTCGATCTGCTTGGCCACAATCGCAGGAAAGACTTGGCCGACATTGGCGGTCCCGACTGGCGCTATTCCACCCGACGTTAGGCCTTCGATGTAGTTGCCGTAAAGCGACAGGTTGTTGATTGGCTTTACTACGAGAGCCACGGCAGGAGTGATCGCCTCGTTCTGCGGGCGTGAGGTCACGGCACCGGTCCTATTGAAGTTGGCGACATCGATTCCCTGCCAGCGCCCGCCCACGGTGAGGAGCACGCGATCATCGAGAACCGACATTGTATCTGCGATCGCGACGCTTTGATTGATCCGCCGCGAAGCAAGTGGCGCATCGTGTGACAGGCCCGTCGCGCTACGCGGAGCCACATAAACCGGGTTATAGAGGTTCGACGTAATCAATGATCCGACATTGGTAGCGGCAGTTCCGTTGTCTTGCCACAGACCGGTGGCCGACATCACGGTTGAATGTTTCACCACTCCGGTGGCGAAACGGCCGCGCAGCCCAACCTCTCCGGTTTCGCGATCGGCATCTTGTACGGTGAGGGCCGGTTGTGACGTGAACCTGCCCAGTGCGTTCGTGAGTCTCAGAGTTCCACCGAAGAAAGTCTCGTCAGATTTGCTGCGACCGTAAGCTCCGTACAGCGTCCAGAAATCATTGAGGTCATATTCGGCGCGAAGCGCCGCGTATTGATGGTTCGATTGATAGTATTCCCAGGGCTGCTGCTGGTTGATCCAGAGTGAAGGTGAATCCGGGATAGGAAAGCCCGGGTTCACTTGCCGCACGCGTGTTGGCGCCTTCAGGTTCTGCTTCTGAAAACCGACATCCACCGTAGCCCGGAACCGTTCGCCACGATAGTCGAGAGCCGCCGCGCCGACGCCGAATCCATCCGTCTGGAAGGCAATCGGCGTCTGGCCATCGCGATAGGCACCATTGAGGCGAACGCCCCATTCTTTGTTCTCGCCAAAGCGCCGACCGAAATCGACGGCCGTCCCGACATTTCCGTTTGACACGAAGCCCGTCGTCAATCGCGTGATCGGATCGTCGGTGGCACGCTTCGGAATGAGGTTGACTGTCCCGCCGACATTTCCGAACGGCGAAATCCCATACAGCAAGGCGCTTGCCCCCTTTAAGATCTCCACACGCTCGATAGGCTCTAGCGCAGGGCGGCGCGTATCGGTGATGCCGAAAAGGCCGTCAAACGCGAAGTCGCTCGCAAATACCGGGAAGCCGCGGATCAAAAACCCATCGATTCCGCTATAACGTGGTGAGTTCGTACGCACCGAGGGATCGTTGTCGGCGACATCGCTGATGGTGTTGGCCTGCTGGTCGCGGATTAGCTTGCTAGTGTAGCCCGTCGTGTTGAACGGCGTATCGAAGACATTGCGATTGCCTAACATGCCGACACGCGTGGTGGTCCCGACTTGACCGCCGGCATAGGGAGCCGGCGGCTGACCGATCGTGCCGGTCGAAGGCATGAGGTACGGTACAGCCGGCGCCCTCACCGGAGTCGCAACGCGCGAAACAGCAGTCGATCTCACCGGAGCGGTAGCGCGCCGAGCAACAGTGCGCGGTTTCTTGTTTGCGGCCTTGGGTGCGGTGACCGTCACGGCTGGTAAGGAAGTGGCTTCCTGCGCGTACGCGTCCTCTGCTAATTCATAGGACAACGGGAGATAACTCACTGCGCCACAACAAACGGCCCAGTAGAATTTTTTCGTCCAAGGATTCATCGTCGCCCCCATGTCCTCACCCAAGAAAGTATGCTCTACTCAATTATTCTGTGTGCGGCTACCTTTCATCTTAGAATTATTGTAAATAGCTCTTGCAGCTGTGGAAATGCACTCTGTCGCGCACGCCGAATGACATCGAAAGCCCTCACAAGGGCTGACATTCGAGCCTTGCTTGGTGCTGACGTTTTTAGCTTTCTTTAGCCTCTCGTCGAAGCTGCCTCATTGATTCTAATTTTGCTCGAGCGCTTTTTGAGCCACATCGTTACGCCGCTAACAAATAAGGCGAAAGGCGCGAAACCAGCTGTGAACACGAGCAGGCGACCAAAGAGCCCGAATGTCGAGCCGTTATGAATCCAGAGCTGTTCTGTCATGTAGCGATCACCCATCGACATGGCATCCGAGGCCCGATCCTGCACTATCGCCCCGCTCCACGGGTCGATCCAGATCGCGCCGCGTGAACGTAAAGCGGGATCAGCGTCATCTGGGCGGAATCGTATGCGCCATGCGTTGCTAGTCTCGGTCGGCGGATTCAGCACCGTGATCGACAAGGTCGGCTTGGTTGCCTGTGCGATCCGCATGATCTCATCAGGCGGGAGTTGCGGCGTTCCCTTTGGCGACGAAGTCTCAATGCGAGGCGAGCGATCAGGTGTCGCCTTTGACAGGAGACCAACGACGGGGCGGACCACCCCGGGGAAAACGACACCGATTCCCGTGATAGAGATCGCCAGGAGCACGATCAATGCCCAAAAACCCGCCGTGTTATGAACATCGACAAAAAATCGAAGAGGCGAAACACCTCGGCGTATCGATACCGATCGCCAGAACCTCCCCTGCTTGGGCCACCATGAATATAGGCCCGATAGCGCCAATCCAAGCAGCACGAACCCGACCACGCCCACCACCTGTTTGCCCCCCCATTCGTAGAGCAGCAATGTGTAGTGCAGGCGATAGATCATGAACACGGGCGCGTTCGTGTAGTCACGCTGACCAAGCACCCTCCCGTTCGAAGGATCGATCATGGTGGTCCAAAGATTTTTGAAGCTATCTTTCGGACCTTCGTGGGTATGCATCACAACCCATACGGGCCAAACCTTATCGGGAACTACGATCGCGAAAATCGGCGCGGGGTCAGCCTCTGCCGCGATCCGCACCACCTCGGTCAGGTTGATCGATTTCTCTGGACCAGCGGGGACAAAAAACGCTGGATTCAGTGCGGCGTCGATTTCCCGGTAAAAGACATTGAAGCTTCCTGTGAGCCCCATCAGCACCACAACAATGCCGCACACTAGCCCAAGCCATCGATGAGCCCACAAGAAGCCCCGTCGCACACTAACCGACGAATAATTTTTGAATACCGTCCGCACAGATAAGACGTTGGTCATTTCTTGAAGGCGCTGGTCGATGTCCGGACCTCACCGGCACACCAACTGTTCGTTCTGATGACCGATCCTTCACAAGTATGCATGAAGCGTCTCACTAGGCTGTAAGTGCAGGCGACTACAGATCCACACTCATCGAAAAGAGATATGTTCGCGGCGCTCCCAGGAAAAACGTTCCGAACGAGGCCACGCTGGACCAGTAATTTGCGCCGGTCACGTTCTGAACGTTCGCGCGGAAAATTGTCCTTCTGCCGTAGATTGCCGTCGTGTACCGAACGCCAAGATCGAGGCGCGTCCAATCCGGGATCGGCTGCCGGTTCGCTGTATCGATGAACTGCCTGCCGGTATAGATGATTGCTCCATTCAAGGTGAGTCCTCTCATCCATGGCAAGTCCCACTCGCCCCCAATATTGGCCTGTATGTTCGGAACGCCGATTGGCGTATTGCCCACATTTGCCGCGACCGCACTCTTCGTCAGGGTGCCATCTAGCAGCGACACGCCTCCGAGTACACGCACATCGGGCATCAGTTCGCCGTAGACATTGAACTCGAGCCCGCGAACCTGCTGTTCGCCAGTCTGCGCTAAGCGCCCAGCGGACAGCTCACCGCTCGGCTTCGATATCTGAAAGGCGCTGAAAGTGGTGGCGATTCTGCCAAAGTCAACCTTGACACCAGCCTCGACCTGCTTGGTGATATAGGGCGCGAGTACTTCGCCGAAATTGGTTGCATTCTCCGGTGCTATATCACCTCGGCTCAGACCTTCGACGTAATTCGCGTACAGAGAGACGTTGTCCCGGGGACGGACAACGAGGCCGACCACGGGAGTCACTGCGCTCTTATCGTAGGAGTTCACCGGAGTTCCGACATTAGAAAGATAGTTGTTCGCCTCGACACCTTGACGCCGGACGCCCAATGTCAACAGTACATGCTCATCAAGCATCGACAAGGTATCAGCGATCGAGAGTCCCGTGAGTTGACTGTCCGAGAGCCGAGGACGCCCGGGGATATCGTTTGCGAACTGAGTGGGCGTCACCGTCGGATTATAGATGTTCGACGCGAGCAGACTGCCATTGGTGAGCCGCCGGTACAGCGCGTCATGATAAACCGACGCCTGGAAAACGACAGCATGGTGAACGACTCCGGTATCAAAACGGGCGCGGAAGCCGCCATCATATGTGTACCGTTCGATGTTAAGCCCGAAGAACTGGGGCGCCGCGGTCGTGTCGCCTTGCTGATTGAGAATGGTGTGTAGAGGTGCATTCGCGAAGAAACGATTGACCGTCGACCGCGACCCACCAACGTCAGCGAACACCGTAATCTGATCATTTACATCGTATTCGTTCCGCCATAGGACAGATTGATCGGTAATGCGCGACCATTCCCAAGGTTGGATCACATTCAACCGACCGTCTGGTGCCGTTGGTACCGGCAAGCCAGCAGCCATACGGAAGGGGCGGGACGGAGCGGTAAATCGATCATTTTGCGCGAGGAGGTAGAGCCAAGTCCTGTACCGCTCGCCCTGATAGTCTAAGGCGAGTGACCCAACCGCCGTCGTTTCAGACTGGTGGTCAATGGGTGTATCGCCGCCACGCATGCTGCCGTTGGCCCGCACGCCCCATTCCCGGTTACCGCCGTAGCGCCTCGCGACGTCCAAGTAACCGCCGAACCTCGCGACCGAACCGTAACTCATAGTGAGACGAGTCAAGTCGTCTCCCGCGCGCTTAGGCACGATATTGATGACGCCGCCGACACCACCGTTGGGTGCGATGCCAGAGAGCGCAGCCGAAGGCCCCTTGAGCACCTCGATACGCTCGGCGTAATCCGTAAAGATGCGGTAGCTCGGCGCTATACCGTAAAGCCCTCCAAAGGCGAACTCACCATTGTTGCCTTCGTTGGCTGGGAGGCCACGAACATTGAATGAACTGACTGTACCGCCTGCTGGGGCGGTACTCCGCACGGAAGGATCAAGGATCAATGCGTCTGCACCCGTTGCCGCCTGTTGGTCTCGGATGAACTTGTCCGTGTAGCTTGTGATGTTGAATGGAGAATTCATCACACTGCGATTGCCGAGAATACCGAGCTGGCCTCCTGTTGCGACCTGCCCACCCGCATAAGCTGGCATCGGCGTCATCGTCGAATTGGGATTCTCACCCTGCACATCGATGGTATCGAGCGCGATTGCGCCGGCCGGCACCGCGCCGCCCGTGGTTTGCGCGCCGGGCGTCCCGATCACGACAGTGGAAGCTCCAGTGAACCGATAGGAAAGGCCGGTTCCGGCCAACAGGCGTGTCAGGGCAGCGGCGGGTGTCAGGGTGCCTGTCGCGCCGGGCGACGTCAGACTTCTCACCGCCGCAGCATCGACGGAGACTTGCAGACCAGTCTGCTGACCGAACACCATGAGGGCACCTGGAAGGGGCTGCGGCCGGATTGCGAATGCCCGTTCCTGAGTTGCGTAACCGGATTGCGCTGCCTGCGCTTGCGGAGCAATTAATGTCACGACGTTTATCGATCCAAGTGCGGTACTCATCAGCAGCGCCGCGAAAGCCTTACTTCCGAGTCCACCCGCCTTCCGCGCCTTCATTTCCGCTTGCATCCCCTAACCCTTCATTCCTCAGTACAAGGGGCTGCGCGGCTGCGCAGAAATAAACCCTCGCTGAAGGAACGAAGCCGAGCCGGATTTTTTTAGCGAAAAGCGACGGATTGCAGATTAGAAGTGTTGTAAAATGACAATCGCCGTCATGAACTCGAGACGATAATCAGCCAGGGGCTGACCTGACGTGCGCGTGCCCCAAGCGCCTGCGCGACGGCATGAACGGCATCGATGGGCTTGTTGAGATCATAGACGCCCGTCACGCGTTTCTCGCCAAGGTCACCGCTTGCGATGATGATCTTGCCACGGTAGTGCCGTCCGATTTCGTCAATGACATCGGTGATGGCCTCGTCCTTGACCGCGAGCATCCCTGAACGCCAACCGCCGGCCAACTCGGGCGCATCGTTGCCGCGTCGGACTGTCCCGCTCCATGCGACCCGGACCCAATCGCCAGCAACCAGCGGCGTTACGAGAGCCTGGCTGGCGATCGGCGATGTCACGGCTACGCTGCCCTCGTTGACGGCGACCGATACGCCGTCGGGCCTCCGCCGAACATCGAACGCGGTTCCAAGGTCTACCGTATCGACGGAGCCCGCCTCGACATGGAAAGGCCGCACGCTGTCCTTCTGAACCTCGAAATAAGCCTGACCGGACAGGAGGCGCACGCGGCGGCGGCTCGCATCATAGGCGACCTCGATCGCGCTGTCGGCGCCGAGGAAGGCGATGCTGCCATCCTCCAGCCGGATTTCCCGAGTCTCCGCAACGCCCGTGCTATAATCGGCGCGTAGCCATACATCGATCGCCGGCTGAAGGATGACGACTGCACAGGCTGCGGCGAGGCCCGCGGCTGCCATGACGAGATGGCGGGGTCGGAGGCGCGATGCCGGTCGCGCCGTGGCGGTCGATAGCCGAGAGGGCCGGGTTGACGCTAGTGGGGTCGCCTGCATTGGCGCTTTGACTGAGGCTCGCGCCTCGCCGAGCACATCCCAGAGATGCTGTGCCTCCTCCCACGCTCGGGCGTTCTCCGGATCGCTCGCACGCCAAAGCTCAAGATTTGCCCGAAGGCTCGGATCGTCAGGGTATTCCTGAAGGGCGATCAGCCAATGAAGCGCTTGTTGACTTGGGCTGTTATGGTCGTCGTCCGGTTTAATCAGCTATCTCCCAAAGAAGTACGGTGCCCGGAGCCGCCTGGAGGACGAATCGTCCGATCAACCGGCTCAATTGTAGAACGAATGAAACCAGCAGATTTTCAGGAAGCGCAGGAAAGCGCGTCACGATTCCCGTGCCAGTCGCTTACGGCAATACTCCAATCCCTCATAGACGAGGGAATGCGCGCGCGCGACCGAGATGCCCAGACGGGCTGCGATGTCCTTGAGCGTCAGACCCTCGAAACGATGCAGCTCCAAGGCGACACGCGTCCTCTCGGGCAATTCCGCCATCGCTTCCATGACGATCAACAACTCGTCGCGCTTGACGATCGCATCTTCCTGCGATGGCCGGTCTTCAGCGATCGTCTCACAGGCCACAGACCCTGCGAGAAGTTTGCCTTCAGACGCGAGCCGTCGCACCCAGTCGATCGCAAGATTGCGGACGATCCGCCGGAGATAACCGAGAGGTTCATCCAGCGGCCGGTCGGCCGAAGATGATCTGAGACGAAAAAAAGCTTCTTGAACGACATCCTCGCCGCGCCCGCGATCTCCGACGATCGCCGTCGCGTAATCGACCAGCTCGCCGCGGTGGCTGAGATAAAGGCCCAGATGTTTATCGGCATATCCCAACGCGTGCGACCTTCCGAACGGGCGTTCTCAACGCTACATTTTAGAGTTAGTCTAAATTCTACAAGGGCTTGGTATCCCTTAATATGCTTATTTTCTTATTTGAAACGAGGGCTGACGGCAACGCAAACAGTCTCTAAAGGATGATACCATGCGCCCCCATTGGCCCGCCTGACACACACTTTTCTTTCGCTGTCCTTATCGCAAATCAAATCCGGATATATTGATGGTTGTGTGTACCGAAAACCTTATCCGAGTTGATGACGTGACGGAATCGCCTAAGCTGGCGAAATGATCGGGCTACTCTGTTTCGCTTTGGCCGTCCTGGCCTCGCCTGTCCGTCGTCAGACCATGTTGAGACTGATCGGGCATTTCGCGAAGAGGCTCTGGCTCATCTGGGGTTAGAGTTTAGGCGGCCTGCAGCCGATGCTGCAAGCGGCGGTTTGCGGTAGTAGCAAGCTTGATACGTTTGCGTTCGGCGAGGATCGTCTCAGATCTGCCGAAGTAAATGTCGGCCGGAGTGAGATTGTTGATGCTCTCGTGATAGCGGACATGGTTATAGTGCGCGACGAAGGCGTTGATCTGCCGTTCGAGATCACCGGGCAGGTAATAGTTGAACCGCCCGGGTTTGCCGGAGGCTCCAACTCTTGAGAGGATGGAGCCACCATGAGTAAGACGACCAACAAGTTTCCGCCTGAGGTCCGCAACCGCGCTGTCCGACTGGTCCTTGATCACGAGCACGAGCATCAGTCGCGATGGGCTGCGATTACCTCGGTTGCCGCGAAGATCGGCTGCACAGGCCAGACATTGAACGACTGGGTGAAGAAGTCGGAGGTCGACACCGGCAAGCGTCCTTGTGCCTACCGCAAATCAAATCCGGGCATATTGATGGTGCAGTCCGCCCAGGATCGGTCGACAGAGAATGCGTCCGGCTGTCTCGGCGGCGCGTGATTTCGGCGCGTCCTTGTTCAATGACAAATGGGTGCGTGTGCCGTTGTAATAGCTCATGTACGAGAGCGGCACGTGACGCAGATGGCGTTCGCCAAACACCACGATATGATCAAGGCATTCCCTGCGGATCGATCCGATCAGCCGTTCAGCATACGCATTTTGCCACGGTGAGCGTGGAGATGTCGGGCGGTCGCGAATACCGATGGACCGAACCCGACGCAGGAATATTTCGCCATATGCGCCATCGCGGTCCCGGATCAGGTAACGAGGGGCCTGCTCCCAGCCACACGTCTCCGTCAGTTGGTAGGCGATCCATTCGGCCGTCGGATGCGCGGTCGCCCCAACCCACAGGATCTGCCGACGGCCATGGCCCATAATCAGAAGGCCGTAGAGCAGACGAAGGAGATTGTCGGCACCACGAAAAGGTCCATCGCGGCGATCCCGTCAGCATGGTTACCAAGGAACGTCTTCCATCCTTGTGACGGAAGAGCCCTCCTCCGTGCCAAATACTTGGCCACGCTGGTCTGGCCGATCTCGATGCCAAGCTTGAGAAGCTCACCGTGGATTCTCAGCGCTCCCCACAACGGATTGGCGAGGCTCATCTCGCGGATCAGCCGGCGAATTTCCAACGGCACCATCGGTCGGCCGGAGCTGGCGGCTCGACTTCCAGCGCCAATACGATCTGAAACCGGTACGATGCCAACGGATCACAGTGTCCGGTCGGACAATCGCCAGGGCACCATAGATCTTGGGAAACAATCGGCAGACACCTCCCAAGATCAGTCTGTCGATCGAGATGAAGATAGGTCTCCTGGGACGGGTTCGCCGCAGCACATTGATTTGTTGCCGCAAGACCAGAATTTCTGCCTCGAGCACAACGCGCGACCGCAGCAGGTCGATCACCATTCCAAAGATCAGTCTGCACAAATCCAACATCGAGCAGCAGCATCGCCCGACTCTCGATCAACTGCCAGCAGGATTGGATTTACGGTAGGGACAGCACTAGGCCCACCCCTCAAGACGCCACCCACGAGCCACAAAAAGTGGGACGAATGGCAAGGGAATAAACAGCCGGTCCTCGGGGTTTGGAATTCGGAAGTAACTTTGGGGCCGGAGGATCACGTTGTCGCTGCGACTCAGATCGATAATGGCTCGGTTGGGTTGCTCGCGGCGACCCAGATACCGCACCTCGAAAGCCTCGAAGCGAAGCGGGTTAGCTGGAACAAACACACCATCTCCGTTGACGCGTGCTTTGCGGACGAAGTCGCGCGCTTGCTTCAACGCTGGAGTCGATTCGGCCAGCTTGTTCGCTTCTCCCGGAGAGATCACCGCGTCGAGAAGCGATCTGGCCTTGCGGAACGGATCGACGTTCGGCCAGATGAAGTACGGTAGGGCCGCGCCTCTCTCGAGCATTCGCGCATTGTAGGTCAAAGGTCTCGGGCCCGGATCGGTGGGCGCAGGCTGGTTTCGGTTGATGAACGCAAGGAAGCGGCCAAAAGAATCGAAGACCTCAAACTCGAATGACACGAAGTAGGCGAATGTATTCGTGTCTTGCCCAAGGGCCGCCATGTCCGACTGTACTAACGCGGTTAGCGCCTGTTCGGCGTTGCCAGCGTGGAGACGATGGTTCACGCCCGCTCCAGGACCAATCCGGCCGCGCAAGTGCGTGACGAGGGGCTCCTCAAGTTCGAAAGGCCCGAACTGGGGTTGAAACGGATCGGTCAGGTAGGCCTCCCACTGAGGCGAGCCCAGGTCAATCTGACCGCCCGATCCAGGAACTTCAAACGCCTTTTCGGGTGAGTCGATCCCCAGGAAGCGCACCGAGCCGCTCCCTTGAACGTGAACTCCAATTGTGTCGCCATCCGGGATGGACTGGGGGACCGATTGCGGTTGGCCATTCGCGGCCTGCCGCACCCGCATGACCGATCTCGGTCGGCCTTGGTCTGCGAAGAACGCCTCGGGCATGGCTAGCCTCCCTGCGATTTGCCAATCAATCCCTGCGCAGCACGCCGCCCACCTGAGCGGAAGGCGGTGTTTAAGCGCTGCCTACCGTCGCTCTGATGCCCTCCTTGGCCGTTGCGGGCTTTCCCGGTGCAGGGCATTTCCCTGAGGCGAGAATGTTGTCCACTGTCATGAGGGCGAGCGCCGAAAGCGTGAGCACCGGATTGGTCGCCGATCCTGTTGGGAAGGTGCTGGCGCCGACCACGTACATGCCAGGATGCGCGTGGCACTCCCCGAACTTGTTCACGACCGAAGTGGCGGCATCAGGCCCCATGCGGCAGGTCCCCATCGGGTGCCCAGCCGTATTCCACTTGGCTGGATTGAACGGCTTCGGGCCTTCCTCCGGCCTCTCCGCGTGCGGCTCTGCCCCCATCGCATGGAAGATTTCCAGCGCGACGCGATGGCCGTGCTGCAATGCATCCTGCGTGTACTTGTGGACCTCGAAGCGGATCAAGGGACGGGGTATGCCGAGATCATCCTCCTGTTCGGACAGCGTCACGCAATTGCTCGCGTGCGGCAGCTGCTCCGTCGAGAACCCAATCCTCACGAGGCGGATGAGCCTCTCCACCGCGGCCTTCCGCAGATCTGCGCCAATCTTAAACTCGTTGGGTTTGGTCGGATTGAGCATCCCCTCGAGGATGGACGTCGGGTTTCCCTCTCGCCCCCAGCCGTCATTTCCGAGCGTCAGCCTGAACGAGGCGAATTTGCTGCGATACCTGCCGTCCCTGAGTGAATCGATGCCACATAGTGTTTGAGGCCCACGGAACGGAAAGATCGGCTCCGGCGCCAAGGCGAGAGCCTCGCCTTGCACGTGATCCATTAGATACTTGCCAACCTGCGGACCTCCCAGGCGCGACATCAGCAGGATCTTCGGCGTCTCTATGGGATTCGCGGCAAGAATGACGCGGTCTCCCGAGACCGTTTCCGAACTCTCCTTCGGCCTCTCGCTCCGCCAGTTCTTGTAAGTCACTTCCCATCGGCCGTCGTCGCCGCGTTGAGCCACCCCGACCACAACCGCAGCCGTCCTGATCTCGGCACCTTTCAGAACGGCTTGCCGAAGGTGGATGGTGGCATCGTATTTCGCATGCGTCGGGCAGAGCGGAATGCAGTTGTGATTGCCTTCACAAGCAGGCCGGCCCTGATAGGGGCGAGTGTTCCGCGCCTGCGCCATGGTGAACACTCGCACAGGCAGGCTCTCTCCATCGAGATCCACGCTCAGTTCACCCATCCTTGAGACAAGGATCTTGTCCGAGTAGCTCTTCGGCTGCCCGGGCATCGGGTAAGGCACGCCGTCGCGGGGGGTGAGTTGCTCCCATTCCTCGGCATTGCCGGCAACGCCCAACTCCTCCTCCGCCCTCAGGTACCAGGGCATCAGCTCTTCGTAACTGACAGGCCAATCGGCAACATTCGCGCCGTCGGGATAACTGCCGTCCGGGAAGTAGATCGAGGCCAATCTCAGGTCATTCGGCATCATGCGTGGGGTGTTGCCCCGCCATGCCCACGTGCTTCCCCCAAGCAGACGCTGGTAGTAGGCCTTGAACGTGCGCAACGAGGTCGCATCATCGTTCGGATTGGCCGGATCCACCGCGGGCTGATCGAAATACTTCGTGTCATTGGTGCTGGGACTTGGGTAAAATTTGCGACCAACATCGTCGAGATAGGGCGTATTCCAGGACTTCGGTATCTTGGGATCCCACACCCGGCGGTATTGCTCGCGTTGCGCGCTGCCTATGCCGTTCGATCCGGCCTCAAGGATCAGAACCTTCTTGCCGGCTGCCGCAAGGCGATCCGCGCAGATCGCGCCTGCAACGCCTGAACCCACGATAACGACATCATACTCAGACATGGCATGTTCCCTCGTTTGGGAGTGGCGACTGAGTGGCGGGGATGATCGGTCTCACTTGAAGAAGCTGACAGGCTGTTCGCTCCAGTAGCCGTGCGGCAGGTTCGAATACCCCGAGACAGGCGCTCCGATGAGCGGAAAGATGACCGCTAGCTGGTACTGTCCAAGGCCTCCGCCGAGTTGCGATCGGCTCGTCCCCTTTTCCTTGTCCAGGCTAGCTTGTGGATCATCAATAGTGGAGAGGAACCAGATCTTGGCGATCTGCCTGGCCGCCAGCCGGAGGGCAAGCGCAGCGTCCCCGGTCTTGCCGAGTTCGGCAGCAAGCTTGCTTGCCGCATCGGGCTGACTGGGATCAAGGCGCACCCACAGTTGCAGGAGGCGAACGAGCTCCGTCGGATAGGCGGCGCGCACACGATCGTAGAAAATTTCATAGAGCGGCTGCTTCTCGCCCGTCGGCAGTGTCTGCTCGATCCGGGCCGGGAGATCATTCTCCAACACCCCTGTGATCGCGACCGAGATTGACAGAAATGCTCGCAGGCTCGCCTCGCGACCAACGGGCTTGGTGCTCCCGGCCGTTTCGCCGATCCTTGTGGGGATTTCCACGTCGGGCGCAGGAGCTTCGTTCCAATATGTCGTTCCCGACGGGCGAGCTTGTGCGGTGCCGAGCGGCTGATCGTCTGCCATATGGGTTCCCCTTAGGGTCAACGCCAAAACAAACGCTCCAATGTCGGACGCAAGACGGCCCGACATCATGTCCTATCAACTATCCAGCCGCGAATGATTTGGCCGGCAGTAGCAGCGACTTAACAGTGCTCTGTATGTTATCACCTTTGCACAGATCTGAACACCCTCTTTTCGATTGACTAACCCGTTCTGGGCTTCCACTGAACCGTGAGCAACTAAAATCAGAGATAGGGATTAGGATTGCCTCACAGGTCGCGGCAAGACCAGGTTGCTTGCTCCTCGCGTCCGGGCTTGATCGTGATCGTTTCCGAAGGGGCAAACTCGCGCCTTCTGCGGCGTGAGGATTTGTCCCGCGAAAGGGAGACAACGAACATGGCCATTTCTCATCCTATCGACGATACGTCACACCTACGACCGGGAGCGGTCGCCGCAGACGGACCGGTAATCCGGCACATCGGTTTCTCCGACCTTCGTGATGCGTTGCGGCTGGGCTGGGAAGACTTCAAGGCAGTTGTGCCTACCGCATATCAAATCCGGACATATTGATGGTGCAGTCCGCCCAGGGTTGGACGACAAAGATTGTGCCCGTCGCGATCGACGGCGCACGAGATCGGTGAATCTTCTCCAGGGATAGATGCGTGCGGGCCCCGTTGTAATATTTCATGTACGACAGCAGTAGGTGACGGAGGTGGCGCTCGCTGAACACAACAACGTGGTCAAGGCATTCCCTGCGGATCGAACCGATCAGCCTTTCAGCATATCCGTTTTGCCAAGGGGAGCACGGCGACGTCGGTCGAACGCGAATGCCCATTGATCGAAGCCTTCGGATGAAGACCTCACCATACGTCCCGTCCCGGTCACGAATGAGATAGCGAGGAGCTTGTTCCCAGCTGCAGGCTTCCGTGATCTGATTTGCGATCCATTCTGCAGTCGGATGCGCTATGACGCCAAACCATAAAATCTGCCGTCGACCCATGCCCCACAATCAACAAGCCGTAGAGCAGACGAAATGAGATTGTCGGCACCACGAACAGATCCATCGCGGCGATGCCGTCTGCATGATTGCGAAGGAACGTCCTCCAGCCTTGGGATTACAGACCTCTTGCATAAGGCAAGAGCATCGCCCGATTCGATATCAGTTGCCAGCAAGATTGAGTTTCTGACAAGGACAAGTATCGCTGATGCTCCGATCTTTATTCCCCGACGACAGAATCGATGATTACTGCCGTCCCGTTCGCCACCCACTCAGGTTCAGTCCCAATAATGCCGCACCATTCAGCCCGCAGTTCTGCTGCGATGTAGATGGCAGACATGAAGGTATGTGCACATCGTCGTAACGGGTATGGACTCGTCGTCAGTCCTTGAGTCTGCCGAACGTGTTTTCGATTTTATTCCGTTAGCGATAGAGCAGCGCCAGTATCGCGCAATCAGGATGATTTCCGCGATAGCCTACCTGACTATTCCTGGGCGGGCCTCAGATTGCCAGGCAGATATCTTTGCGAGTGCCTCGCGCAAATTCTCCTCGAATGCTCTCCGATCGTACAGGTCGTTGTGACCGGCCTCGATGGTGCGATCGAACACCAGGCTCGGTATAGCATCCCGCAACGGCGCGCTGCGCCGGGCTGGTACAATTGTGTCTCGGGCAGCCACGATCAAAGCCGTCGGCGTCGGCCTATCGCGAACGAAGTCAATAGTTGGCATGCGATGGCGCAACAGAAGGCCGACCGGCGCCCACCAGTAAAGGTCGCTTGCCAAGGCCTCGAGCGAGTCGAAGGGCGTGACCAGGATGAGCCCTGCTAAGGATCGCTGGCGAGCAAGGTAGGCTGCCACCCCCGAACCGATGCTGAACCCGACCGCCACAACCCGCTCGGGGGCGAGGACCTTCTGCACGTGGTCGAAAGCGGTAACCGCGTCTGTCAGCAGCGCCTCTGCACTAGGCCGCCCCGTGCTCGGCCGGTAGCCCCGATAGTGGAAGGCGACCACGCCGCAATCAGGGATGCGCTCGTGCAGGTAGAGGGCCAGGGCATCACCGCTCCAGGCATTCCCGCCAAAGCCCAGCAGCAGCGGTCTACGCTGCCCCGAACTAATCGAGCCCGGAATATGCACGCCGACAAGCCGATCGCCACTAGACGCCTCAATCTCGAGCCGCTGAGCCGAGGCGGGCAGCCGCACGTGCCCGGCCTGCACGAGCGTGGTCGGGAATATGAGCCAGGTTTGGGCGAAGTACATGCCGGTCAGCACGGCCACGTAGAGGGCCATTCCGACAAGGACGAGATGAGCGAACCACATGCGATCAGCTCGAATAGGCGCAGCGTAGGCCGATGCAGATGGCGGGGGCGGGAATTTTCATCAGCTTTTCCCGGGTAATGCGGAACAGGCGCTCGACCAAGATGAGCTTTAGGAGCTCGCCGACGATCAATGTGACGACACTGCTCGCCATCTGAGCGGTGGCAGCCAAATAAGCCGCACCGGTTTGATTGGTTCCAGAATGATCACCGGTATCAAAAACAGCGCCAACGACGGGTAGGGGCGTAACGATCTGATGCAGACGCACAATTGCCTCAGTCATGAAAGCCGCGTCTGCCAAGAAATACATGGCGGCCAGTCCGGCTTCGGTACTGTACAGATCAAAGGCTCCGCGCCTAAGACAATCAATTTCATACCAACTCGTTTGAATTGATGTCCTTTTCGAAAATCGTTCGCAGCAACCGCCATAGCTCGCGATGCCCGGCGCTTTGGCCGCCTTGCTTGAGGTAATCGCAAATATCCATCGTCGTGGTTTGGATCTCCGTCGTCCCGTCATGAACGTCTACATGGGCCACATCGCGTTCGACATATAGACTTTTGGCGTCAGTATCGAAAACGAGCGTGCAGCAATCCGCGTGCGTGACCTCGGGACCTTTTATCTGACGGCATAACTCACGTCTCAGCAGAGCCATGTTCCACTCCTGTCAGAACCGCTGCCCCACAATCAATCATATCAGTCCGTCCGACCGCGCGGCAGCGTCTTCGCTAGTGCTGTGCACAATAGAACTGACCCCAACGCTATGCGCAGCACTTAACAATGCGGTCGTCTAAATCCAATCAGAATCCGCAACCAATGCACTCATGGCCTCGTCTTCTTGGCCTCGCGATGAACTTCGCCCCTCACGTCTACTTTGGTCGAGACGCAGAAAGTGGCGGCGCCGGATGCATTTTGGGGCTCGATTGTCGGAGCGCCTGCTCCCATCAGATGTTCGACATTAGCATTGTTGAGATTCTTGCAGAAAGGACTGGCATTCGTGGGCAAAGCGAGCATTGCTGTGGCGTGAGAGATGGCCCTCGGATCGGCCCCGCAGCGCAATATCGCTGACGGGGCCTTGGATGGTGCGACGCTGATGTCGCATCATTCGGATGGCCTAACCGCTCTGGAGAAGGCCCCCCTTCGCCGAAGACAATGTCGTCGCCATCGCCGCCGCGCAGCACATCGTTCCCAGCATTGCCGTCGATATAGTCGTCGCCGCTGTTGCCGGTGATGGCATCATTGGCGATGCCACCAATCAAAATATCGTTGCCGCCGGCGCCATCGAGAAAGGCAGTCGATGTCATGCCCGAGGCGTTGAACGTATCGCTGCCGTCGTCGCCGATCACCTCTTCAACATGTGCCGCCGCAAGGTCCAACGTCACGCCTTCCGTATCGTTGACCTTAACGAGGTCGAAGCCGGTGCCGCCGCCGAGCCAATAGGAGCGCGTGTCGTTGACATCGACGAGAAAGCTGTCATCGCCTGTCGTTGAATAGAACGCATCCGGATGCGTGCTGTCGGCCAGCGTGAAAGTCGAGGCATTGATGGTCTGCCCGGCGTCATCAGTCACCACATAGCTCGTGACGGTCTCGGCACCCTCGGCCCGGACGATGACCGCCCCGGTGACCTCCGTGGTTGTTACCGACGCGCCGTCGGCCTCGAAATCGACGCTCGCGACCTGGCCTGTGGTCCCGTCGTCCCGTGTGTAACTCGCGCGGTTGATCACGTCATTGCCGGCGATCGCCTCGCCCTGGTTGCCCGAACCCTGCAGCGAGATTGCCGTGATGCCGAGTTCGTCCAGCGTCTTCAACTCGCCGGCATCGGTCTGGCCGTCCGCATTGGCATCGACCCAGATCCTGACCTCGTCGAAATAAAGGTTGCCGGTCGCGGGATTAGTGCGCGACGTCGCGCGCGAAAAGCTCACCGCCCCAAATTGCGCCAGCGACGTCAAGGCGGCGAAGCCGTCCGCAAAATTCCCGCCGGCAAATTTGACCGATACCATCTCGGTGATGTCGTCGATCGCGCCATTGCCATTGCGGTCAAGCACCGTCGCCGTCCGCGGTCCAGCCGGTCTGGTGGGTCTTACCGTCTCCAGTCATGTCGAAGAACACGCTGCCAGAGACCCAGTCGGTCAGCTCAATCCCGTTGCCGTTGAGATCGAGCACCAGGGGATCGATGTTTTTGGTCGTCGACCCTTGCGCCTTAGCGAACGTGAAGCGGACTCCATTCGCCACGATTTCTCTGATCGTCGCTCCCAAACCGGAGCCCTGATCGAGACGTTTGGCGACGTCATGCTTCTTATTCTGGACTTCGTGGCGACCGGGATTAACGTTGCCGGTAATGATGTAGTTCTGCGCCACCGGCCAGAATCCGTCATTGTTGATCGTGGGCGAACCCGCCAGGAATGCCGCCGCCGCCCTGATAGATCCCGTACAGCACCGCCCCGGTCGGATCCGTTAGCACCGGAGCCGCCTGTGTCGGCGCACCGGAAGACCAGTTGGAGCCGCTGACAGAGAGGTGGGAGTTGTCCGCCATTGTGCCTGGCGGCAAGGTCATGGCTGGCGAATAAACTGACTGCACAAACGCCGGCGTTACTGTTACGCCATGCTGCAGCGCCGCCAAGATTCTCCCGTCGTCGCCTTTCAGAACGCCAAGCAACGCATGGCCCGTTCCAAGGTCTTGAACAGGAACATTGAAGAACGCAGAGTTTCCTAACGCATCATTCTTCAAAACATCCAGGCCGACAACCTTTCCGTTACTCCAAACCGCGTTGAGAACAACGCCGTTATTCGCACCCATCATGACTGGCCAGGGCATAAAGATATATCCTTGATATTTCTTTTTAGAGGTATAGATTTTGACTCGTGGCGAGGGTCCTAGTTGTTTGGTCCCGGCATTTTCTGGAGCGGGTTTAGTTTGAATCGCTTCGGTTCGCTTGTCCAGCATTTACAGATGAACTCGTAAGGCGTGAGGCCTTTGAGGGTTTTCAGCCTTCGACCGAAATTGTAAGCGTCGACGAAATCAGCGAGATGGCGTCGCAGTTGGTAGTGGCTGTCGTAGTGATAGCGTTTGACGGTGGCTTCCTTGATAGTGCGGTTCATTCGCTCGACCTGACCATTGGTCCACGGATGATTGATTTTGGTGAAGCGATGCTCGATGCCGTTCTCGCGGCATCGCATGTCGAACATGTGTGTCATGTAGCGGGCGGTTGGGCCATCGGCGTAGCGTGGCGCGAAACGGAACTGAATGCCGTTGTCCGTCAGGATCGTGTGAATCTTGTAAGGAACGGCGGCAATCAACGCGACCAGGAAGTCTGAGGCGGCCACACGGTTGGCGCTCTCGACCAACTGCACGAACGCGAATTTGCTCGTGCGATCGATAGCGACGAACAGATAGAGTTTGCCTTCGGCCGTCTGCACTTCGGCGATGTCGATGTGAAAGAAGCCTATCGGATAAGACTTGAACTTCTTCTTTGGTGGTCTGTCGCCCGCAACCTCGGGTAACCGACTGATCCCGTGCCGTTGCAAGCAACGATGTAATGACGAGCGCGTCAGGTGCGGGATCGTCGCTTGCAAGGCGTAGAGGCAATCATCGAGCGGCAGTAACGTATGCCGACGGAAGGCGACGACGATCGCCTCGTCCTCGACGGAAAGAACCGTCGACTTTGGCTCTTTAGGGCCGGTCGGCAAATCGCTGACCGACGAGCGCTGCTTCCACTTGGCGACCGTCTTCTGGTTTATCCCATAGCGCTTGGCCAGTGCCCTCAGGCTCTCTTGACTATGTTGTATCGCTCGACGGACCGCCTCTGTCGTTGTGGCGCTCCCGTGCAGAATTTGGCCCATAGCGCATCCTTCCATTCCAAGGAAAAGACTGCACCATCAAAGTCCGGGATCAAACACCTAGTCCCTTCCTTCGCCGCAAGGTCCGCGATCCGGTACGAGTACCGATAGGTACCGGATCGCTCCACTCTTTTTATGCATCCAAAACCACGAAGGTAGAACGGTCCTCGATTTTGGTTTTGTGCACTCACCAAACCAACGAGGGGCCGGGAAAGGTTTCCAATGACTACCGTAAAGCCAGTTCAAGAAGCAGCCCAATCGCAAAAGGACGCCGAAGACTTCGCCACCCAGCAAGCTGATCCACGTTCCAGTGAGAGCCTAGTGCCAATGCTTGTCGCCGGGGTTGTTCTAACTTTTGGAGGGATGATTGCCGCCTTGGCCTTTACTTCGGTGACTTAAAATATGGGTCAATATCGAGTCGATACCTGACCTACTGCATCCGGCAGAGGGAGATGAGCGCAATGGCCATGCACCACGCCAGTCCCGAGGAAGTTTTTGATCTCGCACCATTGGGTCCGAAGCTGAAGGACGCGCGGACAACCGCCGTCGTAAAATCGGAAGCGTTCGAGGTCGTGCGCCTCATCGTTCACGCTGGCACGGATATCAAGGCGCACCAAGTTGATGGTCCAATCACGCTGCATTACCTGGAAGGTCGGGCTCTGCTCGGCTTACCTGAAACGTCACTTGAACTTTCGGCAGGTCAATGGGTGTATCTCGAAGGGGACGTCCCGCACTCGCTCAGGGGAATCGAGGATACGTCTGCTCACGATTCTTTTCTTCTCGAAAAGTTCCGGCCCTCTCAGTGATCAAAGGGAAAGAGGGCGGGCATGAAAGATGAGGTGACATGAAGATAGTTGTGGCAACAATTCTAATCATCGGAACATTGGTAGGTATTAGGGTCAGGACTCATTGATCAGAGCCAAAAGATGACGGCTGCTGCGATGCAGATGACAGACATGAATGTATGTGCGCATCGGTCGTAGCGGGTGTGGATGCGCCGCCAGTCCTTGAGCCTGCCGAACGTATTTTCGATCTTGTGTCGTTGGCGATAGAGAAACCGTAATACATATGCTCGCAAGCTTTGCGGGATACCGAGAATGTTACTGCGTCAATCGGTTCCTGACGCAGAGACAAAGTCGCCTTGAAGAACAACCAGACGGGCCAAGGTCTGGGTAATAGCCTGGCGTGCGGGCAACACCTCTCGGCGAGCAGTGCGAATGTTCTGCTGGGCCTCGGCTACCTTGCCTGCATCAATGAGATCGAGCGTCTCGCTGGCCGCCGTACCCAACCAGCCGGCCAGTCGGTGAATGGCTAGATCCATCTGGGAATCGCCATAGCTCAGCGCTTCGAAGAGCCGCTTCATGGTTTCCGCCTCCTGTGGCGACAGCACCCGGTGAAACCAGCGGTCGAGGTGCTTCTGGTAGATGTTGTAAATCTTGTGACAGTGGCCCCGGGCTTCGCCCATTCGAACCGTGAGCTGACCGCTTTCCAATGTGAGTAAGACCTGCCGCTCGGCCGCCAGATTGCCCGCCGGTTCGAAATGCAGGCTGAGGAAGCGGACCAACTCGGATTCGAGGGTCGAATAGATTTTCGACAGCTCGTCGAGCACGGTCGCCAACTTGTCTGCGGCTGCATCCGGATTGCGGAACAGCTTTTTCTTGACGCCGTCTAGCAGGCCAAGTTTGTCGGCGATGTCAAGGAGGGCGGTCGGATCGAATGGGATGGTCATTTGGTTACATGCGTGCTGTTCAGGAGGGCTTTCCTATAGGAGCGGCCTAGTGCATTCGATTCTCGCGCCAACACAGGAGCAGGCTGCGACCTTCTACAAGTTCAAAGCGAAGTTCGGCGGCATGGATGTGTTCGACGGCCGTCGTCTGAAAGCGCTGGAGAAGGGGAACGCTCGGCTGAAGAAGCTATTGGCAAATGCTCAACAATGCGATTCTTGAAGGACGTCACCTCAAGAAAATGTATGATCCGCCCCGTCATTGCAAGGTCCTTGTACGTGACGAAGAAACAGTTGCGTAAATATATCCGGCCTTCGCAAGCGGACTGCTGTTGCAGTCAGGCCATGATGAGATCCGCGCGCATCGTTCTCAGATAGACTCGACCGAGGAGCATTCGTATTCATCACCTTTCCCTCGCGGCGTCGTAGCGATAGCGCAGCAGTGGTAACAACAGATATTCAATGACACGTCGTTGGCCGGTCTTGATTTCCGCCGTCACGGCCATGCCCGGCGCAAGCCGGACGGTCCTGTCGTCGATCAGCTGTAATGTCAGAGCACCATCGAGCCCCGCCTCTTCGGCCACGACATCAGTAATCTCAATTTGAGCACCAATTTTCTGAGCGTAGCTCTGCCATACATCGAGTATCGCTGTTCGGTCACCCACTTGCTCGCCCGCCCGAAGCGCATTGAGTATCGCGTCTGTATCGAGAAATATGACTTTGCTCATGCGTCCTCGCCTCCCCGCGCGGGGTGGATTATTTGATTCCGTTAAGCTTCAGGCCTCTTACGAGTTCGCTTTGTTCACACCAGTCAAGAAACACCTTGGCCAAGTCCTTCGGCAAGTCAAAGGTGAGGCCTCCAGGCGCTTCTGCTCCCTTCTTCGTCTTCGCCCAAATTTTCGGATAGCGAACCGTGTCGAGGAAGCGTGTCCTGCCAATGTGAGTTTGCGAAACGCGATCCCGCTCATCGGTTGGGCGTCGGCAGAATCGATGAGACCATCATCACCAATAGCGTGAGGTGGTATTCAAGCTTGTCGCCTAGCGCGCGAGGGCGCGGAAAAACGCGCCCTCGTTCGGAGTATTTATGACGAAGCCTCAGGGCCGCAATTGTTTTTGTGCGGGTTCGCTCACGCAAATGCCGGGGCAGTCGGCGCCGCCCTTGGCGGGATCGCACGTATCCGACGGATCGTCCACGCACTTCTTGTCTTTCGGGCAGGGAATGCCGGCGATGCCGCCGCACATCTGCTTCGAATAATCTTTGCCATAAGCCGGGCTTTCCTTGGACGGATATTCTTTGCGTTCTTTGATCTCGGGCTTGGGTTCGGCGGGAACGATCTCCACGGCTTCGTGTATCTGGCGCGGCTGGACCGCATCGACGTCCATGGTCTCCACTTCGCCGTCGCTGTGCCTTGCGGAGTAAACGGAGACCACGTCCAGCGGCTCGGGGCTCTTGATCACCACGAAGCCTTCTAGAAAGGCGAAATCGATGCACACGCCATTGATCGGGCAGAAGTAGCTCGCAATGTCGAAGCAACTCAATTTCACGGCCCCGTCCGGCGCCAGCTTGGCCTTCTTGAACGGCGTGACGCTGAAGGGGCCTGGATCGGAGCCGAAATCCGCGGAGAGCGCGACTTTCGCGGCGATTGTGAGCGGCTTATTGCCGGGATTGTGCATGTTGACGATGGTGCGATACGTGCCCTTCGCAAGCGTTCCATCCTGGTGCGGGAGCATCAAGGAGCAAACGACTTTGGCGGCGTATTGATATTCGGTCTTTATGACCTCGGGTTTCGTCGCCTGCGCGAGCGAAGGATCGGCACCCGCGGGGCCGAGCCAATAGGCTAATCCCAACAGCGCCGACGAGAGTTTAGCAAGGCGCAAATGTTTCATCGCAATTCCCTCGTGTTGATTCGAATTTGAAGTCGGACTCACGAGCAATATCGATGGACGCTGCCGATGCAGCCAAAGCGGCCAGCGCCCCCACTGCGAAACTTTTCGTCTTGGTCGCGCCAATAGCCATTAGGATATCCTTGATTCTCGGGCTGTGGCATCGGCCGCCGCCCGAGATCGCTGTTCAAACAAATGCCACGTTCCGGCCCGTAGCATTTGATCCAGATCAAGAGGATCTACCGGTAGCGACAGCTAGGCTGTGCCTATCGCAAATCAAATCCATATTGGTGATGCAGCCCGCCCAGGATTGGAAGGCGAAAAACACGCCCCGCTCTCTGAACCGTGCGCGATAGGGGCGCATCCTTGTCCAACAATAGATTGTAGGAATGTACGGACTTGCGAGACATCCTTTCTCTTGAGCCTCAATGGCAGGAAGGATGATCGGGATGCACAAGTTTCGGCGAGATGTGGGCTACAAGCTGCGGGTGCTCCAGCACGCTGACAAGATTGGCGATGTCGGCAAGGCCTGCCGGTATTTCGGCGTCGCTAGAGCCAGTTTCTACCTCTATGGACGGCTCTCCCGTTGCAAGTCGATTTTGATCTGATCTGCTTGGCCCGTTGCAAACATCTATCCGGCGTCGCCCGCAGTGATCAGGGCGCCCAGATGGGGAATCCGCTCGCGCCCGCCTCTACAACTGGTAGGCCACGAGGGCCTCGATAAAAGTCAGGCTCTTGGCGCGCCGGTCCGACCTGTGCAGCTCATTTCTCCGTCGTCTCGCAATCTCCAGGTGGGTCCTCAGAAAGCGGCGCGGTACGGTTCGCCGGTTCGAAGCACAGCCCAGATGATCCGTGCATTCTTGTTGGCGACCGCCACCGTGGCACGGTTGAAGCCGCGCCGCTCCTGAAGCTGATTGACCCATTGATTATTATGGTCTGTCTTGGATGGCGCCGTCCGGACCACAGCTCTGGCGCCATGAACGAGCAAGCTGCGCAGGTGCTGGCTCCCGCGCTTGGAGATGCCCATTAACGTGGTGCGATCGCCACTGGAGAATTGCCGTGACACGAGACCAATCCAGGCGGCAAGATGACGGCCGTTCTTGAATTCCGCGCCGTCTCCGATGGCGGCGACGATTGCCGTGGCGGTCTTAGGTCCAACACCTTAGATCGTCGCGATGCGCTGGCAACGCTCGCTGCCGCAGAAAACCGCATCGATCCTCTTGTCGAAGATCGCGATACGGCGGTCGATATCTAGGAACAGATCATGCAGTTCAGCGACTGCCTCCCGCGCCAACGGCGTCAGTTCGTTCTCGAGATCCGATAGGATCTCCGGAACCACCCGGCGGGCGCGGGTAATGCTCTTGGCAATGCCGAAGCCTCGATCGAGCAAGAGACCTCGGATTTGGCTGACCACAGCGGTGCGATGATTGACCATGCGCTGGCGAGCGCGATGCAGGGCTTGGATGTCCTGCTGCTCGATCGTCTTCTTTGGGACGAGCGGAATGTGCGGTTGGCGTGCGGCGGTGCAGATCGCCTCAGCGTCGTTGCCATCGTTCTTCTGCCGGCGCACAAACGGCTTCACATATTGCGTGCTGATGATCTTTACCTGGTGGCCGAGTGCCTCAAACTTACGAGCCCAGCAGAACGCGCCCGTGCATGCTTCGACCACGATCGTGCAGCGCTCGACCTTTGCAACAATGTCGAGAAGCCGATCGCGCATCACCCGCCGCTTCAGCACAACGCAGCCATGATGATTGACCCCGTGAAGTAGAAACACGTTCTTGGCGATATCGATGCCCAGTGTCTCGACGGTCATTGCAGCTCTCCTTGCTGTTGCAGGCTCTCAGCCTGAATGGTGGAGGGAGAGCCGTCCGTCCCATTAGATGGTTCGTGGGCATCGGCGTCGACGATCCCGCCCGGTACCTGTGCCTACCGCAAATCAAATCCGGACATATTGATGGTGCAGTCCGCCCAGGATCGGATGGCAGAGAATGCGTCCAGCTGTCTCGGCGGCCCGTGACATCGGCGCGTCCTTGTTCAATGACAAATGGGTGCGCGTGCCATTGTAGATCGCGATTGAATGCTGGATTTTGTCGCGCCTATCATCCGCTAACGTGACAATGCCCTCGCCCGGGTTCTATAACCGACCGGGCATCATAGAGATCCGTACCATTGCGCCTATCTCTCCCGCAGGCTGATCGCGTTCAGCAGGACTCCGCTTGAGCGGGCGGCGGACTTGAGAAACACCAGCGCAATCGCGCGGGCCTCAATCGTGCGAGGTGAAATGGCCGTGCCACGCATCCGCGGTCAACCGTGCAAATTCCCCGCGGCCCAGATGGATGAGCGTGGCGTGATCGCCGCCCTCTATGTAAATCTCGCGCTGCGCCTCGATGCTGTCGTCGACGATGACGTCGAGCCCGTAGCACTCGCCAACCGGTGGAACGGCCCCACGTTCGCAGTCGCAAAACAGCTGCACGATCTCGTCTTCACTCGCCAGAGCGACCTTGTCACCGAGCTGCATTTTCAAAGTCGACAGGCGGATGTGGTGGTGCGAGGCCGGAAGGACTGCCAGCAGGTAGCCGCCGTTGCGGCGCAGCACGACGCCCTTGGCCAGATAGTCACCCGGCACGTTGCAGGCTTCGGCGGTGCGCGTCGACGACATAGTGGGATCGTGTGAGATCTGCTCGTAGGTGACGGTTTGATCAAGGTATTTCTGCAGGGTCGGAGCGATGGTCATGTCGGTTCCTCCATTGCAATGGGCAATCCGCACACCGGGAGGAACTCGCGCCGTCGCCTCACGATGCGGGCGATTGTAGCTTGGCTGAGGATACGCCTGTCGGGAGCCCGCGACAATGCGCGGATTTCGTCGGCCAATCATCCTTCGGCCAAAGGCCGTCGTCGCGCGGCGGATTGGAACCATCCAACATGCTGCGGCGGCCGCAAATCCGCGGCGGCGAAATCGTGCAAAATCGTATGGTCGCGCGCCCGAAGAGATTTGATCAGGATCTGACCTTTCTTATCGCAAATCGAATCCGTCCGGACATATTGGTGGTGCAATCCGCCGAGAATTGAACGACAAAGAATGTGCCCAGCGCGGTCGACGGCGCGCGATACCGGCGCATCCTTATCCAAGGATAGGTGCGTGCGCGTCTCATTATAATAATTTATATACGACTGCAGCACATGACGAAGATGCCGCTCGCCAAGCACAACAACGTAGTCAAGGCACTCCTGTGTGTGCCGAAAACCTCATCCGAGTTGATGAGGTGACGGAATCGCCTAAACTGGCGAAATGATCGGGCTGCTCTGTTTCGCTTTGGCCGTCCTGACCTCGCCATTCAAGTCGAAGTTGCGGCTTGAAGCTGAGAACGCGGCGCGCTTCGACATCAGTTGATTGTTTTGCGGCGCAAGTCGCGGGGCCGTGTTCGACTCGCAAACAGCGATCGCTGGTTCTTTGTCCAGCTGTATCGCTGGTTTCCGTCAATCCTGCAGGTTCTCACCATCATCCGGCCCGAGACGCTGGTGCGTTGGCATCGGGCTGGCTTTCGCCGCTATTGGCGTTGGAAGTCGCGCCCGCAGGGAGGGCGCCCGCGGATCGACGCGGAGCTACGCGTATTGATCCGGCGGATGAGCGTCGAAAATCCGCTTTGGGGCGCGCCCCGCATCCACGGCGAACTGCTCAAGCTCGGGTTTGAGGTCGCGCAATCAAGCGTCGCCAAGTACATGGTCAAACGGCGAGGACCGCCAAGCCAAGGGTAGCGGACTTTTTCTGCGTAATCACGCGCCGGATATTGCCGTATGGACTTGTTCGTTGTCCCGACGATCGGTTTCGACCTGCTCTATGCCTTCGTCATCGTCCGGCTCGATCGCAGAGACCTCGTCTGGATCAACGTCACAACAAACCCCACGGCGGAGTGGATTGCGCGTCAGATCACGGAGGCCTTCCCTTGGGATGATGCCCCAAAATACCTGATCCGCGATCGGGATCAAATCTATGGCGCGGTCGTCACCCGCCAATTGCGCGCCATGGGCATCCGAGACAAGCCCACCGCAGCAGCTTCACCTTGGCAAAATGGCTTTGCCGAACGGCTGATCGGATCGATCCGGCGTGAGTGTGTGGACCACATCATTGTCCTGGGAGAGGTGCATCTGCGCCCGGTACTCAAATTTTATGCCAACCATTACAACCGTGTCAGAACCCATCGATCTTTGGACAAGGATGCGCCGGCTTCCAGGCCGGTTTACCGAACCGGTGTCATTTGTTCACACGCCATTCTGGGCGGGCTGCATTACCGCTACGCCCGTGTTTAAGTTTTCGGTACACACAGCTATCTCTTCCTGCCGGAAGGCAAGCACGTCGGTCAGCGGCTACAGATGGCCGAGTTCATGAAGGACGACTTCCGCGCCATTTACGGCAACCCGGCTGGCTGCGATCCCAATGGCTGGCCGACCGATAAGCTACATTCGTGGAATGACTATTCGATCGAGCCGCACTTCCACGCCAGCCATTCGCTTTTCCATGGCTGAAAAACGAGTTTCGAGCGCGCCGAAGCGCACTTCCATAGTGCGAATTTCCTCGCTGATATTATCGAGCTTGGTGAGGATAGCAGTCTGGTTGCGGCGAATGGCGCGCAGCATCTCATGGACGACCAGTTGGACGTCGTCATTGTCGGGCTCTTCGCTCATCCGCATTTTATAGCACGCCGCTAACAAAAAGCCAGAAGCGGGAGGTGAGCGACAGCTCGTTTTGCGCGTTGTTTACCGCCAACGCCATGTAGGCTTCGGCGTCAGACATTTTGCGCTGACCCGAGCCGGGCACCCTACTTCGCGAGCAAGCCGTTTGCGGCAACGTGCAGCCAAGCCGTGCGACTGATCCCAAGCCGCCGAGCGTCGGCATCGATACTGTGCCTACCGCAAATTAAATCCGAACATAATGATGGTGCAGTCCGCCCAGAATCGGGCGACAGAGAATGCGTGTCCTTATCGCAAATCAAATCCGGGTATATTGATGATGCAGTCCGCCCAGGATCGGATGCCAGATAATGCGTCCAGATGTCTCGGCTGCGCGTGACATCGGCGCGTCCTTGTTCAATGATAAGTGAGTGCGCGTGCCGTTGTAGTAGCTCATGTACGAGCGCAGCACGTGGCGCAGATGGCGGTGCGCTTTACCGACGAGAAGCGCTATTTTGTGTCCGAAGCCACCGTCTATCGCCTGCTCAAGGCCCATGATCTCATCACCAGCCCGGCCTTCGTCGTCATCAAGGCCGCCGACGAGTTCAAGGACAAGACCACGCGGCCCAACGAGATGTGGCAGACAGATTTTACCTACTTCAAGATCATCGGCTGGGGCTGGATCTATCTGTCGACCGTGCTCGACGACTTCTCCCGCTACATTTGCACAACCATGCGCGCCGAGGACGTGACCGACACGCTGGAACTGGCGCTCACGGCTTCAGGCTGCGACAGCGCCAGGGTGCTGCACAAGCCAAAACTGCTCAGCGACAATGGCCCGTCTTACATCGCCACCGAACTCGCCGAGTGGATCGACGCCAACGGCATGAGTCATGTCCGCGGCGCTCCGCTTCATCCCCAGACGCAGGGCAAGATCGAGCGCTGGCATCAGACGCTCAAGAACCGCATCCTGCTCGAAAACTACTTCCTTCCTGGCGATCTCGAACGCCAGATCGAGGCCTTCGTCGAGCGCTACAATCATCGCCGCTATCACGAGAGCCTCGGCAACGTGACCCCGGCCGACGTTTACTTCGGAAGGGCCGTAGCCATCATTGAACAACGGGAAAGGATCAAACGACAGACAATCCAACTCCGGCGCTTGCAACACCGCAAGCTCGCCGCTTAACATCAGCCCAAAAGCCGACACTCCGCTAAATCGAGCAGCCATCAGCGCCAAATGTTCTGACGACGGACACTGCTAAAAATCGACTCCGAGGATGAGGCGTTCAAGGACTAAACTGGGAAGTCAGCAAGCGCAAATTGGGTTTCAACGCTGAGTTTTGGAGATCGGCGATGGATCGTGATGCGCTTCAGAATGACCAGTGGGAATCCGTGGGATGCCCAAGTCGCATTCGAACGCCTGCCGGTCCCACTTGGCCAGGTCAGCGGCCGCTTCGTACGTCGATTGCAGGAAGCTCGTGAGGTCCTCCTGAGGATCGGCACTGGTCCGCACCGCCTCATAAGGCAACAAGAACTCTCCAAGCTTCTGGTCGAAGCGGGCCGCCGCCGGCTTGACGCAACGGTCGGCGAAGCCCCCGGGCGCCGGATAGGCGTAGGAGTAGAACATCGCCTCATCCACCCCGCCGCCGCCGGGCCAGAATCCAGCCGAGGATACTTCGTGACTATAGGCTTCCTGGGTAATCGAATCCGGAAGCGCGGGAATCCCGCCGGGATGGAGCGGTGCTTTGCGTCCCGAGAACCGTGTCACAGCCAAATCGAACGAGCCCCAGAACAGATGCACCGGCGAGACCTTGCCAAGATACCCGGTGCGGAAGCGTGCGAACACGCGGTCGATCTGCACCAGCGCCCGATGGAACCGCTCGACCGCCTTACGGTCGTAGGGCCGCAATGCGGTGTCCTGCGCGAACGGTTTCGCATCGGGAATCTCGTTCGGAGCGCCATGAATGTTCATCCGCCCGCCAAGCCGTTCGACCAGCGTGGTCGTCCGGCTCAGGAAGTCGGCCACACACATTGCCTCCAGCGGAAAGCTCTCGCGCATATCGGCCGTTTCGCCGATCAGCGCATGATCGTGGAAGTCAAAGGTCAAGGTGATGGCCGACTTGCCGTCGGGCACCATTCCCGTCGTCAGACCGCGCGGCGTCACATAGAGCGTGGCGTGCCAGGAGTGATTAACCCAGGGTGTGTGCGCGAGCCGGTACTTGCCGACGATCTGCGTCCACAGATGGAGCGCGGAGCATGTTTCGGCCCAATCGCGATAGGGCAAGGCCGGCCAGCCCGTTTCTTCCTCGCTCATCCGATGGGCTCCATGGCCTGCCGCGCGAGTGCCTGCTTCACACCCTCGTCCGCTTCCATATGCACGCGGAACGCTTTCAGCGGCGGATAATCGCCGATCGACAGCGGCGTCTTCTCGATCCAGCGCGTCAGCACATAGAGAAAGGTGTCGGCGAAGGAGCGCTGGCCGAGATACCATTTGCCGCCATTCCCGCTCAGAACGCCATTCAACCGCTCGTAGTGACCGACGAGTTTCTCATAGGTCTTACGCTTAACCTCTTCCTGCGCCCCCGCGCTCTCGGCAAATTTTTGGGTGTTAAAGTGACCGCCATAAGCCGCATGGACTTCCGAACTCATGTAGGCTAGCGCCTCGGCCTCCTTGCGGCCGAGCCGGCTGCTGGGGGCGTAGCTCTCCTTGCCATAGGTCGCTCCAAGCCAGGCGAGGATCGCCGTCGCCTCGGTCAGCACATCCCCGTCTTCGAAGCGCAGCGCCGGCACCTGTCCCCGAGGATTGATGGCGAGATAATATTCCTTTTTCTGGTCGCCATAAGGAATGTTGAGAATTTCGACCGGAGCGTCGAGCCAGGCGACAGCGATGTTCGGCGAAAGCGAACAAGTGCCAGGCATCGTGTAGAGAGTCGGCATCTGATATTCTCCTTCTGTGCTTGTGTTCTCGATGCGCGGGCTTCGCCAGTCGGTCGTATACGAGAGCCAAAAATCCCGACGAAGCCATTACTCTGCGGTTACGCTAAACGCCGTTCGAAATTCCAACGACAGCTTGCCCCTTAAGTTAACCACCGCATCCATGTGAAAGAAAGGCGATCACAGGGGCAAGGTGGCAAATGAGACGTAGAACTTGCACACGACCCGAGACGAGCAACAAGATTGCTCAGAATGACTGGCGTTGCTGGAGCAACGAGTTTGGCTGTGAGCTAACAGGCTCGTCAGGCCCCCTGCCCTGCCCCCGCGGCTTGGCCACTCGCGGGGCAGCGTTGGTGGGGATGCGATGGATGCCCCGCGTCACGTACCTGGCCGCGACGACTCACTTCAAAGGCGCAGTCCCACTTCTCGTCGATCAAGTTGACAGATAGCGTTTGGTTCGCAATACGGACCATCGGCCTACCGGCTTTGCTCTGTCCAAATCAAGAATTTGAATCATAACTCACCTGCGCGCCTCCCCTTTCAACCGATCTTCAAAACTGCCTTTAGGAGGTGCAGGGAATGACCCATCGAACCTGCTGCGTTGTCGGCGCCGGCCCAGCCGGCTTGATGTTGGGTCTGCTATTTGCGCGCGCGGGCGTAGACGTGACCGTCCTGGAGAAGCACAGCGATTTCCTGCGCGACTTTCGCGGCGATACGGTCCATCCATCTACCCTCGAAGTCATGCACGAGCTCGGACTGCTTGACGGACTCCTGAAGCTGCCGCACACGCAGGCTCCGAGATTGCACGCCGAGATCGACGGCAAGGACATCACAATCGCAAACTTCTCACGCCTGCCGACGAGGTGTCGCTTTATCGCGTTCATGCCGCAATGGGATTTTCTCGATTATGTCGCGCGGCAGGCGTCCAGATTTACGAATTTCCGGCTGATCATGCAGGCGGCGGTGACAGAGCTTATCGAGGAAGACGGCCGGATCGTCGGAGTCCGGGCCGCTACACCAAGCGGCGATCTGGACATCAGGACAGCGTTGGTCGTCGGAGCCGACGGACGCAATTCGATCGTGCGGGAAAAGGCAGGCCTCGAGATCGAACGCTTCGGAAGCCCGCGCGACGTGCTGTGGATGAAGCTCTCACACTGGCCCGATGATTCACCCTTCGTCATGGGACATGGCGGACCGCGGCAAGGCTTCGTCATGATCGACCGCGGCGACTATTGGCAATGCGGCTACGTTGTTCGGAAGGGGTCGTTCAATGACGTGAAGGCCGTGGGGCTGGATGCATTCCGTGCAGCCGTCGCTGCGATCTCACCGTTGCCGCCCGAACGTATGGAAGAGGTGAGGTCGTGGGATGATGTACATGTGCTTAGCATACGCATCGACCGCTGTCCGGGATCAGCGCCTATGGCACAGAATTGAAGGTATGATTTAAGGAGAGTTCGGTTCTCGTCGATGACGAAGGAACGAACATGACTACGAAGTCTCGCAGCAGGAAAAGTTCTGCCGAACGGGTTGTCAAAGACATTCGCCGCGCCACCCGGCGCCATTTCTCGGCGGAAGATAAAATCCGGATTGTGCTTGATGGCTTGCGCGGTGAAGACAGCATCGCTGAACTGTGCCGCAAGGAAGGGATCGCTCAGAGCCTTTACTACGTCTGGTCGAAGGAGTTCATGGAGGCAGGCAAGCGGCGGCTGGCCGGTGATACGGCGCGAGCTGCGACAAGTGGTGAAGTGCAAGACCTTCGCCGTGAGGCGCATGCCCTGAAGGAGGTGGTTGCCGATCTGACGCTGGAGAACCGTCTGCTCAAAAAAAGCATGATCGCGGATGGGGGCGAAGGCGAATGAGATATCCCGCATCCGAAAAGCTTGAGATCATCAGGCTCGTCGAGCAATCGCATCTGCCGGCGAAGAAGACACTCGACAAACTGGGCATTGCACGTCGAAGCTTCTATCGCTGGTATGACCGTTACCTTGAGGGCGGGCCGGAAGCGTTGGAAGATCGTCCTTCCCGGCCAGGTCGCGTGTGGAACCGCATCGATGCCGATATCCAGGGTCAGATCATCGAGATGGCGCTGGAGCAATCCGAACTTTCATCGCGCGAACTGGCAGTGCGCTTTACCGATGAGAAGCGCTACTTCGTCTCCGAAGCCAGTGTCTATCGCCTGCTCAAGGCCCACGATCTCATCACCAGCCCAGCCTTCATTGTGGTCAAGGCGGCTGATGAGTTCAAAGACAAGACGACAGCACCCAACCAGATGTGGCAGACCGACTTCACCTACTTCAAGATCATCGGCTGGGGGTGGGTGTATCTGTCCACCGTACTCGATGACTTCTCTCGATATGTCATTGCCTGGAAGCTGTGCTCGACCATGCGCGCCGAGGACGTCACCGATACGCTCGAACTGGCCCTTGCAGCTTCAGGCTGCGACAACACCAAGGTGTTGCACAAGCCCAGACTGCTCAGCGACAATGGTCCCAGTTACATCGCCGCCGAGCTTGCCGAATGGATCGATGCCAACGGCATGAGCCATATCCGCGGCGCACCGCTGCATCCGCAAACCCAAGGCAAGATCGAGCGATGGCATCAAACCCTCAAGAACCGCATCCTGCTCGAGAACTACTTCCTGCCCGGCGATCTCGAGTGTCAGATCGAGGCATTCATCGAGCATTACAATCATCGCCGTTATCACGAGGGCATCGGCAACGTCACACCCGCCGACGTCTACTTCGGACGTGCACAATCCATCATCAAACAGCGTGAAAGGATCAAACGACAGACAATCAAATATCGGCGCTTGCTCCACCGCAAAATCGCCGCTTAACATCAACCAACAAATGAGGCCCGCTCTCCGCTAAATCTCGCCGCTCTTTGCGCCAAATGTTTTGATGACGGACAATGCTGCCCTCCAAATCCAGTCAGATTCCTCAACGAAGGCATTCATGGCCGAACAGATTCTGAAGGCCGCAGGAAATGGTGTTTATCGCCGAAAGGATCTGACCGACATTGCTGTTAAAGCAGCTCGCATGGAAGCACTGGTCGTCTCTGGCGAGACGTCGAAGCCAAAATAGAACTTGTCAGACGCGCCATGAAGCGTTGGTGAACGCTTCTGGGGATTACGCACTGAGATAACAGGCTCGTCTCAAACAACAACGATTGCTCGCAGTTAACGTCGCAGGGCTGGAGACTCTACTGGGGAGTTCCCTGAGCACGATCCCCAACGTCTGAGAGATACATGCGCGCTCCAACTTGCTCGATTGGCCATTCGGAGGAGTCCAATGAACGGCGCATACGACAGTCATTATAAGCGCCTCCCCGGCAATGATCGCAAACCACCTATGGCGGAACGCTTTCTTGCCTATGCCAGACGGTTCTGTCCGTATTTGAGCTGAGACTGGGCGGGTTCGCGCGGTTTTTACCAAATGGACGTGCCTGACTATGGGCCGATATCCCATCCAAGGTCAGGTCGCTTGCAACGGCTATCGTCTGAGGAAAATCGGAGCGAGCACCCGCCGCGATGTCACCTTGAAGAGCAAATTGTGTCAGTCCCGAATAATTTGGCTGCCAAGGCTGACCAGAGCCGTAGAAATACTCCTTCGCTTCGGGATCGGAATAGGGAAGGCCACTCGTCGAGGCGGCATCATACAGGCTTTCGACAGCACCGCGGAAACCAATATTATCGAATGTTGTGCCACCCAGACCGTACAGCGATGCAACAAAGCCGGCGAGAGCTCCACCTAATGAATGTCCGGTTGTTTCGATCGTTCCTCCAGTTTCCTGTTGGACAGTGCGAAAAAAAATCGACAGCCAGACGAACTTGCGCGGCGTTGTAGTTGTCAGCAAACCAGACTGACCAAGCTTCAATATCTTGAATGTTCGCGGGAAACTCCGAGGGATTCAATGAAGGAAGCACATCCGTTCCGCGATAGGATATTACCGTTTCTCCACTCCAGGAGTAAGCCTGAGCAAAAAAGCCTTCTTCTGGCGACCCATCGGGCAGATCAACGTGAAGCAGCGTTGCATTCCCGAGCTGACTGCCAGCGACGTTCAGTCCTAGACGAATTTCCCGATTATAAGAATCCATCGCGAGGATGGCGGCAAAAAGTGGATCCGTTGAGAGAGCCATGTTCTCATCCTTTCTGAAAGAGATCCTCAGGCACTTGTGAGACACCCGTCCTCACCCCTTCACGCCAAGCTCGTTTTGCTATCGACGCAGGACGGCCAGGCAACGACCACCACAGCAGTTTCTTTTCGATCCCGCGTGTGACAGGAGTACTTGTGGTTTCCAGAGTCATTCGTCGAAGGGAGTATCCAGGTCCGAATGTTGCAGCCAACTCGGCTGGGCTCACGACTTTCGCGGTGGCAGGATCTCCCAAATCACTAAACGTAATCAGCGTAGGAAAAAATGACGACGGAAGATCACCTCGGCCCTTGAGTTTGTGTTCATCTTTCCATTCGACCTTGCGGTTTGGTGCGAGAGCAGCCCTCGTCAGATAAAATATCTTGCTTTCATCCTCACCAAGCTTTCCCCAGCCTAGAATGGCGATAAGATTTTTGCCGTGACCAAGGTCAACAAAGATTGCCTCCCCCTTCACGGTCGACCGCACCCCTCTAGCGTCGGGCAGCCCACCGCTTTCCCAGCTGGCGGTTTCAATTACGCTAGATCCGGATTTCAAACCGTCCGGTGTGTCAACCTCAACGGTCAATCGAAATCGGTTTGAGGAGTAGGGCTGCAGATAAATGTAACCTCCTACTGATCCTGACCCAGGAAGCTGGTCCATGTTGAAGGCAATTTTTTCGGGCATTCTGAACCCCACGGAGGGCGGATGCCATGAAACGGAAGCGGTTTTCGGAGGAACAGATTGCCTTTGCGTTGAGGCAGGCAGAGAGCGGGACGACGATCGAGGAGATCTGCCGGAAGATGGGGGTCTCGGAGCCGACATTTTATCGATGGAAGAAAGTCTATGCCGGCATGGGCGTGAGCGAGATCCGGCGGCTGAAGCAGCTTGAGGACGAGAACGCGAAGCTGAAGCGTGTGGTGGCGGATCTGACGCTGGACAAGGCGATGTTGCAGGACGTCCTGCGAAAAAAATGGTGAGGCCCGCCGTCCGACGTGAGGTCGTATTCCATCTGCAGAAGGTCTACGATATTGGCGAACGACGGGCCTGCAAAGCGACCGGCTTTCATCGCTCTTCACAACGCTACAAGTCGCGCGGCGATCCGCAAACCGAGCTGCGCATTCGGCTGAAGGACCTGGCAGCCAGCCGGGTGCGTTACGGTTATCGGCGTCTCCACGTCCTGCTGCTGCGCGAGGGCTATCGCTTGAACCACAAACGCACTTACCGGCTGTATCGCGAAGAAGGCCTGTCGATCAGGACAAAAACGCCGAAGCGCAAACGGGCCTGGCGCTATCGTTCCGATCGGCCGAAGATCGCCGCCGTGAACCACTGCTGGGCGATGGACTTCATGTCGGATGCGTTGTTCAACGGTCGCCCGTTCCGACTTTTGACCGTTGTCGATTGCCACACCCGAGAATCACTTGCGATCGTTCCGAGAACGAACTTCAGGGCCTTCCAGGTCGTCGAGGTTCTTGAGCGGCTGGCAAGGGAGCGCGGCAAGCCAAAGACCATTCGCTGCGACAATGGCCCCGAGTTCGCCGGCAAGATGCTCGACCAGTGGGCCTATCACAATGGCGTCGAGATCGACTTCTCGAGACCCGGAAAGCCAACGGACAATGCGTTTTGCGAGGCCTTCAACGGTCGCGTCCGGGCGGAGTGCCTGAATGCCTCATGGTTCCTGTCGATGGCCGACGCTATCGAACGGATCGAGGAATGGAGGTGCCACTACAACAATGATCGGCCCCACACCTCGCTCGGCAACTTGACGCCGAACGAGTTCGCACGACAAACTCAAACAGCTCGAGAAATTGCCTGACATCTGGACCACAAAACGGGGCAGCTCCAAAACGGCTGATAGCCTAAGTCAGGGAGGACCACTTTTCAGGGGGCAGACCAGTGGCCTTATCGCAAATCAAATCCGGGTATATTGATGATGCAGTCCGCCCAGAATCGGTCGACAGAGAATGCGTCCGGCTGTCTCGACGGCACGTGATATCGGCGCGTCCTTGTTCAATGACAAATGGGTGCGCGTGCCGTGTAGTAGCTCATGTACGAGAGCAGCACATGGCGCAGATGGCGTTCGCCGAATACCACGATATGATCAACGCATTCCCTGCGGATCGATCCGATCAGCCGTTTGCTACGGTGAGCGAGGAGACGTCGGGCGGTCGCGAATCGATGGGTCGAACCCGACGCAGGAATATCTCGCCGTAGGCGCCATCGCGGTCCTGGATTAGGAGGGAATTGCTCTCAGCCACATCTCGCGGATCAGCCGGCGAATGTCCAACGGCACAGTCGGTCGGCCGCAGCGGCGTCGCGATTTCCAGGGCTAATACGATCTGAAACCGGCACGATGCCAACGGATCACAGTGTCCGGTCGGACAATCGCCAGGACATCGTACATTTTGGGAAACAATCGGCAGACACCTCCCAATATTAGTCTGTCGATCGAGATGAAGGTAGATCTCCTTGGACGGGTTCGCCGCAGCACATTGATTTGTTGCCGCAAGACCAGAATTTCTGCCTCAAGCACAACGCGCAACCGCAGCAGGTCGATCACCATTCCAAAGATCATCGAGCAGCAGCATCGCCCGATTCTCGATCAACCGCCAGCAGGACTGGTTTTACGGTAGGGACAACACACAAGTTGTTTACCATTCTCATGTTCAATGAATCGCCTCCTACCCGGATGATTCGACATGGACATCGATCTTGCAGCGCTCGTCGGGTTGACTCCGGCTGACGCAAGCTGCCTTCAGTCGCTCAAGCTGCGGATGGGAGGCAACCAAGATGAGATCATCAACGCTTTCTACGGGCGGATTCTGTCGTTTCCCGCCTTCAAGGCGATGATCGAACAGGCCTGCGCACGGGAGAAGATCGATATCGGGCAGCTTGTCGCCCATATCAACGACGTCCAGTTCAAGCACTGGCACCGATTCTTCGATGGCACGCCGGACAAGGTTTTCAAGGATTTCGCGCACAAGATCGGAACCGCGCACGAGAAATGCCTTCTCAGCAGCGACCTCTATGTCGCGAGTTCTGCCGTTATCCTTGAGAAATTTCTCGGACTCGCGGTTGACCAGCATCTCGGCGATGCCGAACAGGCCGCAGCGATTAAGGCGTCGCTCAGCGCCATTGTCCGGATGTTCTTCCTCGATATCTCCCACGCGATTTCGGCCTATGACAACGCCGCCGCCCGGACCGCCTTCCAGCATGTTTCCGAGCCGCTGCTCAACGCCTTCGAGGTCGAGATCGCGGGCGACCTCAAATCGATGGCCGGCGCCGCCGACGAACTCAACAGCACCATCAAGAACATCGTCGCGGTCAACCTCGGCAATATGCAGCGATGCCGCGACACCGTGTCGAGCATCGAGACCCTGACCAAAAATCTCGCCGATCTTGCACAGACCACGCGACAGATAGAGAATTTCGTCAAGGTCATCACTGACGTCTCGCGCAAGACCAAGCTGCTGGCGCTGAACGCCGCGATCGAGGCTGCGCGCAGCGGCGAATACGGGCGCGGCTTTAACGTCGTGGCGAACGAAGTCAAGGCGCTGGCCAATGAGGCCGAAAGCGCCACCAGGGATGTCACACGGCAGGCCAGCGAAATCCAGGACGCCATTGATCACGCCATCACGCAGGTCGCCAGCTCGCAGCGGCTGGTGCAGGAGATCGATGCCGGTATGACCACGGAGAGCGAAGCCATTGGCGCCCAGAGCACCGCCGTCAGCGAGATCTCGACCACCCTTGCAGCCGTGTCCGAAAGCGCGCGCGGGCTGCGGGAACGCTTCAAGACGCTCAGCGCCGCGTGACGAAACGTCCCTTGCGCTGAAACAGTTGTTCTTTCAGGGTTGAAACGTTCGGTCCGCATCTCGCCGAAACTTGTGCATCCCGATCATCCTTCGTGCCATTGAGGCTCAAGAGAAAGGATGTCTCGCAAGTCTGTACATTCCTACAGGTCGCGTTCTGGACCACAAAACGGGGCAGCTCCATGGCGACGGAACCGTTGTGGGAACCAGGGTGGCCCTCGCACAAGGTGATCTTAGTTTTCACCGACTAAGACAGAAATTGCGTCAGCAGCATGACTGCATAGAATTCCCGGCGCCAGTCGCAGCAGCACGACGCGCGACCCGCGGATGCTGTTTCACCCTTGAAAGCAGGCCGCTGCGACCGCGAGCTTTTGCGGTGCAGGCACATAGCGGCTTCTTCGCTTCGTTTGATGAAAGGCCTGACTACGCGTCAGCCACAGCCGATCAAAACCCTCTTGCTACTCTGGGGGCGTCCACAGAAGACCCCAGTCCACGCGGACGAGGAAATCTCTTTCCTCCGGCCACGAGCAGATAATAGTCAGGATTCAAGCAACTATCTGCTCGATTGCCGGGTGACGCCAACGCGCCAGCCGTTGAAGCGGATTGACCGAGGAGCCTCTTTCATTCTCAGTTCGATAATACCCTCTGGAGAATTGCATCGACGGAGTGCGGCGAAATTCCAAGTTCAATAAATCCAGGCATCTCCGGTGATGACACCGTATCGATCTGCATCAGTTCCACTTGATTGCGAGTTAGGAGTGGACCCGGAAACATTTCGGAAGCCCATGCGAGTGCATGCCAAACGGCAAACGGGATCGGAATCAACAGGGGCGCAAGGCCGGCTTGGCGCGCAATGGCTCCGAGAAGTTCTTTGTAGGAGTAGACACGAGGGCCGCCGAGCTCGAAGATCATCGAAGGCGTCTCGGCGTGCTGCATGACCCGGCCAATCGCCTCCGCAACATCCTCCACATAGGCCGGCTGCAGCCTGGTCAGGCCGTGGCCAAACATCGGATAGATTGGAAGCTGGCGGAGGAGCTTGAGGATGGTGGTGAGAAACGCGTCGTCCGGTCCGAACATCACCGCCGGGCGGATGAAAAGTGCATCGGCGAACGCGGCTTGGATCGCCATTTCGCCTTCGCCGCGCTTTCGGATGTAGTGTGACTGTGAGGTCGGATTGGCGCCGATTCCTGAAACATGAATGAGTCGCTCGACTCCGACCCGGCGCGCTTGCGCTGCCACCCGTTGAGCCGACTCGACATGAACGGAATGAAAAGTCTCCTGTCCGTGCTCGACGTAAAGACTAACCGCATTTACAAGACCGTAAGCGCCAGCAAGCGCATCCGCAACTGACCGCTCGTCGTGAATGTTGGCCCGGACGGATTGAAGTTGTGGATCATCAGGACCGAACAGTCTGTTCCCCCGATCCGGATGCCTTGACGCGACCCGAACAGGAAATCCGCGATAGCGCAGATGCTGAACGATGCGGCGGCCGAGAAAGCCGGTTCCACCAAACACTGTCACGATGCGACCGCTCGTTGCTACCATGACTCGAACTCGCCAAATTGCGGCGACCACTGTTCATCGGAGCACCATACGCGCCCCCAGCACCTTGGAATGGCAGGCCGCTTCGAGCAGCTATTGGACGGAAGCTGGAAGCAAGCGCCGAGCGAAACTGAGTTCGTGGCGGTCGGGGTCAATTAGGTGGAAGAAGCGCTCACCCCACTCGGCAACGCGGGGTGCGGTGGTTGGCTGGCACCCTGCTGCGAGCGCACGTTCATAGAGTGCATCAACATCGGTGACGTAGAAGATAACGCGGCCCCACCAGGACCAGCGCCGCTCGGCAGGCTGCGCGATGAGGTTCAGATAGCCCGCCCCCGCGCGAAAGCTAGTGAATGACGACTCTTCGCCGCCATGCAGGACTTCAAATCCCAGCGCGCGGTAGAATCGAACAGCTCGCGGCATTTCGTGTGTGGCCAGCGTGATTGCGCTGATCCCCTCAATCATGGATAGGGCTCTCCTGTTTCTTCCTGTGCGTCATTTGTAGTCGACTTCTCCACCGGTCTGATTTGTGAAATTGCTTCCAAGCCTGACCCCACCCGCGAGGTAGCGCATTTCATTGATCATACGAAGGAATTCATGATTTCGGGTGGGGTCACGTTTCGCGCGAATATGACCCCACCGTAATCCGCATTTTCCTAGCGATTTCAATGCGCAGCAGGCGTCGGGGGGTGGGGTCATCGTTCGGCGCGTTTTCACATGCTCCGACCAACGCCAACCAAATTAGGCTACAGACCTCTCGCATAAGGTAGGAGCATCGCCCGATTCGATATCAATTGCCCGCAAGATTGAGTTTCCGACAGAGACAAGTATCGCTGATGCTCCGATCTTTATTCCCCGACGACAGAATCGATGATTACTGCCGTCCCGTTCGCCACCCACTCAGATTCAGTCCCAATAACGCCGCACCATTCAGCCCGCAGTTCTGCTGCGATGTAGATGGCAGACATGAAGGTATGTGCACATCGTCGTAACGGGTAGTTGCAAGCGCCGAATTCGCCGAATTGGCTGTCCCACCCAGTCAGCGAACCGGTCTCTGCCGTTCGGCCAGGAACGGGATTTTTCGATGCAGAGACGGAGCGCCCTTTGGCGATACTCTTGAGGCCAGAGACACGCGCAGAGACTCAACGGATCGCCAAAACCCCGCAATTTGCGCGACAAATTCACGGATACGCTACCGAGTCCGATCCCTACCGGTCTCGGCGCGCAAATCCCCTGCTATCAGGGAAAATAACAGGGAATTTTGCGAAAATCGCAGTTCGGGGAGCCCGGCGGCCAGCTATTTTCACGAGAATTCAAAGATTTGCAGACGAATTCCCTGCTTTGCGAGCAGGGAATTTTTCAGAACGTAACAGGGAATTTTGAGCAACGGATCAGGGAATTTGTAAGCGTCCATTTCTCGCACCCTTGTTCGATCGTTAGCGACCCCGATCTGTTCCTGTCTTCAATTTGAAGATGGAGAGAACAGCATGACGAGCGAACATCGAGGGTGGAGGCGTCAAGGCGAGGATTTTTGGCGGGCGCATCACGAGGCATGGACGCGTAGCGACTTGAATCAACGTCAATATTGTGAAGCGCAAGGCATTCCGCTCAAGGCGTTTGGCAACTGGCGATCGTTGTTTAAAGTGGAGCCACAGCCGCCCAAGCGGAAGCTGTTGTATCGACGACGCTCCTTAAGTCCTCCCCTTAGTCCGCCGTTAAGTCCCCTCGTAAGTCCGGGATCTTATCCCTCCTCGGCGGCAGCGGAGCCCATTGTTCCAAGACCACGTGAAGGGCATCGGCGACGGTTCAGCGAAGCCGACAAGCGTTGGATTCTTGAAGAGATGATACGGTCCGGCGCGAGCGGCAGCGAGATCTCGCGCCGCTACGGCATCGCTCCGCGCGTTCTGCGCCGATGGAAGCAGGACGTTGCCGCAGCGAAAGAGCTGGGCTTCGTCACTGTGCAGATCGCCGACGGAGCGACACCTGCGGCCGAGAGGGCCATGCCATGACGGCCTTGCTTCCTCCAAACGTAAAGGTGCACCTGGCTCTGGGCTACATCGATATGCGCAAAGGCATCGACGGTCTCGCGATGCTGGTGCAAGGCGTCCTGCACCAGGATCCATTTACCGGACATCTGTTTGTCTTCCGAGGTCGCACCAGGGCCAACCTTATCAAGATCATCTACTGGGATGGCACCGGCTTCTGCCTATTCACAAAACGGCTCGAGCACGGCGTCTTTCTGTGGCCGCCGAGCATTGCGCCTGGCGAAACGCTGTCGTTGACCTCAGCACAGCTGTCGCTGCTGATCGAAGGTGTCGATTGGCGCGCGCCCGAGCAACGCTGGCGTCCGGCAATTGCCGGATGATCTGCGACCGATTGACTCGATGATGCAAGAAATGCGGCGAGAACGGTGCGAGTCAGTTAGATTCTTCTCGTATGAACGTCGATCTCGCCGCACTGCCCGACGACGTGGAGACGCTGCAAAAGCTGGTGCGTTCGCTTGTAGCCGAGCGCGTCAGCCTCAGCGAGGCGAAGGCCGAGATCGAACGGCTCAATCTCATCATCAAGAGGCTGCAGCGCAACCAGTACGGCCGCCGGGCTGAGCGGCTCGATGACGAGCAGTTGCAACTCGGCTTCGAAGACCTCAACGCCGATCTTGCGCGCGTCGAAACTAGCCTTCCGCCTCCGCCAGCCGAGAGCCGTCCCCCGAGGACCCAAAGCGAGCGCCCGAGCCTGCCGGTGCACTTGCCCCGCGAGGATGTCAGGCTCGATGTTGAGCATCAAACCTGCCCTTGTTGCGGCGGCATACTGCACTTGATCGGCGAAACGACGAGCGAGATGCTCGACCATGTGCCGGCGCGGCTGCGGGTCATCCGAATCTGCCGGCCGCGCTATGGCTGTCGGGCCTGCGGGACTATCCATCAAGCGCTAGCACCAGAGCGGCCGATCGCCAAGGGGCTGGTCTCCCCGGCTCTGCTCGCCCATGTTCTGGTCTCCAAATACTGCGATCACCTCCCGCTTTACAGGCAGAGCCAGATCTTCGCCCGGCAGGGCGTCACGTTGGACCGCTCGACCTTGGCGAACTGGATCGGCGGCGCCTGCTGGTGGCTGGAGCCCCTTCAATCCAAGCTCGCTGAACACATCTTTGCATCGCAGAAACTGTTCGCCGACGACACGCCGATCCCGGTACTCGATCCCGGCCGCGGCCGCACCAAAACTGGCCGGTTGTGGGTGTACGCCCGCGATGACCGGCCTTGGAACGGACCGGATCCGCCAGCCGCGGTCTATCTCTACAGTCCGGATCGCAAGGCTGAGCGTCCCGCTGCTCATCTGGCCAACTTCAGCGGCATCGTTCAGGTCGACGGTTATCCCGGGTTCGATCGGCTTCGCGACGGCGGCACCATCCAGCTCGCAGCTTGTTGGGCTCACGCCAGGCGGAAGTTCTACGAGGTGCAGCAGGCGACCGCCTCGCCTGTCGCGACCGAAGCGCTGCGACGCATCGCCGAGCTTTACGTGATCGAGGCCGCCATCCGCGGCCAGACCGCGGAAGCACGGCAAAGCATGCGTCGATCAAAGTCGTTGCCTCTGGTCACGGCGATGAAAGCATGGCTTGAAATGCAACTCGCCCAAATCCCGCCGCGCAGCGGGCTCGCCGATGCCACTCGCTATGCCCTGAGCCGCTGGGATGCTCTTTGCTGCTTCCTCAATGACGGCCGCATCGAGCTCGACACCAACACCGTCGAACGCGCCATTCGCCCCATCACGCTCGGACGAAAGAACCACCTGTTCGCCGGATCAGATGGCGGGGCTCAGCGCTGGGCCACAGTCTGCTCCCTCATCACCACGGCAAAGCTAAATGACGTCGAGCCCTTCACCTATCTCAAGGACATCCTTGAACGAATGTCGGCCGGTCATCCCATGAGCCGGCTCGATCAGCTCTTGCCATGGAACTGGCGCCCGGCAACTATCCTCAACTAAGATGACGTGTCAGGAATAGACGCTTACGCCGGACTGGTCGGAACGCAACAGCGTGTATCGAGTAAGGTCGCCGACCGTTAGCACCTTGAGGAGTGGATTTGCTTTGACCAGGAAGATGAGGCGTCTATCGCGTAGCGCCGATTAGATGGCATCCGCCTGGCATAGTGTGATCCGCGTCAATTCGGACGGGCGACCGAGCCGCAGCGCGAAGCCGGGCCACAGCGCGGTACCGTTGTTCACGTAGAGCGTCATTCCGCCGACGTTGTAACGGCCTGAGACGTAGCCGGCGTTGGCGCGCGCAACCAACCGGTCGATCCCCAGAATCAGTCCTCCGTGCGTGTGTCCGGATAGTTGAAGAGCCACGCCGAGCTTCGCGGCGTGCCGAGCGTCGCTCGGCTGGTGATCGAGCAGGATGACGGGGACGCCTTTTGGAGCACTTTCGAGAATCGCGGCAAGGTCGCGAACGGGATGCTCCGTGCGGCCTGACGCACGATCGGTGATGCCAGCGAGAACCAGCTTGCCGCCGTCACGAGCGAGAACGATGTGCCTATTCTCGAGCGACAGCAATCCCAACGTGGCGTAATGCGCCATCCACGTTTTGTAGCCGAAGATGTACTCGTGATTGCCAGAGATCACGTAGACGCCTTCGGTTGCTTTCAAATTCCGCAACGGCTCGATGTCGGCGCGTCGCGCATCGAGTGTGCCGTCGATCAGATCCCCTGTGATCGCGATCAGGTCCACCCCAAGTTTGTTCGATCGCTCGACAACTGTACGCGCCCATGAAGCGGGAAACAGACGGCTGATATGGAGATCGGTCAGTTGCAGAATGGTATAGCCGTCGAATTGGCGGGGAAGTCCGCGGATGCCGACCTGGATATCTTTCAGCGGCGGAATCCGCATCGCCTGATGGACGCCGATCGCGGCCGCGGCGGCGGCCAACGCGGCCAATCCAAAGCGGACGCCATCGGGAGCGCTCACGATGCCGCCGTGGATCAGCATTCCGAATAGAAGCCCGGTATCGAGCAGCAGTTGCAGCAGTGCGAGCAGGACGATCGTACCAAATGCCCAGTTGAAGAGGGCGACCACCGGGCGTGGAAACTCCGGAGAGAATACCGAGCCCGATGAGAGCTTGCTCCAGCGGTGAAACTGCAATGCGATCAACCCGAGCGTCGCCACCACGATCTTGATCGAAAGCGGCAACTGCAGAGGCCAGAGGAATCGAGTTAGAATCAGCAGATAGATCAAGCCGAAAATGAGTTGAGGAATCGATCTGCTCCGAATTTGATTTGGCCCGGCTTTCGTACACGAACTCCAGCGCCATATCGACCCGATTAGCTTTGCCCCAGACGCCGATCAGGCGGCTTCCTCGGCGCGGTCGAACGCGCCTTCCCGCTTGAGGTTCATGAGGTTCAAAAGATGGCCCGTCGTTGTGCGTGACGAAGATCCCGTCGCCCATGAACTGTATGAAACTATCCGCGACTTCCGAGAATATCGGCGCACCGCGGGCGGTCTCGAATACCGATGGACCGAACCCGACGCATGAATATTTCGCCATATGCCGCCATCGCGGTCCCGGATCAGGTCACGAGGGACCTACTCCCTGTGCCTGTCGCAAATCAAATCCGAATATATTCGTGATGCAGCCCGCCCAGGATTGGAAGGCGAAGAAAACCCCCGGCTCTCTGAACCGTGCGCGATAGGGGCCCATCCTTGTCCGACGATAGGCGCGCGCGCGTCTCATTATAGTAGTTCATGTAAGACAGCAGCACGTGACGAAGATGCCGCTCGCCGAAGACAACAACATGGTCAACGCATTCCCGCCGGATCGAACCGATCAGCCGTTCAGCATATGCGTTTTGCCAGGGTGAGCGAGCAGACGTCGGGCGGTCGCGAATACCGATGGATCGAACCCGGCGGATAAATATCTCGCCGTAGGCTGTGCCTACAGCAAATTAAATCCGAACATATTGATGGTGCAGTCCGCCCAGAATCGGCCGACAGAGAATACGTCCGGCTGTCTCGACGGCACGTGATATCGCCGCGTCCTTGTTCAATGACAAATGGGTGCGCGTGCCGTTGTGTAGCTCATGTACGAGAGCAGCACGTGGCGCAGATGGCGTTCGCCGACTACCACGATATGATCAACGCATTCCCTGCGGATCGAACGCGGCGGATAAATATCTCGCCGTATGCGCCGTCTCGATCCCGGACCAGGTAACGAGGGATTTGCTCCCAGCCACATGCCTCCGTCATTCGATTGGCGACCCATTCGGCCGTCGGATGCGCGGTCACCCCAAACCACAGGATCTGCCGCCGGCCGTGGCCCATGATCAGCAACCCATAGAGCAGTCGGAACGAGATTGTCGGAACCACGAACAGGTCCATCGCGGCGATCCCGTCAGCGTGGTTACGAAGGAATGTCCTCCAGCCTTGTGACGGAGAAGCCCGCCTCCGCGCCATATACTTGGCGACGCTGGTCTGGCCGATCTCGATGCCAAGCTTGAGAAGCTCACCATGGATTCGCGGCGCTCCCCACAACGGGTTGGCGAGGCTCATCTCGCGGATCAGCCGGTGAATTTCCAACGGCACCGTTGGTAGGCCGCAGCGGCGTCGCGATTTCCAGCGCCAATACGATCGGAAGCCCGCGCGGTACCATCTTATAACAGTGTCCGGCTTAACGATCGCAAGCGCACAACAGGTCCGAGGGAGCAACCGGTAAAGACCATGAAAATCAGTCGGTCAATTAGGTTGAAAGCAAACTTGCGAGCCGCCCCTCGCCGAAGCACATTGATTTGTTGCATCAATACCAAAATCTCGGCCTCAAGCGTAGCTCGCGACCGGAAAAGATCCGTGAACATCCGCCAGATCAGTCTGCACAGGTCCAACATCACGCAACAGCATCAGCCGATTATCAATCAACTACCAGCCGGATATGGTTTGCGGTAGGGACAGGGTGCCTGGCACCAAACGATACAGCCCAACGAAGATCCGACGGTCGATGGCACCAAAGGTCAGTCTCTTCGGCAGATGCCGTCGCTGGATGTTAAGTTGATGACGAAGGGTCAGGATCTCGGCTTCCAGCGAGGCCCGCGACCGGAACAACAAGACCAGCACTGACCAGACCAGGCTGCAAGCTTCTCTCATAAGACCGAAGCATCACGCGATTCAGCCTCACCTGCCAGCCGGATTAGGTTTCCGATAGGGACAAGCGAAAAGACTTTGAGGAACGCCGGGCCGCAGTTCTTAGCCAACGGGAGCCGAAGCCGCCCTAGCGCGCAGCGGCCGCCTCGATTGTCACCGAGCTCATAGCCCCAGACATCGAGACGGCCTTGCGAGAGCGCGCGTCTTTCCATCAATCCGAATTATCGAAGAACCGGTGCTTGCGCCCGTAAGGGGGCAACAAGACGGACGGGAAATCGGCCGCGTAGCGCTGTTCCCTCTCCTTTTCCGGGACTTCGTGCGCCGATGTCGTCAACGGGCTCTCGATCGCCTTGCGATAGAGGTGCCACGTCGCATGACCGAGCAGCGGCATGACGATCGTGAGGCCGAGGAAGAAGGGAATCGACCCAAGCACCAGCAAAACGGCAACGATCAAACCCCATTCCACGGCCGCAACTGGATTCTTCGCCACCACGCGCATCGACGTCATCATGGCATCGCTCATGTCGGCGTGCTGGTGGAGCATCAGCGGGAACGACACAAGGCTGATGCACAGGGCAACGGCTGCGAACAGGAACCCGACGCCAACACCGATCATGAGCATGCGCCAGCCCTCGGACGTGGTGAAGACCTGCGTGAGGAAATCGGGAATTGCCGAAGCCGGGGTATCGCCGTAGGTGGACACGTAGATCGCGTGCGCCGTTGCCACCCAGGCGATAAAAATGGCGAGCAGCAGCGCGCCCAGTCCAAGCATCGATCCGAATGACGGTGCCCGCAACACGCGGAATGCGTGCCAGGCGGACGCTTCCATACCAAGTTCGCGCCGATAGCTCAGTTCATAAAGTCCAAGTGCCGCAAACGGCCCGATGAGAGCAAAGCCGGCGGCGATCGGAACCAGCATCGGCAAGACCGAATAGCCGAGCACCATCCGCCACAGCAGAATTCCGATTATGGGATAGATAACGCAAAGGACGATGGCGTGGCTGGGAACCGCCTTGAAGTCTTCCCAACCCAGCCGCAAGGCTTCGAGAAGATCGGAGAAACCGATGTGCCGGATCACCAGTCCGTCCGCCGCGACCGCTCCTGGTCGTAGTGACGTGTGGTCGAGAGGATAATGAGTGGCCATGTTCGTTGTCTCCCTTTCGTGGGCCGATCTCTAACCGCCAAAAGGCGCGAGTTCGCCCCTTCGGAAACGATCACGATCAAGACCAGACGCGAGAGCACAACCAACACTGATCTTGCCGCGACCTGTTAGGCAATCCTAATCCCGATCTCTGATGTTGGTTGCTCACTCTTCAGTGAGTTTGTGCCGCAGGATGCATCGGTTATTATTAGTTCGGACGGGGTGCGCAGCCCAATCTAGGTCATCCGGGATTGGCTGCGTATCTCGACCAAAGACCCGCCGGTGGTCTCCCTTGCCGGCGGGTTTTGTTGAGGCACGGACTTTCATTTTCATCGACCGCAGTACCAGCTCGGTGCCGCCCAATGCGGGTATTGGCGCTGTCGCGCGCTGCTCGCGGCGCGCCGAGCCTGTGCCTGTCGCAAATCAAATCCGAATATATTGGTGATGCAGCCCGCCCAGGATTGGAAGGCGAAGAATACGCCCTGCCCTCTGAACCGTGCGCGATAGGGGCGCATCCCTGTCCAACGATAGGTGCGTGCGCATCTCATTATAGTTGTGTGTGTAGTTGTGTGTGTGCATAGTTGTGTGTGTGTGCCGAAAACCTCATCCGAGTTGATGATGTGACGGAATCGCCGAATCTGGTGGCATGATCGCGCTGCTCTGTTTCGTTCTGGCCGTCCTGGCCTCGCCATTCAAGTCGAAGTTGCGGCTTGAGGCAGAGAATGCCGCGCTCCGACATCAGGTGATTGTATTGCGGCGGAAGCTGCGTGGCCGCGTCCGGCTCACTAACCAGGATCGTTGGTTCTTCGTCCAGCTGTATCGCCGGTTTCCATCAATCCTGACGGTTATCACGATTGTTCAACCTGAGACCCTCGTGCGTTGGCATCGGGCGGGCTTTCGCTGCTACTGGCGGTGGAAATCGCGGCGGCGGGGTGGTCGCCCGCAAATCGAAGCGGACCTGCGCGCGCTGATCCGGCAGATGAGCATGGAGAATTTGCTTTGGGGTGCGCCGCGCATCCACGGCGAACTACTCAAGCTTGGATTTAGCGTCGCCCAATCAACCGTCGCCAGGTACATGGTGAAACGACGTGGACCGCCCAGTCAGGGGTGGAAGACCTTCTTGCGAAACCACGCTCCGGATATTGCCGCCATGGATTTGTTCGTGGTCCCGACCATTGGCTTCAAACTGCTGTACGGCTTCGTGATTGTACGGATTGATCGCAGAGATCTCGTCTGGATCAACGTCACAGCCAACCCGACGGCGGAGTGGATCGCTCGGCAGATCACCGAGGCTTTCCCTTGGGACGGTGCTCCGGGTTACATGATCCGGGACCGTGATCGCATTTACGGTGCGGTCGTCACACGCCGACTGCGTGCCATGGGCATCCGGGACAAGCCTATTGCACCGGCCTCACCCTGGCAGAATGGCTTTGCCGAACGGCTGATTGGATCGATCCGTCGCGAGTGTCTCAATCACGCGATCATCTGTGGCGAGGCACATTTGCGTCGGGTCCTGAAACCTTACGCTGACTATTACAACCGTTTCAGAACGCATCGGTCTTTCAACAAGGATGCACCGGTCTCTCGCTCGGTGCAGCACACCGGTGTCATTCGTTCACGCGCCATCCTGGGCGGACTTCATCATCGCTACGCCCGTGTTTAAGTTTTCGGTACACACAGGGGTTGGCTGAGCGCGGAATCATGGTGTCCTATGAGACGGTACGCCGCTGGGTGAGATACTTCGGACCGACGATCGCAGCTGACCTTCGACGACGCCGGCCCAAGCCTCATTCGACTTGGCATCTCGATGAGGTGTTTATCAGGATCGATGGCAGGTTGGTCTATCTATGGCGCGCCGTCGATGCCGAAGGCGAAGTTCTCGACGTTGTTGTCCAGAGCAAGCGGGACAAGCGCGCGGCACTGAAATTGCTGCGGAAACTGCTCAAGAAAATGGCCTTTGTTCCGGACAAGCTTGTGACCGACGATCTTCGATCCTACGGCGCGGCCGCCCGTGAGCTTGGGCTGTCTCGTTGCCATGAACGCGGGCGATGGCGCAATAACCGAGCGGAGAACTCGCATCAACCGACCCGACGACGGGAGCGCAAGATGCAGGGGTTCAAGAGTGCGGGATCAGCCCAACGATTTCTGTCCGTCCACGCCGCCACCTACAACACCTTCAACGTCCAGCGTCACCTTATCTCAGCGAAGACACACCGGGCATTCCGAGCCTCGGCCATGCAGACGTGGCGCGAGGTGACTGCTGCGGCGTGATCGCGATTGAATGCTGGATTTGTCGCACCTATCATTCGCTAACGTGACAAAGCCAGAATTTGCTTTGGGGTGCGCCGCGCATCCACGGCGAACTGCTCAAGCTTGGATTTAGCGTCGCCCAATCATCCGTCGCCAGGTACATGGTGAAACGACGTGGACCGCCCAGTCAGGGGTGGAAGACCTTCTTGCGAAACCACGCTCCGGATATTGCCGCCATAGATTTGTTCGTGGTCCCGACCATTGGCTTCAAACTGCTTACGGCTTCGTGATTGTACGGATTGATCGCAGAGATCTCGTCTGGATCAACGTCACAGCCAACCCGACGGCGGAGTGGATCGCTCGGCAGATCACCGAGGCTTTCCCTTGGGACGGTGCTCCGGGTTACATGATCCGGGACCGTGATCTCATCTACGGTACGGTCGTCACACGCCGACTGCGTGCCATGGGCATCCCGGACAAGCCTATTGCACCGGCCTCACCCTGGCAGAATGGCTTTGCCGAACGGCTGATTGGATCGATCCGTCGCGAGTGTCTCGATCACGCGATCATCTGTGGCGAGGCACATTTGCGTCGGGTCCTGAAATCTTACGCTGACTATTACAACCGTTTCAGAACGCATCGGTCTTTGAACAAGGATGCACCGGTCTCTCGCTCAGTGCAGCACACCGGTGTCATTCGTTCACGCCCCATCCTGGGCGGACTCCATCACCACTATGGCCGGATTTGAGATTTTCGGTACAGACAGCCAGCCGGATGGGATTTGCGACATGGACATGCATTCGCGCCACCGTTTCTCGCGCGCTGTTGCGCTGACGCAACAATTGATTAGTCGATGTCGTGCTACCTCAAGGATGGCTGGGGCGCTCGCGCTGTGCGAATTTTTGGTTTGTGACTGTTGGTTCGCAGGAGGACCATGGAATGAACCGTTGCTTACGCTCGCTGGCCCGTGTCCTCACCCTCACAGCGCTCGCCATGCTTTCGAAGGACGCGACGGCGGCGCGGACCAATCCCAAGCAACAACAGACCACGAAGACACACGAGGCGAAGCAGGCTCGCCCCCCTCGCAGCGCGGCGGTTGGAAAACGCCGGCACGCCAGGCATGCCGACGCTCATCGCAAATCAAAGCCGTCGAAGGACACGCCGCCGCGCAGGGAGCCTACCACTCCGCTCACCGGCGATCTGGCGCTGGTAAAGGAAGCGATTGATCTCGCGCGTAAGGCTAAGACCGACGAGACGACCGCCACTCGGAACAAGATCGCGGACCCGGCAGGGCAAAAACTCGTCGAATGGTTCATCCTGCGCCACTCCGAGACGACGGCGAATTTCAGCCGCTATGCCACGTTCCTCACCGCCAATCCGGAATGGCCAAGTGCGGCGTTGCTGCGCCGGCGGGCGGAGGCGCGGCTATGGCAGGAGCGCAGCGATGCGGCCACGGTGCGCGGTTTTACCGGCGACCAGCCGATCAGTGCGAGGGGCAAACTCGCGCTCGCGCGTGTGCTGCTCGCTGCGGGCGATCGCGAGGGTGCGGGCCGGCTGGCGCGCGACGCGTGGCGATCGGACGAACTGTCGGAGCGCGTGGAGACCGAAGCATTCGAGATGTTCCGCGACCTTCTCACCCGTGAAGACCACCGTGCGCGCATGGACAGGCGGATCGGCGCCAAGGATCTCGCGGGCGCCAGACGCGCGGCGCAACGTCTCGGCGGCGACGAGCTTGCGATCGTGAGGGCCTGTGCCGCGGTCAGGGGCAAAGCGAACAAGACGCTGGATGCGCTCGATGCGGTCGCGACCGAGGCGCGATCGGATCTCGGCTACACCCTGTGCCGCATCCAGTGGATGCTCGCCCAGAACAAGATTGACGACGCGGCCCGCCTGATGGTGGCGGCGTCGCCAGAGACGATGGCGCTGCAGGACACCGATCAATGGTGGCGCGAGCGGCGTTCGCTCGCCCGCAAGCTGCTCGATCAGGGTAAATTCCAGACGGCATATGATGTGATCCGCCCCGCCGCTGCGCCGGCCAATGAATACTACCGCGCCGACTACCACTTCATGTGCGGCTGGATCGCCCTGCGCTACCTCGATGACCCCGCCACCGCACAGGCGCATTTCGCGCATATCGACGACGGCGCGACCAATCCGATCGTGCTGGCGCGGGCGAACTATTGGCGCGGGCGCGCCGCCGAGGCCCTCGGCGAGAAAGACAAGATGCGCGCAAGCTATGAAGCGGCCGCGCGCTATCCCACTGCCTATTACGGGCAGTTCGCGCGCGCCAAGCTTGGCCACGACCAGATCGAACTGCGCGCGCCCTCGCCTGTTCTCGCGTTCGCCGATGCGCCAGCCACCGACGAACGCGTGCGCGCCGCCGATATGCTCTACGAGATCGGCGAGCGCGACACCGTATTGTATTTTGTCGCCGATCTCGGCGAACAAAGCTCCGACGTGGCCCTGCTCGAAGCACTCGGCGAACTCACCGGCCGGCGCAACGACGCCCGCGCGATGCTGCAGATAGGAAAGCCCGCGCTCGGCCGCGGGCTGCCGCTCGACCATTACGCGTTTCCCACCATCGGGATTCCGCCGCACCGCCAGGTCGCTCCCGAAATCGAGCTCAGCATCATCTATTCGGTGGCGCGTACCGAGAGCGCGTTCGACCAGCGCGACAAGTCTCCGGCCAACGCCGTCGGCCTGATGCAAGTGACGCCGGAAGCGGGACGCGATACCGCCAAGCGCTTCAAGGTCAGCTACGACTGGGACCGCATGGTCTCCGATCCGGTCTACAACACCCAGATGGGCGCCGCCGAACTCAGCGCGCTGCTCTCCGAATACAAGGGGTCTCACATCATGACCTTCGCTGGCTACAATGCCGGCAGGGGCCGTGTCCGGGACTGGGTCAAGGTGTGCGGCGATCCACGCGACCCCAAGGTCGACCCCGTCGACTGGGTCGAGCGCATCCCGTTGTCGGAGACGCGAAACTATGTCCAGCGCGTGATCGAGAACCTGGTGGTCTACCGCGTTCGTTTTGAGAGCGACCCTGCGGTGGCGAAGACCGACCAGCCTGTCGCTCTGCAGGAGAAAACGAATGTGTCACCGATTCCGTCGGCTGAGGCGGCTGCCGGGCGGTGAAGTTGCGGCGAAGGCGTTGAAAGCGCCGTTCGTCCGTTATGCGCGTGATGAGTTTGGAAATCCCTCATGGTGAGAAAACGATGATCGCGAAAAGACAAATGTTTTCAATAGCTAAGTCGCTCAGTGTCTGCACAGTGTCAGGACCAGCTATCGCGTTGATCTGACACTGAAACGCCCCACGATCCCAACATCTGCTGCCCCGTGCTGCACTCGTCCGCAGCACTGGTTGCGCCCTGTCTTAGCCCTTTCGCTGTAGTTGTCCGTCGCTGGCACTATTTTTGATACCGGTGATCATTCTGGAACCGGTTAAACCGGTGGCGGCTTATTTGGCTGCTACCGGTCAGATGGCGAGCTGCTAAAGCTCATCTTGGTCGAGCGCCTGTTCAGCCTTACCCGAAACAAGCTGATGATATTCCAGCCTTTGCCTGGGCGCTTGACTGCGGTTGGCGTGCGATTGTCGCTGCAGCTCGTCGCAAACTCGACAGGGAACGCGTCAGAATTAGGCACACAAAAAGCGGGACCTGACCGTCATTTGCTCGGCGCGCAACGTCAAAAAAGTGCGAACTCACCAGCCGATCGAAACGCCGCCAACAGTTCGACAAAGCTCAATCGGGACTGAAGCGCAAGCGCGACACGCTTAGCTAGCGCCCCGCTTGCGGGCGGCTTTCGCCTTTTTGCTTGGCTTCTTGTCGCCAACTTCGGGCGCGTTCATCGGCGCAAAGCTTCCGAGGGACATCCCCACGATTTCGCGCTGTGCAGCGAACCAATATGCCTCTGCATTCCCGTTCGGTCGGCCAGCCGCCAGCCAGAAATGGTAGGCTCGTTCACGAATTGCCTGTTCGACATCCTGCATCGAAAGCTCCATTTTTGACTGAGCAATAATGCCAAATCAACCTTAACAAAATCTAAACAGTCGGCTTACAAGAGATTGCGACGGTCCGAAATTATGGCTCCCCCCGGTTCGCACCTCGTGTATTTTCTGACGAGGACGCGGTCGTTGAGCCTTTCCATCCCAAAGCCATGACTTATGAGGAGAGTGGTTTCTGGATGTTTGCAGAGGCCTACGAGCGATTCGCACCGGGGCTGCCACCCCTTCTAGGCGAGCCTCGAGCTCGCTTGCGTCCCTCAGAACCGCAACGCGGTGACTACGGTACAGTTACCGTTAACCGACTATGAAGCTACAGCCGTTTGATTTGCCGACGACCTTATGGAAGTTGAGAGGTGATTTTCATCAATATGGAGAATGATCGAACGTCGTCGAGTTATTCGAACGAAGGTTGCGCAGCCCGCGAAGATCTTATCGCGAGATGCTGACATCCTTCACCGTTGCATCGTGACTAACTTAAGTACCGCGGGTGCTTGCATAATATTTGAAGCAAAGCCGGTCAGCGAGTTGCCACCAAAGTTCTACCTGTCCTTCGACAACTGCCGCACCCTTTGGGATTGCCGCGTGATCTGGCGCAACTCTTATGTTGGTCGTGTCGGAGTGTCTTGGAAGAAGCAATGACGGATGTCGCAAGCCGGCCTCAGCACGTCCTTCGGCGTGAGTGGTGTTTCGCAGCGCGACCGCGCGCAAGCAAGACCCGTCGGCAGCTGTATAGGGGCACTGTGCCGAAAACCTCATCCGAGTTGATGAGGTGATGTAACCGCCTAAGCTGGCGCAATGACCGGGCTGCTCTGTTTCGTTCTGGTCGTCCTGGCCTCACCACTCAAGTCGAAGTCGCGGCTTGAAGCTGAAAACGCAGTGCTTCGACATCAGTTGACTGTTTTGCGGCGCAGGTTGCCTAACGCGTTCGATTCGCAACAACGTCCGCTGGTTCTTTGTTCAACTGTATCGCTGGTCCTGTAGGTTCTCCTTGATATAGGCGCGGACTTCGGCGGGCCCCTGACCGCCGCTGGATACCGCGAGCTTATGTGAAACCAGTGTTCAAAGGCGCGGTAGACTTTTTCCGGTGGGGTAGCGAAGACCCGGTGCAGTTTCACGGTATTAGGCATGGATATTTCCTTTCATTGAGTTGTTATCAACCGCGTTTTATTTATGAATTTCCCTTAGGACGAAAGCCCTCCACGCATTCCGACAACCCGCGACAAGTTTCTGTCAACTTGTCGTAGGCCTGGTCAAGAATCGCGTGATAGCTGGGGCACTAGCGTCACCTGCTTCGTCTCAGACAAACTAGGACCTTGTTGAGGCCGTTCTGAGCAGCGGAAGCTCTGCATTGGACCTACAGTGTTGATATGTGAAACGCTTGGTATTCCACCCAAGACGTTTGACAACATTCCCGAGCCATTTGATAGCAAACTTGCTCATCACGTCCGATGCTGCTCGCGCTCAACTTGCGGCTTTGGAAAATGATAGGCTTTGTAGGTTCCGGTTCAACCACACTAAAATTTGCTGCGGTATGTCCGGCTCTCATGAAATCGTCACGGCGCAGGCGTTAGTTGAGCTTTCCGGCATTGGCCGGCAGCCAATGCGAGGACCCGGGATGCAGACGACGATCACAGGTACTGTCCGGGATCAGCGCCTATGGCACAGAATTGAAGGTATGATTTAAGGAGAGTTCGGTTCTCGTCGATGACGAAGGAACGAACATGACTACGAAGTCTCGCAGCAGGAAAAGTTCTGCCGAACGGGTTGTCAAAGACATTCGCCGCGCCACCCGGCGCCATTTCTCGGCGGAAGATAAAATCCGGATTGTGCTTGATGGCTTGCGCGGTGAAGACAGCATCGCTGAACTGTGCCGCAAGGAAGGGATCGCTCAGAGCCTTTACTACGTCTGGTCGAAGGAGTTCATGGAGGCAGGCAAGCGGCGGCTGGCCGGTGATACGGCGCGAGCTGCGACAAGTGGTGAAGTGCAAGACCTTCGCCGTGAGGCGCATGCCCTGAAGGAGGTGGTTGCCGATCTGACGCTGGAGAACCGTCTGCTCAAAAAAAGCATGATCGCGGATGGGGGCGAAGGCGAATGAGATATCCCGCATCCGAAAAGCTTGAGATCATCAGGCTCGTCGAGCAATCGCATCTGCCGGCGAAGAAGACACTCGACAAACTGGGCATTGCACGTCGAAGCTTCTATCGCTGGTATGACCGTTACCTTGAGGGCGGGCCGGAAGCGTTGGAAGATCGTCCTTCCCGGCCAGGTCGCGTGTGGAACCGCATCGATGCCGATATCCAGGGTCAGATCATCGAGATGGCGCTGGAGCAATCCGAACTTTCATCGCGCGAACTGGCAGTGCGCTTTACCGATGAGAAGCGCTACTTCGTCTCCGAAGCCAGTGTCTATCGCCTGCTCAAGGCCCACGATCTCATCACCAGCCCAGCCTTCATTGTGGTCAAGGCGGCTGATGAGTTCAAAGACAAGACGACAGCACCCAACCAGATGTGGCAGACCGACTTCACCTACTTCAAGATCATCGGCTGGGGGTGGGTGTATCTGTCCACCGTACTCGATGACTTCTCTCGATATGTCATTGCCTGGAAGCTGTGCTCGACCATGCGCGCCGAGGACGTCACCGATACGCTCGAACTGGCCCTTGCAGCTTCAGGCTGCGACAACACCAAGGTGTTGCACAAGCCCAGACTGCTCAGCGACAATGGTCCCAGTTACATCGCCGCCGAGCTTGCCGAATGGATCGATGCCAACGGCATGAGCCATATCCGCGGCGCACCGCTGCATCCGCAAACCCAAGGCAAGATCGAGCGATGGCATCAAACCCTCAAGAACCGCATCCTGCTCGAGAACTACTTCCTGCCCGGCGATCTCGAGTGTCAGATCGAGGCATTCATCGAGCATTACAATCATCGCCGTTATCACGAGGGCATCGGCAACGTCACACCCGCCGACGTCTACTTCGGACGTGCACAATCCATCATCAAACAGCGTGAAAGGATCAAACGACAGACAATCAAATATCGGCGCTTGCTCCACCGCAAAATCGCCGCTTAACATCAACCAACAAATGAGGCCCGCTCTCCGCTAAATCTCGCCGCTCTTTGCGCCAAATGTTTTGATGACGGACAGGGAAACAGGGCCCTGGGAGGGCCCGAGGTGGCCCGGAGGCCGATCCCGCATTTCTAACCTCACGTTCGAATCAGCGTGTTGAGCTATATCAACAGGCACATTGGCTAGGCCACTTCATCACCTCGCCAACTTGTGTGTGCCGAAAACCTCATCCGAGTTGATGATGCGACGGAATCGCCTAAAGCGGCAGAGTCGATCTGGTCGGCCTTCGAGCGAGCCTGAAACCTTTCCTCTTCGGGCATGGTCGTGGACGAAGGGCGAGTTACGCTGTCGCTAACCCGCCCTACTCTTCACGCAGCCTTGGCGACTTTCTCTGGTCCGGCCTGCTCCATTGCGCGCATATAGAGATCGAGCAGACCCTCGCGCTCGTCGCGCTCTTCCTGGTCCTGCTTTCGAAGTTTGATGATCTCTTTGAGGATCTTCACGTCAAACCCTTCCCCTTTGGCCTCCGCAAACACTTCCTTCTTTTGTTCGTTCAACTCTAACAATTCTGTGTCCAGATTTTCGATCCGTTCAACGAACGCGCGAATTTTGCCGCCAGGAATGGTGACATCAGACATAGTGCCTCCCTGATAAATGGAAGCGCAAAATGCCCGCAAACAAATAACTAATGTGTTAACCCAAAAAAACCAAAGCGAAAGGTGACTAACGGCGGACCCGGCGTCTATTTGGTGTCCGCTTTGCCTTCGATTGTGTTGAAAAACTCCGGGTTGTGAACGGTCAGAAGCGCTGATTCACTCAGGCATCCAAGCCTGGGGCGAAGCCATGATGGGTGAACGGCGAATCGATCAAGCGGCGCTTTTCTATCTATTCTCGCTGGAGCGGCACGTGCCGGCGGACCACATGCTGCGGGCGATCGACCGGTTCGTCGATCTGCAGGGTGTGCGGGCGCACTTGGCAGCGTTCTACAGTTCGACGGGTCGCCCCTCGATTGATCCGGAGCTGCTAATCCGGATGCTGATTGTCGGCTACTGCTTCGGCATCAGATCGGAGCGGCGTTTGTGCGAGGAAGTCCACCTGAACCTCGCCTATCGTTGGTTCTGCCGATTAGGCCTCGATGGCGACGTGCCAGACCACTCAACCTTCTCCAAGAACAGGCACGGCCGCTTCCGTGACAGCGATGTGCTGCGACATGTGTTCGAGACCGTGGTGCGTCGCTGCATGACCGAGGGGTTGGTTGGCGGTGAGAGCTTCGCTGTCGATGCCAGTCTGATCAAGGCCGACGCCAACCGCCAAAGCGGGGTGCAGGGCGCCGAGGAGCTAGATCCAGTTCGATCTCGTCGCGCAGTTCGTGAGTATCTGGCGGTGCTAGATGACGCAGCCTTCGGTGCGGCGACGTCCGTCGCGCCGAAATATCTCGCGCCCGTCGATCCGGCCGCGCGGTGGACCGCGGCAAACGGCGGCCTCGCGTTCTTCGCCTACGCGACGAACTACCTGATCGACCTTGATCATGCCGTCATCGTTGAGGTGGAGGCATCCAGCGCCGTACGCCAGGCCGAGGTTACAGCCGCCAAGACCATGATCACGCGAGCCCACGATCGCTTCGATCTTCAGCCGGCGCGTCTCGCCGCCGATACGGGTTATGGCTCAGCCGAGATGCTCGATTGGCTGGTCAACGAAGAAGGTATCGAGCCGCACGTGCCGGTGTTCGACAAATCCCAACGCACCGACGGGACCTTCTCACGAGACGAATTTATTTACGACCATGAGCGCGACATCTATGTCTGTCCCGGCGGCAAGAACCTAACGACGAAGGGAACGCTGGTGAACGACGGCGCCACCTTGTTCTACCGCGCCAGCAAGGCTGACTGCTCCGCCTGTACTCTTAAATCTCGTTGCAGCCCTAACACCCCGATGCGGCGAGTGCCTCGCAGTATCCATGAGGGCGCAAGAGACTTCGCCCGCCACATCGCCAAGACCGCCGCTTATCTAACCTCGCGGCGACAGCGCAAGAAGGTTGAGATGTGCTTCGCCCACCTCAAACGCATCCTCAAGCTCGACCGACTGCGACTGCGCGGCCCATGTGGCGCACATGACGAGTTCCTGCTCGCCGCCACCGCTCAGAACTTGAGAAAACTGGCCAAGCTGATCCCCGCCACCGCACCGATCTTGGCCGCTTGATCGGTTACGACCGCCTTCAAACGCTACGGCTTGCCTCGACGTAAGATCACTCCAGACCGAAAGGCGACTTCTTCAACACAATCCGCACACGAGCAGACGGCTTTGTCACGTTAGCGGATGATATGACGGGACGATTGTGACATGCATGCCATGGTGCTTCCGGCGCGCGGCGCGCCGCTGACGCTGGTGGAACGGGCCGAGCCGGTACCGGGCGCGGGCGCGGTTCGGATCAAGGTCAGCGCCTGCGGCGTGTGCCGGACCGACCTGCATGTGGTCGACGGCGAGCTGCCCGACATCGGCTATCGCAATCGTGCTGTTCGCGTTCCGCAGGCACGTGCCATGACCTCGAAATTCCGCTGTGCAACTGTGAAATGCTACGATATATATACATAGATATGACGATGAAATGCTCCTCATCGTTCGTATTCGCCGCAAGGTGGTAGTGACTTGGTTCCTCGCTTACGTTCCTAGAAACACTTGCCGCGCTGTCCACTTCGGTGGATGGCGCGGCTTTCTTTCTGATGCCCCGGATAGACGGATGTCTACCGGTGTAATGAAGTGGTTTAACAGCCAGAATGGTATTGGATTTATCCAACCGGATGGTGGAGGTAATGACGTGTTCGTGCACATCAGCGCCGTTCAACGAAACGGCCTTGGAGAAGGTCAAAAGGTGTCGTTCGAAGCTAAGACCGACAAAATGCGCGGCAAGGTGAGCACGGAAAATATGTCGCTAAGGTGAGGACAAAATCTACGGATGTACCGAACTGAGGTAGCTCGTCCGTTCCAATATTGGACGAGCTTCATCCTCGGGATCAGTTGAATACGCGCACCGAGGAGCGGACTTCAAACCGCTTGTCTCGCAGATGGGTAACCGCTATGGCCTGCCGTTCACGCATTAAGGCGAGATATTAACGTTGGTTGTCGCCTGGCGGTCAGCGGCCTTGCTATTAGACCACATCATTGTCTTGGGCGAGCTGCATCTGCGCCAGATACTGCAATCGTACGCGCGCTATTACAATGACATCAGGACGCAGCGGTCATTGGACAAAGATGCACCGATCTCTCGCCAAATTCAGCGAACCGGAAGCATCAAATCACGTGCCGTCCTGGGCGGACTTCACCACCACTACGCCCGTGTTTAAGTTTTCGGTACACACAGGGCGCGAGAGCGCGAACTAACGGTCCTGTGAGAGCCGCAACGATCATTTCGGCGGTTGAAGCTCCGGCGAGTTGATCCAGTCATTGAGTTCTGAAGCTTTCTCGGCTTGTGCGATTTTCTGGAGCAAAGCGTCTTTTTCCGGCCCTGGCGCCAGCGTCTCTGCCTGCTCTCGAAGATCGTCGGCCCACGCCGAAAGACGATCCTGAAGGGTGAGTTTCTTGGACAAGGGGCTACTCCTCCCGCTTTAGACGAAGAGAGAATGAATTTTAGTGCCTGTGCCTACCGCAAATTAAATCCGAACATATTGATGGTGTAGTCCACCCAGAATCGGTCGACAGAGAATGCGTCCGGCTGTCTCGACGGCACGTGATATAGGCGCGTCCTTGTTCAATGACAAATGGGTGCGCGTGCCGTTGTAGTAGCTCATGTACGAGTGCAGCGCGTCTTCGCTGAGATGAGGTGACGCTGGACGTTGAAGGTGTTGTAGTGGCGGCGTTGGCACCATGCGATTGCCCACATCGTCGAACAACAGCCCGGTCAGCAAATGGTCGCTGGCATTCCGTAGCCTGGATCGGGTGGTCCATTGCTCGGTGAGCTTGTGCTGAACCGCGTCGAACAATGCTCGATCCAGGATAGGCCCGGACCGTCTGCGCCGGTGTCCCCGCGGCCGTTATCGGGAAGCTCCCTATCAGAGCGTGCTAGGCCGAATGGTGACCATCCGGGAAGGTGGAACCACCCGCCGTGTCACGGCTGTCCTTATCGCAAATCAAATCCGGGCATATTGATGGTGCAGTCCGCCCAGAATCGGACGGCAGAGAATGCGTCCGGCTGTCTCGGCGGCGCGTGACATCGGCGCGTCCTTGTTCAATGACAAATGGGGGCGCGTGCCATTGTAGTAGCTCATGTACGAGAGCAGCACGTGACGCAGATGGCGTTCGCTGAATACCACGATATGATCAACGCATTCCCTGCGGATCGATCCGATCAGCCGTTCGGCATATGCGTTCTGCCAGGGTGAGCGAGGAGACGTCGGGCGATCTCGAATGCCGATGGACCGAACGCGGCGGACGAATATTTCGCCGTATGCGCCGTCTCGATCCCGGACCAGGTAACGAGGGATTTGCTCCCAGCCGCAAGCTTGAGTGAGCTGATTGGCGATCCATTCGGCCGTCGGATGCGCGGTCACCCCAAACCACAGGATCTGCCGCCGGCCGTGGCCCATGATCAGCAACCCATGGAGCAGTCGGAACGAGATTGTCGGAACGACAAACAAATCCATCGCCACGATGCCGTCGGCATGATTGCGAAGGAACGTCTTCCATCCCTGTGACGGAGGGGCCTTCTCCGCGCCATATACTTGGCGACGCTGGTCTAGCCGATCTCGATGCCAAGCTTGAGCAGTTCGCCATGAATCCGTGGCGCTCCCCACAGCGGATTGGCAATGCTCATCTCGCGGATCAGCTCGCGTATTTCCAGCGGCACCGTCGGCCGGCCGCCGCGGGGGCGCGATTTTCAGCGCCAGTACGATCTGAACCCGGCGCGATGCCAGCGGACAATGGTGTCCGGTTTCACAATTGCCAACGCGTCGCGAACTTTAGGGAACAGCCGATAGAGACCAACGAATATCAACCGATCGATGGCGCTGAAGGCGTGTTTCGTTGGAGCCGTTCGCCGCAGAATGCTGATTTGCTGCCGTAGCACCCAAATCTCTGCCTCGAGCACTATCCGCGACCGGATCAGATCGACGACCATCCAACCAATGAGCCTGCAAAGGTCCCTCATCACACAACAGCATCGCCCGATTCTCAATCAACTGCCAGCCGGATTAGGTTTACGATAAGGACAGGCTGGTAGCTCCCCGCTTTGCGGGTAGGAAGCCGCCAATAGCCGCAAAGCTAGCTGGTAACTCCCTAAGTATATCACGTGCAAAAAGTCTCCCGCCTGTGAAGCCGGAGCAGTTGGCTTGCCGGGACGAAGGGAAATCCGACAAGGCTGGGTTTTCACGGGTAGCGAAGCGCGGCGATGAGGTCGCCGTGCGGCCCGAGGACGAACTCCGGCCCTTCGATCATCCGGCAGTTAGTGAACGACGCCTCGCAGTGCGGGGAGCAGAACGTCTTGCCCCCGCTGTGCCGGCGCATGAGGCCGAAGGCGGACCGATTGCAGAAGTCGCATGTCTTCTTGATGCGTGGTTGGTGCTTTGATTGCCACATTGGCGACGCTCCTCGGTTGTGAAGGCGTACTGCGGAGTGGAGATACTCAAAAGCAACTGCACCGCACGATTCCAAAACCGACGAATCGAACTGGCTGCCTACATCCTAACACGGGTCCATAGTGTCTCGGGAAAAGTGCACAGCTTTCTCGTGCGGGATACAGCACAGACCCACTCCGAAAAAGGAGCTATTGATGCTAGGAATCAGAGATTGGTGTAGGGCTCGTGGATGGATATAGCGGCTATACCACTTGCCGTTTTTGCAAAGGATGATCTGCCCATAGCGGCCATAAATTCAGAAGATCGCATTTCGCCTCTGCCTGATGACGCAGATGCGGCGGAGCGTTGTATTTTAGTGGAGGCCACATGGCTGCGGAAGTAAGCCCACTCGCTGGCAAGACGGTTGAATCGGCGATGCTCGTCAACGTGCCGAGGTTGGTGACGGCTTATTTCGCGGGCAAGCCCGATCCGGCAGTAGCGGCGCAGCGTGTTGCCTTCGGCACGTCCGGGCACCGCGGGTCGGCGTTCAACTGCGCTTTCAATGAACGGCACATTTTGGCGATCAGTCAGGCCATATGTGATTACCGGATAAGCTCTGGGATCACGGGTCCGCTGTTCATTGGGATCGATACCCACGCACTGGCCGAGCCTGCATTAATCAGCGCGCTGGAAGTATTCGCGGCAAACGGCATCAACGTCATGGTCGACGAGCACGGCGGATATACACCGACGCCAGTTATCTCCCATGCGATCCTCACCTATAATAAAGGCCGCGAGAACGGCTTAGCCGATGGGGTTGTGATTACGCCGTCACACAATCCGCCTGAGGACGGCGGCTTAAAATACAATCCACCTAATGGCGGGCCGGCCGATACCGCTATAACTGCGGGAATCGAACGCGTTGCCAACGCGTATCTGGAAGGTAATCTCAGGGACGTAAAGCGAATTTCTTATGAACGCGCTCGCAATTTGCCGTCCATTCATCGCTACGATTTCATCGGACTGTCCGGGATCAGCGCCTATGGCACAGAATTGAAGGTATGATTTAAGGAGAGTTCGGTTCTCGTCGATGACGAAGGAACGAACATGACTACGAAGTCTCGCAGCAGGAAAAGTTCTGCCGAACGGGTTGTCAAAGACATTCGCCGCGCCACCCGGCGCCATTTCTCGGCGGAAGATAAAATCCGGATTGTGCTTGATGGCTTGCGCGGTGAAGACAGCATCGCTGAACTGTGCCGCAAGGAAGGGATCGCTCAGAGCCTTTACTACGTCTGGTCGAAGGAGTTCATGGAGGCAGGCAAGCGGCGGCTGGCCGGTGATACGGCGCGAGCTGCGACAAGTGGTGAAGTGCAAGACCTTCGCCGTGAGGCGCATGCCCTGAAGGAGGTGGTTGCCGATCTGACGCTGGAGAACCGTCTGCTCAAAAAAAGCATGATCGCGGATGGGGGCGAAGGCGAATGAGATATCCCGCATCCGAAAAGCTTGAGATCATCAGGCTCGTCGAGCAATCGCATCTGCCGGCGAAGAAGACACTCGACAAACTGGGCATTGCACGTCGAAGCTTCTATCGCTGGTATGACCGTTACCTTGAGGGCGGGCCGGAAGCGTTGGAAGATCGTCCTTCCCGGCCAGGTCGCGTGTGGAACCGCATCGATGCCGATATCCAGGGTCAGATCATCGAGATGGCGCTGGAGCAATCCGAACTTTCATCGCGCGAACTGGCAGTGCGCTTTACCGATGAGAAGCGCTACTTCGTCTCCGAAGCCAGTGTCTATCGCCTGCTCAAGGCCCACGATCTCATCACCAGCCCAGCCTTCATTGTGGTCAAGGCGGCTGATGAGTTCAAAGACAAGACGACAGCACCCAACCAGATGTGGCAGACCGACTTCACCTACTTCAAGATCATCGGCTGGGGGTGGGTGTATCTGTCCACCGTACTCGATGACTTCTCTCGATATGTCATTGCCTGGAAGCTGTGCTCGACCATGCGCGCCGAGGACGTCACCGATACGCTCGAACTGGCCCTTGCAGCTTCAGGCTGCGACAACACCAAGGTGTTGCACAAGCCCAGACTGCTCAGCGACAATGGTCCCAGTTACATCGCCGCCGAGCTTGCCGAATGGATCGATGCCAACGGCATGAGCCATATCCGCGGCGCACCGCTGCATCCGCAAACCCAAGGCAAGATCGAGCGATGGCATCAAACCCTCAAGAACCGCATCCTGCTCGAGAACTACTTCCTGCCCGGCGATCTCGAGTGTCAGATCGAGGCATTCATCGAGCATTACAATCATCGCCGTTATCACGAGGGCATCGGCAACGTCACACCCGCCGACGTCTACTTCGGACGTGCACAATCCATCATCAAACAGCGTGAAAGGATCAAACGACAGACAATCAAATATCGGCGCTTGCTCCACCGCAAAATCGCCGCTTAACATCAACCAACAAATGAGGCCCGCTCTCCGCTAAATCTCGCCGCTCTTTGCGCCAAATGTTTTGATGACGGACAGAGTTTACCGAGGCGTCGTTTTAAGGAAAGCTTCGTTAAGACGCGGCATCGGAAGCACCAGCACCGCCGCTCTGACCTCGGCAAATTGAACAGCATCCCGATCAGAACAATTCATCCGACAGTCTCAATCACTGGAAACAGCGTACATGAAACAGTTGGCGAACAAGCACGATATGAACATCACGTTCCAAGAAGGAGCAAGCGCAGCCGAGATGAGCGGCGCATCCAAGTCCCCGATCATTCTGCATGCTGCCGATGCCCTTCGCCGAGCGCGCAAGCTTCCGGTGGGCGCAGCGAGAAACGATCTTCGCCAGTTAGCGAGAGAATTGCGAGATCTGCATCGGATCGGGACCTACGCCAGTCTCCAAAACGTGAGCCCCGCAACCGCCGAATTGCTCTGACCCATACGCGGCGCAGACACTTGCAAATGGATGTTCGACCACAACATCGGTAGATATCGCGCGATAGTGACGCGCGACGCGTTTGCCCCTGCGCGCGAATTATGGCTGTCCCACCATCCAGACCGCCGTCATTGTGATGACAATCGCAATGAACTGAAGGAGGACCCGCATTCGCATAAGCTTTTGCGATAGGTTGGGACTACCGCCGCGCATCATGTTGATCAGACCCATCAGCAGTACGGCAGCGACCGCAGCCACCGCGATCGGAATCAAAACGTTGCTCAGGAATAGGGTCATGGTGATGGCGATCTCAGGCCCGTTTACTGTAAGTAACTGAGTGAGACGGGAGGGGTTCCGGACAACCGCGCGTTCTTTGGCCCACAGCCCTATAGAAACGCCCTACGCGGCCCTAAACTCGCTCTTGACGACTTCAAGACTATTCGCGGCCGCCCGTCCGAATGGCTTTTGCTATGACGATCCACTTCGTCAGGAAGCAAGCGTGAAGCGCGGCCAACATCGGCATGAATGACGTTATCTACCCTCCGGGTGGCCAAACCTTCGACGTTGATCTCGCCATTACATCTTCGGACGCGGATCGTCTTTAGGATTGATGTAGTTGATGCCCCATGGACCGGAGCTATTGAGCTGAATAATCGTGTCGCCGTCGGCGAAGAAAGAGTGCACCGAACCAGCGGACATCGCAAAGAAACTACCTGCGGGAAGAACCTGAGCTTTGTCGTGATCGTCTGTCGTTCCCATTCCCAGCCGCGCTGTTCCCGAGAGCACAGTGACGATCTCTGGCTTAGGATGGGTGTGTGGTGCAATGTGATAGCCCTTCGGCACCTTCAGCCGAAGGGCAAACAGGCCTTCCTTGCCCGGGTCGCCATACAGCACTGCCGCCTGCGCACCCTGCGGGAGGGATGATGGCGCTGGTCCCCACACGATGTCCTGGGGCGCAAACAACTTGTGCTCGCCTGTCTCTTGGCCAACGGCGCTGCCGGCCAGCGTTGTGAGTCCGATAGCCGTTGTCGCAACAATGTTGAGAAGAGTATGCTGATTCATTGTGGCTTCTCCTTTGACATAGGCGCTGCCCGTGAACGGCTACGCGCTCGGCGCAGATGCGAAAATTAAAATCAGACTGCTCAGCCGAGCAACCTGCCTCGCCGAAACATGAAAATGCCGGGAACGAAACTTCTGGCCACCGCGAGAACGCCACTCTCGCAGTTTTCCAACGCGATCTTCTGGGCAAGCATCACGTCTCCGATCGGCAGCTCACCCATTGTTCGAAAACACAGCCCTAACCTCGGGTGGCCTGTTTCGTCGACCTCGCAGACGTTCAACATGGTGCCGGGATAAATCCTATAGCGCCTGCCCGTGTCGCCACCGACGACTTCGAAGTATTCCTTTTCCGCGAACTGCATCCGTTGCACCGGTGACAGCCACTCCCGCAGAAGCCGCAAAGACCGGCCCTCCGCAGTTCGCTCGGCCCCAAGTCTGATGAAAAGCGCCCTTACGGCTCTTATACGCGAGCGTTCGCATGGTGGAAGTCGCGACATGGCGCTGATCGTTTCTAGCCGCCGACCAGCCTGGGGAAGAACACGGTTTCTTCCGCGTCTGGGTCAAACGATCGGATTTGCGAGACCTGCCCCGCACCAGTCCGGACCGCGGCGGTGAAGCCGACCTTCGTCAGCTCGCAAAATCGCTGCTCCGCCTTCGCCAGTTCCTGTGCGTCATTCGCATTGAAAAAGTTCCGGCTGTCGCCGGTACGGTCCATCACGATCTGGATTGCCATGATCGTCCTCCTCGGATTGCTGATAGCCAAGGACCTTGATCAATTATCCGGCTGAAGCTGCGGAACTTCAAGAAAATAGATTCGTCGCGAACCCATAATTTCGATTACAGCGCGCTCAAATCACTCGGCACCTCGCCAAACGCTTTCAGAAAAACGGCATCTGCAAACTCACCGCCGGCAGGATCGCCTGTACGGCTAAATGCCACCGCACCGATATGTCCATCAGACCGTGCCATTCGCTCAGCACTTCGTATCGCCGCATTCGCGCTTGTGCTTTCGACTGCTCCGCGAGGCTTCGGCCCCTCGTCGCCAGCACCGAAGGATAGCATAGAACCGCAGACCACCAGCCCCAAAGCAAGAAAATCCGACGTCAGTTCGTGCATACACTCGATTAACTATTTCACTGGATGGTGACGCGCGGACATATCTTAACAAAGCAATCCTACTTTGCGCAGTGGAGTCACTATGCGTCGGTTTCCTGTTTTTATCGTCGCGGCTGGGGCTATGGCCGTGGCAAGTGGCAGCATCATCGCGGTCGCGGCAAAACATTTTCTCGGTTCAACCGCCGTCGAACCAGCACCCACTGCGAAGTCAGAACTAACCACCGGCTCAATTGATGCGCGTTGGCCCAAACCGGGCGTGGAACGCCAGACTGCAGTCGCCGAAGCTGCACCGAAACTCGTCGCGCTGGAAGCCGAGGCAGCTCCGGAACCCGAAAAACGAGTGGCCGTCGCCAAGCCCACCTGCAACAACCCGAATGCATTAGGCGTGTCGCGCACGGTGCAGATCGACACCATGGGCGGACCTGGCTTTGGTATGTCACAGTATCGCGATTACGACTTCCTACAACCTGGCGAGGTAGTGTTGACTTTCGATGACGGTCCCTGGCCGGTGACGACACCGATGGTGCTGGCGGCTTTGAAGGCTGAGTGCTTGCGGGCCACCTTCTTCTCGATCGGCAAGCACGCCACCTGGTACCCTGAAGTGCTGAAACAGGTGGTCGCGGCGGGCCACACGGTGGGCTCACACACTTGGTCGCACCAAAATCTTGCTCATAAATCGCCGCAAGAAGCCCAGGATGAAGTCGAGAAAGGCATGAGCGCTGTGGCGATGATGGCCGGTACACCGATCGCGCCGTTTTTCCGCTATCCGCAATTGCGGCAAACCCGCAATCTCAAGGCATATCTTGTCCAGCGCAATGTCGCGGCGTTCTCGATTGATATCGACTCGGAAGACTTCAAAATCAAGAAGCCTGACGTGTTGGTGGGTTCGACGATGGCTAAGCTCAAAAAGAATGGCAAGGGCATTATCTTAATGCACGATCTGCATAAGTGGACCGCCCTTGCGGTGCCGGAACTGCTAGCCCAGCTCAAGGCGAATGGCTACAAGGTTGTCCACGTCCGCGCTAAAGGCACGCTTGATACCCTACCGGAATACGACGCAATGGTCGCGGCGGCGCAGCCGGTCAAACCAAGCAACGCGCGTGCGATTTCCGCAGAAATGCAGACCTTCGACTGAAGGCAACGGTGGGCATGCGCGTAACTCCGTGCTCACAGCGAGCAAGAAAAATCCCATTCTCGCGCCCCAGGCCCAAGTCATGCCGGTCCGTGACGGCAAATGGAAAGCGATCTCCGGACTAAGCGCCGTCTCTTGATCTCCGTGAAAACGCCCGTTGGCGAAGCGCATGGCCTTGCCGGATCGCGCAGCGCTGCGCTGTCATTGCCTTGCGCAAAACGCGCGATCTGCTAAACCGCGCGTTTTGTGATTGAAGGATCGAAGATTTGCCAAAGAAAAATAAGCTGTTCGTCGCGAGTGGACGAAAGACGACGTTCGCACTCTCAAGGCGCTCGCGAAGCAAAAGGTAGGCGTAGCGAAGATTGCAGGAATGTTGAAACGAACACCAGGCGCAACGGCAGCGAAGGCGCATACCATCGGTGTGTCGTTGAGCACTCAATAGTGGCGCAAGCATTGAAAGCAACGGCTTGGATACTCTTACTCGCCCTCTTCATTTTTACGGTTGGGCCGCTCGGCTTGCGTCCAACGTTCGGGTACCCAAATGCTGAGCGACTACTGGCACTCGCTGTGCTCGGGTTTGCCTTCTCTCTTGCCTATCCTCGTCGACTCTTGGTCGTCTTAATTCTGCTTGCAGGCGCTCTATGCTGTTTTGAGTACCTGCAGCATTTCGTGAATTACAGGCACGGGACCGCGCATGATGTCGCGATCAAGCTGGCAGGCGCAGTAGCAGGAGTCGGCGGCAGACTCGTCGTTTCAAAAGTTTGCCGTGAGCGCTTTGTGGCTTAGCCACGACTAGGCTCCCACCGCACATAGTCTACGGATGGACCGGTAGCAACCACGTTCACTCGGTGATGGATTGTACCGCGAAGGGTTCCAGAATTAACCCGGAACGCGCCTATCAAGCTTAATAAGCGAGTTTTGTTGCGTTTGCCGAAGTCCGCGCTAGCTTCCCAACACCGGACATTGCCCTACGTCCGGGTCTATCCCCGGCGAAGTCGTTGATCGATCATATTCCGCTCGGCGGCTTCGTTTTATGCGGATTTAGCTCAGCGGCAGAGCGACGCGTTTTACGACGCAGGTCCATGTTCGACTCATGGAATCCGCACCATTCCATTCCGTTTGCGACCGACGAGCGCATTCAAAGCGACGGGACATTCCACCATTCGGAATAGTCGAGCCTATTCGCAAATGATATCCGAACGACGAAATCAAAAGGCCAAGCCTTGTGCAATTCGCCTGCCGCGCTTCACCAATCTGCGCGGTAATTTCTCTATTTCGACTTTGAGTGCTGCGGCTTCTGCGATCTGTGTTTGACATCATCCGGCGCTGTGACGGAAGGCGCCTGCTGCGAAAGCTGATCAAAGCGTTTGTTCAGATTTCCAACGTCCGTCTGAAGAGCGTCTATCGTCGTTTTGACCGACTCAGAATTTGCCGTTACGACGCTGTCTATCTTTGTCTTGAAAGCGTCGAAATCCGCCCCCTTGAAAGTTCCCAACTGCGTTTGTATTGCCGCGAGCTGGGACCCCAGACCCTTAAGTTGTGCTTTGAGCTGAGAGGTGTCGAATGCTGGGGGAACCTTCATCTTGGATTCGACCTCTACCAAGCGCTCATCAAGCATGGCGACCGCATCTACTTGGGGAGACGCGACTTGTGCCTTCGCCTTCGGAGCTTCTGCTATCGGTTTCGACGGAAGCGCGTTGCCGCTGCTCCAAACCAAACCCACGCTGCCCGCGACAAGCAAACAGACAACGGTCATGGTCAAGATCATCAACTTATTGGCGCGGTCGTGTTCGTTCATCACGGCACCCTCCGTTCAAGCCAAGCTCAAAGTATGACCGATCTACGACATTTGTATAGAGTGCGCACGCATCTTCGGCGCGGCGCGAGGGATCAGGTTGGATGCTTCGTCGACATGAGTTTATGCTGACCCCATCCAGAATCGCTTGATGCCAAAAGTCTACCATCGGCGCGAAGATCGGATAAGGAAGACCTCATGCTGGCGATCCCGATCTCAAGATTTAACCGTCTCTTGATCGCAGCACTTGTCACACTCGTTTCCTCGCCTGCACTCGCGGGTACAATCACAGGACAGGCTTCCGTTGTTGACGGCGACACGCTCGAAATTCACGGGCAGCGCATTCGTCTATCAGACGTGGACGCGCCCGAGTCCGATCACCTCTGTCGTGGAGACGATAGCCTACAATATCGCTGCGGTGCGAAGGCTGCGAACGAGCTAGCTCGCTTCATTGCTGACAGGCCGGTTAGCTGCAAGGGCGTGGACATTGACCGATATAAGCGCGTTGTCGCTGTCTGCTCTGAACCGCCCTGGGTTTGCCGGAGGCTCCAACTCTTGAGAGGATGGAGCCACCATGAGTAAGACGACTAACAAGTTTCCGCCTGAGGTCCGCAACCGCGCTGTCCGACTGGTCCTTGATCACGAGCACGAGCATCAGTCGCGATGGGCTGCGATTACCTCGGTTGCCGCGAAGATCGGCTGCGCAGGCCAGACATTGAACGACTGGGTGAAGAAGTCGGAGGTCGACACCGGCAAGCGTCCTGGCGCATCGACGGACATGACCGCCAAGATGAAGTCTTTGGAGCGCGAGAACCGTGAACTCCGGCAAGCCAATGAGATCCTGCGCAAGGCATCCGCGTATTTTGCCCAGGCGGAGCTCGACCGCCGGTCAAAGACATGATCGCGTTTATTGACGATCATCGCGAGGTCTATGGGGTCGAGCCGATCTGCAAGGTTCTGCCGATTGCCCCCTCGACCTACCATGACCACGTCGCCAAGAGGGTTGATCCTTCGAAGTTATCGGTTCGGGCGCACCGGGATTTGGTGTTGAAGCCGGAGATCGAACGTGTCTTCGCCGAGAACTTCGAAGTCTACGGCGCACGGAAGGTCTGGCGGCAGCTCAACCGCGAAGGCGTCGCTGTCGCGCGTTGTACGGTCGAGCGCCTGATGGCCGACCTCGGCCTCCAGGGCGTGATCCGCGGCAAACCAGTCCGCACAACGATGCAGGACAAGGCCGCGGCTTGCCCGCAGGACCATGTGAACCGCCAATTCCATGCGCCGGCGCCCAATATGCTCTGGCTCTCCGACTTCACCTATGTGAGTACTTGGAGCGGGTTCATCTACGTCGCTTTTGTGATCGACGCCTACGCTCGTCGCATCGTCGGCTGGCGCGTCTCCCGAACGGCGCATGCAAGCTTCGTGCTCGACGCGCTGGAACAAGCGCTTCACGAACGGCGACCAGCACGTGGTGGCCTGGTGCACCATTCCGACAGGGGTTCGCAATACGTCAGTATTCGATACACCGAGCGCCTTGCTGAGGCGGGCGTCGAGCCTTCCGTCGGCAGCGTCGGCGACAGCTACGACAATGCGCTCGCCGAAACGATCAATGGGCTCTACAAGGCTCAGGTCATCCACAGACGTGGACCTTGGCGGAGTTTCGAAGCCGTCGAGTTCGCAACGCTGACCTGGGTCGACTGGTTCAACAATCGCCGGCTGCTGGAGCCAATCGGCAACATCCCGCCGGACGAAGCTGAGGAACGTTACTACGCTATGCTCAATGAGCAGAAACTGGCGGCGTGACTCAAACGAAATAGCCTCCGGCAAACCCGGGGCGGTTCAATCCGCTTGTACACATCCCCATTCTTGAGGTTGAATGACGTTTGCACTCGTCTGAATAATAGACTTTGTTTGCATATTGTTTTTTGCCCTATTCAGTTTTCAACGAGCCGCTGCCAGTTTACGCGCTGTGTAGTTTACATCCGTTGAGCGGAGCGGATGGCCTGGGAAGGCGGAATTGGCGCACAACGAATTAGAGCCGCCCCAACTCAAAGGGTACGGCTCGTATTCGGTATGAAGCTCGTCAGGATGGCGCATATAATCCTACCATACTGGTAAGGCGCACACGCGCAATCGTCATCCTAATTTTCTCCATACGCTTTCAATTCTAGCACGCCCAAGATTTGCGCAAACCCAAGCGCGGGGATAACCGCGCGCTCGATCTCAGCCCAATGAATATCTGGCGGGCTCTTTTCGTTGGAACGTTTTTTCTCCATCCGCATTGAACCATCGGAACGGGCTCCACAGCCCCTGTGACGCCCGAACCCAAATTGGTCCGCTGTGACCCTCCGTCCGGCGGGCCTTTTTGTGGATTCAGGAGCAAACTGTTCGAGCAGAACGGTACACCCAGCGATATCTTTGGAACAAACAGGCCTTGGCCCTCAGCCTTCGTCACCGCCCGGTCGTGGCTTTTATCGGTGATGAGAACGCCGGTTTGCGCTCCCGCCTTCCTCAAACGGAAAGGAGCGCGGCATGCAGATCGGGCGTCGTTTCAAACAAAACCTGACCTTCTTCGAACGATGCCACAATGAAGCGGAACGTCTGCGTATTATGGAGGCTGAAACGCTTCCATTGGGCGCTGAGCTGAAGAACTCGAAAGCAAGGCGATTCAGGCTGAAACCGCGGCTGACATGGAACGCTGGTTGCGGTCGCCTGAACTCCAACCGCCGAAATAGTGCTCGCCGATTGGCAACCCGGAAGGCAAGAAGAACCACCGCTGAAAAGGCATCCAAGCGATAGGATGTCCGTCCGGCGGGCCATTTTGCCGACGATGAAACCAATTTCCTGGTCCCATGAAGTCTGTTTGAAACGTTGAACTGCTACGTCTTCCCGAAACGATCAAGGGAAGCGTCATGCTGGAATCCTCAGTCGCCGCACTGCTTTTAGTTAGCGCCGTCGTATTCATCGCTCACGCGTACGATGCGATGCGTACGTATTGATGCGCTGGCTCATAGTGACAGCTAAGCGGCCGACAGGAAGGGTGGCAGTCTTTTGAACTGGTCCCGTCGCTTCGACGATCCTGTCCCGATGCCAGACGGCACAACGATACGAACCATTGGCGAGGCGGCGGAATATGCAATCAGGCGACCCAAAACGGTTCGCAACACCGAGCCATGGCAGCGCGCCGCGAAGGTGTTGCACGAGGCGGCGGAACACGGCGGCCCGTTCGTGTTCATGGCGCGGATCAACTTCTATCGGGCCGTCTACGGTGACCAGTCGCCGCCGATCGGAAACCCGCAGGGCAAGAAGGGACGTAAGTGGGGAAAGCGGAAGCTGGCGCGGGATGAATAAATGAAAATTCCGTCCACGTGAGTCGTGAAATGACGCATTTTAGGTTCAATTCATTTAATTTAAGGAACTTACAGAAGGGAACTGAGTTACCAGCGCTCCGATCGGGCCGCCCTCTACCGCCGCCCTCTCCTCAGGGCCATTGCTCTCATGTCCATCGACCAAGCCAGTAAGAACTTGCCAACTTTTGCGGGTATACGAACTGGCTTTGAAGGCACCCGATGGGGATGGCTTCTAATTGCCATGATCGCCATTATCGCCGCGGACACCCTGCTCGCGGCTGGGGCTTGGATCGCTGTTGGCTACATCATCGGAAAGTAGGTCACTGCCGAAATAAAAAATGTGACCGATCACGTAGGCTGCCTGGTTCACGACCAGACACGCGGCTATGATAACGATCCCACTCCCGGATCCAAAACCGTACATATGGAGAACAGCGGCCGAAACCGGGACAATTACCAACGCGATGGGCACAAAGACGAAGACACTAAAGCGCAAGCCTGAGGCCGCACCTATCAGTGTGCTAGTTAACAGCAAAACAGAAACTGTCCGTCATCAAAACATTTGGCGCAAAGAGCGGCGAGATTTAGCGGAGAGCGGGCCTCATTTGTTGGTTGATGTTAAGCGGCGATTTTGCGGTGGAGCAAGCGCCGATATTTGATTGTCTGTCGTTTGATCCTTTCACGCTGTTTGATGATGGATTGTGCACGTCCGAAGTAGACGTCGGCGGGTGTGACGTTGCCGATGCCCTCGTGATAACGGCGATGATTGTAATGCTCGATGAATGCCTCGATCTGACACTCGAGATCGCCGGGCAGGAAGTAGTTCTCGAGCAGGATGCGGTTCTTGAGGGTTTGATGCCATCGCTCGATCTTGCCTTGGGTTTGCGGATGCAGCGGTGCGCCGCGGATATGGCTCATGCCGTTGGCATCGATCCATTCGGCAAGCTCGGCGGCGATGTAACTGGGACCATTGTCGCTGAGCAGTCTGGGCTTGTGCAACACCTTGGTGTTGTCGCAGCCTGAAGCTGCAAGGGCCAGTTCGAGCGTATCGGTGACGTCCTCGGCGCGCATGGTCGAGCACAGCTTCCAGGCAATGACATATCGAGAGAAGTCATCGAGTACGGTGGACAGATACACCCACCCCCAGCCGATGATCTTGAAGTAGGTGAAGTCGGTCTGCCACATCTGGTTGGGTGCTGTCGTCTTGTCTTTGAACTCATCAGCCGCCTTGACCACAATGAAGGCTGGGCTGGTGATGAGATCGTGGGCCTTGAGCAGGCGATAGACACTGGCTTCGGAGACGAAGTAGCGCTTCTCATCGGTAAAGCGCACTGCCAGTTCGCGCGATGAAAGTTCGGATTGCTCCAGCGCCATCTCGATGATCTGACCCTGGATATCGGCATCGATGCGGTTCCACACGCGACCTGGCCGGGAAGGACGATCTTCCAACGCTTCCGGCCCGCCCTCAAGGTAACGGTCATACCAGCGATAGAAGCTTCGACGTGCAATGCCCAGTTTGTCGAGTGTCTTCTTCGCCGGCAGATGCGATTGCTCGACGAGCCTGATGATCTCAAGCTTTTCGGATGCGGGATATCTCATTCGCCTTCGCCCCCATCCGCGATCATGCTTTTTTTGAGCAGACGGTTCTCCAGCGTCAGATCGGCAACCACCTCCTTCAGGGCATGCGCCTCACGGCGAAGGTCTTGCACTTCACCACTTGTCGCAGCTCGCGCCGTATCACCGGCCAGCCGCCGCTTGCCTGCCTCCATGAACTCCTTCGACCAGACGTAGTAAAGGCTCTGAGCGATCCCTTCCTTGCGGCACAGTTCAGCGATGCTGTCTTCACCGCGCAAGCCATCAAGCACAATCCGGATTTTATCTTCCGCCGAGAAATGGCGCCGGGTGGCGCGGCGAATGTCTTTGACAACCCGTTCGGCAGAACTTTTCCTGCTGCGAGACTTCGTAGTCATGTTCGTTCCTTCGTCATCGACGAGAACCGAACTCTCCTTAAATCATACCTTCAATTCTGTGCCATAGGCGCTGATCCCGGACACTGCTGAATAATCACGGGTGGGAAGCGATATCCGGCGTAGCTGATTTTGCTCATGATCGACACCTATGGCCGCAGATCAGCGCCGGCAAGCCCAACAACGTGACAATGCCGGCGCGCCTATTTCATTGCAGCCAAGGCTTCTACGACAGGGCGATTGCTCACCGTAATCATGCCGACCCCCGGATAGTCCATGTCGATGGTCATCCACAGCGCTGCCGCAAGAACGGCTCCAAAAACGGCGTCGAGCACGGAAAATCGGCGGCCAATACGACCATTGCCGAAACCTATGATGCCAAGACTAATTGCCGCCGTCCCCAAAAGCACCGCCATGATCGGAATGGGCAGATGTCTTCTCGCCATAGTAAGGTGCATCAAATGCAGATCAATGACCTCGTTGATCGGCGGCAGAACCACCGCCATCAGGGGCGCGTTGTCCTGAGCAGCAGTGATCGCCGACCTCCACATTCGTTCATGCAAGCCACTTACCTTGGCGAGCAAAGGCTCAATTTGGTCGCGCCCTTCGCGACTGAGGAGTGTAACCCTGTCGGCGGAATACTCCTTTAGTGCAGCCTTCAGTTCGCCGCGCTGAGGCTCGGCTATGGTGTCGGCTCTCAAGTAGGCAGTTCCGAGCGCGTTCGCTTCCTTCACAATGAGATCGACCCGATTTGTAAAGCGCGATGCTGCCCCCGAAAAAGCAAAGCCGACCAAGAACGCAACCAGAGCGGCCGTGGATGTCCGAACCAGGGCTATTTGGCGATCAAAGGGCTCATCAGCGTTGCGCCTAAGTGAACCCAGCCAAAAGCCAACCTCGTGAGCGGCGACAACTCCGGCGATTAGGCCCATTGCGACCAGTAACTCAGTCATCGTAGCCTCCCCGACTGCACCGCAGGTTATCAGATTTGCAAAGATCAGTAAGAGCGTCGGGTTACTTCGTAACCTGTCAAAGCCGCCGTATCATACCACTTAAATGTCCGGTTTGGGTCGATTGTGTTGAAGAAGTCGCCTTTCGGTCTGGAGTGATCTTACGTCGAGGCAAGCCGTGGCGTTTGAAGGCGGTCGTAACCGATCAAGCGGCCAAGATCGGTGCGGTGGCGGGGATCAGCTTGGCCAGTTTTCTCAAGTTCTGAGCGGTGGCGGCGAGCAGGAACTCGTCATGTGCGCCACATGGGCCGCGCAGTCGCAGTCGGTCGAGCTTGAGGATGCGTTTGAGGTGGGCGAAGCACATCTCAACCTTCTTGCGCTGTCGCCGCGAGGTTAGATAAGCGGCGGTCTTGGCGATGTGGCGGGCGAAGTCTCTTGCGCCCTCATGGATACTGCGAGGCACTCGCCGCATCGGGGTGTTAGGGCTGCAACGAGATTTAAGAGTACAGGCGGAGCAGTCAGCCTTGCTGGCGCGGTAGAACAAGGTGGCGCCGTCGTTCACCAGCGTTCCCTTCGTCGTTAGGTTCTTGCCGCCGGGACAGACATAGATGTCGCGCTCATGGTCGTAAATAAATTCGTCTCGTGAGAAGGTCCCGTCGGTGCGTTGGGATTTGTCGAACACCGGCACGTGCGGCTCGATACCTTCTTCGTTGACCAGCCAATCGAGCATCTCGGCTGAGCCATAACCCGTATCGGCGGCGAGACGCGCCGGCTGAAGATCGAAGCGATCGTGGGCTCGCGTGATCATGGTCTTGGCGGCTGTAACCTCGGCCTGGCGTACGGCGCTGGATGCCTCCACCTCAACGATGACGGCATGATCAAGGTCGATCAGGTAGTTCGTCGCGTAGGCGAAGAACGCGAGGCCGCCGTTTGCCGCGGTCCACCGCGCGGCCGGATCGACGGGCGCGAGATATTTCGGCGCGACGGACGTCGCCGCACCGAAGGCTGCGTCATCTAGCACCGCCAGATACTCACGAACTGCGCGACGAGATCGAACTGGATCTAGCTCCTCGGCGCCCTGCACCCCGCTTTGGCGGTTGGCGTCGGCCTTGATCAGACTGGCATCGACAGCGAAGCTCTCACCGCCAACCAACCCCTCGGTCATGCAGCGACGCACCACGGTCTCGAACACATGTCGCAGCACATCGCTGTCACGGAAGCGGCCGTGCCTGTTCTTGGAGAAGGTTGAGTGGTCTGGCACGTCGCCATCGAGGCCTAATCGGCAGAACCAACGATAGGCGAGGTTCAGGTGGACTTCCTCGCACAAACGCCGCTCCGATCTGATGCCGAAGCAGTAGCCGACAATCAGCATCCGGATTAGCAGCTCCGGATCAATCGAGGGGCGACCCGTCGAACTGTAGAACGCTGCCAAGTGCGCCCGCACACCCTGCAGATCGACGAACCGGTCGATCGCCCGCAGCATGTGGTCCGCCGGCACGTGCCGCTCCAGCGAGAATAGATAGAAAAGCGCCGCTTGATCGATTCGCCGTTCACCCATCATGGCTTCGCCCCAGGCTTGGATGCCTGAGTGAATCAGCGCTTCTGACCGTTCACAACCCGGAGTTTTTCAACACAATCGGTCAGTAGCCGACAATTCCCGGTTCGAAAGGGCATGCCCGAAAGCGGACATCATCGTCGGGGTCGACCGTGAGCGGTCGGCAGGGTCCTGTGGAGGACGGAAAAAAGCGCGGGGACCGCGCCACGGCAGTTATCGAGGGTATCTGGTGCGAGAAAATCCGTGGTTGCAGTTGCGGGAAGCTTACTCAATGTCCGCTATGCCACGATCGCGACTAAGGTCCGCAGCGCAGCGAAATGACGCGATGGGCCAGAACTCGACATCGCGCGTGCACTCCTCTGGATAGTTCTGAGCGAAGACCTTGCGTTCACGCACAAAGTTCAAAGTGAACACTACTTTTCTTGTTGGCGAACGCTACGGCCGCGCCTGACGCCTCGCTTGTGCTCGTAGCGGATGAGTACCCCTTTACGAACAATTACGCATCGATTCTATATTCATCTCCACCAAAACTTCCCCGGCGATGATTTCCGGGTCTCCAAGATCAAGGTCAAGCAGGCTTGCTTGAACAAACTTCAATACTTTATCGTTCGCCGCAATGGCGCTTTCGCGGTCCTCGAATATCATCACAGCGACACCGACGCCTTCGCCCCCATCCAGTACATAATAAGATCTGAATCCGTGTGATTCCCTTAGGATCTGACCGATGCCGCTTTTGGCGCGGCGGGCAGCATCCGCAACCGAACGAACCTTGGTGTACTTTCGAATGACTAAGTACATGAGGCCACCCATGCGTCTCAGTTCCAGCCCCACGCATCAAAGCATATCGGGCCGCTGCTGGACTAGGGCAAACTTCCGAGATGGGTCATTCGCGACGGGGCCGGGCCAGCAGCAAGTCCGGCGATGTCCGCTATGCCGCCGGAAGCGGAAGGGAATTCAGAGCATTAGAAGGACCGAGACCGGCCATTGCGGGTTGGTGGCGCTGTCCTAGACGTGATTCAAGCTCCGAAACTGGAGCATCGAATCATGCGCTACAAACTCAGCGACTACGAATGGACCGCTATCAAACCGATGCTGCCAAACAAACCGCGCGGGGTTAGGCGTGTAAATGACCGTCGCGTGCTCAGTGGCATCTTCTGGGTCCTCCGAACATGTTCGCAATCAGAAGTCCGACACCGACCGCGGCCAGCCCCATGCCGAAGGCCGAGAGCTGGATCAGCACCCAGTTGCAAAACAATAAGGTTCCTAGCGCCGCGCCGAAGCTAGAGCCGTGCTCTCGTACATGAGCTATTACAACGGCACGCGCCCCCAATTTGTCATTGAACAAGGACGCGCCGATGTCACGTGCCGCCGAGACAGCGGGACGCATTCTCTGTCGCCCGATTCTGGGCGGATTGCATCATCAATATACCCGGATTCGATTTGCGATAAGGAAACCTGGCCGAAGGATGATTGGCCGACGAAATCCGCGCATTGTCGCGGGCTCCCGACAGGCGTATCCTCAGCCAAGCTACAATCGCCCGCATCGTGAGGCGACGGCGCGAGTTCCTCCCGGTGTGCGGATTGCCCATTGCAATGGAGGAACCGACATGACCATCGCTCCGACCCTGCAGAAATACCTTGATCAAACCGTCACCTACGAGCAGATCTCACACGATCCCACTATGTCGTCGACGCGCACCGCCGAAGCCTGCAACGTGCCGGGTGACTATCTGGCCAAGGGCGTCGTGCTGCGCCGCAACGGCGGCTACCTGCTGGCGATCCTTCCGGCCTCGCACCACATCCGCCTGTCGACTTTGGAAATGCTGCTCGGTGACAAGGTCGCTCTAGCGAGTGAAGACGAGATCGCGCAGCTGTTTTGCGACTGCGAACGTGGGGCCGTTCCACCGGTTGGCGAGTGCTACGGGCTCGATGTCATCGTCGACGACAGCATCGAGGCGCAGCGCGAGATTTACATAGAGGGCGGCGATCACGCCACGCTCATCCATCTGGGCCGCGGGGAATTTGCACGGTTGACCGCGGATGCGCGGCACGGCCATTTCACCGCGCACGATTGAGGCCCGGACCGTCTGCGCCGGTGCGATTGCGCTGGTATTGGCTTTGTCACGTTAGCGGGTGATAGGTGCGACAAATCCAGCATTCAATCGCGATCACGCCGCAGCAGTCACCTCGCGCCACGTCTGCATGGCCGAGGCTCGGAATGCCCGGTGTGTCTTCGCTGAGATAAGGTGACGCTGGACGTTGAAGGTGTTGTAGGTGGCGGCGTGGACGGACAGAAATCGTTGGGCTGATCCCGCACTCTTGAACCCCTGCATCTTGCGCTCCCGTCGTCGGGTCGGTTGATGCGAGTTCTCCGCTCGGTTATTGCGCCATCGCCCGCGTTCATGGCGACGAGACAGCCCAAGCTCACGGGCTGTGTGTGCCGAAAACCTCATCCGAGTTGATGATGTGACGGAATCGCCTAATCTGGTGGCATGATCGGGCTGATGTCGAAGCACCGCATTCTAAGCTTCAAGCCGCAACTTCGACTGAATGGCGAGGCCAGGACGGCCACCCCAACTTGCTTGGAACTTTTCGAGGGTTCGAGGATTGCCAAAATTGCAAGGGTGGCGGAAGCCCCCAGTCGGCTTTCGACGCAAGTTTGCGGCGTTGAAGGAGCTGCTGGGAGGGTCGTTATGAACTCAGATTTGGACCCGCAAACGCTTTCAAACATGGAAATCGCGCTCGAACGAGCCTGTGCCAATATTCCTAGCACTGAAAAACGCCGAGCTCGGCGACACATCGCTCATCGAATTATCAGATGCGCACGGAAGGGTGGTCGAACCTTGGAATCACTCTTGCGAGCCGGAGAGATCGCAGCAGCAGAGCTCCGCAAGCGCGCGACAGCTGGGATCGAAGCGAGACCGCCCGTGAGAGATAGCAGCAAACCAACCGGAGTTGATTCTGCTCCTGCCCGTCCTGAACCAATCCAATCTACCGCACATTGAGACGCTATGCTGTGCACCTGCCCGCTGTGTGTACCGAAAACTTTATCCGAGTTGATGATGTGACGGAATCGCCTAAACTGGCGGAATGATCGGGCTGCTCTGTTTCGCTTTGGCCGTCCTGACCTCGCCATTCAAGTCGAAGTTGCGGCTTGAAGCTGAGAACGCGGCGCGCTTCGACATCAGTTGATTGTTTTGCGGCGCAAGTCGCGGGGCCGTGTTCGACTCGCAAACAGCGATCGCTGGTTCTTTGTCCAGCTGTATCGCTGGTTTCCGTCAATCCTGCAGGTTCTCACCATCATCCGGCCCGAGACGCTGGTGCGTTGGCATCGGGCTGGCTTTCGCCGCTATTGGCGTTGGAAGTCGCGCCCGCAGGGAGGGCGCCCGCGGATCGACGCGGAGCTACGCGTATTGATCCGGCGGATGAGCGTCGAAAATCCGCTTTGGGGCGCGCCCCGCATCCACGGCGAACTGCTCAAGCTCGGGTTTGAGGTCGCGCAATCAAGCGTCGCCAAGTACATGGTCAAACGGCGAGGACCGCCAAGCCAAGGGTAGCGGACTTTTTCTGCGTAATCACGCGCCGGATATTGCCGTATGGACTTGTTCGTTGTCCCGACGATCGGTTTCGACCTGCTCTATGCCTTCGTCATCGTCCGGCTCGATCGCAGAGACCTCGTCTGGATCAACGTCACAACAAACCCCACGGCGGAGTGGATTGCGCGTCAGATCACGGAGGCCTTCCCTTGGGATGATGCCCCAAAATACCTGATCCGCGATCGGGATCAAATCTATGGCGCGGTCGTCACCCGCCAATTGCGCGCCATGGGCATCCGAGACAAGCCCACCGCAGCAGCTTCACCTTGGCAAAATGGCTTTGCCGAACGGCTGATCGGATCGATCCGGCGTGAGTGTGTGGACCACATCATTGTCCTGGGCGAGGTGCATCTGCGCCGGATACTCAAGTCTTATCCCAAATATTACAACCGTGTCAGAACGCATCGATCTTTGGACAAGGATGCGCCGGTTTCTCGCCCGGTTCAGCGAACCGGTGTGATCAGTTCACGCGCCATCCTGGGCGGGCTGCATTACCGCTACGCCCGTGTTTAAGTTTTCGGTACACACAGCCGTCCGTCCGCGGCTTAAATTGCAGGGTGGTCGCTCGGCTCATGTCGGGCGACCGCCTCAATCTTTGCGATCGCCCATGCTACTGTGCTCGCGAGGCGCTTGATGACGTCACCAGCTCCAACATCTTTTGAACTAATCTTTGTTCATGGCACTTGGGCGCGCGACGGCACGTACGGGCAAAGGGACACTTTCTTTGTAGAGAAGCTGATGGAGTTTGCTGGCGAAGCAGCTTGTTATCGTCGTTTCACATGGTCAGGCCGAAACACGGTCAGCGCGCGTGAACGCGGAGCGAAAGAATTCACCGAATTCGTCGCCAAGCTTCCTCCTAAGCCACCTAAAACAAAGCGCATCGCTCTTTGTCACAGCCACGGAGGAAGCGTCGTCCTGATGGCGTTTCTTGATGAAGCAACTTCCTCGTCATTTGACCTACTCAGCTAACAGGGAAAATCCTTCGGAGTAGCAGGTAAAGGTCAGAATTTATCAGGGTAATCAGCCCGCTTATTACGCGTGGATGGCTGTTTTACCTTGTGCCGTAAGCCCGGTCGCCGGCGTCACCCAGGCCCGGCAGGATGAAGCCGTGCTCGTCAAGACCCTCGTCCAGGGCAGCCGTCCATACCGAAACATCCGGATGCAAACCGCGAATCCGTTCGAGGCCCTCGGGCGCGGCGATCAGACACACGAGGCGAATGTCCTTGGCGCCGCGTTCCTTCAGCCGGTCGACCGCGGCAACCGCGGTGTTCGCGGTCGCGACCACCGGCGTCACCACGATCGCGAGTCGCTCGCCGAGGTCGGAGGGTGATTTGAAGAAATACTCGACGGCAGCGAAGGTGCGCGGCTCGCGGTAAAGCCCGATATGCGCGACGCGTGCGGTCGGCACCAGGTCCATCATGCCGTCAACGAAGGTCACGCCGGCACGCAACACCGGAACGAACACCAGCTTCTTGCCGGCAATTTTTGCAGATTGCATGCGCACCAGCGGCGTCTCGACGATGACCTCGGCCAGCGGAAGGTCGCGAGTGACCTCGTAGCAGAGCAGCATCCCGATCTCCTTGAGCAGTTCACGGAACGACTTGGTGGAGATCGATTTGTCCCGAATGAGCGTGAGCTTGTGCTGGACCAGAGGATGATCGACGATGGTAACGCCTTCCATGGCGAATAGCTCCTTTATTGGCAATCATGACCAGGCCAGAGCCGGATCATGATCTCAAATTCGTACTAGAAGACAGTGCCGTCGCTGACGACCTTGATTGGTGGCGCGCCATCGGCACGCGTCTCAAAGGCGGCGGCGCGGCCAGCCGCCCAAGTGCCGCCTTCCAGCAGGCTTGCAAGCGGCAACGACACCCGACTGCGGCCAAGGCGCGAACGTATTCGTTCCGCCAGCAGATCGAGCAGCGCAACCGTCAGCGCGCGCCACTCCACGACAAGGGGCGAGCCGATATCGTGCGAGCGATCGGCGTCCTCCGGATGACGCAGGCGAAGGACGTCATGGTCGATGAACAGGCCGCCGTTGCGATATTCGGCGAGTCCCGTAAGGCCGTCGATGTCAGTCACCCCGATGCCGGCACGCTCGAGCGGTTCGATCAGGGAATAGGTCAGCCACTGCGAAAGTTTGTGCAACGGCACGAGACCGTCAGTCGCTCCAGCAGCCCTGATCGAGGGGTGGCGCCAGCAATCGCCGAGCGGAATGCCGGCGAGCTCGAGCCGCGACGGCCAGATCGGGCCGAGTTGCACCAGCACTTCGAAGAGGATTGTCGGCGCCGCGATAGCGCCGTCTTTCGCTTTCGCTGCGAGATGATCGAACAGTCCTCCCGGGCGCGGCCGGTCATGCGATGCAAAGACCTGCGGTCGCTCGGACACCAGCCGGCCGAGATTCCGCAAAAGATCGGCGCGGCCATCAAACCCGACCAGCGGGTTGGCGTCGGCGACCTGAAAACCATCCTGCAGCAGCGCCAACGGAAATTTCGCAATCACATCGGCATCGACCCTGAAGGGGTCACGCGCATCGCTGGAGAAAGCGCCGCTTGCGAACATGTCGAGGCTTGCGAGCGCAAGTCCTTCGGAGCGGCCGATGCCTTGTCCAGACATTCGGTCCCGATATCTCCACATGGTTCCGGCGCCCGCATCCAGAAGCACGCTGACGATGGCAAGATCGAATTCGGCGCGTCCGCGCGCCGCGCGATCGCTCCAGGAGACCGATTCCGCATGAGCGGCCCAGCGATCGACGCCGCCAAGGACGAAGTGCCGCCACCGCGCGTGAAACGGAATTTTGAGCGAAGGATAGGATCTGCGCATGACCGCGAGGACGGCGTCCGCAACGTTCTCCAGACGATCGATGCCAATCGTGAAATGCGCAAGGCCGTCGCGCACACCGAGCTCGAGCATCTGCCTTGCGCCTGAGCGCACCGCCTGAGCGGTGAGAAGCGAAAGCGCCTCCTGCTCTGTCGCCGTCGCCTGCGCTGTCACGGGTTCAATACTTTTCCAGCGAGCGTCCGAGGGCATCCGTCAGATCCTGCGCGGTCGGCGCATCGGGCGAATAGTAACCTGCCGCCTTTTTTGCCGCGATCTCGACATGCGCATCCGCCGGAATCAATTCGTCCGGGATCGGCACGCGCTCGACGATATCGATGCCCTGCCCCTTCAGCGCGTCGTATTTCATGTCGCTCATCGACAGGAAGCGATCGATGCGCCTCAATCCGAGCCAGTGGATCACATCGGGCATCAATTGCTGGAAGCGTGCATCCTGCACACCGGCCACGCATTCGGTGCGCTCGAAATACGCCGCCGCCGCGTCGCCCTCCTCCTGGCGCTTTCGGGCATTGTAGACCAGGAATTTCGTGACCTCGCCGAGCGCTCGCCCTTCCTTGCGGTTGTAGACGATGATGCCAAGCTCGCCCGCCTGCGCGCCGCGCGCGCATTCCTCGATGCCGTGAATGAGATAGGGACGGCAGGTACAGATGTCGGAGCCGAACACGTCAGAGCCATTGCATTCGTCGTGAACGCGGCAGGTGATCCTGGTGCGATGATCGGGAAGCTTCGACACGTCGCCGAACAGATAGACGGTGGTGCCGCCGATCGGCGGCAAGAACACCTGCATGTCCGAACGTGTCACCAGTTCCGGAAACATGCCTGCGGTCTGCTCGAATAGCGTGCGCCGCAGATTGGTCTCGCTTGTGCCAAATCGCTCGGCCACGCTAGGCAGGTACCAGACGGGGTCGATGGCAATCTTCACCACCGAGACGCCGCCGTTGGCGTGCACGACGTTGCCGTCCGAGCTCAACCGTTTGGCCGCGAGTGCGGACCGGATCTCGGGCAAATCGAGCCGCGCACGCGTCACCGCGATGCTCGGCCTGATGTCGACCCCCTCGGCGATCTCGGCACGAAAATTTTCCGCGGCCAGATGCCCCCACGGGTCGAGCGCGACAATGCACGCAGGCTCGCTCCATTGCGGAAACGGTCCGATGGTCGCAGCCGGGAAGGTGTTGGTGAGATCGGGACGCCTGATCGGATCGAGTGCGCCGGCGGAAACCGCGAGCGCGCGATACACCGCGTAGGAGCCGCCATGGCTGCCGATCACGTTGCGATCCTGCGGACGAGACACCGTGCCGATGACGGGTCCGCGCGACCGCGCATTTGCTGCACCCCAATGAATTGGGAATGCGTGCTTCGCGCCGGGCTCCGGATGGGAGGTGAGGCGGATATGGTCAGTGCGGTTCGAGCGGCTCATGGTTAGGCATCCAAAACACGACGGCCCGCCTGTCCGACGGGCCTGGCTTGATCGTCCTTCCGCCCGGCGCTTCGGGCTGACTACATATATTCTGCCAGAATATATGTAGCAAACCGCTAACAGCCAACGTTGTATAAATTTATATATATCAGTCTCTGGGAAGCCCTTAATAGTTCCTCAGGGGGTTATACCAAATCTCGGAGAGCGTGACTCTGTGGGGCTTTCAAATCAGCGGCGGGCTGATTCAACATGGCGAACGAGGGAGGTTCGCCATGTCGCCCCTGCCACTGCGAGCTGATTTCAACGCGCAGACGACACGGTCCGCTGCCAAGCGGTCGAAAGACGGGCCGCAGGCGCGGCGACTTCTGGCTCTGGCCGCGATCTACGACCGTGCGACGCGGACGGAAGCCGCCAGGATCGGCGGAGTTGGGGTACAAATTGTTCGCGACTGGGTGATGAAGTTCAACGCACTCGGCCCGGACGGCCTTTTCGATCGCAAGGCGCCCGGTCAGCCGTCCCGGCTCGAGGACGAGCATCGTCAGGCGTTGGCTGCCGTGATCGAAAGCGGGCCGATCCCTGCTATTCACGGCGTTGTCCGTTGGCGCATCGTCGATCTCTGCCAGTTGCTGTATGAGGAGTTCAGGGTCACAGTCTCCAGGCAGACTCTGAGCCGGGAGCTGCGAGGCATGGGCTATCGCAAACTCTCCGCTCGTCCGCGCCATCATGCGCAAGCCAAGGGCGCGATCGAGAGTTTTAAAAAACCTTCCCCGCCCGAGTGGCGGAAATTGCGAAGGACAAGAGCGTCGATCCAGCCGATATAGAAATATGGTTTGGCGACTGTCCGTCATCAAAACATTTGGCGCAAAGAGCGGCGAGATTTAGCGGAGAGCGGGCCTCATTTGTTGGTTGATGTTAAGCGGCGATTTTGCGGTGGAGCAAGCGCCGATATTCGATTGTCTGTCGTTTGATCCTTTCACGCTGTTTGATGATGGATTGTGCACGTCCGAAGTAGACGTCGGCGGGTGTGACGTTGCCGATGCCCTCGTGATAACGGCGATGATTGTAATGCTCGATGAATGCCTCGATCTGACACTCGAGATCGCCGGGCAGGAAGTAGTTCTCGAGCAGGATGCGGTTCTTGAGGGTTTGATGCCATCGCTCGATCTTGCCTTGGGTTTGCGGATGCAGCGGTGCGCCGCGGATATGGCTCATGCCGTTGGCATCGATCCATTCGGCAAGCTCGGCGGCGATGTAACTGGGACCATTGTCGCTGAGCAGTCTGGGCTTGTGCAACACCTTGGTGTTGTCGCAGCCTGAAGCTGCAAGGGCCAGTTCGAGCGTATCGGTGACGTCCTCGGCGCGCATGGTCGAGCACAGCTTCCAGGCAATGACATATCGAGAGAAGTCATCGAGTACGGTGGACAGATACACCACCCCCAGCCGATGATCTTGAAGTAGGTGAAGTCGGTCTGCCACATCGGGTTGGGTGCTGTCGTCTTGTCTTTGAACTCATCAGCCGCCTTGACCACAATGAAGGCTGGGCTGGTGATGAGATCGTGGGCCTTGAGCAGGCGATAGACACTGGCTTCGGAGACGAAGTAGCGCTTCTCATCGGTAAAGCGCACTGCCAGTTCGCGCGATGAAAGTTCGGATTGCTCCAGCGCCATCTCGATGATCTGACCCTGGATATCGGCATCGATGCGGTTCCACACGCGACCTGGCCGGGAAGGACGATCTTCCAACGCTTCCGGCCCGCCCTCAAGGTAACGGTCATACCAGCGATAGAAGCTTCGACGTGCAATGCCCAGTTTGTCGAGTGTCTTCTTCGCCGGCAGATGCGATTGCTCGACGAGCCTGATGATCTCAAGCTTTTCGGATGCGGGATATCTCATTCGTCTTCGCCCCCATCCGCGATCATGCTTTTTTTGAGCAGACGGTTCTCCAGCGTCAGATCGGCAACCACCTCCTTCAGGGCATGCGCCTCACGGCGAAGGTCTTGCACTTCACCACTTGTCGCAGCTCGCGCCGTATCACCGGCCAGCCGCCGCTTGCCTGCCTCCATGAACTCCTTCGACCAGACGTAATAAAGGCTCTGAGCGATCCCTTCCTTGCGGCACAGTTCAGCGATGCTGTCTTCACCGCGCAAGCCATCAAGCACAATCCGGATTTTATCTTCCGCCGAGAAATGGCGCCGGATGGCGCGGCGAATGTCTTTGACAACCCGTTCGGCAGAACTTTTCCTGCTGCGAGACTTCGTAGTCATGTTCGTTCCTTCGTCATCGACGAGAACCGAACTCTCCTTAAATCATACCTTCAATTCTGTGCCATAGGCGCTGATCCCGGACACCGATGCCCAGCTTGAGAAGCTCGCCATGGATTCTCGGCGCTCCCCACAACGGGTTGGCGACGCTCATCTCGCGGATCAGGCGGCGAATTTCCAACGGCACCGTTGGTCGGCCGCAGCGGCGTCGCGATTTCCAGCGCCAATACGATCGGAAGCCCGCGCGGTGCCATCTTATAACAGTGTCCGGCTTAACGATCGCAAGCGCACTACCGGTCTGGGGGAACAACCGGAAAAGACTAACGAAAATCAGTCGACCAATTAGGTTGAAAGCAAGCTTGCGAGGCGCCCCTCGCCGAAGCACATTGATTTGTTGCCTCAAGACCAAAATCTCGGCCTCAAGCGTAGCTCGCGACCGGAAAAGATCCGTGAACATCCGCCAGATCAGTCTGCACAGGTCCAACATCACGCAACAGCATCAGCCGATTCTCAATCAACTACCAGCCGGATATGGTTTGCGGTAGGGACAGGGTATGGATCTTGCGGACCCGTGTGCCGCCGGGCAGTCGGCTGAGACCATTGCGCCTGAGAATGCGATAGACCCCGGCGTCGGAAATGGTGATGGTGATAGCGTGCCAGATGCCAGACGATGCGGATTGGCCCGAGCCGGTAGGTCTTGCGCAGATACAGCACCTTCTCGACGATCTCGGGGGGCGTGCGATTGGCAGGGTTCTTCGGCGCCGTCTTGCGGTGCTCGAGACCTGCCAGACCGAACTGCCGATAGGCTGTTCGCCAACGGTAGAAACTGGCTCTACCGACGCCGAAATATCGGCAAGCCTTTCCGACATCGCCAATCTTGTCAGCGTGCTGGAGCACCCGCAGCTTGTGGTCCACATCTCGCCGAAACTTGTGCATTCCGATCATCCTTCCTGCCTATGAGGCTCAAGAGAAAGGATGTCTCGCAAGTCTGTACATTCCACCACCCCGCCGATTTTCGGCGGGGTGGTGCGTCGCCGGCCGCCGGTCTAGTGGACCACAAGAACCGGAATATGCGCAGTAGCAACAACCTCGGCAGTCTGGCTGCCCAAAAGGACCCTCTTGATTCCACGATACCCGTGCGAGGCCATGACGATCAGATCGCACCCCTGCGTTTTCGCCGCATCAACGATAGCTGCGGCCGGTGAGTCATTCGAGATATGAAGTGTCTCGACCGTCAGTCCCATTTCTTCTGCCGCCGCTTTCGCTGCGGAAAGGATAGCTTGTGCATGCCGTGTGTTGGCATCTTTAAGCCGATCCGGTTCCATACCCTCTATACCCCATGCGCTGATAGAAGGAACTGGAAATGGCTCCGTCACAGTGATGATTGTAACCTTGCTGGCGTTTTCGTCGGCCAGCGACAAGCCATGGTCGACACCTTTCTGCGCCAGTTCGGAGCCGTCAGTGGAAATGAGAATGTGAGTGTACATGGTACCGCTCCGCACTCAGAAATCCTGCGACGATCATAGTCATCACATATCATCTCGACAAGAAGTCGCAGCCGGCTGCGGTCTATAACCGCCCCACGAATTGAAATGCGCGAAGGGGCGGTCTCTCGGTAGGCGTTTCGGTCCGGTCAAAAAGAGACCAATTCTCTCGGCTGATCAACGTGCAGAAAAAAATCCGGCGGCCCTTAAAAATGATTCGCGCTTTGTCAATTTTCGATACACACTGTTGCACTATCCTTTTCGTATGACGAAACGCTTTATTGCGCTCCACCTTCCTCCTACGGAAAGGAATAGCGTCATGAACCTGCGTATCCGCGTCAAGCACGATAAGACCTTCCAAGAGCGCCTCAACGAACAGGCTAGGCGTCTCAGGGAAGATTTCGCCAGAACCCCTTCCGACTCATATCGAGAGCTCCTGTTGTGCCGCGCCAGCGAGGCTGAAGCCGGTTCGCGCTTGGAGAAATGGCTTGCGTCCCCCGAATTGAGGCCGCCGAAATGACTGATACGCCAAAGACCCCGATCATACTTCATGCGACCGACGCACTCCGGCGCGCGCGCAAGCTTCCTGTCGGAGCGGCACGAAACGACCTTCGCCAGCTGGCGAGGGGATTGCGTGACCTTCACCAGATGGGCGCGTATGCCCACCTCCAAAACAACGAGAGTCCCGAACCGGGCCTCGAGAGCATGCGGTGATCCGATGGGCGGCCTGGGCAATCCCAAATGGATGTCCGAGCAGAACGTTGAAAGATACCGCGCGACAGCAGACGAGTGCCAGGCTCACGCTGAGCAGGCGAGGCACGCGATCGACAAGGAGGCATGGCTAAAGCTCGCCGCCGAATGGATTGCGCTTGCCGATAATACGCTGCGGAGACGCAGCAATGGGTAAGCCTCACAGAGCAGCCGCTCTAGCGGAACTCGTCCGCTACATCGCAGGCTATTCGCGGGGACCATGGCCGACTACGGTCCCGCCACCCTCTACCTCAAGCCCCGTGGGGCCGTGCGCCCTCAGTGGTAGCACAAGCGAGCCAACGCAAGAGCAGATCGAGCGTCGGTCGTATGAGCTATGGCAGCAAGCGGGCTTTCCCTCAGGAAGGGACGAGGAATTTCGCCGACAGGCCAAGCGGGAATTGCGCGGCGCTTTCTTACAAGTTTAAAGAGTCAACTGGCCTGACTTTTAAAACAGTTCGACGGCGTTAATCTACGCTCCTTATGCCTCGGAGGGTTTAGATCAAGTTTTGGGAGATGTTCCAATGATTGAACGTCGAGCCCTTGACCGCATTGAAATTAATCAGCTCGCGATGTTTCACCTTGACGGTGTTTGCGGCGTACACCCCTGCATGGTGGTGGATATCCACGATAGGGGAGCCAGGCTTTATTCAGTCACGTTTCACATTGCCGCTTTCCAATTTGATCTATCATTGGATGGCTTCAGAACGACAAAGCATTGCCACGTGGTGTGGAGGGCCAGAAATACGTGCGGCGTGGAATTTGTCGCACGCAATTAGGCGGGCGGTCGGCAAACTCTTGGGATTTCTAGTGATGGTGGCTCGGGCGGGCAGTACCGGCCGGGGCGGCGCTCCTGCGCCCATTGGCAGCAAGCGCGTTCAATGGTCCGAGCTTTTCGTGCCCGGCGTGTCCGGTCACACCATCAACGCAGACCTACTGAACCGCCCTGGGTTTGCCGGAGGCTCCAACTCTTGAGAGGATGGAGCCACCATGAGTAAGACGACTAACAAGTTTCCGCCTGAGGTCCGCAACCGCGCTGTCCGACTGGTCCTTGATCACGAGCACGAGCATCAGTCGCGATGGGCTGCGATTACCTCGGTTGCCGCGAAGATCGGCTGCACAGGCCAGACATTGAACGACTGGGTGAAGAAGTCGGAGGTCGACACCGGCAAGCGTCCTGGCGCATCGACGGACATGACCGCCAAGATGAAGTCTTTGGAGCGCGAGAACCGTGAACTCCGGCAAGCCAATGAGATCCTGCGCAAGGCATCCGCGTATTTTGCCCAGGCGGAGCTCGACCGCCGGTCAAAGACATGATCGCGTTTATTGACGATCATCGCGAGGTCTATGGGGTCGAGCCGATCTGCAAGGTTCTGCCGATTGCCCCCTCGACCTACCATGACCACGTCGCCAAGAGGGTTGATCCTTCGAAGTTATCGGTTCGGGCGCACCGGGATTTGGTGTTGAAGCCGGAGATCGAACGTGTCTTCGCCGAGAACTTCGAAGTCTACGGCGCACGGAAGGTCTGGCGGCAGCTCAACCGCGAAGGCGTCGCTGTCGCGCGTTGTACGGTCGAGCGCCTGATGGCCGACCTCGGCCTCCAGGGCGTGATCCGCGGCAAACCAGTCCGCACAACGATGCAGGACAAGGCCGCGGCTTGCCCGCAGGACCATGTGAACCGCCAATTCCATGCGCCGGCGCCCAATATGCTCTGGCTCTCCGACTTCACCTATGTGAGTACTTGGAGCGGGTTCATCTACGTCGCTTTTGTGATCGACGCCTACGCTCGTCGCATCGTCGGCTGGCGCGTCTCCCGAACGGCGCATGCAAGCTTCGTGCTCGACGCGCTGGAACAAGCGCTTCACGAACGGCGACCAGCACGTGGTGGCCTGGTGCACCATTCCGACAGGGGTTCGCAATACGTCAGTATTCGATACACCGAGCGCCTTGCTGAGGCGGGCGTCGAGCCTTCCGTCGGCAGCGTCGGCGACAGCTACGACAATGCGCTCGCCGAAACGATCAATGGGCTCTACAAGGCTCAGGTCATCCACAGACGTGGACCTTGGCGGAGTTTCGAAGCCGTCGAGTTCGCAACGCTGACCTGGGTCGACTGGTTCAACAATCGCCGGCTGCTGGAGCCAATCGGCAACATCCCGCCGGACGAAGCTGAGGAACGTTACTACGCTATGCTCAATGAGCAGAAACTGGCGGCGTGACTCAAACGAAATAGCCTCCGGCAAACCCGGGGCGGTTCAGTCTCCTGTCCGTGCTCGACGTAAAGACTGACCGCATTCACCACACCATAAGCGCCGACAACGGCATCGGCGACGGACCGTTCATCGTGGATGTTGGCCTCGACCGATTGGAGATGCGGATCATCGAACGCGAACACACTAGCTCCCCGATCAGGATGCCTTGATGCAATGCGAATGGAAAACCTATAGTCACGGAGATGCCGAACGATGCGCCTGCCGAGAAACCCGGTCCCGCCGAACACGGTGATGGTGCGCTCGTTCGTGACCATCATGCGGACCCGCTGTTGATTGAATTTTGCCCTCTCAATGCTGGCGGTCGAGAACTCGGTCGATCTTGGTCGCGATGATAAAATCGTTCTCGTGCAGCCCCTTGATTTTCTTAGTGTTCAGGGAGACGGTGACATAGCCCCAACCGAAACTGATATCAGGGTGATGCCCTTCGGCCTCGGCGAGCTCGCCAATTTTCTGAACAAAAGCCAGCGATTCTCGGAAATTGCCAAAGCGAAAGCTGCGCTCGATGCGGTGGGCATCATCAACGAGCTCCCAATTGGATACCTGTATCTGCAAGCGTTGGGCTTCCTCGCGCGTGAGTGGCGGAACGCGACCGCGACAAGGTGTGCATGTCTTCTCGGCGAGAGTGTCGATCATATCCGCGTCCTCCATCAGCTATAAAGGGACACCGGGTAAATGAGGGTACCCGAGACACAAAACGACGAAGGGAACACACAGCCGATGAGCCCTCCGACAAAGATGATCTGCTGGATCCGGGTTCGAGTATATCTCACCTTGCCCGCCATCTCAGCCGGATGGGCTCAGACGGGCCTTTATTAAACGTAAGTAAACTCTGAGGGCTACAAATTGGTTCCGATCGGTCTCGGCCGAATTTTCTAACCCTTGCCTGTCGCAAATCAAATCCGAAGATATAGGTGATGCAGCCCGCCCAGGACCGGACGGCAAAGAATATGTCCGGCCCGCTCAACGTTGCGCGAGACCGGTGAATCCTTCTCCAAGGATAGATGCGTGCGAGCCTCGTTGTAATAATTCATATACGACAGCAGCAGGCCGCCACGGGCGCGCGATTTCCAGCGCCAGTACGATCTGAACCCGGCGCGATGCCAGCGGACAGCTGTCTCGGCGGCGCGTGATTTCGGCGCGTCCTTGTTCAATGACAAATGGGTGCGTGTGCCGTTGTAGTAGCTCATGTACGAGTGCAGCACGTGGCGCAGATGGCGTTCGCCGAAGACCACGATATGATCAACGCATTCCCTGCGGATCAATCCGATCAGCCGTTCAGCGTACGCATTTTGCCACAGTGAGCGAGGAGAAGTCGGGCGATCTCGAATGCCGATGGATCGAACGCGGCGGACGAATATTTCGCCGTAGGCGCCATCGCGATCCCGGACCAGGTAACGAGGGATTTGCTCCCAGCCACATGCCTCCGTCATTTGATTGGCGACCCATTCGGCCATCTTATAACAGTGTCCGGCTTAACGATCGCAAGCGCACTACCGGTCTGGGGGAACAACCGGAAAAGACTAACGAAAATCAGTCGACCAATTAGGTTGAAAGCAAGCTTGCGAGGCGCCCCTCGCCGAAGCACATTGATTTGTTGCCTCAAGACCAAAATCTCGGCCTCAAGCGTAGCTCGCGACCGGAAAAGATCCGTGAACATCCGCCAGATCAGTCTGCACAGGTCCAACATCACGCAACAGCATCAGCCGATTCTCAATCAACTACCAGCCGGATATGGTTTGCGGTAGGGACACCTGTCCCACTGGGGCGAACGGCTCTGCGTTAACGTCGACTGCTACGACAAGCAGAACGCCGAGCGCATCCTGTCGACGTGGTGACGGAGCTCCAGACCACCGCCGCCAACGTTCGCGAGATGACGGACGCTTATAAGTTCGTCGGCGCGGCGGCGGCCGTCGCCGGGGAAAATATCGAAAGCACCAACGCCCTTATTATCGCATTGTCGAAAGCCGGTCAGATGGGTAGCGAGGCCGGCGTGGCGCTACGCTCCGCGTATGTTCGCGTCCTGAAGCCGACAAAGGACGGTCAGGCCACGATGGCCCGGCTCGGGCTCGACTACGGCAATTATGTCTCCGGTGGCAAGCGCACCGGTACGGGCGTTGCAGCGGGGCTTGCGTCGTTTGGCTTCGATGTGCCTGCGGCAGATATCGACAAGGCGCTCGCGCGGAACCGAGGCAGCAACGAAAAGCAACGCAAGGCGGTCTTCGACGCGGTGGCGTCGCGGCTCGGCGCGGATCAAGCGATGGACCGCGACGCGATTATGAAGGCGGTGGACGGTGCGCTCACGTTGGCCGGTGGTAAGACCGATCTTACCAAGTTGCTTATCGACCTGAAGAAGGCCGGCGCGACGCAAGGCGATCTGGCGCGTATCTTCGAAGGCCGGCAGTCGGTTCGAATGTTGTCGCTGCTCAAGGCCGATCTTGAGGGCATCCTGAAGGATGTGAACGAAGGCGCGGCGGGATATACCGAGAATACGGTCGCCAAGCGCCAGCAAGGTTTGGAGGGTGCGACCCGCAGGCTCAGCGCGTCATGGCAGACCTTTTCCAATACGTTGGTCCGGACGGTGACGCCTGAGATCGTCGGCATGATGGAGCACCTTGCCAGTGCGGTGAAGAACCTCGCGGCAACCTCCCCCGCCACGCTCAAGCTCGGTATCGGCCTCACTGCCGCAGCCGCAGCGGCTGGCCCGCTAATGTTCGCGCTCGGGGCGATCGGCCGCGTCGGTGCGTTGGCCCTCACCGGATTGCTGTCGCCGATCGCGATGGTCGCGCGCGGCATTGCTTTCATCGGCACCGCCGTTGCGGGACTCGCTGTAGCCGGACTTGCGCGCCTTGGCACGCTCATGGTTGGCCTTCGGATGCTGTCTACGTTTGGCGCTGGGGCAACGTTGGCAGCGATTGGCGCAAGCCTGGGCCGGTTCGCCCTCGCCACGCTGCTCTTCCCTGTGAACGCGCTGCGCGGCATCGGAATGGCGATGTGGGCGCTGGCGGCGAACCCCGTTGGCCTGATCGTCGGCGCCCTTGTCGTTGGGCTGACGGCGCTTGGCATTTGGGTTGCAAACAATTGGAACGGCGTCAAGGAGTTCTTCAGCGCCTTCGGTTCGAGCTTCATGGAAGGAATTGGTGGCGCCAACGGTCCGCTCGGCACGCTGGTCGGCTATCTGCGCTCTGCGTTCGATTATGTCAGCCAGTTGCTCGGCCCGTTGAATCAGACGACCGAAGGTTGGTGGTCCTGGGGCGCTGCGGTCGGTGGTGCCGCTGCGAGTGGCATCAATGCGGTGGTCGATGCGATCCAAAGGGTGATCGGCTTCCTCGGCACTGCCATCGAAAAGGCGAGACAGTTCGGTAGCGCCGTCAGTAATTTTCTTGGCTTTGGCGGCGGCGGTGGCACGGCTCCGACCGCGGCGGCTAATCCTGCGCCGGCTGTTGCAGGCAAGCGCGCACTCGGCGGTCCGGTGGCGGCAGGAAAGCCGTACCTTATCGGCGAGCGTGGTCCCGAGCTTTATATCCCCGGCATGTCCGGCAGGATCGAGTCCAACAACCGGCTGCGTAGCTTTACCGCTGATGGCGTTGCTGCGCTCGCTGGGGCGTCGAGCAGTACGACTCGCGGCCCGACCACGATCACCAACCATTGGACGATCAACGGCGCAGATGATCCACACGGCGTAGCGCGGCAGATCGATTCCAGATTCGATGAACTGTTGCGGCAGTTGGAGGGCGAGCAGCGGGGGTTGTTGAGTGATTGAGCAAAGAGGCAACCAATCGATCACGCTCGGAAGTGCCGGTTGCCTGTCTTGTCATAGGCTCCGCGCAAGCGGTTCGATACTATTGCCATCCGATGGCAACATGCCATAGTCGGAAGAGGGAGACGGAGAGCTTCTTATATGGTGGGCACCCGCGAACCGATCCTGCATCCGATTCCAATTTTATCGCTGCGGCCGACGCAGATGACGGTCGGGATGCGGGAGGTCGAGGAAAAGCGTCGGCGCTGGCGCGCGCAGGAGTCCGACAAGAAGCGCGCCGAGTCGCTTGGCCGGCGTTTGATCCCGGTGGTGCGCGGCCCCAACCAACACCATTACGTCATCGATCACCATCATCTGGCACGGGCGCTGCACGACGAAGGTGTGAAGGACGTCCTTGTTACCGTCATCGCCGACCTGTCCATGGTCGATCAAGAGGCCTTCTGGGTAGTGATGGACAACCGGCGCTGGGCTTATCCGTACAATTCCAAAGGCGAGCGCTGTCACTTCAAGGACATTCCCAAATCGGTGACCGACCTCAAGGACGATCCGTTCCGCAGCCTCGCCGGCGAATTGCGGCGCGTGGGTGGATTCGCCAAGGATACGACGCCATTCAGCGAATTTCTTTGGGCGGATTTTCTGCGCCGCAGGGTGTCGAGAAAAACGGTCGAGGCCGATTTCGAGAACGCGATCGAGCAAGGGTTGAGCCTGGCCAAGAGCAAGGACGCGATCTACCTGCCCGGCTGGTGCGGGCCGATTGGGTAAGCTGGCTCCTATTTCTTCGACCCCACCGAATCCTCGTGGGGCGTGAGACACCACCGCCGAGATAACGGATCGCATGTTCTCCGAGATGTTCGGATAGATTCGAGGGCCGGGAAAGCACCCGGCTAAGGGCTGCCAGTTCTAACCCCCATGTTGGGTACTGGGCCGGCAGTCCCCGATCAAGCGGGTTCTATATCAAAGGCAGCGAAAACGAGCGCTCACCGCTCTCATACCGATTCAAAAGCAACGCCAATCCGGCTCTGATTGATCCAGAGGATTCTACAGTTGAGCACGACGCGGCCATGCTCGGCCACAAGTCGAAACCGATCGGGGACGTGGTGCGCGTCCGGCACATCGATAGACGCTCCATCAGCGGAAAGATCTACGACACTACAGCCGATGCTCACTCCATTACCACCTATTCGCGCGGGGTGATGACTCTCGATCTTCGATCATGACGAGCACCAATTTGAGCCGGCGCTTTGATGCGCAATATCCTGACAACCATTTATAGTTTTTCAGGCCTGAACGATTTCACGGTCAGGTGAGCCAAGGTAAACATGCCGCAAGAAAGGCATATGACAACCGCTGGATCGATCCGGCCGGTGCAGAATGACCGCTTGCCCCCACCATCAACATCATTAGCAGCGATTGATCCCGACGCTTGTTGTTGAGGATAGGGGGAGTGACCATGTTGTGCGAAAGCCTTGGACGGGCGGGAGGTTGTTGTGCAGAGCGCAAGTCGTCAGGCCCATTGGGAAAACGTTTACACCAAGAAGGGCGAGAATGAAGTTAGTTGGTTTCAGGAAAGCCCGGCGCAGTCGGTTGAATTGATCGCCGAATTGGGGGCGAGCCCGGACGCGGCCATTGTTGACATCGGAGGGGGCGCTTCACGCCTTGTTGATAGTTTGGTTGCAAAGGGCTTTCGAGCAGTCACGGTGCTGGACTTGTCGGAATCTGCATTGAAGACGGCTCAAGCACGTTTAGGCCAAGATTCCGCATTGGTGCGGTGGCTTGTTGCAGACGTCACGACTTGGGAGCCAACTCAGGAATACGACGTTTGGCATGACCGAGCGGCATTCCACTTCCTTACAGAAGACAAGGACCGTGTTGCTTACGTTGCACGTCTTAGACGCGCGTTGAAAGTCGGCGGGCACGTCATCATCGCCACCTTCGCATTGGATGGACCCGAGAAGTGTAGCGGCTTGCCGGTCGTGCGTTATGATGCTGAGAGTCTTGGGCAGGTGCTCGGAACCGAGTTTCGGCTGGTACACACGCTGCGACATGAACACGCGACCCCTTGGGGTTCGCAACAGTTTTTCCAGTTCAGCGTCTTTCAACGCGCCCTTTGATAGAGATCAGCCAGCTCAGCCCTCCCCCCCCGTTCCTGCCGCCCGAAGGGCGGCGGATCGAGGGCGCGCATGTCCGAGTGCCAGTCAGCAGGCCTCACGAAGCTACCTGCGGGAAGAACCTGAGCTTCGTCGTGATCGTCCGTCGTTCCCATTCCCAGCCGCGCTGTTCCCGAGACTGCTCTCAGCCGAGAAGCCTGCCTCGCCGGAACATGAAAACGCTAGGAACGAAGCTTCTGGCCAACGCGAGAACGCTACTCTCGCAGTTTTCCAACGCGATCTTCTGGGCAAGCATCACGTCTCCAATCGGCAGCTCACCCATCGTTTGAAAACACAGCCCAAGCCTCGGGTGACCTGTTTCGTCGATCTCGAAGACGTTCGACATGGTGCCGGGATAAATCCTATAGCGCCTGCCCGTGTCGCCACCGACGACTTCGAAGTATTCATTTTTCGCGAACTGCATCCGTTGCACCGGCGACAGCCACTCCCGCAGAAGCCGCAAGGACCGGCCCTCCGCAGTTCGCTCGGCCCCATGTCTGATGAAAAGCGCCCTTACGGCTCTCACACGCGAGCGTTCACATGGCGGAAGTCGCGACATGGCGCTGACCGTTTCTAGCCGCCGACCAGCCTGGGGAAGAACACGGTTTCTTCCGCGTTCGGGTCGAACGATCGGACTTGCGAGACCTGACCCGCACCGGCCCGGACCGCGGCGGTGAGACGCGCCAGCCGACGATGCGACGAGCGTAGGCGTCGATCACAAAAGCGACGTAGATGAACCCGCTCCAAGTACTCACATAGGTGAAGTCGGAGAGCCAGAGCATATTGGGCGCCGGCGCATGGAATTGGCGGTTCACATGGTCCTGCGGGCAAGCCGCGGCCTTGTCCTGCATCGTTGTGCGGACTGGTTTGCCGCGGATCACGCCCTGGAGGCCGAGGTCGGCCATCAGGCGCTCGACCGTACAACGCGCGACAGCGACGCCTTCGCGGTTGAGCTGCCGCCAGACCTTCCGTGCGCCGTAGACTTCGAAGTTCTCGGCGAAGACACGTTCGATCTCCGGCTTCAACACCAAATCCCGGTGCGCCCGAACCGATAACTTCGAAGGATCAACCCTCTTGGCGACGTGGTCATGGTAGGTCGAGGGGGCAATCGGCAGAACCTTGCAGATCGGCTCGACCCCATAGACCTCGCGATGATCGTCAATAAACGCGATCATGTCTTTGACCGGCGGTCGAGCTCCGCCTGGGCAAAATACGCGGATGCCTTGCGCAGGATCTCATTGGCTTGCCGGAGTTCACGGTTCTCGCGCTCCAAAGACTTCATCTTGGCGGTCATGTCCGTCGATGCGCCAGGACGCTTGCCGGTGTCGACCTCCGACTTCTTCACCCAGTCGTTCAATGTCTGGCCTGCGCAGCCGATCTTCGCGGCAACCGAGGTAATCGCAGCCCATCGCGACTGATGCTCGTGCTCGTGATCAAGGACCAGTCGGACAGCGCGGTTGCGGACCTCAGGCGGAAACTTGTTAGTCGTCTTACTCATGGTGGCTCCATCCTCTCAAGAGTTGGAGCCTCCGGCAAACCCAGGGCGGTTCACCCGCTCCATTTTATCAAATTCTTTATTAGGCAGTCAGCGCGCGCGAGACATTCGTCGTTGCCTTGCGCAAAACGCGCGATCTGCTAAACCGCACTCAAACAAATTAGGAGAGACGGTTTGGCCAAAGCTAAAAAGACAGTCCGCCGCGAATGGACGAAATCGGACGTTCGCGATCTAAGATCGCTGGCTAAGAAAAAAGTCGGTGTCGCAAAAATCGCAAGGCAATTGAAGCGAACACCAGGCGCAACGGCGGCTAAGGCTTGCTCCTTGGGCGTTTCGCTCAGTATGCAGTAATGGCACCAGCACTTAAAGCAACAGCCTGGATTCTCTTACTCGCCATCTTCATTCTCACGGATGGTCCGCTTGGCCTACGTCCGACGTTCGGGCATCCAAATGCTGAGCGATTACTGGCGCTTGCGGTGCTCGGGTTTGCCTTCTCACTTGCCTATCCGCATCGACTCCTTGTCATCTTAATTCTGCTAGCGGGTGCTATTTGCGGTTTTGAGTACCTCCAGCATTTCGTGAATTACAGACATGGAACTGTGCATGATATCGCGATCAAATTGGCAGGCGCTTTCGCAGGAGTCGGCGCTGGCATCTTCGTTTCCAAGTTTGCCGTGAGCGCTTTGCGGCCGTGCCACGATTAGGCCCGCACCGCGCATAATATGGGGCGGACGGGTAGCAACCACGTTCACCTCAAAACCGCTGATGGATTGTGCCCACGAAGGGTTCCAGAATTAACCTGGAACGCGCCTATCAAGCCTAATGAGCAAGTTTCGTTACGCTTGTCGGAGTCCGCGCTAGCTTACCAACACCGGACATTGCCCTCGTCCGGGTCCACCCCTAGCGAAGTCGTCGACCGATCATACTCCGCTCGGCGGCTTCGTTTACGCGGATTTAGCTCAGCGGTAGAGCGGCGTGGTTCACGACGCAGGCCATGTTTGACTCATGGAATCCGCACCATGGCATCCCGTTTGACGGGACGGGCGAACGCATTCAGCGCGACGGCACATGGTGCGTTTATGAGTTCGCCGTAAAGTTAGACGCAATTCAATTTTGGGACCGCTTCGACGGCCGCTGGCTTCGCGGCAAGTCGACCGAAAAGGCATCATTTCTTTCTAAGAACAATAATACCCTGATATGGAGCAATCCCGTTCATTGCTACGTCTATCAAGTCAAACCGGTCAGTCCAGTTTTGCTCGATGTATTTCCGGGTGATGATGGTCTCGCCGTAGGTCATTGCGCCGTCGACTTCCAAGCTCTGCGGATAGAAAACAATGCCATCGCGCCGTATAGTCTCGGCTATCTCCTGCTGATCCCAACCTGGTAGCTTTGAGACGGGATCATAGTACGCATATGCCGGAGGTCGGACTGTAAGGTACACAATGCCGTCCTCATTGAGGGATGCGTGTAAAGCGGTCAAACATACATCGCTGGCGACTGGGGACAGGTGAGTCCAGACAGAAAGCGCGTAAACGAAATCGAAATTTCCAGCAAATGGCAGACTGTTTGGTAGACTGTCCGACAATACGATATCGAGCTGTGGATTGAGGTCTTTGGCTACTTGGATGATGCCCTTGTGTGGATCGCAAGCATGCAAATTACTCAGCGGCACGTCCTTCATGAAGTATCGGATCACATTGCCCCAACCGCACCCATAGTCCAGCACCGAGCATAGATCGAACGGCTTCCTAAGATGAAGCCTCAGCTTATCATGCATAAGGCGATAAGTTTCGACGACTGCGGCCCCCAACTCCATTCCCGAGCGTCCGGACCAATTTTTCTGAGTTTCAGTATCCGGCACGTTGGGAAGTGTATTCTTTATGGCCTCGTAACCATCGTACTCTTTCCAAAGAAGTACGTTCCATAGGTACGGGTCCGTTATCCAACTAAACGCTACGTATATCGATGCCCCCTTTTCGCATATCGCGTCCGTCTGGGCCAATTTATCTCCGTAGTATTCATTGAGCCACGAACTCCAGTTCATAAGTCCTCCGAGAGGCCACCACGAATTTCATCTTCCGACCTGTATCGTTCCTGCCGCAAATTTATTTCTCATGTTGAAGCAGCCGCTCTGCACGACGCCCAAAGTTATCAGCGCTCCCATGAGGCGCCTAATGACCTTTTTGGGGCGGCGTAGTGGCTCAAAGTGATCGAGCGTGTTGTGGTGAGGGGTACGTAATAACGAGCGAGGTGGTATCATTTCGGAATATTGTGATTTTCACTGATCTCATCCAGCAGCTCCCCCTTGGCTGGTTTTCCAATTGGAAAGCGATTTTCGCGACGCACATTCAGATGGGTGGCCGTGTCGCGCGCCTAGAACACTCTAGACTTGAGACAGAGGCTTGAACCATGACGCGATATGCTGCGCTATTGGCATCGATACTTTTCGCATCCACTGCCACGGCCGAAGAGCCAAAGGCCGTCAGGACTGTCAAAATCACGCAGTCGCTCAACAATACGGCGCTTTATGAAGTGAAGGACGACGGCACCGTTCTAATCGATTGGGCCGAAGTCGAAGCGCTCGCAGCGAGCAAACAAGACCAACTGCTATTACCCCAAGCCCGCGTCATGTTGGCAATCCGTGACGGCAAGTGGAAAGCCATGGATCATTCAAAGTGACCCCAAGATTTAACCGTCTCTTGATCGCAGCGCTTGTCACGCTTGTTGTATCGCTTGCACTCGCAGAGACAATCACAGGCCACGCATCCGTTATTGACGGCGACACGCTCGAAATTCATGGGCAGCGTATTCGCCTATCGGGGATAGATGCACCCGAGTCCGATCAACTCTGCCGCGGTGACGATAGCCTGCAATATCGCTGCGGTGCAAAGGCGGCGAACGAGCTAGCTCGCTCTATTGCTGGTAGGCCGGTTAGCTGTAAGGGCGTGGACGTTGATCGATATCGGCGTGTTGTTGCTGTATGTTTTGTCGGCGGCGATGATCTTGGGGAATGGATCGTGCGAGCGGGGTTCGCATTCGATTGGCCCCGATACTCAAAAGGAAAGTATGCGGGCGCTCAGAAGGAAGCCGAACGTGCGGGTCGAAATGTCTGGGCTGGTAGTTACGTTGTGCCGTGGGACTACAGGGCTTGCCGATGGGGCGGCGGACGGCCGAGCCGGTGTTCGGATGATGCGAATGCGCGGGATTAGGCGAACCCTATGACTCGCAACTGGACATCGGCAGGGGCATGTCCGCTAGGGCCAACAGCAGACATCGCAAGCATGACTTGCTATGAAGTCGCATCCAACTGTGAAACACATGCAATGGAAAAGTCAGAGACAAAGAAAGCGATGTGCGCTGTTTGCGCCGGAATGCGGAATTGCGACGTCCGTGGTAACACCACCGAACGCTGGGATGATGCCGGTGGTTTAGTTTGGGGAAGGACCGACTGGTTCATTCTTCAATGTCGCGGATGCGATCACGTCTTTTGCCAGACCATCAAAATCTTCTCTGAGGATTACCAATACGAATGGGATGATGCCGCGCAAGAAGATGTCCTCGTTTATGACGAAACGGTCGCGTATTGGCCTGCCATCTTAGATCGCAAGGCCCCAGATTGGTTTTCGTCTGGCAATCTCCCAGTAGAAAAATCGGACATGTTAGAAGAGGCCATGAACGAGCTATACATCGCCCTTGAGCACGATCTGTCGATGCTTGCTGCGGCTGGCGTTAGAACGGCTTTCGACATAGCTTCTGAACTTCTGGACGTGGATTCTAATCTCACATTCAAACAGAAATTGGATGCGCTTGTCGCTGACAACCGGATCACGAATTTAGATCGCGAAAGATTGGAGACATTGACGGAAGCTGGCAGCGCTTCTATGCACCGAGGTTGGGTGCCAGAAAAATCTGATTTATTGACAATGGTGGAGATACTCGAACACTTCGTACATCAGGCATTCGTTGCACCCGCGCTTCAGAAGAAGCTTGATGAGCGAAGTGCGAGACTAAAACAGATCGTACCGCCAAGAAAGCCACGACAGCAGAAGGCGTGAGATGCCCGGCGACAGCCGGAACATTACCGTTTGTGAAAACTTGCTGACCCGAATAACTCTTGTTGAAGTTCTCCTAAATCCTCCTTCGGTTCATTTGCCTTTCTATAGGCCCAGCTCATCAGCTTGGGCGCTTCATCGTGATCCGATGCATGAATCATATGATACATGATTCGGCGGCCTCCACCCTCTTTGTCATAGATCGGCCAAGCATGGGCGTGCTTATAGCCAAATTCACTCTTGAAGCGGCTCGCTAATAGCTGCGCTCGATCGAAGGAGCGCATTCCCAGCAGGCTCCGCCAGTCATCATTACCCCACCATTTTGAAAGAACGTCTTGATTGCGGGTAGTTGCTGCAATTGCTCGATCAAGCCAACCTGTAGCCAGAAAGTAGAAGAGTTCGATTTTATTGCCAGACTTATGCGCCGAGAGCGCCTGCAACGATTTCCATTCACATTCGAAGGTATGCTAGATCGAGAAGACAGAAAGTCGCCATTTTTTCCGTAATGGCTCCGCTTTCAAGTATGGATTTTAGATTCTCGTTGAAGTCTCCGAAAACCACTTTAATGGTGCGGCCCTTCTGCATACTCGATGCCGCTAAATCATGGAGTGCCGGTAGCTTTTCCTTGCTTTGCTCACAGAGCCAAAACTTGCGTAGGAAGGGAGGCTTAGAATCCAGCACGAGCTTTGCTGCCCAAGCATCCACCTTTTCAGGGTATTGAGGACCAGCGAAGCCGTCGATGTAAGCTCCGTGCTTCGTGATCATCACGAAATAGTATAGGTACCTCTCAATCAGCTTTGCTTTATTCTCCGTCCAGACCGGACGGTCTGGCGTCCGAAAGCGGATCGGTCGATCCGCCGGCGGGGGCAGATTTTCAAAAAGAAGACCCTGCTTATTCATGCAACCGATGGTGGCGCATCGATTCACTTAGCTCAAGCAGCTACAGTACGTAACCCACGAATTTTAGGAAATTCTCTGACGATCTTCCCGTCAATGAGCCCCCCGCCCTTCCCGTTGGATATTGGGTCAATATCTGCGGCCTGGCGCTCAGTTAGGCCAGCTTCAACAACAAGCGGATTATTCGAATATCGGCCCCACTGTTTCAAAAACGGCGAAGCGCCGACACGGCGACACTCTGCGATCGCTTCTCGTGCCCATTGAGGCTTGGTCGGCCGCGTCTTGTCGATTGCCACGCCGCTCTCGCCACCGATAATCACCCAATCCGGCGAATGCCCAGCAATCGAAAGAGGCCCTAGCGGTCCCATCGCGGGTTCGTAGCTGATAAAATGGACCACGGCAGGCACCGCTAGAAGATGCCTGCCTCGCTGCTGATATGGTTCGCTTCGCGAGCGGTCATACAGTCGTTTCCTGACCCAGGAAGCCGAACGCCTGCTGAAGCACTTCGGCGCGGAAACCCGCATCTTCGACCCGCATGGCTTGCCGTTGCCAGATGGAGCGGCAATCGATCACCCGAAGGTGCGTGAACTGCGGAAACTCTCGCTCTGGTCGGAAGGCCAGGTCTGGACCAGCCCGGAGCGGCACGGCGCCATGAGCGCGGTGATGAAGGCACAGATCGATTGGATTCCCCTGTCGGTCGGCGCCGTCCGGCCGACGCAAGGCCGAACGCTTGCCGTCATGCAGGTATCGGGCGGCTCGCAGAGCTTCAACGCCGTCAACCAGATGCGCGTGCTTGGCCGTTGGATGCGGATGGTGACGATCCCCAACCAGTCATCCGTTTCCAAGGCCTATCAGGAGTTTGATGAAGCTGGGCGGATGAAGCCATGCTCCTACTATGATCGGGTCGTCGATGTGATGGAAGAACTGGTCAAGTTCACGCTGCTGACGCGCGATGTCTCGGCTTACCTCACCGACCGATATTCCGAGCGCAAGGAAAGCGGTGAAGCCCTGATGCGGCGGGTGAACCTCTCGGCGGCGGCGTCCTCTTGAGATTGAATGCAACGACTTGAAATGAGCCAAAAAGCCACCCGACACGCGATCTGTCGTTCCGCGACTCTTCACGAAAGGGTCATTTTCCCCACCTTCCCCGAACGCGAAGCCTGTGCCATTTTCCGATCATGAGGGTAGGCATCTGGCTCCGCAGGTTGCTCCCGATCCTTGCGATCGTGGGGCTTATTGCTGGACCGTTCACCGCATCGGTGAGCGGAGCCGTGGTGGCGGCCGCCTCTGATATGTCCATAGCGTCAATGCCGGACGATATGCCCTGCTGCCCGCATGAGAAGCCGGTAGTCCCGGATTGCCAGAAGTCCTGCCCGTTGATGGCGACCTGTATGGCCAAGTGTTTCTCGGTCACGCCGACGCTTTCGAGTCTTGCCTTCATCTTTTGGGATCAAAGCGATTCCCTTTCTCCAGGCAACGATGTCGTGCGCGATGCGCTCGTGGTAGAACCTCCAGCTCGACCTCCAAGAACCTAGAACATCGCCGGCACTTCGGTGCCGGTTCGCGCCGCCCAAGCGTATGCTCGGGCGGTCGAAAGCGCGTGGCCATAGGCCGCGCAACGCCGGGCCATGCGCACGGTGCTTCGATGAATCTGGGATTTTCAAACTATGACGACTTCTTCTATGAAACGCGCCGCTGCGGCGGTGCTCGTGGCCGCACTTTCCGTGACGGCTTTTTCGGCAGCTAAAGCCGACATCACGGACTATGAGCTTCGACTCGTTCAAACTGAAGTCAAGCACGGCAACGGAGCCATCGTCGCAGTCCGGCTCATCAACAAACGATCCGGCAAGGCGGTTCCCGACGCGGTCATCTTCGCGACACGGATCGACATGGCGCCCGACGGCATGGAGTCGATGGCGGCGCCGATCGAGGCTCTGCCATCAACCGAGCCGGGTGTCTATCGCTTCAAGACCAACTTGACGATGGCTGGTGGCTGGCGGCTTTCGCTCGGCGCCAAGATCCAGGGTGAGACCGGAACGCTCGAGAACAAACTGGTCCTGAAAGCGACGCCATGAAACGGCTCGCTCTTATTGGCCTCGCCCTCGCCGCTATTTTAGCGGCGGGGGCCGGAGGCTATTGGGCGGGTGTTCGGAATCTTCCGGTCACCGGCCTCACAAAATGGTTTCGTGTCGAGGCACCCTTGGCGGCGTCGACGCCAGCCGGCACGGGAGCGGTGATTTACTATCAGGACCCTGACGGTAAGCCAGCTTACTCGGCAACACCGCGCAAAACCGCAGACGGCCGTGCTTTCCGCGCCGTTCGCGCCAGCGAGGATGTGAGCTTCGAAGAGAAGCAGCCGACGACAGCCGAGGCGACTGAGCAGGCCGGCACGCAGCGCATCCTCTACTATCGCAACCCGATGGGCCTGCCTGACACCTCGCCTGTGCCAAAGAAAGACTCGATGGGGATGAACTATATCCCCGTCTACGAGGGAAAGGACGACGGCAGCTCAGTCGTGCAGGTGTCGCTCGGCAAATTGCAGCGGACTGGTGTGCGATCCGAGTTGGTCAAGCGGCGGACCGTCGGCAGACCTGTTCGAGTACCGGGAACCATTCAGCTCGACGAGCGGCGCGTCTCGGTGGTCGCAACCCGGAGCGATGCCTTCGTCAACGAGGTGGCGAACGTCACGACGGGAGACCGGGTCACGAAAGGCCAGATACTGGTCCGACTCTACTCACCTGACATCGCTGCCGCGGGTGCGCTGTTTCTCAGCGATCTCAATATTGGCGGTCGCGACGGCGCTATCGGCGGTGCTCGCCAGCGCCTGGAAAATCTGGGAGTACCACCCGAGGCCATCGCCGAGATCGAGCGTACCCGCAAGGTGCCACTATCGATCACATGGCGTGCGGCGCGCGACGGCGTCGTGCTCGAACGCAATGTCGTTGAGGGCATGAAGGTAGCATCAGGCGATGTGCTGTTCCGCCTCGCGGATATCTCGACTGTCTGGGTGTTGGCGGACGTGCCGGAGTTCGATCTTGCGGCCGTTCGAATTGATGCGCCGGTAACGATACGAGTCCGAAGCCTACCAGGCCGCACCTTCGAGGGACGTGTGTCTCTGATCTATCCGCAGGTTAGTGAAACGACGCGAGCCACGCGGGCACGGATCGAAATTGCCAATTCCAGCGGTGTTCTGCTCCCCAATATGTACGCCGAAGTGGAGGTAAGCACCGGCACTGCCGCGCCCGTGGTGGCCGTTCCGGACAGCGCGGTGATCGACACCGGCACACGACAGGTCGTGATCATAGATCGTGGAGACGGCCGGTTCGAACCGCACGATGTGAAGATCGGCTTGCGTGGCGAAGGGTTCACCGAAATCCGCGAGGGGATTGCGGAGGGTGACCGTGTCGTTGTCGCGGCGAACTTCCTGATTGACGCCGAGAGCAATCTAAAGGCGGCGCTCCGCGGCCTGACCCCGCCGGAGGCCCGGCCATGATCGCCCAACTCATTGGCTGGTCGGCCCGCAACCTTGTGCTCGTATTCGTCGGCACGATCTTCGCCGTTGCCGCTGGGCTCTATGCGCTGAAGACGCTGCCGCTCGACGCCATCCCCGACCTCTCGGACGTGCAGGTGATCGTCTACACCAACTATCCCGGCCAGGCGCCGCAAGTGGTCGAGGATCAGGTCACTTATCCGCTGACGACCTCGATGCTGACGGTGCCGAAGTCAAAAGTGGTGCGTGGCTTCTCCTTCTTCGGCGTCTCCTTCGTCTATGTGATCTTCGAAGATCGCACCGATCCCTATTGGGCACGAAGCCGCGTCCTTGAATATCTCAACGCTGCCGCTCAGCGGTTGCCGGCGGGCGTGACGCCAACCCTCGGTCCGGATGCGACCGGTGTCGGCTGGGTCTACCAATACGCCGTCGTCGCGAAGGAGATGACGCTCGCCGAGCTGCGCTCTCTGCAGGACTGGGTGATCCGCTTCGGGGCCTCCAAGGCGGATGGCGTCGCGGAAGTCGCCAGCGTCGGCGGCTTCGTGAAGCAATATTCGATCGTGGTCGATCCCAACAGACTGCGGGCGTTGGGTATCTCGCTCGACCGCGTGCGCGAGGCCGTCAAGGCCAGCAACGCCGATGTCGGCGGTCGTACCGTCGAGCTCTCCGAGTTCGAATTCATGGTGCGCGGTCGCGGCTATATCAGAAGCGCCGCCGACATCGAAAATGTGGTGCTGAAGACCGACCGTGGCGTGTCGCTGCGCGTGAGAGACGTTGCCCGCGTCGAAATCGGGCCGGGCGAACGGCGCGGTATCACTGAACTCAACGGCGAAAGCGAAGTCGCGAGCGGTATCGTCCTGCAACGCTTCGGTGCCAACGCGCTGACCGTGATCGAGAACGTCAAGGCGCGACTTGCCGAGATTGCGTCGAGCCTACCCGAGGGCGCCGAGATCGTGCCGGTCTACGACCGTTCCGAACTGATCGGCCGGGCGATCGAGACCCTGAAGGGCACGCTGATCGAGGAGAGCATCATTGTGGCGCTGGTCTGCGTAGTGTTCCTGCTACATTTGCGCAGTGCGCTTGTCGCCATCCTGATGCTGCCGGTCGGCATCCTCATAGCCTTCGCGGCGATGAAGGCGATTGGGCTTGGCTCCAACATCATGAGCCTCGGTGGCATCGCCATCGCCGTCGGCGCCATGATCGACGCCGCCATCGTGATGATCGAAAACGCTCACAAGCATTTGGAGCGCGCACCGCCCGACAAGCCGCGCGTCGAAATCCTGATCGAGGCGGCGAGCCAGGTCGGTCCGGCGCTGTTCTTCAGCCTGCTCGTTATCACCGTCTCCTTCCTGCCGATCTTCACGCTGGAGTCGCAGGAGGGCCGGATGTTCGGTCCGCTCGCCTTCACAAAGACCTTCGCGATGGCGGCCGCGGCGTTGCTGTCGGTGACACTGGTGCCGGCGTTGATGGTGGTCTTCGTGCGCGGCCGGATCATCCCGGAGCACCGGAACCCGATCAACCGTTTCCTGATCTGGGTCTACCGGCCAGTCATCCGCGGAGTCCTGAAGGCGAAGACGCTCACCATCCTCGTCGCGCTCATTGTCCTCGGAGTGACTGTCTGGCCGGCACGACAACTCGGTTCGGAGTTCATGCCGAGCCTCGACGAGGGGGCACTGATGTACATGCCGACGACCTTACCAGGGATTTCCGTGACCAAGGCGGCTGAGCTTCTGCAAGTGCAGGACCGGATCATCAAGAGCTTTCCGGAGGTGGCTTCGGTCTATGGTAAGGCGGGACGTGCGCTCACCGCCACCGATCCGGCGCCGATGGAGATGTTCGAGACCATCATTAATCTGAAGCCGAAGAGCGAATGGCGGCCCGGTGTCACCATCGACAGCCTGAAGACCGAAATGGATAGAGCATTGCGATTTCCCGGCGTCTCCAATGCCTGGACCATGCCGATCCGCGCTCGCATCGATATGCTTGCGACCGGCATTCGCACGCCAGTCGGTGTCAAAGTGTTCGGAACGGATCTCGCTCAGATGGAGCAGGCGGCTCGTGAGATCGAGCGGGTGCTGCGATCGCTGCCGGGCACATCGAGCGCCTATGCCGAGCGGGTGATCGGCGGCTACTACCTTGACATCGTGCCGGATCGCGACGCGCTTGGTCGCTATGGCTTGGCCATTGGCGACGTCCAGGCCGTGATCGCAAGCGCGCTCGGGGCCGAGTCGGTGACCACTACCGTTGAGGGTCGCGAACGCTATGCCGTCACCATCCGCTATCCGCGCGCTTTCAGGAGTGACCCACAATCGATCGCTCGTGACGTGCAGGTGCCGTTGCCGGGAGGCGGAACGGTGCCGCTCGGCGAGGTCGCCAAGGTCGAGCTGACCCGCGGCGCCGCCTCGATCCGCACCGAGAACGGTCAGCTCGCAGTCTACGTTTTCGTGGATATCGCCGGCCGCGATCTCGGCGGCTATGTCGCAGCGGCGCAGCAAGCGGTCGCGACCGAGGTCAAGCTGCCACCCGGTACCTATGTCTCGTGGAGCGGCCAGTTTGAGTATCTTCAACGCGCAGAAGCGCGGTTGAAGATCGTGGTGCCGGTGACGCTGCTGGTCATTTTCCTGTTGCTCTACCTCAACTTCCGGGCGCTAACCGAGACGCTCATTGTCATGCTGTCGCTGCCCTTCGCGCTGGTCGGCGGCATCTGGTTGATGTGGTGGCTCGGCTTCAACATGTCGGTCGCCGTGGCGGTCGGCTTCATCGCGCTTGCCGGCGTAGCCGCCGAGACCGGCGTCATCATGCTGATCTATCTCGAACAGGCGATGGCGGAACTAAAGGTTGAGCGGGAGGCGGAAGGACGGCCCTTCACCCGAACAAATCTCTACGAAGCGATCATGCTCGGCGCCGTCGAACGTGTCCGGCCGAAGATGATGACCGTCATCGCCATCACAGCCGGCCTCGTCCCGATCCTGTGGAGCACCGGCACCGGTTCGGAAGTGATGCAACGCATCGCAGTGCCGATGATCGGCGGCATGGTCTCCTCGACCGTGCTCACGCTGGTCGTAATCCCCGCCGTCTATGCGCTGATCAAGGGGTGGCGGCTGCCGCGGAGCATGGCCTCCGAGGAGACAGCGATCGAACAGGGGCTAGCTGGTCTCAAGGCAGCCGCCGAATGAGAGGAAATTCCAATGATGCACGACATGATGGGAGCCATGGGATGGCATGGCTCTCGCCGGCGTGATCGGCCTCTTTGTTTTGGTGCTGGTGATCGCGGCACTCGTGAAATACGTCTTCTTCCGATGAGATGCGTTATACGCAACTTCGATTGGAGGCCGAGCGCGAGGGAGCAGCCAACGAAAGCAGAAGCAACATGACAACCAAGCAATTAACAACGCGGCGGGCGCTGATGATGGCGCCTTATAGGCGACCGCCATGCTCGCGCTATCGCAACGCTCACGGGCGGCTGAGACATTGCCCAAGATGACCGTGACCCGCGATCCGAACTGCGGCTGTTGCGGCGGTTGGGTTGCCCATGTGAGGGCAGCCGGATTTAGGGTTGAGGTGGTCGAGACGCCCGACCTCGCGCCGCTCAAGGTCCGACTCGGCGTGCCCGATGCTCTGATCTCCTGCCATACGGCAGAAGTCGTAGCTATGTCGTCGAGGGGCAAGTTCCGGCCAATGCGATCAAGCGGCTGCTGGTCGAGCGGCCGCAAGCGATAGGCTTGGCCGTTGCCGGCATGCCCATCGGATCTCCGGGCATGGAGGTTTCAGGGACGCTGCCTGAGACTTACGAGGTGGTTCTGTTCGGACAGGGACAACAGCGCGTGTTCGCACACTATCGCGGGTCACAGGCCCTCTGATCTTAAATCATCAGTAGAGGGAAGCCCATGGCTATCCTAGAGGCCACCATTACTTGCCCGCAATGCGGTGCAATATCGAAAGAGATAATGCCAACGGACGCCTGCCAATATTTCTACGAATGTCAGGCGTGCGGTGTCGTTTTGAAGCCCAAGCCCGGAGATTGTTGCGTCTACTGCTCATACGCAGACGTATCTTGCCCGCCGATTCAAGAAGATCCGTCCGATTGCTGCAAGACAAAGCCTTAAGTCTTGTCTTATGGCGCGACTATGGTTGTGGGCGACAGCGCCTCGATGATCCGGCAATCGGCAACCGTGCCGCAGCGACACTGATCGATCATGCTGTCAAGTTCGCGACGCAGGGCGCGCAAGTCGGCGATCTTTCGATCAACCTCGGCCCGGTGCTCTTTGGCGATTGCATCGACAGCGTCGCAGGAGCGATCACGCTGATCGGCCAAATCGAGCAATGCGCGCACTTGGTCGAGCGAAAACCCAAGATCCCGCGAGCGCCGGATGAAGCTCAGCCGATTGAGGTGCTCGGAACCATAGGCCCGGTAGTTTCCCGCCGTGCGGCCCGGCGCGGCAAGGAGTCCAATCCGCTCATAATAGCGGATTGTCTCAATCTTGGTATCCGTCCTTCTCCCCAACTCGCCGATCGAGAGGAAATCGCCTGTCATAGTCTTGACCCTATAGTTACTACAGGGTCCATATGGGTGGTCATGTCGAACTTGTCGAGGTGACCCATGGCAACCGCCACCCCGTTGAAGCTGCGTATCGAATGGATGGATTGCGGTGCCTGCGCCGCGAAAATCGAAAACGCGATGAAGCGGCTGCCGGGTGTCAGCGACATCCACGTTAACTTCGGCCTGCAGTCGCTCTCCTTGTCGGTTGACGAAGACCACACGTCCCGGCGTGCGATCGAGGCCAAGATCAGGGCGCTCGGCTACGCACCTGTTGATCCGTCTGAGCAGGTCATGTCGTCGGGTCATCGTGATGATGATCGCGATACGGCGGAAGGCGCGTGGTCATCACCGAAAGGACGCCTTGTCATCGGCACCGGCGCCTTGCTGTTGCTTGCTTTCGCGGTGTCGTATGTCGAGCCTGCCTGGTCGAACTGGGCCTTTATCGCCGCCACTTTAGTCGGCCTAATTCCGATCGGCCGGCGTGCGCTCGCCGGCGCTCTCTCGGGCACGCCGTTCAGCATCGAGATGCTGATGTCGATCGCGGCGGTCGGCGCCGTAGCCATCGGCGAGGCGGGAGAGGCCGCCGTCGTCGTGTTCCTCTTCGCGGTCGGCGAATTGCTGGAAGGCGTCGCCGCCGGGCGGGCACGCGCTGGCATCAAGGCGCTGATCGATCTCGTACCGCGCACTGCCCGCCGTCATACCGGCTCCGACATTGAGACAGTGCCAGTCGGAGATCTGGTCGTCGGCGATGCCGTGATCGTCCGGCCAGGCGACCGAGTACCTTCTGATGGGACCGTGATCGGGGGCGTATCCGAGGTCAACGAGGCGCCGGTGACCGGTGAGTCCGTCCCGGTCGGCAAGGAGCCCGGATCGGTCGTCTACGCCGGCAGTATCAATGCCAATGGTGAGTTGCGCGTCGAGATCACCCGGACGGCCGCCGACAACACGATTGCTCGTATCATCCATATGGTCGAGGAAGCACAGGGGTCGAAGGCGCCGACGGCCCGGTTCATTGATCGCTTCAGTCGCTGGTACACGCCGGCTGCGATGGTCGTTTCGGCGCTTGTCGTCCTCGTTCCTCCACTGGTGTATGGAGTTGACTGGTTCACCTGGGTCTATCGCGGACTGGCGGTACTGCTGATCGCTTGCCCCTGCGCTCTGGTGATATCCACCCCGGCCGCGATCGCGTCGGGTTTGGCCAGTGGCGCACGACGCGGCCTCCTCATCAAAGGTGGCGCGGCATTGGAAACGCTCGGCAAGGTCAGAACCGTTGCCTTCGATAAGACCGGCACGCTGACCATCGGTCACCCGCAGGTTACCGACGTTGTCGTGATCGTAGGCATGAAGGCCGATATCCTGGCGAAGTCCGCTGCCGTTGAGCGTGGCTCCAGCCATCCGCTTGGCGCGGCTATTGTCGCCGAGGCTGAAAGGCGCGGACTCGATATCCCCAAAGCCTTTGGCGGTGGAATCGCGACGCCTGGCAAAGCAGTAACTGCCCGACTTAAGGCTGGTTTCGTCTCAGTCGGATCGCCCCGCTACGCGGCCGAGCAAGGCGCGGTGCCTGAGAACGTCCGGAAACAGATCGAGGCTCTCGAAAGCCAGGGAAAAACTGTCGTGGTGGTCAGCGAGGGTAAGCAGCACATCGGACTGATTGCGCTGCGTGACGAGCCGCGTCCGGATGCCGCTGACGGCCTTGCGAAGCTCCGCACTCTTGGCATACGCCCGATCATGCTGACCGGCGACAATGCCCGTACAGCGGCTGCGATCGGCGGCGCACTCAAACTTGAAATCAGGGCCGAACTGCTGCCGGACGCCAAGCTCAACGCGATCTCAGTTTATAAGAGCGAAGGGCCTATCGCGATGGTCGGCGACGGCATCAACGATGCGCCCGCGCTTGCCGCGTCCTCGGTAGGCATCGCCATGGGAGGCGGCACGGACGTCGCATTGGAGACTGCGGACGCGGCGCTCCTGAAAAACCGAGTTACCGGCGTTGCAGAGTTGATCGCGTTATCGCGCGCGACGCTTGCCAATATCTGGCAGAACATCACGCTCGCGCTCGGCCTGAAGAGCGTTTTTCTCGTCACCACGCTTTTCGGCGCAACACCGCTCTGGATGGCGATCCTGGCCGACACTGGTGCGACCGTTTTGGTGACGGCAAACGCCTTACGGCTGCTGCGCTTCGAATTCAAAGCGTGCGCAGGACCATAGCAATTCGACTATGTCGTCGGGGTGCCGCTGCAGCTTTGCGTACAACTGAAGCTTCAAGCGATTTGTACGTGCGGCAATCAGCAGTGATTGGGTTACGGCGATCAGGATAGCCTGTTTCAGGCTCTTCTCCGCCTCACATTCCGATCCGGCTCATGGGGCCGGCCTCCAGGCGTGTTTCGGCGGCGGATCGATGTTCGCGGCACTGCTATTGCGGTACATGCTGGATCGACTGTCGGATCGCCGGGTGAAGATTTCCGCAGCTGGGACCACTTTCCTTGGCATCATATTGGTGAGCCACAACTCCCAATCTCCATTTGGTTGCTGTGGGTCGTGATTGGGGGTCAGACTTCGACCGGACGGTTGCTCCAACGCGCAGCACAAGCCTCCGACCCGACGTCTACGCCTCATTTGAGGTCTTATTATTGCTTCTTCCACAATCGCCGATGCCCAGGACATCGACTGGCAAAAGGTCGATCCGACGCTCGGCCGCAAGCCCACCCTATCCGGCGACGTCCATCGTTACGGCTTCACAAGGAGCGACCTTAAGGTAACCCTCGATGGGGTTTCGATTGCGCCGGCCCTTGCCCTCGGCGGCTGGGTTGGGTTCAAGCCAGATCACGACGGCGCCATGGCCATGGGCGATCTCGTTCTCCTAGAAACCGAGATCAATCCAGTCATGTCGAAACTAATCGAGGGTGGCCTCGAAGTCACAGCGATTCACGATCACCTGCTCCGAGCAACTCCCGCAACCTTCAATCTTCATGTTAGGGGACTGGAGACCCGGTGAAGATGGCCTCCATACTTCACGACGCTCTCGCCGAGAGCAAAACCCCACTTGCAGCACCGACCACTGCGGCCGCAACGTCCTCCCTCGATCTCGACACGGTTCAGATCGATCAGATCATCGGTGCAAAGGGACATGTAAACGCCGGCGTCTATCAAATCGGTGTTGCGCGGCGCGACGAGATCATGATGGGCGGGATGGCGACCGCTCCTGCGGGGCCAATGGGCATGGCCACTGGGATCAACTTTCAGCCAACGGGTGGCGGCAAAACAGCGATCACTGGTGATTTTGTCTTAACCAGTGACGAAGTGAATCCGGTCGTCAAGGCACTCCGCTTGGATGGCATCGAGATAACTGCGATTCATAGCCACATGCTGGAGGAACAACCGCGGCTCTTCTTCCTGCATTTCTGGACGAACGACGACGCGATCAAGCTCGCGCGAGTGCTCAGCACGGCGCTTAATGCGACTAATCGAGCATCACGGCACTGACCAGAGTAACAGCAATGAAGCTTCAGCGCCGTATTTTGACGAGGGTCGTGTGCCGAATTGTGGCAAGGACATTGTCCCCTTGTCGGTCTTTAACCCAGTCCGAGACGGACCTGCGGCGTGGGCGCGAATTGCTCAATACGCGACAATACCTTCGGCCGCGCGAGCTTGTATCGTCTCATCAAGCTTGTCTGGATGAATCAAGATATCGATAAGCCGTGAGCCATTTAGGATCAAAGACGTCTTCGGGTCCTTTGCCAAGCGCGTAGCAGGGGCGGCCAATCCCCGGGGTTGATCACCGGCCTTCCTGCTCTCCTTTTTGAGGTCGCTCATCGCGGCTTAGCAGCTCCTCAGCAAGAACAGATTTCGTCCGTGTGCGCCATCTGCTGGAGGCGCGCATGAACAATCGCGGCCACAATGGGTCGGGAAAAATGGCTCGAAGGCCTGTTTCTACGGCTACGCTGGATGCGCGACAGGATAAATTTCGACAGCAACAGCTCTGTCTATAATGATTCTACAGTCGAATCCTAATCTACACGCGAAAGGATGCTATAGAGGGATTCGGTTTTTGGGTGCATGGTTAAACTTGGGGCGATGATGAATCCGTTGACGAAAAAACTTTACTGGATGGTTTGTTGCGGTGCAGTGAGTTATCTCCCATTGTCCTATCAATTAGCAGAGGACGCATACGCACAAGAAGCCACTCCTTTACCAACCGTGACGGTCACCGCACCCAAGGCCGCAAACAAGAAACCGCGCACTGCTGCTCGTCGCGCTGCCGCTCCAGTGAGATCGACTGCTGCGTCGCGCGTTGCCGCTCCGGTGAGATCGCCGGCTGTCCCGTACCTCACGCCTTCGACCGGCACGATCGGTCAACCGCCGGCTCCCTATGCCGGCGGTCAGGTCGGGACCACCACACGCGTCGGCATGTTAGGCAATCGCAATGTCTTCGATACGCCGTTCAACACGACGGGCTACACGAGCAAGCTTATCCGCGACCAGCAGGCCAACACCATCAGCGATGTCGCCGACAACGATCCCTCGGTGCGCACGAACTCACCACGCTATAGCGGAATCGATGGGTTTCTGATTCGCGGTTTCCCGGTATTTGCGAGCGACTTCGCCTTCGACGGCCTTTACGGCGTTTCCGATTCGCGCCGCCCTGCGCTAGAGCCTATCGAGCGTGTGGAGATCCTGAAGGGACCAGGCGCCTTGCTGTATGGGATTTCGCCATTCGGAAATGTCGGCGGGACAGTCAACCTCATTCCGAAGCGTGCCACCGACGATCCGATCACGCGATTGACGACGGGCTTCGTGTCAAACGGAAATGTCGGGACGGCCGTCGATTTCGGTCGGCGCTTTGGCGAGAACAAAGAATGGGGCGTTCGCCTCAATGGTGCCTATCGCGATGGCCAGACGCCGATTGCCTTCCAGACGGATGGATTCGGCGTCGGCGCGGCGGCTCTCGACTATCGTGGCGAACGGTTCCGGGCTACGGTGGATGTCGGTTTTCAGAAGCAGAACCTGAAGGCGCCAACACGCGTGCGGCAAGTGAACCCGGGCTTTCCTATCCCGGATTCACCTTCACTCTGGATCAACCAGCAGCAGCCCTGGGAATACTATCAATCGAACCATCAATACGCGGCGCTTCGCGCCGAATATGACCTCAATGATTTCTGGACGCTGTACGGAGCTTACGGTCGCAGCAAATCTGACGAGACTTTCTTCGGTGGAACTCTGAGACTCACGAACGCACTGGGCAGGTTCACGTCACAACCGGCCCTCACCGTACAAGATGCCGATCGCGAAACCGGAGAGGTTGGGCTGCGCGGCCGTTTCGCCACCGGAGTGGTGAAACATTCAACCGTGATGTCGGCCACCGGTCTGTGGCAAGACAACGGAACTGCCGCTACCAATGTCGGATCATTGATTACGTCGAACCTCTATAACCCGGTTTATGTGGCTCCGCGTAGCGCGACGGGCCTGTCACACGATGCGCCACTTGCTTCGCGGCGGATCAATCAAAGCGTCGCGATCGCAGATACAATGTCGGTTCTCGATGATCGCGTGCTCCTCACCGTGGGCGGGCGCTGGCAGGGAATCGATGTCGCCAACTTCAATAGGACCGGTGCCGTGACCTCACGCCCGCAGAACGAGGCGATCACTCCTGCCGTGGCTCTCGTAGTAAAGCCAATCAACAACCTGTCGCTTTACGGCAACTACATCGAAGGCCTAACGTCGGGTGGAATAGCGCCAGTCGGGACCGCCAATGTCGGCCAAGTCTTTCCTGCGATTGTGGCCAAGCAGATCGAAGTCGGCGCCAAGTATGACTTCGGGACTGTGGGTGTGAGTGTAGCCGCGTTTGAGATTACACAGCCCAACGGGTTTACGAATCCGGCAACCAACATCTTCTCGGTCGATGGCGAGCAACGTAATCGCGGATTGGAGTTCAACACCTTCGGTGAAGTCGCTCCTGGAGTGCGTCTGCTCGGTGGCGTGGCCCTCATCGACGGCGTGCAGACCAAGACGGTTGGCGGCCAATTCGACGGCAGGACCGCGGTTGGCGTTCCAGATGTTCAATTCAACCTGTATGGCGAATACGATCTGCCCTTCTGGCGGACCTCGGGAGTAGCGACCCTGACCGGAAGGGTCATTTATACCTCGCGACAATTTTACGATCAGGCGAACACGCAGCAGATACCGGACTGGACCCGGGCTGATATCGGGGCACGCTACGTCACTAAAATCGACGGCAGGTTGCTGACGTTGCGTGCGGCGGTGGAAAACGTCTTCGGCTTAGACTACTGGGCAACGACAGGACGTGGTTTCCTCACCCCCGGTACACCACGCACTTACCGAATCTCGGCGAGCATCGATTTTTGAGTCGCCATGGGACAGTAACGTTGTGAACGACCGTTCGGGGGCAGCAGCTTGAGCGCGAAACGCCGATGCGGTGCGTGCGTTTGGCTGATCTTATCATCGTCGTAATCTCCTTCGATCATTCTCGCCAGGGGTTGGCCGCCGCATATGCGATGATCCTCGGCGAGCGCCCTGCACGCTGGCAAGCGGAGACGGTTGCGGCAAAGACGCAATTTACCGCGACAATTGCCCAAGCCCGGGCAATGAGGCGCCAAGGCCGAGGCAGCCAATGCGACGGACCTGTCGAGCTCCGAAGCCCTGATCAGCCACATCAAGCTGGAGATCGAGAAGCCGTGGCGCCAGTTGTGCGGCCATCGCTCGGAGCACGAAGCACAGTTTCCGGAGAGGGGACTTTCCGGGCATGTTCGTCCTGTCTGCCGGTCCTGCGATCCGGCACGCCATCAGCCGCGGTTGGACGTTCTGTAAGCAACCATACCGAAACATTGCAGGTCGGCAGAGCCGATGGAAACCGATGGCGGGTGGTTTTCGGCGGGTAGAGATCCTGTGCCCTGGCGCGGCGCACGATCTCTTGCGGCGTAACGAGGTAGCCCTCCCGCGTGGCGCTCACCTCCACGTCGTCGTAGTCAAGCAACAGGCATGGCACATGAGCCAGCTTGAGTTGCAATGCGGCTTGCAATCGATGATGACCATCCATGACCGCCATGCTGTTGCATTCCAGCACAATCGGGATGCGCCAGAGTTGTTCGCGCCGAAGTGTTTCCGCCAAGTTTGCAGCATGTTCCGGATAGTGGCATTCGTTCGGCAGGATCGAGTCGGCACGAACGAAGTGGACGGGCAACGCACAGAGCACGGCCGGCTCCTTTCTAATCCAGATAAACCCGTTCCGGATGCGGATGACTTAAAAAGTCATGATGTGAAATGTGCCAGCCATAGGCGCCGGCCAGCAGGAAGGCGATGCAATCGCCCGCGCGCAGACGCTTGACCCGGACGTCGCAGGCAAGCGTGTCTTTTGGCGTGCACAGTTCGCCGCACAAGGTCACTGGAGTCTCATGCACGGCCGGGCGCGGGAACGGATATGGCCAGGCTTCGCGCGGCAGCACCACGAACGGATGATTGTGCTGCCATGATGCCGGCAGCCGAAAATGGTGAGATCCACCACGCAGTATCGCGAAGTGCTTGCCGTGAGTGTGCTTGAGGTCGGTGACGTCGGCAAGGTAATAACCGCAGTCCGCAGTCAGAAAGCGCCCGCATTCGAAGACGAGCTGGAAGCGCGGCCGGCGCGCGGCGATCAACGTCGCCAATCCGGCGCAAAAGCCTTCCCAATCGAATGAGGCCTCCGGGTCGGCATAGTTGATGCCGATGCCGCCGCCGGCGTTGAGCCAATCGAATTCCAGTTGATAGCGCCGCTGCCAAGTGCTCGTCAGATCGAAGTAATGTTCGAGCAGGGCGAGATGTGTTTGTGCGTCCAGATTGTTGGAGATGGAATGGATATGCAGGCCTTTCAGACGTACGCCGGGTAGGCCGAGCGCCAGTTCGATCAGGGCAGGTATCTGCGCCTCTTCAATGCCGAACTGGGTCGCCTGCCCTCCCATGCGCAGTGTAGCTTGCTGCGGTACGGATGCCGGGTTGACCCGCAGCAGGATATCCGCTCGCTGATTGCGGCGGCGCGCGATCCAGTCCAGACGCCGCAACTGGTGCTCGCTTTCGACATGGATCAGCAGGACACCCTGATCAAGGGCGCCTTCAAGCTCGGCATCGGTCTTGCCAGGCCCGCCGAACACAATCGGCACCGCATCGTCGACCTCACGCACGGCCCGGATTTCCCCCAGTGATGCCACTTCAAAGCCGTCGGTACGATGCAACAGCGCCCGCAGAATCGGCGCGTCGCTATTAGCCTTGATGGCGTAGAACAGCTTGCACTGCGCAGGCAGGCAACGGCGCAGCGTGTCGACGCGCCGGCGCAAATGCGCCAGATCGTAGAGGTAGGCGCACACTGGTTCGGTGCGGCCATCCAGGTAATTGCGTAAGTGTTGCAGGTTCATTGCCCGCTATCTTTCATTTGATGCCGTGCCAGATGGGCCGCCATGGCGCGGCGGCTGATGCCGCGATCATCGCCCAGGATAAACATGCGCACCTGGTCCCGATGCCAGGCCTCGCAATCCTCCGGAGCGCGCGGCAACGCGCAGAACGTCTTGCCATGCTGCAAAGCCGCCGTGCGAATGCGCGACACCGCCGCGCGCACCTCCGGGTGGCGTGTCTGCCACGGAACTCCGAGACATTGCGAGAGATCGGCGGCGCCCTCCAAAAGCACGTCCACTCCGTCGACTGCGGCAATCGCATCGGCTTGATCGATGCCTTCGGTGTCTTCGATCATCGCCACGACCAGCGTGCGCTCACGCGCGGCCTCCAAGGCGGATACCAGATCATCGCGCCCATAGCCGCTATGCCAAGTGGCGTTCAAGCCACGCTCGCCGTACGGTGCGAAATGACAAAGCCGCACCGCGTCCCGAGCGGCCTGCTCCGAGCAAATGCGCGGAAACACGATGCCTTCGGCACCGGCGTCCAACGCCTGCGCGGCCTGATGCGGCGCCGCCACCCGGACCAGCACGGCGATCCCGGCGGCACGCGCCGCCAGCAACATGCTGGCTAACTGGTCCGGGCCGATCAGCGTATGTTCCAGATCGATCACCACGAAGTCGTAGCCGGCTGCCGCGATCAATTCGACCGAAAGCGCAGCCGGCGTAGAGCAAAATAATCCATACAATGGATGCGACGAGGCTTTCTGTTGCAGGCGCACTTTCAGAGACATGACGGCTTCCCTTCCGGCGCCAGCGGGTTCGGCGCGAGCCGAGTGCGCAAACGGATTTCCTGCCGAAAGCGGCGGCTTGCAAGCAGTTCGATCGAGACCTGCTCGGCAAAGCAATCGAACAATCGGTAGCGCGCCGCGCGTTCAGGGTGACGCGATTGATATGACCGCAGTACATCGCGCACAATCTCCCAGAACCGCGTCTCCTTCACGTCGTAGAAACGCTGGAACAGCCACGCCAGTTCAGCCATGTTGACGAAGAACAGGGCATCAAAGGTGAAATCGCGCAGCTCGTCGGCATCGTCGGTTTCCAGGAAAGAATTCGGATTGACGCGCGCATGTTCGGCCGGCGGCGCGATGAGCGCGGGTGCGGAGCCGGATAGCAGGGCCTTGGAAAACCGCACGCCGTCGTGAAAGTCCTTGAGCGCCACCCGTGCCGGCAGCCCGTCTTCGTGCAGGAGGATCATGTTCTGCGCATGCGATTCGAGTGCCGTGCCATGTTCCCAAAGCAGATGCAGCACCGGCAGCCAGGCCCGCTCAACCAAGCGCTTCAGCCATGGTTCGGGGCCATGGCGCCTGACCCACGCATCGACAAACGGCCGGCCATCGGCGTCCACATGCATCAAGGCGGTCATCGGCACCGCGGCTTCGCCCAGCTGCATATGCCGGTGCACGCTTTCACGCCAAATGCACGCCAATGCCCCGTATTGACCGTGCGCTGGCGCCAGCGCGGTGAAGCTCACGCCAGCCACTTCGCGCAGCAGCACCGGACGCACCATCGGCGCCGGCCAGCACGACTGTTCCACCAGGGCTTGCAACCAGTCGCTGATGACCGCGGCGTTTTGCACGGTGTGTGGCGCCAGCACGCGCGAGGTGGAGGTATTGACGAGGCTCATCGCCAGCTTGAGCGATAAGCCTTTCCGGTCATCCATATTACCGAGCGTACGGATGGATTGCTGCGGCAGATAGCGCTTCGTCAGCGGCCCGATGAGCAGCAGTTCGCCGCGCGCCAGCGCTTGATGGAAAGCGGGAAGAAACACTTCTTCCCACTGCCACGGATGAACCGGCAGCGGCACGTAATCGTCGGAACGCACACCGCGTTGGCTCAGTTTGTCGTGAAAGCGCTGCCAGTCGGTGTCCCCCAGCAGGGTGCGCGCCGCATGTTCCCGGTCGATCGTGGCGCTGACCGAGCAACGGCTGCGGTCGCGGCGCCCGGCCAGCAACAGCGGCGTCACTGCCGACGTCATCTCCGGCGCATAGGCGCTGTTGTCATCGAGCGTAAACCCGAGACGCGATTTGTAGCTGGGGTGATAAGGGTGGCTATCGGTCAGCCTAGCTTCCACCGTGTCGTAATCGGCACCCCGCAATATCTTGTCGCCGCGCACATGCAAGGTTTGAGCATCCTTGATCTGGGTTGCCAGCAGTTCCGCAGCAAACTGGCTGAGCCGCGTTTCGTCTGCGGTCAGCCAGGGTGCGATTTCCGCCAGGAACAGTGCGGGATCACTCGCTTCTTCCGTTACATCGTCCGCCCGGCGCTGCAGGGGTGCGGTGATGCGGACACGGCCGAAGCTGAAGCTGCGTCGCGCCTGGCATTGATAGCTGACTGCCGTGTCGTCGGCAGCGCAGCCGGGTATCGTCAGAGTTTCTCCGCGCCACACGCAATGCGGCAAAGCCTCTTCGAACAGCAAGGCTTCCAGCAGTTGGCGCAGCACGCGGCGGCTGGCCTGCCGGTAGGCCGGGCTGTCGATCAGGTTCTGATAATCGTGCGGATGCATGGCTTATCTCTGAAGCAGTGGATTGGGAACCTCCACCCACGACGGACGTTCACCGCGTTGCTGGAAACTGCTGAGCATGTTGGCTTTGGCCGGCAGCGTCGGCTGCGCGAGCAGCTGCAACACCAGCGAATCGCCGGTCGTAGCAATTCGGTCGGCCGTGTCGCGCCATAGCGCAGCCTCCGTTGTCAGGCCGGTGCGGGCCAGGCAGGCAATGACATGACCGATATGATTGACCAGCACGTAATACTGGAAACGATGCCACGCCTGCTGCTCGTCGTATAAAACAGGACTGTCGGGCTTCAGGCGATCGAGGAACGGGAAGCGCGTGCGGCTGATACTGGTGCCCTCCATGTCGCGCGCATAACCCCGTGCCGGCCAGCCGTCCTGGAATGCCATCATCGTGTTCTGCAGATGTGCCTCCAGACTAATGCCGTATTCGGAGAATAAGCGCAGCAAGGGCATCAGGCTCGCATCCAGGTAGCGTGCCCACCAGCGTTGAACTAAGGCGGCGTCGGGCGCGTTCCGCCCTGCAGCTTGGCGCAGCAGCACCCACAAAGGAATCTCACCCTCCGCCGGTTCTTCCAGCACTGACGCGACCACTTGCGCATGCTCGGCCTCGGTGCCTGGGATGGCTTTTCGGTACACCACCGTGCAGGCGGCGCGCAGCGCCTCGCTCGACAGCTTCAAGCTCTGGCTGCCCAACTCCGTCAAGATATGGAATGCCGGCTGTTCCAATGCCTCTTGCGGCAATTGGGACAGCGCGAGGCTTGCATCCAGCGCCCGCTCGACATGTTCGGGCGGATTGTTGCGCACGAAGTTGGTGATGCGGATATTGAGGGATAACTTGAGGAACAGCTCTTGAGCAGGCAACCAGACCGTGCGTACCGAGGACGTCGGCCAAACCACTTCCCCTAGAGGCCCGAGCGAAATCAGCGAGCGGTTTTTCACCAGCTCGGCGATCTCCGACAGACTCAACAGATGATTGGCTTGCCACGGATGGCAAGGCAGCAGGTGGTACCCGCCATCGGCCAACAGTTCCTCATCGAAACGTGCCGCCTCCGGATCGATAGGCAACTGTCCGGCGTTTACGACACGCGTATCCAGCAAGCTGGTGGCGACTGCGAAGTAGTGCAAACGAAACGAGGCTCCCAGTTCAGGTGCATAACGCTGCATGTCTTCTTCGCTGAATCCTTCCGAAGCCTTGGAAGTGACATGAAAAATATGGCCGAACCGCAAGCCTTGTTCCGCCGTAACAAAAGCCGATCGATTTGCGGCGGCATGGTGCTGGTGGAAACGGCGTACCTTGTCCACGCTGTTACGCATCAAGGTCTTCAAGCGATCACGGCATTGTTGCGCCGTCTCGGCGGGCTGGCCGCTGGCATCGGCGAGTGTGTCCACGATCCGGTCGACCAGTGGCGTCGCGTTCGTCAGGGGACACCAGTCGCCGTTGTACCCGATCCATGCAAAAGGCGTCACGCGGTGGTAACCGATCGGGGAGAAGTAGTTCAGCGCGCCGACCAGTTGATATCCGGTCTGCGCGAACGACACGAGATACGGCATCAGTCCGGCAGCCCGCCAGCCGGTTATCTGCGCTTGCAATTCGGCTGGTCCCGCGTCAGTCGGTGCTAAGCGAGGATCGAAACAAGCGGTCTCACGGCAATACGTGTTGAGGTACTGCTCCACCAGACGCCGCTCCAAGGGAGCGAGCCGCGGAAAATGCATTGTCATGCGACATCCTTCCCTTGGTTTTCAATCCTGCAAACAGGGTATGAGCGCTGCATGCCATTGCCGAGCACGAGTAAACCGGCCGCCATAAACAGTGCGGTGATCGGCCATACCAGGTTGGCAGGCGCAAGAAGCGGCATCAGAAGCATGACGATGAGCGGCCCCAGCATTTGGCCGACGACCATGAAACTGCGGCTCAACCCAGTCACATGCCCATAAACCGCTGCCGGCAGTTGACGACTGCAGGCCAGCAACATCGATTGCGCCAATGCGGCATAGCAGACCCCCTGAACTACCCTGAGCAAGGCGACCAGCCAGAGTTGATCGGCCTTCATCAACAATCCGATGGACAATGCGCAACCGATCGCGGCCAGCACGAATTGACGGCGCGGGTCACCACGATCGTTCAGATGTCCCCACAGCGGGCTCGCCAGCATAGTTGCCAGCCAGCCCAATGCATGCAGCGCCCCGGTCTTGCTGGCAATCGCATCCGCCGCGGGGAAATGCGCCATCAAATAGAGCGGGAAAACATTGACCAGTGCGAATGCAGCGGCCTGGGTCAGGCAGGCAGCTAACATCCAGTTGCGCAAATCGGCGCGGGCAAGCACAGTTTTCAAGCCGGCGAACTGTGGAAGGTTTTTATCCGGCGTCGACTTGGGCGGCTCTCTGAGCTGGCTCCATAACACGCCGCCCGCCATGCCCGTGAGCAGCGCACTCGCTATCAAAAGTGGCTTCAGCGACCATTGGTCCAGCATCATGCCACCCAGCACCGGACCGGCCAGCGCGCCGCAAGCAATCGCGCTTTCCTGCAAGCCCAGCGAGCGTCCACGCGACGCGTCGCTGCTGGCATGGCCGACGAAGGCAGTCAGTACGACGCCAATGGTGCTCATACCTTGCAGCAGGCGACCCAACATGAAGCTCAACACGCTTGTGCTCAGCGCCATCAGCAGCATGCTTGCGATGAACACCGCCAGCGACACCAGTAACATGCGCCGATAGCCGAATCGGTCACACCACTGACCGACAAGAGGCGCGAAGCACAAAGTGCCGAGCCCCGGTGCTGCCAGCGCGAGACTGCTCCAACGTGCGGCGCCAAGCGTATCAATGCCGGTAAGCGTCGCCATATACAGAGGTAGGATAGGCACCAACACCATCAGCCCGAGCGTCGTCACGGCTTGGCATGCCAGCAACAGGACAAGGTTGCGGGAACATGATGTTACGCCAGACATTTACATTCGACAGGTAATAACGGGTTGCTCAATCGTCCCATCGCGCTGGGCATGCCGGTGCCGAAGCTCGCTCGGCCGAGCAGCGGTGCCAGAAGCTGCTTGAACGGCCAATCAGGTTCATCCAGCAGCAGGCTCCTGGTCTCATTGGCGATGTCGTTCGGCAGCGGCACACGCGCCAGGCAGTCTTCCAACACCGTGCGTATGATATGCCAGCCATGCGACTCTTCCCGGCGGTAGCGCTCCGCCAACGCGGAAAGGATGGCATACAGGTTGACCTCGATGGCCAGGGTTTGCAGATACGCCAGCAACTCGCGCGGGGTATTCAGTTCGAGCGTGTTCGGCGTGCTGCGATCAATCATATAGTCCGGCGCCGCTACACCCTGGGCCCGCATCAGCGGCGGGCAGATGCGCAAGGTGTCGTGGTCGCGCAGGACCAGCGCGGCGATGCGCTGCCCCTGAAATGCCAGCACCACATTCTGTCCGTGCAACTCCGGCATGACACCGTACGCAAAGCAGCGCAGGCCCAATTCCAACAAGGCGCGGGCGATATCGGCGAACAATGCCCAAACCTTACTCTCCGTTCCGGCAAGACCGATCAGATGGTCGAAAGCCGGCAGCGTTCCTCCGGCGCTCGTCGCCGGCAATGCCGCCATCGGAATGAACGTCGCACCAGCCACCGTCGGATAGCGGCGGATCATACACGCCAGTTCTCCGGGCTCTGCTTGCAATGCATCGCGCTGGCTCAACGCCCACCAGTCATTCTCATTGCACAAGCGTAAAATGGCAGCCAGCCAGTCATCCCGCTGTTTCAGGCGCTCAAGGCAAGCACTGGCGAGCATGCCGTTGTGTAGATAGCGCGGTGGAAGCGTGCGCACCGCTCCCAACGCATTGACGGAAAGCGCAAGCTTGAGGTGCAAGCCGGGGCGGCCGATGACGGCAAGCGAACGCAGCGAAGCGGTCGGCATGACGGATCCCGGCCCTGTGCCCAAGTCAATGCAGCCCGCCAGGTCTGACAGTCCGGTGCGGTTAAGCCGCCCCCACTGCCACGGATGCGCAGGCAGCCATAAGTAAGTATCGCCATCGGCGCCGCGCGCGCGCGCCATCTCGGCGAGGGCTTGCTGCTGGAAGCGGTCCAGCAGCAGGTCCGACAAGGACTCGCAGGAAACGGTGAGGACCTGATCCCGCGGCAAGGCCACCCAATGCAGCGCAAACGAAGCGCCCGTTTCCGGCAAGTAGGTGGTCCCGTCGCATTCATCCCAATCCTTGGCGCGCGCCAGCGGATGAAACGGGCGGTCTTTTAGACAACTCACGGCCTCCCAGGACAGCAGGTCCTCCGGAGCCGCAACAGCCCGCGCTATGATGGTTGGTTCATACACCGCCGTCCATGCGGCCTGGTCGTAGGCTAACGCAAAGAAGTGGGCGAAACGGCCAGTCCGGTCGCCCCACCAGTCGGCGGTTTGCAGGGTCTCGACGACTTCGACGAGTGTTTGGTTTGTCGTACGGTGAGCGATATGCAACGCGACGGGCCGGTCCGACACCCGGAATGGGCGCAAACCACCGGCTTGATAACCGTGCCAAAGCAACGACCGCGTCTCATCAAGCGCGACATCCAGCATCGTGTCGCCGTCTTCGAGCGAATGAAACCTGCAGTGCTTGCGAAAGCCGTACAGATCCTCCAACCAAAGCGCATCGAACAGATCCTGAGCCAGCCGCCGCGCGTACGGATGAGATGTATTGGACTGCATGCATTTCAACCGTATAGCGGCAATTGCACGCCGACGCCGCGCTCGCGTGCCAGATGATAGAAATGCCGGGCGCATACTATGTCGTCGAGCGCCATACCCATCGGATTGAGGAGAATGATCTCTTCCTCGCTTTCGCGGCCGGGCCTGTCGCCCACGACGATTTGACCGAGTTCGGCGTGCAACCGCTCGCGGCTAAACCGCCCTTCCAGCACCAACTGGTTGATGATCTTTTTCTCGCGATTCGATTGATCCCAATCGTCCACCACCACTTTGTCGGCCTTTTCGTAGACCTCCTTGCACACATCCATGATCGATACGTTACTGACAAAGGCGCCCCGCTTAAGCCAACCGAAATGCAGATAAGGTGCATCGGCCACCGTGCAGGTCACGATCACATCGGCGGCACGCACCGCCGCTTCCGCCGAAATAGCCAGGACAAACTCCTTGTTCGGAAAACGCGCCGCAAACTCAGTAATGAAGGCGTCGGCAGCGGCATGCGAGAGATCAAACAGGTGAAGGCGCTCGATCGACGGGAATTGCTCCAGCAGGGTTTGTACCTGCATGCGCGCAATCGGGCCGCAGCCGATGCCGGCCACGTCGGTAAAGCCGGCACGCGCCAGATAACGAGTGGCTACGGCTGTGATCGCTGCGGTACGCATACCGCTAAGCAGGCCCCCCTCCATGAGCGCAATCGGATAATTTGTTTCCGCGTCGTTCAGCACCACGACCGCGCTGGCACGCTCCAGCCCGAAAAGGGATGGGTTATGCTGCCGGCTGCCGACCCACTTCACGCCCGCGATAGGCCGCTCGCCTCCCAGGTAGCATGGCATCGCGATGATGCGGTCGGCGATATGGTCAGCGGTCGGCCAGCGCAGGTAGGGTTTGAGCGGCTGCACGTATTCGCCGCGCGCATGCGCGGCTAACCCGTCGACAATGGCGTCGACATACGGTTGTGAATGATCGCCGCCCAACACGATCAGGTCGTTACGGTTGAGATAAAGCAAGTTCGGTGTGACGGTTGGCGAAGTCATGCTGTGTGTTCCATAGACAAGTTGACGGAATTTTTTGCCGTGCGCACCAAGTGGCGATCCTTCATGCGCGACACCCATTCGTCGTCATAGATCGTATCCAGATAGCGTTCGCCCCGATCCGGCAGAATGGTCAGGATGCGAGTGTCGCGTGGCAGGTCTGCACAGAGCCGTTGAATGGCCGCGATCACCGAACCGGACGATCCACCGGCGAAAATACCTTCGTGGTTGACGAGTTCACGGCATGCGACCGCGGATTCATAATCGTCGATATGAATTGCCTGATCGATCTCATCGCGCTGGAATAACTCCGGCACACGGCTGGCGCCGATTCCCGGCAGGTCGCGAGGATAGGGAGGCGTGCCGAACAGGATCGAGCCGACCGCATCCACTCCCACTACCTTCAACTCGGGCCACGCTTCGCGCAGGCGGCGGGAGATGCCATGCACGGTGCCTGAAGTACTGACGCCCAGCACCAGGTAATCCACCGGACGATCTAGATGTCGCAGGATCTCCTCACCTTCCCCATGGTAGTGGCTTTGCCAATTGCGCTCGTTGGCATACTGGTTGACCCATACGGCATCGGGCCACTCGCGCAGCAGGCATTTGATGCGCTCTATGCGCGTTCCCAGATAACCGCCCTGGCTATCCTTCTCGGTGACGAGCTCGATATTGCCGCCATAGCATTGAATAATTTTCAGATTGAGAGGTGAGATCTTCGGGTCGACCACTGCCGTAAAGCGCAAACCATGAATGCGGCAAGCCATGGCCAGCGCGATGGCGAGATTGCCCGACGAACTTTCGATGATGTGTGAATTCGGCCGGATGGACCCGTCCGCCAGACCGCGTTCGATGATATAGCGCGCCGGCCGATCCTTAACACTGCCTCCCGGATTGAACATCTCCAGTTTGGCGAGCACCTCGCACGGCCAATCACGAAACAAGCGAGAAAGACGAACGATCGGCGTATTCCCGGTGCCTTCGAGAATGCTGTGATAGATCATGCGATCACCTTCACGAATGAATTGCGGGCGTGTTGATGCTTATCACTTTTCGAAAAACGGCAAGTCTGGCGCCAGACGATGGAAATTCCGGCACTGATACGCAAATAGCGTCTACGCGCATGGGAGCTCCTTGAATCAACGGTTATGGATTTGCGTTTAGGCAAGATGGATCACATCGACACTCGCGAACGCTTCGAAGTTTGACGAGCGAGCGGCGCGCCTGCTCCGATTCTTTATGAGAACCTTGCGCAGCGAACAAGATCATTCGATCCCGATTATATAGCTTCTAATTGTTTGGTCGTTACCCCACCGGATGAGCCAACATTCTCTTTGGCGAGCTCCAACAAATTTGAATCACTTTGCTCTATATGGTGGACTTGCGCACGATTTCATCGAGTGCGTGTCCTCCTGATCAACGCGCGACAATGGATGAAGATCCCGACCTCGTCGCCGTGCAAACGCTGGAGCAGGTCTGCAAGGGCATTGTTACCCCAAAAGCATCCGTGTCGACCAAGGCTCGGAATTCATTTCGCGCGATCTCGATATTTGGGGCGTATCAACGCGGCATCATTCTCGACGCCTCGCGGCCTGGCAAGCCACCAGCAGCGGCCCCACTCGTTACAGAGGTAACAGACCGGCTCCGCGTTTGACGAAGGAAGGAATGGCAATCGGCGAAATTGGCGTGGCGTTACACGGCTCCGCTGCAGCAAGTACGCCCAGTGCCGAAAGGCCGAGAATTCCAAAGGTAACCTTTCGCAGCGAGCTCTCCAGCATTTGGAGATTCACTGCAATGGGATCGCTCTGAACGCTGGTTGAATGCTTTCGTTATCATCTCGGCTAAAACAAAAAGGCCGCCCTAGTCGGCGGCCTTGGTGTCAATCACAAACCCGCACGCGCGGGCGCACCCAACGCTCGCTCCAGTCATCCCAATAGGCTTCCCCACGAGACCAGTAGCAGCGTCTCTCATAGATGGGTTCGGGCTCAACATAGACCGGAGCGGGCGCATAATAGGGGCGAGGGGCTAATGCACCGCCCAACAGCATCCCACCAAGAAGCCCGCCGGCAACCCCGGCAGCAATCTGGCCATCGTGAGCCTGTGAAGCCGCGGGAACCAGGCAGAGCGCAACAAATGAAAGCGAAAGGAGTTTTTTCATAGCCGTGTCCTCTTGGATTATAGAATGGCGCCATATACGGCAAAAATGTATGGTTAGTGAATGAGGGCCGGTGAATAATGCTCCGTAGGTCAGCCGTAAGCTGCGGACATATTTTTTATCGGTTTGCCTTCAAACCGGTCCCAACAACCGACGAATGGCGTCGGGAGCGGTCGGGGTTTGTGTGTCGAGCATTACTTGAATGTGTACGCCTCTTGCTGGAGCGGCCGGAAGCATGCTGCGGCGCCCATCACATGGGCCGGTCGCTGGCGGCACTGGGGCACGAGGTCCGGCTGATGTCACCTGAGTATGTGAGGCCTTACGTCAAGGCACAGAAAAACGACGACCGCGATGCGGGAGCTATCGCCGAAGCGGCGACCCGACTCACCATGCGCTTCGTCGAGCTGAAGAGCGAGGAGCAGCTCGACGTCCAGACACTGCATCGCGTGCGCGACCGCCTGGTCGGAGAACGCACCCCGCTGACCAACCAGATCAGGAGCCTTTTGCTGGAGCACGGGCACGTCGTGGCGCTGGGTCATGCCCGATTACGCCTCTTGCTCAGCAAACTACTGGATTGCGGCGCGGGCGCTCTGAGCCCGCGCATGACGTTCCTGCTCAGGGATATGCGGATACGCTGGGAGGAATTGGATCGCCGCATCGCCGCATTCGATGCCGAGTTCGCCGCCATGGCAAAGACCGACGACCGGGCTCGGCGGCTAACAGGTATTCCGGGCATGAGAGCTAAACGCCACCGCATTTCCGCCCAATCGGACGAAACGGTTGTAGAGCGTCTTCCTCGGACCGTATTCGGGAGGTGCGTCCATCCAGCGGCCACCTGACTTCAACACATGTACGATGCCGCTGATCACGCGCCGATCATCAACGCGCGGCTTGCCCCGCGTGACTGTCGGTAAGTGCGGCCAATCTTCGAAAACTGCGCTTCCGTCAGCCAGAATTGATCCCGACTCATCAACCGAGACTCCCGCTGCATTTCGCGGCCTATCAAACGTGGTTTACGCGCAGCCTACGTCGCACAACCCGTGGCAACGATCGGCCGCCACGGGTTGCAAGCGTTTTCAGATCAGTACGGATAAGGTGACCACGGGTCCGTTTCCATGACGTCAGCCGCAGGGTACCAGTAGCATTCCAGATCGACGCCGGTGTCAAAGCAATAGGCATAGTAGAACGTATCTACCTGCGCGAGATGAAGCTCACCATTAGCGGCAACCTGCAACTTGTCTCCGTTGAGATCAGCTATCTTCTTGTTGGATTTGAATCTTTTGACCGGCAAGTTGCCGGCACTCATTCCGATGACCTTGTCGTTACTGACTTCCGCGACGACCGCGTTGGCGCCAATTTTGCCGATGCCATGCTTGCCGTTCTTATGAATCTTTGCCCCGAGTAGGTTATGACCGTTGTTGTGATGCGCGTTCTTCGCCAAGGCAAAGCCGGTAGCGGACAATAAGCTTGTACCGATGGCGAGCGCCATGATCGTCCGACGAGTAAACATAGAGGTTGCTCCGTGTGGTGTGATTCTCATGAATCACGCGCGTCGATGAGTGTTGTTGACGCCGGGCTTTTTGAGGGCGGTATTTCGTCCGATTATCGGCTTTCAGTTTCTTCTCGACCACGGAATTGAATGCGTCCGCTAATTAGTGGCATTGTGGTAAGTCTTGTCGCCTTTGACTTGGCTCGAAGCTGGAATCCCAATTTACGGATCGGCCGCAGTCCGCACAATAACCGAAACCTAGCCATAATTTAGGGCGCTTTCGTTCAGACGCCATTCACGGCATCTTCGATGGAATGCACAATCTACTATCGCCATTGCTGGGACAACACTCATGCGTTTCTTGGCTTGTATTGCACTCGCGCTTGTCACGCTCGTATCGTTATCTCCGGCCAGCGCGCAACAAGCTGAAAAGCGCGTCGCTCTGGTGATCGGCAACGCCGCCTATCAGCCAGAAGCATTACCAACATCAGCGAATGATGCTGGCCTGATTGCTCAGACACTGCAGGCCGCAGGCTTTGACGTGGTCGGTGCGCGTGATCTCGATCAGGACACGCTGCGCCGCACCTTCCGCGAGTTTCTCGACAAGGTCAGCGCATCGGGGCCAGACACCGTAGCCGTCATCTATCTCGGTGGCTTCGGCGTGCAACTCGAAGGCGAGAATTACTTCGTACCCGTCGATGCGAAGCTCGCACATGATACCGATGTGCCGCTCGAAACGCTGCGGCTATCCGACTATATCCGGCCGCTGGCAGCACTGAAAATCAAAGCGGGTATTGTCGTCCTCGATGCGGCACGCGCGAATCCGTTCGCCAGATCGGACCAGCCGTTGGCCAGCGGCCTCGCGCTGGTGGAGCCCGAACCGCACATGTTGATCGCCTTCAATGCGGCTCCCGGTACGGTGGCGCCACAGGAGAAGGGGCCGTACGGCGCTTATGCGCAGGCACTCGCCGAAATGATCCGCACCGGCGGCTTGCCGCTCCCAGAAGTGTTCGACCGAACTCGCCTGCGTGTCAATGAAATGACCAAGGGTGGCGAAGTGCCTTGGAGCGCATCGAAGATCGAGGCCCCTTTTAGTTTCTTCGACCGCGCGCCTGACGCTCCACCACCACCGACTGCATCAATGCGTGTGAGACCCATCCGCGATCTCGACGCGCAGGAAGCGTATATCGCTGCGCTGGAGCGCGATACGTTACGAGGATATCTCGATTTTCTCGCCGCCTATCCAAACGATCCGATGGCGAGGCGCGTCCGCGCCATTGTCGCCGCACGCCGGGAAGCGATCACCTGGAGGCACACACGTAGTGTCGACACGCCACGAGCCTACTGGTCGTATCTGCGTCGCTATCCCCACGGGCCGCACGTCGGCGACGCCCATCGCCGCCTCGCCTATCTCGCTGCAGCGTTCGAACCGCCCCCGACGTTCACCGCGATCAGCTACGATGTCCCACCACCGCCCGAAGAGGAGGTCGTGTATTTCCGTCGGCCGGTGCTCGTCTTTGACGATCCGGACTATGGATTCGCGCCACCGCCGCCACCGCCGGTGTTCTTCCTGCCACCGCCACCACCGGATTTTGTCGTGCTGGCACCGCCGCCGCCCGTATTCGCGGCGTTCGTGCTGCCGGTCCCCAATTATGTGCCAATGCCAGTATATTACAGCCCGCCACCCTACGTGGTACCGCCGCCGCCGAATGTCATCTACAACAACATCCACAATACGGTGGTGATCAACAACAACACCAATATGGTCACGATCACCAGACCGGGTGGCGAGGCGCAGACGGTGACGCCGGCGCAGGCGCTCGTGCCGCAACCGGTATCCGCGGCTCCGGCGGCAACGCCAGGCGCCACACAGCAACCTGCCGCGCAGCAGCCTGCTACGCCTGCATCGGGCGCGCCCACCACGCCGACCGCTCCGGGTACCGCAGCTACACCGTCGCACGGCGCATCTCCCGGCGTCATCGCCGCCGGAGCGGCCGTCGCTGGCGCCGCTCTCCTCGCACCGGCATTGCCGAAAACGGTGGCGAAAAAAGCGGCGGTGACCGCGCCGCAACAGAACCCGCAAGTACCGGCGCAACAGAGCAAGCCTCCTGTACAGGGAACCGGGGCCACGCAGCGTGGCCAACCGGCTACCGCGCAGGGGCAGGCCACGCTCACCACCTCGCCTGACCGTAAATCGACAACAACGCCGCTACCGGGCACGCCTGGCGGGCAGTCGCTGCCTCCAGCAGCACAAACCGCGCCGGCGCAACCGGGCGACAAGGCGATTGCCCAACCCCTGCCGAGTCCAAGCGGCCAGCCAAATCCACCGGCACATCCTCCGAAGCAGGACACCGATGCAAAACCTGCTGTCACCTCGCCGCAGACACCGGCATCGCCCGATCATAAGTCGGCCGTGCAACCATTGCCCGGCGCGCCCAGTGCGCAATCGCTGCCTTCGGTGAACGGCAAGCCGCCGATTTCCGGTCAACCCCAACATCCGGCGACCACGCCAGCTTCGCCCACGCCATTAGGCAAAGCGGCTGTGCCGCCTCTACCAGCTCCCGGTGGTCAGCCGAACTCACTGACACAACCTCCGAAGCGAGAACCCGGCGCAAAACCTCCTGTCACTTCGCCGCAGACACCGGCATCGCCCGGTCATAAGTCAGCCGTGCAATCATTCCCCGGCACGCCCGGTGCACAATCGTCGCCTTCGGTGAATAACACGCCGCCGATTCCTGGCCAGTCCAAGCATCCGCAAGCGCAGCAACATACGCTGGTGCCACCGGCTGTGTCGCCTGCGCAATCGGGCGGCAAAGCTGCCGCGCAACCGTTATCGAACCCACATAACCAAAGCAGTTCACCGCAGGCACCGCAACAAAAGCCGATTACCTCACAGCCTTCAGCACGAGCGGCGTCGCCACAGATCGTACGCCCGAGTCCGCCACCGGCTACACACCCAGCGCCACCGGCCATGCGGCCAGTTCCTCCGCCGCCCCAAATGGCACGACCTGCTCCGCCCGCCGCACGCGTTGCCCCGCCCGCAGCCGCAGTCGCGCGGCCAGCACCCCCAGCGATGGCTCGACCTGCTCCTCCGCCACCACCTCAAATTGCGCGTCCTGCTCCGCCACCCGCTGTACGCCCACCCTCACCTCCAGCTGCCGCCACGCGGCCAGCTTCTCCCCCGCCAGTTGCTCGTCCGGCCCCACCACCCACAGCCCATCCGATACCGCAAGCAGCCAAACCTTGTGTCCAGCCAAACGGACAGCCTTGTAAAAAGTAAGTGTCCAAAAGAGCCCGCCCATCGCGTGCATACGCCGCTCGAGGATAATCCGCGATCCCGGCTCGCGGTACTGTTGAAGCGGGATAGGCTCTCGATGAACCTGAAGAACGTCTATCGGTTCTACAAAGCGGAGCAGCTCGCCATGCGGCCGATCGCTGATTGTGCCCGCTACGACAACCTTCGGAGGACCAACTGATGGAACGAGCCCAAATCTTCGATCTCATGGGTGAGCTCAAACTCTACGGAATGAAGGCCGCCTTCGACGAGATCATGGTGACCGCCATCAAGCGCCAGCATGAACCTCAGCGCATCGTCGGCGACTTGCTCACGGCCGAGATCAGCGAGAAGCAGGCGAGATCGATCAAGTACCAGCTCACCATCGCCAAGCTTCCCCTCGCCAAGGACATCGCTGACTTCCAGTTCGGACGGCACGCCGATCAACCAGACACTCGTCAATGATCTCGCCGGCGGCGGCTTCATCACCCAGCAACGCAACGTCGTGCTGGTCGGCGGTACCGGCACCGGCAAGACCCATCTGGCCATCGCCATCGCCAGGAGCTGCATCCGCTCCGGTGCCCGCGGGCGCTTTTACAACGTCGTCGACCTCGTCAACCGTCTCGAAAGCGAGACCCGCAACGGACGTCAGGGCCGGCTCGCCGAGCATCTGACCCGGATGGACTTAATCATTCTCGACGAACTGGGTTACCTACCGTTCGCTCAATCCGGCGGTCAGCTTCTGTTCCACCTCATCAGCCGGCTTTACGAGCGCACATCCGTCATCGTCACCACCAACCTCGCCTTCGGAGAATGGCCCAGCGTGTTCGGCGATGCCAAGATGACCACTGCGCTGCTCGACCGGCTGACCCATCACTGTGACATCGTAGAGACCGGTAACGACAGTTGGCGTTTTAAAAGCCGCGACGACGATCAAACAACCCGCGCTCGCACCGTCTCCGCAACCCCGGCCAGCTCCGACGCTGCGAGCGCTACTAGCAAAGCTCGCCGATCAAAGGGGTCCCTTTTGGGCTCTGACTCACATCTGATGATTTTTCTGCCGAGCTTGCGGTTCTTCAACGGGGGAACAGCGCCATGCGAGCCGGTATTCGAATTTCGTCGCTTGTCCCGAGCGGGTTGGTTATCGAGAGCGTAAGCGATTCATCTGACTCGATTATTTTAGCCGTCCGATCCGAAAGCGACGTGGCCGAGTGTCCATTATGCGGGGCGAGATCGCGCCGAATCCATAGCCGATACGACAGACAGGTCGCGGATTTGCCATGTGCAGGCAAGCAAATACGCCTCCGCGTGATCACGCGACGGTTTGTTTGCGAACTACCTCGTTGTCGGCGGCGGATTTTCGCTGAACGGTTCGGGGACGACGTTCTCCCGACCCGGTCGCGCCGGACGGCACGGCTGGAATGCATCGTCCACCATCTGGGGCTGGCACTCGGCGGCAGGCCGGCAGCGAGCTTTGCCAAGCGACTGATGCTGCCGGTGAGCAACGATACTCTGCTGCGGGTTGTTAGGCGACGAACGCGCCCGCGAATGGAGCCTCTGATCGTCGCCGGCATTGACGACTGGGCTTTTCGCAAGAACCATCGCTACGGAACAATCGTGTGCGATCTGGAGAGACGGCGGATCGTAACCCTGCTTCCAGATCGCGAGATTGCAACGGTGCGGGCTTGGCTTTCCGACCATCCGGAGATCAGGGTCGTATCGCGCGACCGTGGCGGCGGCTACGGTGAGGCCGCGGCAAAGGCGCTGCCGGACGCGGTCCAGGTCGCGGACCGTTGGCACCTGATGGAGAACGCAAGCGCGGCCTTCCTCAACGCGGTGCGCCGTTCCATGCAGGTGATCCGCACCTCCATCGGTGCGACGACGATCAATCCAAAACTGCTCACTTGCGCGGAACGGCTGCAGTATGAAGGGTATCTCCGACGCAAGCGGACGAATGCCGCGATCATGGCGCGCGTCGGAGACGCAGTGCCACTCAAGGAGATCGTCCGTCGAACAGGACACAGCCGTAAACTCGTTCGCCAAGTCAGTCGCGGCGAGAGTACGGATGTCTTCCGGACACGGCAGAGCACGCTCGATGCCCACTTGCCCTTTCTGGATGCGCAATGGAACGAGGGCTGCCGTAACGGCGCAGAGCTCTGGCGTCGTTTGCAAAGGCAAGGCTTCCAAGGCTCCTTGCGTGTCGTCAGTGAGTGGACGGCACGGCGACGACGGGCCGAGAAGGCGATCAATCAACAACTGCAAAAAGTGCCATCCGCGAGAACAATCTCACGATTGATGACCACGGCGCGTGACAATCTCAGCAAAGCAGATACGGTCACCATCGCTGCTATCGAGGCGCGCGTTCCCACACTCGTCGAAGCCCGCATGCTCGTCGAAAGCTTCCAGACCATGGTGCGCAAGAAGCTCGTCGCTGATCTCGATCCATGGATCGCCACCGCCAGCTTGAGCCTGATCGGCTCTTTTGCGAGTGGCATCATCAGGGACAAGGCCGCCGTCCGTGCTGCCATCTCCGAGCCTTGGTCCAATGGCCAGACAGAAGGGCAGATCACGAAACTAAAGCTCGTAAAACGCCAGATGTATGGGCGGGCGAAAATCGACCTCCTGCAAGCTCGGCTGATAGGCGCGACCTAGTTGCGGTAAGCCGTCATCGAAGTTGCGTCAGAGCCCCTTTTGAAGGCCGATGGAGGGTCCCGTTCCAGCGCCGATTGACAAGAAACGTCGTCGATCCCATCTCAGTTAACGGAAACCCCGTCTCGATTCGAGAAATTTTGTCGATCCTTCTCGACAATGCGATTCGCTATTCATCGCAGGACAGCATGGTTACAGTGAAACTTTCTCTCGCTGAGAATTAGCCAAGAATATTCCACGCCGAAACACACTGCTGATCCCGTTTGCTTCTCAGTCAACCGATCAGCAACCAACCGACACCCTACAAGATCAAATAGTGCTACTTCCAGCGCGCAGCACTTTGGCACGTCTTGATTTCGTAGAACGTTTTTTGAACCACATGATCCCACCACTGATAAACAGCGCGAGGGGCACGAAGCCAGCTGTGAGCACGAGCAAACGGCCGAAGAGCCCGAACGTCGAGCCGTTATGAATCCAGAGCTGTTCTGTCATGTAGCGATCTCCCGCCGACATGGCATCCGAGGTCCGATCCTGCACCACGGCGCCGCTCCACGCGTCGAGCCAGATTGCGCCTCGTGAACGTAAGGCTGGATCAGCGCCATCTGGGCGGAATCGTGCGCGCCATGCGTTGCTAGTCTTGGTCGGCGGGTTCAGCACGGTGATCGACAAGTTCGGCTTGGTTGCCTGCGCGATCCGCATGATTTCATCAGGCGGGAGTTGCGGCGTTTCCTTTGGCAACGGAGTCTCAATGCGAGGCGACGGATCAGGTGTTGCCTTTGATAGGAGACCAACGACAGGGCGGACCATACTGGGAAAAACGACACCGATTCCCGTGATAGAGATCGCGAGGAGCACTATTAATGCCCAAAAACCCGCCGTGTTATGAAGATCGAGAAAAAATCGAAGGGGCGAAACGCCCCTGCGCATCGATACCGATCGCCAAAACCGCCCCTGTTTCGGCCACCACGAATATAGGCCCGATAGCGCCAAACCAAGCAGCACGAACCCGACGAACCCCACCAGCTGTTTGCCTCCCCACTCATAGAGCAGCAGCGTGTAGTGCAGGCGATAGATCATGAATGCCGGCGCGTTCGTGTAGTCGCGTTGTCCAAGTATCTTCCCGTTCGAAGGATCGATCATGGTAGTCCAAAGATTTGGGAAGCTATCTTTCGGACCCTCGTGGGTATGCATCACAACCCAGACCGGCCAAACCTTATCGGGAGCCATAATCGAAAAGATCGGCGCGGGATCAGCCGCCGCCGCGACCCGCACCACCTCGGTCAGGTTGATCGATTGTTTCGGACCAGCCGGGATAAAAAGCGCTGGATTCAGTGCGGCATCGATTTCCCGGTAAAAGACATTGAAGCTTCCTGTGAGCCCCATCAGCACGACAACAATTCCGCACACTAGCCCAAGCCATCGATGAGCCCACAAGAAGCCCCGCCGCACGCGCGCCGGCGAATAATTTTTGAATACCGATCGCACTGACAAGATGTCGGTCAATTCTTGAAGGTTCCGGTCCGGGTCCGGACGTCACAGGCACACCAACTGTTCGCTGTATTGACCGCACCGTCACAAGTATGCATGGAGCAACTCCCTAGTAGGCGCCTACAGGTCCACGCTCATCGATAGGAGATACGTGCGAGGTGCTCCCAAGAAGAACGTTCCAAACGAGGCCACGCTGGACCAGTAATTCGTGCCGGTCACATTCTGAACGTTCGCGCGGAAAATCGTCCTTCTGCCGTAGATCACCGTCGTATAGCGGAGGCCTAGGTCAAGTCGCGTCCAATCCGGGATCGGCTGCCTGTTCGCTGTATCGATGAACTGCCTGCCGGTGTAGATGACGGCCCCGTTCAAGGTGAGCCCCCTCATCCAAGGCAAATCCCATTCGCCTCCAATATTGGCCTGTATGTTCGGAACGCCGATTGGAGTGTTGCCGATATTTGCCGCGAGTGCAGTCTTCGTCAGGGTGCCATCCAGCAGCGATAAGCCTCCGAGAAGACGGACATCGGGCATCAGTTCACCGTAGACGTTGAACTCGAGACCGCGGACCTGCTGTTCGGCGGCCTGCGCGAAGCGCCCGGCGGACAGCTCACCGCTCGGCTTCGATATCTGAAAGGCGCTGAAAGTGGTAACGATTCTGTCGAAGTCGACCTTGACACCAGCCTCGACCTGGTTGGCGATATAGGGCGGAAGCACTTCGCCGAAATTAGATGCCGCCTGAGGTGCTACGTCGCCCCGGCTCAGACCTTCGACGTAATTAGCGTACAGCGAGACGTTGTCGCGAGGTCGCACGACGAGGCCGACCACGGGAGTGACTGCGCTCTTGTCGTAGGAACTCGTCAGAGCCCCAACATTAGAAGAAAAGTTATTCGCCTCGACACCCTGCCGCCGGACACCCAATGTCAGCAGAACACGCTCGTCGAGCACGGACAAGGTATCAGCAATCGAGAGTCCCGTGAGTTGACTATTCGAGAGCCGAGGACGCCCGGGGATATCGTTTGCGAACTGAGCGGGCGCGACCGTCGGATTATAGATGTTCGACGTGACAAGACTGCCGTTCGTAAGCCGCCGGTATAGCTCGTCATGATAAACCGAAGCTTGGACAGTGACGGCGTGATGAACAAAGCCGGTATCGAAGCGGGCGCGGACACCGCCATCGTATGTGTATCGATTGACGCTAAGGCCAAAGAATTGGGGCGTTGAAGTCGTGTCGCCCCTCGTGTTGGTGATCGTCGGAAGACCGAAAAAGCGCTCGACATTGGTCCGCGACCCACCCACATCGGCGAACACTGTAACCTGATCGCTGACATCGTATTCGTTCCGCCACAGAACAGATTGATCGTTGATGCGCGACCATTCCCAAGGTTGCGTCACATTCAACCGACCGTCCGGCGCCGCTGGTACTGGCATGCCAGCAGCCATAAGGAAAGGACGGGACGGAGCGACAAATCGATCGTTCTGCCCGAGGAGGTAGAGCCAAGTTCTGTACCGCTCGCCTTGATAGTCTAGAGCAAGCGACCCGACGGCCGTCGTTTCAGACTGGCGGTCAATGGGCGTATCGCCGCCACGCAGGCTGCCGTTTGTGCGCACGCCCCATTCCCGGCTATCGCCGTAACGCCTTGCGACGTCGTAATAACCGCCGAACCGCGAGCGCGAACCGTAACTCGCGGTGAGACGAGTCAAGTCGTCTCCCGCACGCTTAGGCACAATGTTGATGACGCCGCCGACACCGCCGTTAGGTGCGATGCCCGAGAGCGCGGCCGAGGGCCCCTTGAGCACCTCGATACGCTCGGCGTAATCTGTGAAGATGCGGTAGTTCGGCGCGATGCCGTAAAGCCCTTCAAAGGCGAATTCACCATTGTTGCCTTCGTTGACTGGGAAGCCACGAATATTGAATGAATCGACTGTACCGCCTGTTGGGTGGGAACTTCGCACCGAAGGATCAAGGATCAATGCATCCGCACCCGTGGCTGCCTGTTGGTCTCGAATGAACTTGTCCGTGTAGCTTTGTCACGTTGAACGGTGACTTCATTGTGCTGGTATTCCCGAGTAGTCCCAGCCGCGCACCTTGAGCGACCTGGCCGCCCGCGAAGGCAGGCTGCACCCCTCCAACGGAACCGGTTGAAGGCGTCACGGGAGATGGCGCCTGGCGCGGCGCTGGTGCGGCAACCCGTCGCTGGACGCGGTCACCGGACGTGCGGGTTCGTAACCTGCGGGCCGCGTGGTGAACTGCCGGTTTGGGTGCAACGACAGTAATGGACGGCAAGCTAGACTGCGCGGCAGCGTGTTGAATGTAACCCGTCTTGTCGATGGACATTACAAAATAACCCGCCGCTCCCAGCAGCGCAGTACTCATAATGGTTTTGCCTGAGATTTTGCGTGTCATTTCAGCCCTTAGCATTATTCGCCCAGCTGGCGAATCCCCCGCTCGGCCTAACATGCAAGGGTGTTCCGGAGATAGACATCTGCAACTGGAACTTTTCTAAAGCGCCATGGTAAGTGCAGTGCCTCGATTATCGACTATCGACGAATCAAATCGACAGACACCGTGTGCGTTGGAGGAATCCAAATCAGTGCTGTCGAAACTGACAGGAACGATATAGGCTTCAGATGCATCCTATTGAGCATCGAGCGAGTTGAACTCTTGATCAAGTCCGGCATCGGTCGCGATCCGCACACCCGACAGTTTTGCCACACACCGATTTGCCAAACGATGAGTGGCCTACAGACCCAACCGCGGCGCTCGCGAGCCTCGTCAACGCGCTGCGCAATGATGGCTTGCTGACGCCGAAAGTGCGCGCAATGTCGCTGTTGCGGCTCTCAATCCGCCCGGACATGATGGTTGCGTCCCGTCCGCGCCGACTCGTTTCAGTCGGCGCGGACTCGGCCTGCGTGCCGAGGTGAAGCCTGATCTCGCCCATATCGGCGGCGCCGGCGCCCTTGCATGTCCAGCGGAGCTGTCCGTTCAAAGAACACCAGCACTTGCTCAGCACAATCGAGCGACCATCCAGCCAACAGCACCTGATCTGCGATCTTAGAGCGACGATCCGCGCCTTGATCGTGGCAAATGAGTTTTGGAATCGCTTTCGGAAGGCTACCGGCGCGGCGTGGGCCACGGACGGTTCAATTGCTATTCGGGATGACCGTGATGGGTTGGCGCGCGCAAGAGAACTACGAACTGACGAACGAGCGTGACTTCAACCGCCTACCGGGCCTGACCGGAAGATCATTCGGGCAGGGTGGATTGCCGCGCTGGTGATCTTGTTTGCCTGCATCGTCGCTGCGGTGCGCTAAGGCCAAAAAGAAAAAAGGTCGCGGCAACCGCGACCTTTTTACAAATCCGCCGACAGGGATGGTTATGTGATTACCACGTGCCGACGCTGAGGCCGAATGACGGACGATAATACCCATAGCCGTCATAGACGCCCACGCGCGGGGCGTAATAGCGGGGACGATAGTAGCGAGGTTCGTAGCCATCATCATCGTCGTCGTAGTATCGGCGTTCGACGTAGCGCCGCGGATGCGTCCGATAGCAATGGCCATAGTCGTCACACACCATATGAGCGCGCACCAGCGGCGCCGTTTCTGTCGCCGCGCGCGTCGGATGCAGCGGTGCGGCGGAAGCGGAAAACCCAAGCAACAGGCTCGCACCGGCAAGAAGACTTATTTTGAGCATCGAAATATCCTCATGGAAACTTAGCTAACAACGGTTTATTTAACGGTCCGCCATATCTTTAGAAAGGTTGAACCGTATCGATGGCCGAATTTTGACTGGTCGCGGAGTCGATCTTTCGAGCACATACCTGTCAACGGCGCCTAAATCGCTAAATCTAGTGCCGCTGCCAACCGATCAGCCATCGACTTGATCATTTGCAGTCTGGCGTTCGCGCCCAGATCGTCCTCAAGATCTATGGGCAAGACCTCGATACGTTGCGCCAGTTGGCGGAAACCACTCGCCAGCGGTTGTCACCAATCTCCGGGCTGGTCGATCTCCAGGTGGAGAAACAGGTCCTCATTCCGCAGGTACGGATCCAGGTTGATCACGAACGCGCCGCCCTCCACGGCCTGACGCCTGCGGCAATCACGCAGGCACTGGACACCCTCTCGAATGGTCGCAAGGTCTCGCAGATCGTCGACGGCAATCGACGCTTCGATGTCGTCATGCGTTTGTCCGATCAGAACAGGTCGACCAGCGGCCTCCGGGATCTCCTGATTCCGACGTCGTCGGGGTTCATCCCCTTAAAGGAACTCGCGGAGGTCACCGAGACCGACGGAGCGAACCAAATCCGAGAACGTTTTCAGCCAGATCTCCGTGTTCTTTAGCAAGATGGCAATGGTGACGTTCGGTGGCGCCTATGCCGTGCTCGTGTATGTCGCCCAGCAGGCCGTCGATCACTATGGCTGGTTGAAGCCTGGCGAAATGTTGGACGGCCTCGGCATGGCGGAAACCACTCCCGGTCCACTTATCATGGTCCTGCAATTCGTAGGATTCATGGCGGCCTATCGCGATCCCGGAACGCTGTCGCCCATGCTGGCAGGGACACTCGGTGGATTGCTTGCCACGTGGGTCACGTTCACCCCGTGCTTCCTCTGGATCTTCCTCGGTGCGCCCTTCATTGAAGTCATTCGGGGGAATAAGAACCTGGTGGCAGCGCTGTCCGGCATCACAGCCGCGGTCGTCGGCGTGGTGCTCAATCTTGCGGTTTGGTTCGCGATCCACACCATGTTCCGGGAGACCATTGCGTTTCACGGAGTGTTAGTGGATTTCGATGCTCCGAAACTGACGAGCGCCGATCCTTGGGCGCTCGGACTATCGGCCGCGGCCGCGGTTGCGATCTTCCGATTCAAAATCGGCATGATACCGACGCTTGGTGCCTGCTGTGCCGTCGGTATCGGTTTGCATCTCGCTGGGGTGTTGAGGTGATGCGACCAAATTAAAGAGGCGCAATACCGACCAGGGTCGTAAAAACGGGATTCTACCCCTTCAAACGGAGATGAGCATGCGCACACTTTTTTCTGCTTTTCTTGGTCTTATCATTGCATCTCCCACATTTGCCAATGCCCAGGACATCGACTGGCAAAAGGTGGATTCAACACTCGGCCGCAAGCCAGCCATATCCGGCGACGTTCATCGTTACGGTTTTCCGAGAAGCGACCTCAAGGTAGCCCTCGATGGGGTTTCGATCGCACCCGCACTTGCACTAGGTGGCTGGCTTGCGTTCAAACCCGATCACGGCAGCACCATGGTCATGGGCGATCTCGTTCTCCTCGAAACAGAAATCAATCCCGTCATGTCGAAACTAATCGAGGGCGGCCTGGAAGTCACAGCGATTCACAATCACCTGCTCCGAGCAACCCCCGCGACCTTCTATATGCATGTCGGAGGACACGGAGACCCGGTGAAAATGGCCTCCACACTTCACGACGCTCTCGCCCAGAGCAAAACCCCACTTGCAGCACCGACCACCGCGGCCGCAACGTCCTCCCTCGATCTCGACACGGCTCAGATCGACCAGATCATCGGTGCGAAGGGACATGTAAACGCCGGCGTCTATCAAGTCGGTGTTGCGCGGCGTGACAACATTACTATGAACGGGATGAGCATCTCGCCTGCGGGACCAATGGGCGTCGCGACTGGGATCAACTTCCAGCCAACTGGTGGTGGCAACGCAGCAATCACCGGCGATTTCGTTCTGACAAGCGCCGAAGTGAATCCGGTGGTCAAGGCACTGCGCTCGGGTGGCATCGAGGTAACTGCGATCCATAGCCACATGCTGGACGAACAACCGCGACTCTACTTCCTGCATTTCTGGGCGAACGACGATGCGATCAAGCTAGCGCAAGGCCTTCGATCCGCGATCGACAAGACTGCAAGAAGGGCGAACTAACATGGCTTCGGTACGGACACGCGGCCATCGTTTAGCTCGCCTATTTCTCGCCAGCGGGCTTCGGTCCACGCTACACCGACCTCGCCGCGACCGTCGGCCCGCTTGGGACGGCGATCCTGACGCTCGACGTCGGGCTGAGCGCACAGGCAACGAGTCGCGCGATCATAGCGCGGCTATCTCCCAGGGTTGACGCTCGGCTCGTGGTGTGAGGCAACGATGATGATGGCGGTGATGTAATGACGACGTTGCACCCCACCAGCGGATCAGCCGCGCGATCGGTCCGGGTGAAAGTGCCGCGGTTTAGCTGACGGAAGTGTTTAAGCCGATGCCACTATCAATTTATGAGAAGTATCCAATCCGCAGAGAAGCGGTAGTGCGCATTGTGCCACTATACGAGCGAGAGCAAAAAATGCCGCATCGACTTAAAGTACGCATCAGGAGGAGCGAGCATGCCTACAGCAACGGAGAAGACCTCTTTCACCAAAGACGTCCAAGGCCGCTATCTCTGCAACAACCTCGCAGAAGTAGATGCGTGGAAGACCGCTGGTGGACGCCCTTTCGACTTCATCATCGTAGGCGGTGGGACCTTCGGCTCCGCGATTGCAGAACATCTTTGGTTTCGTCAGAAACAGGCGGGGGGTGGACTGCGCACACTGGTCGTAGAAGCCGGGCTGTTCAGCATTCCTGAGCACGTCCAGAACACCGGCATTCAGGGTTTCGCTGACCCGGCGAGTCCTTTCTTTTTGAATGAGAACGCGCCGCAGCCGGAGCCACCGCGCAATGAGGTCTGGGGCCTTCCTTGGAAATCCACCATTCCCTTCAAAGGGCTCGCCTACACGGTAGGCGGCCGATCGCTATATTGGGGTGGGTGGTCGCCTCGCCTTCTCGATGAGGAAATGGCGACTTGGCCTACAGTCACTGTTGTTGCGCTGAACAGCCGTTATTTCGACGAGAGCTCAAGACAGATCGGGGTCGACGAGGCCAACGATTTCATTTCCGGAGAGCTGCAGAATGGTTTGCGTCGTCAGCTCTTCGACAATCTCACCAGCGTCCCTGACGTGTTTCCCCTCGGCGCGCTCCCCGCGTCGCCTCTCCTGAAGCCAGGCTCCGATCCGGCAAAGCTGCTCGGTCTAACCTCTACGGGCGGGCTGTCTCAAACTGATCTCCTGAATATGCTGAAGCTTGAGGCGCCGCTTGCGGTGCAGGCGCGGCCACCCCACGCAGGCTTCTTTCCTCTCAACAAATTCAGCGTGGTGCCGCTCCTGATGAAGGCAGCCAGGACGGCGGCTGGGACCTCGAACGGTAACGACGCCACCAAGGAATTCATGATCCTGCCCGACACACATGTGTTGTCCCTCCGCACACTGCCGACTGCCAACGGCACGTGGCGGGTCACCGGCATTGATACAAGCCAAGGACCTATTGATCTTGCGCCGGGCGGCACTGTTGTCATTGCGCTTGGAACCATTGAGAACGCGAGGCTGGCACTGGCCTCGTTCGACGGCACTGGGCTTCCGACCTTGCCACTTTTGGGCAAGAACCTCACCGCGCACCTTCGCTCGAACTTGGTCATCCGCGTGCCTCGCTCAGCGATCTCTGGCCTCTCCCCCACAGTCAACGAGCTGCAAACGGCGGCGCTGTTTGTGAAGGGGCGTGCGATGCGGTCGAACGGTGATCTGATCGGTCGATTTCACCTTCAGATCTCAGCGAGTGGCGGCGGTAATACCGTTGGCGGAGAGGACGAACTCTTTCGCAAAGTCCCCGACATCGATTTCTACGACCAGCTCCGCACCTCAAACGATACACATATCGCCATAGCGATACGGGGCCTTGGAGAGATGGAGCCTGCCGATCTGGCCAACCTTGGTGCTCACCCAAGCCGGGTCGACCTGAGTTCTCGAACCGACGAATACGGAGTGCGCCGCGCATCAGTCGTGCTCACCCCGACCCAGCGTGATCAGGATCTGTGGGACGCGATGGATGCGGCTATGCAGAAAATCGCCGCCATCTTCGCGAACGGGCAGCCCATGCAGGTGGTCCAGAGCAATCGCGACGGTCTCGGAACAACTCATCACGAAGCCGGAGGCCTGTGGATGGGAAATGATCCGATCACGAGCGTCACCGATGGGCACGGACGCTTCCACCACACCGAAAACCTGTACGCGGCAGGCCCCGCGCTTTTCCCAAGCATCGGCTCGCCGAACCCGATGCTCACCGGTATCGCGCTATCACGACGTACAGGCGACCTCATCATGACCCCGCCCCCGTTCGCTGCAGATGCGGGGTTCGAAACGCTATTCGATGGCTTGTCGCTGGGCGACTGGACAATGTCCACCATCAGCAACCAACCCGGTCGGGACGACCCCGGCTCATTTCGGGTCCGGCGAGGTGTGCTGGAGGGGCGGGCCGGAACAGATCTCGGCCTTCTTTGGCTGACGCGGCCGACGCCCGCCCGCTATATATTGCGGCTGCAATGGATGATGACGGCCCCGGACGACAATTCGGGAGTGTTTATCGGCTTCCCCGACCCGAGGCTCGAAGGCTATGACAATACCGCCTATGTCGGCGTCAACTTCGGTTTTGAAATACAGATCGACGAGTTGGCCCGTCCCGATAACGCGCCCATCCACAGCACGGGCGCCGTCTACTCCTTCAAGGGCCCGACCGACGGTCCCGTTGTGGTTCATCCGGTTGGGGAATGGAACGAATACGAAATCACCGTCGACGGCGCTGACATCAGCGTCGTACTGAACGGACAGATGGTCAATCTCTTCCACTTCACCGGCGATCCGCAGTCACCTCGTCGCGGGCTTCCATCCACGGCCCAAGACCCTCGCTTCATCGGCCTCCAGACACATACCGGCCGGGTCTTTTATCGCAACATCCAGTGGAAGGCGCTGTAATCATGCAGCTAGACCGGATTCGGCTTAATCCGGCTCATAACCAGCAGCGGCGAAAAAGTTAGCGCATTCCTGCGGCGTGAAGGTCGCAGCAATGCGCTGATGCGGTTCCACAGGCCGTCGACAGTTCAACTCCGCTGCCTTTCGCAGAAGCGCCTTGAGTTTGGAGAAGGCGTTCTCGATCGGATTGAAGTCGGGGCTGTAGGGCGGAAGGTACGTGAGCCAGGCTCCTGTCGCTTCGATCGCCGCGCGGACGCCGGTGCACTTGTGTCTGCCAAGATTAGCCGTGATGACAATGTCACCGGACCGCAGTTCGGGAACCAGGACCTGCTCGATGTAGGCCTGGAACCAGACGCCGGTGATCGGCCCATCGAGGACCATCCGCGCGACCATTCCGGTCTGCCGCAGCGCGCCGATGAAGGTCGTCGTTTTCCAGTGGCCGTGAGGAACGCCGGCGCGAAACCACTCGCTTTTCGGGGCGCGACCGTAGCGACGCGCCATGTTGGTCGAAGTCCATGTTTCGTCGATGAAAACGAGGCGCTGCGGATCGAGATCGAGCTGGCCGTCGAACCAGTCTTCGCGCCGCTTCAGGCTGTCCGGGCGGTCCTACTCGCTCGCGTGGGCGGACTTTTTTTAATGTCAGTCCGCAGAGGTCGAGGAAGGTCCATAGCGTCGCCCGGCTGGCACGTACGCTGCATTCGGCCAGAAGCCGCTCCAGCAGCTCGCTGATCGTCAGGTCCGGCGTTTCCGCGATCAGCCCGAGAAGATAACCACGGTGCGGATCGAGTTTCGAGCGATGTGGCTGGCCTTGCAGGCGCGCCGAACGGTCGCCGGCCTCGTGAGCCCTGCGAACCCACACGATCGCTGTGGCCCTCGCCAATCCCGAAACGGGCTGCAGCCGGCGTGCAGACGCGCCAGACAACGCGGCGTCGATTACGCGGTCACGCAAATCCCGGCTGTAGGCTCGCGCCATGCTTCGCCCCCGTCGCTACCACGACAAAAGACTCGCATTATTCGCGTATTATTGAGATTCTTGCAGAAAGGACTGGCATTCTCGGGCGAAGCGAGCATTGCTGTGACGGGAGAGATGGCCCTCGGATTGGCCCCGCAGCGTAACATCGCTGACGGGGCCTCGGATGGTGCGACGCTGATGTCGCATCATTCGGAGGGTCTATGCAAAAGTCATCTCGCAATCGGAAGCCATTGAAGCGCGCTCGCCGTGCAAAAACTGCTCGCGTGGTAAAGACGGCAAAAACGGCACGTCAGTCCGCACGGCATGCAACCCGGGAACGCGCGAACAAGCAAACAAAACTGCTCGATCTTCTGAGGCGCCCGGCTGGTGCGACCATAGCCGCGCTCTCGGAAGCTTCAGGCTGGCAGCAGCATTCCGTGCGTGGTTTTTTGGCTGGCGTGGTCCGCAAGAAGCTCGGGCTCGAGTTGGTCTCAAGCTTTGAAGCCGATCAGCGCATCTACCGTATCATTGCAGCGAAGCAGGCCTGACGATGGCTGAAGCCTTGAAGGGCGAGCTCGCGGGTCGTCGCGATCTCGTTGGTCAGCGACCGCAGTCGCGTGGTCGTCGCTCTAGCTGGTCCACGCTGGCGCATCTTCCGAAGCATCTCCAGACAGCCATCATCAGCTATCGGCGACAGGCGGATCAGTCGGGCGACCTCGATCCGGCGATACGCCAGTTCCTTGATCGGATCGGCGAGAAAGAGACGTCCGACTCCATCATGGCCAAGCTCGTGGCCTTCGACCGGGGACAGGTCGAGCTGAAAGCTGGCACTATCCTGTCCCGAGAATGGAACGGCATCACCTATCGGGCGATCGTCGTTGACGATGGCTTCCTGTGGGACGGGACACGGTACGACAGCCTCTCGGCGATCGCCTTCGCCATCACAGGTACCCGCTGGAGCGGCCCCCGCTTCTTTGGCCTGCGGGATAGCACGGTCGCTGGCGAGGATGAGCCGTGAGGGCGGGAAAAGCGGTGGCCCGAGAGCTCGTCCGGTGCGGTATCTATACCCGGGTCTCGACCGACAATGGCCTGGACCAGGGGTTCAACTCGCTGGATGCCCAGTATGAGGCTTCCAGTGCCTATATCAAAAGCCAGGCCCATGCCGGTTGGGTGCAGGTCAAGACCCGCTATGACGATGGCGGCTTCTCGGGAGGATCAACCGACCGGCCGGCGCTGCAGAGTCTGCTCGAGGATATCCGGGCCCGCAAGATCGATGTCATTGTGGTCTACAAGGTCGATCGTCTGACCCGCTCGCTCGCCGACTTCGCCAAGCTGGTCGAGCTGTTCGATGCTCATGGCGTCTCGTTCGTCTCGGTCACCCAGCAGTTTAATACCACAACGTCCATGGGACGCCTGACCCTCAACGTTCTCTTGTCCTTTGCTCAATTCGAACGGGAGGTCACGTCCGAACGCATCCGGGACAAGGTTGCAGCCTCCAAGAAGAAGGGTATCTGGGTCGGTGGCCCCCTCCCCCTCGGCTACGTCATGGAGAACGGTAAGGTGACCGTCGTCTCTGAAGAATCCGAACGGGTCCGCCACATCTTCACCCGCTATCTCGAACTCGGCAGTGCCCGTGCCTTGATGCGAGACCTCAATGACTGCAACATCGTCAGCAGGCGGCGCGTTCTCAAGACCGGAGCAATTCGAGGCGGTGTTCCGTTCGGCTGTGGCGCCTTATTCCATCTGCTCCGCAACCGCTTTTACGTCGGCGAAGTCAACTACAAGGGGCAGATCTATCCGGGCGAACAACAACCTATCCTTGATCGGGACCTGTTCGACCGCGTCCAGACCATGCTCTCCGTGCAGCGCAGTCATCAGACCAGAACCCGGACTTCCTTCAGCCATCTCCTGACCGGTCTGATGTTTGACGACGCCGGCCATCGCATGGCGCCAACCCAGGCCCAGAAGAAGGGCCGGCGCTACAGCTACTATGTCTCCCGGCCGCTTCTGTTCGGGAATGCAGCCACAGCCACAGTTGGTTCAGTCGCTCGGGTACCTGCCCATGATGTCGACGATCAGGTTCGCAAGGTTGTCCTGGAGCCGCGAACCAAAAGCACGAACCCGATCGACAACACCTCCGCCTCCTTGCTGATCGAACGCATCGAGGTCCAGCAAAACTGCCTCGTCGTGCAGCTGAAGCAGGATCCGGACAATCACGCCGACGAAGATCACTCCATCATCGTCATCCCCTGGACCAAGCCACCATCCAAACGAGCGCGGTCCATCCTGCGCCCCACCTCCGCGAAACTTCCGCTCCGCCCGATGAAGCTGGAGCGACGCGCCACGCTCGTCGCAGCCATTGCCCGCGGCCAACGTTGGCTGGGCGAACTCATCGAAGATTCAGCGACAGATGCCGAAGCAATCGCAAAACGCGAGCGATGCAGCCTACGACACGTCAACATGACGCTGTCGTTGGCCTTCCTCTCTCCCGCACTCACCAAGGCTGCCGTTGAAGGCCGGTTACCCCGCGGTATCGGTCTCGAACAACTGCGCGAGCTCCCGCTCGAATGGAATCGTCAGTTCGAAGCATTAGGTCTCGATCCGACCTGACGAGCGTACCTCCGTTTCGTCTTGCCACTTCGATGGCGCGAAGGAGGCTCCCCCGCCGACAGGGTTTCGGCAGACGGGCAGACCATCCCCGTCCCGATCTTTCATCAATTAGTATGAACGCCGGCTATGTCCCGTTGACCCGATTAGTTGCAAGCGCCGAATTCGCCGAATTGGCTGCCCACCCAGTTAGCGAACCGGTCTCTGCCGCTCGGCCAGGAACGGGAATTTTCGATGCAGAGACAGAGCGCCCTTTGGCGATATTATTGGGTCCAGAGACGCGCGCAGAGACCAGACGCATCGCCAAAACCCCGCAATTTGCGCGACAAATTGAGGGATGTGCCACCGCGTTCGATCCCTGCGAACTGGGTGGTGGCGGACGCAGTCGGATGCGAACGGGTCTCCTGTTATTTGGGCTAAACACGGTGATTTCCTGCAAAAAACAGGGAGACGTAGAGCGACGATCGTGACTTACGCCTGCCTCGTAGCGGTTTCTGTGATTTTTCTGAAGGAGGATATCAGGGAAAAAACAGGGAGGCGGCCCCTTAGAATCACGATCGAAAAAGACAAAAACACAGCCTATTTTGAACACGCTGCCCTTTTCATTCGCTCTAGTTTGTCTATAGATGTTTGATAGACAGGAGAGCTTTCCTTGCCTCATTCTGCAATTGCCGTTTTCACCAGCAAATCACTTGAGACGCTGCTCGCACATGGCGGTTCCGGCCCCTGGGTAGGTGCGGAGCAACGCGTGCAGCAGCAGGAATTTCTGGTCTGTGTCCGAAAGGAGAGGCCCGGCGCGGAAAGCCACGGCGGGGCCTTTTTGGTCGGCAAGATCAGTGCAGTCCGCAAGCACGGATTTGACCGACGAGGTCAACAGCGCTGGTTTTTCGAGATCAGCGAATTCGCCATTCCCATTGGTAGCGGCCGATGGGAGTGGCGTAATCCGGTCAGGTATACAACCCTCGAGGAACTCGGGATTGAGCTAAGGAAGCTCAAATTCAAGCCTGCGCCGCCGCCCACGCAGACTATACCGACGCCGGACGCCATTTCTAGCGTCAAGCCCTTAACGATAGCCGAGGCCAAGGCGGGGCTGGCCGCGAAATTCGGCGTGAGCCCGGACGCAATAGACATCCACATCAAAGGCTAACCGCAGTCGCGTTAAGCATTGCGGGCATTGGTATGCCACGCCGCATTGCTATGTTTATTAGATATCTATAGATATGCCTGACGAGACAGACGGTAATCGCAGGCATCGATATGAATAACCCACAGATCCAACACGTCGCGCCACAAAGTTTGAGGCCGTATGCCGGAAACGCACGCACGCACTCAAAAAAGCAGATCAAACAGATCGCGGGATCGATCGAGCGCTTCGGCTTCATCAATCCGTTGATCGTTTGTGACGGGGTGGCAATCGCCGGGAATGGGCGCTTGCAGGCTGCGCTGCAGCTAGGTCTCAAATCCATTCCGATCATCGTCGTGAAAAATTTGTCCGACGCTGATCTCCGGGCCTATGTGATTGCGGACAATCGGCTCGCGCAAAATGCAGGCTGGGACCCTGATGTTCTTGCCATCGAATTGCAGAGCCTCCTCGACCTTGGCTTTGATGATTTAGAACTGACAGGATTTTCGCTCGGCGAGATCGACGGTATTCTCAGTGACGCCGCTGAGAAGAGCCCTCTCGAGCCCGGGCCCGAAGACTCACTTCCCGAACATTTCGGAGCTGCCGTCTCGCGTCCAGGCGATTTGTGGATCCTCGGAGCACATCGTTTGATCTGCGGCGACGCTCAGAACGAGGCGGACTACGATCGCGTATTGGCAGGAAAGCCGGCCGATCTTGTTCTCACAGATCCGCCCTATAACGTTCCTATCAAGGGCCACGTCTCCGGCTTAGGCAAGATACAGCATGCTGAATTTGCGATGGCATCCGGCGAGATGTCGGAGAGCGAATTCACAGGTTTCCTAGCGACGTTTCTTGCTCACGCTAAAGCTCATTCCAAGGCCGCTGCGATTCTATTCGTCTTTATGGACTGGCGTCATCTGTTCGAGCTGACCGTCGCTGGACGCGAGAATAACCTGGAGCTGAAGAATCTTATCGTTTGGGCCAAAGACAATGCCGGCATGGGAAGTTTCTATCGATCAAAACATGAACTCTGTTTTGTCTTCAAAAGTGGCGAGGGTTCTCACGTCAATACCTTTGAGCTCGGGCAGCATGGCCGCTATCGGACGAATGTTTGGGAATACGCCGGCGTCAATACGTTTCGAGCAGGTCGGACAGAAGATCTGGCGATGCATCCAACGGTTAAGCCAACGGCGATGATTGCAGATGCCATTCGCGACGTGACCAAACGGGGAGCCGTAGTGCTCGATCCCTTCGCCGGCAGCGGAACGACGCTGATCGCAGCCGAAAAGACCGGACGCGCGGCGTGTGCCATCGAATATGATCCGCGCTTCTGTGATGTCATCATACGCCGTTGGCAGCAATACACCGGTAAAGCTGCGACGCTTGAGGGCGACGCAGGCACCTTCGAAGACGTTGAAATGAAACGCGCACACCCTGTCAGCTTCTCGACATCCGAGGACAATAGCAATGGATGACGATCGCAAGCCTGAACTCCTTCACCCCGACCTTCCTTCGGATGATTCCACCGTTGGCCCTGGCCGCCCGCCGAAAGCAACACGTTGGAAAAAAGGAGGTCCCTCGCCTAATCCTCAAGGGCGTCCGCGAAAAGATTCCATGTTCGCAGATGTGAGGAGGCTTTTCGAAGGTGCATTAAAGCAGAAGGTTTCGCTGACGCGTAACAGCCGGCACGTGACCCTGACGAAGCTTGAGGTGGGCTTTGAGCAACTGGCAAACCAGTTTGCCAAGGGTGATCGCCACGCGCGGCGCGACGTTTTCACGTATTCTGAACAGCTGGGCATTGACCTTACCGGAAAGGCAGAGGCTCTCAAAGAGACACTGGCACCAAACCACCAGGAGATCCTCGACGCCTATTTAGCCCGTCAACGATCGTCGGACGAACGGCTTAAAGATGAGCGCGTGATCGCACCGGTCGATTTGCTCGATAACGACGCGGATGAAGTGCGCTAGTATGAGCCACACATCAAATGCCCTTGATACGGCAGAAATCCCTCCCCAGCTTGTGCTGCGCGCGGCGCTCGCGCGCGATTTCTGTGCCTTTATTGAGTTTAGCTTTGGCGTCCTTCGACCGGGCACGCCATTTCGACCCAATTGGCACATTGAGGCGATGGCTCACAAGCTGGCTCAGATCGCCTCTGGCGAGGTCAAACGGCTTATCGTCACCCTGCCTCCGCGCAATCTCAAATCAATCTGCGCGTCCGTTGCGCTGCCTGCTTGGTTTCTTGGTCATCATCCCTCGGAACGGGTGGTCGCTGTTTCCTACTCCGATTCGCTCGCCAAAACCCACGCCAACGATTTCCGCAAAGTCGTGAGTGATCCGATCTATCAGGCCACGTTTCCGGCTATGAGGGTCTCTCGCGACACCGATAGCGAGATCCACACCACGCTACGCGGGCGGCGCTACGCCACCTCGATCGAAGGAACATTGACAGGGCGCGGCGGTAACCTTGTCATCATCGATGATCCACTCAAACCCAACGATGCCCATTCGGAAGCAGCGCGCACTCGGAGTATAGAATGGTATCGCTCGACGTTGGTGACGCGACCCGACGACAAGATGGCGGCCCGCATTGTCGTTGTCATGCAACGCGTTCACGAAGATGACTTGGTTGGCTATCTGTTGGAACAGGGCGGATTTGAAGTCTTAAATCTTCCAGCGATCGCGCAGTCGGATGCCTCCTATGAACTTGGCGCGGGTGGTGTTTACAGGCGCCAGAGGGGTGAATTGCTTCATCCCACCCATGAACCGGCCGAGGTGCTGCGCGATCTCAAGAAAAACATGGGATCCTATGCATTCTCTGCGCAGTACCAGCAGTCTCCTATTCCGCCCGGTGGCCGGATCATCAAGAAGAGATGGTTCAAGCGATACGGCCAATTGAGTCATGAACCGCGCGATCGTATTCTGATCAGCTGGGACATCGCGCTGAGCGAAACTGAAGCCGGGGATTTTTCGGTAGGAGTCGTGCTGCTCTGCCGAGAAGAAACGTTTTATGTCCTCGATGTTGTTCGAGGCAAATTTCCCTTCGATCAACTCAAGCGCAAAATTATAGAACAAAAGCAAATCTATCATCGCTCAACATTAATTATTGAGGAATCTCCAATCAGCCATGGCCTCATTCAATCAATACAGGAATCGCGCATCAATGTGATCACGTTCCGGCCCGACAGAGACAAACGGGCTCGGGTGATTTCACAGAGCGATCTGTTCGAGGGCGGGTCTGTCTTTTTTCCAATTACAGCGCCGTGGCTCGAGGACTTCGAAAATGAACTTCTTGCCTTTCCAGGCCGGCATGACGACCAAGTTGACGCTCTGATCCAGGGTATCGCTTGGCAGCGCGAAGAGTTTTCCATCGTGGGGTCAGCAAGAGCTATCGGTCATTATTAGAATGACGGCGATCTCGCGCTAGGGACATCATCGAGACGGCTGCGCGCAACAGGTTTTCGGCCGAGCGGACGGGCCGCCGCGGCTACGGTATCGAAATCGATCCGCTATATTGCGACGTCATTATCCGCAGGCTGCGCACAGCATGCCGCCTTGAAGCCACCCTCGAAGGTGCAGGGAAATCATTACAAGAGACCCAGGCCGAACGATCTGAACCAGCTAATGCCTGACTGAGAGCTCAAGCTTTTTGCAGGCAAACGGTTGGCGCGTGGCAGTTTTCATAAGACCAGAAACGAAGGCTTGGTGCGATGAGAATCACCACCTCACCGCTCTGGCGTTTCCGGCAATCCTCAATCGATCCGAGCGCGATCAGCAGATGCAGGCGTCACCTCCACTTGAGGATCTGCGGGCGACTTCAACTCTTCCAGGCCGGCTTGATCGCGGGCTGCGTCCAAGCCGCAATAATCGTTGTGATCACCCCGCTGGTGCTCCTCTTCGCACAATGTCGGGATAACGATCCCAGCGCGTCCGATCGCGACCCGGCGTCCTCGGTGAGCTCGTTGCTGCCTCTATCCTGACGTGAACACCAGCACCGCTTGCTTTGCATGCAGGTCCGCAAGCTTCGGCATTTTTCGGTTGCGACATTCGACAGTCCCGCCTCATAGGCTCGGTTTGCCCGCCGGGAGGCGTCTCTCCGACCCCGGATGGGCCGTCACCAAGAACCGACTAGATTTGGTTATGAGAATTTGATATACATTTATTTAAAGTCATTAGTCATGTCAAATACATCACAATTAACGAGAATACGCTTTTGAAGATTCTCGGTCGATTTAAGGGCAAGCTGGGCGAGATCGCTATCTGGGAGAGCGAACGGACCGGCGACCGACTTTATCGCGAGGGAGAAATCTTTCAGAGCGAAAGCTCCGCAACTGGCGAGAGCCGGCTCCCATACGTTAAAATGATGGAAGTGTTCTTGGGCGACGCCAAGAATGTCCTTCTGCTAGGCTGTGGCGGAGGAAACCTCGCGACGATGCTTGTACGCTCTGGCAAGAACGTAACCGTCGTCGACCACAGCCCTATCAGCTTCGACCTCGCCAAGCGATTCTTCGGAATGCCAAAGGAAATTTCCTGCTTCGTTGCAGATTTCAGGGAGTATCTCGCGGCCGAGACGCGCAGCTTCGATGGGATAGCAGTTGACGTTGGCGGGCCCGGGTTTTGCTACGAAGAACAGTTCAATCCGTCAACGTGTCATTCGATCACGGCGCGGCTGAGCCGCGGCGGACGCATCATCCTGAACATGCTTGTTGCGACCGACTTCGACGCGGCGCCTGACTTGATAGCAAGTGATTTGTCTGAAGACCACCTGAGTTCCTGGATATTCGACCGGCCGGGTCTTCTGAACCGGAATGCCCTTCTCGCCTGCCTGCCGAAAGGCCGCCGTACCGCGAACAAGCACTATATGGCGAAATTTTCCAGGACCACCGACGAACTTTGGACGCTTCGGCGTCCCCGTAGGCCTTCCCATCACAGCCAAGCGGTCGTCGTCGAGATCGCATGAGCAAACTGATCTGAGCCTAGGGAGAAAATGAATGTTGGAACAGGGCATCCGGAATACGGAATACGGGGGCAGATAAATTTGGCTTCACGGATCTTGAGGCGGTCAATTGAAATTTGCTGGAGCCGGAACTGTACGAACGCGTCCCGGCGGAGAAGCTCAACTCAGGTCCGGCGGTGCGCTCTGCGCCGAAACCGGCCTACATACCGGACGCACTCCGAAGGACAAGTATATCGTCTGCTACGGCGTGACGGACGAGACCGTCTGGTGGGAAAACAACGGCAAGATGAGGCCGGCGCAATTCGCGCGTTTGTACCAAGATTAAGAGGGCCGTCTTCACGACGAGCTATTTCTGCCAAATTCGAAAGCGTCGTCCAGGCCGACAGCATGGCCATCGCGATATCCGCGTAAAGTTCGTGTGGCAATTCACCGGATCGGGCCGATTGCTTGATCGCCGACTACTGAGGAGAGACCGAATGTCCGTCAGCAATTCATCCCTGACCGTGCGCGTCTGGCCTGCGATCGTTCGTGCGGTATCCGGAAGGTGCCCGGCATGCGGCGGCGGCAAGTTCTTTAAAAGCTATTTGCGACAGGTTGATAGATGCTCGGTGTGCGGTGAAAGCTTCGGTCAGATCCATGCTGACGACGGGCCGGCGTGGTTGACCATCGGTATAGTGGGTCACGTTGTGGTGCCGATTCTTTTGTTTACCGAAACAAATTATAACTCGCCGTTTTGGATTAGCATGACGGTTTGGCCCCTGACGGCATTGGCGCTGACATTGACGATCCTGCCGCGGGCGAAGGCCCTATTTATTGCAGCGATCTGGGCGATGAAGGCTCCTGGGATCGAATAAGGCATGGCAGACTGGGCCTAGGACTTTCGGGGACACGAGGAACATTGAGAGACTCGCTTGAATGGTTGCTTCGCCGTACGACACGGAAGCGTCGTCGCGAACCTGCGTTACCAAAAGATCCATTCGACATGGCCGACACAGAGGACGCAATATAGAAGGATCTGCCGATTCCATCTTCGCTGCTCGCTCCGGATCTGCTTTTTTCTGCCTTGAGGCATCTTGGCCCAGGCCACGAAGCCTTTGCCCGCTTCGCAAAGAACCTTGATCCTCGTTCCGATGTGCTTCATGTTTTGGATGATCGCGGCAAATTACGGAGCGGAGATCCCGTCTGCAGCTCCTATGGGTACAATCGGAGCCATGCTCCTGTTGACCAACATCGCCTGCCTAGTTGTGCTGAGACTGGACATGTTTGCGCGTCGGGCGGGGCCCGTGCTCGCATGTTCGAAGTCATGCAATCACGAATGCCGCGATCATCATTGCTGCTTTGCTGATATGGGTGTCCGGGACGATATGACCGGACGTCCTGGCCGGACTGGGGATTTTATACACGAACACGGACGCAGCGGAGCACGTTTGGCTCGCTGCGGGCCACCGAACGCAGCGCGAACCTAAACGTTCAGGCTGACGTCCGGAGCTATTCATCGACGCGTGGAACGAGCTTCGCTTACGATGCCTTGTGGTGATACTGCAGCGAGATGAGGAGGCTCTTCAGCCCCCGCAACGGCCAAAGCGTCACGATCAGGACCAACGGAATCCAAAGCGCGGCGTGAACCCAATATGGCGGGTGATATTTAATTTCAGTAATCAGGGCGGCGACGACGATGATGGCACCGGCGATCAATATGACGAATACGGTGGCCCCGTCGCCGACGTTCGCGAAGGTGAAATTCAGACCGCACTTTTCACACTCGGGTTTCAACGTCAGGAATCCATCGAAGAGCTTTCCCTTGCCGCAGCGCGGGCATCGGCACATCAACCCAGTGAAATATGGTGAAGGCATCTTTGAGTGAATCCCTTGTCAGTGATTTCCATATGGCACATGTGATAGCCAACCCGTTCGAATGCGCGATATGCAACCGACCGAATTTACCGTCCCACGTTGCTAGAAGAATTCGCGCTGAAGCGAGACAGTCGGGTCCATAGGCATCCAAGTCGAAAGACGTCACATATGCGTTTCCATCGTTAGCGACTCCCGGGTCCCTCAGCTCTTTGACCCCAGCGTTGGCTGGGTCGGCGTGGATCGTCTGCTTCTCGGCACCGAATTTCAGAATCAGCCGCTGGGTTATCAAGACGACCAATAAATCCCCGTCAGGCAAAAAGCTCAGACCGAACGGTCGACTTAGGACGGCGGCGACAATCGTAGCCCTGCCGTCCAGATCGATGCGGAAGACCGCTCGCGCACGCACGTCGGATACCCATAGGGCTGTGCCTGTCGCAAATCAAATCCGAACATATTGGTGATGCAGCCCGCCCAGGATTGGAAGGCGAAGAACACGCCCTGCTCTCTGAACCGTGCGCGATAGGGGCGCATCCTTGTCCAACGACAGGTGCGTACGCGTCTCATTATAGTAATTCATATACGACAGAAGCACGTGACGGAGATGCCGCTCGCCGAACACAACAACATAGTCAAGGCACTCCCGCCGGATCGAACCGATAAGTCGTTCAGCATAGCCGTTTTGCCATGGGGAGCGCGGCGACATCGGTCGATCGCGAATCCCCATGGATCGAACTCGTCGAATAAAGACTTCGCCATAGGCCCCGTCCCGGTCGCGGATCAGATAGCGAGGGGCCTGCTTCCAGCCGAACGCTTGCGTGATTTGGTTTGCGATCCATTCTGCGGTCGGATGACATGTGACGCCAAACCATAGAATCTGTCGCCGGCCATGCCCCATGATCAACAGGCCATAGAGTAGACGGAACGAGATTGTCGGAACGACAAACAAATCCATCGCCACGATGCCGTCGGCATGGCGGAGGAACGTCTTCCAGCCTTGGGACGGGGGGCCTCTCCGCCTGGTCATATACTTCGCCACGCTGGTCTGTCCGATTTCGATGCCGAGCTTGAGCAGCTCGCCATGAATTCGTGGCGCTCCCCACAGTGGATTGGCGATGCTCATCTCGCGGATCAGCTCGCGCATTTCCAGCGGAACCGTCGGCCGGCCGCCGCGGGGGCGCGATTTCCAGCGCCAGTACGATCTGAACCCGGCACGATGCCAACGGACGACCGTCTCCGGCTTCACAATTGCCAACGCGTCGCAAACTTTAGGGAACAGCCAATAGAGACCAACGAATATTAACCGGTCGATCGCGCCGAAGGCGTGTTTCGTTGGGGCCGTTCGCCGCAGAACGTTGATTTGCTGCCGTAGCGTCCAAATCTCTGCCTCAAGCGTTGCCCGCGATCGAAACAGATCGACAACCATCCACCCAATGAGTCTGCAAACGTCCTTCATCCCACGACAGCATCATCCAATTCTCGATCAACTACCAGCTCGATTAGGTTTACGATAGGGACAACGCTTTCAATTTGCGCCAGTAAATATGACACTAGCTCGTTAGGGTCATGACTCATTGATTAGAGCCAGAAGATGACTGCAGCTGTCGATGCAGATGGCTGATAAGAAGCTGATAAGAAGGTATGAGCGCATCGGTCGTAGCGGGTATGGATGCGCCGCCAGATTGAGTCTGCCGAACGTATTCTCGAGCTTGTGCCGTTCGCGATAGAGAATGCGATCATGCTCGATCGGCTTTGCGCGGTTGGACTTCGATGGGATGCAGGCTGTGATATCCCGGACCGCGAGAACCTGGCGGAACCAGTCGGCGTCCTATCCCCAGTCGCCGCGTAACTGCTTCGCGGCGGTAGCGCATCGATCATCAACGCAGCCCCCTTGTAATCGCTCATCTGGCCTTCGCTGAGCCAGCATGATGATGAGACGTCCCTGACCATCACATACGGCGTGCAGCTTCGAGATCAGACCCCACTTGGTGCGCCCGACCACAGGCGAAAGCATCACCTCACCGTCCAGGCGTTCCGGCAGCCTCAATCGATCCGAGCGCGATCCGCTCTTCATGACTTTCACACCGAATCATACTTTGGGAACGCTCGCTGCAGCCGATCGATGGTGGCCTGCCATGCCGGGACCTTGGGCGCGCAGACCGTGTTGCGGTTACCGAACAGGCCCGGCTCGTCGATGGCGCTGCTTTCTGGCACGGTCTCAGCCCATTCGATCGGGACAAAGTGCTCCATCTTCTCGGGGTCATCCGGCGCTTGGCTTGAGGCCAGAACATCCGAGGCCGGCACCCGCTTGCCATCCACGTTGACGCTGAACTCTGTTTGGGGCGTGGAGAACCCGGTCACACGGCCGACGCCGACGTAGCCGGTCCGGGGAATCTTGACCCAGACCCGGTCCCCGGGCTTCAGCAGTTTTAAGGTGTTGGTGAACCAGGTCCCTCCGCCTGCGCTAATAAAGCCGTACTTGACCGCTTCCTCCCAGAAGCGCCCCTCACCTCCAAATGAGACATAATACTCGCCGTTCCATGGCCCCGACGGCGATCTTGAGGTGGTCGCGCTGCTGGCAGCCTGTGATTCCGCGGGATCGCGGAGCCAGGCACGGCTGAGGAGTTTGTCGGCCCCGCATTCAAAGACCTCGAAGCAGAGCACATTGATGGCGACCGACCGCTTGCTGAGATAAGACACGATCCGCTCGGAACTGGCATCCAGCGAGGCCGCCACAATGACGATCTGGTGCTGGTGAGGGAAGACCTCGGTATCGAGGCCGACGCCAAATCTTGCTTCAAAGTCCTTTGCAAGGTCCCCGCCCTTCTTGAACCGGGAATAGATTCGGGTCACGGCCTCGGCGTCGAGCGCCTCGACCCAGGTGGCATAATCGATCGCTTGAGCAACCACCTCTCGCGGCGACCGGCCACGCTTGAGCTCGATCAGAATCAGGGAGCTATCCGGCGCGATCGCCAAAAGGTCGATGCGCCCGTTAAAACCGGTATCCTCCTGCTGGCCGATGATCATCCATTGGTCGGAGACGATCTCGGGTTTTGCCACAATCATCTCCTCCAGCTGCCGTTCCGAGGCAAGTCTGGCTTCGGGAAGACGCTCGGGTGATTGGCCGACCCGCCAGATCCGTTGATTGAGCTGCATGTGTAACCTCCGTGGCTCGTGTGACCATGGCCACAGCAATTGCTTCGCGGCGCGCCTGTATCCACTTCAAAGCGAGGTAGCCCCACCAGAACAGCAGGTCAGAGTTAATATTATCCTTTTTTGGGATAATCCCGTCTCGGGATCAGCTTGCCCGGGCGATGACTATTTCCGCCCGCGGGATCGGCAAAACCGTCCATTCCTCCGATCAGGCCGCCCTCTGCGCCCTGATGGTGGCTGCCCGCAAGCAGGCCAACTTGACCCAGCATGAGCTGGCGCGCCGGCTGAAGCGACCCCAGTCCTTTGTCGCCAAATACGAGGGCGGCGAGCGGCGGATCGATGTCGTCGAGTTCGTGGCCATCGTGCGAGCGATCGGAGCCGATCCCGTCAAACTGCTGCGGGATCTGATGGCCGGCAAGCCGCCGGCGAAACCTCGGCGCGCGTCGGCGAAATAGCCCACCCTCCCCGTATTCGGCCCCCCTAAGATCACATCGTGCTCCAGCACCCCGATCTCCGCCACAAGATTATCCAGTTCCCGCTCGACTTCCCGCGGCAGCAGAGCGGTAGTGGGGCGAACTCTTACGGAGGACCGATGGAGCGCGCCAGCATCGAACCAGCGATCAAACTCATCATTACCGAGATTCATAATAAACTGAGCGAAGCAGCACGCATTGCCAAGGCCGCCGAAGCCTGTGTCCAGAACGGCGCTATCGCTGAGGGCGTTGAGGTCGCCATGGATATCGAGCAGTTGATCTACGAGGCCGGGCGGCTCCATGACGCCGCCTCGCTGCTCGACCGCATAAGACGAAATCAAGATTAAGTCACCAAGCCGTGATGAGTGTTTCTGCGAGCGAGGCGCTGCCTATGGCGACGTGAGGACTCGCGTGAAAAGGGCGGTGCGTCTGTCGGCGGCGTTTCGCGGGAGAAAAGTGGGCGTGGCCCCGGTCGTGAGAGGCCTATTAGGATCATCATACAGCGAGGGCGTTCTTTTGAGCGTCTAGTCGTGATGGAGAATGGGGGTAATGCAGTGGGATGGTGTGACGAGTCCACCGCTTCTATTTGATTGAAGAAACCAGCATGGTCGTACGAGCACTGCTCGAGCGACGAACGTCCGACGGGGTTCAAGATGAATCCCCGTCGGAGCCACGCACTATAAGAAACATGCCCGCCTATCCAGCGTAAACAATTCGCTTGACGTCCTGACGCGAGTTTTACTCGTACCTACTGATTGATTTCAGGCTCGACCAGTCTTGCGAGCTTACGCAGAGATTCCTGCCAACCGAGATAACAGGCTTCGGCAGGGATCAGATCCGGTACACCCTGTTGTTCTATATTCACCTCTGTGCCGACCGAAACGGCCTTCAGGCTCACCGTGACCTTCATCTCGCCGAGCAAGTGCGGGTCATCGAACTTATCGGTATAGACAAGACGTTCACCCGGAACGAGTTCGAGATAAGAGCCGCCAAAGGAATGGCTTTTCCCCGTGGTAAAATTTCGGAATGACATCCGATGATTGCCACCGACCTTTGCATCCAGTTCGTGAACGGTGCAGGTAAACCCGAAGGGTGGAAGCCAGCTCGCAATAGCATCCGGTTCGAGGAAGGCGCGATAGAGCTTCTCGGGCTTGGCGGCAATGACGCGATGCAGACGGATCGTGTTGGGCATGACTTCTCCCCTGCGGTTTGGCTTTATCCGTTGGTCGATCGTCTCCGGCAGAAGAACGTGGGTTGATGGTTGGTCCGGGTAGCGACGATGCCGCACGCTTCCTACGGATAAACGGTTTTGACCAGCCCAAGCTCTAGAGCGTTTCACGTTTTTATTGAAGCGTATTCGGCGTTGGCGAAGTAGTTTCCGCTCCCTGATCCAAAGGGGTGAGTCGTATGCAGGAACTATCCCACATACTCGCTGAGGCAGCGGCGACTATCGCGTCAAGTTGTCTCGGCGGCGCGTGACATCGTCGCGTCCTTTTTCAATGACAAATGGGTGCCATGGTGAGCGAGGAGACGTCGGACGATCTCGAACGCCGATGGACCGAACCCGACGCAGGAATATTTCGCCGTATGCGCCATCGCGATCTCGGATCAGGTCACGAGGGATTTGTTCCCAGCCACACGCCTCCGTCAGTTGATTGGCGATCCATTCGGCCGTCGGATGCGCGGTGACTCCAAACCATAGGATCTGCCGCCGGCCGTGGTCCATGATCAGCAACCCATAGAGCAATCGGAACGCGTTGTGTCCGCCGCAGCGGCGGCTCGGCTTCCAGCGCCAATACGATCTGAAACCGGCACGATGCCAACGGACGACAGTCTCCGGCTTCACAATCGTCAGTGCGTTGAGGGTGCCTGGCACCAAACGATACAGCCCAACGAAGATCACACGATCGATGGCACCAAAGGTCAATCTCTTCGGCAGATGCCGTCGTTGGATGTTAAGTTGATGACAAAGGGGCAGGATCTCGGCTTCCAGCGAGGCCCGCGACCGAACAATAAGACCAGCACTGACCAGACCAGGCTGCAAGCTTCTCTCATAAGACAGAAGCATCGCGCAATTCGGCCTCACGTGCCAGCCGGATTAGGTTTCCGACAGGGACAACGGGCGCCGACGGTGACGGTGATGCGAGATGATGACTGGGCCACAGGAAGGATGATATTCTCGGCCATCTCGCCGCTTGGCCGAGATGGCTGAAAACGAAAAAACAGCCCGCACATCGTCTCTAAGGAGACTGCCATGTCGTCGATAGAATTAGCGTATTGGCTGATGATAGCTGGAGCCTTGCTGGTGGTGGTGGGCGTCGTTGGCCTAGCGTTGCGCCGAAACAAGGAGGATGAAGCTGATCCTGTTGTGCTTCCCGGAGACGCCCCATGGATGGGCCTGCGATCGGATTCTCCACGAGGGAGTAATCCTGAGCCCAAGAAAAACTCAAGATCCCCATCACCGTGAAACCCCTAACACGGCTGTTGATGGCATCAGCAATTTCTCTGTACATCAACAGCTTCGCTGCTCAGGAGCCCGCCCGATCGCACAAGCCATCCGCCGCCTGGTTGAGCTTGGTCTGAAGGCGAAGGGCAAGTGAAATGATAAAGCCTGACAAGTTCGAACATCCTGAGCTATCGACGGCGACATCGAACTGTTCTTGCGGAAAGTTGGCGATAATTCGGAGCGGCGCTCCTCGTGGCGCACGAGCGATAAGAGGGATGGCCATGCCCAGCACCGGACGGCGCTTTTGGACCTTGAGCGTTCGTGACGATGATTGCCATTGCTGTTTTGATGTCTCCCTTGTCGGCGATTGCCGCATCGGCGTCGATGCCCTCGATCAGGTCATGAGCAAAAGCAATGTCGTTGCGCTGGCCGGGCGTGCCGATCAGGCGGACAGGCAGGCCAAGCGCCTCGGTGGCGACGTGGATCTTGGTGCTCAGGCCGCCGCGAGACCGCCCCAGGCCCTGGGCATCCGCCCCCCTTTGACCTTGCGCGCTCCGGCCGCATGCTGGTGAGCGCGCACGATGGTGCTGTTGATCATCAGCCATTCGAGATCGGCTTCGCGGGCGAGTGTTTCCAGCATCTCGTCCAGCACGCCCATCTCGATCCAGCGATAGTAGCGCCGCTTCACCGGACGGTAGTCGCCAAGCCGCTCCGGCAGGTCGCGCCAGCGACCGCCCGAACGCGCCATCCACAGCAGCGCGTCGAGGAACCTGCGGTTATCCGTGCGTGGCCCGCGCCGACCCTTCGCGCCGCCCGGAACAAAGCCCTTGATCCGCTCCCATTGGTCGTCCCGAAGCGCATCGCAATCCATCGCTGATCCCCAAAATCAGCGTTGAATCTGATTTGCACCCCCGTGGGAATCCAAATCATTAAATCGTCACCACGGCCTAGACGAGTGCGTGCCGCGCCCGGTGACGACTGAGAGACTGAGTAGCATCACGAGCACTGCACCCCGATAACCCAGCCGATCGTGGTGTTGTTGACACGCCTTATGGAGCTGCCCCGTTTTGTGGTCCAGATGTCAGGCAATTTCTCGAGCTGTTGGAGCTGCCCCGTTTTGTGGTCCAGATGTCAGGCAATTTCTCGAGCTGTTTGAGTTTGTCGTGCGAACTCGTTCGGCGTCAAGTTGCCGAGCGAGGTGTGGGGCCGATCATTGTTGTAGTGGCACCTCCATTCCTCGATCCGTTCGATAGCGTCGGCCATCGACAGGAACCATGAGGCATTCAGGCACTCCGCCCGGACGCGACCGTTGAAGGCCTCGCAAAACGCATTGTCCGTTGGCTTTCCGGGTCTCGAGAAGTCGATCTCGACGCCATTGTGATAGGCCCACTGGTCGAGCATCTTGCCGGCGAACTCGGGGCCATTGTCGCAGCGAATGGTCTTTGGCTTGCCGCGCTCCCTTGCCAGCCGCTCAAGAACCTCGACGACCTGGAAGGCCCTGAAGTTCGTTCTCGGAACGATCGCAAGTGATTCTCGGGTGTGGCAATCGACAACGGTCAAAAGTCGGAACGGGCGACCGTTGAACAACGCATCCGACATGAAGTCCATCGCCCAGCAGTGGTTCACGGCGGCGATCTTCGGCCGATCGGAACGATAGCGCCAGGCCCGTTTGCGCTTCGGCGTTTTTGTCCTGATCGACAGGCCTTCTTCGCGATACAGCCGGTAAGTGCGTTTGTGGTTCAAGCGATAGCCCTCGCGCAGCAGCAGGACGTGGAGACGCCGATAACCGTAACGCACCCGGCTGGCTGCCAGGTCCTTCAGCCGAATGCGCAGCTCGGTTTGCGGATCGCCGCGCGACTTGTAGCGTTGTGAAGAGCGATGAAAGCCGGTCGCTTTGCAGGCCCGTCGTTCGCCAATATCGTAGACCTTCTGCAGATGGAATACGACCTCACGTCGGACGGCGGGCCTCACCATTTTTTTCGCAGGACGTCCTGCAACATCGCCTTGTCCAGCGTCAGATCCGCCACCACACGCTTCAGCTTCGCGTTCTCGTCCTCAAGCTGCTTCAGCCGCCGGATCTCGCTCACGCCCATGCCGGCATAGACTTTCTTCCATCGATAAAATGTCGGCTCCGAGACCCCCATCTTCCGGCAGATCTCCTCGATCGTCGTCCCGCTCTCTGCCTGCCTCAACGCAAAGGCAATCTGTTCCTCCGAAAACCGCTTCCGTTTCATGGCATCCGCCCTCCGTGGGGTTCAGAATGCCCGAAAAAATTGCCTTCAACATGGACCAGCTTCCTGGGTCAGGATCACTTATGCTGTCCTTCCCTCTGGGGGGATTGTCATTTGGCGATGCCATGTTGCCTGCGCTCCATGCCTGTCCAGGAACAACAACCGCACAGGGTTTTCACAGTTCCTGCAGAGGGCGCACGGGCGAGCCGATGGGTGGCCGCATCAGACCAAATTTAGGTAACACATAACGACCCAGTCGGCAGCGGGAGGACTTTGTCGTGCTGATCCCTTGCTACTTCATCACCTTGAGACCGCGAAAGCCCGCCTGGATTCGCTTGGCGGCACCGACAGCGTCCGCCTTATCCAAAACGGTCAATATCTGATCTTGAACCTGTCGCGGATTTCGAGGCTTTCCGAAATCGAGATCGTCCGAAAGCGCCTTCTCAAGATCTAATATCAGTTTGATATCCAAGACTGCTTTGGCGAGTATATCGGCAGTGCTGCAGGGCGGCTCCTCTACAGCAAATAGGCTGACTAAAGACCCAGTCCGAGATTCACTTGTTTCGGCGACGTTAGCTACGTCGAAAACGATGTGCTCAGCCTCGCGGCGGCTTTCGCAGATTAGGAGGTCTTTGCCTTTGGCCCGCACGACATACTGCTTTCCCGTCTTGTGAATCGAATATCGCAGCATCGTGTCGGCCCCGGTTTCTTTTCTTGCACCCAGTAGTTTTGCACCCAGTAGTAAATCCCCGCAATCGTAAGTTGTTCCAGCAAAAAAAGCCTGCCAATGGCAGGCTGAAATAGGGAACGGACCCGGCCGAGGAGCCGACGATAGTTGTTTTGAACCTTTTATCGGGCTCAAGCGCCTCATGATTGCTGGGGAAGTTTTTAGGACCAGCTATGGACCAGCGCCGCCGACGAACATGGTTCGCAGCGCGGCGTTGTGCGTGCGTTTGTGGACCTCACCTTAGCAGCCAAAGCAAAACCCGCCGACGCGGGTATTCGCCGCTGAAAGCTACGCGAGGAGCCGACCAGTCTTCAAAATCGAAAAGGATTAGCTGACTGCAGCAACTGAGTATTTTCATTATTATCGTTTTTCGCTAAATCCTACCTGTTCTTCAATGGTGCACGAGCATCGGCACTCAGAGCTTCCGTCACGAACGAATGTGGCACTCGCTTTGCTTTGGACAGAACGTTCAGTGAAATCATAGTGCAAAGTGTTTTGTTATGACCCAAGCATTGTCCTGCCAGGACACGACACACCCGCCCCTCAACCGAAAATGGTACAGTAGCAATCGGAGGATACGCCGCACGCTAATGCGTTGGCGAAAGAAGCCGGGATGGGGGCGACTTCTGATCGCCGTGATCATCATCGATAGCCTGCTCGCGGCCGGGGGGTGGTTCGCCGTCGGTTACTTCATCCAATGATAGGTCTGAAGCGCCGGGCCCGAGGCCGATCTGAACAAGGACGTAGGCCGCCTGGTTCACGACCAGACACGCGACTATGATAACGATCCCACTCCCGGGTCCAAAACCGTGCATCTGGAGAACAGCGGCCGAGACCAGGACAATCAGCAACGCGATGGGCACAAGGACGAAGACGTTAAAGCGCAAGCCTGCGATTGCACCTATTAGTGCGCTGGTAGACAGTAAAATAGGAACGATAATATCCATGATCGATGCCGCGCGCCTGTCGTCGAGCGAGCCAAGCTCTTGAATCATCAGGCTTTAAGATTGGAGCAGAATGGAAGGCAAGGGACAAGTACGCGAATCCGTACCTTGACCTATCGGATAAGGTGGTGTCTGAACGCCCTCGCGACGGTTTGGGTACGGTTTGTGGTGTTGAGCTTGGCGCGAAGTTGGCGCGCGATCTTGTCGACGAAATGTTCTGAAACCTCCAAAATAACACCGATCTCCCAGTCACTTTTTCCTTCCGCCATCCACTGCAGAATATCCATTTCTCGCGGAGTCAAACTCACTGGAACTGGGTGATATCTTTGCGCGAGGGCTCGCGCAAAAGTGTCGTCTAGCGTTCGTCCCGACATCGCCCCTCCCGTCATCACGGGAACCATAGGTGCGCAAGTCCCGTTCCGTGGATTCAATGGCGTTGATTGGAAAAGTCGTTCCAGCAAGACAAGCTCGCAAGAGGCGAAGAAGCGACTTCCCAAATATGAGAATCAAACTGTTACTGCGCGTTGTTAAATCAATCTAATATGGTCGCAGAAGTTACGATAAATATACGCAATCGCTGTTTTTTATCCCGCGCCCGCTTGCCCCAGTTGTGGCTCTCTTGCTTTCCGGTTGCCGATCGGTGGTGGCTTGTCGCCATATACGGCCTAATCAAGATGCCCGCCTATCGTCACAATCCCAACGCATCAAAGGAAGCAAACTTGATTCGATCGTAAGGGTGGCACAACTGTTGAATGGTTGGATTTGGGAGGAAGGAGCTGTTCCGAACGCTCTAGTCAGCGAGGCGGGATTGATTGCCTTACTGATCGGACAAACGATTGCTGAGGTTGAACGCGATCTCATTATTGAGACGCTGCGTGCTTGCGATGGCAATCGGACGCGGGCAGCAAAGACGCTTGCTATTTCGGTTCGCACCTTGCGTAACAAGATCCATGAATATGAAGCCAAGGGCCTGGATATTCCCGCTCCAATCCACAACGGATCAGAGCTTGTTGGGTGCCGCTAGAGCATTTTTCGATCAGGTTGCGGCGGCCATTATTGGGCGCGGAAGATCGCGAAGCTGGAGCACGATGTCCGGCTAATCGCTCCGGGATACGTCAAGCCTTTCGTGAAGCGAGCGCCTGTAAAGCCGCGCCATTTCTAGTGTTGGCGCTGGTTTCGTCGATGAAGACGAGGCGCCCAGGGTCGAGATCGATTTGCCCTTCGAACCAATCCTCACGCGCGGCATTTATATCGCCATGCCGTTGCTCGGCAGCGTGCGCTGTCTTTTTTTAAGTGTGATCTTTCTGCGCTGGAAGAGACGCCAGAGCGAAGCAATGCCGGCCGATATCCCCGCGACGCTTCAACAGGTCTCGTAACTCGGCGAGCGTGATATCCGGCTTCACTGCCACCGAAAATGCTCTAGCCTACGATCTCTGTCAGTTCCGCCAACCGATTCCAGCCCTCAGTAGCTTATTGAATACCCCGAGGGTCGATGGCTTCTTGAGATAAGCAATCGGCCTCCTTCATCTTATAGATGCGCTTTCTGGCTCAGAGGTCTCTCCTTCGAGACTCGGTTCCGACGCTGGTGTAATAGGCCTATCCCGGATGCCCATGGCGCGCAATCGGCGTGTGACGACCGCGCCAACGGCTGCGAACAGGAACCCGACGCCGACGCGTCATGATCATGCGCCAGCCCTCGGACGTGGTGAAGACCTGCGTGAAGAAATCAGGAATTGCCGCTGCCGGAGTGTTACCGAAGGTAGGCACGTAGATCGCGGCGCCGTCAGTCGGCTTACAAGGGTCGCGCGATCCGGATGGACAAGCTGGATGGCCTTGTCACCGAACAACTTGTCGAGCGCCTGCTCCAACCGGAACGTCTAGCGGTGATGCTGTCCTCCCGGAAGGCTCGGCGAACCGCAAAGCCGAGAGCGAGAACAAACGCATCATGGCGCTTCAGCGTGAGTTATCGGATGGAGCTGCCCCGTTTTGTGGTCCAGATGTCAGGCAATTTCTCGAGCTGTTTGAGTTTGTCGTGCGAACTCGTTCGGCGTCAAGTTGCCGAGCGAGGTGTGGGGCCGATCATTGTTGTAGTGGCACCTCCATTCCTCGATCCGTTCGATAGCGTCGGCCATCGACAGGAACCACAGTTCGGTGAGGAAGGCGGCCATTGCAAACCCACGACATAACGATGGATGCGGCGCGAGCAGAAAAGGCCGGGCGACGAAGGCATTCGGACGCATGCAAGGTGCGGTTATTTGCCCTAGTTGATATTTTGAATGTAAAGTAAGATACATTGCGAGTGTAAAGTAGCGTACATTTGAGCTAGGAGAGCGAGCCTGATCACCTCCGCGCAGATGTGTGCTGCCCGCGCCTTGCTCGGCATCGACCAGAAACAACTGGTCGAGATGTCCGCGGTGTCGCAGCCGACGATCCAGCGGATGGAGGCCAACGAGGGGAATGAGCGCTGGGTCGTCCACACGCTCACCAAAATCGTCGAGAACGCGAGAAGCGGGGGGGCGGACGGAGAGCCCGCTTCACGCACCCAGCCTCACCGTCGGGCGATAACGCCTTCTAACCAAAAGCAAAAATTACCGGACGGCGGCTACCTGCCCCCGGATGATCCCTCCATTCAAGCGGCATAAAATAAGGGATGGCGATGACTGCGCGATCGGTTGAACCGACCTTTGTTGAAGCATTCACACCCAAGCTCGTCACGGTCCTCCGGGAAGGCTACCACTTTAGGGATTTCCGCGCAGACGTTCTCGCCGGGCTGACCGTCGCCATCGTGGCGGTGCCGCTCTCCATGGCGATCGCCATCGCCTCCGGCGTGACTCCGGACCGCGGCTTGTACACTGCGATCATCGGCGGATTCATCGTCTCGTTTCTTGGCGGCAGCCGATTTCAGATCGGCGGCCCTGCGGGCGCGTTCATCGTCCTTATCGCCACGACCGTTACGCTTCACGGCGTGGAAGGACTGCTCCTTGCCACCATGATTGCGGGCGTCGTCCAGCTCGTGGTGGGACTGCTGAGGCTCGGGACCTTCATCAAATATATTCCGTTTCCGGTGACGATTGGGTTCACGGCGGGTATCTCCGTGATCATTTTCGCCAGCCAACTCAGCGAATTACTCGGCCTCACTCTTGCGGGCAAAGAGCCGGGGGAACTGATCCCCAAGCTGACGGCCATTGGCGCAGCGTTGCCCACCATGAACGCGGCGGCGGTGGCCGTCTCCGTACCGACGATCGCGTTGATCGTCGCGATACGTTACTTCCGTCCCTACTGGCCTGCGATGCTGATGTCGGTCGGTGTTGCCTCGGTTGCGGTTTGGTTGCTCGGCCTGCCGGTAGAGACCATCGGCACCCGTTTCGGTGGTATTCCCCAAACGCTGCCAGCACCCATGCTCCCCGTGATCTCGCTGGAGAAGATCACTGAGGTGCTGCCCGCTGCCCTGTCATTCGCGCTGCTGGGGTCTATCGAGAGCCTGCTATCGGCGGTGGTGGCCGACTCCATGAGCGGACAGCGGCACCGTTCCAACTGCGAGCTCGTGGCGCAAGGTATTGCCAACATCGTTTCCCCGTTTTTTGGCGGCTTCTGTGTAACCGGCACGATCGCCCGCACAGCGACGAATGTGCGCTCCGGTGCGCACGGCCCGGTCGCGGGCATGCTGCATGCGGTGTTCTTGTTGCTGTTCATGCTCGTCGCCGCACCACTCGCTTCGTACATCCCGCTGGCCGCGCTCGGCGCCGTGCTGGCCGTGGTCGCGTGGAACATGGCCGAAAGGCACGCATTCGCAATGCTTCTGCGTGCCTCGCGCAGCGACGCGGTGGTATTGGTGGTTACGTTCTTGCTGGTGATCTTCAGTGGCCTCATCGAAGGCATTCTTGTCGGCTTCGGTATCGCGGCGCTTCTGTTCCTGCATCGCATGGCGAAAATGGTGGAAGTCGAGAACGCGCGTTTGCCGACCGACGAGGACGAGTCGGACAGGGTCAATGGCAATGGCCGGAAAGCGTATGATGTCGCCCTCGCCACTGATCCCGATGTGGCCGTTCACCGGATTTCCGGGGCGTTCTTTTTCGGAGCGGCGGCGAATGTCGGCGCGGCACTCGACAGTATTGGCGACCATCCGAAAGCCTACGTCATCGATTTCTCGGACGTGTCGGTGATCGATTCCTCCGGAGCTGCAGCCATTGAGGGCTTTGTGCACAAGACGCATTGCCGGCGAGCGCCCGTCTATATTACCGGAGCGTCTCCCGCGATCCGGCGCACGCTTCTGATCCATGGCGTGAAGCCGCCTTACGTGCGATTTCGCAGCGATCTGGCTGAAGGCGTCAAGGCCGCGCATAGCAGGGTCGCGCATAGCAGGGGCACGCATAGCAAGCTCGCGCAGAGCGGGGTAGCGCGGCGCGACGCGGCGGCGGAAGAGGAGGAGGCGCTGACGTGAGCAGCCTCCGGGTATAGGAACGCCGTGATCGCCTAGTGGTAAAGGGACAGGACGCGGCTTCGGAGAGCTCCGTTACCAAAGGTCGTCAATGGAGATCTCTGGCATCATTGACCCACTCTCGGCGGGAGAGTTCTGATAATCATTTGCGCGCAGGACAAGGATGCGATTTACATTTCACAAATGTATTAGACAACACGGTTGATGTATTGTACATTTAAATTGATACTTGATACTAAATTCCATATGACTTAAGCACATCAACTGTGAACCGCATCGGGGTTGCCAGAATTCATGATTTCCGCCAATCAACTCAGGGCCGCCCGTGCGCTCCTGAACATAGATCAACGGCAAATGGCTGAACTGGCAGATCTTTCAGTTCCGACTATTCAACGCATGGAAGCTAGTGACGGCGTCATCCGTGGCAATGTCGATTCCCTGATGAAACTGGTTTCAGCTCTGGACAACGCGGGCATCGAGTTGATTAGTCCGGATGGTCAAAGCTTGGCCGGCGGTCGGGGCGTCCGGCTCAAAGAACAAGTCACGAAGCCAAAGATAAAGCAACCAAAGCCTTTCTCGTCGCGGCCCTTGGAACGAACTCGATAATCTACCCTCTCTGAAGTGTCTCCCTGAAGTATGATTTTCGGATGTCCTTTGCGGGCGTCAAATCTTCACTGAGCGCTTCGCTTAAGGAGTGCTAACGCCATCGGCGCGACGTACAGCGTGGCTCGCTTCTATCGTCCATCACCCCGGTCTGGCGCTTGGCGGTCGACCGGCAGCAGGCTTCGCTAAGTCTCCCAGCCCATCGACGACGGCATCAGGATATCACTGACGCCGCGGCCCTTGAGTTCGTTGATGACGAGCAACCAGCACTTGGCGCCTTCGGTTTGTTCGATCCACAGACCCAGAATATCCTTGGTACCGTCAGGCAGAACGCCCAACGCGATGTACACCGCCTTGTTGCGCACAAAGCCTTCGTCGCGAATCTTGACCCGCAACGCGTCGAAGAACACCAGCGGATAGCTGACATCGAGCGGCCGTTTTGCCATTCCGCGATCTCGTTCAGAACGGCGTCGGTCAGCATTTGATCCGCCGGCGCTTTGCCCGGCCCAGATTTTTGTTTCATCTTCGCTCCTTGCGACTACGATGAACCAAAAATCCTCCCCTCGTGAAGCCTCTCAATTTTGTCTCAAGGGTTCTGACGGCAAATACTCGCGCACCAGATCGTGCAGCTCGTCTACGTCCCAGCGGTCTTGGCCCAGAAGCTCCTGCTGGCGCCATGGGCGGGATCTCCCGCCGCTTACGCTCGCATCCAGCCAGCCTTGCGCGGTTCTTCCCGCGTTCACCACCGTACGCTCCTGCGCAAACAACGGGCACGGGCGCATCCGTCGTTTCACATCCCGTAGCTATGACGCCCACAACTCCAGTACTGTTTCGATCGACGCGATCGTCATCCATGATTGTTGTCGAATCATAGTGATGTAGCGAGTCAGAACTCGCTAATCAGGCGATCTTGATCGGTTACTGTTCAAAAAATTGGTCATTTTCGGACAGAAAAACGGGGTGCAGCCACAATGGCTGATCTCGGCAGGGCTATCGCCTTCTCTTGTCCGTCAATTACTCGACAACGGCAGGCTGCGACGTCTCGAACACGCGACTGGCAAGAACGTCGGACGCTACTACCGACTGGACATCGTCGACAGACAGGATGGCGTCCTCGTCCGCGACCAGGCGATTGGCCTGACGCAAGCGAATACGATCCAGCGCGTTGCGGATCGAGCGTGCGTTGGAGAACAAGGGCTGCGCCTTGCGCAACGCGATATAACGTACAAAGGCGTCGCGGGCGTCAGAGGTGAATTTATAGTTCATGTGACGCAGCATCACCTCCGCGATCGCGAGCAACTCCTCGTTGGTGTAGTCGGGGAAGTCGATGTGATGGGCGATGCGAGAACGGAAACCGGGATTGCTGGAGAAGAATCTTTCCATACGGTCGGCGTAGCCGGCGAGAATTACCACCAGATCCTCGCGCTGCGATTCCATGACCTGAAGTAGTATCTCGATGGCTTCCTGGCCGTAGTCTCGCTCGTTGTCGGGCCGATGAAGGTAATAGGCCTCGTCGATGAACAGCACACCGCCCATCGCCTTTTTCAATATTTCCTTGGTCTTCGGCGCGGTGTGGCCGATATACTGTCCGACCAATTCGTCGCGCGTGACCGAAACGACATGGCCACGGCGTACATAACCCAGTCGATGGAGAATATCGGCCATCCGCAAGGCAACGGTGGTTTTGCCGGTACCGGGATTTCCGGTGAACGACATGTGCAATGTCGGGATCTCCGACGTCAGTTCCATTTTCTTGCGTATCCGCTCGACGAGGAGCAGCGACGCAATCTCCTGGATTCGTGTCTTGACCGGCTTGAGACCGATCAGCTCTTGATCGAGCTGCTTGAGTATCTCGCCGATTCCAACGGCCTCGAGTTCCTCGCGAAGGTTGACTTTTTCTTGCATCGAAGATGGTCCTGATAACCTCGGTCGGGAGCTTCTTTTTTACGACCGCTCGCGAGAAAACCGTTCGGGGAGAAAGGCTCCGTCGTCAGGAGACGACGGAGCAGTACTTCCGGGCTGGACGACCGAAAGGATAAATCGTCCAGCCTTAGCCGGATGGAATCATGATGAATAGCGCTGACCTTCGGAACGTTCGGCCACCGCATAGGAGGTCGTGGTGTATCGGACGTTGCGACTATCGGATTCCTGGCGCTCGAGCCGGAAGCCCGGCTCGTTCTTGGGCCTGTTGACGATGAACGAGATCTTCACCGACTCCCAGCCAGGACTGGAATCGAACCCGGAGATCCGGATGTAGCGGTCGCCATAGACCTTCCGGCACTCCTTCAGCTCCATCAGCACGCCTGCCGCGTCCAGCAGGTCGAACATCGGCAAATTCCACATTTCCCAATAGGTATTGCGGGGATGCGGATCGTCGGTGAACTCAATGTTCACCGCCCACTTCTGGCTGAGGCAGTACTGGATCTGCCGGGAAATCTGATCGTCGGTCAGATCAGGCAGGAACGAAAAACAACCTTGAGTAATACGCATGATGTCCTCCATTACGCCGCAGGAACGGCGGTGGGCACGTAGTCGGGAGCGTCGGTCGAGGCGTAGTCGAAGGTGACGTCCTTCCACACCTCAAGCGCCTGCTTCAGCGGCGTGCAGCTCGCGGCTGCCTTGGCCAGGATCTCCGGCCCTTCGCTGACGTAATCGCGACCTTCGTTGCGAGCGAGGATCATCGCTTCCAGCGCCACACGATTCGCTGTCGCACCGGCCTGGATGCCCATCGGGTGACCGATGGTGCCGCCGCCGAACTGCAACACCACATCCTCACCGAGGTGCTGGATGAGCTGGTGCATCTGGCCGGCATGGATGCCGCCAGAAGCGACCGGCATCACCTTGTTGAGGCTCGCCCAGTTCTGGTCGAAGAAGATGCCGTGTTCGAGCTGGGTCGGGTTGTACTCCTCGCGGCAGATATCGTAGAAGCCGCGCGTGGTAAGCGGATCGCCTTCCAGCTTGCCGACCACGGTTCCTGCGTGGATATGATCGACGCCGGCGAGCCGCATCCATTTGGAGATGACGCGGAACGACACGCCGTGACTGCGCTGCCGCGTGTAGGTCGAATGACCGGCGCGATGCAGATGCAGGATCATGTCGTTCTTGCGCGCCCAATTCGACATCGACTGGATCGCGGTGTAGCCGATCACCAAGTCGATCATGACAACCACCGAGCCCAACTCTTTCGCGAACTCGGCGCGCTCGTACATGTCCTCCATCGTCGCCGCAGTGACGTTGAGGTAGCTGCCCTTGATCTCTCCGGTCGCTGCCTGGGCGCGATTGACCGCCTCCATGCAGTAGAGGAAGCGTTCTCGCCAGTGCATGAACGGCTGCGAGTTGATGTTCTCGTCGTCCTTGGTGAAGTCGAGACCGCCTTTCAAAGCCTCATAGACCACGCGGCCGTAATTGCGGCCGGACAGGCCGAGCTTCGGCTTGACGGTGGCGCCAAGCAGCGGCCGACCGAACTTGTCGAGGCGCTCGCGCTCGACGACGATGCCGGTGGGCGGCCCCTTGAACGTCTTAACGTAAGCAACGGGCAACCGCATGTCCTCGAGCCGCAAGGCCTTGAGCGGCTTAAAGCCGAACACGTTGCCGATGACCGACGCGGTGAGGTTGGAAATCGAACCGGGTTCGAACAGGTCGAGATCGTAGGCGATATAGGCGAAGTACTGGCCTTCCGCCCCCGGTACCGGGTCGACGCGATAGCACTTGGCGCGGTATTTTTCGGCTGCCGTGAGGCGGTCCGTCCATACCACGGTCCAGGTCGCCGTCGAGGATTCACCAGCCACCGCCGCCGAGGCTTCGATCGGATCGACGCCATCCTGAGGCGTAACCCGGAACAGGCAAATGACGTCAGTGTCCTTCGGCGTGTAGTCCGGCTCCCAATAGCCCATCTTCTTGTAGGACATGACGCCGGATTTGTAGCGGTCCTTTCCGCGGACGGTCACCGATTTTTCGTTTTGGACGTTCATCTATCTCTCCTTCTTCTCTCTGTGATCCGCGAAAGTTCCGGATCGAATGTCACGCCGCGGCAACGGCCGTATCAGCGATGCTTGGATCAAGTTTGCCCGTACGATAGAGCTCGGCCATCTCAGCCCGTGGGTTCACCTTGATTTTTGAGGCATTTCCCGCTGTGCAGCGATCGGCTCCTTCTTGAAGCTCCATCCGGGGATTGGCGTCAGTCTGACGATCACCACTCGCCAGGAGATACGCAGGCCTTGCGTGGCTATGCGCTTCGCAATCATGGCCCCCCTCCCGACATCGAACTGGACACCCACTTGATCGCGACCATCGGGCTTCCGGACTAGCAGCGAGCGATCTGGCGCGGCCTTCCTCGAAAAGGTCGATCGGCTAGGCAACTGAGGCGTAAAATCTCATGTCTTCAAGTTGATATCTCATGTCTTTAACAAAAAACATGTGTCTTCAGCATAATATAAGGTGTTTTTACAAGCTATTCACGTGCCAAAAATATAAACGATGATATACTAAACACCAATTGTTATTTCTTATAGAATGCATTAGATTCGCTTATGTATCTGACGCTCAGACAGCTCCAGATCTTCGACGCGGTGGTGCGTCGGCGGAGCTTTACGCGCGCGGCCGACGCGCTGCACCTCACCCAGCCGGCGGTCTCGATGCAGATGCGACAGCTGGAAGAGCAGATCGGCGTGCCGCTGTTCGACCACGTCGGGAAAAAGATCCATCCGACCGATGCAGGTCGCGAGTTGCATCGCCACGCCACGCTCATCGGCGCCAAGATGCACGATCTCGAGTCGGCGATGGAGGAGTTCCGCGGCGTCCATCGCGGAGAACTCGACCTCACCGTGGCCAGCACGGCCAACTACTTCATGCCGAAGCTCATCGCAGCTTTCTGCGCCTGCCATGCCAGGGTGCAGGTGAGGCTGCAGGTGTCCAACCAGACGCATATCCTCAAGACGCTCTCAGCGGCGAACCAGGACCTGGCCATCATGGGGCAACCGCCAGAGGACGCCGAGCTCGTCGCGCGCGCGTTCCTCGACAACCCACTGGTGGTCATCGCTTCGCCCGAACATCCCCTGGCTGGACGCCGGAAGATTCCGCTGGAGCAACTGGGACGTCAGCCGTTCATTACGCGTGAGCCCGGCTCGGGCACCCGCAACGCCGCGGAGCGTCATTTTTCGCGCCACGGCGTGGAATTCCATTCGGTGATGGAGATGAGCAGCAACGAGGCCATCAAGCAGGCTGTCGAAGCCGGGCTGGGGTTGGGCATCCTGTCGCTGCACACTCTGGAGCTGGAGCTGGTGACACGCCGCCTGGTTACTCTCGATGTGAAGAGTTTTCCCATCGTGCGGCAATGGTTCGTCGTGCATCGCAAGGGCAAACGCCTATCGGCGGTGGCGCAGTCCTTCCTGGCGTTCATCTCCCAGCAGGCGCGTCCGCTGGCCTCGCCCAAGCAGTCATCGACCCACTCAGGGCTACAAGCCTTTCGTCTTCAACAATGAGCGCGCCGCTCGTTGCCCAGGCTCAGGAGGATCTCGTCGCATGAATGCGATCAAACTGCATCCGCTGAAAAAACTGGAAATCATTCTCGCCGGCGAGCACAAGGAATTCGCTACCGACCTGCTCGAGCGCGCCGGGGTGAAGGGTTACACCATCGTCGGCAATCTGTCCGGCAAGGGCAGCCACGGCCTGTACGAAGGTCACCTGATGTTCAACGAGGACGACGTCCTCATCATGATCATCGCTGCGGTACCGCAAGGCTTGGCCGATTCGCTGCTCGATGGTTTTCAGCCGTTTTTCGACACCCACTCAGGTGTGATTTTCGTCAGCGACATCCAGGTCTGCCGCCCGACCAAGTTCATGGTGGCCTGCCCCCATGAGGTGGCCCGGTTTCAGTCTTAATGCATGATCGGCTTTTCGACCATTGCTTGCGCGGCTAACGAAGCCCAGCCGGATGTCTCAAAACCGGGCTGCATTACAGAGGATCGCGGATATGAACACGCGTAAACGCCTTCAGTCCCTGCGACGAAAAGCCAGCCCCGTTGCTGTGGCAACGCCCGTGGCGGCGGCTATGCTTGATCGTCCGGCGGGCATGACTGACGGCGAGCAGATGTGTGAGCATGCGCTGGTCGATCGCGATCTCAATCGCCTGCTGTTCGATTACGAGCAAACCGTGCGCTCGCGTTTTACCCGCATCGTCGACGTGCTCAAGCGTATCTCGACGTATCAGCACGACGAGAATTTTATCGGGCGGGCGCAGCAGCTTACCCGCGAACAACTCGGCTTCGATCTTCCGACGCAGGTGCTCGAGGACGCCTGGGTGTGCGGGCTGGATTTGTCCACGCTGCATTCACGCTGCATATTCAGCTCTTTGAAGTTGAGCGTCGATAACGCGCAGACCGAGCAGATCGGTTGGCGCCAACGCCTCCCGCTCGACGAGAACTTTCTGCGTTCGTGCGGCTACCACACCGTGGACATCAGCCCGTGTTCCGACGGCCGGCTGCAGGGCGTCGGCGCCTATGTGCTGCGCATGTTGCCTGGGCCAAATGTGCGGGTGAAGGGGTATGCCGGCGCACTGTTTAATGTCGAAGCCAATATGTCAGACTGGGCAGAGCGCGAAGTCAAGCGGCTATCGGGGGAGATGGTCGATGGTGATCGCCTGAACTACCTCAAGATCGCCGTTTATCATTTCAGCAGTTCTTCGCCCGATAATCACGGTTGCGCTGCTCACGGCAGCAACGACCGTCAGGCCATAGAGGCGGCACTGCAGCGCCTGCACGAGTTGCGAGCGGCGGTCGACCAGACTTTCGGCGCGGGCGCTGCGCCAGATGTGCTGCTTATCGGTGTTGACACGGATCTGGATGCGCTGCGCATCCATCTGCCTGATGGCTTCGGCGAGCTTAACGCGCACCGCTACTTCGAAACCGCGCAGGTCTACCGCGACACCCTCGGGCTAGCGCCCGATGCGGCTCGGGCCCATATCGCCGAGACCGTCGCCGTTGCCGAGGGCATGAATGACGGGAGCCAGGACACCGGCCGAATGCACGAGGGTATGCGCCGCCTGGTGCTGGCGCTGGCTGAGGCCAACCTGTCGCAAATCGAATACGTCATCGAGCACCACACCGGGCGCTACGCGACCATCGGGCACGACGAGGAGTACATCATCGCCGGTGAGAAGCTGCGGCCGCTGCAGCTGCGCAATCTATTTTATCTTGCTCACCTCAATACAATCGAGGAAGGCGCGCCGGACATGGATGTCGGGATTGATATCTTCACCAAGCTCAACGCCGCGCACGGTCTACCGGTGCCGGTGCTAGTGCATTTCGAATATGATGCACGAGTTCCCAAGTCGCGCGAGCGGGCGATCGCGCGGGGTCGGCGGGTGCGTGACGCGATCGAGTCGCGCTACCCAGTTCTGGCCACCCGGGGTCTGCTCAATTGCGCGATTGCGGTAAGCGAACGTGGCGGCGACGAGCGCTGCGCCTTCGTCGCCGACGACGCTGCCGACGATCAATGAGGACGTATGGCTGAACGCCTTCGACGACGCCACGATGACACCCGCGTTGCTCGACCGGATCACCATCACTGCGAGATCGTCGAGACCGAAAACGAATCTTGGCGCTTCAAGAGTCGCTCACAAAACTAAAGCCGAAAGCCTGATCAGCCGCGCCCGAGCAAGCTGCGCAACCCCGACCAGCTTGGCCTGATCAGGCGCTAATCGACATGCTTTTCAGCACCTCGAACTGGAGAGAACGTTGCGCCGATGATATCAAGTATATTTAGCCTTATGCTTGATATATCAGTTAGTATGTGTAGATATTCAAATACGGATCTTGGCAAACTTTGAGGGGATAAGCCCGCTCGGCATCTGCGCTGCCTCTGAGGGTGTGGTCTGGACGGCCGCGACCCGATAGTCGCTTTCTGTGCGCTTGCTACGAGGTGGACGCGTCACGCATCGCATCACGTCTCGGGTAAAATGGCTTGCATTAGCATTGCGAGTTGGCTCGGTCAGTTACTGTCCCGCTCGGAGCGCAGAAAGCTAGAAATGGTAATCAATGACAAGGGATTCACGCAAAGATGCCTTCACCATATTCCACTGGGTTGTTGTGCCGATGCCCGCGCTGCGGCAAGGGGAAGCTCTTCGACGGATTCATGACGTTGAAGCCCGAATGTGATTCGTGCGGTCTGAATTTCAACTTCGCAAACGTCGGCGACGGGGCCACCATATTCGTCATCATGATCGCGGGTGCCATCGTCGTCACCGCCGCTCTATTTACTGAAGTCAAATATCAGCCGCCGTATTGGGTTCACGTGGCGCTTTGGATTCCGTTGATCCTGATCGTGACGCTTTGGCCGCTGCGAGGGCTGAAGAGCCTCCTTGTATCGCTGCAGTATCACCACAAGTCATCGTAAAGCGAGGCTCATCCCCCGCGCCTACGAATAGCTCCGGACGTAGGTCTGAACGTTTATTCCGCTCAAGGCGTTTGGCAACTGGCGATCGCTGTTTAAAGTGGAGCCACAACCGCCCGAGCGGAAGCTGTTGTATCGACGGCGCCCCTTAAGTCCTCTCCTTAATCCGCCAATAAGTCCGGGGACTTATCACTGTGCATGCTGATCGAAAAATGACCCCCATCGGCATCACGGGGACCCTTCGCGTTTGTGACCCTTAAAATGGTGCGCCGAAATGTTTCTTGGCGAAAGCGTCAAACCGTTGGTCAAACCCAGGTTGAATGTACACTTTCATGACGATGGAGCGTGCGATGTTATTATACCCATGGCCCTTGTACGCTGATGCGGACGTTTTGAGCGAGGCACTCGATATCGTAATGCGCTACCTGCTCTTCACGGGGCAAGCGAATCGGCGGGTAGAGATGCGCCATGTCGCGGCTCACGCTATGCTCGCCGCGTGGCGCTCGGGGGGCAGACACAAGATACAATTGGCCAATTGCGGCATTGCAGCAGTGGAGAAAAACTCTTCAGGTGAGGAGATGCTCTCGTCCTATTCTCGTGTTGGTTGATTTCGGCTTTGTCGGCTTCTGATCTGCGACCTTCAAATCGGACCGTTTTTGGTTAGAGTTTTTCCGCTGGATTTCCTCGGACTGGGAGGAGCGGAGAGCGATGAAAGCCTCGAAGTTTTCAGACGCGCAGAAGGCATTTATTCTGAAGCAGGGTTCCGATGGGGTGCCGGTGGCTGATATTTGCCGTAAGGCCGGGATCAGCCAGGCGACCTATTTCAACTGGAGAAGGAAGTACGACGGCTTGCTGCCGACCGAGATGCGGCGGCTGAAGCAGCTTGAGGATGAGAATGGCAAGCTGAAAAAACTGGTCGCTGATCTCAGCCTGGATCGCGAGATGTTGCAGGACGTCATCCGCCGAAAAATCTGAGGCCTGTTCGTCAGCGCAAGCTCGTCGACGCGGTCCGCGGTGAATGGGATGTCTCGATCCGGCGGGTGTGCCAGATACTCGAGGTCGACAGATCAACCTATCACTACAAGTCGCGCCGGCCCGGACAGGCCAGCCTCGAAAGCAAGATCAAGGAGATCTGCCAGACGCGGGTTCGCTACGGCTACCGCCGCGTGCATGTGCTGCTGCGCCGCGAAGGCTGGCTAATCAACCAGAAGAAGACGCGACGGATCTATCGCGAGTTAGGCCTGCAATTGCGCAACAAAACGCCGAAGCGACGGGTCAGGGCGAAGCTGCGCGACGATCGCAGAGATGCCACGCATCCCAACGAGACCTGGGCGATGGACTTTGTGCACGATCAGCTCGCCACGGGAAACAAGATTCGTGTGCTCACCGTTGTCGACTTATTCTCACGGTACTCGCCGGTGCTTGATCCGCGCTTCAGCTACCGCGCCGAGAATGTCGTTCAAACGCTGGAGCACACCTGCGCGGCAGTTGGTTATCCGAAGACCATCCGCGTCGATCAAGGCTCCGAGTTCATCTCGCGCGATCTGGATCTGTGGGCCTATTCCAATGGTGTCACGCTCGACTTCAGTCGGCCTGGCAAACCGACTGACAATGCGTTCATCGAAGCCTTCAATGGACGCTTCCGCGCTGAGTGTCTGAACACTCATTGGTTCCTGACCCTTGACGACGCACGATCAAAATTGGAGGATTGGCGCAGATACTACAACGAAGAACGCCCGCATGGGGCGATCGGGAATAGACCCCCGATTACGTTGCATAATCGTGACAGCGATCCCAGCTCGCCGTCATGACAAAGCCGGAAACTCTAGCCTCCGGCGGTCCAAAGAATGGTCGCAGATCAACAAAGCCGGAAACTCTAGCCTCCGGCGGTCCAAAGAATGGTCGCAGATCAACGAAATCCAGGACTCTCCCTCAAGCTGGAGGAGACTAGGGTATCAGGTCACTTCGCAAGAAGGTAGGTCAAGCGTATTTGAAAAACATAAGAATCCTGTGGAACGCCTTTCGGTCTCACCTTGGGCCAACTCTTGAAACGGCTCAGTCGTCTTGGTCCGCTAGGGAGCGCCAATGGTTCCAACTGGTTAGCTCTTTTCGCCGTTCGTTATGTCTAACTCTACTACGCAGCGTTGAGAGGAGACGGCTCGAAACGCGGGCGTCAAATGTCCGCACACCGACTCCTCGGTGACGGCTGAACCGTTCTCCCGGAGCCAGGGTACAAGGTCACTCAATACAGCTACCATTTGCTGAACGTCGCTGGTTAATGGCATGTGTAACGATGAAGAAGATGCTCTGACATGCAGGTGAGCCAAGCGGATTGGAAAGCATAGCAATTCTTGAAAGGCTTTCTGGTCTCACCTCCGCACACCGACACCACTCAATCTTCTTGGTCTCCATCTCAATGCACTGCCATCGCGCGATCCGGCTCGTGCGGCGCTTGCGATGCAAATGCTTTTCCCAGAGGCTCACCACCAACATGATGATCGTCGTGAGCCAGCCCATGGTGAGCAGGTCCGGGCGGTAGGTGACAGGGATGAGTGCCGCGAGCAAGACGACGCCGACAATGTGTGACGCGGGCCCGGCACCATAGACCACTTTCTTGTAGATAGCGCTGCCGAGAAGGTAGATCGCCGGCCTGGCGGACAGGACGAGCGCATAAGCCATATTCACCGCATCGTGTGGATGAGCAAGAACGAGGTCGTTGGCGACGGCGGGGCGATGATGCCCGCGACCAAGATAGCATGGAGATAGTGGAACCAGGCTCCGATTCGGCGCGGATCGTCGGACCGTGTGATGGTCTCGGTCACGTCTTCGCTCGACGTGCCGAAATAGAGCCACCACATCGCCAGCGTGCCTAGGAAGGTGGCGAGCATGGCACCGAGAATGGCCGTGTTCCAGCTTGCTGCTCGGCCGAGCGTCGAACCGGTAGCGAGCACCGTCTCGCCTAGCGCGACGATCACAAAGAGCTGGCAGCGCTCGGCGAGATGTCCGCCTTCGATGGTCCAGTCGCTGGTTCTGGAGAGACCGAGGCCGGGAAGCGCAAAGCCGAACATTGGCGAGACATACTCGCAGAGCATGGCAACCGCCCATAGCGCGGCGCGGGACCAGCCCTCCATGAAGGCACCCGAGATCCAGAACACGGCTGCGACCATGAGCCATCCGAGTATGCGGCGGTAATTGGCCGCAAGCGGATGATCCTTGCCGAGCTCAAAGACGATATAAGCGGTCCGTCCCACCTGGATCGCGACATAAGCAAGCGCGAAGACCAGCCCGCGTTCACCGAACGCGCCAGGGATGGCCGCTGCCATGACGAGGCTCGCCAGCATTACCACGAATAGCAACGAACGGATGCGCGGGGTGTCGGGATCGAACCAGTTGGTGACCCAGCAGGTGTATTGTCAGCCAAGCCAAACCGCGAACCACAGGATCAGCGTTTGGACCACGCCGGTCAACGTCAGGTTGGTCAGAAGTTCATGACTGAGTTGAGTAACCACGAAGACATAGACGAGATCGAAGAACGGTTCAGCATAGCTGACTCTTGCATGATGGCCGTCACGGCGGCGCAGTAACGGATGAGGGGCGGAAGTATGATCTGACATAATCAACAACTCAGGTCACATAACGGGACCTCCGGTTTCGCTCAAACTTATCTCTGCGGCTGCATCTGCGGCAGCGTTGCGGTATTCGACGACTGTCCGATAATGGTCCAAGCTGCCAGTAAATCATTTTTACAACGGCGCCAAAATCTAGGCCTAGTCTAATTTTCAAACACGCTCGACGTCCAGTTTGAGGTTGAGCGCCTTCAGAACCCATATGTCATGCTAAGTTGGACGCTGCGCGGTGCACCATACGTGTAGCTGCTGCACCAATTGTAAATTGAATAATATTTTTTTGTCGAAGAGGTTTCGGACATTGAGGTGACTGAAAGGTTCTCATTGAACTTATAATTCGCCATCAGATCGACGGCCCAATAACTCGGCGCCGTGCTCCTGACGTCGGCGCCAATTAACCCGTTCCAGACCTCATCGCTCCATGTGATGTCCTGCCACCACACCGCCGCCGACCGTCAATCCGTCCAGCGCACCATCAAGTTTGTAAGTCGTGTAAAGAGTAAACTGATTTTCGGGCGTCAGCGTCGAAACCCTCCCCTTGTCCCATCCCAAACCCGCTGGCGGCGCTGTGGCTGGTCCTCTGGTTACGGGACCGAGCGGCTTCTTGTTGAGGTCAGATGTGATTGCTATGATCGTCGCAGACTTTCTGAGTACGAAGGGGTACTACCCATGTACGATCACATTCTCATTTCAACTGACGGCTCCGAACTGGCACAGAAAGGTGTCGACCATGGTCTGTCGCTGGCCGACGAAACCGGCAGCAAGGTTACAATCATCACTGTGACGGGGCAGTCTCCAGTTCCTTCCATCAGCGCAAGCGGATGGGGTATGGCGGGTATGGACCCGGATCGGCTTGAAGATGCCAACACGCGGCATGCAAAAGATATCCTTTCGGCAGCCAAAGCGGCGGCAGAAGAAATGGGACTGATGGTCGAGACACTTCATATCCCAAGCGCCTCACCGGCCGCGGCCATCGTTGATGCGGCGAAAACGCATGGTTGCGATCTGATCGTCATGGCCTCCCATGGGTACCGGGGGATCAAGAGGGCCCTCTTGGGCAGCCAGACCGCCGAGGTTATTGCTACTGCGCATATTCCGGTTCTTGTGGTCCACTAGATCGGGCGACCGACATTGGCTTGTCCGGGCGCCGCCGCACAACCCGTCTCTGCCCATGGCATGTGGATGTAGATCGCCAACGCGTTCGCTTTCTCGCCCGTGAGCGAGCGCGTTGCGAGCGGTCACACCGAGCCTGGCAAGCATTCGTCGAATACCGCAACCCAGACGCAGCCGCAGAAATAAGTTTGGGCGAAAGTCTGGCGGCCCCTATGGGCCCTGACGCCGCACAAACTGCACAGGACAAGCGGTGTGCCTGTCGCAAATCAAATCCGAACATATTGGTGATGCAGCCCGCCCAGGATTGGAAGACGAAGAATACGCCCTGCTCTCTGAACCCTGCGCGATAGGGGCGCATCCTTGTCCAACGACAGGTGCGTACGCGTCTCATTGTAGTAATTCATATACGACAGAAGCACGTGACGGAGATACCGCTCGCCGAACACAACAACATAGTCAAGGCCCTCCCGCCGGATCGAACCGATAAGTCGTTCAGCATAACCGTTTTGCCATGGGGAACGCGGCGACGTCGGTCGATCGCGAATACCCATGGATCGAAGTCTTCGGATGAAGACCTCGCCATAGGCCCGATCTCGATCACGGATCAAATAGCGGGGAGCTTGCTCCCAGCCGCAAGCTTCCGTGAGTTGATTTGCGATCCATTCCGCAGTCGGATGTGCTGTGACGCCGAGCCACAGAATCTGTCGTCGACCATGCCCCATGATTAACAAGCCATAGAGCAAGCGAAATGAGATCGTCGGTACGACGAAAAGGTCCATCGCCGCAATACCGTCGGCATGATTGCGGAGAAACGTCTTCCAACCTTGCGACGGCGGGCCTCTACGCCTGGCCATATACTTCGCCACGCTGGTCTGACCGATGTCGATGCCAAGCTTGAGCAGTTCGCCATGAATTCGTGGCGCTCCCCACAGTGGATTGGCAATGCTCATCTCGCGGATCAGCTCGCGTATTTCCAGCGGCACCGTCGGCCGGCCGCCGCGGGGGCGCGATTTCCAGCGCCAGTACGATCTGAACCCGGCGCGATGCCAGCGGACAATGGTGTCCGGTTTCACAATTGCCAACGCGTCGCGAACTTTAGGGAACAGCCGATAGAGACCAACGAATATCAACCGATCGATGGCGCTGAAGGCGTGTTTCGTTGGGGCCGTTCGCCGCAGAACGTTGATTTGCTGCCGTAGCGTCCAAATCTCTGCCTCAAGCGTTGCCCGCGATCGAAACAGATCGACAACCATCCACCCAATGAGTCTGCAAACGTCCTTCATCCCACGACAGCATCGTCCAATTCTCGATCAACTACCAGCTCGATTAGGTTTACGATAGGGACAGCCCAAGCCGTCAAGACTGTCAAAGTCACGCAATCGCTCAACGATATCGCGCTCTATGTGGTGAAGGACGACGGCACCGTTCTAATCGATTGGGACAAAGTCGAAGCACTCGCCGCGAGTAAGCAAATCCCCTGCTCCTGTCCCAGGCTCAAGTCATGCTGGCTATCCGTGACGGTAAATGGAAAGCTATGGATCAAACTAGCTAAGTGACGCGGTCACAATCACCGGCCAAGCGTCCAACTTCACCAACAAGGCGGCCGGAGTTCTGTTGGCGAAACGCACGACTGCCAGATTGCGCCTAGATAGAAGAAGCGCGACGATCGACCTCCGCGGCTGATCTTTTGCGACCAGTTCCAGAATTAACCTGGAGCGCCGAAATAAATCTTAATTCCAATCCGACGTTGTGTGCATCAAACAAGGCGTTACCCTTTTCTCACCGGACATTGCCCTAAGTCCGGAGGTGCCCAGCGAAGCCGCAGGAAAGTCCCAAGCAGCCCGCGGTTTCGTCTTATGCGGATTTAGCTCAGCGGCAGAGCGGCGCGTTTACGACGCAGGTCCATGTTCGACTCATGGAATCCGCACCATTTGGGCTTCGCTAGCGGCGTAATTTTGTGATCCGCTTGGCCGAACAAAAGGCCATGCAAGATACGTCACACGCGCCTCAACGGGTGTTCGAATCGCTGCACGAAACGCCAGAGTAGATTGACGGGTGGCAATTGAATGGCCCTCCGGCTCAGCTATAACTGAATGTCGGCGCAATATTTCGTGAATCATCTGTCGGTCTTGCCACTATGTTTCTGCCACGTTTTCGTTCTGAAAATGACAAGCGAGTTGATCCGAGGGACGTGCTGAGCGCATTCACAGAGTCGGCCTGACTTAGGATGCATCGCCAGAAATAGATCGAGTCGTCGCGGCATGGACCATCAACGCTATTCGCTGATTCTCGCGGTTGCAGTGCTGTTCGCCAACTCAGCCGGATCGACCCTGTCGCTTGAGCTTGAGCTTCCGATCGCGTGCGAGATTGGCCAGACGTGCTTCATTCAGAACTACGTCGACCACGATCCATCAAGGGGAGCGTGTGATTACATGTGCCGCCACCAAACTTACGATAAGCACGACGGTACAGATTTTCGTCTGCCGAGCGTGGCATGGGAGCGCACCGGCGTTGCGGTGCGTGCGGCTGCGGATGGGCAGGTCCTGCGCACCCGTGATGGCATGCAAGACGTGTCTGTGCAAACAATTGGTCATGAGCAAATCAAGGGGCGAGAGTGCGGCAACACTGTGATTCTCGCCCATGCAGACGGATTCGAGTCGATCTATTGTCATCTGCAGCGCGGCAGCCTCCGTGTTAAACCAGGAGACACGGTGAAGCGGGGGCAGGACCTGGGCCGCGCTGGGCTGTCAGGTAATACCGAGTTCGCTCACCTGCACTTTGGCTTGCGTCGAAATGGAAAACCTGTCGATCCGTTCTCCTACGGAGCCCCTACTGATGCATGCGGTGGTGGGACTTCGCTTTGGGCACCGCGCCTGGCGAGCGCGCTGAGCTACCGGCCATTCGCGGTCCTCAATGCTGGATTTGCTTCGCACGCAATCACGTCGGAGGAAGTCGAGGCCGGGGATGGTATTGGCCCGCCGCCAAGCATCAATTCTGATATTGTTGCGTATGTACGCGCGATCGGCTTAGAGACCGGTGACGTGCAGCAACTCACGCTCACGGGCCCCGGCGACCGTGTCATCGCCCAATACACCGCCCCCGCGCTCGCGAACGATATGGCTCAGTACACATCGAAGGCCGGACGAAAACGCCCCGAAGGCGAATGGCCGCACGGCACCTATCGGGCAACTTATCGGGTCGAACGCAGCGGCGTGTCTCTGATTGAGAAAACTTTTGAGCTACAGCTTTAGCGGCGTTCAGCCGATGCGCGGCAAGTGAACTTACGCTCCGCTGCCAAGGAAAGACCGCGGGGGCACCCTGGCGGCCATCACCAGCACCAAGGGACAAAATGGCGCCCGTTGAACCAATTATACGTACACATTGCGCGACTGTTTGATCGTAGCGCGAGGTGCGCGACGGGAGGTGGAAAGCTATCATGCGAAGTGACCTCAGGACTTAAGCGTCGTCATCTTGATCGCAACGCTTGTCACCCTCGTTTCGTCGCCTGCACTCGCGGGCACAATCACCGGACAGGCTTCCGTTGTTGACGGCGACACGCTCGAAATTCACGGGCAGCGCATCGCCTCTCAGGTATCGACGCGCCTGACTCTTCCCAACTCTTTCGCGGCGACGATAGCCTGCAATATCGGTGCGGAGCCAAATCAGCCAACGCGCTTGACGAGCACATCGCGGGAAGGCCCGTTAGCTGTAAGGGCATCGGCCGGGATCAGTATGGGCGCACCACCGCGGTATGCTCGATTGATGGCGAAGACGTTGCGGGCTGGTCCGCAATGGCCTCGCGTTCGATTGAACCAGGTATTCAGGCGGAAAGTACGCAAGCGCTTAGAAAGAGGCAGCGCGCGCGGGCCGTGGCGTTGGCCGGATCGTATGTCGCACCGTCGAGCTATCGAGCGTGCGTCAGGAATGGCGGACGGCGGGTGGAGGACCCGTCCTGGTGGGTAATGCGCTGAGGCGGGGTATAAACAAAAACCCGCCACCAGCATCAGTCGGCAGCGGGTCTTGTATGCACGCAGTACTATGGTCCTCTCGGGTTGGAATCAGGCTAGCACTGCTGGGTTTGAGGGGGAGATGGCTCCGGGCGCGCCATCTATGCCACCCGGACGGAGTCCAGGAACTTGTTCACTTCCACCTTGAGCCGGGCGCTGTCGCGCGACAGCGTTTGCGCCGCAGACAATACTTGCGACGAGGCGGTTCCCGTTTCCGCCGCGCCGCGCTGGAGGTTGCCGACATTCGAGGAGACTTCCTGCGCCCCCTGCGCAGCGTGCTGCACGTTGCGAGCGACTTCGTGGGTGGTCGCGCCCTGTTCCTCAACAGCAGACGCGATCGCGGAGGAGATTCCCGAAAGCTTTTCGATGGAGTTACGAATATCGTTGATTGCCGCGACGGATTCCTGCGTGGCCGATTGGATGCCACTGATCTGCTGACCGATCTCGCCGGTAGCCTTGCTAGTTTGCTCGGCGAGCGCCTTCACTTCCGAGGCAACGACCGAAAACCCACGGCCGGCTTCCCCGGCGCGCGCCGCCTCAATGGTGGCGTTCAGGGCAAGGAGGTTGGTCTGACCAGAGATATTGTTGATGATCTCGACGATGTCGCCGATGCGCGCTGCCGCGCTCGACAACGCACTGACGCGCTCAGTCGCCGAATGCACCTGTTCGACGGCATCGCCCGCCATGCGCGCTGATTCCTGCACCCGCTGGCTAATTTCGCGAACCGAGGCGGTCATCTCCTCCGTGGCCGAGGCCACCGAATTGACGTTCGAGGAGGCTTCGTTCGAACCGTTGGCAACGCGTGCCGCAAAATCCTTTGCATGGTCAGCATTCGACGCGAGCGTGGTTGCGGAAGCTTCCAGTTCGGTCGCTGACGTCGCGACAGCCTGAACGATTTCGCCGATCGCCGCTTCGAAAGAATTGGCGATTTTTGTCATGTCCGTCTTGCGCTGAACCTCGGCCTGGCGTTGCGTGGAATTGACTTCTTCCCGGCTGAATCGAATCAGCGTCTGCACGGTCTGAAGGTTGCGAAGCGCCACGCCGATCTCGTCGTCGCGCTTGATTTCGATCCGATTGTCGAATTTGTCGTGAACGAGGTTCAGCATGGTCTCGTTCAGATGATGTATCGGCCCCTCAAACGCGCGAAGCGTCTGACTCCCGACGATCCATCCGACGGCACCCCCGACAATGGCAAGAAGGCTGAGGACGAGCCCCCACGTCCCGCCAACCACGACTGCCCCCAGCACACCACAGGTGAGCAGAAAAGCAGCTTGCAGCGTGATCAGCGTCGTTATTCGCGCCCGCATGGTGCGGGTGAAAAGTCCGAAACGATCGAAGAACGATCGCTTCCGGATGATGCCGGCATCAATCCGGTACGGATGCGGCCGCTTTTCGCGGATGGCTGCATAAACTTCGTCTGCCAAGGCGCGCTGGTCGGCGGCAAGCTTGGTGCGGATCGAGGTATAGCCGGTGACCTGCCCGTTTGTGCAAATCGGCGAGGCAGTCGCCAACACCCAGTAGAAGCCGCCGTTCTTGCGGCGATTCTTGATCGCGCCGACCCAGGGCTTCTCGGCCTTCAGCGTGTCCCAGAGATTTTCGAACGCCTCCGGCGGCATGTCGGGGTGGCGCACGATGTTGTGCGCCTTGCCAATCAATTCCTCGGGCGTAAATTCCGCTGCGTCGATGAAGTCCTCATTGACGTAGGTGAGACGACCTTTGAGGTCGGTCCTGGAAACGATCAGCGTTTCGTCGGAAACGGGATATTCGGCGTCGGTAACCGGAAAATTCTTGCGCACGGGGAAACTCGTTGATCTGTTGCGGTTGAAGCAAGCATCACGCCCGACGCGCTGCTATGACGCGATTCGCTACGGGCCTCTCAGCCACGGCTCCCTGTGGGAGGGGGCCGCTGCTGATGATAGAGTAAAAAGAATCATCCATGATATTTGTTTAAAATCGATTTAGGACACCGAGCTTGCTGACAGCCGTCGTCGAGCGATTTTTTCGCCGACTGTGCTGGACAAGCCAGAAGGAAATAGTGTCTCCGGATATTTTCAGATATTGGTCAGAGGGCCGGGAGGCGTCCGGCTAGGGGGGTGCCTACCGCAAACTAGATCCGAACATATTGATGGTGCAGTCCGCCCAGGATCGGTCGATAGGGAATGCGTCCGGCTGTCTCGACGGAACGTGATATCGGCGCGTCCTTGTTCAATGACAGGTGAGTTCGCGCGTCGTTGTAGTAGGTCATGTATGAGAGCAGCACGTGACGAAGGTGCCGTTCGCCGAAGACAACAACATGATCAAGGCATTCCCTGCGGATCGATCCGATCAGCCGTTCGACGTATGCATTTTGCCATGGCGATCGCGAATGCCGATGGACCGAACCCGACGCAGGAATACTTCGCCGTATGCGCCATCGCGATCTCGGATCAGGTCGGGATTTGTTCCCAGCCACACGCCTCCGTCAGTTGATTGGCGATCCATTCGGCCGTCGGATGCGCGGTGACTCCAAACCACAGGATCTGCCGCCGGCCGTGGCCCATGATCAGCAACCCATAGAGCAGTCGGAACAAGATTGTCGGCACCACGAACAGGTCCATCGCGGCGATCCCGTCAGCATGGTTACGAAGGAACGGCTTCCATCCCTGTGACGGAGGAGCCCTCCTCCGCGCCATATACTTGGCGACGCTGGTCTGGCCGATCTCGGTGCCAAGCTTGAGCAACTCTCCATGGATTCGCGGCGCTCCCCACAACGGGTTGGCGAGGCTCATCTCGCGGATCAGCCGGCGAATTTCCAACGGCACCGTTGGTCGGCCGCAGCGGCGTCGCGATTTCCAGCGCCAATACGATCTGAAGCCCGCGCGGTGCCATCTTATAACAGTGTCCGGCTTCACAATCGTCAGTGCGTTGAGGGTGCTTGACACCAAACGATACAACCCAACGAAGATCAGACGATCGATGGCACCAAAGGTCAATCTCTTCGACAAATGCCGTCGCTGGATGTTAAGTTGATGACGAAGGGTCAGGATCTCGGCTTCCAGCGAGGCCCGCGACCGGAACAACAAGACCAGCACTGACCAGACCAGGCTGCAAGCTTCTCTCATAAGACAGAAGCATCGCGCAATTCGGCCTCACGTGCCAGCCGGATTAGGTTTCCGACAGGGACAGGTGTATTGCGCACATTCAAACGGTCATCGCAACACGGATCAGCTCACCTCGCGTAGCCACTCGTCAAGCGCCTCGGCTCGCGTTTTCCAGCCCAGTGTTTTTCGTGGCCTTGAGTTCAGGGTTGCGACTAACCGGGGGCTCGAGGGCCTCAGATCGCCCGAATGGTGTCGCTCACCCAAGCAACACCGACCTGACCGGCCGCTTGCCACACAACCTCGCAACGCCAGATCGTTACAAAGTTGTCGAAGCTGAGTTCGAATGTTTGCGGAAGCTTGTCACCAGCATTTTCCAGCATGATGCACGCACCGACGGCGGTGACGTTGCGAACGATACAGTTTCGCGGCGTCATGTCCGGCGACAGCAGAAACTTGGCGGCGCAATGAACTGCAGTTCGTTCGCGTGTCCGGCGTTCCGGCAACATCACGGCACCTCAAAATCGAAGCGTGAGCACAAATCATCCAAATATCCGCGAGATTAACATCGCCGCACGCGTCGCGCATAGCGGGCTAAGGCATTACGCTTAATGGACTGGGTATTAGGTGCACGACGCTCGGCTGCCAGCACAAATGCATCGCGTAACAGTTGGTTAAGATTCAACGCCGCGGCCTATTCGGCATCATCGAGATGCTGGTCAACGACGGGTCCGAGAAATTTCTCAAGGATGATGGCAGAACTAGCGACATAGAGGTCGCTGCTGAGAAGACATTTCTCGTGCGCGGTTCCGATCTTGTTTGCGAAAGCCTTGTCAGGCACGCCGTCGAAGAATCGTTGCCAATGCTTGAACTGGACATCGTTGATATGGGCGACAAGCTGCCCGATATCGATCTTCTCTATGCGCAGGTCTGTTCGATCACCTCCTTGAAGGCGGGAAACGACAGAATGCGCCCGTAGAAGGCGTTGATGATCTCGCCCTGGCTGCCCGCCATCCACAGCTTGAGCGACTGAAGGCAGCTACACCCAGGGTCAGCCCGACGAGCGCCGCAAGATTGATGTCCATGTCGAATCATCAGTCGGCGTCATCCGCTCGATCGATTGCGCGACGGCGGCGATCGTCGAAGCGCTACGGCCAGTTCCCCTCAGCGACGATGCGCCCGCCTTCACGATGTCCTCCGTGTGATACCTGTGTGTACCGAAAACTTATCCGAGTTGATGACGTGATGAATTCAAAACTGGCGAAATGATCGGGTTGCTCTGTTTCGCTTTTGGCCGTCCTGGCCTCGCCATTCAAGTCGAAGTTACGGCTTGAAGCTGAGAACGCGGCGCTTCAACATCAGTTGCACAAGCTGCGTGGACGTGTTCGACTCGCAAACAGCGATCGATGGTTTTTTGTCCAGCTATATCGCTGGTTCCCGTCTATCCTTCAGGTGCTTGCAATCATCCGCCCGAGACGCTCATCCGATGGCACTGGTCTGGCTTTCGCTGCTATTTGGGGCTGGAAGTACACTGCGTACCTTAATCTTTAGACAAACGGCACCCCGATCCGCTTCCTCTCGCCAGACTATCTCGCAGAATAGCGCGGAGTAATCGGCGTCAAGTATCAACATTGAGCTGGCAGCGCGATCAGCCGATGACCTTGAACAGGAAGAGGGCCGAGGTCAGTGTCGCACCTGCGAGGATTGACAGACCAATCCTGAAAAACTGTTTCTCTTCCTGTTCGGCAATTCGCCTGCCGCGACAGGCTTCGATTGCAAGAAGCGACAAACGCCCACCATCCATCGGCAAAAGGGGAAGCAGATTAAACAATCCGACAGAGGCGGACAGGCCACCAATCAACAAAGCGAGCGTGGTTGCGAGGTGTTGAAGAGATCCAATTGAAAATCTTCCGCCCAGGCAAATGATCGTCAAGAATACTATGCCTGCAAAAGCTAAATTAAAAATCGGACCAGCGACATAGATCATGGCTCGTTCGCTGTGGGACGCATCGGAAAATGCTCGTCCGCTGAGATCCGAAGTGGTCAGTGCGCTGGCACGGTCTGAAAAAGTGCAACTCCCTCCCACAGGAAGCAACGCCATCGTCCAGCGCGTCCCTGATCCATCTGTGTATCCGATCACTTCGGGCCCAAGTCCGACGCTAATCCCTGATGCATTGAGGCCGAAGAAGCGGGCCACCACAAGATGGCCAAGCTCGTGAATCAGGAGAACCCCGAACGTTCCGGCCACCAATATCAACCATTGAAGATACATTTGAGGCTCTGGCGCAAAGTAGTTCATACTCGGGCAAGTTGGCCTACGGGACCGTAGGCCCTCCGAAGCAAGTCCCCCAATATTACCGTCTTTGGCTTAAGTGAACCTTTTAAACTGACCAGAAATTTTCCGTCGCAAATAATCGGTGAAGAAATCCCTAGTCAAAACGCACTCGTTCCACCACACGATGCCTGTATATACCGAAAACTTAAACACGGGCGTAGCGGTGATGCAGTCCGTCCAGAATGGCACGTGCCCCGATCACACCGGTTCGCTGAACCGGGCGAGAAACCGGCGCATCCTTGTGCAGCGACCGATGAGTTCTGGCACGGTTGTAATATTCGGCATAAGATACCCGGCGCAGATGCGCCTCGCCCAGGACAATGATGTGGTCCACACTCACGCCGGATCGATCCGATCAGCCGTTCGGCAAAGCCTTTCTGCCAGGGCGCTGCTGGTGTAATAGGCCTATCCCGGATGCCCATGGCGCGCAATCGGCGTGTGACGACCGTGCCAACGGCTGCGAACAGGAACCCGACGCCGACGCCCATCATGATCATGCGCCAGCCCTCGGACGTGGTGAAGACCAGCGTGAAGAAAACGGGAATTGCCGCTGCCGGAGTGTTACCGAAGGTAGACACGTAGATCGCGTGCGCCGTAAGTCGGCTTACAAGGGTCGCGCGATCCGGATGGACAAGCTGGATAGCCCTGTCACCGAACAACTTGTCGAGCGCCTGCTCCAAGCGGAACGTCTAGCGGTGATCCTGTCCTCCCTGAAGGCTCGGCGAACCGCAAAAGCCGCGAGCGAGAACAAACGCATCATGGCGCTTTAGCGTGAGGTATCGGAAGCGGACGAACGGCTCAAACGCCTGCGCCTACCGCAAATTAAATCCGGACATAATGATGGTGCAGTCCGCGCAGGATCGGTCGACAGAGAATGTGTCCGGCTGTCTCGACGGAACGTGATATCGGCGCGTCTTTGTTCAATGACAAATGGGTGCGTGTGCCGTTGTAGTAGCTCATGTACGAGAGCAGCACGTGACGCAGATGGCGTTCGCCGCGATATGATCAACGCATTCCCTGCGGATCGATCCGATCAGTCGTTCATACGCATTTTGCCACGGTGAGCAAGGAGACGTCGGACGATCTCGAATGCCGATGGATCGAACGCGGCGGATAAATATCTCGCCATAAGCTCTTTCGCGGTCCCGGATCAGGTAACGAGGGGCCTGCTCCCAGCCACACGCCTCCGTCAGTTGATTGGCGATCCATTCGGCCGTCGGATGCGCGGTCACCCCAAACCACAGGATCTGCCGCCGGCCGTGGCCCATGATCAGCAACCCATAGAGCAGTCGGAACGAGGTTGTCGGCACCACGAAAAGGTCCATCACCGCGATCCCGTAAGCGTAGTTACGAAGGTACGCCCTCCACCCCTGCGACGGAGGAGCCCTCCTCCGCGCCATATACTTGGCGGCGCTGGTCTGGCCGATCTCGATGCCAAGCTTGAGCAGCTCACCATGGATTCGCGGAGCCCCCCACAACGGATTGGCGAGGCTCATCTCGCGGATCAACTGGCGAATTTCTAACGGCACCATCGGTCGACCGCAGCGATGCCTCGATTTCCAGCGCCAATACGATCTGAACCCGGCACGATGCCAACGGACGACAGTCTCCGGCTTCACAATCGTCAGTGCGTTGAGGGTGCTTGGCACCAAACGATACAACCCAACGAAGATCAGATGGCACCAACGGTCAATCTCTTCGGCAAATGTCGTCGCTGGATGTTAAGTTGATGAAGAAAGGTCAGTATCTCGGCTTCCGGCGAGGCCAGCGACCGGAACAACAAGACCAGCACTGACCAGACCAGACTGCACAGGTCCAACATCACGCGACAGCATCACCCAATTCTCAATCAACTACCAGCCGGATATGGTTTGCGGTATGGACAACCCTGAGTAGCACCAAGAACTCGAAGATCCGCTCGATGATCTGGCTATGCAGCCGCATCCCCAGGGCCTCGATGAGGCCCGCGCCAGCCATTGGGGGTTGCTCCAGAATCAACATAAGCAACTTCTCGCCGCCTGGGGCGCAACCGCTCGCAACCCACATGCTTCCCGACCTGATGTAACCTAGTGGATAATCTGCTGAACGCGGCGCGCCTGTTCGGTGCCCATCAGGCCAGTGAGCTTGCTTTCCTTGGTGGCTTTCATCATTTGTTTGTGCGATGCATCACTGCGAAACCAAACTATAATAAACAAACGACTCTTAGGGGAAGCAGGCCGTAGCCGAAATCGGGAACACGAAAGTTTTGAATCCGATGTTCATCGAGTAGGTGACCGATCCGGTCACGGAGTTGCCGCACCCGGCTGACGCATAGGTAAAAGTGGGCGAAATGTTGGGACCCAAATAGTGGCTTTGAGTATAGGCGATGGTCGTCGCCGAATCGGAGCATATTGTGGTTTTTACGGAAGCGCAGCGTGCGCCGTCTTCAACGGCGTAGTGGAGACTTCCAATCAGAAAAAGAGCAAGGCATAGGCCGATCGTGCCAAGAAGCAGCAGAATGAACACAGGTGCGATGATTGCGAATTCGACCGCTGTGGTGCCGTCCTTGTTTTGAAATAGGTCTCTAAATAGATTGCGCACGATCAACCCAATCTCAACATGGCGGTCCGGATGATAGGTGTCGGGAAAGTTGTGGCGACACTGATCCCCGGAAACAATGGTTGATAGGTGAACGTTGTATTTACGGTAATGTAATCGCCCGGTTGCAACGTCGGCATACCTGCTGCGGTGCAATCGCCAGGTTTCGAGGAGACGTCGCTTACACGTTGCAGCGCGCTTGATGAATTGATGCAGTAGTATCCCTCTGTCGGCGAACCAGATTGCAGTGTGACGGCTGTGCCCAACGAAGTGCTCTCCAACGCGTTCTGCATAGCACTCAATAGGCTCGAACAGTTTGTCGTTGCCGGCAATTTGGTGCTGCAGGTCTTCAATGCGGCTTGGGCCGCAATCTCCGTTGCATTCTCCACCTGCATGCGCTGGTAGATGTAAATCGAGACGTCCGTGACATTCGCAAGCGTGGCTGACAGAAAAATAGCAAAGATACCGAATTCGATCGCGGCGACACCTCGGCCATCCGCCCTCATCGCCCGAATTTTGTCAGAGAAAGGGAGCCTAGGATTCCGCGATAACCAGCCCCGGTGTTTTGCTGTTTGCCTCATAGGACGAGCTTTGCTCCGCCGGGAATCATGGCTGTTGGCATCGTCAAGCCTGCTTGCGAACATTGTCCGATATCGGTTTTTGCAATTCCGCCATTGCCGCTGAGCTGAACATTGTCTGCAACCAGGACAACGCACGATTTGCCGGATGTCGATTTGTCGATCGCGCCCTTCAGCGTGACGCTCGCATGAGGCATGTAAATCAGCCCGCTGATGTTCCAAGTCGGACTGTTTCCCGCCGCTGAAACATCGACACCGGTCGTCAACGTGGGATCTTGATAAATTGCGACGCCGGACCACGCTCCTGACGTTGGAGCCGTCAGGTCGAGAACGCCTCCTGGTCCGTTCGTGTTATCGGTTGGCGCGTGCGAATATCCACCTCCATTGGTGCCGGAAAAAACCAGCGTGACCGCCGAACCGGTGGAGGTTCTCAGCGCATGTCCGTTTAGGTCAAACTGACCATTTTCAATGACGAGGACCGCGGACTGACCTGGCGGCGTATTGATAGTTACGTCGCCGGTGAGCAATTGATCTCCGCAGAGAAAATTATTGCCACTCAAGAGGCTGAGACTTCCCGCCAGCTGGTTGCTTGAGGCTACGGTGTAGCTGTTGCCTTTTTTCGTTTCCTGCGGGTAATTCTTACAACCGCTCGAGCTAAGGGCTGGAATATTACTCGCAAGATACGCGTAGGGATCCGCTAGCGCAGGACTGTGCAACTGTTGAGCGCCACAGCCGCTGTTAGATCCAACGGCAAAGCTGATCCCAAGTCCTAAGTTGGAACCATTGCATTGCGCGGCGGTATTCGACATTGAGTCGCAGCCGTTCATATTAGCTGTGGGCGATCCGTTCGTGCGGATTCCCTGAGGAACACCACTAGATGCTAACGCCAACATGCAAAGACTGTCAGGCGTGCTGCTCTGCTTGGCGGCTGCAAGTGCACTCAACCTCTTTTGGCGGCTACCGTTGAGGTTGTTGTCGCCCTGGAAGCCGACAACCTGCGACATCAGCAGTGGTGTATAGCCGGCAATCGTCACGCTGTAGCAGGTATTGCTGCCGTTGGGACAGGCTGCCGTGTTGGAGACCCCGACGGTGACGTTGTTGGTGTCATTGACAAAGCCATACTGTGCTGCCACCGCTCTGGCCTCGACATCATAGTTCGACCCGTTGTTGATTGCGGCCGCAAGCGCGGACGCATCGGCGGCGTTTTGCATCCCGCGCGTGATCAGATACCAGTGAGAAACTTCGAACCCGACGGCCAGGAACCCCACCAGCGGGACGAGCAGAAAGCCCATCATGACGCTTACTGTGCCGCGTTCATCCATGCGCAGGCGGCACAAATGATTTGCTAAGGACAAAATGGGCAAGGGAAACTCCTCAACAGCGGGACTTGAAAAGCCTTGCTTACGTGAGGCTTACGCCAGCAATTCCTGTTTTCCCGCTCCGTCTATTTTAGGCTGATGAGTCGTGAAAGAACGGTTTCTAAATTGAGAGGCCTTGTCGAGAATTGCCGCCAATGGTGAACCAGCGTGTCCCCTTTCGAGTGCAGCAGGAAAGCGTGATGAGCAAATACTCTGGACAGCCGGTATCGACAGGAAATCTCTGCATTGGTTCGGAGTGATCGTCCGATTGAGCTGCCTGTGCGCGGGAGCTATTGCCAAGCCCGAATCTGAAAGCCGCCCGATTGTAAACGGCCCACTCGGTCAGGCAGAGCCTGATCGCTGTTAGCTTTAGCGTAGAAACGGCGGTGATCGGCGGCAATAGAGGGCGATCGACGGTTTTGGCACGCCCGAAGAGATTCGAACTCCTGCCCCCCAGATTCGTAGTCTGGTGCCGATCTAGATTCACATGCGCCACCGCACCGACCCCCGAAAGCGAGCAACAAGATCCCGGCAACGTTCAAGATCTGGGTCCTCCCCGCTTCGTACTGTCGAGATTCCTGCAGAAAGGACTGGCATTCGCGGGCAAAGCGAGCATTGCTGTGGCGTGAGATGACCCTTGGATCGGCCCCGCAGCGCAACATCGCTGACGGGGCCTCGGATGGTGCGACGCCGATGTCGCATCATGTGGAGGGGGTCTATGCAGAAGTCATCCCGCAATCGTAAGCCTTCGAAGCGCGCAGGCCGGGCAAAGGCTGCCAGAGCAAGTGGACATCGCGCAGCGAAGACAGCAAAAGCGGCGCGTAGCGTTGCACCGTCGCCGGTTAGCGAACGGATGAATAAGCAAACAAAACTGCTCGATCTTCTGAGGCGCCCGGCTGGTGCCACCATTGCCGCACTCTCAGACGCCTCCGGTTGGCAGCAGCATTCCGTGCGAGGATTCTTGGCCGGTGTGGTCCGCAAGAAGCTCGGGCTCGAGTTGGTCTCAACCGTTGAAGCCGACCAGCGCATCTACCGCATCGTTGCAGCGAAGCAGGCCTGACGATGGCTGAAGCCTCGAGGAGCGAGCTCGCGCGTTGTCGCGATCTCGGTCGTTGGCGACCGCAGTCTCGCGGTCGTCGGTCAAGCTGGCCCGCACTGGCGCATCTTCCGAAGCATCTACAGACAGCCATCGTAAGCTATCGGCGACAGGCAGATCAGTCGGGCGACCTCGATCCGGCGGTTCGCCAGTTCCTTGATCGGGTCGGCGAGAAAGAGACGTCCGACTCCATCATGGCCAAGCTCGTGGCCTTCGACCGGGGACAGGTCGAGTTGAAGGCCGGCACCATCCTGTCCCGTGAATGGAACGGCATCATCCAGCGAGCGATCGTCGTTGAGGGTGGCTTCCTGTGGGACGGGACACGGTACGACAGCCTTTCGGCGATCGCCTTCGCCATCACCGGCACCCGCTGGAACGGCCCCCGCTTCTTTGGGCTGCGGGATAGCACGGTGGATGGGGAGGATGGGCCTTGAGGGCGGGAAAAGCGCTGTCCCGAGAGATCGTCCGGTGCGCGATCTATACCCGGGTCTCGACTGAGAATGGTCTCGATCAGGAGTTCAACTCGCTGGATGCGCAGTATGAGGCTTCTAGCGCCTATATCAAAAGCCAGGCCCATGCCGGTTGGGTGCAGGTCAAGACCCGCTATGACGATGGCGGCTTCTCGGGCGGATCAACCGACCGGCCGGCGCTGCAGAGCCTGCTCGAGGATATCCGGGCCCGCAAGATCGATGTCATTGTGGTCTACAAGGTCGATCGTCTGACTCGCTCGCTCGCCGACTTCGCCAAACTGGTCGAGCTGTTCGATGCCCATCAAGTGTCGTTTGTCTCGGTCACCCAGCAGTTCAATACCACAACGTCCATGGGACGCCTGACCCTCAACGTTCTCTTGTCCTTTGCTCAGTTCGAGCGGGAGGTCACCTCGGAGCGCATCCGGGACAAGGTGGCAGCTTCCAAGAAGAAGGGCATCTGGGTCGGTGGCCCCCTCCCCCTTGGCTACGTCATGGAGAACGGTAAGGTGGCCGTCGTCCCCGAAGAAGCCGAACGGGTTCGTCACATCTTTGGGCGCTATCTCGAGCTTGGCAGCGTCCGTGCCCTGATGCGGGACCTCAAGGACCGCAACATCGTCAGCAGGCGGCGCGTTCTTAAAACTGGTGCGACACGGGGTGGAGTTCCCTTTGGCTGTGGCGCTTTATTCTACCTGCTGCGCAATCGCTTCTACATTGGCGAGGTCAACTACAAAGGTCAGATCTATCCGGGCGAGCAGCCCCCGATCCTGGATCGCGACCTGTTCGAGCGCGTCCAGACGATGCTGACGGACCAGCGCAGCCATCAGACCAGAACCCGGACCTCCTTCGGCCATCTCCTGACCGGTCTGATGTTTGACGACGCCGGCCATCGCATGGCGCCGACCCAGGCCCAGAAGAAGGGCCGGCGCTACAGCTACTATGTCTCGCGACCGCTTCTGTTCGGAAATGCAGCTAAAGCCGACGTTGGTTCAGTTTCTCGTGTCCCAGCCCCCGATATCGACGATCAGGTTCGCAAGGTTGTCCTGGAGCCGCGACACAAAAGCACGAGCCCGATCGACAACACCTACGCCTCCTTGCTCATCGAACGGATCGAGGTCCAGCAACACCGTCTCGTCGTGCAGCTGAAGCAGGATTCCGACAATCCCACCGAAGAAGACCACTCCATCATCGTCATCCCCTGGATCAAGCTCCCATCCAAACGAGCGCGGTCAATCCTCCTGCGCCCGACCTCCGCGAAACTTCCGCTCCGCCCGATGAAACTGGAGCGACGCGCCACGCTCGTCGCAGCAATTGCCCGCGGCCGGCACTGGCTTGACGAACTCATCGCCGATTCAGCAACGGATGCCCAAGCAATCGCAAAACGCGAGCGATGCAGCCTGCGACACGTCAACATGACGCTATCGCTGGCCTTCCTCTCTCCGGCACTTACCAAGGCTGCCGTTGAAGGTCGTTTGCCTCGCGGCATCGCTCTCGAACAATTGCGCGAGCTCCCGCTTGATTGGGATCGTCAGTTCGAAGCGCTCGCTCTCGATCCAATCTGACCAGCAACACCGTCGGTATTGCATTTCCAAGTCGCAGCGGCCGCGTTTCTAGCGTTTCCCGAAAGCGCGATTCAAGACCAACATTGTCCAAACTCTTCATAGAGTAGCATGACGCCGGCTATGTCCCGTTGAACCGATTGGTTGCAGCGGGCCGAACTAGCTGCCTCACCCAGTCAGCGAACCGGTCTCTGCCGCTCCGCCAGGAACGGGAATTTTCGATGCAGAGACGGACCGCCCTTTGGCGATATTTCTGGGACCAGAGACGCGCGCAGAGACCAGACAGATCGCCAAAACCCCGCAATTTGCGCGACAAATAGACGGACGTGCCACCGAATTCGTTCCCTACGAACTGGGTGGTGGCGGACGCAGTCGGATGCGAACTGGTCTTCGCGGTTAGTATTCCAAAATTGCCCGAAATTCCCTGCAGACTCACTTTTCTCAGCGAAAACCCGCGAATTTCTCTCATAAAAGATAGTTGATCCAAGGAATTAACCGCGAATTCCCTGCCCTAATTTAGCAGGGAATTTTCGGTGCGCAGCAGGGAATTGATTGGTCTTAGGCAATGATAAAAAGCGCACGCCACAGAGCGCGCTAAACCCTCTCCTAAGTAGAAGTGCTTGACGGGAACCCAGTCCTGGCATAACGAACCGTCGATCGTGTGTCCCCTTGTGAGGGCCGCTGTTGCTGTCTTGTGTGCGCACAACATGGCATCGGCCAGACGATATGAACTCGTCTCGCGAACGAAGCAGAAAAGGAAACTTGACGATGAAGCGTGTTCAACCGCGCTCGGAGTCCGCCTTTTCTGTTTTCGAAAAGGCTACTCCGAGCCAAAACTGGAGGAGCCTATGTCTAAGACCTTCGAGACAGATCCACCCGACGCGGACAAGGAGTCGGAAAGTCGCGTAAGCCCCGTTGGGGAAGACGTGGCCGACGACGACAAGGTTGGATATCGCCGACCGCCGAAATCATTTCAGTTCAAGAAAGGGCAAAGCGGTAACCCGCGTGGGTCCTCGCGCAAAGTCCAGAGGCGATTACGTCGTCAAGGCCTTCCGCTTGATGATCTCATTCTTGAAAACTCACAAACATTGCTGCGTATTCGCGAGGGCAACCGCACGTCCAGCATCAATGTGAAGGAGGGGATGATAAGAAAATTATCCGCGCTCGCTCTCAGCGGCAACCGTCTAGCATTAACCGCCTCTCTCAAAATGATCCAAGCAGCCGAAAAAAATACGCTCGCCGAAGCTCTCGATCACTACGCGACGTACCGTGACTATCAAGATCAATATGCCGCGAGGGCCAAGGCTTGCCGTGATCGCGATCTCCCCCCTCCTCTGCCCCATACCGATGACCTGCACTTCGACTATAACACTTTCAAACTTAAGATCACCGGTCCGATAAACCATGAGCAGCTCCATCGGCTTGAGAAAATACTTGAGGCCAGAGAGCTTTTTCTGAAGATGATCGAGGAACAACGTGCCGATGCCGAGGAGTGCGCTCAGCAAGGCTGTCCCTATTCTCCAAAGGACCTCGAAATCCTCTCTCTTCTAGAGAACTACCTCAGATTCTTTGACAACGAACTCGAAAAGCGCGGCTGGTTGCCTCGGATCGCCGGTCGAAAGGAGGCATAGGCACCAGCACTTGTATGCATTGGGGCTCATCCTGGAGCCTACAACCGATTGGCATGACCGCTCTGGAGGAGCGAATGAGGGACGGGAAGCAAGGAACGTCATCATGCAAAAACGCCATTGATTCTGAATCGACCAAACAGAGCGAACGAGCGCCTGCATCGGCATCGAAGCCGAAGGCACGCAACCCGAGCACCGATGGCGAGAAGCAGACCGACAGCATCTACGATCACTTTGATAAAAGCAGCTTCCGCTTTTGGGAGCGCGCGATTTCTCGGGGCCACTTGCCAACGTCGGCAGAGCTTACCGAGCTGCTCAAGAACAACAGCGGTAGTCCCGTTCCGGATTGGCTCGTTCCAATCGTTGAGCGCCGAGATGAATTAAGGTGGCGTACCGGCCGCCCCCCGAAATCTGTCCTCAACGAGATGCGAATCAATTTAGCTACCGCAAGGTACCCCCGCTACCTCGCTTGGCTGCGAGCACGCCATCGTCGCTTGGGTCTTCAGGGTTGGCCTGCCATTCGCAATAAAGATTGGTGGACCGGTCCACCGCATGAACGCGCGGCGCGAATGGCGTTACGGAGCGCAGAACTTAGGTACATGACTTGGAGAACGTTTCTCAATGGGGTCGTTAACTACAATGCGCCGACTTAATATGAATGAACCTGCGGTCTTTTGTGCCTAATAAGCTACCTCCTGTCACGGAGGTAGAAATGAGCTCACTGTCGGCAAACAGATCCAACCTGACCATTGTTTATCAGGACATCGCAGTCCTCAATCCGCGCAAGAGTAATCCTCGAACCCACTCCAAGAAGCAAATCGACCAGCTTGCACGAGCGATCACAGAGTTCGGATTTACAAACCCGGTTCTGGTCGATGATGGCAACGGCATTATCGCCGGGCATGGCCGCGTCGCAGCCGCCAAGCTCGTAGGGATGAGCCAGGTTCCGACGGTGCGTCTCTCGGCGATGAGCGAAGCCGAAATCCGCGCCTATGTCATCGCCGATAACAAGCTTGCGGAGAATGCCGGCTGGGATCGCAACCTGCTTGGACTGGAGTTTCAGTATTTGAGCAGCCTCGACATCGATTTCGATGTCGGTTTAACGGGGTTCGAACTGCCGGAAATTGATCTTTTGATCGGCGAACTCGACATCGCCAATAGCAACGAGCCTGCCGACACAGACATTCCGCTTCCCTCCGGTCCCGCTGTGACGCGGCTCGGAGATATCTGGCAAATCGGCCGCCATCGCCTGATCTGTGGCGATTCAACCAAGCGGGATACGTATCAGCGATTGTTGGGCGAAGCCCGCGCGCAGCTGGTGTTCACCGATCCGCCCTATAATGTTCCGATTGCGGGTCACGTTGGAGGCTTGGGCAGCGTTCAGCACCGGGAGTTCGCAATGGCCTCGGGCGAGATGTCACAATCGGAGTTCACGGCGTTCCTGACATCTGTTTTTACGCACCTTGCGGAATTTTCCGTCGATGGTTCTATTCACTTTCAGTGCATGGATTGGCGCCATGTCGACGAAATCCTGCAAGCCGGCCGGAATGCCTATCATGAACTCAAAAATATCTGTGTCTGGGCCAAAAATAATGGCGGCATGGGATCGCTCTATCGTTCTCAGCATGAACTCGTGTTCGTTTTCAAATCAGGGACTAGCCCTCACATCAACAACGTTGAACTCGGCAAGCACGGCCGCTATCGCACCAATATTTGGAGCTACGCCGGCGTGAACAGCTTCGGTACTGATCGTTCGGACCTTGCCCTTCATCCGACCGTCAAACCGGTCGCGCTGGTTTCAGATGCCATCCGGGACTGTTCTCATAGAAAGGGCATTGTCCTCGATGTTTTTGCCGGTTCCGGCACGACATTGATTGCGGCCGAGCGGACGGGCCGCCGCGGCTACGGCATCGAAATCGATCCATTGTATTGCGACGTCATTATCCGCAGGCTGCGCACAGTATGCCGCCTTGAGGCCGTCCTCGAAGGTGCAGGCAAATCATTTCAAGAGATCCAGGCCGAACGCTCTGAACCGGCTAATGCCTGACTGAGAGCTCAAGCTTTCTGCAGGCCAGCGCGCTGACGCGTGGCAGTTGTCATGAGACCTGAAATGAGGGCTTGATGCGATGAGAATCACCAACTCACCGCTTTGGCGTTTCCAGCAGCCTCAATCGATCCGAGCGCGATCCACCCTTCATGACTTTCAACCGAGTCGTATTTTGGAAACGCCCGCTTCAGCCGATCGATAGTGGTCTGCCATGCCGGGACCTTGGGCGCGCAGACCGTGTCGCGGTTGCCGAACAGGCCCGGCTCGTCGATGGCGTCGTCTTCTGGAACAGTTTCGGCCCATTCGATCGGAACGACGTGCTCTATCTTCTCAGGTGTCCGGGATCAGCGCCTATGGCACAGAATTGAAGGTATGATTTAAGGAGAGTTCGGTTCTCGTCGATGACGAAGGAACGAACATGACTACGAAGTCTCGCAGCAGGAAAAGTTCTGCCGAACGGGTTGTCAAAGACATTCGCCGCGCCACCCGGCGCCATTTCTCGGCGGAAGATAAAATCCGGATTGTGCTTGATGGCTTGCGCGGTGAAGACAGCATCGCTGAACTGTGCCGCAAGGAAGGGATCGCTCAGAGCCTTTACTACGTCTGGTCGAAGGAGTTCATGGAGGCAGGCAAGCGGCGGCTGGCCGGTGATACGGCGCGAGCTGCGACAAGTGGTGAAGTGCAAGACCTTCGCCGTGAGGCGCATGCCCTGAAGGAGGTGGTTGCCGATCTGACGCTGGAGAACCGTCTGCTCAAAAAAAGCATGATCGCGGATGGGGGCGAAGGCGAATGAGATATCCCGCATCCGAAAAGCTTGAGATCATCAGGCTCGTCGAGCAATCGCATCTGCCGGCGAAGAAGACACTCGACAAACTGGGCATTGCACGTCGAAGCTTCTATCGCTGGTATGACCGTTACCTTGAGGGCGGGCCGGAAGCGTTGGAAGATCGTCCTTCCCGGCCAGGTCGCGTGTGGAACCGCATCGATGCCGATATCCAGGGTCAGATCATCGAGATGGCGCTGGAGCAATCCGAACTTTCATCGCGCGAACTGGCAGTGCGCTTTACCGATGAGAAGCGCTACTTCGTCTCCGAAGCCAGTGTCTATCGCCTGCTCAAGGCCCACGATCTCATCACCAGCCCAGCCTTCATTGTGGTCAAGGCGGCTGATGAGTTCAAAGACAAGACGACAGCACCCAACCAGATGTGGCAGACCGACTTCACCTACTTCAAGATCATCGGCTGGGGGTGGGTGTATCTGTCCACCGTACTCGATGACTTCTCTCGATATGTCATTGCCTGGAAGCTGTGCTCGACCATGCGCGCCGAGGACGTCACCGATACGCTCGAACTGGCCCTTGCAGCTTCAGGCTGCGACAACACCAAGGTGTTGCACAAGCCCAGACTGCTCAGCGACAATGGTCCCAGTTACATCGCCGCCGAGCTTGCCGAATGGATCGATGCCAACGGCATGAGCCATATCCGCGGCGCACCGCTGCATCCGCAAACCCAAGGCAAGATCGAGCGATGGCATCAAACCCTCAAGAACCGCATCCTGCTCGAGAACTACTTCCTGCCCGGCGATCTCGAGTGTCAGATCGAGGCATTCATCGAGCATTACAATCATCGCCGTTATCACGAGGGCATCGGCAACGTCACACCCGCCGACGTCTACTTCGGACGTGCACAATCCATCATCAAACAGCGTGAAAGGATCAAACGACAGACAATCAAATATCGGCGCTTGCTCCACCGCAAAATCGCCGCTTAACATCAACCAACAAATGAGGCCCGCTCTCCGCTAAATCTCGCCGCTCTTTGCGCCAAATGTTTTGATGACGGACAATCGCTACCTTGCGGAAAACACGCCGTAGGCAGCGTGGTATCGCATGCTCGGTTGATGGTCCGTTCGCAGGTCAGGCCGCCGCCGCCTCGCGAGCATCGAATGTTTTGAGAACGCGCTTTGATAGCCCCTCGCCGACAACAATTTGCCAACGCGCGAAGGCGGCGGATTCGTTTGCGTGGCACGCTGGGAGGTCGGCAACAATGGCAATTGTCGATACACTCCGATGCGGGTCGCGTTGGGCTCGGATGGAGAGGCGGGTATGCTTGCGAACGAGTACTCCAAGCGGCTGGCCCTCGCTAGCATCGAGGATGCTTGTCTCGTCGATTTCGATGGCGACGTTGGGCACGAGGACTCCTGTCCAATCGTCATTGCCAGCGCTCGGCATGTATGAAAACCGGTACTGGCCGTCGAGGAAAATCGCGGTCGGCTCACCCGGCGCAGACGTAACAAGAAAAGAAGCTTCCCCCGCGTCGCGGCGCAGCAGGAGGGTTATGCCCGAGGCGAGGGCCAAAGGGCCAACCAAGAACTCGTGGGGAGCTAGCATGCCGGGCCCTCTCATGAACGCTTCCATTGCCTGCGCAACGGCACCAGCAAATCTTCCGCGATGCGTTGTCGGTCTAGCCGAAGCGCGGGACGAGGCTTGTGCAGCGAGACCGGCTCACGCTGTTCATTCCGGTAAATCGACATCGTTCCACCGTTCGGGCTGGCATCTTGTTCGCGCTGCGTGCGCCATGCCATGTAGTCGCTTGCCTCGATCTGTACGGCGCAGACGATATGCGACAAGCGCTGCGTCGGATCGACATGGTCAAGCAACCACGACGCATAATTGAGTCCGGCGGTGATGCTCGCCAGCACCGTCTCTTCAATGACCGCAGGGAAGCTCATGTGGTTGTTGCGCCGCTGGTCGGCTTCCTCAAGCGCGATGCGAAGCACAATCGCGCCATCCTCCTCCAACTGAATGCGTCCGCCGCCCTGCTGTTCGAGCACGAGCGAGTCACCATCCATGCCGGTTTCTACACCCAGATTGCGGAAGAAAATGCGCGCACCGAATAGTGCCTCGCGGTGCAGGGCTTCCCCAAGGACAGGCGCTTCAATCTCGGCCGGACGTAGGATTTGCTGTTGCGGGCCCCCGGCAACGGCGAGGGAGATAGCTGCCACTCGTGAGCTGTGGCGCTCGTCCTTCGGCAAGAGCTCTTTCGCGCGCTGGACCAGGGCCTTAGGATCAACCGTCCCGACCGCGCGGGCGAGGTCGTAGTCGTGCAGCGCCCGGATAAGTTCGTCCCGCAAATCATCTGGCGCTCTAAACCCGACGCGGAACAGCCCGTTTTCCCACTCCTGCACTTCCCTGATGAATGCCGCCTGCTGGGGCTCAGGCGTCATACTCTCCTGTACGAAAGCGATCACTGGCTTGCGGCCCTTGGCCTCGCGATATTCTTCATGCGTTGCCGACAGGCCCGAGCCGGGCTGGGGTTGGCCATAGCTTTGGCCCAGAACGAGCACGACAAGGTCCGCGCTCCGCAGGCCCTGCAGACAAGCGACCTGCGGCGAATGCAGGCTGGCTCCGAAATCCTCGGCCATCACGGGCTCGTGCCGCAGCGCGGTAATCGCCCCACGGCAGGCCTGCCGCTCGTGCCCAAATCCGGAAATGAGAGAGCTGACGAAAACCTTCATGGCCGCGATTTAGCGCTTTTCCTCAGCCGCTCAACGGCCCGAATACGATGAGTCCGCTTCGACCGGTTGAACCCAGTCGCCCAACACGGCGGGCAGGCTACGCCATCTACCATTAATTCGCCATCCTGCTTCACCCCGCGTGCGACGATCTGCAACGCGCCATCCGGCCGGGGGTGCTGCAGCCTCAGCGCCCTCTCCCGCCGGCGCGGTGAGCCACACCTCGATCTCGTCCGGTCCAGGACTGTTTTACCAGTATGAAAGCGGAAAGGTCCATTTGCCGATCTCGGCTTCGTAGCTGACGCATGCCGACATTCTCGGTGCCGGCCGTTTCGTCAAGATCGGTATTCCCTGGCCAGAATTCTTTGGGCCGTTCGTTGGCGTGATTGAAATACTAGCGGGGACCATGTTCATGATCGGCTATGCTTCGCGCGCGGTGGCCGTACCGATCATCGTCATCATGATCGTGGCGATCATCTCCACGAAAATCCCAATCCTGTTAGGCCGCAACTGGTGGATATTCAGCCTCCGCCACCTGGATCGCTATGGTTTCCTGAGCTTCACTCATGAGACGCGCACCGACTGGGCGATGCTGATGGGCGCAATCTTCATGTTGCTGTCCGGATCGGGTCGCTGGTCGCTCGATGCGCGCGCTTGGCGACGAAGTTCAGCCAGCGGGAATGCATTAGCTGATGGTGAATGAGGAAAGACCACCACGGGGTAATGCGAGGCAGGAAATGCAGAATTGCGCTCATATATACCGGGAATGGGCTATCGGTAACTTGGCAACTCTGCCGCCTGAACGGGCGTTGTGTCGCATTACGCCGAGTGGGGTCGCCGCCTCAGTTTTTTGTGCTTGCGGTTTTGTCGAGTGCTGCGCGTAGGCCTTTGGCGAGCTTGATTGCATCGTCATTGGCCCAGAAGTGCATGAAGAAGAGCCTTGGCTGCTCGTCGAGCATGTGGCTGTGAAGTGCAGTGACTTCGATGCCGTGCGTGCGCAGCGCAGCTACCACCGGATTGACCTCATCGCCTGTCAGGACGAAGTCGCCGGTGATAGCAGCCTTACCATCGCCCGTCGGTTGAAAGTTGATTCCGATCGCCACACCCATCGGCCCGGCCGGCGCCAACGTCATGCCACCTTCGCTGACAGGATCACGTCGCGGCACATTGAACTGATAGACGCCGCCATTGGTCTTACCCTTCGCGCCGATAATTTGGTCTAGTTGCGCGGTATCGAGGTCGACAGCAGAAGGTGGATTTGACGACGGAGTAACCTGAAGCGGGGTTTTACTTTCGGCAAGCGCGTCATGGAGCACGGTGGCGAGTTTGGCGGGGTCTCCATGCCCGGCCACATGCATGTAGAACGTCGCGGGGCTCGCCCGGAGCAGATGATTATGGATGGCCGTGATCTCGAGCCCGCCAGCGATCATCTTCAACATGACTGGGTTGATTTCACTTTCCAACAATACGAGGTCTCCCATCGCCATTGCGCCATCGTGAGCTCGCTTAAATGCGACCCAGCCACCGAGCGCCAAAGCCGGCTTGATGGTCACGCCGTCAAGGGTCACCGTCAAATCGGTTCGAGGGAAACCATAACGATGCACGTCTTCGGCGACCGCCGCCTTTCGACCGAGTATTCCATCGACCTCCCCCCAGTCTACGCCCTGATCTTGCGCGTAAGTGCTTCCATTCACTGCCATGAAGCAGGCGCTTATGCCTATCAGCGCTGAGAGTACGTTTCGCATAAAAGCTCCTTCTTATGTCTCTCAAGGTCTCGTCAAAAACAGTTCGTCAGCGTTCATAGTTTAAATGATGCCCGCCAAACGCAAAAATATGCCTGCGGCGCAGGAGGCCGCCAGGACAATGAGCATCCCCACTTTGAAGTGGAAGATTGCAGTAGCCGCTGCGAGTGACAGGAGAAAAGCTCGAATGTCGATGCTGCTCAGAACGGGTGCGTCGAACGACAGGCCGAATTTGTGAATCGGGAACGTCTGATGAAATAGCGTGTGCAGCGCGAACCAAATCGACAGATTCAAGATAACGCCGACCACGGCAGCGGTAATCACCGAGAGCGCTCCGGCGAGCGCCTTGTTGCCCCGCAGGGCCTCGATATAGGGCGCTCCGACGAAAATCCAGAGGAAGCACGGCGCAAAGGTCACCCAAGTCGCGAGCAGCCCACCAAGCGTTCCGGCCATAAGCGGGGAGAGTCCGCTAGTCTCGCGGAAGGCGGCCATGAAGCCCACGAATTGGACGACCATGATGAGGGGCCCGGGGGTGGTCTCGGCCATGCCGAGACCATCGAGCATTTCCCGCGGTGTGACCCAGTGATAATACTCGGCCGCCTGCTGCGCGACATAAGCCAAGACGGCGTAAGCTCCTCCGAACGTAACCATCGCCATTTTACTGAAGAAGATTGCGATTTGGCTGAAGACGTCGTCCGGGCCAAGCGCGACAAACAACGCAAAAACCGGAACGAGCCAGATTGCGAGCCAAGCTACAAGCAGTCGCAGCGTGCGCGCCGTATTGGGCCTTACGTGTTCGGGAATTCCCTCGCCGAGCATACTGTCGATCACGGCAGTATTTTTTCCCCTGTGCTCCAGTGCCGCGAATTCTGGGCGGCCTAGTCGTGCGCCCAGGAAGCCGATGAGAGCGGCAGCGACGATAATGAGCGGGAACGGTACACTGAAAAAAAAGATGGCAACGAACGCCATGGCTGCGAGAGCCACCATAATCGGATTGCGGAGCGCGCGCTTACCGACGCGGACAACAGCCTGCATCACTATGGCGAGCACTGCAGCTTTCAGGCCGAAGAACAGAGCTTCGACGAACCCGACATTCCCGTAGATCGCATAGACGTAGCTGAGACCCATGATAGTCACGACGCCCGGCACAATGAACAGACCGCCCGCCACAAGACCTCCGACTGTCCGGTGCATGAGCCAGCCGATGTAGGTGGCGAGTTGCTGCGCCTCAGGTCCCGGCAGAATCATGCAGTAGTTCAAGGCGTGCAGGAACCGGCTCTCGGAGATCCAATTCTTCTCCTGGACCAGAACGCGGTGCATGACGGCAATCTGGCCTGCCGGCCCGCCGAAGCTTAGAATGGCCACCCGTATCCAAACGGGAAGCGCCTCGTTTAAGGAAATTCCGTGCCCCAATGCCTCGGCGCCAGTCTTTTGATTCGCTGCGACGTCGGTCATGGCTTCACCTTGTTGGTCGGCCAGTTATGCGTCTCCTTCGTCGCGTCGCGGCACCACCGATAGAACGCATCGTAGAGAAGAAGACCTGCATTCAATTGTTCGAGGTCGTCGTCGAACATGCGTGACAGGCCCAGCGAGGCTGCTAGAAGGCCAGGTGCCTCCGGAGACAGATCCGGCCGTGCAGTGTCGGCAGCGCGAACCATCGCCGCTAATCGCTCCAGCGGCGGCGTCGCAAGCCCGAACTCCGCCACCATGACATCAAAGGTGCAAAGTTCGCCTCGATGGCTCCAGAATGTATTTTCAATGTCGAAGGGAGTAGCGTCGAAGCGCTCGGCCACAGCTTCCACCTCAGCCGGCGTTACGAAGAGGAAGACCGCGGACGGATCGACGAAGCGGCGGATCAGCCATGGACAGGCAATGCGATCGATCTTCGGGCGCGATCGCGTGACCCAGACTGTACGCCCTGATTCGTCGCGTTTAGGGATCTTGTCCGCGGGGATGGTTGGCAGTTTTGCCTCCTTCCAACCCAGATGACCCCCTTCCAGAATTTCGGCGGCGACGTTGCTGCACCGGAGCCAGGCCGCGGTTCCCTCACTAAGCTTTTGGCCCTTATTGCCGATCACGACCACCGATTGTCCGTTCAGAGGCGGTGCCCATTGCTGAAGGTCAAGATGCGAGCGCTTCACGGCGCTTGGAATCAAGCGCGGGTCGCCAGAGAAATCTTCATCTAGGCGGACATCGATCAGCATCGGCGCGCCCGCCGTGCCGATCAGTCGTGATAATTTATCGGATGAAATCGAAGTGTATGATGCTGACATGTTGCGCCCTTGGTGTTCCAGGACGCGATACTTGGGCATGTCGCCTCGCGGGGAGATCGCAGATCCCCGTGCCCCGAATAAAAAGCCTATTCTCGATAGTGTCAACGGTCATGCGGCCTTCCTTCTACAAGGTCGGCATTAAGAGTTATTGCGGTTGCGCCCAACTTCCGGTCTGTCACAGCGCGCCGAGCGCTGACCGCAGATAGCTCCTGCCAGCTGTAATCCGGTATGCGCAGAACCACTGGGCGGAAAATCTGCATCGCTGAACGCGCCCGCTGCCAGTTAACCTTGATCGTGGATTTTGCTTAAGTCAGTGAACCTTTCAAGGCGCTGTGAGACACCCCGACAAGGGGGCCCTAGCATTGAGGGTGCAACGGCATGAACACTCCCGATCAGGCCAGAGAGCTCCGTCTCGCCCTTTCGCTCGCTCGCCACTCAACAACACAATCTCTTCCTCGAATTCGTAATCCTCGGAAAGATGAGGCGCGAACTTGCCTTGAAAGCTCGCGACAGGTTTCCATGACGGCAGCGGCTTGCCGTATTGACGAGCGTTATGGGTACGGAGCTGTCCAAGGATCATAGGGAGACTTGCATCCGAGCAACAGAGGAACGGACGACATAGGTTGGGAAGCGTGTTGCATCAGGAGAAGCGAGCATGCCTACAGCAACGGAGAGGACCTCCTTCACCAAAGACGTCCAAGGCCGCTATCTCTGCAACAACCTCGCCGAAGTAGATGCGTGGAAGACCGCTGGTGGACGCCCTTTCGACTTCATCATCGTAGGCGGTGGGACCTTCGGCTCCGCGATTGCAGAACATCTTTGGTTTCGTCAGAAACAGGCGGGGGGTGGACTGCGCACACTGGTCGTAGAAGCCGGGCTGTTCAGCATTCCTGAACACGTCCAGAACACCGGCATTCAGGGTTTCGCTGACCCGGCGAGTCCTTTCTTTTTGAATGAGAACGCGCCGCAGCCGGAGCCAGCGCGCAATGAGGTCTGGGGCCTTCCTTGGAAATCCACCATTCCCTTCAAAGGGCTCGCCTACACGGTAGGCGGCCGATCGCTATATTGGGGTGGCTGGTCGCCTCGCCTTCTCGATGAAGAGATGGCGACTTGGCCTGCAGTCACTGTTGTTGCCCTGAACAGCCGTTATTTCGACGAGAGCTCAAGACAGATCGGGGTCGACGAGGCCAACGATTTCATTTCCGGAGAGCTGCAGAATGGTTTGCGTCGTCAGCTCTTCGACAATCTCACCAGCGTCCCTGACGTGTTTCCCCTCGGCGCGCTCCCCGCGTCGCCTCTCCTGAAGCCCGGCTCCGACCCGGCGAAGCTGCTCGGTCTAACCTCTACGGGCGGGCTGTCTCAAACTGATCTCCTGAATATGCTGAAGCTTGAGGCGCCGCTTGCGGTGCAGGCGCGGCCACCCCACGCGGGCTTCTTTCCTCTCAACAAATTCAGCGTGGTGCCGCTCCTGATGAAGGCAGCCAGGACGGCGGCTGGGACCTCGAACGGTAACGACGCCATCAAGGAATTCATGATCCTGCCCGACACACATGTGTTGTCCCTCCGCACACTGCCGACTGCCAACGGCACGTGGCGGGTCACCGGCATTGATACAAGCCAAGGACCTATTGATCTTGCGCCGGGCGGCACTGTTGTCATTGCGCTTGGAACCATTGAGAACGCGAGGCTGGCACTGGCCTCGTTCGACGGCACTGGACTTCCGACCTTGCCGCTTTTAGGCAAGAACCTGACGGCGCATCTTCGCTCGAACCTGGTCATCCGAGTGCCTCGCTCAGCGATCTCGGGCCTGTCCTCCGCAGTTAACGAATTGCAAACGGCGGCGCTGTTTGTAAAGGGGCGTGCGACGCGGTCGAACGGTGATCTGATCGGTCGATTTCACCTTCAGATCTCAGCGAGTGGCGGCGGTAATACCGTTGGCGGAGAGGACGAACTCTTTCGCAAAGTCCCCGACATCGATTTCTACGACCAGCTCCGCACCTCAAACGATACACATATCGCCATAGCGATACGGGGCCTTGGAGAAATGGAGCCTGCCGATCCGACCAACCTTGGCGCTCACCCAAGCCGGGTCGACCTGAGTTCTCGAACTGACGAATACGGAGTGCGCCGCGCATCAGTCGTGCTCACCCCGACGCAGCGCGACGAGGACCTGTGGAACGCAATGGATGCGGCTATGCAGAAGGTCGCCGCCATCTTCGCGAATGCGCAGCCCATGCAGGTGCTCCAGAGCAATCGCGACGGTCTCGGAACAACTCATCACGAAGCCGGGGGCCTTTGGATGGGAAATGATCCGACCACAAGCGTTTCCGATGGTGAAGGACGCTTCCACCATACCGAAAACCTGTACGCGGTAGGCCCCGCACTTTTCCCAAGCATCGGCTCGCCGAACCCGATGCTCACCGGCATCGCGCTATCACGACGTACAGGCGACCTCATCATGACCCCGCCCCCGTTCGCTGCAGATGCGGGGTTCGAAACGCTATTCGATGGCTTGTCGCTGGGCGACTGGACAATGTCCACCATTAGCAACCAACCCGGTCGAGACGACCCCGGCGCATTTCGGGTCCGGCGGGGTGTGCTGGAGGGAAGGGCCGGAACAGATCTCGGGCTTCTTTGGCTGAAGAGACCGACGCCCACCCGCTATATATTACGGCTGCTATGGATGATGACGGCGTCAGACGACAATTCGGGAGTGTTTATCGGATTCCCCGACCCGAGGCTCGAAGGTTACGACAATACCGCCTATGTCGGCGTCAACTTCGGTTTTGAAATACAGATCGACGAGTTGGCCCGTCCCGCAAACGCGCCAATCCACAGCACGGGCGCAGTCTACTCCTTCAAGGGCCCGACCGACGGTCCCGTTGTGGTTCATCCGGTTGGGGAGTGGAACGAATACGAAATCACCGTCGACGGCGCTGACATCAGGGTCGCACTGAACGGACAGATGGTCAATCTCTTCCACTTCACCGGCGATCCACAGTCGCCTCGCCGCGGGCTTCCATCCACGGCCCAAGACCCTCGCTTCATCGGTCTCCAGACCCACACCGGCGGGGTCTTTTATCGCAACATCCAGTGGAAGGCGCTGTAATCCATGCAGCTAATGCCACTCCGCTCACTGGGCGCCGTCGAGACGAACGGCGCCGTTACATTCGGTCTCTTGCCGTCTACCGTGAGTTTGGGCGAGAGATTCCTGGCGCTAGAGCATTTTCCGACCGGAATGAATCGTTGGGGATTCCCAAAATGGCGCGAGTCAGGTTCAAGCTGCGTGCTGGCGAAGGAGGTCAGCATGCATGGCCAAGGCGCTTTCCGTTGATCTTCGCCAAAGGGTGATCGCCGCGATTGATGGTGGCTTGTCCTGTCGACAGGCCGCCGAGCATTTTGGTGTCAGCGCGGCCAGCGCGATCCTGTGCCTGTCGCAAATCAAATCCGAATATATTGGTGATGCAGCCCGCCCAGGATTGGAAGGCGAAGAATACGCCCTGCCCCCTGAACCGTGCGCGATAGGGCGCATCCTTGTCTAACGATAGGTGCTGCGCGTCTCATTATAGTAGTTCATGTACGACAGCAGCACGTGACGAAGATGCCGCTCGCCGAATACAACAACATGGTCAAGGCATTCCCGCCGGATCTCACCGATCAGCCATTCAGCATATGCGCTTTGCCATGGCGAGCGCGGCGACGGCGGTCGATCACGAATGTCCATGGATCGAACTCTTCGAAAAAAGACTTCGCCATAGGCCCCGTCCCGGTCGCGGATCAGATAGCGAGGGGTCCGCTTCCAGCCGCACGCTTGCGTGATCTGATTTGCGATCCATTCTGCGGTCGGATGCGCGTGCGGATGAAAGAAATATTCGTACGTGCGATCTTCCTTTGCGGTGAAGTCGTCCCAAACGGAACTCTGTATCGCTGGTCGAAAGTGCTCACCGGTTGTTCACCCGTCGGATTCGGCACAACCGAAGGGAAAACCTTGAAGCCGCACATGAAGTAGCGCTGACCACGTCGCGTCGTTCGACCGCAAAACCACGCAGCCCGTCGGTATTCGCATCCTTTGCATCGATGCCGAACGACACGGTACTGATACCGCTCACAGCGTAGATCTGATAACCCCCGATTTTTTTGATTTGAACCGCATTCGCCTCTCCCGATTCAATACCGTAGACTGGCCTGCTGTGTGTACCGAAAACTTATCTGAGTTGATAACGTGATGAAATCACCTAAACTGGCGAAATGATCGGGCTGCTCTGTTTCGCTTTGGCCGTCCTGGCCTCGCCATTCAAGTCGAAGTTGCGCGTTGATCCGACAGATGATTATCGAAAATCCACTTTGGGGCGCACCACGCATCCACGGCGAACTTCTCAAGCTTGGGTTTGAGGTCGCTCAATCAAGCGTCGCCAAGTACATGCTCAAACGGCGAGGACCGCCAAGCCAAGGGTGGCTGACCTTTCTGCGTAATCACGCGCCGGATATCCGACGGAGTAACGCCTGCTGTTCGGGACCTTCTCCGTCCGCAGGAGTTCTCCAAGTTCGATATGTGATAGTCGGCCGCCCGATGAAGAATCGGGCTGGCGGATGATAACGCGTGCCCGTCAGCGGATGTGCGCCGTCCACCGAGATGAGCGCGGCCAGTTAGCCAAAGCGGCGCAAGTTTGACTGGATCGCGCCTCCCAGGAACGTTTTCCCCGCCAATCCTTTCACTCAGTAACCTAGGAGAAGCGAAGCTCTAATGCAGAAGGCCCGGCAGGGGTGCCGGGCCTTTGTCTTTCTCTTGCGCTCTGAACAGCTAGACTTAGAAATCCATACCTCCCATGCCACCGCCACCTGGGGGCATCCCACCAGCGCCTGCATTCTTCTTCGGCAGCTCGGCGACCATCGCCTCGGTGGTGATCAGCAGCGCCGCGACCGAGGCCGCGTTCTGTATCGCGGTGCGCACGACCTTGGTCGGGTCGATGATGCCCTTAGAGATCAGGTTGCCGTATTCGCCGGTCTGCGAGTCGAAGCCGTGGGAATACTGCTCCTTCTCGAGGATCTTGCCGACGATGACGCTGCCGTCTTCGCCCGCGTTGATCGCGATCTGACGGGCAGGCGCGGACAGTGCCTTGCGCACAATCTCGACGCCGGTCTTCTGGTCATCGTTCTGCGTCTTAATGCGCTTGAGCTGCTCGGAGGCACGGAGCAGCGCAACGCCGCCACCCGGAACGATGCCTTCTTCAACCGCCGCACGGGTCGCATGCATCGCGTCGTCCACGCGATCCTTCCGCTCCTTCACTTCGACCTCCGTCGCGCCACCGACGCGGATCACCGCGACGCCGCCGGCGAGCTTGGCCAGACGCTCCTGCAGCTTCTCACGATCGTAGTCCGAGGTGGTTTCCTCGATCTGCGCCTTTATCTGCGCCACGCGCGCCTCGATGTCGGCCTTCTTGCCGGCCCCGCTGACAATGGTGGTGTTCTCCTTGTCGATCATCACCTTCTTGGCGCGGCCGAGCATCTGCAGCGTGACATTCTCAAGCTTGATGCCGAGGTCTTCGCTGATCGCCTGACCGCCGGTCAGGATGGCGATGTCCTGCAGCATGGCCTTGCGGCGATCGCCGAAGCCCGGCGCCTTGACGGCCGCGACCTTGAGGCCGCCACGCAGGCGGTTGACCACCAGCGTCGCAAGCGCTTCGCCTTCAACGTCTTCCGCGACGATCACAAGCGGTTTGCCGCTCTGCACCACGGCTTCCAACAACGGAAGCAATTCGTTCAACTGAGATAGCTTCTTTTCGTTGATGAGGACGTAGGCATCTTCCATTTCAACGCGCATCTTTTCGGCGTTGGTGACGAAGTAGGGCGAGATATAGCCGCGGTCGAACTGCATGCCCTCGACGACCTCGAGTTCGGTTTCAAGCGACTTGGCTTCTTCAACCGTGATGACGCCCTCGTTGCCGACCTTCTTCATAGCGTCGGCGAGGAATTTTCCGATTTCGGAATCGCCGTTGGCCGAGATGGTGCCGACCTGGGCGATTTCCTCGTTCGAGGTGACCTTCTTGGAGTTCCTGGCAAGGTCGGCGACCACGGCTTCGACAGCGAGGTCAATGCCGCGCTTCAGATCCATCGGATTCATTCCGGCGGCGACCGACTTGGCGCCTTCCCGGACGATCGCAGCGGCGAGGACCGTTGCGGTCGTGGTGCCGTCACCGGCCGCATCCGCGGACTTGGAAGCAACTTCGCGCACCATCTGCGCGCCCATGTTCTCGAACTTGTCCTCAAGCTCAATTTCCTTGGCGACGGTAACGCCGTCCTTGGTCATGCGGGGTGCGCCGAACGACTTGTCGAGCACGACGTTGCGGCCCTTCGGGCCGAGCGTAACCTTCACCGCGTTGTTGAGAATTTCGACGCCGCGCAGCATCTTGTCGCGAGCATCGACGCCGAATTTAACTTCTTTGGCAGACATAATGATCTCCGTTTTCGTCAGATCCCTAAGACCGCGCGATTGGGCGGTTTCTTGAGAAATGATGGCTGTGCCTACGCGACCTTCTTCTTAGTGGCGGGCAAATCGGTGAGAACGCCCATGATGTCGCTTTCCTTCATGATCAGGAGATCCTGACCGTCGATCTTGACCTCGGTGCCGGACCACTTACCGAACAGCACGCGGTCGCCGACATTGAGGTCGATCGGGATCAGATTGCCTGCCTCGTCACGGCCGCCGGGGCCGACGGCTACGACCTCGCCCTGCGAGGGCTTTTCCTTGGCCGTATCCGGAATGATGATGCCGCCAGCGGTTTTGTCTTCGGCGTCGATACGCTTGACCACGATGCGGTCGTGAAGCGGACGAAAGTTCATGCGATCCTACTTTGCTGTTGGGATTATGGATTGGCAGTCGTAATGAACGAGTGCTAGCCGCTGCTGACATAACTCCAGGAACGCTAGCGCGCAAGATCTGCGATGTTTTCCGGCTTCCGGCGCCGACCGCATGCATGTGCCAGCGGGGACGGAGATCACATCGCCATTGCGAACCGGGCGCCATTACACCTTATCGGCGATGGAGATGTCTTCGATCGAGGCACGCAACATCGCTGATGACGGCGGATTTCAAACCAACGCCAACCCGCGCGCCGACTTCGAAAATATCAGGGCTGCCCTCTTACCGTTCGGCAGGCCGATGGACCGCGCGGAATTCCATGCCAGCGCTGCCGTTGAACGTTTCGTGTTCAGCTCCTTCAGAACGAATAGCTGCCGATCTAAGTGCAAACGCCGCACGAGCAAAACACCGCCGGCTTTGCGGCCGGCGGTCTTCATCGCACTTCGATAACATGAGCACACCTCTGAACGAGGACACGCAACCGATCTAAAGGTCCCAGTACATCCGTGGGTACCTCAAGTCGGCGAATTAATCGACGCGAAGGTTTTCAGCGCTGGTCTTGCCGCGCATGCTGTCGGTCTTGGCTTCGAACGAAACCTTCTGACCCTCGTCGAGGGAGCTCAAGCCAGCGCGTTCGACCGCGCTGATATGAACGAAGATATCCTGCCCGCCACCGTCAGGCTGAATGAAGCCGAAGCCCTTTGTCGCGTTGAACCACTTCACTGTTCCAGTTGCCATTTGTCATCTCCAAGATGCGCAAAAGCGCGCTCGCTCGCACGACATCCGTGCAAGCTTGATCCGAGTTCAGCGATGTCTTGGGGAGTGGAGCCGGTTTCGGCGCGGTCAACAAGCCAGAGCGACAGTTCGAACCTTACCTACATATGGTCCCTTAGGGAAAATGCAAGGGGCCGGTCCAATCCACATTTGGGCACCCTGCGTTATGAGGAAAGACTCAGAACTAATGAATAGCTATTGGACCAGAAAGGGCGCACGCTCATGGAATGTCGTCGCAAACGCAATTTCTCGTGCAGGCCTTTAATGCCGCAAAAGGTAATCAGTTGAAGCCAGACAGGCCGATTGTGTGTCGATCAGCTGAGGGCGCCCGTCGAACCGCGCAGAGGCTCGCACTGTCCAAGGCAGGCGTCGTTGCCTTCTCCATAACCTCTGATGATGAAACCGGCGACTATGACGAGAAGCCGGCGATCTTTTATTGGGAAGGACAGATCCCCGACGAATTTAGTGAGATGCCATGATGAGCGCGCTGTCGGTACTATTTTTTGAAAACGGATTACCAGATCTTCCGATAATCCTGATCGAGCCGCATCGAAATCAGGAAGGGCTTTGGCGCATCAAGGTCTGCTACGCCGACGATGAGCCGCTCCCCATGAGTTCGGTTCAAGCTTCGGCGCTGACCGGTAACCTTCATCAAATGGGCGAGGCCCAGTTGGCCGACGAGATCAACGACGCAGTGCGAAGAGCGAAGCGCTACTACTCGATGTGAGTACGCCTGTTTAACGAGACGTGTTATCAACGAGAGGAGATCATCGTGGCAAAAAGCAATCGCGAGTCGAAGAAACCGAAAAAAGAGAAAGCCAAGATCATCGCGGCAGCACCAAGCCAAAAGGGCGCTGCGGCATGGCAACCAAACTCCGGTGCGGGCAAAAAGAAGTCGTGAACTGGTAGTCATTGTGGTATCAATCGCAAAGAATCGTCAGGCGCCAAAAGCTATCAGCTATCATGCCGTTCATGCTTTTCGTTGGGAGCGGTCTCCAAATGGAGAGACTAGATTTTGGATCCTGCTTCGAACGTTGCGACCGAAACATCTCTGCAAGACCTGATCGAGCGAATTGGCTCAGAACATGTTGAGCGGCGATTGAAAATCGAAGCCGAGCACGAGGCCCAGCTGTTCGGCCAGGGACTGATCTTCTTCAATCTCGAAAACTGGTACGCAGCACCGTGGATCGTCAGAATCGCGTTGAAACTGACTGGACTTTATGGCCGCGCGCGTCGAAATGCTGACCACGTCGTTGTCAAACACCATAGCGTGGCTTTCGCCAATCTGCCCCCGGCATTTGACAATTTCACTATCCTCCACATCAGCGATCTGCATGCCGACATAAGTGTAGGCGCGATGCGGCATCTGGTCAGCGTGATCGGCGGCCTTCAATACGACATTTGTGTCTTAACCGGAGACTATCGTGGCAGGACGTACGGTCCGTTCGAAAAAAGTCTAGGTATCATCGAGGAGATCCAGGCTCGGTTGAAAGGGCCGATCTATGGGATACTTGGAAACCACGACAGCATCCAAATGGCCCCTTCCATGGAAGCGATGGGAATCCATATGCTTTTCAACGAAAGTGAACCGATTTTCCGTGACGGACAACGCATCTTCCTGGCCGGTGTGGACGATCCGCATTTCTATCGAGCGGACGACGTTGAGAAAGCCGCGAACCAAATTCCTTCAGACGCCTTTTCGATTTTGTTGGCGCACACGCCCGAAGTTTATGATCGAGCGATGAACGCGGGATTCGATCTTATGTTTTGCGGACACACCCACGGGGGCCAGCTCTGCCTACCCGGTGGAGTTCCAATCAAGCTGGAGGCAGCATTACCTCGATTCATGGGCGCTGGACCGTGGCGCCATGGCGGCATGGTCGGATATACCTCGGTGGGCGCTGGCACGAGCATTCTTCCCGTGCGCTTAAACTGCTCACCGGAAATAACTCTGCATACCTTGCGCGCGATGGGCGCTTCCGGCTAACCGCCTATCTTTTCCGGCCGGTTTCTCGCTCCGTACACAGACCCGGATCCTGAGAGGCAGACGGCGATAACTAGCCGCCGCCGGGTTGTTGCATCAATCCTGACGGTTATCGCGATTGTCCAACCTGAAACCCTCGTGCGTTGGCATCGGGCGGGCTTTCGCTGCTACTGGCGGTGGAAATCGCGGCGGCGGGGTGGTCGCCCGCAAATCGAAGCGGACCTGCGCGCGCTGATCCGGCAGATGAGCATGGAGAATTTGCTTTGGGGTGCGCCGCGCATCCACGGCGAACTGCTCAAGCTTGGATTTAGCGTCGCCCAATCATCCGTCGCCAGGTACATGGTGAAACGACGTGGACCGCCCAGTCAGGGGTGGAAGACCTTCTTGCGAAACCACGCTCCGGATATTGCCGCCATAGATTTGTTCGTGGTCCCGACCATTGGCTTCAAACTGCTTACGGCTTCGTGATTGTACGGATTGATCGCAGAGATCTCGTCTGGATCAACGTCACAGCCAACCCGACGGCGGAGTGGATCGCTCGGCAGATCACCGAGGCTTTCCCTTGGGACGGTGCTCCGGGTTACATGATCCGGGACCGTGATCGCATTTACGGTGCGGTCGTCACACGCCGACTGCGTGCCATAGGCATCCGGGACAAGCCTATTGAACCGGCCTCACCCTGGCAGAATGGCTTTGCCGAACGGCTGATTGGATCGATCCGTCGCGAGTGTCTCGATCACGCAATCATCTGTGGCGAGGCACATTTGCGTCGGGTCCTGAAACCTTACGCTGACTATTACAACCGTTTCAGAACGCATCGGTCTTTGAACAAGGATGCACCGGTCTCTCGCTCAGTGCAGCACACCGGTGTCATTCGTTCACGCCCCATCCTGGGCGGACTTCACCACCACTATGGCCGGATTTGAGGTTTTCGGTACAGACAACGGCTGAGCAGCCCGTCTAACTTGGGGTGACTTGACCCGCCGGGAAACTGGCAGGTCTTTTTTTTGCCGGCCGACCAGAATCGCAAGGAACTCCCTTCCCGTCCGTGCATTGTCCAGAAGACGGAGAACGCCCCCACGTTCCTTCGTCAAACCCCTGCAGCCCGTCGGCGCGCCCATCGTCGGCGGGCTTCGCGCGTCACTCCGCGTTACACAGTCGCTTCATCATGAACTCGATCTCCCCGGCGGGTTTTTCTTTGAAACCACATCCCCGCCGCCCGCATTATTCATCCGGACCGGTTGATCGCTTGGTACGGCTGATCCCGGTCCCGAAAGGCCCGCTGTGACTGCAACCGGCGGGCCTTTTCGCGGGCGTCGCTCAGCGGTGTCGCACCCGCCTTCGGCTCGATCGAAAACAGTCGGCAACTTCCTTGAGGCCGGGACGGCGTTGCCTCGCGCAGTTCGTATTGTCGTCAGCGCCCGTAATGGCGCTGGTGGCTTTCAAGCTCATTTCTGCGGCTGCGATTGCGTCGCGGGGCTGGGCGGATTCTCGGCGGATTTATCGTGCGTTTTGCGGCCGGGGTAGATTAGCAGGAGGCCGAACAGCACCAGGACAACCGCGCCCGCGATCGCCCAGCGGGTGGTGTTGATGCGCCTTTCATCCCTTGTCCCCCTGGGAGGCTCGTTTTCATTCGGGAATGTCATGGCTGCGCTCCATGCCTGTCTAGGAACAACAACTTCACCGAACTATTACCGTTCCTAAAGCGACCGCGCACGGGCGAGCCGGTGCGTGGCACTCAGGCCAAATGGTGGAAAAATCGGAAGCTGGCGAGGGACAAAAAAAGGTGGCCCGACTCTGCAAGAGCGTACCGGCTGTCACTATATGTTCAGCCGTGGGGGCAACAAAAAAAGGAGCTCCCTATGTCCAATCAAAACGAGAAAAATCCGGACCTGCAGCAACCGAACCAAAGTCAAAAGCCGAGCCAGCAGGCCGACGAGGAAGAAATCAGGATGGCCGAAATCAGGAAGGCCGTAAGGGCAGATATGATCGACCCGAAACATCCTCAGGGCCAACAAGATACTGAGTATAGCGGTGGCACCTGATAGGGCCGAGCATCGCCGGGTGACCCGCTGTACGCTTCACGGTGGGTGTGTGTGCCGAAAACCTCATCCGAATTGATGATGTGATGGAATCGCCTAAGCTGGTGGAATGATCGGGCTGCTCTGTTTCGTTCTGGCTGTCCTGGCCTCGCCATTCAAGTCGAAGTTGCGGCTTGAAGCTGAGAACGCGGTGCTTCGACATTGATTGTATTGCGGCGCAAGCGGCGTGGCCGTGTTCGACCCGCAACCAGCGATCGCTGGTTCTTCGTCCAGCTGTATCGCTGGTTTCCATCAATCCTGACGGTTATCACGATTGTCCAACCTGAAACCCTCGTGCGTTGGCATCGGGTGGGCTTTCGCTGCTACTGGCGGTGGAAATCGCGGCGGCGGGGTGGTCGCCCGCAAATCGAAGCGGACCTGCGCGCGCTGATCCGGCAGATGAGCATGGAGAATTTGCTTTGGGGTGCGCCGCGCATCCACGGCGAACTGCTCAAGCTTGGATTTAGCGTCGCCCAATCAACCGTCGCCAGGTACATGGTGAAACGACGTGGACCGCCCAGTTAGGGGTGGAAGACCTTCTTGCGAAACCACGCTCCGGATATTGCCGCCATGGATTTGTTCGTGGTCCCGACCATTGGCTTCAAACTGCTTACGGCTTCGTGATTGTACGGATTGATCGCAGAGATCTCGTCTGGATCAACGTCACAGCCAACCCGACGGCGGAGTGGATCGCTCGGCAGATCACCGAGGCTTTCCCTTGGGACGGTGCTCCGGGTTACATGATCCGGGACCGTGATCGCATTTACGGTGCGGTCGTCACACGCCGACTGCGTGCCATGGGCATCCGGGACAAGCCTATTGAACCGGCCTCACCCTGGCAGAATGGCTTTGCCGAACGGCTGATTGGATCGATCCGTCGCGAGTGTCTCGATCACGCAATCATCTGTGGCGAGGCACATTTGCGCCGGATACTCAAATCTTATGCTGACTATTACAACGGCGTCCGAACGCATTGATCCCTGAACAAGGATGCGCCGGTTTCTCGCCCGGTTCAGCGAACCGGTGTGATCAGTTCACGCGCCATCCTGGGCGGACTTCATCACCGCTACGCCTGTGTTTAAGTTTTCGGTACACACAGGGAATTCTGGAAGCTGCCACAGTGCGGATCAGCTTCGCGGTAGCGGTTTCGTCGCGGATAGCCTTCTTCAGGGTTTGCTTGGTCCGTCCGCGCTCACTATCTGGAACGATGACGGTCGACACGGGTTGAGGACCGCGCAAACGTGGCATTCAGGAACCAATCTAGCGAGGAGGAAAAACGAGTGGCCTTTTTCATTGAACTGACGGAAGCGGACAGCAATGCGCGGACGTGGGTCAATTTGGGCCGCGTCAATCGCTTCGTTCAGTCAGCAGGCGGAAATTCCGTCGCGCATTTCGAAAATGGCGTCCGGTTGGATATCCGGGAGTCGATGGCCGAAGTTTTGACGCAAATTCCGCACAACCTCCGCGAAGGGCAGGAATTCGAGGAATAGCCGGCGAGTTTCGCCCAGGTTGCGAGGTTGTCGCCCGCGAGAGCGTTGAAGGCTTCGGACGAGTAATCGGCATTGTCGTCGTAACCGGCATTCGACGCCGGCGGGAAGTTTTCGAGCGCCGTAAACCAGACCGTCGTTCCACGCGGCGTGACTACATCGGCGGCAACGTGGAGACCACCAGAAGGGTCGCCCGAAAGCGTGTGGCAGCACGGCAGGATGCGCACCGGGATTCCGGTTTCTGGAGGCGCCGTGGGTGACGATAGTGGTTTCGAGCCATGAGCAACTGGTCGGCTTATTGGCGCATACCCCCTAAACAATTCGAAAAAAATGTTGGTTTTGCTGGAACGTCTTTGTGGCGCAAGCATTGTCAATTTGAATGATACGAGGAGGGAGAAATCCACCGAAATATCATCTCAAAGCCCCGTCAGTTACTTCGGTAGCTGGCGGGGCTTTTGTTTGGCTGCTGCCCTCAGAAAGGCCGAATAGAAAGGCGAGTGCTCTTGCGCGCAGAAAGACGAGCGCGGGGCAACCGACCGGTCGATCCCCAGAATCAGTCCTCCGTGCGTGTGCCCGGACAGTTGAAGAGCCACGCTGTCAATCGGCTCGCAAATTTCCGGCAGACACCTCCCAATATCAGTCGGTCAACCGAGATGAAGGGAGGTCTCCTGGGACGAGTTCGCCGCAGCACATTGATTTGTTGCCTCAAGACCAGAATTTCTGCCTCAAGTGCAACTCGCGACCGCAGCAGGTCGATCACCATTCCAAAGATCAGTCTGCACAAATCCAACATCGAGCACCAGCATCGCGGGATTCTTGATCAACCGCCAGCCGGATGTGGTTTGCGACAGGGACAGGACCTTTTCAAAATGCTTATTCGAGATCTCAGCCTTGGAAGTGTAATCCGTCAGCATCGCCCTACAGACCACGCCGGAAATTTTCTAAGGAAACAACCGTCAACGCGCTCACCCCCTGGACAAGGCTCGAAAACCAGCGTCTCAACTTTTGATGATATCGAACCATACGAATTGACGGGCATAGGGCAGCAATTCGTACATTACGCGATGAACGAAATAGTAGCGAAGATTGAATTCAAGGAAGAAGCCGAAAGCTAAGCCTTTCTCTTCCCCTTTCAGCCCCACTACGACGGCCTCGGATTCCCGCGATGCGATTGCTTGGATTCATCGGGCGCGGTATGTGAACTGATGTTCAAAAACCCCAAAAGCCTCTACGAAGTCGCCTTGATGTCGGTGGCCGGATCACTCTTCGTCGTTGTGCTGTTGAAAGCAGCTTTCGCATTTGGCTTCGGCTGAGCCAGAGTCAAAAACATGGTGCCTAGATGAGTAAGAGGGTGGGAAATGTTCTCTACTGGGCTGGCTGCATTCTAGCTGGCATTGCCGTCTTATTCGGCGGACTCATCTCTATCGTCTTATGGCAAAGCGGAAATCCAAACGACCACGAGATGGCTTGGTTTCCGGCTGTCTTCGCAAGTATTGGCGCTCTGATTACCTGGCTGATAGGCCGCGCACTTCAATACGTCTTGTCTGGCAAATAACCAGCAACTCCTCCGGCGTTGGAAATTTTCCGACGATACATTTCGTATTCATCTTCACCTAAAACGGAACGATCATGCGAACGTCCTCATTTTTCTCAACAGTACTCGCCTCGCTTCTAGCTGGATCGCCCTTGGGCTAGCATCTTCCCTGACTACAAGTTGAAACCACCAGAATGAAGTTGGAACGATGCTGGTAGCCTTGACTTGTAGGCCATGACAGAAAGCTCCGATCTGCGCGACCAAGCTGCCAAATGCCGCCGACTCGCTAAGACCGGGGTGGATCCTAAAACCATAGCCAGCCTGAGCTCCCTTGCGCTTGAATACGACGCCCGTGCGCTGGTCATTGAAGAGCGGCTTACCCACACCTGACACCACATTCGGTTCGGACTTTAGAGAGAGAGAGATGATACCTGAGATTGGCTCTGAATGGATCGCGCGCGATGGTCGTAAGATGCGTGTGGACGAGGTGATAATACCCGTCGATCCGGACGCGATGCCATGGTGCAAAATGACAGTATTGAACCCCGGCGAGAGGATGCGTCGCCACACCGAAATGTCGGTGTCGAACTTCGGCAAACAAGCCAACATCGGATTTTTGAGGCCGCTTCCATGACAGACACCGAGCGAACGCTCGCAACTGCGGTGAACTCGCCGACGATGCGAAGGACCTGCCTTCGAAGAACCGCTACAGACGCATGCCTGGCTCGCACTTGCCGAGGAGCAAGACTGGCTAGATGGACAGTTGCCAACTCATAAATAGAAAATCCCGCCCGAGCAATGCATTAAGCGTATGGCGGCACTTCGACGAGTGTCCCAATCAAACGGAGCAATGCCTGCTGTTCTGGACCTTTCCCACTCCGTAGGAATTCTCCCAGTTCAATATGCGACAACCGTCCGCCGGATGGGGAATTAGGCTGGTGAATGATAAAGGCATGCCCGTCTGTCGGCTCGCGACCTAAGTACCAGGAATCGCCATTTGGGCTTCGATATAGTTCGCGGCGTTCTGTCATGACTTGCCTCCTCCTGTCTTGAGGTCAGTCTATCACAGGGGGCGCGGGGAAAGGCTTTCGGACTGGACTCTACAAGACCAAGCGACGGCCCCGGCAGCCTGCAAATGCCGAGACCGCCACAGGCGGGGTGCCATGGGCAACACCCCCAATAGCCAAACCCCCAACTGGCATAAGGTTACTCTTCCAAATCAGGATTATTTACATCGCCCCTAAGAATATTGGTGCAGCCTTCCGCGACGGGGCGTCTGCCCACCAAACTCGACCATAATACCTTCTTTTCTTTTGTGCGGCTCTAGTTTTGATCGGTGGGACTGCCCATATAGGTATTATTGCCAGCAACGCTATCCAACCGGCACTGGCGACAGAGAGACGCTCCTGTGCTCCCGCCCACAAAGGGAGCAAGCTATGTACGCCATGGTCTATCCGATTCATCTTCAGAGAAGCTCGGAGCGCAGATGGGCAAATCGTGCCGCCCGTGAGATACCCGTCCGAAGATCGCGCCCCGAAGGGACTGATACCTGCGCTTGTGGGAATACCGTAACAGCACCCATGAACTCGCGATATTCGCCTCATATCGTCACCAACGAATGGTACTGCACTAAGTGCAACGCCAGGTGGACGACCGAAGCATCCATTCCGTGCGGCTAACGCGTCAAGCCTTCCTTTTAGTCAGGCTTTTTCGCCACAAAGCCGCATAATGACGGTGCTTACATCGTTATCAGCGCTCGCCCTCGCTTCGCAGTCCAGGCCTCTGCATTTATCGGTGACTGAGAGCGTTGCGCTTCCGTCTCCTGCCAAAAAAGGAGCCACGCCATGCAGACTCGATCTCGCTTTCTACCGAATCCAAAATCGCTCTATCAACGTCTCAACGATGAAGCTCAGCGTCTGCGTAAAGAGGCGCGCGGTACTCAGCTCGGCGTTGAGCGAGAGCGGCTAATCCGAGAAGCACGCCAGGCTGAAACAGCGTCGCACATCGACCAGTGGCTGTCGTCCCCAGGCCTTCGGGCGCCGACATAATGAGCAAATATCACACCTACGTTTGGGCAAGCACGAAACGCCTGATTCTTTATTTGCAGTGCTTGTGATGCTACTCAGTCTCTCCGTCTTCACCGGGCGCGGCACGCCACCTAAATCCGGCGAGAATGCGCCGAGTAGCCCAACGCAGACGCAATTGCAGAGATGGGCTTAACCGCCGTGTCCACCGCGGTAGAACTCGACGGGCCGCATCGGTCAATAAAAGGAGAGCAGCGATCGGGAAGCCTATCATTAACGATATGTCTCTGTATGCGGCGTGCTAGGGTGATGGCAGCCAGCAGCCAACCACATTGAAGGAGGTGCCTAAGTGATAGGCCAGATTGCATTTGTGTCTATTACAGCGGGCCTTGCATGCACCTTCGCGGTATTTGCTCACTTCAGGCACAAGCGGGTTTTGCTCACGGTACAACAAGACGCTTCGCCGGTTTTCCTTGATCTATTGGTTGAGGGTGGCCTCTGGGGTGCAAGTGTTCTTTTTGGTGTTTCGGGGGCGATATACTTGGCTTTCTGCGCTTCGAGATATTGGGTGAGTTACTAGAGGACGTGAGATATCGCCGCGCGTCTTTTGGTTTGCGCTCAGACACCCCAGCCCCCTTGCGACCGCTTTGGCCTGTCGGCCTGACGGTATTCAAGTGGGTGATTTCCTCCTGACGGATCACGCGCGAGAATGCTTGCGTCGCAAGGACTCCCTGTTGATCACACCCCCACGGCAGGGCCGCATGAACCCGTCGGAGCAGCGATCATGTTGTTGATCTCAACAAGATGATTCCTAGGCCTCGCATCGGCCAAATGGGTCATCAGGACGCACAGCAACGCAGCCGCTAGAAAGGTTCGCATGCTCGTCGATTTTATCTTGTGGTGTTGGTGGATAGGCCTAGGTGTTTGATCCCGGACTTTGATGGTGCAGTCTTTTCCTTGGAATGGAAGGATGCGCTATGGGCCAAATTCTGCACGGGAGCGCCACAACGACAGAGGCGGTCCGTCGAGCGATACAACATAGTCAAGAGAGCCTGAGGGCACTGGCCAAGCGCTATGGGATAAACCAGAAGACGGTCGCCAAGTGGAAGCAGCGCTCGTCGGTCAGCGATTTGCCGACCGGCCCTAAAGAGCCAAAGTCGACGGTTCTTTCCGTCGAGGACGAGGCGATCGTCGTCGCCTTCCGTCGGCATACGTTACTGCCGCTCGATGATTGCCTCTACGCCTTGCAAGCGACGATCCCGCACCTGACGCGCTCGTCATTACATCGTTGCTTGCAACGGCACGGGATCAGTCGGTTACCCGAGGTTGCGGGCGACAGACCACCAAAGAAGAAGTTCAAGTCTTATCCGATAGGCTTCTTTCACATCGACATCGCCGAAGTGCAGACGGCCGAAGGCAAACTCTATCTGTTCGTCGCTATCGATCGCACGAGCAAATTCGCGTTCGTGCAGTTGGTCGAGAGCGCCAACCGTGTGGCCGCCTCAGACTTCCTGGTCGCGTTGATTGCCGCCGTTCCTTACAAGATTCACACGATCCTGACGGACAACGGCATTCAGTTCCGTTTCGCGCCACGCTACGCCGATGGCCCAACCGCCCGCTACATGACACACATGTTCGACATGCGATGCCGCGAGAACGGCATCGAGCATCGCTTCACCAAAATCAATCATCCGTGGACCAATGGTCAGGTCGAGCGAATGAACCGCACTATCAAGGAAGCCACCGTCAAACGCTATCACTACGACAGCCACTACCAACTGCGACGCCATCTCGCTGATTTCGTCGACGCTTACAATTTCGGTCGAAGGCTGAAAACCCTCAAAGGCCTCACGCCTTACGAGTTCATCTGTAAATGCTGGACAAGCGAACCGAAGCGATTCAAACTAAACCCGCTCCAGAAAATGCCGGGACCAAACACCTAGGCTTGATAAGCCGTGTTGGCGCTATAGAGCGACCCGGTAGTACGGCCCGACACGCCTGCTCTCACGAGTGACCGCGTGTCGGGCTGTTGCTCTAGCTGAAGTGCTCGCCGTCAGGGCGGCCCGCGAGAAAGGTTCGCACAGTCATCGAATTACCTTGTGATGCTTGTGGATAGGCCTAGGGTGGATATCCGTATTGGCGCTGTAGAGCCGATCCGGTATGGCTCCCGGCGCGCCACTTCCCAGGAAAACGTGCCGGGGCCTATCTCAAGCGGTATTCAACTGAGAAGTCGGTCTTCGGTTTTTGCGCCTCAGTTGCCCAAGCTGTCCAAACATAAAGAGCGGTGACATCGATCGCATCCGTCGCTTGCACCAGGTTAGGCTTGGTGCCTTTCCTCTTGCGCGCCATAAGCTGCGGCAGACAGCGAGCGATTACGGCTCCTCAACCCGCCTCACCCGAGCGAGATTGCTGTCCGCGATCTCAAAGAAGAGCGGGAATTTTGGTGACGGCTCTCTTCATCAACTCAGCGCGAATCCCAATAGAGACTTGGGGAGGTTCGGTATCGCAACCGATTAGCGATCGTGGCCTAGGATCCAGCGGGTTGGCTGCAAACTTGCTCCGGCCAAGTGCTGCGGCAAGCTGAATCTTGATTTCCCTCAGTTTGTAGGGGTCGCGCTCCAGCATGCCGCGTCTGAATAGAGCCACTGCGTCTGCTGTTATGTGCGCCGAGCTGCGGCGCCTGAGCAGCGCCGATGGAAGCAAGATGTCGCGGCGATGACAGGGCCAGGCCCGAATAGCTGGCTGGTCGGACGAGCTCAGCTTTGTCCTACAAATCAAATCTGTCCGCCCCCAAAATGATCGCGAGGACGTGTTTCTTTCCATCTAAGGGAACGTGCACAACACCCTCTGTGCGACCAACAGGCTCGCCGTCAAGGTCAGCTTGAACCACATTGCGGCCCGCGCCGGGCAGGTTCCGAACGCAGATATCATAGTGCGTAGAAGCTACTTTTACCGCGGCTTCGAAACCAGGCCAGGCGGAGGGAATACAGGGAGCAATGACGAGAAACGCACCCTCGCGGCGAATGCCAAGAATGCTCTCGACGCCTGCGCGGTACATCCACGCCGCCGAGCCCGTGTACCAAGTCCACCCCCCGCGACCCGTATGGGGAGGCACGGAGTAGACGTCGGCGGCGACCACATAAGGCTCGACCTTGTAGCGCTCGACCTCGTCGAGGGTCCTCGCGTGGTTGATGGGGTTAGCTAACGAAAACAGATCAACTGCGCATGCGCCCTCCCCTAGCTTCGCGAACGCCATAATCGCCCACATGGCAGCGTGACTATATTGCCCGCCATTTTCGCGCAGCCCCGGCGGGTAACCCTTGATGTAGCCCGGATCGCGCGGCGTCGTGTCGAAGGGTGGCGTGAATAGCAGGACGAGGCCGTCGTCATGGCGGATGAGATGCCGGTCGAGTGCCGCCATTGCCCGGGCGGCGTGCTCGGAATCGGAGGTTTCCGACAGCACCGCCCAAGACTGGGCGATGGAGTCGATCCGGCATTCCTCGCTCTCCTTCGAGCCGAGCCACGTCCCGTCGTCGAACGTAGCCCGGCGATACCATTCGCCGTCCCAGGCCTCGCGCTCGATCGCGGCTTGGACGGAGGCGGCATGCGTCCGCCAGCGGTCAGCGCGGCCCGGACCGCGACTGTCGGCGAATGGAGCAAAGAGCGCGATAGTGCGCACCAGCAGCCAGCCGAGCCATACGCTCTCGCCCCTGCCGTCCTCACCGACCCGGTTCATACCGTCGTTCCAATCGCCCGTACCGATGAGCGGCAGGCCGTGCTCGCCGGTGAGGTCGAGGCACTGGTCGAGCCCGCGGGCGCAATGCTCGAACAGCGACGCCCGCTCGTTCGCGATCATCGGCTGGAAAAAGGCATCGTGCTCTCCGCCACCAAGAGGCGCTCCCTCAAGAAACGGCACAACCTCGTCCAGAACGGCCGTATCGCCGGATGCCGTGATATAGGTCGCGGCAGCGAAGGCGAGCCAGACCCGGTCGTCGGAAATGCGTGTGCGCACGCCCTGACCCGAATGCGGCAACCACCAATGCTGGACGTCGCCTTCGATAAACTGCCGGGCGGCCGCCCGCAGGAGATGGCGGCGCGTCTCGTCCGGCGCGGCAAAGGACAGCGCCATGGTGTCCTGGAGCTGATCGCGAAAGCCGTAGGCGCCACTCGCCTGGTAGAAAGCCGAGCGGGCCAGCACGCGGCACGCGAGCGTCTGATAGAGCAACCAGCCGTTCAGCATGAGGTCCATCGTCCGGTCCGGCGTCTTTACGCGGACCGCGCCGAGCAGGGTCTCCCAATGATCCGCCACCGATGCCAGCACGGTGTCGAGGTCGGTTTCGCGGGTTCGGGCGATCAGCTCGCGTGCATCCTCGACCGAACCGCATTGTCCGAGGAGCCAAACGATCTCGGTCGTCTCACCTGCCCCGAGTTCGATGCTCGTTGCGAGCGCAGCGCAGGGGTCGAAGCCGGCACCAACCGCACCGGACAGCGTTCCGCCATGGACCAGCGCGGCCGGTGCTTCAAGTGCACCATTATGACCGACAAACTCGGCGCGGTCGGCCGTCCAGGCCGTCTGCCGCCCGCCAAGATCGGCGAAGGCGATCCGGCCGGGAAAGGCGGTGCTCCAGGGATTGCGGGCGAGAATGGCGCCGCTGACCGCATCGATCTCCGTTACGATGAACGGCGCGGAGGCACCGCGGGACGTGCCAAGCACCCACTCGGCATAAGCGGTGATCGACAGCCGCCGGGCGCGTCCTGAGCGGTTGCTAAGTGTCAGGCGGGAGATCTTGACCGGATCGGATAGCGGCACGAATTGCAGCAGCTCGAGCGCAATGCCGTTTGCCTCGTGCTCGAAGCGACTGTAGCCGAAGCCATGGCGGGCGACATAGAGCCCGCCATCTCGGATGGGTTGTGCCGTCGGGCTCCAGAGATCGCCCGTGACCTCATCGCGGACATACATCGCCTCGACGGGAGGGTCGCTCACCGGGTCGTTCGACCATTGCGTCAACTGGTTTTCGCGGCTGTTCCCGGCCCAAGTATAGCCGGCTCCCTCCGTCGAGACCTGGAAGCCGAAGCAGGAATTGGCGATTACGTTGATCCAGGGTGCGGGCGGCAGGCGCTCACCGTCGAGGACGGTCACGTATTCTCGCCCGTCTTTGTCAAAGCCGCCTAGACCATTGAAGAATTCGAGACCGGCTGTCGCCAACGTCGCCGCTGACTGCTGGGCGGCGGGAATTGCCGCCCTCGGTTTTGGATGTTTGAGCGGCAAAGATCCGCCCGACGGCGGTCGTAGGCGGGCGAGCTGATCGGCGAGCGTACCGCGATATGCGTGCAGGACGACACGGGCGACCGCATGCAGCAGCGATCGGGCCTCGGCGTTCATGAGGTCGGCACGGAGCGCATAGACCGCGCCTTGCGCGGGAACGTCGCCGACGCGGGGTCGCGACTGGCTGCTGCGCACTGCGGTTTCGATCGCGATCTGCAGGTCCTGCATATAGGAAGCGGCGTGCTCGTTGACGATGACGAGATCGACCGCGAGACGCTTCATGCGCCAGTACACGTGCGCGCGGAGCAACTGGGCGATCTGAGCCATGTCCTCGATATCGTAAATTCGCAGCACGACGATCGGCAGGTCGCCGGAGATAGCATAGGGCCACAGGCCAGACTGGGCGCCCGCTCCGCGCTGGATCGCCTCCGAAGGCACCCGGAAGCGCGGGTCGGCGTAGAGGATGGGCGCCGCGAGACGCTGGAAATCTGCGGCTTCTGCCGTGGCGATGCCAAGATGCCGAAGCTGGACCTGTCCCTTAGTCCACGCCAGGGTCCTCGCCCGGTCGAATGCGCTGCGATCTTGGTTCTTGTCGATCAGCCCCAAAAGTTCGTCTCGTGACGACGCGGCAACGGTCCAGAAGGCGACCCGTGCAATCTTGCCGGGTTGAATCATTACGCGCTGCCTAAGCGAGAAGATCGGATCGAGAACCGTCCCCACCGTTTTCGAAAGCGGATGGCCGTCCAGGATAGCGGTAGCATCGGCAACCGCGCGGCCGCGGCCAAGAAAACGAGCCCGATCGGTCTCATATTGCGGATCGGCCGCGACCTCGCCTTCAACGACAGCGAAATGGGCAACCCAGAGCCGAGGCTCGTTGTTCGACCTCGGACGGCGAGTCGCGAGGAGCGCGTCGAATTCGGGAAGATGCTCGGTCTGAACGAACAGCTTGGAAAAAGCCGGATGGGCATTGTCAGCGGCCGGCGCCGCCAGCACCACCTCCGCGTAGGACGTGATCTCGATCTCGCGCGGCCGGCCTCCCTTGTTGGTCAAGCTGACGCGGCGGACCTCGCCATCGTCCTCGCTCAAAACCAGGATGTCCGTTGTCGTCGTTAGACTGCCATCGCGGTGGACGAACTGTGCATGGTCCTCGCCGAAAAAGACTTCGTCGTGATCGGCATCGCTGCCGTCGGACCGTGCGCCTACCGACCAAATTTTCCCACTTCGGCCGTCTTTGAGAAAAAGGAATGATCCCCAGTTGTCGCGAGTCGTGTCCTCCCGCCAGCGCGTCACCGCGATGTCTCGCCAGCGACTGTAGCCGCCTCCGGTCGCGGTCAGCATCACGGCGTAGCGTCCGTTCGAAAGCAGATGCGTGACCGGCGGGCCGCCCGTCGATGCCGAAAGGCGGCGTACGGTCACGGCCTCGGTGACCGTCCCCGGAGGGGGTGACTTCACCTCCTCAGCGCGGGGATGCACAATCGCAACCTCCATTGGTATGCGCTCCTGCAACAGAAGCTCGCTGGCCTTTATCATAGGCTCGCGATGGAACCTGGCGCGCATACAGCCATCGTCCAGGGTGTTGGCGATGGCGACGATGGTCATGCCCTGGTGATGCGCCATAAAGGCGCGCACGATCGCGACGTTCTCACCCGCCGGCAGACGCGAGCGGGTGAAATCGAGAGACTCATAAAAGCCGTAGCGGCCCCGAGCGCCCATCGCCGCAAGCCGGACGTAGTTCGCTTCCGCGCCCGCCGGATCGACCATGGCCGCCAGCGCCGTGGCGTAGGGCGCGATCACGGCGTTCGCCGAGAGCCCGCGCTTGAGGCCGAGGCCGGGCACGCCGAAGTTGGAATATTGATAGGTGAATTCGATGTCGCGAGCGTTGTAGGCCGATTCTGAAACGCCCCAGGGAACCCCAAGGGATCGGCCATACGCCTGCTGACGTTTCACAACCAGATGGCCGGTCTGCCCGAGCAGACTGTCGTCGGGCGCGCGCATCACCAGCGACGGCATCAGGTATTCGAACATTGACCCCGACCAGGAGACCAGCGCCGCGCCGCCACCAAGCGGCGTTACCGCACGGCCGAGGCGGAACCAGTGCTTTGTCGGGACGTCGCCCTTGGCGATCGCAAACAGGCTCGCGAGCCGCGCTTCGGACGCGAGAAGGTCGTAGCAGCTCGAGTCAAGGCCATTGTCGGCAAGCGAATAGCCGATCGAAAGCAGCTTCCGATCGGGATCGAGGAGAAAAGCGAAATCCATTGCCAGCGCCATTTCGCGCGCTGTGTTGGCGAGCGCCTTCAACCGCCCGTTCAGAGGGCGGGCGGGGTCGGCAAGTCCGGGACGATCGCGCAAAAATTCGAGCCCAATCCTCTTCAATGCCCCGATCCAGAACAGGAGATCCGGTGTGTCGCAGTCCTCAGAAATGGGCGTAACGCTGCGAGCGGCCGCGGCTGCCTTTTCGGTAAGCCGGTTCAGGGAGGCGGCTATCCGTTCGATTGCCTCAGCCCCATTCAACCGGGTCTCGATATCGTCAAAAGCGGCGAAGAGCGAGTGCCCCCTGCCCCCCGCGTTCGTCGGCAGAGCTTCCGCAGCCTCGCGCGCCAGTCGGAGGGCATCGTTCATCCCGACTCTCGCATCCGGCATGCACGTCGGATCCATCCATTCTTCGCAGGCATTGGCGAGCGCAATCAGATGGCCAGCGAGATTGCCACTGTCGACCGACGAGACATAAGCCGGGTCGAGCGGGCGCAGATCCCGCGTATCGTACCAGTTGAAGAAGTGTCCCTTGAACTGGGCGAGTTTCCGCATCGAGCCGAGCGTAGCCTCGAGGCGCTCAACGGTCTCGGTCGTTCCCGCCCAGCCGAAGTCGCGGGCGGCGACCGCGGACAGGAGATAAAGTCCGATGTTGGTGGACGAGGTGCGGTGCGCGAGCGCGGGCTTCGGATCTTCCTGGAAGTTGTCGGGCGGCAGCATGTTGTCGTCCGGCGTCACGAACGTCTCGAAATAGCGCCAGGTGCGGCGCGCGATGAGGCGCAAGTCGGTCGCATCTGCCGGCGAAATCGAAAGCCGCCGCGCGATCGGCGGCGCCCGGCTGATCCGGAAGGCGAGTGCCGGCGCACATGCCCACAGCAGTACGAAAGGCAGGACGAGCGGCCAGGATGCCGGAACAGCCGCCAGCGTGAGCGACGCCAGGGCCAAGCCGAGCACCACGCCGCCTGCCATCCCGCGATAGAAGCCGCCCATGCCCAGCCGAGCCGCCGCCGTCGATTTCGCTGCCGTAGTCCATTCGAGGAGATGACGGCGAGTCACGAACAGTCGCAGCAGGGTTCTGGCGATGGCGTCTGCCGCCCGTTGCGCATGGTCGGGCAAAAAGGCGACCGTGAACGACGTCTGGGCGGCGGCGAGGCGGAGACCTCCGGCAAGCGCGCCGAGATGGTTGCGCACGCGAAGCCCGGCGCGACGTGGCAGGACCGAGAAGACGCTCGGGAGGAATGCCGGGATGGCGACGGTGGCGAGGACGAGCAGGAGCCCGACGATGGCAGCCGGCATCGGCAGCAACCAGCAGAAGACGACCGCCATCAGCGTGGTCGGCGCAAGCAGCGAGCGCCTTAGATTGTCAAGCATCCTTAAGCGACCAAGGAGTGGCATCGTCCCGCCGCGACCAACGATCCAGGGCAAGAGCTGCCAGTCGCCACGCACCCAACGATGCTGGCGCTTGGCAGCAACGTTGTATCGATTCGGAAACTCCTCGACGACCTCGATGTCGGACGCGAGGCCCGCGCGAGCAAAAACACCCTCGAAGAGATCGTGGCTGAGGAGGGCATTGTCAGGCACGCGCCCGGCGAGCGCCGCCTCGAATGCATCGACGTCATAGATGCCCTTACCGGTGTAGGTACCCTCGCCAAATAGGTCCTGGTAGACGTCGGAGATCGCCGCCGCATACGGGTCTATACCTGCGGGTCCGGAAGACACTCTTTGATAGACAGACCCCTCACGGCCGAGCGGTAGCGCGGGTGTGACGCGGGGCTGGATGATCGCGTAGCCGCTAATGACCCTCCGCTCGCGTTCACTGAACTGCGGCCGGTTCACCGGGTGAGCCATCTTACCGACCAGGCGGCGAGCGGCATCGCGCGGCAGTCTGGTGTCGGCATCGAGGGTGATGACGAAGCGGACATTGTCCGGAACACGAGGTGCCTTGCCCGCCACCGCCACGAAGGTTGTGTCGGGAGCCCCACGCAGAAGCCGGTTGAGTTCGTGCAGCTTGCCGCGCTTGCGCTCCCATCCCATCCACACGTTCTCGCGGGCGTTGAATACGCGGCGACGATGCAGAAGGAGGAAACGGTCGCCATCCGGTCCTGGGCCATAATGACGGTTTAGACGTGCGATCGCCTCGGCCGCGACCCCGAGCGGATGTGCGTCGCTGGCGACGATCTCCCGGTCAGCATCGACGCCGTCCGAAAGAAGAGCGAAGGTCAGATCTCCGCCGGAGCCGGCGAGATAATGGACTTCAAGCCGGTCGACCTGCTCCATGAGATCGACTTCATTCGTCAACAGCGTCGGAACGGCAATCAGCGTCCGAAACGATTTCGGGACACCCTCAGCGAGTTCTAGCCCAGGCAGGGTGGTCGCACCGAAGCTCCAGGTGATCGCACGGTTGACCAGTGCGGTTGCCACCTCGGTCGTCGGCAAGAATCCCCACAGTGCAAACAAGACAACCCAGTTGGCGTCGAGGCCCAAAGCCGAAAGCGTCCATAAACCGAGGGCCAGCAGCGCCGCGGTGACCGACAGGATGACCCCAACGTAACCGATGATGCCAGGGCGCAGGCTAAGACGGCTGATCCGCAGTCGGACACCCGGCTTGAAGCCGATCGTCCGTTCGAACGCACGGCGCCCCTCGGCGATCAGATGATAGCCGGGATCCCCAACTCTCTCGCGCTCCTTGGGATCATGTGCTTGCGCGGCCGCCCCGGAGGATACCAACAACACCTGCTCGGCAACCTCGATCTCGGACGATAGCGAGCCGCGGGCGAGTTCTTCGATCGCGCTTCGGTAAAGATTGCGGGTTGGGAAATCCATCGCGGCAAACGCGCTTCCAACGCGAAGCCGCTTATCAACGAGACTGAGGCTCTCGAACAGGTCCGCCCAGTCGATGTCGGAGATCAGCCGCATGCTGGTGATAACGTTGCGGACGGAAACGTTGGACGCGCCCAGCCTGTGCTGGGCATTCTGCACGACATCCTCGATCGAGGACTCCTGCAGACGGAGCCGCTCCGCGAGCAAGCCGAGCGCGGGAGTTGTTCTCGGATCCTGATCCCTCAGGCGCTTGGCGAGTTGCGCTGCGTACACCTCCGACAGGGGCGCACTCAAACGCGCGCCGATATCAGCGTCGAGCGCGGATTGCGCACCTCCTGATTCCAGAAGCCTGTCGGCGAGTCGATCTGCATCCGCGCGTTCTCCGCGTCCCGCGACGATCTGGTCTGCCAATCGTCGCAGGTTCTCGATGAGGACGATGCGAAGGGTGATCGCAACGGCCCACAACTCGCCGATCGTAAGCGGCTGAACCTGCTGATAGGCTGCAATGAACCGGCGCAATATCTCTAGGTCGATGTGGCTGTCTGTGTGGGCGACAAAAGCCCAGGCCAAGCCGAATACGCGCGGATATCCAACAAACGGACCGTCAGCTAGTTTGGGCAGCTGCCGGTAATAGCCGGGTGGCAGATCAGCTCGGACTTCGCGGATCTGCTCTTCGACCAGGTGATAGTTGTCCAGCAGCCATTCCGCCGCGGGAACCACGCCTCGGCCGCTTTCGAGATCGGAAGCGCAGATGCGATAGGCCGCCAATAAGGCAGCGGCATTTTCACTCAGCCGCGCCTGCAGAGATCTGACTGGCGGCGGTCGCGTCGTGACCTGCTGCGCTGCGGCCAAGCTTTCCGCATGCCGTTCCAGGCGTTCGACACCAAATAGTTCCTCGCGCACTGGAGAAGTGCCGTTCCACGGTGCTGATCGAGGGCGGGACCATAGCCCGCCGTGGAAGAAAGTCTGAAGCATTCGCGCCTTTCCGGCTGCACGGTTAGCGCCGTATGCGAGGGAGGACCGTCGCCCTTTCCAGAACGATTTATTAACAATGGCCGTCGCTGCTTTTCCGTAGACCGGATTCGTTCTTGAGAACGAAATAGAGTCAAACCCAGAACTTCACGAACGGGCTTTGCGCTTGCGGCGGGCGATGTGCGGTTTCTTCGGCGAGATTCAAAAACGGCTGATCAGAATCATTTCGCAAGGTCGAACAAGCAACGCCCAAGTCGGAGATGTGGCAGGCTGGAAGCCGGTCCTCTCTGCCCTAAAGACCGATACGGCGAAGCGGGATAAACTCGATGAAGACCATTAACTTACGGCATCGACCTTGGTGCGGACCTTCGTTTCCGCGTTATACACTTCCACGCGGAGCATCGGAAATTTTTCTAGAAGTTCCTCACCGGCCGCTTTGGCGGCTTGCTCATCGGAAAAGTTACCCTTGAGCTTTCCGTCCACGACCATTGCAAAACCCTCAGTCGGGATAATGTCCGCGCGCTGAGCATTCCGAGGCCGAAGCTCCTCCAACAACTGAGTTTCGTTCGGCTTATGCTTAAAGGTTTTCATGGCTACCTGATTTGTGGGGATCGCGTTTTGTGTACCGATTCGCGATTCCAGCATCGCGGCTCATATTGCGGCAACGAGATCCTATCGTCCGCATTCAATGGACATGTCGCGACTGAGTTTTTACGTTTTTACAAGTCCAATTGCGGCGGAATTCCAAGCCAGCGCTGCCGTTGAACGTTTCGTGTTCAGCTCTTTCAATAGCTGCTGATCTAAGGTGCAAACGCCGCACGAGCAAAACACCGCCGGCTTTGTGGCCGGCGGTCTTCATCGCGCTTCGATAACATGAGCACACCTCTGAACGAGGACACGCAACCGATCTAAAGGTCCCAGTACATCCGTGGCACCCCAAATCGGCGAATTAATCGACGCGAAGGTTTTCAGCGCTGGTCTTGCCGCGCATGCTGTCGGTCTTAGCTTCGAACGAAACCTTCTGGCCCTCGTCGAGGGAGCTCAAGCCAGCGCGTTCGACCGCGCTGATATGAACGAAGATATCCTGCCCGCCACCGTCAGGCTGAATGAAGCCGAAGCCCTTTGTCGCGTTGAACCACTTCACTGTTCCAGTTGCCATTTGTCATCTCCAAGATGTCCGTCATCAAAACATTTGGCGCAAAGAGCGGCGAGATTTAGCGGAGAGCGGGCCTCATTTGTTGGTTGATGTTAAGCGGCGATTTTGCGGTGGAGCAAGCGCCGATATTTGATTGTCTGTCGTTTGATCCTTTCACGCTGTTTGATGATGGATTGTGCACGTCCGAAGTAGACGTCGGCGGGTGTGACGTTGCCGATGCCCTCGTGATAACGGCGATGATTGTAATGCTCGATGAATGCCTCGATCTGACACTCGAGATCGCCGGGCAGGAAGTAGTTCTCGAGCAGGATGCGGTTCTTGAGGGTTTGATGCCATCGCTCGATCTTGCCTTGGGTTTGCGGATGCAGCGGTGCGCCGCGGATATGGCTCATGCCGTTGGCATCGATCCATTCGGCAAGCTCGGCGGCGATGTAACTGGGACCATTGTCGCTGAGCAGTCTGGGCTTGTGCAACACCTTGGTGTTGTCGCAGCCTGAAGCTGCAAGGGCCAGTTCGAGCGTATCGGTGACGTCCTCGGCGCGCATGGTCGAGCACAGCTTCCAGGCAATGACATATCGAGAGAAGTCATCGAGTACGGTGGACAGATACACCCACCCCCAGCCGATGATCTTGAAGTAGGTGAAGTCGGTCTGCCACATCTGGTTGGGTGCTGTCGTCTTGTCTTTGAACTCATCAGCCGCCTTGACCACAATGAAGGCTGGGCTGGTGATGAGATCGTGGGCCTTGAGCAGGCGATAGACACTGGCTTCGGAGACGAAGTAGCGCTTCTCATCGGTAAAGCGCACTGCCAGTTCGCGCGATGAAAGTTCGGATTGCTCCAGCGCCATCTCGATGATCTGACCCTGGATATCGGCATCGATGCGGTTCCACACGCGACCTGGCCGGGAAGGACGATCTTCCAACGCTTCCGGCCCGCCCTCAAGGTAACGGTCATACCAGCGATAGAAGCTTCGACGTGCAATGCCCAGTTTGTCGAGTGTCTTCTTCGCCGGCAGATGCGATTGCTCGACGAGCCTGATGATCTCAAGCTTTTCGGATGCGGGATATCTCATTCGCCTTCGCCCCCATCCGCGATCATGCTTTTTTTGAGCAGACGGTTCTCCAGCGTCAGATCGGCAACCACCTCCTTCAGGGCATGCGCCTCACGGCGAAGGTCTTGCACTTCACCACTTGTCGCAGCTCGCGCCGTATCACCGGCCAGCCGCCGCTTGCCTGCCTCCATGAACTCCTTCGACCAGACGTAGTAAAGGCTCTGAGCGATCCCTTCCTTGCGGCACAGTTCAGCGATGCTGTCTTCACCGCGCAAGCCATCAAGCACAATCCGGATTTTATCTTCCGCCGAGAAATGGCGCCGGGTGGCGCGGCGAATGTCTTTGACAACCCGTTCGGCAGAACTTTTCCTGCTGCGAGACTTCGTAGTCATGTTCGTTCCTTCGTCATCGACGAGAACCGAACTCTCCTTAAATCATACCTTCAATTCTGTGCCATAGGCGCTGATCCCGGACAGGCCGACATCAAAGCGCTCGAAGAAAACCTGACTAAAGCAATAGCGAACCACTATCCTGACGCAAAGTAGGCTCGCGACGAGCTTAAGTCACCTGCGGATACTTGGGAGCACCGCGACATCACTTCTGCGAGACATGCTGGGCTTTGCTGGTCTAAGGCACTAACAAAAACGGAACGAACCTACATATCAAGCTGACGGTCCTATCTCCTAGAACCACCGCACGGTCCTGCACCTTTTGCCTCGCAAGAGCCCCTGCGGGACAGTGCGCCGCCCGTCGCAGAAAGCCAGGAAGCGCCATGGACGCCCCGCACAACGCCCAGATCATAGTCCGCGCCAATCAACTATGGGAAGAGGCCGGCAGTCCTGAAGGGCGTGCCGAAGAGTTCTATGCTCGGGCCGAAGAGGAGCTGCGCGAACAAGAAGGATTCGATCCGATGCGCACGCTAGATAATCCTAAAGATGACCACTAGCCCCACTTTTACCTGGAGCATCGTGACGCGGGTACTCGTAATTCTCTCATGGCTTGAAGATCGCGCGAGCTCCGCTATTCACCCGCTCATCGTTCTGTCCCGCCTAGTCAGGAAGCTCTTATAATGAGGATCCCAGCCCTTCATATGTTTGAACAATGCCTGGCGCCGCTGTTCGGGCATGCCGGGCCCGTACTCTATGAAGTTCTGCACCGTCTTCTTGAAGTCCTGTGCCTGCGTCTCCCCGCCCAGCGTCAGGTGGCCGTACTGCGCGACGATGTCGTTCACGCACACTTCTATCTCGTCCATCTTCGAGGTCCTCTCAGCTGTCACACTCATGTCCGTCATCAAAACATTTGGCGCAAAGAGCGGCGAGATTTAGCGGAGAGCGGGCCTCATTTGTTGGTTGATGTTAAGCGGCGATTTTGCGGTGGAGCAAGCGCCGATATTTGATTGTCTGTCGTTTGATCCTTTCACGCTGTTTGATGATGGATTGTGCACGTCCGAAGTAGACGTCGGCGGGTGTGACGTTGCCGATGCCCTCGTGATAACGGCGATGATTGTAATGCTCGATGAATGCCTCGATCTGACACTCGAGATCGCCGGGCAGGAAGTAGTTCTCGAGCAGGATGCGGTTCTTGAGGGTTTGATGCCATCGCTCGATCTTGCCTTGGGTTTGCGGATGCAGCGGTGCGCCGCGGATATGGCTCATGCCGTTGGCATCGATCCATTCGGCAAGCTCGGCGGCGATGTAACTGGGACCATTGTCGCTGAGCAGTCTGGGCTTGTGCAACACCTTGGTGTTGTCGCAGCCTGAAGCTGCAAGGGCCAGTTCGAGCGTATCGGTGACGTCCTCGGCGCGCATGGTCGAGCACAGCTTCCAGGCAATGACATATCGAGAGAAGTCATCGAGTACGGTGGACAGATACACCCACCCCCAGCCGATGATCTTGAAGTAGGTGAAGTCGGTCTGCCACATCTGGTTGGGTGCTGTCGTCTTGTCTTTGAACTCATCAGCCGCCTTGACCACAATGAAGGCTGGGCTGGTGATGAGATCGTGGGCCTTGAGCAGGCGATAGACACTGGCTTCGGAGACGAAGTAGCGCTTCTCATCGGTAAAGCGCACTGCCAGTTCGCGCGATGAAAGTTCGGATTGCTCCAGCGCCATCTCGATGATCTGACCCTGGATATCGGCATCGATGCGGTTCCACACGCGACCTGGCCGGGAAGGACGATCTTCCAACGCTTCCGGCCCGCCCTCAAGGTAACGGTCATACCAGCGATAGAAGCTTCGACGTGCAATGCCCAGTTTGTCGAGTGTCTTCTTCGCCGGCAGATGCGATTGCTCGACGAGCCTGATGATCTCAAGCTTTTCGGATGCGGGATATCTCATTCGCCTTCGCCCCCATCCGCGATCATGCTTTTTTTGAGCAGACGGTTCTCCAGCGTCAGATCGGCAACCACCTCCTTCAGGGCATGCGCCTCACGGCGAAGGTCTTGCACTTCACCACTTGTCGCAGCTCGCGCCGTATCACCGGCCAGCCGCCGCTTGCCTGCCTCCATGAACTCCTTCGACCAGACGTAGTAAAGGCTCTGAGCGATCCCTTCCTTGCGGCACAGTTCAGCGATGCTGTCTTCACCGCGCAAGCCATCAAGCACAATCCGGATTTTATCTTCCGCCGAGAAATGGCGCCGGGTGGCGCGGCGAATGTCTTTGACAACCCGTTCGGCAGAACTTTTCCTGCTGCGAGACTTCGTAGTCATGTTCGTTCCTTCGTCATCGACGAGAACCGAACTCTCCTTAAATCATACCTTCAATTCTGTGCCATAGGCGCTGATCCCGGACACTTCAGAGCGACCGATTCGCGCAGAGCACGTTTAACGACCGAGTCGTTCGATATTGATCCAGATGATCTGAAAGAAGCCTTGCGAATAGACGCTGTAGTCTAGCTTCGCGATGGCTTGTCCGGAAAGCGGACGGCCCTAAACGGCTGAGAATTTACCGGAGTTGTTAGATCATGAATCGCGATAATGAAGTTAGCCCCGGCGGTGTGCCCCCAGTCAGGAACGCACCAGACATCGAGAAGCTGCTAAAGGTCCATGATTTGGTGGCTGAGTTGAGCCATTGGAATGGTGATGACCAAGTGGTGTTCCGATCCACCTCAGATGGCAGCGCGCTGCGTTTCTATTGTTTTCGATCACCCGAGGCCGGAATCCTTGAGATAGATCTCAGCGACTAGCATTAGATAGGCGATAGCGGTTCGCTGTACGCTTGATCGCCTAATAACGGATGGAGGACGCTTTGGGCGATAAGGTTCGTACATTCGTAGACTTTTGGATTCAGTCTCACATCCGTGCCGAGGGTTATCAGGCGAAAGGGGACACCAGGCTCGCTAGGGCGCTTGCTCGCAAGTGCGTTGAGATGGCTCAAACGGAGGGCATATCAGCTAGCGATATCGAGGCTGAGTTCGGTGATATCATCGAGTACGTTCACTGGCAGATCAAACGCGTAAACGACGATTTGGCCATGAGCGTGAGGGATATCGATAGAGCAAGTATCCGACGTATCGATCAACAGCTCGAAGAAGGGTTGATCGACTCCTTTCCGGCGTCCGATCCCGTAAGTGTGACGCAGCCCAGCAAGTCCAGATTCGAAGCTCGCTAACCGAAAAATCTCTCAAAGGCTCGGCGCAGTGCATTTATCACCTGAAGGGTTGTCCAATGACTTCTGTGCGCAAAACTATCCTGGCATTAACTGCCGTAACCGGCGGCGCTCTAGTCCTTACGTCCTTGACCGCTTCGGCGGGAATCGTTTGTTCGGAAAACGTGTGCTGGCACACACCGGATCAGTACAGCTACCCGCCGGACGCGAGGATCGTCATTCACGACGATAGTTGGCGCGCCGACCCGCATGTCGTCTTCCGCGAACATGAGGGGCGAGGTTATTGGAGGGGCGACGAATGGGTGACTTGGTAACAAGTCTGCAACAGCCGTGAGAAATGGCCTTCGCTTGGTGAACGAGCTCCGAGTTGAAAGGGCTGATAGATCGCTAGCCTCGCCGAACGCTTTCAACACCACCGCGTCGGAGAATTCACCGACGGACGGATCTCAGGTGCGACTGCCAACGTCTTTCCAAATGGCCTCCGGGCGTAAGTACGCTCCACTCCGCCTTATGATCTGAGATCCCACGCCACGTTCTGCGCGTCAGTTGCTTACGCTGATCAGCGCAGCATGGAAATCCGTGCCGGAGCGCCCTCGTGTAAGTCTGTGCTGGCAACATTATTGAACACTATCAGCCGCGCGATGAGGCCTTGCATCGGTAACTGCGTTTTTGAGGCAGCCCTGCCGTTGTTCCACTTTAAACTCTTGAACCGGAGGCAAGCTGGCTGCCCGAACCGTTGCAACGTCCTCGGCAGGGAAGACGTTGCTCGAGGCTGTAAAATTCGGTTGCGTTCCGCCGGGCGATATCCAGGTAACCGAACTGATGAATAAGTTGTAATGACCGTCGCTTGGATGATATCATTATGTGCCGGACTGATGCCTAGTCTTCGTCAATTCGCTATCGGCTTTGTTTCCTGCCCTTTCAGCAAGCTGCAGACAGTTATCTTCGTTTTCGCGAAGTGCTTTGAATCTTGGGTCATCCGCAGACACCGCCTCAGGCAGGATCATTGCCTTACCGGCGTAAAGCCTACCTGGATGCCGGTGCTTGGGGGCTGCCGGTCAGCTGTAAAACCTCGTATCAATGCCTTGTAATCGCGGGCCAACGGCAGCGTACGAGTGGAACAAATATTTCTTATTTCGCATGCACCCATTGCGATCAGAGTCACAGGCCCCACTTCCAGCGAGCACCTAGAAAATTAGTTTTAGGTTCGTTTCCGGAAGGAAACACCATGTCCGATACACCGATCGCTCCCACTGAATCCCCGAACACTGCACCTCCGGGCGAGGCCAAACCTACCGCTCAGGACAACACGCGCAATACCAGACCCTTGCCGGAAGCTCCGAAGCAGAAATAGCTGTCCTTGAATGGCGCGAGGGAGCCCGGCGCGTGCCGGGTTTTCTTTTTCGGGGGAAGTTATCATGTCAATTTAGACATCATTTCGCTTTCGAGACTGGCCCGTATTGCCTTGGCTTCAAGATTTCCTGGCTCCGTCATTTTGGCATTGATGACTGATGATTCTTGTCCGCTCACTGTGAATTATGGGCATCGGTAAGCCTGCTCACGGGCACGCTTCGGATTACGAAATCTCGCATTATGAAGGCGACACAAACTTCACTCATCCTTAGCAGATAGTAACGCAATCATAACTCATGACTACCTCAAGGTGCCGCGTTCACGCCAACGCGATAATAGCGGAACAAGTCGCGCCGCCCGAGCGCTGAGATTGATCCGGCCACCGGCAACGAAAAGAGAGCTTCTATGAATGAGACATCACTGCACGAAAGAAACGCCAACGCGCTCGTTGACAACGCCGTCAACGACGGTTTTCAAATCTCCATCAGCAGTGGAGATAAAACGGTCGTTAGCCGATCACGAAATAGCGCCGAGATCATCAAAGCGATGTTTCATACCGATATGGACACGCTCACGCTTAACGTCGAAGAACGGCGCGTTGGCATCGTCACTCTAATGTACGACACCGAAAAACCCGGGATCGAAGTAATCGGCGACCACACCGACATCCCACACATAAATCGTCTCGTCGAACACACCATGAAGGAGTTTGAGAAATGATCTCTGCGCCGAACCTGCAGGGCACTTCCGAACATACGGCTTGGCGAGGAGGGTTCGCGAAGTCTGTGATGGAGATGCTGCGCTGCGCCGATCGCTCGTCACGTCGACGACTATAAGAATAGCCGCCTACTGACGCGGCATCACTTGGTTAATCGTCGCGCTTGTCATTATGCCCTCGGTGGCGAGAGCGCTTCGATGGTTTGATCGTTTCCCCAATAAGTCAATGCTGTCATGACCGCCCAATCAGACCTAATATTCAGCTGAAAAATGACCTAAATCGTCTCGTTGCCATGACTTACGCGTGACATTTGCCCATTATCTCGGTGCCTGAAGTTCTGTCGACGTCGCTAGCGATCAGATCATTTATGGTTTCTTCGGTTCCGATGTACTTCTCCTAGGTTACTGAGAGAAGGGACTGACCGGGGAAGCGTTCTTGGGAGGCGCGATCTATTGCATTGGACCGTCAAGCTTGCGCCGCTTTGGCTAACTGGCCGCTACTAGCGCCGAAGAATTCTCCCGCCCGAGCTATTACTTTCCGGCGCGACCAATCCGGGTGCGGTGGATTGTCCAGCCCACCAATCCCCTAGCGGCTTCCGTTGCCCCTATCCGGGTTGCAGATCGGGCTCTCGTCCGCTGGCGGCACACGAGCGAGCACCACAATTGAACATTATCAACACCCACCCTTTCCGCCTCGACTCACGCTATCGTGCTATGAAGACCTTGTATCGGCAGACTTTGTTGCCACTTGTAACGGGCGATAGCGTTTATTTGGCCGCAGCCCTGAAGTGACGAATGATGGGACGCGAGCCTGAACGATCTGCATGCCGATTTATCAGGCATCCCTATTCAGCAGCGACGTGAACTGACGGCGGAGACTCTTTAGAACGCGCTGCTTGACGAGGAAGCGTTTACTGCGGACTAAGATTCGCAGCCCTCTATGATGACACCACGCGATCGTTGCATCGAACAGGCGGAGCGGATCATGGCCACACGAACGCGCCGAGAGACAGTTTACTTCAAGCATCCATTCAAGATGCAAGGAATCGATCGCCTGTTGCCCGCAGGCCCTTATGAAATCTTAACAGACGAGGAGTTGATCGAAGGACTGTCGTTTCCCTGCTATCGTCGCGTCTCTACCATGATCATGGTGCCGGCCGCTGCCTCGTGCACGGCGGCGATAGAGATGGTGTCCATTAGTTCGGTCGATCTGTCCAATGCGCAGCTTAGGGATGCGCGTGCGGCTTGTGATCCCTCCTGAAGGTCAACCGGATCCCATCACGGCAGCGGGGCGAACGTGACATCGGGGCGCCAAGTAACAGGTCCGCTCGCTACAGTGAAGGAAACAATCTCATGACACTGACACGCGGAGCCTTTGATAGGTTTGAATACGATCGGATGGTCGTGCTGTTCTCGATGATGAACGACGAGGTGGAAATCCCCTGCGCCATCAGCACCGACGCGCTCGACAGCATGGAAAATTCTGGACGCATTGCGCCTGCCCAGCGCGCTGCTCAGTTCGAGCGATTGCGCGACCGGATCGAGGCTTGCGCGATCCGCAAGTTTCAATTGTCGGAATTCGAGGGCAAGCCACCCGGTCTCATCCTGCGCACCACCGACTTTCGCTGACGGGACGCCGAGGCCTTCAATGGGTGACGCAGTAGTCGCTTTCACGTTGTCGACGGCAATGACGGTGAGGTTCATCGCTCGAAAAGCAGCCGGTCGGGATCCTAGTCCCTCTTAGCCCACCTATCCACGCTCCTTCACGAAGCCGAGGCGGGGTTCGTTGAGGATTTTGGAGACGGATGATGTCATGGAAGCGGCCTCAGAAACCCGATGTAGGATCCTCTGCCGAAGTTTGACACCGCCATCTCGGTGTGGCGACGCATCCTCTTCCCAGGGTTCAATACTGACATTTTGCACCATGGCATCGCGTCCGGATCGACGGGCATTATCACCTCGTCCACACGCATCTTACGACCATCGCGCGCGATCCATTCAGAGCCAATCACAGGTATCATCTCCCTCCTAGTCCGAACCCATGGCGTTTTCGGGGTTCTTTCAATGAATCAATCAATGCGCGATGACCTTCGACCTCATCCGGTGTCATGTTTTGAAAATCATCTTCAGAAAAAGCTGGAGCGGCTCGAATAATAATTTTGTCCGATTCATCATCAAAATATCAGCCGCGATCTGTCGTTAAACCAGTATCAGATAAGCTCATCAAACTTTTGGGTGACGATATGCCCCGAATCGCCACCAGCTAGCTCATCCTGCACTTCTTCGATCTTAACTGCATATCCGCCTGCTTATTTCGCATTGAGAAAATCCTGCGCCTTTCCCAGCAGACTGCAGTTAGCGTGGGAAGATCGTGCCTGACCCATCTGATAAGGGCAACGATCTTCATCGCATTCAACGCGCTGTAACGGAAGATTTTTTGACGGTTGGACGAGCGCAGCAGTAAGCCCGTCCCGGCGTGCATTAGGCGTATTGCATCGCAATTTGTCAATCGGCTCGCAAATTTTGCATGCCGAATGACACGCAATTTGTCGATCGTGCGCTTACACCTCAGGTTCAGCACGGCGGCGAGAGGCTAAGCTGCATGAGTACCGTAGAGAGCATATACGCCAATCTCGGCAAAGCGATTGCCCAATGTCACGGGCCCTCCGGTCCATTGCAAGCCAAGTCCGTTCAGACGCTCCGCCGGATGCTTCTCGATCACGGCAAGACACATTCTTCATCCCGCTCCGCACGATCGTGAAATCACCTGGAAATAAACGCTCTAACGGCGGCTGGAATTCAGGCGTCAGTGATCTTCAGAGGTTGAGGGTATCAGAGGTAAAAGTGGGCTAGTGCTCAATTCGCCAAAAGTTATTGCACCATCGGTTTTTTATCGAGGGCTTTCTGGCTGGAAGGGCGCGCCGCTTCGAGGTGCTCTCCGAGCAGCACATCCAGTTGTTCTTCGAGCGCTGTAAGTTCGGCTTTGTTGAGGCTGATGCTAGCCGGGTCGTCAAGTCCGATCGAAAGCCCGCGGTTGACAGCAATCTTTCGGCGCAGTTCGTCGCATTCGCTGCACATGGTGCGCTCCGTAAGAGGCGGGAGCTCGCGCTGCTCTCAGTCATCGGCGGATGCCTCGAAAGGGGCGATGATGGCTGAGCCTACCATTTATGCACGGCTTCCGGCACAAAATCGTCAGCCGCGGATCGGACAGGTTTCATGCATCGTTCTGACTTAATTTGATTGTTCCAGTGGCCTCCCTGGGGAGCACGGTCCCGCGGGGGCTTTTGGGGGCGAAAAGCTGCGGGACCGTGCTAGAGCCCTCCGGGGGGAATGGGCCCGTCGCGCTAATATGTACGCCTGATCAATCCTTGTAAGCCCCTTGAACGGGTTTTGCCGCGACAATGCCTGAGATGTGATGTCGCATCGCATCGCGCTATTTTCCGAGACAATGCATCGCTCGACGGCTCTCAGTGCAGCGTCACTTCTTCGATAATAATGATGACCTGGCTCGTGTCAGGAGGGGTGCTGTCGTTGCACTCGCACGGCATCCCTTCGCTACACGCGCAGCCGAGCTCGTAGTCAAAAGCCTTGCTGGAATGGATCTCGCACACCCAGCCGACGCCGCAGCATACGCGGCAGTTGCCAATCATGCCGGATCGCTCCTCTGCTTCTCTTCGGCCCGCAGTTCCTGCGAGGCCCGCTGTTCGAACTCGTTGTCCCTGCCTTCGGGGAAGCCCGCCTGCTGCCACAGCTCAAACGAGCGGCGCCGGACCTGCGCCTTGGTGGGGTTCTTCATGCTGCTGGTTCTTTGATGGGAGGGATCCTGAGGATGCGGCGCTAGGAATGCTGCCGCGCCTACTTCGGCGGCTGCAGTTCGGGCGAGCTCGCCCACGCCTCGATGTTCGCGGCTGTCTCGGCCTGCCGGATTTTCTTCCGCAGCTCGTACTCGTCCGCGCCGCCCGGCGCAGCGTTAGCCTCGTAGCGCGCGCCCGAGATGAAGGCTGAAAGACGGTCCTGGAACGATGTGGTCTGCTTGAAACGACGCCCGATCTGCATGGCGCTGCTCCTGTCCGCGAGAGGAGGGCGTGAGCGCGAGCGGCGTTCTCATCACCGATATAAGCCACGATCCGTGCGGTGATTAGCCATCATTGCACATCCGGCAGCGGAAGTTATGCGCACTAGTGGACGGAGAGTTCACAAGCGCTTGAATGCTACGGGCCCCTTTTTCTTCTTCCACTGCGCCCAGCGCGCGCCCGTGCCGCCTTCCAATGGATGCATCCATTCGCCGCCGAACTTGCGTACAGAACATCTCCGCGTGCTTAGAACCGCTCCCACGCCTCCTTAAACTCGCTCTTGGCTTCATCCAAACTATCGGCGTCGCCATTGCGCCATGACGGGATACGTTCCACTACCACCTTTCACCTTGCCAGGACCGCTCATCGACACGCCTGATCGTCCCGATACGAAGATCCCTAAGGAAGATGAAATAATGGTGATTCATCTGGTCGTCGGCGATGACGGTTGGCGGAGCAGGTTATGCGAGTCAGGCTCAGAAGGCGCTGCTCTCATCGTTCCAGATCTGAGGTCGCCTCATCATCGACGCTCGATCCCACGGTTGCGATCGATCTGGTTCAGGACCTTTCACATTTTGTCGCCAGCGGCCTGAGAGCTCGATGCGGCCCGACCAAAGTGAACGACGAGAGCGAGTAGATTATCGTAGTAGAGGCCGAGCTCAGACTGCAGCCGCCACCCGCCGGTCGAGCCGGCGAGTTTGAAAATCTACTCGGCCGTCGCGATGCGCGGGTTGAAACATTTATGCCGCACCGGAGGCGTTTCGGCCTTCGACCGTATTTTCGAGGTTCCTGCAGAAAGGACTGGCATTGTCGGGCGAAGCGAGCATTGCTGTGGCGTGAGATGGCCTTTGGATCGGCCCCGCAGCGCAACATCGCTGACGGGGCCGTGGATAGTGCGACGCTGATGTCGCATCATTCGGAGGGCCTATGCAGAAGTCATCCCGCAATCGGAAGCCATCGAAGCGCAACGGGCGTGCCAAGGCCGGCACTGCGGCGAAACCAGCAAGAAAAAAGTCTCGTCCGGTGGGGAGACCGACGAAGCGACGTCCAACGCTTCCCTTAAGCTCGGCTCAATCGGGCGGCGTGGTCAGCGTAACTGCTGAAGCCAACAAACGCGCGAATAAACAAGCCAAACTGCTCGATCTTCTGAGGCGCCCGGCTGGTGCGACCATTGCCGCACTCTCGAAAGCCTCCGGTTGGCAGCAGCATTCCGTGCGTGGATTTTTGGCCGGTGTCGTCCGCAAGAAGCTCGGGCTCGAGTTGGTCTCAAGCTTTGAAGCCGATCAGCGCATCTACCGTATCATTGCAGCGAAGCAGGCCTGACGATGGCTGAAGCCTTGAAGGGCGAGCTCGCGGGTCGTCGCGATCTCGTTGGTCAGCGACCGCAGTCGCGTGGTCGTCGCTCTAGCTGGTCCACGCTGGCGCATCTTCCGAAGCATCTCCAGACAGCCATCATCAGCTATCGGCGACAGGCGGATCAGTCGGGCGACCTCGATCCGGCGATACGCCAGTTCCTTGATCGGATCGGCGAGAAAGAGACGTCCGACTCCATCATGGCCAAGCTCGTGGCCTTCGACCGGGGACAGGTCGAGCTGAAAGCTGGCACTATCCTGTCCCGAGAATGGAACGGCATCACCTATCGGGCGATCGTCGTTGACGATGGCTTCCTGTGGGACGGGACACGGTACGACAGCCTCTCGGCGATCGCCTTCGCCATCACAGGTACCCGCTGGAGCGGCCCCCGCTTCTTTGGCCTGCGGGATAGCACGGTCGCTGGCGAGGATGAGCCGTGAGGGCGGGAAAAGCGGTGGCCCGAGAGCTCGTCCGGTGCGGTATCTATACCCGGGTCTCGACCGACAATGGCCTGGACCAGGGGTTCAACTCGCTGGATGCCCAGTATGAGGCTTCCAGTGCCTATATCAAAAGCCAGGCCCATGCCGGTTGGGTGCAGGTCAAGACCCGCTATGACGATGGCGGCTTCTCGGGAGGATCAACCGACCGGCCGGCGCTGCAGAGTCTGCTCGAGGATATCCGGGCCCGCAAGATCGATGTCATTGTGGTCTACAAGGTCGATCGTCTGACCCGCTCGCTCGCCGACTTCGCCAAGCTGGTCGAGCTGTTCGATGCTCATGGCGTCTCGTTCGTCTCGGTCACCCAGCAGTTTAATACCACAACGTCCATGGGACGCCTGACCCTCAACGTTCTCTTGTCCTTTGCTCAATTCGAACGGGAGGTCACGTCCGAACGCATCCGGGACAAGGTTGCAGCCTCCAAGAAGAAGGGTATCTGGGTCGGTGGCCCCCTCCCCCTCGGCTACGTCATGGAGAACGGTAAGGTGACCGTCGTCTCTGAAGAATCCGAACGGGTCCGCCACATCTTCACCCGCTATCTCGAACTCGGCAGTGCCCGTGCCTTGATGCGAGACCTCAATGACTGCAACATCGTCAGCAGGCGGCGCGTTCTCAAGACCGGAGCAATTCGAGGCGGTGTTCCGTTCGGCTGTGGCGCCTTATTCCATCTGCTCCGCAACCGCTTTTACGTCGGCGAAGTCAACTACAAGGGGCAGATCTATCCGGGCGAACAACAACCTATCCTTGATCGGGACCTGTTCGACCGCGTCCAGACCATGCTCTCCGTGCAGCGCAGTCATCAGACCAGAACCCGGACTTCCTTCAGCCATCTCCTGACCGGTCTGATGTTTGACGACGCCGGCCATCGCATGGCGCCAACCCAGGCCCAGAAGAAGGGCCGGCGCTACAGCTACTATGTCTCCCGGCCGCTTCTGTTCGGGAATGCAGCCACAGCCACAGTTGGTTCAGTCGCTCGGGTACCTGCCCATGATGTCGACGATCAGGTTCGCAAGGTTGTCCTGGAGCCGCGAAACAAAAGCACGGGCCCGATCGACAACACCTACGCCTCTTTGCTGATCGAACGGATCGAGGTCCAGCAAAACCGCCTCGTCGTGCAGCTGAAGCAGGATCCGGCCAACCCCGCCAAAGAAGACCACTCCACCATCGTCATCCCCTGGATCAAACCACCCTCCAAACGAGCGCGGTCCATCCTGCGCCCGGCCTCCGCAAAACTTCCGCTCCGCCCGATGAAGCTGGAGCGACGCGCTACGCTGATCGCAGCAATCGCCCGCGGCCGGCACTGGCTTGATGAACTCATCACGGACTCGGCGACAGATACCCACGCAATCGCAAAGCGCGAGCGATGCAGCCTGCGACACGTCAACATGACTCTGTCACTAGCCTTCCTCTCTCCCGAACTCACTAAGGCTGCCGTTGAAGGCCGGTTGCCACGCGGCATCGGTCTCGAACAACTGCGCGAGCTCCCGCTTGAATGGGATCGTCAGTTCGAAGCGCTAGGTCTCGGTCCGATCTGACGAGCGATACCTCCGTTTGGTCTTGCCTTTCCAAGTCGCGGCGGAAGCGTTTCTGGCATTTCCCCCAAGGCACGTTTCAAGTAGACGGGCAGATCGACGCCGTTCAAACCCTTCATAAAGCAGCACGACGCCAGCTATGTCCCATTCAGCCCCAGACCCAGGGGAAGATCGAACGCTGGCACCAGACCCTGAAGAACCGCATCCTGCTCAACAACTAGTATCTACTTGGCGATCTCGAGCGGCAGATCGCCGCCTTCGTCGAACATTACAATCATGTCCGCTATCACGAGAGCATCGACAATCTGACCCCGGCTGACGTCTACTTCGGCAGAGCTGAGACGATCCTCGCAGAACGTCAGCGCATCAAGCGCGACACCATCGCAAACCGTCGCTTGCAGCATCGACTGCAGGTCGCCTAAACTCTAACCCAAATGAGCCAGACCTCCCTTCGCAGAACGCCTGAGCTGTCTCAAATTATCTGACGACGGACAATGCGGTTCGAGAGCCAGTTGTCGCGCATATTCTGCCAGATACTTTCGACCGGGTGGAGTTCAGGGCATTTCGGCGGCAGCGGGATAATGGTGATGTTGGCGGGAATGAAATTTCTGCGGGAGACTCGGACCCTCACGCCATGATAGCTGAGGAGACACTGCACTTGCGTTCCGGGCCATGCCAAGAGTCTTCGCCGGGGGCGGCGCCGTCCAAGCTGCGGCGCGGCAGGGCAAAAATTTCGCCGCTGCGGATCCTGTTGTCTGAGGGATCGAGCACGTCCGCGCGGGAGGCGATCACGATTCTTGGGATGCAGGGGCATCATGTCGAGGTGTGCGATCCGGATCCGCGCTGCCTCGGGCGCTTCTCGCGGTTCGTGCGGCGATTTCATCGCTGCCCGGGCTTGGGTGTCGATCCGGCCGGCTATGTCATCTTCGTGCTGGCGCTCCTCGCGAGGCGGCGTTTGGACGTTCTGCTGCCGATCCACGAGCAGGGATATGCGCTTTCGAAAATCCGCGAGGCGGTCGAAAACCATGTCACCGTCGCGCTGCCGTCGCACGCCGCGTATCAGGAGGCGCACAGCAAAGCCTCTTTCAGCCGCCTCCTGAGCGAGCTCGACCTGCCGCAGCCGCGCACGCAGCTCGTCAAGACGCGCGAGGACGTGCTGGCGCTCGAGCGTTTTCCGCTGATGCTGAAAGCCGCGACCGGCACGGCGAGTCGGACGGTGTGGCCGGTGAAGGGGCCGCGCGAGCTTGCAGCCGCGGTCAAGGAGCTCGCGCGAGGCGGCGCGTTCACCGACGTCATCGTCGCCCAGCAGCTCATCGAAGCTCCGGTGGAGCATGCACAGGCGGTGTTCGACCGCGGGCGACTGTTGGGCATGCACGCCTACCGGCAGATCGTCCGCGGCGCGGGCGGCGGCGACGCTGTGAAGGAAAGCGTCAACCGCCCGCTCGTGCGCGAGCATCTGACGCACATCGGAAAACACCTCGACTGGCACAGTGCCCTGTCGGTGGACTATCTGGCGGCGGGCGAGGACGACGTCCGCTACATCGACTGCAACCCGCGGCTGGTCGAGCCGATGAACGCCCTGCTCGCTGGTCACGACCTGTTGAGCCTGCTCCTGCAGGTGACGCGGGGCTCCTCGCCGGAGCCGCTGCCCCCTGGCCGCGCCGGCGTGCGCACGCACCTTGCTCTACAGGCCCTGCTCGGATGCGCCATGCGGACGCGGTCGCGGCTGGAACTCTTGCGCGAATGCCGGCGTTTGCTAACACGAACGGGTATTTACCGGGGCAGCGAGGAGGAGCTGACACCCCTGCGCATCGACTGGCCGAGCGTCATTCCTACCCTGTTTGCAGCCGCCTGGCTGCTGATCCGGCCAAGGGCGGCGGAGCAACTGGCGAGCAGGGGCTGGGGAGCTCACCTGCTGAACCCGGAAAGCATCCGGATCATTGAAGGGTGGAACGGCCAGCCAGCGTAGTATCTTTTCCATCACCGGGGGCTCGACCCTCTTGGAGCCGGCGGACGTGGAACCTATCACCCTGCAACCTCCCGTTAAAACGGCGCCGGCCGGCCGTCGCCGCGTCCTGGTCACAGGCGGAAGCGGATTCATTGGGCAGCACCTTGTGGCAGCGCTTCACCGCCGGCACGACGTCGTCCGGGTCTTGGATCTGCAACCGCCGCCGACCGGACCCCTGCCGGAATTCATCGAAGGCACGATCCTGGACCCGCACGACGTGCGGCGCGCGCTGGACGGCGTGGATACCGTGTATCACCTGGCGGCGATCTCGCACCTGTGGACGGCGAACCCCGCTGACTTCGAACGCGTGAACCAACACGGCACCGAGCTCATCCTCGCCGCGGCGCGCGAGAGAGGGGTGCGGAACATCGTCCATTGCTCCACCGAAGCGATCCTGTTTCCATACCGCAGAGGCGAGACGAAGAGCCCGCAACGCGCCGAAGACATGCCGGGCCCCTATACGCGATCGAAATTCATGGCCGAGCAGGCCGCGCGCGATGCGGCAGCCGACGGACTGCGCGTCGTTATCGCCAATCCCACCGTTCCGATCGGGCCCGGCGATCACAATTTCACCGAGCCGACGCGGATGCTCGAATTGTTCGCGCGCAAGCCGCCGCCGATGGTGCTCGACTCGACACTGAACCTTGTCGACGTGCGGGATGTCGCAACCGGGCTCATCCTGGCCGGAGAACGCGGCCGGGCAGGCGAACGCTACATTCTCGGCGGCGAGAACGTCAGCGTGCGCGAGCTCGCGCGGCGGGTCGGCAGCCTGTGCGGCCGCAGCACCAACGTACACGCGCTGCCGGGTGCCCTGGCACTCGCGATCGGCGCGGCGTCCGAATGGTTCGAAGGTCAGATGATCCGCCGCACGCCGCGCGTCTCAATCGAGGCGGTGCGCATCGCGCTACGCTCGATCCCGCTGGACACGCGCAAGGCAGAGACCGAACTCGGCTATCTGCCCCACCCGATCGACGACGCGATCGCCGACGCCGTCGCCTGGCTCACGCGCCGCGAGGCGGTGGATGCGGTTCGGCCGCGGGTGTCCGCTTAGTCGGGCGGCTGGAGCGTTTTGCGCATGTCATTGCCTTTCATGCCATGACAACTCATGGATGCGATAACAAACCTCATCGATTGAGCATTCGACCCTGATGCGATCGCGTCAAATCGCGGTTGTCATGCCCGCCATAGACGTTTGAAGAACGGCGTCCTTCGACTATGGGCGGGCATCCAGTACTCCGCAGCGTCACGACAAACGCCGTCGAAGGTCGGTTGCCACGTGGCATCGGTCTCGAACAACTGCGCGAGCTTCCGCTTGAATGGGATCGTCAGTTCGAAGCGCTAGGTCTCGATCCGACCTGACGAGCGGCACCGTCCTTCTGGTCTGCCGAGTCACGACAGAGCGTTTCTGGCATTTCCCCCGACGGGTTGCAGCGGCCGAACTCGCTGCCCCACCCAGTCAGCGAACCTGTCTCTGCCGCTCGGCCAGGAACGGGATTTTTCGATGCAGAGACCGAGCGCCCTTCGACGATATTTTTAAGGCCAGAGACGCGCGCAGAGACCAGACAGATCGCCAAAACCCTGCAATTTGTGCGAAAAATTGACGGATGTGCCACCGAGTTCGATCCCTACGAACTGGGTGGTGGCGGACGCAGTCGGATGCGAACCGGTCTTTCGAGCTTTACGGGAATTAACAGGGCAAAAATGCGAATTTGATCGTTTTCGCGCGTATGGCATGGCGAACAACGGCGTGTTTGTAGGGACTTACGCTATAAATTCCCGCGAAAATTGGAACGGGAATTTGTGACGCGGCGTACGGGGAATGAACGCTAGCCAACGCGAAGAACGGCACTCGTCGCGCTGGATTTATCGGCATTCCACATCTGGACTTGATCGACGCGGTAAATCGTTTTATTGGCCGGGGGCCTGAGACGGGTGTCGATGATGCGGCATGGGTCGTTGCGCTGCCCCGTTGTGAATAGAGAGCCGGCATGGGTCGGAGCTATTCTTAAGGTACCTCGACGCTGCATGGGCAGATTGCGTGGTTTTCGGTTTTCACCGGAGCCGCGCTTTTTTTATGCCGGCTCCAAATCGAGGAGCAGTCCATGCCCCGTGAGTATTCCGTCGGTTACAAGAAGCCACCTGTTGAGTATCGCTTCAAAAAGGGCAATCTCGCCGCGCATCGCAGGGCGAGCCTAAAAGATAAAGTCCCTGATCTCGTCAGTCACCTCAATCGCCCCTTTGACACGGAAAGAGGCGGCAAGCGTGTCAAGGTGCACCCTTTCGAAGCCGCCCTGCTTTCTTTGGCCAGAGACGCTATGAAGGGCAAGCCGAGCGCTATCAAGAAGATTATCCAGATCTTTGAAGGAGCGGGCCTGTTGGATCCGCCTCCGGCCAAACAAACTCATGGCGTCCTCGTTGGGCCGAAGCACATCCACCCGGAATTCTTCTACGACAAAGTGCAGGAAATCCTGGGCATCTCGCACCTGGATCCTGAACTGTTTGAGGCGGCGCGGGTCGAATATGATCAAGATCAAGCGCAGATTAAGGAATTACGCCTCCAATTTCTAAGGGGGCAGAACAATGGCTGAGATTGCGAGCGGCCGAAAGCCGCCCCCGGTCGAATACCGCTTTCTCAAAGGCAAGTCAGGCAACCGTCTGGGTAGGCCAAAAGGCGCGATCAGTCAGCGCTCGATCGTGCGGCGGGTCGCCCTGAAAAAGGTTCGGGGGTCTTACGACGGTGAGCCCGTTTGCCAGACCGTCCTTGAATGTATTTTGGACGTACTGAAACGAGAGGCCGCACGCGGAAAGCCGTCCATGGTAGCCGAATTAGTGAGGATTTCGAACAAACTCAGTCCATCGCCTGAGGATCAGCAAGGCGGCTTTCTGATGGTGTCGGGTCCTTTGACTACCGAGGAATGGATGGCTCAGGCTGAAAAGCACAATGCAAGAGCGGCCCGCGATCCTTCGCTCCCCTACGAGCCAAACCAAGAAGCAGACGCCACAGTCCCTGCTGTCTCGAAAGATCAAGCGCTTGTCGACGCAGAGATCGAGAAAGCACGAAACGGCCTGCCATCCCCGCTCGGAGAAGCTATACTGGCCTTCGAGAGAAAGTGGGGTTACCTAAGTCAATGAGCGGCCGCGCCTCACGAGACGCTGGCCTCGCAGTGGACACAGCCTGCGGCATCACCAAACCTGTTGACGCCGAGGGCAAGCTACGTAGGCAGTCTACCTTCGCTATTCATGCTGAAAATGCGTTGCACTGTCGCTGATCGCTTTGAGCGACAATCGGCATCAAGCCGGACGCGAGGTTTTCGAAATGGAAATATCGCGGGTAGCATCTGCATGCCTTGGGATGCGTCTTTCGGGCCTAGCACCCGATGGCATGATCGTACTTGAGGAGCGAATGATGGACGGAAAGCAAGGAACGTCATCAGGCAAAAACGTCATTGAATCCTCAATCGACCAAGCAGCCCGAGCTTGCGCCAGCATCGGCATCGAAGCCGACTCCAAGTCATTTCGGGACGCCTGGTGAGAAGAAGACCGACAGCATCTACGATCACTTCGACAAAAGCAGCTTCCGCTTTTGGGAGCGAGCGATTGCCCAGGGACGATTTCCCACCTCGCCCGAGCTCGCTGACCTGTTGGAGGCCAATTCGAGCGACATAATTCCATCCTGGCTGAACCCGATTATCGCCCAGGGTCTTCGAGGCAAGCTGAAGCAGCCTGCGGGCCGTCCTCCTGCTACAGCGCTGCAGAGCATGCATTTGCAGCTGGCTGTTGCGATGTATCCTCGTTACCTTTCATGGTTAAAGGCGCGCGAGAAACGTTGGGGCCTCACCGGATGGCCTTTAATTCGCGAAAGAGAGTGGTGGGTTGGACCACCCCATGAGCGTGCTGCAAAGATGCTCACCGCGCGTTGGCTTCCGCACATGGATTGGCGGTCATTTTTGAACCGCGTCCATTCATAAAAATACGCCCATCTTTTTGTGAATGAATCCTGCCTGTTTCAAATTTAAGCAAGTCTCCGAATCGAAATGGAGACTTAAGGTGGACGCAACTAGCAAAATCGAAACGCCCCTTTCAATCGTTTATCAGGACATCGCAGCCCTCAATCCGCGCAAGAGCAATCCTCGAACCCATTCCAAGAAGCAAATCGACCAGATCGCGCGAGCAATCACGCAGTTCGGATTTACAAATCCGGTTTTGGTCGATGATGCCAACGGCATTATCGCCGGGCATGGCCGCGTCGCAGCCGCCAAACTGGTGGGCCTAAGCCAGGTTCCGACGGTCCGTCTCTCGGCGATGAGCGAAGCTGAGGTCCGCGCCTATGTGATCGCCGATAACAAGCTTGCGGAAAATGCCGGCTGGGATCGCAACCTGCTTGGGCTGGAGTTTCAGTATTTGAGCAGCCTCGACATCGATTTCGATGTCGGTTTAACCGGGTTCGAGCTGCCGGAAATTGATCTTCTGATCGGCGAACTCGACATCGCCAACAGCAACGAGCCTACTGATACGGACATCCCACTTCCCTCAGGTCCCGCTGTGACGCGGCTCGGAGATATCTGGCAAATAGGCAGTCATCGCCTGATTTGTGGCGATTCCACGCAACGGGAAACGTATCAACGATTGTTGGGCGGAGCCCGCGCGCAGCTGGTCTTTACCGATCCGCCCTATAATGTTCCGATCGCGGGTCACGTTGGAGGTTTGGGCAGCGTGCAGCACCGGGAATTCGCAATGGCCTCGGGCGAGATGTCACCATCGGAGTTCACGGCGTTCCTGACATCTGTTTTTGCGCACCTTGCGGAATTTTCCGTCGATGGTTCGATCCACTTTCAATGCATGGATTGGCGCCATGTCAGCGAAATCCTGCAAGCCGGCCGGAATGCCTATCAGGAGCTAAAAAATATCTGTGTCTGGGCCAAAAATAATGGCGGCATGGGATCGCTCTATCGTTCTCAGCATGAACTCGTGTTCGTTTTCAAATCAGGGACTAGCCCTCACATCAACAACGTTGAACTCGGCAAGCACGGCCGCTATCGCACCAATGTTTGGAATTACGCCGGCGTGAACAGCTTCGGTAACGATCGTTCCGACCTTGCCCTTCATCCAACGGTCAAACCGGTCGCGCTGGTTTCAGATGCCATCCGGGATTGTTCGCATAGAAAGGGCATTGTCCTCGATGCTTTTGCCGGCTCCGGCACGACTTTGATTGCGGCCGAGCGGACGGGCCGCCGCGGCTACGGTATCGAAATCGACCCGCTATATTGCGACGTCATTATCCGCAGGCTGCGCGCAGCATGCCGCCTTGAGGCCGTCCTCGAAGGTGCAGGCAGAACATTTCAAGCGATCCAGGCCGAACGCTCTGAAGCGAGCTGACGTTAAAAATTGAGGAACGCGATCCGCCTGCTCCCCGTCGGCAACTTCGAGGGACATGGATGGATTTTGAAGAAATTGTTTGCCGCCTTGGCCTTTACTTCGGTGACTTAAATATGGGTCAATATCGAGTCGATACCTGACCTACTGCATCCGGCAGAGGGAGATGAGCGCAATGGCCATGCACCGCGCCAGTCCCGAAGAAGTTTTTGACCTCGCACCATTGGGGCCGAAGCTAAAGGACGCGCGGACAACCGCCGTCGTAAAATTGGAAGCGTTCGAGGTCGTGCGCCTCATCGTTCACGCTGGCACGGATATCAAGGCGCACCAAGTTGATGGTCCCATCACGCTGCATTGCCTGGAAGGTCGGGCTCTGCTCGGCTTACCTGAAACGTCACTTGAACTTTCGGCAGGTCAATAGGTGTATCTCGAAGGGGGCGTCCCGCACTCGCTCAGGGGGATCGAGGATACGTCGTTACTGCTCACGATTCTTTTCTTCTCGAAAAGTTCCGGCCCTCTCAGTGATCAAAGGGAAAGAGGGCGGCCATGAAAGATGAGGCGACATGAAGATAGTTGTGGCAGCAATTCTAATCATCGGAACATTGGTAGGTATTTAGCGCGCTAGTGTCTGCTGTTTACAAAACGGATAAAGCTGTTCCTCATACCAGCAGTGTGTGGCATCAGCACGAAGAATTGACGCTGCGTGCAATATACGTCTCCATTGCGCGTTTCTGGTGCGTGCGTCGCTATACGCAGCGCGCTCCTGCTCGCGACGCGCTGAACCGTCCTGGAGCGCCTCTCGCCTACGCTGCCACGTGACGACACATGTCGCCAGCCTGCTCGCACGACCTTGCGTATTCCTCGCAGATCTCGACGCATTGCCGGCAGGTATGCTTATGGTGTGGGTGCCAAAACCCGACAGCTTTGCGCGGTCGGCAATCACACCGCGACGTCGCTTTCTCAGGGTTACCGTACGTCGAACGTGTGATCAAAAAGGAGAGTGCAGGTGCACTCGCCCTGCTCCTGAATGTTGGCAGAGTTGACAATGCCACCGAGGCGGCGTGCGGCAGAGATCGGGTCACCGCCGGTGAGTGACATATCCATGCTCTGCGAGATCACCACCGCAGCCCACTTTCCGGCCGGCTCCTGCAGAGGCAGGTCGAATGTGCCAGAATAGTAGGTGGACATCGCCTTCCATGGATCGGCGGAGATGCGATGTTTGTCGGTGCAGATCGAAGCAAGGACGCCGTCGCCGCCTCCGCCCTCGAGGTCCAACCGAATAATTTCGGGCCCGGTGAGTCGCAATTTCTGTACCACGCCGGGCTGGTCAGCGGAGGTCGCCTCAGCGACGACGTCCCCGTTTGCGCCGATCGCCCTCACGTGGATACGTTTCCCGCGGTGCAGCACGTCCAGGTCGGCGTTGGTGCATGGTGGAACCGCGACGTAGATTGCTTCACCTGCCGGAATGCCGAGAGCCGTTCCGTCGATGACAGTCGAAGGGGTGCGGCTCCAGAGACGAAACGGTGCCTCTACAACTGGAAAGAGCATCTGCGCCACGCCTTGGATTTGTGGCGTGAACCCTTGGATACAGATCGGCTTTTGCTCTTTCTCCAGTTTGTCGTCCAAACGCTTGCAGACTTCGTTTTCCGCTAGGACACGCCTCGTGATCCGCGAAGGATCGGCGATTGGAAAAAGGTGTGCGACGACGAACAGCTCTCGGACTTTCTCCCGTGCGGGCGTCCATATCTCGGCACAGATTCTCACGCGGTCACCTCCGCGATAAACAGGGCGATCGCTGAACACACGCTTGCCGATCAGCGTATGCTCGTTCGGCCGCTCCGCATCGACGGTGCCGGTCGTTGAACCACTCGTTGCGATCCGGGTGTATTCCCATTTCGTCTTCGCTTTCCAGGTGCGGCCCGGGAACGGAAGATGCGGTATCTCGGCGTCAAGGCGTATGGTCTCGCGCTCCGTCAGGGCGCCACCCGGCGGGACCGCAGTGGTGCGCTGACCCCAGCGGTTTGGATCTTCCGCATCCGACGCGGATGCGGCCAACCAGGCGATCGCGGCAGCGGTGTCGAGGATCGTCGTGGCCGCACTTGGCGCTGTCCAAAAGAAGAGGTGCGTAAGTGGGCCTCCGCACGCCAACCATGCGATGGCAGCGCCGATATATTCGTTAGTCGGGAGCCATGGTTGAATACCTTCGGCTCCGAGGGAGTCTCCGTATACATGGGCGTTCGATAGCGCCATCGCGTCGCCGCTCACTGCGTCGAAGCAGATGCCCCCAAGCGTTCCATAGCCGGTCGGGAATGAGTGGAAACTGCCGAGGGTGGTCGTTGAGGTGCCGCCAACGAGAGGATTCTCGATCTCGCTGCCGCGATCCCCCGTCGGCGGGTTGTCTGGTGGACAAGCGAGCGTCCGGAAAATCTCGACCTGAATGACATCCGTCGGATAGCCGCCCACTTCGCCGGGGATCATCGTCGTTCCGAGCTTCTCTAGGTCGTGGCTCGAGGCCTTCTCGCGTACGTAGTACTGTAGAGCCGCGGAAAGCCTTGGCTTTCCTTTCACAAACTTGAGGCCAATGCCCATGGACAGCAAGTTCGGATCATTGATGAGGCGTCTCGATTCCGCCGCCGCTACTTCCGCGAGAGTCTTCCGTTCAGGAATGACCGTTTTCTGAACCATGGCTTGTCCCTCACGCGAAGCGAATGGAAAGCTGATTGATGACGTCTTCTATGCGGCAGGCGCCTGCAGTCACGCCGGACTCCAGCCCTGCGTGATTGAGCGCAATAATCGCGTTGGTGCCCTGCTGGAACCAGAGCGAGCCGGAGTCACCGGAGCAGGAAAGAGAGTCCGTCGTGTCGGCGTCTTGCGTAAAGGAGACCTGGTTCATCATCCAGATCACGCCGCCGTCGTCCGTGAGGCGTGGGAACTGCCTGACCACCGACGACACCACCCCGAGGCCGAGGCCACTGCGGGCGCCGCTCTTGTAGGCGCGGACGGCAGCCTGTGCGGCCGGATCGGAGGGGTTGTCCGCGAGGTTCTGCACAATCGCCTCGATCTGTTCGTTCGTCAGGAACGTGCCGGGTGTGTCGATCGTGCTGTCGAGCCCAACGATGGGCGTGGTCGTGAAGAACTCTCCGCTCTGCGCGTCCAGCTCCGTGAATACGGCTGGCGTCAAATCACGATTGCCGACTAGCGTGACCACGGCTGCGTCGATCGTTCCAGGGTCCGTCGGCAAGGGATCGATGGCCTGCCTCGCGCTTAGCGCATTGAGGATCGAACCGGTAAGAAACCCAATGGACACGCTGTCGCCGCGGTTCGCGAGATCTGCCGTCGACGATGCCCAGGCCGCAATCGTCAGGATAATGGCGATGATGATCAGCAGTACCTTCCACCACGGGTCATCGTATGGGATCGGTCCGAACTGGCCCGCAAATGGTGAGTGATAATCCACGGAGTAGTCGATTTTCGTTGGCCAAAGAAAAAACGACACCCCGGCCCCGGGGTAGGCGGTCCAATCGTCGCCCCCTCCATCGTGCTGGCATCCCGCGCAGCAACACGCAAGGTCGCGCCAGACTGCACAGATGTCGACGCTCTTTCCCTCAAGAAACATACGGAGCTGCGCCCGGATTTGTTCGAGCTTGCGTGGATCGCACCCTTGTGTGGGAGTGGTTGTTCCCCCTCCCCCTCCGCCGCCCTCGCGGATGAAGTGGCGGGCGTCACCGAGCGCCCGCTTGAACGAGTTGTAGTCGACGGTGAGCTCTTTGATTGCGGCCGTCATGGTGCCGACGTCGCATCGTGAGGTGAAAATATTGGTCGACGCATCGAAGGTTGTGCGCGAGACCTGAATTGGCGCCTTCGCCTTCTTGCTGATCAGCTCTATTGCCTCGGCGCCAAAATCGGTATCGACCTGTAGCTCCACCTGATGCTTGCGCACCTGCGCCGCTGATACCTCGACCTTGAAGTAGATCAGGCGTGATTCCCACGCCGGCAGTCCACCCGCCGCGACCCGGCCATTGAGGACTGTCTGACCCAAGGTGGCCTGTTCGTTCGCACTCCAGGCGTCCACCACGTTGATGCCGCCCGCTGCGAGCCAAGCGCGGCATCTCGCGGAGAGCCCCACGCGCGCTGATGAGGGCCACGCATGCGTGAAGATGTTTGTCACGCGAACGGCCATGAAATAACGGCCGAGAGTAGCCTCAAATACCCCTTCGGGCATCGCCTGCATCGTCTCGGGACGGATCGCAAACGGCGGCACGCGCTGTGAAATGGCCCCGAGCTTGTCCACCCGGATGATCAGGTCGTTGAAATCGCCATCCGTTCCGGTGGTGATATCTTCGGAGACGATGTTCATCGATATCCGCACTCCGGCCATGAACGAGGTTGAGCGCAACCAGTTAGATTGCCACCCGCTTGAGCCGTCGTTGTGCTCGATGCGCAGGACCCACGGCGCTGTGCCGTTGCCGAGGATATCGAGCGATTGCCCCGGAACGCCGTTGACGAAGAGGGTGCCCGCGCTCGAGCCGGTCGTCGCTACCCGCTGACTCCAGCCAGCGCTCTTGCTGAGCACTGTGATCCGCCAGTCACCTACAAATGTCAGTTGAGTTATCTCAGCCATGTCTAGCCCCTCTCCGGAGCGCCGGGTTTGAACCGGATTTTAGGCTAATTTGTCGAACGCTACTCTTAATAATTGTCTATACGACTTTTGCTTCTGAACGACGCATACTCGCATGGTACGCTTTCAATTTGCGACAGTAAATATGGCACTAGCTCGTTAGGGTCAGGACTCATTGATTAGAGCCAGAAGATGACTGCAGTTGTCGATGCAGATGGCTGATAAGAAGGTATGAGCGCATCGGTCGTAGCGGGTATGGATGCGCCGCCAGTCCTTGAGTCTACCGAACGTATTCTCGATCTTGTGCCGTTCGCGATAGAGAATGCGATCATGTTCGATCGGCTTTGCGCGGTTGGACTTCGATGGGATGCAGGCCGTGATATCCTGGACCACGAGAGCCTGGCGGAACCAGTCGGCGTCCTATCCCTTGTCGCCGCGTAACTGCTTCGCGGGCGGTAGCGCATCGATCATCAACGCAGCCCCTTGTAATCGCTCATCTGGCCTTCGCTGAGCCAGCATGCGTGCTGTTCAGGAGGGCTTTCCTATAGGAGCGGCCTAGTGCATTCGATTCTCGCGCCAACACAGGAGCAGGCTGCGACCTTCTTCAAGTTCGATGGGGAGAGCGAAATTTGGACCGAGCCGATTTCGGCCTGATCACGCGGAGATCAGGGAGAGCGTGGTGGTCAAGGTCTTCACGGAAATGCACCAGAACGAACACCTGGTGTCCCTGAGTGAAGGACTCCGCGATGCATTGGCGCCATGTCGACGAAAATCCTGCAAGCCGGCCGCAACGCCTATCATGAGCTAAAGAATATATGTGTTTGGGCCAAGACCAATGGCGGCATGGGATCGCTCTATCGTTCCCAGCATGAACTCGTGTTCGTCTTCAAGGCAGGGGCTAACCCTCACATCAATAATGTCGAACTCGGCAAGCACGGCCGCTACCGCACGAATGTGTGGAGTTACGCCTGCGTAAACAGCTTCGGCATTGAGCGTTCCGACCTTGCCCTTCATCCAACGGTCAAACCGGTCGCGCTAGTGGCAGATGCCATCCGGGACTGCTCCCATAGAAAGGGCATTGTCCTCGATGCTTTTGCCGGTTCCGGCACCACCATGATTGCGGCCGAGCGGACGGGCCGCCGCGGCTACGGTATCGAAATCGACCCGCTCTATTGTGACGTCATTATCCGCAGGCTGCGCACAGTTTGTCGCCTTGAGGCCACCCTCGAGGGTGCAGGCAAGTCATTTCAAGAGATCAGAGCTAATGCCTGATTGAGAGCTCAAGCTTTTTGCAGGCAAGCGCCCTGGCGCGTGGCAGTTTTCATGAGACCTGAAATGAAGGCTTGGTGCGATGAGAATCACCGCCTCACCGCTCGGGCGTTTCCGGCAGCCTCAATCGATCCGAGCGCGATCCACCCTCCGAATCGTATTTTGGAAACGCGCGCTGCAGGCGATCGATGGTGGTCTGCCACGCCGGGACCTTGGGCGCACAGACTGTATTTTGGTTGCCGAACAAGCCCGGCTCGTCGATGGCGTTGGTTTCCGGAACGGTCTCGGCCCATTCGATCGGGACAAAGTGCTCCATCTTCTCGGGGTCATCCAGCGCTTGGCTTGAGGCCAGAACATCCGAGGCCGGCACCTGCTTGCCATCCACGTTGACGCAGAACTCTGTTTGGGGGGTGGAGAATCCGGTGACCCGGCCGACGCCGACGTAGCCGGTGCGGGGAATCTTGACCCAGATCCGGTCCCCAGGCTTCAGCAATTTTAAAGTGTTGGTGAACCAGGTCCCTCCGCCTGCGCTAATAAAGCCGTACTTGACCGCCTCCTCCCAGAAGCGACCCTCGCCTCCGAATGAGACATAATACTCGCCATTCCATGGCCCCGACGGCGATCTTGAGGTGGTCGCGCTGCTGGCAGCCTGTGATTCCGCGGGATCGCGGAGCCAGGCACGGCTGAGGAGTTTGTCGGCCCCGCATTCAAAGACCTCGAAGCAGAGCACATTGATGGCGACCGACCGCTTGCTGAGATAAGACACGATCCGCTCGGAACTGGCATCCAGCGAGGCCGCGACAATGACGATCTGATGCTGGTGAGGAAAGACCTCGGTATCGAGGCCTACGCCAAATCTTGCTTCAAAGTCCTTTGCAAGGTCCCCACCCTTCTTGAACCGGGAATAGATCCGCGCCACGGCCTCGGCGTCGAGCGCCTCGACCCAGGTGGCATAATCGATCGCTTGGGCGACCACCTCTCGCGGCGACCGGCCACGCTTGAGCTCGATCAGGATCAGAGAGCTATCCGGCGCAATCGCCAAAAGGTCGATGCGTCCGTTATAACCCGTATCCTCCTGCTGGCCGATGATCATCCACTGGTCGGAGACGATCTCGGGTTTTGCCACGATCATCTCTTCCAGCTGCCGTTCCGAGGCAAGTCTGGCTTCTGGAAGACGCTCGGGTGATTGGTCGACCCGCCAGATCCGTTGATTGAGCTGCATGTGTAACCTCCGTGGCTCGTGTGAACACGGCCACAGCAATTGCTTCGCGGCGCGCCTGTATCCACTTCAAAGCGAGGTAGCCCCGCCAGAACAGCAGGTCAGAGTTAATATTATCCTTTTTTGGGATAATCCCGTCTCGGGATCAGCTTGCCCGGGCGATGACTATTTCCGCCCGCGGGATCGGCAAAACCGTCCATTCCTCCGATCAGGCCGCCCTCTGCGCCCTGATGGTGGCTGCCCGCAAGCAGGCCAACTTGACCCAGCATGAGCTGGCGCGCCGGCTGAAGCGACCCCAGTCCTTTGTCGCCAAATACGAGGGCGGCGAGCGGCGGATCGATGTCGTCGAGTTCGTGGCCATCGTGCGAGCGATCGGAGCCGATCCCGTCAAACTGCTGCGGGATCTGATGGCCGGCAAGCCGCCGGCGAAACCTCGGCGCGCGTCGGCGAAATAGCCCACCCTCCCCGTATTCGGCCCCCCTAAGATCACATCGTGCTCCAGCACCCCGATCTCCGCCACAAGATTATCCAGTTCCCGCTCGACTTCCCGCGGCAGCAGAGCGGTAGTGGGGCGAACTCTTACGGAGGACCGATGGAGCGCGCCAGCATCGAACCAGCGATCAAACTCATCATTACCGAGATTCATAATAAACTGAGCGAAGCAGCACGCATTGCCAAGGCCGCCGAAGCCTGTGTCCAGAACGGCGCTATCGCTGAGGGCGTTGAGGTCGCCATGGATATCGAGCAGTTGATCTACGAGGCCGGGCGGCTCCATGACGCCGCCTCGCTGCTCGACCGCATAAGACGAAATCAAGATTAAGTCACCAAGCCGTGATGAGTGTTTCTGCGAGCGAGGCGCTGCCTATGGCGACGTGAGGACTCGCGTGAAAAGGGCGGTGCGTCTGTCGGCGGCGTTTCGCGGGAGAAAAGTGGGCGTGGCCCCGGTCGTGAGAGGCCTATTAGGATCATCATACAGCGAGGGCGTTCTTTTGAGCGTCTAGTCGTGATGGAGAATGGGGGTAATGCAGTGGGATGGTGTGACGAGTCCACCGCTTCTATTTGATTGAAGAAACCAGCATGGTCGTACGAGCACTGCTCGAGCGACGAACGTCCGACGGGGTTCAAGATGAATCCCCGTCGGAGCCACGCACTATAAGAAACATGCCCGCCTATCCAGCGTAAACAATTCGCTTGACGTCCTGACGCGAGTTTTACTCGTACCTACTGATTGATTTCAGGCTCGACCAGTCTTGCGAGCTTACGCAGAGATTCCTGCCAACCGAGATAACAGGCTTCGGCAGGGATCAGATCCGGTACACCCTGTTGTTCTATATTCACCTCTGTGCCGACCGAAACGGCCTTCAGGCTCACCGTGACCTTCATCTCGCCGAGCAAGTGCGGGTCATCGAACTTATCGGTATAGACAAGACGTTCACCCGGAACGAGTTCGAGATAAGAGCCGCCAAAGGAATGGCTTTTCCCCGTGGTAAAATTTCGGAATGACATCCGATGATTGCCACCGACCTTTGCATCCAGTTCGTGAACGGTGCAGGTAAACCCGAAGGGTGGAAGCCAGCTCGCAATAGCATCCGGTTCGAGGAAGGCGCGATAGAGCTTCTCGGGCTTGGCGGCAATGACGCGATGCAGACGGATCGTGTTGGGCATGACTTCTCCCCTGCGGTTTGGCTTTATCCGTTGGTCGATCGTCTCCGGCAGAAGAACGTGGGTTGATGGTTGGTCCGGGTAGCGACGATGCCGCACGCTTCCTACGGATAAACGGTTTTGACCAGCCCAAGCTCTAGAGCGTTTCACGTTTTTATTGAAGCGTATTCGGCGTTGGCGAAGTAGTTTCCGCTCCCTGATCCAAAGGGGTGAGTCGTATGCAGGAACTATCCCACATACTCGCTGAGGCAGCGGCGACTATCGCGTCAAGTTGTCTCGGCGGCGCGTGACATCGTCGCGTCCTTTTTCAATGACAAATGGGTGCCATGGTGAGCGAGGAGACGTCGGACGATCTCGAACGCCGATGGACCGAACCCGACGCAGGAATATTTCGCCGTATGCGCCCATCGCGATCTCGGATCAGGTCACGAGGGATTTGTTCCCAGCCGCACGCCTCCGTCAGTTGATTGGCGATCCATTCGGCCGTCAGATGCGCGGTGACTCCAAACCACAGGATCTGCCGGCGGCCGTGGTCCATGATCAACAACCCATAGAGCAATTGGAACGCGTTGTGTCCGCCGCAGCGGCGGCTCGGCTTCCAGCGCCAATACGATCTGAAACCGGCACGATGCCAACGGACGACAGTCTCCGGCTTCACAATCGTCAGTGGCGTTGCGGTTGCTTGGCATCAAACGATGCAACCCAACGAAGATCACACGATCGATGGCACCAAAGGTCAATCTCTTCGGCAGATGCCGTCGTTGGATGTTAAGTTGATGACAAAGGGGCAGGATCTCGGCTTCCAGCGAGGCCCGCGACCGAACAATAAGACCAGCACTGACCAGACCAGGCTGCAAGCTTCTCTCATAAGACAGAAGCATCGCGCAATTCGGCCTCACGTGCCAGCCGGATTAGGTTTCCGACAGGGACAACGGGCGGCGACGGTGACAGTGATGCGAGATGATGACTGGGCCACAGGAAGGATGATATTCTCGGCCATCTCGCCGCTTGGCCGAGATGGCTGAAAACGAAAAAACAGCCCGCGCATCGTCTCTAAGGAGCCTGCCATGTCGTCGATAGAATTAGCGTATTGGCTGATGATAGCTGGAGCCTTGCTGGTGGTGGTGGGCCTCGTTGGCCTAGCGTTACGCCGAAACAAGGAGGACGAAGCTGATCCTGTTGTGCTTCCCGAAGACGCCCCATGGAGGGGCCTGCGATCGGATTCTCCACCGGGAAGTAATTTTGAGCCCAGGAAAAACTCAAGTTCCCCATCACCGTGAAACCCCTAACACGGCGGTTGATGGCATCAGCAATTTCTCTGTGCATCAACAGCTTCGCTGCTTAGGGGCCCGTCCGATCGCACAAGCCATCCGCCGCCTAGTTGAGCTTGGTCTAAAGGCGAAGGGCAAGTGAAATGATAAAGCCTGATAAGTTCGAATATCCTGAGCTATCGACGGCGACATCGAACTGTTCTTGCAGCAAGTTGGCGATAATTCGGAGCGGCGCCCTGGTCTGCCCCCTGAAAGTGGTCCTCCCTGACTTAGGCTATTCGCCGTTAGAGAGGACGTTGGAATGCCCCAGAAGAAGCACAAGGCGGAAGAGATTGTCGCGAAGCTGCGCCAGGTTGATGTTTTACTGTCCCAAGGCAGAACGGTTGGCGAAGCGGTTCGTTCGATCGACGTGACGCAGTTCACGTATTACCGGTGGCGCAAGGAATTTGGTGGCCTGAAGGGCGATCAGGTGAAGCGCCTCAAGGATCTTGAGAAAGAGAACGACCGGCTGCGCAAGGCAGTGTCGGACCTGACGCTGGAGAAGCTGATTCTGAAAGAGGCTGCCTCGGGAAACTTCTGAGCCCCTTCCGCCGTCGCCGCTGCGTCGACCATGTCATGGTGAGGTTCTCCGTTTCGGAGCGCTTTGACCGCTAAATTTCCTAATGGGAAACTCGCGATGCGCTCCGATGAAGGTGGAGATGCGGATTGAGACGGGCGGGTGCTGCTCCTGCAAGATCAGCGATAGGAAGTAGTACCTCAGCTCGACGCGGAAGCCTCGACGGAGCTGATCCAGCGATCACGACTTCTGAGGCAAAACTCCTTGCGCAGATGTTTGCAGGGGTGCGGTGTGTTGCATACCCTGCCAGCCAAGCCAGCCGGTGTAGAGGCCGACAAACACGATCAGGACGGCTGAAGCATAAGGCGCTCGCCTTGCGAAGCTGCTGAAGCCCGACCAGCGGCTCGAAACGTGCTTGACGCTGAGCGCCGCGAGAACGCCGGCCGATACCATCGTCAGCGCTAGCCCGATGCTGAAACACACGACCAGCACGAACCCAAGGCTGAGTTGCTTTAGCTGCATACACAGAAGCAGCACGGTAATCGCCGCGGGACACGGAATCAGGCCGCCCGTCAGGCCGAAGAGAATGATCTGCCCGGTCGTGACCGTACGCCCGTCAAACCGGCGTCGAATATCCGCGGCATGCGCGCGAGCATGCGCATCGTCCTCGTCGCCGAGATTCATGTGGCTGTGGTCGTGCTCCTCGAATGCGATCTCGTGGATCTCGGTGCCCGCCGTATTGTCGATCTCCAACCGAACGGTGAAGGCATGCGGCTCCGGGATTTCATCCACGCTTTCGAGGAAGTCGCCCTTCGCCACGAAGGCAAACGCCTGTCGTGTGCTGTCTTCGCGGGTCGTGCCGAGGTTAATCTGATTAGCGGCTGGCAATTCGCCCCTCTCGGAGCGAATGCGCCAGCGTGGCGGGACACCGTCTTCAAAAACCTCGACCGTCAGCAATCCCGTCCGCGTCGTGATGTGTTGGACCTCATCGTGATTATGGTGGTGGTGGTGCTCCTCGGCATTTTGTTCCCGCCAGGTCCGCCATGCCATCCAGACGGCAATGCCGATGATGATGGCAGCCGAGGCTAGCTGGAAATAGGGCTCGCTCGCTTCACCGCCCCACTGTTGGCCGAAATACTGACCACCAAGGGCTATCACCCAGACGACTGCCGTGTGGGACAGCGTCGCTGCAAGCCCAAGCAGGACCGCCTGCATGACGGTTCCGCGAATTGCGATGATGAAGGCCGCCATCATTGTTTTGGAGTGCCCCGGTTCGAGCCCGTGAAGCGCGCCTAAAAGAATGGCAGTCGGGACGAACAGCCACGCGTGCGCGGTGCCTTGCGCAAGGAGATCGGTGAAGGAGGTCACGGACAGCTTTCTTACTTCAGATAGGTGCGAAGGACTTCGATCAGCTCTGCCGCACCCTTGGCGCGCGTCTCGTCCCGTTCACTATCGGGGTTCACGACATGATGGCGGATGTGGTCTTCCATCAGTTCGACGGTCAGGCCGTTGATGGCACCGCGCATCGAGGCGACGAGCATGAGAACGTCAGCGCAATCACGCTCCTCTTCCAGAGCGCGCTCGACCGCTTCCGCCTGGCCTTTCAATCGACGCACGCGCGCCAGCAGCTTCGATTTGTTCTTAATCGTATGAGCCATGCCGTCGCACCTTATAATATAGGTAGGTACCCTATAATTGACTGACTTAATCCTGACAAGGCTGGTTCGATGTCCACGTTTTCAGAACCCGCGCTTTACTGTCAGATCAGCGCCGGCCAGGGCTCGGCGCAACGGCTAAGGCTGGGTGCGGATTCACGACGCCCCGCAGCGCGGTTATTGTGCGGAGCGTCGTAAATTGCCGTTACCTGACTGCGACTTTGTCGAGCGCGGCGCGTAATCCCCTGGCCAGTTTTCCGGCGTCGTCATTGGCCCAGAAGTGCATGAAGAACAGCCGCGGGGTGTCATCCAGCATGTGATTATGGGAGGTGATCCTGACCCACGAAGCTGGTCCATGTTGAAGGCAATTTTTTCGGGCATTCTGAACCCCACGGAGGGCGGATGCCATGAAACGGAAGCGGTTTTCGGAGGAACAGATTGCCTTTGCGTTGAGGCAGGCAGAGAGCGGGACGACGATCGAGGAGATCTGCCGGAAGATGGCGGTCTCGGAGCGGATTTGAAGAAGAAGAAAGCGCGCCCCCGCTGCCGCCAGCTCGGCCGCGACTTCCCAAAGCGAGCGCTTCCGGCAGTTCACGGTGTGCCGCATCAGCCTTGGCTTGCATGTCGGCGAACGCGTTGAGGTCGGCCATGGGCCATGTTACCAAGTTCGGCAAACCCTATGCCGAAGCCGACTTCCACGGCGAGAAGCGGACTAACGACACGCATGCCTCGACCACCGATCCGGACGCAAGGCTCTACAAGAAGGGCAAGGAGGCGAAGCTATGCTTCATGGGTCATGGGCTGATGGAGAACCGCCACGGCCTGTTGGTCGACGCCTGCCTGACGCTGGCCGGCGGACATGCCGAGCGGGTGGCGGCGTTGCACATGATCGAACCTCGCGCCGACCGGCCCCTGGCCATCACACTTGGCGCTGATAAGGCCTATGACACGGAGGACTTCGTCAACGAGTTGCGCGCGATGAAGGTGACGCCGCACGTGGCGCAGAACACAAGCGGCCGAAGCTCGGCGATCGACGGGCGCACGACGCGGCACCGCGGCTATGCCATCAGCCAGCGTATCCGCAAGCGCATTGAGGAAGCGTTCGGCTGGATCAAGATGGTTGCCCGCCAGGACAAGACCCGCTTCCGTGGCCGCGACCGCGTCGGATGGGCCTTCACCTTCGCAGCCGCCGCTTACAATCTGGTGCAACTGCCGAAGCTCATGGCGGCGCCAGCATGACCGCGCCGTCTCACGGCCACGCCAAACTGCTCGACGGCGGCTCAATCCAGATCGCATTCGCTTATCACAACGGCGATCAAGCCATCCCCAAAGCCAGACGGAACACTTCTTCAACAGCCTGTTAGATAGAAGAAGCGCAACGATCGACCTCCGCGGTTGATCTTTTACGACCAGTTCCAGAATTAACCTGGAGCGCCGAAATAAAGCTTAATTCCAATCCGACGTTGCGTGCATCAAACAAGGCGTTACCCTTATTGCCCTAAGTCCGGAAGGGCCCAGCGAAGCCGCAGGAAAGTCCCAAGCAGCCTGCGGTTTCGTCTTATGCGGATTTAGCTCAGCGGCAGAGCGGCGCGTTTACGACGCAGGTCCATGTTCGACTCATGGAATCCGCACCATTTGGGCTTCGCTAGCGGCGTAATTTTGTGATCCGCTTGGCCGAACAAAAGGCCATGCAAATACGCCACACGTGCCTCAACGGGTGCTCGAATCGCTGCACGAAACGCCAGAGTAGATTGACGGGTGGCAATTGAATGGCCGTCCGGCTCAGCTATAACTGAATGCCGGCGCAATATTTCGTGAATCATCTGTCGGTCTTGCCACTATGTTTCTGCCACGTTTTCGTTCTGAAAATGACAAGCGAGTTGATCCGAGGGACGTGCTGAGCGCATTCACAGAGTCGGCCTGACTTAGGATGCATCGCCAGAAATAGATCGAGTCGTCGCGGCATGGACCATCAACGCTATTCGCTGATTCTCGCGGTTGCAGTGCTGTTCGCCAACTCAGCCGGATCGACCCTGTCGCTTGAGCTTGAGCTTCCGATCGCGTGCGAGATTGGCCAGACGTGCTTCATTCAGAACTACGTCGACCACGATCCATCAAGGGGAGCGTGTGATTACATGTGCCGCCACCAAACTTACGATAAGCACGACGGTACAGATTTTCGTCTGCCGAGCGTGGCATGGGAGCGCACCGGCGTTGCGGTGCGTGCGGCTGCGGATGGGCAGGTCCTGCGCACCCGTGATGGCATGCAAGACGTGTCTGTGCAAACAATTGGTCATGAGCAAATCAAGGGGCGAGAGTGCGGCAACACTGTGATTCTCGCCCATGCAGACGGATTCGAGTCGATCTATTGTCATCTGCAGCGCGGCAGCCTCCGTGTTAAACCAGGAGACACGGTGAAGCGGGGGCAGGACCTGGGCCGCGCTGGGCTGTCAGGTAATACCGAGTTCGCTCACCTGCACTTTGGCTTGCGTCGAAATGGAAAACCTGTCGATCCGTTCTCCTACGGAGCCCCTACTGATGCATGCGGTGGTGGGACTTCGCTTTGGGCACCGCGCCTGGCGAGCGCGCTGAGCTACCGGCCATTCGCGGTCCTCAATGCTGGATTTGCTTCGCACGCAATCACGTCGGAGGAAGTCGAGGCCGGGGATGGTATTGGCCCGCCGCCAAGCATCAATTCTGATATTGTTGCGTATGTACGCGCGATCGGCTTAGAGACCGGTGACGTGCAGCAACTCACGCTCACGGGCCCCGGCGACCGTGTCATCGCCCAATACACCGCCCCCGCGCTCGCGAACGATATGGCTCAGTACACATCGAAGGCCGGACGAAAACGCCCCGAAGGCGAATGGCCGCACGGCACCTATCGGGCAACTTATCGGGTCGAACGCAGCGGCGTGTCTCTGATTGAGAAAACTTTTGAGCTACAGCTTTAGCGGCGTTCAGCCGATGCGCGGCAAGTGAACTTACGCTCCGCTGCCAAGGAAAGACCGCGGGGGCACCCTGGCGGCCATCACCAGCACCAAGGGACAAAATGGCGCCCGTTGAACCAATTATACGTACACATTGCGCGACTGTTTGATCGTAGCGCGAGGTGCGCGACGGGAGGTGGAAAGCTATCATGCGAAGTGACCTCAGGACTTAAGCGTCGTCATCTTGATCGCAACGCTTGTCACCCTCGTTTCGTCGCCTGCACTCGCGGGCACAATCACCGGACAGGCTTCCGTTGTTGACGGCGACACGCTCGAAATTCACGGGCAGCGCATCGCCTCTCAGGTATCGACGCGCCTGACTCTTCCCAACTCTTTCGCGGCGACGATAGCCTGCAATATCGGTGCGGAGCCAAATCAGCCAACGCGCTTGACGAGCACATCGCGGGAAGGCCCGTTAGCTGTAAGGGCATCGGCCGGGATCAGTATGGGCGCACCACCGCGGTATGCTCGATTGATGGCGAAGACGTTGCGGGCTGGTCCGCAATGGCCTCGCGTTCGATTGAACCAGGTATTCAGGCGGAAAGTACGCAAGCGCTTAGAAAGAGGCAGCGCGCGCGGGCCGTGGCGTTGGCCGGATCGTATGTCGCACCGTCGAGCTATCGAGCGTGCGTCAGGAATGGCGGACGGCGGGTGGAGGACCCGTCCTGGTGGGTAATGCGCTGAGGCGGGGTATAAACAAAAACCCGCCACCAGCATCAGTCGGCAGCGGGTCTTGTATGCACGCAGTACTATGGTCCTCTCGGGTTGGAATCAGGCTAGCACTGCTGGGTTTGAGGGGGAGATGGCTCCGGGCGCGCCATCTATGCCACCCGGACGGAGTCCAGGAACTTGTTCACTTCCACCTTGAGCCGGGCGCTGTCGCGCGACAGCGTTTGCGCCGCAGACAATACTTGCGACGAGGCGGTTCCCGTTTCCGCCGCGCCGCGCTGGAGGTTGCCGACATTCGAGGAGACTTCCTGCGCCCCCTGCGCAGCGTGCTGCACGTTGCGAGCGACTTCGTGGGTGGTCGCGCCCTGTTCCTCAACAGCAGACGCGATCGCGGAGGAGATTCCCGAAAGCTTTTCGATGGAGTTACGAATATCGTTGATTGCCGCGACGGATTCCTGCGTGGCCGATTGGATGCCACTGATCTGCTGACCGATCTCGCCGGTAGCCTTGCTAGTTTGCTCGGCGAGCGCCTTCACTTCCGAGGCAACGACCGAAAACCCACGGCCGGCTTCCCCGGCGCGCGCCGCCTCAATGGTGGCGTTCAGGGCAAGGAGGTTGGTCTGACCAGAGATATTGTTGATGATCTCGACGATGTCGCCGATGCGCGCTGCCGCGCTCGACAACGCACTGACGCGCTCAGTCGCCGAATGCACCTGTTCGACGGCATCGCCCGCCATGCGCGCTGATTCCTGCACCCGCTGGCTAATTTCGCGAACCGAGGCGGTCATCTCCTCCGTGGCCGAGGCCACCGAATTGACGTTCGAGGAGGCTTCGTTCGAACCGTTGGCAACGCGTGCCGCAAAATCCTTTGCATGGTCGGCATTCGACGCGAGCGTGGTTGCGGAAGCTTCCAGTTCGGTCGCTGACGTCGCGACAGCCTGAACGATTTCGCCGATCGCCGCTTCGAAAGAATTGGCGATTTTTGTCATGTCCGTCTTGCGCTGAACCTCGGCCTGGCGTTGCGTGGAATTGACTTCTTCCCGGCTGAATCGAATCAGCGTCTGCACGGTCTGAAGGTTGCGAAGCGCCACGCCGATCTCGTCGTCGCGCTTGATTTCGATCCGATTGTCGAATTTGTCGTGAACGAGGTTCAGCATGGTCTCGTTCAGATGATGTATCGGCCCCTCAAACGCGCGAAGCGTCTGGCTCCCGACGATCCATCCGACGGCACCCCCGACAATGGCAAGAAGGCTGAGGACGAGCCCCGACGTCCCGCCAACCACGACTGCCCCCAGCACACCACAGGTGAGCAGAAAAGCAGCTTGCAGCGTGATCAGCGTCGTTATTCGCGCCCGCATGGTGCGGGTGAAAAATCCGAAATGATCGAAGAACGATCGCTTCCGGATGATGCCGGCATCAATCCGGTACGGATGCGGCCGCTTTTCGCGGATGGCTGCATAAACTTCGTCCGCCAAGGCGCGCTGGTCGGCGGCAAGCTTGGTGCGGATCGAGGTATAGCCGGTGACCTGCCCGTTTGTGCAAATCGGCGAGGCAGTCGCCAACACCCAGTAGAAGCCGCCGTTCTTGCGGCGATTCTTGATCGCGCCGACCCAGGGCTTCTCGGCCTTCAGCGTGTCCCAGAGATTTTCGAACGCCTCCGGCGGCATGTCGGGGTGGCGCACGATGTTGTGCGCCTTGCCCATCAATTCCTCGGGCGTAAATTCCGCTGCGTCGATGAAGTCCTCATTGACGTAGGTGAGACGACCTTTGAGGTCGGTCCTGGAAACGATCAGCGTTTCGTCGGAAACGGGATATTCGGCGTCGGTAACCGGAAAATTCTTGCGCACGGGGAAACTCGTTGATCTGTTGCGGTTGAAGCAAGCATCACGCCCGATGCGCTGCCATGACGCGATTCGCTACGGGCCTCTCAGCCACGGCTCCCTGTGGGAGGGGGCCGATGATAGAGTGAAAAGAATCATCCATGATATTTGTTTAAAATCGATTTAGGACACCGAGCTTGCTGACAGCCGTCGCCAGGCAAGATGGGCGGGTGGCGAATCCTCCGACTCTTCGTAATGCTATCACGCGCATGTGTTAGAACGCCTTGATGACTGTTATAGACTGTTAAGGTTTCTCGCTGTTAAACGGAGACTGCGAAACAAAGCATGGAGGGCAACATGCTAGTCCCGAATAACGGCCATTGGGGAAGATCGAACAGCAGTCCGGGCGGCTGGGCTATGGTAGGCGCGGTTGTGGTGCTGATGGCTGTCCGTCATCAAAACATTTGGCGCAAAGAGCGGCGAGATTTAGCGGAGAGCGGGCCTCATTTGTTGGTTGATGTTAAGCGGCGATTTTGCGGTGGAGCAAGCGCCGATATTTGATTGTCTGTCGTTTGATCCTTTCACGCTGTTTGATGATGGATTGTGCACGTCCGAAGTAGACGTCGGCGGGTGTGACGTTGCCGATGCCCTCGTGATAACGGCGATGATTGTAATGCTCGATGAATGCCTCGATCTGACACTCGAGATCGCCGGGCAGGAAGTAGTTCTCGAGCAGGATGCGGTTCTTGAGGGTTTGATGCCATCGCTCGATCTTGCCTTGGGTTTGCGGATGCAGCGGTGCGCCGCGGATATGGCTCATGCCGTTGGCATCGATCCATTCGGCAAGCTCGGCGGCGATGTAACTGGGACCATTGTCGCTGAGCAGTCTGGGCTTGTGCAACACCTTGGTGTTGTCGCAGCCTGAAGCTGCAAGGGCCAGTTCGAGCGTATCGGTGACGTCCTCGGCGCGCATGGTCGAGCACAGCTTCCAGGCAATGACATATCGAGAGAAGTCATCGAGTACGGTGGACAGATACACCCACCCCCAGCCGATGATCTTGAAGTAGGTGAAGTCGGTCTGCCACATCTGGTTGGGTGCTGTCGTCTTGTCTTTGAACTCATCAGCCGCCTTGACCACAATGAAGGCTGGGCTGGTGATGAGATCGTGGGCCTTGAGCAGGCGATAGACACTGGCTTCGGAGACGAAGTAGCGCTTCTCATCGGTAAAGCGCACTGCCAGTTCGCGCGATGAAAGTTCGGATTGCTCCAGCGCCATCTCGATGATCTGACCCTGGATATCGGCATCGATGCGGTTCCACACGCGACCTGGCCGGGAAGGACGATCTTCCAACGCTTCCGGCCCGCCCTCAAGGTAACGGTCATACCAGCGATAGAAGCTTCGACGTGCAATGCCCAGTTTGTCGAGTGTCTTCTTCGCCGGCAGATGCGATTGCTCGACGAGCCTGATGATCTCAAGCTTTTCGGATGCGGGATATCTCATTCGCCTTCGCCCCCATCCGCGATCATGCTTTTTTTGAGCAGACGGTTCTCCAGCGTCAGATCGGCAACCACCTCCTTCAGGGCATGCGCCTCACGGCGAAGGTCTTGCACTTCACCACTTGTCGCAGCTCGCGCCGTATCACCGGCCAGCCGCCGCTTGCCTGCCTCCATGAACTCCTTCGACCAGACGTAGTAAAGGCTCTGAGCGATCCCTTCCTTGCGGCACAGTTCAGCGATGCTGTCTTCACCGCGCAAGCCATCAAGCACAATCCGGATTTTATCTTCCGCCGAGAAATGGCGCCGGGTGGCGCGGCGAATGTCTTTGACAACCCGTTCGGCAGAACTTTTCCTGCTGCGAGACTTCGTAGTCATGTTCGTTCCTTCGTCATCGACGAGAACCGAACTCTCCTTAAATCATACCTTCAATTCTGTGCCATAGGCGCTGATCCCGGACAATGGCAGGCTTTTTGGAAGGCTATCCGACAATACGATATCGAGCCGTGGATTAAGGTCTTTGGCTACTTGGACGATTCCCTTGTGTGGATCGCAAGCATGCAAATTACTCAGCGGCACGTCCTTCATGAAGTATCGAATCACACTTCCCCAACCACACCCATAGTCCAGTACCGAACATAGATCGAATGGCTTCCTAAGATGAAGCCTCAGCTTATCATGCATAAGGCGATAAGTTTCAACAACTGAGCCCCCCAACTCCATTCCCGAGCGTCCGGACCAATTTTTTTGAGTTTCAGCATCCGGCACATTGGGGAGTATATTCTTTATGGCCTCGTATCCATCGTACTCTTTCCAAAGAAGCACGTTCCATAGGTACGGGTCCGTTATCCAACTAAACGCTACGTAAACAGATGCCCCCTTTTCGCATACCGCGTCCGTCCTGGCCAATTTGTCTCCGTAGTATTCATTGAGCCACGAACTCCAATTCATAAATCCTCCGAAGGTTCACCACCAACTTTATCCTTTGGCCTGTATTATTCCTGCCGCCCATGTTGAAGCCGTCACTCTGACGTATCAGCGCATCCCATGATGCGCCTAATGGTCTTTTTGGGGCGGCTTAGTGGTGGAGAGATCGAGCACGTTGTGGTGAAAGATAACGCGATACAGTTCCCTTCTTGGCTGGATTTCCGATCGCAGGGCGGTTGTGTGACGCACGTTCAGATGGTTGATGGTGTGAACGCCGTCGTGCGCCTAGAGAATCGAGGCCCTATGATGGAGGCTTGAATCGTGACGCGATATGCTGCGCTATTGGCATCGATACTTTTCCTAACCGCCGCCTCTGCCCAAGAGCCGAAATCCATCAAGACTGTCAAAGTCACACAATCGCTCAACGATACCGCGCTCTATGAAGTGAAGAACGATGGAACCGTTCTAATCGATTGGGACGAAGTCGAAGCACTCGCCGCGAGCAAGCAAAACCCCCTGCTCTTGCCACAGGCTCAAGTCATGCTGGCAATCCGTGACGGAAAGTGGAAAGCCATGGATCATGCGAAGTGACCTCAGTACTTAAGCTTCTCTTAGTCGCAGCGATTGTCACCCTCGTTTCGTCGCCTGCACTCGCGGGCACAATCACCGGACAGGCTTCCGTTGTTGACGGCGACACGCTCGAAGTTCACGGGCAGCGCATTCGTCTCTCAGGCGTGGACGCGCCCGAGTCCGATCAGCTTTGTCGGGGCGACGATAGCCTGCAATATCGCTGCGGTGCAAAGGCCGCTAACGAGCTAGCTCGCTTCATTGCCGGCAAAACGGTTATCTGCAAGGGTGTGGACATTGACCGATATAAGCGCGTCGTCGCTGTCTGCTCGGTTGGCGAACAAGACATTGGGGAACGGATCGTGCGAGCGGGGTTCGCATTCGATTGGCCTCGATACTCAAAAGGAAAGTATGCTGGCGCTCAGAAAGAAGCCGAGCGCGCAGGCCGTGGTGTCTGGGCTGGTAGTTACGTTGTGCCGTGGGACTACAGGGCTTGCCGATGGGGCGGCGGACGGCCGAGCCGATGTTCGGATGAAGCTCGGTTAGATTGATTGCGACTCACTAGGACGGAAGGACCTCGCGGGCGAACAGGGGAATCCTCCTTTCGCAACCACCCGGCATACTCAAATTTGTTACCCTTAGAATCAATGCTACCGTCCGTGCCATGACGCTGGTTATACGAGAAATGCGGGACAACGACGCCCGGGCGTTTTTAGAAGTCCACCATGCAGCGGTGCGTGGTCTTGCTGCTCGGGATTGAGATGCGACGTCCGCCGAAGGTGCGGGCGTTAATCCAAGCCGTCGAAAGTTCTCCATTTCTTTTTTGCCAAATGCTTCAGTACGGCATACTGACGAAAGAACGCTCGGCTCTGACGTGCTGGAATCCCCACCCAGCGTTCGCCGGCCGGAATGTCGCACATAACTCCGCTCGCACCTCCGATCTGGGCTTTTGAGCCAATCGTGATGTGAGGGGCGATCGCCGCATGACCGCCAATGGCGACAAAATCACCGATAGTTGTCGATCCCGCTATACCGACCTGGGCGGCGATCACGCAATGCGCGCCGATCTCCACGTTGTGCGCCACTTGAACGAGGTTATCGAGTTTTGTTCCTTTGCCGATAACCGTCGCTCGCATCGATCCGCGATCGATCGTGGTGTTGGCTCCAACTTCCACATCATTTTGGATTATTACGCCGCCGACTTGGGGAACTTTGACCCACTTTCCTCCGAGAAACGTGAACCCAAAGCCATCTTGGCCAATGGAGGTGCCGGGATGAATAATAACGCGGTCGCCAACAACGGCGTGCGCAACGGTGACGTTGGCTCCGATATAGCAATTCCGCCCGATCCTGACACTGGGTCCAATTACTGCATTCGATCCAATACAAGTGAAGTCGCCGATGCGCACGTTTGGACCAATGGATGCACCCGGATCAATCGTGACGTCACATCCTACAATGGCAGATGCATGGATGTTCGCCTTCGGAGATATTCCGCTCGTCGCAAAATTCGACACGGGAATTGTTGCATCCGGATAGAGTAGCGCGAGCACTTGCGCATAAATCGCATAAGGATGCGGCGTTACAAACGAAAAGGTTCCCACCGGAACGAGCTCACTGTATCGGGGGGATATCAGACACGCGCTTGCTCGAGTTACTTTTAACTCCTCAATGTATTTGGCATCGTCCATATAGCAGAGTTCGCCAACACCAGCTGTCGCAAGCGTGCCTGCGGCCGATATGACAAAATCATCGGTGACAAACGATAAACCGGCAAGGGCGGCGATTTGACTTGCGGTCACACTGTTGTTCGCCACGAAGAAGGTCTCGCTCGACATGGCAATCTCCATCGTTCTGCTGCGGTGCAGCCGATGTGCTTCCTAATGACATAGGGATCGTTTCAGGTCAGAAGGCCACCATTGAGATTATAGCTCGTCGGGTGTTGGCCCAGAGGCCACCGCGCTCAAACTCGCCGCACTCCGCACGTGCATTTGCTACTTCTTGCGAGTCTTGGCAACGTCGGCTTGCATAAACCCCTTCGAGCTAGGAGCCGCCGCGATCACCTTCGGCTTTTCTTTCTTCGGCTTCTTTGCTTCGCGATTCCCGCGTTGTTCACCTTTGGCCATGGTTCAGTCCTCCGGCCCGAAGTGGGCCTGACATCACACTAGCACGGCTCCGTGCATCCGTTGCGGTATTCCTAGTCATTATCGACGAGGGTGTCCCGGAACTCCGCTGGCCCATCGATCAATTGGCTTTTGCGGTCCTCTACATTGGCACTGCTGGCATACCTTTCGCTCAGTCCGTCGACTGCGCCCTCAGCCAAGTCGCTCGCACGTTGGCTTTGGTTTCTCGCGGCGTGTTCATCGAGCCAATCCTGCTCAGCCGCCAAAGCGGCCCAAGCTTGAGCCATCCGCCTATTCCATATCCGGCGATCATACAATTCCACAATCCCGCCTCATGAAGGAGATGCAACCGCCACCTACCCTTGCAGAAGATAATATCGCAATCTTGACTCATGCTTGCATCAAGGTGCCGCGTTCACGCCACCGCGAAAACAAAGAAGCGGAGCACACTACCGGGCGGCACCCCCGAGCGCGGAAATTGATCCGGTTACCGAAGGACGAAGAGAACGCTTCCAATGAGTTCGATATCACTACACAAACAAATTGCCACCACGCTCGTTGATAACGCGGTCAAAGACGGCTTCATCATCTCCATCAACAACGGGGACGAGACGATCGTGGACCAGTCACGGAATAGCGGCGAGATCATCAGCGCGATGTTTCATGCCGAAATGGACACGCTCACGCTAAACGTCGAAGAGCGGCGCGTTGGCTTTATCACTCTAATCTACGACAACGAAAGAACCGGGCTCGATGTGATCAGCGACCACACTGACATCCCTCACATTAATCGTCTGGTTGAGCACACCATGAGGGAGTTCGAGCGTTGGTGCCGCGTATCTCGTCGATGATTCCACTCGCACCAGCGGCATTTTGTCAAAGCTCGCGACGAGCTGGCTTGGGTTCCGCTGGCCTTACGCTTTCGCGGCTGTCTTTGCTCGCCGATCTCGGCAAACGGATTTGGTAGCGTAATTTTCATATCGATCAGAGGTGACGCGGGAGAATGACTGCGGTCGGCCCGCGATATATGACGTCGCGCCGCTATCCTATCAGCTAGATCATTCGGGGTGCTGACACTTAAAATGTAACTCACGCGCCGGAGATTGGGAGTTTAGTATTGCGTGATCGATTGAGTTAGGCAGCACTAACACCACCCCGTTCCGTCGCTGCCTGGCATCTTTCCCGACTATCCGACGCCGATTGTGCGCAACGATGTGAGATCGCTACTCGCCGGGATTTTCAACGCAATGCATTGTTGATGACGTTTGCAAGTCTGGCCGCCGCCAGCGCGGCCCGGCTCAAGGCAATATTGCGGGCGTTCGTTTCGTACTCACGGGTCAGCAGCACCGGGTTTTTGCCCAGGCTCACGGGGGCTGCGTAAACGTATTCCTTGGCCACTTCGGCGCTCTCCTCGATCCACTTCAACGGGTCGGCGATCTTCGCCGCGGCATCACTGACATCCCGGTTGTCGAGCCCTTCCTTGTCCTCGGCATCGAAGATGGCGCCCGCGGGCGAGACGTAGCCACCGAAAATACTGTCCCAGTAGGCATGAAGCGCCATCGGCTTGCCGTTCGCCGGAATGACCTGCTCGGCGTTGCCGCCTGCATCGCCATTCGGAATCTGCCGGGTGAACCGGCCAATCCCGTGCAATGGCTGATGCGCATCGCCGACCAGGTGAAGGATCCAGACAAGATCATACGATCTCACATCGTCCGACGCGCCGGAGGCGGCCGGGAGCGCCGCCAGCATCAGGTTGAGTTGCGTCACCAGGTCGACGGTGGCCGGCGCCGGCATCTCCACCCCGTCCGGCGAGAAGTGGATGTCCTTGAAGTGCCAGTAAGGATGCTGGTTCCTGTCGGCATACCCGATGTTCTGACCAGCCGTCGGACTGTCGCCCCTATCGCGCGTGTAGTTATATTCCTTGGTCTTGATGTCATCCGCCCAGGTGGCGGCGTGAACGAACGCATGCAGCTTCGCGGTCTTGGGATCCGTGATGCCGGCCGTCCATTTCGGATAGTCCGGATTCAGCCGAAGCAGGACGTCCACCTTGTTCTTGACCGGCTGATCGAGCTGCTTGTAAGCGACGTAGGCGATCTGCATGTGGCCGCCGTCCCACCAGGCCAGGGATGGGCTGGCGGAGCAGCCGATGACCAGGCCGATCGCCGAGGCAACCAGCGGGGAAGCGGGCGAACGATGTCATGGAGTTTCTCCGCAGTCGGTTGATCTTCGTCGAGAAAAATTTGAACATGGCGAGTTATCGTGACATCGGCGATCGAGAGGTCCAGCAAAATTTTTTGGTCCGAGTGTGCGGGGCCTCATAAAACTGCAACACGCCTATCGTACCGAAAGGCCGTCACGGCCAAGAATCTGATCAGGTTGCGGCCCTGACCAAAGTTCGATGATAAGCTGAAGACGTTTTCCGGCCGGCGGTCTTGGCGTCAGTGGACGTGCGATCTAGAAATATCCGGCGTCCGCTTCTGACCGATTGTGTTGAAAAACTCCGGGTTGTGACCGGTCAGAAGTGCTGATCCAACTCAGGCATCGAAGCCTGGGCGAAGCCATGATGGGTGAACGGCGTATCGATCATGCGGCGCTTTTCTATCAATTCTCGCAGGCCGCATCCATATCACCGACTGGACGACCAATCCGAATTTCCTCGGCGCCTATTCGACCATGTTGCCCGACTTCAAACGCCGTAATCCGCTGGTCGTCGGCAATTTGGTGTTCGCAGGCGAAGTGTTCGTGCAAGCCTGAAGAAGAGCCCGAGTCAAATGACCGGGCTTGGGATCCGAGCAAATGGTAGGACTCCGCCAACTACCATCGCGGGCGTGACCGGTGTCCATCAGCGGGTTCGCTAGCCACCGCCGTTCACATATGCATGGCACGCTTGGAGACGGTCTGAAGAAGTGGAATTGCCAAGCATATTGGGCAAAACCGCGGCTTCACGCTTGACCCGCTGAATGGCCATGTTCTATTTTCGTTCTCATGTAGACGGATGGCTGCTCTTGGGGCGCAGGAAGCTTAAATGCCTGCGGCCGACCAAAACCATTGGACAAGAACATGTACGAGATTATCTGTCCCCACTGTGACAAGGCCTTCAAGGTCGATGAATCGGGCTATGCGGAGATCTTAAAGCAGGTCCGCGATGGCGACTTTGAGAAACAACTCCACGAACGGCTGGAATTAGCCGAGCGCGAAAAGCTGTCCGCTGTGGAGTTGGCCAAGGCGAATTTCAGCAGCGATTTGCAGAAGATCGCGGCCGCCAAGGATGCCCAAATTCAGGAGCTGAAATCCAAGCTTGACGCGAGTGAGGTCACTCAGAAGCTCGCTGTCACTGAAGCCCTCAGTGCGCTGGAAAGAGAACGTGACACGCTCGCGAACGCTCTAGTGCAAGCGGAACACGAGAAGAAAGCCGCGTCGGATCTTGCTGAAGCGCTTTTGGCCAGCGAGCTTCATAAGATCTCCGCAGACAAGGAAAGGGAAATCCAAGAGCTGAAGGCAAAGCTCCAAGGTATCGAACTTGAGAAGAAGCTTGCGGTGACCGAAGCGGTCAGTGTGATCCGGAAGGAGCGCGACGAGCTAAAAAATGAAATTAAGCAGGCTGGGCTTGAAAAACAGCTTTCTGAAAAGTCTCTCAAGGACAAGTACGAAACGCAGATCAAGGATCGTGATGACACGATCGAGCGATTGAAGGACATGAAAGCTCGCCTTTCGACCAAGATGGTCGGCGAAACCCTGGAACAGCACTGCGAGACCGAGTTTAACCGGGTGCGCTCAATGGCCTTTCCGCGGGCGTATTTCGAGAAAGACAACGACGCGCGCTCCGGTAGCAAGGGCGATTATATCTTTCGCGACTCGGACGGGGTTGGTACCGAGATCATCTCGATCATGTTCGAGATGAAGAACGAGAGCGACAAGACCGCGACAAAGAGCAAAAACGAGGATTTCCTCAAGGAGCTTGATCGGGATCGTGCCGAAAAGGGCTGCGAGTATGCGGTCCTAGTCTCGCTGCTCGAACCTGACAGCGAACTTTACAACGCAGGTATCGTCGACGTCTTCCACCGCTATCCGAAGATGTATGTCATCCGACCGCAATTCTTTCTGCCGATGATTACGCTTTTGCGAAACGCGGCTATCAACTCTCTGAAGTATAAGACGGAACTTGCGCTCGTTAAGGCGCAAAACATCGACATCACGCAATTCGAAAGCCAGCTTGAGACGTTCAAGAACGGGTTTGCCAAGAACTACGACCTCGCCTCCAGGAATTTTCAGACGGCGATCAACGAGATCGACAAGTCGATTGATCATCTCCAGAAGACAAAGGACGCCTTGATTGGCACAGATCGCAATCTACGCCTGGCGAACGACAAGGCGCAGGACGTGACGATCAAGAAGCTGACCCGCTCTAATCCGACGATGGCAGCGAAATTCTCGGAGTTGAAGAGCCAATCGGCCGAAGCCGCCGAGTGAGATGACGAATGCTCGAGGCGAGCGTGCGATCGCTTGGCGTTCGCCGAATACCACGATATGATCAAGGCATTCCCTGCGGATCGATCCGATCAGCCGTTCAGCATACGCATTTTGCCACGGTGAGCGAGGAGACGTCGGACGATCTCGAATGCCGATGGATCGAACGCGGCGGATAAAATATCTCGCCATAAGCTCCATCGCGGTCCCGGATCAGGTAACGAGGGGCCTTGTGTGTGCCGAAAACCTCATCCGAGTTGATGATGTGATGGAATCGTCTAAGCTGGTGGAATGATCGGGCTGTTCTGTTTCGTTCCGGCTGTCCTGGCCTCGCCATTCAAGTCGAAGTGGCGGCTTGAAGCTGAGAACGCGGCGCTTCGACATCAGTTGATTGTTTTGCGGCGCAAGTTGCGTGGCCGTGTGCGACTCGCAAATAGCGATCGCTGATTCTTTATCCAGCTGTATCGCTGGTTCCGTCGATCCTGAAGGTTCTCACCATCATCCGGCCCGAGACGCTCGTGCGTTGGCATCGGGCTGGCTTTCGCCGCTATTGGCGTTGGAAGTCGCGCCCGCAGGGAGGGCGCCCGCGGATCGACGCGGAGCTACGCGTATTGATCCGGCGGATGAGCGTCGAAAATCCGCTTTGGGGCGCGCCCCGCATCCACGGCGAACTGCTCAAGCTTGGGTTTGATGTCGCTCAATCAAGCGTCGCCAAGTACATGGTCAAACGGCCAGGACCGCTAAGCCAAGGGTGGCGGACTTTTCTGCGTAATCACGCGCCGGATATTGCCGCTATGGACTTGTTCGGTGTCCCGACGATCGGTTTCGACCTGCTCTATGCCTTCGTCATCGTCCGGCTCGATCGCAGAGACCTCGTCTGGATCAACGTCACAACAAACCCGACAGCGGAGTGGATTGCGCGTCAGATCACGGAGGCCTTCCCCTGGGATAATGCCCCAAAATACCTGATCCGAGATCGGGATCAAATCTATGGCGCGGTCGTCACCCGCCGATTGCGCGCCATGGGCATCCGGGACAAGCCCACCGCACCCGCTTCACCTTGGCAAAATGGCTTTGCCGAACGGCTGATCGGATCGATCCGGCGTGAGTGTGTGGACCACATCATTTTCCTGGGCGAGGCGCATCTGCGCCGGATACTCAAATCTTATGCCAAATATTACAACCGTGTCAGAACGCATCGATCCCTAAACAAGGATGCGCCGGTTTCTCGCCCGGTTCAGCGAACCGGTGTGATCAGTTCACGCGCCATCCTGGGTGGACTTCATCATCGCTACGCCCGTGTTTGAGTTTTCGGTACACACAGGGTGAACAGCTTGTTTGAGTAAGGCGCCGAACTTGGCCCTGGAACATTCGCAGGCTCCGATTTCTCCGAACAATTATTCGACCGACCAATCGCCCGGATTATGATCCATGTGCCGGGCGACCTGGTCGCGCAGGCTCTCAACGCAATGGACCGCATGGCGGCTCGGCTTCACGCTCCCGCTAACGCAAAGGTCTGAATGCGGACGGGTTCAAACGCAATGCAATCGAGACGATTGATCAACTTCCCCGCGGGCTTCGACGAGAAGAAAAGCTATCCCGCCATCGTCGTCTCGCATCCCGGCGGCGGCGTGAAGGAACAGACCGCGGGCACCTACGCCGCAGCATTCGTCCGCTGCGAAAGCCGCATGAACTTCGCCCGTCACGTCTACTTTGGTCGAGCCGCAGAAAGTGGCGGCGCCGGATGCATTTTGGGGCTCGATTGGATTTTCGGAGCGCCTAAGCCACCCTCCAAACGAGCGCGATCAGTCCTGCGCCCAACCTCCGCAAAACGTCCGCTCCGCCCGATGAAGCTGGAGCGACGCGCCACGTTGGTCACAGCGATTGCCCGCGGCCGCCGCTGGCTTGACGAACTCATCACCGATTCATCATCTGATGCCCAAGCGATCGCGACGCGCGAGCGATGCAGCCTGCGCCACGTCAACATGACGCTATCGCTGACCTTCCTCTCTCCCGCACTCACCAAGGCTGCCGTCGAAGGTCGGTTACCACGCGGCATCGGTCTCGAACAGCTTCGCGAGCTCCCAGCCGAATGGGATCGTCAGTTCGAAGTGCTAGGTCTCGATCCGATCTGACGAGCGATACCTCCGTTTGGTCTTGCCACCTCGATGGCGCGAAGGAAGCTCCCCCGCCGACAGGGTTTCGCACAGACGGGCAGACCATCCCCGTCCCGATCTTTCATCAATTAACATGATGCCGGCTATGTCCCGTTGAACCGATTGGTTGCAGGGCCGAACTGGCTGCCCACCCAGTCAGCGAAAGCGAGTGGTGGGTTGGACCACCTCATGAGCGTGCAGCAAGGATTGTCACCGCGCGCCGGCTTCGGCATATGGATTGGCGGTCATTTTTGAACCTTGTCTCTTCACGAAAATTGCGCCGCCCTTTTTGTGAATGAACCCGGCCTATTGCAAATCTAAGCAAGTCTCCGAATGGAAATGGAGACTTAAGGTGGACGCAACTAGCAAAATCGAAACGCCCCTTTCAATCGTTTATCAGGACATCGCAGCCCTCAATCCGCGCAAGAGCAATCCTCGAACCCACTCCAAGAAGCAGATCGACCAACTAGCACGAGCAATCTCGCAGTTCGGATTTACAAACCCGGTTCTGGTCGATGATGCCAATCCTTTGGCAGTACGATCTTGATGATCCACTTCTTGGGCTCGCTCACGGCGTCTTCTCGGACGGAGTGGACCAGGCCAGTCACGGACACACCCGACAGGCTCATTCGCGTTGGTATTCCCCTGAACTGAGCAGCCCGACAACGTCTTGCTTCAGAGCGTTGGGTCGTTTCGAACGTCTGCATATCCGGCTCCCTTCGCGCGCATGTCCGATCGGAATCGAAAAGGTCGGCGGGCGTGACGCCGCCGACCTTTCGATGCGACTGCCGGCTCAAGAATCCGGTGCCGTCGCGGCCTGTGATAATCGTGGCCGCGTATGCTTAATAAAGGATTAGCACCTGCCTCGGCTGTCAATCGGCTCGCAAATTTTGCATGCCGAATGACATGCCTCATGGTTCCTGTCGATGGCCGACGCTATCGAACGGATCGAGGAATGGAGGTGCCACTACAACAATGATCGGCCCCACACCTCGCTCGGCAACTTGACGCCGAACGAGTTCGCACGACAAACTCAAACAGCTCGAGAAATTGCCTGACATCTGGACCACAAAACGGGGCAGCTCCAGTTCCTGTCGATGGCCGACGCTATCGAACGGATCGAGGAATGGAGGTGCCACTACAACAATGATCGGCCCCACACCTCGCTCGGCAACTTGACGCCGAACGAGTTCGCACGACAAACTCAAACAGCTCGAGAAATTGCCTGACATCTGGACCACAAAACGGGGCAGCTCCAAGCCCATCATGCATTAAGACTGAAACCGGACCACCTCATAGGGGCAGGCCAAAATGTTCTGATCGTGCATTTCACGATACTTTTAACGTCGCGAGCCGATCATTGAGCCACCCGATCTCCAATGTCGACTGGCCGTATGAACGTGTCATCATCGGTAAAGATGAACGTGCCAGCAGTGTTGCGGTATCGCAAGGCTTTCTCGTGCGACCTTGAATATAGCACGGCAACACTTACAAACCGATCATGCCCGAGGTCATCGTGTTTTGCGAGCCTCGAAATATCGACGACTTGAACCTTCTCTTTCAGGGCAGCCTCGCGCACAATGGGATTGTCGACATCGATGTCTCCCGCACGAGCAATACCACCATCAAGAAAACTAGAGGCTCGAAGCGCACCATCATCCTTGGAAACCAGGACAAGCAAAGGTGGCTTTAGCGGACCGATAGCTTGCACGTTGGTACGGAACGTTCTTGCATTGATGTCGGGTGCCGCGAGCACCACCCGGCTTAGCCTGGCGATCACCCGGCCCTTGCCTTCGATACGAAGCTGGCGCAGAGCTTCAACGGTCAACATGGCGCCCATGCTGTGGGCTACCACCATAATGTCGCTGACCTCGGAATTACTGCTAAGCATCGTTAGGAGAGCCATCAGATAGTCGCGAGAATAGTTTGCCGATTGCTTGTCTATTTCATAAGCCCCTACCCGACCTTGCGATGGCCACGCGAACAGTATCGGAATTCCGTCGATCTTCATGTCCGCTTGTAATTGCGTGATTCGGAACAGTGACTCTTGAAAGGTGTTGTTGAACCCGTGCACGAAAACAAAAACTTTGTGCTTTTTACGGTGGGTATGGTTCTGATGAGTAACAGCTTGACGAAACTCAGATTCGCTAAGTGCGGCCCGATCAACGACAGCAAAGTCTCTTTCTGGATCTGGAGTTGCGGTCGGCATTTCAATGTTGCCGGACTTGTGGTTAGGGGGAACTGAGACGGAAAACCTTGCAAAGTTGAGTGCATTGGCAAGGTTCGCGGTGAACGCGTTTTGTGACAAATCGCGTTCGCGCGTAGTTGCCACGTAAATTTGCATAGTCTTCCCGCCAACCGAGGCCGCCACCGGCGTCAGAGCCTCCGAACCAAGTCTGGCAGCACAACCAGCTAAAAGGAATGAGAATAGAATGGCGACTGCGCCTAGCGTACGACCGCCACTCCACCTCGACATGACAACTGACTCCCCACCACCGAGTAGCACCGATGCTGCTGTTCTTAAATTCCCCGAGACGAACAATGGCTTGCAAAGTATCCTAACGATTCTCTCGCAACCCGTGACTGCTTAGCGCCGCACACGTTTAACCCCAAGTCCCGCAAAGTTGTCGCATCTGCACGAAGCGGACCCGTCGCACGTGTGAGCATCAAGCGCACCGTGCGACCTGGCCGCATCACGCTTATTTAAACCTCACCGTTACCCCGCCTACTGCAGCCGACACTTCAGCGCCGACCTTGGGGCCGCTAAGCTGCAGGATTACGCCATTGGCATTCTGCAATTGAACGCCTCCCGCCCCGGCCGCAACTGCACCGCCAGCTCCAATCGCGCTGTAGTTGCCCTGAAACGCAGCCAGGCTATTCAGATTGAGAGCTCGTCCAACCAGCTTGGTCGTCGAGGCTCCGATCGTAAATCCGATACTCATGCCCGAAACGGTGAATGGATAGCGCCTGCCCTTGAAGGTAAGGACACCTTCGCCACCCCCGGCCCCGACGATGAATCCTCCTTTTGTGAATACGACGGAAACCTGACCAGTTTCGGCCCGCAATGGCGCGCTAAAGCCGACTACGCCAACAAGCAAGGCAACAAAAGCTGCGTTTAGAAAAAATCTTCTCATGACATTTTCCTCTGAAAGAGACAGCAACGGCTAGTTCAGTATCCGATCTGCCGCGAGAATCGACGGCGATCACTTTAGATTTTTACCTCCGCGATCCCTGCGGAGTCATTGTCGGAATGCCGTCTTGCGCGAGCAACTTGCGAGGTAACCGTTCTGGCCTCCAGTGGCTTACAAAGTCTCCTAACGATTTGCTCGCCCCCCAAGTTTCCGCACCTGTTGTTACATCTGCGCGAAGCGGACCAGTCGGTCGAGGAAACGAGGAGGTCTCGGCTGCTACCTCTTAAGCTGCGACTATTTTTTCATCTTGATGTTGTTCTGACTCCTGTACTCTTTGAACACCACGTCGATGGCTTCGATGACTTTTTTGCCTGGATTGGCCTTGCAATAAACAATGACTTCGTGCTGCAGCGCCTTTGCGCGGGTGACATTCACCATGTGCTTCTTGGCGAGGCCATTGTACCAACCGCTATACCAGGCAGCCAAATAGTCGGCATCTTCCTGGAACGTGCCCGCCAGTTGTGCGCAGGTCAGCTTCTGAACGTCGAGATGCCCGTCTTGATCCGCGTAGGTGTTGAGTTCGACCTGAGCCACGGCCGGCGCAGCAACAAGAAACGCAACGCAAGACAAGATGAGTTTTTTCGCAATCATTTGGATAAATCCTTTCGTTGCCTGGCTTCGGTATTCAATTGATTGGCTTGAGTTTCATGCGAGCGACGCCGAGCGCGAGATTGACGCCGACCTGTCCTTCCACCGACAACGGCTGCAGCGAAACCGATTTGCGCGTGCCGCCGACCAGCAGGTTGGCGCCAACGCCAAGACCGGCCGAAATGTCGCCGCTGGCGCCGACGAATTCTCCCGCCAGCGCACCAGATGGAATAGTGGTGCTCGCCAGCACCGCCCACGCCATTACGCCGCCGGCAGTAAACCCGATATCGAACCCGAGGCGGCCGATAGTGCCGATGTATTTCTGGGTCCGGCCGCTCTCCGATCTGAACTGACAACGGAGCCGCTGGCGCGATCCAACGAGGAGGCCGACACTCGCCGATATCCGGCAGGTCAATACCCCCTGACGAACCGTGTTGCCCTGCGCCGAGGCGGGCGCTGTCGAAAGCAGGAACGCCGTTAGCAACGCTGCGCTCACGTGGGGCATTCTCGGTGACGAAACTATCCTTGTTGTCACTGACATGTCTGGCCCTCTCGCTACTGGACTCGAACAGTCTCTCGCCGGCGGGCAAGATACCGATCGCAGCAGTCATCAAAACTTGTAGCCCATACGCGCCGTTGCTCAGTTGTTGCACCAGCGCCGACGCCGGGTGTGGTGACACGGTCCTCGCAACTGGTGGGCTTCAGGACAACGCCGGGTGAGCCATGCGGCCAACTTACCGGCAAACGGTGGCGACCCGCCCGTAGGCGTCCACGACCTGCGTGCAAGCGGGCGTGACCACCACGGGCGCAGCCACGACAGCCGCCGTACCCGCAGCTACCGACCCGACTGCCACGGCCCGGCGAGTGGTTCGCCTGGCAACACCGGCATAGCTCATTGGCGTCAGCGGACGGCCTATGCGGGCCTCAGCTGCGGACACCAGCGACGCTTGGGGATCGACGGGCAGTTGCCCATTCCACGACAGCACGGCGGCGCCAAGCACGGTGCCGATCGAAAGACGGACGAGAGCGGCCAATTTGCGGGTCATTTCCTTGCTCCTGCCTTAGCGGCGCCATGAGGTACTTCGTCGATGTCGCCGAGTTCGCCGAGCGTGATCTTCTTGGATGTAGAGTCCGGCTTGAATGCAAAGGCATCAGCTGCAACGTCCGTCTTCCAGTCCTTGATCCGTAGCGTGTATTGCGGCGCTTCCGCGACACCCTTGCTGGTGATGATATACTTTCGCGGGATCGGCTTCGCGCCCGTTTCGATCCAGATCTGCCAGTCGGTGTCGACGTTGCGAAACGCCAGATGATCGCATTCAACGCCGTCGATAACGCCCTTGCCGATCACGGCGGCGTCGACCACGTCCGCCATCATGACGTTGAATACGTTGGTCAGCAGCAAATCGGCGCCAGGAGCTACCACGCCGTGCTTTTCACGTAGCACATCGATCAATTCCTCGGTGGTGCCTGTGGTCTCGATCTGAGCATAGTCCTTGTCGTCCTTGTTGTTCACCGTAAGCATCTTGCCATCGAACACGATCTCCACGTCGCGATAGCCGCCAGTGCGCCTGACGCGGAGCTTGTCCGGTCGGCTCAATTGCACCTGGCCGGAGCTGGTGAACTGGATCTTCTGAAGATTGGAGGTAATCACTTCGACGTCGGAATCGTAGGTTACGTTCAGAGCCTTCTGGCCGGCTACGTAATCGGCCATCCCCTTCAAGATCTTCTCGGCATCGTCGCTCTGTGCGCTCGCCGGCGATAGAAGCGAAACGCTCATGGTCAACAACGTTCCAACCAGGACGGGCCACCGCGCTGCCGCGTCGATCGATTTGATCGCAGTCTCCTGCGTTTCTTTCATCGCCTCTCTCCCCCGTTTGCTTTGATGGAAAATCGATATCAAGGGTGGTGACGGCCAACTATTGGCCCAAGGTACAATGGAGCAGGGATAAGGTTGAATCCTTTGCGTGGTGTGTGAGCGTGAGTGCCGCTCAGTCACCTGCAACTTCAATGGCGACATAGTGGCGGTCACGTGCGAGGACCGCCCATGCAATGCGCGAGAGTTTATTTGCCAATGCCACGATCACGACGTTGCGGTGTGTCCGCTCGAGCAGACCTCTGAGCCAACGCCCGAGCGGGGTCTCGCTCTTGGCGAGCCCTGGCAGGGCGGTGCGTGCCCCATGGATCAACAGCGTCCGCAGATATACGTTGCCGCGTCTGCTGATGCCGAGCAGCTTTGGTTTTCCACCGGTCGTTGCCTGGCGCGGTACCAATCCCAGCCACGCCGCGAGGTCTCGGCCACGGGTGAACGTGCGGGCATTGCCGACCGCTGCCACAAGAGCTGTCGCCGTAAGGAGCCCGACCCCCGGAATCCCCATCAACCGACGGGTCGTCTCCGTTGCCCGCGCCCGCTCCAGAAGCTCTTGGTCGAACTCCAATATGCGCCGGTCGATGTCCCGCCATTCCTCGCGCATGTCCGCAAGTAGCCGCCGAAGACGCGGTCCAAGACCGTTACCTTCGTCCGCCAAAATCTCCGGAAGCAGCCGCTCGACCTTGCGTCGCCCTTGAGGCGCAGTGAGCCTTCGAGGCCACCAACGCGATCAGCGCATCGCCGTAGCGTTCGAGCTTCTTGTCGCCGATCCCAGCGATGGCGCGCAATTGAGCGTGGGTGCGCGGACTCGTTGTCGCGATGCCTTCCAAAGTCGCATCGTTTAAGACAACATAGGCGGGCACGCCGTGCTTGCGGGCCATCTCTGAACGCCAGGCGCGCAAAGCGCCGAGGAGACCGGTGGATTGCGAGGGCGCCTCGCGCGAGATTGCGGCAAACTTCACCCCCCGCTTCGATTTGGACGCGCCCCGTTGGCCGGCGGCATCCGCGGGTTCCTCGCGCAGCATCACTGCGGTGATGCCTTTCAAGACATCGCGCGATGACTCTGTTAGCTTGAATGCACCGAAAGCCTCGCTGTCTGGCCTGAGATGACCCAGCGCGACCACCTGGCGCAAAGCTGCGCGCCACTGACTGTCATTGAGGTTAGCGCCGATCCCGAATACCGACAACTGGTGATGCCCGAACTGCTTGACGCGATCCGTCTCACGGCCGGTCAGAATGTCGATGAGATGGGCAGCGCCGAAGCGCTCGCCGGTTCGATAGACAGAGGACAAGAGCTTTTGCGCGATGACGCTGCCGTCGCGAACCTTGGGTGGCGACAGGCAGTTATCGCAGTTGCCACACTTGGAAGCCTCCAGCTTTTCACCAAAATAACCTAGCAGGCGAGTTCGCCGGCAATGGGTGGTTTCGGCCAAGCCAACCAGCGCGTTGAGTTTATCGAGCGACACCCGCTTGAACGCTTCCGCCCCTTGCGACTCATCGATCATGCGCCGCTGCTGCACGATATCCGCGAGGCCATACGTCATCCATGCATCGGCGGGTTTGCCGTCACGTCCGGCGCGTCCGGTTTCCTGATAATAGGCCTCGATGTTCTTGGGCAGATCAAGATGCGCAACGAACCGCACGTCCGGCTTATCGATCCCCATGCCGAACGCTACGGTGGCGACGATGACGATGCCGTCTTCGTTGAGGAAACGATCCTGATTGCGGGCACGCAAATCTGAATCCAGGCCCGCGTGATAGGGCAGTGCCGCAATGCCGGCTTTGGTTAGCGCGGCGGCGGTATCCTCGACCTTGGCGCGCGACAGGCAATAAACGATGCCGGCATCGCCGGCATGACGTTCGGTGATGAACGCCTTGAGTTGCGTCTGAGCGTTTTTCTTGTCGATGATCTCATACTGAATATTGGGTCGGTCGAAACTGGCCACGAAGCTCGGCGCGCCATTGAGCACTAGTCGATCAACAATCTCGCGCCGAGTGAGATTATCTGCGGTCGCAGTCAGTGCGATGCGCGGTACCTTTGGAAAGCGTTCCGCGAGCAGCGACAGTCCAATGTATTCGGGCCGAAAGTCGTGCCCCCATTGCGATACGCAATGGGCCTCGTCGATGGCGAACAACGCTAGCCGCGCGCGGCTCAGGACGGCGAGGCAGCGTGGCGTCAGCAGCCGTTCCGGCGCGATATAAAGCAAATCGAGCCCGCCCGCGAGCAGACGCTGCTCGATCTCGGACGCCTCATCCCACGACAGCGTCGAGTTCAGAACCGCCGCCTTGACGCCCGCCTCGAGCAAGCCGGCGACCTGGTCGCGCATTAGCGCAATCAGCGGCGACACCACGACGCCGCAACCTTCACGCAACAACGACGGCAACTGGTAACATAGCGACTTGCCTCCGCCGGTTGGCATCAGCACCAGGCAATCGCCGCCTGCCGTCACGTGCCGGACGATTTCCTCCTGGGCGCCGCGAAAGGCACGCAGGCCGAACACGGAATGGAGAACTGATTGGGCTGTCGGAGCGATAGCGGAATTTTGTCCCTTGGTGGCAATGGCAGGATTGGGCATGTTGCTCTGATAATTGCCTGAACGTGAATCGGCACAGGGGGCAGATCGCTGCAGATGCCGGCAGTAGCGCCAAAAAGACAACCGAAAAAAGCCGATCGCGAGTATAGCGTCTGAGCCAGTTTGAAAGCGGTACCTCAACCTCGGTTTGGTCCCGCCAATCCGGACCAGGCTCTGCTATGCCAATCGGACGAATTAAATCGCGCAACAACAGGTGTCACTTGCCGCCGTCCCTACAACCGGCGATCAATTCGGCGGCTTCTAGCGTTGTCGCTGCGTCTTTGCCGCTTCTAACCGCCGATTCCTGAATGCCAAGTGCAGCCGCAGCCTTTCTGAAGCTGCCATGTTCGGCCGCAGCCAAGAGATATCGAAGATGGCGGACCTCGATCAGTCCCAAAGTTTGCTCGCCGTCTCAGCGATCTTGCGCCCTTGGTATCGGGCACCATTGAACTCGTTCTCAGTGGGCCTGCGCGATCCATCGCCGCCGGCAATCGTGGTTGGGCCGTAAGGCGAACCGCCGGTGACTTCGCCCAACGTCATTTGGCCTGCGCGACCGTAGTCAAGGCCTACGATTATCATTCCGAAGTGCCTGAAAATTTGCGTTCACGTGCCGGATGCAGTCGCCGTCGAACCATCACAGCGACGACCAACAAGGCCGTAACCAATTCCAGTGCGTGGTCTGAGAAAGCGCTGCTGCCGAGGATCAGCGCCGCCACCCCCAACAAAAGCCAGTGCTGAGGAACGCGTCTGGAGGTGCGATCGCGAACAAGCCACAGCGCCGAGAGGTAAAGCGTAATCGGAACGCCGATGGCGAGAGCCGCGACCTGTTCTGAAACGGGTGAGCCGCCGTGGACTACGTCCAGGGAGACCGCAAATCCCGCAGCCGTCGCGGCGCCAGCCGCAAACAGAATATAGTGACCATAGGCCCAAAGGAGTACGTTGCCGAGCTTGCGGCCAAGAAGCTGTTCCTTCCGGTCGAAATAAAGGCCCCACATCGAAAACGCGATGGCGAAGCACAGAACTGCCAGCCAGAAGTGTCGGAGATTCGGCACGCCGGCATCGGCGATGATCATTGCAATGGATGCGAAGCATTCGCCCAGCACAATAATATTGAACATATTATATCTATCGACGATGTGGTCGTGGTGCCAATTGGACGTGGTCTTCCACTCTGCCAGCACCGGGATCGCCAGTTCACCAGCAGCGCCGAGCGCAAAAAGGGGAAGGTAGAGCGCTGCCTGTGGAGGAAGAACGAGGATCAGGCCGTACCAATAGAATTGCATGACGCCGATCCCGCCCGCATAACGCAGGGCTGTCGGACGCCGATCTGGATCTCCATTTGCCGCGCCCAGCCAAAGGGCAATCATGCCCAGCCGCATAATGGTGAAACCGACGAGCGCCAGCCAGATAGGCTGATCGCCATGGGAATTCTGGATCCCTCCGGCAAGCGTGAGCGACCCGAATATGATGACCATCGACAAGGCACGAAATGCGATCGACTTATTGTCGTATCCGGATGCGAACCATGTGTAGTTCATCCAGGCTAGCCAGGCCATGAAGAAGCTCGACACAAACCGGATCGCACCGAGCGCGGGACGGTCGCCACTGACATCCTGCGCCAATCCATGCGCCGCGGCGGCCACAGCCACAACGGTTGCGAGGTCGAACATCAATTCGAGGGAGGTGGAACCACGATTGGCCTCGTCGCGATCGCGCGCTGGCAATCGGAAGTATGCTATCCGAGCCATGTTAGCCTGCCGCTCTTCGCGGGCCCGCCGACAGCGATGGCGACACCGGCGGGATTCTGGATCACAGCCACCTACTTAGCCTGACTTTTGCGCCGTCTCAGGCGAATAGAAGGAAGCGATCAGGAACAGAAGCACGGCAGGGAAAAGCATGCCGGCAACGCCCACTGTCGTTTGCGCGAACGCGCCTGCGCCACAGCCCGCTACAAAGCCGACGACAAGAATGATCGCCGTCAGAGATTGGCCCCATTCCCCGGAACTTTCCCTGTAACCGATCAGGCGACGCGCGGCCGCGACCGCAAGACCTGCGATATTGCCGGTCATCAAGGAAAACGGCGGGCCGAGCCGGGGGTCGAGCCGTTCGATCGCCGTCAGCATCCCCATTGCGGCGACAGCGAAGAGCGCGCAGGCGGTATCAGGCCCGGCCTTGGTGATGGCAAGGCCGGCGGAGATCGTGAAAGAACAGGCTGAAAGAACGAGCGTCCAGAAGGTCGCGCGCTCGAGCGGCTTAATCCAGGCGACCATCATTGCCGCGAGCCCCGCACCTAGCATAAAGAGCGGGAACGTCATGATCTGAAGACCGCGGAGGCCGCCCTTCGCATGCCCGACCAGGCCCAACCCGATGAGGATGACATTGCCGGTCACCAGACCGACGAACAGTCCGCCCAGATGTATGAAGAACAGCGCGTCGGCGAATCCGGAAATGAACGCCAGCACCAGTGAATTGCCTTTGCCGCGAAATTTATTCAGCATTCCGTGCCCTTTTTCTTTTGAAGCGTGCACCAGCTCAGAGTCACGCGGATTAGCCCTCAGTTCGGAAGCGGGATGAACTCCTGATTGTCATCCGGTGGTAGATGGAAGCGACCGTGAGCCCAGTCCCCTTTCGCCCAGGCTTCCTTCGCTGCATCAATTTTCTCTTGCGATGAGGCGACGAAATTCCACCAGACATAGCGCGGGCCGTTCAGGGTTTCGCCGCCCAGCAGCATCAGTCTTGCCCCGCGCGGCCCGGCGCGCACCGTGATCGCGTCGCCGGGTCTGAAGACCATCATCCGGCCGCTCTCGAACGGCTCGCCGGCGACCTCAATCGAACCTTCGGTGATGTAAAGTCCACGGTCCTCGTGGTCGTCAGGAAGAGGCAGGCTGGCGCCGGCTTCGAGCACCACATCGGCGTAGAACATCTCGCTGAAGGTCTTGACCGGTGCCTTTGCGCCCCAGGCCGATCCCAGGATCAGGCGCACTTGCTTGCCCTCACCCTCCAGCAGAGGAAGCGCATCCTTGCCACGATGCTCGAAGCTCGCATCGGTTTCTTCAGCACCCTCCGGCAGAGCCACCCATGTCTGAATGCCAAACAGGCCGTTCTTGCCAGCACGTGTGCTTGCGCTGGTGCGCTCCGAGTGGGTCACACCGCGGCCGGCGATCATCCAGTTCACCTCGCCCGGATAGATCATCTGGTTCGTGCCAAGCGAGTCACGGTGCTGAAACTCGCCGTTGTAAAGATAGGTCACCGTTGCCAGCCCGATATGCGGGTGGGGCCGCACATCGATCCCGCCGCCGGTGAGAAACTCGGCCGGCCCCATCTGGTCGAAGAAGATGAACGGCCCAATCATCTGGCGCGTCGGCGCTGGCAGCGCGCGACGGACTTCGAAACAGCCCAGGTCTCGCGCGCGGGGAATGATTTGCGTTTCAATCGCGTCGAGCTCGCCCGCTTCGGGGCAATGCGGCTCAAGACTTGGATTCCAGCTCATATCAGCAAACCTTCGGCTTTCGTAAATCTCAGGCGATCTCGGGATCGGCAGACAGGTGGATCGCGGTGACGATCGCGATCGCTACCAGGGGCGGGAGAAGAAAGGCCCGCAGGCCAAACCCGATGAAAATGAGGGCCGCTACGCCACATCCGGCAGCAAAAGCGACAATGTTCGGCACCATCTTCCGGAGCCGTCCTCGAATATCAGAGCGCTGCTGTTGCGACGCGGCCCCGGACAGAAGGTCGGCCAAATCGAGCATGACCTGTGTCGTCGTTCCGGTCATCAGCGTGGAGGGAGGGGCTTTTGGGAGGTAGACGCGATGCGCGGCATTCTGGATCGCCATCGCGCACACCAGAATCATGCCGGTGAGGATGGCGCGCCCACTGTCGCCATCGGGAAACGGCCCCCAGGCCAAAGCAAAGCTGGCGGCGACGGCTAGCAGCAGCACCTTGACCAGGAGCATCGTTTTCAATGCCCGGGGGCCCGACGCGCCTAGGTGAACCGCGATGACACGAGCGAGGACAATCGTCGCGCAGAAGACTGGCAGCGCAAGTAGCTTGGCGAATGCGCCTGACGTGCCCTCCACCATCGCAGCGCCAAACGTCACGAAGTTGCCCGTAACGTGGGCCGCGAACAGCCCATGCAGCGCCAGAAAACCGGCGGTGTCGACATATCCGCCGTTAAAACTCAACAATAGCGGAGCGCTTTGTTTCAATTCCCGTTTCCTTGTTCGATTCTTTCACCCTGCTTCGCTGTTGGATTAGAATGATAGTGTTGCCCACGCGACGGCGAACGATCCGGATGTGCCGCCAGCATCCCGAATTCTTCGGCCGGGGGTATAGTTCACAAAAGTGCCGCCGAAGCTCAGATGCTTGGCCGGTTTCCACTCAATCGTCGTTGAAACCTGCTGACCGATATATCGGCCTTTACCGCCAGCGGTTCCCTTGATCGGGGCCACCGCGGGCCCGCCGTAAAACGCATCGGCTTCCGTCTCCTTCCAGAGTGGATTCCAGCCCGCATTGAGGCTGACATCCTTCGACAGGGCCAGCGTCACATTCGGCTGAATGTCGATGAGGTTGGCCGGCGCTGCCAAGTTCGCTTCCGAGAAATACGGCAGCTTCGGAAACAGCGGATTGAAGGTGCCGAGCGTGCCGCCCTTCAGATTTTGATCGCCGCTGATCACATCGGCGTTGAGACCGAAGCGCGGTGAGAACGGCAAGTTCCGCACTGTGTAGCCAAGATCGGCCGACACCGTCCAGGCGCTGATGTTGTCCTGGCCGAAGGTGCCGAATTGGTAGGCGCCTTCGAGGTTCCAGTCGAAATCATTGGCCTTGCCGAAAAGGCGCCCGCCTACGGTGTGGCGATGTTCGTCGGCGACACCTCGAGCAAATTTGGCGTTGTCGTGATCGAGGCCGAGGTAATAGAGATCGAATTTGAGCACACTGACGCCCGGAACATGGCTCGTGGCATAGACGCCCCAGAAAGCCTGGCCAGGATCGGCGCTGTCGTCGAATACACCCGCCTGCGGAACAACCGGGCGCGTGTAGAAGGCGTCGATACGCGTACCCGCCGATCCGATCCAGGCGGCGCGAACGCCATCAAAAGAGCGCCGGATATTGGGACTCTCGCGCACGGACACGAGGCGTGATGAGCCGAAGCTCATTTCCTGTCGCCCGGCGCGCACCATGACGCTCCCGGCGCTGGCCGGAACCGTGAGTTCGCCATAGCCTTGCATCAGGTCGAGGCGATCGAGCTGCGTCCCGGATGGCGTCCCATTCCAAACCGGCACCAACCCGCTACCTAGTTGGACAAACGCCCGGACATTTGGCCCGAGATGCAGATCGGCCGACAGGAAGGTGCGCAGCAGCAGGCCGTCATTGTGTTCGGGCGTGCCAAGCCCGAAAATCGGGTGATCGGAAAACTCGGATCGGACGCGAAATTGCCCGCCGAAGTCGATGTAGACGGCGCGGTCCGAAGACAGCGGGATGTTCTTTAGTGCATCGAAGGGGTCGTTTTGGGCAGCGCCTTTCGAATTGCTCTCCTGCGCCATCGCGGCGGTGCCGAGCGTCAGACAACACACAGCCAAAGCAACACAAGAAAAACGCCTAGCAAACAGCGCTCCATGCCGGAACGGTAAGGGCTCAAACTGCTGATCGGCGCTTGTTATCCGATCGGTCTTGCCGAGGCGGTTACGAGCGACCTGTGTTTGTGTATCGGTGGTCGCCGGGCGGCGAGCATCGATGTCGGACACAACGAGACGCTTAAGAACTTCGCTCATGTCTTGCGTCTTTCGTTCCAGCGAGATCGTCTATGGCAACCAGAACGAACCCGCCGACGAGGCCGAGATGCTCGAAGAAGGTGTTCATCGCCATCATCCGCCCCTGACCGACCGGGATTTCCCAAAAGCGCAGCGCGACGAACGTCGCCAGCAGTGTGAAACCAGCCAGCGCAAGCGCCGCGAGCCAGCGCCAACGGCTGAACAGAACCATTGCACTGGCCACCAATTCGAACGTGATCACCATCACGGCGAAGACAGGGGCGGGTGACAATCCGAAATGGGCCATCTCGGCGATGGCGCTGTCGAAATCCAGAATCTTGGTCACGGGACCCTGGATATAGGCGGCGCACAAGGCGAGATAGGCGAACCACCGTATGGCGGGCGCCCCGAAGAACGGCCGAACGATCGCCGCCAATTCGTGGTGATCGACCGGGTAACGTTGGGCGGCGGGGTCATCTCATACCGCCCAGCAGGAGCAGCCCAGCGCGCCCCAAAAGCTCTTGAGGTCCGAGATCGGCAGTTTCGATCCCCAGGCGCTGGCATGATCATGGCCATGGACCCCGCAGGAGGAGGCGCATCCGCAAGACGAAATAGCCGCCCGATGCAGCGAATTCTTACCGGCACCCTCCGGTTCGCCCCACGCGGCATAGCCCTTGAAGGTGCGAACCGGCGACCAATCCGGCATGGCCGGCGGCACCGGATTGTCATCGAGCTTGGCGAAGTTGCCGGCACCATAGACAATCTTGCCACCCACCATCGTCAGATCGGACGTCAGGAAGGAAATCTCGTCTTCCGCGCAGGCGAAAAAGTCCTTGTCGGGCACGATCAGGTCCGCGAATTGCCCTGTCGCGATCCGGCCCTTTTTGCCTTCTTCGTTGGAGAACCAGGTAACGTTCTCTGTCCACATGCGCAGGGCGGTTTCCCGGTCGAGGCAGTTACGGCGAGGATAGATCTGCATACCGCCGACCGTCTTGCCGGTGATCATCCAGCTCAAGGACACCCAGGGATTGTAAGACGCCACGCGTGTTGCATCCGTGCCGGCCGAAACTTTCATGCCCTTCTTGAGCATCTGTGCGATCGGCGGTGTCGCCTCAGCAGCGCCAGCGCCATAGCGCTCGACGAAATATTCGCCCTGATAGGCCATGCGATGCTGCACCGCGACGCCGCCGCCGAGGGCGGCAATGCGATCCATCGACTTTTCCGAGATGGTCTCCGCATGGTCGAAGAACCAGTTCAGGCCTTCAAGCGGGATGTCCTTGTTGACCTTCTCGAACACGTCGAGGGCGCGCGAGATCGTCTCGTCATAGGTTGCATGCAAACGCCACGGCCAGCGATTTTGCGCGAGAATTCGCACGACCTCTTCCAGTTCGCCTTCCATTTCGGGCGGCATATCGGGGCGCGGTTGACGGAAATCCTCGAAATCCGCTGCCGAGAAGACTAACATCTCGCCCGCGCCGTTGTGACGGAAATAGTCGTTACCCTGCTTATATTGCACGGAAGACGTCCAGTTGAGAAAGTCCTCCTTCTCTTCCTTGGGCTTCTGCGTGAACAGATTATAGGCGAGGCGCACCGTGAGCTGATTGGCGTCAGACAGTTTCTGGATGACGGCATAATCTTCAGGATAGTTCTGAAAGCCCCCGCCTGCATCAATCACGCCGGTGACGCCCAGGCGATTCAACTCACGCATGAAATGCCGCGTCGAGTTGACCTGATAGTCGAACGGCAAGGTCGGTCCCTTGGCCAATGTGGCGTAGAGGATGGCGGCATTCGGCTTGGCGAGAAGCAGGCCGATCGGGTTGCCATTGGCGTCACGCGTGATTTCGCCACCGAGCGGTTCAGGCGTATCCTTGGTGTAACCAACCGCCCGCAGTGCCGCGGCATTCAGCAGCGCACGATCGTAGAGATGCAGCAAGAAAACCGGGGTATCCGGCGCAACCGCATTGATTTCGTTGATGGTCGGCAGGCGCTTTTCGGCGAACTGGTGCTCGGTGAATCCGCCGACCACCCGGACCCATTGCGGAGCCGGCGTGATGGCGACCTGGCGCCTCAGCATCTCCATGGCATCAGCCAGCGAGCGGACGCCGTCCCAGCGCAATTCCATATTGTAATTGAGACCACCGCGCACGACGTGCGTGTGATTGTCGATCAAACCGGGCAGCAGGCGCCGGCCTTTGAGATCGATCAACTTTGTGTTCGCGTCGGCGAGAGGCAAGATCTCCTTGTCATCACCGACAGCAACAAATTTGCCATCCTTGATGGCGACAGCGCTGGCAACAGGATTGCTCCGGTCGAGCGTGGTGATCTGTGCGTTGTGGATGATTGTATCAGCAGTCATTGCGGTCTCTCCCGAATGAATATTGATCATGCTTTATACCGATAAAGCCAGAGAACGCTGGGGTTGCTCGGTATGCGGTCCAAAGGGTGCAACAAGCACCCGTCAGCAGCTCTTGTCGTTTGGCAGATCGGATGGCTGCGCGACCTGCCGGCCCGGAAGCTGCCCGAACACATGCGTTGTCGCGCCTGTTTTATTGCAGGCCGATGCGAACGCCGTGCCGGCCAGCAATTGCTTTCCGACCGGGATGACCTGTTCGCCAACGAGCATTCCCAGCAGGCCGATCAACGCCACGACGGGCGGGGCGGGGGAGCGCACACCCAGAAGGCTGTAGACCACGCCGACCAGAAGGCCGGCTCCGAGCGATATGAGATAGAGTTTCATGGGATAATTCCTCTGATAATCGGCCCGAAGCTCCAACCCGCGTTCGAAATAGAAATGCGAACCCTTTGATGAGCGTCGCCCTTTCTTCTCTGGCCGGCCCATAACGACAGGCCAGAGAAGTGACCGGCGATGGCTATTTTGCGGGGTTCGGGTCGACACGCTCGCCGTGCCTCACGCGCTCGGGCGCCTTGTGCACCATGGTATAGGCATAATCGACGCCCATGCCGTAGGCGCCGGAATGCTCCTTCACGATATTCATGACGGCGTCGTAAGTCTCCTTGCGGGCCCAGTCGCGCTGCCATTCCAGCAGGACCTGCTGCCAGGTCACAGGCACGACACCGGCCTGCACTAGGCGATCCATGGCGTATTTCTGGGCGTCAGCACTGGTGGCGCCCGAGGCATCTGCGACCATATAGATCTCGTAGTCCGTGTCGTGCATGCACGAGAGCGCGAAGGTCATATTGCAGACCTCGGTCCACAGGCCGGAGCAGACGATCTTCTTGCGGCCGTCCTTGGCGTTTTTCGCCAATGCATCGCGAACATTCTGGTCGTCCCAGGAGTTCATCGACGAGCGTTCGAGGAGCTGGTTGTCGGGGAACACCGCCAGCAGTTCGGGATACGTGTGACCCGAAAAGGATTCGGTCTCAACCGTTGTGATGGTCGCCGGAATGTTGAAGGCCTTGGCCGCCTTGGCAAGGCCGACGACATTGTTCTTCAGCACTTGGCGGTCGATCGACTGAACCCCAAAGGCCATTTGCGGCTGTTGATCGATGAAGATGACCTGGCTGTTTTGAGGAGTCAGGAGCTCGGTAAGCTTGCTCATATTCGGTTCTCCGTTAGTGACCCGGGGCTGGTTGACTATGTGCACGTCGCGCGCAAAGAACCACGGGATGGGGACGCTGCGACGAGGTTGGACAAAAGAGCACGGACCTGACCGACTTCGTCGTCGTTGATCTCATGGCCCATGTGCGGATAGATTTTCTCGACGACATCGCCACCCAGTGCCGAGAGCACGCGGCTGCTTTCGCGGACCCGTTCGACCGGGATGTGGAAATCGTTGTCGGAGCACCCTAGAAAGACCGGTGTGTTGGCAAGGGACCCGGAATACTTTCTCGATATCCCCTCTGGACCCATTAGGCCCGCGCTCAAACCGATGACGGCGCCATATCGGCGCGCATTGCGTGCGGCAAATTCGAGCGCCAGGCATCCGCCTTGCGAAAAGCCGAGCAGGCCTATTCGCTCCGGACTAAACCCGAGCCCACCCAGATTGGTGACGACATTACCGATCGTGGCGAGCGAATTGGATAGGTAAGGATCGTTGCGGTCGAGCGGCGCCAGAAACGAAGCGGGATACCAGGAGCCGTCTGGCGCTTGCGGTGCGCAATAGGCGATATCGGGTTGCTCGAAGATGTCGGCAAGCCCGAACATGCTTTCCGCAGCGGCACCACGTCCGTGGACGAAAATGACGGCCACCTTGGCGCTTTTGAGCGGCGCACCTGTGGTCGAAAAGGGAAATATTTCAGTCATTTTATTACCCGTCGTCAAGCACTATTATTTCAAAAACACTCGCTCTCTTCGGTCGACTGGACAGTCATGGCGACATGAATTTTAGATTAACGTTGCCGATCGCGTATAGTTTACTCACTATTTACTTGAGAAAATCGCTTTATTGTTCGCATCCAAACGATGCATCGTCTTGCGAATACATCACTCTGCATCACGCACGCGACGATATCGGCGTTCCAATGTATTGACAATATGGAATCTTATGACGCACTTGTCTACGAATTGAGGACAAACGGGCGCCACGGCCAAGGCTCCTGACCTTTAGGAAGCCGATGGCTCAGGACTGCGGAGGCGCATTTGGACAAACTGACCAATATGAAGGCGTTCACCAAGGTGGTGATCCATGGCAGCTTCAGCGAGGCCGCGAGAGAGTTGAGGTTGTCGCGGTCTGCCGTCAGCAAATATGTGATCGATCTTGAGATCGAACTCGGCGTCCAACTGCTTAACCGAACCACGCAGAGCGCTACGCCAACCGAAGTTGGCCACCGTTATTATGAGCGTTGCCTCGCGATCCTCGCCGAAATCGAAGACGCCGAAACCTCGGTTTCGCAGTTCCAGGTCGAAGCCCGCGGCCTGCTGCGCGTCAACGCGCCCATGTCGTTCGGGACAATGTTCCTCGGACGTTTGATCGGCCAGTTCATGGCACACCATCCCGCCCTTCAGATTCAGTTGGTCCTCACCGATCAACAACTCGATACCGTTCAAGAGGGGTTCGACGTCACGATCCGCTTGACCGATACGCCGCCCCCAAATCTCGTCACCCACCAGATCGCATCTGCATCAAGGGTAATCTGTGCGTCGCCTGGCTATCTGGAGCAGGCCGGTATTCCCCAACATCCTCGGGATCTGCGGGACCACACCTGCCTCAATTACGGCTATCTGGCGACCAAGTCACAATGGAAGCTCACCGGCACGGACGGCGATCATTGGGTGCCGGTGAATTGGAGTCTATGTAGCAACAACGGAGAGGTGTTGCGGGACGCCGCGCTTGAAGGGCGCGGGATCACTCTGCTTCCAACCTTCATCGTCGAATCCTGCCTCCGCGACGGCAGGCTGCAGGAAGTGCTGAGTGACTATCGCGCGCCCGAGATGTCCGTCCACGCGATGTTCCCGCCCGCGAGATACCTGCCTTACAAGTTGCGGGTCTTCATCGATTTTCTCGTCGAAGCCCTTTCCGAACGATTCACTGGGCCGACACCCCCGATGCCGCAACGCCGGCGTAACAAGAATACTTAGGCTCAGGATCTGTAATTTACAGAAGCTCTCGCGGCTGCCCCTGAGGGTTTCAAGGACCTGTTGGCACTCGCCGCCCCGGAGGGCGGTGGTGCTGTATCGGGTCTCACAAGGTCGGACGTTGCATTGACTCGAAACGGGCTTGGCAGCCCATCTGGTAACCTTCGCAGATCGTCCGTCCCTTCGTTCCTCACGGGACTTGCGTCGGGCGTCCTTCAGTGGAACTAGGCCGTGAACCCACAAAGACCGAGATTGGGTGGATAGCGGCCTGTCCAGTTCTTGCGATCGTAAGGGGCTGGGTGGCGGCTAGCCCGCTCTGCAATGGGAGACAGTGGGGCTCGTTGCCAATTGCTATTTTAACAGATGGCGCGCCCGAAGAGATTCGAACTCCTGACCCCCAGATTCGTAGTCTGGTGCCGATCTAGGTGTTTGGTCCCGGCATTTTCTGGAGCGGGTTTAGTTTGAATCGCTTCGGTTCGCTTGTCCAGCATTTACAGATGAACTCGTAAGGCGTGAGGCCTTTGAGGGTTTTCAGCCTTCGACCGAAATTGTAAGCGTCGACGAAATCAGCGAGATGGCGTCGCAGTTGGTAGTGGCTGTCGTAGTGATAGCGTTTGACGGTGGCTTCCTTGATAGTGCGGTTCATTCGCTCGACCTGACCATTGGTCCACGGATGATTGATTTTGGTGAAGCGATGCTCGATGCCGTTCTCGCGGCATCGCATGTCGAACATGTGTGTCATGTAGCGGGCGGTTGGGCCATCGGCGTAGCGTGGCGCGAAACGGAACTGAATGCCGTTGTCCGTCAGGATCGTGTGAATCTTGTAAGGAACGGCGGCAATCAACGCGACCAGGAAGTCTGAGGCGGCCACACGGTTGGCGCTCTCGACCAACTGCACGAACGCGAATTTGCTCGTGCGATCGATAGCGACGAACAGATAGAGTTTGCCTTCGGCCGTCTGCACTTCGGCGATGTCGATGTGAAAGAAGCCTATCGGATAAGACTTGAACTTCTTCTTTGGTGGTCTGTCGCCCGCAACCTCGGGTATATCCGCAAGCGCGACCCGTGGTGCGTTACCTGCCTCATGGACGGGCGGCGCACTCCCACCACCGAGGCGGGGCACTACAAGCACACGAGCGACAAGGTGAACCAGACGCTCGGCGGCAATATGGTGTGGTGGGACGAGCGCAATCTCAACGGCCAGTGCGGCCGATGCAACAGGCACAACAGCGGCGAGCTTGACCTGTACGGGCTGTACCTTGAGCAGAAGTTCGGCCACGGCATCTGTCAAGAGTTGGACAGGCAATTCCGCATCCCGAAGAAATGGTCGAGGGAAGAAGCGGCCGAAGTCGAGGCCAAATATACGGCCCTGTTAGGCGGTATTTCAGCTCCCAAACAATAATGCGACCGCGCCACCGCCCAAAGCCGAAGAAGGCGCCTGAGGAGCCAAAGCAAAAGCGCCGCTACTGCTCGGAATGCTACAACGACCTCAAGGCGTGGCGCTTTTCCCTCTGCAAGCTGTGCATGATTTCGATACTCCGCCGCTCGGAAGCGCTGTGCCCGAAATGCGCGGGGCAATGGAAGTGATGGCTTACATCGTCAACGGCATCGCCTACGACGACGACAGCCACATACGGCAGGTCACGGTCGCTCTCGCCTACGACAAGCAGAAGCCGCGTATTGAGATTGCAGTTGCGCCGCTGTAGCCAGCCGTTCGGCGGATGTTCAAATCGTTCCAGAGCTTATCGCCGCAGGCCGCGCTGTTATCTTGAGGAACGCATGCGGCGCGCAGCCGTTGTCGCCATAAGGCCTCTCAAAAAGGAGACGATCATGAGCAGCAGGACGGAGTTCCCCCCGGCCGGAGAGCCGAAGGATGATCCCAAGGAGACCCTCGGCAAGACTATGGAACAGCTGACCGACGAAGCGGATAAGCACCTATCCGATAAGGAAAAGAAGAGCGGGGAGAGCATCAAGCATGCCACGCCCGGCAAGAGCGACATCCTGCCGTAAGCCATTAGTTAGGTGCCGAAGGAAGCCGTCAGCGCCCGTCATGGTCTGGCGGCTTTCGTTGTGCGCGAAACCTCGCTTACCTCATCTCTGCGGCTCGGATTGCGCAGGGGTATTCGGGGTATCAGTAGTCGGCGCGCTGCGCCCGCCGTAGAACCAAGACAGGCCGATCAGCAGCGCGATTATTGCGCCTCCGGCAGCCAACGCGGTCGTGCTGTTGCTGACGCGCCTCACATTGCTCGTCCGCCTAGGAGGCTCGTTATCGTCGGGGAATGCCATTGCCGCGCTCCATGCATGATTGATGACAGCAAACCTCACCGGGCCGAAGAGTGTTCCTAAGGGCCCGCGCACGGTCGCGTGATGGATCAGCACCCGGTCCGCTCCAGCCAGCGCACCTATCCCCCTCTCCCCACACTTATCCCCATAGCCGCGCTTAACGAGCGGTCGTGTGCTATACTGGCGCTAGGTTCGCAGGGCATTATTATTTAGCAACCACATAATTTATGCATTCAACTGAGTACTCGCCGAGCCGGGGTCCCGATTATTTCTACCAACCCGCTAGCCGCAAGTCCCGCCTGGTCACCTTCCTGCTCGCGTTCTTCCTGGGCATGTTCGGCGCGCACCGGTTCTACGTCGGGAAGATAGGCACCGGGATAGTCCAGCTCCTATTTACCCTCTCGGGCATCGGCATGCTGGTATCGGCGCCGTGGGTACTGGTCGACTGGATCTTCGTTCTCTCCGGCAACTTCAAGGACGGCCAGGGGCGCAAGATTACCCGGTGGGATAATTAATATGCGAACCTTCCTAATCGGCGCGCTCATGTACGCAAGTTGGAGTCATGTCTCCTACTTCAACACGGGCCCGGAGGCACACGGGATATGGGTGACTGCATTATTTTTCATTCCGGGAATATTCCTCGCGATCTTCCAGGATTTAAAAGAACTCGAAATTTATGGCTAAGCAACTACGGGGCTTCGCGTGCATGAGTCCGGAGAAGCTGCGCGAGGTCGCCGCTCGCGGCGGGCGGGCTCAGGGCAAGAAGACCAATTCCGGCAACTTCGCAAATGATCCGGCGCGCGCAGTGAAAGCGGGCGCGAAGGGCGGCAAGGCGAAGCGCACAAAATAAATATCTCTATGATCCAAAAAGACAAGAACGGCATCCCGTATATAGCAGGAAACCGGCATGAGCGCCGGAAGAAGGTAGCGTTGGAGCGCGGCAGGTATATGCGCGACGTAAAGAAGGCAGCGGAGTTCGAGAAGGATTTCCGCAAGGACGCCATCGCGGCGCGGGTGGAGCGGCAGCAGGGTACGGCGCGTGCGCGCGCCGTAGCGCGGAAGAAAGCCAAACGCCAGGACGCATGATAATCGTAGAGATTCCGAAGAAAGAGCTGCTGCGCCAGCTGCCCGAGAAGGCCGGCTACGCCCTCTTGGCGTACTTCGAGGAGCTTCCGCAAACGTTCCGCTTCGAAGCGCTGCCGCTCAAGACCGACTCGCAGGTCCTCGAGAAGCACTATCCGGCGCTTCGAAGGAAAGCGACGCCGTCGCAGTGGATTCTCTTCGTCGGTCTCCATGAGCGCGGTCGGGTCTCAAGCAAGGCACTGTTCAACTTGCTCAGGCGCGGCCCTGAGCGCAAGGAGTTCGAGGTGACAAGCAATATCATACAGATACACATCAAGAACCTACGCAGGCTTCTGGCAGAGACGGCCACGCCGCTCCACATCATCACACACCGGGGCGGCGGAATGTATGACGGCCAATACGAGATGAAGCGATTACCGAGGGAGGAGGACCGCTACAGGCCGACTCGAGGCGGCAACGGACGGCTATAGTGAGAATGCTATGCGACAATCTCGGTATGAAGATTGATAATTTCTCAGAAAAAAGGCGCTTGCGCGCTAACGGCAAGCGGTGCCCCGACTGCGGGACCTGGACGTGTTTCCCGCTGCGCTTCCTCAACGCGTTCGTATCGAACAGGTACATCTGCGAGTGCGGCCGCGTCGTCGACCGCAACGGCCACAGAATAAGGCCGCGCGTGCTACGATAAGGCTCATGGCGAAGAAAAAGAAGCCGACCGCTCCCGAGCAAGAGAGCGACCTTGTTATGAAGCGCGAGCTCTTCTGCCAATACATCACTCAGAACAGCAGCACGTTCGGCAACGGTACACTCTCCTACGGGCTGGCGTATGGCTACAAGCTCGACGAGCTGTCGCGCGAGCCTGAGTACGAGGGCGAGGGCAAGAAGCTCAAAAAGCTTCCGAGCGAATACGATCGCGCGTGCGCAGTTTGCGCGACAGAAGCCGCCCGGCTCCTCAGAATTCCTGAGGTCATTGCTCGGGTCCGCGTCTTGCTCAATGAGCTTCTCAAAGACAATGTGGTCGACGCGCGCCTTGCCGAGCACATCATGCAGGTGGACGACGGCGAGCTCAGCCTTTCCGGCATCAAGGAGTACAACAAGCTGCGCGGCCGCATCATCGACAAGACGCGCGACGTGACCGAGCGCTTCGCGATGGACGACATCCGCGAGCTGCTCGCCCCGCTCCCGCAGGAGCGGCGAGACGAGATATATGCAATCCTCACCACCGCTATCGCAGAAGCAGAGCTACTTAGAAGCGCTGCGCAAGGCCAAGACGGCCATACTCGGTAGCCCCGAGGACATCCGGCGGCGGTTCGGCACCAAGCCCATTACCCTGATGCGCCTCGTCGATCCGTCGATGCGCTTCCCCAAGAAACTGCGCGTCATTTTCGCCTGCCTGTGGCTGCAGCAGGACATGCAGGGCCGGCCGACGACCCGCTTCATCATGAAAGGCCCGCGCGGCGGCGGCAAATCAAAGCTGCTCGGCGCCCTTGGCTTTGTTAAGTGGTTCCTGCAGCTACGCAACATCATCGACATGGGAGGCTCGCTCGAGCAGGCGAAGGGCGTCTACAACTATTTCACCGGGCACATCTACTCATCCGAGGCCATTACCTCCGCGCTCCCGGCCGAGCCGACCATGCTTCGCACGAAGACCCGTACGTCGATGCGACCGAGAACGTGACCGAGAGGCACTTCGTCTCCCGCGAGATCGAAGTCGCGGCCATGCTCACCAGCACCAGCACCATCACGCAGAACACCACCCTCTCCGGCATCAGCCAGTGGTCGGACCCCAACTCCGACCCGAAGAAGGCCATCAAGGACGCCGCCGAGACGATCCGCGACAGCATCATGGTCGATCCTAATACGCTGATGCTCTCCAAGAAGGTCTTTAACGAGCTCGCAGACCACCCGGCCCTCGTCGAGCGCGTCAAGTACTCGCAGCTCGGCATCCTGACGGCCGACCTGCTCGCGCGCTTCTTCGAAGTCGACCGCGTCATCATCGGCGCCGCCAAGAAGAACACCTCCAAGGAGGGCCAGGCCGACAGCATGTCCGACATCTGGGGCCGCGACGCGCTCCTCGCGTTCATCAACCCGCGCCTCGGCCAGAAGACCGTATCGCTCGGCGTCACCTACCAGTGGAAGAGCCGCACCACGGAGCGCCTCAACGGCACCGACGTCCGCGCCCTTGCCGAGACGGTGACGGCGGAGGGCACCTTCCTGGGCCGCTTCGTCACGAAGATGCGTAAGGGCATAACCCTCCTGACCTCGAGGGCGGACCGCGCCGTGCTACAATCGAGGGCGCAGGACGATCCCACGCCGCTCGCCACGAAGAACGACAGGACAATCCTCTAACCAGCATGCGCACCCTCCTAGCCGTCACCGAGCCTTTCATAAAGACGGAGGTCACGCGCCTCTCGGCTGACGCGGCGGCCGGCTCGAGCGTCACGCTCGCCGTGGAGAGCAGCGACGGCTTTTCAGAGTCCGCGTACGTCGTCATCGGCCGCGAGGGCAGCGAGCTCGCGGAGCTCCAGCAGATAACCGAGGTGGTAGGCGGCCCGTCGCAGGTCACCGTGGGCACGCTCAAGTTCAACCATCAGAAGGGCGAGCCCGTGACGCTGTACCGGTTCAACCAGCGCAAGTTCTACGGCTCGACGAGCGCCGATGGATCATACCTCGAGCTTACGTCTGACGGCAGCCCGAAGGATATCCAAGTCGACGACCCGCAAGGCACGGTCTTCGAGTACACCGGGAGCACTGCGACGTATTTCAAGGCGACGTATTACAATAGCGCTACCGGCGACGAGACCGCGATAGGCGACTCGGAGGCCGCGCTTGCCGATGAGACCAAGCGCTACGCCTCGCTGTGGGCGATCCGCAAGCACGCGGGCCTGGCAGGCAATCCGCTCTACTCCGACTTCCGCATGGAGATGAAGCGCAAGCAGGCAGAGAACGAGATCAACAGCGCCATCGTTTCACGATACACATTGCCGCTCTCCGAGGTACCGCCCCTCCTCTCCTACATCTGCGAGCTGATGACGGCCGGCTACATCGACTACGAGGAGTTCGGCAAGGACAGCGAGGGCGTGAAGTGGCTCGGCGAGGCGCGCGCGCTTCTGAAGGCGATCCAGATCGGCAGGCAGCTCCTCCTCGGCGCGGACGGCGCCGAGCTTGGCCGGCAGACTGATACCGGCGTCTTGGCCGGCTATCCGGATGACGAGGATACCGACGAGGCGCATTTCTCCATGAGTGACCGGTTCTAATATGACGAAGTGCCGAGCACACCATCTACCGCTTTGGCTATCCTTCAAGGGTGTTCCCCGCTCCTACTGCATATTGTGCGTGGCGGTTCGATTTAGATTTTTCATATGGCGAATTTTCAGATCGAATGGTCGATAGAAGGCGATAAGAGCCTTTCCCGCGTGCTTATCGGATTGGGCGCGTCTTTGAGCGACTACCGCCAGCCCTTCAACAGCTCGGCGGAGTATCTGAAGCGCACGTTCTCCAGGGACGTGTTCAGCACCCAGGGCCGCGCGATCGGGGAGCGGTGGAAGCGCCTCTCGCCGGCCACCGTCGCGGAGAAGGCGCGGCTCGGCTATTTCTCGGGACCGCTCATCCGCACCGGGCGCATGCAGAACAGCTTCCAAAGCATCGTGCAGAGCGACCAGGCGGTGGTCTACAACACGGCGCCGTGGTTTAAGTATCACCAGAGCAAGCAGGGGCGCAGCGGCCGCCTGCCGCGTCGTCCAATGATGGGATTGGAGCCAAACCAAAAGGCCACGATCGTGAGATACTTCCAGGAGTACATCCAGCAGTCGATGCGCAAATAACTATGGCTACCTACACCGATCCCATCATTAAGAAATACATAGACCTCATCAAAACGAACACGTCCGCTCTAAAAGCCTTCTATCAGGGCGAGCCGATACGCCTGCCTGTGAGCAATCTCCCCTGCGCCATCATCTCCAAGCGCGAGACCCGCGTGGGCCCGCTCACCAACGCCGAGGACGAGCACGGCATCGGCATGTCGATCACGATAGTGGCCGACGTGCGCAAGGACTTATCCACAGAGGACAATATCGCCAAGGCCGTTGCCGGCGTGTCTACGCTCTACGACCTCATCGAGGGCCGCAACGACGACCTCACGCTCAAGGACCAGTCCATTCTCGGCATCCTGCGCTCGAATATCGTAGTGGACGCGGCGCGGAATCTGCGCACGGACCTGGGAAGCATGACCCGCGTCGATTACGGCACCACGCTTAGAGACCGAGCGCCGGAGGAGTGGTCGATAGAGGCTAGGATAGACTGTCCGGGATCAGCGCCTATGGCACAGAATTGAAGGTATGATTTAAGGAGAGTTCGGTTCTCGTCGATGACGAAGGAACGAACATGACTACGAAGTCTCGCAGCAGGAAAAGTTCTGCCGAACGGGTTGTCAAAGACATTCGCCGCGCCACCCGGCGCCATTTCTCGGCGGAAGATAAAATCCGGATTGTGCTTGATGGCTTGCGCGGTGAAGACAGCATCGCTGAACTGTGCCGCAAGGAAGGGATCGCTCAGAGCCTTTACTACGTCTGGTCGAAGGAGTTCATGGAGGCAGGCAAGCGGCGGCTGGCCGGTGATACGGCGCGAGCTGCGACAAGTGGTGAAGTGCAAGACCTTCGCCGTGAGGCGCATGCCCTGAAGGAGGTGGTTGCCGATCTGACGCTGGAGAACCGTCTGCTCAAAAAAAGCATGATCGCGGATGGGGGCGAAGGCGAATGAGATATCCCGCATCCGAAAAGCTTGAGATCATCAGGCTCGTCGAGCAATCGCATCTGCCGGCGAAGAAGACACTCGACAAACTGGGCATTGCACGTCGAAGCTTCTATCGCTGGTATGACCGTTACCTTGAGGGCGGGCCGGAAGCGTTGGAAGATCGTCCTTCCCGGCCAGGTCGCGTGTGGAACCGCATCGATGCCGATATCCAGGGTCAGATCATCGAGATGGCGCTGGAGCAATCCGAACTTTCATCGCGCGAACTGGCAGTGCGCTTTACCGATGAGAAGCGCTACTTCGTCTCCGAAGCCAGTGTCTATCGCCTGCTCAAGGCCCACGATCTCATCACCAGCCCAGCCTTCATTGTGGTCAAGGCGGCTGATGAGTTCAAAGACAAGACGACAGCACCCAACCAGATGTGGCAGACCGACTTCACCTACTTCAAGATCATCGGCTGGGGGTGGGTGTATCTGTCCACCGTACTCGATGACTTCTCTCGATATGTCATTGCCTGGAAGCTGTGCTCGACCATGCGCGCCGAGGACGTCACCGATACGCTCGAACTGGCCCTTGCAGCTTCAGGCTGCGACAACACCAAGGTGTTGCACAAGCCCAGACTGCTCAGCGACAATGGTCCCAGTTACATCGCCGCCGAGCTTGCCGAATGGATCGATGCCAACGGCATGAGCCATATCCGCGGCGCACCGCTGCATCCGCAAACCCAAGGCAAGATCGAGCGATGGCATCAAACCCTCAAGAACCGCATCCTGCTCGAGAACTACTTCCTGCCCGGCGATCTCGAGTGTCAGATCGAGGCATTCATCGAGCATTACAATCATCGCCGTTATCACGAGGGCATCGGCAACGTCACACCCGCCGACGTCTACTTCGGACGTGCACAATCCATCATCAAACAGCGTGAAAGGATCAAACGACAGACAATCAAATATCGGCGCTTGCTCCACCGCAAAATCGCCGCTTAACATCAACCAACAAATGAGGCCCGCTCTCCGCTAAATCTCGCCGCTCTTTGCGCCAAATGTTTTGATGACGGACAGTCTCCATCGACCCGATCTACGTAAGCGGCATGCTCTGCTACGCCCGAATATGGCTCTGCCACGGCAAGAAGGTGCTGGTGAAGGAGAACTACCAGCCGAAGCTCGGCGAGCTGCTCATGATTGGCAACAACACCGGCTTTTCGACCGGCCCGCATACCCACATGGGCCTCTATCGCGTGGACGGGTCCGGCTACAAGCTCGACAGCAACGACGCGACCGGAAGCATCGACCCGTCGCTCTTTTTCGCGGAGAAGTACGCCATAGAGCAGGCAAGCGTATCGCTCCTTATCGCCAACGGCCTGCGGCTCGCCAAGTACTACCTGACGGGCAAATAATAGGACGTGCTACGCTTTCTGAAGGAGCGCCCTGCGCTTCGATTACCCATCATTTTAAATTCACATGGAAGAGACATTCAATCTGGGGAAGTCCGTGCTCATGCGGTTTACGCGCGGAGGCATTGCGGGAGCGTTCGCCAGTGCCGCCACTCTGACCAGCCTAAGCGGCATCCAGAGCTGGACGGAGCTGCGAACGGCGCTCGTGTTCTTGAGCCTCTCGGCTCTGATCGGCTTCATTACGGGAGGCATAATGGCGGTCGACAAATTCCTCCGATCGACCCCGGAGGCATAAGCCTTAAAAGGTTGCCAGACACGAGCAAGGCCCTGATGTGGGGCCTTTATCGTTTGGAACCGTTTCCGTCCCTTCTGACAGGCTACACAGCGTTTCACGGCCTGCCCCGTTCAGGCGGGAGCGATGCAAGAAATATTTTCCTTCCCATGAAACCTTTTCGCGCCCAGCGGCTACCTACCGCTGGGCGCGTATCATCATGGCACATCTCTATCGCATCGCCGCAGGTTTTGCAGAGCGGCACTCCGGGTGAGCATCTTCAAGCGCATATTCGGCCGCGCGGAGGGGGCTCACCCCTATTGGGTCGCGCTCGAAGAGTGGAAGTGCACGGGCCCGAACTACCGGTGGCTGCGGAGTTTCTGCGATGAGCGCGGCCTGTCGCTGTCCCGGCACGGGCATTCAGTGGCGCGCGAGCATAAGCGGTACCAGGTCTTCATGTTCGCCGAAGAGGAGCACGCCGAGATATTCCGCGAGGCGTTCGGCGGCGAGCGGATGCATCCCCCGGAGAAGGGCAAGGGCGCGCGGTGAGCGCAATGGATGAAAGGGAAAGGCCCCTAGCGCATCCGTCGAAGCCTAAAAAATGACCACCCGTGCCTAGAAAAATGATTCGCGCTTTGCCGATTTTAGGCGCACATTTGCGCGCTACCCCTTCGCATACGACGAAACCGCTTTGTCGCGCTCAGCCTTCCTCGCAGGGAAAGGAACAGCCGTCATGGGCCTGCATATCCGCGTCAATCGCGATAAGACCTACCAGGAGCGCCTCGACGAAGAGGCGCAGCGCCTCCTAGAGGAGGCGGAGAAATCCCCTTCCGAAGCGTACCGCGACCTACTCATGCGCCGCGTCAGCCAGATCGAAGCGGCTACGCGCAGAGATAGATGGCTCGCGTCGCCCGAACTGCGGCGGCCGACATGACGGCCCCCTCCGAGGCGCCGATCGAGCTCCGCGTCGCGGACGGTCCCAAATGGATGTCCGACCAGAACGTCGGACGCTACCGCGCGATGGCGCACGAGTGCCGCGCCTGCGCCGAGCAGGCCAGGTACGAGCTCGACAGGCAGGCATGGCTGAAGCTCGCCGCCGACTGGAACGCGCTCGCCGAAGGCGCGCTGCGGAGGCGTCCCGATGGGGCAAGCATCCTCTTTAACGGAACTGGCCCGCTTCATCGCCGGCCATAGCCATGGGCCGCGGCGCCCCCCGCAGCCCTGCACGGTCCCGCATTCTCCGCCCCCCAAGGACCCCTGCGGGACCGTGCCCACGAGAGTGGCGTGATGAGCGAACCCACAGAACGAGACATCGCACGCCGCGTTTATGAGCTGTGGAAGCTCGCCGGCTTTCCTGAAGGGAGGGACAAAGAGTTCGAAGAGCGGGCCAAGCAGGAATTGCAGGAAGAAGAAAAGTCAGGACCGCCGAAGACACGGGACACGCCTCCATGAAAGACAACTGCCCTACATGCCGCGGCGTCGGATGGGTTTGCGAGAACCATCCCGACAAGCCGTACGATGATGAGCCGGGATGCGCCTGCGGCGAAGGAATACCGTGCGCGTGCAACGACAGCACCCCTCCCGATACGAGCCAGGTAATCGTCATCGGGGAAGAGACGGTGCACTAGGCGCACTTCGCTGACGCGGGGATTTGCCGTTAGAGCATGTTAGAATTTCGCTATGGCAAAAGACCCAGGCGCCGTCGCGCTCGGCAAGAAGCGCGCGCAGAACCTCCGCAAGAAGCTCGGCTCTGACGAGGCGCTCAAGGAGCACATGCGCAACGTGCGCGCGGGCAAGAAACTCTCTTAGCCCGCTATCCCCAGCCCGTCATTTGACGAGCGGTCGTCGTGATATACTTGACGCAGTGACGCCTCAAGCCTCCCCCTCTAGGTAGTGACCAGGGAGCTGAATCACCCCTCCACCTAAGGAAGTTAAGCGCCTAGAGCCGGGGATTTGGGGCATCACAGTGGTTTGTTGAACGCGGGAGAGAGCGTAAGGGCGCAGCATATAACCACAGACTGGCCGCCGGGATCCGCGGTCTCTCTCACGCTCAGCAAGCCACACATTATCGTTTTAGCCGCGACCTCTTGAATCCATAGCAGAGGCCGCTCCATGCATGACTGTAGAAATTCGCAAAGCCGAGCGCACGAAAGCCAAGCTGCGCCTCGGCATCGCCGGCCCGTCGGGCGCCGGCAAGACCATGAGCTCGTTGAAGCTCGCAAAGGGCATCACGCCCACCGGCCGCATACTCATGATCGATACCGAGCGCGGCTCGGGCGACCTGTATGCGGACCTTTTCGATTACGACATCATCACGCTCCAGCCGCCGTACAAGCCTGAGAAGTACGTCGAGGCGATCCGCGCCGCTGAGGAAGCCGGCTACGACACCGTCATCATCGACAGCCTCTCTCACGCATGGAGCGACGAAGGCGGCATCCTTGACCAGGCCGACAAGCTTTCGGCCGGAGGCAACCGCTTTACCGTCTGGGCGAAGCTCACGCCCCAGCACCGCGCGCTCGTGAACGCGATGCTCAACTCGCCCGCCCACGTGATCGCCACCGTGCGCTCGAAACAGGACTACGCGATCGACGACAACGACAAGGGCCGCAAGACCGTCAAGAAGCTCGGGCTCGCGCCGGTGCAGCGCGAGGGCATGGAGTACGAGTTCACGGTCTTCCTGGACGTTGACCAGGACCACAACGCGCGCGCGTCGAAGGACCGCACCAATCTCTTCAAGGACGAGGTGTTCGTCATCGACGAGAAGATAGGCCGGCGCATCCTCGAGTGGCTTAACTCCGGCAAGGAGGCCGCGCCGGAGGACATCAACCTCAAGAAAGCGAAGATAGTGCACTGCCTCAGGCTGCTGGGCGCCGACGTGGCGACGCAGGAAGCTATCCGCAAGAGCATCATAGGGCTGACGCAGCTCGACGGCGCTCGGGTCGAAAACGCCGACGCCATCCTCATGCGCCTCGAGGAGAAGGTGAAAGCGATGCCGCCGGCAAAGCCCGCGGCCCCTGCCCCGGCATCTGTAGCTCCCAAAGCGGCTGATCCGGCGGCCGGTGACCTATCGGCGGAGGAGGAAGCCGCCGCATTAGCAGCTATGGACGCCGCGCGCGCGGAAGCGGAAAACCATGGCTAAGGCAACCAAGAAGGATACCGACCCGGCGATACTCAAGCATATCGATCGGTGTGCGGTGTTTCTCGTCAAGACATTCTGCCTGGACAACAACGCCGCGGTGGCCACGCTCACCCAGACCATTACCCACTACGGCAGGAGCATCGGCCGCTATCGCATAACCATCGAAAAGATATGAACCGCCCTATCAAGTACCGAGCATGGGCCAACGGGAAGATGCGCGAGGTGCGCGCTATCAGCTTCACCGAGACCGGCGAGGTCCACCGCATCCTCGACAGCGAGGGAGTGCAGCGCGTGCCCGAGGCGCTGCTGCAATTCACCGGCTTCACTGATAAGTACGACAAGGAGATTTGGGTCGGGAGTATCCTCATGTACCCGGACACCGAGAGCCATTACGTCCACAATGGCATCGGCGAACAAAAAGTGGCGGAAACCGGCGTCAATAGTTTCTTCCTAGTCGAGATGAGAGACGGAGAATTTGGGATGGAGGTAAAAGGTGGCGAAGTCACCTATGGCGATCTCGGCTGGATTTCACTCCGCGCATTCTTCCAGGATTACGTAGAACAAAAGGAATGCGAGGTCATCGGAGACATTTATCAGAACCCAGAACTACTAAAATGAATGACTATCACCTCAGCGTGCAGAACCACCGCGACATGCACAAAACAGGCTTCACGGAGCTGATATGCCCGCACGGCATCGGCCATCACAAGGGCATACACGGGTGCGACGGGTGTTGCAGTGAAGGCAAACGTCCCGAAGACTTATGGGCGAAGGTAAGCAAAGACGCCGACGACGAGCCCAACACCCTATGCACCAGCGCGTGCGGCAACGACTACGACTGCCCGCATAACGACGATAGCGAGACTGAGGCTATGACCCGACAAGAACAGCTCGACCTGATACGCGCCGCATGCATCGAGGCGAACCCAAGCGATACGACGTTGCGTGACAAGAATTCGTGGCAGGGGCTTCAAATCAAACGCGAGCACGGTCGCCCCATCCGCCTCGCCGACGTGCTGTTGGCGATACCGACGCTCTGGGTTCAGCCAAAGACGGACGTTGGAAACGGTACCCGCTTCATCAATAGCGGCATGGTGAACAGCGGAATATCGTGGAACCTCCGCAGAGACGACCTCGCCGAGCAGAGCGACGAGTGCGTAGCGTTCTTGGCAAACCTACTCGGATGACACTTGGCGATCAGAACCAGCGCCCGCGGCCGTACCAACCGCCGCCGCCAAGGAGAAGCACGATCACAATGATGATGATGAGCGTTGTAGTGTCCATGTGGGTCCTACCAGCTTCGTGTGGACAATGAACTGGCGGCAGGGAGCTTAGTTCCGGCATGCAGCCTCGATCCCAAGATTTAAACGCTAAAAATAATTCCTATGAACTTCAACAAAGTCCTGTTGCTCGGCAAACTTACCCGCGATCCCGAACTCAAGGCCCTCGCCAACGGCGGCTCGATCGCCACGTTCACACTCGCAACTAACCGTCGCGTCAAGAAGGGTAACGAGAAAGTCGAGCAGCCGGAGTTCCACAACATCGTCGTGTTCGGAAAGCAGGCGGAGAGCTGCGCGCAGTTTCTCAGGAAGGGCAGCATCGCGCACGTCGAGGGCCGCATTCAAACGCGGACATACGAAAAAGACGGCGTCAAGATGTACCGCACCGATATCGTGGCGGAGAACGTGCAGTTCGGCCCGCGCCCAGGCGCCGCAAACGGGCCTGTGAAGGACGTAGCGCCCGAGGATGACACGGACCAGCGCCCGCCGTCCGAACGCGGCTCAGGCGAGGCCACAGCAAGCGCAGCGCCTATCCCTTATCCCGAGGAGGAAGACATCGACATCTCGAACATCCCTTTTTGACGGATACCGTTCTAGACGTACAATTGGATATGTGCCGCTCAAGACTTGCTTCAAATGTAAACACGAGAAGCCCATAAGCGAATTCTACGCGCACGCCCAAATGCGCGACAGGCATCTCAACAAGTGCAAGACTTGCACGAAATCAGATGTGCGGATCGGCAAGATTAGACGCATTTGTCTTGTGTGCGGAAAAGCCTTCCTGACCCACTCGACTGAGATACGCCGCGGCGGCGGTAAATTATGCTCGCGCTATTGCTATTACGAATGGCAACGTCGCACGGCCAAGAGAGGCGATGAGCATCATAGCTGGAAGGGCGACCGCGTCGGCAACGCGGCACTCCACGATTGGGTTCGTAAGGTGTTGGGTACCCCGCAGAAGTGCGAGAAGTGTGGAACGGATCGGGCAAAGCTATACGACTGGGCCAACAAGTCGGGACTGTATAGGCGCGAGGTTTCCGATTGGATCAGGCTATGTCGTAAGTGCCACAACAGCTACGACCACGCAGAGCGTCTTCCAAAATGGCGCGCGAGCGTCCAAAGGCGCCATGGTTGGAACGTTGGTTCTTGACCCGTGGGCAAGACGCTGGGACGCAGGCAGTATCTTTTAGACGCCTGAGGCCCGGCGCCCTGCCCGGGAGGTGTGGATAAAGGTGGGGATAGCGCCTGCGCGAAACCTGCCCGAGTGGGGACAGCGGCGAACGGGTGTGTGGTTGAGCCGCCGAAGTGGGGACAGCACTCGGACAAATTCCGGATAAAGTGGGGATAAGAAAACCGTTACAGGCTCACGCGGAATTCATAAATCGACCCAGTTATCCCCCTATCCACAGCAGATAGTATTAATAATAGAATTTATAAGAAGAGTTATGCGCACTACCCCCACCCGGCCATTCCAACCCTGCGATGAGGCGAATATCGGCGCCGGCCGCGATCCGTGGCCTGCGTGCGATTGCTGCTTAGGGCGAGGCTTCTTCTATGACAGAGGATGGGCGCTTACGTGCTTATGCAAGAGCCGGAGTCGCGTTCGCAGTTCTGGAAACGCTTAGCGGACTGACGCCTCAGCTCGTCGAAGACGCGAGGCGTTGAACTCCTCGGTTTCGTCCGGGTACCGCTCAGCGAGGAAGCCCAGCGCGGCAGATTCCGTATCAAAGCCCAAGAGGATGTTCGGATTGCCGCCGCCCGGCCCCGTCGGCTCGAAGTCAACGATCTTCCCGCCGTGCTTGCGGATTCCCCTGAGGACGTCCTGGATCGTCTCGTTCCAAGCGAAATCCACATCGACCTTGACCATAGCGCGCTCCTCGGTTGCGGGATCATACCGCGCGCTTCAAGGAAAAGCAGTCATGCCGGAGACCTTTGGGCAGTTTTTCCGGTTAATGTTCTTTATTTGTTTCCTTGGTACTATCCCCCGATGATTCGTATGGTGGCGTACGGTTTGCAGGTGCAGATGGCGGACAGCTCCCTCAATTTCTACGAGTTCTTCGCGGGCGGAGGCATGGCCCGCGCCGGCCTCGGAGCCGGCTGGACCTGCCTGTTCGCCAACGATTTCGACCATAAGAAAGCGCGGGTCTATCGCGACAACTGGAACGGCGCGCCCGAGCTCAGGCACGGCGACGTGAGCAAGCTCGCGCCTGCCGATCTGCCGGGCGCCGCGGACCTGGTCTGGGCGTCTTTCCCCTGCCAAGACCTTTCGCTCGCAGGCGGGGGCGCGGGCCTCAAGGGCGAGCGCTCCGGTACGTTCTGGCCCTTTTGGAAGCTCATGAAGGGGCTCGCCGCCGAGAGACGCGCGCCGCGGATGCTGGTTCTCGAGAACGTGTGCGGCACGCTCACGTCCCACGAAGGCAAGGACTTCGCGGCGATATGCACCTCGCTGCGGCAAGCATCGTACCGGTTCGGTGCCGTCGTTATAGACGCCGCTCTCTTCGTGCCCCAGTCGCGGCCCAGGCTCTTCATCATCGCCGTACGCGACGACGTGGAAATCCCTTCCGGCATCGCCTCCGCCGAGCCCAGCGCGCTCTGGCACACGCGCGGCCTCCGCTGCGCGCACAGCAGGCTTTCGGCGCAGTCGCGCCAGAGGTGGGTGTGGTGGGATCTTCCTCGGCCCGCGAAGCGCAACACCAACCTTGCAGACCTCATCGAGGACGATCCGGTCGGCGTCGAGTGGCACACCCGAGAGGAGACGCGGGCGCTTATCAGGATGATGAGCGAACTGAACCGGGAAAAGCTGCTGGAAGCGAAGAAGTCCGGCGGGCGCGTGGTGGGGTGCGTCTACAAGCGGACGCGCAGCGACGAGTTCAAGCGCAAGGTGCAGCGCGCCGAGGTCCGTTTCGACCGCGTGTCGGGATGCCTCAGGACGCCGGCGGGCGGATCTAGTCGGCAGCTCATCCTGGTCGTCGAAGGAGAAAAGGTGAAGTCCCGCCTCATCTCCGCGCAGGAGACCGCGCGCCTCATGGGGCTGCCTAAGGAGTACGCACTTCCTGTCAATTACAACGAGGCTTATCACCTGACCGGCGACGGCGTAGTGGTGCCCGTGGTCCGCTACCTCGCGGCTCACATTTTCGAGCCCGTCCTTGCCCCCGCGCCGATCGCTCCAAGGAAGGCGGCTTGACCGACGTAATACCATGCGAGCAGAACGAGGAACTCAGACTCCGAATCCGCGAATTTTCCGAGGTGTTGAAGACCGAAGCGCACAAGCTCGGCTCCCACGGCCTTAGCGAAGCGGAGTTTTATAACTCGGGACTATTCCGCGGCGCGATAGAGCGCATCCGGGGGCAGTTCTCGGCATCAATGGGCCCGAAGCGCTCATTCATGCAGCACGTGCTGAACTACATGCAGGACGGGAAGTTCATCGCGAAATGGGAATCCTCCGGCAGCGATAACCGCCACGATTACACGATCACGATGCCGTCCGGCCGCATTTCGGTGGTGGAGCTCAAGGGGTGCCTGGACGGCAACAACACGAACATCTTCGACCGGCCGGCGCATGCCAACGAGTTCATCGTCTGGAGCGTCTGCACGAACCCGGGCGCCGACCCGCGGCATAACGCATGGTCGGGAATCCACGTGCGGCTGGGGGCGGAGATCATCACGCGCGCTGAGCGGGTCGACGGCTTGGTCGTATGGGACATGGTTTGCGGCACGCTCGGCCGGCCTTGTCCGAAGACCGCCGAAGCTCCCGAGCGGCTCACCGAATGCGGCCCGTTCTCACTTCCGCCGCCATGCATCTATATGTTCCCGGCCACGGTACCGAATCCGCGGACCAATCCCTCGCCGGTCGCCCAGCCTCTCGCGGATGTCCAATTCCTCGCGGCGCTGCATCAATGCTTCAAAGGAAAAGACGCCGAACTGCAGTTCGTGGACTTCGAGGTGCAGTACAAGGGCGCGGACACGGTGCGCCTGACGCGCATCCGGCGGGACGGGCAAGTAGCGAGAGAGTCCCTATTCACCGCCATCCGCAGAACCTAACCAGCCCTGAGCGCAGCGCGGCCATGCGCGCAGTGCGCTCACGGGATACCGCTCCGGAGCTGTTCGTAAGGCGGATGGTCCACCGGCTCGGCTACCGCTTCCGGCTCCATCGGAAGGACCTTCCGGGCAATCCTGACATCGTTTTTCCGTCGCGGCGCAAGGTCATCTTCGTACACGGCTGCTTTTGGCACGGGCATAACTGCAAGCGTGGGGCTAGAGAGCCGAAGGCCAATGCGGACTATTGGCGCGCGAAGATCGGGCGCAACCGCTTGCGAGACTCAGCATCGGTGAAGGCATTGCGCGCGGCAGGATGGACTCCGCTGGTCGTATGGGAATGCGAGCTGCGGGTGCCCGATAAACTCAAGGCGAAAATAACGCGCTTCCTCGCAATCGCCGCCCGACCTGCCAATTAGCCTAAGCGCGGGCAGTAAGAGGCTATAGCGAGGCTAAGCTTTTGGGAAAAGGAGCCAAGTGCCTGATTTTATTGGTGGGCGATGTAGGGCTCGAACCTACGACCCGCTGATTAAGAGTCAGCTGCTCTACCAACTGAGCTAATCGCCCGGAACTGTCCGAAATTCCCTTGCGGGAGGGGGTCGTTTAGCAAAGCGAACCCACGATGTCCAGCAACGCAGCCCCGCTTTCCCCTGCCGCCGCAGCCTTCGGAGAGACGAAAAAGCCGCCGATTTCCGGCGGCTTCCTCATGGCTGGGCTAACTTATGTCGGCGGGTCAGAGGCGTCCGGGCTTCTGCTGGTCATGGTGACCGGAGTCCCCGTCGCGGTCCTTGCTATGATCGGACCAATCACCGCCTCGGTCAAAGTGATGATGGCGCCAGCTTCCCATTCCGAAGCCGTGATTCATACGGGTGAGAACCATCAGGCGCCGCTTTTGGCCATCGTCGAGGGTCTTGTAAAGCGGATCGGCAGCATCAGCGATCTTTTTCAAAGCTGCAGCTGTCTCGGCCATGCGATCGGCGTGCGCGCGAAGCCGCGCCACCTGATCAACAGGCGCCTGCTTTTCCGCATCATCATTCTTGGCTTCGTTCTTGCTCTCCTTCTTAGCCTGCATCTTGGCGTCGGCCCGGTCGATCCGAAGTTTGGCGAAATCACGGATTGCCTTTTCCACCGGCGGCCACAGCTTTTCCTGATCCGGCGTCAGAGTAAGACCGGCGTGGACCGCCGCAATCCGCGCATCAGCGATAGCCGTTCGGTCCTGCTGACTGAGTTGTACGCGATCATGGGACCACAGGTGACGCGGGTGAGCGTACACCGCTGTCGAACCGGCGATGATCAGCGCTGCGACGCCGGCGAGGATGGCCTTCTTCATTGGAACTCTCCTTTGCAAGGTCCAATCAAGATGGGTGCGCGCAGCACACCAAGCAAATTACATCTTCGCAAGGGAACCCTATCTTACGAAGATGTAATGTCGCCTCGCGATTCGTCGCGATGATATGTCGCGTCAGGATCTGTCGCTCGCACAAACGGCGGTTGACGCACCGTCCGTTTCGCTTGCGGAACGGGCAGTCAGCTGGCAGCGGCCGAAGGAAGGTCGCGCTGATGTTTCATCACGATCTTGTTTAGCGCACCGAGATAGGCCTTGGCGGATGCAACCAGCGTGTCAGGATCGGCGGCCTTCGATGTCATCGCGCGGCCGTCCTGGCTGAGACGCACCGACACTTCCGCCTGCGCGTCAGTGCCTTGGGTCACCGCATGAACCTGGTAGAGTTCGAGCTTGGCCTCGTGCGGCACCAGCCTCTTGATGCAGTTGAACACCGCATCCACCGGGCCATTGCCTTCGGCCTCCTCGATCCGGGTCTGGCCATTGACGGTGAGCTTCATGGTCGCTCGCTGCGGGCCATGAGTGCCTGCGATCACTGTCAACGATGTCAGCTTGATGCGATCATGCGACGCGGCCATTTCCTCGTCCACCAGCGCAACGATGTCCTCGTCGTAGATGTCCTTTTTACGGTCGGCCAGTGCCTTGAAGCGCACGAACGCATCCTGCAACTGGTTCTCGGCCAGCTTATAGCCGAGTTCTTCCAGCTTGTGCTGGAAAGCGTGGCGGCCGGAATGTTTGCCCATCACCAGCGAGGTCTGTTTCACGCCGACGCTTTCCGGCGTCATGATCTCGTAGGTCTGCGCGTTCTTCAACATGCCGTCCTGATGAATGCCGCTCTCGTGCGCGAACGCGTTTCGGCCGACGATCGCTTTATTATACTGCACCGGAAAGGAGGTGGCCGCCGAAACCAGCTTGGAGGCACGAGTCAGCATGGTGCTCTCGACGTTGCACCAATACGGCATGACATCGCCGCGGGTCTTGATCGCCATCACGACTTCTTCCAGCGCGGCGTTCCCTGCCCGCTCGCCAATGCCGTTGATGGTGGATTCAACCTGGCGCGCGCCACCCTCGACGCCGGCCAGCGAGTTGGCGACGGCGAGACCCAGATCGTCATGGCAGTGCACCGAGAAGATCGCTTTATCCGCGTTCGGCACCCGCTCGCGAATGGTCTTGAACATCCGCCGGTACTCGTCAGGCACGGCATAGCCAACGGTGTCTGGCAGGTTGACGGTGGTGGCGCCGGCTGCAATCGCCGTCTCTACGCATTTGCACAGGTAATCAATTGGGGTGCGGGTCGCGTCCATCGCCGACCACTCGACATCCTCGACCAGGTTGCGGGCCTGCGTCACCGTGGCAGTGATGATCTCCAGCACCTCCGCCTCGCTTTTGCGCATCTGATGCGCCAGATGGATCGGCGAAGTGGAAACGAAGGTGTGGATGCGGCCCCGCCGTGCATGACGCACCGCTTCACCGGCACGAGCGATATCGCCGGAAATGGCGCGGGCCAGACCTGCGATTACCGCGCTTTTAGCGTTCTTCGCGATCTCCGCGACCGCTTCGAAATCGCCGACCGAAGCGATCGGGAAGCCGGCTTCGATGATATCGACTCCCATGTCGTCGAGCATCTCGGCGACTTCGATCTTCTCCTCGAAAGTCATGGTGGCGCCGGGGCATTGCTCGCCGTCGCGCAGGGTGGTGTCGAAAATAACGACGCGGTCCTTGTCGGACTTATTCGCGGTAGTCATGGGAATGATCCTCTGGTCAGTGCGCCGTGCGGGCGCTCGAAGGGGCTGGCGTTTCTGCGTTCCCCCTGAGTGCCCAGGCAACAACTGCCCAGCCGGCGCTCAGGGGCCGATAAGAAGCAGAAGCCCGCCAGTCAGCAGACTGGGCATGGGCGCAGCCGGAATCTCTTCGGAACCAGTGGCCGACGCCACCAGCCCGTGAACTCCTGCCATCTCGCTGCAAGCCAGCATTACCGAACCCTTTAGAGGGCCATTTTCAACAAGAACCGTTGACGGTTCGTTGCCGACCCTTCCTACACGGATTTTAGACGAGAATGACCTGACATCGCAATGCCCAAAATTTGGTCAGGAATCGTGACCAACCACTCTGCTCAGTTCGTTCGTGCCGACCTCCCTGTTCCTCGAGATGCCGACGAATCGGAAGCAACTTCGGACTTCTCCCCCGCAGCATGCTTCACCGCCGCCTTCTTTACGCGCGACGCGCTGTTGTTCTCATTCTGCAATGCCTTGCGAACCTTCTTGAATTCACCCAATTCGCTCTTGTCGACCTTAGGGAACCGCAGGTCCAACCCATCCAGCGCGCCGACAATGGCAGATCCGACAACGACACGCGCGAACCACTTGTGGTCGGCCGGCACGATATACCACGGCGCATCGAGCGAGGATGTATGGCGGATCATGTCCTGGTAGGCCGCCTGATACCTGTCCCAGAGCTTTCGCTCGGCAACATCGCCCATCGAGAACTTCCAGTTCTTCGCCGGCTCCTCCAGGCGATCTAGAAAGCGCCGGCGCTGCTCCTCCTTCGAGACGTTGAGAAAGAATTTCAGCACGAGCGTGCCGTTACGGGCGAGATATTTCTCGAAAGCCGAAATATCCTCGAAGCGTTCGCGCCAGATATTCTTCGTCACCAGCTTCGGTGGAACTTTCTGCTTTGCCAAAATTTCCGGATGCACGCGCACCACCAGTACTTCCTCATAATAGGAGCGGTTGAAGATACCGATGCGCCCGCGTTCGGGAAGCCGCCGCGCCGCGCGCCACATGAAATCATGATCGAGTTCTTCCGTTGAAGGTTGCTTGAAAGAATGAACGTCGCAGCCTTGCGGATTGACGCCGTCGAACACGCTCTCGATGGCGCTGTCCTTGCCGGCGGCGTCCATGCCCTGGAAGATCAGGAGCAGCGACCAGCGATCCTGCGCATAGAGCTTTTCCTGCAAATCGCTAAGGCGGTCGCGGTTGGCCTTGATAATCTCCTGCCCGCTGTCCTTGTCGATGCCGCCGCGCTCCGCAGTTTTGTACGAGGCGAGACGAAACGCCCTGGTACCATCGACACGAAAGGGCTCCACGTAGCGTTTTAATTGTTCTGGCAACAACGATGATGTCTTTCTCATAAGGGAATTGCGCCTTTGCTTCCCCATTTCCTGCGGGAGATGGTGGTTTCGAGCGTAGCGAGAAATCGGATCCAAAACAAAATAAAGGCGGGGACAGCAAGATAAAATTGTCGACGCCTTCCAGCGTCCCCGACCGGATCAAAACTCGAACTAAGCTGTGGGTTCGGGCTTCGCCTAGAATTTACTGTTGCCACCAAGGGGATGGGCTTGGTGCGATCGCGGCCGTGTGATAACCCCCGCGGGGCATGAGCGAAACCTCACCGCTGGTCGCGTTTTCGCATGTAGCCAAAAGCTTCAAAGGCGGCTGTGCAAGAGACGACTATGTAAGAGCTGTGGACGACGTCTCGTTCGCCATCGCGGCGGGCGAATTCCTCGCCATTGTCGGCGGTTCCGGCTCTGGCAAGACCACACTGCTGCGGCTCGCCAATCGCCTGATCGATCCCGACGCCGGAACTATCACCGTTGCGGGCGAGGATATCGCCGGAATCGACGCGATCGGGCTGCGCCGCCGCATCGGCTACGTATTCCAGAGCGGCGGCCTCTTTCCGCATATGACTATCGCCGCCAACATCGGCATCACGCCCCGCCTGCTCGGGACGCCGAAATCCGAAATCGCCGCGCGGGTCGACGAGTTGATCGATCTGGTGCAACTCGACCGCGCCCAACACCGCGATCGCTTTCCGCATGAACTTTCCGGTGGCCAGCGCCAGCGGGTCGGCGTAGCGCGAGCACTTGCCGCAGAGCCGCGCATCGTCCTGATGGACGAGCCGTTCGGTGCCCTCGACCCGGTAACGCGTGACGCGCTTGGCAACGACTATCGTGCGCTGCACGCCAGACTCTGTCTCACAACCATCATGATCACCCATGACATGACCGAAGCGCTGCTGCTCGCGGATCGCGTTGCTGTCATGCATGAAGGTCGCCTGATTGCGTTGGGCACGGCGAAGGAATTGTCTCGTATCGACAACCCCTATGTCTGCGAGCTGCTCGGCACGCCACGCCGCCAGGCCGAGCGGCTTCAGGCAGCGTTCTCACAGAGCATCACGTTATGAGTTTGCTCTTTGATCCGCGCTGGAATGAAGCGCTCGGTCACCTGCCCGGCTATCTTGGCAACCACGTCCGCGTCAGCGTGACGGCGCTGGCGCTGGGACTCGTGATCAGTTTTCCGCTCGCGCTGGCCGCTCGCAACCGGCCGGTGCTGCGGAGTATGATTCTCGGTTTTGCAAGCATCGTGCAGACCATGCCGGGGCTGGCGCTGTTGGCGTTGTTCTATCCCCTCCTCCTGGCTCTGGCGACAATGACGTCGCGATGGTTCAACCTCGGATTCTCAGCATTCGGATTCTTGCCTGCGGTCCTGGCGCTGGCGCTCTATTCGATGCTTCCGGTACTGCGCAACACCATCACAGGCTTGCAGGGGATTGATCCTGCATTGACGGAAGCGGCCCGAGGGGTCGGTATGACAGCGCGGCAATCCCTCGTCATGGTCGAACTTCCGCTGGCGCTTCCTGTGATCATGGCCGGCATCCGCACCGCCGCGGTTTGGGTGATCGGCACCGCGACACTCTCTACGCCGATCGGCCAGACCAGCCTCGGCAACTACATTTTTGCCGGGCTGCAGACCCAGAACTGGGTGTTCGTGCTCTTCGGCTGCATCGCCGCGGCAAGCCTCGCGCTGGTCGTCGATCAGTTGCTGGCGCTGATCGAATCCGGCTTGCGGATACGTCGCCACATCCGCGTGTCAGTCGGCCTTGTCGGCATCGTAGTCCTCGCTACCGCCACAATGGCGCCCTCCCTCACCCGCGCGACACCCACCTACATCGTCGGCGCCAAAACCTTCACCGAACAATATGTGCTCGCGGCGCTGATCTCGCACCGGTTACAAACCGCGGGTCTTCCCGTAACCACCCGCGAGGGTCTTGGCTCCAACGTCATTTTCGATGCGCTAGCGAATGGCGACGTTGACGTCTACGTCGATTATTCCGGCACGCTGTGGTCCAATCAGTTCCATATGACAGACGTCAAGCCGCGCGAGGAACTACTCACCGAGCTCAAGGCGAGGTTGGCGCGGCAAAATATCACGCTGCTTGGTGAACTCGGATTCGAGAACGCCTACGCGCTGCTCATGCCCAAAACACGAGCCGACGCACTGAACATTCATTCGATCTCCGACCTCGCCGCCCGCGCCGGCACGATGTCGATCGCCGGCGACTACGAATTCTTCGCCCGGCCTGAATGGACGACTCTGAAGAGCGCTTACGGATTATCGTTTCGTGAGCGGCGACAGATGCAGTCGGACTTCATGTACGCCGCCCTGGATTCCGGCGAAGTCGACGTGATCGCGGGCTACACCAGCGATGGACTGATCGCCAAATACGGCCTGACCGTGCTTGACGATCCCCGACACGCCATTCCGCCCTATGACGCGATCGTGCTGATATCACCCCGGCACGCCAACGACGCAAAGCTGCGCACCGCAATTCAGCCCTTGCTCGGAAGAATCAGCATCACGCTCATGCGCGAGGCCAATCTTCGCGCCAGCGGCAGTGACGCGGACAGTTCATCGGCAACGGTGGCGCGGTGGTTATGGACGAAGATCGACGAGAAATAAGGTGGTAGATGCTTGCTTGTGTACCTCACCGCGGCACCTTCCCTCTCCTTATGGGAGAGGGAGCCTCAATTCATTGTTAGTCGACCCGCGCACCATACTCCTGATCATTAAGATCGCACCGCGCGATCAATCATAGGCAGGAATGAAGAACTTCAGTTCTTCGTTTTGTCGACCATGGCGGCCTTCTTGATCCACGGCATCATGTCGCGGAGTTTTGCACCGACCTCCTCGATCGGATGGGCGGCAAGCCTTGAGCGGGTCGCCTTGAAGGAAGTCTGGTTGACCTTGTTTTCCAGCATCCAGTCGCGAGCGAACTTGCCGGACTGAATATCGTCGAGCACGCGCTTCATCTCCTTCTTCGTCTCCGCGGTCACGATGCGCGGACCCGTGACGTATTCACCGTATTCAGCGGTATTGGAGATCGAGTAGTTCATATTGGCGATACCGCCCTCGTAGATCAGATCCACGATCAGCTTCACCTCGTGCAAGCACTCGAAGTAGGCCATCTCCGGTGCATAACCGGCTTCCACCAAGGTTTCGAAGCCATTCTTGATCAACTCGACCAGACCGCCGCAGAGCACAACCTGTTCGCCGAACAGGTCGGTCTCGCACTCTTCCCTGAACGTGGTCTCGATGATACCAGCGCGGCCGCCGCCGATCGCCGAGGCGTAGCTAAGACCAAGATCATGCGCGTTACCCGAGGAATCCTTGGCAACCGCAATCAGGCAAGGAACGCCGCCGCCGCGTTGATACTCCGCCCGGACAGTGTGGCCAGGACCTTTCGGAGCGATCATCAGGACATCGAGATCGGCGCGCGGGTCCAGCAGATTAAAATGCACGTTGAGTCCATGCGCGAAGATGAGCGCCGCGCCCTTCTTCATGTTGTCGTGCAACTGCCCGCGATAGATGTCGCCCTGCAGTTCATCAGGCGTCAGCATCATCACGAGATCGCCCCACTTCGCGGCATCGGCGACTTCCATCACCTTGAAACCAGCGGCCTCAGCTTTCTTGGCGGAAGCGGAGCCTTTGCGCAGCGCGATCGCGACCTCCTTGACGCCGGAGTCCTTCAGGTTCAGCGCATGAGCGTGGCCCTGGCTACCATAGCCGACGATGACCACCTTCTTTCCCTTGATTAGGTTCAGGTCGGCGTCGCGATCGTAATAAACACGCATGGTTGATCCTCTTTTGCGGCCACAAGTTGCGCCCGGTTTTAGGGCTACGGATGCCGGGAAACAAGTCCGCTGCAATGCCTTGGATGATGGAAAAACTTCAAAGGTCGTCCGGTAAGAAAGGTAAATAACGACGCGCGACAAACACAAGCCTATGCCGGAGGCTCGTCGCCTGGCTTGCGGCAGAGATAAGTGCCATGGAGCGGCGCGTGATAGTCCGCAGATACCAGCGTAAAGCCGACGTCTTTCAGCATCCGCTCAATCACCCAACCAAAGGTCGAATGTTCGTCGCGCATGTGGCTGGCGACCTCGCCACTTGGGAAGTCGTGGTTGTTGATGTTGAATTCCGCCCACTGCTCGACCGTTCGGTCGGAGCCATCCGGTTCGCGGACGAACACGATGTCGCGCAGAAACAGCTGTCCGCCGGGCTTGACGACGCGGAACATGCGCGACAGCGCGACTGCCTTCCAGAAATCCGGCAGATGATGCAGCGTGAACTCGCTCACGACCAGATCCAGAGAATCCGATGCGAGAGCAAAACTGAGCAGACCGGCCGCCTGAGTCCGGATCGCGATGTTGCCGTCACGCGCCTGGGCCTCGGCCAGAGCGAGCGCTGCCGGCGCAATATCGACCGCATAGACTTCCGCACCCATCCTGGCGGCTTCACAAGCGAGCGTGCCCGTGCCGCAACCGATATCTGCGATCCGCCAGCCGGGCCGCACGCCTAGCTTGGCGAGGGTTGCGCGAGCCCGGCTGCCGCTATCATCGTGATCATAGATCGCGGAGCGCGCAGCAATGAGCGAATCCAATCCGATCCGCCCACGTTCACTGTAAAACCAGTCGCGCGCCAGCATGACCTTACATCCCTTCCGGTCCGCGGCCGATCGCAGCGACACCGGTTCGCGACACTTCGACTAGACCGATCGGCCGCATCAGGTCGACAAACTGATTGATCTTCGAGGTGCCGCCCGTAATCTCGAACACAAAGCTCTCATTGGTGGCATCCACCACACGAGCACGAAACACCTCTGCGAGCCGCATTGCCTCGATACGTTGGTCCCCCGAACCCTTCACCTTGACCATGGCTAGCTCACGCTCGATGGAGCGTCCGGTCAGTGTCATATCAACGACCTGATAAACCGGGATCATGCGGTCGAGCTGATGCTTGATCTGCTGGATCACCATTGGGGTGCCAGTGGTGACGATGGTAATTCGCGAGACGTGCTTCTGATTTTCAGTCTCGGACACCGTCAAGCTTTCGATGTTGTAACCGCGACCTGAGAACAGCCCGATCACCCGCGCCAACACGCCCGGTTCGTTGGCGACCAGCACCGACAGCGTGTGCGTCTCATTCGGATCGCGGCGCTCTTCGAGAAAGTAGGCGGAAGCGGGCTGGTTCATGGATATGTTCTCAAATCGATATCGTGATTGCCGTCATTGCCGGGCGTAGCCGTTCGTAAAACGGCGTCGCTTCGTTCGCCTGTGCCCCGGCAAGCCGTCTTCACGATGGATGAGCGGATCAAGTCCGCGCATGACGATCTGTGCGTGGCGACACTTCGAGACATTTTCACACCAGCGCCTTGCCGCCGGCAAAGGCGGCCGCGGTCGCATCATCATTGGCTTCCGCCGGCAACAGCATTTCGTTGTGCGCCTTGCCGGATGGAATCATCGGGAAGCAGTTTTCCAGCGCTGCGACGCGGCAGTCGAACAGCACCGGCTTTTTCACGGAGATCATTTCGGCGATCGCAGCGTCGAGATCCGAGGGTTTGGTCGCCCGCAGGCCGACACAGCCGAAAGCATCGGCGAGCTTGACGAAATCGGGAAGCGCTTCGGAATACGAATGCGACAGGCGGTTGCCGTGCAGCAATTGCTGCCACTGCCGCACCATGCCCATGTACTGGTTGTTGAGGATGAAGATCTTGATCGGGAGTTCGTGCTGAACTGCCGTCGACATCTCCTGCATTGTCATCTGTACCGAAGCATCGCCGGCAATATCAATGACGAGGCTGTCGCGATGCGCCACTTGCACTCCCAGCGCGGCCGGCAAACCGTAGCCCATAGTGCCGAGGCCACCCGAGGTCATCAAGTGGTGCGGCTCCTCGAATCCGAAGAACTGCGCGGCCCACATCTGATGCTGGCCGACCTCGGTTGTGATGTAGGTGTCCCGGCCTCGCGTCGCCTCGAACAGACGCTGTATCGCGAACTGCGGCAGAATCACGTCGTCGTTCTTCTTGTAGGCCAGCGAGTTTCGCGCGCGCCAGCGCCCGATCTCGAACCACCACGGATCGATCTTCGGCGTCTTGCCTTCCGCCTTGAAAGCCTGCAACAGGTCGGCCATCACGCTGCCAGCATCACCGATGATCGGCACGTCGACGCGGATGTTCTTGTTGATCGAGGAAGGATCAATATCGATATGAATCTTTTTTGATCCCGGCGAGAACGCATCGGTACGACCCGTTATTCGATCGTCGAAGCGCGCACCGATGCACAGCATGACGTCGCAGTCATGCATCGCCATGTTGGCCTCATAAGTGCCGTGCATGCCGAGCATTCCAAGCCAGCTCTTGCCGGAGGCCGGATAGGCGCCTAGTCCCATCAAAGTAGACGTAATCGGAAAACCAGTGGCTTCGACCAGCGCGCGCAGCGTCTTCGACGCCTCTCGGCCCGAGTTGATGATGCCGCCGCCGGTATAGATCATCGGCCGCTTGGCATTCACTAGCAGCGCGACAGCCTTGCGGATCTGTCCGGCATCTCCCTTTATCTGAGGCTTGTATGACGCGTGGACATCGGTCTTGCGCGGCGGGTGATAGGTGCCGGTAGCGAACTGGACATCCTTGGGCACATCGACCACGACCGGCCCGGGACGACCAGTGGTCGCGACATAGAACGCCTCGTGCAGCACCTTGGCGAGATCGTTGACGTCGCGCACCAGCCAGTTGTGCTTGGTGCAGGGCCTAGTGATGCCGACGGTGTCGCATTCCTGAAACGCATCGTTGCCGATCAGGTGCGTCGGCACCTGGCCGGTGATACAGACCAGCGGGATCGAGTCCATCAGTGCATCGGTCAGCGGCGTCACCATATTGGTAGCACCGGGTCCAGAGGTCACGAGCACCACGCCCGGCTTGCCAGTGGAGCGGGCGTAGCCTTCGGCCGCGTGACCTGCGCCCTGCTCGTGCCGCACCAGGACATGCTCGATATCGCTCTGCTGAAAAATCTCGTCATAGATCGGGAGTACGGCCCCGCCCGGATAACCGAAAATGCTTTTGACACCATGGTCGACGAGGGCTCGAACAATCATGGCCGCACCGGTCATCTGATTGGAATCTTGGCGCTTGGTCTGACTCATGGTCGGCTCCGGATTCGCGCAGGCTTCGTGTCCGCCAGCGTCGCAAACAATAAAAAAGGGCCTTGAAGGCCCCCGGCACACCGCCTTCCATTCGGACGGCTCAGCCGTCCCGGGCGGTGCTCCAAGGTACGATGATAACGGGGACGAGGTGACTGATAACAAAGTTGCGCATTTTACAGCTAACGTTCCCAAAGGTTGCGCGGGTTATACGGGGCGGATTTGCGGCCGTCAACGGTGTTTCGATGCAAATAAGCCGGTTTCGGCGGTTTGGAAGGGGCCGAGGGGCCGGTCGCCTCAGCGCGAAACGTCAAACCTCTTAGTCCAGCGCCTTTCTGGCCTCTTCAGGCCGCATCCAGGCGAACTCTGTCAACTGGTGACGAAACCAGGTGAACTGCCGCTTGGCATAGTGGCGCGTGTCGGCGCGCCCGATCTGGGCGGCCTCCGCCAGCGAAATCTCGCCGCGCAGATGCCGGACCAGCGCGGGCACGCCATGTGCCTTCATCGCCGGCAGGAGCGGGTCGAGACGCCGTTCGGCCAGCGCCGCGACTTCCTCCAGCGCCCCGGCCGCCAGCATCGCATCGAAACGGGCGTCGATCCGCGCGTAGAGCACTTCACGATCCGGAGCAACGAAGACCGCCCTCGCCCGCTCCGGCGGCAGCAACGGCGGCAAGCCATCGCGATGCCAATCGGTCAACGAGCGTCCGGTCGCCTCGACAACTTCGAGGGCACGGGCGATGCGGGCGCGGTCGCGCGGTTTCAGACGTTGCGCCGCCGCCGGATCGCGCCGCGCGAGAACAGCATGAAGCGCTTCGGCCCCGTCACGTTCGAGGCGCGCTCGGACGTCATCGCGCACCTGAGACGGAATCGGCGGCACCGCCGACAGACCGCGCGTCAGCACTTTGAAGTAAAGGCCGGAGCCGCCGACGAAAATCGGCACCCGGTTTTGCGCGCGAGCTTCGGCGAGAGCGACCGCTGCATCGGCGACCCACATCCCGGCGGAGCAGTTCACGCTCGCATCGACATGGCCGTAGAGCCGGTGCGGCGCCCGCCCCTCCTCATCAGGGGTCGGCCGCGCGGTCAAGATGCGGAGATCTCGATAGACCTGCATGGAGTCGGCATTGATGACGACGCCGCCCGTCCGTTCGGCAAGCGACAACGCCAACGCAGACTTGCCGCTCGCGGTCGGCCCTGCGATAAGCACGGCATCCGTCGCCTGCCCGTTTACCTCGCCAGAGCTCTCCCCATCCATGTCACTCGTCGCCACGCTGATCTGCAATCCGGTTAACCCCGCGCTCGATAGCACGGTGCTCGACGGCGCGCGCGCAATTCTGAGCAATGCCGGCCCCGCGCGCTGGCTGTGGGACGAAGTCGCGGCCGACATTCCCTTCGAAAGCGACGAGCCCATTCCGGCCATTACGCAGCGCCTGCGCGAGGCGCGCAGCGATCTGCCGATCGACGTAGTGATCCAGCCGCAGCTCGGCCGGCGCAAGAAGCTGTTTCTGGCCGACATGGATTCCACCATGATCGGCCAGGAGTGCATCGACGAACTCGCCGATTTCGCCGGTCTCAAGACGCATGTAGCAGCGATCACCGAGCGTGCCATGCGCGGCGAAATGCAGTTTGAAACCGCGCTGCGCGAGCGCGTGGCGTTGCTGAAGGGTCTTTCTGTATCAGTCGTAGACGAGGTGCTGGCAAAGCGCATCACGCTGACACCGGGCGGGCGCGAATTGGTCATGACCATGCGCTCCAATGGAGCCTATACCTGCCTGATCTCCGGCGGCTTCACCTTGTTCACCAAAGCGGTGGCCGCCATGATCGGCTTTCAGGAAAATCGCGGCAATACACTACTGGTCGAAGACGGAAAATTGTCGGGCGCGGCCGCCGAACCGATCATCGGCCGCGAGGCGAAACTTGCAACTCTGATCGAACTGCGCGAGGCCTCCGATCTCGACAATCTTGATACGCTGGCGGTAGGCGACGGCGCCAACGACCTCGGCATGATCCAGCAGGCTGGTCTAGGTGTCGCCTATCACGCCAAGCCCGCGGTTGCCGCGGCGGCAGCCGCCCGAATCGATCACGGCGACCTTACCGCCCTGCTCTATGCGCAGGGATACCGACGCGACGAGTTTGTGACCGCTTGAGTCCATTCAGACTCAAAAACGCAATCAGCCGCCGTCTCCGCTATCGTTCAGTGATCCACATCTTTCGCGATGGCACGATAAAGACGGAGTTCGACGCGCGGCCACAGGCGAACGAAGGGATACCGCTCCATCGAACGGCGATTGCCCCGACCACGACAACCCCGCTCCGATGTGGTTCGTGCCTACTTCAAGCTCAGCGCCACAAACCGCAGTTCGCCAGCACCGTTCGAAACCATCAGCAACACTGCCTTTTTGCCGTCCTTCTTCAACTGATCGACGCGCTTGCGGATATCGGAAGCGCTACTCACGGCCTCCTGCGCCACCTCTACGATGACGTCGCCCGCGCTGAGCCGCTTCTCGGCCGCGTCGGAATCCGCGTCCACATCGGTAACGATGACGCCCTTGACACTGTCCTTAATCTTGTAGCGCGCACGCAGATCCTTGCTAAGCGCGGCGAGATCGAGACCGAGCGCCTTCTGCGTTACGGGCTTGTCGTCGTCATCAGGCTTGGTCTTGATCGAGACGGGCGTTGCCTTGTCGCTGTCGTCGAGCCGTCCCAGCGTTACCTTCTTGGTCTCTTCCTTGCCTTTGCGAATGATCGTGACCTTGACTGCCTTGCCAACTGCCGTGTCGGCGACAAGGCGAGATAAATCTTTCGGCTCCTTGATGTCCTTTCCGTCGAAAGCGATGATGACATCGCCGGGTTCGATGCCGGCAGGCTTAGCTGGACCTTTATCCTCCACGCCGGCAACCAGCGCCCCGCGGGTCGGTTTGATATTGAGGCTGTCGGCGATCTCGTCGGTGACCTGCTGGATACGGACACCAAGCCAACCTCGACGCAACTCACCGAACTGCCGTAATTGATCGACAACGCCTGCTACCGTCTTCGACGGTACCGCAAAGCCGATCCCGATAGAACCGCCCGACGGCGAGATGATCAGCGTATTCACTCCCACGACCTCGCCCTCGAGATTGAACAGTGGACCACCGGAGTTGCCACGGTTAATGGAGGCATCGGTCTGGATGTAGCTGTCATAGGGGCCGTTGTTGATGTCGCGGTTGCGCGCCGAGACGATCCCGGCGGTAACGGAGCCGCCAAGACTGAACGGATTGCCGATGGCAATCACCCATTCGCCGAGCCGCAACTTGTCGGAATCACCAAACTTGACGGCGGTCAGCGGATGCGGCGGCTTGAACTTCAGCACCGCGAGATCGGTTTTCTTGTCGACCCCGACGGTTTCAGCCTTGACCTTGGTGCCATCATTCAGAATGACGTTGATCTCGTCGGAATCGGCGATGACGTGATTATTGGTGACCACAATTCCGGCGGCATCGACGATGAATCCGGAGCCGAGCGAGTTTGTCTTGTGCGTTTGCAGGCCGCCATTCTTGCCGCCGCGGCGATTCTTGAAGAAGTCGTCGAAGAACTCCTCGAACGGTGATCCCGGCGGAAGTTGTGGAATGGCGCGGCGACTCTCGCCGCCCTTTGCTTCAACGGTTTGAGTCGTCGAGATGTTGACCACCGCGTCGATCACCTTTTCCGCCACGTCAGCGATGCCATCGGGACCGCGGGCCAGCGCCGGCTCGGATATCATGGCGCTAGCGGCGCTGAGGCATAGCGCGATTAGCAGGGAACGCCGGCGAAAGCTCAACGCGTGAATCGCTCGGATCATGTTTCGAGTCTCTCCTGGAGAAGCATATTGCCGGGCATACACTGCGCCGGACGCCGAACACGCGCAAGCAGCGAAACGGCGCTCGCTGATCGATCGGGATTTCCGATTACGGCAAAAAGCTGGCACCGCCTTCACGATACGTTGCAAGCTCAGACTTTCGAGCCGCTCCCGCCCGGTAGATCCAGTAGGTTTGCGCCTTCTTCATGCCGACCGGCGGTCGCTTCGTGCGAAACCTATAATATTCGCACGCATGATCTCAGCGATCGTCGCGGCGAAGGCTTGGAACTACAGGGTCACTGGCGGATCAAACTATAGAGTCGGTGACTGCCAATAGCCTGCTCCCTAACGCCTGACCAGCCAGATCAGGATAAGGCCCACGATTGCCGACCCGATACCCACCATCCGCAAAATGTGTTCCGGAGCCGCCAGCGCACTTTTCATCGCTCGCCGCGTCCATTCCGGTGCCGCGGCAAACAGGATGCCTTCAATCATGAAAAGAATACCGAGACCGATAAGAAAATCGTCGAAGGCGATGGAACCCATCGACGACGTCTCCCCCGGCATCGCAATCTTTCTGGTTTACGGCTTCGCCGCCGATGCCGAAGGCCTGCCGCTCGGATGCCCAAAGAAGCGGAAGAAGTCAGAGTCGGGCTTCAGCAGGAAGCGGGTGCCGCTGCCCTTCAATCCGTTCTGGTAGGCGGTCATTGACCGGTAGAACGCAAAGAAGTCCGGGGCCTTGTTGTAGGCATCGGCAAATAGCCGGTTGCGCTCGCCATCGCCCTGGCCGCGGATCTGTTCGGCCGCGGAATTGGCCTCGGCCACGATCACGGTCGCTTCGCGATCAGCCTTTGCCCGGATCTCCTGGGCTTTCTGACCACCCTGAGCGCGGAACTCGGCGGCTTCCCGTTGTCGTTCAGTCTGCATGCGCTGATAGACCGCCTGACTGTTCTGATCCGGCAGATCGGCTCTCCGAATCCGAACATCGACGACCGAGATGCCGTATCCACTGGCCTCCTTGTCGAGCTGGTCACGGATGCGACCCATCAGATGTTCGCGCTCATCCCGCACGACCTGGATGAAGGTGACTTCGCCCAGAACACGACGCAGCGACGCATTGAGCAGCGTCGTCAACTGGATATTGGCTGCCTGGACGGAGCCGACGCTTTGGTAGAACTGCAGCGCATCCTTGATTCGATAGCGCGCGAACGCGTCGACGACGAGCCGCTTCTGGTCCGACGCAATGACTTCCTGCGACGCCTGCTCAAGGTCCAGAATTCGTTTGTCGATCTGGATCACCGAGTCCACAAACGGCGCCTTGAAATGCAGCCCCGGCTCGGTGACGACACGCACCGGTTCACCCAGTCGCACCAGCAACACCTGATCGGTCTGGCTCACCGTGAAAACGGAACTGTATCCTACCACCAGCAAGGCCAGCCCCACCAATAGCCCGGCAATCCCTAAAACTCCGATTTTCATCGGGCGCTCCCGTTCGTCCTGGCCGGCTGGTTCACAGTCCCGGTGCCACGCGGCGACGTCAATTCGCTCAGCGGCAGGTAAGGCAAGATACCCGGCGACGATGAACCCGGATCGTATACGAGCTTGTCGGCGTCTCCGAGCACATGCTCCATGGTCTCTAGGTAAATGCGCTCGCGCGTCACGTCAGGCGCCGTTTTGTAGGCCTCATAAACCTGAAGAAACCGAGAACTCTGACCCTTGGCTTCGGCGATGGCCTGTCCCTTGTAGCCTTCAGCATTCTGCACGATCTGCGACGCCCGTCCGCGCGCATCGGGAATAACTCGATTGGCGTAGGTTTGGGCTTCGTTCTGCAGCCGCTCGAGGTCGGCACGCGCCGCCTGCACGTCGCGGAATGAATCGATGACCTGAGCCGGTGGATCGACCTTCTGCATCTGCACCTGCTGAATCAGAACACCGGCGCCATATTCATCCAGGGTCTTCTGCATCAGTTCGTGCACCGAAGCTTCAATTTTGGTTCGCTCGGACGTTAGAATGGGTTGAATATCCGAACGTCCCACCAATTCGCGCATCGCACTTTCAGCCACCGCTTTGACGGTACCTTCCGGATTCTGGATATTGAACAGGAAGTCACCGACCCCGCCCGGCTTGATCCGCCACAACACCGTGAAATCGACGTCGACGATGTTTTCATCGCCCGTCAGCATCAGACTTTCCTCCGGCACGTCGCGCATCGTGCTGGTATTCCGGGCTGGGTCCTGAGCCAGCGTCAAACCGATATTGAGGGTCGAGACACGCAGCGCCTTCGGCAGCAAAACGGTCTCGATCGGATACGGCAGATGATAATTGAGGCCAGGCTGCACGGTCCGTACATGCTTGCCGAAGCGCAGCACCACACCGAGTTCTTCCGACTGCACCCGGAAGAAGCCGGACATCCCCCAGATCACGACCGCGCCGACCAGGATCAGCAAGATGCCCATGCCGCTCAGATGTCCGCCTGGCAACAGTTGCCGGATACGCTCCTGAGCCCGACGCAGCAGATCCTCAAGATCCGGCGGCTTGGGTCCAGTCGGCTGCGGGCCGGCTCCCCAAGGTCCTTTCGGACCCTGACCCCATGGCCCCCCGGTTTGATTCTTCCACGGCATCGACACTCTCCTCCGCGCGGATGGGCCTTTAAAGCCTAACCTCGCTCTCCATTCGACCTTATAGGGGACGCTCTCGGCCCTTACAACGCGGCTTGTTAGCTGCAAGGAGCTATATTCGATCAGACAAATGTCAATGCAAACATCAGGGAATGCGGTTAATGCATCCGACGGCGATATGTCACATAAGAATAATCGGCAGTGTCGCCGCTGGCCGCCGTGTTTCGGCAGCGGGCGACTTCGTGCCAGATCGAGGGATCGATCGGCGGGAAAACGGTATCCCCATCGACTTGGGTATGAACCTCGGTCACTTCGAGGCGATCGGCTACAGGCATGGACGCGGTATAAATCTCGGCACCGCCGATCACCGCGATCTCAGCGACCGAACGCCGCATGGCATCTCCTTTTGCGATGGCGAGCGCGTCTACCAGCGATCGTGTCACCAACGCTCCGGCCGCAGTAAAGTCCGGATCGCGGGTGATGACGATGTTGGTTCGTCCCGGCAGTGGCCGACGCAATGAGTCGAAGGTTTTGCGGCCCATTACGATCGGCTTGCCGATGGTGATCGCCTTGAAGCGTTGCAGATCGGCTTTCAGCCGCCACGGGATTCCATTACGCTGACCTATTACCCCGTTCTCGGCAACCGCAACCACCAGGGCTATTTCCGGACGCGGGGAGACAATCCCGGTCATACCGCGACCTCGGCCTTGATGTGCGGATGGGGATTGTAATTTTCGAGTTTGAAGTCCTCGTAGCGAAACGCGAAAATATCCTTCACCTCGGGATTGATCGTCATCGTCGGCAGCGGCCGCTTGGGCCGCGCGAGTTGAAGCCGAGCCTGCTCAAGATGATTCGAATACAGGTGCGCATCGCCCAAGCTATGTACGAAGTCGCCGGGATTAAGCCCCGTAACCTGCGCAACCATCATCGTCAGCAGCGCATAGGACGCGATATTGAAGGGCACCCCGAGGAATACGTCGGCCGAGCGCTGATAAAGCTGGCATGACAGTTTTCCGTTGGCGACATAGAACTGGAACAGGCAATGGCACGGCGGTAGCGCCATCTTATCGACATCGGCCGGATTCCACGCACTAACGATCAGCCGCCGCGAATCGGGGTTGCGTTGGATCATGTCAATGACGTTGGCGATCTGGTCGATACTGCGACCGTCCGGCGCGGGCCATGAACGCCATTGCGAGCCGTAGACCGGGCCGAGATCGCCGTTTGCATCGGCCCACTCATCCCAGATCGAGACGCCGTTGTCTTTCAGATATTTAATGTTGGTGTCACCCTTCAGGAACCAGAGCAGTTCATGCACGATCGACCGGAGGGGAAGCTTCTTGGTGGTCAACATCGGAAAGCCAGATGCGAGATCGAAGCGCATCTGATGTCCAAAGACAGACAGCGTTCCGGTGCCGGTACGGTCATGCTTTTCCGTACCTTCGCCGAGTATTCGTTTGAGCAGATCGTGATATTGATTCATGCCAGTGGCGCTTTCGGGCGATGAACTTAGCGTCGGATCGGTTGATCTGACAGCGCCGCGTCTCATTATACCCGGGAAAATGGATCGCAGAGACGGCAAAAAAATGTGCCGTTTGGCACCCTTTTTTCCTCACGTTTTGCAGGCTATATTGAAAGCGCCGGTTCGCCGGCTATGGAAATAAATGGCCGCCGCAATAAACCATTCGGACCCGGGGGCAGTACCCGGCGCCTCCACCAGAGCCCGACCCGGCAAATTCCGGGTTCCGGCGGGGGCGAAACAGGATCGACGAGGGCGTAAAGGGCTCGCTTTTTCCCGGTATGGTTCCGCCGTTATCGGGCTATGCAATAGTTGCAAACGACAACTATGCTCCGGTTGCTCAGGCTGCGTAACGCAGTTTGAAAGACCACTCTGAAGTCCTGATGGGTTAAGCTCCGTCAGGCGGGGTTCGGAGGCACCTGGCAACAGAAGCCTCCACTTTAATCCGTTCACCGCTCCAGCCCAACTGGCGACGAGAAACTTACCGGTCCGACCCCAACCGCTGCTGACCTCGCAAGATCGTGGGAGTATCATCGCGAGACGGCGCGAGTCGGCTTAGACGTTCGCGGCGATTTGCGCATACTGCCGAGGCGACGAGACCTAATCGATGCAAACCGATCATATTCGCTACGATTTACTTACGAGCGACGCAATGCGCGGTGTCCTGCGCCGCGTGCTGACGGACGCCGCCGAGCACGGACTGCCGGGCGAGCACCACTTTTTCATCACCTTCATGTCGACGGCCGACGGAGTGACGATATCGTCCCGCCTTCTGGCGCAATATCCCGAGGAGATGACCATCATTCTCCAGCATCAGTTCTGGGATCTGACGGTGACCGAAGATCACTTCGAGGTCGGGCTGTCGTTCGGCGGGGTACCGGAGCGCCTCGTGGTTCCATTCAGCGCGATCAAGGGCTTCTTCGATCCATCGGTACAGTTCGGATTGCAGTTTGAGCCGGCTGCGACAGAAACAACCGAGACGGAGAAAGCTGAGATCGAGACAAGCGCGAGCGAGACCTCGAGGACGGTCCCGACTGCACCCTCTCCAACGGCGCTGGCCGTTCCGGCCAGTCCTTCCCAGCCAGCCGAAACCGAGGACAAACCTAAACCTGGCCAGGGCGCCGAGGTTGTCAGACTGGACCGCTTCCGCAAGAAGTAACCTGGGGTTGCATTTGCCGGATTGTCCTTTCGCGGGCGGAGGATTGGGCTGCGCCCCACAGCGGCATCAAACATAACGGACCGGACCATGGTTGCGTCATCACGCACGGCGAAAACGCGCACGGAAACCGATAGCTTCGGTCCCATCGAAGTTCAGGCAGACCGCTACTGGGGAGCCCAGACCGAACGCAGTCGACAAAACTTCCGCATCGGAGACGACCGGATGCCGATGCCGCTGATTCGAGCGCTCGGCATCGTCAAACTCGCAGCAGCGCAGACCAATCGGGAGCTTGGCCTGCTCGACCGCCGGCGCACGAACGCAATCATTCGCGCGGCACACGAAGTGATCGACGGCAAGCTCGACGAGCATTTTCCACTGGTGGTTTGGCAGACCGGTTCCGGCACACAGACCAACATGAACCTCAACGAGGTCATCGCCAATCGTGCCAACGTGTTACTCGGTGGCGAACTCGGCCATAAGAAGCCCGTTCACCCAAACGACCACGTCAACATGAGCCAGTCGTCGAATGATTCATTTCCGACGGCGATGCATATCGCGGCGGCTCATGGCATCGTGTCAGACTTGGTTCCCGCCCTGGCCGCTCTGCTCAAGGCGCTGCGCGAAAAAGAAAAGGTCTTCGCTGATATCGTCAAGATTGGGCGGACCCATACCCAGGATGCAACTCCGCTGACGCTCGGCCAGGAATTCTCCGGCTATGCGGCGCAGATCGAGAGCGGTCTGGCCCGGCTTCACATAGCACTGAAGGATCTCTATCCGCTGGCGCAAGGCGGAACCGCGGTGGGGACAGGACTGAACTCGAAGCCAAAATTTGCCAAACTGTTTGCGAAAAATGCAGCGCTGCTTACAAAACTCCCCTTCACAAGCGCTCCAAACAAATTTGAGGCGTTGGCTTCAAACGACGCCTATGTTTTCGCTCACGGCGCGATTAATGCAGTCGCAACGGGCCTGTTCAAGATCGCGAACGACATCCGCCTTCTGGGTTCCGGACCTCGGTCTGGCCTCGGAGAGCTGATTCTTCCCGAGAACGAGCCTGGGTCGTCCATTATGCCGGGGAAGGTCAACCCTACGCAGTGCGAAGCGATGACAATGGTCTGTTGTCGGGTGTTCGGAAACCATACGACCGTGACTGTGGCTGGCAGTCAGGGGCATTTCGAACTTAACGTTTACAAGCCGGTTTTGGCTTACTGTATGATCGACTCCATACAGCTGCTCGCCGACGTCGTGCGCTCATTCACCGAACACTGCATCAAAGGCATCCGTGCCGACGAGCAGCGGATTCGCGAATTGATGCAACGCTCGCTCATGCTGGTCACGGCTCTCGCGCCAAGGATCGGCTACGATAACGCGGCGAAGGTCGCTAAGGCCGCCCACGCTCGCGGATCAACATTAAAGGAAGAGGCTCAGCGGCTCGGCTTTGTTACGGCTGTGGAGTTCGACCGATTGGTGCAACCCAGCAAAATGACCCGACCGGGATAAAATGACCGGTCGGAGCCTCGATGCTTTGTAGTTTCCTATCATTCCCTAACAGGCTGATATTCTAATGATCAGGGTTTCGGGAATTATTATATTCTAATATTGTGCGGCATATTAGACAAAATTTTCTACCCTGCTGCGATGCATCATGGTACATCCCCAATTATAACCGCTTTTGGCGGAATGAATTTTCGATGTTTGCGGCTGCGCGTTCCCGGCATTCAAGACAGCGGAATTGGTCATGGGGGATGTGATTAACTTGAACAAGCGCAGGAAGCGCGCCGAACGCAAACAGGCGGCCGCCATCGCTGACGCTAATCGCGCGCGCTTCGGCCGCAGCAAAGCCGAGCGCGATCTTTCCGAACAGCAGAGGATACGAGAACTGCGTTTGCTCGATCAACACCACATCGACGGCGAGGACGCGTCATGAAATCGCCGGTAGTGAAACGATCGATCGTAGTGGCTGGTCACAAGACGAGCGTGAGCCTCGAGGAAGCATTCTGGAACGGGATGAAAGAAATTTCGAGTCACCGCGACATGACCCTGTCCGAACTCGTCGGGGAGATCGATAGCAACCGCCAACAGGGCAACCTCTCCTCGGCAATCCGTCTCTTCGTGCTGGACTACTTTCGAAGCCGCGCGACGATGTCCGGATCCGAACACAGTCCAAGCCTCGGATAGTAGGCACTATTCTCCGTAGATCACCGGCGCAATTCTCATCCGTATGTCTGCGCACGTCGGCGTCACGATAGTGAGCCGGGCTAGGTTATTTCCCGAATACCGACGTCGGGTACTTTCAGCTACTATTTACCTGCCTTGACGATCTGCCATCGCGCCGATCAGAGGTGGACCGCGAAGTCACCTGCATGCCCGCAGCGCGGTCCACCGACGGTCCGCAGCACCGCTTTCGCAGTTAGACCAAACAAACATCCGGTGAGATCTCATCGTGCGCCGATGATGAGGCTTGCCGGAATACAGATGGAGTCAATCATGCAAAACGACGAAAGCGGCGACCGCCGCGGAGAACCAGGACCATTGCGCGAATATGCCGTCGTCAAAAGATCGGTTGTCGTCGGTGGTCACAAGACCAGTGTCAGCCTTGAAGATGCGTTCTGGACCAGCCTGAAGGATATCGCGACACGACGGGGCATAACCCTTTCCACACAAATTGCTTCGATCGATACCAATCGCAGGACCAGCAATTTGTCTTCGGCGATTCGTCTGTATGTCCTCGAGCATTTTCGCACGCGAGCGGTAAGCACCATGTTCATCGGCGAACGTCAAGCACCGTCAACGCGGCTTGCGCCGCTTGGCCCGAAGTAGCTCAACTACTGTCGGCTCGGAGCAAATCAGAAGGAACACCGGGACCTGGTCGGGGACACTTCTTCGCGAGTTGACGCACCGGCTTCGTTCCTCCGGCGGAGACGGGCGGCCTTAGCGCTGGCGCACCGGCCTTGGCGCCACGAGCTGTGTCTCCACCGGCAAACGCGCAACCGACGGCGGTGTCGGCACACGGGATGCCCGGGCGGCAGTCGTCGGACGCCGAGACGGTAGCGGGACAGCCATCCGACCTCTTGCCGCGAACCGCCGAGGATCCCGCTTTGGTCTTGGTGGATGAGTGACGGGTGCCGCGTCCGAAGCCAGTAGACTGGCGGAAAGATTTGACGGTTCAGCCTGCAGGGATGCCTGCGCCGGGGAAACGCTCGGAGCCGGCTCCAGGCTTTGCTCGATCGAGTCGAGTCTGCGAGACTCGCGATCGATCGACCTCACCGCAAGCCATGAGGACAGCGCCGCGACATCAATAGCTCGGTTTATTGCGTGGGACGGTCCAACTGCGAATATCTGAACTTGCGGACGATCGCTCGCAGACCCGGTCGAGGTTGACGCAAGGCCGGCGCGCATATCGACTTGATCCGACGTGATGTCATAGCCGCCGGAGACAATCGCCTGCGCACCTTCGCCGTCTAACGGCGTTGGGCTAACACGCAAACGGCCATCCCTCACCGTGAACGGAATTTGCGCCGATGCGACCGATAGCGGACCGGCGGAGAGAGACTGCTCTACGATCTCCTGCAATCTAGCATCGTCCGATCCCCGCTCGACATTGCCATTGATCGCAACTTCGAACATGTGCGGATCAAGCCCTGAAATCCGCGCGTGATCGAGCGTGACCACCCCGTCGCCGGACAACGCTCCCACCATCGCCGACGCGCTGCGGCCCCGGCTGGCGAGTGTGATCCGCGCCGAGATGCGGCCGGCAGGCATCGCCAGCGCACCGTATTGCAATGCTGCCCCCTTGACGTTGGTGAGCTGGACGTTCGCATTCAAGGCAACGCCTTCGGCAGTCTGCCCAACATGGAGACTTGCCGTGGCATCGCCATCGCCGATTTTCCCCTTCATCGCATCGAACGTCAGGGAATGGTCGTCCCCTTTGACAACGCCGCTGATGGGTCTCAATTCAGCGCCTCCCGGCAACGTGCCGCGCAGCGCCGCGAAAGCCAGTTGACCGCGCCACCCCTCCGGCAGGCCGACATTCAACGGCTCCGCCGGATCACGCCCCCCGAAGTCGATTGCAAGTCCGAACACCGTCGCCAGATCGAGCGTATTGATTCCGAGTTCGCCTTCGAGGCGGCTTTCGTTTCCTAGACTGACTGTAACATGCCCGCGCATGCGCGAGCTGCCGATCGCGCTATCGAGATCGCTGAAAATCAGCTTGTCGTCGGCCAGGGTGACATGTGACGAGAGCCTGACGTCCTGACCGTCGGGACCAGACGGCTGACGACTCGGTCGCGGCTTGAGATCGACGCGGTGAACTGTGAGATTAAGGTCCGCCTTCCGATCCGATGACCACGGCTGCACCATTCCTTTTATTTCGGCATCCAGATCGGTTCCTGACATCCTCGCATTTAGCTGGGCCGGGGTACGCCAGGTTCCCGTCGCTGTAGCTTCCAGTACAGATGGGTTCGCAACCGCAATCACACGATCAAGACCCAACAACGCCGGCACGCCCCCGCCGCGCTCCGACGTCAGCTTCGTCCGAAGCGTCACCTCGCTGCGTGCCAATGCATCAAAATCGGCGGCGCGCACCGCCGCGAGTGAAGGTGCTGCAACCAGTGACAGTGAGCCTTTCAGTTGCGGCAGATTGACGTCGAGTGTAGCGCTGGCATCTGCCTTGTTGTTGTCGGCAGGGCTCTTGCCAACGTTGAGCGTGAGGCGAAGCTGGGCAGCCCCCGCGGCCGCCGGTATCGCATCGAGACGCGCCGCGACGCTCGGTGCGAGCGGAGCAATCATGCTCGCCATAAGGGCAACCGACTCAGACGTCGCATTCAACGATAACTTCCCGATGGTATTGATGCGGTCGAATGCACCGGAGCTATCGATCATGAGTCCGGCGGAGGAGCCGACTTTCAATTGTTCGAGCAAGATTGCCGTTGGCCCATAACTCAGTTCGGCGAGAAATGGGCCGAACTCCCGTGTCGCCCACATCGCGTGATCAACATTTAAGGACAATCGTCCCTCACTGGGCCAACCGTCTTGCAATGCCGCGACCGCGTGCACCAGACTTGCCGCCGCATCAAGATCGAGACGATCCGCTTTGAGTTCAGCTTCGGCCCGCGTACCGTTCTCTGGCGCCAAATCGACAAACGCCAGCCGCCCTTCAACGCTACCACCCTCGATATCGGCCTTGAGCTGTTCGAAGACCACCTGGCTTGGATCACCAGTCAACTTGCTTTGCACACGCAGCGGCTTTCGGCTCCGATGAGTGACTTCGCCGCGGCCTTGCAACCATGCGATGAAAGTATCGGGATCAGATGATTCAACGTCGAGTGCACCGTTGAGCCGCGGCGACGGTCCGGGCAGCAGGATCGCGCCGTTAACAGCCATACGCGTGGCGCCGGGAGCTTGGAATTCTAGCCGGCTGATCGTCCATGAAGCAGCGTCGCTGCGTAAGTCAGTACTGAAATTTTGTATCGGGCGGCCGCCCAGCATGATCTGGTCGGCGCTGATCTCTATGTCAGCGGCGATCCATGGTTTCGGAATTTTTGTTAGATAACGTTGCATTGTCTGCAACATCTTTGCGGGATCGGCCTGTTCCTTGGCAAACAGGCGGTCGGCGTCGAGTTGACGCGCGGAGAATGCAGCGCGAAGCCGGGGCGACGAGCCGAAACGAATGTCTCCCTTGCCTGTGAGCCTCAGCGCAGAGTCGGCATTACCATAACTAGCATCAACCTGCTCGAGACGCGCGCCTTTCGGATCTGCTTTTACGTTGGCCGATACACGCCATGGTCGTTGAGAGGGGACGACCGAAAAGTTTTTGCCGACAGATTCCCCAGCACCTGCCAGCGTCAGCGCGCCATCGAAACGCGGGATCTGTTCGTCGAATGACAAGATCCCATCGACGTCGATGAACTCCGCCCGCGTTCCGGGATCGATCGCGAGATGAACACGGCTGGCACCGCCGACACCCGCCTGTGCGAGCGAAATTTGGAAGGGATATCGCGTTCCTGACAACACGAAATTGCCGTCGCCGCGCACGGAAGCTCCCGATGGCCGTACCTCTCCACTGAACGCGATGTCGTTCAATTCCAAAGTGCTGCGGCTTGCAGCATCATGAAGCGCCACGCGGCCGGTGAGATTCAACTGATCAACAGAAAGCGAGCCGAAATTGAGCGATAGTGGCCAGCCCATCCGCTCTCTGTCATTGAGACCGAGGTCGAGCGCAACACCGTTGATCGTCAATTCGGTTGCGCGCCACTCTCCACGCATCACCGAACCAAGGCTGAATTCGACGGCGAGACTGTCGGCCTGTACCTGTCCCGGGTCGTTCGGCCTTCCAACGAATACCGACTCAAGCCGCAATGACGGCGACGGCAGCAGCCGGGCGTCGATCCCACCCTCGACCCGCACCGGCGCGCCGATTACGCGTGCCGCCTCTGTCTCGAACTGGGACCGAAAGCGGCTCCAGTCGATGAAATGCGGCCCGATCAGCGCGGCGATGAGCGCAACAATGAATGTAATCGCCAGGCCGAGCAGTGTCGTCTGCACGGTGTCCCCCTCTGACCCTTCCGACAAAATTGCATTCGTTCGGTTCGCCCTTCCGCAAATGGTAGACCCGGGTTCGTGCTTCCGGACTCCGCGAGGCGCACTAAAACGAATGCCGCATCCTTATACTAATAACAACTGTGGCAAAGTCGCAGCGACGGCAGGCAGCGTATTGTTCCTAGAAGGGCGGCGCAGACAGTGCGAAGCGATGATGGCGGTCAAGTGATCCATCATCGCGCACCGACCTGTTCTGGCTCGAACTGGGGAATCGGCCTCGATTACATGAAAGCGTGCCCGCGCCTCCCGCGTTTATGACCGAATCCCATTTACGCTATTTGCGGGAGATCGCCTGGACGGCCCAATTGCAGAACCAACTCTTCCGATTGATCGACGAAAAGCATCTGCGTGAGGGAGAGGAAATTACAACACGCTCACCGAGGAAGCCTCTCGGCAACCTCCGAACGATGACGCTTTTACGTCGATACGGCCGCCTGCAACGTTGTGCCCCTTCGCCTCCGATATCCGTCCGTGTCCGCATTTAGGCCGTCGTTGCGCTTGCAGCATCACCCGCGCGTCCCCGAGATGTCCTCGACACCCCGGTTAACCCACGCGCTATACGGGGGGTCGGCCGCGCAACAACCCGACCACCGCTGAAACCACTAACAGAATCAGCGCAATGAAAAAGATGATCTTCGCGATTTCGATTGAGGCGCCCGCGATACCTCCAAAGCCCAAAACGCCGGCAATCAATGCAATGACCAGGAACGTCACGACCCAGTTCAACATGATCTGGCCTCCATTTTTGCGCGCTTTGCGTGTGACTGAAAAACAATCCGTCACCGGAACAATAGTTCCGCCTGGCCCTATACGGGAAAGTTCTGAAAATAAGCGGCTTTTGGGGAACAAAACGTCGATCGCGGCAAGGCCATTCCATTGGCCTGGACGCAGAAAAGCCGCTACGAAGCGCGTCGCCCTATATATTTCTTTGATCCGACCAAGAGGGCTCTCCCCTTCGCTGGCCAGCAGTGTCATCGTGGGAAAAGACGATTCGCATGACCGATCCAGGTAGACTGATCCATAGCAACGTTTCCGAGCACCAGCCCGCCGCCGGCGGCATCGCTGCGCGCGCGCGAGCCGCGGCAACGCCACAATATCTGAGCGGGCTCAATCCGGAACAGCGCGAGGCCGTGGAAACGTTGGACGGACCGGTTCTGGTGCTGGCCGGAGCGGGAACAGGCAAGACCCGCGTGCTGACGACCCGCATCGCGCATATTCTCAGCCAGGGCCGCGCCCGGCCTGGCGAAATCTTGTCGGTGACCTTCACCAACAAGGCCGCTCGCGAGATGAAGCATCGTCTCGGCCAGATGCTCGGGCAAGCAGTCGAAGGTATGCCGTGGCTCGGCACCTTTCATTCCATTTCGGGCCGCATCCTGCGCGTTCATGCCGAGCTGGTGCAACTCAAATCCAACTTCACGATTCTCGATGTCGACGATCAAATCCGCCTGCTCAAACAGCTTCTGCAGGCCGACAACATCGACGACAAGCGCTGGCCCGCGCGGATGCTGGCCGGGTTGATCGACGGCTGGAAGAACCGCGGGCTGACGCCCACACAGGTGCCGTCGGGCGAAGCCTCCGTATTCGGCAACGGTCGCGGCGGCAAGCTTTACACCGCCTACCAGGCGCGGTTGAAAATCCTCAATGCAGTGGACTTCGGTGATTTGCTGCTGGAGAACGTCCGGCTGTTCCGCGAGCATCCGGACGTGCTGCGGCAATACCAGAACCGCTTCAAGTTCATCCTTGTCGACGAGTATCAGGACACGAACGTTGCGCAATATCTATGGCTGCGGTTGCTGTCGCAGGCGCCGCCTTCATCGCAAGCGCATTTTCCCGCTCCCTCTCCGGGAGAGGATCCGAGCCCGCGCACGGCCCAGCCAAAAAACATCTGCTGCGTCGGCGACGACGACCAGTCGATCTACGGCTGGCGCGGCGCCGAGGTGGATAACATCCTGCGCTTCGAGCACGATTTTCCAGGCGCCAAGGTGATCCGACTGGAGCGTAACTACCGCTCAACCGGTCATATCCTCGCCGCTGCCTCGCACCTGATCGCGCATAACGAAGGCAGGCTCGGTAAGACATTACGTACCGAGGATATCGACGGCGAGAAGGTCACCGTCACCGGCTCCTGGGATTCCGAGGAGGAAGCCCGAGCCATTGGCGAGGAAATCGAACAGCTCCAGCGCGCCGGCGAGAAACTGAACGAAATCGCAATTCTGGTGCGCGCCTCATTCCAGATGCGCGAATTCGAAGACCGCTTTGTCACGCTTGGCCTGCCCTATCGCGTTATCGGCGGTCCTCGCTTCTACGAGCGCGCCGAAATCCGCGACGCGCTCGCCTATCTGCGCCTCATCAACTCGCCAGCTGATGATCTTGCCTTCGAGCGCATCGTCAACGTCCCCAAACGTGGCCTGGGCGATGCCACCGTCCAGACGCTGCATGGGATCGCGCGAAAGCGGCAGATCCCGCTCAGCGAAGCGGCCCGCACCGTTATCGAAACCGACGAGTTGAAACCGAAAGCGCGCGGATCGCTGCGCGCTTTGGTCGAGAACTTCGACCGGTGGCGCGTGCAGCGAGAGGCCATGCCGCACACCGAACTTGCCGAGATCGTGCTGGACGAGAGCGGCTACACGGAGATGTGGCAAAAGGATCGCTCGGCCGATGCTGCTGGCCGCCTGGAGAATCTGAAAGAACTGGTCCGCTCGATGGAGGAGTTCGAAAACCTGCAAGGCTTTCTCGAGCATATATCTCTGGTGATGGATCGCGACGGCGGCGGCGACGAGGATGCCGTCTCGCTCATGACGCTGCATTCCGCCAAAGGGCTCGAATTCGACAGCGTCTTCCTGCCAGGCTGGGAGGAAGGTCTGTTTCCCCATCAGCGCGCGTTGGATGAGCAGGGACGCGCTGGTCTCGAAGAAGAGCGCCGCCTCGCGCACGTCGGGCTGACACGGGCGCGCCGACGCGCAAAGCTCTATTTCGCCACCAATCGTCGTATCCACGGCTCATGGTCGACGACGATTCCGTCCCGCTTCCTCGACGAACTGCCGGCGGAAAACGTCGAGATCACGGAATCGAAGGGTGGGTCGGGATGGGGCGGAACGGGCGGTTACGGCCCCTCGCGATTCGACAACATCGAGTCGTTTGGCTCAAGCTATGCGACGCCTGGCTGGCAACGCGCGCAGGCCAATCGCGGTCGGGGCGGATTTAACGAGACCAATGCACCCTATGCTACGAGGCGATCGAAGTCGAAGTACACGCCATTGACCATCGAAGGCGAACTGGTCGCGAAATCTACCGGCACGACATCCGAGTTCTCACTTGGCGACCGGGTCTTTCACCAGAAATTCGGCTACGGAAAAGTGACGCGGATCGATGGCAACAAGCTGACCATCGCTTTCGAAAAAGCCGGCGACAAAAAGGTGGTCGATAGCTTTGTGAAGCGGGTATAGCCGAATTGCGAACCACCGCACGTGTTCCTATCTGACCTCCATTCCATCATCCTGCCATTCGACGCGATATCATCTTCTCGTCGTCCCTTTTCCACCAGCTTACAGCGTGTCAAGCTCGCATGTCGCCCATCATATCTATTTCCGGCTTGTCGAAGACCTACGCGTCCGGCTTCGCAGCACTGAAGAGCATCGACCTCGATATCAATCGGGGTGAGATTTTCGCGCTGCTCGGCCCCAATGGCGCCGGCAAGACAACGCTCATCAGCATCATTTGCGGCATCACCAACGCATCCGCAGGTCAGGTGCGGGTCGACGGTCGGGACATCCGGCGCGACTATCGAGCTACCCGCGCGCTGATCGGCCTGGTGCCGCAGGAACTACATACCGATGCGTTCGAAACGGTCTGGGCGACCGTGAGTTTCAGCCGCGGGCTGTTCGGAAAGCCCAAGAACCCGGCCCATATCGAGAAGGTCCTGAGAGATCTCTCGTTGTGGGACAAGAAAGATAGCAAGATCGTCACGCTGTCCGGGGGCATGAAACGACGTGTGATGATCGCGAAGGCCCTCTCGCACGAACCGCAAGTGCTGTTTCTCGACGAGCCCACAGCGGGGGTCGATGTCGAATTACGGAAAGCCATGTGGGAGATGGTGCGCGCGCTGCGAGCCTTGGGTGTCACGATCATTCTGACGACGCATTACATCGAAGAAGCTCAAGAAATGGCGGACCGTGTCGGCGTCATCAATAGGGGCGAGATCATTCTCGTCGAAGAAAAGGTAGCGCTGATGCAGAAGCTCGGCAAAAAGCGGTTGAAGCTTCATTTGCAGAGCAAGGTCGAAGCCATACCTGCAACGTTGGCGGCTTACAATCTCGAACTTGCCGCAGACGGAATGCAAGTGATCTATACCTATGATACCCAAAGTGAGCACACTGGCATCACCAGCCTGCTGAGCGATCTCCGTGCCGCGGGTATCAGATTTTCCGACCTCGACACCACCGAAAGCTCGCTGGAAGAGATCTTCGTCAGCCTGGTAAGGACCTGACCATGAATTTTGGAGCCGTGCAGGCGATTTACAAGTTCGAAATGGCGCGCACTTGGCGCACGCTGCTGCAAAGCATCGTGTCACCGGTGGTTTCGACCTCGCTTTATTTTGTGGTGTTCGGCGCGGCAATCGGATCGCGCATCACTCAGGTCGAGGGCGTCAGTTACGGTACTTTCATTGTGCCCGGGCTCATAATGTTGTCGGTGCTGACGCAAAGCATCACCAACGCATCGTTCGGGATCTACTTCCCAAAGTTCATAGGCACTATTTACGAGATACTGTCGGCGCCGGTCTCCTATTTCGAGATTGTCCTCGGTTATGTGGGGGCGGCTGCGACCAAATCGATCATTCTGGGCCTGATCATTCTGGCCACCGCCGGCCTGTTCGTGCCATTGCACATTCATCACCCGATATGGATGCTGACCTTTCTGATATTGACCTCAGTGACCTTCAGCCTTTTCGGCTTCATCATCGGGATTTGGGCCGACGGTTTCGAGAAACTGCAGATGATTCCGATGTTGATCATCACGCCGCTGACATTCCTCGGAGGAAGTTTTTATTCGATCAACATGCTGCCGCAGACTTGGCAAACCCTCGCGCTTTTTAATCCGGTGGTCTATCTCATCAGCGGATTCCGGTGGAGTTTTTACGAGATCGCTGACGTCAGCGTGTTCGTGAGCATCGGCATGACAGTCGGTTTTCTCGCGGCCTGTATGTTGATGGTATGGTGGATATTCAGAACCGGCTATCGGCTTAGACATTAAGTTTTGATGCGCAAACGCAGACCGCGACTGGTTCGGCCTCGGACCGCGGTCTGCTCATACGGGAAATCCTTAATCAACGGTAGCAGTGGAAATGCCCGTGCTTCCAATAACCACGGCATCGATGCCCCCTTCGGTATCCGCGATCCGGAATGCCGAGCACGCCGTTGACGCCGCCGACCGCACCCCCGACGCCGGCACCGATCGCGCCGCCGATTGCGCCGCCCACCGGCCCTGCCGCACGATGACCCTCGTACGCGCCTTGGTTAGCACCGCGCTCCATACCGTTGAAGACACCTTGAGCATGCGCTTGATGCGGTATGGCGAATAGGGCCAGCGCCGCTGCAGCAGCGGCTACCGCGATCCGCAATCGGAAAGAAGGCTCGGTTGGCAATGCTATGGTTCTCATCCTCATCGGCATTTCTGTCCTTATTTTGAATCTAGCTAGGCTGCCCCAACAGACCGTGATCGCTGGATCTACGGTGATATAACGTGGAATCCCGCCGAAAGTTCCGAACCTTGCGGGAGGGCGCTTTCCAAGGTCTCACCCGACTTTTCCTCTTCCCCGCCTTGGTCGTGCCGCCTCGTGAGTTAACGATGACGCAAACCCGCTACTGGAAGCACACCCTGTTTGAGCGCATATATATGGCTCGGGGACGTAGGCTGAAGTCGAGGCCGAGGTAATGCGCAAGTTTCTTATTCCTGTTTCCGCCCTGCTGTTTCTCGCCGCTGGTAGCGTCGCCCATGCAAAGGTGTCCATTGTGGTCGACAAGGACAATCAGCGAATGACCGTTTCCGTCGACGGCGTTGAACGCTATCAATGGCCGGTCTCGACTGGAAATCCGTCGCACGAAACTCCGAATGGCAAATTCCAAACTTTCCGAATGGAAGCCGACCATTTCTCCAAGGAGTTCGACGACGCGCCGATGCCGCACTCGATCTTCTTCACCAAGATCGGTCATGCCATCCACGGCACGTTCTCCGAGGGCAGCCTCGGCGTCCCCGTCTCTCACGGCTGCGTCCGTATCTCGCGCGCGAACGCCAGCACACTGTTCTCTCTTGTGAAGACAGAAGGCGTCCTCAACACCACCGTCACACTGACTGGATCGTCGCGCGTGGCGCTAGCGCGCAATCCTCGAAGCAGGCGACAAACCGATGTCGCCCGTCGCGACCCGACGTCGGCCTATCAATCTTACGATGCCGCTGGAAATCCGGTCGATCTGACGCCCGGGCAGATCGCACCCGGTCGGCAGCCGCAGGCCACCGTTCGCGGCAACGACGGCTATATCTATCCGGCCGACGGCAGTTCCAACGATCAGCGCTATCCTGCTCCGCGCAGTTATCGTCATGGCGCGCAGAACATTCCTCAACCACAGCAATACTACTACGGCGATCAAACAGGCTACGGATACGCGCAGCCTCAAGTCTATGCGCCACGACCCTACCGGTCGCGAGGCCTGTTCTCTGGCTTCGACGACTGACCGCTACTATCTTCACCATTGCGCAGTTACCGCCAACGCAGAGCGTGTCACCAGGCTGAACTCGGCTCGTAAGCCTTGTGCCGTCCATCGGCCTTTCCGATAAGAGCTTGAAGGACGGCAGTCAGACCGTCTGAGGACTTTGAAGCGGATATGTCAGACACTGACGTCGTTATCATCGGCGCAGGCCACAACGGCTTGACGTGCGCGGCCTATCTCGCAATGGCCGGACTACGCGTCAGAGTCGTGGAGCGGCGCAAGGTGGTGGGCGGCGCAGCGGTGACCGAGGAATTCCACCCAGGTTTCCGCAATTCGGTCGCGGCCTACACCGTCAGCCTGCTCAATCCGAAAGTCATCGCTGACCTGCGGCTTCACGAGCACGGCCTGCGGATCGTCGAACGCCGCGCGCAGAACTTCTTGCCCGCTCCCGACGGCCGCTACCTACTCACCGGCGAAGGCCGCACCCGGGCATCGGCGGCTCGCTTGAGCGAACGGGATGCGAACGCGATCGGCGATTTCATGCGCGAACTCGAAGAGATCGCCGACGTTGTCCGCCAATTCGTGCTCCGCGCGCCACCAAATCTGGTTGAGGGGCTTGGCCTCAAGGCGGCGCACGAGTTCGTCAACGCCGCCGGCGCGGTGGGCATCCTGCGCGGGCTTTCGCTGGAGCAGCAACGCAGCCTGCTCGATCTCTTTACGCGATCGGCAGGAGACATGCTCGACGATCGTTTCGAAATCGATCTTATCAAGGCTCTGTTCGGCTTTGACGCCATCGTCGGCAACTATGCGAGTCCCTACGCGGCCGGCTCGGCCTACGTGATGCTGCACCATGCTTTCGGGGAAGTGAATGGCAAGAAGGGCGTTTGGGGACACGCCATCGGCGGCATGGGCGCGATCACCCAGGCGATGGCAATGGCCGCCCGCGCGACCGGTGTGGAAATCGAAACGAACGCAGGCGTGCGCGAGATTATTGTCGAAGGAAAGCAGGTAGCAGGTGCCGTGCTCGACGACGGACGGACGATCCGCGCAAGATATGTCGCGGCGAACGTCAACCCAAAACTGCTGTATACGCGGCTGTTGCCCGCAGACGCGCTACCCGCCACCTTTCTGACCCGCATCAAGAACTGGCGCAATGGCTCCGGGACATTCCGGATGAACGTCGCGCTCTCCGCCCTCCCCTCATTCTCCGCCTTGCCGGGCGCCGGCGACCATCTCAGCGCCGGTATCATCATTGCACCCGGTCTCGACTACATGGACAGCGCCTGGCAGGACGCGCGAAAGTTCGGCTGGAGCCGCGAACCGGTGATCGAGGTTCTGATCCCCTCGGTGATCGACGACTCCCTGGCGCCACCCGGCCGCTATGTGGCCAGTCTTTTCTGCCAGCATGTCGCGCCGCAATTGCCTGACGGCGCATCTTGGGATGACCATCGCGATGAGGTCGCCGACCTCATGATCGCGACCGTCGACCGCTACGCGCCGGGCTTTGCCGCCAGCGTGATCGGCCGGCAGGTCCTGTCACCGCTCGACCTCGAACGCGAATTCGGATTGCTGGGCGGCGATATCTTCCACGGCGCGCTGACGCTGAACCAATTATTTTCGGCCCGGCCGATGCTGGGCTACGCAGACTATCGGGGCCCGCTGAAGGGGCTCTATCACTGCGGCGCCGGCGCGCATCCCGGCGGAGGTGTCACAGGCGCACCCGGTCATAACGCCGCCCGCGCCATCCTGCGGGATCACCGGGCGCTGTTCGCTCGCCGCTAACAATCAGCACCACATAGACTATCGCCAGCGAGGCCAATTCCGACCACAACCCGCGCTGATATCGAGGCAGCCTATAAGGCTGTCGAAAACCCTGTGCGAAACCGGGGATCAGACTATGGAAATCCTGTGGATATCTCTGTGGAAAGCTTCCGTATTCCCGGCCGCCCTTCGTGACAATCGCGACGCCTGTCGCCGTCACCCCGCCCCCGCCTTCCGGCCCGCGCATTTTCCATCGTCTAAGTTTCCGATTTGCACTAAAGCAAAGGCCTGACGAAAGCAGGCAAGTTCTGGGGGGTGAGGTGCTACAAATTCTTGGCCGGGTTTTTCTGGCGATTCTTGTCCCGACTTATCTCGGTTATGTCGGCGCATCGTTGAATATTTTTGACATCTACCTGCTCGTGGCCGCCTCCTGGTCGCTATGGGCCTACGGGCGACCGGGACCGCAAGAGCTCTGGGGGAGCGGCGGCATCATCGCGATTATAAAGGGCTGGCTTGTCATGGTGTTCGCCATCCTCCTGGTCGCGGGACCGGCCTATGGCATCGGCTATCTCATTGCCAAATATGTATGAGGCCCTGCGGGATCTCCGTTTCCCTTTCCGCTTCTCATGAAATCCGAGGCGGAGCTATGATCTTGATTTAACGCGTTTTCTTCACGCGAACCGGTCCACTTCGCTCGAAAACGCTATGGGCCCCACTGTCGATGACAAACGCCATTTCACCGGCAACAAGCTGCGCCGCCTTCGCCATCGGGGCGGAGCAGATCGCGCGTCGGGTCGTCGATCTCCTGACCGAAAGCCTTGAGGATAGCGAGGCCGCGGTTACCGCATTTGAACGCAGCGACGGCTGCTGGAGCATCGCGGTCCACTTCGCCGATCCGCCGGACGAAAAACGAATCCGCGCGCTGGTCGCTCTCGCTGCCGGCGATGAGGTCGCCCAGACCGTCGTCTTCGATAGCGTTGCCGCCAGGGACTGGGTCGAGGCCAGCCTTGCAGGGCTGGCTCCGGTCCCGGCCGGCCGCTTTATCGTCCACGGCCGACACGACCGCGCACGCGTCCCGCCGAACAAGCTAAGCATCGAGATCGAGGCCGCTCTGGCATTCGGCACCGGCCACCACGGCACAACCCGTGGCTGCTTGCTGCTGCTCGATCGGGTACTGCGCGCCCGAATGCCACGGCGCGTTCTCGATCTCGGCGCTGGCACCGGCGTCCTGGCCATCGCCGCGGCCAAATCGCTGCGTCGGAACGTGCTGGCCAGCGACATCGACTCGCGTTCGGCAGCGGTTGCGAGAGAGAATGCCGTATCGAACGGCGTCGGCAATCTTGTCGAGACGATCTGCGCGACCGGCTTTTCCGCGCCGTCGTTTCGCATGCGCGCGCCGTTCGATCTGGTGCTGGCGAATATCCTCGCCAATCCGCTGCGGCAGATGGCCCCGGCCATGGTGCGTCACCTTGCGCCTGAAGCCATGGTGATCCTCTCGGGGCTGCTGCCACAGCAAACTCGCGGCGTCATCGCGGCCTACCGCGCGCAGGGGCTGGTGTTGATCCAGCAGATCCGGATCGACGGATGGTGCAGCCTGCTGATGCAGAACAGACGATGACCCCCCGGCTGCGTTGCGCAGCCCTGCCCTCGATCCTATGATGCCCGGACAATGTTCGAGGCCCATTTCCAGACATTCGAAGACCCCGAAGGCGGCGTCGCGCTGACCGCCCGTCTCGCCGCGTTTCGCGAGGAGCTGGTGCGGCGGCAACTGACAGGCTTCGTGATCCCGCGCGCAGATCGGCAGCAGAACGAGTATGTCCCGCCTTCCGAGGAGCGGCTGGCGTGGCTCACCGGCTTCACCGGATCGGCCGGCCTTGCCGTCGTGCTGGCGACGGAAGCTGCCGTATTTGTCGACGGCCGCTACACCTTGCAGGCGGCGCAACAGGTGGATGTCCGGGCCTGGAGTATCGCTTCGCTGGCCGATCCGCCCCCGGAAAGCTGGCTGGCGGAGCATCTCACGGCCGGCGATCGCCTTGGCTATGATCCATGGCTGCACACCTCGGCGGCAGTCGAACGCCTTTCGACGGCTTGCACGAAAGCGGGCGCCGAGTTGGTCCCCGTCGACAGCAACCCGGTCGATAGCATCTGGACCGACCGACCCGCGCCGCCGCTCGGCCCGGTCACGATCCACGGCGCGACGTTCGCCGGCGAAGCCGAGGCCGATAAGCTCGCGCGCATCCGCACTGAGATGACAAAGCTCGGCGTCGATGCGTTGGTGTTGTCGGATTCCCATGCGGTGGCGTGGACCTTCAACATTCGCGGCGCCGATGTCTCGCATACGCCGCTGCCTCTGTCCTACGCTTTGGTGCCGAAGGATGGCCGCCCCACCATCTTCATCGACACCCGCAAACTTTCCAACAGCACACGCGATCATCTTGAGCGCAACGCCGAGGTCCACGAACCTGACGAGCTGACCGACGCGCTGACGCGGACGGCACAATCCGGCGCGGCGATCGCGCTCGACAAAGCCACCGCCGCCGATGCGCTGAGCCGCCTGATCACCTCCGCCGGTGGCAAGCCGGTGCGCGGCAACGATCCCGTCGCGCTTTTGAAGGCGGTAAAGAACCAGACCGAGATCGAGGGCGCGCGCGCCGCGCATCGGCGCGACGCCGTGGCGCTAGCGCGGTTTCTCGCCTGGATCGACCGCGAGGCGCCGAAGGGCACGCTGACCGAAATCGACGCGGTCGAGGCGCTGGAAACTTTTCGCCGCGACACCGGCGCGCTGAAGGACGTCTCCTTTCCCACCATCTCGGGCACCGGGCCGAACGGCGCCATCGTGCACTACCGCGTCACCCGCATGAGCAACCGCCGCATCGTGCCCGGCGATCTGCTGCTGATCGATTCCGGCGGGCAATACGAAGACGGCACCACCGACGTCACCCGCACCATCGCCATCGGCACGCCGACCGACGAGATGCGCGACCGCTTCACCCGCGTGCTGCGCGGCCACATCGCCATCGCCCGCGCGGTGTTTCCCGATGGCACCACCGGCGCGCAACTCGACACGCTGGCGCGGCAGTTCCTCTGGCAGGCCGGCATCGACTTCGACCACGGCACCGGCCACGGCGTCGGCAGCTATCTGTCGGTGCATGAAGGCCCGGCGCGGATTTCGAAACTCGGTACCACGCCGCTCAAGCGCGGCATGATCCTGTCCAACGAGCCGGGCTATTATAAACGTGATGGGTTCGGCATCCGGATCGAAAATCTGGTGCTGGTCACGGCCGCGGAGATTGCCGGCGCCGAGAAGCCCATGAACGGCTTCGAGACCCTGACGCTGGCGCCGATCGACCGCCGCCTGATCGATCACCGCATTAGCAAGAAAGAGCTGATGTGGCTCAACGACTATCATGCTCGCGTTCGCCGCGAGGTGCGCCCGCATCTCGACGAGGCCACGAAACTCTGGCTCGACGCCGCGACGGAGCCGCTAGCGTAATGCGCGCGAGGCTTGCCTCGTTCGCGCTCATAACAATCCACGCTAACCTCCAGACGTGCGAGAACACCCCTGTTGTTTGCGGCGCGGGGACGCCATCGCTTGTTTCCGTTTGCTCCCCCCAAAAGAGGGCGCGCGGAACGCCGGACGCGCGATGCGTCCGCAGCCTCATGCGCGAGAAAAACAAGCGCACGAGTTAGCCACCACGAAAGCACCGGACACATCCGGCGTTCCGCACACAGTGGTTTTTCGGCTTGCTTCGTGCTCTCCCCGGCAACGGTCGAAACCTGACGCCGTCGTCTCCGCGGTACCTTGCGTTTCCGGTTGGAAAACGCGAAGGAGCAGTCCGGATTTCGGCAAGGACCACACGACTTGGGCCGCCGCGCAAAGGCGATGCAAATGGGGTGCATCTCCACCCCGGTCCGCACCGCGCAACGTCGTCGTCAGCCGGACCTCCGGTCGCTCACGCGCATCCAAAGTTCGAATGCCCCTCCATAAGAGGAAAGCATCCTCGCTCCGGGCTTGCGCCCTGCGACCTTCGTTCCGGCCTGACGCTGCCGCGTCCACCGCATCCCGCCCCGCGTTCGTGACGATCGCGAGCCGCCCCTCTTAGTGGGACGGGATGAATGGGAATATAATCCTATATCCAATTTTTGTCAACGCGAACTTTGTTCCCCAACGGTTGTAATCGAGTAAGTCAGTTGCGGAAAACAATTTGCAGCGCGGCTTTATGAAAGAAAAGAAATTAAGGCATTGTCCGTCATCAAAACATTTGGCGCAAAGAGCGGCGAGATTTAGCGGAGAGCGGGCCTCATTTGTTGGTTGATGTTAAGCGGCGATTTTGCGGTGGAGCAAGCGCCGATATTTGATTGTCTGTCGTTTGATCCTTTCACGCTGTTTGATGATGGATTGTGCACGTCCGAAGTAGACGTCGGCGGGTGTGACGTTGCCGATGCCCTCGTGATAACGGCGATGATTGTAATGCTCGATGAATGCCTCGATCTGACACTCGAGATCGCCGGGCAGGAAGTAGTTCTCGAGCAGGATGCGGTTCTTGAGGGTTTGATGCCATCGCTCGATCTTGCCTTGGGTTTGCGGATGCAGCGGTGCGCCGCGGATATGGCTCATGCCGTTGGCATCGATCCATTCGGCAAGCTCGGCGGCGATGTAACTGGGACCATTGTCGCTGAGCAGTCTGGGCTTGTGCAACACCTTGGTGTTGTCGCAGCCTGAAGCTGCAAGGGCCAGTTCGAGCGTATCGGTGACGTCCTCGGCGCGCATGGTCGAGCACAGCTTCCAGGCAATGACATATCGAGAGAAGTCATCGAGTACGGTGGACAGATACACCCACCCCCAGCCGATGATCTTGAAGTAGGTGAAGTCGGTCTGCCACATCTGGTTGGGTGCTGTCGTCTTGTCTTTGAACTCATCAGCCGCCTTGACCACAATGAAGGCTGGGCTGGTGATGAGATCGTGGGCCTTGAGCAGGCGATAGACACTGGCTTCGGAGACGAAGTAGCGCTTCTCATCGGTAAAGCGCACTGCCAGTTCGCGCGATGAAAGTTCGGATTGCTCCAGCGCCATCTCGATGATCTGACCCTGGATATCGGCATCGATGCGGTTCCACACGCGACCTGGCCGGGAAGGACGATCTTCCAACGCTTCCGGCCCGCCCTCAAGGTAACGGTCATACCAGCGATAGAAGCTTCGACGTGCAATGCCCAGTTTGTCGAGTGTCTTCTTCGCCGGCAGATGCGATTGCTCGACGAGCCTGATGATCTCAAGCTTTTCGGATGCGGGATATCTCATTCGCCTTCGCCCCCATCCGCGATCATGCTTTTTTTGAGCAGACGGTTCTCCAGCGTCAGATCGGCAACCACCTCCTTCAGGGCATGCGCCTCACGGCGAAGGTCTTGCACTTCACCACTTGTCGCAGCTCGCGCCGTATCACCGGCCAGCCGCCGCTTGCCTGCCTCCATGAACTCCTTCGACCAGACGTAGTAAAGGCTCTGAGCGATCCCTTCCTTGCGGCACAGTTCAGCGATGCTGTCTTCACCGCGCAAGCCATCAAGCACAATCCGGATTTTATCTTCCGCCGAGAAATGGCGCCGGGTGGCGCGGCGAATGTCTTTGACAACCCGTTCGGCAGAACTTTTCCTGCTGCGAGACTTCGTAGTCATGTTCGTTCCTTCGTCATCGACGAGAACCGAACTCTCCTTAAATCATACCTTCAATTCTGTGCCATAGGCGCTGATCCCGGACAGTGGTACTCTTACTGGCACAAGCAATGGGGTTTTAGTCGCGAAGATGACCCCAAGGGCATTGTAGTGTTGACGCTTGGCGCAGGCGGCACCCATGAGTAGGCTAGCGGACTTACAGAAGGATTTACAGGGCGCAGCGGCGGCGGTAGCTCACGCTGAGCGCACCCTGGCGGCACATCCAGATGTGCCATCAGTACACGCTACACTTCGCGCAATTCAGAGTCGCAGGGCCTCGTTGGAAGAGCAATTCTTCGCGGCGGCCGATGAGCTTGGCTTGGATGCTTGCGGTTACCGTATTGAGATGACCGGCAGCACGGCTTCGATCTCCGGATTAACTGCGGTTCTGGGAACGTTTCAGAAGATTTTCACGACGGTATACGACGCGCTGGAGCGCGGAACTAAAAAGAAGACCGCCAAGAATTCTGACAAGGCGATTGCTGATACCACGTTGGGGTTTGCTTATTCATTCCCTGGGTCGGTAGGCGTAATGATGACAATCGCAAATGACCGAAATTTATTCGGCGCACAATTGGATGAAGCGATGGATAAGACTTTCCAACTTATCCGCGCGCAAGAGACCGAGGAATTGCAGTCATTGACTGATCGAATTGGGTTGCCTGCATTGCGGTTGGTGCATCAGTGGACGGAAGAAAACGTTAAGGCGGGTTTTGGTGCCGACATTGTTTGGCGGCGTGATGATGTCGTGAAAAGGGAGGTCCGAGTCCAACTCCCTGAGTTGGCGATGAAGGCCGCAACCCTCAAGTCCATGAGGGCAGAAGAGACCGTCGTCGTCGTTGGCGAACTGCTTGACGTGAAAGTTTCTGACCACACTTTTAGCATGCAGTTAGGCGACAAAATTATACAGGGGACTTTCGATAAAGTCATAAGTTCTCAGAACCCAGTGCAACTCCCGAAGGTCTATCAGGCAACACTGAAAATATTGCAGAAGGTCGTTGTCGACGATACTGGCCAAGAACAGATCGACTATTTTCTCGTTCGCTTAGACCCGCCGTCAGAAGCGGGAGTCTTCTTGACCGACTTGTCTGGTCGGGATTCCTGATATCTCTTCTGCTCTTCATGTAATTGCGTTCGAGAAACCCTAAGCAGACCGAGCGTGAGCTTCTTAAAGTTTTCCATCGGTGTAGGCGGCTTGGCCTCGTCTTTTGCCGCGCCCTTGTCTTGGCTTTCAGTGGGGCTTCGCTTCTGCGGCATTCCCGATCAACTCCTTATACGTGAGGCGCTTGTCGAACACGGACGATAGCACTGTTTTAAACCGGCCTGCGTCATTGTCTTTGCGCTCGTTGAAACGGAAGGATTGTTCGTCGAGATAGCGGCCAAGATGGAAGGGTTCGACACTTACGTAAGTGCCCTTGATCGTGCGCTTAAGTAAGCTCCAAAAATTCTCAATACCGTTCGTGTGGACTGTTCCGTTCACGTACTCAATCGCATGGTCGATAACTTCGTGCTGGAAGTCGTGAGAGAGGCCACGATAACCAACCCAAGCATCAGTGTGAACGATCGTGCCCGGCTCCACGGTAGCGTGGATTTCCGGTTGAAGTGTTGCGGCCTTGACGTTCGGGATGACGACGGCGCGAACCCGGCTCGCCTTCTTGCTTGTCTTGCGTTGCAGGATGCCCATGACGGCAGTCTTGTTCGTGCCGCCGGTGCCCTTGATCGCGGTTTTGCGTTTCGCCTTGTGCATGTTCTTTGAAAGCCCGCCCAGAAAACTTTCGTCGGCTTCGACCTCGGTATCCATTTTCAAGATTGACCCAGCCTGCATAGCAAGCCTGATCCTGTGAAGCATGAACCACGCGGATTTTTGTGTCACACCAAGCGCGCGATGCATTTCGTAGGAGCTAATGCCATTCTTGCAATTGGCAATCATCCAGATGGCGGAGAACCACTTGTCGAGACCAAGCGGACTGTCCTCAAAAATCGTGCCAATCTTCGACGAGAATTGCTTCTTAGGGTGTTTCTCTTTGCACTCCCACATGCGGCGGGTGCTGATGAAACGAACGTCTGTACGACCACAGGTGGGGCAGTGAACACCGTTCGGCCAGCGAAGGCCGACAATTGTTTCGTGGGTCACGGCTGGATCAGCAAAATGCTTGATCGCTTGGATGAGTGTGGTCGGTTCTGTTTTCATGACGCCAACCTAGCTGTTTGATCCCGGACTTTGATGGTGCAGTCTTTTCCTTGGAATGGAAGGATGCGCTATGGGCCAAATTCTGCACGGGAGCGCCACAACGACAGAGGCGGTCCGTCGAGCGATACAACATAGTCAAGAGAGCCTGAGGGCACTGGCCAAGCGCTATGGGATAAACCAGAAGACGGTCGCCAAGTGGAAGCAGCGCTCGTCGGTCAGCGATTTGCCGACCGGCCCTAAAGAGCCAAAGTCGACGGTTCTTTCCGTCGAGGACGAGGCGATCGTCGTCGCCTTCCGTCGGCATACGTTACTGCCGCTCGATGATTGCCTCTACGCCTTGCAAGCGACGATCCCGCACCTGACGCGCTCGTCATTACATCGTTGCTTGCAACGGCACGGGATCAGTCGGTTACCCGAGGTTGCGGGCGACAGACCACCAAAGAAGAAGTTCAAGTCTTATCCGATAGGCTTCTTTCACATCGACATCGCCGAAGTGCAGACGGCCGAAGGCAAACTCTATCTGTTCGTCGCTATCGATCGCACGAGCAAATTCGCGTTCGTGCAGTTGGTCGAGAGCGCCAACCGTGTGGCCGCCTCAGACTTCCTGGTCGCGTTGATTGCCGCCGTTCCTTACAAGATTCACACGATCCTGACGGACAACGGCATTCAGTTCCGTTTCGCGCCACGCTACGCCGATGGCCCAACCGCCCGCTACATGACACACATGTTCGACATGCGATGCCGCGAGAACGGCATCGAGCATCGCTTCACCAAAATCAATCATCCGTGGACCAATGGTCAGGTCGAGCGAATGAACCGCACTATCAAGGAAGCCACCGTCAAACGCTATCACTACGACAGCCACTACCAACTGCGACGCCATCTCGCTGATTTCGTCGACGCTTACAATTTCGGTCGAAGGCTGAAAACCCTCAAAGGCCTCACGCCTTACGAGTTCATCTGTAAATGCTGGACAAGCGAACCGAAGCGATTCAAACTAAACCCGCTCCAGAAAATGCCGGGACCAAACACCTAGCGTCTGAAATTTACTGAGTCAAGTATATTAATGCCGGATTTAGCTTCGTTTCTCAAACGAGGAAATGCCTTCCGTCTTTTGGACGATATTTCGATAGGCTTTGACTCAGAATCTGACGCAAAACAGGCGCTACGCGCTCTTAGACAAGCCCTTTGGAAGTATAATTTACAACTAAATGATGAAAAAACAAAAATCACGACCTCACCACTTCTCTTCCGAGAGAAATGGAAACTGGAATTTGAAACAACTCCGCTCTCGCAGGTAGATTCACAAAAGCAACTTCGCGAGATTGATTACATCGTCGATTTGGCACTTAACTCATGCCATGAGACTAACATTGCTACACCTGCCCAATGGGCTTGTAGACGATTAAGCCGCGCGAAAATTCTCGACGGAACTCTTGGAGCCATCCTTGACGCACTTTTTCGTCTCGCAAGGGATTTTCCAATCTGCGTCAATTACGTTGTTAGCTTTCTGATCAACAATCAGACCCATTGCACAAATGACGAAATAAAATTAGGCGTTCGACGTTGGATACTATCGATTTTAAAACTTCATCTTCCCCAGGGCCATCATTTTGAAGTGGCGTGGTGCCTCATAGCCGCAGGCGTTCTAAATATAAAACTGAACAAAGAGGACGTGCCTGCTGATGGAATTTTTCCCGGCTCAATAGTCCTTTCGATTTTTGGTCTTCTTAGAGAGCGAAGCCTACTCAACTTTCCTCTATCTCGCTGGGATTGGCGAGGACGCATACGTGGTCACGGAGCTTTTGGCGAAGATTGGCTTTTGTTGTATGAATCTGTTCGTCGCAATTGGACCAACGATCCAAAATTATTATCGCTTGCCAGGCACCCCCCCTACTCGCATCCGCACTAGATGAAAACGTCGCATTTCTTCGTGACGAGATTTTCGATGCGAAAAAAATAAACCTCGACCGGCGCGTTTTCAATCGGAAGGAAAAGATCGAGAGTTCATTGAAAAAAGGGAAATCGTCCGACCGAACAAAAGCTGAATTCGTATATCAAGGAATCGATTCAATCGCCGCCCTTTATGAATTCGACGAAGAACAGGAAGACGGCCCTGAGATTGATCAATACGATTCCGCCTATTAGGCGAGTGGCTGGAATTCCAACGCTCCAATCCGCTTGCGTTGCAAGACGTCCGAAATGACAAAGCCTAATACTCCACCTCCGGAAACCACGTCTCCCCTCGCCCGTCTGGCGTCATGTCGAGCAGATTCCACAAGGGATCGGCCATGTCGCCGGCGCGGTGATGCTGACCCGGCGCGGGGCGCGCGAAGGCCATCTCCGAGCCCCAGAAGTGATGGATCTTTCCGTTGCGCTTCTTGAACACGTTGAAGATCGTCTCGTCCCAGTTCTTGCCCACCGGCACCCTGTGCTGAAACCGCATGGCTTTTGACAACTTGGTGGTGTCGCCAAAATAGTCTCCGTCGTAACAGTTGCCCGCGGTCGAGAGCAGCGACATGTGCTGCCAGCCGCGCTGGCGCGCGAACGCGGTGAGCCGCGCGATCGGCGATTTGGCGACGACGTGAAACGCGGCGCGCTGGGTGAGGTGCCGCGCCGCGCCGTCGATGCCATCGAGAAGATGCGTGCAACCGGAGCACGGGGAGTCGCGCTCGGGGCCGTACATGAAGCTGTAGAGGATCATCGTGTCGTGCGGCCCGAACAGCTCGGACATCCTCACCTTCTGCGGCATGAGATTGCCGCCGATGCGCTCGAACACATAATCCCACGGCACCTCGCCACCCAACGGCAGCGCGCGACGCCGCGCCGCGACCGCCTCGATCTGCGCGCGCAGCTTGATCTCCTCCTCCAACAACCGGTTGCGCGCGATTCGATAGCCCTCGCTCTCGTTCGGATATTGCAGATGTTCCATCGGGGCCTCGCGGGAATGCTTGGGGCGGGATCGAATGGAAAACGCAGGGCCTGAGGCTGGGTTCCGGGGCCGCGAACATGCGCCGTGTTGCCGGACATGCCGGCGCAACAAAAAAGCCCCGTCATCGCTGACGAGGCCTAACGTCCGTTTCAGTTCATCCGTGAAACGAAACGTAAAACCCGAAAGCGCGCTGGGGGTTGTTCGCGGGTCGCGGCGCTTTCGAATTCCCTGCATGATGCACGGCCATCATCACAAAGGGATGACAGCCAGCGCGACCATGATCTGTTTATGCGAGCGAGAGGTTTTCCGCGCTGACCTTGCCGCGCATCTTGTCGGTCTTCAGCTCGAAGTTGACCTTCTGGCCCTCGTTGAGGCCGGAGAGGCCCGCACGCTCCACCGCGCTGATATGCACGAACACGTCGTTGCCACCATCGCTCGGCTGGATGAAGCCAAAACCCTTCTGGCCGTTAAACCACTTCACTGTACCTGTCGTCATCGGAGTCGTCCTCTATTCCAAAGCGCGCACATGCGCGTTTTCGCGCACGATTGCGCGAACCCATCCAATCTCAGCGATGTCTTTGGAAAGGAGCCTTGTCTTTTTACAGAAGACTTGCGGCGCTCTAACAAAACCAATGCCGGCAATCGAATACCGTAGCTATGGCATTTTTCGGCGGAGAAGGCAAATCCCGGCCCCGCCCTGGCATTCCGGCAAACCGTGCCTATATAAGTTCCATGACAAAGTCTCCGCCGAGTCCAGCACAACTGGCCCGTAACGAACGGATGCGTACAGCAGCCGTCGAGGGTGCCAAAGCCCGCGCCGATATTGAAGCCCGCGATGTCGCGGTCCGCAAGAACATGGAGCGCCTGCGCGCCCTGCGGCTTGCGAAGGAAGCCGAAGAGGCGACGCAGCCGAAGCCGGTGAAAGCGCCTCCCCGGGCCAAGAAGGCAGCGCCCAAACAAGCGGCCAAGCTGTCGGATTTCCTTGCTTCGCAAAGGAGCAACGGCCGGACCACTTGAACCGGTGACGTCCGACCACCGCTCACAATTGACAGAATCTAAAAAGCCCCGGATCGCTCCGGGGCTTTTTACGTTTCGTAGCGCGTGAGCCTTCAAGCGAGCATGATCTCATCCGAAAACCGGTGCCCACTTTTCGAGATCATGCTCAATACCGGTAATGATCGCTCTTGAACGGACCTTCGACCTTGACGCCGATGTAATCGGCCTGGTCCTTGCGCAATTCGGTGAGCCTGACGCCGATCTTGTTCAGATGCAGCCGCGCCACCTTCTCATCCAGCGACTTCGGCAGCACGTAGACTTCCTTCTTGTACTTGCCGTTCTTGTTGCCCGCGAACAGTTCGATCTGCGCCAGCGTCTGGTTGGTGAAGGAGGCCGACATCACGAACGACGGATGCCCCATGGCATTGCCGAGGTTCACCAGACGGCCTTCCGACAACAGGATCATGCGCTTGCCGTCCGCGAAGGTGATCTCGTCGACCTGCGGCTTGATGTTGTCCCACTTCAGGTTCTTCAACGCGCCGACCTGGATCTCGTTGTCGAAGTGCCCGATGTTGCAGACGATGGCGCGATCCTTCATCGCGCGCATGTGCTCGATGGTGATGATATCCTTGTTGCCGGTGGCGGTGACGAAGATGTCGGCGCGCGGCGCGGCATCTTCCATGGTCACGACCTCATAGCCCTCCATCGCCGCTTGCAGTGCGCAGATCGGATCGATCTCGGAGACCATGACGCGGCAGCCGGCCTGACGCAGCGAGGCGGCCGAGCCCTTGCCGACGTCGCCGAAGCCCGCGACCATGGCGACCTTGCCGCTCATCATCACATCGGTGCCCCGGCGGATGCCGTCGACCAGCGACTCGCGGCAGCCGTAGAGATTGTCGAACTTGGACTTGGTGACGCTGTCGTTGACGTTGATCGCGGGCCACAGCAGCGTGCCGTTCTTCTGCATCTCGTAAAGTCGATGCACACCGGTGGTGGTCTCCTCCGAGACGCCCTGGATGGATTTGGCCACCGCGCCGAACCAGCCTTTCGGCTTGTCTTTCAGCAGGCGTTTGATCAGCGCGAACAACACTTCCTCTTCCTCAGCGCCCGGCTTGTCGAGAAACGCGGTGTCGCCCGTCTCCGCGCGCACGCCGAGGTGGATCAGCAGCGTCGCGTCGCCGCCATCATCGAGGATCATGTTGGGGTGACCACCGCCGTGCCAGTCGAACAGCTTCGCGGTGTAGTCCCAGTAGTCCTTCAGCGTCTCGCCTTTGACAGCAAACACCGGAATGCCGGCGGCGGCGATCGCGGCGGCGGCGTGATCCTGCGTCGAATAGATGTTGCAGGACACCCAGCGGATATCGGCGCCGAGCGCTTTCAGGGTTTCGATCAGCACGGCGGTCTGAATCGTCATGTGCAGGGAGCCCGCGATGCGCGCGCCCTTCAACGGCTGTTTGGGGCCGTATTCCTCGCGCGTCGCCATCAGGCCCGGCATCTCGGTCTCGGCCAGCGAGATTTCCTTGCGGCCGAAATCGGCAAGGCCAATGTCGGCGACGATGTAGTCTGTGAAACCGGCGGGCTGCTTGGCGGTGGCAGATTGGGTCATGGTGTTATGGTATTCCCTGATATCTCACGAGATTAACGAGTGAAGCGCTCTCTTCCGCAACGGAGAGGGAAACATCACACAGCGCGCTTGATCACCTCGGCAAGATCGGTCTTCTCCCAGGAGAATCCGCCCTCGTTGTCCGGCGTGCGGCCGAAATGACCGTAAGACGAGGTACGCGCATAAATCGGCCGGTTTAGGTCGAGATGCTTGCGGATACCGCGCGGCGTGAGATCCATCGCCTCGGAGACGATCCGCTCAAGCGTGTCTTCCGGAGCCTTTCCGGTGCCGTGGGTATCAATATAGATCGAGAGCGGCCGCGCCACGCCGATGGCATAGGCGAGCTGCAATGTGCAGCGATCGGCAAGACCGGCCGCGACGATGTTCTTGGCAAGGTAGCGCGCGGCATAGGCCGCCGAGCGGTCGACCTTGGTCGGATCCTTGCCGGAGAACGCGCCGCCGCCATGCGGCGCCGCGCCGCCGTAGGTATCGACAATGATCTTCCGGCCGGTCAGGCCGGCGTCGCCGTCGGGGCCGCCGATGAAGAACTTGCCGGTGGGATTGATGTGCCAGATGGTCTTGTCGGTGATCCATCCCTTCGGCAACGCCTCGCGCACATAGGGCTCGACACGCTCGCGGACCTGATCGGAGCTCATGTCCTCGACGAGATGCTGATGCGACACCACGATCTCACGCACGCCGACCGGCTTGCCGTTTTCATATTGCACCGTGACCTGGCTCTTGGAGTCCGGTCCCAGCACCTTTTCCTTGCCGGAGTGGCGAGCCTCAGAAATCAGCCGCAGGATCTTGTGAGCGTAGAAAATCGGCGCCGGCATCAGGTCCGGCGTCTCGTTGCAGGCGTAGCCGAACATGATGCCCTGGTCGCCGGCGCCCTCTTCCTTGTTGGCTCCGGGCTGCAAGGCGTCGACGCCCTGCGCGATGTCCGCCGACTGCGGATGCAGCAGGATCTCGATATTGGCATTCTTCCAGTGAAAGCCATCCTGCTCGTAGCCGATGTCCTTGATCGCGGCGCGCACGACGCTCTCAATCTTGTCCTTGGTGACGGATTTCGGCCCGCGGGTTTCGCCGGCGATCACCACCTTGTTGGTGGTGGCAAGGGTCTCGCAAGCGGCGCGGATCGCCCATGGGTCGATGCCGGCTTTTGGGCCTTCGCTGAAAAAGAGATCGACGATCTCATCGGAGATCCGGTCGCACACCTTGTCGGGATGTCCTTCCGAAACCGACTCGCTCGTGAATAAATAGGATCCGCGCATCAATCGACCTTTCGTCCGCCAGAGGTGGCGGTCCTTTCGTGCTGTTGTCTGAAATGTCAGTCCCGGCGACGCGAGATGACGTAGGATTCATCGTAGAACCAGAGACCGTTGTGTTTGCGCAAAACCTCTCTGGTAGCGTCGAGATAGCGGCCGCTTTGGGTCATTTCCGTCAACCGGTCATCTTCGACTTGGGCGACGTAAACCGCCGCATTCCACGCCGCGAACAAAGTCGAAGTCCCGATGGACCCGGTGACCTCATTGGGCAGCGCTTCCATATCATAGCGAAAAATCGAACGATGGTCGGCGTATGCGTTGAAATTGAGGTCGCGCCCCACCGAACCGAGCTCATACTTCACGGCGCGCAATAGCTCATGACGGCTCACGGCGAAAGGGTTTTCTCCTGGCCAGACGGTCTGGACGATCTCCAGTCCAGGATCTTGTCCGTGAGAATGTATTCCTATCAAGCGCCCTCCAGATCGCAAGCTCCGCGCCAGCGGAGCGATTATTCTTCTAGCCTTGAAATTGAGGGAAGACCGAGCTCGGTACGGCTGCGAGGCGATCACCAGATCAAAGTTGGCTTCGACCCGCCCGGCCCGTGGAATCGCGGAATCCAGCAGGAACTGGTGATCCTCGCGATAAATGACCAGCACCACCGGGCGCTCGTAAACCGGCATCCCCGTGACCGGGCTGACGCTCGCCCTCCAGTTCTCCTCCAGAAAAGGCCACAGGTCGCGGATTTGAACCTCGAACTCGCCGGAGGATGCCCCCCGCAGCGGCACCTCGCGCCATACCATGCTGGCCGCAGCCTGGGACGACCGGGGCGCCAACCAAGGCGCTTCCGCGTAATTCATGTTGGTCAGCACCATAACCGTCGCAGGATGCTCAAACAGACGATCCGGCAACTTGTCCAGCGTCAGCTTGATGTCTTCGAGGCTGAGCTCCTTACCTGCGATGTAGAACGGCATGTGGGGAAACCGGCCATGCATCGACCGCATCACCCGCGCCAGGACGGTGCCGTCGCCGACCCCCGCATCAAAAACCCGCAGCGCCGGCGGCCGCGGATGAATGCTGCCGAACTCCAGCGCGACCCGATCGGCGATCACCCGCTTTTCGCTGCAGGTATGGACGAAAAGCAGATACTTTTGCCGGTTCTCAAAAAAGCGGAAGTTGGCGCGCGGATCGCGCCGCTCGATCGGCTCCGGTTTGCGGACCCGCACCGTCCCATCCGGGGAACCGGAGACGATATAGGCCTCGATCCGGTTCAGGGTGTCGATGGTGATGCGCTTGCCCTCGCGCAGCCGGTGCACGAGCTTACCGTCATTGACGGCGCGCCGGCCGAAGGTCGATTCGGCCATGCCGGCGCGGCGGCAATAGCCGGAAATCTGGCTCAGCAATTCCTCGTTCGTCATTGTAGCGTGAATGGGGCCAGATTAATGGGCAGAAGGACGTGAAGCCATTTTCCTATCATCATCTGCCCACAATTGAAACCCAGAAAAACGGCCAGGAGCCTAACCCGCTTCAACCCTTGTGAAGGTCAGATGCCTCTTGACGCGTTTTCGTCATGCGAACCGGTTATCGACTTCGCTCGAAAACGCTATATGAGGCGCTGATTACCATCCCCCCGCCCCTCCTGCGATAGGTTAGAACGATGCGCATCGCCATGATCGGCACGGGCTATGTTGGCCTGGTGTCTGGAGCCTGCTTTGCCGATTTCGGGCATCAGGTAACCTGCGTCGATAAGGATGCGGTCAAGATCGCCGCTCTTTGCCGCGGCGAAATTCCGATCTTCGAACCCGGCCTTGAGGAGCTGGTCGCGACCAACGTCAAGGCTTCACGGCTCGATTTCACTACCGATCTCGCCGGCCCGGTGGCGGAGGCCGATGCGGTGTTCATCGCCGTCGGCACCCCCTCGCGAAGAGGCGATGGTCATGCCGACCTCAGCTACGTCTATGCCGCGACGCGCGAGATCGCGGCGGCGATCCGCGATTTCACCGTGGTGGTTACCAAATCGACCGTGCCGGTCGGCACCGGCGATGAAGTGGAACGGCTGATCTTTGAGGCCAACCCGTCGGCAGATGTGGTGGTAGCGTCCAACCCCGAATTCCTGCGCGAAGGCGCAGCGATCCGCGATTTTAAATTTCCTGATCGCATTGTGATCGGAACAACCGACGAGCGCGGGCGCAAGGTGCTCGGCGACATCTACCGGCCGCTGTCGCTCAATCAGGCGCCGTTGATGTTTACCGCGCGTCGCACCGCCGAACTGATCAAATACGCGGCCAACGCATTTCTCGCGACCAAGATCACATTCATCAACGAAATCGCGGACCTGTCAGAAAAGGTCGGCGCCGATGTCCAGGAGGTCGCGCGCGGAATAGGTCTCGACAATCGCATCGGCACAAAGTTTCTGCACGCCGGCCCGGGCTATGGCGGTTCGTGTTTTCCCAAGGACACGCGCGCGCTGGTCAAGATCGCGGAAGACCACGACACCCAGCTTCGCATTGTGGAATCGGTTGTCACGGTCAACGATAACCGCAAGCGCGCAATGGCGCGCAAGGTGGCACAAGCGCTCGGCGACAATCTCCGGAACAAAACCATCGCGGTGCTGGGACTGGCGTTCAAGCCGGATACCGACGACATGCGCGACGCGCCGTCAATTCCGCTGATTACAGGCCTGTGCGATATGGGGGCGAAAGTCCGCGCCTTCGACCCCGCCAGCATGAAGGAGGCGCGACGCGAGCTTCCCGATATCGATTATTGCGACGACCCTTATTCATGCGCGGAAGGTGCCGACGCACTGGTGATCGTGACAGAATGGGTCCAGTTCCGCGCTCTCGACCTGCCGCGCCTGAAACGCATCATGACGCAGCCCATCGTGGTCGATCTGCGCAACGTTTACCGCCCAACCGAGTTGGAGGAGCTTGGTTTTGCCTACACCGGCATCGGCCGGGGCGAAGCATAAGAACTCGTTCGAGGTGCATGACGCCTGACAGGCGGCGAGACGATCGTTGTTTGGGACAGCCAGCCGCCTTAAACTCCGTACGTCAACGAAATGCGGCAACCGGCGCTGCCTCGCAATTTCCACATCGGAATAATAATCAGCCTCCATGAGCTCCCTCACGCGCCAAATCCAGATCCTGCTTTGCGTTCTGGCGACCGTATGCAGCCTTGCGGGATGTGGCAGTATCAATTCGCATCTATCGGCCGGAATGGGCGACGCGATCCCGCACTGGGCGGGCGGACTTCCCGCGGACGCACCGCCGCGGCCGGGGACCGCGAAATACGACGAGATGATGAAGCAGCGCGAACGCGAGCGCCTAGAACCGAAGGCGAAAGATTCCGACACCCAATCGGCCGACAATCATGCGATGGCTCCGGCCAAATGAACCCCGGCAACGGGGGGCGACTCAATCCATGAACACCACGGTCTTGCGGCCGTTTAGGATCACGCGGTCATCCAGGTGATGCCGGATCGCCCGCGCCAGCACTCGTCGCTCGATATCGCGCCCCTTGCGGACCAGCGTATCGGGCGTATCGCGATGGCTGATGCGCTCGACGTCCTGATCGATGATCGGACCCTCGTCGAGATCGCTGGTGACATAATGCGCGGTTGCGCCGATCAGCTTGACGCCGCGCTCATGGGCCTGGTGATAGGCTTTTGCGCCCTTGAACCCGGGCAGAAATGAATGATGGATATTGATGCATCGACCGGAGAGCTTGGCGCTCATGTCGTTCGACAGAATTTGCATGTAGCGCGCTAGCACCACCAGATCGGTGCCGGTTTCCGCCACCAGCTTCAGAACCTCGGCTTCTTGCGACGCCTTGTTTGTCACCGGAAAATAGTGAAACGGTATTTCGCCGAAATCGAGATGCGCATAGGTCTCGCGTCGATGATTAGAGACGATCGCAGTCGGAATCATCTTCAATTCGCCGGTGCGCCAGCGATAGAGAATATCGACCAGACAATGATCGGACTTCGACACCAGCAGCATAACCTTGCGGAGTTCGGCGCGATCGCGCAACTGCCAGGTCATGTGGAAACGCTCGGCGATCGCATCGAACCCGGTTTGGAGCGCCGGAAGCCGCACGGCGAGATCGGCGGCATTGAACACCACTCGCATGAAGAAGCGGCCGGTCTCGGCATCGTCGAACTGCTGGGCATCAATGATGTTCTGGCCGTTGTGAGCCAGAAACGTGGACACTGCGGATACGATCCCGGGCCGGTCGGGGCAGGAGAGCGTCAGCACGAATTGATGGTGGGGCATGGGACCGGACGATAGCGATGAAACTCGAACAGACACCCTTGCTCTATCACCCACATTGACCTTGCGCCACTCATCCTGCCAGAGAGACAATCAATACGGTAAAGCGATCAACACCTGACCTCCTGGGTGACCATGACTGACAGGCTATCTGGTTTCCGTATCTTGATCCTCGAAGCGCGCGAAGAAGCGCAATTTGCCCGCTTACTGGCGGAGCAAGGCGCCGAAGTGTTGCAATGCCCGATGTTCACCATTCGCGACGCGCCAGACCCCTCGCAGGTCGATGACTGGATCAGACACTGCATCCGGACCCCGCATGACGATCTGGTGCTGACGACCGGCGAAGGGTTGAGGCGCCTCGTCAAAGCTTCGCGGCAGATCGGCCTCGATCAGGAATTTATCACGGCCGTCGGTCAAGCCCGCACGTTCGCGCGCGGCCCGAAGCCGGGCAAGGCGTTGCGCGAAATCGGACTGGAGGCGACGATCACCACCGACAAGCCGACCTCCGAAGGCATCGCCGAGATGCTGGCGCGGTTCGATCTCGACGGCCATCGCGTCGGCCTGCAGCTTTATCCAGATCGCGACCACAGCGCCCTGCTTGGAAAAATCAAAGCCCAGGGTGCAAGTATCGATCCGGTGGTACCATACATCTACGATGCGAGCGCGGCTGAGGCCAACATCGTCGAAGCGATCGGAGAAATGGCCGACGGCCGGGTTGATGCCGTTGCACTGACGAGCTCCGGACAGGTTCGCCGGCTGGTGGAGGTCGCGCGAGTCCATGGGTGCGAGGACCGCTTGCGCGCCGGGCTCGACCGCACCAAGATCGCGTCGGTCGGGCCCGTGGTGTCGGAGGAACTGAAAGCCTACGGCCTGCGCACCGATATCAAGCCTGCAAACGATGCGTTCTTCATGAAGCCGCTGATCTCGGCGATGGCGGTAGAGTTCGACAGGACAGGTGCTCAAGCCTTCAAGCGCGAATAGTTTGATTCGTGTCGCACGCTGACGAGATGTGAGGACCTTGAACCGCGCCGGCGGTACTAAGCGGCGGAAACGCCCGTAGCGGCTTGTCTCGCAAACAGACCGATATCAGCAACGGTTCCCTTGTTGTCGAATTCACCTTCCCAGCATCCGGCTAAGCGAACCTCACCATAGGCTTCGGTATGAGCATTGGATTGGTCCGTGGTTGGCTGTGCTGACGATTCGATCTGTGCTTTAAGCCAGATCATGCGAATAGATATTCAAGCTCTCCGGGGCATAGCCGTCTCGATCGTGGTACTATTCCATGCCGAAATGGGCATCTCAGGCGGATACCTGGGAGTCGATGTGTTTTTTGTGATCTCTGGATATTTGATCACGGATCTAATTTGCAGGCAGCTTGACGCAAAGCAATTTTCTTTTGCCGAATTCTATTGGAGACGAGCCAAGCGCCTCCTCCCGGCGGCTTACGCGACTTTTGCCCTTACCACTCTGGCAATGGTCTATCTCGCAACCAGCACCGAACTCTTCTCATATCTTCAACAGTTGATCGGCGCCGTAACGTTCACGGCAAATTTCGTACTGGCTGGGCAGATCAATTACTTCGACACGAATGCTGCCCTAAAACCGCTTCTGCACATTTGGTCTCTAGCTGTTGAAGAGCAGTATTATTTTCTCGCGCCGCTCATACTCTGGGTCACCCCAAAAAATCTGCGCGTCCGCGTTATTGCCGCGCTGTTGGTCATTAGCCTTGTTCTTTGCTTCGCTTTCGCAAGAAGCAAACCAAGCTTCGCTTTCTTTATGCTCCCAACGAGATCATGGGAAATATCTATAGGGGCACTGGCAGCTTTAGTCTCGATCGTCCCCTCTAACAATCTGGCGCGCCGCATTCTGAGCCATTCATCGGTTCTCATTCTCGCTCTTATCGCAGTTTGGAGCGTAGATAAAATTCACCCCAGGACAGACGCGCTGATTGTCTGCATCGCGACTGCGATCATCATCCAGACAAGGCCAGCAGTCCTGAATGGCGGCCCGATCGCTCTCATTTTCTCTAAGCTAGGGGACATCTCGTATTCTCTCTATTTGGTGCATTGGCCGATCTTCTCGTTGGCTCATCAAGTGTATTTTGGACAACTTCCTTTCTCAGTTCGCATTTCTTGCGTCATCGCATCGATCTTGTTGGCTGTACTTCTCTACCTGTGCATCGAACGCCCAATACACCGGTCCAATCTTCAGCCGAATTGGCCGATCATAGGTACGACCGCTGCCGGGATCGCGATTACAATCGCAATTTCAGCATCGTACCTTGATCGAGGCCAAACCAGTTGGGCTGTGCTTCGCAAGCCAAACGAAGGCTTCGGAAGACCATGCGACCAGAACGGAAAACCTTTTGCAATCCGGCGCGAGTGTCAGGACGCAGAAGAGCCAAAAATCGCCGTTTGGGGGGATAGCTTCGCGATGCACCTAGTAGATGGCCTTGCCGCGCATGACCAAGGATATGGCATTATTCAATTGACACGCAGCACTTGTGAGCCAACATTTGATTCATTGCCAGACGCTGGTTGTTCTTCGTTTAACCAATCTGTGTTCGAATATCTCCGCAGAATAAGCAGCATCAAGTATGTCGTTTTATCGACTGCTTACGACCCGATAAAACTTGCGCAGACAGTTCAAAAACTTCGGACCACAGGTAAAAAGGTTATTTTTGTCGCTGCTCCACCGTCAATAGGCGTGGATTTTTCGCGATGTGTTGAACGACTTAGCACTGGTCTTCACACATTCAATCTCTCGGCTCAATGCAATTTCCGTTTAGATGCAGCAAACAACCACGGTTCGATGTTAGCGAGCGGAGCATTAAAACTCTCGTCATTGGTGGACGTCTCTGTGATCTGGCCAAGTGACGTTCTGTGCGAGGGGGGCATCTGCCGAACCAGTGACGGGCATTTCCCTTTGTACGCCGATTCCGATCATCTCTCTAAGTATGGATCAATCTATTTTGCAGAGAAAGCCAAGCTACTTGCAAAAGCGATTGCGATGGCGAGATGATTTAGACCTCCAGACAATGAACCACGATCTAACTTTCTGCAATTTTCCAACTCGTTAAACTAGCGCGGATCCAATACGGCGTTGCGCGACGTCATGCAGACTAGCATGATGAAAAATGTACAGACCACCGCCGCCGGCTTCACAAAGAGAATGCTCTCCGTCAAATTAGCGATCAATAGATAGGTTACCATCGCAAGCCCGATCGAAAAATACGCCGCCGACAGGCGCCTGGAGCCGGTATCGACGACGTTGGGGCGAATGGCCCGGACCAAGATGACCGCGATCAGCGTGAGATTCAACAGCCCGCCGAGAATGCCGAAGCTGACAATGTCCTGAATATAACCGTTGTGGAATTGAGTCAGCGGTTTGATCGACGGATTGTCCGCGAAAATACTGATAAGCTGCGATACATCGGGGCCCCAGCCGAACCAGGGCCTCTGAGCAATCAGATTGCTTCCTAGCAGGTCGAGCTCGAGCCTTTCACTGACCGAGTTGCCGCCAAGAAGAAGCCCGACAATAGCGCTGCCGGACTTGTCCGATGCCGCGATCGTCATCATCCGGTCTGCAACGGACGGCAGGTAATACATCGTGACCGCAGCCATGACGACGACCAGACCAACGGCAGCCAACGCCGGCTTTCCGGTCTTGTAACCCCTTGAAATTCTTGTTCGTGCGAATGAAGCAAGGAATACCAGAAGCGCTGCGGTAGTCGCTATAAACGCAGTGCGGCTGGGCAGAACGATAAGCGCCACCTCCAGTGCAACGAAAATCATCGCTAGAAGAACTAGACCGATAACGAGCTTGCATGAGCGTGGACGTTCCGCAGAGATGATATGACAAAACAACGCGACCGTTCCAAGAAGGGACAGGCCGCAGGTCAGCGCCGCATAATTGCGGTTAAGCCTTCCAACGCTGCCCTGGCGATTGAAGGCATCGAGAAACTCTTCGACCTGATACATCTTTGGCGCGGCGATATCGAATGGCCCATTGCGCACCAGAATGAGAAGGCCGCCGATGACGAGGCCGCCTAGAAACAGGGTCACGAGCGTGTCCCTATGCAGTCGCAGACGATCGCAGGCGGCGCTGAGCGGGATGGCTAGCAGCGGCCCCAATGCGATAGGGAGGTGTTTCCCCAGACTCCCCAGGTGATGTCCTGGCAGTCCCGCTGAGGTCGAATAAATGGCGGACGCAGCGACGTAACCTATCCAGACAAATCCGAGAGCTAGCGGCCCATGTGCGAAACTTACTCGTCTGCGCGTCAGCAGAAACAGCGCCGCAGCGGCAAGTGCGCCGAGAAGGATTTCACAGACTGAAGTCGCGTTGAACGAAGTGATCGCGATTGCCGGAACGCAGGCGATGGTGACGTAGGCCTCATAAATAGAGCCTGTATTAGCCGAATTGCGAGACAAGCTGGGCGCGCTATCAGACACGGAACTCTTTCATGGAAGCTCGCCAATTTCCGAGGATCGGCCGGAACGCGCTACACTCACAACATTCCAACTATCCGATATATGATGGCTTATGCGCTGGGAAGTGGGTACTCTCATGGCATTTGCGATGGGCAGCCGGCCGATTTAGAAGGAAGACGAAATTTTGAAGATTGCGCTGGCCCTCTTTCAGTTCGATCGTCGCGGCGGCAAAGAACGCGACTGTTTGGCGATTGCCAGATCGCTGGCGGAACGAGGTCACGATGTGACGATCGTAACCACGTCGCGACCTGCATCCGAAGCCAGGCCATACAGGATCGTCACGGTGCCGAGACGGGGGCTGACAAATCATGCGTTAGCCCGCAACTTTGCCAGCAAAACAATGAACTACTGTTCCGAGGCGGGATCGGACGCGTGCCTGGCATTCGAACGGATCCCGGGCGCCGAGTTTTATTATGCGGCCGACAATCCAGCTGCCTTTAAGGTTCGCGGTGTTCGATCGCTGCTGCCGCGTGGCCGAATCAGGCTGGCGCTCGAGCGCGGCGTTTTCGAACAATCGCCATGCCCGTTCTTTTTTTTTCTCACCGAACAGCAGCGCTGCCAGTTTGGTGCCCTTTATCGCTTCGACGCATCACGCAGTGTGGTTTTGCCGCTCATTCTTCACGACGATCGCTACGACATGGCCGCAGCCGGTAGCGACCCGGCTCGCATACGCCAGCAACTCAAATTGCCAGCCACGAGCCCGGTGGCGATTTCGATTGCGGTCAGTTCCGCCCTCGATAATAAAGGCGTGGATCGTTCCCTCGCAGCCCTTTCGCATCTGCCGGATTTGTATCTGGTCGTCGTCGGATCGGATGACCGCCGCTTAAAACGCCGGGTCAAGGCATTGGGACTCGAGCGACGCGTGCGTATCGTGCCCCACGCGTCGAATATCATCGAGCTGATTGCAGCGGCTGACGTTCTTGTCCATCCCGCACGTTCTGAGGCGGCAGGTCAGGTAATTGGTGAAGCGCTGCTGGCGGCAACGCCCGCGATAATCTCGAGCGTATGCGGCTACGCGCCTTGCGTCGAGCGTTCCGGTGCCGGCGTCGTTCTGGAAGAGCCGTTTCGCCAGGACGCGTTTGAGCAAGCCATCTCTGGCACCCTCGCGCGACTGCCCGTCGCACGTGCGGCGGCGGCGCGCGAATCGCAGCGTCTGCAGCATGAGCGTGGAAAGTGGCTCGCCGTTATTGGCGATGAAATCGAGCGACGAATCGGCAGCGGTAGCCGATGACGTCCTGAATTCGGTCGGGGACTAAAGATTGAGAACCGGAGTCTTGAGGCGCGAGTTGCCGACGCGCCCAACCGAACTATTCGTCAAGATACAACCTGATCCCGTGTCGTCACGATCCCGGTGGCGCCCGGCGGCGGCGCAGGAACCAGTGGCGTGTCACGCCGGGCAAGGTCGATCAGGTCGGTTGGTGCACCCATCCGGGTCAAAATATCCGACACGCCTCGCAATGCGGACGCCCGCGAGACGGAGGCGACAGCCGTGAGCCCGATTAGTTGTAAGTCCAACCGGATGCTCGAGTTGGCGACATAAAACAAACCGAGCTTCGATTTACCTGGCCTGATCAACTGATTGTAGGCGATGTCCGGATCTGCCTTGCCGTTTAGGATATCACCCTCGTCGGAAAATACGATCGACGCGAAATCAGTGATGCCGGGTCGCACGCTGAGCAGTTTTTTCTCTTCCCGCGTGTAGAGATCGGTCTCACGCTTCACGTTGGGCCGCGGACCAACGAGACTCATCTCTCCCTTTAGAACGTTCCACAACTGGGTCAATTCGTCTAGTTTGTACTTGCGGACAAAACGCCCAACTGCAGTGACCCGATTGTCACCGGCTGAGGTGGAATCAACACCTGTCTTATCGGCGTTCTTGATCATCGAACGCAACTTCACCATCCGGAACGGACGGTCATCCTTGCCAGTGCGCGCAGCGATATAAAACGGAGAGAACCCATCTTGCCGCCAGATCAGAAACATTGCGGGCAGCAGGACTACGCTCGTGCAGAGCAATCCGACGGCGGAAATCACGATATCGAAAAGGCGTTTCATAGCAACGATCGCACATCAAAGGAGGGAACGGGCGGCCGCAACCACGTCCCATGCCTTGGTATAGTAGGCGTCTTCTAACGGCTTCGAAGTGGGAGCAGGCGCATCGACCAACGTCACCCGCCGCGGCGGGGATTTCCAGACCGAGATCGGTAGGCTCTCCGACGCAACCGCAAGCAACTCACCGGCAAAGCCGCAAGTTCTCCAACCGCCGTCGACCGCGAGCAAACGACCGGTTTTTCGCACCGATTCAACAATCGGCGTGTGATCGAGAGGATTCAGAACACGAACGTCAACGACCTCAGCGGAAATGCTCTGTTTCGCCAGTTCATCGGCAGCCTGCATAGCGAGACGAACCGAGAAGCTCGCCGCCGCAATCGTGAGATCGGTCCCCTCACGGCACACACGCGGACCCTGCCGTGCCAGGTCGAGTTCGACGATGGGTGTCTCGGCATCATCCCAATCGTAAAGCCAGCGATCGTCGATGTAGAGAACCGGATCGTTGCAGAGCGTCGCGGCGATCAGAAGATCACGCGCATCAGTCGCCGTTGCCGGCATCACTACGCGGAGGCCAGGGATATGCGCAAACCACGAATGCAGCGCCTGGCTGTGCTGCGCACCCTGTTCGCCACCGCGATTGATGATGGCGCGGATCACCAGCGACGGGCTAACCTGCCCACCCAGCATGTGGTGCCACTTCGCCGCCTGGTTGACAATCTGGTCTACCGCGAGAAGCATAAAATCGATGCGCGGATGAATAACGATCGGGCGGTATCCGAACAGAGACGCTCCGACAGCCGCTCCGGTGGTGGACAATTCACTGACCTGACTGTCTATTACGCGCTCGCGACCGAATTCCTTGTCCAGATCAGTCATCGAAGACCCGACGTACCAAGGACTCCACAACCCCTGGCCGATCGCAAATACATTTGGATATGCCTTGAACAAATAGCCAAAGCCCGAGCGGATACCCTCCGCATAGGTCATTCGTCCGTTCATTGTTCGTCCCGCTGATAGACAAAATCGAGCAGGTTGGAGATGGGCGGATAAGACGCCTGACGAGCACGGAGCAATGCCTCATCGCATTGCGCACGGATATCTGAGGTCAGAACGGCAGCACCATTTTCCGCCAGCGCGCCCCGCGCGACCAATGCATCAACCAGTCGGCGCACGGGATCGCGCTTCTTCCAAGCAGCTAATTCTCCAGGCTGACGTCGCACGCCAACGTCGATGTCCTCGTTCGGCCCAACATGCCCTCGCCAGCGATAGGTGACTGCCTCAAGAAATCCTGCACCCTCGCCTCGCCGCGCCCGCGTAGCAAGATCATCCATTGCACGCGACACCGCAACGACATCGTTGCCGTCAACCGTATGAGATCGCACCGCATGCGCGGTAGCAAAACGCGCCACTGAGTTTTGCGGTTGACGCAGATGAATATCGAGGTGGCTTGAGAACAGATTATTCTCGCAAACAAAGACAATAGGCAATTTCAAGATTGAAGCCATATTGAGGGATTCGTGCAGCAGTCCCTCTTCGGCAGCTCCATCGCCGAAATAGCTGACGGCAATCGCACCGGCGCCATCCATTTTGCAGGCAAGTCCGGCGCCCGTGGCTATCGGAATGGTGGCTCCAACAATAGGCACCGATCCATGGAAGCCGACCTCGGGGCCGTAAAGATGCATCGAACCGCCCATTCCCTTCGACGAGCCGGTTTCCTTGCCGAGTACTTCGCCGAACAATTCGTCAAGCCCACCGCCGACCGCAAGGTAATGCGAATGGCTTCGGTGCGCACCGAAAATGCGATCCGCCGCCGTCAGTTGCGCCGAGACGCCGACTGCAACGGCTTCCTGGCCAATGCCGAGATGACAGGGGCACCGCGCCTCGCCACTTTGAGCAAGTTCGCCGATCACTTCCTCGGCGACGCGAATCCGCAACATATCGCGCAGTTTCGACAGCGCCCATGCGCTGTCGACCTGAGCGAGATCGAGCGACCCGGTAAAGGCGTTGGGATCGGCGAGCGCGCCGAGCGTATCCCGAAAGCCGGTCGCGTATCCGTACTGGTTAGCGACCATAAAATGCGCGGATCGAGTTGGCCACGTGGTCGACGTCTGAGTCGCTCATCGCAAGATGAAGCGGAATCATGAGGCAACGCTCGAACATCCGGTCAGTCTTCTGCAGCGGCCGTGAGGACAGTCCGAGAGCCTTGATCTTGTGCAGCGGCTGACCGGCCCACTGAATGATCGAGCCGACGCCCATCCCCTTCAGATATTCTTTTAGCGAATCCCGGCGATCGGCCTCGATCTCATAGTTCTGGTAGATATCGAAGTGCCGCTTATCGGCGTCCGGCGCGGGCGGAAGATGAAGCTCTGGGACTTCCTTCAGGAGTTCATGATAACGTGCGGCAATCCAGCGGCGACGCTTCATGGCGTCACCGTAGGTGGTCAGCTTATATTTGAGAAACGCCGCTTGAAGATTATCCAGCCGCGAGTTCGTGCCCCACATCACGAATTCGCCGTGCTCGTTGCGGCCGTGATCGGCCGCCGTTCGCACATATGCGGCGATCCTGTCGTCGTTGGTCAAGACCGCCCCGCCATCGCCGAAGCAGCCAAGCACCTTAGCTGGGTAGAAGCTGATAGTGCCGAAGGCGCCGAACAGGCCAGCATGAGTACCATTAAAGCGCGCACCAAGCGCTTGGGCTGCGTCCTCGGCCACGATCAGCTTGTGCTCAGCCGCAAGGGCGCGGATGGCATCCATATCGGCACAGCGTCCGTTGAGTTGGGTCGGCATGATGACGCGCGTTTTCGGCGTAATAGCTTCGCGGATCGCAGTCGGGTCAATCATGTGGTCCGGTCCGCAATCGACCGGTACCGGAACCAGTCCAGCAAAGTAGGCAGCATTGGCAGTCGCCACATAGGTATGCGAAGCCATGATGACCTCTGAGCCCGCCGGCAATTCAAGCGCACGCAGCCCAAGCAGGATGGCGTTCGTTCCGTCTGCCACGCCGATAGCATGCTTGGCGCCGGTGAACGCCGCAAGCGCCGCCTCGAATTCCCGCAGATCCTTCTGCATGATGTAGGCGCCGCGACCGCAGACATCGAGAAAGATTTGGGTGAGACCGGCCCGATCCTGTTCGAATAACGCAGGATAGTCGAAGAATGGAACTTGTCGCGCAACAACCGCGGAGGCCAGCATATTCATCAGCATCTCCCCTCATCCGAATCGAGGCCGCCAACGGCTCGGCAACGGCGATTCGTTCTAGTCAGCAGTCTATGACCACGCAATAGACAAGGCATACGCCCAAGTGCCGGGTCGGCAACGCTCCCCAAGCAAGCTCAAAGACGCTGGGCAGCGCAGTAGACGACCCTGTGCCGCCGATCGGGAACACCGGCCGGGACTGGGTCCGGCGGTGCATAATCAATCATCCCCTCACCGATCTCGATCGGCATGCGCACAAGAGAGCCGAACACGATCCGCTTCAGGAACTTCTTCCCGTTCATCGTCTTAGGCATCAGATTCATTGCAACGACCGCTTTCTTCAACGGCACCAGCGCGCGCTGCCAGAGCGGAGCTGCCTCATAGGTCCAGTAGCCGAAAAAGGTCGTGGTGAACCCGGCCGAATCGAACAACCGGCCTAGTTCCACAACGCCATGATAGATTCGTGAATAAGGGCTCGGGTTGAAGTCAGGCATGTCCTTGTTGGAATTCGTCACCAGGACGTACCCGCCCGGACGAAGCACACGGCGGCATTCCGCAACGAACGCGGTCGGCTCCGGCAGATAGTACAGCGCCTCGAAAATAATGACCACGTCGAGCGAACCGTCGGCGAAAGGCAGTGCCTGTGCATCGATGGTTTGCGTCGGTACGCGGTCGCCATAGTGAGCGCTGACACGTTCTACCAGCGCAGGATTGATGTCCCCCGCCCGGACTGAATGAGCGCACTGCGCAAGGTAGCCCAACCCGAACCCGCTGCCGCAAGCGACCTCCAGCACGTCCTTTCCCTTGCAATAAGGCGCAGCCCAATAATAGCGATAACAGGCGCTCGCCACCTGCTGTCGCGTCACCTCGTCGCCAGCAAGCTCGGTGATCGTGGTGAAATCCGTAGCCGTTTGCATACAACTATCAAATCAACTGTGTTTTCAGTGTATTACAGGCTCGCGAAGCGCTCGTCGGCGCCTGCGCGTCTTAAAGCAAGCCATCCCGATTTGCAACAAGCCCTATTTTGGCGATCTCAAATGCTTGCGGGCATGATAGGCCTTCCCTGCCGAGACCCACATCTGGCCCCACGAATTCATATTTCGACAACGCGAGGGCCTGCGATGGAATCAGAACAGGCTCCATGACACCTCGCTCACTCGTCGGCTACCTGCACGGCGCCTTCTGGAAAGTCCTCGCGCTTCTGGCGAAGGCCGCCTTTGTCTTCCTGATCGTTCCACGGCTCGCAGACGGCGTTTTCGGCGGATACAGCCTTGTCGCGACGGTGACCATGTTGGTCGCGATCGGGTTGTCGCTTGGCGCGCTCGATGCGCTTCCGGTATTTGCGGGCGGCCGCAAGGCCGTCGAACAGAGTCTTGCCCCGCTCTTTCATCTTGTCCTGATCGCCGCGGGTCTTTGTTTCGCAGCATATGCGATCATTGGTGGCGTCGCCCCGATTGCCGCAACCGTGGCGGCCGTCAACCTCAGCTATCTGATCCTGTCGGGCATCCTGCGTTCAAGTCGACCGCATTACTATGAACTGCTGACAAACCTGCCGACCCCCCTCTTCGTTGGACTTTGCGCAGTTCTCAGATCTCCCGATCTCGAGCGCCTGCTTTTGCTGTTCGCCGTGGCGAACCTGGTAGTCGTGGTCGGCATCGGCGCATGGAGTGGCCTTCTGTCCTCAAGCAGCCGCAGGCAACGCACCTACTCGGCGGCGGTCGCACGCCGCCTCTTGAAGACCGGCAATATCAAAAGCCTTTCCACGATCCTGCTCCTCGTCGACTTTCGGGCCCTGATCCTTGTGCCGGGGGTCCTGTTTGCGACCGTGCCTGCGGATACGCTCGCCATGGCCCTCGCGCTGGCAGAGGCCGTTTGGCAACTCGGCATGGTCGTCGTGAACCGAAGCTATTCGCGCTACTGCGCCGGGATCGGAACTCTCGCGGATTCCGTCAGGACCGCGAGCGTGCTCCTTGCAGGCTTTGCCCTGTTAGGATGCACCTTCATCTGGCTCCCGATACCCTTCACCATCCGCGGTTTTGACTGGCCATTGATCGGCTGGGCGCTGCTATTCTTCGCCGCCATGATCGCACTACTAGAACTGCGTTACTTTTTCTGGTCGCGTGGCCAATACGACTATCAGATCATTCTGGCACAGGTCGGTATCGTCGCCGTTCAGGCACTCGTCGTCGCGTTAGTGCCCGAGCACGTTTGGCTACCGGCGTCAGCGATCGTGTTGCTGACAGCAACCATTTCGTTGTTGGCAATCCTCTCTAGAAGACGAAAATGATCCAGCTGCCAGCGCACTCGTTCCAGGTACGGGGGGCTCGTGTCGGCGCACCCATTTCGCATAGCTTCTGCAGCGCCGCCCTCGAATGTTCCGCCAGGATCTTCTCGGTCATGTTGTTCAGGGCGCGGAAATGCATTGATAGAGGGTCAACGACCAGTGCTCTTACCCTCCAGCAGAACGCATCTTCAGCCGCCGCCTGTATCTGACGAAACAAGTTCCAGCAGCTCGATCTTGCCGTCAGGCTGGCGGCATATGCAGTGCCGTAGGGATAAACAATCTTGTAGACGGTCAGAGATTTTCAGGTAGAAATCTCCGACTCATCGCGATAGGAGCGATACTCCAGCATGGATTTGAAGATTGTGCCTACAAACGATGACGTGTTCGTCGAAAGGCGCGCTTTTGACCTTCCTAATGTGCTGGGCATAATCGCCACCGCTGCTTTGACGATCTCTATCCTCGCTGGCAAACTCGCTTTTCCTCGTCTATTTGGCGAGACCGATACATCCCCGCATTGGCTTGAAATACGGCTGCCTGCCTTGCTGGTCGCGGCCGGGTTGGTTGCGGCCATCTTACTTCAAACAAAGCTAAGCTCTTTTAAGCATTTCGCCAAAGATGGCATTTACTTCGCGTTCTCCGTAACGGCGTTGGCCGCCTATCTCGTGGTGCGAAGCCTCGGTCTCGATAGTAGTGCCCCCGCCATCATCGATAATCTCTATCTAACGGCCCAAGTCTGGCTTCTAGTATTGCTAGCAAGCAACCGACAATGGGCAAGTGCTATCGCAGGCACCTCCCTCGCCACAGCGGCTCTGCTATTCCTGCTCGCCTTGGCTGGAGTTAACAAGGCGGAGATCAATGGTCTCGGTTGGGCACCCATTGGCGGCGTAATTACATTCTATCGAATAGAATTTCTGGGCCTATGTGTCTCGCTTTATCTTTACCTCCGCGGCAACAAGCCGATCATGTTGCCCCTGATCGGCGTGTTTTTCTTTGCAACATTGGCTACACTCTCGAAGGCAGCCGCTCTGTCCGCTATCGTCGCACTCGGTATCGTATTTGCGGCGCTCCTGGCGAGGCGGAGAGTACTTAGTCTGGCGCTGCTGTTCATTTCTCTCGCCATCGCCTTTTCGATCTGGAACGTTCGATTCAATTCTTCAATGTCCAAGCGCATTTCGGAGGCTTTCGTCGTTTTCAACAACCCTACAATTGGGGAAGCCGGACCGAACCATGGACAAGATGGAGTCAGGCTGAATCCGGGACAAGATATGGAGATCCGGATCGACTATTGTCTCCTTTCCGCTAAGAGAGAGGAATGCCAATCCAAGGTGATCACCGATCGGTCCGGACGAGCGGTTTTGCTGACAGTGGCCTTAAGTGGCTTCATGTCATCACCCGTTTTCGGAAACGGCTTGGGACAGTATGTCGTCAACAGCATCAACGTCTACAACGGAGCACCGGAGCCTTATAGGTACCCGCATAACATTCTGGCTGAATGGATGTTTACGGGTGGTCTCGTCGCGCTCGCGCTCGCCATGGTGATGCTGGCTTTGGCAGCAAAACTCTGCTGGCAAGAAAGCGATCGATCGCTTCCATCAAGTGCCATCGTGTCTTTCATAGTCTTCGTCTTTTTGACCGCATTGGCGTCCGGCGATCAATACGACCTACGCCTTTTGCTCTGCGCCGTCGTAATTCTCGGAGCAAGGCCAGGAGGTCAGCGAAGTGAAACAGAGAGACTTTGATCCTCTGCAATTTCTCCCATCGACGACGTGGTTCACGTTCTACCTTGTACCACTCCTTTACACAGTACCAGATTTTGGCAAACTTCAGGGCTTTTCGGCTGTATTCATTTTCATTTGCCTAGTCGCGGGTGACTATCTAGCGAGCCGAGGACGAGCTTTTCGCCACGACCGTGATCAACCGCACCCGATATTGATCGCCGTTCTGACGGCGCTGGTGGTGGTCCTGCCCGTTGTTCATATTGCGATTGCTGGCGAGGTGCCGTTGCTCAAGGCGCTGCGGGCGCATTCGATCGTGGCGGCAATCCCGGAGCGGGAGCATTTCAACAAAGGCATTCCTCAGATTCTATCCTACTCTTTCCAGTATGTGTTGACCGTGTTCGGTCCACTGCTGGCCGGACTTCTTTTGTATGCCCGACGCTATTTGGCGACCGGTGCCGTGATTTTGTGGTGTACGACCTATGCCTTATCGAGCGCGGCAAAATGGCCGGGTTTCATCTTTTTGTTGACAGCAACTGTCTTGTTTATCGCGCTACGTCGACCAAGATTGCGTGCAGCCGTACCCATTGCAGCGGCAGTCTGCGGTTCAATTCTACTGCTCGGGACGCACTACATGTACCGCACGCTAATACCGTGGCAGGCAGCTGGCGGCGCAGCGCAGGAGATTGCGGTCCTCGAGCACAGTGGAGCGAGGGTCGGGCTCGGCGACCTGTATCGATTGAGCGAAGCAACCGACGGACCTACCCGTTTCGGGCATGTCGGCGACTATCTCATTTACCGCACCTATTTTGCACCCGTGGAAGTTTCGAGCAGATGGTATGACTATTTTCCCGAGGCATACGGGCGTTACTTGGGGCTGGACGGGATAGTCAGGTCGACCCTTTCCGGACGCTCACCATCGAACATTATTGGGGTTGAAGTCTATAAGAAGCTCTTTCCATATAGATACTACGATTCGACTAGCGCATATGCATCGGTGGACGCCGACGCCAATGCACATTGGGGCCTTCCTGGCGTCATCGTCTTGGGATTTCTGATGATTTTCATGCGCGCTGTCTCGGTGATAGCGACCGATACTGCACTCGGTAAGATCGCACAAACAGCCAACGTCATGATTTTCACCATGGTGCCATATCAAGGATCGCTACAAGCAATGCTCATAGCGCACGGCGCGTTGCTTCTTATTGCGGTGCAGGTCTGTTGCTGGTGGCGCACGACAGCCAGTTGCCCGTCGAGAGAGTCCGCATAATGGCGCGCGCAGCTCTCTACGCCGATACGATGTGCCCCCCGGTCAATCCCCGCTTGCCGCAGGCATTGCGCGTATCGACGATAAGAGGCGCCCATTTCACCAGCGCAGCATAATCGACATCGTCGTGGTCAGTCGCAATCAACACCGCATCGTATAAATTGATGTTCGGGCCGAATGCTACGGATTTCCTATTAGCCAGTTTTGCATGCTCGCGCGTCGGAGGAACAACCGGAACATGGGGGTCATAGAAATCCACAGTCGCCCCGCGCGCTTCAAGCAACTCGATCAGGACGAGCGATGGGCTCTCCCGGACATCATCGATATTTTTCTTATAGGCGAGCCCAAGCACTAGAATACGAGAACCATTCAGCCCCTTTCGCTGCTGACGATCGAGCGCAATCGCAAGCTCGTTAACGACGTAGCCTGGCATGTTGGAATTGATCTCGCCGGCCAGTTCGATAAACCGCGTGGCAATTCCGAATTCCCTAGCTTTCCATGTGAGATAGAACGGATCAATCGGGATGCAGTGACCACCGAGCCCGGGACCGGGATAGAACGGCATAAAGCCGAATGGCTTTGTCTTGGCCGCTTCGATCACTTCCCAGATATTGATCCCCATCTTCTTGTAGATCACCTTCAGTTCATTCACAAGGGCGATATTGACAGCCCGAAAAATGTTTTCGGTAATCTTCACCGCCTCAGCGGTCGCGGCTGACGACACCGGAACCGTCTTTGCAATGAAGCCGTCATAGAGGGCGACCGCCATTTCGCGTGCGAGTGAATCATCTCCGCCAATGACCTTCGGAATTCTGGTGGTAGTGAAATCGGGATTGCCGGGGTCCTCGCGCTCAGGAGAAAACGCGAGGAAAAAATCAACACCGTCGCGGAGTCCGCTTTTCTCAAGGATCGGCCGCAATACCTCACGGGTTGTTCCCGGGAATGTCGTCGATTCCAGAACGATCAATTGCCCCCTGCGTAAGTTCGCCGAAACCACCTCCGCGGTCGACTCCACGAATGACAGGTCAGGCTCAAGATGAGAAGTCAACGGAGTCGGAACGCAGATCAGGATGGCGTCGGCTTCCCGCAGACGAGAGAAGTCCGACGTGGCCTGGAACCGGCCGGTCTGGTTGGCCAAGCCGATCTTATTCGCTTCGATGTGCTTGATGTAACTTTGTCCTTTCGCCAGCAGCGCCGGCTTTTCGGGATCAATATCAAAGCCGATCACGCGCGAGCCTGATTCGGCGATCGCAAGACAAAGCGGAAGGCCGACGTAGCCAAGGCCTATTACACCGACAACGGCCTCTCGGCTCCGAAATCTGCCTACGCTATCCTCACCTGACATATTTAGCTTTCTTTGCGACTGGTAACGGTGGCTCAGTGCACCATAGGTCTCTGTAAAATCGGACTTATCCGACGAATAGCCTATAAGGCCACCGCACGATCAGACGCAATATTCTTGTTGCAAAGACCTTCCGAAGCTAAATGCTCCAGGTGCTCACAAAAGCTATCGTAAATCCGCTGTGGATCGAACAATTCCTTGTAAACCTCACGCGCCATCCGTTGCTTCGTCTCGAACGACGAACGATCCGCAGAGATAAGCTGCAAACACCTGGTCGCAGAGGCTACATCACCCTCATTATAGAAATACCCCAGACCGCGCGCTTTCAATAGCGAACGGACCTGCCCGGTTAAGCCGGTCATGATCGGCAATCCGGCACCGAGGTATTCGCCAACTTTGTTGGGATAGTGCACAACAAAATCAGATGTCGAGAAATAAGGCACCGCTCCATAGTGGCACCGCCGCAGCAGAACGTGAATTTCGGCGGCAGTTCTCCAGCCGGCAAAAACGATATGCTTTTCAGTCCGACCCAGTGCGCGCAGTTCGTCGTCCTGATCGCCCTTACCACAAATGACGAGTTTCGACGTCTGCTTGTCGGTCTCCGGAAGCTGGACCGCTCCCTGTACCAGCGTCTTGATGTCCAGTCGGCGGCTCAATGTCCCCGCAAAACATCCAATGGTTTGCTCCCTCCCAGGCATAATGCCCAACTCATCCCAGAACCGTTCCGCATCGTGAACGTCTGACTGCGCAGGTGGGATTGGATTAATCGCGAGATGAAAGGCTCGGTCGAGCGGCCCACGCGGGCGACCACCTCGCTGTAAAGCCCAATCCACGAAACCGTCGGTCACACCGAGAATGGCGGTCGCATTCCTGACGGTGTAGCGAAGCGACCTGTTCCAATAGGCGACCGCGGGCATCGCGGCGATGCGGCTCAGACCCGAAGCATACTCTGCGATGATGTCAGGCCACATGTCCCTGAAATCGACGGCGACCGGAACGCTGTTCGAGCGGGCAAAACGAACGGCGGCTTCAGCCAGTTCAATCGGCGGATATCCGCACAAGATCAAATCCGGACGAGGCATCGTCGGTGCCAGTTGTTCAAAGGCACGTGCGTTCTGCACGTGACTGACGATGCGCCTTATCGATACATTCTTCGAATAGAGCCGGCCGTAGAGCAGCACCAGCTTGTAACCTTCAGGCCTGTCCGCGATCGTCGTCGTCGACGCGCGCTGTTCCTTTCTCTGATGGTTGACCGTGGAATTCCACCAGGTCACCTCATGGCCGCGGTGGGCCAGGCGCTCCGCCATGATACCCGTTCTCAGGAGACGCGGCTTGCCGGTGTCCGACGGGATCTCCTCTCCGGTATTGACCAGCCAGATTCTCATTTTGACTTCGGCTTCCAAAGAACATGGGTTTCGTTTTCGTATTCCGTCCGGCTTCGAACAATCTCTTCGTAATCGAGAGGAAAGTTCAAACCCACAGCCTTCATCACGGTGTCTGGAATCGGTCGGTGGCCCGCCGGTGCCGTTAGTACCCAGGCACTGCCGAGCTGATCGCGCGGGACGATATCAAGCGCTCTTCTTGTGAACTCTTCGCTGTTTGGATAGCCACCCAACAGCCAAGCCGAACCGATCGGCAAGCCTTCCAAAAAGAAAATGGTCGAGGGTGCGGTTCCCGTCAAATCGATAATCGGCGTTGATCTGGCAAAACCCGACATGAGAGCCGCCTTTTCGATTTGGCGAAAATAGCGGACCGAGGCCGGATCCAGACATATGGGGAGGCTTGAACGTCCGATCCAGATGCACTCGTTCTGCGCCCACAATGAATGCGTCAAGCGGTAGGGTTTCGATGCCGCGCCGACCAGCGCCGCAAACGTTGCGCAGACAAATCCGACTCCGATCCATTCGACGATCCGACCGTGCGCAGTCGGAAACAAAGCCATTGCCAGTAAAAAGACAACTGCGATCCAGAATACCGAAGCAAGTCCGCTCAACAGATCGATGGTGTTTCCGCTGCCAAACCCGAAGGCGATCGGAACCCAGCAAAGCAGCAGCGCTGTCCAACATGCCTTGGCTCTATCGTCGCTATCAAGAGACCGGCTGATCAAGGCCAGCAGCAAACTGGCCAGAATGACCATCGTCAGTACCGAGGATAGACTCCACCAGACAAGCACCGACGCCGCAATGAGGACGAGAATGAACGCGAGATTGAGCTTCGATGCCCGAAAGATGGAGGTAACAAGAAGCGCGATAACCGTGCTTAAGGGGATCAATCGCGCGACCGACTGGCCACCGTCGTCGGCAACGATTTTCATTCCGATGCAGATGCTGACTGCCACAACAGCCAGCACCGCAAGCACATGGAGCCATGGACCGGTTCTATCCAGGCGCCCTAGTTGAACAATCAGAAAAGCAATCGCCGCGGCGCCGAGAAAGAAAATCCAGTCGAGGTGCGAAAACGTATACCAGAACTGATCCCTGATCGAAGGCAAGAAAGGCGGCCTCAACAGGCTAATCAAGTCAAAACCCAGACGGTAGTGATCGACCAAACCTTGAAATGTCCCGCCAATCGCAAGCGCGATCACCGCACTGAAAATCAAAGTCAGAAACGTTGCCCAGATCAGCGAAACAAGGACCTCGCGCCGCTTATGGACAACCAGAAAAATCATGGCGAACAGCGCCATCGGGAAAGCGGTCGAAGGCCTCGCCATCCAGATTGCAATCGCACCCAAGCTGGTCAGCCCAGCACTCGATACCATCCGAAGGCCATACATGCGGCCATCGCCGCCAGCGCTAAAGAGCAAGCCGGCGGTGAATAACAAACATCCCGCGAGATTCAGCAGATTGTATCCGGGAGAAGGCAGCCACCAGCTATAAAAGAAAAGGACCGTCGTGGACAGAGTCAGAACAGCCGACAACGGCAATTCCGGCCTCTCGGGAAGCCACCGATAGACATACGATCGAATGCTACAGCCGAATGCAAAGGCTGAACCGAGAAGAAGACCCCCGCCAGCCCACCGCCAGGCAACGACGTTGTCCGGAAAAATCAGCGCGAGAGGATGAAAGAAAAATCCGGTCGCGGTGAGGAAAAAGGAGTATTCCCAGGGATCCTTGATCCAGTTCAGGTAAAAGCCTTCGTCGGTCAGATCGAGACCGCGCGTACAAAATAAAATAAAGAGACCCACATTCAAGGCCACCAGAAGGTAGCCTGCAGCACGCCAGAATTTCCAGACCAGCAACCCGTCTGTATCCTCCGGTTTCGCGCTCACGCTATGCATCCCTGTCGCGACTGGCTCCGCCACGGCCGCCGACAGCAACCCGAGCTCTGATCAAAGTCCTAGGCCGGAATGGGTTGAATTGCAAAATGTTCCACTCCCGGACCATTCTATGGTATCCGGATCGAATTATCCCCGATCGCGTCAGCTAGGAAACGCGTCACAGCCGACGAAACAGTGGAATGCAACGTGTTGCGATTGACAGGCACGACAGACCGCCAACAGGAAACGCGTTTGGCGAAAGTGCGCGAGGCGCTCTGCTGCCCGACATGCCGGGCTGATCTCACCGATACCCCATCCTCCCTTCGCTGCTCCACATGTTCGGCGGAATATCCTGTCAGGGGCGGAAAAATCTATTTCATCGAAGTTCCCGACGCGACGGACGAACTCGATATCGTCAAATATCGGCTAAAGAAGATCCTGGGAAAGGCCTACTACGCTTTGGGGATTACGGTCTTCGCACCGACGTTTCCGTTCAACTATCGCGCCGCCGTTTTGCGCTTCTCGGACCCGGAGAAACAGCTTGTCATCGATATCGGAGCGGGCAACCACCGAATCGATCCGCAGATCGTTACGATAGACCTGTTCGATTATGCCGCAACCGACATCGTATGCGATTTGAGCAATCTGCCGTTCCGGGATGAATCCGTTGATGCTTTCATATCGCGGTCCGTTCTTGAGCACGTTCCCGGGTTGACGCAGATTTGCAAAAATCTCGCACGAGCGACGCGCGAAAACGGTTTGGCGGCACACCTGATCCCGTTCATGTTTCCGTTTCACGCCTCCCCTCATGACTATCAGAGGCTGACACACGTCGGCGCGGCCACTCTCTTTCCGGGCTTTGAATTGCTGGAGCAACGTAACGCAACAGGTCCATTCACGTTACTGACTCTGCTGCTGACCGAAGTCCTGGCCGTGATTTTTTCATTGGGCAATGAGCGCCTCAAGGCATTTCTGTACTTGATTTTTTGTCTGGTCTTTTTTCCGATCAAGTTTCTTGATTTTCCGTTTGTCGGGCGCCGCTCCATGCTCGGGATTGCACCGAGCATCTTTACGGTGACACGCAAGACAAGAAATCTAGAAGTTGTATGACCGCCATCTCTGGACAGACCGATATTCGCATCAGGGGTACGGAAAAGTGAACGCTGCGGTCTCTCGCGTCGCGGCATCGCTGCTTCCCCGAATAAGGCGCTTAGCCCGCACAGGAAGTGAATTTTACCGTCCTGACGGTGGACTTGGTGCGGGTTGAAAGTTATGCAGAGGCTTATTCCAGAAGCTATCAGGCACATTTCGTACGGCTCAAGATGACCAGCGAGAGAGCACGCCCCGCGCGGCTAACCCTGATTACTCCGGTATTCAATGAGTCACCGAATATTGACGCATGTGCGGATGCAGTCACCCGGGTTATTTTCGCCGATCCCGAGATCGACGGCCGCGTTATTTTTGTCGACGATGGGTCATCCGATGACAGTTGGGCCAAGATCGAAACACTGGCCCAGAGGTCGTCTCGTTTTTCCGGAGTTCGGCTGTCGCGGAATTTCGGTGCCCATTACGCCCTTACGGCCGGCTTCGATCATGTCGAACCCAATCAGGACGTCGTCGCCACGCTGGCTTGCGATCTTCAGGATCCTCCCGAAACCGTTCTCGATTTTATCCTGGAATGGCGTAACGGCGCCGATATCGTCTGGGGCGCACGTCGTGAACGTGCCGACAGTTGGCCACGCAAAACCGCGTCGCACATCCTGAATTACGTCCTAAGACGCTATGCGATGCCGAAGAATTCAAGATTCAGGACGGGCAGCTTCCTGCTCATGGATCGCACCGCATTCGACTGCTTTCTGCAATACCGTGAGCATAACCGTGTCACGTTCGCTCTCGTCGCATGGACGGGTTTCAACCAGGCCACCGTTCCCTATGACCGAAAAGCACGCATCCACGGCGCCACACGATGGTCATTCGGCCAGATGCTGAACACCGCCTACGACGTCTTTATCGGCTTTTCGCCGGTCCCTGCGAAGTTCGTCGCGATGCTCGGTTTCACCGTCTTCACCGGCAGTATCCTGTTCCTGCTTTATCTGCTGATAACCTGGTCGGTTACCGACGTGGAACCGGGCTGGACCGGAATCATGACCATGATGACGGTGCTGTTCGGATTGCTGTTCATGATGGTTGGAATGCTCGCCGAATATCTTTATCGGATTTTCATCGAGACAAAGAGGCGACCACTCTATTTCGTTTCGAAACGAACCAAGCCAGCACCGCTGAGACCAGAAAGCGATGTCTGAGACCTCGCTGATCAAAGTGCGGCTAGGCGGCCAGGACTTACCCGCAACGGCATCTTGGGCCGAAGGGCTTGATATCATGCTGCCGGCACAAATGGCCGCGCTGATCGGCAATGGCACCGTCGACTGGCATGACAGCGCAGTCCGGTCCCAAACACAAGCAAGCGCGGTGTATCTTCGAGAGCGCAACGCTTATCTGTCCAGGCCGCCGACATCGGCACGATTGCCGGTGAATTATCGAAGTATTCCGGGACCACTCCGCCGAGCTATCGGGCGCGGCATCGGACGCCTGCAGCGTTACCGGCAGTCGCAATGGGCCAGTTTCCCGGGCTGGCCAGTGGACCTTTCGGCAGATGCCGTGGCGGACCTCGGCGACGTGCCATTTCAAAGGCCTGCACGAACGCCGGTCCTCCTCACGCACGACATCGACAGCGCGGAGGGACTCGCCAACCTGGTCAAATGGTTTTTCCCCATCGAGGAAGGCCACGGTGCCCGCTCGGCAAACTATATCGTACCCTGCGCCTGGTCGATCGACAGGGGCTTGACCTCGGAGATTTGCAAGCGCGGTCATGAAATTGGCATTCATGGCTACGACCATTCGAACCGGACGCCCTTTGCGCCGGCGGCAGAACGGCACGCGCGCCTCGCGGCCGGCGCACAGGTGGGAGCGGAATTCAAGACGGCCGGCTATCGCGCACCGTCGCTGGTGCGCACGAAGGTCATGATCGAGGAACTTGCTTCCCACTATCGCTACGACAGCAGCATTCCGACATCCGGCGGACTGTTCCCGGTTCCCAACAACGGATGCGCCAGCGCTCGCCCTTGGAAGATTGGCACGATGTGGGAACTTCCGCTCTCGATGCCGCGCGACGGCAGCCTGCAATTCCTTGGCTACAGCCCGACCCGGATTCTCTCGACCTGGATCAAGGCCGCTTACCTGATCGCCAGCAGCGGCGGAATCGTGTGCCTGCTGACCCATTGCGAGCGCGGCTTTTCCGGAAATCCGCCGATGCTCAAGATCTATCGGGACTTCATCGAGATAATCGCGGCCGACAGTCGCTTCGAATTCCTGCGGCCGATCGACCTCGTCGAACACCTGGATCGGCAATCCGCGTGACGGGCGAAGCGGGCCGACCGTTTGAAAAAACGGCCTTCTCCGGGCGCGAGGACAGCATTCGTCTATTCCTCGATGCTGCGCTCGAGCGCATGCCTGACAGCGACGCGCTTCACGTTCTGGATCTCGGATGCGGTGCCGGCAATCTCCTACTTGCGCTTCGCCGGAACCGGCCTCACGCATCCCTCACTGGCGTCGATATCTCGCCCTTCAACATCCAGACCGCTGCGGCGCGGGCGAAAGCTGACCCTGGTGGCAGCGATGGTTTGACATTCGAGACCGCAGACTACTTGCAAGCCCGGCGCGGTCCGTTTGACGTGATTCTTGCAGAAAGCGTGCTGCACCTGATAGCCGGAGATCACAACCGGCTTGCCGCAAAGCTCGCGGCCGACATAGTTCCATGCGGGCTTTCTGATCGCCACCATGCCGCAGGACAATTTTACGAATCGGTTTCTTATCGGCCAGCGCCGCCTCTGGCGAGCGATGCCGTCGACCGCGGACTCCATCGCCGTCCGGGTCGCTCAGGCAATCTATCCGACCGAACCCGCGCATATCATCGCTGAGCGTGTCGGCTATCTCCGGATCATTCCCGAACGCTTGCATGGACCGCAATGGATCGAGCAAATGCAAAACGCCGGCCTCGATCTGGTGGAAGATTCAAATTGGCCGCGAGCATCGATACTCAAGCCCATCCATCGCCTGCTCGTTTTCAAACGAACAGCCATAGCAAGGCGGAACTAAGCATTCGATCAGAGCAGAGCGTCGCAATGTAATCGTACTGCTCAACTCTTGAAATTCGATAAGACCTCGAGGACCCGCTCGGCGTCTGAATGCGTCATTTCGGGGAAGATCGGCAGTTGCAGTGACGATGCAGCCACAGCTTCTGTATGCGGCAGGCGCGCACCCATGTGACGATAGGGCTCTTCAAGGTGCGATGCCATGACGCCGCGGCGTGTCGCCACACCATACCGATAAAAATGCTCCATGAGCGCGTTTCGGGTCGAGGGCTGGCCGTCGCGCACCCGCACCTGAAACGATTGCCAGTTCGGCGTGACATGCTGTGGCACGCTCGGCGCTACGACAGTTGTGTGATTCTTCAAACCATCTAAATAGATTTGCGCGATCACACGACGGCGCGCAAGAAACGCGTCGAGTTTCTGTATCTGCGCCACGCCGATTGCAGCCTGAATATCGGTGATACGGAAATTATAACCGATTTCCGGATAGGATTCGAACATGGTCGGCGAGCTTTTGTGCCGCTGATAGTCGCTCAGCGACATTCCTTGATGGCGCAGGCGGCGAAGTTTTGCCGATAGCTCCCCATCGTTGGTCACGATCATACCGCCCTCCCCCGTCGTAATCACTTTCCGGGCATGAAGGCTGAAAACGGAATATGGTGCATGCGAACCGGCCGGGGCTCCGCGGAACTTGCTTCCGAACGAACAGGCAGCGTCCTGGATAAGAATGAGATTCTTCGCAGCCGCCAACACCTGAAAACGATCGATTTCGCACGGCAAGCCAATCTGGTCGACAGGCAGTATGGCCCGCGTTCTTGGCGTGATCTTGCGCTCGGTGTCATCCGGATCGATATTGAATGTCCCCGGATCGATGTCTGCAAAAACCGGTGTGGCGCCTGCATGAACAATGACGTTGACGGAGGCTATAAACGTCAGTGACGGCACGATAACTTCATCGCCCGGACCAATTCCCAACGCCTTCAGCAGCAGAAACGCTCCCGTCGTCCAGGACGACACCCCGACAGCATTCTCGGCGCCGCAGACTTCGGCAAACCGCTTCTCAAATTCGGCAAGGCTGGGTCCGCCAACCACCCAGCGGCTGCGGATCGCCCGCGCCGCCGCTTCCTCCTCTTCGATTCCAAAGCACGGTCGGCTAAAAGCAACTTCAGGAGCGGATGGCATCGACATCGCCTTCCATCATCCAGTTTTCGACCTTCTGCTCCAGCAAATCCTTCGGGTCGATGGTCGCGCGTACCCAATCGATGTAGTCACGCACCCCGGTGTGAAGCTCGACTTTGGCCTTGTAGCCAAGCAAGGTTTCTGCCTTCCGGGTGTCGGCATGCAGATAGGCCACGTCGCCCGGACGATCGCCCCGATATTCAATCGTGAGATCGTTTCGCGACAGAGCCGTCAGAACCTCCCGCGCCAGATCGTTCACCGTGACTGGCACGCCGCGCGCGACATTGACGCGCTGGCCGATAACGGCATCGGTTTCGCCGGCCAGCCTGATCCCGCGTGCGATCTCGGTGATATAAGTAAAATCGCGAGCGTTCTTGCCATCGCCGAACACAACCGGGCTGAGCCCATTCAGAACTCGTCCGACAAACCGCGGCAGCACCTCGGCGCGGACGCCGGTCTGGTACGCACGCGGCCCATAGGCATTGAAGGGGCGAACGACAGTCGTGGGCAGACCGTAGGTTCGCAGATAGGCCTCAGTATATAGCTCTCCTGCCAGCTTCGAAGCGCCGTAAGCCGTCATCGGACAGCAAACGGTGACGTCTTCGCGCAACTCCCCCCGCGACGCGTTTCCGTAAACCTCCGAACTGGAGCAATACACAAAGCGGCGGACGCGCCGCCGCCGCGCCTCTTCCAGAACGGTCATGGTTCCCGTCGCGTTCACGTCATGGGATTCCATCGGCCTCGTGAGTGATCGGCGTACACATTGTGTCGCGAGATGATAGACCACCTCGCAGTTATCGAACGCATCCGCCACCGCCTCCGGATCCGTCACCGATCCTCGCACGACGCGAACATCACCCTTCCCGGTTGCGTTGACGAGATTGCTTTCGAAGCCGACGGAAAAATCGTCCAGGACAGTAACCGGCCGCGCTTCATCGATGAGCTGATCAACGAGGTGGCTACCGATGAATCCGGCTCCGCCGGTAACGAGTATCCGCGCGGTCATTGCGGCATGGCTCGCCGTGACCGGACGCGCCTCAAATTGTCATCGATTCGCGATTGCGCCATTTCCAGGGTTTGCACGATCTTCAGACCCTGGACCCCATCCATGATCGACAGCGTCTCGCCTTGAATGACGTCGGCAAAGTGTTGCGCGACGCCGACAAGCGCTTCCGTCTTCTGCAAACGCGGCGAATGGATATCGCCGATTCTGTACTGCGGAATGATCATCGAGCGTTGCTCTTCGGGCTGAAAGTGAATGCCAGAGCTGTAGATCTTGATCTTCTGATCCTCGTCCAGATCGTCCCACACGAGCATCTTGTCAGCTCCCCCGATCGTGAAGCGCCGGATTTTGACCGGCGACATCCAGCTCAGGTTCAAATGCGCGATGCAGTTCTTCCGGAAATGCAGCGTGAGATACACCATGTCGGGCGCATCATGATTCACGTGACAGTAGCCGGAGGCCTCGATATCGATCAGCTCATCATCGATCAAATGATTGATGATCGACAGATCGTGAGGCGCCAGATCCCAGAGGCAATTCACATCGGGCTGGAAAAGACCGAGGTTCACACGCAGCGAATCGAAATAGCAGACCTGACCGAGCGCCGACCGCGCGACCAGTTTTTTGATCATCTGGACCGCACCGGTGAACAGAAAGGTATGATCGACCATGAGAACCAGGGACTTCCGCTCCGCCCGCTCAACAAGGTCCTGCGCTTCGTCCACTGTAGCGCACATCGGCTTTTCAACAAGCACATGTTTTCCAGCATCGAGCGCCCGGCGCGCCAAGTCGTAGTGGCTTGCGACCGGAGTCGCGATGACCACAGCATCGACATCACGAAGCGCGATGAGCGTTTCAGCGTCCTCGAAAGTCTGGATATCAGGGAATGCGGCCGAGAGGCGCTCGCGAGTCTCGCCTTTCTTGTCGGCAACTCCAATCACGCGGCAAGCCAAATTGCTGCGAAAATTTCGAAGCAGGTTTGGTCCCCAATACCCATAGCCCACCAATCCAATTCCGATTGTCATTATGGTGCCATCCACCCCAGCGCGCGGTGCGCAGATATTTTACTAGTCGACAATTCGCTGCGAGCAGCGACGGCCGGCATTGCCGTCGGGTCCATCGATTAAATCCCCCAGGCAGCGACATCAACGCCTGTAACGGCATGAAATTCTCTGACTTCAGACGCGAAGCATGCTCGGAGTCGTTTTGCCGTTTCGGGATCGATGGGCCTATCGGCTTCCGTCGCATTGACGCGACCTGTCTGCAAGGCAGACCAGGAAAGCTGCGTTAGCCCTGCAAACGCCTGGATTCCGGCAACGAAAATTTCCGGTCGACTCAAAATGTCTTCGAAGATGAAGAACCCGATGCGATCACGACCCAGCGCCTCGATCCAGGATCTCGCCAAACTCCCATAGCGCCCGCGTGTTGTATAGTCGAACGGCCGTGCTGCTTCCCGCCCTGGCGGCAAGGGATTCGGTCTTTTCCCTTCCAGACTCAGGGCTTCCTCGAAGCTCAGTGTCTCAAGACCATTCTTGCGTGACCAGAGCCAATTGGAATAAGCGCGATCAACAGGATTGCGCAGCAGTATGATCAGCTTGGTCTTGGGCAGCAATCGCGCGAATCGCAATCGCGCATCTTCGTTTTCAAAATAGTTTGTGGTCTTCTCGATTCGCACCAAATTCGGCGGGGCGTCCGCGAAATAGTGATCGTATCTTTTTAGAATTCCCTCATCGCCGTCAGGATGCTCAGCCAACAGCACTTTTGGCTCTGGCGCGATTGGCTTTGCCAGATACACGCCGGGATGCTTGTCAAGGACCTCGCAAAGAAAGGTCGTACCCGAGCGCGGAGCGCCTCCAATGACGATGTCGGGCAAAATCGACATATGAGATCATCTTCCCCACGGCATCGCGGCGGATCTGGCACGCTCTGCTCGGCCTACTGATAGAAGGCAGTGACCGCCTTGACCACGTAATCAAACTGCTCGTCCGTCATTCCGTCAAATAGTGGAAGCGAAAGGCCTTCGTCTGCCCACTTGTCAGCCACCGGATACGTTGCACCAGGCTTCACATAGGCAGACAGGCAAGGTTGCCGGTGTAATGGCACAGGGTAGTGCAACCCGGTCTCAATCCCGGATTTTGACAATGCATCGCGGAGTGCGTTGCGCGAGTGCGTGCGGATGACAAAAAGGTGCCAGCAATGCGTTTGATGCCGGATGGATGGGATTTCGAGCGGTAGCCCCCCGAGGCTTGCAATATACCTAAGCGCGAGCTCGTTCCGCCGTTTCGTCCACGTGGATAGAAGCGGCAGCTTGTGTTTCAGAACAACGGCCTGCAGCCCGTCCATCCGATAGTTGAAGCCGAGCTCCGCATGAACATATCGCTCGGTCTGAGCGTGATTGCGCAATGAGCGCAAGCGGCCGGCATAGTTGTCGTCGGAGGTTACGATCAACCCCGCCTCGCCAGCAGCTCCGAGATTTTTTCCGGGATAGAAGCTGATGCAGCCCAGATCTCCCATCGTGCCGGTGGAACGTCCATTCCATGTCGCGCCGATCGATTGAGCAGCGTCTTCGATCACCTTTAGATTGTGATCCCGAGCGAAGCTGACGACTGCGTCCATGTTTGCCGGCTGGCCATAGAGATGGACGGGAATGATAGCGCGTGTCCGCGGAGTCACAAGTTGACGCGCGGCCGCGATATCGATCGTTCCGGTCCGCTCATCGACATCGCAGAACACCGGGACCGCGCCGACATACAAAATGCCCCAGGCACTGCCGATAAACGTATGCGCAGGCAGCAAAACTTCGTCGCCACTCCCGATGTTGCCAGCGAGGAGCGCGAGATGAAGCGCCGAGGTCCCGGAATTGACGCCGATCGCGTGCGGGACATTCAACCATTCCGCAATCTGACGCTCGAAGGCGTCGACGAATGAGCCCGATGAGAACTGGCTGCTTGCAAAAACACGGTCGAAATCAGACTTGACGCCGTCCTCGATATGGCGCCACTGCCATGTCAAATCATTGAAGGGTACTTTCACGAGGTATCCCGTATCAGCTAGCGCGGATCGCGCTTATCGCGCACATCGCCGATCACCCGCCCCGGATTTCCGGCCACGATGGCATATGGTGGTACATCCTTCGTTACGACGGACCCAGCACCTATCAATGAGGATGCACCAATCCTGACGGGCAAAATGACGGCCCGACTGCCGATCGACGCACGAAACTCCACCGACGTGCGCGACATCACCCAATCGTCCGTAATCCGCCGCCCGGATTCATCGGTGGCGCGGGGCAAAAGATCATTGGTGAACATGACACCATGCCCGACGAAAACCTCATGTCCGATGTCGACGCCTTCGCAAATAAAGGAATGCGACTGAATTTTACAGAGGCGCCCGATCGTTACCCCCGTTTGAATTTCAACAAAGGGGCCAATGAAGGTGTCATCCCCAATGGAGCACCCATAAAGGTTCACCAGATCCGGGAGAGGAATCCGCGTCCGCTCTCCCAGTTGAACGTCGGCTGCGATGGGCAAACGATGCTTCCTCTTCGGCCTTCAGATGCCAAGTTAGCCAAGCTCGGTCAACCAAATACGATGCGCCGCGTTGAACCGACCACGATGTTCCACTTCTGTTCCAATGACATCTCCCAGTCCGTCGTTGAGGGCGAAGCGAAGGTTGTAAAGCTCTGATATGGGAGAGCAACTAGAGGCAAATCAATGAAGCGGCACGTCCTATTTTTATGCACCGGAAACTACTATAGGAGCCGCTTTGCGGAAGAATTGTTCAACCATCGGGTCAGCTTTATTGGTTTGGATTGGATCGCGTCGTCGCGGGGCCTGGCGCTCGAACGAGGCTCCTCGAATGTCGGCCCCATATCACCGTATACCCGCGACGCGCTCGAACACCGCGGCATCCTTCCCTTGGCTGCCGACCGCTTGCCCGAAACATGCACGGTCGACGACCTCGCTCGTGCGGACGTGGTTGTCGCGCTGGATGAGGCCGAGCATCGCGAATTGCTTCATGCAAGATTTTCAGGATGGGAGGATCGCGTAACCTACTGGAACATCCATGATATAGGTGTTAGCGATCCAATGGATACCTTCGTATCGATCGATTTCGAGATCGGTCATCTGATATATCGTCTGCAGTAGCCGAGCAGGGGTCGACACTGGCGCCTATCTTGCAGCGTAGTATCCTTGGCGCATAATGAATCATTTCAAAATCCTCGCAGTTGTCCTTAAGCTGGCTGCCTCCGTTGCGCTATTGTGGTTTGCGTTGAGCGGCTTCGACATGGCCGCGCTTGTGGCGCGAGCCGGCAGTATTTTGCCATTATGGCTGGCAATAGCATTCACGATATGCCTATTGCAGTCCGCCCTCATTGCCGAGCGGTGGCGCGTGATTTGCCGTTTCTGCGGTATCGAGTTGACTTGGCGCCGGGCCTTTCAACTGGTGATGATCGGAAATTTCTTCAATCAAGTTCTTCCGTCTTCGCTGGGGGGTGATGCCATCCGGCTATGGCTGGTTGGGCGCCAATCGGGATGGCGTGAGACGACCTACTCAATCCTGATTGATCGCGGGTTTGGTTTGCTGGCAATCTGCGGGATAATCGTCGCGACGTGGCCGCTGAGTTTTGGCCATATAAACGATAGTGCGTTACGGGTTTCCCTGATCGCAGCCGGAGGTGGCGGACTTTTCGCAGGGTTTTGCTTTGTTGCTAGCGGCTTCGCGGCGTGGCCCCTTCTCGACGGGCTGCCGTTGCTGCGGAAACTGCACGATTGCGCAAAAATTGCCGCTCGCGTCGTCCGCTCGTCTGGAAGTGGATCTCTGGTTGTTTCAGTGTCGTTACTAATTCATGTCATCGCTATCGCGACGACTTACGCACTGGCGCAAGCGATAGGGGCGCGCGTCACTTTAATGGATCTGTTTATGCTGCTCCCACCAGTGATGCTGATTGCAGCATTTCCTATCTCAATTGCGGGGTGGGGTATTCGTGAATTTTCTATGGTTGCAGCCTTTGGATTTTTCGGATTAGCGCAGACCGATGGCTTAGTGATCTCCCTGCTGACAGGGCTCGTTCAGCTCGCGACTGGCGTGATGGGCGGCGTAATGTGGGTGGCGTTCAAGATGAGCCCGAAACGCACCCTTGAAGCCAAGGCGGGCCCGTTGGCAGGTCCCAGCGAAACGGCTTCCTGAGAGCCATATTGCGGTCGCCCGCTCCCCGAACGGGTATGAGGGGTCTGTTCGAACGTGACGCGATCGGCAAAGCCGTGATCACCGAACAAATCGTCGCCGACGGCGGGGGCGTTGCAGCCAGCATGATTTCAAAGGTTCGCAAACCATCCCCTTCCCCCGCCGCGTGATGAAGTCACGAGCTGGTTGAGAAGTGCGGCCGACTATTGATAGCCGGGATATCAGATCGTCGCGAATCCGGCGGCTGCCAGAGGATCACGTATGCGCCCGGAGTAGTTGCCTCGTCCACGGGCCCTTTACCTTTCTACTGGGCTCGATTTGACCATCCGGGCTGGTCCAAGAGCGGGGCGACAGAATTGGCGAACAAAGCCGGCCATCGTCATCAACAGCGGAGCGGTGCCCGACTAGGCGGGCGAGGCGGCCGCCTCTAAAGGTTTGGTTTCCGCACTCAACTCCAAAGGCGCACGCCAGGCCCCGCACCATTTTTAGCGAGGAACTTTACGCCAGCATTCTCGAGCGCGCGCTGAATTGCCACGGCCGCGTCATAGGAAATGTCCCTGCGGGATTTTTCGAAATCCACGATCGTTGACAGGCCGAGCCCCGCGAGGTCGGCGAGTTGCGGCTGGGTGAGGTCGAGCAGCGCGCGCGCTGCCCGGCATTGTCCAGGTGTGATGGCATACGATTTCATGCTTGACTATACTAAGCCATTATTGTTCAATATTAAATGTTGATATCACATCGCTGCGGGCTTATCTCAAATTTCATGTTGGCGGACAACAGAGGTGGTTATTTCAAAGAAAACCCAATTACTTAACCAAGATCGCCGTCACTTTCTTGGTGGCTCCGATGCCCGCATCATCATGGGCAAGGACGAAAAAGCCCTGTTGCAGCTTTGGAAGGAAAAGCGTGGCGAGACGGCCAGTCCCGACCTCTCGGAAGAGCTCATCGTTCAACTCGGGGTCGTCACTGAGGAATTGAACCGGCGCTGGTACGAGCGCAACGCCGGGCACCAGGTCGTTGGGGTTCAGAACCGCCTCTTCCACCGCTCCGTCCCCTGGATGGCGGCGACCCTGGACGGCCTCGTCAAGGAAACGGGAGCCGTCTTTGAGGCCAAATTTATGCTCCCGTGGTCGTTCTCGGAAGAAGCTGCGGCTGCAAAGCATATGGCTCAGTTGCAGCACAACATGCTTGTGGCCAACACGCAAAAGTCCGTGCTGTCAATCATCAATGGCGGGGGAAAGTGGGTGGAGATATCGGTCGAAGCTGATCCGATCTATCAGACCGTATTAATCGCCGTGGAAAAAGTGTTCTGGCACGCTGTAAAGACCGGCGAGCCGCCCGTCTTATTCGAAGGCGAGCCACCGAAACCTCGGATTGAGGCCATTCGGATCGTGGACATGAATGTGTCCAATGCCTGGGCCGATTTCGCTGCGCTCTACCGGCAGACCCGCAGCGCACATCTCGATCACGAGCGGGCAAAAACCGAGCTGAAGGCACTCATGCCGATGGATGCCAAAGAAGCCATGGGCCATGGCATCCGAGCCAAACGTTCAAAATCCGGCGCTGTCACCTTTGACCTTCTTGACCTGGAGGCGTCATATGCGCCGGTCCAGTGAACACGTCGCAGCGATCGCAACAGCGTTGGCAAAAGCGCAGATCGAACTCTCGAACCCGGCAAAATCAATGTTGGGCTCGGTCTATCCTGGCAACATTCACGAAAGCCCGAAGAATTTCCGCTACGCACCCTTGTCCGGTGGTCTGGAAATTATCCGAAAAGCGTTAGGCGGACAGCAGATTGCGATCACCCAAAGCACCGAGATCGACGCGACCAACGGTCTCATCAACCTCACGACCTTGCTGATCCACACCTCCGGTGAATGGATATCGTCGGACTGGCCGATCTGCCGGCTCTCGGAAATTTCGGCACCGCGGCGGATGGGCGCTGCACTCACATACGCACGGCGGTATGCCCTGTTCACGTTGGTCGGCATTGCCGGGGACGACGATCTCGATGCGCCTGACATCAATCCCCAAGCAAGCGCGGCAGAAGTCCAGCTAGCCGCGGCCGGTCCAGCAACTGAACCTTCCCCCGGCAGCCGTTCTTCCGAATCTTCGGCAAACAGCACCGCAGACATCGAAGCAACCCGAACGGACCTTCTCGCTGTAATCGAGGCGCTTCCCACCCAGGAACAAATGCAAGCGCGCGCGGTCAACATTCTCAAAGCCAAAAATCGTCTCCCTCCGGAGGATGCCAAACAAATCGAGGCGGCGTTCAGCACGAGAATGGCGGCCTTGCAGTTGGTCCGCTCCGATTCTGCCCCGACTGCAATCGAAGATAAACCTAGCGACAAAACCGTCATCGCCCCAGTCTCACCTAAGCGTACCCGCCGACGAGCCAAAACCGCTGTCCTTGCTGGCGAGGTGGACTTGGAACCTCTAGGAGCCTCAAACGCGTCAGAAATTGAAACACCAGCAAAAATAGACAAGAGCGTATTGACCTTTGGCGAGCCTCGTCGCAAGCGCGACAAACAGCACCTCCGGTTCGTTGCGTCACAACCCTGTTTGATTTGCGGTCGCGCACCATCTGACGCGCATCATCTCCGCTTCGCGCAACCACGCGCCATAGGGCGCAAATCAAGCGACGAATTCGTAGTCCCCTTATGCCGCACCCACCATCGCCAAAATCACCGAACCGGCCGCGAGGAATCGTGGTGGGCTTCGGTGTCGATTGATCCGCTTGAAATCGCCACGAAGCTTTGGAGTCTCAGTCATGGAAGTGTCGCGGATTCGACTGTGCATGGCTGTAGTTGATTTAGGGGTGTGGACCCAGCGGACGGCGGATCCGCTTTGGTCTGCACAGCAGACTGAAATCGAATTTGGGCTCCATGTCACCGACGAGAATCGCCGACTGCGTGTGGTGGAATAGGCGTGAAGGTCGATTGTTGCCCTTCGGAAATTAATAGACGCGAAGGTCGCTAAGAGATACTATGTAAACTAGTTTACTTATAAGACTAAAAGCCGCCTGTGACTCGTCGGGAAGCGTTGCTTGACGTCCAATGCGTAGTCGGAAACGGAACTTGATGCCAGCGCAAGCGCGTTCTGTTTGTCGGGAGATGTCGTGAAAAATCCGGTTATCTCGGCTGATGTGACGCTCCAGCCATCGGGCAACTCCAGGGTTTTGTGGATTTCGTCCCTGGCATTTGCGCTCGGTTTCGCGGTTTGGGGAATGTTTGCCGCGCTCGCCCCTTTTTTAATCAAGTGGTACGATTTCAGCGCGACCCAGGTGCTTGTCCTGACAGCGATGGAGCCTTTTTTCGCGGCGGCGGTCAGCATTCCGCTCGGTATCTTGAGTGACAAGTTCGGCGGTCGGCGCGTTTTCACGCTTCTGCTTCTAGCTCTCACTCTACCCCTTCTTTTCGGGTACTTTGCCCAGGGCTATTACACCTTTTTGCTAGTCGGGACGCTGCTCGGACTGGGAGGCGCGAGCTTCGTCGTCGGCAACGCTCATGTATCGTCTTGGTACCCCAAATCGAAGCAGGGTACAGCCCTCGGTATCTTTGGTATGGGCAATGTCGGAATCACCGTCGGCATGGTGACCGTCACTTTCCTGATTACCCGTGTTTTTACCGGCCCCGATGGCTGGCGCCTGATATTCCCAATCTTCGCTAGTGCTACATTTTTGATGGCTCTGGTCTATTGGTTCTTTACGTCCGATCCGCCAAACAGGAAACTCAAGAAAACATCGTTGCGTGAAATCTTCGCCGTGTACCGTTCAGGCGCGGTGGTGTGGCTGGTGACGTACCTTTACTGGGTCTCGTTTGGCACCCTCACCTTCTTCGCGTCGGCCATGTCGATCTATCTGCTTGACCAATGGCATGTGGATGCCATCCGGGCGTCCATGGTGTATACTCCGCCATTGGTGGTCTGTGTCGCGGCTACCCGGCCCCTGGGCGGCTGGCTGGCCGACCGTTCGGATCCATTTCGAATCTTGAGATGGTTGTTCGGGATTATGGTCATTCTGGCCCTGCTCATGACCTTGCAGATCGCGCTGCCCGTTCAGCTGTTTGCCATGTATGGGCTTGCGCTGATGTCCGGTGCCGCCGCGGCGGCAGTCATCAAGCTGATCCCGATGTACTTCGTGCATGTCGGTGCGGTCAGCGGGCTGGCCAAGGCCGCCGGCGCGGCCTGTGGCTTCGCCATGACGATGATCCTGGCCACTAGCAAGCAACTTCTGGGCGAATACACCCTAGGATTTGCGATCTGGGCGCTCATGAACGTCGCCGCATTCTACATCGTGTTTTCGCGGGTTGGCTTCAGGGATACAAAACCGCTCCTTGAACAATCGACTGGGGGTCGGCAGATCATAACGGCAAGCGGCGCGTGACCGATCGATGCTCACGGCGAATGACGCCTTTAGACGGCCGAAGCTCATGACCTTGCTATTCTCTGTTCTCAATCAGCCTCGTGCCCTCTGACGGATGTATGTCATGTCCTCCATCACTGAGCTCCCGGAACTCATCGGCTCTTGGTGGCGCGCGGCGCCAGGTCTGACATCGGTAATTAGGCTATGCGTGCTTAGTGCCGCAATCATCGCCCCTGTGACGCCGGCGTCCACTCAGGAGGTGGCGCAACCGTCAATGCAGGAGCAGCCGCTGAAACCGAAGGACGTGTTTAAGGATTGTGCGAATTGCCCGGAGATGGTGGTGGTGCCGGCCGGAAGCTTCAAGATGGGGTCGCCGACAAGCGAGCCGGGGCATTCCGCCGAGGAAGGCCCGCAACATCTGGTCACGATTGCTCGACCGTTTGCGGTTGGCCGGTCTGAGGTGACCTTCGACGAATGGGATGCCTGTGTCGCCGAAGGCGGCTGCAACGGCTACAAGCCTTCCGATGAAGGCTGGGGCCGTGGCCGCCGCCCGGTGATCAATGTTTCCTGGGACGATGCTCAAGCTTACGTCACGTGGTTATCGAAGAAGACCCGCAAGTCGTATCGGCTGCTCTCAGGGTCCGAATACGAGTATGCGATGCGCGCTGGGACACAGACGGTCTATCCCTGGGGCGACACCGTCGGCACCAACAACGCCAACTGCCACTCCTGTGGCAGTCAATGGGACGCCAAGCAACCCGCGCCGGTCGGGTCGTTTGCGCCGAACGGGTTCGGTCTCTACGATATGGTAGGCAATGTGCGGGAGTGGACGGAGGATTGCTACCACGACACATACCACGGCTCTCCGACGGATGGCTCTGCTTGGATCGAAGGCGGCGATTGTTATCATCGTGTCGTGCGCGGCGGGTCCTTTCTCCTCGCTCCTGCCTTCCTCCGCTCGGCGAGCCGTTATTGGTTCACCTCCGACTATCGGCTCAGGTATCTTGGTTTTCGGGTCGCTCGGACCCTTGCACCTTAAATTTCTTTCTCGCTGCGGATGTCAGTTACCGGTTACGAGTCCAGACTCTTACATTGGCTGAGCCCCAGAACGCGCTCGCGGCACACCTGCCATTTCCTTGACGTTTTCCACGCCGAAGCGGCCGTATCCGCGTGCGTGGCATGAACTTGGAAGCCAGAGCAAAGCCAGCTCCATCATCAGAAAGCGGGAACCTCCGCCTACCGCAGGGGCAGACACCGCAACACGGCCCTGGCAACGATCGACTGCATCGAATTTTCCATAACCTGCCGCTTGAGCGCATCAAGCCAATGATTTTCTGGATCCCAGTCCTCATTGGTTCGATTTGATAGTTGCTTAACATTGCGCAGCGAAAGCATGTCTCGTTAACCGGTCATTAACCAACGGTGCTCAATCTAAAAATTAAACAATGGTAAACCATTTACGCACGGAAAGCCGTCATTCATGGACTCAAAAGTCGAGCCACAACGCCAGGTGATGCGGCTCCGTGGCCGGTCTTACATCGCGTTTGTCTTCTCGCCGTTCATGCCGATCGTGGACTGGCTTGGGGAGATCGACGCGACCCTGGCCCGTTCATCCGGCTTCTTCGCCGGACGTCCGATAGTACTCGATCTCTCCGCAGTCGATCTGAGCTCGCACGGTATCGCGCACTTGGTTTCAAACCTTGAAAGCCGCGGCATCCGCGTTCTTGGTCTCGAAGGCGTGGAGCCCACAGGGTTGGATGCAGGCTTGCCGCCCGTATTGAGCGGCGGACGTGGTTGTGTGGTCGAGCAAGTCGAACCAAAGAATGTGAAGGATGAGCCGCCACCGCCCCCGACCCCGTCGCTGCTGCTCCAGTGTCCTGTTCGATCGGGTCAACGCATCGTGTTTACCGAAGGCGACATCACTGTGCTGGGCTCTGTTGGCTCCGGCGCGGAGATCGTCGCCGGAGGCTCCATCCACGTTTACGGGACGCTCCGAGGACGGGCGATGGCCGGCATTAACGGAAATTCGGCCGCGCGGATATATTGCCAGAAGATCGAGGCAGAACTTGTTGCCATCGACGGCTACTACCAGACAGCAGAAGATATCGGTGAAACGATGCGTCGTCGAGCCGCGCAAGCGTGGCTGGACGGCGACATCATAAGAATAACGCCGCTCAATTAACATACAAAGGAGGCCATGATGGCCAAAGTCTTGGTCGTAACGTCAGGCAAGGGGGGCGTTGGCAAAACCACGTCCACAGCCGCGCTTGGTGCAGCGCTTGCGCGGGAGGGAGAGAAAGTCGTCGTCGTCGATTTCGACGTCGGTCTCCGTAACCTGGATCTTATCATGGGAGCGGAGCGCCGTGTTGTCTTCGACCTCGTCAATGTGGCGCAGGGTATTGCAAAGCTCTCGCAAGCCCTCATCCGCGACAAGCGACTCGAAAGCCTCTGGTTACTTCCTGCGTCGCAGACGAGGGATAAGGATGCCCTGACGGACGACGGCGTTCGCGACATTATAGCCGATTTGCGAACGAAGTTCGATTGGGTGATTTGCGACAGTCCCGCCGGCATCGAACGTGGTGCAACCCTGGCGATGCGCTACGCAGATGAAGCCATTGTCATTACAAACCCTGAAGTCTCGTCTGTTCGCGATGCCGACCGCATCATCGGCATGCTTGATTCCAAGACTGTCAAAGCGGAGGCGGGCGAACAGATGAAGAAGCACGTCTTGATCACCCGCTATGACATGGGGCGAGCGGCACGCGGCGAAATGCTCAGCATCGACGACATTCTTGATATCCTCGCGATTCCGCTTCTTGGGATTATTCCTGAAAGCCAGGATGTCCTGCGAGCGTCGAACGTCGGCTCTCCAGTCACGTTGAATGACGCTGCGAGCATGCCCGCGCGGGCCTACACAGACGCAGCCCGGCGCCTCAACGGCGAGACGATCGCTATGATGGTGCCGACTGAGCAACGCAGACGCTTTATGGACCGGCTACTTGGACGGAGGGCAGCATGAGCCTGAACCTTCTGCAGTTCATTCGCCGCCGCACCGGTTCGGCGCCGGTTGCTCGGGAAAGGCTACAAATTCTACTGGCGCACGAGCGTGGGTTACGCAGCCAGCCTGATTTACTTGGAGTCTTGCGAGATGAGATTCTCGCCGTAGTTTCGCGACACGTCGTGCTGAACCCCGAAAAGGTGGTTGTCCGAATGGACAGAGGGGAAACCGTGTCTACCCTCGAAGTTGACATTGAACTTCCGAATGGCTTTGACAAGCGGATCGCGGTCGCCAACTGACCAGGTTCGGTCCCCGAAAGAATTCCTTGGAGGCGTCCGTTTGCGCAGCCCCGTGAAGTGGGCAGAACAATCTCAGTTGTCTACATCAGGAACCATTCTCATACGTGGAGATACGACATGAATCTTCTCATTCCGCCTCGCCATAGGGAGTTATTCCCGTCGTTGAAAAATCAGATCGCGAACGAACACACTAAATACGGTCCAATAACTTGGAACGGATATCTTCGCGTCCAGACCGACGATCAAGAATTGATCGATGAACTCAAACAGAAGCTGGACGCTCAACCAACGTAAACCTAACCCGCCTCAGCCTGGCTTTCTCTTCGGGCGCGACCGAGCATACCGCCCAAGCGATTTCACCATCAGGAAACCCGGGCACGCGTATGAGACGTTGTCCGAGCCGTCAACGCGAGATGCTGTAGGCATCACGTAGGACGTTCTGGTCGGAGCTAAAAAATGCATCAACGATTTCACGTTCGAAAATCCGGCCAATAACTGGTTCACACTCGTCACCACGAGAGCGCCAACAAGAACAATTATTCATCCCGGCTACCGCATGAAGCCAGAGCATGTGTGGCCCCAACGAAGAGGCAGACGGTTCTTTTTCCGCCAGTTTGGCACGGCGCATTAACCGCTGAGGGGCGCTGGGCGCCGTGATGCTGCCCTATTCCGAGCTGGAGGTGGTTGCGAGACACCGATTCGCTGCTAAAGCGTTCTCGTAGCGCAGGCCGGAAGCGGCGGGTAAAGCACGCTACGCGCTGGTTATATGAGACACACCATGGGAGGTGGGCGTGGCTAGAAAACGCATTGGCATTCTCACCGGCGGCGGCGACGTCCCCGGTCTCAATGCAATCATCAAGACCGTGACTTATCGCAGTAGTGAGAACGACGTCGAGGTCGTGGGTCTCCGCCGTGGCTGGGAGGCCTTGACGCATCTGGACCTCGATGACCCGACAAGCAGGTCTCGCTATCTCATACCGTTGAGCCGCGACAACACACGCACCATCGACCGGCGCGGCGGCACCGTGCTGCACTCGAGTCGCACCAATCCGTCCAAAATGAAAAAATTGCCCGACCATCTGGTTGGCACTGACCTTCCGTTTTCCGTCAACAACGGCGACAGCGAAACCAAGACCTGGGACCTGACCGGCCAAGTGCTCGCTAACTTGTCAGGACTTGGCATAGAGCATCTGATCGCCATAGGCGGCGACGACACGCTCAGTTATGCGGCCAAGCTCGACGAAGTCGGCGTCAAGATCATCGCCATCCCAAAGACCATGGACAACGACGTTCGCAATACCGAGTACTGCATTGGCTTCTCGACGGCGATCACGAGAGCGAGCGATGCCATTCAAAGGCAGCGCACAACTGTCGGATCGCACGAGCGCATTGGCATTTTCCGGGTGTTCGGCCGCGATGCCGGGTTTTCGGCGCTCTTTACCGCGTATGCAACCTCAATCCGGTGTGTCATACCGGAGTACAAGGTCAATCTCGACAAGCTGATTCAATTGCTCCTCGAGGAGAAGCGAGCCAACCCAAGCAACTACTCGCTGATCGTACTCAGCGAAGGCGCCGAGTGGGAGGGCTACAAAGTACAGGAATACGGCGAGCCTGACCCCTACGGTCATCGCAAGAAGGCGAGCGTCGCCGAAGCGCTTGCCGACGAGATCAAGCGGCGCGCCGGCGAAGAGACGATCGTATCTGACCTGACCTATGATCTGCGATCGGGCGATCCGGACTTCGTGGATAAACTCGTCGCTTTGACTTTCGGCAATATGGCTTTTGATGCAGTCCTGGAAGGCAGGACGGGCCTGATGTCAGCGCTGGTCGAGGGCCGCTACGACTTGGTGCCGATCCCTGAGGCCAAGCTGGGGCCGCGCAAGTTGGAGGTGGCTAGCACATACGATATCGAACGCTATCGTCCTCTCTACGCCGGCAAACGAGGGCTACCGATCTTCCTCAACCGCGCGTCATGAAGTGGCAGGTGGCATCTCCGCGACATCCCCCATGGGGCCCACCTCGGAAGTAGTGCCCGGAAAGATGCGCCTGCTGACGTGGAGTTAGGCCACGAGATCGAACGCACGACACTCGGCACCGTCACGATTAACGGAGAGACCTATGAACGTAGATTTCGGTGGTGGGCTTCGGTTCGATCGATCGCTTGAGGTCGCCGAGGGACCTTAGGTTAGCACTCATGGGAGCGGTTCGGACTCGCTCTGAGCTATCTTTGCGACTTCATTCAGAATTTTCCCCTTTCAGTTTTTTCTTACGGAATTCTTCAATGGCCTCCTTGAGGCCCGTGTTCGGCACGTTACGGACTCTGTCAAATTTGCTTGCTGTGCTGGTAGCCTGTTTGATGACAGCATCAACGCGATTGAAGGACCTCACCAAATCCACGAACCCGCGAAGATCCAAATCCATAAGCTGCTCGCTCTGCCTAGTAGCTTCCTCCTGGATTATGATAGACAAAACATACAATTCTTTGATCTTCGCCTTTAACACGTCGATCGCTTTCTCGACAGCATCCGCCGCCTTGGCGCCCAAACTGCTCATCGCTTCACAACTTTGACTGAGCACGGAGATGGCAGCAATATAGGCGTCTAGGCATGCGATCGCTTCACTAATGTTCATCAGCTGCATGAGATCCCCCGATCGATAAATTTCTATCAGCCAACCAAGCGGTCAGAATGGAAAACTCCAAATTTGTCTGTGGAGAAATCGAGAACTGCGAACTGTGGCGAGCCGGACCAATAAACTAGTATTGATTCGGGATCGGTGCATCGTGATCGTTGGAGAAGCGGATGCCCAGATCGATTGTTAAATCATCGCGGCGGCTGCGCTCAGATCTTACCCGACTTCTGGGCGACGCCCCGCTGGTCGGGGACGAGAGGCAGGAAGACTACGACGCATTCTATCAGGCTATCGTCAGCACGACGTCTCAGCCTGATGTGATCAACAAGCTTTATCTGAAAGATTTTGTGGATTTGTCTTGGCAAATCCGTCGCGAACGTTTGATTTTGGCTGACATGATCAAACTCTTCCAAAAGAGAATTGTTCTTCGCCTATTGAAGGAAACACGTAGCCCGTCTGATCAGCCACCTGGAATCTCAACCGCAATTTTTCGCATTTTTGGCGCCGACAGCGAGGCACAGAGTTGGCTAAGCGACCCGGTCGCCCGGAAGAAAATCGACGCAAACTTGAACGCGCGAGGCTACTCACCTTCCAACATATTGGCCCAAGCCTACCTCGAAGGCGCAACAGAGATCGACGCGGTGGAACAGCGAATTGCGTCCTACGAAATCCGAAGATTGATGGCGCTTCGGGAAATCGAACGTCGTAACGAGAAATCTGCACGACAGTTGAAAAAATCAACAGCCTACCTGATTGAGGGTGAATTGGGCGCATTCAAAGAGGCAGCGGAGTAACTTACCATGGCCTCGGCCCGACAGATCGCCGCTAACCGAAAAAATGCCCAAAGAAGTACCGGACCAATTTCTCAAGCCGGCAAAACACGGGCAGCGAAGAATGCACTTCAGCACGGATTGGCGCGCACCGACTCAGCATTCAGACACGAGATCGAGGAATTCGCGCGCCTTCTTTCGAAGGAAACGAACCAGGACGATCCCACGTTCGCCAGCGTTGAAGCCGCCCACGCGCAGTTGACCCTTCTGCAAGTGAGGAAAGTTAAGGCTGCAATATTCGATCGCTTTTTCAAAAGCGATCGAACGCTTGACGACAGCATTCGGCTGAACGCGGAATTGAGGAAGATCGAAAGATACGAAAAGCGCGCCTTTTCAAGGCGTAAACGAGCAATGCAACATCTTTAATTCAGCAGAGCGAAGCCAATTTTCATGAGTGAAATCAAAACTGGTTTGTGGATTTGCCGACAGGATGGTTTGTGCGGCCGCCTAAAAAAGACCATGCATTCCTCCGCCAAATGTCAGCCTTGGACATCTCGGCTTCGCTCAGGAGGAGGATACGGAGGGGGTGAACAGTCGGGGGAGCGATACCGCCTTTGAGAGCGGAGAGACGATCTCCGTTGACGGACGTGAGGGCGACTACGTGCCCGCTCTTTCGTTTATGCTGTTTCCCTCAAAGATCGTCGGAGCGCCGCATTGTAGCGAGCCCCGACGATCGAAGTGGTTCTAATCAAGCCACGACAGCTCTCAACATCGGCGAAGCCTCGCGCCCTTTGAGCACCTCCATCGCCGCAGCGACGCCGCCCGCGCGATACGGCACCTTGGCGATGTCTAGGCTCATCTCGATGCCTGCCAGGGCTCCCATCAACATCAGGTCGTTCTGATGGCCGAGATGACCAATGCGGAAAGCCTTGCCCTTGATCTTGTTGAGGCCGGCGCCGAGCGACATGTCGAAATTGTCGAGCACCACCTTGCGGAACTCGTCGGCGTCGTGTCCGTCAGGCATCATGACGGCTGTCAGCGCCGGCGAATAGGCGTGCGGATCCTGGCAGACGAGGTCCAGCCCCCACGCCTTCACGGCAGCCCTCGTCGCAGCGCCGTGACGCTTGTGGCGAGCCCATACATTCTCCAGACCCTCCTCCTCCATCATGGCGATCGCGACCTTCAGACCGTAAAGGAGATTGGTGGCCGGCGTGTAGGGAAACGAGCCCTGCACGTTGTTGGCTATCACCGGATGCCAGTCCCAATAAGCGCGCGGCGACGTGTTGGACTTTGAGGCGGCCAGCGCCTTTTCAGACACCGCATTGAAACCGAGACCGGGCGGCAACATCATGCCCTTTTGGGAACCTGCGATCGACACGTCGATACCCCAGGCATCGTGCTCATATTCCAGCGCGCCGAGGCCGGAGATGGTATCGACCAGCAGCAGCGCCGGATGTTTGGCGCGGTCGAGGATTTTGCGAACCTCAAGGGGATGGGTGACGCAGCTCGTGGACGTCTCATTGTGCACGATCATCACGGCCTTGATCTTGTGCTCCCGATCGGCCTTGAGCCGCTCCTCGATCAAGTCCAGGGGGGCGCCGCGCCTCCAGTCGGTCGGCAGCACATCGACATCGAGCTTGAACTTGTTGGCCATGGTAAGCCATAGCGTCGCGAACTGGCCGGTCTCCGCCATCAGCACTTTATCGCCCGGCGACAATGTGTTGACGATCGCGGCTTCCCAGGCGCCCGTGCCCGACGACGGATAGATGATGACCGGCTGCTTGGTGCGGAAAATCCGCTTGGCGTCGGCCAGCACCTCATGGCCCAACACTGCGAATTCCGGACCGCGATGATCCAGGACGGGCATATCGATGGCGCGCTGCACGCGGTCAGGCACATTGGTTGGGCCTGGAATCTGAAGAATATGTCGTCCTGTGTGCAGCGTCATCTGGGAGCGTCCTTTCCGGGGATTTGTCGTATTGCAGGTCGAATACCACTATCCGGCGGCGTTGTCCCGCGCTCGCACGCCCCGCCAATATTCAAGAATGCGGCCAATACCTGCCGGACCGCCCTCGGGAGACCCAGTTCGAGCCGCCCCGTCCGTCGCGCGCGATGAGTCCCCCCCAGTCCGCCCAGAGTTCCTCTGCCTCAACCCCTGGGGCATTGACAGCGGCTGAGGCCGGCCCGAACATGGAACCAGCCCACAACAGTTTCTCATTTCTGCTTTTACAGATATCTCCAATAAGCTGTACGCAGGATTCGACGTTCTATCCGCAGCACAGGAGATAGGTCCGATGATTCTCTTCAATATTCTGCCGGCGAGGGTTTTGGCAGCCGTCGTGGTTTCACTGGCCATCTCAACGTCCGCAGGGGCAGGGCATCGTCACCACAAGCACCACCACCACACCCATCCGGCCGAGACCAATATCTACCTCCACAACTACGGGCCTGCCGTCACGCCGGACCAACCCTTCGCCTATTACGACGGACCGGTCAGCGTGCGCTGCAAACAGAGCGCCGCCCCATACCAAGGGCAGGACGGCCGCTCGCATCCCTGCAATTGACTGCGTGGTGCGAGGGAACGCTCACCGCGTGCAAGCGCGTCGATCGGGCAAAACCGTGCGTGGCGTGATCGCAAGCCTCCGCGTTAGTATGGGCTCACGGGCAAGAGGAGACGACAAGGCCTCCCATGGATGAATCGGACGATGGATACGACTACAAGCGCTATCGAGACCTTCTCGCCGAGGCGACGGATGAATCAAAGCGGCTGGAGTTGATCGACTTGCTGATCAAGGAAGGCGCACGGGATCAACTTACGCGCGAGCGGATCAGACGGCTTGGCCTAACAAAGCTGATGGATCGGCCGCGCAATCGGGAATAGGGCCAGCGCGGCGAAATCCGAGGGTAGCGGTTGCGCCGGCATTTGCCGAGCAGAATGCGGCTAAAAGCAGCTTGAACAAGCCGGGATAGACCGAATGAGATTAGTGCCAGCCTACGACGACCAGAATATTTTCGCGAAGATTCTTCGCGGCGAGCTGCCGTGCTTCAAGGTTTACGAGAATGCGCATACATTCGCGTTCCTTGACATCATGCCGCGCACGCCGGGCCACACGCTGGTGATCCCGAAGGCCCCTGCCCGCGGGATCTTCGACATTTCAGCGGATGATCTGGCGGAAGTCGCGCGAAGCAGCAAGACGATCGCGGTGGCGGCCGTGAAGGCCTTCGACGCCGAAGGCACCATCATCCAGCAGTTCAGCGAAGCCGTCAGCGGACAGGTGGTGTTTCACCTGCATATGCACGTCATACCGATGAAATCGGGAGTGGCGCTTCTGCCGCCCCTGAGCCAGCAGGAGGACGTCAAGGTGCTCCAGGATCACGCGGCCCGGCTGATCGCCGCGCTCGGCTCTTAGAGAATTTTCGCTTCTGATTGAATAAGAAGCGAAGCTGTAAAACGCTCTAACGATGTCGCCTGATCATCCGGTCGCGTCAGCAATCTCGCCGATCGCATTAAAAACGCTGTCGAGTTCGTGCGGCGTGCTGCAGTAAGGCGGCATGAGATAGATCGTGTTGCCCAGCGGCCGGACCAGCAGCCCACGGCTAAGAAAGCTGCCGTAAAGGCGCGGCCCGATGCCGGCTAGATAGCCAGCGTCATCCGCGACGACATCCAGCGCTGCGATGGTTCCGATCTGACGGACGTTGATAAAACGCCGATCCTCGCGAAAGCGGTCAAGACCGCTGGTTTGCGCGCGCGCCACGGCAGCGATGCGCTCCATCACGGGTTCGCGTTGCCAAATCTCCAGATTCGCGCAAGCGGCCGCACAGGCGATCGGATTCGCCGTGTAGGAGCTGGAGTGAAAAAAAGTCTTGCCGCGATCCGTTGAATAGTGAGCATCGAAGATATCCGCGCGGCACAGTGTCGCCGCCAACGGTAGAGAACCGCCGGTCAGGCCCTTGGAGTAACAGGCGATATCGGGCGTCACGTTGGCCTGCTCGCAGGCGAAGAGCGTTCCGGTGCGACCCCACCCCGTCATGACTTCGTCGGCAATGAACAGAACGCCGTGAGCCTCGCAGATCCGCTTCATCTCCGCCAGAACCGAGGCCGGATAGATCAGCATACCACCGGCACCAAGGATCAGAGGCTCCACAATCAGCGCCGCGGCGCCGGTGTTCCGGCACGCCATCGTGATCGCATCCAGCGTGGCCTGCTCACGACCCTCGGAGGGAAAGGGGATCCGCTCCACATCAAACAGCAGCGGATCGTACGGCGCGTTGAAAACCCCTCGTTCACCCACCGACATGCCGCCGATGGTGTCGCCGTGATAGGCTCCTTCGAGGGCCAGAATACGACTGCGCTGCTCACCCCGGTTCCGCCAGAAACCGAGCGCCATTTTCAGCGCAACTTCCACCGACGTTGAGCCGCTATCGGAAAAGAAAACGTAGTCGAGTCCGCGCGGCGTGATCGCAACAAGCTGCCGCGCGAGCCTTTCGGCCGGTTCGTGGGTGAATCCGGCAAAGATCACCTGATCGAGACGGTCGGTCTGATCCTTAATCGCCTGCACGATATGCGGATGACGATGACCGTGCGTCACCACCCACCAGGAGGATATCGCATCGAAGATGCGGCGGCCGTCGACGGTTTCAAGCCAGGCGCCCTCGCCCCTAGCGATCCGTATCGCCTCCGACTGCAACGCGTGCTGGGTGAATGGGTGCCAGACGGGAGATGCCGGATTCATCGTACCCGCTCTTTGGCGAAATCGCCGATATCAAAGCCGTCGGCAAAAGTCTTACGCAAGGTAGCGCGGGTCAATGGCGTCACATAACCCAACCGGCCCAGACGTTTCACCTTTCCCATATCGATGATGATCCGTTCGGTTTCGGCGTTCTCGTCTCCGATGAAGCTAACGCCGAGTATCGTAACGTCGCGCGCGCGCAGCGCTTCGATCGACAACAGGCTGTGATTGATGGTGCCAAGAGTCGTTCGGGCGCAGAGCACCACCGGCAGGCGCCACCTCGCCATGAGATCGAGATAAGTGACATCGCGCGTCAGCGGAACCAGCAAACCGCCTGCTCCTTCAATCACCAGGGGACGATCCGCGTTCGGCACCTCCAGCGTCCGGTGCTCGATGGTTACTCCGTCTAGCTCGGCGGCGAAATGCGGAGACGCCGGCGTCCGCAACCGATAGGCCTCCGGTAATACGCGCTCGGGCGCGAGTCCCGACAGACGCAGCACGGTTTGCGAGTCGGTTTCCTCGTCCAGTCCCGACTGGATCGGCTTCCAGTAATACCCGTCGAGAGCCCCGGCAAGCGCAGCCGAGAAAACCGTTTTTCCGACGCCGGTATCGGTCCCGCTGACGACGATCCGCGCGCTCACGCAGCTAACCGCATGTCTTCTGCCAAAGCCGCGAACAAGTCCGCGACGATTGTCTCGTTGACATGGAGCGTCAACGCGATGCGCAATCGCGCCGTGCCTTCAGGAACCGTCGGCGGGCGGATCGCCCGTATATCGAAGCCTCTGCGCTGCAACGAGGCCGCCAGCTCCACCGCCGCCTGATCGGCACCGACAATCACCGGAATAATCTGCGAGCCCGATGGCTCAATATTGCAGCACCGGCGCAGTTCGTTGCCGGCAAATTGCACCAGATGCGCCAAGCGCTCACGCCGCACGGAATTGGTGTGAGAAAGTTCGAGCGCTGCGCGCGTTACCGCGGCGGTAAGAGGCGAAGGCGCGGTGGCATAGATGAACGGCCGTGCGCGATTAATCAGGAAGTCGCGGATGATCTTCGGCGCAAGAATGAAGCCGCCCGACGTTCCGAGCGCCTTGCCGCACGTGTGCAGCGTGATGACGTTGTCGCGTCCTTCGAACGGCGCGGCAAACCCCCGCCCCTGCGGCCCGAGCACGCCGGTCGCGTGGGCTTCGTCGATCACGACCATTGCCTCATGCCGGTCGGCGACCGCGAACAGTTCAGCGAGTTTCGGGCTGTCACCGTCCATGCTGTAGAGGCTTTCGACCGACAACCAGGGCCGCCCCTTGCCGCCGGCCCTGCGCCATTTCACGATCGCCGCATCAAACGCATCGGCATCGTTATGCCGGACGCCGACGGATTCAGCGCGGCCAAGACGAACGCCGTCATGAACGCTGGCGTGGATCAGTTCGTCATGCACGACGAGATCACCGCGCTGCGGCAGCGTCGAGAAGATGGCGAAGTTGGCGACGTAGCCGCCGCCGAAATAGAGCGCTGATTCAGCGCCGAAGAAAACTGCCGCTTCGCGCTCCAGCGCTTCGTGTTCAGGATGATTGCCGCGCAGCAGGCGCGATCCACCCGACCCGACAGGCACTCCTCGCGCCAGCGCATCCACAGCAGCTTGTCGCAATTCCGCAGATTCAGCCAGACCGAGATAATCGTTCGATGCGAGATCGATGCCCGCGCGCCCGCGCAACGTCCGGAGACGACCCCTGTCCGCGAGCGACTGTAAATCTTTCGTATAAATCCCGTGCATCGTCATGTGTTGCGCTTAACCTCGCCAGCGGCGATAGCCCCGCTACAAGCTAATCGGCCGGCACATCGTAATCGGCTGCAAATCGCATGTCCCGAAGCGGCTGCACCCGCTTCGTCGATGCCTGGTAGAGATCATGCGCCTTGTAGGCTGCGAGTTCCGCCTCGCTGTCGAACTCGCCATAAACCACGACGTCGATGTCGTTGCCGAGCTGATCGGTCTTTCGGTTGCGCGCCACCTCGAGCCGGCGCGCGTGCGGGATTGTGGCAAGCGGCGACAGGCCATCGATTATCTTGTCGATATCGCCCTTGTCTTTCGCGGTGAATAAAACGATGTGACGAATCATGGCTGGCCGTAGGGCAGAGAGAGGGTGATCCAGGCCGCATGACTATCTTGCGATCAGGTCCAACGCAACGCTCACGACGCAGGGCACGATATCCGATGCAGGGAGCAGCATTTCACGAGCCGGGACATCCTGTTGAATGTTCCGCGAAATACTGCCCATATGAGCTTTCTTCAATGTCCGCACCGGACGCACCAGATCTCAGTGCATGAGCACGTTCGATGATGGCCGCTTGCGATGAATGATCCGCTTGTCAAATCCAAGGTGCCCATGCATTCGGCGTCTCCTGCCTCCCCGCAGGCAATTGCGGCAGACCTCATTGCGCTACTAGTGGCGGTGACTGCCGGAGATCCCCGTGTTCTGACAATTCAGGATCAGAATGCGTTGCCATCGGGTCCGTTCGAACTGGCTCATCGCTCTCTGCAATCGGGATTGCGGGCTTGGGTCGAACGCCAGACAGGGCTGCCGTTAGGCTATGTCGAGCAGCTTTACACCTTCGCGGATCGTGATCGCACCGGCGCCGCCGACCAGCGCGTCATCTCAATCAGCTATCTCGGCCTCACCCGCGAGCAAGCCGGGTCCAACCAATATGAGACGAGTTGGCGCAGTTGGTATGATTATTTCCCTTGGGAGGACCATCGCCTCGGTACGCCAATGATGGAGAAAACGCTGCGATCCGGCCTCGCGGCGTGGATCGCAGCAGCACCGGACCGGACAGCGCGAAATAATCGCCGGCAGCGAGCGGCGAGGCTGTTTGGTTTGGACGACCACATCTGGAACGAGGAACTCGTCCTGCAAAGGTACGAGCTTATGTACGAGGCACGACTGATCCCGGAAGCCCTCCGCGGCGATGGACCGCCCGCTTCGACGGCCGCGTCCGTGCCGGGTGATCCCATGATCCTCGACCATCGACGGATTCTGGCAACCGGCATCGCCAGACTTCGCGCCAAGATCAAATACCGCCCCGTCGTATTCGAATTAATGCCCGAGACGTTCACATTGCTGCAATTGCAACGGTGCGTTGAAGCTCTGGCGGGAAAACTTGTGCATAAACCGAATTTTCGTCGTTTGATCGAGCAGCAGGAGCTGGTGGAGGATACCGGCGAAACCAGCCAGGAGACCGGGGGACGGCCAGCAAAACTTTTCCGTTTCCGCCGCGCCGTGTTGGCTGAGCGTGCGATTGCCGGGACCAAATTACCCGTCTCGGGGACTTGACAACACTTATACTCAACATCAGTATAATAGGCGTCCGAGTGGAGTATAGTCATGTCGTCCGTTTTGGAACTGCGGCCATCGGCCCGAATCTATCCCAAAGTGCGGCACGCGATCCCCCGGATCGAATGGCCCGCTTTCGCCGAGGACGTTGATGCGATCATCGAGCTGAAGAAGCGCCGCAACGCAGTCGTGCTTGCGCATAACTATCAGACGCCGGAGATCTTCCACGGCGTGGCCGATATCGTTGGCGACAGCCTCGCGCTGGCCCGCAAGGCAACGGAGGTGGAAGCCGACGTGATTGTGCTCGCCGGGGTGCACTTCATGGCCGAAACAGCCAAACTGCTGAATCCGTCAAAAACGGTCTTGATTCCTGACACTGGCGCCGGCTGCTCACTCGCCGACTCGATTACACCCGAAGACGTACGACTTCTACGGAAAACCTATCCCGATACTCCGATCGTCACTTACGTGAACACCTCGGCCGCGGTGAAGGCCGAGTCGGACATCTGCTGCACGTCAGGCAATGCAAAGGCCGTTGTCGAGTCCCTCGGCGTCGAACGTGTCATCATGCTGCCCGACGAATTTCTGGCGAAGAACATCGCTGTCGAAACCCACGTCAAGATCATCGCCTGGACCGGGCATTGCGAAGTGCACGAGCGCTTCAGCGCCGACGAGGTGCGGCAGTTGCGCGACGATTACCCCGGCGTGGTCGTGCTGGTACATCCGGAATGCCCGCCGGAGGTTGTCGCGGAAGCCGATTTCGCCGGATCGACCGCCGCCATGGCTTCCTATGTCGCGACCCGACGGCCGCCTCGGGTCGTGCTCCTGACGGAATGCTCGATGAGCGACAATGTCGCAGCTGATCATCCTGGCCTGGAATTCATTCGTCCCTGCAATCTGTGCCCGCATATGAAGAGGATCACGCTCGGTAATATTCGCCACGCGCTGGAGACGATGCAGCACGAGGTCACAATCGACCCGGGCATCGCTGCGCGCGCACGCCTCGCTGTCGAGCGAATGCTATCTGTCGGATGACCGCGCTGCATGACACCAACGGCGCCGCGGTCGTTATCGGCGGCGGCCTTGCCGGCCTGATGACAGCGCTCGCGCTGGCGCCGCGACCGGTGCTGCTTTTAAGCAGCGCGCCGTTGGGCCTCGAGACATCGAGCATCCTCGCACAAGGCGGCATTGCCGCGAGCATCGGACCGGACGACAACGCATCGCTGCATCTGGCCGATACCCTCGCCGCCGGGGACGGGCTTTGCGACCAGCGCGTTGCTGCGACGATCCTCGCCGCCGCGCCGGCTGCGATCGAGCGGCTTATGCAGCTCGGCGTAGTTTTTGATCGCGATACCGACGGCAACCTCGCGCTTGGCCTTGAGGCAGCCCACTCGCGCCGCCGGATTGTCCATGCCGGAGGTGATGCGAGCGGCCACGACATCATTCGTACACTGGTCCGTAAGGTCTATGAGACGCCTTCGATCACTGTATGCGAGGCGACCAGCGCACGGCGTTTGATCGTCGAGGACAATACGGTGAGAGGAGTCGTCTGCCAGACCGAGCGTGATCTGGTTGCTTACGCCACCGGTCACATCGTCATCGCGACCGGAGGCATCGGCGGATTATTTCTGCACGGAACCAATCCGGCGGGATCGTGCGGGCAAGGACTAGCGCTCGCGGCGCGCGCCGGCGCCACCATGGCCGATCTTGAATTTATCCAGTTTCATCCGACGGCGCTCGATACTGGCTCCTTCCCGCTGAAACTGATCAGCGAAGCGGTGCGCGGCGAAGGTGCGACTCTCATCGACGAAAACGGCGATCGTTTCATGGCGGATACGCCGGGCGCGGAGCTTGCGCCGCGCGATGTCGTCGCGCGCGCCGTCTGGCAACATATGGCCGCAGAACATCGGGTATTTCTCGATGCGCGGAACCTCCGAGGGATCGACTTCACCCGACGTTTCCCGGCGATCACCTCGTTTTGTCGCAATGCAGGGATCGATCCCCTGACACAGCCGATCCCGGTTCGTCCCGCCGCGCATTATCACATGGGTGGAATCTCCGTCGATAAACACGGAAGAACATCCGTTGAAGGTCTCTGGGCCTGCGGTGAGGCCGCTTGCACCGGCCTTCATGGGGCAAACCGGCTCGCGAGCAACTCGCTTCTGGAGGCAGTCGTGTGCGCCGGTCTGGTCGCTCAGGATATTGCCGCCATGGCGCCTGCGAAACGACGTCCCCCCAGAATGACGGATGCAGGCGCCGGCTGCGATCCGACCTTGATCCGGCCGATTCTGTCCCACGCCGCCGGAGTTTTGCGAGATGGCGACAAGCTGCGTGCAGCCGCGCGCGCGCTCTTACCGCTCGCCACCTCCCATCAGGCAGCAGGCGACCCAGCCATCGTCGCCCTGATGATCGTGATCTCGGCGCTTCGCCGTGAAGAAACCCGCGGCGCCCATGCGCGCACCGACTGTCCCGAGCGAGCAATCCGAGCGACGCGAACGACATTGCGTCTTTGCGATGCGTTCGACGCTGCACAAGACTGCGTTCCCGATTTGGTTAGTTAGCTCGTACGCAAGGACACAATGTCGCCCCCTGCCCTCCCGCGCATCATGATCGAACCACTGGTTCGTATGGCCTTGCTTGAAGATATCGGCCGCGCTGGCGATCTCACGACCGACGCGATCGTACCAGTTGACCACCGGGCCACGACCCATATTGTCGCTCGCCAGCGAGGCACCGTTGCCGGGCTCGATCTTGCTCGGCTCGCCTTCGAACTCATCGACCCGGCAATCCAGATGCGTATCGAGCACGAAGACGGTGCGGTCGTCGAGCCCGGTGCGGTGATCGCGACCTTGTCGGGTCCGGCGCGGGGGATTTTGACAGCGGAACGGGTCGCACTGAATTACCTGTGCCGTTTGAGCGGAATCGCCACGGCGACAGCGTCCGTTGCCACCGCGATTCAAGACCACAAGACGAAAGTGGTCTGCACGCGCAAGACGACGCCGGGATTACGCGCGATCGAAAAGTACGCGGTCCGCGTCGGCGGAGGCAGCAACCACCGGTTCGGTCTCGACGATGCGGTTCTCATCAAAGACAATCACGTTGCCATCGCCGGCAGCGTCACCGAAGCGCTGAAGCGCGCAAAGAACAGCGTCGGCCATCTCGTCAAGATCGAGCTGGAAGTGGATACGCTCGATCAATTGCGTGAAGCACTCGATCACGGCGTCGATGCCGTACTGCTCGATAACATGACCGCCGAGACGCTCCGGGAAGCCGTTGCGATGGTCGGCGGTTGCGCCGTAACCGAAGCCTCCGGCCGCATTACGCCTGCGACGGCGTCAGCGATCGCTTCAACGGGCGTCGATCTCATTTCGATCGGCTGGCTCACGCACAGCGTCGGCATTCTCGACCTCGGCCTTGATTTTCAGGACCAAGCGAGCGCTTGATCCAACGTCGAGTTGCGAACGGAGATGTCGGCGGCTGATAAAGCCCCCGCAGGTAATCAATACTGGTTAGCCCAACCAGACAGTGTTACTCAGGTCGCTAAAGCCACGAACTCGTCCATGCGCCCGGTTTAATTCGAAGGCGGTCGTTTCCGAAAAGGATCCGCTGCTTCATCGTGCCCGTGACGGCTACTAATGAACATCAGGGCCATTAATCCACATCCGATGACAATCGAAAAGAACGTGCCAAGGCCAAGCGCGATCCAGCCATGTTTTCCTATCTCGACGTCGGAGGTCTGATTCAAGATCAAGATCATCCACACGCCCGTAGCTATCAATATGCCTGTCAGCGCAATTATAATGGCGATTCTCCCTTTGCCCATACTTTCCATCGTCGTGCCTTTCCTTTTGTGAGTCTGGCCCGAGCCAACTCCGCCGAAGTCTGTTAAATCCCACGCTACCAGCCAGTATATGGGGCGTCGCACTCATCTCGTTGTCGCGCATTCTGCGCAAAATCCAATGCTAGCCCCAGAGAATGCTAGCCCCAGAGAAGGTCTTCTGCATGCCGTTCTAGCAGATTTAAAAGTGGAACGCTCCCACGAATGATGCATAACAAATATATCTTTACATGCATCCCCAAATAAAGGGAACCCTGCAGAAACCAAGTATTGTCAAATCGCTTTTTTGTCGCGCTGCTGTTTCTCTTGTTTAGCCAGCAGCTTGGCAGGGTTTTAAACGGGAGAGGAACATTCGGTGTGGCCGTCGCTTTTATTCCCACCGAGCGAAGGAGAAGCTGATGGCTATGGATGGAAACACTGAAAACCTGATCCCGAGCGATAAGCAGTCTGGAAAAGCTGTCTATGGTGCCGAAGACAAGAAGATTGGTTCGATCGAATGCGTGATGGTCGACAAGTCCAGCGGGCAACCAGCCTACGCTGTTTTAAGCATCGGCGGATTTCTCGGTATGGGCGACGACCATTACCCAGTGCCCTGGAAGTTGCTCAGATACGACTCGGAGTTCGACGGCTATCGCAGCGACATTAGCGGGAACCGGCTGAAAGGAGCCCCCAAGCATGGCTCTGAACTCTTCGACTGGACGGCTCGCCGTGCAGAACTCGACGACTACTATAACGACGAAGTGATACGCCCCGGCTGAGTGGGCAATCGTCCGTACCGATTGCAACTCAGAGGCAGCTCTAACCTGCAGTCTCATCACGAACGAGCGGACACCCTCTTTTTGGCTGTAACTGGCGCGCTTGTCGCCGGACCGCTTGAACGAGGAACCCTGCTACGCCGCGTGAGTTAACTGGCTGGACGGGCTAATTGCCTCTATCCCTCGTCCGCTCCTGGCCCGTCGGTGTACCCCCTTCACCGGCGGGCTTTTTGAATCGGGAACGCCTTTCCCAGGTCGAAACTCCGGACAAATTCAGGCTGATTTACCCTGACGAAAGTCGGTTGGGTGTCCGGTGATTTCGCGAAAGGCAAACTTAATAAGGAGGGAAGTTTAAGGAGGTACCCAGAAGGCGTCCGTCCCATGATCGGCGGACTCTACCAGATTTGGCGGAAATTCAGAGGAGCGGGTTACTCAGCGTGCGAACGAATCGCGCGAGACATCGAGCCGGGGACAAGCCACCCGGCGTTCATTATTTCAAAACCATGGATAAGAGTCTTCTCGTCACGGTGAGCTTCCATTAATCGCTACCGTTGCACGCTATCGAAAAGACGGAAAGTCGCAAGGAACACCGGGGAAGGCGGAGCGGCGCGGCTCCGGAATTGCTATGCTGAGCGTGCCGACACTGTGGGTGGTGTTTATCGTGAACTTCCTGGCGTTGGGCCTGGTCTGGACCTACGTCATGCGGAGCTATCCGACGCTAGCGGCTGCGCCATACTGGGCGGCGGCGTCCTTCGTCGCCGCTTTTTTTACCGCAGTACCCGTACTGCGCCATCACGTCGATTCAATCCTGCCCCTGGTGATCGGTGGCGGCGGGGTGATCTTCGCCATCTGCCTCTGCACGATGGGAATCCGCCGCTTCTACGAGCAACCTGTCTCTTGGCAAACAACCTTTGTCACGGTCGGTGTGAGCGTCGCCGGACTCTCCTTTTTCGTATATGTGCGCGACGACATGCAGATGCGCATTTTCATCTACTCAGCGGCTCAGGCGATACCGATCGCCCTGACGTTGAAAATGGTGCTGTCGCGCAGGGAGGGCCGCATCAATTCGGGAGCCCAGCTCGCGGGAATTGTTGGCGTACTTATCATCGGCATCACCGTGATCAGGTCGGTCTGCGCATTTTTCCAGATTGGCAACGGAATGTCCTTCGTCAACTTCAACGGTCTTCAGGCTGCCTTGACGTTAGGCCTCATGTTCCTGTCGATGGCCTGGAACTTCGGGTTCATTTTGATGGCGATTGAGCGACTGCGCAGCGAGGTTGTCGACCTTGCGCTTGTGGATGATCTCACCGGTGTCGCTAACCGGCGGCAGCTGCTCGGACGGCTGGAGGAGACATGTGCACTGTCGCAGCGCAGCGGCGAATCTTTCGTGATCCTCGTGGTCGACCTCGACGGCTTCAAGCAGATCAACGATACCCACGGTCATGCAGCCGGCGACGCCTGCCTGCGGCATTTCACGCTGATGACGCAGATGCAGTTGCGGCCCGGAGATCTGCTGGCGCGTACCGGCGGTGACGAATTCTGTATCTTGTTACCCGCCACAACGCTGGGAGAAGGTGCGGAGATTGCGCGGCGCGTGCTGAATGCCTGTCGCGAAGACGCCGCCGGATGCGCCGGCGCCGATGTTCCCATCGCGGCTTCCATCGGGCTTGCTCAATGGACACAGGAGATTGGAGCCTGTTCGGAGCGTCTGCTCGCCGCCGCCGATCAGGCGCTCTATGCAGCCAAGAACGAGGGGAAAAACCGGTATGCGTCATGCGGAGACATTGCACCGCCGATTGCCCCGGATTTGCTGTCGCAACAGATTCTGTGGAATCAAAAGGCATAAGCAGCGTTGAAGACTGAAGCGCTGGCTTCCGGGCCACGAACAGCAGGCCGCGAACAAACAAAAAGGGCCGGCGTCGCCGCCAGCCCTCATCTCAAAACGGAAGCTTCCAGCTTTAGCGGGCGGCTTCCATAGCAGCTTGTTCCTGCCGTGCGATCGAGGTCTTCACCGCAGACTGAACCTTCTCGAAGGCGCGAACCTCGATCTGCCTTACGCGCTCACGCGACACATTGAACTCGGCAGCGAGATCTTCCAGCGTCATCGGCTCATCTGCGAGGCGTCGGGCCTCGAAGATGCGGCGCTCACGCGGATTAAGCACGCCCATTGCGCCGGTCAATGCGCGACGACGATGATCGAACTCCTCATGTTCAGCCAAGATGGCTTCCTGAGTAGGCGAATGATCGACGAGCCAGTCCTGCCATTCGCCAGCCTCGCCATCATCACGAATCGGAGCGTTGAGCGATGCATCGCCACCAAGGCGGCGGTTCATGTCGACGACGTCCTGTTCCGTGACGCCAAGACGCTTGGCGATGAGCTTGACCTGATCCGGACGCATATCGCCTTCATCAAGTGCGGAGATCTTGCTCTTCGCCTTCCGCAAGTTGAAGAACAGTTTCTTCTGGTTCGCGGTTGTGCCCATCTTCACGAGCGACCACGAACGCAGGATATACTCTTGTATTGACGCTTTGATCCACCACATCGCATATGTGGCGAGGCGAAAGCCCTTTTCGGGCTCGAATCGCTTCACCGCCTGCATCAGGCCGACGTTGCCTTCCGAAACGACTTCCGATATCGGCAGGCCGTAGCCTCGATAGCCCATGGCAATCTTAGCCACGAGCCGCAGGTGGCTGGTCACGAGATGATGCGCCGCGTCGCGGTCGTCATGTTCGCGCAAACGCTTCGCGAACATATACTCCTCGTGCGGTTCCAGCATCGGAAACTTGCGGATCTCCGCAAGGTAACGAGAAAGTCCCGATTCTCCGTTGAGAACCGGCAGGGTAGCAGTACGGGCCATGGTTGCGCCCTCCACTTGGTTCAGGCCCCCGATAGCGGCGAGCCTGGCAGGCAGTCTCTTGTGTTAAAGCTGACTACGCTGCGATGTTCCACGTTGGATGTTCAACGCAGGTGCAGCATATACTAGGCGGGTCAAAAAAAGAAGAACAAAAAGTGATTACGTTTTCGTGATAGTGAATCAACTGTTTGGTATGATTGTGTTTTTTGAAATATGCGTCATTCCGCCGCCGCTAAAGCCGATCGAAGTAAAAACAGGTCCTCCGGCAACCCTGCTTCCCAGCGGAGAATTTCTCCAGTCCGTGGATGTTCGATGACCAGAAGGGACGCGTGAAGCGCCTGCCGCCCGAGAGTGGTTAGGGCGGCCGAGGCCCGCGGCCCCAGATGATTGGCCTTGGTCTTGAAATGCGATCCATAGACGCCATCACACATCAGAGGGTGGCCGGCGTCGGCGAGATGTACCCGAATCTGATGTGTGCGGCCGGTGGCGAGTTGGCAGGCGAGGAGAGCGGCCACCGGTTTTCCGTCCCGGCCGTTGAAGGCCTGCAGTACCTCCCAGTGGGTAATCGCTTCCCGCCCGCCTGCACGTACGGCCATCTTTTCGCGTGCGTAAGGATGCCGGTCTATCGGAGCGTCAACGGTACCGTGGGGGCGGTTCGGCAATCCCCAGACAAAAGCCAGGTAACCGCGTCGCATCGCTCCCGTGCGTCCGTGATCCGCAAATTGCGCGCTCAGCGACTTATGTGCGGCGTCATTCTTGGCGGCTACCATGAGGCCGGTGGTGTCCTTGTCGAGTCGATGTACGATGCCGGGCCGGCAGACGCCGCCGATGCCGGACAGACTCTCCCCGCAATGCGCGATGAGGGCGTTGACGAGCGTCCCGGCCTGGTGGCCTGCACCGGGATGAACAACCAGACCTTTCTGCTTGTTAATGACGATGAGATCGTTGTCCTCGTAGATGATATCCAGCGCGATGGCCTCGCCTTTCGGTTTGGCCGATATTGCCGGGGGCACGAGGATTGTGATCGTATCTCCCGGAGCGACATGATAAGCCGGGTCGCAAACACGAGCCGGGCCGATCGCACTCTCGGCAGCAGAAACTTTTTTCACAACACTGACGCAGCCGGCGAGAATCAGGGATTTCAGGCGTGATCGCGACAAATCGGGACTGTGAACGGCAAGGACGCGGTCAAGGCGCACCGACCCCTCGTCGCCGGTGACAATGATGTCCAGCCTTTGATCGTGATCCGATGATGAGCCTTCAAGAGCCGAGCCTTGCATGACCGAGACTTTAAACCCTGAGCCGACGCCGGAACAGGCCGCGCTGTTCGCGAGGGTTCGGCGGATGATGTTGATCGCTGGGCTGACCACAGCCCTCGCCGTTGGAGCCGTCCTGGTCGCCATCGGCTATCGTTTTTTCCGCGCTGAGGGAAGCAGGCCGGTGGTCGACGTCACCGCGACCCTGCCGAAGGACGCAAAGATCATCGCGACTGCGGTTACAGGTGACCGATTGGTGGTGACCCTCGATCTCGGCGGTTCCGTCCAGATACGGACGTTCGATCCGCGTACGCTGCGGTCGACCGGAACACTGAGTTTCGCACGCGAGCCCTGATATCCTGAGGTACCTTGCAGCGTATCGATTTCGGGGTTATTGCCTGTCCAATACGCTCCCTTCGTCTAGCGGTTAGGACGCGGCCCTCTCAAGGCTGAAACAGGGGTTCAATTCCCCTAGGGAGCGCCATGCATCATCTAAGCCATTGAAAAGCTGAAAACTCTAAGCAATCATGAGCTTAGAGAGGCCGCCTTGCTACACAAACGTAGCCCACAAAGGTGGTCCACAATGGCGGCTTTGAGTTACATGCAGCGACGTGCATCCGGCATCTACGAGTTCCGAAAGCGTCTGCCGGAGGCGCTGGCTGGGAAGCCCGTGCCATTTCACATGCGCGATGACTTTCCCGATCTGGTCAACGCAAAGACCCGTTGCTGTCCGGGATCAGCGCCTATGGCACAGAATTGAAGGTATGATTTAAGGAGAGTTCGGTTCTCGTCGATGACGAAGGAACGAACATGACTACGAAGTCTCGCAGCAGGAAAAGTTCTGCCGAACGGGTTGTCAAAGACATTCGCCGCGCCACCCGGCGCCATTTCTCGGCGGAAGATAAAATCCGGATTGTGCTTGATGGCTTGCGCGGTGAAGACAGCATCGCTGAACTGTGCCGCAAGGAAGGGATCGCTCAGAGCCTTTACTACGTCTGGTCGAAGGAGTTCATGGAGGCAGGCAAGCGGCGGCTGGCCGGTGATACGGCGCGAGCTGCGACAAGTGGTGAAGTGCAAGACCTTCGCCGTGAGGCGCATGCCCTGAAGGAGGTGGTTGCCGATCTGACGCTGGAGAACCGTCTGCTCAAAAAAAGCATGATCGCGGATGGGGGCGAAGGCGAATGAGATATCCCGCATCCGAAAAGCTTGAGATCATCAGGCTCGTCGAGCAATCGCATCTGCCGGCGAAGAAGACACTCGACAAACTGGGCATTGCACGTCGAAGCTTCTATCGCTGGTATGACCGTTACCTTGAGGGCGGGCCGGAAGCGTTGGAAGATCGTCCTTCCCGGCCAGGTCGCGTGTGGAACCGCATCGATGCCGATATCCAGGGTCAGATCATCGAGATGGCGCTGGAGCAATCCGAACTTTCATCGCGCGAACTGGCAGTGCGCTTTACCGATGAGAAGCGCTACTTCGTCTCCGAAGCCAGTGTCTATCGCCTGCTCAAGGCCCACGATCTCATCACCAGCCCAGCCTTCATTGTGGTCAAGGCGGCTGATGAGTTCAAAGACAAGACGACAGCACCCAACCAGATGTGGCAGACCGACTTCACCTACTTCAAGATCATCGGCTGGGGGTGGGTGTATCTGTCCACCGTACTCGATGACTTCTCTCGATATGTCATTGCCTGGAAGCTGTGCTCGACCATGCGCGCCGAGGACGTCACCGATACGCTCGAACTGGCCCTTGCAGCTTCAGGCTGCGACAACACCAAGGTGTTGCACAAGCCCAGACTGCTCAGCGACAATGGTCCCAGTTACATCGCCGCCGAGCTTGCCGAATGGATCGATGCCAACGGCATGAGCCATATCCGCGGCGCACCGCTGCATCCGCAAACCCAAGGCAAGATCGAGCGATGGCATCAAACCCTCAAGAACCGCATCCTGCTCGAGAACTACTTCCTGCCCGGCGATCTCGAGTGTCAGATCGAGGCATTCATCGAGCATTACAATCATCGCCGTTATCACGAGGGCATCGGCAACGTCACACCCGCCGACGTCTACTTCGGACGTGCACAATCCATCATCAAACAGCGTGAAAGGATCAAACGACAGACAATCAAATATCGGCGCTTGCTCCACCGCAAAATCGCCGCTTAACATCAACCAACAAATGAGGCCCGCTCTCCGCTAAATCTCGCCGCTCTTTGCGCCAAATGTTTTGATGACGGACAGTCGGGAGAAAGAGAGAATGCATATCCAGTCGGTGCAACGCGCTCGTTGCGTATCTCAATGTGACTCGAAGCAATGAAAATTGTGGCCAAGCTGGTCGAATTCGAATGCATTGGTGTTGGTACTCCAAAAATCAGCGTTACAGAATGCATGCGGTGTGTATGAAATTGAAGACAAAAAGTCAATGCATCACGATAACACAAAATGAAAGAAGTGCCTGTGCCCCAGTGGTTATCTCCCCTATCTCTGCCCTATCTCTGTCTCTATGTCCGCCCTATCTCCGTCTCTATGTCTGTCCCATCTCTGTCTCTATGCTTGTCCCATCGGTAGGCTCTATATCCTAGCAGGTGTGAGGTGACGTGCGCGATGATGGTCCCTCATCACGGCATGCCTTGCCGTCTCTGATCCGAAGCACGGTACCCACTCCCACTTCGAGGTCACGCCCTAGCTTGATACCGTCTGCCTTGGCCCTCGCAAGCCCTGCCATGACCCGCTCTCGGATCATCGAGCGTTCGAACTCGGCGAACACCCCAAGCATCTGAAACATAGCCCGGCCCGAGGGTGTGGATGTGTCGAGGCCTTGCTGATGCAGGAAGAGGTCCACTCCCTTTGCATGTAGGTCTCGTAGTACGTCTAGAAGGTCCGTGAGGGATCGTCCCAAGCGATCCACCGACCATGCCGCCACCATGTCCACCTCGCGGCGGGCTACTGCCTTCATGAGTGCGTCGAGGCCGGGCCGTTGGTTGCGTCCCTTGGCTCCCGAGATGCCCGCATCCTCGTAGACTGCGGTAACCTCCCAGCCGTGCCGCTCCGCTACCGCTTGTAGCTCAAGGCGCTGGTTGCCAGTGTGCTGCTCTACGGTGCTCACGCGAACGTAAAGGGCAACACGCCGAGTGAAGGGGCTTCGTGAATGCATCTCCATGCTTCCTCTATGAGTGAAGGATGGAAACGATTCTGAATCCCGCGAGTCCGAAAAGCAATGTCTTTGGAACACGCGAGGTGATCGACGAAGCCTGCTGCGAATGCTGGGTTTTCGCCATGCGATCCACACCGGGTTTTCGGAACACTTAGTCAGACCCATTGAGGCCGACAGAGGTTAGTGATGAAGCACTGCAGATGCCGATGTCGATGCAGAAGGGAGGGCTATGGGGGAAATCCCATTGCTGCTGCTACGAGGTCACGTCTCGCATTTGTGACCCTTAAAATTAGCGCCGGTACCGCAACTTAGAGCGGGAAGAACAAGGTGTCTGACAGTCCGCTTTTGGACCCGGAGCGGACCTCGACCTAACGACCTGTAAAGACGACACTGGGATCGAGTTTGAGCACCGGGCCCGCACTTATTATCGCGGCGACCACGCTCACCACCAGAACCATCGTGCTGCCGACCAAGGGTGTGAACCACATCATTCGAAATGGGTATTCGAACTCGGATGCAAATTGGCCGACAAGAGCACAGAGCCCGAGACCAAGGCCTGTCCCAAGCAGGGCGCACAGACAGACCTGAACAAAGATCATCGCCAGAAGCGTTGATGACGTAGCGCCCATAGCCTTGAACACCGCGTACTGCTTGAGGTTTTCGGTGGTGAACATGTACAGCATGATTCCCGTCACCCCGAGGCCGACCGACATTGCAAGCGTAAGCATTGCGGCGATATCGCCGACATCTTCGGAATTGGCGAGGAACCACCACACCGTATCACTCTTGAAGTCGTCCGCCGCACGTGCGCGAAGTCCCGCCCGAGATTCGATCCGGGAGGCCAGACTGCTTGCAGCAACCCCCGGTGCAGCAATCACCAAGACGAAAGTCAGCCTGCGACGTTCAGGCAACAGGATGCGCGAGGCGCTGGAATATGTCGTATACAGCAAGGGTCGCGGCGGAAATCGCGGCAGCGCCTCCGACCTGCCAACAACTGTAACGTGGCGGTCGTTGACCAGGAGATCATCACCAACAGCGAGCGAACGCGTCGGCACGTCGAGACGTGGCCCTCCGCCGGGCCATTGATCGGTTCGGAGCTGCGGAGTCTGCAACTTGCCGCTTGTCCCACCGGGATCAACGATCACCGAGTCTGGTGTACGCAACACCGTGGTCGATACGCCGTCCTTGAGTGGCGGAACGCCAGCTAGGGTGGCGTCATCCACACCGATGATCTGAAATGACTGAAATACGCCATTTGGGAACCGCACCTCAGCGGTGCCAAGCGCCATAGGGACGGCTGAACGGACTCCTTCGATGCTGCGCACGCGATCGAGCGCTGATGCAGCCATGTTGGCGGTTTTTTCGACGGAATGCACTGCGGGGTCCATGACCCATACGTCGACCGTCGGGTTTTCGCTAACGAGTGCGAAGCCGCGTGTCATGAAGCCGGTAAAATACGACGCGGCGAATGTGACCAAGAAGGACGTAAATGCGATTCCGAAAATGAGTCCGGCGTACTTGGCGCGGTCGCCCATGAGCATCTTGATGGCCACGCGGAGCATCTACTTCGCGCCTTCGCGCGGTTTCGCGACGATCGTACTTCCGGGTTGCGCTTCAACGCCGCCGGCAGCGGGTGCGTCGACATGCGCATTCATGCGCTGACCTATATAGATCGGCAACTCGCCCCGCTCGAAACTATAGAGGACCTGCAGCACCCGTGTATCAGTGCGCTCGGTGCTCTCACCGGTTAACGACACTTTCGGCACTGCGTAGGGCTCGATCCGTTCGAACCGCAGGCGCACGCTGAGGTCTGGATTGCCCGGCACGTAGGCCATAGCGGATGCCGTTGGCTTTATCCGCCAAGCATCGTTCTCGTTGATGTCGACGCGAACATGCAGGCGCGTGTCGTCACCCAGCAGCATCAGCGACGGGTTAACCACGCCGCTCTGCGCGTATTCGCCCGGATGAATCTTGATCTGGAGAATCCGACCCGCCAAAGGAGCGCAAACAGTCCGCCGATCAACTTCGCTCTTCAATTGATCTACCTGCGCCTTTGCCGATGCGACGATCCCTTCATTGATGCCCACGTCGAAGCGACGATTGGCCAAGTCCACGACGCTGATGGAAGTGCCCTTGCCCAGGCCCTCTCCGACATTGAGCAAATTCTTCACCTTCGCCAGACCTGCTTCGGCCTCTTTGACCTTGGCGTTCGCGACCAAAAGCTGTCCTTGCAGGTCGCGGTCATCGATCTTGAAAAGGAGGTCCCCGCTCTTGACGTGATCGCCCCATTTCACCGCGATTGCCGTTACGATTCCGGACACTGGCGTTCCGATCGCAATGTTCTCACTGCTGGCTTCGACGATACCGGCACCGGCTACAGAGGTCAGAAAAGGCGATACCACGGGATTGAGGACCGCGGACGCGCCGGGAGGCGTCCGATCGCCGAGCATGACGGTGCCGATCGCAAGACCGACGCCGACGACGGCCAAAAGCGGAAGGGCAATTCGGCGGCTCATAACGGTGATCCCAGCGTTCCGCCACTGGTGACGTCGATGATCTTTCCGTCGTCCATATGCGCAATCCGATCGGCAAACTGGAAGATACGCGGATCGTGCGTGACAACGATGAGCGCCCGGTCATGCTTTCTGCCCGTGCCGCGGAGCATTTCCATCACCGCTATTCCGGTGTCGTGATCGAGGTTACTGGTCGGCTCGTCGCAAACGATCAGCTTCGGGTCGTGGACAAGGGCACGCGCAATCGCGACACGCTGCTGTTGACCGCCACTAAGCTCGCCCGGCAGAGCGTTCGGCCGCGAACCGAGACCGACCGCCTCGACGACTTCTCGCGCCCGAGTCTTTGCATTCGGACGGGGTGTCCCGTTGATCAGCAATGGTATGGCCACATTTTCGACCGCGGAAAGCGACGGCAACAGATTGAACATCTGAAACACGAACCCGATCGATGTGCCGCGAAATTGGGCGCGTTCCATCGGGCTCATGCGCCGCACGTCACGGCCAAGCACTATGCACTCGCCGGAATCCTGACCGAGGATCGCACCGATCATTGAGATAAGCGTCGTCTTGCCGCATCCGGACGGGCCGACGACCATCAAAAGCTCGCCGCGCTGAACGTCAAGGTCGAGGCCGCGCAACGCAGTTACCGATGCGTCGCCTGCACCGTAGGTTTTAGTCAAGCCTCGGCAATGAACCGCAAGCTCACCCGTCGGTTCGGATAGTTCAGCTAGAGCGGCAGTCATGATTTCAACGCCAATCGATTGTGGCGCTCCCGACACAGCGTGATGCGATTATCGCGCGAGAAACGCCAGCTCAGAACACTTGTTTTGTTACGATCGTTACATTACATTTGTACTTATGACCGTCAAGTCTTGGCTCCTGCTGACCTATAAGGTCCCACCCGAGCCCGCTAAGAAGCGCATCGCGCTCTGGCGGAAGATCAAGGCATTGGGCGCGGTTTATCTGCAGAACGGCATCTGCTTGCTACCAAAAACCGACGACCACGTCCGACAGTTGAAGATGCTGGAGAACGACATCAATGAGATGAACGGTGAAGTGGTCATTCTGGAGACGGTCGCGCTGGACCGAGGACAGGAAGAGAAGGTGGTCGCCCGCTTCACGGAGGACCGAGACGAGCAATATCGCGAATTTCTCGGTCGGTGCGCCGATTTCGAAGTTGAGATAGCCAAAGAGATCGCGATCAAAAAATTCACCTACGCCGAGCTTGAAGAAGAAGACACCGACCTGAAGAAGCTTCAGGGATGGCTGGAAAAGATCAGAAAGCTCGATTTTTATGGCGCAACGCTGGCTGACGAAGCGGCGGAACGGCTACGTGGTTGCGAGACGTTGCTCGACGCCTACGCTCAGCAGGTCTTCGATGCACAAGACGAGAACCGTCCATCTCCACGGACTGCCAAGCCGTCTTGATGGAATCCTAAGTTGCGGCCGGTGATACTCGACGCCTCACGTAAAGGCTGCTACACAATCGCCTGCGGGTTGGCCGAAAATGCTAATGTTTTCAAAGGTTCTTGATGTCACTTGGTGTTTCCCCTAGGGAGCGCCATTGAAATCAGTAATCTTGATGCAGCTCGGCGACGATCCTGCCCGGTAGCATCGGCTCGGGACTCGCCACCATGGTCCTCATGGCGTTGCTCGCGCTCCCTGTCCTTCCGGCATCGCTGTTTGGCCTCGCGGCTGTGGCGGCGGTATTGCCGCCCGTGCTTGAGGGGCTTCTCAACAAGGGGCTGCACGGACTGCAGGATGTCCTCCATTCTCGTTTACGGCCTCGGCGGCCCCGTCGCGCCCTTCGTCGGCATCAAGCTGATCGACATGGCCATCGCCGCCCTCGGTCTTGCCTGAGAGGCAGGTATGCGATGGGCACGCTCACGCTATCGGCCGCGCTCTTCGCGGCTCCTGCCATGGCGCAGGATGTTGTGCCCACCGGGTCTACGCCGGATGCGCCGATCTGCACGGACCGACCCACCAAGTCCAACTTCGCCTGCACCGTGCCAAAGGGAAAGGTTCAGATTGAGGCTGACACCTTCAACTGGCTCAGCAACACCGTTGCCGGTGTTCGCACCGACCAACTGCTGTTCACCAACCCGACGTTCAAATACGGCCTGACTGACAGCAGTGACATCCAGCTCAACTGGGCACCCTTCACCCGGGTGTGGACGCGTGATGCCAGCGGCAATGTCGCCTCTGTCTCGGGTGTGGGCGACATGACCGTTCGCTTCAAGCAGCGCCTGACCCCTCTCGAGGGTGACTTCCAGCTTGCCATCCTGCCATTCGCAAAGCTGCCTACCGCGCGCACCGGCAACGGCAACGTTGAAGGCGGCGTTGCTGTCCCGATCAACTACAGCGTGCCTGGCGGATGGACCCTCACACTGGGCCCGCAGCTGGATGTGCTGGCCGATTTCGACGGCCGGGGCCGGCACCTCGGCGTGACAGGACTAGTGAACATCGCCAAGCAGTTCGGACAATTCACCCTGTACAACGAGATCTGGACCAACCAGAATTTCGATCCGACCGGCACGGTGAGCCAGTATAGTTATGACATATCCTTGGCTTGGCAGCCGCACCCGACTCTACAGTTCGATGTCGGGCTTAACATCGGTCTTAATCGCAACACGCCCGACGTCGTCAGTTACGTCGGCATCTCCACACGCTTCTGAGAAGATTGCCATGCAACCTTGTGGATAACGGGCTGACGACGCTTTGGTGACGCGACGCGGCTCATCCGAATCTGTTCGGATCGATGCCCGAGGCTGTTGTGCGGTTGTCCCCTTGAACACGCCTCGAAGTCGCGTTCAACCATTTAACCCTTAGAGGACATTATGGCCAAGAAAGCGAAAAAAGCTGCGAAGAAAACAGCAAAGAAAACCGCAAAGAAAAAGAAGAAGTAGTCTCAGAGGCTCGGGCGGAGTTTGCTTCGCCCGAGCCTTCGATGACGGCGCATGATCCGCTGCGATTGCGGACGAACATTTTTTCTCGGGTCGCAGCGGCGAGGATCGAAGCGGATCCCTCGCCTGCCATTTCATATGACTCATATGACGTTTTTCATGTGACGCTATCAAAAGGTTTGTTCATGCCGCGCCTGGCCCTCGCTGTTGCCGCCGCCATCGTCTTTCACTTGATGCCGAGCCTGACCGCACCGGCCGCAGCCGCGGCGGGCGATGTCACCAAATCGCACGATTATCCCGGTATCGGCCGCTTCAAGGGTAGCGTCATCACCGGTTATGACGTGAAGGATTTCGACGCCGCAACCCTGCAGGCCGCTCCGTTCAAGGACGGCAAGGCCACCGACCCGCGCAGAGTGGAAGGCCGTATCTCCCGTATCGCTTACCGCACGGGGCCTGGTCCCTCGATTCTTGAAGTATCCCGCAATTTCGAGAGCCAACTGGCGAACGCCGGGTTCGAGACGCTGCTCGCTTGCGATGTCGACGCCTGCGGCGGAATTCCATTCAGCGAGACAATCGGCGCGCTGCCGATACCGCAAATGTGGGTCGACGGCTTCGACTACCGCTACTATGCCGGCCGGAAGGTCGAGAATGGGCGCGAGACCTATGTCAGTGTGCTGGTCAGCAAGAACAACGACGACATCTTCGCGCAGCTCACCGTCGCCGAACGCTACGCGATGCAGAACAAGATGGTCGATGCGGCTGCGATGGCCAAGGGGCTCGGCGAGAGCGGACACATCGCGCTCTACGGCATCTACTTCGATACCGACAAGGCCACGCTCAAACCGGAGAGCCGGCCGACACTCGACCAGATCGCGAAGCTGTTGAGCGGTCAGCCGGACCTCAACGTCTACATCGTCGGCCATACCGACAGCCAGGGCGCCCCGGCCCACAACCTCGACCTGTCGCGCCGCCGCGCCGAAGCCGTCGCCGAGGACCTCGTGCGCACTTACAAGATCGTCAGGACCCGGCTCAACACCTCCGGCGTCGGCTTCCTCGCCCCGGTCGGCTCCAACGGCACCGAAAGCGGCCGCGCGCTCAACCGCCGGGTCGAACTGGTGCAGCCGTAGAGCCAAGTCCGGCTTTGATTAAATCAAAGCCGGTGACGCGAACCGGTGTCCACTTCGCTCGAAAACGCTATCCCTACTGCCCGGCCAGCTTGTCGGCGAAAAGGCCGATGGTCTTGCGATAGACCTCGGAGCGATTCCATTCGCGCATCGCCTCGAAATTGGCTGAGCCCTCGTGATAGTCGCCGCCGGCCTTCCAGCCGTTGACCCTCAACAGGTTCGCCGTCGAAGCCAGCACGTCCGGCACCGAATGCCGGAGATCGACATGGCCGTTGCCATCGAAATCGACGCCGTACTTGATATAGGACGAGGGCAGAAACTGGGTCTGCCCGATCTCGCCCGCATAGGCGCCGACCATGTCGCCGAGACGCAGATCGCCGCGCTGCAGGATCTTGAGCGCCGCCAGCAGCTCGTGCTGAAACAGTTCGGTGCGCCGGCAATCATGCGCCATGGTCGCGAGCACCCGAAACACCGGCAGCTTGCCCATGTCGCCGCGGCCGAAATCGGTTTCCAGTCCCCAGATCGCGACGACGATTTCCGGCGGCACGCCATATTGCTTCTCGATCCGCGACAGCAGCGAGCCATTACGCGCCAGCATCGCCTTGCCGCCCTTGATGCGGCCGCCGGTGACGCGGGTCGCGGCATATTGCTCAAAACTCTTGCGGAAGGTGCCGCGCTGGCGACGATCGAAATTCAGGACCGCCTGATCTTGCTGCACGCCGCCGAGCGCCTGCGAGATCACGTTTTGCGAGATGCCATCCGCCGCGGCTTCCCGCGACATCGACGCCACGAACGTATTGAAGTCGCCGCCGCATTGCGCGGCGGAAACGGCGGTCGATGCGAGGGGGGCGGCGAGAAGGGCGGCGGCGAAGGCGATGGCGAAACGGGTTTTCATTGCAATCCCTTTTGCTGAATCGTCGCGCGTTATAGCATGACTATGGCAACGCGATGATTAACGACCGCGCGCGGCGCCTGCGCCGTTCGCGCCAGAAACAATTCGCGCCGACCTTCGGGCGTACAAAAATACCCCTATTGTTTAGCGGCGCGGGGACGCCGTCGTCGTGATCCCGTTCTGCGCTCTCGTGAGAGGGCGCGCGGAACGCCGGGTGCTCGATGCACCCATGGCCCCGTGTGCAAAAGTAAAAGCACACGAGTGTCGTCGCCACGGTCACACCGGAATCATCCGGCGTTCCGCGCGCGATGGTGTTAACGACTTGCTGCGCGAAAACCCCCGACCGCCGGCCCTGAGGTGACGATCACTCCAGGGGTCTTGCACCTCGCCGCCGCTCCCGTTGAGGGAGACGGCCGAAAGGCTGCCCCATGGCGCAAGGCGATGCGCCGGGATATCGCGCGCTGGGCCGTTCGCGCCCGGCGTGGTCGTCAGTCTCATCTCACTCGCGAGGTTACCCCCGCGCGATCCGAAACATCGAACGCCGCGCGCGCCCACCGCATCCCGCCCCGCGTTCGTGACGATCGCGAGCCGCCCCTCTAGTGAGACGGGACAAATAGGAATATAATCCACACTACAGAGATAAGTCAACAGTACTTTTTCAGCACACAGGAGGCTAATACGCCCCTCCCAGATTCCGAATTAGGCGCTCAATAGTAGTTGGCGTGCCAATGCTTTAGTAACTTGCCAAAAGATCGATGAGTCATTCAAGCTAAGCGTCACGCCGTAACGTAATTCCTTAGCTGGATGAACGAAGTTACGATACTCCTTCAGCCTGTCGGCCACATCTTTGGCTGACTCAGTAATCCATCTAAGCTCAAAACCCACTTTGATATACGAATCCAACATCCAATCTTGATAGTTAGTGGTTTTACCCGTGAGCTTATCTTTCGGCGCACTAGCCGCTGATGTAAGCGACCTCTTGTCAGTCAACCGGTTGGCTCGTGCAACAAAAAGTGCTTCCAGCAACCCACCCATCATAACAATCGCAGCAAGATGAGCATCCGCCTTTACACATTTGGCACACTCATCCCATCGACGCACGAGAATGTCCCGCATCTGCAGACTGCCTGCGAGAGGTGAAAAGTCTGGTGCAACATCATCGGAATCAACAGTGGGAGCCACGAGCACCATCGAGCGGACTGCAATCAAAGCTCCTTTCGTGTCTTTTAATGCATCTAAGTATGTTGCTTTAGCTGCACATTTAGCTGTCGCATCCAACACCACAGTAAAGTACGCATCAACGGTAGTCAGATCGGTGCTCGGTGCGCCGGCGACTATGATTGGTCTGTGGGTGTGGAACCAAGTTTGAGCTGTTGCCTTTAACGTTGCAATTTCATCAACCCCACGCACTTGACCAGATCTAATTTTGGCTACTCGCTTCCGAGCCGCAGTGGCTTCATTTATCGCAGCATCGATGGCTTCATAAACATTCGGCACAGCTACGCGCTCCTATCAGGCAAAGAAGCCGCACCTCACCGCTTCTTTTTCCCATTCTTCCTGACGGGCTTCTTTTTAGGATTTTTGGTCAAGCCATTGCCTTTACTGGCTCCTATCGCCCCGTCGCCAGGCAGAGTAATTGCCACCAGATTTTCACCGACAGAGCTAAGCTTAAATTTTCCACTACCTGCCGAATCTAGATAACCGGCATTCTTTGCGTTGGTGAGAGTCATATTCCATCGAGCTACTTGCCGACGCCCAGCAAGACGAGCGGCCTCCTTCATTACATCACTGTCAATCGCATCTTTCCTTTCATCTGATCTCGATTCGAATTGATAAAAGTACGCGACAACAGCCGTGTCCGGGATCAGCGCCTATGGCACAGAATTGAAGGTATGATTTAAGGAGAGTTCGGTTCTCGTCGATGACGAAGGAACGAACATGACTACGAAGTCTCGCAGCAGGAAAAGTTCTGCCGAACGGGTTGTCAAAGACATTCGCCGCGCCACCCGGCGCCATTTCTCGGCGGAAGATAAAATCCGGATTGTGCTTGATGGCTTGCGCGGTGAAGACAGCATCGCTGAACTGTGCCGCAAGGAAGGGATCGCTCAGAGCCTTTACTACGTCTGGTCGAAGGAGTTCATGGAGGCAGGCAAGCGGCGGCTGGCCGGTGATACGGCGCGAGCTGCGACAAGTGGTGAAGTGCAAGACCTTCGCCGTGAGGCGCATGCCCTGAAGGAGGTGGTTGCCGATCTGACGCTGGAGAACCGTCTGCTCAAAAAAAGCATGATCGCGGATGGGGGCGAAGGCGAATGAGATATCCCGCATCCGAAAAGCTTGAGATCATCAGGCTCGTCGAGCAATCGCATCTGCCGGCGAAGAAGACACTCGACAAACTGGGCATTGCACGTCGAAGCTTCTATCGCTGGTATGACCGTTACCTTGAGGGCGGGCCGGAAGCGTTGGAAGATCGTCCTTCCCGGCCAGGTCGCGTGTGGAACCGCATCGATGCCGATATCCAGGGTCAGATCATCGAGATGGCGCTGGAGCAATCCGAACTTTCATCGCGCGAACTGGCAGTGCGCTTTACCGATGAGAAGCGCTACTTCGTCTCCGAAGCCAGTGTCTATCGCCTGCTCAAGGCCCACGATCTCATCACCAGCCCAGCCTTCATTGTGGTCAAGGCGGCTGATGAGTTCAAAGACAAGACGACAGCACCCAACCAGATGTGGCAGACCGACTTCACCTACTTCAAGATCATCGGCTGGGGGTGGGTGTATCTGTCCACCGTACTCGATGACTTCTCTCGATATGTCATTGCCTGGAAGCTGTGCTCGACCATGCGCGCCGAGGACGTCACCGATACGCTCGAACTGGCCCTTGCAGCTTCAGGCTGCGACAACACCAAGGTGTTGCACAAGCCCAGACTGCTCAGCGACAATGGTCCCAGTTACATCGCCGCCGAGCTTGCCGAATGGATCGATGCCAACGGCATGAGCCATATCCGCGGCGCACCGCTGCATCCGCAAACCCAAGGCAAGATCGAGCGATGGCATCAAACCCTCAAGAACCGCATCCTGCTCGAGAACTACTTCCTGCCCGGCGATCTCGAGTGTCAGATCGAGGCATTCATCGAGCATTACAATCATCGCCGTTATCACGAGGGCATCGGCAACGTCACACCCGCCGACGTCTACTTCGGACGTGCACAATCCATCATCAAACAGCGTGAAAGGATCAAACGACAGACAATCAAATATCGGCGCTTGCTCCACCGCAAAATCGCCGCTTAACATCAACCAACAAATGAGGCCCGCTCTCCGCTAAATCTCGCCGCTCTTTGCGCCAAATGTTTTGATGACGGACAAACAGCCGTAAACTGCTGATCGCTCTTCGGCGCTTTCATCGCCGTGAATGCTCTAATGTCGGTTGAGTGATCTGCTCCAGTTGGCACTTGCGGCAACGCTTGCTGCAAAGAGCTTGCTGACGGAGTCACGACCTGCGGCGACACGGAAGAAAGTCGAAGACCCAGCGTTTCAGTCGCAAATTTCAGCGCCAGCAACTGGTGATCGGAAGTCATACCATTCAATTCAGCAACAATTTTCTGCGCCGCATCTAATGGGGATTTTACACTTCCATCCGAAGCCCCCGACATTTATTTTCTCCTTGGTGCTACAAAATTCAATTAGAGCGCGATCATAGCTAGTTGTACATAATTTACGCGAGCAAGCTTTGCGCAATATCCAAACTGACTAAACGATCAAAAAATTCCGAAATCTCCCCAAATCCCGCTAGTAACTACTCATGGCTGATCCCACCTCCGCCTCAACCGCTTACGACCTCTACTACCTGCAAAACGGCAAGCGCTTCTTCTGGCGCAATCCGAACCACGGCGTGACGCTGATCGACGACCGGCGCGACTCCGCGATTCTCTGGCAACCCGAAAAGGGCGAAGCGGGACGGCAGCTCTGGACCGACATCGTCTCGGTGAACATGACGTCCATGACCAGCGGCAAGGACATCGTCAACAATTGCCGCATCAATTTTCGCGATGGCCGCTTTCTCGTCGTCACCGACGGCGGCCCCTCCGGGGAGGTCGATCACGACCGCACGCCGGTCTATCGCGACTTCGTGCGCGCCTTGCATCTGCGGCTGGCGCAGGCGCCCGCGGGCACCATCGCATTCAATGCCGGCGCATCCGCAGGACGCCACCGGCTCATGGTGGCGACGGGCGTCTTCGCCGCGCTGTTCTTCGTCGGCACGCCGCTTGTGCTGGTGTTCATCATACGCGACTGGCGCGTGTTGCTCACGCTCGCAGCCGGCGCTGCCTTCATCTGGCCGTTGTGGAAAGTGATCGAGGCCAATCGCCCGCGCAGCTACGATCCGCGCCAGCCGCCGGGCGAATTGATGGACTGATAGCGTTTTCGAACGAGGTGGAATCCGGCTCGCGTGAAAACGCTATTGAATCAGTTCCTGGGTTTCGATTCGGGAACCCGACGCCGCTGCGCTCGCGCCCGTCGCTCGTTGCATTGCAGCGTGAAAACCAGCCTCGACGTCACGCGAGAATCCGCTATGCTCCGCACATGATCGAGCCAGCACCCGTCATGGCCTTGATGGCCTATGACCTATATTATCTGGTGAACGGCGAACGCTTGTTCTGGCGCAGCGCGGGCCATGGCGTGTCGCTAATCGACGCGGGGCGCGACTCCGCCATCGCCTGGCGCGACAAAGACGGCGAGGCAGGCCGTCAGCTCTGGACCAACATCGTCGCCGTGAATATCCCCGACACCGACAGCAAGGATGCCGTCGACAAATGCCGCATCGATTTTCGCGGCGGCCGTTTTCTTGTCGTCACCGACGCAGGCCTTAACGGCAAGGCCGACCGCTTCCGCGCGCCTGTCTATCACGATTTCATCCGCGCGCTGCACGAGCGCCTAGAGGACGCGCCGGAAGGCAGCATCCGTTTCACCGCCGGCGTCTCGCAGAGATATCGCAACGCGATGCTGGCGCTCGGCGTTCTCGCGGTGCTCTTGTTCGTGGTGACGCCCGCGGTGCTGGTGGTGGACTTTCACGAATGGCGCGCGCTCGGCCCGCTGACCGCCGGGGCCACGTTCATCTGGCCGTTCTGGAAGAAGATCGGCACCAACCGGCCGCACGACTACGACCCGCACCATCCGCCGGGCGAGCCGGACTAAGGCGTCGCGCGAGCGCAACACTTCGTGTTGCACACGCCCGGGACAAGCGAAAGTTAGTTGTCGAGGAAGCTCCGCAGCTTGCGCGAGCGCGAAGGGTGCTTGAGCTTGCGCAGCGCCTTGGCCTCGATCTGGCGGATGCGTTCGCGCGTCACCGAGAACTGCTGGCCGACTTCTTCCAGCGTGTGGTCGGTGTTCATGCCGATGCCGAAGCGCATGCGCAGCACCCGCTCTTCGCGCGGCGTCAACGACGCCAGAACGCGCGTCGTCGTTTCGCGAAGATTGCTCTGGATCGCAGCATCAATGGGAAGCACCGCGTTCTTGTCCTCAATGAAATCGCCGAGGTGTGAGTCTTCCTCATCACCCACCGGTGTTTCCAGTGACAGCGGCTCTTTCGCGATCTTGAGAACTTTTCGTACCTTCTCCAGCGGCATGCCGAGCTTTTCGGCGAGCTCCTCCGGCGTCGGCTCGCGGCCGATCTCGTTCAGCATCTGGCGCGAGGTCCGCACGATCTTGTTGATGGTCTCGATCATGTGCACGGGAATGCGGATGGTGCGGGCCTGGTCCGCGATCGAGCGTGTGATCGCCTGCCGAATCCACCAGGTCGCATAGGTCGAGAATTTATAACCGCGGCGATACTCGAACTTGTCCACCGCCTTCATCAGGCCGATGTTGCCTTCCTGGATGAGGTCAAGGAACTGTAGGCCGCGGTTGGTGTATTTCTTGGCGATGGAGATGACGAGGCGCAGGTTCGCCTCCACCATTTCCTTCTTGGCCTGACGCGCCTCGCGCTCGCCCTTCTGCACGCCCTGCACGATCTTGCGAAACTCGCCGATCTCAAGCCCGGTCAGCGCCGCGAGTTGCTGAATTTCGCCGCGCAATTCCTTGATGCGGTCCTTTTCGTGGTGAACGAAATTCTTCCAGCCTTTCGCGGAGAGTTTCGATACCCGGTTGAGCCAGCGGGGATCGAGCTCGGAGCCCTGGTAGTTCCGTAAGAAATCCTCTCGCGCCACGCCATGGCTGTCCCCGAGCCGCAACAGGCGACCTTCGAACGAGACCAGTCTTTTGTTGATGTCGTAAAGCTGCTCGACCAGAGAATCGATACGCGCTTGGTTCAGGCGCAGCGACTTCACCTCGACGATGATCTCATCCTTCAGCTTCTTGTAGCGGCGCTCCTGGTTCGGCGAGAGCGACTCGTTCTGAAGCTGGTTGGAGATGTCGGCTTCCTGCAGGCGGCGCAGTTTCTTGTAGTTGTCGGCGATCTTGTCGAATGTTTCGACCACCTTCGGCTTCAACTCGGCTTCAATGGCTGCAAGCGACATCTGGTTGTCGAAGTCGTCCTCCTCCATATCGCCTTCCGCCGCGGCCGCACCCGGATCCTTCTCGTCCAGGTCAGAGCCCCCGGCCGGCGCAGCGCGGGCGGCACGGAATGGGGTCGGTGACGGCGGTGCTGAAGGGGGCGCGGTCACCGTGGATCCAACGCCGTCCTCACCCGAGACGGCATCGGAGGCGTCAGCCGACAACGGCTGGCCGTCTGGACCGGTCGGCGGTCCAAGCAATGCCGGGTTCATGCCGCTCTTGGCCTCGGGTCCGGCATAGGTCGCCTCGAGGTCAATGATGTCGCGCAGGAAAATCTTTCCTTCGTTGAGTTCGTCACGCCAGATGATGATGGCCTGAAAAGTCAGCGGGCTTTCGCACAGCCCTGCGATCATCGCCTCGCGGCCGGCCTCGATGCGCTTGGCGATGGCGATTTCGCCCTCGCGTGACAAGAGTTCGACGGTACCCATCTCCCGCAGATACATGCGCACAGGATCGTCGGTGCGTTCGCCGGGTTCCGACTTCTTGACCTCGGTGACGGCCTTCTGAGTGACCTCGACCAACTCGTTGTCGGTCTCCTCGTCAGCCTCTTCCTTGTTTTCCTCCTCGCTGTCGGCATCCTCGGATTCAGACACGTTGATGCCCATGTCGGAAAGCATCGACATGATATCCTCGATCTGCTCCGGCGAGGTGGTGTCGGACGGCAGCACTTCATTGAGCTGGTCGAAGGTGACGAAGCCGCGCTTTTTCGCCTGCTTGATCATCTTTTTGACGGCGGCGTCACTGAGGTCGAGCAACGGCGACGGCGCGTCCGCGACATCCTTTTCGGGAGCGTCGGCGGCCTTGTCGTCCTTTTCCTTTTCCCTGACCTGCAGCGTCTTTGCCTTGCTCGCCATTCACAGCTCCTGAAACGCACTCATGCGGAAACGCGCCCGCTTCCCCGTGAAATCCGCGCCGCGCCCGGCGCTCTTGATCTGCGCCGCTCACGACGCACAAAGGGCGGCGCAACCTCTCGCCACCCCGTCAACCCTCTCTCGAATGATCGTACCCGCGTTGGACTACGTGTCGGATGACTTAGCCTGCCAGCCCTTGACTTTTAATTAACCCTGTTTGCCGCCAAACCTCGGATTTGGCGAGTCTTTATCATGGTTCCGAGTGCCATCGTCCCAACATCATTTGTTTCAGACGATCCATGCCCGGCGACGGATCCCATCCGCGCACAGGCGCATTCCCCTCCCGCAGGTTCAGCGGCGTTCCAGCGCCATAGGGTCTTTCACCGCTTCACGTAAATCGGTGAAGGGACCCTAACTTTTTGATTTGACGCGTTTTCTTCACGCGAACCGAATTCCACTTCGCTCGAAAACGCTATTAAGAGTATTCCCTAAGTAAGAAGCGCTGCTGATGATACAAGCCGATCCGCCGGTATCTGCGACCAAAAAGGGCGGAGGCGACCGCCTTTTGCTCCCGACGGGCCGCGAACCTGCGGCAACCGGCTGTATTCCCTCGTTATCTCTGTCCTTTTCGGCGCCTCTTTTCGTGCAGGATTCGCCGATCGGTGCCGGACTGCTCATGCGGCGAGGTGCATCGTTCCGCCCTGGGGCGCCCAAACGCGGATGATATCTTCCGCCCACTCCGACAACGCCACTCCCTCGGCACTTATGGTTTCCTGTTCGGCGTGACCTTCCCGAACCAAATTTAGCAGGCGTGCGACGGCCGATTCGTCTCCTTCTCCGGCATCGAGCCTGGCCCGCTGGATGTCATCTTCCAGTTCATGCCAATGCAGGATTTTGATGAAGTGATCCGTGCATCCCGACACAAAATCGAGCGGCGGATCGCGACTTAAAATTGGAAAGCGCTCAACCAGCCGATGTCCGCGCGGTTTTCCGTTGCCCGCTTCGCCATGCACAGCTTGCAGCGTGTCATAAAATGCGGGTTTAAGTTTCGTCCAAATATCCGCGACAGACAGCTTTGCGTCGGTAACCAGCAGCTGAAAGAGACTCGTCAAAAAACCATCGAACTCCTCGGGAAAGTGCAAGCGCAGAACGGAGTCTTGCTTTTCGTCGAGCAGGTCAGGATATTGGACAAGCATCCCGAGAACGACTTTTTGCAGCCCCGAACGTTGTCCCTCACCATCGAACTTGAAACGTGGATTTAATGGGGTGGGCGCTTCCCTGGCCTTGCGGGTCGGCCCCCGATTGACTTGCCAGAACAGGTTGGCGAGCTGCATCCGTGACGTTCTGAAGAACGCCGTGTTGACGGCCGGGTCTTGGATGGTGCGGACCAGCGTATAGAGCTTCTGTTCCAGCGCAGCCTGTTTGTCGGGCGTTCGAACGTCCTGACCGTCCGTCTCGCGCTGCCAGAGCACGTCCCACAGCGGCAAGGAGCCTGATAAAACGCTTCGGAATGCCTCGACGCCCTTTTCCCGGATCAGGTCGTCGGGATCCTTTTGTTCGTCCATGAACACGAAGCGGAAGGTCTTGCCGACACGAAGCAATGGCAGGATGCGGTCAACGGAGCGATAAGCGGCCGAGACACCCGCGCGATCGGAATCGAAGCACACGACAGGCTCGGGAGACAGTCTCCACAGCGTAGCGATCTGCTCTTCCGTGAACGCGGTCCCCATGGTGGCGACCACGGCCTTGATCCCCGCCTGATAGACCGCGATGGCATCCATGTATCCTTCGACGGCAACGACCGAATTGGCCTCGTGCGCCGGCTGGCGCGCGCGATGAAAGTTAAAAACGATCGAGCCCTTGTGAAAGATCGAGGTTTCCGGCGAATTCAGATATTTGGGCTGTACGTCCTTCTTGAGAGCGCGGCCGCCGAATCCCACGACGCGACCCCGCTGGTCGTGAATCGGAATGATGATCCGGTCACGAAAGCGATCGTAAGGAACGGGGATATCGTCTCCGGCGACCAACAAGCCGGCCTCGATCATGTCTTCGACAGGGACGCCTCGCGATCCCAGATATTCCTTCAATGCGAAACGATCGGCGGTCGCGTAACCGATCCTGAATTCGACGGTGCTTGACGAGATGATGGCGCGATCCGACAGGTAGCCGCGCGCCTGCGCGCCGACACGCGACGCGAGGTTTTGCTCAAAAAACTTGGTCGCTAGCTCCATCACCTCGAACAGGGATTTCTGCCGCTGCTCGCGCTGCTCGTCTTCCCGTGAATTGCGCGGCAGCGGAAGCCCCGCCATCGACGCCAGCCGCTCGACCGCTTCGGGAAAGGAAACGCCTTCGGTCTCCATTATAAAGTCGAAGATGTTGCCGTGCTTGCCGGTGGAGAAGTCGTGGTAGAACTGCTTCTGGTCGTTCACCGTGAACGACGGCGTCTTTTCCTGCTGGAACGGCGACAGCCCCTTGAATTCGCGGCCAGCTCGCTTCAGCTTTACGCGCCGGCCCACGACTTCCGAAACCGGAAGGCGCGCCTTGACCTCATCAATAAAGCTGGGCGGGAAACGCATGCGCCGTCTCACTCAATCTCGGCGGCCGGTATAACTGCCTGCCGCCACCCAGGCGAATCAGCTAGGCCCTTTTTAATATTGTACTACATATGTTCTCGGACATATCCCCTGCTTCCCCCACCTGTCCACAGACACCGGAAGTGAAATCATGTTCACAGTCTTCACCGCCGGCAACACCGGCGCCTGGAATATCCTGTCAATTGCTCCCGTCACCGGCGAAAGCCTCGGACCAGCGTCTCATCTGGAGATCGCGCCGAGCGCCTCGCTGGGCGGCGCCTCCGCGGCGCCGTGGCAGTTCCGCGGCTTCACCAGCCACGTGCGCTACGTCGAGCGCGCCGAGAAAACTGCGCTGACCTCGGTACAGGCTGGACTGGGACGCGCCGAGGCAACGCTAGCGGCGCTCATTCCCATTAGAAAGTCGGCCGCGTGGTGGGATCTAACACAGGAAGAACGGCGGAAAATCTTCGAGGATAAGTCGCACCATATCGCCGCCAGCCTCAAATACCTGCCCGCCATCGCGCGACAGCTCTATCACTGCCGCGATTTGGGCGAGCCATTCGATTTCTTGACCTGGTTCGAATACGCCCCTGAACATGCAACGATGTTCGAAGACCTCGTCGGCGTCCTGCGCGCGACCGACGAATGGACTTATGTGGAGCGCGAGGTGGATATTCGATTGACGCGCGCAATATGACAGCACTTGAGGCGCGGACAATGGGCCAGGCGCTTGACGGGGCTGCTCCGCGATGTCGAAACGACGCAGATAACAGCGCTATCGTCCTAAGCGTAGATTTCTTGGGATCATCCTCTCCGATGCTGGTACCGGCGTCCGCAACGAAGCGATCCGATTTCGGCGCACCGGACGGATTGCTTCGTTCGCATGACGGATTCAGTCTGTTGACGCATTAACTAGATGCGTCCCATCAGAATCAGAATCAGCAGGATAACGATCACCAGGCCAAGGCCACCGCCGCCGTAATAGCCGGTGCCGTAAAACGGACCGCCGCCAATTCCGCTGAAGCCACCCAGCAGCGCAATAATAAGAATGATCAGAATGATTGTGCCAATGCTCATGTCGTCCCTCGCTCAGGCTCAGTTATGCATAAGAAACGCGATGAGGATGATCAGCGGGATCGGAATTCCGATTAGCCAGAGAAGAAGTCCGCGTCCGATTCCCATGTTCGCCTCCGTTTTAGTGAGGCGACAACGCGGCGAGCGGAAGGTCGTTCCCAAGCAGGAACCGAACTAATATTGCGGCTGAATGGAACCAATTCAGCACATAAAGAGACGCACCAGTGCCTCCGGTTGGGGTATCGGCCGGAGTCGGAACTCGCCCGAGTTAGGTCTCACTGGTCGGAGGGTCCCACGATCATCAAGAATCTATCGTTGGCTCTCTTCATTGCGCGGCCAGCATTTACCACTGCTCGCGAAGAGTTTCTCTTTCCACAGCACATAAATTTCACAAAATGGACCCAAAGGCGCGTCGAGTTGACGCATGATTTCAGCTTCGATCTCACGTTGGCGAATTCCGTACTCGCCAATGTTCAAGTAAATGAACAGCTCTGTGCCGGATGGATACTTAATGGCCTTCTTCTTTGTGAGTGAGTTGGCGAGCGCAACGGGTATCAGTTCAGCTCTCCGAATCCACTCGCTCCCAGGGTCTTCCCGCCATTCACCGGGTTTCCAATTTTCCAATCTTCGCTTGCGACCAGGCTCCATAGCCTCAGTCACTTCCGCGCCGAACTCCAACCCATCCCTACGGGAATAGCCGTCTGGCCGCGGAGTATCCAAGGGTGCGAGTCTAACGAGCGGGCAATCCGACATCAGCGCACATCGCGCCAGCACCCACATCTCCCTGAATGGTTGCGCCTCGACGTCGTCAAGAAAATAAAATCGATCCGCAAACCTACGTTCGAGCATCTGAACTATTGAATCGTTCTTCTGGATGGCTTCCGTGGGGGTACACCACTCCGTTAGCCGAGTTCGCTGTTCTGATATAATGCTCCGAAGTTGGGAATCGTGTCGTCTCATCTTACCCCGTCAATGCGGCCTTCACCACGCCGCTGGCCTTGCCGAAATCCATCTGACCGGCGTATTTGGCCTTAAGTGCGCCGATCACCTTGCCCATGTCCTTGATGCCGCTCGCGCCGGTCTCCGCGATCACCGCGGCGACAGCCGCTTTTACATCGTCGTCGGACATCTGCTTCGGCAGGTAAGCCGAGATGACAGCGATCTCGGTGCGCTCCTGCGCTGCCAGTTCCTCGCGGTTGCCTTTTTCGTAGAGTTCGACCGACTCCTGGCGCTGCTTGATCATCTTTTGCAGGACGCCGAGCAAATCGCCATCCGCCAGCGGCGGCTTGCCCTGCCCGCGCGCCTCGATATCGGCGTTCTTGATAGTGGAGTTGACCATGCGCAGCGTGGAGAGCTTGCGCTCGTCCTTGGCCTTCATCGCCTCCTTGACGGCGTTGTTGATGTCATCGCGCAGCATCGAAGTCTCCCCTAATGGTCCAATACTAACATTTGCATCCCGTTGCGGCCGGGTTCTCGCAAATGTTAGAATCAAAGGACCACTAGCAGCTATTAGCTTTCCAGTGGAGTTTTGAATTTGGCATCCGCTTGCCCGGAACCGGAGTTTGACGCGGTGCAATAGCCGGGCTATGTCATGCGCTCATGACCCCATCGGAAAATGCTTCAGCCTGGCCGGACCTTGAGCCGACCGCGCTTCTCGTGCTGGCCGACGGGACCGTGCTCAAAGGCTTCGGCCTCGGCGCGGAAGGCCAGGCGGTCGGAGAAGTCTGCTTCAACACCGCGATGACCGGTTACGAGGAAATTCTCACCGATCCCTCCTACGCCGGGCAACTCATCACCTTCACTTTTCCGCATATCGGCAACGTCGGCACCAACGACGAGGACATCGAAACCGTGAACATGGCGGCGACGCCTGGCGCGCGCGGCGTCATCCTGCGAAGCGCCATCACCTCGCCGTCGAACTATCGCGCCGCCAAACACCTCGACGCCTGGCTGAGGGCGCGCGGCATCATCGGCATCTCGGGCATCGACACCCGCGCGCTAACCGCTTTGATCCGCACCCGCGGCATGCCCAACGCGGTAATCGCCCATGCGAAGAACGGACGATTCGATCTGCATGGATTGAAAAAGGAGGCGCGCGAGTGGCCCGGCCTCGAGGGCATGGACCTCGTGCCGATGGTGACATCGAGCCAGCGCTACACCTGGGACGAAACGCCGTGGGAGTGGGGTAAGGGCTTCGGCCGGCAGGATAGCCCAGAATTCAACGTCGTCGCCGTCGACTACGGCATCAAGAGAAACATCCTGCGCCTGCTCGCCGGTGAAGGCTGCAAGGTTACGGTGGTGCCGGCAACCACCTCGGCGGAGGACATCCTGGCGATGAAGCCGGACGGGATCTTCCTGTCGAACGGCCCCGGCGACCCGGCCGCGACTGGCAAGTATGCCGTGCCAATGATTCGAAAAGTGATCGAGTCGGGCACGCCGACCTTCGGTATCTGCCTCGGTCACCAGATGCTCGGCCTCGCGGTGGGCGCGAAAACCAAGAAGATGCATCAGGGTCATCACGGCGCCAACCATCCGGTCAGGGAGGAGACAACCGGCAGGGTGGAGATCACTTCCATGAACCACGGTTTTACCGTCGACGAGGCAACGCTGCCCAAAGGCGCGAAGCAGACTCACGTCTCGCTGTTCGACGGCTCCAACTGCGGCATCGAACTCGAAGGCAAGCCGGTATTCTCCGTGCAGTATCATCCGGAGGCTTCGCCGGGACCGCGGGACTCGCACTATTTATTCAAGCGCTTTGCCAGTCTGATGCGCGAGAACAAGTCGGCGTAGATTTACGCCGACATTGCGCAGCCCAGCAGCGAATACCTGCTCGATCAGGCTTCGTTGCTGCCCTCCTGACGGCTCGCCTCGAACAGGAACCAGGTCCTTCGTTCGGCCGCGTCAATGAAATTTTCGAGCAGGCTTGCGGTCGCAACGTCCTCGTACTTGTCGCAAACATCATGCGCTTTGCGCATGGCCGTCACGACCTTCTTGTTGTCGTTCATAAGTTCGCGCAACATCTCCCGCGGTGGGACATAGCTCTCGTCGTTATCTTCGAGCGTCTGCAGTTTGGCGACTTGCCCGATCGAGCGCAGCGTGGTGCCGCCGATCTTGCGAACCCGCTCTGCTATTTCGTCGGTCGTGCCGAATATCTGCTCCGACTGCTCGTCGAGCAGCAGATGGTAGTCGCGGAAATGCCGGCCGCTGACATGCCAATGGAAATTCTTGGTCTTGAGATAGAGCGCAAAGGTATCGGCGAGGATCGTGTTCATGGCGGCCGATATCTTACTGACGCCTTCCTGTGAGAGATCGGTCGGCGTGTCGAGTACGGGGTTTACTTTCCGCAAAGCGGAGCTTTTGGCTTGGGACACGATGCACCCTCCTATTATGAGATTGGAGAATTCGGCGAGGCCGGACAGTCGCTTCAGACTAACGCGCCATTCGCGACAAGCGCGCTAACTCGCGAGCCGGCGGAGTGTTCCAAATACGAATGGTTCAGAAATGACGGGCGGCGCGCGCGCCATCGATATCAGAAGATGCTAGGCTGCATTAACGTTAAGTGGCGGTAAGACTCGCCAGCCAACGATTGTTGCGGAATATTGTGGTCGGCCCGGTGGCGGAAGATCGACGCGGGAGCTGTGCAAAGCTTTTTATCCTGGTTCAAGTCCAGGCTGGGCCTCCAAACTTCTTCTTTACGTGCATAAGCCTCCGACGTGGTGCTGCGGCGCAGCTTCCGGAAGTGCATACCCATCCTCACCAAGAATGAGTTCGCGAGCGCGGGCTTCCCGGTTGTCTAACCGCGATGCTAGCAACGATGATACCGGTGACGGTGAAGCGCCTGTGGAAACGCAGCGAACCGCAATAACCAATAACTTGTTGGGAAAGACTGTCCGCTCCCGCGCTAAGCGAGATCGAAAGACAATTCGCGCGTCATGACACGCGAGTACGGACACTGATGGTGACGGAGCGGATTCGATGAATCGAACATCGGTCTGCGACCTGGAAGCCGCTGCTTTGCCACTAAGCTAAATCCGCGCAACTCCGAACGTAGCATATCGTCGCCACTCTTGCACCGGAAGCTAGAATTAACGTTACATTGCAAACCGCTCGACCCGCCGGCGGCAGAAGTTCGACACCGGAGCGACACTTTTTATTCTGGTTCAGTCCAGCGGGGCCTCATTTTTGAGACTACCCGATCGCGGCATCGGTTGCCGCGGCCAGCTTGCTCTCAAGCCCCTTCGCCGTCGCATGGAGCTTGTCGCTATTGGCATCGAAACCGTGGCGGGCGAAAACAGCCGAAATGTAAGTCGCGTCGTTATAGCTGACGTAGACCTTGCCGGCCTGGTCCTGCCAGACCAGCATTTTTAGCGGTAAATCGATGGCCAACATGGGATGCTGAAGAAACAGCGGCGTTCCGCCTTGTGGGCTGCCCACCACCAGAACCGTCGCCGGAGGCATCTCAAGACCGACAGCCTTGGCCGCGGCGGCGTGATCGAGGCGCGTAAAGACCTTCAGACCGCTCTCCTTCACCGCCGTTTCGAGCTGATCCAGCGTGATCTCGAAATCGTGCGAGCTTTGCTTTGTCACCAGATCGGTCGCAGCTTTTGCAAAACCTGCCATAAAAAGACTCCGAAACTCGACTACGCGGTCGCTCGCCTAGGGCGTAACATCGCGGATATTCGTCGGCGGCAGCTGAATTTTCGTACCCTGCCCGACCTGGGAATAGGCGCAAAGGATTTTTGCGTCCCCAAACCGGGAATTGCCGGTTGATGAAGCCCTTATAATCCTTCCCCACCCGGGCAATCTGGTCTAAAAGCAGCCCGCGCGCGAAGATCGCGCTCTTGCTTAAGGGACGCGCGGCTCGCGCGCCCTTTTTTTGTGCCCGATTTCATCCTGGGACTTGATGCCTAAACGCACCGACATCTCGACCATTCTCATCATCGGTGCCGGTCCGATCGTCATCGGACAGGCCTGTGAATTCGACTATTCCGGCACCCAGGCGGTGAAGGCGCTGAAGGAGGAGGGTTACCGGGTCGTCCTGGTCAACTCCAACCCGGCGACGATCATGACCGATCCAGAACTGGCGGACGCGACCTACATCGAACCGATCACTCCCGAAATCGTCGGCAAGATCATCGAAAAGGAACGCCACGTCGTTCCCGGCGGCTTCGCGCTGCTGCCGACTATGGGCGGTCAGACCGCGCTGAACTGCGCATTGTCGCTCCGACGGCAGGGCACGCTGGATGATTTCGACGTCGAGATGATTGGCGCGACAGCGGATGCCATCGACAAGGCCGAGGACCGGCAACTGTTCCGCGAGGCCATGACCAAGATTGGTCTGGAGACACCGAAATCCCGCCTCGCCAATGCCTCGGCGCTGAAGAAGCAATACCGCGACGAATATCTGGCCAGAAAGGAAACCCTCTCCGGCGATGCACTGGCGGAGCATGAGCGGCAATGGACGCTCGGCGAGAACGAGCGACGCAAGCGCTATCAACAACAGGCGATGGCGGAAGCGCTGATGGCGCTGTCCGAGATCGGCCTGCCGGCGATCGTCCGCCCCTCCTTCACCATGGGGGGCAAGGGCGGCGGCATTGCCTACACGCGCGACGAATTCCTCGACATCATCGAACGCGGCCTTGATGCCTCGCCGACCAACGAAGTGCTGATCGAAGAAAGCGTACTCGGCTGGAAAGAGTACGAGATGGAGGTCGTTCGCGACAAGAAGGACAACTGCATCATCATCTGCTCGATCGAGAACCTCGATCCGATGGGCGTTCACACCGGCGACTCCATCACGGTGGCGCCAGCACTGACGCTGACCGACAAGGAATACCAGATCATGCGCGACGCCTCGCTGGCGGTGTTGCGAGAGATCGGCGTCGAAACCGGCGGCTCCAACGTGCAGTTCGGCGTCGATCCTGCCGACGGACGCATGGTCGTCATCGAGATGAATCCGCGGGTGTCGCGCTCCTCGGCGCTGGCATCAAAAGCGACCGGCTTCCCCATCGCCAAGGTCGCGGCGAAACTGGCGATCGGCTACACGCTCGACGAAATCGCCAACGACATCACCGGCGGCGCGACACCGGCATCATTCGAGCCCAGCATTGACTACGTCGTTACCAAGATTCCGCGCTTCGCGTTTGAGAAATTTCCAGGCGCTTCAACCACGTTGACGACCTCGATGAAATCGGTCGGCGAAGTGATGGCGATCGGCCGCACCTTTCAGGAAAGCCTTCAGAAGGCGCTGCGCGGCCTGGAGACCGGCCTTACCGGCCTCGACGAAATCGATATCGAGGGCATGGGCAGGGGCGACGACAAGAACGCAATTCGCGCGGCACTCGGCACACCGACTCCTGATCGCCTGTTGCAAGTCGCGCAGGCGATGCGGCTCGGCTGGACTGACGAGGAAATCTTCAATTCCTGCAAGATCGACTCCTGGTTTCTCGCTGAGTTGCGCGGCATCGTCGAGATAGAGAACAGGGTCCGTGCCCACGGCCTGCCGGGCAACGCCTTCGGGATGCGCACGGTCAAGGCGATGGGTTTCTCGGATGCGAGACTCGCGGTGCTCTCAGGCAGAACGGAAGCTGAGGTCAAAGCGCTGAGGCGCACCCTCGGCGTGCGCCCCGTCTACAAACGCATCGACACCTGCGCTGCGGAATTCGCCTCACCGACCGCTTACATGTACTCGACCTATGAGTCGCCGTTCGCAGGCGCGGTCGCCGACGAAAGCGCGCCGTCGGGCAAGACCAAGGTCGTTATCCTCGGTGGCGGCCCCAACCGCATCGGCCAGGGAATCGAGTTCGACTATTGTTGCTGCCATGCCTGCTTCGCGCTGTCGGATGCCGGCTATGAGACCATCATGGTCAACTGCAACCCGGAAACGGTCTCAACCGACTACGATACCGCTGACCGGCTTTACTTCGAGCCGCTGACGGCCGAGGACGTGCTGGAGATCATCGACACCGAACGGCAGAACGGAACGCTGCATGGGGTGATCGTGCAGTTCGGCGGCCAGACGCCGCTGAAACTTGCACGCGCGCTGGAGGCGGCCGATGTACCGATCCTCGGCACCTCGCCCGAAGCCATCGATCTTGCCGAAGACCGCGACCGGTTCAAGCGGATCCTCGACCGGCTGAAACTGAAGCAACCGAAAAACGGCATCGCCTATTCGGTGGAGCAGGCGCGGCTGGTGGCCGCCGATCTCGGCCTGCCGCTGGTGGTGCGCCCCTCCTATGTGTTGGGCGGCCGTGCCATGCAGATCATCCGCGAGGAAAGCCAGCTCGGCGACTATCTGCTCGGAACCCTGCCCGAACTCGTGCCGGTCGACGTCAAGGCCCGTTATCCGAATGACAAGACCGGCCAGATCAACACCGTTCTCGGCACCAACCCGCTACTGTTCGATCGTTATCTTTCCGATGCCACGGAAATCGATGTCGATTGTCTCGGCGACGGCAAGGACACTTATGTCGTCGGCATCATGGAGCATATCGAGGAGGCCGGCATTCATTCCGGCGACTCGGCCTGCTCGTTGCCTCCGCGTTCGCTCGATGCAGCCACGATCGCCGAGCTGGAGCGGCAGACCCGCGAACTCGCGCTCGGTCTCGATGTCATCGGTCTGATGAACGTGCAATACGCCATCAAGGACGGCGAGATCTACGTGCTGGAAGTGAACCCCCGCGCTTCACGCACGGTGCCGTTCGTCGCCAAGGTAGTCGGCCTTCCGGTCGCCAAGATTGCGGCGCGGATCATGGCCGGCGAGAAACTCGCCGACTTTAAACTCGGGGCACAAAAGCTCGGCCATGTCGGCGTCAAGGAATCGGTCTTCCCCTTCGCGCGCTTCCCCGGCGTCGACACCGTGCTCGGTCCGGAAATGAAATCGACCGGCGAGGTGATGGGCATCGACCGCTCGTTCGAGATCGCCTTCGCCAAGAGCCAGCTCGGCAGCGGCACGCATCTGCCGCGCAAGGGCACGGTGTTTGTCTCGGTCCGCGAGAGCGACAAAATGCGTATCCTCGCGGCCGTGAAGCTGTTGGCATCTCTCGGCTTCAGGGTGATGGCCACGTCGGGAACGCAGCGCTATCTGACCGATAGCGGCGTTCCGGCTGAAAAGATTAACAAAGTTCTGGAGGGGCGGCCGCATATCGTGGACGCCATCACCAACGGCGAGGTGCACCTGGTGTTCAACACCACTGACGGGCCGCAGGCACTGGCTGACAGCCGCTCGTTGCGGCGCGCCGCCCTCTTGCATAAAGTGCCATATTACACCACTCTTTCGGGAGCCGTGGCGGCCGCGCAGGGTATCCGCGCCTATCTGGGCGGAGATCTTGAGGTTCGCACGTTGCAGAGCTATTTTCCCAAGACTTAGGCCCCAATCGGACTTGATCGGCCCGATAATCGGTCTGCAGGAGCCCTAAAGAAGTGGAACCTGCAGTCTGCGGGGAGGTTTTTGTCGCGACAGCAGCCAGTTGGCTACTGTCGCGATCAAGACGGTGCTCCATTGCTTCGACGGGTCCAAAGCGAGCTTCTGAACCCAATTGCATTGGATTCATAGAGTTTCGAATTCCCTTAAGAGTTTGCACTAATGGGGCCGCAAAGGCATGCGAGCGTCGGAGCCGAAACAATAGGCGAATGCGGATTTTACGGCCGGGGGTCCGGACGGAAAGCCGCTTCGCACAACGCGGCAACGCCGCCGATGAAGCGAAGGACGAAGTGAGATGATCGATAAGGTTCCGATGACCCGAGGGGGACATGCCGCCCTCGAAGTCGAACTGAAAAAGCGCCAGTCGGTGGACCGGCCGCGGATCATCGAGCAAATCGCCGAGGCGCGGTCGCATGGCGACCTATCGGAGAATGCGGAGTATCACGCCGCAAAAGAAGAGCAGTCGCACAACGAGGGCCGTATCGCCGAGCTCGAAGACAAGCTGGCACGCGCCGACATCATCGACGTCAGCAAGCTGTCCGGCGATACCATCAAGTTCGGCGCTACCGTGACGCTGATCGACGAGGACACCGACAAGAAGGCGGTGTGGCAGATCGTCGGCGAAGCCGAAGCTGACGCCAAGCAAGGCCGCATTTCAATCACCTCGCCGCTCGCGCGCGCCCTGATCGGCAAGAAGAAAGGCTCTTCCGTTGAAGTCGTCGCGCCAGGCGGCGCCAAGGCCTACGAGATTGCAAAGGTCGAGTGGCGATAGTCTAAGCCGTCTTTATGCTGTCCGATTGATCCCCGCCGGATTTCGTTTTCTTGATTTATTTTCGCAGAGCAGGACGCGGTATGCGGCTTTTCCGTTTATGTCTCGCTCCCGCGATGGCTTTGGCGATCCTCGCCGGAGCCGCTCTCGCCGCCGATATGGATATCCCGCGACATCCGCCGACGACGGATATCCCGGTGCAGAAAGGGCCGCCGAATTGCAGCCGATGGACTGACGACTGCGTTAATTGCGCACGCGGCTCCGATGGCTCGCCGCCACTCTGCTCGAATGCCGGTTTTTCCTGCCAACCCAAACCCGTGCGATGCCTGCGGCCTTGACGTTTCCCTGTCCGGTCGCGGCCAGGACGCCAAGACCAAAGTTACGGAAATCAACTTGTTCCAGCTCTGGAACCGGTCGAGGGTCCGGGGTGTTAGGGTTTTGCGTCGGCCTGTGACGACAGGGCGACGAGCGGGTATGTTCGGACGTCGTAACCGGGGGAAACCTGACACATGGACCAGATGTTCGCCAAATGGCAGCCGACTGTTCTCAGTTTGCTTCGCTTCATGAGCGGGCTCCTGCTCATGCAACACGGGACGGCCAAGCTGCTAGGATTCCCGTCCCTGCCGATGTTCGCCGATCTGCAAATCGCGTCGATGGTCGGGGCTGCCGGGGTCATCGAACTGGTTGGCGGCGGGCTTCTGGTCGTCGGGCTGTTCACGCGGGCCGCGGCCTTCATCACGTCAGGCATGACGGCGGTCGCCTACTTCATGGTGCATGCGCCGCAGAACTTCATGCCGATCGTCAATCACGGCGAACTGGCCGCGCTTTACTGTTTTGTTTTCTTTTACTTAGTGTTCGCTGGCGGCGGCCCGATCAGCCTCGATGCGATGCTGCGCAAAAAGGTCTGACCTCAGCGATAAAATTAGCCCGGCACCTTCAGCTCCAACGGCACCGCCGGGGAGTATTTGGAATTGTGAAGTACCAGTGAAGTCCGCACGTTGCGCACATGCGGCGCAGCGGTGAGATGCGCGACGAAATCCTGAAATGTGGCCATGTCAGGCGCAACGCATTTCAGGATGAAGTCGACCTCGCCTGACAGCATCCAGCATTCGCGCACAAGCGGCTCGCGACGCACGAACTCCTCAAACGCGCGAAGGTCGGCGTCCGCCTGACTCGACAGATGCACCGACGCAAACACCGTAACCTCGAAACCGAGCCGCTGGGGATCGAGCAGTCCGCGATACCCCTGAATATAACCATCTTCCTCCAGCGTCCGAACCCGGCGCAAGCACGGCGGCGGCGAAATGCCGACCCGTTTCGCCAGTTCGACGTTGGTGATCCGGCCGTCGGCCTGAATTTCGTTCAAAATCTTAAGATCGATCTGGTCCAGACTTTTCGACACACGCATCCAATCCCGAAAGCCGGGGCAAAGGTCGAATCCCCGGCAGGTCTTACTTAACGCAAATGGGGACGCTTGCGTAATTTTATTGCGCCAGGTTCACTTTGGTGCTTAGAGGAATTGTTGCAGCGACGGGTTGCATTTTTCGCATAGCTAGCCAGATATCGAAGGCGTCGATCCCGACGCTTCTCACGCCTCTACGAGCCTTCGCGGGCCATTTTGTGCCTTGCGCGCAAAGCCATTTTCTTACGATAGGGATTCCAATTCCATGTCCGCCCCTACCCAAGCCAAGGTCGTCATCATCGGCTCCGGGCCGGCGGGCTATACGGCGGCGATCTATGCGGCACGCGCCATGCTGGAGCCGGTGCTAATCCAGGGCATCCAGCCGGGCGGCCAGCTCACCATTACGACCGATGTTGAAAATTACCCCGGCTTCGCCGACGTGATCCAGGGGCCGTGGCTGATGGAGCAGATGGAGAAGCAGGCGACGCATGTCGGTACCCGGATCGTAACCGATACGGTGAATTCCCTCGATGTGTCACAGCGGCCGTTCCGGCTAACCTGCGACAGCGGCGAGGTCTATCTCGCCGAAACCGTGATCCTCGCAACAGGTGCGCAGGCGCGCTGGCTCGGGCTGCCATCCGAGGACAAGTTCAAGGGATTCGGTGTATCCGCATGCGCTACCTGCGATGGCTTTTTCTATCGTAGTAAAAACGTGATCGTAGTCGGCGGCGGCAACACAGCGGTGGAGGAAGCGCTCTTCCTTACCAATTTCGCCTCACAGGTCACCCTTGTGCATCGCCGCGATCACTTCCGCGCCGAACGCATCCTGCAGGATCGCGCATTCAAGCATCCGAAGATCAAGGTCGTCTGGGACAGCGCCATCGACGAAATCTGTGGCAGCGAGGATCCTCCCAAGGTTACCCATGTGCGGCTGAGGGACGTCAAGACCGGCGCACTCACCGAAGTCGCAGCCGATGGCGTGTTCATCGCGATCGGCCACGCACCTGCGACCGAACTGGTTACGGGCAAGGTCAAGCTGAAGCCGTCGGGCTACGTCGAAGTTGCGCCGAACTCGACAGCAACGTCTGTGCCGGGGCTGTTCGCCGCCGGCGACGTCGCGGACGAGGTTTATCGCCAAGCCGTGACGGCCGCCGGCCTGGGCTGCATGGCCGCGCTGGAAGCCGAACGGTTTCTCGCTGCGCACGCGGGCGACCGCGCTGCGGCAGAATAACCGCGCAGTGTGCCGACATGGATTGGGACAAGCTAAAAGTGTTTCACGCCGCGGCAGAGGCTGGGAGCTTCACGCACGCCGGTGAACAGCTCGGGCTGTCACAATCTGCTGTATCGCGACAGGTCGGCGCGCTGGAGCAGGAACTCTCGGTCCCGCTGTTTCATCGTCATGCGCGGGGGCTGATCCTGACCGAACAGGGTGATCTGCTGTTCCGCACCGCGCATGATGTCTTCATGCAATTACAGGCGGCGCGCGCCCAGCTCGCCGACAGCCGGGAAAGACCAAGCGGCGACCTCAAGGTGACGACCACGCCGGGAGTCGGCATCAACTGGTTGATACCGCGCCTTGGCGAATTCACCTCGCTGTATCCGGAGATCAGGATCTCACTGCTTTTGACTGACGAAGAGCTCGATCTGTCGATGCGGGAAGCCGATATCGCGATCCGCACATACAAGCCGACCCAGCCCGACCTGATTCAGCGCAAGCTGTTTGCAATATGTTTCCACGCCTATTGTTCGACCGAATACGTCAAGCGTTTCGGTACCCCGCGAACGCTTGAGGAACTCAGTGGGCACCGTATCATCCTGCTCAACGAGACGCAGGCATCGCCCCATCTCCAGAACCGCAACTGGCTGATCGATGCCGCTCGCAACGGCTCAGGACCGCACGAACCCTACTTCACCGTCAACAGCATACTGGGCCTGTTCAGCGCCTGTCAGCAAGGTCTCGGCATAGCGGCGCTGCCGGATTATCTGGTCGGGGGGAACAACCTGCTGGTTCAGTTGTTTCGCGAATCCGATTCGATTCAGCTCGATACTTATTTCGTATATCCGGAAGAGCTGAAATCCGTGGCGCGGGTTCAGGCTTTCCGAGATTTCGTCGTCAGCAAAGCGCAACGCTGGCCGTCGTGATCGGATCGAACTCTGTCTGATTTGCTCTGACGCGTTTTCTTCACGCGAACCGTATCCATCCTCGGGTCAAGCCCGAGGACATGCTTTGCTCGAAACGCTCTCGCACAAAAAGACAAAACGCGCGAAACCCGCGCGCTTTGTCACCAGCATCGAGCGACAGTCAGGCGGCCTGCTTATGCATGGCTCCGCCCGAGGACACAGATCCGCGGATCGCCTTGACGGACCTTTCAATCGCTGCCCACAACCGTCCGATCTCCGAGGCAGCGCGGCCTTGGGAATCGTATTCGCGTGCCCCTTCGCCGTGTGCAAGCGCCAGCAGCAGGTCGGCGCGATTTGTAATCTGGCCACTCCAAACCGGAGCGCGGAATTTTGCCAGAGCCTCGCGCGCAATGGTAACGATCGGACTTTCGGAGCCATCGCGCATCGCCGGCGCACCATTGATGACAACCGCATAAGGCTTCCGGGCAGACCGACAGCTCTGGATGGTACCCTGAACGGCATTGACGTCGAACACGCCGGGTCGCGCGGGAATCACAACCATGGTCGCATTCCGGATGGCGTCATCGACGACGGCCGTCAGATTCGGAGGCGTGTCGATAAAGACCCACTCGAAGCCGTCACGCTTCGCGGCGTTGATGATTTCGGTGACGGAGCGATTGGCTGTCCGGATCGGAGGCTCGTTGGTGCCGCGCAACTTGTGCCAAAGCGTCAGCGATCCCTGCGGATCGGCATCGACCAGGAGGCAGGGCCTCGAAGCCTTATGAACTTGTGCGGCAAGATGAGCGGCCAGGGTGCTTTTGCCTGAGCCGCCTTTACGCGATGCGAAAACAATAACGTTCATACCTTGGTCTCCCGATTGACCCAGGAGAATAAAATGAATCAGCATACTGATTCGTTAAAGACAATTTTTACCGTCTTTCACCGCCGTGGGCCCTGTTTTTCATGCTTTTTGGGGCATTTGAGCCGCGTCGCTGTCCGATATCGAGACGGTCTTGGCCCCAGAGAGCCCGAAATGGAATAGTCGTGCGAAGCCTTACGACATGCGTTTCGCGGCTTTTCGCTCCATCCATTTGCGCTCGATCCACCCCAGCATCCGGGCCATCGGTCCCTGCAAGAACGGCAGATCTTGCGCGATCAAAATAAGACCGAGAGGCAACATCCACAGCCCGAGAACCGGTAGAAAACTGAAAATGCCGCCAATGATCAACGCCATCGCCAACGGAACGCGGACCAGCCGCGAGGAGGGCTTGCGCACCCAACCCATAAATTTCGCAAATCGTATCGGCATTCTACCTTCCAACCAGGCAAGATGCCGATCCAGTTCCGCACGGTGATCCTTGCTCACGTCTCGCTCCATGACAAAAAGATGTTGATTTGTCACGGCACCACAAGGGGGCGGGATGTCGCGCAGACGTCTCGCAAAAAAAGCCCCCAGATCGCTGCATCAAACTCAGAATCCGAACGTCCAAACCACGCTTACCACCGTTAGCGTCAGGAAAGCGCTGAGTGTCCAGCCGATGGCATAGTTTTTCTCCTCCGGCACGATCCCGCGCATGTCCTCGACCCCTCCGTGGGTAGGACGCCAAAGGTGCAAATCGGTCATTACAACCTCCCATGCAGACATTGCCGCAATACTCCAATGGCGGGAGGGCAATACAAGTTCCCTTCCAGATATCCGAATTATCGCGCTCGACTTGACGGCGCGGTGCACAGCGGTCATGCGTACCGTGTCAGTCAGCTGGACGGCCGCTCCCGCTCGGGCCGAAAGGCTTGCGGGGGAGGAAAGTCCGGGCTCCATCGACATGCGGTGCCGGATAACATCCGGCGGGGGTGACCCTAGGGACAGTGCCACAGAGAACGAACCGCCGCTTCCACCCTCTCCTTCCGCTTGCCGGAAGAAGGAGGGCGAGAGCGGTAAGGGTGAAAAGGTGCGGTAAGAGCGCACCGCGTTTCCGGCAACGGGAACGGCATGGCAAACCCCACCGGGAGCAAAACCGAATAGGGACGGCGTCGCGAGAGGTTCGCCTTGGGCGATAACATCGCAGGGCTATGTCGGGCTCGCTGTCCGGGTAGGTTGCATGAGGCAACGTGCAAACGTTGTCCCAGAGGAATGGCCGTCACGTATCGTATGCGTAAGTGTGCGGTGCCCTACAGAACCCGGCTTACAGGCTGGCTGATATCCGCAAAGCGTTTTGAATCGAAGTGAACTTGCGGTTCTCTTGAGGAAAGCGTGTTTCACTGTGAATGAGGGGTTCGGCGCGCCGGACCCCTCGCCAACGAAACTCCGCGGCAGGTGGAAAGACGATCAAGATCGACTCCGCCGAACACCAAACAGCAGTGAATATGACCGCCGGCGCTCGACGCCACTATTCGTCGTAATCCGCCTCGCTGGCGTAACTGTGCGAATGGTTCTTGCGACCGCCAAACGATCCCGTGACAGCCGGCTCGCGGCTGGCATACGAACCGCGCGCGGCTGCGCGTGCGGCAATATCCTCGCCCGATACCGCAGCTGGGTTGCAGACCATTCGGCGACTTGCGCGGCGCATCAGATCGACATGGATATGATTATAGTGATGGACGTTGGAGCCCGGCGCCAGCACCGTGGCGAAGCGCTGACAGGCCGACGCTTCCACATCGCGAAGGAAACCCTGCTCTTCCGGCAAACCCTTCCAGCCGTGCTGCACTGAAACGTATCGTCCATCCGCCAGCGTGAAACCAGCGATATCCAACGCATTCCCGAAGGCGTGCTCGGAAATATGCGCGCGCGGATTGCCGTTCATGCCACGGCAGGAATAGGCCGAGATCTGCTTGATCTCGACCACGCGCGCGCCGAACCAACGCATCGACGCCGGCTGTACCGCATCCGCTAGCCAGCGATCGAGCGCTGCGACGATCGGGCAGGCAAGCGTCGCGGAAGGCTTCACCACGACGGGACCGACCGCGCTGGTGACGGACCCGCGCGCAGGTCCGAGACGCAGCGATGGGTTCTGTGACGAATCCAGCGCAGGCGTTGCCGGATACGCGGAGGACCGTGTGCCGCTATAGGACTGAGGCTGCGGCCGCGGATACGACTGTCCGTAATGGTCGTTCGGCGATGCGTGATTATCCTGCGGTCCGTCCGGCGGCAACTCAATCCGACCCTCGGCAGGATAGACGCCGGGCGCGGTCAGCGAGACCAGCCCGTTCGATCCGTCGCCGGAGGCGGGCTGAGGAGTTGGTGTTTCGGGGTAGGATGGCGGCGGCGTCCGGTAGGCGGGCTGCGCGATCGGCCAGCGCGGCTGGCGGCCGATTGACGCGGGGGGCCTAAGATCCTCGTCGGCAAAGCCGTACGCCGGGTTCTCACCGAGCGCCGAGACCTTCAGGGGAAATTCCGCGCCGCAAATGCCGGGGCCATTGATCGGACGGATGCGAACGAGATCGGCACTCTCCCTGACTTCGCCGGATTTCAGACATGCAGCTTCAGCCTCGGCCCGCCACGGTTCGCGCTCCGCAGTCTGAAAAAAACCGCGCCCGCAACCGGCCAACGATACGAGGACGAGGGAGCCGACAAAATACAAGGCAACTCTGCGCGTCATCCGCGCACGTTCAACGAATTTATTTAAAGCTTCTTCAATGTGTTGTTTTCAGTCATTTTTAACCACGCCGTTGCGGTGCGCCATAAAAGATGGGTGGCGAGACTGGAACCGATTGCAGGACGCTGCGTTACGACGAACAAATGGCGTGAGGTCGCATGACTTTCGCGGGTCACATGAGCATCCTGACCGCCTACATCGCACTCGCCTTCGTGGGTGCGATCGTGCTGGGCGTTTTTTAGCCAAATTTCCCGCATCTGGTCCCCGCATCGGTGGGTGATTAAGTCGGGGAGCCAATGCGGCCTGGGTTTAACCTCAAGACCATCCTGCTCGGCATCGTGATCCTTGCGGTCTCGTTTCTTGTCGGTCTCAAGGCCGTGGACTGGTTGTCGCCGCGCGACATCGACAAGCCTGCCCTAGCGACATTGCCACCGCTCCCCCCCGTCAACCGCAATTCGAGCATCGTCGCGCCGATCAAGATACCCCTGACGCTCATTCGCGACGCCGCCGAGCGCGCGGCTCCGCATAACTTCGCTGGCAAGGCCGACAATCCGGCGGCGCAGATTCTCCAAAACGCGGACATCGGTTGGACCGCATCCCGCGGCGCGATCAGCGCCACGGGCGTCAACGGCGTGCTGTCGCTGTCGACGCCGTTGACCGGCGCTGTCAGGGTTACTGGATCGCTATCCGCCAACGCCCAGGATGCGGTCGGCAACGCGCTCGCGGGCGTACTCGGCGGCGACATCGCCAAACGGGTCGGCCGCGTGAACATCAAGAATCTGAACGCCAATGCCGAGATCAAGGGCAACGTCGTGATGACGGCACGGCCGGCGCTGGCCGAAAACTGGCGTATCGATCCCGGTATAACCGCGCAGGTCAATCTTGGGGACACCAACCTCTCGGTCGCGGGCGCACGCCTCAATGTGCCGTCACAGGTCAAGCCCGTCATCGACAGGGCAGTCAACGAACAGATCGCAAGCCTGCAGCAGCGCATCCGCAACGATCCCGCCCTGGAACGCAACGCGCGGCGGCAGTGGACACAGATGTGCCGCTCGATTCCATTACAGGGTGCAGGCGGGTTTCAGGATCTTTACCTCGAGCTGAAGCCGGTGCGCGCCATCGCGGCTCAACCGCGCATTGACACCAGCAACGTCACGTTGACACTTGGCGTCGAAGCCGAGACGCGGATCACGATCGCGGCGACCAAACCCGACTGTCCGTTTCCCCAGACGCTCGCCATCGTTCCGGCCACGACGGGAAAACTGAATATCGGCGTTCCGATCGACATGTCCTTCACCGACATTACCAAGATCCTCAGAGCACAACTCGCCGGCAAGACATTCCCCGAAGATGATAGCGGCGCGGCTGAGGTCACTGTCAAACAAGTCAGCGTCGCGGCCGCGGGCGACCGCCTTCTGATCTCGCTTCTTGTTCATGCGAAAGAGAAGAAGAGCTGGTTCGGTTTCGGCGGCGAGGCCACAATCCACATCAGGGGTAGACCCGTTCTCGACCAGGCCCAGCAGATCGTACGTCTGACAGACATCCAGCTTGCGGTCGAATCCGAAGCCGCGTTCGGCCTGCTCGGCGCCGCCGCGCAAACGGCATTGCCCTATCTGCAACACGCCTTGGCCGAGAAGACAGTGCTCGACCTCAAACCGTTCGCATCGAATGCACGAGAGAAGATCGCCGCGATGATCGCGGACCTTCAGAGAAATGAGAACAGCGCCAGGGTCACGGCAGAGATCAGCAGTCTGAAGCTTGCGGGCATCGCCTTCGATTCAAAGACGCTGCGCGTGATCGCCGAAGCGGCAGGCACCGTGAACGTCGAGATCAAGACATTGCCGGCGCTGTGAGGGTCCAAGTTCCCGATGCTCCCCGGCATTCATCGCGTCCCTCCTCCGTCCAAACGAAGCTCTGCACGAATAAACACGCCCGGTAAAAACCGGGCGCGTTGATTATTCTGCCGTCTATCTGGCGGCTCAGGTCGAGTATTTGAATTCAGGCATCGCCTCCAGCTGTTGCTTGGTCGCGCTGAAGACTGCGTGATCCGGATACCATGAACTCTTGTCCGCTTTCGTCGTATTGACCGTAGCCGGCGCGGATGTCGCAGAGCCCGTGGTGGTCCCCGTACCTGCGCCACTTCCCGAGGCCGATGCCTGCGCAGGTGTGTCGACAAACTTTAGCTTGTCGAACGGTACCGCAACCAGACGCTCACCAACGCCTAGGAAGCCGCCCACGCCGATCACCGCAGCTTTGATCGTTCCATTCTTGTCCAACAGAAGATCGCTGATCGAGCCGAGCTTGTCGTTGGTATCGTTATAAACGTTGAGACCGACCAACTTCGACGAACGCCAAGTGCCATGATAGCCTGACACTGATGTGGTAGCGGCCGGAGCATTCATCATCATGGTGTTTGGTGTCTGGGCAACCGCCGCCGTCGCCAACAGCGCGGAGCCAATCAACGCGACCGTCATATGTTTCGAGATCATCAGTGTGCTCTCCTTCAGTTTAAATGGAGTAGCGAGAACCCATGATGCCAAGAGTGGTTCCACGGAACACCTTCGATAAATCCCGTTCCAATCGGATAAAACAACACAAAGATGTGCGGAGATTTCGAACGACGCACGCAAGCTACGCCGACACGCAGCAGCGCGACCAATGACCGAGAGCGATGTGCCATCGCAAACAGCGACACCGTCGTTTCTCAAGATTTGCGTTTCTCAAGATTTACAGTGCAGCCGGTCGAAACGACGCCGCTAAGCAGCGTGTGCACGCGGCTCGTTGTTCGCCTCGCGAAAGAACGCGACGGTTTCGAACTGATAGCCACAGTGAACGCATTGCCAGAGATACGCTGTTCGGCGCGGTCCGTTTTCAAACCATACTGGTGCGGCAATCAGACGACCGCACTGCGCACAAGGATTTTGGTGGGGCAAATCATCAGATACGGCAGCGACCATGACGCTTCTCCCATCTGCTTTTTTGTCTGCGAATTGTAGCGCAACTCGCCGAGAGTTCGCATTACTCGATCCTGACTCCCTCTCGCGACAAATTTGCGACATTCCGCAAGCGCCCCTCGTGTAGCTAAACGCCGCAACACGACGCCACACGATCAAAGAGTTCCTTTGGCATTACGCCCTCGGCAGGCTGATTCATGAGCTTCCTATTTCGCCCTTTTTGCCATAGGAAAGGCAAGATTGAGGCGGTAAAAAAGCAAATCATGAAGGGGTGCCCGTGACAAATTTACGCAAATTCGGTCCGCTTCTTGTTTTTGTCGCGATGGCATGGCCGCAGCCATCGACCGCGCAACACGCGGACTACGCACCGATGGTGGCGGCACATGCGCAAGCCAACGGCGTTCCTGTCGAGCTGGTTCACCGCGTCATCATGCGTGAAAGTCGCTACAATCCACGCGTGGTTCATCGCGGAAACTATGGCATGATGCAGATCAAGCTCGCGACCGCTCGTGGCCTCGGCTACACCGGCACTGCTGAAGGCCTGCTCGATCCTGAAACCAACCTCACCTATGCAGTCAAATATCTCGCGGGCGCATACCAGGCAGCTCACGGCAACCACGACCGCGCGGTGGCTTATTACGCCGGCGGTTACTACTACGTGGCGAAACGGCAACGGCTCCAGCGCTCCACGCACGAGACCATGAGCGCCGACGCGCGAATCCCCGGTGCGCCGCTATCGATCGTGCCGCACTGAACTGCCGGCGATACGGGGTCGAGTAGCGTCGCGTCGATGCGGTAGCTGTCGAGCAGCGATAGACGCGTGATTGCTCCGTTGCGAAGCGCCGCGAACCGCGCCGAGCGCGGCGACCGCGAAAACGTCCAGCAAAACGCCAATCATGGAACCGCCTCCATTATTTAACTGCCGCGCGTTGACACCCCTGCCTTTCGGTCTAGATTAGAGATGTTCCGAGGGGTGCTCCGTCAGGGAGCTGAGATACCGCAAGCTCGTAATCCGAAGACGGATTGCAGGGACCGCGGTGACCCTTTGAACCTGATCCGGGTCATGCCGGCGAAGGGACAGGGATGCTTCAGAAGACGCGGGAGAAGCGGGGGACGCCCCCGATCGGGGTGATCGGTGCAGGTATTGCCGGCGCGTGGCAGGCGTTGCTGTTCGCGAAGGCTGGACACGCGGTCACGCTCCACGAACGCGGCGACAACGCGATGGCGCATGCCACCAGCCACTGGGCCGGCGGCATGCTCGCACCGTGGTGCGAATCCGAGGTGTCCGAACCTCTCGTCTCGCGTCTCGGCCTTCGCTCGCTCGCGCTATGGCGCGAACATGCTCCCGGTACGTCTTTCAACGGCTCTCTTGTGGTGGCGCATCCACGCGACCGCTCGGATTTCGAGCGTTTCGCGCGGATGACATCAGGACACCGACACCTTCAGCGCGACGACGTGAGCAAGCTCGAACCATCGCTCGATGGACGATTTCGTGAAGCGCTGTTCTTTCCGGACGAAGGCCATGTCGAGCCGCGCCGCGTGTTACCTGAACTGCATGCGCGCATCCGCGCGGCCGGCGGCCAAATCGAATTTGGCAGCGCGCCAGAACCAGTCGACATTGAGGGTCTGGCGATCGATTGCCGCGGCCTCGCCGCGCGCGACACGTTTCCGAACCTGCGGGGCGTCAAGGGCGAGGAGATTATCGTCGAAACTGACGAGATCATGCTGTCGCGCCCGGTGCGACTCCTGCATCCGCGATGGCCGCTCTACATCATTCCACGCGAACACCACCGCTTCATGATCGGCGCCACCTCGATCGAATGCGAGGACGACAGCGTCAGCGTCCGTTCCGCGCTGGAACTGCTCAGCGCCGCTTACGCGGTGCACCCGGCGTTCGGCGAGGCGCGGATCGTGGAGATCGGCGCAGGCCTGCGGCCCGCCTTTCCCGACAACCTGCCGCGCATCGCGATCGACAAGAATCGGATCGCGGTCAACGGGCTTTACCGTCACGGCTTCCTGCTGGCTCCGGCGCTCGCGGAACTGACGCTCGGCTATGTCGCGCGCGGAGAGATCGACAACGAGGTGATGCAATGCAAGTGATCGTCAACGGCGAACGGCGCGAGATCGCAGCGCAGACCGTGGACGCCCTGCTGAGCGAGCTCGACTATGAAGGCACGCACGTCGCAATCGCTCTGAATCTTGACGTGCTGCCGAAAAGCCGATGGGCGGATACGACGCTCAAGAGCGGCGATGAGATCGAGATCATCACGCCGCGGCAAGGCGGGTGAGATCGCAATGAACAACGCGAATTTTACTTCCCTACCTTTACCGGTACGAGCCGAGCCATGCTGAAATTCTATGATCGCCAATTCTCCTCGCGCCTCCTAATCGGCACGGCGCTATATCCGTCGCCGAAAATCATGCAGGACGCGATCCGCGCCGCGGGCAGCCAGATCGTCACGGTATCGCTGCGGCGGGAAACCGCAGGCGGCAAAACCGGCGACGCCTTTTGGTCGTTGATCCGTGAGCTCGATGTCACGGTGTTGCCGAACACCGCTGGGTGCAAAAGCGTGCGTGAAGCCATCACGACGGCAAAACTTGCTCGCGAACTGTTCGGCACCTCCTGGATCAAGCTCGAAGTCATCGCCGACGACGACACGCTGCAGCCTGATGTGGTTGGACTCGTCGAAGCTGCCACCGTCCTCATCAAGGATGGTTTTGACGTGTTTCCCTATTGCACCGAAGATCTCGGCGTCGCGATGCGGCTTGTCGAGGCGGGCTGCAAGGTGGTGATGCCGTGGGCCGCGCCGATCGGCAGCGCGAAAGGCATCACCAACCGCGACGCCTTGAAGCTGCTGCGCGAACGCTTGCCCGATATCACACTCGTCGTCGATGCCGGACTCGGCGCGCCGAGCCACGCCGCGCTGGCCTGCGAACTCGGCTACGACGCCGTGCTCCTCAACACAGCCGTCGCCAAGGCCGCCGATCCAGTTGTCATGGCTGGCGCTTTCAAGCTCGCGGTGGAGGCCGGCCGCAGCGCTTATGAGGCGGGCCTGATGGAGGCCCGCGACTTCGCCTCGCCATCAACCCCCGTCGTAGGGACACCGTTCTGGCATGCCGTATCCTGATCGCTTTTATCCTGTCGTCGACACACTGGACTGGTTGCGCCGCCTGATCGGGCTCGGCGTCGGCACAGTGCAGTTGCGCGCAAAAGATCTCAACGATGGCGAAGCACTGCAGCTCGTCAGCGATGCGCTGGAGATCGTCAAGGGCACGCCGGTGCGGCTGGTTGTCAACGACTACTGGCGCGCCGCCATCGTGGCCGGAGCGAAGCATCTCCATCTCGGCCAGGAGGATCTGGCGACGGCCAACGTCCACGAGATCCGCAAAGCCGGGCTCACACTCGGCCTCTCCACCCATGACGACGCCGAACTCGAAACCGCGCTCGCAGCCGAACCGGACTATATCGCGCTTGGTCCGATTTTTCCGACCACGCTGAAATCGATGCGCTTTGCGCCGCAAGGGATTCCGAAAATCACCGAATGGAAGAAGCGCGTCGGCGACGTCCCGCTGGTCGCAATCGGCGGCATCAAGCTGGAGCAAGCGCCAGAGATTTATGCTGCCGGCGCGGACTCGATCGCCGTGGTCAGCGACATCACACAGAACCCAGATCCAGATGCGCGGGTGAAAGCCTGGCTCGAACAGGTGATTGAAACCGCATGAGGTGCCGTCTTCTGCCTTCTCGTTTATTCGCATTGACCCACAACGACTGGTCTCGAACCGGAGAAACGCCATGAACATCCGCCCCAATCCGGACACCACGCGCCCCGCCGTCACCACCGGTGCCCTGCCCTCGTCTCGCAAGATTTTCTCCGCGCCCGATGCCGCGCCGGACCTGCGGGTGCCGCTGCGCGAGATCATTCTCTCTGAGGGCGCAGGCGAGCCGAACCTGCCAGTCTACGACACGTCCGGTCCCTATACCGACCCGAGCGTCGTTATCGACGTTAACGCCGGCCTGCCGCGCACGCGCCTCGCCTGGGTGAAGGAACGCGGCGGCGTCGAGGAATATGACGGCCGCGTCATCAAGCCCGAAGACAACGGCAATGTCGGAGCAAAGCACGCTGCAGCCGCGTTCACAGCACACCACAAGCCGCTGCGGGGCATCGGCGATGCGCCGATCACCCAGCTTGAATTCGCCCGCGCAGGCATCATCACCAAGGAGATGATTTACGTCGCCGAGCGAGAGAACCTCGGACGCAAACAACAACTCGAACGCGCCGAAGCCGCGCTGGCCGACGGCGAATCCTTCGGCGCCTCCGTCCCCGCGTTTATTACGCCGGAATTCGTGCGCGAGGAGATCGCGCGCGGCCGCGCCATCATTCCGTCGAACATCAACCACGCCGAACTCGAGCCGATGATCATCGGCCGCAACTTTCTGGTGAAGATCAACGCCAACATCGGCAACAGCGCAGTGACCTCCTCGGTCGAGGAGGAAGTGGACAAGATGGTGTGGGCGATCCGCTGGGGCGCCGATACCGTGATGGATCTCTCGACCGGCCGCAACATCCACACCACGCGCGAATGGATTTTGCGCAACTCGCCTGTCCCGATCGGAACGGTGCCGATCTATCAGGCGCTGGAGAAGTGCGACGGCGATCCGGTCAAGCTGACATGGGAGCTTTATCGCGACACGCTGGTGGAGCAGTGCGAACAGGGCGTGGATTATTTTACCATCCACGCTGGCGTGCGCCTGCCCTACATCCACCTCACCGCCGACCGCGTCACCGGCATCGTCTCGCGCGGCGGTTCGATCATGGCGAAGTGGTGCCTCGCCCACCACAAGGAGAGCTTCCTCTACACGCATTTCGAGGAAATCTGCGATCTCATGCGCAAGTATGATGTCTCGTTCTCGCTCGGGGACGGTCTGCGCCCCGGCTCGATCGCGGACGCCAACGACCGCGCGCAGTTCGCCGAACTGGAAACGCTCGGCGAACTCACGCAGATCGCCTGGAAGAAGGGCTGTCAGGTGATGATCGAAGGCCCCGGCCATGTGCCGATGCACAAGATCAAGATCAACATGGACAAGCAGCTGAAAGAATGCGGCGAAGCGCCGTTCTATACGCTGGGACCGCTGACCACCGACATCGCGCCGGGCTACGACCACATCACGTCCGGCATTGGCGCCGCGATGATCGGCTGGTTCGGCTGCGCCATGCTGTGCTACGTGACGCCGAAGGAGCACCTGGGCCTGCCGAACCGCGACGACGTGAAGGTCGGCGTGATTACGTACAAGATCGCGGCGCACGCCGCCGACCTCGCCAAGGGCCATCCGGCCGCGCAACTGCGCGACGACGCATTGAGCCGCGCTCGCTTCGAATTCCGCTGGCAGGATCAGTTCAACCTCGGTCTCGATCCCGACACGGCGGTGGCGTTTCACGACGAGACGCTGCCAAAGGACGCGCACAAGGTCGCGCATTTCTGCTCGATGTGCGGGCCGAAGTTCTGTTCGATGAAGATCACGCAGGACGTACGCGACTACGCCGCAACGCTCGGAGATAACGAGAAGGCCGCGCTCTATCCGGATGCAGCACAGGCTGGCATGAAGGAGATGAGCGCGAGGTTTAAGGAGATGGGATCGAGCGTTTATCTCGATGCGGATAAGGTGAAGGAGAGTAATAAGGTGTTGTGAATATGTAGGGCACGCCTGTCGATTCGGACCCTTGTGTCGCGTGTTTTTTGGATTTTCGCGACACGCACATTGGGCTATAGTTAGCAGACAGGCTTGGCCCGCGCCTCCTCCCTCCCATCGGGGAAGTATCGTTCATACGGGGTATTGAGATCATCGAACCATCTGTTCGAGCGTCGCATAAGGAGGGATTGCATTTCCTGCTCGAAATGGAGGTTCCTTGATGAAGCTTTCCGCTCCAATCTATCAACTGAAGCGTCGAGCCAAGCTATTGGCTCGGGATGAAAAAATTCCCCTGCACACGGCATTGGACCGCATCGCACGCGATGAGGGTTTTGCAGGGTGGAGCCTGCTTTCCGCCCGAGTTGCAACGTGTGCGACAGCGAGTGAAATGCTGTCCCAGCTTTCCGATGGCGATATGCTCGTACTGGGAGCGCGGCCCGGACACGGAAAGACCCTGCTGGGGATTCGGCTCCTGCTCGATGCAATCCGTGACGGCAGGAAAGGGGTGTTCTTCACGCTCGAATATAATGAGCAAGAGACCAGAGAACGTATTCGATCACTGGAAGGCGAAACGTCGGACCTCGGCAACGCTCTGGAAATCGTGACCTCCGATGAGATTTGCGCGGACAATATCGTGCGCTATCTTGCCGATGCCCCCCGAGGGACGGTCGCCGTTATCGACTATCTGCAAATCCTTGACCAACGGCGAGACAAGCCTGAGCTTTCGGCGCAAATTGTCGCCCTTCAAAAATTCGCGCGACAGACCAGCGTTATTCTCGCTTTCATCTCCCAGATTGACCGTACATACGATCCTGAGTCAAAACCTTTGCCGGATATGCAGGACATACGCTTGCCCAACAAAGTAGACGTGGGGCTTTTCTCGAAAGCCTGCTTCCTACATGAAGGTAAGGCGCGGTTTCAAGCAATAGCGCGTAGGGCGGATTAGCGAAGCGTCATCCGCCAATTCGGCCTAACCGAACTGGCGGCGGGTTACGTCTTTGGCTAACCCGATATGGCGGATTTAATTCCGCCCTACGAATCTGCCTAGCGGTTCGTAGGGCCTACAGCAAAACACCACATGAACCTCCTCGCGATTCGTGCGACAAATGCGGGGATTGTCAGCATCGCGAGGGATAGAGAACCATGACGCCGTTTCGGGCGATTGCCCTGTTGTCTGCCGCAGCCTTCGGCATGTCCCTCGCTCCCGCCGCCGCACAAGACAAGACGCCCCCCTCCTCGTCCCCCTCGCCGCTCGTCGAAAAGCTCAACGCTTATGTCGGCTGCATCAATCGCCTCTCGGAGCGGTCGTATGAGTCGCGCAACCGTTACTTCTCATGGGCGAAGAAGACCGGGCCGACGGGCAAGGAGCGCATTATCTACGGCACCTACACCATCTACGACACGACCGACTGCAAGAAGGACGTCGAGAAGGCCAACGCGGCGGAGCCGCGCGACGCCGAACTCGAATCTGCTGCTTCCGCTTACGCCGACGCCGTCGGCAAGCTCGAGCCGCTGCTGAAGGAGGCCGACGAGTATTACGAGCAGGAGAACTACAAGGACGACAAGATGGCCAAGGGCAAGGAGATGCATCCGCGCCTTGTCGCGGCGTGGGACGCATTCGCGAGCGCCGACAAACAGCTGCGCGCCGGTGTCGAGGCCATCAAGGACAAGCAGGCGGCGGAACAACTCGCCGCGATCGAGGCGAAGGAAGGCCGCAAAACGCACTACTACGTCGAGGCGCTGATGGTCCAGGCCAAGCGCCTGTTGCGCGCGGAAAACACCGACAAGCCCGACATCGCGGCGATCACGCAGGCGCTGACCGAGTATGAGACTACAGTGAAGGCGGCCGAAGAGGCATCGGGCAAGGACGGCGATGCGAAACTCGGCTCGTTCTTTGTCAGCAGCGCCAAATCATATCTGACCTCGGCGAAGCAACTGATGCGCCGCATCCGTGACAAGGTGCCTTACAGTCAGGGCGACCGCATGATGCTCGGCGGCGGTGGCGGCTGGATGGTCGAGGGCTCGCCGCCGCGGCTGCTCCGCGACTACAACCAGCTGATCGAAGGTTATAACCGCGGCGCTCACATCTAGCGCGGGCTCGCCGCGCTAGGGCGACCACTACTTCATAGAGATCGCAAGGCCAGAGAGATCGGCGTTAGCCATCAGGCCGACCTGACGGCCGGAAAGCTCCAGCACCGCGCCCTTCTGGTTGCTCAACACGATGGCGCGGGCGCCGCCGCCGATCGCCAGCCCCGCCCCGGCCGCGCCGTAAACGCCGGCGACATCGGACGGTCGGCTGATGCGGCTGACCTGGCCGTGCAATACGGTCTTCGATCCGCCGAACACCAAGCCATAATCCAATCCGCCGACCGAAAGCGGATATCGCCGTCCGTGGAAGGTGAGCGTACCGCCGCCAGCGGAGGCGCCGATGATCCAGCCGCCCTTGTAGATGGTCAGCGTCACCGTGCCGCTGTCGGCGCTGGCAGAAGAGGACAGGCCGAAGCACACGGCCAGCGCGAGCAAGGCGGCGCGAAACAGCGACGATGACGACATGCGGAAGTCTCCTGAGCGTGAGAAGGCGGGAGGCGATTCGGAACTGTCGCAAGCGTAAGAGGCAGTCGCGGCGGGAGCAATCCTGAACGTCGCTCCCGGTCCGAGACCGATCTGCTGACGAGCCAACCGGCGAATCGATCCCGCCCCCGCTGAGCACGTCGCAATCGGCAATTGCGATGGCCGGAAATACACTTCGCGTTAGCATCGCTCCAAATTTAACATTCAACTGTTACGCGCATTTTGGCGCAGGATCGGTAGTTTTCCCGTTGTTTTATGAGGAATTCCGACGAATCCAGGATTGTTAATGATCTGGTAACCATATCACTCCAGCCTTGTCGCCGGGATGGGGGTCTCAATCCGTCGGCTGGACGCCAGCCGCACTTCGGGGAGGGACCGATGAACCAAGATTTTCAGATCAGAGACCAGGGTTCGATACAGGATCAGGCTGCGCTCACGCCGGACGCAGTGATTCCGCTGCTGGTCGGCTCCACGGTCGACGAAATCGAACGGGAGCTCGTGCTGCAAACGCTGGCGCGTTGCGATGGCAACCGCACGCGCGCAGCAAGAGTACTGGGCGTATCGGTACGTACGCTGCGCAACAAGATACGGCAGTATACGACCATGGGACTCGACGTGCCCGATCACGGCTGATCTTGGCGGAATGATAGACGCGTCTGGTTACCAACACCGCATCAAATCGGACTTTCGAGACACACCGGCTTGCCGTTGCGCGCGCGCCCTCCTATGAACGAAAATATAACGTTCAGTTCTCGCGCACGCTCAGCCTGCGCTTCGACCAGGCGCCTTTTTTCATGACATCAATACCGACACCTCCGAAAGCCGACCGCCACTCACATAGCTATACGCACCACGGCATCGCCCTGACGGATGACTACGCCTGGCTGAAAGATGCGAACTGGCAGCAGGTGCTTCGCGAACCTTCGTTGCTTGTGCCGGAGATCCGCGCCCACCTTGAGGCTGAGAATGCCTATTCGAACGCCGTGCTGGCGCAGACCGAGCCGATGCAAAAGCAGCTCGTCGCTGAAATGCGCGGCCGCATCAAGGAGGACGATTCCACTGTCCCCTCCCCTGACGGGCCATTTGCCTATTTCACGAAATACCGGGAGGGCGGCCAGCACCGAATGATCGGCCGGCAGCCGCGCCACGGCGGCGACGCCCGTTTTCTTATCGATGGCGATGCGCTTGCAGAAAACAAAGAATTTTTTCAGCTTGGCGAAGCCCGTCATTCTCCGGATCATCGCCTGGAAGCGTGGAGCGCCGACGATCGCGGCTCGGAATATTTTACGATCCGTATCCGCGACTGGGACAGCGGCGCCGATCTCGCCGATGTCATCGAGGAAACCGATGGCGGCGTGGTGTGGAGCGCGGACTCACGCGCGTTCTATTACGTCAAGCTCGACGACAATCATCGCCCGATGCAGGTCTACCGCCACCAGCTCGGTACACCGCAATCGGATGACGTGCTGATTTACGAAGAACAGGACATCGGTTGGTTCACGCATATTCATGAGAGCGCGAGCGGCCGCTTCTGCGTGATTGCCGGCGGCGATCATGAAACGTCCGAACAGCGGCTGATCGACCTCGCCGCGCCCCAGGCCGCACCGCGCGTGATCGCAGTGCGCGAGATCGGCGTTCAGTATTCCATCGCCGATCGCAACGACGAACTGTTCATCCTCACAAACGCCGACGGCGCGATTGACTTCAAGATCATGACCGCGCCGCTCTCAGAGCCGGACCGCGCGCACTGGCGCGACCTGATCCCGTATTGTCCCGGAACCTATGTGCTCGATCTCGAACTTTATTCCGGCCACATGGTACGGCTCGAGCGCGCCAACGCGCTGCCGTCGATCGTCGTCCGCGATCTGGCGACCGGAAATGAGCACGCAATCGCCTTCGACGAGGCCGCCTATTCGCTCGATACCCATGGCGGCTACGAGTTCGACACCACAACCTTGCGCTTCAGCTATTCGTCGATGACGACGCCTTCCGAGGTGTTCGATTACGACATGGCGAGCCGCTCGCGAACCTTACGCAAGCGTCAAGAGATTCCGTCAGGGCATGATCCTGCGGACTATGTCACCACCCGCATCATGGCCAAGGCGAACGACGGCGCCGACGTGCCGGTCTCGATCCTGCATCGCAAGGATTTCGCGCAGGATGGCCGCGCGCCGCTGCTGCTCTACGGCTACGGCTCCTACGGTCACGCGATGCCGGCGTCGTTCTCGGCCAACCGGCTGTCACTGGTTGACCGCGGTTTTGTCTATGCCATCGCGCACATCCGCGGCGGCGCGGACAAGGGCTGGGGCTGGTATCTCGACGGCAAGCGCGAGAAGAAAACCAACAGCTTCGACGATTTCGCCGCCTGTGCCCGCGCGGTGATCGCGGCGAACTATACGTCAGCCAAAAACATCGTCGGCCACGGCGGCAGCGCCGGGGGCATGCTGATGGGTGCGGTCGCCAACCGCGCAGGCGAGTTGTTCGCCGGCCTCGTCGCGGAAGTGCCGTTCGTCGACGTGCTCAACACCATGCTCGACGACACGCTGCCGCTGACCCCGCCGGAATGGCCGGAATGGGGCAACCCCATCGAGAGCGAGAAGGATTTCCGCACCATCCTGTCCTACTCGCCTTACGAGAATGTCGCGGCGAAAGACTATCCGGCGATTCTCGCTATGGGCGGGCTGACCGATCCGCGCGTCACCTATTGGGAGCCGGCGAAATGGATCGCAAGGTTGCGCGCCACCATGACGTCAGGTGGGCCTGTTCTGTTGCGAACTAACATGGGCGCGGGACACGGCGGCGCGTCCGGCCGCTTTAACCGGCTCGACGAGATCGCCCTCGCCTACGCCTTCGCTCTGTGGGCGGTGAAGCACGATCCGGCTGGCTAGCTAGCGAGAGCTATTATCTAGGGGCCTCTTCGCGTGAGGAACGCCTCGATCAGAATCGTAAAGGCCCGCTTCAAGATCCCTCAAGCGGAAAAGCTCTTGCGTATCCATAGAAACGCAAAAAGCCGGCGCGCAACGACGCCGACTTTTGCGATGGAGAACCGAATGAGGATCAATCGTGATCCATTTCGCCGATGTGCTTCTGCGAATAGAGCTCGACGCCGATCTTCTTGATAAGATCGATCTGGGTTTCGAGGAAGTCGATATGGCTTTCCTCGTCCTTCATCAGCTTCTCGAAGATGTCGCGGGTGACGTAGTCCTTCACCGCGTGGCAATGCGTCGCCGCCTCTTCATAGAGAGCACGGGCCGAATACTCCGCCTTGAGATCGCAATCCATCACCTCGCCGACGTTCTGGCCGATGTGCAGGGGATCAAGCACCTGCATGTTCGGGAACCCGTCGAGGAAGATGATGCGGTCGATCAACTTGTCGGCATGCTCCATTTCCTCAATGGACTCCGCGCGCCATTTTTTCGCGAGATCCTTGATGCCCCAGTTATCCAGCAGCCGGTAATGCAACCAATACTGGTTGACCGCCGTTAGTTCGTGGCGGAGCGCTTTGTTCAGGTAGTCGATAACCTTCGGGTCGCCCTTCATGAAGCAGCTCCTGTTGTCTGTGCTTTAAAGCCGGCGGCCGACTATCGCCCGCTTTTTCCTAATTTAGAATACTTCTAAATGAGATTCGGCCGCGCGACAACCCCCCAAAAATGCTGGGCTGCTATCCAAATGCCGCTATCCAGAAGGTCAAAGAGTGATTTCGGTGTGAGTTTGTTCGACTTCTGCTTCCATCGCAGAGTGGGGACACCCGTCGCAACATCGCCGGGCGCAGGCGCCGAGCGCTTCCTTGATGATGGTCCTGATCGTCCGGGCACACCGTCCGCATTCCGCGCTGCATCCGAGACATCCGTAAACCTGCTTCGGCGAGCGCCGCAGGTCGTCTGTTCCCGTCACGGCAGAGCGGACGTCGTGATCGGTTAGTACGTTACAAGAACACACAATCATGAAAACGGAACCCAATTGCCACACGCGAACGGGCCGATATTGTTGGACCGCCTCGCGAAACGCAAAGGGAAAACCCGCTATTTCAAACTATTCCAAGTTGTCCGAAAAGCCGCCGCGGGCGGCAGTTCCAGAATCGCCATAACATTTTGATATTCATCATTTAATCGTCACACTTAGGTCCGCATCGTGGCGGGATTCAGTCACTTCGTTCATTGATCGTTCAAACCGGCTGTGGGAATCTTCGTTCGACAGATGCACTGCGGTATCGATTGATGAGAAAGGTGAGGCCATGAAAAGAACATTGATGGCATTGGCCACGGTTGCCATGGTCACAGCGGTGGCCGCACCTCAAGCAGCCGAGGCCGGCGGCGGCGGCATCGCAGCAGGGGTCGCCGGCGGACTGATCGGCGGCGCGATCGTCGGCGGAGCGCTGGCCGGTCCGGGATATTATGGTCCCGGTTATTATTATGGCGGCCCGGGATACTATGGACCCGGCTACGGCTATTACGGTCCGGGATATGTCGCAACCCCCGGCTGCTATTGGCAAAGGCAGCGTTTTTGGGATGGCTTCGGTTGGCGGCTCCGGAATGTCCGGGTGTGCGGCTGATCTCGTCTGATGAACGACTCCGGTTCATATTGTTGGTGTTTTCCCGGAATCCCGCGCGATAACCTGAAAAAGCCGCTTTTCCCAGCGACCGACCTGCGTAGGTTGACCAGGTGAAACAGCCGGCTTGAACGACGGCATTACGAGTAGCCTTGAACCCTGCGCCGACCGCGGCGCGATCCCTCAGGAGAGATTTGAAAGATGAAGAAAACAGTTTTTGCCATCCTCGCGGCTGTGACGGTTGCGGCTGGTTCAGTAGCGACGGCTCCGCAGGCAGAGGCTCGCAACGGAGGAGCGGTGGCAGCCGGCGTTCTCGGCGGTCTGGCGGCCGGCGCCATTATCGGTGGCGCAATTGCGAACAGTCCTCCGGCCTACGCCGCACCGGCTCCAGTCTACGCCGCGCCTCCACCGGCCTATGTGGACGGGCCGCCATGCCAAATGGTGCGGGAGAGGTTCTGGGACGGATATGGCTGGCGTTTCCGTCGCGTCCAGGTGTGCGACTGATCCGATTGTTCGGATAATCCGATCTGAGAAACCCGGCGGCGCGGCCGGGTTTCCGTTGGTGGCGCGATGATTTCAGCGCGCCGCATTCATCGCGCGCAGCACCCCGTCGCTGGGCCAGCAGTCCACCTTGAGGCCAGCGGACTTCTGATAGGCGCCGAGCGCCCCTCGCGTCAGCATCCCGGCCTTGCCGTCGATCTTGTCCTTGTACAAACCGAGCCGCGTCAAATGGCGCTGCATTGCCTCGACGTCGCGGCTGCGCAGTTGCGTCGAGGCCGACCACGGTGTCGCAAAAGGCAACGGACTGGTCATGCGGTCGGCGAGATGGCCGACGAACAGGACATAGAGATCGGAAAAATTGTATTCCTTGATGACGAAGTAGTTCGCCGTGGTCAGGAACGACGGGCCATGACTGCCCTCGGGTTGCAGCAACGACGCCGACTGTTCCCGCTCAACTGCGGTCAGCTTTTGTCCGCGCACTGGTAAGAACCCCTCGCGCAGCCATTTATCGATCGGCTTCCTCACCTCGGGCACACCTTCCGTGCAATCGGCGTTCTCCGGTGCGCGTACCTCGTAGGCCCAGCGCAGTCCCGGCTGCCAGCCCTTGTTGACAAGTTGCTGCGCGGCCGAGGCCAACGCATCGGGCACCGAGGACCAGATGTCGATGCGGCCGTCGCCATCAAAATCGACGCCATGCTTAGCAAGCTCGGACGGCAGGAACTGAGTCAGCCCGGTGGCCCCGCCCCACGACGCGCGGAAATTCTTGCGCGAGACAGCACCGCGCTGCAGCAGCAGCAGTCCTTCGATGAATTCGTTACGATACTGGTCCTTGCGGCGGCCGACATAAGCCTGGGTCGCCAGCACGCGCATCGCATCATAAGGCAGGGTGTAGCGACCGTAATCGGTTTCCCGGCCCCAGATCGCAAGGATGATGGTGGCGGGTACGCCGAAACGCTTTTCGATCGCGTCCAATGTCGATTCGTTTTTCCGCATCAGCCGCTGCCCTTCAGCCGCCAGCCGCGCGATGCTGCTCTCCTTGAGATAATCCGCCGGCACCTGAACGAATTCCGCCTGCGACGGCGCACCAGTCGCGGGCCGACCGGGCAGGATGAGGTCGGGCAGCTTATAGTCAGGCTCGAGTCCGGCTGTGACGGAATCGAACGTCGCGCGCGAAACGCCTGCCTGCTGCGCCTCCGGCCAGACCGCGGCGAGGAAACGCGTGAAGCCGTCGTCCGCCGCGTGCACCGGCGGCACGGCGTCTCCAAGGATGAGCGCCAACAGGATCACGATCGCAAACTGCAGCCGTCGCAGGATGTCCACGACGGTCGCCGCCATGCTAGTGCCTCGCCTCGCCGTTCGATCCGTTCCCTTCATTCGCGATACGATCCGCAAGCGCAATGCCGATTGCCGAAAAGATGAACACGACGTGGATGATGGTCTGCCACATCACGCCAGTCTGGGTATAACTCATGGCGCGCTCGGTCCCAAGGTTTCCGGCCGCGATGAAGGTCCGCAAGAGATGGATCGACGAGATGCCGATGATCGCCATCGCGAGCTTGATCTTGAGAACGCTGGCGTTGACATGGCCCAGCCACTCCGGCTCGTCGGGATGGCCTTTGAGATTGAGCCGCGACACGAACGTCTCGTAGCCGCCGACAATGACCATCACCAGAAGATTCGAGATCATCACCACATCGATGAGGCCAAGCACAACCAGCATGATCTGCTGTTCGGAAAAGTCGAAAGAGTGCCCGATGAGATGCCACAGTTCCTTCAGAAACAGGACGACATAAACCCCTTGGGCAATGATCAGGCCAATATAAAGCGGAAGCTGAAGCCAGCGCGAGGAAAAGATCAACATCGGAAGCGGGCGAAGGGCAGTGACCTTCGGGGCCGGAGATTCAGGCATCGGGGACATCATGGCTCTCGTCGTGACGGAAGAGCGTTTTATTCGATTCCCTGTGATAGAATCGAGACGTCCGGCCGCGACAAAATGCAACGCGAGCGCTCCGGCCTGACTTGCTCAAAACCACAACCTATTTGATCGCTACCACGAAAATGCGCGGGAACCGCAGCAGCACCTTGCCGTCCGCCTGCAGCGGATAAGCGGCAGCGATACGCGCGGAATATTCACGCAGGAACTCCTTCCTTTCTATCGGCTCCAGCGGACCGAGGAACGGCCGTAATCCCGTACCCTTGACCCATTCGACGATTGCCGTGGTGTCTTCAAGGATATGGTTATAAATCGTGTGCCAGATCTCGATGCGTTCGCACAACGGCTGCAATGCATCGTAGTAAGCTCCGGGCCGCGCCAGCAGGTCTTTCGCCCGCGCGGCGTCCGCAAGTCTTTCTCGCCACGGTCCCGAATGAGCCACCTCGCGCATCATCACATGACTTGGCTCATCGAGGTTATCGGGCATTTGCAGAGCTAACACGGCACCTGCCGGAAGTACGCTCAACAGTCGCTGCAACTGAGACAGATGATCCGGCACCCACTGGAAGATCGCATTGGCAAACAGTAGGTCGGTGTTCGCCGGCGGGACCCAATGCGCGACGTTGGCTTCGATAAATGTGTGTCCTGGCAGCCGGTTGCGCGCCTGCCGCAGCATGTCGGCGGATGTATCGATCCCGATGATCTCGGTCTGCGGCCAGCGCTCGACCAGCAATTCGGTGGAATTACCAGGACCGCAGCCGATATCGACGGCCTTGCGCGGCGCGCTGAGGGAAACCTGAGCCAACAGATCGCGGGACGGCCGCGTTCGCTCGTCCTCGAATTTCAGATATTGCTGGGCGCTCCAATCATCCATCGCGTCTACAGCTCCTCCTTTTCGACATCAACCGAGATCGGCGATCAACGCCTATCACGGAAGGAAGATGTGCGCAGCGGAGCGCCCCGGCGATCGGCACTCCCGTCGGTCTGCTTTGGCGGGATCTGCGGTCCAGGCTCCCGCGAGCGAGCAGCATCCTTGTGTATAATATCGTGTGCGGCCGTTTGGTCGACCAGCGACAGACAATAAGCGGCGGCTTCCCCCAGATTGTCTGCGACGGCGTCGGCCTTGAGGTGGTCTTTCGTCAATCCGCTGTTGGTGCATCCCCAGCAACAAACCAGGATGCGTACCCGCGGCATCTTGCGGCGAAGCTTGCGCAGCAGATGACGCGTTTGCGCCGCGCCGCCGTCATCGAGCGTCGAGATGCACACGAGCATCACGCCCGAGGCGTCAAGCTGGAAGATCCCGCTCGGCGACGTCTCCTCTTTCCTGGCGGCTCGCGCCCCAAGACCGTGTTTCGACAAGATCTCAGCCAGAAACATCGCAGCCGCTTCGTCGAGATCGCTGCGCTGCGCGACGCAGAGCACGGGATGTTCGGCCTGCCACTCCAAGGGCAGCCCTTCGCGGATGATGAACGGCAGCTCCGGCATCGGCGCACCCGCCGCTACGTCCGCTGCATCAGTGGGGGCTCCGTTCTTCGGGTGGCGGCTTGCCATCGCGTCATCGAATTCCGAAGCCAGTCCGTCGATGACCTCGGCGACGCTGTCCCTGATTTCAGCCAGACGGTCCGGCGACAGACGATCGCGCCTGAGGTCGGCCTGCGCCAGCATCAATCCATTCAGCGCAACGGTTTCGTAGTATTCGGCGAGCGAGCCCTCTTTCAAGAACTCTTCGGCCGTGTCCGCGGCCTCCGCCGGATCGTTGGCCAACATCCGCTGATAGAACAGTTCCGGCGGAGACAACGCCGGACGATCGCCGAGAAGGATATCGAGAAACCTGAGATGCTCGACATGGCGGCCCAGCACGACCAGGCAGACCGTCAATGGCGTCGCAAGGACAAGACCGATCGGTCCCCACAGCGCAGTCCAGAATGTCGCCGAGGCAACAACGGCCACCGGGGACAATCCGCTGCTGTGCCCGACGAGCAAAGGCTCAAACACCTGACCGATCACAAGCTCCGTCAGGAAAATGATCGCGCCGGCCCATAGCAACATCGACCAGCCCGGATCGACCGCCACAGACAGCGTCAACGGAAAGAACGCCGCGATAAAAACGCCGACATAGGGTACGAACCGCATGATCGCAGCCAGGATCCCCCAGAGGATCGCGCTGGGAACGCCTATCACCAGAAGGCCTATGCCCACCAACACGCCGAAGCTGGTGTTGAGCGCAACCTGCATCAGAAAGAAACGACTGAGGCGACCGGCCGCGTCATCGATCGCCGCGGTCGCGGACTGCAAATCGTTCGAGCCCGCGAGCTTGATGACGCGGTTACGCAGATCCTCCCGCTGAAACAGGATGAAGACCACGAACACGATCACCACACCTACCGTCGCCAATGGATGCAGCAGGGGGCTGATGAGCGCCAGGATGCTCTCTAGAGCGGATGGCGGCGGAGAACGCACCTCGACCGGGATGGGCTTGGCCTCGCCGGGCGTTTCGGACAGAGGCGACGGCGACGGAGTCTGCGGTACGTTGATTTCCTTGCCGAGAGTCTGAAGAATATCCGCGGCACGATCGAGCGCAACTGTTGACGTCAATGCTCGCAGCGACTGGATTTTCTGCTGCATGGTCTGCTGATATCGGGGCAAGCCCTCGGCCAGATGCCTGATTTCGTTCGCGATCAGGCTGCCTAGCGCGAAGATCGCGACAAAGGCGATCACGACCACCAGGGGAACGCTGGCGGCACGCGGGAAATGCCATCGCTCGAGAATTTCCACCAGCGGGGCAAGCACGAAGCTCAAGAGCACAGCCAGCGCGATGGGGACGAAAATCTCACGACCGACATACAGTCCGCAGATTACAAGGGCGGCGATGACCGCCGCTGCCATCGCCCCGTCGCCGAAACCTCCGGCTATCCGCGGCGTCACTCTTGCATCCAGATCCAGACTCACAGCCGCCACGACCCCGAATATCCGCGATCATCAATGATCGGCGGGCGGATTTGGTTCCATGAAACGGCGGACTCCTTGCCCGCCGACACGCCCTTTCTTTCAGCTAGCGTTTCCCGAACACCGGCGGTGACGCATTCCGCGGCATAAGTGTAACTGTCGGCTCCGAAGAATTACCAGGCTTACGGGGCGTTTCGCCATCGTCGTCATCCCGCCGCGACATCACCGTGAGCCACACGATCATTACGCCAAATGCAACACAAACGAATGGCTTCGCCAGGTAGAGCCATCCACTTGCCTTACTCAGCATGAGATAGGACCTGAGAGAAATCCTGACATCAAATTCGTTGTCAGCGATTTTTCCCAACAGCAGCTTAAGCGCGCAAGTTAATCAATCCTGCAACGAATATTTCAAATACAAAGAACTTCTCACCGCGTCAGCTTTTTGTACTTCACGCGGTGCGGGATGATGCTGTCCTGACCGAGCCGCCGCATCTTGTCCTTCTCGTAGTCCTGGAAGTTGCCCTCGAACCATTCGACGTGGCTGTCGCCTTCGAAGGCCAGGATATGCGTGGCGATGCGATCGAGAAACCAGCGGTCGTGGCTGATGATGACGGCGCAGCCAGCAAAATCCTCGAGCGCCTCTTCCAGCGCACGCAGCGTATCGACGTCGAGATCGTTGGTCGGCTCGTCGAGCAGCAGCACGTTGGCGCCGGACTTCAGCATCTTGGCCAGATGCACGCGGTTACGCTCGCCGCCCGACAAACTGCCTACCTTCTTCTGCTGATCCGCGCCCTTGAAATTGAATGACGAGCAGTAGCCGCGCGAGTTCACCTCACGCTTACCGAGCAGGATCTGTTCGTTCCCTCCGGAAATCTCCTCCCAGACATTCTTCTTCGCGTCGAGGCTGTCGCGCGACTGATCGACGTAACCAAGATGCACGCTCTCCCCGATGGTGATGGTGCCCTTGTCCGGCGTCTCCTGCTTGGTGATCATCCGGAACAGCGTGGTTTTGCCGGCGCCGTTGGCGCCGATCACGCCGACAATGCCTCCGGGCGGCAGCTTGAAGGTCAGATCTTCGATCAGTTCGCGGTCGCCAAACCCTTTGCTCAGGCCCTCGAAATCGACCACGTTCTGGCCGAGACGCTCGGCGACGGGAATGGTGATCTGCGCGGTCTGCGTCTGCTTCTCGCTGGCCTGCTTGAGCAGATCCTCGTAGCGCTGGTACCGCGCCTTGGATTTCGCCTGCCGCGCCTTGGGCGAAGCGGCGATCCATTCCTGCTCGCGCGCCAGCGTCTTCTGATGCGCGGCGTCTTCGCGGCCTTCCTGTTCGAGGCGCTTCTGCTTCTGCTTCAGCCAAGCCGAATAGTTACCCTCGTAGGGAATACCCTTGCCGCGATCGAGTTCGAGGATCCATCCCGTCACGTTGTCGAGGAAGTAGCGGTCGTGGGTGACGATCAGGATCGCGCCCGGATAATTGCGCAAATGGCTTTCGAGCCACGACACCGACTCAGCATCGAGATGGTTGGTCGGTTCGTCCAGCAGCAGGAGGTCCGGCTGGTCGAGCAGCAGCTTGCATAGCGCGACGCGGCGGCGCTCGCCGCCGGAGAGTTTCGTCACGTCGGCATCATCGGGAGGGCAACGCAGTGCGTCCATCGCCTGATCGACCTTGCTGTCGAGATCCCACAACCCCGCTGCCTCGATCTCATCCTGCAGCCTGGTCATCTCGTCGGCGGTTTCGTCGGAGTAGTTCATCGCCAGTTCGTTGTAGCGATCGAGGATCGCCTTCTGCTTGGCGACGCCCTCCATGACGTTTTCGCGCACCGTCTTGGCTGGATCGAGCTGCGGCTCCTGCTCGAGATAACCGACGCGGGCACCTTCCGCGACCCATGCTTCTCCCGTGTAGTCCTTGTCGAGCCCCGCCATGATCTTCAGCAGCGTCGATTTACCCGAGCCGTTGACGCCGAGCACACCGATCTTGGCGTCCGGATAGAACGACAGGTGGATGTTATCCAGCACCTTCCGGTTCGGCGGGTAAGTTTTGGACAAGCCCTGCATGAAGTAGATGAACTGGCGCGCCATCGTGATCCCTGAAAGCGTGATTCCTAAAGGTGATTCCTGAAAGCGTCGCGGCGGTGTTCAGACGTTCGCTCCCGCCTTGCGGCGAAAGAATCCAAGTCGCTGATATATCGCAGGGGCCGAACTTCGGATTGCAGGAGGGCACCGTTTTCTGGAAAGTTTACTGCCCGCTGATGTAGCCGCGCGGTGGCGAAAGGGCAACCTTGCCTTAACCACGCAGAAAGGTTGACGGAAGAAATACTCCGTTTCGTCTCATTCGAACCGCTTTTTAATTGAATCCGTGAAAGATAGCGAGACCAGCGCCATCGCGGGCCTCCCAACAGGAAGCTCGCGACCTAACAAGGCAGTAACACCATGGCGACCAGCGTATCGGCGTCAGCGTCCAACCGGACCGAAAGACAGGATCATCAGCGCGGAGAGCTTCACGGCATTCGCGCGTTATGGCGCGAATTCACCGCGATCGCGTTCAGCTCCTACCGGCCCGAACTGCATTACATGCGCGGACCCGGACCCGCGTGGCGTGCCAAGCACGGCGAGCGAGCGCCCAATGAGTAGGCCGCGCATCCGCAGTTGGCATCACGCAACATCGCACACGACCGCGTCGATCGCCGAAGCGAGGACGAGGGAACGTCCGATCGCCGATCCCCGACCGAATACCTTCTCGCAGAAAGTCCTGCACCTCAATCATCCGCTACGCAGGCGCGATAGGCACTTAAGAACGCCTCATCCCGGCTGCGAGATCACGCCGAACTACGGGCATTATTACATCGAGATGGTCGGGAACATCGCCGCGTGGCTCAAGGGCGCACGGGTGCGCGCGCTGCGGTGAATTAAAGTGTTTCGAGCGAAGCATGTCCTCGGGCTTGACCCGAGGAGGAATGGGTTCGCGTGAAGAAAACACGTCAGATCAAAATCATAAAGCCACGCTTCTGACTCTGTCAGAAGCGGAAAGCTCTAAGAGAGCCGCGCAGGAAAACCGTTACGCAGGCGCGGCTTAAGCGCTGCGCCTATCGGATCGTAACCGGCGCCGGCAGCGGCGGCACCGAGGTTGGCTGGGTTCCGGGCAAGCTCGCTGTCTGCGGCGGCTGCGGAGTCGGCGCCGCGCTCGATCCCGGAGCCGGCTGAGTGGAGGCCGTCGTATCGGTGTGCGGTGGACCGCCGGGCAGCACGACAACCCGCGTGCCGACCTTCACACGATCAAAGAGATCCGACACATCCTCGTTGAGCATCCCGATGCAACCTGACGATACGAACTTGCCGATCGTCGAAGGCTGATTGGTGCCGTGGATGCGAAATACTGTCGAACCGAGATACATGGCGCGCGCGCCCAACGGATTGCCCGGACCGCCCGCCATGAAGCGCGGCAGATAAGGCTGACGTTCGATCATTTCGGTCGGCGGATGCCAGTCCGGCCACTCAGCCTTGCGGCTGATCTTCTGCACGCCGGCCCAGGTGAAGCCGTCGCGGCCAACGCGCACGCCATAGCGGATCGCGCGATTATTACCGAGAATGTAATACAGGTGCGTATTTGACGTATCGACCACGATGGTGCCCGCCGGCTCTTTGGTGGCGAACGTGACTTCCGTGCGGCGTAGTCTCGGCGCCAGCTGTTTTTCACCGCCCTGATCAGCCTCCGGCTGCTCGTCCGGCGGCAGTGCCGACATTGGGGTTGGCCTACCGTCCGCACCCACCGGAGCCGGCGGCGTGAGGCCGTCAGTCGCTCCGCCGGTCGAAGCGACCGTTTCCGGCGCACGCGTCGGAGTTGGATACTGCGTGGGGCCGGGCTGCCCGTAACGAGGATCCTCGGGCGACATCACCGGGCCTGGCGGAAGGTTACGAGTCGAATAGACCGGCGTAGAACTGGCGCGGCCGTAACGCGGATCATCCGGCGACATCACCGGACCGGGCGGTGTCAGCGCCGCAGAATTGTCGCGCTGCGCCGATTGGTCATCAACCGGATCGAAAGCGGGAACCGCATCAACTCCACTTCGACGGTCGTCTTCATCCGGATAAGCAGAGGGCGGCGTGGAATAGATCGGGCTTGGCGCGGGTGGGTATCCCTGCGCCGAGGCTAACGAGGTTCCCGCTGCGCCAGCTACGATCGCCGCAAAAACCGTCAGAGTGCGTTTGATCATCATCGCCCTTGTATAAATCCAACAAGACACCGGATCGTTAACGGCCACATCGCGCAGGATAGCGGCGCATTCAAGACGATTCAGACAAAAGCCTCCCCGATTCGGTCATAATTCCAGATCGTGGCGAACCGTGTCTTCCAGGCCTCACCATTTCCTGCAAACTTTCGACGGGCGATTGTGGCGATGGATTTTTGGAGCGCACGACCGCGTCCCTTGCGGTATTCTCGATAGGCCCTGATTCGGCGGATCTGCCGGTGTCCCCTGTCGATCAGGCGTGTGTTCAATCGCGTTCTGATGGCCCGATCACCGTCGTAGACGCGCGGGGAAGGCGCAACCACACCCATGCTACCCGGCTTTCGTTCCCTATTCGTTGCAGTCGTGCTGGCGATCTCAATGCTGATCTTCGGCCTGGGGGCCGCAGCTTTGCTGCGAGCAACCCACGAAGAGTTCGCAAGTCTGCCTCTCAAGCCGATACCCGAAGTTACGTTTGGATCGAAAGAGGCCGAACAGCCCACGTTAGCGGTGCTGCAGGTCGATACACCACCCGCCGCCGAAGCTGCCACACCGGAATCAAACCAGGCCGAAGCACAGCACACGGTGACGCCTATATTGGATGCGCAGCCGGAAACCGCGGCCGATGCGCCTCCTGCCACGGACGCACCTTCTGCTTCGGCCGACACTGACGAGCCGGCAGCTTCTCCGCCACAATCGGAGCCCGTCCCAGCGATAGCGGACACGACGCCTCCCGCCAATACCGCCGCGCCAGAACTATCGGAGCCAGCGCGAGGCAGCGAGACGGCAGGCGAGGCAGGCGAGGCCGTCAAACCCGCGGTCGCGAAAAGCGACGCATCCTCAACTGACGGAAAAACATCCGGTGTCACGGAAACGATGACATCGCCGTTCGGAGAGCATTCCAAGCCACCCCTGCCGGCAAGCCGTCCCATCCAGAAAACGCAGGTCGCCGATCCGGCGACGCCCACCACCAAACGATCGTCCACGAAACCACGGCGTGCTGCTAAGAAACATCACCATCGCAGTGTGATCCGGCAGTCAGATCGTTCATCGCAGCCCGTGCTTTCGGGGTCGCCGTTCGAATTGGAGTGAGTCTGTTCAGACAGGTCCGGTGGCGATCGGCGGACCCTCACTCAATCCCCACTCCGACCATGACCCGTCGTAGAGCGCCGAGCCCCGCACGCCCAGGCGGTAAAGCGCAAGCGTCAGCACCGCGGCCGAAACCCCCGAGCCGCAGGTGGTGACGACGGGCTTTGCCAAATCCAACCCGACGCGAGTAAACGCGGCACGAATATCGTCCAGCGGTTTCATAACGCCGGTCCCAGGATCGAACAGCTCGTTGTACGGCAGGTTGCGACTGCCGGGGATGTGACCCGAACGCAGCCCGGCTCTCGGCTCCGCTACGGCGCCGGTGAAACGACCAGCCGCGCGCGCATCGACAAGCTGCTCGCGACCCGACGATAGGTTGCTCACGAGCTGAGCTTGACCGCGCACATAAAGCGGATCGAAGGTCGCATTGAAATGGCCAGGCTTCGGCGAAACTTTACCGGATTCGACCGGACGGCCTTCCGCGCTCCATTTTTTCAGGCCGCCGTCAAGTACCCGGACATCGGCGTGACCGAACGACAGGAACATCCACCACACCCGCGGCGCGGCAACCCAGCCTCCAAAGTCATAAATAACGACTGTATCTTTCGAGGAAATCCCTAGCGCGCCGACATCACGCGCGAACTGCGCAGCATCCGGATACATATGCGGAAGTGGCGACGCACGATCCGATACGGCATCAACATCGAAGAACACCGCGCCGGGAATGTGCGTGGCGTGAAAATCATCGACAGCCAGCGGTAGCACGCCGGGCATCTTGAACGAGGCATCGATGACCTTGACGTCACCAAGATGCGCGGCCAGCCATTCGGTGGAGACAAGGGGATCGTCAAGAATGGAGATCATTGTGATGCTCATTATATGCCCGCGCCGCAGTCGCTCACTCGGCGGGACGGCCGGGACTATCGACGCTTTTCATTGAGTTCGTAGGTGAGATGCGCCTTCACTTTCGGCCACTCTCCCGGAAGGATGCTGTAGACCACGGTGTCCCGCACCGTCACGTTTGGCGACATCTGACGATCGCGCAGGGTGCCCTCCTGTTTGGCGCCGAGCCGCTCAATGCCACGTCGGCTGACATGATTGAAAACGTGAGTACGGAATTCCACAGCGATGCAGTTCAGCTTTTCGAACGCGTGGGTGAGCAGCAGCAGTTTGCACTGGGTATTGACGGCGGTGCGCTGGACGCGCTTCGCATACCAGGTCGCGCCGATCTCGACGCGACAGCTCGCAGAGTCGACGTTCGTGTAGGTCGTCATACCGGCGATTCGTCCCTCGGCATCCCTTACCGTAAAGGGCAACATGGTTCCGGCTGCTTGCAGCGAAAGCCGCCGCTCGATCTCGGCCCCCATTTTCTCCGGCGCCGGAACGAAAGTGTACCAGATCTTCCAGATCTCGCCGTCTTTGACCGCGTCAACAAGAGCTTCGCGGTGATCTTGCGACAACGGCTCGAGCCGCGCATGAGGTCCTTCGAGCGTGACCGGCTGCAGCCAGGGCATGGTGTACTCCGTTCCTTTACAGCCATTTGTGCGATCGACACAAAATTTGCAAAAGCAATTTGCCTGACTTCACGTCTTGACAACGGGTAAGGGACAGATGCCCGCGGCTGGAATGACGCCTGAACTACTTTCCCTCCTCCTTCGCTGGATGTTTTCCGTCCTCGTTGGTCGGGGACTGCGGCTGTTTCTTGCTCGCCGCCTGAAGCTCAGCCACCGCCTTCCTCAGTTCCGCAACTGTACTCTCGAGCACCTGCATCTGTCGGTTGGCCGCATCGATTTTCTGCCTGCTATCGGTGACATGGCTGCTGAGGGAGGTTTGCAGGAAATTGATGTTGCTCTGCAAGCAACTCGTCCGCCTCTCCATCGTCTTTTCGACGGTGCAGATCTCAATGCCGGGAACGTCCTGCGCCAAGGCAGCGCCGAGGCCCAGCATATAAAGGGGCCCGATCATCAACATCAACGGAAGGCTTCGGTCGCTCATCGAAACTCTCATCTCACACAATGATTCCCTGAAGGCAGCTTTGCAGAACGCCAATCAAGGGGCGAGGATTATCACGCGGCCTCAGGCTGTGGCGAGCAAACCCACGCGGCCCGATTCCTTGGATTAGATCTCGGGCAGCGCAATTCATTTCAAATCGTGCGCCGCCGCGTTAAGCGCCATTAACGCTGGCAACGAAAATCTCGCGATCGTGCAACTAGTTGTTCGCGAACCGGATTTAGTCTCATTCGGTATCATGGAACGGCGATGCACATCGACTGGCGAACAATGTTGGGTCCGGCTTTCGCGATTTTGATCGCAAGCGCGTCGATTTATGCCGATCGCAACGTTGCCGCCTTTCCGGACCTGTCAGCGCTATATATTTGTGTCGTCGCACTCGCCGGATCGCTTGGTGGCACAGTTTCCGGTCTGATCAGTGCCGGAATAGCCGTTTTAGCCTCCGCAGGAATTCTTAACGACTACAATGCCACGGTCGTTGACGGTTCCATCGTTTTTCGTCTTGGATTGCTGACCCTGGCCGCCGGCGGCACCGCCTTGATCACCGGTTTGTTGCGGTTGCGGATGATGAATGCGCTCAGACGGGAGCGCGAGCGGCACGCGACAGCGGCACGGCTGTCCACCGCCCTCAACCAGACCGACATCGGGATCGTCATGCTCGACGCAGACACCCGTGCCGAATTCATCAACCGCGCGTTCCGGAATTACTTCTCGCTGCCTGACGAGAAGGCCGACAGCAAGCCGCCGTTTATCGCGCTAATGTATCATGGCCGCGATACCGGCGCGTACGAGCTGCCGCAAGATGAGCTTAGCCATTTCATCTCCGAGCGCGTTGGGATGGTACGCGCGGGCGATCCGACCCCGATAAATATCAAACTCAGAAACGGCGAGGTGCTGCGCTTCATTTGTACCGCGCTTCCGGACGGCGGCCGAATGCTGAGCTATGCGCCGGTGACCGATCTCATTCGTCGCACCGACAATCCGGCGGATGCCGACTACTACCTCTCACTGCGCGGAATCGACCGCCGTCTCCCGATCCATCGCCTTCGCGCGGCGGAATAATCTCGCCCTGAAAGAATGCGCGGGCCGGATTTCATCCGTATAGATCCGGAACTATGATGCGCATCGATCAACCCGGCCTAGAGTCTTTCACCGCTTCACGGAAGCGGTGAAAGACTCTAGTTTTTTGATTGACGCGTTTTCTTCACGCGAACCGGATTCCACTTCGCTCGAAAACGCTATGAGAGCACACCCGCCGCCATGACACGCCCGACCGGACAGCAAGCCATTCGCCGCCTCGCCTGTTCCGGGTGCGGAACGGAATTCACTTGCGATCTGTCTGGGAACTGCTGGTGCGCCGAGGAGGCCGGGCGGCTGCCAATGCCGACCGAAGGCGGCGATTGCCTGTGCCGCGATTGCCTGCGAAAGGTCGTGTCGAGGTCATCATCGCCGAAGGCGTGATCACGGTATGTGCATCCGTGTGATTGCGCTCTTTCTTGCGGGCTGGATTCGCCCCATATTGCCGGCATGGCGAAGCCTCCCAATCCTCCTAAACAACCCGGTAAACCGCCGAGCGCTCAGAAGTCTAAAGCCCCGAAGTCGAAGGCACATCGTCCCGAGGTGCAGCCGATCGGACCTGCGCTCGCTGAATTGCTCAATCCGGCGATTAACCGCGGCGACGCCGGGCTCGGGTCCGGCACCGGATTGCAACCGCCGCCGGACAATTCGTGGGACCGCCGTTCCGGCGGCGAGGCTGCGGCGCATCGCGCGCGAGCCTCCACGCGCGGCAAGGACGATGCGACGACAAAACGGGATGCGTCTCGCTCCCCTCCCGCCAGCGGAGCGAGTGACAGGGAGAGAGAAAGGCAAGTCTCTCCCCTCAAGGGCGAGGTAAAGCAAAAGGGCTTCGACGAAGCGCCGCAAGCGGAATTCGCGACGCCGAACTACGGCACGTCCGCCACCATCCCAACGCTCGATCCGGAACTGGCGCGGCAGTTGGGCCTACCAACCGCCGAGGATGACGATGAAGCGTTGGCGCGGCCACCGCGCAGCAAGATGGAAGGCCTTGGCGTCAAGGCGACCGCTGAAGCACTGGAGAATCTGATCCGCGACGGCCGCCCCGAATTTCGCGGCGACGATGGCGGGATGAAAGTATGGACACCGCACCGGCCGCCGCGACCGGAGAAGAGCGAAGGCGGCGTGCGGTTCGAGATCAAATCGGAGTATCAGCCCAAAGGCGACCAGCCACAGGCAATCCGCGAACTGGTGGAAGGCATCCAGCGCAACGACCGCACCCAGGTGCTGCTCGGCGTCACCGGCTCCGGAAAGACCTACACCATGGCCAAGGTGATCGAAGCCACGCAGCGCCCAGCCCTTATCCTCGCGCCAAACAAGACGCTGGCAGCGCAGCTCTACGGTGAATTCAAGAACTTCTTCCCCGACAACGCAGTGGAATACTTCGTCAGTTATTACGACTACTATCAGCCTGAAGCCTACGTGCCGCGCACCGACACCTATATCGAGAAAGATTCCTCGATCAACGAGCAGATCGACCGCATGCGCCACGCGGCGACGCGTGCGCTGCTGGAGCGCGACGACGTCATCATCGTCGCCTCGGTGTCGTGCATCTATGGTATCGGCTCGGTCGAGACCTACACTGCGATGACCTTCGCCCTGAGGCGCGGCGAGCGCATCGACCAGCGTCAGCTCATCGCCGACCTCGTGGCGCTGCAATACAAACGCACATCGGCCGACTTCACCCGCGGCACTTTCCGCGTGCGCGGCGACGTCATCGATATCTTCCCGGCGCACTACGAAGACCGCGCCTGGCGCGTGAACCTATTCGGCGACGAGGTGGAGAGCATCGAGGAGTTCGATCCCCTCACCGGCCACAAGCAGGATGAACTGGATTTCATCAAGGTCTATTCCAATTCGCACTATGTGACGCCGCGTCCGACGCTGGTGCAGGCGATCAAGTCGATCAAATCCGAACTCAAGATGCGGCTCGACGAACTGCACACGCAGGGGCGCCTGCTGGAAGCGCAGCGGCTGGAGCAACGCACCACCTTCGATCTCGAAATGATGGAGGCCACCGGAAGCTGCGCCGGCATCGAGAACTATTCACGCTATCTCACCGGCCGCCGCCCGGGCGAGCCGCCACCGACCTTGTTCGAATACGTGCCCGACAACGCGCTGGTGTTTGCCGACGAGAGCCACGTCAGCGTGCCGCAGATCGGCGGCATGTTCCGCGGCGACTTCCGCCGCAAGGCCACGCTCGCCGAATACGGATTCCGCCTGCCCTCCTGCATGGACAACCGGCCGCTGCGTTTCGAGGAATGGGACATGATGCGCCCGCAATCGGTCGCGGTATCCGCCACGCCGGGTGCATGGGAGCTGAACGAGAGCGGCGGGGTCTTCGTCGAGCAGGTGATCCGTCCGACCGGGCTGATCGATCCGCCGGTCGACATCCGCCCTGCTCGCACGCAGGTCGACGACCTCGTGGGCGAGGTCCGCGCAACGGCTGCGAACGGCTATCGCTCGCTCATCACTGTGCTGACCAAACGCATGGCGGAGGACCTCACCGAATATCTGCACGAGCAGGGCATCCGCGTCCGTTACATGCACTCGGATATCGACACCATCGAGCGCATCGAGATCATCCGCGATCTCAGGCTTGGAGCTTTCGACGCGCTGGTCGGCATCAACCTGCTGCGCGAGGGTCTCGATATTCCGGAATGCGCGCTGGTCGCCATCCTCGACGCGGATAAAGAGGGATTCCTGCGCAGCGAGACCTCGCTGATCCAGACCATCGGCCGCGCGGCCCGCAACGTCGACGGCCGGGTGATCCTCTATGCCGATCAGGTCACCGGATCGATGCAACGCGCCATCGCCGAGACCGACCGCCGCCGCGAAAAGCAGGTGGAATACAACACCGCCAACGGCATCACGCCGGAAAGCGTCAAGAAGTCCATCGGCGACATTCTCAACAGCGTCTATGAGCGCGATCATGTGCTGGTGGAGATCGGCGACGGCGGCAAGGGGAATTCCTGGTCGGACGACGCGATCGCGATCGGCCACAATTTCGAGGCCGTTCTCTCCGATCTGGAAACGCGGATGCGCGAGGCCGCCGCCGACCTGAACTTTGAGGAAGCCGCAAGGCTGCGCGATGAGGTCAAGCGGCTGCGCGCCACCGAGCTGGCCGTGGTCGATGATCCCACCATCAAGCAGCGCGGGGTCGCGGCAAAAGCAGGCGCCTATGCCGGCGCGAAGAAATACGGCGATGCGGCGAATCTGCCAGCGCGTTTGGATAAAGCGGCACAAGGCAGGCCGTCCGGAAAGTTTGGCAAGCGCGCCTCCTCAACCTCAAAAATCCATAAACCCTCGCTCGACGAAATGGGTATCGCCACCTGGCACGAGGTCAAGCCGACCGGCACGCGTCCGAAGCCGCGCAAACCGACGCTCGACGAAATGGGTCCGGGGACCGAAAGCAAGATTTTCCAACCGACCAATTCACGCGAATCCGGACCTGAATTCGGTCCACGGCCGCGCTCATCCGGCGGTGCACCGGGACACCGCGGCGGCTGGAAGAAGAAGTGACCGGGCGCCGTCGGCCAAACAATCACGAAAAGCTCGCCGTGCTCTCGACATGACGGATACCGACGCCGCAAAAATGCCGGCGTCGCTTATCGTACTTGCCAAATTCCAAGCCTGTGCAATGATGCCAGCCTTCGGCAAATGCCGGCTATACTTTTTCAGTTGGTTGTTTCCGGAATGGAGGACCGCTTGAGCGAGTTGCTTCATCCAAACGCCCCCCACGATCTTCCCTCGTTCATTACAGCGCCCGGTGACACGGATGTCTTGATGGTGGCTGTCGGCGTCATCCTGCTTGGAGCCGTTCTGGCGGTCGGCAATATCTATCTGCGGCTGCATACCCTGCCGGAGCGGATGGCGCACAGATCGCAGAAGCTGCAGTTCGAGATTGTCGCCGTTCTCGGCTTACTGGCGCTGTTCACCCACATGCATGTGTTCTGGGTGGCGGGACTGTTGCTGGCGATGATCGACCTGCCGGATTTCAGCACCCCGCTGCGCAGCATCGCAGGCTCCGTGGCGACAATTGCCGGCGTCCAGCCGGGCACGGAAACGCCCCGACCGGCGCACGATATCGCGACTACCGCCGCACCGGACTTGGCGAAACTGGACTTGGCGAAACCAGACCTGACGAAACCGGATTTGGCAAAGGCGCCCGACAAAAAGGAACCCGGCGAGGGTGATGCCGGCGCTAGCGGGTTGCCGGGTCATGTTTGAACTGCTGCTCTGTTCGCTGCTGACGATCGTCCCCGATTATCTTTACCGGCGCTACGCGCAGGGAAAGCGGCTTGGCCGCGAAATCACGCTCTACTCCGTCTGGTTCGAGCTGAGGTGGGGCATTACCGCCTGTTTGATGCTCACGGTCGCTCTGATCACGGTGATCTTCTATTTCCATCCCTCGACGACGACAGCGACCCTGTACTTCAGGACCGTCCCGATCATCCCCGAGACAATCGGACGGGTGGCCGAGGTTCGTGTCGATTTCAGCGCGCCCGTGAAAAAGAACGACGTGATCTTCAAGCTCGACAGCACGAAACAGGACGCAGCGCTGGAAACCGCTCGGCGCAAGATCGCTGAGGTGGATGCCGCGCTTGGCGCTGCACAGGTCGATATCATCAAGGCGGATGCCCAGATCCAAGAAGCCAAAAGCGCATACAAACAGACGTCCGACGAGCTTAACGTGAAGCGCGAACTGCAAAGGCGCAATCCGGGGATCGTCCCCCAACGCGACATCGAGAAACTCGAGGTCCTGCTCGCGGGACGGGAGGGCACCGTCAATGCCGCCAATGCGGCCAAACAATCCGCGATGACCCGCATGACATCGCTTCTTCCCGCGGAGAAGGCCAGCGCCGAGGCGGCGCTGGCACAGGCGCAGGTCGATCTCGACAAGACCTACATTCGCGCCGGCGTTGACGGACGCGTCGAGCAGTTTTTGTTACGGCCTGGCGATATCGTCAACCCGATGATGCGATCGGCGGGAATCCTGATCCCGGAGGGCGCGGGCAAACGGGTCCTGTCGGCGGGGTTCGGCCAGATCGAAGCGCAGGTGATGAAGGTCGGAATGGTGGCGGAGGCCACCTGCATTTCGAAGCCGTGGACCATTATTCCGATGGTGATCACCAGCGTACAGGACTACATCGCGGCCGGCCAGTTCCGTGGCGGCGAGCAGCTCGTCGAGGCAGCGCAGACTCTGCGTCCAGGCTCGATTCTCGTCTTCCTCGAGCCGCTCTACAAAGGCGGCCTGGAGGGCATCACACCGGGAAGCAGTTGCATCGTCAACGCCTACACCAGCAACCACGACCAGATCGCGTCAAAAGATACCGGGGCCTTCAAGCGCTTCGCGCTCCACGCCGTAGACGCCGTGGGGATCGTGCATGCCATGCTGTTGCGCATCCAAGCCCTTGTGCTTCCCGTCAAGACGCTGGTCATGAGTGGGCATTGAGACTTGTTTTTCTTTTTTGATTGATCATGATCTTTATCCGAAAAACGATTTTCACTTTTCGTGGTCATGCTCTAAGCATGAAGCGATTTTCTCATCACATCATCGTGCGGGGGCACCATCCATGGCGGATGCCGATCTTGACGTCATCATCCGGCAGCTTGCGAAGCAGCAACACAAAAACCTGACGGCGGCTGTGAAGACTCGGCGCGACCGCTATCTCGCTCTTGCGGCGAAAGCGAAGGATGTTGCAGGCAAACAGCGTTTGCGACAAATGGCAAAACACGCGTTCGAGGAAGGCACCGCTGCCGCGAGGCGGCTGCGGATGTCCGCCGACAACGCCGCCGACAGCTACGCGCGCGCGATGCGGCGGGCAGCGGATACGTTTGCGGCGGAACAGGCGGTCGCGCTGAAGAAAAACTCCGGCAAGACAGCGAAACGGAAAACGGTGAAGGCCTGACGCTTATAGCGTTTTCGAACGAAGTGGATACCTGTTCGTGTGAAGAAAACGCGTCAGAATCGAACGTGATCGATTCTAATATTTCCTGCAGATCAGTATCGGTGAAGGCCAACGCAACCGCGCGGTCGCGGGCGAGATAGAATTTACCATGATGAGCATATAGGCATCGCGCCGATGCGCGCATGCTCGCGCGCCATAATTTCGAACACACGCGGCCGCAATGTACGGCTTCGGATTGGCGGACTGGCAGAACCCATGGCTTCGAGGATCATACGGCGTGCGGGTTTACTGCTTCTGGCGGTTGCTGCCGGCTGGATAACCGGAGCCTTATCGGCACAATCGCAAGATGCCGACGTTCCCGGCAACCCGGCGGAGTACATCGCGCCTGATGGCAACCTACCCGCGGATTCCGAAATCGACTGGAGCCAACTCGAGACCGACGGCTTTACCCTCTCGAAGGAAATGCCGCCGCAGGTTCGTCATTCACAGTCATCGTCGCAACCCGCATCCGACCCCGAACTTGCCTGGACCTCCCGCGATAATGCGGACGGCTCCGCCGCCCTTACCGCAAGACGCTCGGTTTCACCGCTCTGGGACACACGGATCGGGACCGACCTGACCGTCATACGTCAACCGTCGCCGCTGACGGCGTCGGAACCGGCAGCGAACAAACTTGCAACCGATGCCCGCCCATCGCAGTCCTCGGGTCAGGCATGGGCGGCCGCTACCGCGCCCGGCCTGGGGCAGATCTGGGACAAGACCGCGCTTGAAGCACGGATCGACCCCGCCCGGGCTCAAACCATGCTCGATACGTCGCTGAGCAAATCCCTGCCTCTCAGCGACGGCCGCTATGCGGTTACCCTTCAGAATGGCTACAACGTCACTCAACAGGACGCGCTGTCGATCCCAGGCATCAAAGGAACGCGACAGTATAAAACCGACCACTCGGCCAAACTGAGCCTGACCGACACCGGCACCAGCCTGATCGCGGGACAGTCGCTTTCAACAAACGATAATAAATGGCTTCGCAGGATCGGTGCCGAACAGAAGCTGTTCGACGACATCAGCGTCGCCGGCTCGGTCAGCGAAACGCCGCAAGGTCCCCCGAACGCGAGCCTGACCGCAGCGTTCAAGCGCAAGTGGTGACCCCGCCAGCGCCTGATTTCGGGGATTGAACGCTGCTCGCCGCAGATCGGCCCCGATGTTGTCAAAATCAGCAGCCCTGATACCGTAGCTAGAAACTCGTCGTGCGGGGGGACAACCGCGCTCGCTCAACGCGAAACAGGGAACAAGCCGATGAATGCCACTCCATCTGAAAAAGAAGAACCAAGCACGCCCGAAGCCGATACGAACCTTGCCGCCGTCTCGGAGGTAGAGGCGGGTATTCGCGATTTCGTGCGCAACGACATCGCCTATCTGCGCCGTCCCGCTGCCGGTCCCGCCGCGGGTGCTCCGAACCCCGACGCGAAGCTGGAGCCGAACACGGAAGCAACGGTGAACAACGTCAACTCGCTGATCCAGCGTGTCGCCGGAACTTCGCTCGCCGAGATCGAGAACCTCGTGACCGAACTTGAAAGCCTCCGCGATCTGCTTCATGCGGAAGGACAGCGGGTCCAGCGCGAAATCTCGGGCTATGCTCAGTTGAGTCAGGCCGCGATGAAGTCGACCCGGATAATCGCGGACAACGTCGCGCAATGGAAACGCACAGCTGAGAACCTGCGCAACGAGTGAGCATACTGCTCTTGCAGCGAGGATATTAAAGTTTGATCCAGATCGAGCCTGGATCAGACTTTAGTGTCCTCACTTCAATCTGCCGTTCAGTCGAACAGGCTCGATACTGATTGTTCGGCAGCAGTGCGGTTGATCGCCTCGCCGATCAATCCGGCGATCGACAGTAGGCGGATGTTGCCGGTCTTGCTCACGGCGTCGGTCGGCTGGATCGAGTCGGTAATGACCAGCTCTTTCAGTTTTGAGCCGGCGATGCGTGCGGCGGCGGCGCCGGACAGCACCCCGTGAGTGATATAGGCATAGACGTCCCGGGCGCCGTTAGCGAGAAGCGCGTCGGCGGCATTGACCAGAGTGCCGCCGGAATCGACGATGTCGTCGATCAGAATGCACGTATAGCCCGCGACATCGCCGATCACGTTCATGACCTCGGATTCGCCGGCACGCTCGCGGCGCTTGTCGATAATCGCCAGCGGAGCACTAATGCGCTTGGCAAGACCGCGCGCGCGCACCACGCCGCCGACGTCGGGCGATACCACCATCAGCTTGCCGAGCTCGAACCGCTCCTTGATATCGCGGACCATCACCGGAGACGCGTAGAGATTGTCGGTCGGAATATCGAAAAAGCCTTGAATTTGCCCCGCGTGCAGATCAAGCGTCAGCACGCGATCCGTCCCGGCGCGCGTGATCAGGTTGGCCACCAGCTTGGCCGAAATCGGTGAGCGCGAACCGACCTTTCGATCCTGCCGCGCATAGCCGAAATAGGGAATCACCGCGGTGATCCGGCGCGCAGAGGCGCGGCGCAGAGCGTCCGTGATGATTAAAAGCTCCATCAGGTGGTCATTGGTCGGATACGAGGTCGACTGGATGACGTAGACGTCCGAGCCGCGCACATTCTCCAGGACTTCGACGAAGATCTCGTTGTCGGCGAAGCGACGGACGCTGGCTTTCGTGAGTTCAAGCCCAAGCCATCTGCCGATTTCCCGCGCCAGCACCAGATTGGAGTTGCCGGCGACCAGCTTGACGGCGCCGTTCTTGGCGGACATCGACGCGTCTCCCCGCGATGTGGTGGATACAACGTTCAACATCCCGTCTCCCGAGAGCCTCTCCGATCCCGCGGAGGCGGTGTATCAAGGAGTGGCCAAGTCTGGCAATACGCCGCCTGCGGAATCCGGCGTAGATCCCGCGGAATCGGACGTCAATGACAGCTTAATGCGGCGAAGCCGACCACGCTCGCCGACATCTGCCGTCTGCGAAAAAAGGCCGTCCTGCGGTTGCCGGGTGGTAGCACGCGCCCGTTCTGCCCTGAGCGGAGCTTCGCCACACGGCATGCGCGATCGTCGACCGTCGGCATCCGGCGCGGTTAATCGGCGTCCAGCACGATCGCGTGGACGTGGCGGCCGAAATCCGGCTCCTCGCGATGCACCGAGCGGCGATAGCTGAAGAAGCGTTCGTTTGAATAAGTATCGATGCCGGTATCGTCGATCGTCAGCACGCCAGCGCGTTCAAGCCGCATCCGGATGAAGCCGCCGAGATCGAACATGGCATGACCGTCGCGCTCCGATCGAACGAAGAACCGCTCATTGTCCGGATCGGCTTCCCTGAATCGCGCGACGAATTCGGCTCCAACCTCGTAGCTTTGCTGGCGGATCAGCGGACCAATGGCAACGGCCATGTCGCGGCGCTGGCCGCCAAGCGCTTCCATCGCATCGATGGTCTTTTCCAGCACGCCCGTCAGCGCGCCCTTCCAGCCGGCATGTGCCGCGCCGATGACGCGGGCTTGCGGATCGGCGAACAGGATCGGGCCGCAGTCGGCCGCGGTCACGCCGATCGAAAGCCCAGGGGTTCGCGTGACGATGGCATCCGCACGCGGCCGGGATGACACGTCCCAAGCCCTGTCGGCGACTACGGCATCGGACGAGTGGAACTGGTAGAGCGAGAGAAAATTCCCTGGCGCAACGCCCATCATCTCAGCCATGCGGCGCCGGTTCTCGGTGACATGCGCCGGGTCATCCTGCGAACCGATGCCAGCATTCAAACTCGCGTAGATGCTCTGCGAGACACCGCCTTCACGGGTGAAAAAGGCGTGCCGCAGCCCGGAAACCGTCGAAAGCAGGGTGGATGCCAGCGTCACGGCGCCCTCATTCCACCGCGACGCTCCCGATCGCTCAGTCCCACCAATTCGGTGAGACCGGGATCGGAGACGCCGATCACCTTGAACATCGATCCCATGCCGCCACGGCCCCCCTCGATTAGACGCTTCAGCGCCGTCGCAATGCTGTCGGATGTTTCAGGAGTTGCTTTCGCCATCAGGTTGACGGCGCGGGACTCGATGCCGAGCCGTCGCAAAAATTCTCCCTGCGTCACCGGCCCGTGCACGCGGGCGCCGACATCCTCGGCTGCGCGGGCAAGCGCCTCGAAATCCACATGGGCTGTCACGTCCACCTGACCGGGATATTTCAGCGGATCGGCGAAGCTATGCCTTGCGATAGCCTGAAAGGTATCGCCCGCGTCGCTGCGCACATGGCCGTAATCGATGATCAGCGCAGCGCCGCCGTGATCGCGAACGCGGGTTGCGATGGACATGATCTCGGCATCCGGGCGCCACTCGAAAATGGCCCCGACCGGCGCCGCGCGCACCAGCGGCGGCAGCAGCATGTCGAAGCGCAACGTTGGCGCAACGTTGGCGCCGAACACGAGTTGACCGCTGCCATCGATATCGACAACCCGCTCGTGCCAGCCGTCGTCGCGCTTGACCATCTGATGGATCGGAAGCACGTCAAAGTATTCGTTGGCAAGGATGATCGCCGGTCCCTCCGGCACCTCGTCCAAGCTCGCGTGCCAATGGATGTTCGGCGCGCTGGACAGCGCCGCCTTTTGCTTTTCCCTCAGCGCCGGATTAATTTCGATCAGATGGACGCTGAGCGCCTGATACATGGGTGGCAGCACCCGCAACGCGCGTAGCGCATCCGCCATCATGGTGCCGCGGCCGGGGCCGAACTCAATTAGCCGCAGCGTGGCCGGAGAGCCGATCGACCGCCACACCGAGGCGCCCCACAACCCGAGCAGTTCGCCGAACATCTGGCTGACTTCGGGCGACGTGATGAAATCACCCTCGCGCCCCAATGGGTCGCGGGCGATATAGTAGCCGTGCTGGGGATGGGTCAGGCAAAGCTGCATGTAGCGCCAGACCGGCAGCGGACCGGACGTCTTGATCAGCTTCTTGATCTCGGCCAACAGCGGAGAAGGTTCAGCCACGATCGACCTTGCCCGGATTCGGAATCGCTCGTGCGTCTGGTGCCCGCGAACCGCGGGACCAGGCGGCATAGACAATGGCGAGTCCAGCGATAACCATCGGTATCGACAATAGCATTCCCATGGTCAATCCGCCCCACAGAAATCCGAGCTGTGGATCCGGCTCGCGGAAGAATTCGGCGACAATCCGCGCCAGCGCGTACAGCGTGATGAAGCTGCCAAGAATCAGGCCCGGCCGCTTGAGCGCGCCGAAGCGGATCATCAGCGCGAGGATCGTGAACAGTACCAGCCCCTCGAGCGTGGCCTCGTAAAGCTGGCTCGGATGCCGCGGCAGCGGGCCGCCGTTAGGAAACACCATGGCCCAGGGCAGGCTCGGGTCAGCCGGACGCCCCCACAATTCGCTGTTGATGAAGTTGGCGATACGGCCAAGAAAAAGGCCGATCGGCCCGACCGCGGTGGCGACATCCCCAAGCGACAGGATCGGCAGGCCGTGCCTGCGGCAGAACAGGATTACCGCCGCAACGCAGCCCATGAAGCCGCCGTGAAACGACATGCCGCCGTTCCAGAGCTGAAAGATCTGGGCGGGATGGTGGCTGAAGAAATCCAGATTGTAGAATAGCACATAGCCAACGCGGCCGCCGACGATGATGCCGATCGTCACCCAGAGGATAAAATCGTCGAGCTGCACCACCGAGATCGGCGCCGGTCCCCCCCAGAGCTTCTCGCTCCTGAGCAACGCCCGCGCATAAAGCCAGCCGAGCATGATACCGCCGATATAGGCCAGCGCATACCAGCGGATCGCGATCGGACCGAGCGAAATGGCAACGGGATCGAAGACGGGATAGGTGATGAGGAGAAACATCGGATTCGTTCTATCCAAGGCGTCATGCCCGCGCTTGCCGTGGGCATCCACGTCTCGAACGGCCGCGTAACGATTGCAAGGGAAATCCGGCCCCAACAAGGCTTGCGGCGGTTCGAAAGATCAAGCGGGCTTGAACTGCCGTGTCGGGATCGCCATTCTCTCTCGGTGACATGGCGATCTTGCCGCTAACCGGAGATAGTAGATGACCCAGACCAGCAACCGGTTTTTCGACGAGATTGGACGGCTTATGAACGATACCGCCGGAGTGGCTCAGGGGCTCAAGCGTGAGGTCGACGCGGTGGTCCGCCATCAGGCAGAGAAGATCCTGCGCGATCTCGATTTGGTCAAGCGCGAGGAGTTCGAGTCTGTGAAGGAGATGGCGCGGCTTGCGCGCGAGGACAATGAGACGCTGAAGGAACGGATCGCCGCGCTTGAAGCCAGGCTTGGCCCGGCCGGCTGAACGGATGTTTCAGCAGGGTCAGCGAGCGGGGATGTGCGCGACTGCGACACTGTCCAGCGAATATACGCCGTCTGAGTAGCGCTTCACTACGGTCCACGTTGCGAGCGTTACGGCCAGCGTCACGCTCGCGAACAGCAAGCCGACGATCTTCAATCCAGCGCGATCTGCCATGGCGTCCCCCTGCCCCTTACCCTGACGCGTTTCGACAAGACTGTCTGAGGGTTCACAATTCCTTAAAAGAGGCTCGTTTTCGAATAAAATTCCTCCAAACTAGGTCAATCGTGCAACCCCTCAATCCTGCGGAAGCCGGCGCGGGACGAAAACTGAGCCCAAAAAGGAAAAAACCAGTTCGCCGCGCTGGTTCGTGCCGGTGTTACGTATTTGCATAACGCCCCATTCCGGACGGGAGCGGGAGGCTCTCAGCGATTCGACTTCGCTGGCATAACTGACAGTATCCCCCGCCAGTACCGGTTTCAGCCAGCGCAGGTCGCGAAATCCGGGCGACGGACCCCACATCCCCGGCTTTTCGCCGCGCGCGGCGGCTTCCACTGCCTCACGCTGACTGTCCGCGACCATCAGCTTCATCCAAACCGAAACGATATGCCAGCCGGAGGCTGCCAGACCGCCGAACAGTGATTTGCGGCCCTCATCATCGTCGAGGTGAAACGGCTGCGGGTCGAATTGTGACGCGAATGTCTTGATGAGATCGCCGGTGAAGATAAACGAACCGAGATCACGACGCTGCCCGACCCCCATGTCTTCGAAATAACCCAAGGATTCAGCTCCGCGCCGTCTGCTCCGCACGGCGCCGGATCATGATCGGAGACACCGCCTCGAGCAATACCTGGCCGGAAGCATTGCGCATGCGCATCGCGAAGGTCACGATTCCCATCTCCGGACGGCTGCGCGACGCCCGCGCCGCAGTCACATCGACGTCCAGCATCAGATCGTCGTCCGGCCGCAGCGGCGACAGCCAGCGGACTTCATCAACGCCGGGAGAGCCGAGCGAAGCGGTCCGTCCGATATAACCGTCAAACATCATGCGCATCATAAGCGAACACAAATGCCAGCCCGAACCCGATAGCCCGCGCAGCATGGTATGCTTCGCCGCCGCCTCATCGAGATGCATGGGCTGCGGATCGAACTCGGATGCGAATGCGATGATTTCGTCACGACTGACATGCCGCGGCCCGAAAGTGCCAAAATGGCCGAGGGGGAAATCTTCAAATGTCAGGGTCATGGCGAGACCTGTTGAAGGATGCCCGATTGTGGCCGCTATTTGCAGCAATCTCAACCTGTACGCCAGCATGCCGCGGCGCGAGCTTGCCGGGAGCGGCCCTTGGGGTAAGTGCCGCCCGGCTCATGACGGCCGCGCGACGCGCGAGGGGAACGGCAAATGTTTGAAATCCGGGATCTGTTTCAGTGGGATCGCTTCATCACGCCCACCATCATCAAGGTATTTTATTGGCTGGTCATTGTCCTGATCGTGCTGTCGGGATTATCCGGCATCTTCGCGGGCCTGACCTCGATGGCCGTCAGTCCCTTTAGTGGTTTCATCACGATCCTTCTGAATGTTGCCGGCGTCCTCGTTGGCATCGTGTTTTCGCGGATCGCAGCCGAGTCGATCCTGATCGTATTTCGTATCAACGAACATCTCGGTGCTATTCGCGATCAGGGCGCGACCCGGTCGTAGCATGATCCGATCCAAGAATCGGTTTTCTTTCGGGATTCATGCCCTGAGCATGATCCCGACTCGAAGGGCCGCGCCAGCGCAACGTGAAAACCGGGCCGGATGAGAGCATGCTCAGCCGGAAGAATTAAGCAAAGCTTGATCCAACGCAGTTGAATCGGACTCTAGGTATTGAACCGGAAATGCATGACGTCGCCGTCGGCGACGACATACTCTTTCCCCTCCAGCCGTAGCTTGCCGGCATCGCGTGCGCCTGCTTCGCCATTGAGCGCCATATAGTCGGCGCAAGCGATGGTTTCGGCGCGGATGAAACCTTTTTCGAAGTCGGTGTGAATGACGCCCGCCGCACCTGGGGCCTTGGTGCCCTTGGTGATGGTCCAGGCGCGCGCTTCCTTCGGGCCTACCGTGAAATAGGTGATGAGATGCAGCAGGTCGTAGCCCGCGCGGATCAGGCGGTCGAGACCCGCCTCTTCCAGCCCCAGCGTCTCAAGGAAATCGGCGCGCTCGTCACGCGACAGCGTCGCGATCTCGGACTCAATCTTCGCGGAAATTGCGACCGCGACCGCGCCTTCCTTCGCCGCATGTTCAAACACGGCTTGCGAGAAGGCGTTGCCGCTCGCCGCCGAGCCTTCCTCGACGTTGCAGACGTAGAGCACCGGCTTTGAAGTCAGCAATCCGAGCATGCGGAAATTGCGTTCTTCCTCAGGCTTGCGCTCCATGCCTCGCGTCGGCTTGCCGTCGCGCAGTAGCTTGAGCGCACGTTCGACCAGATCGAGCTGCTCCTTGGCTTCCTTGTCGTTGCCCTTGGCCTTTTTCGAAAGAGTGTCGACGCGCCTCTCGAGGCTTTCGAGATCGGCCAGCATCAGTTCGGTCTCGATGGTCTCGATGTCCGCGAGCGGCGCGATTTTGCCCTCGACATGGGTAATGTCGGAATCCTCAAAACAGCGCACGACATGCGCGACCGCATCGACCTCCCGGATGTTGGCGAGAAACTGGTTACCGAGCCCTTCACCTTTGGATGCGCCGCGCACCAGACCGGCGATGTCCACAAACGTCAGTTGCGTCGGAATGATCTGCGCCGATTTGGCAATCGCCGCGAGCCCGTCGAGGCGCGTATCCGGCACCGCCACGGCGCCGACATTGGGCTCGATGGTGCAGAACGGATAGTTCGCCGCCTGCGCCGCCGCCGTTTCCGTCAACGCGTTGAACAGGGTCGACTTGCCGACATTGGGCAACCCGACGATACCGCATTTGAAACCCATGATTCATTCCGATATTTGGCGCGGATTGCGCAACCGACCCGGATCGCCATAAGCGGGGCTCAACCCACCTATCCACCTTCTTCGAGGAACCAATCGCCGGACCGCTGGCGATGAAGACGATTTGACCTGGCCGTTTACTTGGCGCCGTTGTTGTCCTCTTTATCCTTCTCGACAAATCCCTTCGCCTGCATCGCGAGATGCACCTTGTTCTGGAATGCCGAATCCCTGGCGGCGACGAGCAGTGCCGCGTTTTCCGCAACGACATCCACCAGCGCCTCGACCCAGGGACGTTCGTTCTTGGCGAAGTCGTTCAGCACGTGCGCATGCACCAGTTCCTTGATGCCCGGGTGACCGACGCCCAGTCGAACGCGGCGATAGTCGTTGCCAACATGCGCAGAGATCGATCGCAGGCCGTTGTGTCCGGCAATGCCACCGCCGACCTTGACGCGAACCTTGGCCGGTGGGAGTTCGATCTCGTCGTGAAACACCACGACATCACCCTGCGTCAGCTTGAAGAACTGCGCGGCGTCCTGAACCGCGTTGCCGGAGTTGTTCATGTAGGTCGTCGGCTTGAGCAGGATGACCCGCTCCCGGTCGAGCGTGCCTTCGGAAGCTTCGCCCTGAAAGCGGCGGCGCCACGGTGCGAAACCGTGACGCCGCGCGATCTCGTCCACGACCATGAACCCGATGTTGTGTCGATTCCCCTGATACTTCGTGCCGGGATTTCCCAGTCCGACGAACAGGCGCATGACGCGGATCCCCTAGAGCATTTTCCGGCTAAGTGGAATCCGGTTAGCCGTAAGACATTCGCGTTGCGAAACCTCGGCAGGCGGCGTCGCGAATGTCAAATCGCTCCACCGGCCGCTTACTTCTTTTTGTCGCCGCCACCCGCGGGCGCCTTCGCTCCGCCACCTGCGGGCGCCTTCGCGCCACCGGCCGCGCCTGCAGCAGCAGCCGCGGGAGCCGCACCGGCGGCGGGAGCCGCGGTACCGGCCGCAGCTGCCTTGAGTTCTTCCGCGTAGCCTGACGGCGGCACGATGGTCACCAACGTGACGTCCTCTCGTGCCAGCGGTTTCACGCCAGGCGGCAACTCAACGTCCGACAAATGGAGCGAATGGTTGATTTCCAGTGCGCCGACGTCGGCCTCGATGAACTGCGGGATGTTTTCAGCCGCGCACTCGACATCGATCGCGTGGGTTACGAGATTGACGGTGCCGCCGCGCTTCACGCCGGGCGCGACATCCGCCTTCAGCAGGCGAAGCGGAACGCTGACGCGGATGGTGGCGCCTTCGCCGAGCCGCATGAAGTCCACATGGATCGGCAGATCCTTAACCGGATCGAGGTGGAAGTCGCGCGGAATCACGCGGTGCTTCTTGCCGTCCAGGTTGATGTCAAAGATCGTCGTCAGGAAACGGCCTGCCAGAATGCGCTGACGCAGTTCTGCTTCTTCGACCGAGATCGGCTGCGGGGGCTGCTTGTTTCCATAGATCACGCCCGGCACTCGGCCGGCGCGACGCTCAGCCCGGGCGGCCCCCTTGCCGCTCTTCGGACGCGCGTTCGCCTTCAATTCCCTGACGGTCGCCATCGATTTATCCTTGTCTTTTCAAAAAGTTAAAGGCCGCAATCGCGGCCCGTTGCACGTCACCGGCAAGCCTCCAGGGGTGCGGGGGCCATGAGACGTGGCGGCGTTCTAACCGCAAACGCCCGAAATAACAAGAAATTGGGCTGAGTTTTTCGGCTGTCGCGTAAGTCGCTTTTGGCCGTCGGACAAGCTGATCCTTCCGCGTCGGGGAGACATTGAGAAAAGGCTGATCCAGCGTCGCGCCCGAGAGGCACTTCGGTCGTACCCATGCATCGTAACAAGAGATTGCTGGGACAAGGATCAACATCCGAAAATTTTCGAAGATGAAGCGATTGATCGCTCCTTTTGAGAACAAGCGGCGTAGCCGTGCGACACACCGACTTCATTTGTCGCCGAGGGCGTAGACATTATCCGGCGCTGGAATCTTTCGTCGATCATCGGATGATGCCGGACTCGCGGCAGGCGAGTCGCAACCGCAAGACTCGCGCAACGCGAGTCCCGAGTCCGTTTTGTTCACGGCGTAAACCGTCTCTCCTTTCGATCAGTTGTGGACGACGCGCGGTTTGCCTGTGGACGGACTCCAGGCGGCGTTGCGCCGATTCCGCAAATCACATCACTTGATCCGCGCAGGACATCATCCTCATCCGATCAGCGCGTGTGATGGATTGTCTGAAAGATCGATGTCCGCCGCGTGCCAGCACCGGCCGTTCTATGAGTGCGTATCAACACAAGCAAAAGCAAGGATCGGGACGGCATGTCGCTGCTCGAAGGCGCTATCGATTCCAAGAACAATCCGCTGGCGGTGGTCGAGGACATTGCCGCCACCAACGATTGGGCGTTCGAGCGTTCCGGCGAAGACGAAATCACAATCGTCTCGAAAGGCAACTGGACCGATTATCACCTCACCTTCACCTGGATGGGTGAGATCGATGCGCTGCATCTCGCCTGCGCCTTCGATATGAAGATTCCCGTCGCCCGGCGCAGCGAGGCCCAGCGCGTGATCGCCGCGATCAACGAGCAATTGTGGGTCGGCCATTTCGATATCTGGACCCAGACCGGAACGATCATGTACCGCCATGCGCTTGTCCTTCCCGAGGGGCTGATTGCGTCAAACGCGCAGTGCGAGACCATGATGGCGGGCGCGATCCACGCCTGCGAGCGCTACTACCCGGCGCTGCAGTTCGTGGTCTGGGCCGGAAAGTCGGCGGCCGAGGCAATGACCGCCGCGATGTTCGACACCGAGGGCGAGGCGTAATCTCGCGCAATTGCTTTTTGCAGCATGACCGGGCTGTCTATCCTCTTGCAATTCGTTCAATGAATGACGGATCGCCGGGTTGTCCGTGCGAAGGTATGCTTCGTACTCAACCCCAATGAGGTCTTTATTGACCATCAGGAACCCGCCATGACGATAACGCCGGACATGCAAACTCTCGCGGATATTTCAGGCACTGTCGTTCTCGCCGGCGCCGGGAAGATGGGCAGCGCATTGCTGACGGGATGGCTCGCGCGCGGATTGGATCCGAAGCGCGTCATTGTCATCGAGCCATATCCTTCCGCCGATATCCACTCGCTCGCCGCCGGCGGCATTCGGCTGAATCCCGCAGCCGAGGAAATCGGTGCCGTCGCAGCGCTCGTGATCGCGGTCAAGCCGCAGACCTTCGGCGACGCCGCTCCGACGCTGCGGCCGCTGGTGGGATCTTCGACCCTTGTGGTGTCGATCATGGCGGGCACGACGATTGCCTTGCTCGACACGGCCTGCGGCGGCAACATCGTCCGCGCGATGCCCAATACGCCTGCCGCGATTGGCCGCGGCATGACCGTGGCAGTCGCCGCGAAAGGCGTGAACGAGACACAGCGCACCGTGGCCGACGCGCTGCTGCGCGCGACCGGGGCGGTGGAATGGGTCGATGACGAAGCGCTGATGGACGCCGTCACGGCTGTGTCGGGATCGGGACCGGCATACGTCTTCCTGCTCGCCGAGGAGCTGGCGCGCGCCGGCGTCAGCGCAGGCCTGCCTGCCGATCTCGCTTCAAAGCTGGCCCGCGAGACTGTCGCTGGGTCAGGCGAATTGCTGCATCGATCCGATCTCGACGCCGCGACGCTGCGCCAGAACGTCACCTCGCCCGGCGGCACCACGGCCGCAGCGCTCAACATATTGATGGGCGAGCACGGTCTGAAAGAACTGATGACGTGGGCGGTGGCCGCCGCAACAAAGCGATCGCAGGAACTGGCGAAGTAGTTTTTGCTGCATGCGCAAGGACTGAAGCGTCCCTGACGATCCGAAATGATTCCCGCGAATGCTTGACGCATCGTCGCAACATGGTGCGAGAACGCTCATCCGGCTTGAAGAGTTGTCATGACTTGCCGCAACATGGGCCGCCCGGACCCGTTTGGGAGAAAGCTCACATGCTTGCCGACGAGGTTGCATCCCTGCTCGATCATCTCGGGGTTTCGCCCGATCGCCGGCACGGCACGCGCGCCGTACGCTCGCCTCTGACCGGCGAGACCATCGCGCACCTCGAGGATGCAAGTTCGCAACGTGCGGCCGAAACCATCGCGCTCGCTGAAGCGGCATTCCGGACATGGCGTGGGGTCCCTCCACCGCGGCGTGGCGAACTGGTTCGCCTGCTCGGCCTTGAATTGCGCGCCGCCAAGGATGTTCTGGGCCGCCTGGTCACCATCGAAGCCGGCAAGATCGTCTCGGAAGGCCGTGGCGAGGTGCAGGAGACGATCGACATCTGCGACTTCGCGGTCGGCCTGTCCCGCCAGCTTTACGGGCTCACTATCGCCAGCGAACGGCCCAATCATCGCATGATGGAGCAATGGCATCCGCTCGGCCCGACCGGCGTCATCACCTCGTTCAATTTTCCCGTCGCGGTATGGTCGTGGAATGCGGCGCTGGCGCTGGTCTGCGGCAATCCGGTGATCTGGAAGCCGTCGAAAAAAACCCCGCTGACGGCGCTGGCGGTGCAGGCGCTGTTCGAACGCGCCGCTGTCAAGGCGGGCAACATCCCCGACGGCTTATGCACCGTGCTGATCGGCGGGCGCGATATCAGCGAAGTCCTGGTCAACGATCCACGGGTGTCGCTGATTTCCGCGACCGGATCGACAGCGATGGGCCGCGAGGTCGGCACGCAGCTTGCGCGGCGGTTCGCGCGCGGCATTCTCGAACTCGGCGGCAACAATGCCTCGATCGTCTGCCCCTCGGCAAACCTCAATCTGGCGCTGCGGGCCATCGCCTTCGCCGCCATCGGCACCGCCGGCCAGCGTTGCACCACGCTGCGACGGTTGTTCGTTCATGACAGCGTCCACGACGAATTCGTAGCGAAGCTGAAACGCGTCTATGCCTCGGTCCGGATCGGCGACCCGCTCGCAAGCGACGAGGTGCTGGTCGGTCCGCTGATCGACGAAGCCGCCTTCGAGAATATGCAACGCGCGCTTGAAGAGGCACGGGCGCACGGCGCGCGGGTCCACGGCGGCGAGCGTGTCGAGGAGAAACGGTTTCCCAACGCGTATTATGTCCGGCCGGCGCTGGTGGAAATGCCGGCGCAGTCCGGCCCGGTGCTGCGGGAGACCTTCGCGCCGATTTTGTATGTCATGACATATACCGACCTCAACACGGCGATAGAGCAGCACAATGCGGTCGCTCACGGACTGTCGTCCTCGATCTTCTCGACCGACATGCGCGAGGTGGAGAAGTTCCTCTCAGTGGCGGGCTCCGATTGCGGCATCGTCAATGCGAACATCGGCCCCTCCGGCGCCGAGATCGGTGGTGCATTCGGCGGAGAAAAGGAAACGGGCGGCGGCCGCGAGGCCGGCTCCGACGCCTGGAAAGCCTACATGCGTCGCGCCACCAGCACGGTGAATTACGGCGACGATCTTCCGCTCGCCCAAGGCGTCCGCTTCGACATCGATTGAGGCGGAGAGCATTTTCCAGTGGAATCCGGTTAGCCAAAATCGAGAGCCTGCTTCTGATCAGAAAGCGGGCTCTAGGGATGAGCTTCCGCGCGAGCGAATTCGTCCAGCACTTCGGCGACCCGGTCCGCCACCCAATCGATCTGGGATTCTTCGATAATCAGCGGAGGTGCAAAACGAATGGTGTTGCGGTGAGTGTCCTTGGTCAGCACGCCCGCCTGCAACAGTCGCGTTGCTACCGCAGCGGCGTTGGCTAAATCGCGATCCAATTCGACGCCCGCGAACAACCCCCGTCCTCGCACCTCGCGGATGATGGGATTTTCGATCGCGCGAAGCCGTGCAAGCAGATGCGTGCCAAGGCGCGCGGACCGCTCGACCAATCTCTCGTCCATCAACGTATCAAGTGCGGCCAATCCGACCGCGGCCGCAATCGGATTACCGCCGAAGGTGCTGCCATGGTCGCCGGGCGTGAACACCTGCATTACCTCGCGCCGCGCCAGGAACAGCGACACCGGCAGAAGTCCGCCGCCCAGCGCCTTGCCCAGCGTCACCGCGTCCGGCGTCACGCCGTCGTGCTGGCAGGCCAGCAGCCGCCCGGTGCGACCGAGGCCGGACTGGATCTCGTCGCAGATCAGCAGGACATTGTGCTCCCGGCAGATGCGCGCGACCTCGGCAAGGTAGCCCGGCGGCGGCAGGTTGATGCCGCCTTCGCCCTGGATCGGCTCGACCAGGAAGGCCGCGGTGTTCGGCATGATCGCGTCTCGAAGCGCCGCCACGTCGCCGAACGGCACCGACCTGAAACCGGGCGGAAATGGACCGAAGCCGTCGCGATATTGCGCCACAGACGAGAAGCCGACGATAGCGATGGTGCGGCCGTGAAAATTGCCGTCACACACGATGATCTCAGCGCGGTCGGCCGGCACCCCCTTGACCGTGTAGGCCCATTTGCGCGCGGCCTTCAGCGCCGTCTCCACCGCCTCGGCGCCGCTGTTCATCGGCAGCGCCAGGTCCATCCCGGTCAAACTGCAAGCGCGGGCGAGAAAGGCTCCGAGACGATCGTTGAAATAAGCGCGCGAAATCGTGTCCAGTTGTCGCGCCTGGTCAGTAAGCGCCTGTATCAATCGGGGATGAGAATGTCCGAAGCTTGCCGCCGAATAGGCGCCCATCATATCGATGTAGCGTCGCCCGCTTTCATCCCACAAGTAGACGCCCTTGCCACGCACGATAGTGACCGGCATCGGCGCATAGTTGGAGGCACCATAGCGCATTTCCAGCTTAACCGAGCCGTCCATGTCACCCGCTCCCTCATTCGAGTGTGCTCGAGGCCGTAGAGCATCATGCGCTCCTCCTAGCCAGACCGCAACGAGCTCATATCCAATGTGGGACCTTAGAACCGGGAAAGCTAGGCATGATCCAAGCGCAGAAAGAACACTCCTACACTACACCGGCACCCGCACGGTCGCGCGCAGACCGCCCATCGGACTGTCACCGAGTGTAATGTCGCCGCCATGAGAGCGCGCGATGTCTCGCGCAATAGCGAGGCCGAGACCGGAGCCGCCCTCGTCCTGATTGCGCGCGCTGTCGAGTCGCAGGAACGGCTTGAAGACCTCCTCGCGCATGTCCCGCGGGATGCCCGGGCCATCATCGTCGACCATGACGGTGAGCCATCGGTGATCGCGATGGCCGTTGATGGCGATGGAGTCGGCATATCGTGCCGCGTTTGACACCAGATTGCCGAGGCAGCGCTTGAACGCTGCCGGCTTGACGGTGGCGACGGGAAGTCCGTTAAATATCGCCGTTGCTGCGTGACCGTTGCGCTCTGCATCGCTTCGTAACTCCTCGAGAGCGGAAGCCATGTCGGTCGGCTGCGCATGCTCGCCGCTGTCACCGCGCGCGAAAGCGAGATAAGCCTCGAGCATCCCGTGCATCTCGTCGACATCCTTCCGCATGCCATCGACTTCCGGACTGTCGCCGATCAGCGCCAGCTCCAGCTTGAAGCGGGTCAGGATCGTGCGCAGGTCATGCGACACGCCGGCCAGCATCGCGGTGCGCTGCTCGATACTGCGCTCGATACGCATCTTCATTTCGATAAACGCATGCGCCGCGCGGCGAACCTCGCGGGCCCCGCGCGGACGGAAGTTCGGCGCGTCGCGGCCCTTGCCAAAGCTCTCGGCGGCGTCCGCCAGCCGCAGGATCGGCTTGATCTGGTTGCGAAGGAACAGCACCGCGACGAACAGCAGGATCGACGACGTGCCCAGCATCCAGAAGATGAAGATTTCCGAATTTGACGCATAGGCGGCACTGCGCTGCGCGAACACCCGCATCACAGTGTCGTCGAGCTGAATTCTGATCTCCACCAGATTGGACCGTCCGACCGTATCGATCCAGAACGGCTTGCCGATCTGCCTGCTGATCTGCACCGACAGCGACTGGTCGAGCAGGGTGAAGAACGGTTTCGGCCCGGGCGGGGGCATATCGCCCGGAGGCAGGAAATCGACGACCAATCCGAGCCGCTGCTGTGCGATGCGCCGGATCGCCGTACGGTCCTTGTCCTGCGGGTAATCCTTGTACACATCGATCAGCGCGGCGACGTCCTGCACGACTGCCGCCGACAGGCGTCGCGTCACCGTATTCCAGTGGCGCTCCATGAACACGAAGGCCACGACCGATTGCAGCACCACCATAGGAACAATCATGATCAGCAGCGCGCGGGCATAGAGGCCCTCGGGCATCCACTTCTTGAACGCGTGCCCAATCCGGCTATTGACGACCATGACCCGTCGCAACGCCGTGCGGACTAGCGTGAGACCGGCATCGAGGGTGGTCGTTATCGACGTCAAGGGGCTGCGACCAGGCGATAGCCTACCCCGCGTACCGCCTGGAGGAATAGCGGATTGGCGGGATCGCGCTCGATCTTCCTCCGCAACCGGTTGATCTGGACATCGACGGCGCGCTCGTTCACGGTGCCGCCGCCGTTGAGTTCGCCGCGGCGAACCGTCTCGCCCGGGGTGGCCGCGAGCATACGCAGCATCTCGCGCTCGCGATCAGTGAGATGAATGACGTCGTCGCCCTGACGCAGCTCACCGCGCTCCAGATGATAGACATAGGGTCCGAACGCAATCGATTCGCTTCGCATCATCGGCAGCGGCATCGTGCGCTTGAGGATATTCCCGATCCGCAGCACCAGCTCGCGCGGCTCGAACGGCTTGGCGAGATAGTCGTCAGCACCGATCTGCAAACCCTCGATGCGGTTCTCGGCCTCGTGCAGGGCCGTCAGCATGATGATCGGCACCGGGGACGAGGCACGAATGGAACGGGCGAGATCAAAGCCGGTTTCGCCGGGCATCATGATGTCCAGGATCAACAGGTCGAAATGCAGACCGAGTAATTTCGAGCGGGCGGCCTTGGCGCTCATGGCCGTGGTGACACGGTAACCCTCCCCCGCCAGAAAGCGCGACAACAGATCCCGGATGCGCCGGTCATCGTCGACCAGCAGCAGATGCGGGGCGTCGTCGGCCAGCTTCACCTGCGCTCGCGCGGTCCCTGCCGTTTGCGTTACTATCATGCCTTCACCATCTTGCCGTCCGCTCGCAGGATCGCCTCCAGCACCTTGTCAGGATCATCGTGGTCGACCATCCCGAGCAAAAATTTGCGCACCACCTCGGCACCGGATGCGTCGAGGCCCCGCAGCGCGCGTTTGATGCGATCGGTCTGAAGGCCCGCGAGCTGCGCTACCAGCGCCTCGCCTTTCGGGGTGGCGAAAAGAAGGCGCTGACGGCGGTCAGCGTCGCCGGCCTTCTGCACGATATAGCCCTCGTCGAGGAGTTGCTTGAGCACTCGCCCTAGCGATTGCTTCGTGATCCGCAGAACATCGAGCAAATCGGCGACGGTGAGCCCGGGGTAACGATGGACGAAATGCATGACGCGATGATGCGCGCGGCCGAAGCCGAATTCCTCAAGCACATGATCAGGATCGTCAACGAAATCGCGATAGGCGAAGAACAGCAGTTCGATGATGTCCCAACGCGTCTCCGCGGATCGCCTGCCGGGCGTCTCAGGGCCGGAAGTGACCATGGCGGTCGGGGCCGAGAGTTTTATGTCAGCCATATTGACATATCTGGTTTCAATGTTACAAGTCGGCTATCTGATGCGAAATATAATAACGTTTCGTCCGGGGCCCGACTGTTTATCGACCCCCAACACGAGCGTGCGAGACCACGCAGCCCGGAATTCTGATCGGTGCGATTGCCGGGCGGCATTTCGGTTAACATACTGGACTTCGCGCCTTCCGCAAAAGCTGAAACCGCCTTCGCATGGCAGGCAGGGCACGCAGACAAGGTGCTGCAAAGCCGGGAGAATGTTCATGGGAGTTTCGCTTGATACGATCGATGGCGGGACGTCGTTGAGATTCGACATCCAACAGACGGCCAATCCGACGCAGGCGACCGTGCGCGCCGAAAAACTTGCGAACCCTGGCTTTGGCCGGGTGTTTACCGATCACATGGCCGTTGTGAACTACAATCAGGCGAAAGGCTGGCACGGGGCGAGGGTCGCGTCGCGCACTAACTTCCCGCTCGATCCTGCAACCGCCGTCCTGCACTACGCGCAGGAGATTTTCGAAGGCCTCAAGGCCTACAAGCGTGACGACGGTGGCGTCAACCTGTTCCGTCCCGACGCTAATGCGCGACGCTTCCGCAATTCGGCCGAGCGCATGGCGATGGCGCCACTACCTGAGACCGTTTTCATCGAAGCCATCGAGCAACTCGTGCGCATCGACCAGGACTGGATTCCTGGGGGTGAAGGCAGCCTATACCTGCGCCCGTTCATGATCGCGAACGAGGTCTTCCTCGGCGTGAAACCATCGGCGGACTATATCTTCGCCGTCATCGCCTCTTCGGTCGGCTCCTATTTCAAGGGCGGCCCCGCACCAGTCTCGATCTGGGTGTCGGAAAACTACACGCGCGCGGCAGTCGGCGGCACCGGCGCCGTCAAATGCGGCGGTAACTACGCCGCCAGCCTGCGCGCGCAGGCCGAAGCCATCGATCGCGGCTGCGATCAGGTCGTTTTTCTGGATGCGGTCGAGCGACGCTATGTCGAAGAACTCGGTGGCATGAACGTTTTCTTCGTTTTCGATGACGGTTCGCTCTCGACGCCGCCGCTCGGCACCATCCTGCCGGGCATCACCCGCGATTCGATCATCACACTCGCAAGGGAATCCGGCACGAGCGTGCGCGAGGAGCCCTATACAATCGATCAGTGGCGCACGGATGCCGCCAGCGGCAGGCTCCGGGAAGCGTTCGCCTGCGGCACCGCCGCCGTCATCTCGCCGATCGGCAAGGTGTGCTCGGCGCACGGCGATTTCACCATCAATGGCGGCGCCGCCGGGTCCGTCGCGATGGGCTTTCGCAAGAAGCTGGTCGACATCCAGTATGGCCGCGCGACTGACCCGCACAACTGGACCCGCAAGGTGCTGTGACCGGCGCGCATTCACGCGATTTATTTCGCGGCCAAGACCTCGCGAAACTGCCTGCCGTTTAGGGGCACCAGACCGATCCGCTCACGTCTGACCCAGCGCGAAATCATCAGGATGGCCACGGCTGCGAGACCCGACGCCAGGCCGATCCAGATACCGGTGCCCTGAAATCCGAGTTTGAAGGCAAACAGCAAACTCAACGACATGCCGAAACCCCAATAGCCCAGGCCGGCATAAATCATCGGCACGCGGGTATCCTGCAAACCACGCAGCATACCGGCGCCGACCACCTGCGCGCCATCGGCAATCTGAAATACCGCTGCACAGGTGAGAAACGACACCGCAAGTCCGATCACCTCGGCGTTTGCCGCATCGTTGACGTCGACAAATGCACCGATCAGCCATCGTGGCGCGGCAATCATCAAAACGCTGGTGCTCACCATGAATGCAATCGCCAGGGCAAACGACGTCCATCCTGCGCGGGTAATCCCGTCGAAGTCTCGCGCGCCGTACGCGCGACCGACACGTACCGTCGCCGCCTGCGCCAGTCCCATTGGCACCATGAAGGAAACCGACGCGATCTGAATTGCAATAGCATGAGCCGCGATCGAGGCTGTTCCGAACTGTCCCATCAGGAACACCGCGGCATTGAACACGGTGATCTCGAAGCCGAGCGCCGCGCCAATCGGCAGACCGACGCGCCACAGCGTGACGAGACGCGGCCAATCGGCGTGCCACCAGTTCCCGAATAGATGATAGCGACGGAACTTGTGGCCAAAGCTCACCACCAGTACCAGCCCGGCGAACAGGAAGGTGTTCGACAAAGTCGTCGCGATGCCGGAGCCGCGCAGGCCAAGTGCCGGCAGACCAAGATGACCGAACACAAGCGCCCAGTTTGCGACGATATTGAACAGGATCGCGACCGCGGTCACGGTCATTGCCCATAGCGGCCGCTCCAGTGCGGCAAAGAAGGAGCGCAACGCGATAAAGCCGAGCGTCGGAAGCATGCCCCACTGCAACGCGCGCACAAACACCTGAGCCTCGGCTGCAAGCTGCGGCTCCTGATCAAACAGAAGAAGGATCACTTCGGTATGCCAGAGCAGTGCCCAGCTCGGCACCGCAATCAGAACCGACGCCCATATCCCCTGCCGAAACGTCCGCCGCACGTCGCGCACCATATGCAGCTTGCGGCCAAACGCCTCGGCCATCATCGGCGAGGTCGCGGTGACGACGCCAATGCCGAAAATCAGGATCGCGAAGTACAGATTGACGCCAAGGGTTCCGGCGGCCAGCGCGGAAGCACCAACGCGGCCCAGCACGATCACATCTGTCGTGGTCAGCGCGATTTGCGCGAGGTTGGTGAGGACCAGAGGCCAACCGAGCGTCAGGGTGGCCCGGAATTCTCCGAGCCAGACATCGCGCGAGAGTGCGCTATGGCGAGCGTCAAAAAGCATGGCGACTTCATCATCAACACGGCAATCGGGGCAGAAAGACAATATCGGGACGACGGGCACCTCTCACCGTGTCGCCGGAGGTGTCGTATCTCGTTCATTGACCGCGCTTATTGCGCTTTCAAACGATCCGGCACCGGTTTCGCAGGAACAAACGCAACACGCCACACGCTCATGCCGCGCCGGCCGAATGTGCAGACCTATCCGCAAGCCGCGCGGCCTCAATCCAGAACACCTCGCCCTCGGACTCCTCGGTATCGAGCCAGAGCAAATCCGTGCGCGGATAAGCCTTTTCGATCGCCGGTTTGCAGCGACCGACCTCGCACAACAGCCCGCCGCCGGGCGCGAGATGAGTATTGGCGCCGTCGATGATCTGTCGCACCAGATCGATGCCGTCGGCACCGCCGTCGAACGCCATCCGCGGCTCCGCAAGACACTCGTGCGGCAGGCCCGCCATGCCCTTCGCATCGACATAAGGCGGGTTAGAGATAATGAGATCGTATCGCTTGCCACTGACTGCTGTGAACAGATCTCCCTGCGCAACATGGATGCGATCGTCAAGGCCGTGCTCGCATACATTGCGCGCTGCGACCGCGAGCGCGTCCGCCGACAGGTCAGTCGCATCGACCGTCGCATTCGGAAACGCGCGCGCGGCCAAAATGGCAAGGCATCCCGAGCCGGTACATAGATCAAGCACACGGGTTACGGTTGCGGGATGGCGCAGGCGCAGCACATCGTCGTCGCCGAAATGCGAATCCAAAATTTCCCCGATGAACGAACGCGGCACGATCACGCGCTCGTCGACATAGAACGGCAAACCGCGCATATACATCCTGTTGACGAGATAGGCGGCGGGCTTGCGGGTTGCGATGCGCTGCTCAATCCAGCCAAGAATGCGCCGGCCCACCGCCTTCGGCACGCGCCGCGCCGCCTGCGGTTCGACCTCGTCCGGATGCAGGTGCATGGCCTCGCTGACTAGGAAGGCCGCTTCTGCGACCGGATCGGTTGTGCCGTGCGCGAAAATGACATGCGCGCGCTCAAGCCTTGCGGCTGCATGGTGGACATAATCGAAAATCGTCTCGAGTGCCGGAGTCGAAGCTCCGGCAACGGCAGGATTTGCAGCCTTTGCTGTGGCTCGCTCCGGCGGCCGTTTTCGGTTCGAGCCGGCGGCCGCGACTTTCGATCGTCCGCCGCGTGCGGCGGTCCTCGCCATCAGGATTTGGCCCAGCGCGCCGCAGCAGTGTCGTCGCGGTCGTGGGCATCCACCCAGCTGGGCCCGGCGGCGCCCTCCTCGCGTTTCCAGAACGGCGCCTGCGTCTTGAGATAGTCCATGAGGAATTCAGCGCCCTGAAATGCCGCCTCGCGGTGCGACGACGCCGTGACCACGAGAACGATGTTCTCACCAGGAACGATCCGGCCGTAGCGGTGAATGATGGTGATGCCTGTGAGCGGCCAGCGAGAGAGCGCCTCCTCGGCATGACGCGCGATCTCAGCCTCCGCCATACCGGGATAATGTTCCAGCATCAGCGCGGCGATCGCATCGCCACCCTCGCCGCCAGCCTTGTCGCTTCTGCAAATGCCGGAGAAACTCACGACAGCGCCGATGTCGGTGCGGCCGCGCGACAGCGCAGCGACTTCGCGCGCGACGTCGAAGTCGGCTTCCTGCAGGCGTATGGTGACGGGAACGGTCATCGACGGAGCCGGAGTTGACAGATCAGCCGCCGGTCATCGGCGGAAAGAAGGCAATTTCGCGCGCGCCCGCGATCGTCGTGTCCTGGTTGACATGCATCCGGTCGATCGCGGCGCGGATCACCTTCGGCTTCTCGAATGCGTGGGCATATTCATCGCCCCGCTGCGACAACCATGCGATCAGATCGGCAACCGTCGCGACGGCCGGCGGGGGATCGAGCGCCTCCTCGGCCTTGCCGACCCGCTCGCGCACCCAGGCGAAATAAAGCACCTTCATTTTTCATCCTCCGCCATGAGGTGGTGAATACCGGCGTGGAAATAGTCCCAGCCTGTATAGATGGTGAGGATCGCCGAGACCCACAACAACAGAAGTCCGATCTGGGTCACGAACGGGAATACCAGATCGCCGGCCTCCCCCGCGAGCAAAAACCCGATCGCGACGAGTTGCGCGGTGGTCTTCCACTTCGCAAGCTTGGTCACCGGCACGCTGACGCGTAACGCCGCCAGATATTCGCGAAGCCCAGATACGAGAATCTCGCGGCACAGGATCACGATTGCCGCCCACAGCGTCCAGCCATGGATGATGCCGTCCGCCGCCAGCATCAGCAGGCAAGATGCAACCAGAAGCTTGTCGGCGATCGGATCGAGCATCTTGCCGAGGGCGGAGTGCTGATCCCAGATTCGTGCATAGTAGCCGTCGAAAAAGTCCGTCACAGCGGCCGCAATGAACACTCCGAGCGCCACCCAGCGCAGCTGCAACGGCCCGTCCATGATCGATTGCGCATAGACGCAACCCACCACCACCGGGATCGCGGCGATGCGAGCATAGGTGAGGATATTCGGTAGCGACAGCATGTGCTTCGCGGTCGCCTGGCTGGTTGCAGTGCTCATTTCATCTTACCAATACTGTCGTAGGGCGAACGTCAACCGGCCACGCCGCGCAATTTTGCCGACCTCGCAGCTGCCGTAGTCTTAATTCATTGATCTTAATACGAAAAAGAAGACCGGATATCATAACAAATCCCCTACGCCGGCCGAGCGTGGAAAAAATCGAAGATCCTGCGGGCACTTTCGGCGCTTATGCCCGGCACCTTGCCGAGGTCTGCCAGCGACGCCCGCTCAATCTCCTTTAACGTCCCGAAGTGATGCAGTAGCGCGCGCTTACGCGCGGGGCCAATACCGGGAACTTCCTGCAATCCGGCTTCTCGGATGTCCTTTCTACGCAGCTTACGATGCGATCCGATGACAAACCGATGCGCCTCATCACGCAATCGTTGGATAAAATACAAAATCGGATCCCGCGGTTCGAGCTTGATGGCTGGACGATCCGGCAGGAACAGGGTTTCGCGGCCGGCATCACGGTCCGGTCCCTTGGCGACCGCCACCAACGAGACCCGGCTCAGACCCAGCGCCTCGAATATCCCGCGGGCGGCATTGAGCTGACCGAGGCCGCCGTCGATGATCACGAGATCGGGCCATTGCGGAACGGCGTCCTGTTCCGATTCAGCTTTCTGCGTCAGCAATCTCTTGAACCGGCGCTCCAGCACCTCACGCATCATCGCGTAGTCGTCACCGGGCGTCAGGTTATCGGACTTGATGTTGAACTTGCGGTACTGATTCTTGAGAAAGCCTTCGGAACCGGCGACGACCATCGCCCCCACCGCATTGGTGCCCTGGATGTGACTGTTGTCGTAGACTTCGACGCGCTGCGGCGCCTGCGGCAGGCCGAGCACCGTCGCCAACCCCTGCAACAGCCGCGACTGCGTCGCGGTATCCGCCAGTTTTCGGCCCAGCGCTTCGCGGGCGTTGGTCAACGCGTGTGCGACCAACTCCTTCTTTTCGCCCCGCTGCGGCATTAAAACCTTGACCCCGTAACCAGCCTTGATCGACAGCGCATGGGCGAGCAATTCGCTTTCCTCGATCGGGCGCGATAACAGGATCAACCTGGGCGGAGGCTTGTCGTCGTAGAACTGGGCGAGGAACGATCCAAGCACCTCCTCCGGCGTGAACGATTTCTCCGCGCGCGGAAAATAGGCCCGGTTGCCCCAGTTCTGTCCGGTGCGGAAGAAGAATACCTCGACGCAGAAATAGCCGCCCTCCTGATGAATGGCGAAAACGTCCGCTTCTTCCACCGTGCGCGGGTTGATGCCTTGTTGCGACTGGATCGCCGACAGCGCGGCCAGTCGGTCGCGATAGAGCGCAGCGCGCTCGAAGGCGAGATCGTCGGAGGCTTTTTCCATTTCTCGCGCCAGCTCCTCCTTCACGGCGCGGCTGCGACCGGACAGGAAATCGGTCGCCTCGCGAACCAATGCCGTATAGCCGGGAAAATCGATCTCGCCGGTGCAGGGACCGGCGCAACGCCTGATCTGGTACAGCAGGCAAGGCCGCGTTCGGCTTTCGAAAAAGGAGTCGGTGCAGGAGCGCACCAGGAACGCGCGCTGCAGGGCGGTGATGGTGCGGCCGACCGCGCCGGCGGATGCGAAAGGCCCGAAATAGCGGCCCGGCCGCGACTGCGCGCCGCGATGTTTGAGGATCTGCGGCGCCCAGTGGTCGCCAGTGATCAGAATATAGGGGAACGACTTGTCGTCGCGAAGTTGCACGTTGAAGCGTGGCCGCAACTGCTTGATCAAATTCGCTTCGAGCAGCAACGCCTCGGTCTCGGTCTCGGTCGATACGATCTCGACGGTGGCCGTCGCCGCGATCATGCGCGCGATGCGCATCACCTGGCCTGTCGGCCGCGCATAAGACGACAACCGCTTGCGCACGTTCTTGGCCTTGCCGACATACAGCACGTCGCTCGCTGCATTCATCATGCGGTAGACGCCGGGCGAGGTGGGCGCGAGGCGAACCGCGTGTTCGATCGCCGCACGTCCGATCGCGAGCGGAGCCTCCGCGATCGTATCGGACGCATTGTCCGGGAGATCAGGCAGCCGTGCCTCGTCGTCTTCGTCGGTCTCAATGGTTGCGGGATCGACGTCCTGTTCCGTCGGCACCCCGCCGCGCCGCCGCATGTCCGCTCCGGAACCAGGCGGCTGTCTTGGCCCGATCGGCTTCGCAGGATCGGAGGAATCGGTCGTCATGTCCCTCAGTTATGCGATGAAGCCGGCCGATGCCAGCGATCCGCTCCCAGGCAAGGCGAGGCTTTGGCTCTGCGCAAAGCGTCACGCGACCGGTTCCCGGCGCGGCCATGCCGATAACACTTTCTTAAGGACAAGAGTCGGCGGGGGCACCGTCTTAAGAACCGTTTAACTTAAAACTTTCGATAAATCCTACGTATCGAATTTAGCATTTCGTAGCCATACGGACCTGGCTCGCGCGATGTCACGGTGGGAACGGTAAAAGGGTTGGAGTGCCGAGATGACCAAGACAATGATCGCAGCATTGGCTGCAGTGGCATCCACAGCGCTGATCGGCACCGCGCAGGCCGCCGATTTCTCTTACCGGGCGCCCTACACCGTCAACCAGCCGCTCAATGCCTTTAGCTGGGCGGGGCCCTATCTGGGCGGCAACCTGGGATATGCCTGGGGCAGCGTCCAGAACAGCCTCACCCGGCCGGACGGCGTGTTTGGCGGCGTGCAGGCCGGCTACAACTGGCAGAGCGGTGCGCTGGTGTTCGGCCTCGAAGGTGACATCCAGGCCAACGCCGCCAACGATACTTTCGCGGCCTGGAAATTCTCAAATCCCTGGTTCGGCACTGTGCGCGGCCGTGTCGGCTACGCGTTCAACAACGTCCTAGTTTACGGCACCGGCGGTCTTGCCTTCGGTAAACTGCGCGCCGAAACCTTCGCTCTGTCGGAATCCCACACCAACGCGGGCTGGACGGTCGGAGTAGGCGCTGAAGTCGGCATCTACCAAAACTGGACCGCAAAGGTCGAGTATCTGTATGTCGATCTGTCGAGCAGCAATTTCACGATTACGGGCGCGCCTCACAGCTACCAATCCGGAATGGTCCGCGCCGGTGTAAACTATCACTTCTAGAGATCTTTTTGATTTGACGCGTTTCCTTCACGCGAACCGGATTCCACTTCGCTCGAAAACGCTATAACGAGAACAATAATCATCACACCAACCTCCGGCCGTTCGCGGCCGGTTTTTTTTGACGGCAATCCGCCCAGGCATGGCCGGCTCAATCGGTGATCGCCTCAAGCTTGAAGCGGGCGGCGCCGCCCTGGCCCAGCGGTTTCTCCAATTCGGGAAGGATGGACTTGAGTTCGGCTCTCAACGTCCATGGTGGATTGACGATCAGAAGCCCGGCCGAAGTGAGTGGCCCGTCCGCGGTCTGCGGCGCCACGCTGAATTCCAGTCGCAGGCATTTGTCGGCGTCGCCTCCCGCGACGGCGCCGACTCTGCGGGCCAGATCGTCCGTCGCCCGGCGCCGCTTTGCCGGATACCACAGCAGGTAGCAGCCGGTCGGCCATTTGGCGAAGGCTTCGGAGAATCCGCCGGCGAGGCGTTCGAACTCGTCCTTGCGCTCGAACGGCGGGTCGATCAGCACGAGCCCGCGCCGCTCCTTCGGAGGCACGAAAGCGGCAAGCCCCATCCAGCCGTCAAGATCGACCACGTTGGCCTGGGTGTCGCGGCGCAGCGCACCGATCAGGTGCTTGCGTGCAACGGGCTCGATTTCGCAGGCGACCATCCGGTCCTGCGGCCGCAGCAAAGCACGCGCGATCAAGGGTGACCCCGGATAACAGCTTAGGCCACGCTGGGGATTGAAGGCCCTGACGATATCAAGATAGGGCGAAACCAACTGAGCAACGGGGTCGGAAAAGCGTGCTTGCATCAGCCGCGCAATGCCGGTCAGCCATTCTCCGCCGCGATCTGCCTCCTCACCGGTTAGATCGTAGACGCCCGCGCCCGCATGAGTGTCGATGACACGGAAGGCCGCCGGCTTCTCGTGCAGATAGGTCAGGACGCGGACCAGCACGATATGCTTGATGACGTCGGCGAAGTTGCCGGCGTGGAAGGCGTGGCGGTAATTCATGGTGCTGAAGTTCTTTTGGTATTTTTCGGAGCAACGCCGTCAAGTCCGGCCAGACGTTTTACCGCCCCAATACGCGCGGAAGGAGACGAAATACTACCCGCCGCGCACCGGAGGCATCACCACCTGGTCCCGGACGCAGGCGCGCCGGTCGATTTCCTCACACGCGCGGAATTGCAGGTCCTTGTTCATGCAGATACGCACTTCGCTGAGCCTGGTCCGGTCGCAGATCACCGCAATTGCGGACTGGCTGAGGCCCGGATTGTTCTTGATGAAGGCGCTCTCGATAGCATCGGGCGTCATGCTCTTCGGTGCGGCGAGATCGAGGAATTCCGCCGGAATCTTCACAGCGGCACGTGATTTGCGGACAGTCTCGAAGTAAGCCTCTGCGCTGAGCCCTGAGCAGGTGCCATGCTTATCCCACTGGCTGTAGATCAGACCCGGCGCCGGCATCAAATCCAGCATCGAGGTCATGATGCGGCGATCAAGCCGCGGCGCAGGACGCTGACAATAATCGGGAAAGCCGTGCTCGTATTGCGGCCAAAGGCCGTGCACCACAAAAGAGAACGGTCGCTCGCCGCACTGGCCCTGCTGCGACCGGCTGGAACTGCCGCGTTCCGCCGCGGCAGCGCAGAACGACGGAGACCATGACAGCGAGAGCACATAGAAATCGAATGCGCCGGGCGCATTCTGTCGTTGGTCTTTTGCCGCCGCATCGGCCGTCCACCCCGCAAGCAGGATCAGCCACGACAGAATAGACGCGGCCGCCGCGCGAGACACCCACTTCATGACGCCAACTCCTCAGCCCCAGCCGGAATCCGGTCCTCGCGCGTTATCCGACGAGAACCAGGCCACCATAGCATAACGACCCGAGGCCGGGACATCTCTGAAGCTCTATAAGGATAGTGTATAAGGGGTTTCCGCCCGCCCTCGCGATGAGAACACGGGTCAAGCCTTTCCCTTCCGGGATCAGAACCATGCCCTTCTTATTTATGGTTGGGCGGTTAGGCAGCCCGGATTATAGGCCCAGTTGCGATCAAGGCCGACCACGCACCACTCGACGCCCTGCCCCATGCTGGCAATCCCGCCGTCCTCTATGATGGAATAATGCACGGTGCGGACTTTGCCGTCGCTGACCATCGCCTCGGCGGTGCAGTAGCGGCGGGGAATATTGTTGGACTCCCGGGGCCGGAACGCCTTTTCATGGACGTTGCCATAGGCGGTGATGCGCAGCGGGGAATTCCAGAATTTCCTTTCCTTCTCCCAAAATTGCGTCGTGATGGTCGGCAACCCGGCCTCACAGCTCGGCAACTGCCCCTCATAGGACGGCCCAAACACAGGAAAATTGAACGCGTGCGCAACCGGCATCGTAGCGAACAGCCCCAATGCTGCGCCGAGCATCGTGCCGACAGCGGGTTTCTTCAAGGATGTGATAAGGTTGCGCATGGAGTTCCGCCGATGAATCTGAGCCTTGCGACGGTGCCGCGAAGCACGCGCGAGGTCAAGTGCGGCAAGGCAACACCCGCGGCCTAACTCCATGGTGAGCGGCTCGCTGTTCTTTCCACAGCCCGCTCCGCGTTCTAAGGTTCGAGTCGCAACGATGGAGATGAGGATGAGATTGTTCGGAGCGGCTTTGCTAGCGGCGATGACCAGCGCGCTGGTTTGCGGATCAGCGCGGGCCGACTGGGCGCCGCCGCTCAAAGGCAACGACACCGGCGGTATTATCTCCTATTCGCTGGCGCATCAGGCAGATTTTCGCGTGATTGCGGTCGATCACTGTGCGCGCTACGGCAAAGTGGCGAAGTTCCTCGGCGTCCAGGCCTATCCCGGCGGCTACATCTCGTTCGCTTGCCGCTGGGTGCCCTACGGTCCGGATCAGCCTCCGCTGCAGACGCGCTACTGAGCCTGCACCTTCGTGGAGTGAATTCGGCGTTCGCTGCCAATTTTACAGCAATGCGGCAAGCGAAACTCCCAATCAAAAACTTTTTAGTGCGGCTGTCCCCGGCTCCTCAAAGGGGATACCAAATGGCAAATCCGCGCCACGACATCCCACCGACGGAGTTTGCGATGCGACGGTCTCTTCGGCTCTCGATTTCACTCCTGCCGCTACTTCTTCTCTCCGCCGCGCCTGCGCTGGCGGAGGTGCAACTGCCGCTGCGCAAGGCCGGGCTTTGGGACATCAAGTTGGACCACGAGGGCGGCAGAATGCCAGCGGTTGTGGTTCAGCAATGCACCAGCGAGGCTGTAGACCGTGAGTTCATGTCGGATTTCGCCCCCTCCGCCAAGCAGAACTGCTCCAAGACCGAGATCCAGAAAGCCGCAACCGGCTACGTCATGGATTCGGTCTGCACCATGGCCGGCACGACCGTGACATCGCACGCCGAAACCTCAGGCGATTTCAACTCCGCCTACACGGTGAACGTCACCTCGCACAGCCAAGGCGGCAAGCTCGGAAGCCAAGACAGCAAGGTCACGATAGCGGCGAAATGGGCCGGCCCCTGCAAGGAGGGCCAGAAACCCGGCGATGTCGTGATGCCCGGCGGCTTCAAGATGAACGTGCGCGACTTTGAAAAATACAAGTCGATGGTGCCGCACTAGAGCCTATCTGCTTCGGGATAGATTCAGGAGCGCGGATCTTTCTTCACGCGAACCGGTATCCGCTTCGCTCGGCCTGCGCAGGCAAGACGGTGGCTAATCCCACCTCACGCCGTGACGCGTGAGCAGCTTCCGCACTTCGGCGACGAGATCGCTCTCGCTGACTTCAATCTGCGCCTCCGCCTGCTTCTTCAGATACTCAGTGCGGTCCTCGATCGAGGTCAGCCCGGCGCCCGCGATCAGATCCTTGATCTGCACCTTGCCGTTGGCCTTCTCGTCGCTGCCTTGAATGATGGCGCACGGCGAATGGCGCTTGTCGGCGTATTTCATCTGCTGGCCGAGCGAATGTTTCGGATTGCCGAGATACAATTCCGCGCGAATATCCGCATTGCGCAACTCCGCGACCATTTTCTGGTAGCCCGCGATGTCGCCGCCGAACACGGTGACGACCACGGGGCCTGCTTGCGGCTTCGTGTCGAGCTTGCCAAGCATGGTGAGCGCCGCCTGCAACCGCGACACGCCGATGGAGAAACCGGTCGCCGGCACCGGCTCGCCGCGAAAGCGTGACACGAGTCCGTCGTAGCGCCCGCCGCCGCCGACCGAGCCGAAGCGCACCGGGCGACCCTTCTCGTCCTTGGTTTCGAGCAGGAGTTCAACCTCGTAGACCGGGCCCGTGTAGTATTCGAGACCGCGCACGACGGACGCGTTGATCTCGATTCTGTTTGTTCCGTACCCCGCCGCTCTGACCAGAGAGTTGATCGCAAGGAGTTCATCGACGCCTTCTTGCCCAATTTGGCTCGAACCAACGAATTCCCTCAAACGCCCGACATAAGTCGCAACGTCGCAAAACATCTGCTCGCTAGAGCCCGGCGCGGGATGAAGCCTATCATCCGGGATACATCCGTCCTCTCGGGTGGAGCGCCAGATCGGAACATCAGGTCGGCCCGCCTCACGATGTGGGCCGTCCGTGCTCAGATAATAGTCGCTTGGGATTGCAAACCCGACGATCGATGCGATCTGCTGTTCGTCGAGTCCGGCACCCTTCGTAAAGTCGCCGCTCTCGTCCTTGCGCCCTTCACCGAGAAGCTGACGCACACCATCGTGCCGAAGGCGATCCAATTTATCGATAGCGCGGAGAACGGTAAGGCGCTTGCCCGCATTCTCATCGCCGCCGAGTCCGATGCTCTCCATCACCCCGTCGAGTACCTTGCGGTTGTTGACCTTCACCACGTATTGCCCGCGCGGGATGCCGAGCGCTTCCATGGTGTCGGCGGCCATCATGCACATCTCGGCGTCGGCGGCGGGCGACGCGCTGCCGACCGTGTCGGCATCGAACTGCATGAACTGCCGAAAACGTCCCGGTCCCGGCTTCTCGTTGCGGTAGACATAGCCGGCGCGATAGCTGCGATAGGGTAGCGCGAGGTTCTGGAAATTCTCCGCCACATAACGCGCCAGCGGCGCGGTGAGATCGTAGCGCAAGCTGATCCACTGCTCGTCGTCGTCCTGGAACGAGAACACACCCTCATTGGGGCGATCCTGATCGGGCAGGAATTTGCCGAGCGCATCGGTATATTCAAAAGCCGGCGTTTCGACCGGCTCGAAGCCGTAGCGCTCGTAGACCGCGCGGATTTTCTCCACCATCTGCCGCGTGGCGGCGATGGCGGCGGGTCCGCGATCCTCCAGCCCGCGCGGCAGGCGAGCGCGGAGTTTTTGCGGCTTTTTCGGTTTCTTTTCGATGTTGGACGTGTCTCGCATGGCGCGCGTGGTACCAGCGCAGGCGCAGACGGGCAAGGCGCTCTTGTTAGCGAACCACCCCTCACCCCGACCCCTCTCCCCGCAAGCGGGGAGAGGGAGAAGCAAGGCCTCAGCCCGGAAGAGGCTTGTGAAAGACCGCTGGCTAACGGACTATTCTAACCTCTCCCCGCTTGCGGGGAGAGGTCGGATCGTGAAACGATCCGGGTGAGGGGCATTTCTCATGCGTGGTGCAAAGCCAAACGTCACCGGTTTCGCGCGACGTCTACGCGCCAGCCAGACCAACGCGGAAGCGAAGCTTTGGAAGCATCTACGCGCCCGACAGATCGACGGCTATAAATTTGTGCGTCAGGTGCCGGTCGGTCCCTATTTCTGTGATCTCGTTTGCCGCGAACAGAAACTCGTCATCGAGGTGGACGGCAGCCAGCACGCGGATTCGCAAAGAGACAAAACCCGCGATCGATATTTGACCGACAACGGCTATAGAATACTCCGTTTCTGGAACAACGATGTTTTGAACAATGTTGAAGGGGTGTTGCTAACAATCCGGGCGACATTCTCCAACAAGAGCTGGCTAGCCCCTCACCCCGACCCTCTCCCCGTAAACGGGGAGAGGGAGAAGTAGAGTATGCTACTATAAACTCACAACTCAATTCACCAGCACCGCTCCGTCGCAGCGGATGCCGGAGACCCAGACATCTGCCTGCCCGATGCCGACGCCGAGCGTCGCCAACACCTGCGCCAGCACCTGATCGATCGACGCCGTGGCGCCGCTGATGATGCCCGTCACGGCCGGCCCGAGACCGGGGATGGGCAGGCCCAGCGGCCCCACATTGATCTTGAGCGAGAGGTCGCCGAGCAGGCTCGCGGTCAGCGACGCGGTGAAATCCGAGGTGGTCACCGTCTTTTTTGTCAGCGCGGCAATGTCTGCATAACTGAAGGACACCGGCGTCGGCCTGACGTTGCCCATGCCGGCATGGGCGCGGCCTGTCACGGTGACGGTGTCCAGATTGACCAGCGTCGCCGCGCCCGGGTCCGGCTTGCTGGTGAAGTTGGTCATCTCGGCCGCCGACACATTGCCGATCCAGGCGTCGACGATGCCGGGCGTGACGCCGAGCGTGACGCTGGAGGTGCTGATATCGGGGCGGCCGCAGCTCACGGCGTTCAGCGTGGCCGTGCCAGAGGCGACCTCGACATAGACCGGAAGATTGACGGCCGCCACCGGGCCGCTGCCGAGCAACTTGATCGATACCAGCACGCGGGTCTGCGCCGTGTGCACGCTCGCGCCTTCAGTCCCGACCGTCATCCAGCTTGTCCCTTGCGGGCGTTCACCGACCGTCGCCATCACGGAGACGCTGGCGATGCCGGGTAATCCGAGATTGACGGAGGCCGCGATCTGGTTGCTGCCATTGGCGATCGCACCGGTCGCCGAAAGCAGATCGAACGCCGAGACGCTGACGCCTGTTTTCGGTTTTGAGCCGACCGTCATCGCCGCATAAGGGCCGACGTCGATCAGCTTCCCCGGCACGATGGTGGTGGTTAGCCCGGCAAGCGCCAACGAGACCTTCGACAGCGCCGTGGTCGCGGCATTTATGCCGTTCGCCGCCTGCTGCGCGCTCAGCATCGCCGCCACGATGTCGCCGACCTTCACGTCGCCGGACAGCACGGAGTCGTAGGTGACGCCGGTCAGGTCGAGCCGCGTCGCCAGCGCATTGATGAAATCGAAGGCGTCGATGTGAGCGTCGATCAGCGCCTGATAGTCCATCGCCGAAAGCGACAGCGTCGTGCCGAGCATTCGGCCAAGCATCGCATTAAGCAGGCCACCATTGAGCGAGACCAGCCGTGAGCCGATCGCGAACGAGGCAAGCGCGGTGCTCGCGGCCGTTGCCCTGCTGGTGATGTCGAAGTGATTCTTGCCGCCGGTGAACATGCGCGCGAAATAAAGCGGCGTCTCGGTATGCAACGTAACCCGTGCTGCGTTGGCTGCGCCGCTCGAGGGGGTGACGAAGCGCGCCTGCGGCGCCAGCGCGGCGTTCGCGGCATAGCTGCCGAGTTCGACCGAAATCAGCGCGCTCGCCGGATAGCCGTTGGCCGTCACGGTGGCGGCGGCCGCGCTCGTGGCTTTGCCAAGGTTGCCTGCGGCGACAATGGCCGCAAGGTCGGCGGCACTCTGCGCCTTACGGCGGTCGGCATAGATCGACCCGACATCCACGCCGAGCGCGGTGCAGCCGAGCACCAGCACCATGCACCCGGCTCCCATGATCGCGAAATTGCCGCGCGTATCCGAAATGAAGCGCTGAAGCAGGTTCCACATCGTGCGTCTCCTCAAAAGCCGCCGAACGGAATCGCCGCTGAGCGGATGATGATCGAAGGCGGCGTCGGCACGAACGGCAGCGTGAAAATGAGGTTGTCGGAGGCGTCGTAGTTGACGGTGACGACGAAGACGTCGCTGCCGGAGGTTGCCGCGTTGACGGTGAGATGTCCGGGCTGCAACAGAGGATACGACCCGGCATTCGTCGTGACGTAGTTTTCGGCAAGGCTGATGCGTTCTGTCTCGCTCAGGCCCGCGACCGACGAACGCGCTGCTTCCGCGGCAAGTTGCTGCACACCATGCACCATGGTGAAGTAGACGCCGAACACGACGATGCCGAACACCAGCACCAGGAACAGCGGCAGAAGCATCGCGAATTCGACCGCGGACGCGGCGCGGATGCAGCGGGCAAAGCGCGGAAGGCACAAGGCGTGGCGTAGAGAGAAATGTGTCATACGGCAAGTTGAAACACACAACTATTAAGTGTATATTAATATTAAATCAATCAAAGGTAGTATATATCTTCGGCCGCCAAGCGAGCGCGCGTCCGCGACCCCTGACGACACCGCAGATGTCTCGGCATTTTCAGCGCGCGATCGATCACGCAAACTGCGTTTCGCAGGCGCGCAAAAAGTTCTAGGGTGGTTCAAGCTCAGAGGTCGGTTCATTTTCGCTGTAGGCAAGCAAATTTCTGAACCCGAACACGCTGGAATCGTTGAGTTGGCTCTAGTCCTTTCGAATCTTGAGTCGGCACCGAAGGCGCAGCGTCGTGAAGTGCCCACCAACGCTGATGTTGCGCGGCGGGGGTCCGAACATCATCCGCAACGCGCTGAAAAAATAAAATGAGGGATCCCGATGTTAGACAAAAGCCTTGCCCTCAACGTGCCGAACGATCTTGCTGCGTTCTGGATGCCCTTCACCGCTAACCGTGCCTTCAAAAAAGCGCCGCGGCTGCTCGCCGGCGCCAAAGACATGCACTACATCACCACCGACGGCCGCAAAATCCTCGACGGCGCCGCCGGCATGTGGTGCTGCAACGCCGGTCACGGCCGCGCCGAGATCGCGGCGGCGATCGCCAGACAGGCCGAGGCGCTGGATTTCGCACCGCCGTTCCAGTTCGGCATTCCGCAGGCCTTTGAACTGGCAAGCCGCGTCGCCGAGCTCGCGCCGGAAGGGCTCGATCACGTATTCTTCTGCAATTCCGGATCGGAGGCCGCGGACACCGCGTTGAAGCTCGCGCTGGCCTATCACCAGCTCAACGGTCAGGGGAACCGCATCCGCCTGATTGGCCGCGAGCGGGCCTATCATGGCGTCGGCTTCGGCGGCACTTCGGTCGGCGGCATCGTCAGCAACCGCAAAATGTTCGGCGCGCTGCTCACCGGTGTCGACCATCTGCAATCCACCTACAACCGCGACAAGCAGGCGTTCAGCAAAGGCGAACCACAATGGGGCGCGGAACTTGCTGATGAGCTGGAGCGCCTCGTCAATCTGCACGGCGCCCAAACCATCGCCGCCGTGATCGTGGAGCCGATGGCCGGGTCGACGGGCGTGCTACCCGCGCCGAAAGGCTATCTTAAGCGGCTGCGCGAGATCACGCAGAAGCACGGCATCCTCCTTATCTTCGACGAAGTCATCACCGGCTTCGGACGCCTCGGTTACGCCTTCGCCGCCGAGCGCTATGGCGTGCTCCCCGACATGATCACCTTTGCAAAGGGAGTGACGAACGGCGCGGCCCCGATGGGCGGCGTGTTGGTGCGCGACACCATCCACGACGCCTTTATGAGCGGCCCGGCGAATGCCGTGGAGCTGTTCCACGGCTATACCTATTCGGCGCACCCGCTGGCCTGCGCCGCAGGGCTTGCCACGCTCGATATTTACCGCGACGAAAAGCTGTTCGAGCGTGCTCGCAGCCTGGAACCGAAGTTCGCGGACGCGATGATGAGCCTGCGCGGCGAACCTAACGTGGTGGACATCCGCACCGTCGGCATCACGGCAGGCATCGAGCTCGCCCCCAACGAAAACGGACCGGGCGACCGCGGCTTTGCAGCCCTGAGATCCGCCTTCCACGATTACGATCTGATGATGCGCGTCGCAGGCGACACGCTGGCACTTACCCCGCCGTTGATCGTCAGCGACGATCAGGTCGGCGAGATCATAGAAAAGACCGCCAAGGTGATTCGCGCCGTCGCCTGAACGATCGGCCCGATTTTCGGCGGACAACTTCAGAAACACCCATCCGCCGAATCAGCAATAATGGTAGTGTGGGAGACTGGAAGCGCCACAGATCGCTCCACGCCGGAAGCATTTACGCCAGATGATCCGTATTTCCACGATTTTCATTGCTCTCTGCATGGTGCTGGTCTCCGCCTCGGTGGGCATCGTGCTCTACACCGTTACGGCCCTGCGCGCGTCGGAGTCAGCCATCGTGGCGCTGACGGTCCTGGCATTCCTCATTCTCTACAATGCAGTGTCCATGCGGTTACGCGGCGGCAACAACGCCGAAGGCCAGATCGCGGACCTGTCGCAGGGCGTCGCCGACCTTGCCCGCCAGGTCTCCGATTTCGGGCGCCGCCTCGCGGCAGCCGAAAGCAAGATTGCCTCGGCGAATTCCGCTGGTTCGGACCGCACTCAATCCGGACTCCAATCCGCGCTTGGTGAAATCAACGAACTCGGCGGGCTGGTCAAGCAGCTCGCCGCCACGGTCGCCGCCCATGACGACATGCTGACAGGCTTGCCACCCGCCGCTTCTGCGCCCGCGTTCGAACCAGTGGCACCGGAGAGACCCGTCCACCGTGAGCCCCTCGCGAGGGCGATTGCACCGGCATCGACTCGGACAGCCATCAATTCCGCACGGACCGACACCGACCTACAGATCCTGGCCATCCAAAACGCCATTGAGACCGGCAGCATCGATACCTTCCTGCAACCGATCGTTACGCTTCCGCAGCGCAAGATACGCTACTACGAAGCGATGACGCGGCTGCGCAATGCCCGTGGCGCATACCTCGCAGCCGGCGAGTTCATTCCAGCCGCCGAATCTGTAGGCTTGATGGGGCAACTGGACAACACGATCTTGTTCCGCTGCATGCAAGTTCTGCAGCAGCTTCAATCGCGCAACAAGGATGCCGGCCTGTTCTGCAACGTCGCCTTAGCGACACTCGGAAACCCCACCACATTTGCGCAGTTCCTCGACATTCTCGAAGCCAATCGTGCGTTGGCCCCCTCGCTGATTCTCGAATTCAAACACGATACGCTGCGCGCTCTGGACATCACCGGAAGCAAACGCCTGGCCGCGATGACGCAGCTCGGCTACAGGTTCTCGGTCGACCATGTAGCGAACCTGCGAATTGAACCGCGCGAACTGGCCGATCGCGGCGTCCGCTTCATCAAAGTGCCCGCCTCGCTCTTGCTGGACCAGAAACAAACGTCGACCTCCGATATCCATCCGGCCGACATATCCGATCTGCTGGGACGCTTCGGCATCGACCTGATCGCAGAGCGGATCGAAGAAGAAGCGGCGGTCGTCGATTTGCTCGACTACAATGTTCGCTTTGGCCAGGGTTTCCTATTCGCCGCGCCGCGGCCGCTACGCCAGGACACGGCGGAGGACACAGCTGACAAGGCAAAGTCGCGCACCAACAGTGCAGCCAGACCGGGTGAAGCCGGAACCGTGAAAACTGACGCGATCAAGCCCGAACGTTCGTCTCGCGTGACCGGCAACGCTGCCCTGGCACGTCGCGCTGGCGGCGCTGCCTGAAAGCATCCAACTGAATGACTGCCCTTCGTTTTATCGATCATCTGCGCGAGCCCGCCGCCGAAAGGGATGTCGTGCTCTGCGACGTCTGGGGCGTCGTCCACAACGGTGTCATGTCGTTTTCGGAGGCCTGCTCCGCGCTGAAAACGTTCCGCAGCCGGGGTGGCACCGTCATTTTTATCACCAATGCGCCGCGCCCGGCCGACGCAGTGCAGCGGCAGTTGCGCAAGTTCGGGGTTCCGGACGATGCTTACGATGGCATTGCTTCCTCCGGCGACCTGACGCGCAACTTCGTCGCAGAACATCCGGCCAAGGCGATTTTCTGGCTGGGACCTGAGCGCGACAGCGCGATACACCAAGGCCTCGATCCGGTATTCGCGCCGATCGAGCACGCCGATTATATCGTCTGTACCGGCCCCTTCGACGACGAGACCGAAACCGCGGAGGACTATCGTGCCCTTATGATGCAGGCGCGCGAGCGCAAGCTGCCGCTGATCTGCGCCAATCCCGATATTGTCGTTCAAAGCGGCGACCGGCTGCTTTATTGCGCCGGCGCCATCGCAGAACTTTATCGCGAACTCGGTGGCGAGGTGGTCTTCTACGGCAAACCGCACCGGCCGATCTACGAGCGCGCCATGGCCTTGGCGCGAGAGCAGCGTGGCAAGGACACGCCGTTGAACCGGGTGCTGGCCATTGGCGATTCCGTACGCACCGACCTCATGGGCGCGCACGCCTTCGGCATCGACCTGCTGTTTCTGACGCGCGGCATCCATTCCGAGCAATTCGCCGGCATCGACCAGCTCGATCCGGCCTCGGTCAAGGAACTGTTCGGCCATCCGCCTCTGGCGCTGATGCGCGAGCTGAGATGGTAGACGAACAGGACGCGGCGAAGCCGCTGCGTCGCACGTATTCTGATCGCAAACCTGGGCTCGCGGAAACGCTACGCCGGGACGTTGTCGGGAAATACCGCTTCGATCTTGTTCTTCAGCGTCGCGGCGTTGAACGGTTTGACGATGTAGTTGTTCACACCGGCCTTTTTGGCGGCGATGACGTTCTCGGTCTTGGACTCGGCTGTGATCATGATAAACGGCGTCATCGCAAGATTGGCATCGGCACGGACTTCCTTGAGCAGGTCGTAGCCGGTCATCGGCTCCATGTTCCAGTCGGAGATCACGAGACCGTACTTCTTGGTGCGCATCTTGTTCAGCGCCGCCGAACCATCGCTGGCGTCGTCGATATTCTCAAAACCAAGCTGCTTGAGCAGATTCCGGATGATGCGGATCATGGTGTTGTAATCATCCACCACCAGAACAGACATCGCCAAATCAACCGCCATCTCGAGCCCCCTGCGTCAGATTTTCTATGTGCGCCGAAATCGCCAAAAGCCCGCTGAAGCGGACCATCCTCGAAGCAAATACCGGTATTTTCCGCCGGTCACTCGCCTCGCGGGTAGAACCGCATGATTACCACCAGCCCTTAAACAGCGCGTTAACCGGCCGCCGAAAGGTGCCGCCGGACGCCAAGCCGACTTGACTTCGATCCGGCCGCAACGTCACGGTCCGCCACTGAAACCCTTCAATGAACGCGATAATGACCTCGGGATTCACGATTATCCGCGATATCGCTCCCGCTGCCGCTATTCCTAAAGGAGGAGTGGTGGCAATGGGAAATTTTGACGGTGTTCACCTCGGCCACCGCGCGGTCATCGCAGCCGCGTTCGAAATGGCCCGCTCCCGCGGAAAGCCTGCCTTCGCGGTGACCTTCGAACCGCACCCGCGGAAGTTCTTCAGTCCGAATGCCTCGCAGTTTCGCCTGACCGACGAAACCAACAAGCTGCGGCTTTTGGCGGGCACGGGTCTCGACGGCGCTGTGGTCATGACCTTCGACGCCGCGCGAGCCGGCACCACAGCGCAGGATTTCATTCACCATGATCTGATCGAGCGGCTTGGAGTCAGCGGCATCGCCGTCGGATACGACTTCCGTTTCGGAAAGGGTCGGGTGGGATCGCCGAGCCTGCTTGTCAGCGAGGCCCCACGCCTCGGGATCGAGGTGGACGTGCAGCCTCCTGTCGACATCGACGAACGCGCGGTCTCGTCCAGCGCCGTCCGCATGGCGCTTACGGAAGGCCGGATCGCGGACGCCACCGCGATGCTCGATGGGCCATGGTTCGTGACCGGCGAGGTAATCCACGGCGAGAAGCGAGGTCGCAGCCTCGGCTATCCCACCGCCAACATCCGCCTCGATCAGGATTGCGGCCTCAAGCATGGCATCTATGCCGTGCGCGTCGGCCGCGGCAAGGGAAAGGATCACCACCGCTTGGACGGTGTCGCGAGCTTCGGCCGCCGTCCGACATTCGACAATGGCGCGCCGCTGCTCGAGGTGTTCGTGTTCGACTTCCAGGGCGACCTCTACGGGACCATACTGGACGTCGCCTTCATCAGCTTCATCCGCGACGAACTGAAGTTTGATGGTGTCGAGGCACTGGTTCGTCAAATGGACGATGACGCCATCCGTGCCAAAACCCAGCTCGCCGCCGCGCCTGATGCATTTCCGAAGCTGGGAGAGATCGGCTGAAGACCGAAAAACAGAAGATGCTTGCGGGCGAACTGTATCGCCCCGGCGACCCGGAGATACAGGCCGAGCAAGGTGCGAACAGTGTATGGCTCGCGCGCTATAACGCGGCGATGGGGCTTCCGGAAACCCAACGCTACGCAATGCTCCCGCAGCACCTTGGCCGCGTCGGCGCAGGCGTCGTGATCCGGCCTCCGTTCTCCTGCGATTTCGGCTATAATATCTTTCTGGGCGACGGCGTATTTCTCAATTTCAACTGCGTTATCCTCGACGTGGTCCATGTCACGGTCGGTGACCGCACCCAGATCGGTCCAGCGACCCAGATCTATGCCGCCGACCATCCCCGTGACGCCCAGACAAGACACGAAGGGCTCGAGTTCGGCAGGCCTGTTCGAATTGGTTCCGATGTCTGGATCGGCGGAGGCGCTATCATCCTTCCCGGCGTCGCTATCGGCGACGGGGCGGTCATAGGCGCCGGCAGCGTGGTGACGCGGGATGTCGCAGCTGGCGTCACGGTGGCGGGAAATCCTGCGCGTCGTCTCCGGAGCGGAAGTTGAATCACGACCCAGCGCTTTGCCATTCCCTCGGCTGACTGCTATGGACATTCCCATGTTTGCGCGGCGCACCATTCTAAGCATTAGCGGCCCGGCTTTCGCCTGAGCTTCGCTCGGCGCAAGACCGGGACCACCCCACTTTCCGCGCCATTCAGCCAAAGCCAGAAACCTAGCCATATGTCCGACAAGTCGCAGAAATCCGCCGCGAAAGCCGACGCCCCCGATTACGCCAAAACCCTCTTTTTGCCGCAGACGGAATTTCCGATGCGTGCGGGATTGCCGCAGCGCGAGCCGGAGATCCTGGCGCGCTGGAAAGACATTGATCTTTACGGACAGCTCCGCAAGACCGCAAAGGACCGCGCCAAATTCGTGCTGCACGATGGTCCGCCCTACGCCAACGGCAACATCCATATAGGCCACGCGCTCAACAAGATCCTCAAGGACGTCGTGACCAAGAGCCAGCAGATGCTGGGGCATGATTCCAACTACGTGCCGGGATGGGACTGCCACGGCCTGCCGATTGAATGGAAGATCGAGGAGGAGAACTACCGCTCCAAGGGCAAGACGAAGCCGAACTTCAAGGACCCCGCAGCGATGGTGGCGTTTCGCAAGGAATGCCGTGCCTATGCCGAGCACTGGCTGAGCGAACAGCGCCAGCAGTTCAAGCGTCTCGGCATTATCGGCGACTGGGATCATCCCTACGCCACCATGACCTATCCGGCCGAGGCGCAGATCGCGCGCGAACTGATGAAGTTCGCCGCTAATGGCACCCTCTATCGCGGCTCCAAGCCGGTGATGTGGAGCGTGGTGGAAAAAACGGCGCTGGCGGAAGCCGAGGTCGAGTACGAGGATCACACCTCGGACACGGTGTGGGTGAAGTTTCCGGTGACCTCGCCGGCGCACGGCGCGCTGTCGCAGGCGAGCGTGGTGATCTGGACCACGACGCCGTGGACGCTGCCGGGCAACCGCGCCATCAGCTTCTCAAACAAGATCGCCTATGGTCTTTACAAGGTCACCGATGCACCTGCCGACAACTGGGCGAAAACCGGTGATCTTCTGATCCTCGCGGACAAACTTGCCGAGGACGTGTTCAAGCAGGCGCGCGTTACCGCATTCGAGAAGATTCGCGACATTCCCGCCGACACGTTAGATGCGGTGGAGTGCGCGCATCCGCTGAAAAGCTTTTCCGGCGGCTACGAATTCATCGTGCCACTGCTGGAAGGCGATCACGTCACCGACGATACCGGCACCGGCTTCGTCCACACCGCGCCCGGCCACGGTCGCGAGGATTTCGACATCTGGACTCACAACGCGCGCGAGCTTGAGACGCGCGGAATCATTTCGACAATTCCTTATACCGTCGACGAGAACGGTGCGCTGACCGCGCAGGCGCCCGGCTTCGAAGGCAAGCGCGTCATCGACGACAAGGGCAACAAGGGCGACGCCAACGAGGCAGTCGTCAAGGCGCTGGTCGAACGCGGCATGCTGCTCGCCCGTGGCCGTTTGAAACATCAATATCCGCATTCGTGGCGCTCGAAGAAGCCGGTGATCTTCCGCAACACGCCGCAGTGGTTCATCGCGATGGATCGAGACATCGCTGATGACGGCAAGGCGAAGCACGGCGACACCCTCCGCGCCCGCGCGCTGCACGCGATCTCTGTGACGCGATGGGTGCCGCCAGCCGGGCAGAACCGCATCACCGGCATGATCGCCAATCGCCCTGATTGGGTGATCTCGCGCCAGCGCGCATGGGGCGTGCCGATCGCGGTGTTCGTGCGCGAGACGGGCGACGGCTCCGCCGAAATCCTGATCGACGACGCCGTCAACCAGCGCATCACCGACGCCTTCGAAACGGAAGGCGCGGACGCCTGGTACACCGATGGCGCGCGCGAGCGTTTTCTGGGATCGCGCTCCAACGAGGATTGGCGCAAGGTCGACGACATTCTCGACGTCTGGTTCGACTCCGGCTCGACGCACGCTTTCGTGCTGGAAGATCCCCTGCACTTCCCCGGCCTGAAGGACATCAAACGTAAGGCCGACGGCGGCCAGGATACCGTGATGTATCTGGAAGGCAGCGACCAGCATCGCGGCTGGTTTCACTCATCGCTATTGGAAAGCTGCGGCACCCGCGGCCGCGCGCCTTACGATGTGGTGCTAACCCACGGCTTCACGCTCGACGAGAACGGCCGCAAGATGTCGAAATCTCTCGGCAACACCGTCGATCCTCAGAAAGTCATCAAAGATTCGGGTGCCGACATCCTGCGGCTGTGGGTCTGCGCAACGGATTATGCCGACGATCAGCGCATCGGTCCGGAAATTCTCAAGAACACCATTGAGACCTATCGCAAGCTGCGCAACACAATTCGCTGGATGCTCGGCACGCTGCATCACTTCAATCGCGGCGAGGCCGTTGCGATCTCCGACATGCCCGAACTTGAGCGCTTGATGCTGCACCAGCTTGCAGAACAGAGCGCCGTGGTGCGCAAGGCTTATGCGGAATTCGACTACAAGACGGTGGTCGCAAGTCTCGCGGCTTTCATGAACACCGAACTGTCGGCGTTCTATTTCGATATCCGAAAGGATACGCTTTACTGCGAACCCCCGTCGTCGACGGCACGCAAGGCCGCGCTGACCGTGATCGACAAACTTTGCGATTCAATCCTGAAATGGCTGGCGCCGGTGCTCTCGTTCACGACCGAAGAAGCGTGGCGGCTGTATCGGCCCGATGCGGAGCCGTCGGTGCATCTGACCTTGTTCCCGGAAAGCTTCGACAACTTTCGCGACGACGCCCTAGCTGTGAAATGGGAGACCGTCCGCGCGGTGCGCAGCGTCGTCACCGGCGCGCTGGAGCTTGAGCGTGCCGCCAAGCGGATAGGCTCCTCGCTCGAAGCCTCGCCGATTGTCTATGTCGCCGACCGCGCGATGCTTGGCGTGTTGTTCGACGTCGATCTTGCAGAGGTCTGCATCACTTCAAATTTTGAAGTGCGCGAGGGTGACGCCCCGGCCAACGCGTTCCGTTTGCCGAACGTCCCCGGCGTGGCCGTGGTGATCGAGAAAGCTGCCGGGGCCAAGTGCGCCCGATCGTGGAAGATCCTGCCGACCGTCGGCAGCGACAGGGAGTATCCCGACGTATCGCCACGCGACGCGCAGGCGCTGCGGGAATGGAAGGCGCTGGGAGTAACTGTGTGACGCCGGCAGTTCGCTCCGGCATCGTTGCGGCCATCGCGGCGCTGATTGCCGATCAGGCGTCCAAGCTCTGGCTTCTGTTTGCGTTTGATATCGGCCGCCGTGGCGCCGTCAACGTCACGCCGTTCTTCGACCTCGTGCTGGCCTGGAACACCGGCATCAGCTATGGCTGGTTCCAAACTGAAAGTCCGGCGGCTGCCGCGATTCTGCTCGCGATCAAGGCTGTCGCAGTAGTCCTACTGGCGGTCTGGATGGCGCGGTCGCATACCCGTATGGCGACAATTGGCCTCGGCCTTATTATCGGCGGAGCTATCGGCAACGCCATCGACCGCTTCGCCTATGGCGCGGTGGTGGATTTCGCCCTGTTCCACGTCCAGATCGCAGGTAAAACCTATAACTGGTACGTATTCAACGTTGCCGATGTGGCGATCGTTGTCGGGGTGATAGCCCTGTTGTATGATTCTTTCCTCGGGACTTCCGCCGCAAAAGCGCCCTGATCACGGACGATTAGGGCTTACTCGGGGTGATAGCGGCTTTTGCTGCGAACCGCTGAAAAGCTGAACAGGATGAGCGTGATGCGCAACACCGAACGAAACGGTTGGGACGTACTCGGGGCCACGGCAACACTGCTGCGCGGCGTTCGTCTGGCCGCGGTCGCCACGGGCGTTGCCATCGTGCTGTCGGCGGGCATGGCCCATGCCGAGGACGATGAAAACGCCAGCTTCGAAGACAAAATCATCACGAAAATCATGCACGGCCTCGGCGCCACCAATATGGAAAACTCAAGCATCGAGTATCGCGAGCGGTCACCGCTGGTGATTCCACCCAGCACCGAATTGCCGCAGCCCGGCTCGGGCGTGGCTGAAGCCAGGGACCCGAACTGGCCCAAGGACCCCGACGTTGAGCGTCGCAGGGAAGCAGCAGCAGCCAAGAAGGACCGCAAGCCATCGCCTTGGCAAGGCGGACAATCGGAAGGCGGACATTCGATTCTGCCGAGCAAGCTCGCGACGAATGGTTCGGCGGCCACCGCCACACAACAGGCTGAGACGCGTCACTTGGGCACGGCGGATAATGTGAATCCATCACTCAGCCCCACGCAACTTGGCTTCGCGAGCAAGTTCAGCAATCTATTCGGCGGCAACAAGACGGAGACTGCCCCGTTCACGGGCGAGCCTGACCGTGAAAAACTAACGCAACCGCCGGCGGGCTATCAGACTCCGTCGCCGAACTTCGCTTACGGCACAGGCCCCAAGGAAGCTCTCGGCAACACCTATATCGACGTCAACAGCGGCAAAGAACGGACTTACTAGCCGATCGCAGCGGGAAGCGGATCACGCGACCGGAATAACCACATTCGCTGCCGTAGTCCGATCCTGACATCGTCCGATCCTGACATTGCATTTCGTTTAAGCGAGCCTTCTTACGAATGTCAGAATCGAAGGACCGCTAATAATGCACGTCGCCAGTGGAGTTTGAATCGATATCGCGTCCAAGACGCGCGGCTCGCGGGGTGTCGATTTCCCTCCCACCAGAGCGTCCCCTTTTGATGGGATCTGAAGCGATATCCCGTTTCCGATTTGACGTATTTCTCCATGCCAACCATATGCACTTCGTAAAACGCTCCAGCAAAGGACTGACGATAACGTGATCCCTCAGACAAATCGCCGGAGATGCGCCATGGTGGCAGCGCGACGAGTGGCCATCCCCGCTTTCGCGGCACTGGCGGTGTGCCTTGCGGTCCTTCTGGCCGTGCCGGCAGCAATAGCGCAGACCGTCACCTCCCAACCTCCCGTCACGTTTACCCTGGCCAACGGGCTCGCGGTCGTCATCATTCCCGATCACCGGACGCCGGTGGTCACTCAGATGATCTGGTACAAGGTCGGTTCGGCGGACGAAACTCCCGGTAAATCGGGACTCGCTCATTTCCTCGAGCATCTGATGTTCAAGGGCACCGCGAAATATCCGGCCGGCGAGTTTTCCCAGACCGTGCTGCGCGTCGGCGGCGAGGAGAATGCTTTCACCAACTTCGATTACACCGGCTACTATCAGCGCGTAACCCGCGATCAACTCGCGACCATGATGGCGTTCGAGGCCGACCGCATGACCGGTTTGGTGCTGAAGGATGAAAACGTGCTGCCTGAGCGCGACGTCGTGCTCGAGGAATACAACATGCGCGTCGCCAACAATCCGGACGCGCGGCTCACCGAACAGATCATGGCAGCGCTGTATCTCAACCATCCGTATGGCCGCCCCGTGATCGGCTGGCGTCATGAAATCGAGAAGCTCACCCGCGAGGATGCGCTTGCCTTCTACAAACGATTTTACGCCCCGAACAATGCAACGCTGGTGATCGCGGGCGACGTGGACGCGCAGAAGATTCGTCCTGAAATCGAAAAGACGTTTGGCCATGTGCCGCCGCAGCCCGCTATTCCGAGCGCTCGTATCCGCCCGCAGGAGCCGCTGCCGGTCGCGCCGCGGACGGTCACGCTTGCGGACACTCGCGTCGAGCAGCCGATGCTAAGGCGGTACTACCTCGTGCCCTCCGTGACCACCGCTGCGGCGGGAGAAAGTCCCGCGCTGGATGTGCTTGCGCAATTGATCGGCGACGGCAGCAACGCCTATCTCTACCGCGCGCTCGTTGTCGACAAGCAGCTGGCCGTCGCCACCAACGCGACCTATCAGGGCATCGCGCTCGATCCGGGTCAGTTCTCGATCGCGGTGGCGCCGAAACCGGGTGCCGATTTTGCCAAAATCGAGCAGGCCATCGATACGGTGATCGCGAATCTCATCAAAAACCCGATCCCCGCGGAGGATCTCGAGCGCGTCAAGACTCAGTTGATCGCGCAGGCAGTCTACGCTCAGGACAGTCAAACGACACTGGCACGCTGGTACGGCGCGGGCATAACCGTCGGATTGAATGTCGACGAGATCAGGAACTGGCCGGACCGCATCCGTGCGGTGACCGCCGCGCAGGTTCGGGACGTCGCGCAGAAGTGGCTGGTAAAAACGCGCTCGGTCACCGGGTACCTCATCAAGGACTCGACGCCGGCGCACGAGGAGAAACGATCGTGAGACGCCCCCGGACAGGAGCGGGGCGCGGCCTGCTCGCCACCGTATGTTTCGCATTGATCTGCTTTGCTGCTGGTCCCTCGTTCGCCGGGACGAAAATCCAGCATCTGGTAACGCCGGGAGGTATCGAGGCCTGGTTCGTTCAGGACGCCACCGTACCTCTGGTGGCAATGGAATATGCGTTCTCTGGCGGCTCGGCGCAGGACCCGCCCGACAAGCCCGGCGTCGGCCACATGGTCGCCAGCCTGCTCGACGAGGGTGCCGGGGATCTCCCCTCCAAGACCTTTCGTGAACAGCTCGATCGCCGCGCCATCGAGCTCAGCTTTACGATCCAGCGCGACGAGCTCCGCGGTTCGTTGCGGATGCTCAAGGAACACAGTGGCGAAGCATTTGGCCTGCTGCAGCTCGCTTTAACCTCGCCGCGCTTTGACGCGAGCGATGTCGAGCGCATCGGTGCGCAGGTCCTGTCCCACCTGCGCCGCAACTCAACCAATCCGAATGCACTTGCTGGCCTCAATTTTTCCAAGCTCGCATTCGGCGATCATCCCTACGGTCATCCCTCGCACGGCACGCTCGAAAGCATTCCAACGATCAAGACCGACGATCTCAGAAATTACGTGCGGCGGGTGCTGGCGAGAGACAAGTTGAAGATCGCGGTGGTGGGCGACATCGAGCCGGCGACTCTTGCAAAGATGCTGGATCAAACGTTCGGAGGTCTACCGGCGAAGGGCGATCTCACACCCGTTCCTGACATCCTCGCCGCAAAACCTCCGCAAAGTGCATTCGTTCCGCTCGACGTGCCGCAAACCGTGATCATGTTCGGAGGCCCCGGCGTCAAGCGTCACGACCCCGATTTCATGGCAGCCTACATTGATAACCATATTCTCGGCGGCGGCTCGCTGTCGTCGCGGCTGTATCGCGCGGTGCGCGAAAAACGCGGCCTCGCCTATTCCATCTCGGAATCTCTCTTGTGGATGGACCATTCAGCGCTGTTCGCGGGCACTACCGGAACCCGCGCGGACCGCGCCGGCGAAAGCATCGAGGCCTTTAATAAGGAAATCCAGCGTTTTGCCGAAAACGGACCGACGCCGAAGGAGCTCGACGAAGCCAAATCCTATCTGAAGGGATCGCAGATGCTGGAGCTCGATACCTCTTCGAAGCTCGCTACAGGTCTGTTGCAATATCAGACGGATAATCTGCCGATCGACTACATTGAGAAGCGCAATTCCATCGTCGATGCCGTCACTCTGGACCAGGCGAGAGCAGTCGCGAAGAGGCTATGGGGACAGGGGCTTCTCACCGTGATCGTGGGACGCTCACCTCAGACAGAAGCGCAACCCGCAGCGGCGCAGCCGACTGCAGCTCAGCCCGCGCCTCAACCTGCCGCGCATTGACGGCGCAGGCAGGCAACAAACGAGGTATGGTGCCACTGCCTGATTCCTGCCGTCGGACAGGCGAATCCAGGTGAGTGCCATGCTGCGGATCACCCGCAATATCGCCATCGACGAAAACGACGTTGAGATCAGCTTCATTCGCGCTTCTGGCCCTGGCGGCCAAAACGTCAACAAGCTCTCGACTGCGGCGCAGTTGCGCTACGACACTCGCCGCTTGGCGCTCGCCCCCGACATCGCCGCGCGGCTCGTCCGGCTCGCCGGGCAGCGTCTGACCAAGGATGGCGTGATCGTGATCCATGCCCAGCGCTTTCGGACCCAGGAGCGAAACCGCGCGGACGCCACCGACCGCCTAGTCGAATTGCTGCGCCAGGCTGCGATTCGGCCGACCCCTCGCCGCGCTACCAAGCCAACTCTCGGCTCGAAGCAACGCCGGCTTGAGAGCAAGAAGCGCCGCGGCGATGTGAAGGCGAGACGTGGACGAACGTCTTCCGAGGACTAATCTCGCGCAGACGTGCCGCCGATCCCATGCGGCGAGAAGCGAAGTATCGCGCGTTGCACGCAACCGCCGCGCTCCGAACGCAGACCCTCCAATCAACCTGGGACATCCGGATTTGCCCCCATGCAATCGGCGCGGCGAGCGCCTAAACTCGCTCGCAACCAGAACCGAGCCACACCATGCCCGTCCGCCAGCTTCCTGAGACTGTCGTCAACCGCATCGCCGCGGGCGAAGTGGTCGAGCGTCCGGCCAGCGTCGTCAAGGAGCTGGTTGAGAACGCGATTGACGCCGGCGCGGCCCGCATCGACGTCTTCACCGACGGCGGCGGTAAGCGACGGATCGGCGTCACCGACGACGGCGCTGGCATGGCGAAGGGCGACCTCGCGCTGGCGGTCAATCGCCATGCCACCTCGAAACTGGAAGACGAGGATTTGCTGCGCATCCATACGCTGGGCTTTCGCGGCGAGGCGCTGCCATCGATCGGAGCGGTGGCCAGGCTCTGCATCACCACACGCGACGCCCGCGAGCCGCATGCGTGGTCGCTCACCGTCGAAGGTGGACGAAAATCCGCGATCACGCCGGCTGCACTAACGCAAGGCACGCGCGTTGAAGTCGCCGATCTCTTTTATGCAACGCCCGCACGGCTGAAATTCCTTAAGACCGATCGGACGGAAGCCGAGGCGATCCGCGAGGTGGTACGGCGGCTGGCAATGGCGCGGCCTGATATCGGTTTTACCCTCGCAGGCGAAGGGCGTGCGCCAGCGACTTGGACAGCGGCGCTGCCGGGAGCAGCGGGACGATTGACGCGACTGGGCGACATTCTTGGCGGAGACTTCCGCTCCGCCGCCATCGCGGTGCGCGCCGAACGCGAGTGCGTGCTCGTCGAGGGGTTCGCCGCCGCACCGTCGCTGACCCGCGCGAATGCGCTCGGCCAGTATCTGTTCGTCAACGGCCGTCCGGTGCGCGACAAGCTGATCCTGGGCGCGGTGCGCGCGGCCTATTCCGATTACCTGCCGCGCGACCGTCATCCGGTGGTGGCGTTGTTTGTCACAACGGACCCGCAAGAGGTCGACGCCAATGTCCATCCCGCGAAGACCGAAGTGCGATTCCGAAACGCCGGGCTGGTGCGCGCGCTGATCGTGCATGCGCTGAAGGAAGGTCTGGCGCGCGAAGGACGGCGCACGGCGGCGAACAGCGACGGCGCGGTGCTCACGGCTTTTCGTCCCGCGACGTCCCCGCGCCCTGCCGATTGGGATTGGCGACAATCGCCTGCCTCGCCTGCCGGGGCGCGGCCATGGATGGGCGGACCGCCTGCGACCGCCTTCTCCGAGGCTGGCCAAACCGCGTTTGATGTGGGCGCGCCCAGCGCGGACGTGCGCTTTGACGCTCATCTTCCGATAGATCTGATCGATCGGCCGCTCGGCGCGGCGCGCACCCAGATTCACGAAACTTATATCGTGTCGCAAACCCGCGACGGCCTGATCGTCGTGGACCAGCATGCCGCGCACGAACGCATTGTTTACGAGCGACTGAAGGCAGCGCTGGAGCGGGACGGCGTGCAGCGGCAGATCCTTCTCATTCCCGACATCATCGAACTGGATGAGGCGACCGTCGAAAAACTCATCGACCGTGCAACTGAGCTGAAAAAGTTCGGGCTCGCCATCGAGTCCTTCGGACCCGGCGCGGTTGCCGTGCGCGAGACGCCGTCGCTGCTCGGCAAGACCAATGCGGCCGCGTTGCTGCGCGATCTCGCCGAACACATGGCGGAATGGGATGAGACGCTTCCGCTCGAACGGCGGCTGATGCATGTCGCGGCCACGATGGCCTGTCACGGTTCGGTGCGCGCTGGACGAATCCTCAAGCCGGAGGAAATGAACGCGCTGCTGCGCGAGATGGAGGCCACGCCCAATTCAGGTCAGTGCAACCACGGCCGCCCGACCTATGTGGAGCTGAAGCTCGCCGATATCGAGAAGCTTTTCGGGCGGCGATAAGAACATAGCGATGCGGCGGGCGGACTGCACACCCGACCAAGCCTGCGCTTCGGGTAACAGTCATGTGCTCCGCAAAAAAACGAACTCGGTGTCGTCATAAACGCGCCGCTCGAGTTGCTCGAATCCATCTGGCGCGGCGAAGCTCGCGGCCTTGGCTTCCTCGACAACGAGCAGCGCCTTGTCGGTCAGCCAGCCACCATCGCGCAGCGAGGCGAGCGCCTTGTCGGCAAGCTGCATCCGGTACGGGGGATCGAGAAACACCAGCGAGAACGGTGTGAGGGGATGCGCAGGCCCGAGATTGGTCGCATCGCGGCGATAGACCTTCGTCACGCCACCGAGCCCGAGCGCCTCGACGTTGTTGCGGAGCAGCGCGCGCGCCTCGGCGCCGTTATCAACGAACAGCGTGAACTTCGCTCCTCGCGACGCCGCTTCGATGCCGAGCGCACCGGTGCCCGCAAACAGATCAAGTACGCGCGCATCCGCGACCGGATCGTCATAGGCATGAACGAGGATGTTAAAGAGCGACTCGCGCAGCCGATCGGCCGTCGGCCGGATTCGTTGCGTTGATGGCGACGCGAGATTGCGTCCTTTCAGCCGCCCGCCGACGACGCGCATCGTCAATCCCGTGGCGTCAGATCGCGCTTGCCGTGATAGCCACGCTTCGGCCGACGTGGCGGACCGTAGCCATTGGCCTCAGCTTCGTTGCGCGCCCGCGCCTCATCGCTGCCGGTCCGCTGCACCACGACGCTGCGGCCCTTGCGGTCCTCGATCAGCGAACGCTTGGCTCTGGCCTTGTTGTCCTTCTTGGAGCGCAACGGCGTGCCGTCACGGCCGAGCTTTGGGGTCTCGGATTCGGCGGCCGCGCCCGCGAAATTCGCGTTGGCGAGCGCGGCAATCTTCTCACCAAGCTGTTCACGCAGCACGCGGGTCTTGACCTCCTCGACCTCACCTTCCGCGATCTCGGCAAGCTGGAACGGCCCGTAGGAGATGCGGATCAGCCGGTTCACTTCAAGCCCGAGATGCGCCATCACGTTGCGCACTTCACGATTCTTGCCCTCGCGGATCGCAAAGGTCAGCCACACATTCGCACCCTGATCGCGCTCCAGCGTGGCGTCGATCGAACCATATTTGACGCCGTCGACCTCGACGCCGTTTTTCAACTGATCGAGCTGCGCCTGCGTCACCTCACCATGGGCGCGAACGCGATAGCGCCGCAGCCAGCCGGTGTCGGGAAGTTCCAGCGCACGTGCCAGGCCGCCGTCGTTTGTCAGCAGCAGCAGTCCTTCGGTGTTGAAATCGAGCCGGCCAACACTGATCAGACGCGGTAAACCTTCGGGCAGGTTGTCGAATACGGTCGGCCGACCTTCGGGATCGGCGTGGGTCGTCATCAGGCCACGCGGCTTGTGATACAGGAACAGCCGCGTGCGCTCGCGCTCCGGCAACGGCTGGCCATCGACCGTGATGACGTCGCGCGAGGTCACATCAAGCGCTGGCGAATTGATGACGCGGCCGTTGACGGCAACGCGCCCTTGCGTGACCCATTCCTCGGCGTCGCGGCGCGAGGCGAGGCCCACGCGTGAGATCACCTTGGCGATGCGTTCGCCGGTCTTCTTCGGCTTCGGCTCGGTCCGTGTACCCCGCCGCTCGTCGTCAGGCTTGCGTTCGCGATAGGCGCCGCGTCCTCCGAATGCCGGACGTTTTGCGAAAACCTTGCTGTCGTCCTCATTGTCACGACGCGAACGATCGTCGCGATCATTGCGACGGGGACGATCCTCGCTATCGTCGCGGCGTGGCCGCTCCTGCCAGGCATTGCGGGCACCACGAGGACGGTCGCCGTCGGGACGATCCTGCCGCGGGCGATCGAAGCGAGGACGATCATCGGAGCGACGATCATAACGCGGACGGTCGCCTTGCGGACGATCAAACTTGCGAGGACCGCGATCGGCACCCGCAGCGCGCTCAGGGCGATCCTCGCGTGGTTTCGAAAACCGTGGACGCCCTGCGCCGCCGCGATCATCGCGCGGGCCAGCATCGCGCTTCTGCCACGGCTTTTCGTCACCCCTATCGCGACCCTCACGGTCACCAAACTCTTTGCGCGGTCCATGCGAGCCGCGGTCGGGTGTCCCGCGTGAAAACTTCTTGCCGCCGAACGGGCGATCTCCGCGCGGCGTATACGGACGTTTCTCCCCGCCACCCTCGCGCGGCGGACGCGCGCTATAAGGCCGATCACCTTGCGGTCGCGCACGCTGCGGACGGTCGCCGTCTTTCCGAAAACCCTCGCCGCGTGGGGTGTAGGGACGCTTCGCGCCGCCGTCGTCGCGATTGAACCGAGGCCGCGCGGTCTCACCATCCTCACGCTTGCCCGCGTAGGGTTTGCCCGCACCCGCATACGGCTTCCTGGCATAGGGCTTCTTGCCAGAAGGCTTCGCGCCATCGGATTTACCGGCATAAGGCCGCTTGTCACCATCGCCTCTGTCGGACTTGCCAGCCAAACCGCGCTTGGCGAGCTTCTTTTCCGGACCTCGCGCGACGCCGGATCGGCTCTTGGGTTTGTTGCCGCCGGAGGGCCGTTCACGCCGGCCGCGCGGGCGCGCATTGTCTTTATCATTATCGCGGGGCATGAATGATCTCGCTACGGGCACAAGGTCCGACTGAGTGAGAGCGCCTCTTAACAGGGTTCGCGGCGGGATACGAGGCATGACCGCACCATCTTTCATGGACATGGCGCTCGGAGCCGCCGAAAAGGCGGGCAAAGCAGGGGAAGTGCCGATCGGCTGCGTGATCGTGCGGGGAAATGAGGTCATTGCATCAGCAGGAAACCGCACCCTGATTGATCGCGACCCCACCGCCCATGCCGAAGTTCTGGCCCTCCGGGCCGCCGCGCACATTCTCGGCAGCGAACGACTGACGGACTGCGATCTCTATGTAACGCTGGAACCCTGCACGATGTGCGCGGCTGCGATCTCATTCGCGCGGATTCGGCGGCTCTACTACGGCGCAGGAGACCCCAAAGGCGGCGCGGTGGAGTCCGGTGTCCGATTCTTTGCCGCGCCGACCTGCCATCATCGGCCGGAGGTGTATCCGTCCGTCGGCGAAAACCAGGCTGCGACGCTGTTGCGGGATTTCTTTAAGGCGCGGCGGTAAAGATTCGCATCTATCAGCCCCTCTCCCGCGCCACCGCCCGAAGGCCGATGTCACGGCGGCAGAAACCCTCAGGCCATTTGATGCGATCGACCGCCTCATAAGCGTGGGCTTGCGCCTCCGCCACGGTCTTGCCTGACGCGCAGACGTTCAGGACGCGACCGCCACCCGCGAGAATGCGTCCGCCCTCCTCCTTGGTTCCCGCATGAAAAATCTCCACGCCCTCAACCTTGGCGGCATCGTCGAGTCCCTCAATGCGCGTTCCCTTCGCGTAATTGCCGGGATAACCCTTCGCCGCCATCACCACCGTCAATGCCGGATCGGGAAACCAGCGCAGATCGAAATGCTTCAACTGTCCGTCACAGACCGCGAATAGCGCCGGCACGATGTCCGACATCATCCGCAGCATCAGCACCTGGCATTCCGGATCGCCGAAACGGACGTTGTACTCGATCAGTTTCGGTCCCTGTTCCGTGATCATCAGGCCGGCAAACAGCACGCCCTTGAACGGCGCGCCTTTTTCCCGCATGGCGCGCAATGTTGGAACAATGATCTCATCCATGGTGCGGCGGCACATCTCGGTGGTCATTACGGGCGCCGGCGAATAAGCGCCCATCCCGCCGGTGTTCGGCCCTTGGTCGCCATCGAACGCACGCTTGTGGTCCTGCGCCGTCGCCAGCGCTAGCGCGTGTTCGCCGTCGCACAGCGCGAAGAACGAAGCCTCCTCACCACGCAGGAACTCCTCGACCACAATCTGGGTGCCGGCGGCGCCGAAACCGCCCTCGAACATCATGTCCACCGCCGCAAGCGCCTCGTCCAACGTCGTCGCAACCACGACACCCTTGCCGGCTGCAAGCCCGTCGGCCTTGATGACGACCGGTGCGCCCGTCGCGTGGATATAGTTCTTCGCCGCCGCCGCATCGTTGAAGCGCCCATAGGCCGCTGTCGGAATGCCGTTGGCGTTGCAGATATCCTTGGTGAAGCCCTTCGAGCTTTCGAGCTGTGCGGCGGCTTTGCAGGGACCGAACGCCTTGATGCCCGCAGTCGCGAGATCGTCGACAATACCTGCGGCGAGCGGCGCTTCCGGACCGACCACCACCAGATCAACCTTGTTGGTTTTGCAGAACGCGATCACCGCGGCATGGTCCGCGATATCGAGCACCACGCATTCGGCCTCGCGCGCGATCCCGGCATTCCCCGGCGCGCACCAGAGTTTCGTCAGCAGCGGCGAACCGGCGATTTTCCAGGCCAGCGCATGTTCGCGGCCGCCGGAACCAAGCAGAAGAATGTTCATGAACGACCGCCGATCCAGCCTTTCGTGTGGTTTCGAAGCGGTTTAGCATGGTAATGCGGACGAGCAACAGAAGTGAGCCTGATGCCCGCAAACCCAGCACAGCTTTTGGCGAACTCGCCGGAATATACCGTCTCCGAGTTGTCCTCGGCGCTGAAACGCACCGTGGAGGACACCTACGGCCATGTGCGGGTTCGCGGTGAGATATCCGGCTTTCGCGGGCCGCACGCTTCGGGCCATTGCTATTTCGCGCTGAAGGACGAAAGCGCCAAGATCGAGGCGGTGATCTGGAAAGGTGTCCACGGCCGAATGCGGTTCAAGCCGCAGGAGGGTCTAGAAGTCATCGCCACCGGCAAGCTGACCACCTATCCGGGCTCGTCGAAATACCAGATCGTGATCGAGGCGATCGAGCCTGCCGGAATCGGCGCGCTGATGGCGCTAATGGAGGAGCGCAAGAAGAAGCTCGCGGCGGAAGGACTATTCGATGAAGCCCGCAAGCAGCTGCTTCCCTGGCTGCCTGAGGTTATTGGCGTGGTGACCTCGCCAACCGGCGCAGTGATCCGCGACATCCTGCATCGACTGGAGGATCGTTTTCCTCGCCGCGTGCTGGTATGGCCGGTGCGGGTGCAGGGTGAAGGCTCGGCAGAACAGATTGCCGCCGCCATCGACGGATTCAATGCGCTGCCAGAAGGCGGACACACTCCGCGCCCCGATCTCCTGATCGTCGCGCGCGGCGGCGGCTCGCTCGAAGACCTCTGGTCGTTCAACGAGGAAATCGTGGTCCGCGCCGCAGCAGGCAGCATGATCCCGCTGATCTCGGCGGTGGGTCACGAGACCGACGTGACGCTGATCGACTTCGCCGCCGATCAGCGGGCACCGACGCCGACTGCGGCCGCTGAAATGGCAGTGCCGGTCCGGTCCGATCTGGTGGTCGAAGTCTCCAGCCTCGCGGCCCGCGCCCTCGTCGCGTGGAAACGAGGTCACGACGACCGGCGCACCGAATTGCGCTCCGCCGCCCGCGCGCTACCAAGGGCGAGCGAGCTGCTCGCCATTCCCCGCCAGAAGGTTGACAGCGCCGCGGCAGCGCTACCGCGCGCCTTGCGCGCAAGCACGCACGTGCATCATCGCCGCTTCACACGGATTTCCGGCGGACTCACGCTGGGCGTGCTGCGCTCACAGGTCGCCCACGCAAAACAATCCGTTGCCGCAACCGGCGCGAGGCTCTCACACTGCACGCAGGTCGGGCTGCGTCACCGCCGCGACCGCTTTGCGGGACTGGCCGTTCGGCTCAGGGCGTCGAGATTCGCCAACGCCCAAGCGCAGCGCGATCGGATCACGCGCGACGACGAGCGCACCCGGCGGCTTTTCGAGCGCGCGCGACGGGCGCTCGTCACCTTGCTACAGCGGCATGAGACGCGCATGACGCATTCGGCCAAGTTGCTGGCGGCGGTCTCCTATCGGGGCGTGCTCGCGCGGGGTTTCGCACTGGTTCGCGACGACGCCGGACGCGCCCTGCGGTCCGCAGCGGCGGTCGGTTCCGGCGCACGACTCACGCTGGAATTCGCTGACGGACAGGTGAACGCAACCTCCGACGCCGATCGAACCGCAGCGACATCATCCAGTCCAGGGTCGAGCCCCAAGAGCCAGCCCAGACCGGCATCCAGCAGGCGCGCAACCAAGCCTGCCGATCAAGGAAATCTTTTTTAAAAGGATCATTCGCCAAATTGAAGCGTGAGCGCCGACAGCAGGCTGGTGTATGTTGCCGCATGGTCCAATATGCTACTGATGGGACCGAACTCCGAAAGGCAGCCGGATAGCAATGAATTATTGTGATCCTGGAGAGAAGCAGTGCTGAATAAATTTGGCCAATCCAGTCAGAGCGAAGCGCGTGTGCAGTATCTCGATGGCGATTTCCGGGTGATTTCGCCGGGAACCTACGTCCGTTGCGCTGTCACCGACGCTCGCATTCCACTCGACGAGCTGAAATACTGGAGCGTCGACTTGCAGGAAGCCTACGCTCTCCCGAGCGCAGTCTTGCAGCGCCATTACCCGGGCGCATTCAAGACCTCCTCATAACTCTAGAACCCGCTTCTGATGGAATCAGAAGCGGTCTCTATGATTTGCGTTCGACGCGTTTTCTTCACGCGAACCGGTATCCACTTCGCTCGAAAACGCTCTATCGCCGCGCACGGTTGAGCCTGTCGGTCAGGAACGACCGAAACAACGGCTCATCGTCAAAGGCAAGCCTGACTGCGAAGGGCACGACGATCCGCGCGAACGCAGCGAGATTTTCATTATTGCGCAGCCGCGCCAGATCTTTTTCCGTCGTCACCAACGTTAAACCATCCTGCTCGCCAGCGGCTTGTAGCTCGGCCACGTCGCGTTGCGAAAACGGATGATGGTCCGCGAATGCGCGCTCTGCCACCACATCGACGTCGCAGTCCCGCAGACTGCGGAAGAACCGCGAGGGATCGCCGATTCCAGCAAAGGCTAGGACACGTCTGCCGCAAAGGGCCGCAATCGAAACGTCATCCGGAACAACCCGTGCCCGAAATACAGGTCCTCCCCGCGCCTTCACACGTGCTGCAACGTCGTCCGCGGCAGCACCAATGCCGACGATCACCAGCGCATCGGTACGGGCCAGTTGGGGCGGCAGCGGCGCCCGCAGCGGTCCGGACGGAAAAACCTGGCCGTTACCGAGGCCGCGATCGCCATCGATCACGATCAGCGAGATATCCTTCGCGAGCGCCGGGTTCTGAAAGCCATCGTCCATCAAGATCACGCTGGCCGCCAACGCGCGGGCCGGCGCGACGCCCGCCCTCCGTTGCCGTGACACGATCACAGGGATCGTCCGTGCCATCATCAACGGCTCATCGCCGACATCGGCAGCCGCATGCCGGTGCGGATCGACGCGCACTGGGCCCTGCAGCCGTCCACCATAGCCACGGCTGAGCACTACCGGCGTTTCACCGATCGAGCGGAGAATGCCAGTCAACGCCATCACGGTCGGCGTCTTGCCCGCGCCGCCGACATGATAGTTTCCGACACAGACCACCGGCACCCCCGCGCGCAGACCCGTCCGTGTCAGCCGTCGCGCCGCGATCGCGCCGTAAAGCGCGCCGACGGGCATAAGCAACCGCGAAAGCAACGATGATTGCCTGTGCCAAAAGGCCGGCTCACGCATCGGCCGCCCGTCGTTCAAATTGCAACTGCAGAAGATATGGCTCGAGCGCAGTCAGCGTGCGATCCAGCGCCCCGCCGAGCCTTTCCACCACCTGAGCCGCAGCAGCCGCCGCGGTATCGCGGGCAGCGGAATCGTTGAGAAGGTAGCCAAACTGCTTCGTCAGCGCATCGCCGTCGTCAACCCGCCATGCGCCACCCGCGCGGTCGAGCGCGTAATAAACATCTGGGAAGTTGAAGACGTGCGGCCCATGCACAATGGATGCATTGAGCTTGACTGCCTCAATCGGATTCTGCCCGCCATGCGGCACCAGCGACCCGCCCATAAAAACGATTGGCGCCAGCCGGTAGAACAATCCCAATTCGCCGATGGTATCGGCGATATAGATGTCCGTTCTCGCCGTAGGCAATTGCTCCAGCGAGCGCCGCGTCCCTTGCGCACCGGACGCGACGACCATTCGGGCGATGGCCTCGCCCCGATCCGGGTGGCGTGGAACGATCACCGTCAGCAGCGATGGAAAATGATTGGCCAAGTTTCGATGCGCGTTGAGCAGCATCTCTTCCTCGCCCGGATGGGTCGAAGCCGCCACCACCACCGGACGGCCGCGGGTGACGAACAGCAGTCGTTCCAGCTTGGCCTCGTCGGCCGGCGGTGCCTGTACGTCGAGCTTGAGATTGCCGGTGATGACGACGTTGCGCCCCCCGAGTGTTGTGAAGCGCTCCGCGTCGATTTCGGACTGGACCAAGCAGATATCGAACCGACTCAACAGCGCCGCGATCGTTCGGGACGCCCGCCGCCAGCGCGGGAACGAGCGTCGCGACATGCGCCCGTTGATCAGCACAATCGGTATATGGCGCCTCGCACCAGCCAGAATCAGATTGGGCCACAAGTCCGATTCGATAAAGAGCGCAAGGCCGGGTTGCCAGTGATTGAGAAAACGCTCCACGAAGCGGGGCGAGTCGTAGGGGATATACTGGTGAATGATATCCGGCGGGAACCGCTTCGCGGCGACGGCCGCCGACGTGACCGTGCCCGACGTAACCAAAATGCTCATTCCGAGCGCGCGCAGCCGCTCAATCAACGCCGCTGCCGCCAGCACTTCGCCAACGCTGGCCCCGTGGATCCAGACCAGCGGGCCAGCGGGGCGGGGCTGTCGGGCGATGCCACGACGCTCATTGATGCGCGCCGGGTCTTCCTTGCCCTGTTTCAAACGCCGCTTCAGAAGAATGGGCGTCAGCGGCCCGGCAGCGGCGGACAGTCTGCGATAGAAGCGCAGCGTCGCCGGCATCGGGCTGGTACCAGCTTTCCGAAGTTCGTGAGACATCACAACACCCCCTTAACGAACCTCGGAAAGCAAAGGGTACCAGCAACTTTATGATTCTAGTACCGCTTTCGATTCGAAATTCCCGAAGATGAACCCGCTGCAAGAGGTACTGGAATTTCAAATCTGCGGTACTAGGCATGACCCGCCTCGTATTCGGGACCAGCCTCGAGTTCGGGCCGGCCGACTTTCGTGTAAGCGCTTCGCGTCGCATCGTTCAATGTCGCCTCCAGCCGCGCCCTCAGCATCTCCATCATCTGCGCATCGGCGTCGGCAGGAACCGAGATCGGCTCCCCGCCAACTAGAACGCCGTGTCCGAACGGCAGGTTAATCGTCGTGCGATCCCAGTTATTCAGGCGGATGAAGCGGCTCGTCGCCATTGCAAATGGCATGATAGTCCGCCCCGATTCACGCGCCAGCATGATGATGCCCAGACCGGCGATCCGCGAGCGCTTCGGCACATCGGCGGTCAGGGCCATGTTGTAGCCCTCCTCGAGTGCACGGACCATTTCCTTGAAGGCGCCGACGCCACCCTTGCGATTGAATGCGGAGCCGTGGTCGCCGGAGCCGCGAATGGTCTCAATCCCCAGCCTCTCCGCGGCGAGCGCGTTAAACTCGCCGTCGCGGTGGCGCGAGATCAGAACTTTGCCGCGATGCTCCGCCCGCTTGATGAACGGCGTCATGAAATGCTGTCCATGCCAGAACGCGAGGATCACCGGCATCTGCGGCTCGACTATGTCGTAAACATCCTCGGGATCATAGCTGAACCTGTTGGTTCGCCAAACCAGCCATAAAAAGCCCGCGGCCAGAAGGCCTGCGAACTGCTGAAACCCGCGGGAGCGCAGCAAATTGCGAAGCAGTTTTCTCAATGGGCGGGCTTCGTATCTTGACCAGGATCGAGCAACCGATGGAGGTGCACGATAAAATACCGCATGTGGGCGTTATCAACCGTCTGCTGCGCTTTCGCCTTCCAGACGGCATGGGCCGATGCGTAGTTCGGATAAAGGCCGACGATCTCGACCTCGTCGAGGTCCTTGAAGGTCGTATGCGCGAGATCGGTCAGCTCGCCTCCGATCACGAGATGGAGCAACTGCTGGGGCGGACTGTCTGGCTGCATTGCCCGTTGTCCTACTATGTCGCCGGCCGTCAGGCAAATACCATCAAAGTCAGCAGCCAACCTATGCCAGAGAACGCCCCCGTACATGCGCGAGAATGCGCGCGTGGCGAGAATGGCCGGCCGCGACCAACACGCCGTGCGTCACCTCGGCACGATTATAGAGGATCGGCTCGCCCCCGAGCGAGGTCATTTTACCATTCGCCTCATGCACGATCAAATCGGCCGCGGCGAGATCCCAATCGTGGCTCTGGCCGCCGGCAAACGCCGCGTCGATTCTGCCGTTCGCCACGCGGCATAGTCGTAACGCCAGCGAACTGATCCTCGGACAAAGGGCGGCATCGTTCGGCCGCAGGTCCAGTTTTTCCAGAAGCGGCTTCGGCCCTGCGATTCTTGAAAAATCCAGATCGTCGCCGTGGGTCGCCCGGACCGGAAGACCGTTGCAGGTCGTGCCCTGCCCGCGCTCGGCAAGAAAAAACTCGTCCGTAGCCGGCGCGAACACAGCCGCGAGCAGCGGCGAGACATTCTCCACCAGCGCGACGCTGACGCACCATTCGTCATGGCCGGCGAGATAGCCGCGAGTGCCGTCGATCGGATCGACGATCCACACCCTCCTCTTGCCGAGCCGCAAGAGATCGTCGGCGCTTTCCTCGGACAACCAGCCGTAATCCGGAAGCGCGCGCAGCTTGCTGGCAATGAGGTCATTAACCGCGATGTCCGCTTCCGAAACCGGGGACGACACTCCCTTGGTCCAGGTTCGCAGCTGGGTGCGGCGCATCGCAAGCGCCAGCAATCCCGCCTCGCGCACCGTCTCGATCAGTAAGGCGCGGTCCCGCGCTAAAAGGTCTGCGCGGCCGTCGGAGCTAGTGGAGTGGATTTGACACTCGCTACTCACCTGAAGCGCAATCTCCCGATACGAACGTCAAATTCAGAATCCCGCTTGAACTGGTTCTCTGACTCCAACATTCGCAAGAACGCTCGCTGAAACGCGATGCGAATGTTCAGAATCGGACCCCTAGAGCCCACCAACAGTCAACCCTTCGATGCGGACGGTCGGTGCGTTGGTGCCGTAACGAAACACGAGATCATTGGCAGGTGTCAGCGATTTGAACATCTCGATCAGATGCCCGGCAATGGTGATCTCACTGACTGGATAAGTGATCTCGCCGTTCTCTATCCAGAATCCGGAAGCGCCGCGACTATAGTCGCCGGTCACGCCGTTGACGCCGGAGCCGATCAGGTCGGTAACGTAGAAACCCTGTTCGACGTCCGCGATCAATTCGCGCGGCGTCAGTTCTCCCGCCTCAAGATGCAGGTTATACGATCCCGGCGATGGCGACGATGAGACGCCACGGTGGGCGTGACCGGTCGTGGTTAGTCCAAGCTCTCGCGCGGTCGCTGAATCCAATAGCCATGACGTCAGAACGCCGTCGTCGATCACCGCGAGCTTCTTGGTCGCGACCCCTTCGGCGTCGAAGGATTGCGAGCGCAAACCACGCATCCGCAATGGATCGTCGACGATCCGGATTCCTTTCGCGAACAACTGCTGGCCAAGCCGATCTTTCAGGAAACTGGTCTTGCGCGCGATCGCCGCACCATTGGCAGCGCCCACGACGTGGCCGACCAGCGAGCCCGCGACGCGAGGATCGAACACCACCGGCACCTTGCAGGTCGCAACCTTGCGCGGATTGGCGCGCGCTACCGCGCGTTCGCCCGCGCTGCGGCCGATGCTGGCCGGAGACATGAGATCAGATCCATGAAGCGCGGAACTGAAATCGTAATCGCGTTCCATACCGGTGCCGTCGCCGACGATCGCCATCATCGAGATGCCCTGGCTCGAACGCAGATAGCTTCCGTGGAAACCGGTGCTCGTCACCAATACCATGCCGCTGATACCGGTGGACGCCGACGCGCCGCCGGATTTGGTCACGCCCTTGACCGCAAGACCTGCCGCCTCAGCTTCGACCGCTCTGCGCTCGAGTTCCGCCGTCGACGGCATCACACGATCCAGCAGATCGAGATCGGGGAAATTTTGTGCCAGCAATGACGGGTCGGCAAGTCCGACATACCGATCCTCGGGCGCGACGCGCGCCATCGCGACCGCGCGTTCGGCGAGCTTCGCAACATTGTCGCCACCAACATCGTTGGTCGAGACGGTGGCCTGCCGCCTACCAACCAGCACACGCAGTCCAACGTCATCGCCCTCCGACCGCTCCGATTCCTCGACGCGGCCGTCGCGAACCTCGACACCTTGTGAGACGCCCCGCACGGCAACCGCATCCGCATCATCAGCGCCTGCGCGCTTCGCCGCCTCGACCAGCCGCCCGGCGAGTTCACTGAGGGCGGATTGATCGAACAGTTCGGATACGACGGATTCCGTCGATGAATTTGGTGAAGATATCACAAATAAAATCTCGGGTCTTCGACAAGACCGGCGCGCAAGCGGGTCCGTCATGAGATGTGCTTATTCTACGCGGACTTCAAGCATTCAATGAAGCGGGTATTAAGATTATCCGCACCCCGGCAAGAACCCGTCAAGCATGTCGGCCAACGGTCTGTCAATCATGTGTGCGAATGGTAGGCGGGCTATTTTCGATTAACCAGCCTTTTTAAGCAAATCCGGACCGCGCTCTGGCAAGCTCTCGCCCATCGACCGGAAACATAATTCCGGCGGGGAGAGTAAAGCCGTGAGGCGTCAAACAGCAACAGGCGGGATCAATCCCGCTGGGTCGAGCCGTAGCCTGCGGCTCGACCCTCTTTCACTGCCTGTCAGCTTCGCCGCGCGCGACAGCCGAGCCGACGGCGGCATCCGGCAGATCGAACTTCATCGCGAGTGCGTGACGCTGCACCGCGCGGTGCGCGGCATGAAAATGACAATCAGCGTACGCGTCAGCGAATTCATCGGCGTCACCGTGCGCGAGACTGCCGACGGCCGAGCGCTCGTGCTGCTTCACCGAGATCCGTCGCTTGTCATTCCCCTTCTTGTGACCGAGGACGCCGATGAGCGTGCCGTAGCGTGGCAAACCTGGAGCGAGATCCTCGCGCTTCCTCAGCTGGCCGACGACAGGCGCGATCCTGCACCACGTCGACGACGAAGCAATACCATCAGCAGGCGACGCCCGACCTTCCTGATGCGGCGGCGCGGCGGTGATCTGCTCAACCCCGCAGCAATCTATCGGGGCGAACGCGAGATCATCGCGCGACACTAAACGTTCGAGAAAGCATCCTCGGCTATTCGTTCTATTCGTTCATTGCAGGGCGTTAGAACCGCTTCGGGATCATGTCCCGGCTATAGCCACGCGCTGGCCAGCAACCCTGCAAACAACAACAGTCCTGCATCGCGGTTGGACTTGAAAATCCACAGGCAGAGCCGGGAGTCGCCAATCTCGATCCGGGCGATCTGCCAAGCGAGATGCGCGGCAAAGGCCGCAAGGCCGATCCATGCCGGCCAGTGCGCGCCCCCAAGATGCATGGCAACGCCGATCAGAACAACGGCCAGCCCGTAGAAGATCGCCAGCGCTAAGCGCGTGCGCTCACCAAACAGCAGTGCGGTGGACTTGATGCCTATGAACGCGTCGTCGTCTGCGTCCTGATGTGCATAGATCGTGTCATAGCCGATCACCCATGCGATCGTCCCCGCATACAGCGCCAGCGCGGCCGCATCGATGCGGCCCAGCACCACGGCGAATCCCATCAGTGCGCCCCAGGAGAACGCGAGGCCGAGTACGACCTGCGGCCAATAGGTAATGCGCTTCATGAAAGGATAGGCCGCAACAATGAGGAGCGAGGCAATTCCCGTTGCAATGGCAAAGTGGTTGAACTGCAGCAGCACCACCAGCCCGACCAGCGCCTGCACAACGAGAAACACGAGCGCCTGTGTCACCGTAACCTGTCCCGCCGGAATAGGGCGCGACTGCGTACGCTCCACGCGCGCATCGAGATCGCGGTCAGTGATATCGTTCCAGGTGCAGCCAGCGCCGCGCATCGCAAACGCGCCGATGAAAAACAGCGCGATCGTGAGAGGAAGCTGGCTCACGTCACGGGCGAGGTGCGAAGCCAGCGCCGTCGACCATAGGCACGGCATCAACAGCAGCCACGACCCGATCGGACGGTCCAGCCGCGACAGCCTGAGATAGGGGCGCGCCCACAGCGGCGCGTGGCTATCGACCCAATTGCCGACCGAGTCCGCGACACGCGCAGCCGCATCGCTCATCAAAATCCCGTCATCGTGTGAGAGCGTTGCCGCTCAAGGTATCGAACGTGCTGCCGCCCTTCTTCGGCGTGGTTGCCTCAGGCAATCCGCCGGATGCCGACCCCAGAGCCTCACTGAGGCTCGGGCCGGCCGGGCCGCGCATCTGCGCCTGCTTCGCCACGTCGCAAACCTTCTGCTCCATCGTCTCGGTCGCCTTGTGGTTGTTGCGCATCTGCGTCCCGACATTATCGGGAATTCCACATCTCCGGGAATTCGTATCGATGAATTTGATCATCTTGGCTTCCGCCTGCGAATATTGCCCGATCAATTTGCAGGCTTCGTCGGGCGGCGCCTTACGGGCGCTGGCGGTCTGGATCAACTTGCCGCGTTTCTCAGCCGCGTCACGCAGCGGCATGAATTCCTTCATGCAATCCTCGCCACCGGGCGGGCCAGCCTGCTGGCGCGCAGGCGCTCCGAAACTACCCACCGGCGCTGCGCCTCCGGACGGAAACGAAGCGGGCGCGCCTGCCGTCGCAGAGGTGCCGTTGACGGGAGGAAACGGCGAGTCCTGAGGCGCAGCAGTCTTTTGCGCGGGCGCCCCGTTGACGGGGGGAAACGGCGAGTCCTGAGGCGCGGTAGTCTTTTGCGCGGGCGCCCCGTTAACCGGCGGAAACGCCGGATCGTTGACCGTTCCGGTTGCGCTATTAGGCAATGGCGCCGGAAACGGTGTCTGACCGAGCGCCGCCGTGGTGCCGATAGCGAAAACCGCGAGCGTCAGCGGAACGATCATGCGCAGAATGATCACAGCATTCCTCCGGCAGGGTCAAACGCCCAAGCCAACCTTTACCAACAAACGACCTGCCTTGATGTCCGATTTGTACGATCGCGGCCGATTCCTAACAACCCGACGAATTGGGCGAGAGCGCGACGCTTGGTCGCGCCGCAACCAACAACGTCTCCAATATCTCCCATTTTCCATCGGAATGATGCCGCAGCCCGCGCTGTTCAAGGCAAATTGTTCATCGGGTTTGATGGGAACGGAAATCGCTACGCAATTTTTCTCGCCCTGCTCTAGTAAAGTGCTCGCGCAGGATTCTTTGCATGCCTCATACCGACTTTCGCAGTCCCCGGCTCTATGTCGATGCACCGCTTGCGGCGGGCAACAGAATCCCGCTCAACCGCAATCAGGGCAACTATCTTGGTAACGTCCTGCGCCTTGGGACCGGGACAAACGTTCTGGTCTTCAACGGCCGCGACGGCGAGTGGCGCGCAGCAATTTCAGGCCGCAAGCGTCCGGAAAATCTTGAAATCGTCGCCGTGACGAGGAAACAGGACCACCTGCCGGACGTGCGCTACGCGTTCGCGCCGCTGAAACATGCCCGGCTCGACTACATGGTTCAGAAAGCTGTGGAGATGGGGGTCTGCGCACTGCAGCCCCTCCTGACCCGCTTCACGCAGGTCGGACGCGTCAACGGCGATCGGATGCGCGCCAATGTCATCGAAGCGGCCGAGCAATGCGGCATCCTCAGCTTGGCTGCGGTGGAGGAGCCGGTGTCCCTGGATCGTTGGCTCGGCCGGCGCGCGCCCGAACGCCTGCTGGTATTCTGCGACGAGGCCGCTCTGACGGCAAATCCGGCGCAGACACTGGAGCCGATGCGCGGCGCCGCGCAAGGCATCGACGTTCTGGTCGGTCCCGAAGGCGGCTTCGCTGAAGACGAGCGGGAAAGCCTGCTCAACCAACCTCATACCCTGCGCCTATCGCTCGGACCGCGCATCCTGCGGGCGGATACCGCCGCGGTTGCCGTCCTCGCCCTTGTCCAGACCGTGCTGGGGGACTGGCAGCCAGAATAGCGGAAGCACCGGGTCAGGCTCGCGCGACAGATCATCTCAAAAGACAAAGTCAGGTTGTTTCGGCCGCCGCCCGTAATAATCGGCTTATTCCGGCCTTCCCCACCCGACAGCCCCGCCGATGGTCGGAGCAAGCCCCTGCCATGACGTATTCCTGCCTCTCTCGACTTCCGCCCATTTTTTCCACTTGCAAGTGAATTGCATCTGCATCTTATATGCAATTGCAAATTAATCGCAGGACAAAAAGTATGCGGCGGGTAGTTTTGGGTGTGGTCGCGGGGATGGTGTGCCTGATCGGCTCCCCAACTATGGAGGCGCGGGCACAAGGGCAGCTGCTGCCCGGAATCACCGTCGACGCGCCGAAGCGCGCCAAACGGCGCGCCCGCGTCGCCGTTCGTCACGTCACTCGAATGCGGGCGCCAGTGCCGGCGCCGGCGCGGCTCCCCGCCGTGCCGGAACAACCTCGCGCCGACGTGCCCCTCGCCTCAGCAAGCCTGCTCACGGCGAAGCAGGTGCTGGGGCGCGGCGCCGCTTCGCTCGGCGACACGCTCGGGACCACGCCCGGCGTCTCGGCAACGTCGTTCTCGCCAGTGGCGAGCCGCCCGGTGATCCGAGGCCTCGGCGGTTTCCGGGTGCGAACCCAGGAAAACGGCATCGGCTCCGGCGACATGGCCAATCTCGGGGAAGACCACGCCGTGACGATTGATCCGCTATCGGCACAGAACGTCGAGGTCATTCGCGGTCCCGGCACGTTGCGCTTTGGCTCGCAGGCGACAGGCGGCGTGGTCAGCGCCAGCAACAACCGCATCCCAACGACAATTCCGAAGAACGGCATCGCATTCGAAGCACGCGGCGGCCTCAACAGTGTCAGCACCGGCCGTGACGGCGCGGTACAACTCGATGTCGGCGGCAGCAACGTTGCGATCCATGCCGACGCATACGCCCGGCAGGCCAACGACTATCGTATCCCCGGCGGCATTCAGACCAATTCAAGCTATCGCTCCGATGGCCACGCGGTCGGCGGCTCCTACATTTTCGATCGCGGTTTCGTCGGCATGTCATTTCAGGAAACGGCGATGACCTACTTCATCCCCGGCATCGATTCCGCCAGGGTGAAGAACCACATCGACCTGCACCAGCAGAAATGGGCGAGCCGCGGCGAGTGGCGCGTGGGAGAAAGCGGCATCGATACGGTGCGCTATTGGCTCGGCTACTCCGACTACAAGCACAACGAGATCAACGGCGTCGGCGCCGCCGCGCTGATCGGTTCGCGATTTAAGAACCAGGAGTTGGAATCCCGCGTCGAGGTCACGCACCTGCCGTTCGCCACCATGCTGGGCGAATTGCGTGGCTCCGGCGGCGTGCAATGGAGCCGGCGCAATTTATCGGTCGCCGGCGCGACCGATCCCCTGCTCGCACCGGCGCAGAATGCCAATCTCGCCGCCTTCCTGTTCGAGGAATTGCAGGTCACGCGAAATCTGCGAACACAGGCGGCATTTCGCATCGAGCAGACCGAGACCGACGGCACCGGCGCACGGTTTCCCCCGACGTTCCTGCCACCGCCGAATCAACCCACGGTGTTTCCGGTCGATCGACGCTTCATGCCAATGAGCGCCAGCGCGGGGCTGCTCTACGATCTAACGCACGACATCGTCGCGCGCGCCACGGTGCAGCATGTCGAACGCGCGCCCGATCCCATCGAGCTGTTTTACAAGGGACCGCACGATACGCCGCGCACGTTCGAGATCGGCGATCCGACCATGACGCTGGAAAAGGCGAACACCGTCGAACTCGGTTTCAAGCGCGCACGTGGCGATACCCGTTTCGAACTGTCGATCTATCACACCCGCTATCAGAACTTCATCTTCAAGAACTTCACCGGTGTCCGCTGTAGCGAGAGTTTCGCATCCTGCGGCACGCCGGGCGCGACCTACGACCAGATCATCTATTCGCAGCGTGACGCCCGCTTCACCGGCGGCGAAATCCAGATCGAGCATGACGTGGCGCGGGTGTGGAACGGCGTGTTCGGGGTCGAGGCGCAATACGACATCGTCCACGCGGTATTCCTCGACGGCAGTTTCGTGCCGAAAATTCCGCCGCAGCGGCTCGGTGGCGGGGTCTATTATCGCGACGCAAGCTGGACCGCGCGCGTCAACTTGCTGCACGCTTTCGCCCAAAACAACCTCGGCGCGTTCGAAACGCCGACGCCGGGCTACAACCTGCTCAACGCCGAAATCAATCACACGACGACGTTGCCGAACGGCGACTGGCCGGTGACGCTCACCGTCGGCCTAAAGGGCGAGAACCTGCTCAACGACGACATCCGCTTCCACCAGTCCTACAAAAAGGACGAGGTGTTGCAGCCCGGCCGCAACGTACGCCTGTTCGCGTCGATGAAATTCTGACGCAAGGCGCCGTCCGTCGCCGTCAACCTTCTCGGCAAATAGCCGGCGGAACGAGGTCGAAACTCACCGCCCGCCGTGCTATGGGCTGCCGCAAATGATGTTGACCGGCGGCGCGGCGACTTCGCCATGCCATCGATATACATCGAATTTCAATATGTTAGGCAAGGGGCGCGCGACACCCGCGGGCGGCGTGCAAGCTTGGACGATATCATGACCGACACGCAAGTCGTTGGGGTGACCGGAACCGCCGCCCGGGCAGCAGCCCTGCTGTCGTCGTTCATGCAGGCTGGCTATATCAAGGCGGAACCAGCCATCCTTCAACCGGCCGAGCCGTTTTTGGACCTCTCGGGCGAGGATATCCGCAAGAGCCTTTATCTCACGTCCGACTCAGGAGGCGAGGACCTGTGCCTTCGTCCCGACCTCACCATCCCGGTCGCGCGCGACTATCTCGCGTCCAGCAAGGCCGGTAAGCCGGCGGGCTTCTGCTATCTCGGACCCGTGTTTCGCTATCGTGGCGGCCGCTCAAGCGAATTCCCGCAGGCCGGCATCGAATCATTCGGCCGCCAGGACCGCGCCGCCGCCGACGCCGAAATGCTCGCGCTCGGTCTGGAAGCCGTTGCAGCTTTCGGCATCGCCGACGTCGACATCCGTGCAGGCGACGTTGCGCTGTTCACCGCGTTAATCAATTCGCTCGATCTTTATCCGGTATGGCGGCGTCGGCTGATGAAGGATTTCAACCGCAAGGTCAGCCTCGCGCTGGATATTGAACGCCTGACGCTAGCGTCCGGACCGGGGCACAAGGAATACGAAGGCGTGCTGGCGGCTCTCGCAGGCTCCGATCGCAAGGCGGCCTTAGCGCTGGTGACCGACATGATGTCGATCGCAGGCGCGACCATTGTCGGCGGCCGCTCTTTGGATGAGATCGCCGACCGCTTCCTCGAACAATCCACCCTGAAGAGCGGCGCACTGCCGCACGAGGCGTTGACGATCATCAAGCGGTTTCTTGCGATATCGGGCGATCCGGATGACGCGCTCGGCCAATTGCGCGCGCTCGCCTCAGACGCCGGGCTCGATATTCACCGTGCAATCGATCAAGTCGAAAGCCGTACCGGCTTCATGGCCGCGCGGGGCGTAGAAACTGATAGAATCAGCTTCGCTACCGCCTTCGGCCGCGGCGTCGACTACTACACCGGTTTTGAATTCGAACTGCAGCGCAAGGACCAGGACGACGAGCCACTGGTTGCGGGCGGGCGCTACGACGACCTTATGACGCGACTTGGGGCAGCCGCACCGATCCCGGCGGTCGGCTTCGCGGTCTGGATCGAGGCGTTGACGCGGTCCGCAGACGTATCTTCCGCGAGCCGGATCGGCGGGAGCGCGCAATGACCACGCCACTCGTTCTAGCCGTGCCTTCGAAGGGCCGTTTGCAGGAAAATGCCGAAGCGTTTTTCGCCCGCGCCGGGCTGACGCTCTCGAAACCGCGGGGCGTACGTGACTATCGCGGCACTATCGCCGAGCTCGATAACGTCGAGATCGCCTATCTCTCTGCGAGCGAAATCGCGTCACAACTCGCGCGCGGCCTGGTGCATCTCGGCGTCACCGGCGAAGATCTGATCCGCGAAAGCATCGTCGACGCCGACAAACGCGTGGCGCTGATCAACGGCCTTGGTTTCGGCAGCGCCAACGTGGTTGTCGCCGTGCCGCAGTCCTGGATCGATGTGCGTACCATGGCCGACCTCGACGACGTGACGACCGGGTTTCGCGCCCAGCACAACCGAAGGATGCGGATCGCAACCAAATATATCAACCTGACTCGCGCCTTCTTCGCTTCGCACGGCGTGGTCGATTACCGCATCGTCGAGAGCGCTGGCGCCACCGAAGGCGCGCCAGCGGTCGGCACCGCCGAGATGATCGTCGATATCACGACGACCGGGGCAACGCTCACCGCTAACGGCCTCAGGGTGCTGGACGACGGCGTGATCCTGCGCAGCCAGGCCAATCTGGTCGCGTCACGCGACGCGGACTGGTCCAGCGGTGCACGCGAAACGACGCGGATCATTCTCGACCACATCGCCGCCCGCGCCCGCGCGAGCCAATACCGCGAGGTGCGAACCCGCTTCACCGGCTGCGATACTGCACTCTTCACAGAGGCACATGATCGCTTCGGCGTCGTCTCCCCGTTCGGAGGACCAACATCCTCCGGGATGGTTACGCTGCATTGCCCGCCGGACCGGCTTTACGCGCTCGCCGGTTTTCTAAGGCAACACGGCGCTGAAACGGTGTCGATCGCCTCGCTTGACTATGTGTTCGATCGCGAGAACCCGCTTTTCGCGAAGCTGGAAGCGTTCCTGCGGACGTAGAATCGTGCCGTCCGCCCGTTGAAGCGCACGCTGTCACTTACTACCCTACAAACTGGAATGAATTGACCCCGTCGGAACCGACCGATGACTCCAGCTACCAGCCTTCCAGGTCTGCCTGCAGATAAGGCCACCGCGTCCGCGCAAGGTCTGTCGATCGTCGTACCCGTTTACAACGAAGCCGCCGGGCTCCAGCAATTGCACGAACGTCTCAGCGCGCTTGCGGTAAAGCTGAGGCAGCGCTTCGGCCTCGCCTGCGAAGTCGTTTATGTCGATGACGGCAGCGCCGATGACACGCTCGACCTCGCCCGCGCGCTTCCCGCCACCGCGCTGGACGTGCAGGTGGTTTCGCTGTCGCGCAATTTCGGCAAGGAAGCCGCCTTGATGGCGGGCCTGGATCACGCGCAGCGCGGCGCGCTGCTGTTCATGGACGGCGACGGCCAGCATTCGCCCGATCTCGTGGAACGGCTGGTGGATCACTGGATCAACGATGGCTACGACGTCATCTACACCGCGAAGGCGCACCGGGCGAACGAGTCGTTGCTGCGGCGGATCGGCGTGCACAGCTTTTATGCGATCATCAACTGGGGCGCGCGCCAGCGGATTCCCGAAGACGCCGGCGATTTTCGCCTGTTGTCGCCCCGCGCCGCTTCGGCGCTGCGCCGGATGCCGGAGCGAAACCGCTTCTTCAAGGGCCTCGCGAGCTGGATCGGTTTCCGTCAGTTCCGCGTCGACTACGAGCCCGACGTTCGGACTCACGGCATGACCACCTTCAATGCCGCGCGGCTGCTCGGTCTGTCGATCGAGGGGCTAACATCATTTTCGGTGGCGCCGCTGCGGCTGGCCAGCCTGCTCGGCCTGCTGCTGGCGCTCGCAGCCTTCCTGTTCGGTTTGTCTATCCTCTGGGAAACCTGGGTCGACGGCGAGTCGGTTCCCGGCTATCCGTCATTGTTTGTCGGCATGATGACGATCGGCGGCGTGCAGCTCCTGATGATCGGCATCGTCGGCGAATACATCGGCAAGATTCTCTCGGAACTGAAGGCACGGCCGATCTATGTCGTCGCCGAGCAAAGCATGAAACAGGCCGAACCCGAGCCGGCCGACGGCGGCCCGCACCGGACCGTCGCCGAATGAACGGCGATGAACCGCAACGCCGGATTCGGCTGTGTGCAGACGATTACGGAATCAGTCCGGGCGTCAACCGCGCGATCCTCAATCTAATCGAGAGGGAGCGTATCAACGCGACGTCGGTGATGGTGGTCGGCCCGGCCGCAGGACGCGACGACGTGGAGGCGCTGAAGGTGACGGGCGCGCGCCATCCACATTGCGCGATCGGCCTGCACCTCACTTTGACCGCGCCGTTTCATCCGCTCACCCTGCATTACCGGCCACTGGATGGCGGGCTATTTCCCGCGCTCTCGAAGATGCTGCGCGCCAGCCTGTCGCGCCGGCTCGAGCCCGAGATGATTTTCGACGAGGTGACGGCGCAGATCGGGGCGTTTGTGGAACGATTCGGCCGCGCGCCCGAGTATGTCGACGGCCATCAGCATGTGCAGATTTTTCCTCAGGTGCGCGGCGCCTTCCTGACCGCCGTCAAGACTGCCGCACCCGACGCATGGGTGCGGCAGTGTGGCCGCAGCCGCCCCCCGCTGACGCAACAATTCGCCGCGCCGAAGGCGTTGCTCCTGGATCTTTTAAGCGCCGGATTTCGTCGCCATGCCGCGCGCGCCGGCATCCGCTTCAATCCGGCCTTCGCCGGCGCCTATGACTTCGCGCAGTCTGACTTCGCCGCACTGATGCAGGGATTTCTGAACGGTTTGCCGGATGGTGGTCTGATCATGTGTCACCCCGGCTTCGTCGATGAAATCTTGCTCGCGCTCGATCCCCTCACCGACCAGCGCGAGAGGGAATACGAATTCCTGGCCGGGGATAGCTTCGGGGATATGCTGGTTGCCAACCGGGTGACATTGGGCTGATCTGTCCGCCGCGAAAATATTCTCCGGCGGCACTACTTGCGACACAGAATGCCACTACATCCCGACAGCCACCTTTTTGGGAGAGCGCCATGACGCCGGAAGAACGACAGTTGGTTGACGACCTCTTCACCCGCCTCGCCAGCGTCGAAAACACGCCGCGCGATCCCGCCGCCGCGACAGCTATCGCCGAGGGCCTGCGGCGCGCGCCCAACGCGCTTTACACGCTGGTGCAAACGGCTTTGGTGCAGGATGAAGCCCTGAGGCGCGCCGACGAGCGCATTCAGCAGCTTGAGGCCGGCGGAGCCGGCAATCAGGCTGTCTCGGGGGGCGGATTTCTCGACCAGATGCGCGACACCCTATTCGGCGGCCCCGCGCCGCGCGGCTCGGTCCCGAACGTCCCCCCGGCGCCTTCTGGCCGCCCGGCCTGGAATACCGGTGAGGCGTTGCAGCAGACCGGACAAGCCGGACGCTTTGATCAGGGACCTGGCCATTCGCCCTATGGCACCCCGCCTCCGCAAGCAGGCGGCGGCTCGTTCCTCGGAACGGCGGCGGCCGCCGCCGCGGGAGCCGTGGGCGGCGGTCTGCTTCTGAATAGCATCCGCTCCATGATGGGCGGTGGTGAAGCCCATGCCAGCAGCTTCGGCGATTCCGGCAGCCTCGGCAGGTCGTCCAACCCGTCGGGCGGCGCCGGCGATCAATCAGGAAGCAATCTGGCACGCGATGCCGGTGTGAACGACCTCGGATCGCAACGGCACGGCAACCCATCGCAGACTGGCTCACTCGACCAGGACCATGATCATGACCAGGAGGATATCGATTCCGAAGACTTCGACGATTTCGATGACTTCGACGAAGGAGAGGACATCTGACGCCTCCGGTCCTCAACAGCACAACGGCTCCCTATAGCGTTTTCGAGCGAAGTGGATACCGGTTCGTGTGAAGAAAACGCGTCAGATCAAAATCTGAGAGCCCCGCTTCTGATTCCGCCAGAAACGGGGCTCTAGGCGGCCGTTGTCATCTGGGAAGATAATCGGGCGTCAGATCACAACCACTCTGACGCCGATGCGAACCCGATCATAGAGATCGATGACGTCCTGGTTGCGCATCCGGATGCAGCCGGACGATACGTTGGTGCCGATTGTCCACGGCTCGTTGGAACCGTGGATGCGGTAGAGCGATGAGCCGAGATACATCGCGCGAGCGCCAAGTGGGTTCTGGGGGCCGCCCTCCATGTGGCGCGGAAGATCGGGGCGGCGCTTCAGCATCTCTGCAGGCGGAGTCCAGGCGGGCCATTCCTTCTTCGCCGATACCGTCTTGACGCCCGCCCACAGAAAACCGGGCTTGCCGACGCCAACTCCGTAGCGAAGCGCCGTGCCGCCGCCTTGCACGAGGTAAAGGAACTTGCTCGACGTATCGATGATGATGGTGCCGGCGGCTTCCTTGCCGTGATATTCGACGAGCTGCCTCTCGAATTTCGGATCGAACGCGGGATGAGCGGCTTCGCTCGCGTCCTGCTGCAGCATGATCTGCTGCGGTTGCGGCGCATAGAGCGGGCGCGAATCATAGCGCTGTTGCGGATAGCGCGATCCCTGTTGCTGAACATCTCCAAACAGCGACTCGATGAAGCCGCCGCCCATGTTGGACCGCTCGGCATATACAAGGCGCTGCTCGGACGGCTGCGGCGTGGATTGATCGGCGTAGACGGCGGTCGGCTGGGTGAAGAACCTGGCCTGTGGGTCTCTTGCAAAAACCTGCTGGATCCCGAGGCCGGCAAGCGACACGCCCGCAAGGAGCGCGAAGGATATGTGTCTGAACATCGACGTACTCTGCACTGTTTTGCCGTGGATGGTCGCTGGGAGTCGCGTCAATGGCGCATCCCTCCCGCACAGCGATTAAGAATTAAAACCGCGTCGGTTTGGTAAACGGAACGGCGGCTTGATTCACCACGCCGTCGATATGACGGGGTTCTTTCCCGTAGCGTTTATTTTCCATGAACGAAAACGCTCTGCGCGCTGCGGATTCGTCGCGAACAGTTCCCGCATGAACCGGGCGTTAAAACACCCCGGTGTAAAAGCCCATCGAGTCCAAAAGCCGGGGAATACGATGGCTGTTCAACGTAAGCGCTTCCGCGTCGAAGAAACCCTGAACGGCGGCACGCCGGTTATTACAGCCGTCGTCGACGATGCGCCAATGCCGGTGCATCGTGAAATCATGGCGGAGTTGCGCGCGATCCGCCAACAGATGGGAGCTCCGAGCCTCGATGGCCCGGACGAAGCGGCCGGAACGGCCAATGACGGGACCACCAGCCGCGAGGTCGCCGAAGCACAAATGCTGCTGCAAACCTATCGCGCACAAATCGAGCAATGCGAAAAGCTCAAGACCGAACTCGATCTGATCTACGACGCCATCAGCCGCACCAAGCAGGAAATCGCAGTTCTACATGGCAAGAGTTTCAGCGGCGACGAGATGGCGAAGGTGACCGACGAGCTTGGCGCCGTGGTAGGAGGTACCGAGCAAGCGACCCAGCACATCCTGGAGGCGGCTGAAGCGATCGATCAGTCGGCCAGCGCGCTGTCGAAGGCGGCATCGCCGGAGCAGGCTCGGTTGTTGAGCGAGGAGATCCAGGAGCGCGTGATCTCGATTTTCGAGGCGTGCAATTTCCAGGATCTCACCGGCCAGCGCATTGCCAAGGTGATGAGCACGATGAAGTTCATCGAGCATCATATCAATGTCATGATGGATATCTGGGGCGGTGTGGACGCCATCCGTGCCCATGCTCCACCGATCGTCGACGATCGCGTCGGCGATGCGAAGCTGCTGAACGGTCCGAAGCTCGAAGGCGACGAGGGACACGCTTCCCAGGACGACATCGACGCGCTGTTCGGTTAGCCTCAGGAAGCGTCACATCCCCCATTGAGAATGCCCGGCCGTCGCGCCGGGCATTTGGTTTGAATCGATCGCGCGTAGCCCAGCTAATGGGCCTGTGGCTTTGCCGCCGTGTGGCGGGGGACCGACGCGGCCGCAGGCGTGCAGCGGATATAAACCATGTTGCCGTAGCGGGTCGCCGCATCTGAGTCGATGAAGCGCGTGATGAGCACGTGGCCGTCGAAGGAGACGATCTCGCGATCTTTTGGACCGCCGGGGGGGCCTTCCGGCCCGATGTAATTCTTGCCACTCTGGCTACCCTTAAGCCGCAACTCCTGCGGCGTCGCCTCGTCGGCAAGATGCATGATGACGCCGCCATTGCCGCCTGCGCTGATCACGTAAGGATTTTTGCACTGCGCCCTGGCCGCAGCCTCGGTCCGAGACCGGTCGTTCGGATTTTGATAGGACGCAAGACCCCACCGTCCGACCAGTTCCTCGGCACGGACCGTGGCCGGGATCTCGGGCTCGACGGGCGGCGGGGGCGCCGGCTGCGGCGACAGTCCGATCGAGCCGAACGACCCGCATCCGCCGAGAAACACCGCCAGGGCCGCGGCCGCCCCAAGGTTCAAAGCCGCGCGTCCGCCGTCTGATTTGACCATTGTAAATACCCCGACCGAATTTCCGACCGCTGTGCCCCCAGCAGCCGGACCTAAAAAATGAGATCGCAGCACCCGCACTCGCCAAGGCGGAGAAGCTACGACATACTTGCGTTTATCCTACACGCCCTCACCAACGGCTTAAGAGGCTTGCTTGACAGCATGGCTGCCAAGCCATATCCCCGCCCACGAATAGCACTCTCGGAACATGATTGCCAAAAAGATACGAATCGCTCGACCGTCGTGAATTCAGAGCGCATGCATCCATCGATGGCAATTCAGAGTCCTGCGAAACCCCCGGAGGAGCGTTATGGCTAAGACCAAATTTCGTCCGCTGCATGACCGTGTTGTGGTCAAACGGATTGATGCCGAGGAAAAGACTAAAGGCGGCATCATCATTCCCGACACGGTAAAGGAAAAGCCCTCCCAGGGCGAGGTCGTGGCCGTTGGTCCCGGCGGACGCGACGAAACTGGAAAGCTCACGCCGATCGATGTCAAGGTCGGCGACAAGGTGCTGTTCGGCAAGTGGTCGGGCACCGAGATCAAGCTCGACGGCCAGGACCTCCTCGTCATGAAGGAATCCGACCTCATGGGCATCGTCGGCTAGCGTCCCTCCGCAATCAACCGCTTCGATTGAAGCGTCATGCCCGGACATGATCCGGGCATCCATCTTTCAAAACGATGGATGCCGGCATAGGCGCGAAGCGACGCCCAAGGGAAGCGGCACACAACAAACCAGGAGTAACATTCAATGGCCGCCAAAGACGTCAAGTTTTCCGGCGACGCGCGCCAACGCATGCTGCGCGGCGTCGATATCCTCGCCGACGCGGTGAAGGTGACCCTCGGCCCGAAAGGCCGCAATGTCGTGATCGAAAAGAGCTTCGGCGCGCCCCGCATTACCAAAGACGGCGTCACCGTTGCCAAAGAGATCGAACTCGAGGACAGGTTCGAGAACATGGGCGCTCAGATGGTGCGCGAGGTCGCCTCCAAGACCAACGATCTCGCCGGCGACGGCACCACGACCGCCACGGTACTGGCACAGGCCATCGTCCGCGAGGGCGCGAAGGCAGTTGCCGCCGGCATGAATCCCATGGATCTCAAGCGCGGCATCGACATCGCCGTCGCCGCCGTGGTGAAGGACATCGGGAAGCGCGCGAAGGCGGTGGCGTCCTCGGCCGAAGTCGCTCAGGTCGGCACCATCTCGTCCAATGGCGACGCCTCGATCGGCAAGATGATCGCGCAGGCGATGCAGAAGGTCGGCAATGATGGCGTCATCACGGTCGAGGAGAACAAGTCGCTCGAAACCGACGTCGATATCGTGGAGGGCATGAAGTTCGACCGCGGCTATCTTAGCCCCTACTTCATCACCAATGCGGAGAAAATGGCGGCCGAGCTCAACGACGCCTACATCCTGCTGCACGAGAAGAAGCTGACCGGCCTCCAAACTTTGCTGCCGGTGCTCGAGGCGGTTGTGAAATCCGGCAAGCCGCTGCTGATCATCGCGGAAGATGTCGAAGGCGAAGCGCTGGCCGCGCTGGTGGTCAATCGGCTTCGTGGCGGCCTGAAAGTGGCCGCAGTGAAGGCACCGGGCTTCGGTGATCGCCGCAAGGCCATGCTGGAGGACATCGCCATCCTGACCAACAGCCAGCTCATTTCCGACGAGCTCGGCATGAAACTCGAGAACGTCACCGTTAATATGCTGGGCCGCGCCAAGAAAGTGCTGATCGACAAAGAGAACACCACCATCGTCAACGGCGCCGGCAAGAAAAAGGACATCGAGGCACGGGTCGGACAAATCAAGGCACAGATAGAGGAGACCACCTCCGACTATGACCGCGAGAAGCTGCAAGAACGTCTGGCCAAGCTCGCCGGCGGCGTCGCGGTAATCCGTGTCGGAGGCGCGACCGAGGTCGAGGTCAAGGAAAAGAAAGATCGCGTCGAGGATGCGCTCAACGCCACGCGCGCCGCGGTGGAGGAAGGCATCGTGCCCGGCGGCGGCACGGCACTGCTGCGGGCCAAGAAGGCGGTCGGCCGCATCAACAACGACAACTCGGACGTGCAGGCCGGCATCAACATCGTGCTGAAGGCGCTGGAAGCGCCGATCCGTCAGATCGCGGAAAACGCCGGCGTCGAGGGCTCCATCGTGGTGGGCAAGGTTCTCGAAAACAAGACCGAGACCTTCGGCTTCGACGCCCAAAAGGAAGAGTATGTCGACATGATCGCCAAGGGCATCGTCGATCCCGCCAAGGTCGTGCGCACCGCCTTGCAGGATGCCTCGTCGATCGCAGGGCTGCTCGTGACCACCGAAGCCATGGTCGCCGAACTGCCCAAGGAAGAGCCTCCGGCTATGCCGCCGGGCGGCGGCGGAATGGGTGGTATGGGCGGCATGGGCTTTTGAGCTCCTTCAACGGCACGACTTCGTCAGAAGGCCGCCTCCGGGCGGCCTTCTTTTTTCGCGAAGTGGGTTTTAGGGTAAGGGCCGATTCGACAAGCGGGGATTCTCCATGCGCGCGCTGCGGCTGTGCCTGATCAGTCTAACGATGGCTTTACCGGGACCTCTGCGGGCGCAAGACCGGCCACTTCCCAAAGCCACGCCCGGCGCGGAGGTGAGATACTTCACCTCCATCGACGGACTGATGGAGGGCAATGCGGATGTCATCCTCAAGGAGACCCGCCAGGGCAAGACGGTCACGGGCGCCGTTCTCGATGTGTGTTACCCTGCGGAGAAAGGCTCGAGCCGCAAGGATCGCTTCGTCGCCAACCTCGCGGTGAACGGTTCGACCCTGACCGGCAGCACCCAAAGCATCGCCGACAAGCTGCCGGTCACGGTGAAGCTCACACGCAAGCCCACAGGCGATACCTTCGAGTTCGGAGGCAGGATCAGCGTCGGACAAAAAGTTACCGACGTGACCTCAACAGACAATTCCGACCTCAGCGAGGCTGAGTTCAACGATGCCCGGATGACCGATGACGGCATCAGCGCATCGCCGAAGGATTTCACCGAGGTATCTCCCGAAGCAATCGCCGTGAAAGTGAAGATCGACGTCGCGATCGACCTGCTCAAAAGTTTGAGAGAACAAAATGTCGAGGTGCTGCTGAACGGCCTCGCGGTGACTTGCGAGGCGCTGCGGGCGGGAGCGCAGGTCATCGACATCAACGTCGATCCTGAGCGCGCCCCCTCCCTTCTCGCTCGGTTGAAAGCAACGCCCGGCGTGGTCGCCGCGGGCTGGAGCGCCGGGATGTTCGACATGGAGCGCACCATCCGGTTTCCGGCCGCGGAATGGCGTGACAAGGGCAAGCTCAATCGCGACAAGCTCGCAACCGCTATCTCCGGTGTGCTGGAAAAAGCTTTGAATGCAAAGCCGGCGTCAACAAAATGGAGTGACAACACCGGTAAACTGACGTTGACCTTCAAACGCCCCAGCGTGCTGGTTCCGGCGCTCGGCTTGACCGACACCATCAAAGTGACAGCATTGCCAGGCCCTGACAGGCCCGATGAATCCGATCACATCATGCTCTGGGTCGGCGCTCCCTCGACTAGCACTGCGGACGAAACCGATGGGCCGAGGCTCGGTCTCACCGACGATCTGTCAGCGGACGACGGCGAGAGTAACGAGACCAATGACAGCGGCACGCTGGATGCGCTGGCGAAACAGTTCAAAGCCCAGCGCTGGGACGTCGACAAATCGGCCTGGAAATAGCGGGTATCCGGTCTTCGCGGCAAAGGAATAGCGATCCGTACACGCACGGCATAACCCACAATCTAGAGTCCTCCACCGCTTCACGGAAACGGTGCAAGGGACTCTACGTTTGTGACGCGTTTTCTTCACGCGAACCGGATCCACTTCGCTTAAAAACGCTCTAGTTTGTATTGAGATGAAAGCGCAGCGTGGTCGGTCCGACAAACGAGATCTCATCGTCCTGTCGCTCCCAGGTCACGGCAGCGGAAAGCGCCGCAGCCAGATCGTCATCGGCCTGAGCTTTCTCCGGCGGACAGGAGCGATCCTCCAGCGGACCGGCCGCGAAGATGACGGTGTTGCCGGCAACCGAAAACTGGCCTCTCCCGCCTTTGCACCACAATTCGAGCTTGACCCCGCCACTGTCGTCAATGTCCAGCGATGGCACCCGCTTTGAACCGGGCTGCGGCGATGCATCCAGCGTCATCTCGAAGCCGAACGGAAATCCATCCTGCGCCGACGCCGGCCACGCGCCGGCGGCTCCCAGCGCGACCAGGACCGCACCCAACACGAACCCAAACCTTGCAGCCATCTGCCCTCATTGAACGAGCTGAGGCTGATAGAACCAGTCGCCGTTCTCCAAGTCGAACGGACTGGAATCAGCCTCTCGTCATCTTTGGGATCGAGCGCGATCTTCTCGAAACCGATTTCCACTTTGCTCGGCTCTTCGGGTTGGGATCATGCTAAGAGCCTCTTAGACGCGTTTTCTTCACACAAACCGGCATCCACTTCGCTCGAAAACGCTATAGTGCGTTGAGGCTCGATCAACGTCATTGCGAGCCGGCCGATGGCGACGTGTGGCGCCGTCCCAACGCCAACGAAGCAACCCAGCTTTTTCTTCAACCTCTGGATTGTCTCGTTTCACGCGCAAACCGGCGCAAACCAATTAATCGGTCCCCGGCTCGCAATGACGAGGCGGTCGGTTCAACCAACCTCATCTGCTTTAAGTGCCGTCCTCTCCCGACCCGGGGGGTTGATCCGTATGACCATGGGACGGAGCCGCAGGCTCGGCCATCGCCCAACTCGTGTCCGGCACAGGGGTGGGCTTTGGCGCGGCGCGCTTGGCCACTGCCTTTTTCGTCGATGCCCTGCGCTTCGCCGCCGGTTTCCTTGCGGATTTACCGGTGGATCTCTTGGCTGACTTCTTGGCGGATTTTTTGGTGGATTTCCCTGGAGATTTTCTGGCGGATTTTTTCGCTGATTTCTTTGCCGACTTCTTCTTCACGGCCTTCTTTTTTGAAGCCGTCTTCGCCGCCTTCTTGCCAGACTTCTTTGCGGACTTCTTCGTGGATTTCTTGTTCGCCGCTACAGCCTTCTTCTTGCTCTTCTTGGCCTTAACGCCCTTCGCCTTGCTGGATTTCTTAGCTTTCTTAGCCATCGTGATCCTCCTGTTGCCGCCGATCAATTCAGTCCTGGCCGGGGGCCGCCCGTCGCCCAATCGAGAAGTTCAATCGTGTGAACAACAGGGACCGACGTTCCGCCGGCAATCTGAATCATGCACCCGATGTTTCCGGCGGCAATCATGTCCGGCTTGACGCTTGCGATGTTGGCGACCTTTCGGTCGCGCAGTCGGCCCGCAATGTCAGGCTGGAGAATGTTGTATGTCCCCGCCGAACCGCAACACAAATGACCCTCGGGTATATCTTTCACTACGAATCCATTCTTGAAAAGCAAATCTTTCGGAAGCTGCGTGATTTTCTGGCCATGCTGAAGCGAACAGGCGGAGTGATAGGCGATGACAAGCTCGCTGCGGCTCGGCGGCGGCGGCAGATCGAGGCTGGCGACATACTCTGTGATATCCTTGGCCAAGCCTGAGACCTTCGCGGCAGGCCCGGCGAAGTCGCGGTCCTCCCGCAGCAGGTAACCGTAATCCTTGATGACTGTGCCGCAGCCAGAGGTCGTGACCAGGATGGCATCGAGACCATCCCGTTCCGCTTCGCGGGTCCAGGCTCTGATGTTGGCCCGCGCACGCGCCAGGGCGTCCCGATCGTCGCCCATGTGATGTGTCAGCGCGCCACAACACTGCTCGTCCGCCACCAGCACCACCTCGACGCCGTGACGGGTTAACAGGCGGATCGCGGCCTCGTTGATGCGCGGCGCCAGCACCTGCTGGGCGCAGCCTTGCAGCAGAGCGACGCGGCCACGCCTCACACCCGTCGCTGGAAACACACTTCCCGCAGCCGCTCCGGGAGAGGGCAGCGACGCGGGCGCGAGCGCCAACATCGCCTTGATCCTGTGCAGCAACGTCGGCGTCACGCCCCCCTTCGAGCCCGGCAGCAGGGCTGCGAATGGCCGTCCGAAGCGCGCAAGGGTCATGCTGACCCGAAAGATTCTCGGCCGCGGCAGCACGAAAGCGAGAACGGCTCGAAGCAGCCGTTCGGAAACCGGGCGCGCATACTCCTTCTCGATTTTGACACGCGCCTGATCCACCAGATGCATGTAATTAACCCCGGAGGGGCAGGTCGTCATACAGGCAAGACACGATAGACAGCGATCGATGTGTTTGACGACCTCAGCCGTTGGTGGCTCGTTCTTTTCGAGCATCTGCTTGATCAGGTAAATCCGGCCGCGCGGGCTATCGAGTTCGTCGCCAAGCAACACATAAGTCGGGCACGTCGCCGTGCAGAATCCGCAATGGACGCACTTACGGAGGATCTTGTCCGCCTCGGCAATATCGGAATCGCTCAGTTGAGCGGGCGTGAATTCGGTTTTCATCAGATCGGCGTCCGCGTCAGCCTGCCGCGATTAAAAATGCTTTTGGGGTCGAAGCTCTGCCGCACACGCTCGGCCAACGCTGCGACGCCTTTTGCCTGCGGATGAAACACATCGACAGTTCGGCGCAATCCCTCGTCGGCGCGCAGCAGGGTCGCGTGACCGCCGAGCGGAGCGAGCCGGCGACGCAGCGATGCGGCATGTGCATCGACCGACGGCGGCAGTGCCGCCCAGAGCAATCCGCCAGCCCAGTCGTAGATCACCTCGCCGCCGGTCTCACGCGTCAGCGTCTGTCCGAAGACTCCTCCGGATGCCGGAGGACAGACGATCCTCCACACCGGCCAAGCGCCCAGTGGGCCATCAGCCGCGAAGGGCGCAACGTCCCGAATTTCGCGCCACAGCGCCGCCGATTCAGCGTTCTCAACAAATTCGGCCGCACCGAAAGACGCAAGGTCAGCTGCAAGCGCCGCTCCGCGATGAACGACGGAGGCGGCGATGCCCTCCAGCCGCAACAACGTCGCAGCCTGTCCCATGGATGCAAGACCGGCCAGCGCGCCGCGCGACGCCTTGAGAGCTGAGTGCGACGCGTGCGCCGCCCCCGAAACGTCGTAAGGAGAACCCAGCGCGGCCGTCATTGCTCGGTTGGCGGCGAGGTCATCAAGCCCGCGCAACACCAACGTGCGCTCGGCCTCCGCCTTCGGCATCACCTTGAGCGTCACCTCGGTCATGATCGCCAACGTGCCCCACGATCCGGCCAGCAACTTGCAGAGATCATAGCCGGTGACGTTCTTCACCACCCTGCCCCCGGCCTTGAAACTGTCGCCGAAGCCGGAAACCGCGTGAGCGCCGAGCAGATGGTCCCGCACGCCACCGGCCTTGATACGGCGCGGTCCGGCTAACCCAGCGCCAATCATGCCGCCGATGGTCCCTCGTCCAGACCGGGAGTCTAACAACACGGCAGGATTCATCGGCTCAAACGCAAACTCCTGATTCTTGGAATCGAGCAGCGACAGCACCTCATCCAACGGTGCGCCGGCCTGCACCGTGATGATGAGTTCGCTCGGCTCGTAGCAGGTCACCGCGTTCAGCGCCGACACATCGAGCACCGCGTTGGTCATCATCACATGGCCGATCGACCGCTTCGATCCGTGCCCGATAATCTCAAGCGGCTGTTCGCCCGCAATGGCGGTACGCACCACGGCCTCAACGTCTGCGGCGTCGCGTATCTTCAGGATGTTCACGGCTGCCTCAATGCGGCGAAGCCTTCATGGCCGGCATGCCCGGGCTCCTCCCAGCCATCCCCGTCTTGGTCCGCAGGAAAACGTGGATGCCCGGCACAATGGGCCTGTGCTCGGGCCGGCGAAGCCGGACCCGAGTGCCGGGCATGACGGAGCATGCGGATAGGACGTCGCCTTATCATCAAAATCTCGGCAGATCCGGAAACGCCAGCTGGCCGCCGTGCACATGAACGCGGCCGAGTTCGGCGCAGCGGTGCAGCGTCGGAAACACCTTGCCTGGATTGAGAAGACCCCGGGCGTCGAACGCGCATTTCAGCCGCTGCTGCTGGTTGAGATCGACTTCGCTGAACATGTGCGGCATCAGGTCTCGCTTCTCGATGCCGACGCCATGCTCGCCGGTCAGAACGCCGCCGAGTTCGACGCAGCAACGCAGAATGTCTGCGCCGAACGCCTCCGCTTTGTCCATCTCACCGGGCTTGTTGGCATCGTACAGGATGAGCGGATGAAGATTGCCGTCGCCGGCATGGAAGACGTTGGCGACGCCGAGGCCGTACTCCTCGCCGAGATCGCGAATGCGCGCCAGCGCCCGCGGCAGCGCGCCGCGCGGAATGGTGCCGTCCATGCAGAGATAGTCGGGCGAGATGCGGCCAACCGCCGGAAACGCCGCCTTGCGGCCGGCCCAGAACAGGTCGCGCTCCGCTTCCGAACCGGAAATCCGGCAGGTCGTCGATCCGCAACTCAGCGCGATAGCCTCGACCCGCTTGATGAGTTCGTCGACCTCGATTGAAGAACCGTCTAGCTCGATAATCAGCAGCGCCTCGACGTCGAGCGGATAGCCGGCATTGACGAAGGCTTCGGCGGCGTGGATCGCCGGCCTGTCCATCATCTCCATGCCGCCGGGAATGATGCCGGCGCCGATGATCCGCGCCACGCATTCACCCGCCGCTTCCACCTGCGAGAATCCGACCATCAGCGCCCGTGCGGTTTCCGGCTTCCGCAGAATGCGGACGGTGACCTCGGTGACGACGCCGAGCAAACCTTCGGACCCGGTGATGATGCCCATCAGGTCATAACCCGCCTGCTCGGGCGTCTTGCCGCCGATGCGCAGGACTTCGCCAGACATCAGCACAAGCTCGCAGCCGAGCACGTTGTTGGTCGTCATGCCGTATTTCAGGCAGTGAACACCGCCGGAATTCTCCGCGATATTGCCGCCGATCGAGCAGGCGATCTGCGACGAAGGATCCGGCGCGTAGTAGAACCCGGCATGGGCCACAGCTTGGCTGATCGCGAGGTTGGTGACGCCGGGCTCGGTGACGACAACGCGGTTGTCGAAATCGATCTCACGGATGCGCTTGAACTTGCTGAGGCCGAGGAGCACCGCGTCGGCCAACGGCAACGCTCCACCCGACAGCGAAGTGCCGGAGCCGCGCGGCACCACCTTGATGCCGTGATCGAAACAGTATTTCAGAACGCGCGACACCTGCTCGGTGGTTTCCGGCAATACCACCACCATCGGCGGCTGACGATAAGCGGTCAAAGCATCCGATTCATACGGCAACATTTCCGCCGCGCTGGAAATGACGCCCTCGCCCGGCACGATTTCGCGAAAATCCCGGACAATGGCTTCGCGGCGATCGAGGACCATCTGATCCGGGGCGGGCATCATGATGGTCATCGGCAGGCGCTCCGCTATCGCGACCAGACTGCGCCGATCGCCACAAGACCTTCTAAATCAACCATATTTTGTCCGTGTTGTGTAGGCCAACCCGGACCCGCACCCGAAGCAGATGGTACCATCGTATTTTAGGGCTGTGGCACTCGAAGCACGTTTGGAACCAAATCATACTCGAATCGTTCTAAGATCGGTGTTATCGTTCGATTCTGCGGCTCGCAATCATAGGTTTGATGATCTACGAAGCCACAGAGCCACAAGCACCCCTTCCCTTTCGGGGAGGCGGCCAATCCCCATCAGCTTCAGCCTGAAGCCCCCCACAAGGACTCAAGAGGTCTCCATGAAAACCTTCGCCATCTCCGCACTGACTGTTCTCGGCATGACGCTTGCAAGCGTGGGCACCTCGTCCGCGGGGGACGCAGAGGCCGGAAAGGCCACCTTCAACAAGTGCATGGCATGTCATGCCGTTGGCGAAGGCGCAAAGAACAAGGCTGGACCGGAACTCAATGGCCTGGACGGACGCAAGGCCGGCACCTTGGAAGGCTATGCCTATTCGGACGCCATGAAGGCTTCCGGCATTACCTGGAACCAGGCGGAGTTCGAAGAATACATCAAGAACCCCAAGGCCAAGGTACCGGGCGTCAAAATGGTGTTTGCCGGCATCACCAAGCAGAGCGAACTCGACAACCTCTGGGCCTACGTCTCGCAGTTCGACAAGGACGGCAAGGTCAAGGCGAAGTAACCTAGGCAGTCCGCCTTACTCCCCTGCCGGCATGCTTGCCGGCAGGGCCGCCTGCACCACAAGACCGCGCGCGCGCGCATCCGTCACGCCAACCGCACGCAACGCCAGCAAGGTTGCGGTCTGCACCACATCACGCAGCGTCGCCTGATCATCGAAGTTATCCGGCGCGAGCGGACCCACCAGGGCTTCATGCAGCGCGCCAAGCAGCGCGGTCGCGGCGAGCGACGTATCCTGCTGCGGCAGATGTCCGGCACTCACCGCAGCTATGATGCGCGCTTCAATCTCGCCAGCGATTTCGCGGCGGCTTGCCAACTGGGTCGCGGATACATCTACATCGACCGGTTCAGCCAGAATGCCCCAGGCGAGCTTCCTGTGGGAGACCATATGCACGGCGACGGTGGCGATGGCGGCCGCAAGCGCCGAGGATGGCCCCGGCGCGGCATCAGCGGCACCGCGTATTGCCGTCAGTTCATCCTGCGCTATCTCCGCGATCAGTTCGGAAATCAGATCGGCCTTCGACGGGAAGTAACGATAGACCGTACCGGCGGCGACATCGGCACGCAGCGCGACCGGCGCGATCTGCACCGCCGCCATGCCCCCAGTGCTGGCTATATCCCGCGCGGCCGTCAGAATAGCGCGGCGGCGCGCCGCGAGACGCTTCATGACCTGCTGAGTCCGCCGATACACCATGCGGGTTCCAGTCCCTCGCCCCGCGATCAAGAGCGGCGCGAGACAGATCAGCATCTTCAAACCGCTACGAAGTCCGCGAACATGCTCGCTGAAAAACTGAACACCCATTCAGAAGGCAAGGCAAGCGGCTTTGCACGGTAAGCCCTTCCTTGGGTTTTTTCGGCAGCACCGCGATCGCTTTGGGTTCTGTTCGGCGATAACGAGAGCACGCAGTCTCTGCGGCGCGCCGCATCGATCGGCATCCGTACAGCCTCCCCTCAAAGCCTTTCACCTTCGCAGCCGGCAGACCTCAACGTCGCTGACGTGGTGACGATTGCGCGCGCTAACCGCAGCGAAGGCCATCGATCGAGTGGTTATTCGAAGAAGTTAGAAATGCAGCATCTTGAACACGCCAAGGCCAGAAAGGCCGACGAAGATGAGATAGATGGCAACGAGCAAATTGAGAAAACGCGGCATCAGCAGGATCAAGACGCCCGCGACCAACGCCACGATAGGCTGGATATGCGCTGCCGTGATGACCATTAAGAAACCTCCACCGATGCTGTTTGCGAATCGCAGAAACTCTATCCGCCGCTGGCGCTTCTTGACAGCATGGTCTGAGATTCCGGCGAGTTTCACCTCACTTTCGTCTTTTGCCGCGCCACAAACCCGCCCCCGAAATGCCAAACTTGCGCGCGGAACGATCGCTGGCGAACTGAATTGGCATGACGTCAAACGGACGGCGTAAAGCGTCCTACCTCAATGGAGGCTACCATGCGGAATACCGCTCTGGCTTTTGCCACGCTGATAACTGCGCTCGGCGCAGGATACAGCGCTCATGCGCAAGGCACCACGATCGGCGCTGCACCCTCGACCGATGTGGTCGTCACCCAGCCGGTCGAAGTGAGCGCCGACGGGGGAATTACAATCGAGCAACGCCCCGCGTTTCGCGAATACGTCGTGACCGAGCGCGTGCCCTCTTACACGGTTTCGCAACACATCGGCGTCGGCACCGTCCTGGCCGAAGAAGGTGTAACTCTTTACGACGTACCGCAGCGTTTCGGCGCGACGCCTTATCGCTACACTGTGGTGAACGGCGAAACCGTGCTGATCGAGCCGCGCACGCGGCGCATCATGCAGGTGATCGACTGATCCGCTAAAGCGGATGACGAAAAGTGCGTCGCGCGGGTACCGATCCGCGCGACAACGTTTTTCGGGACACGCAGATGCCGCGCGTCAATCCTGTATCTTCGAGAAATCAGCGACCGTGCGGGTGGCCGCGCGAATCTCATTGAGCAGCTTGAGGCGGTTCTCACGGATCTTCGCGTCGTTGTCGTTGACCTTCACCTTCTCGAAGAAGGCATCGACGGCGGGACGCAGTTTCGCCATCGCGGACATCGCGGCGGCGAAGTCTTCGTTCGCAACAGCGGCGCTCGCCTCACGTTTCACATCGTTGATGGCCGCGGCGAGCGCCTTCTCTTCGTCCAACTTGTAGAGCGAGGCATCCGGCGCACCGTCGAAACTGCGTTTGTCCTTCTTCTCCTCGATGGCCAGAATATTGGACGCACGTTTGGTGCCGGCGAGCAGGTTCTTGCCGTCGTCGGTGTCGAGGAATTTTCCGAGCGCCTCGACTCGGCGGACGACCATCAGAAGATCGTCCTGAGCACTTTCCAAGACGGGATTACCCTCGGTGTCCCTATTGCCAAGTGCGAACACCGCGTCAACGAGGTCGTGCCGCGCACCCTGCTCGCGCAGTTGCACTTTCAGGCGGTCGGCGAAGAAGGAGAGGAGGTTTGGAATATCAGCTGCTGCTTTTGCTCGCAGACGCTCTTTCGCTCCTTCTTCATAGCCAGCCTCGTATGCCTCAGCAATCGGCTTTACGATGGAAATACGCTTCCCGGCCTCTTCTAACGCGGTAGCAAAATTCTGACGCTCCCTTAAAATTAGTCCATAAGACAGAAAGCCATGGGTGCCGACAAATATCAGTTCGAGACCTAGCCGCAGATTGTTTTCCAACACTAATCTGATCACCCCCAGCGCCGCACGTCGTAACGCATAGGGGTCCTTGCTTCCCGTTGGCTTCTCATCAATCGCCCAGAAACCGACCAGCGTGTCGATCTTGTCGGCCAGCGCCACAGCGATACTCACGGGATCGCTCGGCACGCGATCGTTCGGACCCTGCGGCTTGTAGTGCTCCTCACACGCGGCGGCGACCGAAGCATCCTCACCAGCGGCATGCGCGTAGTATTTCCCCATCAGCCCCTGCAGCTCGGGAAATTCGCCGACGACCTCGGTCAGCAAATCGGCCTTGCACAATCGCGCGGCGCGCTTCGCCTTCGCAACATCCGCACCGACCAATGGCGCGATTTTAGAGGCAAGCCACTCGATGCGGGCGATGCGCACGGCCTGCGTGCCGAGCTTTTCGTGAAACACAATCTGATCGAACTTCGGCAGCCGGTCTTCGAGTTTGGTTTTCAGATCGGTCTCGTAGAAGAACTTCGCATCCGCCAGCCGCGCACGGATCACGCGCTCGTTGCCGGCGACGATGGCCTTGCCGCCGTCCGATGCCTCGATGTTGGCGACGAGAATGAACTTGTTGGCAAGCTTTCCTGTTTTGGGATCGTTAACGACAAAGCACTTCTGGTTGTTGCGGATGGTGGCGCGGATCACTTCGCCCGGTATCGACAAGAATTCCTTATCGAACGAGCCCATCAACACCACAGGCCATTCGACAAGGCCGGACACCTCATCAAGCAGCACCTGATCCTCAACCAGTTCATAGCCTTGCGCGAACGCCAGTTCTTTCGCGTCGGCCAGAATGATGTCCTTGCGGCGCTGCGGATCGAGCACGACCTTCGCATCATGCAGCTTCGCTTCGTAGTCCTCGAAGCGACGCACGCTGAATTCGCCCGGCGCCATAAATCTGTGACCGCGCGTGGTCTGTCCAGCTTCGATGCCGGCAACGTCGAACCGCACGATGTCGGGCTCCTCGGTCTCCATGCCGAAGGTCGCGATGATGGAATGCAGTGGCCGCACCCAGGTCAGCGCGCCGGGCTTCGCCGAGCGCTCGCCCCAGCGCATCTGCTTCGGCCACGGGAAGGTGCGCACGATCACGGGCAGGAATTCCGCCAGCACGTCGATCGCAGGCCGTCCCGGCTTTTCTATCAGCGCGACGTAGAAATCGCCCTTCTTCGGATCGCGCTGGATTTTGGCTTCCTCCAGCGATTTCAGCCCGGCTGCTTTCAGAAATCCCTGAACCGCGGCGTCGGGCGCGCCGACCTTCGGCCCTTTGCGCTCGTCCTTGAGATCGGGCTGGCGCGCGGGAACACCATGCACGGTGAGCGCGAGGCGGCGCGGCGTGACGAAGGCTTTCGCACCCTCATAGACGAGGCCCTCGGCGACGAGCTTGTCGGTGACCATCCTGCGCAGATCGTCCGCCGCCTTCGCCTGCATGCGCGCGGGGATTTCCTCGGAGAAAATTTCGAGCAGAAGATCGGGCATCGCTCAGACGCCGCCCGCGTCAGTATGCAGCCACGCTTCGCCGCAGGCTTTCGCCAGTTCGCGTACGCGCAGGATATAGCTTTGCCGCTCGGTCACCGAGATCACGCCGCGCGCGTCGAGCAGATTGAAGACATGGCTTGCCTTGATGCACTGGTCATAGGCGGGCAGCGCCATCAGATGCGCCTCACGCTTGCCGGGCTGCTTTGGATTATCCTGCCAGCCCGCGTCGAGATATGTCTTGCAAGCCTCTTCCGCCATCGAGAATTGCTTGAACAACATCTCGGCATCGGAATGCTCGAAATTGTGCCGCGAATATTCCTGCTCGGCCTGAAGGAATACGTCGCCGTAAGTGACTTTCTCCGCGCCCTCGCGGCCATTGAAATTGAGATCGTAGACCCGGTCGACGCCCTGCACGTACATCGCCAGACGCTCCAGCCCGTAGGTGAGTTCGCCCGCTACCGGCGCGCATTCGACGCCGGCCACCTGCTGGAAATAGGTGAACTGACTGACTTCCATGCCGTCGCACCAGCACTCCCAACCGAGCCCCCACGCCCCCAGCGTCGGGCTTTCCCAGTCGTCCTCGACAAAGCGAATGTCGTGCAGCGCGCTGTCGACGCCGATCGCGGCCAGCGATTTCAGATAGAGATCTTGGATGTCAGACGGCGACGGTTTTAGGATGACCTGGAACTGGTAATAGTGCTGCAGGCGGTTGGGATTCTCGCCGTAGCGGCCGTCCTTGGGGCGGCGCGACGGCTGCACATAGGCCGCGTTCCAGCTTTTCGGACCCAAGGCGCGAAGCGTGGTCGCCGGATGAAAGGTGCCCGCCCCAACTTCCATGTCGTAGGGCTGCAGGATGACGCAACCGTGGTCCGCCCAATAGCGTTGCAAGGTCAGGATCAGGCCCTGGAACGAGCGTTCCGGGCGCATATGCGGGGGCAAGGAGTCCATCGTCTTTTGGGAATTCGCGAAATGGGTCGACGCGACGCGACCGTATCGGCGCGCGTTCCTCAAATCAAGGCGACGGCGAGCGCTTACCGCTGAGGGTTAACGGGATCTGCCCGCGGTCGGCACGAGTCCGGCGACCTCAGGCGGGTCGCACAATCCTAGTCAGGCCGATAGGCGCCAGTGTGATCGCGCCGCAGCGTCGGGATATCGCGGCGCACGGGCTCGGCCACGCGAGCCATCCGTGCTTCCTCGAGCTCCTGATTGACCCGCTTGGCGGTGTTGTAGAACCAGCGGACCACGACTAGTCCACCCAGAGTAGCTGCAAGTGCAATCAGCGGCGGCATCGGTCGATCCTCTTCCTTCGTTGTCGGCCCCCAATTGCCCATATTCTTGCGCAACCTGATCGTTCCCGCAATCGATGTTTTCAAATTGATGACACCGGAGCTCGGCAGCCCTCCGGCGGCCTAAAATCCGAACCTGGCCCAGATTGCCCGGGTCTCGAGGGCGGAAATCAACCCGTCCGGCAGCCCCGCGATGCCATCAAACGAGGTCGTCGTTCCAGCTCCCGCTTTGCGGCCAAACAGCCCCGATAGCAAACCCGTCGAAGGCGCTATCAGCGGCGTGCTGACCTTATCGCCGAACCGATCCCGCAGCGTCGAGCGGAGATCGCCGACCGCGTCCGCAAGGCCGAGCGCGACCGATCGCTCGCCGGCCCAGTATTCTCCGGTGAACAAAAGGTCGTCCGTTCCCTTCAGCCGCTCCCCGCGGCTTGCCTTCACCAGTTCGATGAAGGTCGCGTGGATCTCGCGCTGGATCTCCTTCAGCCGCCCCACGTCGTCGGGGTTTTCCGGAAGAAAGGGATCGAGCGTCGCCTTGTGTTCGCCTGCCGTATACAGCCTTCGCTCGACCCCGATTTTCCTGATCAGTTCGGTAAAGCCGAAGCTGCTGCCGACCACGCCGATCGAGCCCAGGATCGAAGAGGGATCGCAAAAAATCTCGTCCCCCGCACAGGCGATCATGTAACCGCCCGAGGCGGCGACGTCCTCGACGAAGACCAGCACCGGAAGCTCTTTCTCCTGCGCGAGCTGCCGGATACGCAGGTAAATCTGGCGCGACTGAACCGGCGAACCGCCCGGCGAATTGACCACCAGCGCCACCGCTTTGGCGTTGTCCACCGCAAACGCCCGCTCCAGCGTTTTGGCGACGCCGGCGAGCGTCATGCCGGGCTTGAGCGGCGTGACCGCGCCGATCACGCCGGACAACCGCACCACCGGCACCACCGCCCCGCGCTGCCATCGCTTGGGAACCAGTTTCATCAGCGCTGCTTTTATCCGTCCGCTCATCGCGTTTCCCTCGGCAATTCGTCATCATCCAATCGCCTGATTAAGATGAAGATAGCATCTATCTACCGCAGGCACTCCCCGGTAGCCTTCTTGCGACAGTTCGCGTCAGGTCCGTGCGAGGCAGCCAACGCTCCTCTGCGATGAACGGGTGGAGGGACACCGCGCCTTCAGCACCGCCGTTTCACCGGAGCCCCGAGGGAACAAGAGCCTGACCGCCCACGAGAGCATCTTGAACCTCTTTGGTAGGACGGCCCATCTCATCGCTGAGCATCAAATCCGGGCAAAGTCTGAGCGGCGCCCGGCTCCCCTTGACTGCGCGAACCAGAACCCGGATCGCCATCTTGTGGGGGTCCGGATGCACGGGCCGGATCGTAATATCCCCGAAGCCACGATCGAGCGCGCTAAGCACCTCGGCCAGACCGTCGCTACGCCAGATCAGGCTGAGCACGCCTCCGGATTTCAGCATACGCCGCGCGGCGTGAGTCCAGATGTCCAGACCCGACGGTTCCGCGACATGCGCCGCGCGACGACCCTGGTCCGGCGACGGCCGGTGCCGTACGGCATCGTTGAAGGGAGGATTCATCAATACCACATCGGCGGTGTCGGGACCAAGACCGACACGTGCGAACGTCTCCGCCTCCGCTGTGATATCGAGGATGCAGACCCGCGCCGCGAGGCTGTTGAGAACCGCGTTTCGGCGCGCCAGAACGGCAAGGGTTTCGTCGCGCTCAATCAGCACCAGATCGACGTTGTCGATCCGCGTCGCCACCGCGAGCCCGGCAGCGCCCACGCCCGCTCCGAAATCGACGATACGATCGCCGGGCCTGCCCGGCGTGGCGGCGGCGAGCAGCATGGCGTCGTGGCCGGCGCGATGGCCGGACGAAGGCTGATACAACCGCAGCCGTCCGCCGAGAAACGCATCCTCTCCGACTTCAGATCGACTGTCGGTCATCGGGGCGTAACTCGTGAGCAAGCCCGGCCTCGGTGAGAAGCTGTCGCGCCGCGCGATTGTCATCCTCATTCACCAGAATGCGGCGGGGCAGCACCCCGAGCGACCCCTCGATCACGCTCATGTTCTGATCCAGCACCAGGTGAAAAATCCCGGCACCGTCCAGCAACGCGCCGATCGCCGACACCAACACCAGATCGTTGGTTCGAACCAATTCCCGCAACGTCACGTTCTCCGGCGTAACCAGCTTCACTCCCCTGTGGCCCATGTCAACACCTCCATGTCAACCACTACCTGCGCTTGCCGGGTCGACCGGCACTTTCTATGGTGCAGCGATAGAAGCGATAGAAATGAGACGAATTTCGCAAACCGGAGATCCATGCTTGGCGGTCATCGTCCCCTTCGAAAATCACTCGACAGGCTCCATTGACCAACTCGTCGAGCTCGTCGCCGCCGACATGGAGCGCGTCAACGCCACCATCCTGTCGCAGACCGGGTCCGAAGTCACGATGATCCCCGATGTCGCCACCCACCTGATCTCGTCCGGCGGCAAGCGGCTGCGCCCGATGCTGACGCTGGCGATGGCCAATCTCGCCGGTTATTCCGGTGAAGGTCACATCAAGCTCGCGGCTTCGGTGGAATTCATGCACACCGCGACACTGCTGCACGACGACGTGGTCGACGAAAGCGAGCTGCGCCGCGGCAAGCTGTCGGCCCGCATGGTGTGGGGCAACGAGGCCAGCGTTCTCGTCGGCGACTTTCTGCTTGGGCAGGCGTTCCGAATGATGGTCGAGGTCGGCTCGCTACGCGCACTCGACATCCTGTCTTCGGCGGCGGCCACCATCGCCGAGGGCGAAGTCATGCAGCTTGCGGCGGCGAAGAACACCGCCACAACGGAGGACGAATACCTCGCGGTCATCCGCGGCAAGACAGCCGAACTATTCGCCGCCGCCTGTGAGGTCGGTCCGGTGCTCGGCGGCCGTCCAAAGGCCGAGGAAACGGCCGCCGCCAGTTTCGGCATGAACCTCGGGATCGCCTTCCAGCTTGTCGATGACGTGCTTGATTACGGAGGGAAGTCAGCGAAGCTCGGCAAGAATGTCGGCGACGATTTCCGCGAAGGCAAGATCACCTTGCCGGTCGTGCTGGCGTTCCGACGCGGCAACGATGTCGAGCGCGAATTCTGGGTGCGGGCGCTCGAGGAAGGCAAGATCGGCGACAACGACCTCAATTACGCCATCGGGTTGATGACCAAGCATCGCGCGCTGGAGGATACCCTCAACCGTGCTCAGCACTACGGCGCGATGGCGGTCGATGCGCTAGCGCTGTTTCCGCCATCGCCGATGAAGAGCGCGCTGGAACAAGTCGTCGCGTTCTGCTTGGCACGGTCGCACTGACGATCCGGAGCGATGATGTCCCGCCCGTGCCGCGGAATGAGAACCGTCAAGCTCCGTCACGAGCCTCCGCCCAGCATCCCCACATGAACCCACCATTGCGGGCGATCGAGCCGGATCGTCTGCGCGGCGTGATGCGCATCCGCCTCGTCGCTGAAGATCGCAAAGCACGTCGCGCCCGAGCCCGACATCCGTGACAGCCGCGCGCCGGTTGCCCGCAACCTCGCCAGCACCTCACCGATCACCGGCTGAATGCGGATCGCCGGTGCTTCGAGATCATTGGTGCCGTCCGACAGCATGGTGAGCCAATCGTCCATCGGAGCACCGGCCTTTGGCCACACGATAGCCTCGATCACATCGTTGACGCCGACATTCAGTTCACCTTTGCGAAGGCCGAGTGCAGCGAAGACCTCCTTTGTGGCGACGGGAACGCGGGGGTTGACCAGGACAGCGGGCATCGCCGGCAGATCGAGCGGCAGCAACGATTCGCCGACGCCCGTCATGACGCAGCTTGCCGAGCGGACACAAACCGGCACGTCGGCGCCGGTCAGTCGCGCCGTCTCCATCAATCGCGGATCGCCCATCGCAATGCCGTTGACCCTCGCCAGGAGCCGCAACGCCGCAGCCGCATCAGCTGATCCGCCGCCAATGCCGGCTGCGACTGGCAAATGCTTGTCCAGCGCGAAGGCGCCTGCCTTCAGATTCGCGACCCGTTCGCTGAATAGCCGCGCCGCCTTGAGAATGAGATTATCGGCTGTCTGGCCGCATTCCTGCGCCCGTGGGCCGCCGGCAACCAGCGACAGATCCACGCCCTCTGTCAGCGTGAGACGATCGACGCAGTCGGCAAATGCCACCACGCTTTCGAGATCGTGAAAACCATCAGCGCGCCGGCCCACGACCCGCAGCGTCAGATTAACCTTGGCGCGCGCCGTCTCGCTCAGCGCCGGTGTGGCCGTTTCCAGATCCGTAGCGCCGGTGACGATCATAGCGGATGTCAAATCCAAAAACGGCGCATGAATCAAATGATTTTTGCGATTGCGTTAGGCGGACGTGGTTCGCGACGGAGGTGTCAATTTAGCAAGCGACGCCGCCACGACGGCCGGAATGCGCCGGTGCCATCAGCCGCCCTTCTTACCCGCCCTTGCCGTCATCCTTCTTTTTGTCCGCCGAGGCGGCTGACGGAGTTTCGTCCGCCGGCAAGCCTTTTTCGATCTTCGCCTCGATTTTCGGCAACTCTTCGGCTTCCGGCTTCAGGTCGCGCGCGTGCGCCCACTGAAATTTTGCCTCCAGCGTCCGGCCGACGCGCCAGTAAGCGTCGCCAAGGTGATCGTTCACCGTCGGATCCTCGGGCTTGAGGTTGATGGCGCGCTCCAGCGTCTTGACCGCCTCCTCGTAATTGCCGATGCGGTAATAGGCCCAGCCGAGGCTGTCGACGATATAGCCGTCGTCCGGCCGCTGATCGACGGCGTGCTTGATCATCTTCATGGCTTCATCGAGATTGAGGCCGCGGTCGATCCAGGAGTAACCGAGATAATTCAGCACGTGCGGCTGCTCGGGCTGAATCTCAAGCGCCTTCTTCATGTCGGCTTCTGCCTTGTCCCAGTTCTTTGACCGTTCTTCGCAGATACCGCGGAAATAGTAGTAAACCCAATTCGGCTTGCCCTTGGTCTCGGCGATGACGTCGATGCCTTTGCCGTAGGTCTTTGCGCAATCGGCGAACTTCTTGCGGCCCCGCTCGACGTTACCAAGCGCCATGATGGCTTCCAGGTCGCTCGAATCCTGCTCGATGACACCCCTGAGAATTTTGATCGCCTCGTCGCTGCGATCAACGGCATCGAGGTTGGTAGCAAGTTGAATCTGGGCATTGCGCTTCAGCGGAGAAACGACCGGTACACGCTGATAGACGCCGATCGCCATTTCCGGCTTCTTCACTGATTCATAGAGATCGGCGAGTGACAACAGCGCCATCGAATGATCGGGCGAGAGATAAAGTGCGAGCTGCAAATAGACCAGCGCCAAGTCCTCGCCGCCGCGCCGGGTCAGGGACGCGCCGATGCCGTAAAGGGCTTCGGCGGCGCCGGTTTGCGGCGAGCTAACAAGTTGCGGCAGCTTCTTGCCGGCCTTGATCTCTTTGATGCCTTCCTGAATCAACGGATGCCGCGCCAGTTTTTTGTCGAACGCCTCATACACGGCCAGCGCCGCAGCGCCGTCCTTGTTGCGCGACAACCACCGCGCATAGGCATCGGCCACGCGAAGCGCCGAATCGTCGAGTTTGTAAGCGCGCTCGAGACGAGCGCCGGCTTCTTTGTTCCGACCCGCAAGATCGAGCAACATCCCCGAATGCAGATCCTTGAAGATCGGGTACCATTCCGGACCGGTCAGCGCGTCAATGTTGGCGACGGCCTGTTTAGTATCGTCCGCGCCATAGTCGGCCCAGCCCGCCAGCAGAGTCGCCACGAGATCGGTGATCGGTCCACGGATGGACTGTTTGATATTTTTTTGGGCGACCGCGTACTTCTTCAACTTCAGATTATGGACGCCGACAACCAGCCGCGCGACCCGGTTGGATTTATCGATGGCGAGAATGCGGTCGGCCAGCTTCACGGCGATGGCGATATCGCCTTCGGCCAACGACGAAATGAACGCGCGATCCAGAAGCTCGTTGTTTTTTGGATCGGTACGCAACGCCGAACGATAGAACGTCGCCGCAGACATGGCGTCGCGCTCAACGCTGGCGTGGCGCGCAGCGAGATAGCTGCCCGACGTCGTCATGGTGCGCAGATCCTTGGCGCTCGGAAATTGCGCGGTTTCGGTCGGATGGTCCGGCGTCTGAGCCGCCACCGGACCGGACGGAGCCAACAATGTCGCAGCAACGACAATCATCGCCAGGCGATTGAAACGAATGGACAGCATCGGGATTCGCGTAGCTCCAGATTTCACGGCACGACCATCAGGGTTTTTCAATATGCAACCCGGCCGACACCACCATTGCATGATCCGCTTCTAGCATTCGCGCCGCGTTTCAGCGAGTGTCTTTGCAAACGCGACATCAGGGAACGCTCGCAAGCCCGGATCGGCGCTGGATTGACATTTGTTGTCTTGGGTATTCACCACCGACCTCAACCAGCCGCGCGACAATGCCGCGTTTGACCTCCCGCGGCAAGGATCGCGGCGACCCAACCGCTTGCATCGCCAAGTATGGCGTTATCAGGGCCGCGCTCATAATCGCAGGCGTCCGCAGATTCACATCGCCTCGTAGTTGGGTCCACCGCCCCCTTCGGGCGGCACCCAGGTGATGTTGCCATTTGGGTCTTTCACATCACAGGTCTTGCAGTGGACGCAGTTCTGCGCGTTGATCTGATAACGCACGGTCGAGCCTTCCTCCACCCATTCATAAACGCCGGCAGGACAATAACGGTTCGACGGACCGGCATACACGTCGTGTTCCGAGGTCTTCTGCAGGGTCATATCGGCGACTTTCAAATGAACCGGCTGATCCTCCTCGTGATTGGTGTTGGAGAGGAACACCGACGAAAGTTTGTCGAAGGTCAGTTTGCCGTCCGGCTTCGGATAGACGATCCGCACATGGGCTCTGGCTGGGTCGAGCGTCTGACCGTCCGGCTTTGCGTGCGGCCAGGTTCCCAACAGCGAGAAACCGAACAAAGTGTTGGTCCACATATCAAGGCCGCCCAACGCCACCCCGGCGAGGGTGCCGAACTTCGACCATAACGGCTTGACGTTACGGACCTTGAACAGATCCCTGCCGACCGCGGAACCGCGCCAGGCATTCTCGTACTCGGCGATCTCGTCGTTGGCGCGCCCGCTGCCGAGCGCCGCAGCGACGTGCTCCGCAGCCAGCATTCCGCTCCCCATTGCGTTGTGAACGCCCTTGATGCGCGGAACGTTAACGAATCCCGCCGCGCAGCCGATCAGCGCGCCGCCCGGGAAGGTTAGGCGCGGCACCGACTGGTAGCCGCCCTCGGTGATGGCGCGCGCACCGTAGGCGAGCCGTTTGCCGCCTTCGAACACGCTCCGGATCGCGGGATGGGTCTTGAACTGCTGGAACTCATCGAACGGTGACAGGTACGGATCGTCATAGTTGAGGTGAACCACGAATCCGACGGCGACGCGATCGTCGTCATAGTGATAGAGAAACGAGCCGCCTCCGGTGGAATTGTTCAGCGGCCAACCGAATGAGTGCTGGATCAGCCCGTTGCGGTGCCGAGCGGGGTCGACCTGCCAGACCTCCTTGAAGCCGATACCGAATTCTTGCGGTTCACTGGTCTTGTCGAGAGCAAATCTCGCGTTCAACTGCTTCGACAAGCTGCCCCGGGCGCCTTCCGCGAACAGCGTATACTTGCCGAGCAGTTCCATGCCGCGCGTGTAGGAACTCTTTCGCGAGCCGTCCCGCGCGACGCCCATGTCGCCGGTCGCAATGCCGCGCACCGCGCCGTCGTCGTTGTAGAGCACTTCCGTTGCCGCGAAGCCGGGATAGATTTCAATACCGAGCGCCTCCGCTTTCCGCGCAAGCCAGCGGCAGACGTTGCCGAGCGAGCCGATGTAGCAGTGATGATTGTTCATCAGCGGCGGCATGAGGAAGCCGGGAATCCGGATCGCGCCACCCCGCGTCATCCAGTAGAACCGGTCGTCTTTGACCTGAGTCTTGAGGGGGCAATCGGGATCGTTGCGCCAGTCCGGCACCAGCTTGTCGAGCCCGGCAGGATCGATCACCGCGCCGGACAGGATATGGGCGCCGACCTCCGACCCTTTTTCAACGATGACGATACTAAGATCGGAATCGAGCTGCTTGAGCCGGATCGCCGCCGACAGGCCGGATGGTCCCGCGCCAACGATAACGACATCGAAATCCATCGACTCGCGCGGTGGCAATTCGTCGCTGCTCATGTTCTGCTTCCGCAACCGGCGACCTTCGCGTTTGTAATGCTTCTGCGGCTTGTTGTTTCCGATTTTTTACTCGAGAACAACCAGGGAAAGCACCCGTCCTGCGTCCCACGCAGAATCCATTGCAGGTTGGTGTCTGGCAAAATCATGGATCCCACATGGCATCAGATCAAGCGATCACTGTTCGGGAGCTCCTGACCTTCTATCTCGAAGCGGGGGTCGACTGTGCGCTGGGGGACGAACCGATCGACCGCCTCTCCACGCCCGATCTGACACCTCCCGACCGGCCAACCGCCGCTGAGCCCGGAACCGCTCCCGTCGCGGCACGGCAGCCGCCTCGCCAGACCGCCACGGCAGCACCTCGCGCCGGAATTGCCCCGCCGCCAGACATTGCGATCGAATCCGCGCGCGAGGCCGCCCGCACCGCCCCCTCACTCGAGGCCCTGCGCGCCCTGCTCGAGAGCTTCGAGGGCTGCGCGCTGAAATTCACCGCTTCGCAGCTGGTCTTCGCCGACGGCAACCCACAGGCGCGGCTGATGTTCGTCGGCGAAGCGCCGGGACGCGACGAGGACATCGAGGGCCTGCCGTTCGTCGGCCGCTCAGGGCAACTTCTCAACCGGATGATAGGGGCGATTGGCCTCAAGCGCAGCGACGTCTACATCGCCAACGTCATTCCATGGCGTCCGCCCGGCAACCGGACGCCGACGCCGCAGGAAACTCAGATTTGCCTACCGTTCATCCAACGCCAGGTCGAACTGGTGAACCCTGACGTTCTGGTCACCCTCGGCAATCCCTCGACGCAGACGCTCCTGCAGACCCGTGAGGGGATCATGAAGACCCGCGGCAAATGGTTCGACTACGATACCGGCACGCGAACGATCCGTGCGATGGCGACGTTCCATCCGGCATACCTCCTGCGCTCCCCATCCTACAAGCGGATGGCGTGGCTGGACTTACGCGCCGTCGCCAGGGCACTGGAAGATAAGATGCCGGAGCAATCGGCATCCACCTGAAGGAAGGCGTCACAGCGCTTTCGGCCGGACGATGGCCCAACCGATGCGCAATAAAGGCAGCCGGCCGTTGACGAGACGCCCAAACGTGCGCGGAATCTCCGGCACAATGCCCGGAAACCGCTTGGCAATGGCTTCGGGCGGCGTACCCGCGGTGTCGGACGCGCGCCAGACCACGACCCCCCCGAGTTCGTTGAACTTTGCCGGCGTTATCCATGGCGTGCGCTCGGGACTCGCATCGAGCAGGAGATGAGGTCGCGAGGGACCGAGCGCGACGAGGGCCGCAAGCAGCGGATCGCCCGCGACTGCCGGCAGCGGGCGATTGGTGCGACGCTCGAAATTCTCGCCAAAGAAAGCGCTGATGGCAGATGCCGGGATAGATGTCGCAACCTCGGTGTTGGCGAACCACGGCTGAACAATGACCGTCGCAATCACAGCCAGCGCCGGAGCCACGACGGTGGCGAGCCACGCCACGCGAAGCACACGCAGGCGGCGTAGATGGATGAGATCGCCGGAAAGCAGGACGACCGCCAGACCAGACATCGACAGCGCAATCGGTGCGCCTCCGATGACGTGATCGACCCCGAACAGAGCCGCCACCAGACTTCCGCCGAGGGCCGGCGCGAGGGCGAAGGCATAGACGAATGTCTGCGCCAACGGATCCACTGGCGGCCGCACGATCACCGGCGCGTCCTCAGGCTTCCGATTGACGAAACTGGAATTGAGGACAATCAGCAGCAAAAGGCCAGCCGTCGCGAACACGAGCGCGAGGAGCAGTTCGCTCCAGCGCAACAGCCGCAAATGCAGTTCGAAAATATTGGGCCAAGGCGGCGCGCCGAGTGCGTCTGCGCGCACCAGCCAGATCAGGTAAGGCAACGCGAGCACCGCGATCACCAGCAGCGCGAACAGCGGATCGACCGAACCCAGGGCATTTCGGCCACGCCCCGTCGCCAAGGCGAACAGGGTGAGGGCCAGCAACAACCCGGCGGCGGCCGGCGTGGTCAGCAGCAGCAGACCGGCTTCGATCGATAGCGCGAACCATGCATTGCGGCCCTGCCCGACGATCCGCCAGCCATGCAGCAGCAGCAGCGACCACAACGGCAGAGCGAGCACCGACGGGCCGAACGTCAGGCCGGGTGCCCCGTACGCGGTGACCGTCAAGGTCAGCAAAACCGCCAGAACAGCCTGCTGGCTGCCGACGATAGTCCGGGCCAGTTCGAACAGAACCCGGAATGCAACGATGAAGCAAAGCTGCGACAGCAGGTAGACGCCGAAAATGTGGTTGCCGGCTGCGCGATAGGCGATGTCCGCGAGCCAGAACGCGAGAGGCGGTCCGAGATCCGTTCCGACCAGATATTCCCGGCCGAACGCCAGCACGGTCGCCAGATCACCTGGTGGACCCCGGTACAGCAGCAACGACACCAGCAGCCACATCGCTGCCTGAAACAGCACCACGATCCAGAATACCAAAAGCGGTCTGGCGCGGATCAGTTCGACAACCAGCGATGTGAAGCGCATGAAGGACCTGATGGCGGCGGGTCTTGCGGAGTTCCGAAGTGCGCGGGAGTAAGACGGCTGCGAGTGATACGGCGCATGAACCGGCGAAGCAACCAGCCTGCCAGGTCATATCTACCAGGTCAGATTGCTCGCCTCGACCGCTCCTCGGGTCGACGTTTCGCTCGCGGAGACGCTTACCCCGGTGGGCGACGCGCGGTGACGTTCGCGCGCCGCAACAACCGGCGCAAAGAAGCTGCGATGATGAGGGCTTGGCCCGAGGCGGCCGAGCGCCTCGAGATGCCCGGGGACCGCGTAACCCTTATGTGTCTCGAAGCCGTAGCCGGGGCAGTCCTGCGCTAGCTTGCACATCAGCCGGTCGCGCGTGACCTTGGCAACGATCGAGGCGGCGGCAATCGACAGCACGAGCCCGTCGCCGCCGATCACCGGCTCGCACTCGCAAGCGATCTCGATTCTGTCGCGACCGTCGACGAAGACGTGCTTCGGCGTGTCCGGCAACGCATGGACCGCGCGCGCGAGCGCCCACAACGATGCGCGCAAGATATTGTCGCGGTCGATCCGTGCGATCGGCGCGCAGGCCACCCCGAAAGATGCGGTCGCCACAATTTCCTCGAACAACTCCTCGCGGCGCGCAGCGGTCAAACGCTTGGAATCATCGATGCCTTTGGGAATACGCTTCGGATCCAGCACGACCGCGGCGGCAACCACCGGTCCTGCCAATGGCCCGCGCCCGACCTCGTCGCAACCTGCGACCGGCCAAACGCCACGCTGCATCAGCCCACGCTCGCGCCGGAAGCTCGGCTGCGCGACGGCCGGCGATTTCCCCGGCTGGTCCCTGGATCGACCCCGAATCATTCGAAGATAGTGCGGGTGGGGAAACCTGGAGACAATGCCGAAACGGGTTTATGCCCGCTCTCCTGAAGCGTATTTCTAATGGCTACCGGTTTGCTCGTCCCGCAACGGCCTCAGCTCTGCTCAGAACAGGCTCAACTGCTGCCCGCTGCTGCATTTCGGCTTGGCGAAATGGTCCATCGTCAGCTTTGAGCGCTTCTTATTGAGCCCAAGTTTCTCGCAAGCGATCTCGAAGCGGCGGCCGATCATCCAAGCGATCGGTCCCGCGCCCTTCATCCGTGTACCCCACTGTGAATCGTAATCGCGGCCATTGCGCATGTCGCGGATCAGCGTGAACACATGACGGTAGCGATCCGGATAGCTCGCCATGAGCCATTCGCGGAACAGATCGCGCACTTCCAGCGGGAGGCGCAGCAGCACATAGTTGGCTTCCCTGACGCCGGCATATGCAGCAGCATCGAGAATCCGCTCGATCTCGCAGTCATTCAACGCCGGAATTACGGGGGCCACCATCACCGTGGTCGGAATGCCTGCTTCTGACAGTTTGCGCAGTGCTTCCAGTCGCCTCATTGGCGTCGATGCCCGCGGCTCCATCGAGCGCGCGAGCCGGGAATCGAGCGACGTCACAGAGATCGCCACCTTGGCGAGATTGCGCTTCGCCATTCGCGCAAGGATATCGATGTCGCGTGTCACCAACGCCGATTTCGTGACGATACCGACCGGATGCGAGGCGCGCTCGAGCACTTCGAGAATGCCGCGCATGATTTTCCGGTCACGCTCGATCGGCTGATAGGGATCGGTATTGGTTCCGATCGCGATCATCTTCGGCTCGTAGCCCTCCGCGGCCAGTTCCTTCTCCAGCAATGCCGGTGCGTCCGGCTTCGCGAACAGCTTCGATTCGAAATCCAGCCCCGGCGACAGGCCAAGATAAGCGTGGGTCGGCCTTGCGAAACAATAGACGCAGCCGTGCTCGCAGCCCCGATAAGGGTTGATCGAACGGTCGAAACTGATGTCAGGCGAGTCGTTGCGGGTGATGACTTTCCGCGCGGCGTCAACAGCGACCGTGGTTTTGAACGGCGGCAGATCGTCGAGGCTCTGCCAGCCATCGTCGAACGCCGTTCGCGCCTCCGTCTCGTATCGACCGCTGAGGTTGGATTGCGCGCCGCGCCCCCTCCTCCGCTCGTGATCGATTGCGACCTCAATCTCGGCAAAGGGCGAGGCGGCCGCCGATGCGGGGGGCGGCGTGGCTGGCGGGTTCCTGCGGGCGAGAGAGGCGCTGCTCATGGCGAGAACATAGCACCCAATTGGAACAAATAAAGAACATAATGTTCTGTCCCCAATCGGGCAGCTATCAGGCCGACGCTCCCTTCGCCTTCGGCCGGCGAAGATGTTCATCCAACCGCGGCATGATCTCGACGAAATTGCAGGGACGGGTGCGGTAATCAAGCTGGTGCGCGAGGATGCCGTCCCAGCCGTCCCGGCAGGCACCCGGGGATCCCGGCAAGCAGAAAATGAAGGTGGAACTTGCGGTGCCGGCGGTTGCGCGGCTCTGGACCGTCGAGGTGCCGATTTTAGCGTGACTTAGCATGTGGAAAGCGATCGAGAAGCCGTCCATCCGCTTGTCGAATAGCGGCTCGACCGCCTCCGGGGTGACGTCCCGCCCCGTGAAGCCGGTGCCGCCGGTGGTGATGATGACGTCGATGCCGGGGTCAGCGATCCATCTTTTCATCAGGGTGCGGATCGCCTCGACATCGTCGGTGACGATGTCGCGCGCGCCGAGTTTGTGGCCGGCGCCGGTCAGCCGCTCGGCCAGCGTCGCACCCGACTTATCCTCTTCGAGCGAGCGCGTGTCGGAAACGGTCAGCACCGCGATGTTAAGGGGGACGAAGGGTTTTGTCTCATCGATGGACATAACGATTCATTCCTCGTGTCCCGGACGCGGTACAGCGTTCTATACGCTGCGCCGCAGAGCCGGGGCACGCGCGACGCAGCATCACAAATCATCCGTCGCGAAGGTGTTGCAGGCCTGCACGCTGCCCTGCTGGTAGCCGATCATGAACCAGCGCTTGCGCTGCGCCGCCGAACCATGCGTGAACGAGTCAGGCACCACGCGGCCGGTCGCCTGCCGCTGCAACGTATCGTCGCCGATCGCCGTTGCCGTGGTCAGCGCAGCGTCAATATCGCCCGGTTCGAGGAAGTTCGGACGCTTCTTCGCCTCGCGATTGACCCAAACGCCGGAAAGGCAATCCGCCTGAAGTTCGACTCTGACCTGCAGTTCGTTCGCTTCTGCCTTGCTGCCGGCCTGCTGCTGCAGTCGCGTCACCTTCGGAAGAATGCCGAGCAGGTTCTGAATGTGATGTCCGGCCTCGTGCGCGATGATGTAGGCAGCGGTGAACCTGCAAGCGCTGCCCGAGCAGCCACGAAAACGCGTTTCCACCTGTTTGAAGAAATTGGTGTCGAGGAAGATCTGCTTGTCCGGCGGGCAATAGAACGGTCCCATCGCGGACTGCGCCATACCGCAGCGACCGCCATTCGTGGCATTGCGGAACAGCACGATACGGGGGCCGGAATAACTTTGCCCGCTGGCCTGAAAGATTTCGTGCCAGCGATCGTCGATCTCGCCCAACACGCCGGAGATCATCTTGCCCATATCGTCGGTCGGCGCACCGGACTTGCCCGGTGACGGGCGGTCGTCCGTCTGATAGCTCGGCGACTGGCCGCCGCCGGTCAGGATCTCCGCACCCCCGATGAGGAGGCGCGGATCGATGCCAAATGCATAGCCGACCAGGCCGAGGATGATAATGGTGCCGATGCCGAGGCCGCCGCGTCGGCCAAATCCACCGCCTCCTCCGCCGAATCCGCCATCCTCGCGACGGTCGTCGATGTTGTCGCTCTGGCGAAAATCGTCATCACGCATGAGGTCCGTCCTCGTGTCCGATCGATCGCTAACCTAGCCGCAAGTGGCGGCGCCCAACTCAAATAGTGATCTCGTTATTCAATAGCCTGCCCGGCAACAATTGCCTATAGCGTTTTCGAGCGAAGTGGCATCCGGTTCGCGTGAAGAAAACGCGTCTAATCAAAAAGATAGTACCGCTCATTCGAAGTTCGCAACGACAACTTGATGCGAACTTCGGATTCCACGCGGGCACCAATGGCTCTATAATTTAAGCGTGGTTCAGGTTCAGAAAAACTGACTTGGCCAACTTGTAAAAAATACCACAAGCGAAATGCTTCCCATCAGCGCCGACGATGAAACCGCGACCCCGCCATCGCGGGCGAACCAAATAATGGTTGCGCGCACCAGCTTTTGAAACCTGCGCATCATTGCCAAACTTGCATTTCGCCGAACGAAAGCTCTCTACAATTAAGTCGATTTTTACTTTGGCAAGTCACTGTAGCGCCAGTCGGTTGTTTGGTCCCGCGTCGCCGACAGCGTCGCCTGAGTCAGAGTATTTGAGTCATGGGTGTGTCGCGTCGCGGGGCGTCTGCAAGGGCGCCCCGCACCAAATTTGACTCTCCCGCATCGCGCATCATTGTTGGCGACTGCGTCGCCGAGATGTCGAAGCTTCCATCCGGATCGGTCGATCTGGTATTTGCGGACCCCCCCTACAATCTGCAGCTCAAGGGCGAACTCAAGCGTCCCGACGAATCGTACGTCGACGCGGTGAACAGCGATTGGGACAAGTTCTCGTCCTTCTCCGCTTATGACGATTTCACCCGCGCTTGGTTGCTCGCCTGCCGCCGCGTCATGAAACCGTCGGCCACCATCTGGGTAATCGGATCATATCACAACATCTTCCGCGTCGGCGCGATCATGCAGGATCTCGGCTTCTGGGTGCTCAACGACATCGTCTGGCGCAAGACCAATCCGATGCCGAACTTCCGCGGCCGCCGCTTCACCAACGCCCATGAGACCATGATCTGGGCTGCGCGCGATGAAAACGCCAAAGGCTACACGTTCAACTACGAGGCGTTGAAAGCCGCCAACGAGGACGTGCAGGCGCGCTCGGATTGGCTGATTCCGCTGTGCACCGGTAACGAGCGATTGAAGGACAAGGACGGCCGCAAGGTTCATCCGACCCAGAAGCCCGAGGGTCTGCTGGCGCGAGTGCTGCTCTCGTCGTCGAAGCCCGGCGATCTCGTCATCGATCCGTTCAACGGCACCGGCACCACAGGCGCGGTCGCCAGACGTCTCGGTCGCAACTACATCGGGTTCGAACGCGACCGAACCTACGCGGCCGCCGCCGAGAAACGCATCGCGGCGATCGAACCGCTTCCCGAAGCGACCCTTGCCCCTTTCATGACGGCGCGCGAGGCACCGCGCGTGGCGTTCTCCGAATTGATCGAGCGCGGCATGATCTCGCCCGGCGCGAAGCTCGTCGATGCAAAGAAGCGCCACGGCGCTCTGGTACGCGCCGACGGGGCCATCATGCTCGGTGACAAGGTCGGCTCGATTCATCGGATCGGAGCGATGGCGCAAGGCGCAGGCGCGTGCAACGGCTGGACCTTCTGGCACATCGAAACCAGCAAAGGTCTCAGGCTGATCGACGAGCTCCGGGCCGAAATCCGCAGCCAGATGGCGGCAGGCTAAGGCGTTCCGAGCGCGTTCCGTCCACGCATCGGACAGCCGCGCGGTAAGCGCCAAATCCTCGGTTGCATTTGGTCGAAAAATCCTAGCATGGAATGGCTGCTCGCGGACAGCCAGCCGCGTCCCCAACTCATGCCAAGAACAAAGGGGCTTATGATGCTCAAGTTCTATTTCAATGGCGCGCCGAACCCCAACAAGGTTGCGCTATTTCTGGAAGAAGCCGGCCTCCCTTTCGAACTCGTGCCGATCGACACCCGCAAGGGCGACCAGTTCAAGCCGGAATTCCTGAAAGTGAATCCGAACGGCAAAGTACCGGCAATCGACGACGACGGCGTGGTCGTATTCGACAGCAATGCCATCCTTCTTTACCTCGGCGAAAAGACGGGCAAGTTCATGCCGGAAAACACGCCGGCCAATCGCGCGCAACTGCTGTCGTGGATGATGTTCATCGCGAGCGGCCTCGGGCCGTATTCTGGACAGGCCGTGCATTTCAAGGACTACGCGCCGAAGGGCATGGACTATGCGGTCAACCGCTACCTGTTTGAGGCGCATCGTCACTACAAGGTTCTCGACGATCATCTCGCAGGCAGCCGCTACATGGTCGGAAACACATATACGATCGTCGATATGGCGTTCTGGGGCTGGGCGCGCATGGCGCCCCGCATTATCGGCGAGAGCAGCGTCGCCAAATATCCGAACTTCAAGCGGCTGCTCGACGAGGTCTCGGCGCGCCCGGCCGCGGCCAGAGCGAGCGTGCTGAAGGACAAGTTTACCTTCAAGACAGAAAACGACGAGGACGCTTTGGGCTTCCTGTATCGCCACATGAAGACGAAGGTGGCCTGATCCGTCGCTTCATGAGGAATAAAGACCCTTCGGCTCACGCCGGAGGGTCTTTTTGTTGCTTGCGGCGCTTTGCAGCTACACTGAATTCCTTATCGTCACCCAAGCCATGCGCAATGACCTTGCGCATCAGATTGGGCAACGCCTCATCTTTCAGTCGCGCGATCGGCACCCAGCGCATACCGTCAGGCATCGCGCTTCGCGCGGTAACGGTTGCGGTATAAACCGCAAGCTCCAGCGGGAAATGCGTGAAAACATGCGTGACCGTGCCAGCCTTGCGCTGCCAGCGCGGAGCGCTTTCAAGGCACGGCGCCTGCTTCAGAGCAGCCACATCATCCTGCGCGGCGAGCCACGTCGATGTCGGAACTTCGGTCATGCCGCCAAGCAGGCCTTTTGCCGGCCGCGTGCGGACCAGCACGTCGTTGCCACGCCTCACAACGAAGGCCGCGCCGCACCGCAACTCGCCCGCCTTCTTCGGTACCTTGCGAGGGAAGATCTCCTGATCGCCGCGAGCTCGCGCGGCACAATCATCGTTCAGCGGACACAGCACGCAGGCAGGCTTCTTCGGCGTGCAAATGGCGGCGCCAAGATCCATCAGCGCCTGCGCGATATCCCCAGCGCGGCTGTTGCCGTCGCGACCAGCGCGTGTTTTCACGTCGCGACCAGCGCGGCTCTTGCCTTCGCGCCCGACTCGCGAGGATCCGAGCAACGTCGCGGCAAGCGTTTGAATGCATCGCTTCGCCTTCGGCAACGGCTCGTCCACAGCGAACAGCCGTGTCACGACCCGTTCGATATTGCCGTCGACCGGCATGGTGCGGCGATTGAAGGCGATGGCGGCGATCGCCGCCGCAGTATAGGGACCGATCCCCGGCAGCGCCCGTAAGTCCTCTTCCGTATCGGGAAATCGACCGCCGTGATCGCGCAGCACCGCAACAGCGCAGGCATGAAGATTGCGCGCGCGCGAATAGTAACCGAGCCCGGCCCACATCCGTAGGATATCGTCGAGCGACGCGCGCCCCATCGCCTCAACGTCCGGCCAGCGCGCCAGAAACTTCTCGAAATAAGGCCCGACCGCCTTCACGGTCGTCTGCTGCAGCATGATCTCGGACAGCCAGACCCGATAGGGATCGATAGTTTCGCCGGGCAGCGCGCGCCACGGCAGCCGGCGGCGGTTACGGTCGTACCAGGCCAGCAGCCGCGTGCGACGGCCCGCTGGCGCAGGAGCTTCCCTTCGCTCGTTGTTTTCCACGGATAGCGCCATTTACCGACTCGAGGCGTTCGACGAAATTCTCTCACCGTCATGCCCGCGCCTGTCGCGGGCAGCCACGTCTTTATTCGTTCCGTACGCGGATGGCTGGAACAAGCCTAGCCATGACGGCATTTTTTCAACCGCATCCCAAATGAGAACCGACATGCTATAAAAGCGGTGATGTCCAAGCCCGGCCCGATCTCAGCCAAGCCGTTGTCGGCATTGCTCGGTGATGTCTTCTCCGATGCCTATGCGCGGCAGGGATTCGCCTCACGCGAACTGGTGACCCGCTGGGCGGAAATCGCCGGACCCGAGATCGCCGCGCATTCCGAACCGATGAAGATCCAGTGGCCTCGTCCGATCGAGGGGCAGAAGCAGGAACCGGCGACGCTGGTATTGCGGGTCGAAGGTCCTGTCGCACTGGAAATCCAGCATTCCTCCGATGTCATTCTGCAAAGGGTCAATCGGTTCTTCGGCTGGAACGCGGTCGGCCGGCTGGCCTTGCGCCAGGCCCCTTTGTCGCACAGCTCCGTGCGGAATACCTCACGGCTGCCCGACGCGACGGACGTGGCACAGGTGGCGGAAACGCTGTCCTCTATCGAGGACAACGATCTGCGTACGGCGCTGGCGCGACTCGGCGCCTCGATCAAGCGGAATTGACGCGATGGTGGAGCACACCGACAGCGCGCCATTGCCACAATTCTGGTTTCAAGCTAGCGAACAATTGTCATCAGGGCGCTTGCGCCGTTTTCGGGAGAAGACCGTTGATCATTACGCGCCGCGCCGTTAATGCCGTCCTCGCAATGGGCGGGCTCGCCGCCTTCGTAGGTCTTTCGCCATTGCGCCTGATCGGTGAGGCCATGGCCCAGAGCGCCACCGCCACAGACGTGGCCAAACCCGTTTCGCTGCCGGACATGGCGCTCGGCCCCAAGGACGCCGTCGTCACCATCACCGAATACGCCTCGATGACGTGTCCGCATTGCTCGCGGTTCGCGGAAGACGTGTTTCCGAAGATCAAGACGGACTACATCGACACCAACAAGATTCGCTATGTGTTCCGCGAGTTTCCGCTCGACATCAAGGCCGCCGCCGGCGCGATGCTGGCCCGCTGCATCGCCAAGGACGACGCGGGAAAATATTTCGCCGTGATCGACACGCTGTTCAAGTCGCAGGACACATGGACCGGATCAAATACCACGGAATCGCTGAAACTGATCGGCAAGCAGACCGGACTTACGGGAGATCAGGTTGAAAGCTGCCTGAAGGATCAGGCCTTGCTCGACAAGATCGCTGCCGACCAGAAATACGCCAATGAGGTTTTGAAGGTGAATTCGACACCGACGTTCTTCATCAACGGCGACATGGTGAAGGGCGAGATCGCATTCGAGGACTTCAAGAAGAAGATCGATCCCTTGTTGAAAAACTGAGGATAGCAAACAAACATTGGCGGACACCGGCTGAGGTTCCAGGGTCTTTCCACTTCTGGGGAATCAGAAGCGGAACTTTATGGTTTGATCTGACGCGTTTTCTTCACGCGAACTGATATCCGCTTCGCTCGAAAACGCTATAACCCCTGCAAAAGCCTTTGGAAAAGCTTGTCTGCGCGGTTGCTCTGGTACGTCGCTATCGCCATTGTCGAACCTCGCGAGGCGCGCGACTCAGGGCTGCTGACAGTACGTGTGGTATTGTGGCTGTGGGCTGATTCGCGTCTTGCAAGCACAGTAGAGTGTCCATGAAACTCACGCGCCTTCGCCTTCACGGCTTCAAGTCGTTCGTTGAACCCACCGATTTCGTGATCGAGCCAGGTCTCACTGGCGTGGTCGGGCCGAACGGTTGCGGCAAGTCCAATCTGGTCGAGGCGCTGCGCTGGGCCATGGGCGAGACCTCGTACAAATCGCTGCGCGCCGCCGACATGGACGCGGTGATCTTCGCAGGCAGCGGCAACCGTCCGGCGCGTAACCACGCCGAGGTGGTGATGTCGATCGACAATTCGGATCACTCTGCGCCCTCCGCCCTCAACGATTCCGAAGCGCTAGAGATTTCGCGCCGGATCGAGCGCGAGGCCGGCTCGGTCTACCGTATCAACGGTAAAGACGTGCGCGCCCGCGACGTGCAGATTCTGTTTGCCGACGCAGCCACAGGCGCGCGCTCTCCGGCGCTGGTGCACCAGGGCAAGATCGGCGAGATCATCCAGGCCAAACCCGAACAGCGCCGCCGCGTGCTGGAAGACGCCGCCGGCGTGGCCGGCCTGCATGCTCGCCGTCACGAGGCCGAGTTGCGGCTGAAGGCCGCGGAAACCAACCTCACACGCGTCGAGGATGTGATCGGCCAACTCGCCGGCCAGATGGAGGGGCTCAAGAAGCAGGCGCGGCAGGCGATCCGTTATCGGGACGTCGCCGCGAAAGTGCGCAAGGCGGAAGCGATGCTGTTCCACCTGCGCTGGCTCGAAGCTCAGGCCGAGGTGACGGAAGCCGCCAGAACCCACGACCTCAATGTCCGCGAGTTGGCCGAACGCACCCGCGAGCAGGCCGAAGCCGCTCGCCTCCAGGCGGAACGCGCGGCCGAACTTCCCGCGTTGCGCGAAGCGGAAGCCCGCGCCGCCGCCGGTCTGCAGCGCCTTACCAATGCGCGCGAGACGCTGGATCGCGAAGAGGAACGCGCGAAGGAGCGCGCCGCCGAACTCGATCGGCGGCTGATACAGTTTGCATCCGATGTCGAGCGCGAGCAGCGACAGTCATCCGACGCCGACGCCGCCTTGCAGCGGCTCGATGTCGAGGACGCCGAGCTGAAGGACGAAATCAAATCGCGTGTCGAAACGCGCAGCGGCGTCGACGAACGGGCGGCACAGGCGGAAACGACGCTTGCTGCGGCCGAAGCCACGTTTGCTGATTTGACACGGGTGCTGGCCGACCTCACCGCCAGGCGCACCCAGCTTGAATCGAACGTGCGGACCCATCGCGATCGCCTCGCGCGCGTCGATCAGCAGATCGCAGACGTGCAGCGCGAGACCGAAGCGCTGGCGCAGCAGACCAGCGGCTTCGGCGATCTCGATACCCTCACCGCGGCGATCCAGGGTGCGCAGGAAGCGCTGGCGCAATCGGAAAACCTGAGCCGCGAGCGCGAGGCCGAACATACCGCCGCACGCAGCCGACTCGATGCCGCCCGCTCCGGCGTCGAAGCGGCTCGCGGACCGCTGCAGGACGCTGACAAGCGCGCACAGCGGTTCGAGACCGAAGCCAAGACCATCGCCAAGATTCTCAACGGCGAAAGCAAAAACCTGTGGCCGCCGATCATCGACGGCATCAATGTCGACAAAGGCTACGAGAAGGCGATCGGCGCTGTACTCGGCGACGACCTCGACGCACCGGTGGATCAGTCCGCGCCGATGCGCTGGACCGGGGTGGCCGTCACGGCGGACGATCCAGCGCTACCCGAAGGCGTGGAATCGCTTGCAGCCCATGTGCAGGCGCCGCCCGAATTGGCCCGGCGTCTCAAGCAAATCGGCATCGTCGCCAAAGAGCGTGGTGCGGAACTGGTTGCCCATCTGAAGACCGGCCAGCGGCTGGTCTCGCTCGAAGGCGACGTCTGGCGCTGGGACGGCTTCGTGACTGCGGCCCATGCACCGACCGGCGCGGCGCGCCGCCTCGCCGAGCGTGCGCGGCTGGCTGATATCGAGAGCGAGATTGAGCGCGCACGCACCGAGGTCTCCGAACGGCGCCAGGCGCTGGAAACGGCGCAGCAGGCCGTCGCCGCAGCAAGCCAGGCCGTCACCGCCGCCGCGTCGGCCGAGAGCGAGGCGCGCAATGCCTGGCGCGCAGCGCAGCGCGAGGTCGATGCCGCGCGCGAACGTCATGCAAGCGCCGAGCGCGAGATCAATCGCCACGCGGCGCGCCGCTCGGCGCTGACCGAAGCCCACAGCCGCCTGACCAACGATCGCCTTGAGGCCACCGCCGCTCATGAAGCCGCGACCGCCGCACTCGGCGAATTGCCGCCGAGCCTCGACACCGAGACCAAGCTCGGCGAGGTACGGACAGAAATCGACGGCCATCGACGAGCCGCCGCGCAAGTGCGCGCCGAGGCGCAAGCGCTCGCACGCGAAGCCGAACTCGCGGATCGCCGCCTGCAGGCGATATCGGCGGAACGTAACGAATGGCAAACCCGTAAGCAAAGTGCGGCTTCGCAGATCGCGACCATCGAAGCGCGCGTGACCGAGGTCAGAGCCGAGCGCGCGGACCTCGACAACGCGCCTGCGCTGTTTGCAGAAAAGCGTAGTGCAATCATCAGCGAGATCGAGCACGCCCAAAAGGATCGCCGCGACGCGGCCGATACCCTCGCCGCCGCCGAAGCCGTGATGGCAGAAACCGACCGCGCCGCGAAAATCTCGCTTGAGTCGCTGTCAAGCGCACGCGAGGCTACGGCGCGCGCCGAAGAGCGGATGGACGGAAGCAAGCGGCGGCTCGAGGATACCGAACGCGAAATCCGCGACATGCTCGAGGTCGAACCCGACGCGGTGGCTTCACTGGCCGAAATTCAGTCCGGCGTCGACCTGCCGCCGCTGCCGGAGATCGAGGCGGATCTCGAAAAGCTGCGCCGCGACCGCGACCGTCTCGGCGCCGTCAACTTGCGCGCCGAGGAGGAATTGCGCGAGGTCGAAACCCAGCATACCTCGCTCGCCACCGAGCGCGACGACCTCGTCGAGGCCATCAAGAAGTTGCGCACCGGCATCCAGAGCCTCAACCGTGAGGCGCGGGAGCGGCTTCTGACTTCGTTCGAGACCGTCAACACCCATTTCAAGCGGCTGTTCACCGAACTGTTCGGCGGCGGCGAGGCGGCACTGCATCTGATCGAGAGCGACGATCCTCTGGAAGCCGGCCTTGAGATCATCGCCAAGCCGCCGGGCAAGAAGCCGCAGTCGCTGTCGCTGCTCTCGGGCGGCGAACAGGCGCTGACAGCACTGGCGCTGATCTTCGCGGTGTTCCTCACCAATCCGTCACCGATCTGTGTGCTGGACGAAGTCGACGCGCCGCTCGACGACCACAACGTCGAACGGTTCTGCAATCTCCTGCACGAGATGACGTCGTCCACGGAGACGCGCTTCATCATTATCACCCACAATCCGATCACCATGGCGCGGATGAACAGGCTGTTCGGCGTCACCATGGCCGAGCGTGGCGTCTCGCAACTGGTGTCGGTCGATCTCGAAAACGCGGTGAAAATTCTCGACCAGAACGTCGCGTGACCTCTTCCTTCTCCCGTCACGGAAGAAGGAACAAAGACCGCCATGATCCCGCCCGATCTTCCTGCCGAACTGAAGGCTGCCTTACAGCGGAAAGCGCAGGGCCTAACCCGCAGCGATGCCGCAGCTCGCGCGGCCACGATATCGCAAACGTATCGGAGCGGCGGCGGTTCAAGTACGATCCGCGACGAAACTGACGCACTAGCCTATGCGCTGGCGCGGATGCCCGCGACCTATGCGGCCGTGGTGGCCAGCCTCAATGCGCTTCGCGAGATACGTCCACAGTTCACACCGATCAGCTTGCTCGATGTCGGAGCCGGACCCGGAACGGCGACATGGGCTGCTGCGCAGGCGTTCGAATCCCTCGACGCATTCTCGGCGATCGACGCCAATCCGGCGCTGCGGTCGCTCGCACTGGACCTCGCTGCCGATGAGGTGCGACTGAACGGCCTCAGCTATGTGCAACACGACGCGTCAGCTGGGCTTCACAATACAGCCGAGAGCGCCGATCTTGTGCTCGCGAGCTATGTCATCGGCGAACTCAGCGCCGATCGGCAAGCCGCGCTCGCTGATTTGATGTGGGCGGCGACGCGCGACACGCTGCTGGTCGTCGAACCCGGCACGCCTGCCGGCTACCGGCGAATTCTTGATCTGCGACGCAGGCTGGTCGCGCGCGGCGCGCATGTCATCGCGCCCTGCCCGCATGACGGCGAATGTCCGCTCATGTTGTTGTCAAGCGAGGCAGGCATTTCGCGTGAGGACAATGCATCAAAACAAAAAGCTGTGCCGGACTGGTGCCATTTCGTGCAGCGGCTGCCGCGGTCCCGCGCGCATAAGCAGATCAAGGGCGTGGAGCTTCCTTTCGAGGACGAAAAATTCAGCTATGTCGCGTTGGCCCGAACGCCCGCCCGACAACGTCCGGCACGGGTGCTAGCGCCGCCGCTGATCACCAAGGCCGCAATGCGGATCAAGTTGTGTCGGCCCGATGGGAGCGCCGGCGTCGCGACATTTCCCCGTCGTGACAAGGCCAGCTATTCCCGTGTGCGCCGGCTCGGCTGGGGCGACGCCGTCAACCTGATCGAGACGTAATTTTTTGAAAACTAGGACGGCCGCGTAAAGACGTAAGCCAGCCCGGTCAGCATCAGAAGCACCACCGCCGCCGTGAGCCAAGGGCCGGGATGGCTGCCAAACCAGAATCCCACAAAGCCGATCGCCATGCCGCCAAGCGCCATCAGCTTGGCCTTTACAGGAATTGCGCCGCGCTCGCGCCAGCCACGCAGCAGCGAGCCAAAACGCGGGTGCTGCAATAGCCAGTTTTCAAGCCGGGGCGAAGAGCGGGCGAAACAGGCGGCGGCCAAAATCAGAAACGGCGTTGTCGGCAGCACCGGCAGGAACGCGCCGATAAAGCCGAGCGCGACGAAACAGATACCCAGTACCAGAAAAATGCCGCGCACCATTCGCGACGTGCCGGTGCGCGGATCGACGGCACTGGCCACGCCGGCGCCGAAAGATTGCTCGTCCACGATCATGCGCTCGTCGTCCTGATCCACCACATCCACACCCTACATCTGCTTCACACAGAACAAAATACCGGACAACTTGAACTTTTCTAAGAGTTTTCCCGACCAAAGGACGCCGTCTCCCGGCGGAACCTGCCGTTCGCGCGGAATATCGTCTACGGTGACCGCGTTCGCGTCCTCTCATCAGGAGCTTTTCTCATGTCGACCGGCTTGATTGTTCTCGGCGTCATCGTCGCCGTCGCTGTGTTTGCGCTTGTCGCCTATAACCGACTGGTCGCACTCAGCCAGCGCGTCGGCCAGGCTTTCGCCGACATCGATGTGCAGCTCAAGCAGCGTCACGACCTGATCCCGAACCTTGTCGAAACCGTGAAAGGCTATGCCGCGCATGAGCGCGGGACACTGGACGAGGTCATAAAGGCTCGCAACGTCGCGATGTCGGCGCAGGGGCCGGCGCAGGTCGGCGCCGCCGAAAACCAGTTGAGCGGCGCGCTTGGCCGGCTCATCGCGTTGTCGGAGGCTTATCCAGATCTCAAGGCCAATGCCAATTTCCAACAGCTTGCCGGCGAACTGTCCGACATCGAAAATAAGGTCGCCGCAAGCCGTCGTTTCTTCAACAACGCTGTTCAGGAATACAACACCGCTATCCAGCAACTGCCGGCAGCGTTGTTCGCAGGCACGTTCGGCTTCACGCATAAGGAGTTTTTTGATCTCGGTGCCAGCCGCGCGACCGTAGAACAGACGCCTCAGGTGAAATTCTGAGGCTCCTTTGATGCGCCGAACCGGACAGGATAGGCTCTTTCCCCCTTTATGGGGAAGGAAGCGAATCGTCTCCGCGACAAGCGCTGCAAACGGATTCGCCTAATGGCAGCCTACGGTCTCTACACCCACATCGCGTCGAACAAGATTCGTTCGATGTTTTTGCTCGCCGGGCTGTTCGTCCTGATTTATGTAATGGTGTTCGCCGGCGCGCTGATTGCCGAAGTGTTCCGGCGCGGCGCAGACTACCCGGCGGCGTTCTACATCACCATCGCCTGGCATGACCTGATCGCGGTCCTCCCCTGGGCAACAGCAGGTTCGGCGCTGTGGATCGTGATCGCCTATTTCTTCCATCAGTCGATCATTGATGCGGTCACCGGCGGCCATGATGTCACCCGCAAGGAACAGCCGCAGCTCTACAACTTGCTGGAAAACCTTTGCATCTCGCGCGGCATCCCGATGCCGAAGCTGAAGGTGATCGATACCGACGCGATCAACGCTTTCGCCACCGGACTCAACCGCCGTCAATATGCGATCACCGTCACCACCGGCCTGATGAACCAGCTTAACGATCGGGAGATGGAAGCGGTGCTCGGTCACGAACTCACCCACATCCGCAACGGCGACGTTCAGTTGATGGTGGTCGCTGTCATCATCGCGGGCGTGGTCGGCTTCGTCGCGGAATTGTGCTTCCGCATCTTCTTCAACAGCGGCGCGCGGATCGGCGGCGGCTCGTCGCGCTCATCCTCCTCCCGCAACGGCGACAGCAAAGGCGGCGGCGCCGTCATCGCCGTGATCCTGGCGATGGTGCTGATTGCGCTCTCCTGGTTTTTATCGCAAGCGATACGGATGGCGCTGTCACGCTCGCGCGAACTGATGGCTGACGCGGGCTCGGTTGAACTGACCAAGGATCCCGACGCCATGATCTCGGCGTTGCGCAAGATCGAGAACCGTGGCGAACTGCCGGGCGCAACCTCGGCCGTGATGGAAATGTGTGTCGACAACCCGCGTCAAGGTTTCGCCGACCTTTTTGCTACCCATCCTTCCATCGAAACGCGGGTGCGCGCGCTGGTGACATATGCCGGCGGCCACGATCCCGGACCGATGCGGTTGCATACCGAGCGCGCCGCGACCGATCAGAAATTGCCCGAGCTTCCGCCGGGACCCTGGAGCGAGCCGGCACCGCCCGTTCCCGGCCCACCGAGCCATCGCTCCTGATCTTTATCTTTGCCGCTTTCTAAGCCTGTTTCAGGCTCGTAGGCAGACTTGAGGCTTTCCGATTCTGATGGAAGCAGAAGCGGAGCTTTTTGATTTGACGCGTTTTCTCCACGCGAACCGGTATCCACTTCGCTCGAAAACGCAAATATAGCCGCCACGAATGCTCAACGGCTCAACGAATTTTGCCAGATTTGACATATCGAATTGAATTCTCCCTCGTTTCTGCCATGGTCCCGCTCCAAGCAACGACTGGGGGGACAGCCCGGCCGCGCGACCATACGCGGTCGCCGATTTCAGCTTGCTCAAAGGGGTCTCATGGCGAAGCCGGCAGTGATTGTGGTTGGCGCGGACAAAGGCGGCGTCGGCAAAACGACCGTTTCCCGTACCATTCTCGACTATTTCAGCGCCAACAACGTACCGACCAGAGCCTTCGACACAGAATCGCCTCGCGGCACGCTGAGGCGTTTTCATCCAGATGTCACTGAGATCGTCGACATGACGTCGACCGCAGATCAGATGAAGATCTTCGATACGCTCAACACGGCCAAGGCTAGCGTCACCGTGATTGACGTCCGTGCCGGACTCATGTCTTCGGCTCTGGCCTCGCTTCGCGACATCGGTTTTCTCGACGCGGCGAAAACGGGGCAGATTACCTTCGCGGTATTCCACATTCTTGGCCCCTCAATTGCCTCCCTGGATGAGATCGCGGAAACTGCCAGATTCATGTCCGGGGCCAAATATTTTCTGGTGAAGAACTTCATCAACAACACGAGCTTCTTCGAGTGGGACCAGGCGACCTACAACGCCTACTTCCGCAAGATCAAGGATGCGACCGAAATCACCATCCCGAAACTCAACGAGATGGCGTACGAGCAGGTCGAGGTATCATCGGTGCCCTTCCTGAGGTTCGTAGCCAATAAGGGACCGAAGAACGAAGCCGCGAACTACTCGTTCGTTCTGCGCGGCTATGTTCGCCACTGGCTCGCCAATGTGTGGAGCGAATACGACCGCATCAAGCTCACCGACATTGTCGCCTCAAAGGAGAAGAGCGGTTCCCGCGCCTCGAACAAGTAGCTGATCTTTCCGTCATTCCGGAACCTATCAGTTGATAAGGACTTGCGTTTACAACGGCAGCGTAAAACCTTGGCTGTGCATCTGCACAAGGGGTCAACTCGACTGCCGCTCAGCTTGGAAATCCTGATCGCGACCAAGCTGCGTCCTCATTTGCGCAGTGACGTATCAAGAATGTCGGTGGAGAGTTTGTCGGCGTCCTGCTAGATCGGGATCGTCGCTCCGATGTAGCTCCTATGCCTCGTACTCCTGTCTACATTATCTGTTCGCCACGTCCGCAGGTCGGCAAGACGCTGATCGCGCGGCAGCTCAGCGAATTTCTTCGTTTGCAGCGGGGCGATGTCCTCGCCTTTGATGTCAACCTGAAGGAGCCGTCTCTGGTCGACTATCTGCCGCGTCTTACAGAGACCGCAGAAATCGATGACACGTTCGGCAAGATGGCACTGATGGATCAGTTGATCATCAATGACGGTCTCGCCAAGGTGATCGACCTCGGTTACCCTTCCTTCGACGAATTCTTCGGGATGATCGAGGAAATCGGATTCGTCAAGGAATCCGCGCGGAGCGAGGTGGCGCCGGTTGTGCTGTTCATCGCCGACAGCGACCGTGTTTCCGCACGCGGCTATCAGACCCTACGGGCAACGCTGCCGTCCAACGCTATCGTGACGGTCGAAAATGAATTCGTTATGCGCGGAAGGCTGCCCGAAGCTTTCATGCAGAATTGGGTGATGCGCATCGCAGAACTTCCCGCGTTTCTCAAGACCTACATCGACCGGCTGACCTTCTCGTTCACCGAATATCTGCGAACGGAGACGGATTCTTCAACCGAGCTCCACCAGTGGATCCGCAACAACTATTTCGGCTTTCGTGAGATCGAACGACAACTGATGCAACAGCGGTGAACGGTTCATTGCTTTCGTTGAGTTCAATGTCCGCCGAACGCCATCAGCGTCCGCACGGGGACATCCATCGCGCGTAACTTGGCGGCGCCGCCGAGATCCGGCAGATCGATGATGAAGCAGGCAGCAACGACGTCAGCGCCGATCTGGCGCAACAGCTTCACCGCGCCCTCGGCTGTTCCTCCAGTGGCGATCAGATCATCCACCAAAATGACGCGCTCGCCCCTGGCGATGGCGTCGACGTGCATTTCCATTTCGTCCATGCCGTATTCAAGCGTATAGGCCATCCGTACGGTCTGGTGCGGCAGCTTGCCCTTCTTGCGGATCGGCACAAAGCCTGCGGACACCTGATGCGCCACCGCGCCACCGAGGATAAAGCCCCGCGCCTCGATGCCGGCGACCTTGTCGATCTTCGAGCCGGCCCACGGATGCACGAGCTGATCGACGGCGCGACGGAACGCGCGCGCGTCGCCGAGAAGCGTGGTGATGTCCCGAAACATGACCCCTGGCTTGGGGTAATTCGGAATGGTGCGGACGGAGGCCTGCAAGTCATCTTCGAAGGTCATCGAATCTCTTTCGGAGAACAGATTTGTGGAGCGCTTCGCTCGCCTATGATCCGGCAATCCATCCTTTTGAGGATGACGGTTGCAGGGGGCAAGCCCGCGCATGGGGCTCTTTCACGTCGTTGCGCTTCGCGCCCTCCCCATCCGGAACGCGTTCTCCACGATCCGCAAGCCGACCTCGCCGCCAAGCGACATCAGCGATTCGGGATGGAATTGCACGCCGCCCACCGGTAGCGATTTGTGCTCGATCGCCATCGGCACCCCGTCGTCGGTGCTCGCCGTCACCTCCAGTACGTCGGGCAAACGGTCGCGCTCGACATAGAGCGAATGATACCGGCCGATCACGATCTCGTTTGGCAGGTTGCACATCAGCCGTCCGCCACGACTCTGCACGCGCGATGGTCTCCCATGCGCCGGCTGCGCCAGCTGGCCGAGACGGCCTCCAAAATATTCACCAATCCCCTGCAAACCAAGACAGACGCCGAACACCGGCAGGTTCTTCTCCAGCGCCGTGCCGATGGTACGGGCCATGCCGAAATCCTCAGGCCGGCCGGGTCCAGGCGACAGCACCAGCAGGTCATAGCTTTGCTTGTCGAGCATATCCTGCGCGTGGACATAGCGCACGACGCTGACGCGCGCGCCGACCTGCCGGAAGTAATCCGCCAGCATGTGCACGAAACTGTCGTCATGGTCGATCAGCAACACGCGTTTTCCGGAGCCGGTTGCGTCCGGCGCCACCGCCGAAAGCGACTTTGGCGCATCGCCGCGTAGCGCCTGGAACAGCGCCGCCGCCTTGGTCTGGCACTCGCGGTCTTCGAGCTCCGGCTTGCTGTCGAACAAGCAGGTCGCGCCGACGCGCACTTCCGCGAGGCCGTCTTTCATGCGGATGGTACGGATGGTCAGGCCGGTGTTGATCGAGCCATCGAAGCCGACAACACCGAATGCGCCGGCATACCAGCGCCGCGTCGAGCGTTCGTTGTCCTCAACGAACTGGATCGCCCACTTCTTCGGCGCACCCGTCACCGTCACCGCCCATGCGTGGGTGAGGAACCCATCGAGCGCATCGAAGCCGGGCCGCAAAATGCCTTCGACATGATCGACAGTATGAAACAGCTTTGAATAGGTCTCGATCTGGCGGCGCGCGAGCACCTTGATCGTTCCCGGCATGCAGATGCGCGCCTTGTCGTTGCGATCGACGTCGGTGCACATGTTGAGCTCGAACTCGTCCTTCTCCGAGTTGAGCAACTCGCGGATCTGCTCGGCGTCGCCGATGGCATCGGCGCCGCGCGCGATGGTCCCGGAAATCGGGCAAGTCTCGATGCGGCGGCCGTCGCTGCGCACGAACATTTCCGGCGAGGCAGAGACTAGAAACTCGCCGTCTCCGAGATTGACCAACCCGCCATAGGGCGACGGATTGATCCGGCACAGCCGCTGAAATACTTCGGCCGGTGAGCGCTCGCAGGGCTCGGCGAACAACTGTCCGGGCACCGCCTCGAACAGGTCGCCACGCGCAAACGCGGCGCGCGCGGTTTCCACCGTGGCCTGATATTCACCCGGGGCGTGATCGGTAAAACCCTGACGCGGTGTTTTCGCATAAAGGCTGTCAGGCGTATCGTGCGGGTGCTTTTCGGTGGAGCGGCCCTTCCATGCGAAATCGTAGGACAGTACGACGCCGCGGCCGGTGGCACGATCATAAGCGAGCAGGCGGTCCGGGATAAATAGCACGATGTCGCGCTGATCGCCTTCACGCTCGCGTTTCTGCACCAGATCTTCCATCTGGAACACGAGGTCATAGGCGAACGCGCCGTACAGCCCGAGCATGGGATCTGCCGTCGACGCGAAAGCCGCCACCAGCGCCCGCACCAGCGACATCACGCTTGCGCGCCGGGTGCGTTGATCTTCCTCCACAGGAGCATCGCCGCGCACAATATGGCCAGCGATCCGGCAGGCAGTTTTTTCGGTGACGACCGCACAGGGTACGCTCAGGGTTTCCCCAAGGAACGCGATCAGCACCTCGCCGCGAACATTGGTGGCTTCGATGACAAAATTGAATCCTGTGGTTTCGATCTTGAGCGGCGGATCGGCAAAGCCAAGGTCGAAACTCTCATAACGGCCCGGCACCGTCGTACCCGACGACAGCACCACGCCGCGACGGCTGTCGAGCAGACCGATCAGATCGTCGAGCCTGCTGCCGCCGGTAAAGTGTTCGATCGAACGGCTGATCGAGAGACCGCCGGCGGTCAGGTACTCACTTTGCGCGGGAAGGGAAAAGACAGTCCTGTTCATGCAGTCCTCTTACGAGACTTGCGGAGAGTGCGCCACACAGGACAAACAAAAAAGGCCGTCGCTCTGCATGACGGCCTTCGACGATTAGAATTGAAGCAAAATCGCACCGGCCACCTTCAGAAGGTGGCCCACCAGAGACGGAGCGGGCGGATTGCGTGGTTCATGCCGCGAAATCATCATTCCGGTGAGACGATGTCAAGAGCGTTCCCGCCCGAACTCGGGCGCATTGCCGCGATCATGTCCGCCGCCATGGCGGTTGCGCGCCCAACAACGCGCGCTAGATTAGCCTCACTCGACACCGGGAGAACATCATGACGTTCAAAGTCGTGAGCAACAGTTTCAAGGATGGCGACTACCTCGACAAGGATCATGTCCTGTCGGCGGATTTCGGTCACGGCTGCGCGGGCGGCAACCGATCACCGCACCTGCGCTGGAGCGGCGCGCCGGCAGGCACGAAGAGCTTCGCCGTAACCTGCTTTGATCCGGACGCGCCGACCGGCAGCGGCTTCTGGCATTGGGTCGTCATCAATATTCCAGCCTCGGTGACGGAGCTTGTGCTCGACGCCGGCAATCCCGGAAGCGGCAAGCTTCCCAATGGCGCGCTACAGACTCGCACCGATTTCGGCACAGCCGGTTACGGCGGCCCTTGCCCGCCTGAAGGCGATCATCCGCACCGATATTTGTTCACCGTGTACGCGGTCGGAGGCAACATCAACGCCAATGCCGATACATCAGCGGCAGTGATCGGTTTTCAGCTTCATTTCAACACACTGGCGAAATCGGCGGTGATGGGTCTGTTCAAGCGCTGAGGCGATACAAGACATCGCAATGACAGCGTTTCGTTTAATGTCCCGCCGTCACCTGTATCGGCATCAACTCAAAAAGGCTCCCGCGAGGGAGCCTTTTTGATGCGAAGAGTCGTGCGCGTCATTCAATGCGCGTCGGCCCAGACCGCCTTCTTGGTGAAATAGAGCAGCCCGGCAAGGATGACCATGAAAATCATGACCTGAAACCCGATCCGCTTGCGCTCCTCGAGCTTCGGCTCGGCGGCCCACATTAGAAAAGCGGACACGTCCTTCGCATACTGATCGACCTTCTGCGGGGTTCCGTCGTCATAGGTGACCTGATCGTCCGCCAGCGGGTTCGGCATCTTCATGGCATGACCGGGGAAGTACTTATTGTAGGTCGATCCTTCCGGCATCGTGAAGCCTTCCGGCGGGCTATCCTCGAAACCGGTCAGGATGGCATGGATATAGTTCGGGCCTTTTTCCTGGAACTGCGTGAAGGCATCGAAGATGAACTGAGGAAAGCCGCGTTCATAGCCGCGCGCCTTGGCCATCAGGGAAAGATCGGGCGGAGCCGCGCCGCCATTGGCTGCGCGAGCGGCGTTCTCATTGGGAAACGGCGACGGAAATTTGTCGGCGACACGGCCTGGCCGCTCGAACATGTCCCCGGCATCGTTGGGGCCGTCCTTCACCTTGATTTCGGAGGCCAGCGCCTCGGCCTGGGCAACAGAGAAGCCCGGACCGCCCGGGTCCGTCAGGTTACGATAGTGCACGAGATTCATGGAGTGGCAGGCCGAGCAGACTTCCTTGTAGACCTTGTAGCCGCGCTGCAACTGGCCTTGGTCGAATTTTCCAAACGGGCCAGCGAACGACCAGCTCAACGACGGCGGAGTCGAGCCATGGTCGGCCGCCCTCACCTTCGAGCCGCTATCCAGCGCCAGCAGCCCGACAGCGCCGAACACCGCCAAGGCCGAAGCCACGACTTTTTTCTTTCCCAGCACGTCATCGGCGATCGAATTGGGTACAGTTCGCGGCTTTTCGATACGGCTCAGGATGGGCAGCACAATCAGGAAATAGGCGAAATAGCACGCCGTCAGGATACGTCCGGCAACTACGTAGACACCTTCCGGCGGCTTCGCGCCGAGATAACCAAGGCCGAGACAAACACCTACGAAGATCCAGAAAAACTGCTTGGCGAGAGGACGATAACGCACCGAGCGGGTCTTGGCGGAATCGAGCCAGGGCAGGAAGGCCAGGATCAGGATAGCGCTGAACATCGCCACCACGCCTGCGAGCTTGTCCGGGATCGAGCGCAGGATCGCGTAGAACGGCAGATAGTACCATTCCGGCACGATATGCGCGGGCGTCACGCCCGGGTTGGCCGGGATATAGTTGTCGGGATCACCGAGATAATTCGGGATGTAGAAGATGAACCAGCAGTAGAACAGGATGAAGCAGGAAAGACCGAACCCGTCCTTGATGGTCGCGTAAGGCGTAAACGGCACCGTATCCTTCGCGGTCTTGGGCTCGACCCCGGCCGGATTGTTCTGACCGGCGACGTGCAGCGCCCAGACGTGCAGCACGACCACCCCGGCGATCACGAAAGGCAAGAGGTAGTGCAGCGAGAAGAAGCGGTTCAGCGTCGGATTGCCGACCGAGTAGCCGCCCCATAGCAGCGTCACGATGCTTTCGCCGAAATAGGGAATGGCGGAAAACAGATTGGTGATGACGGTCGCGCCCCAGAAGCTCATCTGGCCCCACGGCAGCACGTAGCCCATGAAGCCGGTCGCCATCATCAGGAGGTAGATGATGACGCCGAGGATCCAGAGGATCTCGCGCGGTTCTTTGTAGGAGCCGTAATACAGGCCGCGAAGCATGTGGATATAAACGGCGATGAAGAACATCGAGGCGCCGTTCGAATGAAGGTAACGCAGCAGCCAGCCGTAGTCGACATCGCGCACAATGGCTTCGACCGAGTTAAAAGCGAGGTCGGCGTGCGGCGTATAGTGCATCGCCAAGATGACGCCGGTGATGATCTGCACCCCGAGCATGAACGAGAGGATGCCGCCGAACGTCCACCAGTAGTTCAGGTTGCGCGGCGTCGGATAGGCGACGAACGAGGAATGGACGAGGCCGAAGATCGGCAAACGCCGCTCGATCCACTTGAGGACGGAATTTTGCGGCTGGAAGCTGGATGGTCCGCTCATGATGCGATCCTGAAGAATGAAGCGACGCGTTCGGTTCGGGGCTTTTCGGCCTTATCCGATCTTGATCTTGCTGTCGGAAATAAAGGCGTAAGGCGGAATGGCAAGATTGAGCGGCGCCGGCCCCTGGCGGATACGGCCTGAGGAATCGTACTGCGAACCATGGCACGGACAGAAAAATCCGTCGTAGTTCCCTTCATGCGCAATCGGAATGCAGCCGAGATGGGTGCAGATGCCGATTACGACGAGCCACTGGTCATGGCCTTCCTTGACGCGCGCGGAATCCGGCTGCGGATCAGGCAGGCTCGCGACATTGACGTCGCGGGCTTCCTCGATCTGTTTCTTGGTGCGGTGCATGATGTAGATCGGCTTGCCGCGCCAGAACACCTTGATGTCTTGCCCATCGGCGATCGGAGCGAGATCGACCTCGATGGGGGCGCCGGCGGCGACCGTAGACGCATCCGGGTTAAGTTGGGCCACTAGCGGCCAGGCGACGGCCGCCGCGCCGACGGCGGCGACGGCGCCGGTTGCTACGAAAAGGAAATCACGGCGGCTTTGTCCTGCCGAAGACGATGTCGTCACGATTTCAACCCTTTCTTATCCGCTGCCCGTCTTGTTGCTATTGGTGTACCCCACTCCCAGGCGAGATACGTCTTTCGAGCGGCCGTTTTATTGGCACCCTCGCCGGATCAGCGCAAGTGCGCTATCCGTCACTCGTGCAGTGCACAAATCCGCCCATAGCCACGAAGCCATCTCGGAAAGCATTGAGCTCATGCGGGTCGCGCTCTTCCAACCTGATATACCGCAGAACACCGGGACAATTCTCCGTCTGTGTGCGTGCCTCAACGTCGAAGCCCATATCATCGAACCGGCCGGGTTTCCGGTCTCGGACCGGCATTTCCGTCGTGCGGGCATGGACTACCTCGACGAGGTCACCATTGTGCGCCACGATTCATGGCCAAAATTCAATCAATGGCGCGCCGAAGACGGCGGCCGGTTGGTGTTATTTACGACCAAGGGCGCACGCCCCTATCTGGACCATCGCTTTGCCGATACAGATATTTTGCTATTTGGACGTGAGAGCACCGGGGTTCCGGATGCTGTTGCGGCGGCCGCGGATGCAACCCTGGTAATACCGGTCAGGCCCGGCCTGCGCTCGCTGAACGTCGCCATGGCGGCGGCTATGGCAGTGGGCGAGGCCTTGCGGCAGACGAGGTCGGCCGCAACGGGAAGGTCTTCGTGAGTTACGCGGTTAAGGAGATTTTTCTGACGCTGCAGGGCGAAGGCGCTCATGCCGGCAGGGCTGCGGTATTCTGTCGCTTCTCTGGCTGCAACCTTTGGAGCGGCCGCGAAAAAGACCGCGCCTCGGCCACCTGCCGGTTTTGCGACACTGATTTTGTGGGCACCGACGGAACGCTAGGCGGCCGCTACGATACCGCTGAGGCGCTGGCGGAAACCATTGCCGCGCAATGGATCGGACTGGCCGCCCATCGCTACACCGTGTTGACCGGAGGCGAGCCGCTGTTGCAGGTTAACAAGGCATTCGTCGATGCGCTGCACGCCCGCGGCTTCGAAATCGGAATCGAGACCAACGGCACCATCGCGCCGCCCGACGGCATCGACTGGCTGTGCGTCAGCCCCAAGGCCGGCGCCGATTTGCTGGTCACCAAGGGGCACGAACTCAAGCTCGTCTATCCACAAACCAATATCCGGCCCGAGGATTTCAAGGATCTCACCTTCGAACGGTTTTCTTTGCAGCCGATGGATGGGCCGGATGTGGCCGACAACACGGTGCGCGCCATCGACTATTGCCTGCGGCATCCGCAGTGGCGGCTCAGCCTGCAGACACACAAGACGATCGGAATAAGGTAGATCAATCCCTAACAGAATGAATAAATGCGTTCGTTGCAGGCCGCCCATCCACCTCAAAAGCGGATGGGCTGAAGGATCGCGCCCGGCGGAGCAAACTTGGATGAGAGGCAGTTTTCAGGAATGTGGGAGTTGACGAAATCATTCCGCTTCGAGGCCGCGCATTCGCTGCCGGGAACGACATTGGGCACCGCGAGCATGGAAATCCACGGCCATTCGTTCCGCGCCGAGGTGAGCGTCCGCGGCAAGCCTGATCCCGCGAGCGGAATGGTGCTCGATCTCGGCCTGCTCGAGCGCGGTATGGGCGAGGTCCGGAGCAAGCTCGATCATAAGCTCCTCAACAACGTCGAAGGACTTGGCCCGCCGACGCTGGAAAATCTGGCGCGTTTCATCTGGGATCATGTCCAGCACGCAGGACACGTGACACGCGTCAGCGTACATCGCGATAGTTGCGGCGAAAGCTGCACCTATTTCGGACCCGAAAGTTGAAACCCTCACTTGTCATTTCGAGCGCAGCGAAGCAATCCAGAATTAAAACCAGCGAAATTAGATTGCTTCGTTGCTTAAGCTCCTCGCAATGACAGAGTCTCTCAAGGAATATCCGATGGACGCCTCCCTGCTCGAGACCCGCAAGGCCCGCGCGCGATCCTGGTTCGAGCAGTTGCGCGACAATATCTGCTCGGCTTTTGAAAAGCTGGAAGACGACGCGCCCGCTTCGCTCTATCCCGGTGACATAGGACGCTTCGTCCGCACTCCGTGGGAGCGTACCGACCACACCGGCCAACCCGGGGGCGGGGGCGTCATGTCGATGATGCACGGGCGGCTATTCGAGAAGGTCGGCGTGCACTGCTCGACCGTGCATGGCGAATTCGCGCCGGAGTTTCGCGCGCAGATTCCCGGTGCGGCGGATGATCCGAATTTCTGGGCGTCGGGCATCTCGTTGATCGCCCACATGCGTAATCCGCATATTCCCGCCGTTCACATGAACACACGCTTCGTGGTGACCACGAAAGCATGGTTCGGCGGCGGCGGCGACCTGACGCCGGTGCTGATGCGGCGGCGCACACAGGAGGATGCCGACAGCCTCGCGTTTCACGCGGCGATGAAGTCCGCCTGCGATGCCCATGCCGACATCGCCGCATACGACAAATACAAGACCTGGTGCGATGAGTATTTCTATCTGCCGCATCGCAAGGAAGCCCGCGGGATCGGCGGCATCTTCTATGATTGGCATGACAGCGGCGACTGGGATGCCGACCTCGCCTTCACGCAGGATGTTGGGCGAGCGCTGCTCAAGGTCTATCCCGAACTCGTGCGTCGGAACTTCAGCACGCCGTGGACCGCCGCCGATCGCGAGGAACAGTTGATCCGACGCGGACGTTACGCCGAATTCAATCTTCTCTACGACCGCGGCACCATTTTCGGGCTGAAGACCGGAGGCAACGTCGAGTCGATCCTCTCGTCGATGCCTCCCGAGGTGAAATGGCCTTAGATCCGGTTGGACCGAACCAATTCAAAATCACGAACGAGAAGCGGGATGCGGGCGGAAAACCGCTATCCACTTTTCCCCATCCCACTCTAGCGGAATATTGCCGCCCTCACAGCCGGTGATCGCGCGTGAACCGCGCGACGGTCTGATCGGCAATCGCCGAAAGTCGCGCGGAATCGAGCGGGAAATCCTCTGCAAGCCAGGCATCTTCCGCGATCGCGAGAACGTGTCCGAGCGCCGGACCTTCCGCGATTCCGCGTCCGACGAAATCCTCGGCTTTCAAAGGGAAGGCCGGCGGCTGCCAGCGCTGCGACAGGGTTGCGACGTTTAGCCACGGCGCCGGATCGGCGCCGAGGCCAGCCCGCGACCAGGCCTGCATCAGCCGGTTGCGGAAGCGCGGCGCCCCAAGCCGGTAGATTCGCCGCCGCGCGGTTGCCTCGTCCATGCTGCCCAGCCGCCACCAGCGATGGCCCATCGAGTCCAGTTGTTTCGCCTCGGCATTGGAGAGCCGCAATCGCTGCGCAACCCGCCGCGCATCTTCGGTAACCGATACCGCAAGCGCCGCGAGCCGGCGGATCGGATCCGGCGCAAGCTCCAGCGTGCGCTCGGCCACGATCATCGCCGCGAGCGGACCGCGATACGCCACGCCGCCGAGAATGGTCAGCAGCAAGCCGCCGTCCTCCATCGCCACCAGCGCCTCCACGGCGCCCTCCGCGACCACGAGCTTCAGTATTTCCGCCCGCATGCGTTCAGCCGACAGCGCGGCAAGCCCGGTACGGCCGCGGATGCAGGCCAGGTAGCCGTCCCGGTCGGGTTCGCCTCCACCATAGGCGGCATGGATCCGGAAAAAGCGGAGTATGCGCAGGTAATCCTCCGCGATACGCCGATCCGGATCGCCGATAAAGCGCACCCGCCTAGCGGCGATGTCGTCGAGTCCGCCGACATGATCGTGCACTGTGCCATCGCTCTCGACGGACAGACCGTTGATGGTAAAATCGCGGCGCTGGGCATCGCGCGTCCAATCCCGGCCGAATGAAACCCTCGCCTTGCGACCGAAGGTTTCAATATCCTCGCGCAGCGTCGTGACTTCGAACGGCCGGCCCTCGACCACCAGCGTGACGGTGCCATGCTCAACGCCGGTCGGAATACTCTTGATGCGAGCCGCGGCCGCGCGGCGCATGACTTCTTCGGGCAGCGCCGTGGTGGCGACGTCTATTTCGCCCACGGGCAGACCCATCAAGGCGTTGCGAACCGCGCCGCCGACGATCCGCGCTTCCTCGCCGTTTCCACTGAGCAGCGCGAGGACACGCGCCGCAGGACCTGATTTCAGCCAGCCCGCATCGCATAGCGAGCGGGCCGGGTTCACCTCTCGACTCCGGGCACAAGTTTGCCGTTCTCAAGATGCGCCGGAACATAGGTCGAATCCGGTGGTGAGCCCGAGAAATTCGCCAACAGAACGAAGCTGACGACAACCAGCGCCAGCGCCGCTAGCGAGAGCCTCACGACGATGTGCGGCGGCCATGAGGCGGCGATCATGAAGTCCACACGGTGGGCGATCAAATATGCCGCGTAGATCGCGAACGGAATCAGGAAGATTCCGAGTTCCATTAAAACTGGACGGATCATTTCAGATAGACTCGCTCGTACAGTACGCGCAGGATCCCGGCAGTTGCGCCCCAGATATTTCGTTCGGCGAACGGCATCTCGTAGAACGAGCGCGTTGTGCCGCGGAATTGCTTCCGGCCGAGTTTGTGATTGACAGGGTTCATCAGAAACGACAGCGGCACCTCGAATGCGTCGGCCACTTCATCTGTATTGATGCGAAGATCAAATCCGGGTTTCACTCGCGCCACCGTCGGCAGGATACGGAACCCGAAACTTGTGCCGTAAAGATCAAGATATCCAATCGGCTCCACAAAGTCGCGGGTCAGTCCGACTTCTTCCCACGCCTCGCGCAGCGCCGCATCGACCGGCGAGGCATCGGACGCGTCGATCTTGCCGCCGGGAAACGCGATCTGGCCAGCGTGCTCGCTAAGATGAGCCGTGCGCTGCGTCAGCAGCACGGTCGGCTGCTCGCGCGCGACCACCGGGATCAGCACCGCCGCCGGCCGGATCGGCTTTTCCTGAGCGATCGTCCGGAGCACGGCATCATTGTCATGGTCACCGGTTAAAGGAACGATGCCGGCGTCTGTCAGCCCCGGCGGGATATCGAAACGCAACCGTGCCCGTGCGCGGTCGAAAAACGCCTCAGTGCTGACATCGGGGGACGCGACGCCTGTCTTCACCATCGGAACGTTCAACCTGCGTCCCTCACCTGCTCCGCATCCGCCATCGCGAAGAACTCACCGCCCGATTCGACCCCGAACATCATTTGACCATCGACCATCCGTTGCTCACCCATGTCAACAAGATCGTAATACAACGCCCTTGTCACTTTGGCCCAGAGACCGGCCCGAACGTGCAGATAAGGCTTCAATCCGCCGCCCTCCGAGCACTCGAAGCGCAGCCGGTGCTCAAAATCGCATGGCACCCAATCGCCAACATTGGTACGGAATCTCAGCAAGCGGCCATTTTCGTCCCGATTCCCGATCATTTCGACGGCCAGAAACGGTGCGTCATCGACGCTGATGCCCACTTTCTCTACCGGAGTCACCAAAAAGTATTTGCCATCCTCGTGTTTCAAGATCGTGGAGAACAGACGCACCAGCGCAGGCCGGCCGATCGGCGTTCCCGTATAATACCATGTGCCGTCGCCGCCGATTCGCATGTCCAGATCACCGCAAAACGGCGGATTCCACAGATGGACTGGCGGCAAACCGCTGCCGGGCGAGCCCGCGGCATCGCGCGCTGAGGCCGTCAGGCCATCCAGTGTCCGAGTAGCGGGCCGCCCTTGCTTCGCCATGGTTTACCCCGACGCTGGTCGCCTCTTCTGCCACAAAGGGGAACATCAACCCACTAGTGGAGTGGATTTGACATTCGCCACCCATCTGCCGCGGGCACCGAAATGCGAATGTCAAATCCAAAACTCCACTAGAAACCTATAGTTGCTAGTGGGTCCTGCGATTCTAACGTTCGTAAAAACACCTGCTGAAACGGGATGCGAACGTTAGAATCGGACCACTAGCGTGGTGGTTCAGAAGTTCGCTTCATTCTCCCGGCAGGTCCGTCAAGCGAACTTCTGAACCCAAACCGCACTAGAATCATAAGGTTGCTAGTGCCCCTTTGATTCCGAAATTCGGATTAAAAAGTCGCTGCAAGAACATACGAACTTCGGAATCGAGGCACTAGGTGCGGATCTGGCATCGAAAGCGACGCGATCATTCGCCGCTTCGTGATGCCGCTCATAGCTCGAGAGATCAGATATTGTGGGAATAGTTTAGTTCAATGAATACATGCCGTTTGCGTATGTTTAACAGTTCATGGCGCGACGACGCAAATTGCGTAGCCTCGCGCAAGGAGTGACGGATGGCTATGGACTCGGACAAGAGTGTCGAGAAACTCGAAGACGTGATCGTCCGTTCGGCCGAGCAAGTCGCCGGGCAAATTCGCGCGGCGCGGGATGCGATTTCCACCGTCATCTTCGGTCAGGACCGGGTGATCGAAAACACGCTGGTGACCATCCTCTCCGGGGGGCATGCGCTTCTGATCGGCGTTCCCGGCCTTGCCAAGACCAAGCTCGTGGAGACGCTCGGCGTGACGCTCGGACTCGACGCCAAGCGCATCCAGTTCACGCCGGACCTGATGCCGTCGGATATCCTCGGCGCCGAGGTGCTGGACGAGAGCAGCATCGGCAAGCGTTCGTTCCGCTTCATTGCCGGACCGGTATTCGCACAGCTTTTGATGGCGGACGAAATCAACCGCGCCAGCCCGCGCACGCAATCAGCGCTATTGCAGGCTATGCAGGAGCAGCACATCACCGTCGCCGGCGTGCGCCACGACCTGCCCAAACCCTTTCATGTGCTGGCGACGCAGAACCCGCTGGAGCAGGAAGGCACCTACCCGCTGCCGGAAGCGCAACTCGACCGCTTTCTGATGGAGATCGATGTCGACTATCCGGATCGCGACGCGGAACGCCGCATCCTGTTCGAGACCACCGGCGCCGAGGAGGCCCTGGCGAAAGCCGCGATGAACGCCGATGTCCTGCTCACAGCGCAACGGCTGGTGCGGCGGCTGCCGGTCGGCGACAGCGTGGTCGAAGCCATCCTGTCGCTGGTGCGCTCGGCGCGCCCCGGACCGGAGAGCGGCGAAATCGGAAAACTGATCGCGTGGGGACCGGGGCCTCGCGCCAGCCAGTCGCTGATGCTGGCCGTGCGCGCTCGCGCGCTGCTCGACGGACGTCTTGCACCGTCGATTGACGACGTGCTCGACCTTGCCGAGCCGGTGCTCAAGCATCGCATGGCGCTGACTTTCACGGCCCGTGCCGAAGGTCGCACGATTTCCGATGTCATTAAACAACTTAAAACGCGGATCGGTTGATGGTCGCAGCAGCCGGGCACGTCAGGCAGGAAATCGAAGCAGTCAGACGTGCCGATGGTGAAAGCCGCACGCTGGCGGCGTCGCTGCCGCGTCTCGTGCTGGAAGCCCGTCGCATCGCCGCCAATGTGATTCACGGCCTGCACGGCCGCCGCCGCGCCGGTTCGGGTGAAAGCTTCTGGCAATACCGCCGTTTTGTCTCTGGCGAGCCGTCGCAAAACGTCGACTGGCGTCGTTCCGCGCGCGATGATCATCTCTACGTCCGCGAACATGAGTGGGAGGCCGCGCACACCGTGTGGGTGTGGCCCGATCGTTCGGCGTCGATGGCCTTTGCCTCCCGAAATGCGCGCGACAGCAAGCTCGAGCGCGCTTTGATCGTTACCTTCGCACTGGCTGAATTGCTGGTGGCCGGCGGTGAACGCGTCGGCGTTCCCGGGCTGATAAATCCAACCGCGAACCGCAACGTCATCGACAGAATAGCCCAGGCGATGCTCCATGACGATCTCGCGCGCGCCAGTCTGCCGCCCTCGTTCGTGCCATCAGCCCGGTCGGAGATCGTGGTGCTGTCGGACTTCTGGTCACCGATCGCCGATATCCGGACCATGCTGGCCGGATTGTCGGCTTCCGGGGCACACGGCACACTGCTACAGGTCGTCGACCCCGCCGAGGAGACATTTCCCTATTCGGGGCGCGTCGAATTCGTCGAACCCGAAGACGGGCGGGCCATCACTGCGGGCCGCGCCGAACGATGGGCCGGAGACTACGTCGCGCGGGTGGCGCTGCATCGCGACCAGATTCGCTCTGAGACCAGAACGCTCAACTGGCTGTTCTCAACCCACACCACCGACCGGTCCGCGGCGGACCTGCTGTTGTTCCTCCACGGCGGCATGATGGCGAGCAGAGGAAGCGGCGTCATCGCGGCCAAAGCGGGGCCCACCGCATGATGTCGGTGCTTCCGCTGTCATTCCTGCAACCGCTGATGCTGCTCGGCCTGCTCAGCCTGCCACTTCTATGGTGGCTGCTTCGTGTGATGCCGCCGCGCCCGCGGCGCATCGATTTTCCGCCGACACGACTGCTGTTCGATATCGCACCGAAGGAAGAAACGCCTTCGCGCACGCCGTGGTGGCTGACGGCATTACGGCTTGCGGCGGCGGCGCTGGTGATTCTCGCTGCCGCTGGTCCCGTGTGGAATCCTAACACTGGCGCAGCCCGTAGCACCGCGCCCTTAACGATCCTGCTCGACGATGGCTGGAGCACCGCATCGAGCTGGGAGATGCGGATCAAGGCGGCGGATCAACTGATCACTGAGGCCGACAGCAATCGGCGGGGCGTTGCTATCGTGCCCTTGTCGGACCCGGCGCAGGACATCACGCTGATGCCCGCCGGAACCGCGCGCGTCACGCTACGGCAGCTTGCTCCGAAGCCGTTCGCGGTCGACCGCGCCGAAACGCTGCCGGCGCTTAAACACTTCCTGAACGCGACGGGCGACAGCGATATCGCGTGGCTGACCGATGGCATCGACAGCGGGCGTGGGACGGAATTCGTCGACGGACTTCGCGAGGTGGTCGGCGACCGTTCCCTCACCATCGTCGAAGGCGGCACGCTGCCTGCGCGCGCGCTGACCGCGGCGGAAAATGCCGCGGCCCGGATGACCGTGAAGGTGCTGCGCGCTAACGCGAACGGCCCGGCCGCCGGGGTTGTCCGTGCGCTCGACCAGAAAGGGGCGCCGATCGGCGAGACGCAATATGCGTTTGCGCCTCAGGATAGTGAAACAGAAGCTGCGTTCGACCTGCCGCTGGAGTTGCGCAACGATATCGCCCGGCTGGAGATCGCGGGGGAGCGATCGGCGGGCGCGGTGCAATTGCTCGACAAGCGCTGGCGCCGACGCGCCATCGGCGTGGTCAGCGGATCGAGCACCGAGAGGGCGCAGCCGTTGCTTGCACCGACTTTCTACCTGAGCCGCGCGCTGGCGCCGTTCGCCGATGTCCGGCTCGGCGACAAAGGAGCCCCGCAGCAGATCATCACCCAATTTCTGGATCAGAAGCTGTCAATGATCGTAATGGCCGACGTTGGAGCGCTGTCCCCGGAACTGCGCCATCGGATCGACGATTGGATCAAACATGGCGGCGTGCTGGTGCGGTTCGCGGGGCCGCGCCTGGCGCAGGCAGACGACGATCTTGTTCCCGTAAAATTGCGGCACGGCGGCCGCAGCCTCGGTGGCAGCATGACCTGGGAAAACCCGCAGCATCTCGCCGCCTTCGCCGCGGACGGACCGTTCGCGGCGCTTCCGGTGCCGAATGACGTGACCGTCAACCGGCAAGTACTCGCCGAACCGGATGCGAGGCTGGCGGCCAAAAGCTGGGCCTCCCTCGTCGACGGAACGCCGCTGGTGACCGGCGAGCGCCGCGGCAAAGGCCTGCTGGCGCTATTCCACATCAGCGCCGACATGCGCTGGTCCGATCTGCCGATGTCCGGCACTTTCGTCGAGATGCTGCGGCGTATCGTGGATGTTTCCGGCTACACCGAGAACACAGGCAGAACCGCAAACGTTGATGCCAAGGCGGAAACCATCGCGCCGCTGCGGACGCTCGACGGTTTCGGCGCGTTCGGCCCCCCACCCGCCTCCGTCAAACCCTTGCGGGTCGACTATCGCGGCCGCGGCACCATCGAGCATCCACCGGGGTTCTACGGCCCGGCCGACGGGCCGATTGCTGTCAACACGCTGGCGGCGACCGACCGGATCGTGCCACTCGACACTTCGAACCTGACGGCGCGACGGGCGAGTTTCACCAACGCCGAACCGCATGATCTGCGAGGTATACTGCTGTCCTCGGCGCTCGCGCTGTTTCTGGCCGACGCCGTCATCGTGGCGCTGCTTGGCGGCGGCATAGCCATGCTGCTGCGTCGCCGCGCGGCTCAAGCGGCGCTGGTCGTCGCGCTTGCTCTGCCGATGATGGCGATGGCGCCTTCATTTTCGCGCGCCGACAGCGCCAGCGATGAGTTTGCCACGAAAGCCACCTCCCAGACCCGGCTCGCCTATGTCGTGACCGGCAACCCGGAGGTCGACTCCATCGTCAAGGCCGGGATGAGCGGGCTTACATTGTTTCTGGCGCAACGCACAGCGCTTGAAGCCGGCGATCCGGTCGGCGTCGATCCGGCGCGCGACGAACTGGCATTCTTCCCGCTGATATACTGGCCCATCGTGCCGGGCGCGCCGAAGCCGCCGCAAAACGCTCTCGATAAGATCGACGCCTACATGAAGCAGGGCGGCACCATTCTATTCGACACCCGAGACGCGATCGATGCGCTGCCGGGGCCGGATGGCGAATCCCGAACGCCTGGGATGCAACAACTGCGCGTCATCCTGACGTCGCTCGACATCCCCGAGCTCGAGCCGGTGCCGCACGAGCATGTGCTGGCCAAGACGTTCTATCTCCTGCACGATTTTCCAGGTCGCTTCACCACCGGCCAGACCTGGGTCGAGGCCCTGCCGCGCAATGAGGATGACGAAGCGGGCTCACGGCCGGCGCGCGGCGGCGACGGCGTTTCGCCGATCATCATCACCTCGAACGATCTCGCGGGCGCCTGGGCCATGCGTCCCGACGGCCAACCGATGCTGCCGCTCTCGCCGGGCGAACCGCGTCAGCGCGAATTCGCGTTCCGTGCCGGGGTCAACATCGTGATGTATACGCTGACCGGCAACTACAAGGCCGATCAGGTTCATGCTCCCGCGCTGATCGAACGGCTGGGGCAATAGGACCGCAGCATGCAGTACGGCATCGCCTTCACCCCCCTTGTTCCCATGATCGTGCTGTGGAGCGCCTCCGCCGCGATTGTCGTGATCACGGTGCTGCTCCTGGTCGGCCGCGCACGCGGCACGGCGGTGCGGGTGGCGGCGCTGGCGCTGATCCTGCTCGCGCTCGCCAATCCGTCGTTCACCCGGGAGGAGCGCGAACCGCTGTCCTCGGTGGCCGCCGTCATCGTTGACAAAAGCCCGAGCCAGAATTTCGGCGACCGCACCGATCAGGCCGCGAAGACACGCGAAGCGCTGGTTGACCGCCTCAAGCAGATCAAGGGACTTGAAGTCCGCGTCGTCGATGCAGGCCATGCGGACGGCGAGACCGACGGCACCAAGCTGTTCTCGGCACTTTCCTCGACCCTGTCAGATGTGCCGACCGACCGCGTTGCCGGCGCCTTCCTGATCACCGACGGGCGCGTTCACGACATTCCGGGCGACGTCTCTGCCTTGGGATTTAAGGCGCCGGTCCATGCCCTGATCACCGGCCACACGGACGAACGCGACCGCCGCGTCGCAATTGTCGCCGCGCCGCGTTTCGGCATTGTCGGCCAGACCCAGACCGTCACGTATCGACTCGAAGACCAGGGCGTCAGCGGCGAGCGCGCGAAAGCAGTGGTGCGCCGCGACGGCGAAGTCATCAGCGAGCGTACCGTTCTGAGCGGGGAAACCGTCAACGTCGATGTCGACATCAAACATGCCGGGCAGAACATCGTCGAGATCGAAGTCTCGCCGCTAACGGACGAACTGACGCCGGTCAACAATCGCGCCGTGGTGCCGATCGACGGCATCCGCGACAAGCTGCGCGTGCTACTGGTATCGGGCGAGCCGCATTCGGGCGAACGCACATGGCGCAACCTTTTGAAGTCGGACCCCAGCGTCGATCTGGTTCACTTCACGATTCTGCGTCCGCCCGAGAAGCAGGATGGCACGCCCATCCACGAACTGTCCCTGATTGCCTTTCCGACGCGGGAGCTATTTCAGGAGAAGATCAACGAATTTCAGCTCATCATCTTCGACCGCTACGCGCGCCAAGGTGTGCTACCGACCGCCTATTTCGACAATATCGCGCGTTACGTGCGCGCGGGCGGCGCGGTGCTGGTTTCGGCCGGCCCCGACTATGCCTCGACCACCAGCATCTGGCGGACGCCGCTGGACACCGTGCTGCCCGCCGAACCGGTCGGCGTCACTGAAAAGCCTTTCCATGCTCGGCTGAGCGACGCCGGCAAGCGTCATCCTGTCACCCGGGGGCTCGAAGGCTCCGCGAGTGATCCGCCGCACTGGAGCCGATTTTTCCGCGAAGTCGACACCCGCAACGTTTCGGTGTCGCCAGTTATGACCGGTGCCGACGGCCAGCCATTGCTATTGCTGTCGCGCTATGACGACGGCCGGGTGGCACTACTTTTGTCGGATCATATCTGGCTGTGGGCACGGGGCTATGAGGGCGGCGGCCCGCATCTCGATCTGCTCCGGCGGATGTCGCACTGGCTGATGAAACAGCCCGAACTCGAGGAAGAGACGCTGCGACTTAAAGTTCACGGCAAGGATCTCCTCGTGCAGCGCCAGACCATGGCCGACACCGTCACTCCGGTCACCGTGACCTCGCCCTCCGGCAAGACTCGCGAACTGTTACTGAAGGCCGCCGAACCCGGCTTGTGGGAAGCGGGATTGATGGCGGACGAACTCGGATTATGGCAAGCGACCGACGGCACGCTGAAAGCTCTGGTCAATGTCGGCCCGGCCAATCCGAAGGAATTCTCGGCGGTTACGTCAACCCTGGACGAGATTAAGCCGCTCGCGCAAGCCAGCGGTGGCGACGCCCGGCGGATCGCGGACGGCTCGAGCATCGACGTTCCGCGCATCGTTCCGGTGCGTGCCTCCAGCGTGTTTCGCGGCGAGGGCTGGTTGGGCGTGCGGATTCGTGATGCCAGCGTGGTCCGCGGCGTCGGCGTGCTGCCTGTGTTCGCCGGAGTGATCGGCCTGCTGTTGCTGCTGGGCGCCTTTGCCGCAACCTGGCTTCGGGAAGGACGCTGACCTCCAATCCACTCTTGTGATCCGTTGCACAAACCACACAGTCTCGCACTGGCGACCACATCTTTGGACCGTCCCAGTAGGTCGCCGTTGACATCCGGCCGGAACCCGGATGTTATATTGTAACGTCTGAGATACCGCGAAGGCGTGGACACGTTGCAATGAAGTGGTTCCGGTCGAACATCAAACACGGATCGCGGATCGCGCTGCTCGCGCTTGCGATCCAGTTTGTTCTGTCGTTCGGACATCATCACGGCGCAGCGGTGCTCGCGGCCTCCTCCATCTCGATGCAGGCCAGCGACGCCGGCGGGATCGCGGCTGACAAGACACTCGCAACCCGAGATGCAATCGTCAGCGATTCCGCCAAGGCGCCGGCCACGAGTCCGGCCGGACCGGCATCAAATCACGATCGGGACTGCGATTACTGCGCGGTTTGCGCCGTTATGGTGCTCGCGGGCTCAGTGATATTCACCGGGTCCCCGGTTTTGCTGCTGCCTGACGCCTATCGCTTCCTATACCTGGCCACCGAAGCCGAGTTCAATCACCTCGAATCGCGGCCTATCGCCTTCCAGCCACGCGCCCCTCCTTCGTCCTGACATCGATCCGGCAACGGGCCGGCGCGCGCCGCGCAGCCATTTGCCGACGAACTCCGCAAGTTTGTTTATCGAATTTGACGGCCCACGAACGCCTGTGTGCGGAATGCCCGGCCGTGTCAGGACTAGCCAGATGCCCGTTTCATCCCGTCGTTTTCTTGCAATCGCGCGCCTCGGCGCAGCGTCGCTTCCGGCCCTTGCCATGGCGATCCCCGATGACGTTTTCGCCCAGACAGCTTTGCCCGGAATCGTGGTCAACGCGCCCAGTCCGATCGTACGCCACGCACGGCCGACGCAGACGACACCCGTACGCAGGGCCCACCGCGGCACGACCAGGACTTCTAAGCCTCGGCAACCCGAGGTAGCCCGCACCACGGCGCCGGCGGCTCCCGCCAATCTGCAGGGCACGTTGCCCATCGTGACCAATCAGTTCGCGACCGTCACCGTCGTCACCAACGAAGAGATTCGGCGCAACGGGGCCGCGACGCTGGGCGACCTGCTCAACAACAAGCCGGGCATCACCGGCTCATCCTTCGCCCCCGGCGCATCGAGCCGGCCCATCATCCGCGGCCTCGACGTCAATCGCGTCGGCATCGTGGAGAACGGTATCGGAAGCAACGGTGCGTCCGATCTCGGCGAGGACCATTTCGTGCCGATTGACCCGCTTTCGACCAATCAGGTCGAGGTCATTCGCGGCCCGGCGGCGCTGCGTTACGGTTCGACGGCCATCGGCGGAATGGTCAGCGCCAGCAACAATCGCATTCCCGAAACCACGCCATGTGCAGCGCTGTTGACAACGCAAACCTACGGTTATGCCGTCAAGGCGCCGCAACTGCCGACTCCCCCTGGCTGCGTGAACGTAGAGACACGAGGAGCGGTCTCGAGCGTGAACAACGGTCGTGAAGGCGCGATTTTGCTCGATGCCGGCGGCAACAACGTGGCGATTCACGCCGACGCCTTCGCGCGGCGGACCGAGGACTATGCGATCCCCGGCGGCGTGCAGAAAAACACCGCGACCGACTCCAATGGAGCTTCAGTCGGCGGCTCGTATTTGTTCGACGGCGGATTCTTCGGGGCCGCGATCACGCAGAACAACAGCCTGTATCACATTCCAGGCCAGGAAGGCGAAGAGCTCGGCACCCGGATCAACGCGCATCAGACCAAATTCACCGCAAAAGGCGAATATCGGCCCGATGCGACGGCAATCGATGCCATTCGGTTCTGGGTTGGCGCGACCGATTACAAGCACAATGAACTCGCCCTTGCCGACGCAGCTGATCCGGCCAGCGACGGCGTTCGCCAGACGTTCACCAACAAGGAGCAGGAAGGCCGGATGGAAGTGCAATTCGCTCAGACCAACCTGCGCTTCGCTGCTCTGACAACCGCGATCGGCGTCCAGGGGTCGCACCAGGAACTGACCGCGCCGAGTCCCGACGATCCGTTTAGCCCGCTCAACGGCCTGTGGGATCCGAACAGCAATGGACGGTTCGCTGGCTATATCTTCAACGAGTTCACGTTCAGCGACACGACCAAGGCACAGGTCGCCGGTCGGATCGAACACGTGAACCTCAACGGCTCAACCCCGAGCACCATGCCCGAACTGTTCGACCTCACCGTCGATCCGAGCGTGATCGGTGCCGCAACGCCGCGGGCCCTGAACTTCACGCCAAAAAGCACCAGTGTCGGTCTGATTCAGAACCTGCCCTGGAATCTTGTGGCGAGCCTGACCGGACAATACGTCGAACGCGCGCCGAAGCCAGCGGAGCTATTCTCCCGCGGCGTGCATGATGCAACGATAACCTATGACATCGGCAATCCGAATCTCGGCATCGAGACCGCGAAGTCGATCGAGGCCGGATTACGCCGAGCGACGGGGCCGTTGCGGTTCGAATTGACCGGCTATTATACGCGGTTCAACGGCTTCATCTACCGGCGCCTGACCGGCAACACCTGCGACGAAACGGCATGCGTGGCCGGACCGGGTCTGGAATTGAAGCAGGCCATCTACTCCCAAACCGATGCCGTTTTCCGCGGCGGCGAATTCCAGTTTCAATACGACGTTCTGCCGGTGTGGAACGGCCTCTTCGGCATCGAGGGACAGTATGACATTGTCCGCGCGACCTTCACGGACGGCTCCAACGTACCGCGAATTCCGCCGCAGCGTCTGGGAGGAGGTATCTACTACCGCGACGCCAACTGGCTGGCTCGCATCAACCTGCTCCATGCCTTCGCACAGAACGACGTGAGCGGCGTCGAGACGCCGACCCCCGGCTACAACCGGCTGCGAGCCGAGGTCAGCTATACGACCAAGCTGCCCGTGAACAACTGGTTGGGCGGGCAGCCGGTAACCATCGGCCTGGTCGGCGACAATCTGCTGAACGAGCAAATTCGCAATGCCGTCGCCTTCAACAAGGACCAAGTGTTGCTGCCGGGGCTGAACGTGCGGCTATTTGCAAATGTGAAATACTGAATTCAAATCTATTTGCTCTGGTCCGCCCCCTCCCGCGCGAACGTCCAGTCAGGCCGGATCATGCCCGAAACTCCGTCGAACGCACCAGGAGCCAGCTCGCATACCAACAGGCGTGCCCGGTCAACCGGACCTGGCATGTCGACCTCTCCTTTCGGGATCATCTTGAAACCGACGCGACCGTAATAGGATTCGTCGCCGACAAGCACGATGAGACGGTGCCCTTTCGCTTTCGCGTCGCCGAGCGCGCGCTCGAGCATCGCGCGGCCAATGCCGCGGCCACGGAACGGCGGCTCGACCGTCAGCGGACCGAGGAGCAGCGCCGGCGTGTCGCCGATACAGACCGGCAACAATCGAACCGAGCCGACCAGCAGTGTGCCGATGTGGGCGGTCAAGGAGAGGTCTAGCAAATGATCAACATGCTCGCGCAGGCGGTAAGCGCTGAGCACGAAACGACCGGGACCGAAGGTGCGTTCGTGCAGACGCTCGATAGCCTGCGCGTCATTGACGGTTTCGGTCAGGAGAGTGAGGGAGAGATCGGACATGAGGAGGCGGATAGCATCTGTCACGGGCGCGGTCCATCGCCTGCCGCCGATTGCGGCCGGGCCGATCACCTGCGCCAGGTGAGTACCGGCGGCTCATGATGAAGGACTTCCGCGATTCGGAGCCGCGTGCCGGCCGTGGTCTCGGTCGGCAGGGCATCGACGGCGAAAAAACCGCAATCGATGATCTCCCGATTTGGTTCGGGCTTGCGATCCTGCCGGAAGTCCCTGACGACATAGACAGCGACGTGATCGCGCCGCGAAACGTGGCTGTTGAAAAAAATGCCGTGCAACGCCGGTTCGCCGTGTATTTCGATTCGCCCTTCTTCAATGAGTTCGCGTTGCAGCGCCATACGCGACGTCTCGCCGACCTCGACGCCGCCGCCGGGCAGATGCCAGCCCGCCACATAGCCATGCTTGACCAAAAAGACCCTGTTGTCGGCGTCGAGCACCACGCCGCGCACGCCGAGCGTCATGCCGCGGGCGAACCGGAAGTACAGGTGAAATAGCCGGCGTAACGCGGGCTCGCAAAAGCACCGCAGACGGTGGAAATTCATGACGCTTAGCCCCCGAATCCGCGACGCGACGACTCGCTCTTGCATGATCGCTTGCATCCTAGCGGTGCTCTTGCCAAAACTTCAGAATATTCCCGGGTACGAGATACCGGGTACGAGGTAAAAGTGAAGCAGCTTCATGCCAGGGACAGAGGTTCGCCCTCGCGGCGGGCAACATTCAAGATCGCAGACGGCGGCACGATGACACTCCTCGCCGGCGCTTTGATCGGCAGCCCCTGATGACGACCATCACGCTCGCGCACCTGTCCGATCCGCACCTTGGACCGCTGCCTCCGCCGCGCCTGCATCAACTCATAGGCAAGCGCGCGCTTGGCTATCTGAACTGGAAGCGCGGCCGGCACGCCATCCATCGGCGCGATGTGCTGGACGCTCTGGTCGCCGATATCAAGGCGCAATCGCCCGACCACATCGCGGTCACCGGCGATCTCATCAATCTCGCACTTCCGGACGAGTTCACGCAGGCGCGCGCATGGCTGGGCAACGTCGGCACTCCGCACGACGTCACCCTCGTGCCCGGCAATCACGATGCCTACGTTCGCCCGACGAAAAAACAGATTTCCGAATGGAAGGAATATATGCGCGGCGATAGCGTCCGCGAAGGGACGCCGCTTTCCTTTCCGTTCCTGCGACGCAGAGGACCGCTGACTCTGATCGGCGTGTCTTCGTCGGTGCCGACGGGTCCCTTCATGGCCACAGGGCGGCTGGGGTCCGACCAGCTCGATGCGCTGGATCGTGGGCTCTCGCAACTTGAAAGCGACCCGAACTTTCGCGTGCTGCTGATCCACCATCCGCTGTCTTCGAAAGATTCGTACAAACGACTGACGGATGCCGACGCACTTCTGGCTCTTCTGAAGCGGCGCGGCGTGGATCTTATCCTTCACGGCCATGATCATATCCATTCGACCATGTGGTTCGAGGGACCAAACGGTCGCATTCCCGCCATCGGTGTGCCGTCGGCATCCGCGATGCCGCATCGGCATTATCCGCCTGCCGCCTACAACCTGTTCTCGATCACGCACGACGGAAACGCCTGGCGCTGCGAGCAGCGAGTGCGCGGCTTTGCCGATCAAACAGCGATCGAGCGTCAGGAAATCATTGAATTGCAGCGGATACAGCTAATCTAGCCGCGCCACAGTGCGCAATCACCACTTGTGAAAAATGAAAAATGCGCAGAGGGCAACGAACGCAAAGCCCAGACCGTGATTCCAGCTCAACGGCTGTTTCAGATACAGCACGGAGAAGCCAGCGAAAACGACAAGTGTAATTACTTCCTGAATGGTTTTGAGCTCGGCCGCCGAATAGACCGAACTGCCCCAGCGATTGGCTGGCACCGCGAGCCAGTACTCAAAAAACGCGATACCCCAGCTGGCCAGAATGACCAGAGAAAGCGGGCTTTCCTTGAATTTCAGATGCCCATACCAGGCGAACGTCATGAAAACGTTCGAGCAAAACAGCATCAGGATCGGCAGGAGCCACGACGGAATCGCGATGGGCATGGCTGAATTTCGGAAACGACCGGAGGGAAAGCTAGGCCTGCTTACAGCGTGAACCCACAGCAAGCGAGGAGGACCTGTGCTGCACGTATGCCCAAAGCCGTGCCGATAGGAACAAATCCTACCCCCCAGTCCGGAAGTAGGGTTCAACCGTGCCGCTGAGCTTGATGGTCAGCGGATTGCCGTGGCGATCCTTGGCACTGCCGGCGGCAACACGTATCCAGCCTTCGCTGACACAATACTCCTCGACGTTGGTCTTTTCGACACCCTTGAAACGGATACCGATATCGCGCGACAGAATCTCTGCGTTGTAATAGGCGCTGCGCGGATCGGTCGACAAACGGTCGGGCAGCCGGTCATTCGCGGTCTGGTCGGTCAAAGCAGGGCCTCGATTTCTTCCGTTAGTTTTTTGGGTTTGGTGGTCGGAGCGTGGCGAGCAACCACCCTCCCCTGCCGGTCCACGAGAAACTTTGTGAAATTCCACTTGATTGACTCGCCCAGCAGACCCGGCTTCTCGTTCTTCAGATGCTTGAACAACGGATGCGCGTCCGCCCCGTTGACATCTATCTTTTCAAACATCGGAAAGGTCACGCCGTACTTGCTGTCGCAGAATTGCTGTATGTCAGTCGATGACCCCGGCTCCTGCTTGCCAAACTGATTGCAGGGGAAGCCAAGAACGGAAAATCCTCGCGGATTCATCGCGCGATATAATTCCTCTAGGTCCTTGTATTGCGGCGTGAAGCCGCAGGCGCTCGCAGTGTTCACGATCAAAAGGACGCGACCTTCGAACTGTCTCAACGCGCAGGGCTCGCCGGCCAGCGTGTTCGCGCAGAAATCAAAGACGCTGGCCATTCAACAACCTTTCAATCAAGCTACAACCGGCCGACCGTTCCGTGCCGGTCAATGCCGCGTGGAGGACCGGCTGACCTGGTCCAGGATGGCTTCGGTGAACGGAAATTCGAGGACGATTTCACCGGTGTCGTCGGTCACTTCCAGCACTGCATTGAGGATCGCCTTCTGCTCACCGTCCGACTTGAGAATTTCGCGGATCGTCGTTCGAGCGGCACGCCAGGCTTGGTCGGGATCGCGCAAATCCTCGCCTTCCGGATCCAGAATCAGGTCGCTTCCGATGCGGGTGTTAAAAAAATATCGGGGCATGAACAATCCATAACGGGTGGGCCTTGAGTCCGCCGTTCTCACAAGTTTTTATCGAACGACAAGCCTGCACTGCAATAGGCTTTATTTGTCGCAAAATTGCGTCCGTCCCGTTTCAAGCTCCTAGTAATCCATACGCGGATCAATATTCCGCCTCAAACGTTAGCACCGAGTCCCGCTCTTGATCAGGCCATCTTTTCTTCGTCATGTCGACATAACCTGGCTTGCAGCGGGTTATGGGAATTTTCCGAAACGGCGCGCGTCCTCGAACAAAGAAGAACATCATGAACCCTGTCAGTGAACTCCAGAACCACGGCCAGGCCATCTGGCTCGATTTCCTTGCGCGCGGTTTCATAAACAAGGGTGATTTGAAGCATCTTGTCGAGAACGACGGAATACGCGGGGTTACCTCCAATCCCTCAATTTTCGAGAAGGCAATCGGGAGTTCGGACGAATATGACAGCGCTATAGTCAGCCTGCTGAAAAACGGCGACCGATCGGTTGCCAATCTCTACGAGCGGCTCGCCGTAGAGGACATCCAGCACGCCGCCGACGTGTTGCGGCCGGTCTACGATCGGCTCCATGGCGCGGATGGTTTCGTCAGTCTTGAGGTTTCGCCGTATCTTGCGGACGATACCAAGGCGACGATTGCCGAAGCTAAGAGGCTGTGGAAGGCCGTCGACCGCAAAAACCTGATGATCAAGGTGCCGGCGACACCGAACGGCCTGCCCGCGATCCGTCACCTGATTTCCGAGGGCATCAGCATCAACATCACGTTGTTGTTCTCCCAAAAGGTCTACGTCGAGGTGGCTGAGGCGTATCAGGCCGGACTTCGAGAATATGTCCGAAATGGCGGGGATCCCGCGCATGTTGCAAGCGTCGCCAGCTTCTTCGTCAGCCGGATCGATAGCGCCGCCGACAAGCAGCTCGACGAAAAGATCGCGCAAGCCAACGATCCTGCTGAGAAAGCGCGTCTTGCCGCGCTCAAGGGCCGGGTCGCGATTGCCAATGCCAAGCTCGCCTATCAAGATTACAAGCGGCTGTTTGCCGGTGAAGACTGGCAAAAGCTGGAAGCCAAGGGCGCCAGACCGCAGCGGCTGCTATGGGCTTCGACCGGGACCAAGAACAAGGACTACCGTGACGTCCTCTACGTTGAGGAGTTGATCGGTCCAGACACAGTCAATACCGTGCCGCCGGCGACCCTTGAGGCCTTCCGCGATCACGGCAAGCCGCGCGATAGCCTCGAAGAAAGTTTGGATGACGCACGGCAAGTGCTCACCGTGCTCGCGGAAGCCGGAATCTCGCTCGATGCGATCACCCGGGACCTCGTGAAAGAGGGCGTGCGGCTGTTCGCGGACGCGGCCGACAAATTGCTCGGCGCCGTCGCCCGGAAGCGGGAAAAGATTCTCGGTTCTGCCATCGACCGACAGACCTTGTCGCTGGACCCCGCCATGGCGAAATCCGTCGAAGCAGAGGCGGATGACTGGCGAGCCGCCGGCACCGTCCGCAAGCTATGGCAGCAGGATAAGTCGGTGTGGACCGGCGCGGACGAAGACAAATGGCTGGCCTGGCTGACGAGTCCTGCCGCCGAGTTTAATCGGGCGGCTGACTACGAGGACTACGCGCGGCGAGTGAAGAAGCAAAAATTCACCGACGCGGTCGTCCTCGGCATGGGCGGATCAAGCCTGGGTCCGGAGGTGCTGGCGAAGACCTTTCCGAAGGCAGCAGGTTTCCCGAAACTACATGTGCTGGACTCAACCGATCCCGCCCAGATTCGCTCGCTTGAAACCGCGATCGACGTCGCCAGGACTGTCTTCATCGTGTCCAGCAAGTCCGGCGGAACGACAGAACCAAATGCACTGAAAGACTATTTTCATGCGCGGGTGGCCAAGGCCATCGGCGCCGACAAAGCCGGCCACCGCTTCATCGCGATCACCGATCCGGGGTCCTCGCTTGACGAGGAAGCGGCGAAGCTCGGCTACGCGCGCACCTTCCACGGCGATCCCGCAATCGGCGGCCGCTATTCGATCCTGTCTCCTTTCGGCCTGGTCCCGGCGGCCACGGCGGGAATCGATGTGACAGGATTGCTCGAGAATGCACTCGTCATGGTGCGATCCTGTGGCGCCCAGGTCCCACCGCATGACAATCCTGGCGTCCAGCTCGGATTAGCCATGGGTCTCGCGGGACGCAAAGGCCGTGACAAGGTCACTATTCTGGCGTCTCCGAAAATCGCTGATTTTGGCGCATGGGCCGAGCAACTGATCGCCGAATCGACCGGCAAGGAGAGCAAGGGCCTGATCCCGATCGACGGCGAACCACTCGCCGATGCGAACCTTTACGGTAATGACCGCTTCTTCATCGATATCCGCACGGCAGACGAAGAGGATGCCGCTCATGATGACAAATTGCGCGCGCTCGAGAGCGCCGGACATCCGGTGGTCCGGATCGTGATGAACTCGGTCGATCAGATCGGTCAGGAATTTTTCCGGTTCGAAATGGCCGTCGCGGTCGCCGGCTCGGTTCTCGGCATCAATCCGTTCGATCAGCCTGACGTCGAAGCTGCGAAGGTCAGGACTCGCGAATTGACGTCAGCCTTCGAGAAAACGGGCAGGCTTCCCAAGGAAGAACCCGCGATTTCCGCCGCCGGCTTCGATCTTTACACCGACGCTGAGAATGCGCGCGCGTTACGCGAGAAGGGCGGCGACGGTGAGCTATCCTCGTGGCTCAAGGCGCATCTCGCGCGCGCAGAGCCCGGCGATTATGTCGCCTTTCTGGCTTACGTCGCGCGCGATGACGAACACATCGGTAACCTACAACGGATGCGCCTCGCCGTTCGCGACCGGAAGAAAGTCGCCACCTGTGCCGAGTTCGGCCCACGTTTCCTGCATTCGACTGGTCAGGCCTACAAAGGCGGTCCCGACAGCGGCGTTTTTCTTCAGATCACCGCCGACGACCCACGGGACTTGAAGATCCCCGGCCGGAAAACGAGCTTCAGTATTATCAAGGCTGCGCAGGCGCGCGGCGATTTCGATGTGCTCACCCGGCGGGGACGGCGAGCGCTTCGCGTGCATCTCAAGGGAGATCTTCAATCCGGCTTGTCGCGGCTCGACGAGGCGATCAGCCGAGCTCTCATGTGACCATGGCCATGACGCGTCAGGTTGTGACACTGCGTCAGGAAACAAACGTTCGCCAGCCGCGTAAAGCTGGATCTTGCCCCTCGCCGTCGTTCATCGCGATCCACGTTCGCCAATCTTCCTGAAACATATGAGGTGTTGGGCCATACCGTGAACCGCACGCATCATTGAACCATCGGACCGCCCGTGGAATGTCCAGACCACGAGCCTGCTCCCGGAGGAGGGATCGGACCAATGCAGATAGGTATGATCGGGCTGGGGCGAATGGGGGCCAACATCGTTCGCCGTCTGATGAAAAAGGGAGGCCATCAGGCCGTCGTTTATGACATCAGCGACCAGGCCATCGCCGCGATTGCCGCGGAGGGAGCCTCAGGCGCGATTGATCTCCAAGACTTCGTCCGCAAGCTCGAAAAGCCGCGCGCCGTTTGGATCATGCTGCCCGCCGGAGCGATTACGGAGTCCACCATCGCGACGATCGCCGGGCTGCTCGATAAAGATGATGTCATCATCGATGGCGGCAACACCTTCTGGCAGGACGATATCCGGCGCGCGAGAACGCTGCGCGACAAGGGCATCTACTATGTCGATGTAGGCACCAGCGGCGGCGTTTGGGGCCTGGAACGCGGCTATTGCATGATGATCGGCGGCGACAAGGCCGTGGTTGATCGTCTCAATCCGATTTTCGCGTCGCTGGCGCCCGGTCGCGGCGGCATTCCGGGAACGCCAAGCCGCGACGGCCGTGATCCGCGCGTCGAGCAAGGCTACCTCCACACGGGACCCGTTGGCTCTGGCCATTTCGTCAAGATGGTTCATAACGGAATCGAATACGGCCTCATGCAGGCCTTTGCCGAAGGCTTCGACATTCTCAAAAACGCGAACACCAATGCGCTGCCAGAGCATCATCGGTTCAAGCTTGACCTCGCAGATATTGCCGAGGTGTGGCGCCGCGGCAGTGTGATTTCATCCTGGCTGCTCGATCTCACCGCTTCTGCGTTGGCCCGCAGCGAGACTCTCGAGGCTTACTCGGGATTTGTCGCAGATTCCGGCGAGGGCCGCTGGACGGTTAATGCCGCAATTGAGGAAGCCGTTCCGGCAGAAGTTCTAACGGCCGCACTGTTCGCGCGTTTTCGCTCGCGTCAGCAACATACGTTCGCAGAAAAAATCCTCTCGGCGATGAGGGAGGGATTCGGGGGGCACAAGGAGCCAGGAGAAACCGATCCATCCAAAAAAGGGAGGACCGCGAATTGACGACGGCCGCAAGAAACACGCCGCGCAAACCGGAGCCATGCTGCTTCGTCATTTTCGGGGCCACCGGCGATCTCACGCATCGCCTGGTCATTCCGGCACTCTACAATCTTGCCGAATCCGGCTTGCTGCCGGAGCAGTTTTGTCTCGTCGGTATCGTCCGCAAGCAGATGTCGGAAGATGATCTTCGGCAAAGCCTGATGGAGGGTTTGAAAAAGCATGCCACGCGGCCGGTCAAAACCGAAATTGCCGACAAGGTGCTTAATTGCCTGACCTGCGTCGAAGCCGACCCCTCCGATCCGTCCTCATTCGATACACTGAGCAAGGCCTGTGAAAGGCTCGAGACAAGAACGGGGACGTGCGGCAATCGCCTGTTCTATCTTGCCGTGCCGCCGACAGCCTTTGCACCGATCGCAGAACAACTCGGCCGCGTCGGTCTACTGCGAGAGATAAACGGCACGTGGCGTCGCCTGGTGGTCGAAAAGCCTTTCGGCACCGATCTTGCGTCTGCCAGAGCGCTCAACGCCAGACTGCTAAAGATCGCCAACGAACATCAGATCTATCGGATTGACCACTATCTCGGCAAGGAGACCGTTCAGAACATCCTTGTTCTTCGTTTCGCCAACGGCATGTTCGAGCCGATCTGGAATCGCAACCACATCGATCATATCCAGATCACCGTCGACGAAAAGCTGTCTGTCGGACATCGCGGCAGCTTCTACGACGCTACCGGAGCACTGAGAGACATGGTGCCGAACCATCTGTTCCAGTTGCTGTCGCTGGTGACCATGGAGCCGCCGAGGCGATTCGAAGCTCACGCAGTGCGTTCAGAGAAGGCGGAAGTTCTGGCCGCAATCCAGACGCAAACGCCGGAGGAGGCGCTGAGAAATTCGGTGCGCGGACAATATTACGCCGGGCAGGTCGGCGACGAGGCGATCGTCGATTACCGCAACACTCCCAACGTCGAACCCAACAGCACCACCGAGACCTATGCGGCGCTCAAGCTGACCATCGACAACTGGCGATGGGCCGGCGTTCCGTTCTACCTGCGGACCGGCAAGGCTCTCGGCCTCAAGCGCACCGAGGTGGCCATCAAGTTCAAACAGGCGCCGTTCGCGATGTTTCGCTGCACGCCGGTGGATCAGCTGTCGCACAACTATTTGGTCATCGGCATCGAGCCGGCCGAAGGCATCACGATGCAATTCAATACCAAAGTACCCGGCCCCACGATCTCGATCGACGGCGTCGAGATGAAATTCCGCTACAAGGATTACTTCCACGCTGCGCCGAGTACCGGTTACGAAACCCTGATCTACGATTGCATGACCGGCGACAACATCCTGTTTCAGCGCGCTGACGGCGTGGAGGCCGGCTGGCAGGCGGTGCAGCCGTTCCTCGACGCCTGGAAGAAGGCCGGCGCCAACGGGCTGGTGGGCTATAAGGCGGGCAGCGAAGGCCCCCGTGAGGCCGACAAGCTGCTGGCGCGGGACGGCAACCAGTGGCGCAAACTGACATGACATCCGCTGACGCGGCGGACCGCAGGTTTCAGGTGCTGCCAGATGCGGAAGCAGTCGCTACCGAAGCAGCGGAACGAATGATCTGCCGGATTGCGGAAAATGCATCGCGGCCGACGATTTGCCTGACCGGCGGCTCCGGCCCAAAAGCGCTCTACGCGCTGTTGGGAAGCCCGGACTATCGTTCGCGGATCGCCTGGGATCGCGTTCACTGGTTTATCGGGGACGAGCGTTTCGTGAGCGCAGACGACGAACGCAACAACATGGCGATGGCCAGGGCCCTTTTTCTGAATCGTTGCGCCCCACCGGGAAATATCCATCCTACGCCGACGGACGCTCACGATCCGGATACGGCGGCGCGGCTTTACGAGCGCGAACTTCAAACCTTTTACGGCGCACGCCGTCTCGATGCTGCCAAACCGCTTTTCGATCTTGTTCTGATGGGGCTTGGACCGGACGGTCACACCGCCTCGTTGTTTCCGGGAGATCGAGCGCTCGACGAGACCGAGCGATGGGTTGTCGGCGTCGACCATGCGAACGTCGAGCCTCTCGTTCCCCGTGTCACCCTGACGCTCCCGGCACTGGCCTCCTCACGCGAGATGCTGTTTCTCGTCACCGGCGAAGCCAAGCAAGGCATCCTTTCGAAAGTCAGGGCGGGCGCCGATCTGCCCGGTACACGCGCACGTTCCAGCGGCATCACGACGTGGCTGACCGATGCTGCGGCCGCAGGATCGCCGGCATGAATGCGGGCGGAGATGCCGCCTTTTGCGCGCTGATCGTCATGGGCGTGTCGGTATCTGGTAAAAGCACCATTGCGGTTGCGCTGGGACAACGACTGGGATGGATAGTTGAGGATGCCGACCGTTTTCATGCGGAAAGCAATATCGATAAAATGCGCGCCGGCATCGCATTGACCGATGACGACAGGCGGCCGTGGCTACGCGCCATCGCCGCGGAGATTGGCCGCAGGCGTGCAAACGGCACGAGCGTGATCATGGCCTGCTCCGCGCTCAAGCGCGCCTATCGCGACATTCTCGTGCAAGATCATAGCGACACCCGCATCGTCTACCTGCGCGGCGACAGAAGCCTGATCATGAGCCGTCTCAAGGCGAGAGGCGATCATTTCATGCCGCAGGCGTTGCTCGAGAGCCAGCTCGCAACACTGGAGGAGCCTACCGAGGATGAGCGGCCGATCGTTGTCGACATCGATGCGAGCGTGGACGAAATTGCCGATCGAATCGTCACCATGCTCGACGTGGGCTGGATACTCTCATGAATAGCATTTCCCTCGTGATTTCGGAGTGTTGACGGAAGTCTGCTAACGCCCGACAAACGTCTGACGGAGGCTGCGATCCAGGCGGTGAAACGACTTGCCGAAAGAGATATCGGCTTCACGATCACCAGCAGCCGTCCTCCCTTGGGTATGCAAATGCTGATCGAGCCGCTCAATATTCAACTGCCGCTCGGCGCATTCAACGGCAGTCTGATGATCGATCCCGCCCTCAAGATACTTCGAAGGACTGCCATTTCAGCGTCGGCCGCACGACGAACGATCGACGCGCTGAAAACTTCCGGAACTGACATTTGGCTGTTCACCGCGGACCGTTGGCTTATCACGCGCGACGATGGCCGCTACGTTCCGCATGAGCAGCACACAATCCGAATGGCTCCGGTTATGGTTTCCGATTTTGAGGAATTCACAGACGACGCCTCCAAGATCGTTGGCGTCAGCGCCGATCCCGAGAAGCTCGCCCGTTGCGAGATGGCGATGCAGGCGGCCCTCGCCGGCCAGGCGAAGGTTGTCCGGTCGCAGAGCTATTATCTCGACATCACACCTGCCGGGGAGGACAAGGGCACATTCGTGGAGGCGTTAGCGAAGCGCCTCGACATTTCAACGCGCAACATCGCGACCATCGGAGACATGCAGAACGATCTGGCCATGTTCGCCAAGAGCGGCCTGTCATTTGCCATGGGAAATGCCGAAGACAACGTGAAGGCGCAAGCCACTCGTGTCACCGACAGCAATGAAAACGACGGTTTCGCCAAGGCGATCGATCAGATCATGGCCCTCGACTAGCCGCTATGCCCTTGCCCGCTGCATCGCCGGTTTGCGTGCCGCGTTGAGATTGTGGATGGTGTTGAGCAGGGCAATGTGGGTCAGTGCCTGCGGAAAATTTCCCGTCATGCGGCGGGCAACCGTATCGTACTCCTCCGACAGCAGGCCAAGGTCGTTCGCCACCCCCGCAACCCGCTTCAGCAGCATCTCGGCCCGCTCGATATCGCCGCTCAGGACATAGGCATCGGCGAGCCAGAGTGTGCAGGCCAGAAAGGCTCCCTCGATCGGCGGCTGTTCGTCTGACACCGCGCGCGGATCGTGCCTGAGCACGAAGCCGTCCGGCATCAGATGCTTCTCCACCGCTGCCAACGTTCCCGCAACACGCGGATCAGAGGCCGGCAGGAAGCCGACCGACGGAATCAGAAGCGTGCTGGCATCAAGCAGCTTCGAGCCGTAGGATACGACGAAGGTATTTTGTTCGCGATCAAAACCCTTTTCACAGACGTCGCGATGGATCGTATCGCGCAGTTCACGCCAACGCTCGACCGGCGCTTCGAAACCGAAATGCTCCACGCTCTTGACGCCGCGGTCGAACGCCACCCAGACAAGCACCTTCGACGATACATAGTGCTTGCCAGATCCCCTCAGCTCCCAGATACCTGAATCTGTTTCATTCCAAATCCGGCCGAGGTGCTCGAGTAGCTCGCATTCCAGCGCCCAGGTTGGCTCACTCAGCTTGAGGTTCGCCTCCCTCGACTGGTGAAACACGTCCATCAGCTCGCCGTAGACATCAAGCTGGAGCTGGGCATGCGCCGCATTTCCGATCCTGACCGGCCGCGCGCCCTCATAACCAGGAAGCCAGTCTGCCTCCCATTCCGTCAGGCGACGTTGCCCGAGGATGCCATACATGATCTGCATGTCGGAGGGCGAGCCTGCGACCGATCTCAGCAGCCAGTCGTGCCACTCCGACGCCTCATCGTAATAGCCGCTATTCATCAGCGCGAGCAGCGTGAAGGTCGCGTCGCGCAGCCAGCAGAACCGGTAATCCCAGTTACGTGCACCGCCAAGCTTTTCGGGAAGCGAGGTTGTCGGCGCCGCGACAATGCCGCCGGAAGGCGCATAGATCATGGCTTTCAGGGCAACCAGCGAGCGCATTGCGAGATCACGATACGGACCATCATAGTCAAACTTTCCGCACCACTCGCTCCAGAACGCCTCCGTGTCCCGCAGCGCTTTCGCAGGATCGATCGGGGGTGGAACGGCAAAATGCGATGCGCCGTACGCCATGACAAACGGAATCGTCTGCCCGGCGCTGACCTCGAAGTCCGCGACGGTGGTCATGTTCTCGCCGTGCGTCTCAACCGGCGTGCGCAACACCAGCATGTCCGGCCCGCAAATGGCGAGCAGCGCCCTGTCCTCCGTGCGGCGGACCCATGGCACGTTCTTACCGAAGCCGAACCGGATCACCAGATCCATGCGCATCTTCACGCGGCCGCGGTCTCCCCGGACGAGGCGAACGATGTCGGACACCGTGCCGCGCGGCGGCATGAAATCAATCAAAGTGACAGCGCCGCCGGTGGTTTCAAACCGGGTTTCGAGGATAAGGCCGTCTCCGCGATATTGATGACTCGATCGCTCGATTTTTTCCGAAGGAGCGATCCGCCAATGGCCGTTACGCTCATCGCCCAGGAGGGCGGCAAAGCAGGCATCGGAATCGAAGCACGGCCAGCAAAGCCAGTCGAGTGACCCCGTCTGGTCGACGAGCGCAACGGTCTCGCCGTCGCCGATGATTCCATAGTCTTCGATATTGCTGGGCAATTTTTGGAACTCAGCAGGGTGAGATGAAAATAAAATGACGAAACGCCAATATTATTCATCGCCGGGTGGTTGGCCATCCCGCCTGGTGAACTTTCTGGAAAAGAATGTCATGTGAATGGAGAACGAGCGACTGGATGCGAACGCGCGGGTACCCGTTGCGATCCGCCGCTTAGGGCAGTTGCTCGCCAACTTTCCCGCGTGAGGTTCAGCTCATGCCTCGCCTTATGAAAGCATCCCCAGCCGCATCTTACATGGCCGGCATAGGCGATCATGCTCAAAGGTAAGTCAGAATTTTGTTCTATGGCGTTGAATCAGAACCTAGCGGCTATAGCCGTTGGCGCGGGAATAAGCCGGACGGTTTTCCTGCACGGACCGACTGCCCGAGCTGGTGCCTCGTTTACTCACCGCGGGTTTTCCCGGTTCGATATCTTCGAGAAAGACGGGCTCGGAAAAATAGAAGCCCTGCGCATATTTTATCCGCGTCGCTGCCTGCAAATAAGCGAGCTCCTCGAATTTCTCGACGCCTTCCGCGATCACCGCCATTCCCAAGGCATCGCCGAGAGATTCAATCGCCTTAAGGATACCCTGGCTGCGCGGACGTTTGTGGATATCGACGATGAATGACCGGTCAATCTTGATTTCATCAGCGGTGATATCGGCGAGGGCTGACAGAGACGAATATCCGATCCCGAAATCATCGATGGAGATTTTGACGCCTAGCCTTCGCAGGACTGGCAGAATCTCCGTCTGGAAACGGGTTTTAGCCACGAACGCATCTTCAGTGACCTCGACGATGAATCGCGTTGCGCAACCGGTCTTCTCCAGTGCCCGTGCGAAGGACGTCATGAATACCACGTTGCCAGCCTGCTTGGCGGCGACGTTGATGCTAATGCTAACGTCGGTGCCGAACGCATCGTCGATGAGATCGATTGACCTCATGATTTCGGCCAGAACCAGATGCGTTAACTCATCGATCAAGCCGAGTTCAATCGCGAGATCAACGAACGTTCCAGGCGCCTGAATGATACCGTCATCATTGCGCAGCCGAACCAGCGCCTCAATGCCTTTGATCTGCTCGGTTCTGATGTCCACCTTGGGCTGGAACGCGCAACAGAACCGCTTGTCGAGAATCGCGAGCCGCAGCGACTGCTCGATTTTCATTCGGGTCAATGCCTCGTGCTGCATTCCGGAATCAAAGATGGCGGCTCCGCCCTTTGTGTCGTTCTTGATCTGATACATCGCGGTGTCGGCGTTCTGCCGCAGAACCTCATAGGTGTCGCCGTGATCCGGATAGATGCTCACTCCGATCGATGCGGACGCGAACAGTTCCGATCCGTCGATGAAAAATGGCGTCTTAAGCCGCTGCAATAGAAATTCAATGTATTCGGCGAGCTCGACGTCACTTTGGACCGGGTTGAGCAGGAGCAGAAACTCGTCGCCGCTGATCCGGGAGAGCATATCGGTGGCACGTAGGCCGAGGTCCAAGCGTCTGGCAACTTCGATCAGAAGCTCGTCACCGGATGCATGGCCGTAGTAGTCGTTGATATGTTTGAAGTTGTCGATGTCGAGAAACGCCACCGCAAATCTAACGGAATGTTCACCCTCACGGATAAGACTGTTGGCGTGCTGTTCGATGACACGCCGGGTCGGTAAGCCCGTCAGCTCGTCATAGTACGCACAACGAAAAAGCTCTTCCTCAACGGCCTTTTGACGGCTGATATCAACCGAGCTCGACAACACAAGCTTTCTGTTCGAAATCACGACAGGCTCATGCGTCGTCAGAAAGATCTTCGTCGCATGATCCGTTCGAATGTACTCTTCGGATATCCTGCTCCCGCCCGATTGCAGAACCCCGCGCGCGAGATTTATGCGATCATTGAGCTCTTTTGAAGGGAGCGGCGTACCTGACACCCTTCCGACGATGTCCCGCGCCGGCACATTGAACTGGGCCACGGCGGCGGCATTCACGAACACGAAATTTCCCTGCTCGTCCTGAACCGTCACGGCTGTCGGAAGCGATCTAACAACTTCATTCAGGAAATTCAGTCGCGAGGAATCCCTTATCTCGAGCGGGAAATCATTTCGGCTGGTCTCCGGCCCATCGGGAGGTCTCGGTCCACTCTCACTGGCGACAACAGAAAATTCGTTTCGCTCAGGCGCACCGGACATGAACTTCCCAACCTTCACCGCGTCTGAAAGGGGAAACTACCGGACTTTCAGGCTCTTGCGGGCAGCAACGGTGGTCGCGGTCAATACCGCGCGTCACCTTCTGCCTTCACAAGAAAGAATACGCCGCCACGTTGTAGGTTTAGTTAAATCCGACGCATAAACACGGCCACACTTTCCACACCAAATGCAGCGCCGCTCATATCAGCTTCGTATATTGTTACCAATGCATGAACCGGGGTACTAAATTCTCCGTTCCGAAGACCTAGCTCTGCGCTCGCGGTAATCAGAGAAGAATTGGCGCCACGGGCTGGATATACTGAGCTATTGAACAGATTTCGCCTGATTTTACGCCCTGAAAAACCTTTGGCGTGGAGCGCCGGTGACGCTCCACGCCGGAGCCCGACATCAGCGCACGAGGATCTTGTCTCCCCGGCCCATTGAGGGATCAGCCTTATTGCTGATCATAAGGATCGCGATACCGCCAGTAAGCGCAGCGCGCATAGAGTGATCCACCAGCGCATACGCGCCTTCCTTCGGTGAAATGAGGTCGAAGGTCGCCGCGTCACCCGGCGCCAAGGTATAATTCTGCATCCCAACCATCACATTCTTAGGATTGCCCGAGGGATAGACCCTGTCCCAGATGCCAGCGATCGGATGAAATCCGGAAAACTCGTTGGGACCAGCATTGACCATGTAGACGCGCACGCGCTCGCCCGGCTTGGCCTCGAGAGTTTGCGTCGCGTGTTCATCATGCACCGGGTCATACTGAAAGGGCACGGCGTTGAAGGCGTTACGCTTCCACTTGTTCGCCATCATGCTATCGACATCTTCGGGATTCTCGAACATCTGATGCTCGATCAGGACATATTCGCGGTCCGCTTTGGGCATCGCATTAGGGTCTTTCGGATCGATGATGACCACTCCGAACATGCCCCGGGCGATGTGCTGGATCATCGGATCAGATCCGCAATGATAGAAGAACACCCCTGGATGTTCCGGAACGTACGAAAAGGTCTTGGTCTCGCCGGGTTTGATCGATGCAAAATCCGTCAGAACATCCGAGCGCGCGGAGTGCATGTCGATCGAATGCGATTTCTTGTTCGCGACATCGTTTTTCAAAGTGAACTCGATGGTGTCGCCTTCTGTGGCCCGGATCACCGGACCGGGAACCTGGCCGTTGAAGGTCCAGGCCGCCACGGTGTTGCCCTGGTTATCAAGCGGGACCGTCGTTTCCTTGGCTACCAATTCGATCTTGACGGTCTTGGCCTGCGCCGTGGCAATCGCGGCGCCGAAAAGAACCATGACTGCTGCCATGCTCCCCACGATGGCGCTGTTCTTCAAATGTGCGGTGGTCATTGAAATCGTTCTCCGCTTCATGATTTGGTATGGCTTTCTTGTTGAATCTATTTGCCGCATTTGCAGACCTGCCGCAGATACTTGACTAAGCCTGTGATCTGCTCTTCGGACAGGACGTGACCCCAGGTTGGCATCAGCACAGACTTGTTGACGGCAAGCCCGCCTTCTTTGATGGCTTTGAACAGTTCATCATCTGGTGTGTCGCCCATACTTTTTGCGTCGGTGTGATCCCGCGGCTTCACGGAAAGAGCGGGCACGTTGATCCCCGTCCCGTTGCGCTGGAGGCCGTGACATTGCACGCAATAGATCCCATAAATCTGCTCGATCGACTGATCGGCATGGCTTGTCGATGACACGAGCAGCAGGACCAGACCGGCAAAAGCCGCCAACGTTTGCGTTTTCATCACTTGTCTCCTTGGCTCAATTGAACCAGGAACGCGGTCAGTCGCTGGATATCCTGATCCTTCAGATTCGACGTCGGCATCCAGATATGCGGATCGAAACGCTGCGGATCTGCGGTATAGGCGGCAATGAAATCCGCTTGCAGTCGTGCGCCGGCATCGGTCAATCGCGGCCCGGAGAGACCCCCTTCTCCTTTTTCGCCCTGGTGGCAGGCGACGCAGCCGCGAAACTTGACGAACGCAAGCGCACCCATCCGTGCACCTTTCATCTCACCCTTGAAAATGCCTGCCGGAACGAGATCTGCGGGAGCCTTCAAAGCCATCAGTGCTTCCGCAGCAGCCTCGGCATCGGCCTTCTTTAGCTTCGGGTGAGCAATGATCTTGGACGGATCGGGCACATCGTTCTTGTCGCCCTTCTTGACCATGTTGAAATACGGGTAACCGGCGGGACGTATCGGCTTGGGATCCTGCAACCAGGAAACCAGCCATTCCTTCTTGAACTTGCTACCCGCAAACCAAAGGTCGGGACCTTTGCGCGTCAGCAACCTGTCAAGCGAAGCATCGCTCGGTTTAACCAGCGCATGACAACCGGAACAGCTCTGATCAAGTTTGTCGGCGGCGCTTGCGCTGCTCAGTAATGCCGCGGTCAAGCCCGCGACGGCGAGCAAAAGCCCTTTCATGTCGACTCTCCTTTCGATTGAGTTCAGGGCGCGGGATCGCCTTTGAAGGCAGGGCTCTCGTGCATATCGAGCGGCTTCTTCATCGATTCCTCGTAGTAAAAATCGGGCACGAACTCCTTGTTCTTCCATTTGTAGAAAGACTGATCCTTCAACGGGATTTCCTCATACTCGATAGTGGTCATCATGCCGCCCATCGGAGAACTGCCATTCGTAGTGTGCTTGTCGATGTGATCGTGCACCATCCAGATGCCGGGATTGTCGGCGCGCAGAATCAGGTCATAGCGCTCACCTGGACCGAACAGGATCGTGTCGGCGAGGTAGGGATTGGGGAGGGGCCGGCCATCCTTGGCGTAAACCTCGAAGAGATGACCGTGGATGTGAATGGAATGCAGTTCGTCGCCGGCGCCGATCAGGCGGATGCGAACGACATCGCCCTCCTTGATTCGCAACGGTTGAGTATCCGGGTAAGCCTTGCCGTTGATGGTGAAGAAATCCGGCACATCACCAGGAACGCCGCCATAGCCGGGCTTCTTCGCCCAGGCTGACGCCCAACTGGAAAACATCATGATGTAATCTTTGGTGACTTCTTTCTCGACCGGCGGCGGATCTTTCGGATCGATGATAAAAGGACCCCACATGCCGCGCATGGCAACGTGCTCGTTGACGTTGACGTGACAGTGGTACCACATGGTGCCGGACGGTTCGGCCTTGAAACGATAGGTGAAAGTCTCGCCCGGAGGAATTGCCGGTTGCGTGACGTCGGGCACGCCGTCGTTCTTCCAGGTGCCGCGCTGATACAGGCCGTGCCAGTGAATCGTATGGGGCAACGTCGTCTGGTTTTCGATCTCGATCTCGACATCGTCGCCTTCCTTCACATGCAAAAGCGGCCCGGGGCTCTGGCCGTTGAACGAGAAGGCGTAGAAGGTCTGCTTGTCGACGAGCTTAAGGATCGTATCCTCGATGACCATCGAGAATTGCCTTGTTTCAGCAAGCGCCGTGCACGGACTCACGATGCACAACGAGGCACTTGCAGCGAAAATGACTTTCACGAGATGCGCGCGCAGCGCACAGCGTTGCAGGATCATGGGAATAACATGTATTTCATATTAATGTTTTTTGATAAGCTACTACCAAGGCATAGGCGACGCGGAACGTTTATCCGTCAGGCGCTCGCTCATGCTGGAGCCGCCGAAGCTGAACAGTGCTCATGACCATGACGCGCGAACCCCAACCTCGAACTGACTACCATCGATATGTGCCATCTTCAGCACCATAAAGCAATATTTAAAATTCATCTTTTAGCAGTTTGCCAAGGCTGGGAAATACACGACGATCGATCCCATCCGCTTTGTACATTTCACAGAATGCGCGACGACGCCGATTACACTGCACAACGACTACATCCCCGAGGTGCAGAGAGCTTGCAGCGTGAGTTGGCTGATGCCGACCTCCTCCGCCGCTCTCGGCATCACCGTCCATAGTCGATCGTTCCAGGTCTGATCGTTTCCCACTGTCCGCATCAAGCCTACCCATTTGACCAATGCCGGCTTTGCCTTGCCGTTTTGCAGCAGCCACTGCCCGATATAGAATCGTGCGATCAGATCGTTTGGATCACCTCTGAGCGCGAACTCAAATTCCGACTTGGCTCGATCTGAAATCATGCCATCCGCCAGCGCGAGCGCTTCCCCCAATGCAACATGAAGCACGCTGTTATCGGGATCACTCCGGATCGCGCGCTCGAGCACCGGAATGCTGAAACGAGGAAGACCTAGCTGCAGCAACGCACCACCCATGATCGCCCAGGGTTGGCTCGCATGCTCCGCAGCTAGCAGCTTCGGCAAGTCGAGCAAGCCTTCAAGCGGCATCGGCAACGTCGTGGCCGCACTGTTCAGCGGAACGGTTATGTGGTGTGTGGTGAGAGGTGATTGATGCGTGAACCAGACTGCGGCAGCTATACCGGTCGCAGCTCCGAAAACTGAGGACGCAATGTATAGCTTTAACCAGCCTCTGGAATTCTGCGTTTGAATTGCAGGTGCTTTCCTCATGCCCCGGGCCGCGGATAGATCCAATCTTCTGACTCTCGTGCAATGTGGAATAAACATGCACATAAAATGTATGTTTGTATAGTCCCAAAATTCATGTGCAACAGCGACAGACGGCAGCAGGCCGATGCACGGCGATCGGCGGTGTCCGACTTTGCTTCAAATGAGGTGATATCGCTTCAGCACTCAGGGCGCGGAGCTGAGCCGTCATGCGGCGGGCTGTTGTCGATATCCCAGGGCAATGATGGATCGCGCGCCGCTCAAGCAGCCGGTGGGACCCCGAAATCTTTCGGGTTGAGAATGAGATCGGCGAGCGTATAGCGATCGAGCGTCGTGGTGAACGCTGTCAGCGCTTCCCTCAACGGTGCTCGCAACCGGCAGCTCGACGTGATTGGACAGCGGTTATTTGAGGAAAAGCATTCCACAAGCGCGAAATCCGGCTCGGTGGCGCATAAAACGTCGCCGAGCTTGATCCGGTTCGGCCGTTTGGCAAGCATAAGCCCGCCAGATCTGCCACGTACGGCTTTGAGATAGCCCGCGCGCGTGAGCTGATTTGCCACTTTCATGAGATGGGTGCGGGAGATTCCGTAAACGCTTGCGGTCTCTTCAATCGTGACCAGCCGATCACCATGGGTGGCCGCATACATCAGCAGTCGGAGAGTGTAGTCGAAAAAGCTTGTCAATCTCATCGGGGTCTCGCCGGCGGCACATCGCGTGATTTAGCGAAAAAAGATGAACCTGTCGGACGCCTTTCGCAAGTGTCGATACGTTGCATGAGAGCGGCAGGACGGAGCGTCTCGCCAGCCTTGGAGCCCCGCGACTCGACGCCAGCTTGCCTTCGCACCTGCAAATCGACCATATCTTGTCCACGGCCGCCATCACTGTCTGGAGTTCTCGTCCCGAAAAGGTCACGAATGACGGTGCCATATGAAACGATCCTCATCGTCGTTCTCGCGCTCCCTTTCGCCGGGAGCTGTCTTGCAGCGTTCCTTCAGAGCAACGCGCGCAACGCCGAAGCGTGGCTGGCCGGTGCGATTTCGCTGATCTGTCTGGTGCTTCTGGTCGTGAGCTACCCCCATATCGTCAACGGAGGAGTCATCCGACGTACCGTTGAATGGGTGCCCGAACTCGGTCTCAATTTCTATCTGAGGATGGACGGTTTCGCCTGGGTGCTCGCCGCGCTGATCGCCAGCATCGGGTTCCTGGTGGTACTTTACGCCCGCTACTACTTGTCTCCCCAAGATCCCGTGCCGCGTTTTTTTTCGTTCCTGCTCGCCTTCATGGGAGCGATGCTTGGCATCGTCCTCTCTGGCAACCTGATCCAATTGGTTTTCTTCTGGGAGTTGACCAGCCTCTTTTCCTTTCTGCTGATCGGCTATTGGTACCAGACGGCGCAGGCGCGGGATGGCGCGCGCATGGCTCTGATTGTGACGTCGGCCGGCGGATTTTGCCTGTTCGCAGGCATACTGATCCTCGGACATATCGTCGGCAGTTACGACCTCGATCGCGTTCTCGCGTCGGGCGACAAGATTCGCGCGCATTCGCTTTACATCCCGGCGCTTGTCCTCATTCTTCTCGGAGCCTTGACGAAAAGCGCACAGTTCCCGTTCCATTTCTGGCTACCACAGGCGATGGCGGCACCGACGCCCGTTTCAGCCTATCTTCACTCCGCCACGATGGTCAAAGGTGGGGTATTTCTTCTGGTGCGGCTCTGGCCTGCGCTGGGCGGAACGAACGAGTGGCTGTGGCTCGTGGGTTCGGCGGGACTTATCAGTTTCATACTTGGAGCGTTCATTGCTCTTTTCCAGCAGGATCTTAAAGGGCTGCTCGCCTACTCGACCATCAGTCACCTCGGGCTCATCACTCTGCTCATCGGTCTCGATTCACCGCTCGCACAAGTCGCCGCCATCTTTCACCTCATGAACCATGCGACGTTCAAGGCGTCGTTGTTCATGGCGGCCGGGATCATCGACCACGAAACCGGCACCCGCGACCTGCTCCGCCTGAGCGGCCTGCGGCGCTTCATGCCGATCACGGCAACGCTCGCGATGGTCGCTGCCGCCGCCATGGCTGGCGTCCCGTTGCTGAACGGCTTCTTGTCCAAGGAGATGTTTTTCGCCGAGACAATCGAGACTCACGACAACTCGTTGCTGGATCAGGCGTTGCCCTATATCGTCACCATGGCAAGCATGTTCACGGTCGCTTACTCGCTGCGGTTCATAGCCGAAGTATTTTTCGGTCCCCCACCGCGAGAGTTGTCACGCACACCGCATGAGCCGCCGTTCCTAATGCGCTTTCCCGTCGGGCTCCTGGTCCTTGCCTGTCTCCTCGTTGGCATTGTGCCCAGCCTTACAATCGGTCCCCTGCTCCGAACCGCGCTCCACGCTGTCCTCGGCGACGCTATTCCCACGTACAGCCTTGCAATCTGGCACGGCTTTACTCCCGAGTTCCTGATGAGCTTGGTCGCGATTTCCGGCGGCGTGGGTATCTATTTGACGTTCAGGTCATATCTGCTCGTTGCTGAAGGACCGCCACTGCTGCGGTATATTCAAGGTCAGCGCATTTTCGACCACGTACTCGTCGCCGTCTCGTGGCAGTTCGCAAGACGGTTAGAAGAGTTGCTTGGCACGCGCCGCTTGCAGCCACAGTTGCGGCTGCTGTTCTGCGGGGCTTTGCTGGTTGGCCTGGCGCCGATGTTCGCTCACGGCATCGAGTTTGGAGGAGAGGCGCGAACGTCATTCGATGTCGCATTCGCGCTGATCTGGGCTATCGGATGCGCCTGTGCGCTGGCCGCGGCTTACCAGGGCAAATTCCATCGCTTTGCGGCTCTCATTTTCGTAGGCGGCGCGGGTCTGGTGACGTGTGTCAGCTTCGTTTGGCTGGCCGCGCCTGATCTCGCACTGACCCAGCTGGTGGTCGAGACCGTCACCACTGTATTGCTCCTTCTCGGGCTGCGTTGGCTGCCGAAACGCATCGAGAAATTTTCCGCGGCCGACGCGCCGGAACGCGATTCCAGTTGGCGCCGGTTCCGCGACATCGGCATCGCGACCGCGTTCGGAACCGGTTTGGGGGCGCTGGCCTACGCAGTCATGACACGAGCGGAGCCTGACAGCATCGCACGGTTCTTTGTCGAGAACGCATACGCGCTAGGCGGTGGGACCAACATTGTAAATGTCATCCTCGTAGACTTTCGCGCGTTCGACACGTTCGGCGAGATCACCGTTCTCGGCATCGTCGCGCTGACCGTCTATGCATTGCTGCGGCGATTTCGGCCTGCGGCCGAAAGCATTTCCGTGCCAGAGCAACAGCACAGTCAAGATCTCTACGATGAGGCTGAACCCACTCGTGAGAAGGGTGACACGCTCAAGAGCGCGATGACCATTCCTCGGCTCATGATGGCGATGCTTTTCCCAGTGACTTGCACGACCGCGATTTTCCTCCTTTTGCGGGGGCACGACCTGCCCGGGGGGGGATTTGTCGCGGGCATCACGATGGCCGTAGCATTCATTCTCCAGTACGTCGCTCGCGGAACCACCTGGACGGAGGCACATCTACGCATTCTGCCTGTGCACTGGATGGGCGCGGGCCTACTCATAACAGCCTGCGTGGGAGCGGCCGCCTGGTTGTTCGAACGGCCTTTCCTGAGTTCGTCGTTCTCATACCTCGAAGTTCCCTGGATCGGCTCGATTCCCGTGGCGAGCGCACTACTGTTCGACATCGGCGTATTTGCATTGGTCGTCGGCGCCACCGTCCTCATGTTGATCGCGATCGCGCATCAGACCGTGCGCAGTCATCGGACGCCTTCCAGCCGTGCGTCCGCCGTCTCTCCAACGGCTGAGGTGGGGTAGTGGAGATCGTACTTGCTATTGGTATCGGCGTGCTTGCGAGTTCCGGCGTTTGGTTGCTGCTTCGACCGCGCACGTTTCAGGTGATCATCGGCCTGTCATTGCTCTCTTATGCGGTCAATCTTTTCATCATCGCGATGGGGCGGCTTAAAATCGGCGCCGCGCCGATCCTGGGGACGCATGCATCTGATGACATCACCAGCCTACCGGATCCGTTACCACAAGCCCTCGTTCTCACGGCGATCGTCATCAGCTTCGCGACCACTGCGCTATTTCTGGTCGTGCTGCTCGCATCCCGCGGACTGACAGGAACCGACCACGTCGACGGACGGGAGCCGTAGTCGTGAACCATCTGATGATCGCGCCGATCGTGCTGCCGTTGTTCACCGCCGCGATCATGTTGGCTCTTGGAGGAGAGCAGCGCCGCAACGTCGGCGCCGCACTTAATATCGTGACGACGTTCGGGCTGGTGGCGATTTCCATCATACTCCTGCGCGCCGCCGATGTTGCTCCGACGGGCGTCGCGGGCGTCTATCGCCTGGGCGACTGGCCCGCTCCCTTCGCCATCGTACTCGTTGTGGATCGGCTGGCCACGCTCATGCTGCTGCTAACCAGTCTCCTCGCAGCGGCGGCGGCTGTATTCTCTCTGGCGCGCTGGCATCGCGCGGGGGTGCTGTTCCATCCCTTGTTTCAGCTCCTGCTGATGGGAATCAACGGTGCTTTCCTCACTGGCGATCTCTTCAACCTGTTTGTTTTCGTCGAGGTTCTGCTTGCGGCTTCCTACGGTTTGGCGCTGCACGGCTCGGGAACGGCCAGGGTCAAGGCCGGGTTACATTATATCGTTGTCAACCTCGCGGCGTCGCTGCTGTTTCTGATCGGCGTCAGCCTGATCTACGGCGTGACCGGCACGCTCAACATGGCGGATCTGGCCACACGCATTCCGGCGGTCAGCGCGGCGGACCGCGGACTGCTGGAGGCAGGAGCGGGCATCCTTGGCATTGCGTTTCTCGTCAAGGCCGGAATGTGGCCGCTGTGCTTTTGGCTCCCAAGCACCTATGCGGCCGCGCCGCCGCCTGTAGCGGCGATTTTCGCCGTCCTGACGAAGGTCGGCGCCTACCTCGTGCTGCGGCTATCGCTGCTGTTGTTCGGTGATGATTCGGAAGCGTCGGCGCAATTTGGCGATCATTTGCTGCTGCTGGGAGGCATGGCGACCCTGGCGTTCGGTGCGATCGGGAGCCTCGCGTCGCAGGACATGGCGCGACTCGCCGCCTTTTCGGTGCTGGTATCGTCGGGCACAATACTGGCCGCCATCGGTTTGGGACAAGTGAGCGTGACTGGCGCCGCCCTCTTCTACCTCATCAGCTCGACACTCGGCCTGGGTGCTTTTTTTCTCCTGATCGAACTGGTCGAGCGTGGCCGCGAACCGGGTGCTGACGTGCTTGCGGTAACCCGGGAACTCTATGGCGATGAGGATGATTCCGAGATTTTGCCGGAAACCGGAATTGCGATCCCGGCGACGATGGGCATCCTTGGTGTGGCTTTCATCGGCTGCGCCGTCGTCATTTCGGGCTTGCCGCCCCTCTCCGGCTTCGTCGCTAAATTCGCGATCCTGACGGCCGCCTTCCACTCTCCGATCGGCGCCCTCTCCCCTGCCACATGGATTTTCCTTTTGCTGTTGATCGTTTCAGGACTTGCGGCGCTGATCGCCATGACGCGCGCCGGCATCCGTTCGTTCTGGGCTTCGCCGGACCGCACCATACCGCGCGTCCGCCTTATCGAAATGGTGCCTGTTGCGACCCTCTTGCTGCTTTGCGCAATTCAAACGGTTAAGGCGGGTCCGGTTATGCGATTCATGCAGGCGACGGCGCAATCGCTGCATGCTCCTCACCACTATGTCCGGGGAGTTCTGGATTCTCCGATCAAGCCCGACGACTCAAGAGGGCCGACATGACCCGCCTGCTGCCGTTCCCCATAGTTAGCGCCAGTCTTCTTGCTTTCTGGCTACTGCTCAATCAGACGCTTTCGCCGGGGCACATTCTTTTAGGCAGCGCCGTGGCCATTATCGGTGGATGGGGGCTCGCAGCATTGCAGCCGCCGAAAACGCATCCGCGGCGGCCGGATCGGATCCTCCTTCTCGCCGCTCTCGTCTTCGTCGATGTCGTGAAGTCCAATATCGCCGTCGCCCGCATCATCCTCGGGACGAAACGAAAAGAAAGGACTGCGGGCTTTGTGGAAATCCCGCTTGAACTTCGCGACCCTTATGGGCTGGCGGCGCTCGCTTGCATCATCACATCGACGCCGGGGACGCTATGGGTGGACTTCAACGAAGCAAGCGGCATCTTGACCATCCATGTCCTTGACCTGGTCAATGAATCCGAATGGATCGGCCTTATCAAGGAGCGTTACGAACGGCGGCTGATGGAGATCTTCACATGAGCATGACGCTCGCCTGGTCGGTCACCACGGCACAGATCCTGCTGGGCTGCGCGATGGCATGCGCCGCCTTCCGCATCCTCCGAGGGCCAAGGGCGCAGGATCGCGTCATCGGCTTCGATAGCCTGTATGTAAATGCGATGCTGCTGCTTCTCACCTTCGGCATAAGAACAGGCAGTACGCTATACTTCGAAGCAGCCCTGATCATCGCGCTGCTTGGATTCGTAAGCACTGTGGCCCTTGCCAAATTCCTGCTTCGCGGGGAGGTTATCGAGTGAGTGCAGCAGGCGAACTTTCTGCGCTGCCAGCCGTCCTGACGTCGGTTTTCCTGGTCAGCGGAGCTGCGGTCACGTTGGTTGGCTCGCTCGGCCTGCTACGCCTCCGGACCTTTTACGAACGGGTCCACGCGCCCACCCTGGGGACCACTTTGGGAACAGCCTTCATCGCCATCGCGTCGATGATCTACTTCTCCGCGCTAGGAACGCGTCCGGTCCTGCATGAACTGCTTATCATTGTCCTCATCCTCACAACGACCCCGATCGGCCTGATGATTCTGGTCAATGCTGCACTTTTTCGGGATAAATCCGAAAACGACGGAGCGCTTCAGCGAAATGCAAAAGACGGCATCGCTGGTCCGTTGTTGGACAAGGGAGCGCCGCAAGAGCCCCGCGCGGAGTGAGCATATAAAAGATGCAGGGCATCCCGCGTCGGCAGCCTAGGAGATTTCGGTCGAAAGTTCCCGGTCGGACCGGTGCTCAAGGTCTTCGTTCACCTGCTTGACGTAAAGACCACGCTGCAACACCTGAACTTTCCGGTGATCCGAGACGGGGATATTCGTAATCAGACCTGAGTGCAGCGCTCGCCTCCATGCCTCAAGCTCGGTGGGCGCGGCTGCACCGATGCGTTGATCCTGATAGAATAAAGCGTATACCATTGTTCTTTCCCTCTCTCCTGCGAACTAACAACGCTCAGGAAGGAAAATCGTCTCCTCGCACCGCCGTCGCCTCATTCACTTTCAGATGAAAGGTCTACCCCCGGTCACCGCCACGGTGGTGCCGGACGTATAGCTCGAGGGCGGATCAGCCAGCATGACATAGGCGTTGCCAGTTTGGCGGGCTACCCGGAGCGCTTCATCGGAACCTGCTTGCCAAAGTCGGTCACGACCTCCTCCGGCATGGTCAAGGGAATCAAGGGGGCATTTTCGATCAATAACCTGTCATTTCGAGATACCCGACACCATGGTGGGTGCCGGTGAAGCTCACCGGGCCTTCCCAATAGGAAAAACGCGTCCCCATCCAGCTCTTTGGATTCAGCGGGACCGTTTCGATCGTCAGTGCCCGATCGCGAACGACGATACGCCAGCTTGTCGGCAGCATGCGATCCGCGACTTCGGTTGTGACTGTCGGAATCATATCAATGGACCTGGAAGCGAGCGCAACCGACCGCCCATCCAATCCGATCCAGTTACCCGTAAGGTATGGCGGACCTTGGGCTTGCCGTAGGCGATACAGCATCAGCTTTTCGCCGGTCTCAAGGTGCAGCGAGAACCAGTCCCATCCTGTCTGATCGGAGGCCAGCGGCTGGCTGCTCCATTCGCGGTCCATCCAGGCCTGTCCGGTAACATTGACGGGCTTGCCGTCGATCGTGACGGTCCCCGCCGCCGTGAAATGCGGCTGACTGTAATAGTAGGACGCCTGCCCGCGTTCGGATTTCACGCTGTAGCCGGCCTCGCCCTGGAGCACGAGAGCTCTGTCTGCCTCAAGCCTCAGCGCATAACTGAACTCTGCACTCGATGCCTTGACCTCAAGCGGCGCGACGTTCATCGCCGACATACGATCGACCCCGCGCATTTGCCATGAATCGATCCAGCCGTGAAAGGGGTCCGCTTCTACGCCGGCCTGGCCTACGCCGCCGCGTGCAAACGCTTCGCTATAGCGATGCGTATCGGCGCGGGTTACGGCGGCATGACCCATCCAGACTTGCTGGTTCGCCCAACCTTCGCGTTGCGGTCCTGGCTGAATCGCCTGGCGAAACAACGTCCACTGCACGCCGAGTGCATGGCCGGCGCTGTCTTTGAGATTGGCGGTGAGATACCACCATTCGATGCGGTAATCCGGATGCGGACCGTGATCGTGTGGAAATTCGAAACTCTTGCCGGTTACCACCGAAGCAAATCCGGAAGCATCACCACCAAGTCCAGCGAAGTTCTGAGCCAGCGAGGTTCTTCGCCCGAAACCGAGAACGGCAAGCCCCGTCGCAAACGCGCGGCGTGAGATTTTTGCACTAGCGCTCATTGGCAAAGATCCTGATCAGCACCGCTGGTGGTATGCGCATCAGCCGGACGATCGGAATCAGCGTCGCCAGCAGCGACGCAAGCATCGCCACGCCGAGAAGTTCGGCGAGATGCAGCGGAAAGACATGGAACGGAAGACGCCAGCCAAATGCTCTGACGTTGACCACCGCAATCAGGCACCACGCCACTAGCAAGCCGAGCGGCAGCGCCAGCATCGCGGTGATAAACGCAATGGACATCGTCTTGAGAAGCTCAATGCCGGCCAGCTGCCGCCTTGTCACTCCAAGCGCCCACAACGGCGCCAGTTGCGGAAGACGGGAACTGCTGAGGGTCAGCAGGCTAGTAAGCAACGCAACTCCGGCGACACCAAGCGTAAACGTGTTCAGTGCGGCGGTCACCGCGAAGGTGCGGTTGAAAATCCCTGTCGATTCCATCTTCAGCGTCGATTGATCGGAGAGGCGGCTTTCGTCGAGATGAAATGCCTTGCGCATGTCATCGATCAACGGCCCGATCTTGCCGGGGGTCACGCGCAAGCCGAACCGAGTCCGCGGCAGATCTGGAAATCGGTCTGTGAAGGCGTCGATATTGACGGCGATCTGCCCTTTAGCATTACCGTAATCGGCGTAGATGGCTGCGATACGCAGGGACCAGATGCCACTGGGAGTACTGAGGTCGAGTCGGCCACCAAGCCGTAGTTTCAGTCTCCGTGCCAACTGCTCACTCACGAGGGCACCCTCGCCTGACTTGACGTCATCCCACGCATTCGACCGCGACTCCAACAATGGCCAACGGTCGCGATAGGTGGCGTGATCGGCGAGGCCAAGAACCTCCACCGGCCAGCCCCCGATCTCGATCTCCGCGCGGCCGCTCGGCAGGATGGCAGTGACCTCCGGCCGCGAGCGCAGCCTTGCTTCAATATCGCGAGCCTGGGCATCATTGAAGGCGTTCACATAGACGTCCGCGGCGAGCCGGCCGTCCAGCCATGCGGCGAAGGTCTTACTGAAACTCTCCACCATGGTTCCGACGCCGACGTTAACCGCGAGCGCGAGCAACAAGGCCATCAGTGCCAGCGACAGTCCGGGCAATTGTTGGCGGCTGTCCGCCCAGAACCACATCACAAGCGGCTGCCGTGAGCTTCGCTCGCCGATACGCAGGACGACTTCGAGCAGCACAGGGAGCGCAAGCGCGGCGCCTAGCAGCAGCGCCGCAAGCACCGCGAATCCCGAGATCAGCGAGCCGCCGACTAACAGAACGGTGATTGCCGCGACAAGCATCGCGACGGCCATGACGCCTTGATAGCCCAGCCATCGCCGCTGTGATTGCTGCCATGCATACGGTTGCGCCATCGCAAGAACCGAAAGACGGATGACTTTCAGGAGGCTTGTCGCCGACGCAGCCAATGTACCGGCGGCGCTCATTGCCAGGCCTGCGATCCACCATTCGGGTCTGAGAGCCAGCGCCCCGGAGACCCGCGCGCCATACAGCCCGTGCAGGCTCGCGGCGACATTGGGCAGTAACGCCGCGGCGATCAGATATCCGCAGACCAATCCGACCAGGCCGCCGGCGCTGGCCAGGACCAGCAGCTCGATGAGCACCACACCGTTCAACTTCCGGGACGATACGCCGCAAGCGCGCAGGGTCCGCAGCATCGGCATGCGCTGCTCGAAAGCCAAGCCGACCGCCGAATAGACGATAAAGAGCCCAACAAGAAACGATAGCAGCCCGAAGGCCGACAGATTGAGATGAAAGCTATCGGTCAGACGTTCAAGATCGGTTTCGGCGTCCGCCGCGACATACCTGAGCATGTCGCCAGTGACCGCCTCAAGCGGCGGCGGCTGGCTGCGCGTGTTGCCAATCAACAGACGCGAGAGCCGGCCTTGCAGGTGAAGAATGCTTTGGGCCAATCCGATATCGACGATCACGACACCCGGTGCGAGCTGGGCGTGAATCTTGAGCGGCGGCAATAGTGCGCCATCATCTGTGAGCAAGACCGCACCTTCCGTCCCGGTCAGCGCGATCAATGTCTCCGGCGCGACCAAAGTCTCACCAGGAGGCCCGATGAACGATTTCAGATCCGCCGCGCCGATCGCCGGGATCGACCCTGCTTGCGTTGGAAACGTTACTGGCTCGATTCCCAGCAGACGCAATGACCTTCCCTGAATGCGAATTCGTCCTTCGATGACAGGTGAGACTTGCCATCCCGCCCGCCGGAGATCGACGAAAAGCTGCTGAGAAAATGTGGAGTCACGCTGTCCGACCAGCATCGCAGGTCGAGAGCCGCCAAAGACCGCCGCGGCCCGATCGTAGCTGGTACGAGCCTGCTGGTTCAATGCCTCCACGCCGCTCCACAGTGCCGTCGCGGAGATCAGGCCTACCATGAGTGTCGTCAGTTGCAGCGGATGCCGGCACCAATGGCTGAACAGAACCGCAAGGATCCAATACCCTTGCTTCACGAAATCAGTCCAGCGCTCAGTCGAACTGTCCGGTCCAGCTTCGCGGCAAGCCGTGTGCTGTGCGTCGCCATGAGAAAAGCGCATCCGGTCCGTTTGACGAGATCAAGCGCGATATCCGTGACGTCGTCGGCCGTCGTCTCATCGAGGTTTCCGGTCGGTTCGTCAGCAAGAAGCAGAGGCGGCCTGACCGCAAGCGCGCGCCCGATTGCAACCCGCTGTTGTTGGCCGCCTGAGAGTTGTTCAGGATATCGTTTCAGCAGATTGCCAAGGCCCAACCGATCGACAAGTTCGTTTTGCCATTGGCTGTCATGGCGACCGGCGAGACGCGACTGAAAAGCTAGGTTATCGGCGACGGTTAGAGAAGGGATCAGGTTGAACTGCTGAAAAATCAATCCGAGCCGGTCCCGGCGGATCGCCGCACGGCCCCCGTCCGCCAGTGCAGTCACCTCGGTGGCATCAAGCCGGATTGAGCCACCGTCCGCCTCATCGAGACCCGCAATCAGGTGCAGCAAGGTACTCTTGCCGCTTCCCGATTCCCCGGTCAGCGCAACGCTTTCACCGGCGCTAACGTGCACGCAGACCCCGCGAAGAACGGCGATCTGTTCCTGCGCCGAACGATAGGTTTTGGTCAGGTTCTGGATATCCAGCATCGGAGCTCTTGGAATGTCATCGCCGTGTCGTCCGTCATGGACGAAAAGGTCGACCATCGTGAACGCCATCCCTTTTCTGGTCACATAGGTCTTGACGCTGCCGCTTCGTTCCAACCTAGTTGTATCCGCCGCCCCCCTTCGGCGACCGGCTTCAAACGGTCCATGCGTTTGCATATCAACCTACATCTTGACCGTCACCTTCCGGTTCTCGCCCAGGTTCGGCTTCTTGCCGGTCAACCTCGCCTTGGCGAACTCGAATACAGTCGCGACGCTGCTTGCCGGCCCGTCCCATAATTCCGCATTAGAAGGTTCAATCTGCAACAGGCATACGTTGGGATCGCTCGGTCCTCCCGGCCACCATAATTCATCTGTCTTTCGCCATGCCGCCTTCGTCAGGTCGGCATCGTGGATGATGCAGGCGCGCCCGGTGATTGACAGGTAGGCTTTATCACCCGAGTCGATAAACACGAGGCCAACGTCGGGCCGTGCCTCAATCTCTTCTTCCTTCGGGCTGTGAATATCGGTTACGAAGAAAATCAGGCCAGCGTCGCGGTCAGACCTTGCTTCGAGCGGTCGCGCGCGCAATCCATCAGCAAACTGCGTCGTCAGCATGCAAACGCCAACTTTTTCAATGATGTCCCAGATCCGTTCGATGTCGTTTTTCCTGCTCATGGAGACACCTCTTATAGCTACAAGCCCTCACGCGCTCGACGCTGCCGATTTTGCCCGTCACGGCCGTAGACGGCGGTGCCTTCCACCTTGTCGCTGCCGATAAGAGTTTTTCAATCTGCCATCGTGACCTCTGAATTGAGAAGCTGCGAAACATCAACGCCGCCACTAGCGCTCCGTTCCGGAAAGGCAAGAGGGACGCCAGCACATCGGACTGATCAAACGCGTCCTGACTTGCGCCAACGAGCATGACCTACAGTAAAGACGGCAGATCTACAGCGACGTCAATTTCTGTTGCTGGTGCTATCTATCGCCGCCGGATCAACCGCCCCGCGCTCCGCCTTCTGAACCGCTGAAACCAGCGCGTTGACGCTAACCAAAGCTGCAGCGACTAGAATTGCGGCCAATAGCACCTCAATCTTCATCTCGCTTTTCATACCACTCAACCTTTTGACCCAGATGCGGCCACTGCGCATTGCTCCTTCTGATGTGCGCCGCCGTTGCAAGATTTTAAGGTCGGTTCCAAAAGAAAAAAGTCGCCTGGGCACGAGATCTAGCGACCGGCTTCATTCGCCAGCTATCGCCGACGTTGCCAGAACAGCTGATCGAACCAGCGGAACTGGATGCCATAGTAGAAATCTCGTTGCGACACGTACGTCAGCCAGAGTTGGCGCTGCTGTTGATCGTATCGATGGATGTAGCTATTGCGGCCGTCCAATCCCGCAGCACCCTGCGGAGCGTCCGTCAACGCGTAGTGAATCATATGCCCGGCATGACTCGCCGTCCTGAGCGCCTTGTCGATGCCTTGCGACGACAGCGGATCATAGGCCTGCGCCGCATCACCTACCGCCATCCAGGCGTCGCCGCAAAAGTTTCGTAGTCGCTGGCTGTTGGCCGGCGCTCCCCGGATGATCCCGCAAGGGTGATACCCTCCGGCTTTGAGCAAAGGCGCAATATGCGTCGAACCGTCCAGCAGTTGATCGAAGCCTTGCCGCGACGACGCCAGCCTCGCCGCCGGCAAATCCTTATCGGTGTGCAAAACCACCAGCCGCCAGGTTTCATTGTCTTCGAAGCCGGGCAAGCGATTGCTGTACCACCAGCCGTATGGCGCGGCCTCAATGCGGGTATAACGGTCATCATCACCGCCCGAGCAGGAAAACCATTGCGCATAGGCGAACAGCCGATCGCCATGACTCCGTGTCGGGACACCAAGTATGCGGGCCACGACCGCTTGGCGACCCGAACAGTCGACGAGATAACGGGCGCGATCGTGCCGAATGCCGTTGCGCGAGGTGAGCGCCAGTTGCCAATTGAAATTGCCGCCTTCAATCCGCGTGCAGGACTGGAAACAGACATCCTTGAGCAAGGTTGCACCAGCCGCGACCGCTTTCGTACGCAGCGCCTCATCGAACGCTAGCCGGTCGACGCAGAGGCCATGGCCGGCCGACGCGAAGAAAAAGTCCGCGATCTCGGCCTGTTCGGTTCCCCATAGCGAGATGTTGCCGGCAGTTCTGAAAAGACCAGGAAGTTGCTGCTCGGGACTTTCAGGATCTCCCAGAAAGTGCCTGACCAGCCCCATCGACGTGGGCGGCAGGGACTCGCCAAGCTTGAAGCTGGGCGACGCGCGCTTCTCCACCAACAGGACGCGCTGCCCGTACTTCGCCAGCGTGATGGCGGTTGCAGCCCCCGCGGGTCCGGAACCAACAATGACGACATCCCATGTTGTCCCGGTCGGGTCGAGCAACGGCGCCGACGCCACTGATCATTTGCTCTTGGCGGGCGGCCGATTCAGGGCCGGATCACGCTCTTGTTCGGCGAACACGATCTGACCGTTGGCTCTCAGGAAGCTGCCATCCTCATTCTTGACAGGCAGCACCATCCCCAATCTTGACCAGGCATAAGCCATCTGATGGTAACCATCGGCAGACGAGAGCGGTTCACCGTGTTCATCGTACCCGCGGAACCATTCCTTGTAGGTTCGGGTCTGGCTCTTCCTGTCGTATTCGAAAACGATATCCGGCCGCTGCGTCGGCCACCACGCCACGTTGCACGACCAGAAGTCGCCTTGCCAGGGGCTCGACATGTAGGCGGAGAGCGATCCAGGCTCGATACCCTTGTCGACGCGGAACGCCTCAGCAAAATTTTCCCGATAGAGAATCAGATACGGGAATTCGATCCCCGGGTGGAAACCGCCGCCGATCGTGGGTTCGAGCGCCGAGCTGTCAAGTGCATGCGGCTGCTCGGCCAGCGGCAAGGTCTCAAGCGCAACGGGTTTTGGTGGAGTGCCAACCTCGAAGTCTCCTTCGGCCCATTCTTTCAGGTGATAGAGTTGCCGATCGGTCAGGCTGAGAAACTGATCGGGCAAGCTGAGTCCCAATTGCTCATTCTGTAACGGCTTGCCTCCTGTGCCCCACAGCCTGGGCATCTTTAAAGGTCCTGCGTCGCCCTTGAATTCGTCGTTCTGCCAGCTGGTTGGACGCGCTGGCGGCGGCGGCATCAGGGAATCAACCAGCCGCCCGCGCTTGCCGGGCGCATGCCGCATCAATGCATAGATCATCTGCCGCGTCGGCTTGCTGTCCTCGCTCGGATCCGTGAAAGCGGTCATGTACTCGGCACTGAGCAGGTTGCCCGGCTGCCCCGGACCGTGAGCAGCGTCCTTGGTGTCAGGTGAAACGCCCCCTGCCGCCGCGTTCACCCAGCTGTAGCTAACTGCCTTGGCGAAGATCGGGAAGACATCTCGGTAGAAGTTCGTCTTCTTCCATACGTGGGGGTAAGACTCAGGAAAAGCCTCGTAAACGCGATCCAGAATAGAGACCACATGATACATGTGAGGTGCAAACTTCGGTGGCGCGGTAACGATCCAGGCTCCTGCACGCGGATTCCGCGTTCCTTCGTCCGTCGCTGATTTCACGTTGTCGCGCGTACTCAGTACAGTTCCGTCCTTCAGCATGACGGTGACGTCGATTTCACCACAGCACGTGTCGTCCCACCAACCCGGAATGTTGAAGTAGGCGAACTGGTTCGTCAGCGGATTCTTACCGTCCTCCGGACCGTTCGGAGGGCTCATTGTTTCGCTTGGGTTCGACAACACGACCTTGGGCGTGGTGACACATTCGCCCTTTCCGGGCGCGGGAACGAACAGCAGCCGATCCTTCGAATCCAAACGAAGCTGCCCGAGTTCGATATCCCTGGCGGCCCTGTAAGTGACATCAATTTCTTTCGAAGGATCCTTTGGGGTGAAACCCTCAAACCGCAATTCGCCCGGCAACGTCCCCTTCTCGATGTCCCTGAAAACATCACCTTTCATGATCACTGGTTCGGTCTGCCCCGAGGCGATCGTATGCACCCCCGGATCGATGATCAGCTTGTCGCGTTCGATCGGCTTCATACCGGGCTGGATGGAAGGGTTTCGCAACTTGTCCGGATCGAACAGATATGCGCCCTGAAATGCATAATTCGCCGCTTTCATGTTTCTGACATGAACCCGCCAGCGAACAGATTGTACGACGTCGGAATGGGACGTCAGTTCTGCGACGACCTTCTCGTTGGCGTCGTAAGCATAGATTCGATATCGCTGCGCTTGGCGTTTCAGTCGCGCGCTACTATCGCGGTAGGTTCCACCGTTTGGTCCGGGGCCATTGCTGCCGCCCGGATCGACGACAACGCCCGGCGTTTCTGGCCCGATGTAAAACTCGTCACTGGTGCCCAGACGAGCGATGCCGATACCGGGATGAATGCGAATGCTCTTGATCTTCTCGGCCACAGCTCATTGTCTCCGGAAATCCCTATTGTCGGAAAGAGCACCGGAAACATCAATATCCACGCATCCTCACCTAAAGGAGGATCAAATAATACTTTTGACGGAAGAAATTCGGGTTGCTTAGAGCGATACCTTAACGATTTTCCAATCCAGCAGGTCTGCGGAGGCGACTGCATACCGGTTACCGAAATGTTCGATGTTGGCGTAAGTTCGTCCGTTTGATTGCGAGTAATCCCGTACAGAGAAACCACCGCCGAAGTTGGCCTTGATCGATTTTTCGACCTGCGAGCGGGATGCCAAAGCCGGCGCGCGATTCGTGTTTTCCCCGCTCGCAGCGCTGACGATCCCCGGCAGCAACAGGACAGAGACAGTTGCGCACCCTTTGACAAAATCTCTACGCTTGATGTCCATGATCTGGCCCCCTGCTAAAGGATAATTCGAAATGAGCTGAACGGCTTTAACTTATCTCGGTGGCGTGAGCGCACGACAGAGACACAGTACGACAGAGACATAGAGCGGGTTCAGCGTGGAGCGTGCGTGGGCAAAAAATCACGCCGAAATATGATCGAGATGGTTGCCTTATGCAAGCTAGGTCGTTTCAAGGTATCCGTGTGATCTGCAAAGCACCGCAACCTTAAACAACTGGATCATTTGGGATTTGTACGAATGATGTCGCTGAAGCACATAATCAGCGGCGGAATTCCTCTGAGGCGAAGCGCGCGCAATCTGTTCGCTGCTGAATAGCCTGTATCGAAAGTGGCCGTGTGGCCGGAGAGCCGAACCTTAAAAGGCGCCCGCGGATTTTCCAGAGCGAGTGAGGACTTTCATACCGATCGCATACCGAATACCTGACCGGTCGGCATGCGGAGCAGCGGATGTGCCAAAACCTTAGGAACAGACGCTCTGCCTTAGCGTTCTATGCCATTCATCTCGCATCTGGAGATACCGATAGCCGACGCACAACGCAACGATCGCGGGTCCAGGTTGGGAAGCGATCGCAAGTCAACGATGGCGGAGCGCTTCCTCTCCTACGTCAAACGATTCTGTCCGTATTCAAGTTGAAGGCCCGGCGTGTCCAAAAGGACAGAACCGGGCCTCATCACGTGTCATCCTTTCCGAACCTCACCTCAGTGGGCGGGCGCGGACTCCGCAATCGCGTGAATAGGTTTGACGTTCTTGAAACCCACGCGCGAGAAGGAGACATAGAACGCGGCGATATTCATGAGCGCCCAGATGAAGAAACCCAAAGTGTAACCGCCCATGAGAAATTTGCTGCCGGCGAGGATCGCGGTCATGGTGAAACCGCATGCTGCGCCGGCAGCCTTGGCCAGTCCGCTAACCGCACCGACGTGCACGAAGTACATCGGGATCAGTTTGATGACTGCCGCCGCGGCTGCACCAGACAGTAGCGCAAGCCCGTAAATAGCGAACAGCTCGATGGTCAGCGATATCTGCAAGGCCAGGAGCACCGCCAGCGCCGACATCAATCCAAACATTATGCTTAAGATGCTGAGAACATCGTAACGGTCGGCGAGCCACCCCCCCAATGGTCGAGTAATGGCAACGCAGACCACCAGAATCGGCGTATAGACCGCGACCGCGGTCGTCGCATCCACGCGCCAATGGTCAACCAGATAAGTCGGCATCGTTGACGCGAAGAAAACCAACGTGCCAAACGCAACCCAATAAAGACCGGGAACGAGCCATACGACGATGCCCGAGCGGTAGACGGCGAAGATCTCGCTCATCGACGTATTCTTGAGCACCCGGTTCGGCGGATCAGACGTAAAGAACATGTAGACCGCCGCCATGAACAACGTGGGAATGGCGAATATCGGGAATATCATCCGCCATCCGTCCGGATCATTTTTGTCAAAAACGTTCGTAATCAGGAACGTGACGGCCATCATGCCGACCGTAATCCCGACATTGCCCATAGCAAAAAGGCCAAGGGCGGTTCCCTGTTTCGATTTAGGGTACCAGGACGACACATGGGCATTGCCGACCACGAAACTCGCGCCGCCAAGTCCGAGCATCGTTCCCAAAAACAGGAAGCCGTAATAGCTCTCGGCGAGGGTCCCCAAAATCAGGACCACAGAGAGAGCCACAAGCAAAAGCGTGAAAACCGTCCGGCCGCCGTATTTGTCAGCCCATATGCCGAGCGGAATGCTGATAGCGGCCGCAAAAAGCGGCTCCATCGCAGCGAGGATCAGTACCTGGGTGCTTGTAAAATGATACCACTCGATCAAAAATGGCGCGAGCGCGGAAAACATTCCCCAAATTGCAAAACCGAGGGAGAATGCCGCGGTCGATATCCACAACACCCTTGGGTTACCTGACGGCTCTGCCGCCTGGTTAGCCCCGACATTTGTATTTTCCACGGTCGCTCCTCATCATAACTTCTGTATCGCCGGCGCGACGCCAACTTACCGGGCGACACCAAATGGGGACTCTTGGCGTCGTTATGTCAACTAATTGACATAGTAACTCGCGGCAAGCTTCGCGTCTATCGATTTTCCGAAAAGGCCCAATCAAGGGTCACGCTCATCGCCTGATCACGATGGCGCATGGCCGATCAGGCAGTTCGGTCAGACGCTCGCGCAACCGATGACGACAGAATCGATGGAATGGTCGCCGGGTCCTGCTCCCGCGAACGGCATCCGCTTCACTTGAAAACGCTGTGGCCCGCAGGGCGGAGACTCCTCAAATGCCTTTGGTCCCTGTCGAAAGCAGCTCTCCGTCGAGCTAACCGGTTTTGTTTAGTCCTTCCGGAACACGCCGCTCGGGAACTTTTGGTGCGTTCGACGCTTCTGTTTTCTATCCTGGGAGGATCCCATGACCTTGGAAGAAAACGAAACCAGCAACTTGATCGGCAGCGACAAAGTCGAAGGGACGGCCGTCTTTGGTCCCGACAACGAAAAGATCGGTTCGATCGAGCGGGTTATGATCGAAAAGACAAGCGGCCGTGTTTCGTATGCCGTCTTGAGTTTTGGCGGATTCCTGGGAATCGGCGACGACCATTATCCTTTGCCTTGGCATACCCTGAAATATGACATTCTACTCGGCGGCTATCGGACCGGCGTGACCATCGATCAACTGCAAAGTGCTCCGAAATATCGGGTCGAGAGCAACTGGAATTGGTCAGAGCCGGCGCGAACCAAGGCGGTCGACGACTACTATGCCGCCGGTTTTTAGAAAAACACATTGATCGGAGGAGTTAGGCCCCTGCAGCTTCTATGACCGTCCATCTCATCCACGGCCCGAGGGCGATATGAATGAACGAGTTCGAACAATTGCTTGGTCGTGCGGTTTTGCAGCTCTGGCCTGAACTTACTCGGGATGCTCAGGAACAGATCTTCGAAGCTGCATCAAATGATCCTGACGTCCGGCGCCGTCTGGCCGTTCTGCTCCATGATCAACACCCCAGAACAGCGTTCCCGCTTCAACCCGGTTCGTTGGCCTAGGTGGGCGGAGACGAGATTGCAACAAAATCTCATGCGCACTCGCATAGAGACGCAAGCAGCGTCTGCGCGCATCGCGCATGAGGAGACAATAGGAGCAGGAGCGATGATATGAAACACACGGCCGCTTTGCTTTCAATGGCGACCGGGGTTCCGCCCAATGTGTTTCATCAGTCGCAAATCCTCGACGCGGCGCGTTTCATCTTAGGCTCGCGATACCCACGGTTTGAAACGTTATCCTCGCTCTTCGCCAACACGGGCATCCAGCACCGCTACGGCGTGAAGCCGATTGAATGGTATTGCAAGCCGCGGGGTTGGCCGGAGCGAACTCAAGCCTTTCTGGACGGCGCTGAAGCACTGTTCGTCGAAGTCGCGCAAAAGGCCATGGAGCGGGCCGATCTTGGCGCAACTGACATCGACACTGTCGTTACGGTGTGTTCGACCGGCATCGCCACCCCGACGCTTGAGGCCCGCGTCGCCGGCAGGCTGGGCTTCCGAACGGATGTGTCGCGCGTGCCGGTGTTTGGGCTCGGCTGCGCCGGCGGCGTCGCGGGACTATCCATTGCATCGCGACTGGCACAAGCCCGGCCAGGCACCAACGTGCTCCTCGTGGTCCTCGAACTTTGTACGCTCGCCGTTCGCCACGACGAGCTGACAAAGGCCAATATCGTTGCCGCCAGTCTGTTCGGCGATGGAGCCGCCGCTGTCGTGCTGCGCGCCGGAGATGGCGGCGCGACACATGTCGAGGCGACCGGCGAGTACCTCTGGCCGAACACGCTCGATATTATGGGATGGCGCGTAGACCCCGAAGGATTCGGCGTGATCTTCCAGCGCACGATTCCGGACTTTGTGCTCGCGCACATGAAGCCGGGCGTCACCGCAGTTCTGTCCGGGCTGGGTCTCTCGATCGGAGACATCGACCGCTTCATCTGCCATCCGGGGGGTGCAAAGGTCATCGTCGCGATCGAGCGCGCTTTCTCCCTCGATCAGGGAACTCTCGATCACGAACGAAGCGTCATCGCCGATTACGGCAACATGTCAGCGGCCACCGTCTTGTTTGTACTCGAACGCGCCCGCGCACAGGGCCTGCCCTCGCGGTCGCTTGTGACCTCGCTGGGCCCGGGCTTCACCGCTAGCTGCGTCACGCTACGTCACGCCGCGTGACTCTCGCCGCTCTCATTCTCGCGCTGGTTACAGTGCAGCGGCTAGGCGAACTCATCCTGTCCCGTTACAATACCGCGAGACTATTGGCGCGGGGCGCGATCGAGATCGCGCCTGGTCATTATCCGCTGATCGTCGCGACCCATGCCGCCTGGCTGATCGCATTATGGGCGTGGGGCCGCAATCACGATGTCAACTTCGTCGCCCTTTCGGTTTTCATTCTGCTCCAAGTGTTTCGCCTTTGGGTGCTCACAACCCTCGGACCACGATGGACCACGCGCATCATCGTCTTACCTGATGCGCCGATGGTGACATCGGGACCTTACAGATACTTGTCGCATCCGAACTATGCGATCGTTGTCGCGGAAATCGCAGTGTTACCGCTCGCGCTTCATCTGTATCTGCTGGCGCTTGTCTTCACTGTCCTGAACGCGCTGGTGCTCGGTATCCGCATTCGCGCCGAAACCCGCGCGCTTGCAACGGTACGCGAACGGCGGCCATGATCTGAGCCTCTCCGCTTGTTTGTCCACCATTTTTGGCGGGTCCAATATGCTGGTGAATGGAAAGAAAATGGACATCGGACTGGCAACCGGTCCAGTCCAAGAACGAAAAGAGCGGCTTTGTCTGTCAGACGTCCAGCTTTCGCAACGGGACATAACCGGACGTACGAGTGGTGCTCGGCAAGCCAATTCGACGCCGGCTAGAACATCAATGGCGAACAGCCTCAGATCAGCGAAGCCACCGCCTCCAGCCCGATGATGCGCGCCAGCGCACGCACCTCCTGCTTCTGGTCCTCTCGCAGCCTGGTCAACAACGGCTGGGCCGCGACCTTGATCTGCTCGATCTCACCGGCTCCGAGCGAAGCGTTCTTGCCCGGTGCCGAACGCCGCTCGTGGATTTTATGGGCGGCATCGCGCAATGCGCTTTCCACGGCTGGCCAGTAGGGCTCCTGCCCGGGCGTCAGTCGCAGCCTTCCTTTCAACGCAGCGATCTGCATATCGCTCAACAGCGAATAGTCCTTCTGAATGGACTGGTTTGCAAGTTTAGGTCGGGGACGTGGCAGCGGCGGGTCCTCGATCGGTGGCGTCGACGGCGCAATCTCGGTGTCGAAGGGCTCGGTTGCAACCGCCGGCCGCAGCGATCCTGACAACGTCAGATCGGCGCCAGCGTCAGGCGCCGCGGCCTGAACCGGAAGCCTGTCTGCCTTGCTCTCGCGATTGGCTGCCAGCTCCGTCGGTTCTGATTCTACGGACACTGGAGACGGCGCTGCAACAAACCGGACCATCAGAACGTTGCCGCGGCCGAATATCGCCGCCAGCGCCACCCCCGTGACAACACAGCACGCAAACGCCAGGATCGTCATCGTCCGCGTCAAAAAGGCCTCCGGTTCAGTTCACGAGCGCAGCCGATTGATCCTCACAACTCGATATGAATCAAGACTTGCCTGCGCAAGACCGGGCTGGGCGGCCGATATTCACACGCAATCCGAATCTCGGGACGCGGTGGCCGGCAGTCAGGCTGCCAGAATATAGGCGTCCTGGATGTCGGCAACGAGTTCGGAGACTTCCCAGATTGCATTTGGCGGGATGGCGTTCATGCTGACCGTCCAGTTGGCGCCTCTGTGAGTCTTCGGCGTGCTGACGATGTCGAACTGCACCTCGCGGCACAACGGATGCCTGCCGAACGCCGCGGTCACTCGCGCCTGCAATTCCTGGATGGTCGCCGGTGTTCTTACCGACGCGATGTCGCGTTCCATCGGCCTTATGCCCGCCCGAACGGTATCTGGCCTCTTTCTCGGCAGATACATACCAGTCTCGGACAAGGTGCCTGATAGTGGTTAATGAGGTCTTAACCAACGGAACCGCCCCCAAAGGAGTCCTCTGGTTCCGCTCAGAGCGGACTTGGAACGAACCGCCGGTGGAACACTCCCCACGACGAGTTCACGAGGCTGGCGATGCCGTCCGGCACAATTACTTGGTCCGTTTGAGTTCCTCCAGCACCTCATCGATGGTCGCAAGATGCGTTTCCACGGCTTGGCGAACCAGCGTGTAGGGCTTGGGATCATCCGGGTCGTCCGCCCTTCGAACAACAAAGCCACGTTTGAAGGCCATCGCCCTCGCCTGCCTAAATTTTTCCAGGTCATCATTGACCGTCATCTTATGGCCCTCCCTCCTCCACCGTTAAAAGGCGATCTCGCCCGAAATCGCCGCTCCATCTATTCCAACTCTGCCCTGTTCATCAACGCAAACGCTTCGCGCGCATGCGCTACGCGGCCCTTTGGGTCGGGATGATGCTTCAGATCAAGCGGAATGCGATCACAAATCCCAGAACGATAACGGCAGCACCGATGGACACCCAAAGACCGAGCCGCTTTTCAATTTCGTGGCGAATGGCGTCGCCGAAGCGATCGAGCAGGATCGCGACGATGAAGAAGCGGCCACCCCGGGCGATGATCGAGCACAGGACGAACAACCAGACATCGTATCCGGCGAAACCCGATGTGATGGTGACGAGCTTGTAGGGAATCGGCGTCAGGCCCTTGCCGATGATGATCCACGCGCCCCAATGCGCATACGACGCGCGAAACGCTTCGACCTTGTCGCCAAGTCCATACAGATGAATGAGCCATTGGCCGACCGAATCGTAGAGTAATGCGCCGATCGCATAGCCAAGCACGCCGCCGGCAACCGAGGCGATCGTGCATACGGTCGCGAACAGCCAGGCCCGTTGTGGCCGCGCCAGCGCCATCGGCAGCAACATGACATCGGGCGGCACTGGAAAGAATGAGCTTTCAGCGAAAGCCACTGCGGCCAAAATCCAGAGCGCATAGGGCTTGTCAGCGGCGGCGATGCACCAGTTGTAAGTCCGTCTCAGCATGGCGCGATCAACCATCGCAGAGCCGATTTGTCCATGGCTGATGCGAAGATTCATCGGTACTTGCACAGCGAACTGGAGCCGGCGGTCGACTCACCCATCGGTTCCCGACGGAGTGTAAAAGGCAACTTGAAAGCGCGACATATTGCAGCGGTCATCGCGCATTTAAATTGCCTCTGATAGACTGCAACCGAGTTACGGTCGCGCGTTGCGGCCGCCACAATTGATCCGCCGCAGTATCTTCCATGCAAGTGCGTTCTATCCGTCTCTGGTACGCCCTCCTTGTGCTCGTGAGCGCGGTCGGCGTTGCATACCTCGGCGTTGCGGGCGGCCGGGCCGATGCCGGCGCGCCAACCGAGATCAAATTCTCGCTCGACCGCCCGATCGATGCCGCCGTGGCTCCGGTCATTCTGGCATCGACCAGGGGGCTATTCGGCGCGGAAGGCCTGAATGTCACGACGATGGCCGCCACCGACACGGCGGACGCCATCGCGCGCGTCGCGGTCGGCACGAGCGAACTGGCGCTCGCCGACCTCAACGCCCTGATCCGCTTTCGCGATCAGCCAGGTGTGCGGCCAATTAAGGCGGTGTTCGTGCTGTTCGACAAAACAGCCTACGCCTTCATTGCGCGCAAGAGCCGGGGCATCACCACGCTTGCCGACATCGAGGGCAAGACTGTCGGCGTCTCCGATGGCGATCTTTCCATCAGACTGTGGCCTGCGCTCGCGCGGCGGAACGGATTAAAACTCAAGGCCGTGAAGCTGCAGCAGATCGGCCCCGCCGTTCGTGAACCGATGCTGTCGGCGGGCCAGCTCGACGCCATATCCGGCCTGTCGTACCTGTCGGCGATCGACCTGCGCAATCGCGGTATTCCAGCCGACGATATCGCCGTGCTGCGATTTTCTGACTACGGCTGCGCCGCCTATGGCAAGGCCCTGATCGTCAACCCGGAATTCGCAGCCGACAAGCCGGAAGCGGTGAAGGCATTTGTGCGCGCGGTGATCGCCGGTCTGCGACTTACCATCAGGGAGCCCGCGCTGGCTGTCGATGACGTGCTGGGTCAGATGGCTAGCGGATCACGGGCCGTCGAACTGGAACGCCTGCATGCGGTCCTAAGCGACAACATTCTGACCAGCGAGGTCCGACACAGGGGCATCGGCGGTATCGACCCGGTCCGGTTCGAGACGTTGCTCGACCAGATCGCCGAAAATTTCAAGTTCCGCAATCGTCCGGCGGCCACGGATATTTTTGACAGCAGTTTTTTACCACCGGCCAGCGACCGCAAGATCACGCAGGCCGAGTAAATGGCACGAGGAAGCTGTATTCCACAGCCGGCCCGGCTATAGCGGTTTCGAGCGAACCGGTATCCACTTCGCACGAAAACGCTATAGTGTTGCGATCCACAGAGCCGCTTCCGATGTCGATGGTTCGCCTTTATACGCGCGTTCTTGAGTTGCTTGGCAGAGAAGCGCGGCTTGGCTGGATTTTAGCCGGCGCCAATCTGCTGCTGGCCGGCGCGCAGTTCGCCGAGCCGGTGCTGTTCGGCCGCATCGTCGACGTGCTCTCCGGCAATCCCGCCGCGGGTCCTTTCGGGACAACTTCGACCTCGCCGTGGCCACTGCTGGCGGTTTGGGTGGCCTTCGGCCTCTTCACGATCCTGTGCGGCGTGATCGTGGCCTTGCAGGCCGACCGTCTTTCGCATCGCCAGCGCCAGGCCGTGCTGACGGGCTATTTCGAACACATCATGCAATTGCCGCTCACCTACCATGCCGGCACCCATTCGGGACGGCTGATGAAGGTGATGCTGCAAGGCACGGACGCCCTGTGGCGACTGTGGCTCGGATTCTTCCGCGAGCATTTCGCGGCGATGATGTCGCTCGTAGTACTGCTGCCGCTATCGCTCTATATCAACTGGCGGCTGGCGATCCTGTTGTTCGCGCTCTGCATCGTGTTCACGATGCTGACGACGCTGGTGGTTCGCAGAACCTTCGATATGCAGAACGAGGTGGAGGCGCATTTCAGCGACCTCTCTGCGCGCGCCTCCGACGCCCTCGGTAACGTCGCACTGGTGCAGAGCTTTGTGCGCGTCGATGCCGAGGTTCAAGGTCTGCGGTTCGTCGTCGACAAGCTGCTGGCGGCGCAGATGCCGGTGCTGTCGTGGTGGGCCGTCGTCACCGTGATGACGCGCGCCTCGACCACTATCACCATCCTGGCGATCTTCGCCGTCGGCATCGTGCTGAACCAGCAGGGGATGACATCGGTCGGCGAGATCGTGATGTTCGTGAGCTTCGCCACTATGCTGATCCAGAGGCTCGAGCAAGTGGTAGCCTTCATCAACAGCGTGTTCATGGAGGCGCCGCGGCTCAAGGAGTTCTTCAACGTGCTCGACGCCGTTCCGGCAGTGCGCGACCGTCGCGACGCCGTCGACGCCGGGCGATTGCAGGGACTCATCGAATTCCATGACGTGTCGTTCTCCTATGACGGCAAGCGGCCCGCGGTGGAGGATCTGTCGTTCGTCGCGTTGCCCGGCGAGACCATCGCATTGGTCGGCCCGACCGGCGCCGGCAAGTCCACCGCCGCCGCGCTGCTGCATCGTGCGTTCGATCCGCAGTCCGGCAGCATCAAGATCGATGGCATGGACATCCGCGGCCTGACGCTGACCTCGTTGCGGCGAAACATCGGCGTGGTGTTCCAGGAGGCGCTGCTATTCGACCGCTCGATCGCGGAGAACCTGCGCGTCGGCAAGCCTGACGCCACCGAGGAGGAGATGCGGTTCGCCGCCGAGCGGGCCCAGGCGCTCGACTTCATCGAACGCGGCGAGAAAAAATTCGACACCCATGCCGGCGAGCGCGGGCGAATGCTGTCCGGCGGCGAGCGGCAGCGGCTATCGATTGCCCGCGCGTTGCTGAAGGACCCGCCGATCCTGATCCTCGACGAGGCAACCAGCGCGCTCGACGCCGTGACCGAGGCCAAGGTCAATGCCGCGCTCGACGAGGTGATGAAGGGACGCACGACATTCGTCATCGCGCACCGGCTGTCCACCATCCGCAACGCCACGCGTATTCTGGTTTTCGAGAACGGGCGCGTGATCGAAAACGGAACCTTTGACGAACTGGTGGCGAACGGCGGCCACTTCGCTCAACTTGCGAAAGCGCAATTCATGACGCAGGAGAATACCCCAGCAGGCTAACCATCGTCGCGAACCAGCCAGACCGTCGAAATTCGGCCCCTTTCGTTGGGGAATTAGGCTGCGAGCCATCTGTTCTGGCTTGCCAGGCCGGTATAGATTGGGGCCGCCGCGTCGACGGCGCCCGGACACGCTTGAAACCTAGCACGCATTCCGCAAAAGTGGATACCGGTTTTGCGATCAGAATACGCGCAGTTACTCATTGAGAGCATTTCTTACGGTTAAGTCGGACTCCCCTTAGCCGGAAAATACTCGAGAAGCAGGCCTCCTTGCCAAAGTGAGGTCTCAAAGGACCGGAACGACCGTGCATCCTGCCATCGCCCTGTTTCGTAAATCATTGCCGATCTGGATGATCCTCGTGGCCGGATTGATGGTTGCCATCGCGCCGCTGCGCGCGGCCCAAGCCACCGAAGCGCATCTGCTGATTGAAGCCGACAGCGGCAAGGTGCTGGAGGCCGAGAACGCCACCTATCCCTGGTATCCGGCCTCGGTCACCAAGCTGATGACCGCTTATGTCACGCTGACCGCGGTCAAGCAGGGACGCATCACACTCGACACGCTGTTCGCGGTATCGCCGACCGCGGCCGCGCAGTCGCCTTCGAAAATGGGATTCCGGCCGGGCACGCAGGTCACCGTCGACAACGCGCTGAAGATGATGCTGGTGAAGTCGGCCAACGACATGGCCGTGGTGCTGGCGGAAGGCGTCGGTGGCTCGATCGACGGCTTCTCCGCCGAAATGAACGCGACCGCGCAGCGGCTCGGCATGACGCAGACGAGCTACGTCAACCCTAATGGGCTGCCCGCCGACGGCCAGATCACCTCGGCGCGCGATCTCGCCATTCTCGCACGCGCGATCATTCACGATTTGCCTGAATACGAATATTTCATGCATATCCCCTCGATCCGCTACGGCCGCAGGGTGACACATAACTTCAACAAGCTGATCGGGCGCTTTCCCGGCGCCGACGGCTTCAAGACCGGATTCATCTGCGCGTCCGGCTACAATCTCGTCGGCTCGGCCACGCAGAATGGCAAACGCCTGATCGCAGTGGTGCTCGGCGCGTCGTCAGGCACGATGCGCGCGGTGCGCGTCGCGCAAATGCTGGAGCGCGGCTTCGCCAACAACACGCTGTCGTGGCTGCGTCCGGCGCTCGGCACGGTTGACAATCTGGCGCCGATCGCGGCCGCGCCTCCCAATCTGCGCGATGAAATGTGCGGCCCCAAACGCAAGCATCCTGCCAGCGACGAGGACGACGATGTCGTCGCCAATTCGACAGCCACCGGCAACGCCGTGATGTCGTTCCTTTCGACTGGCGTTCAACCACCGACGTTGCGGCCGGTGGACATGATCGCAGCCGCCCCCGCGCCCTCGGATCCGATCGTTGTCTATACCGGACCGACGCGAACCGGCGCTGCCATCGCCGCAGCAGCAGAAGCCGATGCCGCACGCGATGCTCCGCCAAAAGCCGGTAAGCGCAGCAAGACTGCCCACGGCAAACGCGACGACAACGCCGCGCCGGAAGCCAAAGCTAATGAAAAATTGAAGAACCAAGTCTCGGTAACCATCAACCCCAATTCCACAAAACCTCCAGCCAATACGAAGCCGGCCGCCAGCAAAAAGCCTGATGCGAAGCGCCCCGGTGTCCGGCCAGCTTCCGCCAAGCCGAAAACAGCCGAAGGCAAGTCCAAGCCGTAAACCGCCGCCAGACGCTGGCCGCCAAACCATCGCGGGCCAACCACGCCAAGATAAGCCCCTCGAGCCTGCTGCGGCGGCACATGCGTCGTTATCGCGCAACTGCTTGCCTTGGACAGCCGCCTTGCCCGATATTCCCTGACCACGACATTTTCTCTCCCTTTGAACAAGGATCACCGGGGGCGTCACATGGATCGCATCTGGCTTAGGCAATATCCCGCAGGCGTGCCCGCTGACATCGACGCGTCACAGTACGCTTCGTTGATCAAGTTGCTGGAGGAGAGCTTCGCCAGGTTCAGCGACCGCAAGGCCTTCATCTGCATGGACAAGGCGATAACCTATCGCCAGCTCGACGAGACGTCGCTTGCCCTCGGCGCCTACCTGCAAGGCCGGGGACTGAAAAAGGGCGCTCGCGTCGCGCTGATGATGCCGAACGTCCTGCAATATCCGATTTCGACAGTGGCCGTGCTGCGCGCCGGCTATGTCGTGGTCAACGTCAACCCGCTCTACACGCCGCACGAGCTTGAACATCAGCTCAAGGACTCCGGCGCGGAAGCGATCATCGTGCTGGAGAACTTCGCGTCGACGGTGCAGCAGGTGATCGGTAAAACCGACGTCAGGCACGTCATTATCGGCAGCATGGGCGATCTGCTCGGTTTCAAGGGCGTGATCGTCAACTTCGTTGTTCGCCACGTCAAAAAGATGGTGCCGCCGTCATCAATCCCGGGCGCGGTCAAGTTCAACGACGCCCTTGCCGCGGGGCGCGGCATGACGCTTGCGCGGCCCGAACTCGTGGCTGACGATGTGGCCTTCCTGCAGTATACCGGTGGCACAACCGGCGTCTCGAAGGGCGCGACGCTGCTCCATCGCAACATTCTCGCCAACGTGCTGCAGAACGATGCCTGGCTGCAGCCGGCACTGACGAAGCCGCCGATGATCGATCAGATCTTCATCGTCTGCGCTCTGCCGCTCTATCATATCTTTGCGCTGACAGCGTGCTTCATGCTGGGGATGCGCGCGGGCGGCGTCAATCTGCTGATCCCGAATCCGCGCGACATGCCGGGCCTCGTCAAGGAATTGATGAAGTATCAGATCAACGTCTTCCCGGCGGTGAATACGCTCTACAACGCCCTTCTTAACGCACCCGGCTTCGACCGTGTCGACTTCTCGAAACTCAAGGTGTCGATCGGCGGCGGCATGGCCGTCCAGAAGGTCGTGGCGGAAAGGTGGCTGAAAACGACGGCATGCCCGTTGCTGGAAGGCTACGGCCTTTCGGAAACCTCGCCGACGCTGACCTGCAATCCCGCCGACAGCACCAAATTCTCCGGCTCGATCGGGCTTCCCATGCCCTCGACATACGTCTCCATCCGGGACGATAGCGGCCAGGAAACGCCGCTCGGCGAGCCGGGCGAAATCTGCGCCACCGGTCCACAACTGATGCCTGGCTACTGGAACAGGCCGGACGAGACCGCAAAGGTGATGACGGCGGACGGCTTCTTCCGTACCGGCGACATCGGCATCATGTCCGCGGACGGTTACACCCGGATCGTCGACCGCAAGAAGGACATGATCCTGGTCTCCGGGTTCAATGTCTATCCGAACGAGATTGAGGACGTAATCGCGAGTCATCCGGGCGTGCTGGAATGCGCTGTGGTCGGCGTCAAGGACGAGAAATCGGGTGAGGCGGTGAAGGCTTTCGTGGTGAGGAAGGATCGGAATCTCACATCCGAGGATCTCATCAAGTTCGCGCGGACACAGCTGACGAGCTACAAGGTGCCGAGGCGAATCGAATTCCGCGACACTCTGCCGAAAACCAATGTCGGCAAGATTCTCCGCCGCGCATTGCGCGACGAAGCCAAAGGCCCCGCTTAGAAATCACCTCTCCTGGAGCACAGGGTTCAGGAAAACGCCTGTTCGATCATGAATGACACAAATCTCCCCTCTCCCGCCGATATCCTCGCCTTCTGGCGAGAGGCCGGCATGTCCAAATGGTATATCAAGGACGACGCGTTCGACGCCGAGGTGCGCCGTCGCTTTCAAAGGCTTTGGGAAGCTGCTCAGGATGGCGAACTCAGGGGATGGGAGGAGACCGACGACGGCGCGCTGGCGCTCGTCATCGTGCTCGACCAGTTTCCGCGCAACATGTTCCGCGGCGACGCCCAGACCTTCTCGACCGACGATCAGGCGCTAGCCGTCGCCGTTCGTGCCATTGCGGGCGGCGCCGACACGCGCATAGAGCTCGACCTTGTCGAGTTCCTTTATATGCCCCTCATGCATTCCGAGCGGCTCGCGGATCAAGACCGCCGCATTGAGCTGTTTCGTGCCCGCGGCCGACCGGACAACCTCAAATTCGTGGAAATCCATGCCGACATCATTCGCCGGTTCGGCCGTTTTCCGCATCGCAATCTTGTGCTCGGGCGCACGACGAGCGCCGAAGAGCAGACGTTTCTCGACGCGGGCGGGTTTGCAGGCTAACGCTGTTTTGACTTTGATGGATCAAGGCCTGGGCGTTAGCGTTATATTTGAGACGTTTTCGCGATGTACCCGAAAGCGCGTTATGGAGGTACGGTGAACGGGTAGCCGTTGCTGTTTCGCTGTTGGAATATTGTACCTCCATTCCTCCTCCCCACGCTGCCATTCCATGGAGATTTGACGATGACCATCAAAGTTGGCGACCGCCTGCCCGATGCGACGTTTCGTATCATGACCGAGGACGGGGTCCAGACCAAAAGCACCGGCGACATCTTCAAAGGAAGGAAAGTAGCGTTGTTCGCCGTGCCCGGCGCCTACACAGGTACCTGTCATAAACAGCATCTGCCGAGTATTTTCGCCAGCGCTCGCGCCATCAAGGACAAGGGCGTGGGCGAGATCGCGATCGTCTCGGTCAACGACGTGTTCGTCCTGAGCGCCTGGAAGCGCGATACCGACCAGCGTAACGAAGCGACCTTTCTCGCCGACGGCAACGCCGAGTTCGCCAAGGCGATCGGCATGGAGTTCGATGGGTCTGAGAAGGGCCTCGGCATCCGCTCGAAGCGCTATTCCATGCTGGTCGAAGACGGCGTGGTAAAGAAGCTAAATGTCGAGGACTCGCCCGGCAAGGTCGAGGTCTCCGGCGGAGACACGTTGGTCGGGCAGTTGTAAAAATTGATGTCATGCGCGGGCATAGCCGTTCGAAAAACGGGGTCGCTCCCGTTCGCTATGACCCGCGCATCCATCTTCTTCGTAGGATTTTTGAAATAGATTGCCGGATCAAGTCCGGCAATGATGAGTGACTTACTTCAGCCGCGCCATCGCCACGCCTTCGCGCGCAAGCTGATCGGCGCGCTCGTTCTCGTCATGGCCGGCGTGACCCTTGATCCAGTGCCAGCGCACGTCATGAGGCTTCAGCGCATCGTCGAGCCGCTGCCACAGGTCGGCGTTCTTCACTGGCTTTTTATCGGCGGTACGCCAGCCGTTCCGCTTCCAGTTGTGAATCCAGCCAGTGATGCCTTGTCGCACGTACTGGCTGTCGGTGGTGAGATCGACAAGCGCCGGACGCTTCAGCGCCTCCAGCGCCGAGATCGCCGCCAGCAACTCCATCCGGTTGTTGGTGGTATGCGGTTCGCCACCTTTCAGTTCTTTTTCGATTTCACCGAACCGCAGGATCGCGCCCCAGCCGCCAGGCCCCGGGTTGCCTGAGCAGGCGCCGTCCGTGAAAATCGTGACATGCGGAAGCGCGGGCGAATTCACGCCACCAGCCCCGAGATCGCGACGCCGTAGTCGCGGACGCTGCCGACACGCTGCTGGAAACGCAGCTTGCGGACGTATTCGAGCGGGTCTTTCGGTTTCACCAGCGCGCCGGCGGGCACGTTGAGAAAATCGACCAGCCGCGTCAGCAGAAACCGCAACGCGGCGCCCCGCGCGAGCAAAGGCAACGCTGCCTGTTCGGCCTCCGACAGCGCGCGCTCGCAATTGTAGGCGGCAAGCAGCGCCCGGGCCTTGGTGACGTTGAAGGAATGATCCGGCTCGAAACACCAGGCGTTGAGGCAGATCGCGACGTCATAGGCCAAGAAATCATTGCAAGCGAAATAGAAATCGATCAGCCCCGATAGCCTCTCGCCGAGAAACAGCACGTTATCAGGAAACAGGTCGGCATGGATCACGCCAGCCGGCAGCTTCTCCGGCCAGTGTGCTTCAAGGTGGTCGAGTTCAGCCTTGAGAAAATCGTGCAACCCCTGTTGCACGGTATCGATGCAAGCTCCGGCCTGTTCGAACAGCGGCCGCCAACTGGACACCGACAGCGCATTAGCGCGACTCATGGGGAAATCACCGCCGGCGAGATGCAGCTTCGCTAGCGCAGCGCCAGTCGCGGCGCAATGAGCGACGTTTGGCTTCCGTGGCCACACGCCCTCGAGAAAATCGATGATGGCGGCGGGACGCCCCGCGAGGCGGCCAAGCGTTTCGCCGCCGCGCGCCTTGACCGGTTGCGGACACACGATGCCGTGGGTCGCAAGATGACCCATCAAACCGAGAAAGAACGGCAGGTCGTCGATGGCGACGCGCTTTTCATAGAGCGTCAGGAAAAACGATCCGGAGGTGGTGTGCAGCAGATAGTTGGAGTTCTCGACGCCTTCGGCGATGCCCTTGTAGGACAGCACCTCGCCGATATCGTAGGCTTTCAAAAAATCCGCAAGCTCCTCGGCGGCGACGTCGGTGTAGACCGCCATCTCGTATCCCCGTTCCGGTCCCGGTCGTGCTATAGCGTTTTCAAGCGAGGTGGGTACCGGTTGGCGTGAAGAAAACGCGTCAAATCAGAATCATAGAACCTCGCTTCTGATTCCATCAGAAGCGGAAAGGCCCTAGGCGGCGTCAGGTCGCAGCGAGCGGGGCAGCGGGAAAAACTCGTTTTCTTCCGCAGCCGAAACTGTTTCCACCTCGAGTTCATAGCACGCAGCGAATGCGTCCATGATTTCCTCGACGATGACTTCGGGTGCCGACGCGCCCGCGGTGATGCCAAGACTTCTGATCCCCTCGAACATGTTCCAGTCGAGATCGCTGGCGCGCTGCGCAAGCACGGATACTTTGCAACCCTCGCGCTCGGCAACCTCGCGCAGCCGTTGCGAATTGGAGGAGTTCGGCGCTCCGACCACGATCAGCGCGTCGACCACCGGCGCGACCTTCTTGACGGCCAACTGGCGGTTGGTGGTGGCGTAGCAGATGTCTTCCTTGTGCGGACCATGGATGTCCGGGAAGCGTTGCTTCAGCACCGCCACGATCTCGGCGGTGTCGTCGATGGACAGCGTGGTTTGAGTCACGAAAGCAAGATTACCGGCATCTTTCGGCGTGAATTTCTCGGCGTCCTCGGCGGTTTCGATCAGAGTTACCGCACCCGCTGGCAATTGCCCGACGGTGCCGACAACTTCCGGGTGATGGGAATGCCCGATCAGCAGAATCTCGTGGCCGCGCTTGAAATGGATCGCCGCCTCGCGGTGAACCTTGGTCACGAGAGGACAGGTGGCATCGAGCGAAAAGAAATTGCGCCTCTGAGCGTCTGCAGGAACCGACTTCGGCACGCCATGGGCGGAAAAGACCACCGGCGCCTTGGTGTCGTCGGGGATCTCCGCCAGTTCCTCGACGAAGATCGCTCCCTTGGCGCGAAGGCTATCGACAACATAGCGATTATGGACGATTTCGTGACGCACATAGACCGGCGCGCCATACAGCGTCAGCGCACGTTCCACGGTATCAATCGCCCTGACCACCCCAGCGCAGAAGCCGCGGGGCGAGCAAAGCACGATTTTAAGTTTTGGTTTAGCATTCATGAGGCGATCCGTGCCGAATCACCCCACACCGGCAGGGCGGGAACGGCCAATACTTAAGTGATGACTTTGGACGGCTTTCGGGCGCTGTCAAGGCAGGTTCCGTAAACCAGGGATCGACAGAGCAAACCATTGCGCGGCCGACCTCCAGCAGCATATATAGACCCTAATTCCCGTCATCGTCGATGACCAAAAGGCTTTGCCCTGAGGGGTGGGCAAAGCGCAAAGGAGATTTGCCATGAGCAATTCGCCGCTGATGCCGAAAGCGACTGCCGTGTGGCTCGTCGACAATACCGCGCTGTCGTTCGATCAGGTCGCCGACTTTACCAAGATGCATCCCCTGGAGGTCCGCGCCATCGCTGACGGCGATGCCGCCCAGGGCATCAAGGGCATGGACCCGATCTCCACCGGCCAACTCACCCGCGACGAGATCGAGAAGGGCGAAAAGGACCCGGACTACCGGCTGAAGCTGAGCGAAAGCCGGGTGGTGCTGCCACCGGCAGCCAAGAAAAAGGGACCCCGCTACACTCCGGTGTCACGCCGCCATGAGCGGCCAAGCGCGATCCTCTGGCTCGTGCGCAATCATCCGGAATTGAAGGACGCTCAAATCATGCGTCTGGTAGGCACGACCAAAACCACGATTGCCGCGGTGCGTGACCGCACCCACTGGAACGCCTCGACTCTGACTCCGATGGATCCGGTGACGCTGGGGCTTTGCTCGCAGATCGAGCTCGATTTCGAGGTGCAACGCGCGGCCAAGGAGAAGCCGGCCGATCAGCAGTATGGCGGCGCTACCTTGCTGCCAGCGTCCGAGACCACCCGTCAGGACGGCGAATTCGAGCCTACCGAAAAGCAGCAGGACGATCTCAACGTCGATGCCGTATTCGCCAAGCTAAAGACGATCGGCGGCAAGAAGGCCGAGGAGGAGGAGGACGAGCGCTAACGTTTGTCGCCTCAGCCTTGAAAGGTTCGGATCCAGCGATATGATTGCGGACGCAAACGGTTTCAAACACGGCTTCAATTCTCGTGAAAGTCCGCGACGCCATCCAAGCGATGGTACCAAGAGCTTTCGGGTCACAAATGAAGCGCAATGGCAAAGCACTGGAGCAACTAAAGCGCCATCGGATTTTTGCGACCGAGGTAACGATTCTGTGTCTCTGGATTTCGCTAAATAATTTCTGGAACGCCCTCAGTCAGGGCAGAATATATTATTCGGACCGATTTACTTCTGGCCACTGGATCACAGCACACGACCATCCTGTTGCTTTTGTCTACGCCCTGGTTGCGACGGCTGCAGTTCTTTCTATCGGACTTTTCACGTTTTATGTTGCATGGATTCTGAAATATCGCGACGAACCACGATCCGAGCCCAGTTCGCAGGACGCGAGTTAAGCCGTGACGTTCGTGAGTCCGCTGGCTTAGAAAATCAGTCGGCTACTGCCCGTTCAGCATCCGCTCGGCGAGATCGCGGTGGGTGCGCTCCATCCGATCCGATCGCGTGGCGGCAACGTCACGATTTTTGCGGCAGGCAGTGTAGGCTGCGGATCCTTGGGGTCCGCCCTGCGCTTGGCAATAGCCATCGTCATCGGTCTGGGACAGCGCGTTCGAATTGTGGCGCTCAAGATTAGCGCATCCGCCCAGTGACAGTGCGGCCAGGACGATGGCCGCGTGGCGCGTGGATGTCATTCGTCCTCCCATGATCGTCCCCCGACTGCCAGAGCTTGGAGCATGATCCCGAAAGGTGAGAATCACTTTTGATAAGATCGAGGAGATCATGGTCAAATGAAAGGAACGCTTCAGCCTGATACAATGCGATTGAATGAGACTGAAGCGACTGTTTGAACCCGATTGCGGGGATTGTAAGTCCATCGAATATTTCGGCAGCGATCACATCCTGTTTTTCAGTACTCCCTGAATCTCGGAACCAGACCGATCGTACTCCTTTTCGATGGCGCGAAACCCGGTCGGCACAGTGAAAGAACGCCACCACATTGTGCTGTGAGATCATGCGGCAGCATGGGGCGTGCCGATCGGCTTACCCTCGTATTTTCTCCTGGATATTCAGGGCATTTCCGGGAGAAAGGCTCCGTCGCCATGCAAGACGACGGAGCAGTACATCCGGGGCTGGACGATCGGGAGGATGAATCGTCCTAGTTGGAACCGGATGGAGGCATGTCACGAGGTGCTAGACTGGCCCTCGGGACGTGCGGTCACCGCATGGGAGACGGTGGTGTAGCAATGTTGCGGCGGCAATCGGCCTTCCGGCGGTCAAGCCGGAGGCCGGGCCACGCCAGCCAGGATCGTATCACTCGGCCGCGACGGCTGTTTCACCGATACGCGGATCAAGTTTACCGGTGCGGTAAAGCTTGGCCATTTCAGCCAATGGGATCACCTTGATCTTCGAGGCATTCCCGGCAGTGCCGAACTGCTCGAAACGCTCGCGGCAGAGGTCGCGCATTGCATCCATCGCGGGTTTCAGGAACTTGCGTGGATCGAATTCGCTCTTGTTGCTGGCCGCGACTTTCCGGAATACCGCAGTCATGGCCAGACGGCAGTCGGTGTCGATATTGACCTTGCGAACGCCATGCTTGATTCCGCGAACGATTTCCTCGACTGGCACGCCCCAAGTCTGCGGCATCTCGCCACCGAACTTGTTGAACTCGTCCTGCAGATGTTGCGGTACCGAGGACGAGCCGTGCATCACCAGATGCGTATTGGGAAGGCGGCGATGGATTTCCTCGACCACCTTCATGGCCAGAATGTCGCCATCAGGCTTCCGCGAGAACTTATAGGCGCCGTGTGAGGTGCCCATCGCGATCGCCAGAGCGTCGACCTTGGTCGCGCGGACGAAATCGACGGCCTGATCCGGATCGGTCAGCAATTGATCGTGGCTGACCGGCCCTTCGATGCCGTGCCCGTCCTCCTGCTCGCCGCCGCCGTGTTCGAGCGAGCCAAGCACGCCCAGTTCGCCTTCCACAGAGGCGCCGACCCAGTGCGCCAAGTCAACGACGCGGCGGGTGATGTCGACGTTATATTCGTAGTCCGCTGCGGTCTTGGCGTCGGCCTTGAGCGAGCCGTCCATCATGACCGAGGTGAAACCGTACTTGATCGCGGTCGCACAGGTCGACTCCTCGTTGCCGTGATCCTGATGCATGCACAGCGGAATATGCGGATACATCTGGTCCAGCGCGTCGATCATGTTCGCGAGCATGATGTCGTTGGCGTAGGAGCGCGCGCCCCGCGAAGCCTGCATGATGACCGGCGCATCGACGGCGGCCGCAGCCTCCATGATGGCAAGCCCCTGCTCCATATTGTTGATATTGAACGCTGGCACGCCGTAGCCGTGCTCTGCAGCGTGATCCAGCAACTGTCTCAAAGTTATGCGTGCCATGTCGGTTCCCTCCCCATCTGGCTATCGTGAAAAGATGTCGCGTTTAGCGCGATCGTATTGTTGGCCACGCCCCGTCTCGACGCTGCAGGGGCTGACGATATCGGAAATACGATTCCAATCATGCGCGCTTCTTTCGCTCGATGAGCTGAAGGATCAGCGGCGTCAGGATCAACTGCATCGCGAGGTCCAGCTTGGAGCCGTGGATGACGATCGAGTTGGCGCGCGACATGAAGCTGCTCGGAATCATCGACAGCAGATACGGAAAATCGATCCCGCGCGGATTCTTGAGGCGGATGACGACCATCGACTCGTCGGGCGTCGGTATCCACCGGGAGATGAACGGGTTCGAAGTATCCACCGTCGGCACGCGTTGGAAATTGATGTCCGTCTCAGCGAATTGAGGACAGATATAATTGACGTAATCCGGCATACGCCGAAGGATGGTGTCGGTGACCGCCTCGGTGGAATAGCCACGCGCATTCCGGTCGCGGTGCAGCTTCTGGATCCATTCGAGATTGATGACGGGAACGACACCGATCTTGAGATCCGCGTACTGAGCGACATTCACCTTGTCAGTCACAACGGCCCCGTGAAGACCCTCGTAGAACAACAAATCCGAAGCGTCGGGCAGAGGCTGCCAGTCGGTAAACGTTCCAGGAGGAACACCGTGCAGCGCCGATTCCGCATCGTCGTGAACATAGTATCGCGTGTTGCCCGTTCCGGTCTCGCCATAGCTACGGAACACACCCTCAAGTTCGGCGAACAAGTTCGTTTCAGGACTGAAATGACTGAAGTGCTTGTTGCCCTTGTCCGATTCCTCGGCCATGCGGGTGCGCATTTCAGCGCGATTGTAACGGTGGAAAGCGTCGCCTTCGATGTAGGCCGCAACGACATTCTCGCGGCGGAAAATCTGCTCGAAGGTTCGCTTGACGGACGTCGTACCGGCGCCCGACGAACCCGTAATTGATATGATGGGATGCTTCCTTGACACGATATCAGCCCCTCAAACGCGAAACAGACCGCGGTTCCCGAACAACGGCGCATTCGCTTCCAGAGCGACGTCGGGGACCGTATGCATATGTTCGAGCCGCTGGACGTTCTTGATCGAACCCATAATCAGCGGCACTCGCTGATGAAGACTGTCGGGTACGATATCGAGAACCCGCTTTCGTCCGGTCGAAGCGCCACCGCCTGCCTGCTCGACGATGAAAGCCATCGGGTGCGCCTCGTAAACCAGGCGCAGGCGCCCTTCCTCATAGCCGTCCCGAGCGTCTCCGGGATAGAGGAAAATACCGCCGCGAATAAGAATGCGGAAAGCCTCCGCGACGAGCGAGCCGATCCAGCGCATGTTGAAATTCTTGCCGCAGGGCCCATCGGCTCCCGCAAGGCACTCGTCGATATAGGCGCGAACCGGCAGGTCCCAATGCCGCCTGTTCGATGCATTGATCGCAAACTCGTTTGCGTCCGTCGGAATTTGCACTGACGATCCGGTGAGCTTGAACACCCTGTCGGCTCGGTCAAGCGTGAAGACGTCGACACCCCGCCCGAGCGTGAGAACGAGAGAGGTCTGCGGACCATAGACAACGAAACCGGCCGCAAGCTGCGCACTTCCTGCTTGCCTGAAAGCCGCATTGACATCGGAAGGCGTCGGCATGATTGAAAAAATCGTACCTACCGACATGTTCGTGTTGATGTTCGACGAACCGTCCAACGGATCGAATGCAACGCAGATCGGCGCGCCCGGATTCAAAATATCCAGATCCGCCATTTCCTCGGAGGCAAGCGCTGCGATCGGCAGCTTGCCGAGAGCGTCGCGAATAATTTGATCGGCGCGAACATCAAGATCCTTTTGAATGTCCCCGTCGGTGTTGCGACCTTGTGCCTGTCCGGTGATCCCGGCCAACGCTCCGCGGCAGGTCAGATCGGAAATATCGACCGCAGCCCGCGCAAGCGCAGCTACTGCTTCCTTCACTGCCTGGCGGAGCGGATCCGAACCCGCCTCGCCATCCATCCTTTGCTGCAGTGTCAGCTCTTGGCTCATTCAGACTCCCCCTCGGCCGCAATCTCCAAACAGCCGATTTGCCGCTTTCCAGAGCATCGCGAGAATTGACTCGTTGCATGTAATAAGTACAATTTCAATATCCTTCATCGCGGCAAAAATTTTCTTATATGATCACGAAGCTTCGCGACGTTACAATTCGGCAGCTTCGTGCTTTGGCATCGGTTGCGGTAGGGGGTAGCGTCACTGCCGCCGCTAACAAATTGCATTTGACTCAACCTGCGGTCACGCTGCAATTGCGAAATCTTCAGCAACTCTGCGGACTGCCTCTGCTCCAGCGAACCAGCGACGGCATGGTTCTCACGCCTGCTGGACAGGAGTTGTACACGCTTTTCGAGCGCATCGAAGCTGCGATCGAAAGTTGCGCAACGTCGCTCGACATGATCACCGGTCGAACCGGCGGGCGCATATCGATCGGCGCTGTCAGTACGGCAAAATATTTTGTCCCATTTGCGATTTCCGCGTTTTCGAAGCTTCATCCAGGGATGGACATCAGTCTGACGATCGTCAATCGCCAGGACATACGTCAGGCTCTGCGCAGCTATGCGCTCGATTTTGCAATCATGGGCCACCCGCCTCCCGATATCGAACTGGACAGGCATTTGATCGGCGACCATCCGCATGTCGTCATCGCGCCGACAGGACACCGGCTTGCAAACGCGTCCGGGCTTTCGGCGGTCGATTTGGCGCACGAAAGGTTCGTTTCCCGTAAGCCGGGCTCGGGTACACGATTCCTCATGGAACAGTTTTTTGAGAACAGCAATCTCGAGCCGCAGATCGGCATGGAGATGAGCAGCAACGAGACCATCAAGCAGGCGGTCATCGCCGGTCTCGGGATCGCTTTCATCTCGGCGCACACCGTGGCCGTGGAACTTAAGGAAGGCCGGATGATCACGCTCGACATCACCGGTCTTCCTATTATTCGGCAATGGTTCGTCGTCAGGAGGAAAGACAAGGTGTTGCTTCCTCCGGCGCAGGAAATGCTCGATTTCCTGGTCGAGAACGGCAAGCAGTTCCTGCCGCAGGCGCCGCTCGGCAGCGGCTGCCCTGATCCGAGGCCTGCGCAATCCAGGTAAATCGCCCCGGCAGGTTCGCGCGTGAGCAACCACCGCGCGATCTTGACGCAAAATGCGTCGGGTCGACGCATCACAGAACACTGAAACCGGAAAATGCATGCCAGACGATCTCGCGGCCCCGTAACAAGCGGTCCGACGTAAACAAGCACTAGCGCCTAGCATACGGCTAACGCACACTTGAGGGGTCAATTCGTCGCGCATCGCGTTGCGCGGCTGGCGCATCGAAATTATAAGTCATTGAAATGATGGTCGGAGTGGCAGGATTTGAACCTGCGACCCCTGCGTCCCGAACGCCGCTGTCTCGGCATAAATAATTGATATGTCTATATATTTCTGTTTTGACTTTGGCGGATTATCGCTGTTTGTTCACGGGCAATCGGTGGTTATTCGGTGGTTGGAAATGATCTTCGTTCGGACACTAACGGTTTGGATTTTAACGCTCTCCCCGGCCCTTGCTGCATCACCCTATTGCATCCCGAAAGCAGATGGCACCGATCGCATTCAGCGGACCGGTTCTTCGTGCCCGGTCGGATATTTCGCCACCGGACATTGCTGTCAGGCGTTGCATCGGGATACGAGAAAAGCGGTTCCGAAGATCAAGGGAACAACCTGTCCGTCAGCTTGGTTCGCCAGTAGCGGCGGCTATTGTGTCAGATATTGAGTCGGGTAGCCGCGAGCGCCCGCTCGCCACGTTGCTCCAGCTAACACCGCGAGCGCGGAATCAGTCGGGCGGGAGGCATAATGTTTTCGGCGATCATGTATCAGTGGCAGGTCTGGCGACTCAACAGGGAGCTAGACCGAATTGATCGACGCTACCGCACAAACCGGGAAGCCGACAAAGGGGCCACTGCTAACGCCGCGCCATGGTCGAGCGAGGCCAAATACACGGTGATGAATAGAATTTCGGTCCTTGAGACCACGTATCTGTTGCGTCGTGCTGCTCGTGAAAAGGTGCCAACGCCGGATAACGATGATGAAGATGCGTGGATCGAGGCTCGCGGAGGTGGCTACTATCTTACAACCTCGGCCTATTCCAACTTGCGGGCGGCCATCCGAAAGGAACGCAACGAAAAATGGGACTTTCGATTGAAAGTGTTCGGGCTTGTCGGGTCAACGGCAATAGGGACGATAGGCGCTCTCATAGGGCTTGTGACGGCCCTGAAGAAATGAAGCAGCGCCAGGCTTGCGAGCGTTGGCACCTCACTTGACGTGGCTCCCATCCATATATAGGCAGCATGCCGCTGACCGGGTGACACAATGGATCACACGCCAAATCTGGGTTCGATCATCGGCGGCCTCGGGGTCCTCTTCTGGCTGATCTACGGACTAAACTGGATTGTGCGAGAACAACGCACGAGGATCAGACTGGAAGGCATAAAAGAGGCCACCAGCGAAATAGCCTTCTTTGTGAGCCATAGTTATGAACGGCCCGGCGAACCGCTCCCCGAGCCAGTGGCGAAGGCGCTCGATAACTTGGCGCACGTTCGCAAACTGAGAACAGCGCAGCAACGATACGAGGCTTATGTTCGCGGTATTCGGATGCTCGGCGAAGCAATGGGCAAGGCCGCAAAGCAGCGGGGCTACGACGAAGGCTTTCAAGCGCAACGCACCGACAGATTATAGCCCGCCGCGCCGCTTGCGTTGACGATCAGGCCTCAATCCGATTCATCATCCGCATAACATGCGTAGCGGACCACGATCCACCGCGAGCGGTCCGAACACCGGAAGCATTCAGGCCTACTGCGATATCGGCGGACACGATAAAGGCGATCCCTCCCTATTAGGAGAAACCGCCTGCCCTTCCCAAGTGATGGCGCTTGCCTCAGCTGGCGCTAGCTACCTTTGCGCGACTGGCAATTTTCGCGATTGTTGCCAGGCTACATCCAGTAGCGTCCTGAACGGACGACCAATGGAGGACTATAGGTTCTAGGAACCGGGGGAGTCAGCTCACCGCTGGAATATGCCGCCATCGGGATGATCAAAAGGATGGGAATCTAGGTCGCCATCTTAGATCATGAGGGGGCGCGCATTGAACCTAAACCACGTTACCGAGTTCGCCTCATCAAGCAAGACGCATCAGTGGGGGCGCAAAGGCTCAAGAGGGACCAATGAGCGCCCTACGCAAATGGATCCTCGCTGTCGCAATCGTGGCATTGCCGACATGCTCATCCGCTCAGATTCAAAGCCGGGTGGATAGTCGGATAGATAGCCGGGTGGAAAGCCGCGTGCCCCAGGGGTTTGGTCATCCCCAAAGCACGCCCGAACAATATCCCCGGCTTTACAGCCAATGCTGGCGTGTCATTCGAATGCCGAGCGGCGTCTTCGTTTTGAACTGCCAACCCTATCCCCCGCTGTAATAATGATTATGCCGTCGTGCTTGCCATCGCCCGGTAAACAGAAGCCCGTCCGATCTTGAGCGCCTTGGCAATCGCCACCGGGCCCATGCCTTCAGCCTTTAGCGCACGGACCTTTTCAACATCGATTGATGGCTTCCGGCCCTTGTAGACATTGTTGGCCTTGGCCTTAGCGATACCTTCCAATTGGCGCTCCTTCCGCAGATTGGTCTCGAATTCAGCGAATACCCCCAGCATATCGAGGAATGCCTTCCCCGCTGCCGTGCTGGTATCGATCGGTTGTTCGGTGGCCTTGAGGCTTGCACCCTTGGAACGCACAGCCCTAACAATATCCTGTAGGTCACCAATGGAGCGGGCTAGTCGGTCAATTCGAGTCACGGTCAGCACGTCACCGGCTCGCAGGAAATCTAGGATCGTCTGCAACTCAACTCGCCCGGTGGTGCTAGTTCCTGAAACCTTTTCAGAACGGATCACATCACACCCCGCAACCCGGAGCGCCGCGATCTGAATGCTCAAGTCCTGATCGGTGGTGCTAACCCGCGCATAGCCAATCGTGGTCATTTGGATTGCCTCTGTCTCATTTGACTCTAGATGTTAAATTTCTAGTGTCTCAAAATATCTGAGTCAATCCTATTGAGACATTTATATTGTCTCACGGCGTTGTACCGCGAGGGTTTACCCTATTGGGACGCGATGGACTGATTGAGACAGAGCTAGGAACGAGACAGCGATCGCTCCGGCAGGACCAATCGCACCACCGAACAGTTTCCCTCTCCCGGCTTTCGATCAAGGGAGCTGATCACCGGGCAACAGTCCGAACATTCACGCCCGGGCAGCGGCCTCCGATCGAACACCCGCCAAGGCCATGCGTGGAGGTCTGGGAATCTGACCATGTTCCCCTAACTCACTTCCCATGACCACTGACGAGGCTCAGTTGCACTTCAATATCGTTGAAGGCGGGCTGCGGTTGTAAGCTGTAAACCTCGATTCGATGGTTACCTCGATTGAGGTGTAATCGGCCTATCATCCTGCCCTTAGAGTTTCGTGCGTGGCTCATATTGCATAACGAGTGGAAGGTTTGATCAACTACGGGAGCTTCTCCAGGTTTTGCGCGAACAACGACTCTGAAGGGAATGGGAAGGCCCAAGCGTGCGCGCGCTCGGTCCGGGATAGCGTCGTAGTCTGTATTGCTGGTACAGAAACTGCTGCCGTCTCCGTCTCCCACAAGCTTGTCTGCAATACGGGCTTCAATCGAAGGAAAGACAAATTCAAGTTCGAGCTGATACGACTTGTCCACCGGCACGTTGAATGCCCTATCGAGGATCAAGCCAGACTCTCGAAGGGAAACATCAGTAGCTGCAATCAAGGGCGGGAACGAGCAGAGCCCCGTGATAAACATTGCAAGCCCAATGATCTGTTTCTGGCAAAGACTGTAGGTGATCGGTCCCATATGGATCGTCTTCTGCGTCAAATGCTGTGATCTCGCGTCACTAGTTGTGTCGTCTTAAAACTTAGTTCTGAAATACTCGACAAAGCAACGAGACGTGTTGCCGTCGCCAAGCGCCCCCCAAGCATTCCCTCCAGTTTTCCCAGCGGTGGAATCGACGGCGGGGGTGAGTCGAGGTCAAAATTTTTTATGCGACTAGGCCCCAGTCTTGGGCAGTCCATTCCTACTAGCCAGCCCTAAAAGGCCATTTACTACCCGGTCCTTGATCCGGGCGTCCGTCCACCCCCACCCCTGAAACAAAAGCCCCCCCTTGTTCGGGAGGTTCAACCACGCGCGGCCAATAGCCGGCGCGAAAGGAACACTATGAGCGAAAACATCGAAGTAAAAACTACCCTCACGGCCCATGATCTCGCATCGCCGGTCCTGAAGGGCTTTCTCGCCAATCTCAAGAAACTTGAAGCCAACCTGAAAGGTTTCAATTCCCAGTTCGCGAATTTAGGCCGCGCCGGTGCAGCCTCGATAGCGGGGATCAACCGAGACGCCGAGTCGATGATCGCCAAAATGAATGGCGTGGCCGCCTCAGTGAAGTCGGCAAGCCGTTCGTATGCCGATGACTGGCGACGAGCGACGGATCAGCGGTTGAGCGACGCAAGATCAATGTACCGGCAGCTTGATCGTCTGGAGCGTGGTCATCAACGCCAGCTTGAACGACGCATTGCCGCAGAACGTAGGACCGGTTTCGGTCGTGAGTTTGGCCGCGCTCGAATGCCAGCACCGCATATTCGGACGCTCATGTTCGGCGGTGCGGCGGCTATCGGTGGAGTTGCTGGCGCGTTGTCGCAGCGCATGAAAGTCGAAGCGGCTGAGACTAAAGCCCGGATGTTTGGCGGCCTGACACCAAACGAGATCGTTGGACTTCGTAAAAGTTTTGCGGACCGTGCCGGAATCGTGTTCGGCGTCGGAGTCACGAAAGCCATTGAGACCGTTGTTGAGGGATTAAAGGCAGGCGTCGATTCTGCCAATGCAGCGGCATTCGGAGAGTTGGCGCTTCAAGCGCAAACCGGATTGGACATCGACTCCGGTGCAACGGCGAAACTGTTAGGCCGCATCACAACCCTAAAAGGTAGTTTCGATAAAAGCTATCTAGGCTCGGTGCTGAACGCCGTGGCAGTGGCGAACAATAGCACGGCAGCGGATGGCAACGAGATTGTTGAGGCTTTGCGCCGGTCGATATCGGCTACCGTCGCAACTAAGATATCGATGCAAGACCTTACTGCATTCGATGCCAGCGCCATCTCAGTCGGAATCCAGCCGTTCAAGGCTGGAACGTTCATGAGCTTTCTTACATCCGAACTCGCCAACGCTAAGAACGCGCGTGGTCAACGTGGAAAGGACCTGAATCAGGCGGCAAACATCCTAGGTTTGGGTGGCCGGTCCGGCTTGTCGGTTCAAATGATCGCAAAGCCGACTGAAACGTTGCTTACGATCTTTGATCGAATGATGCAGATGCCGGAAGCACTGCGGGCCAAGGTCGCTAACTTGGTCGGCATGCGTGAATGGTCCGGAGAACTGTTACAGCTTGCAGCCGCCCGTGACCTGATCGCCAAAACGCTAACGGAGATCGCTAACAAACCGAACTTTCTTCAGTCGGCGGCCCTTCTTAAGATCAAATCCATGGCCGGTCGCTGGGCATCGATCAAAGCGGCGTTTGGGCTGATCGTAGAGAAGATAGGAGCAGGTCTGACCGAGGCGTTCGATTCCGTATCCAACGCTGTGATCGATCTTGCAGCAAACTTTGATTTCAACACTCTCAAAGATCACTTTGCCGCCTTGACCAATGGCTTGCGCGATGGATTTGGCCTCAAAAATTGGGGTGATGCTGTTAAGTCGCTGGCATCATCGTTTGATGCTGGAAGCGTCAACAAGTGGTTCAAATTCGGAAAAGGTTTTGCAGAGGGGCTCCGCGAGACCGTCACCATGCTGAAGGGCGCATTCACCGGAATAGCCTCGTTGTTCGGGAAGGGTGACGCTGAGTCGATGGGTAAGTTCACCGCCCGATTGCTCGGACTCACGGTCGCGCTGGCCTTGGTTGCGCCAGTGGTCAATGTATTGGGCTCTATTAGTCTATTTCTCTTGACCATCGGCGCGGTTGCAAGTGGTGCCGCTACCGGCATTGCCGCCTTGTTCCTTGCGTTGACGGTTGGACTCAAACTGTCTCTGTCCTGGGTGGCCGACAAGATTTTCGGTGCGTTCACGGCGATCGTTGATCCCATCGTCGGGGCGATAAAATCCATCGTCACGAAAACATGGGGATGGCTTAAGGGGCTATTCGGATTCAGCCCATCATCCAGCGGTGGCGCTTCGGGAAGCTGGGAAGAGTCGTCGTTCTCAGATACCCGTAAACAGGTTGCAGCCATATCGGCCTCACCAGCCTCATATTCGGCCTCACCAGCCTCATATATTGGCTCCGACGTTTCCGGTGTCACCGGTGGTGCTCTGTCGCGAACGGCCTTCGAATCCACCTTCGCCGGGAGTGCATTGGCCAGCCAATACGACGCGATCAACGCTGCCGCAAAGGCGAACGGTTTGCCTCCCGCTTTGTTGGCTGCCGTCATCGCGCATGAAACCGGTCGTGGTCGCAATGTCAGAGGAAATAATGTCGCTGGATTGATGAACCCGGAGACTAACTTCCGAACGAAGCAGGGCTTCGCAACGATCAATGATGGTATCTCTGCCGCTGGTCGCGTGGTCGGTAAGAACTACCGGGTTGCCGGGGGCGATCTTAATAGGATGGGCCAGAGATACGCGGAAGTCGGTGCTGCCAATGATCCAAACAACCTCAACGCTGGATGGGTTAGCGGAGTCCGAAGCTTCCGAAACCGGCTATCCGGTGGCGTCGGAGGAGCAGGTTACGCCGGCCTTGGTGATCCATTGTCGGCGGCAGAGCAATATTTGGGGAAATCTGAGTACACCAACCGCGCCGAGCTTTCGAACCTGATCGGTCACGATGTCGCGGGCAATGCCAACGCATGGTGCGCTCGGTTCGTTAACACGATGCTCGATAAAACCGGCGGCAAGGGCACCGGTAGCGCCATCGCGAACAGCTTCCTGCGATACGGCGAACGGGTTATTGACAAGGCCAGCGTCGCAAGCGGTGACGTGTTGGTTCAGCCTAATGGCCGGGGCGTAGATCAGCCGGGGGGCCATGTCGGTTTCGCAACTGGTAGAACTCGCGAGGTCGACGGTCGCCTTCAGCTCGAAATGCGATCGGGCAATGATGGGGATTCCGTCAGGGACTCATGGCGCGATGCTTCGAAGCTTGAAGTCCGGCGCGGCCTTACTGCCAACGTCCCACCCGCCGACATGATTGCGAATGTCCCGCCGTCGTCTGGTTCGGAAACATCCGCTCTTCTCAAGCGGAACGGATCAGCGGTCCTTGGTAATGCCGGTGGCCCTGTCGCGATCAATATCAACGGCAACAGCCATGACCCTGAAGCTCTCGCCACGTTGGTGCAACGTCGTATTGACGAAGCGATGAATTGGCAAATGCACGACATAGGCCACGCACTGACGTGACCACCGCCTAAAATTTTGCTGCCGTTTGCACGTATACAAACGAATGCAAATGGACTCGTGAATAGACCGACTTGATAATTCGTCAGGCCGGTCGATTCCGATCGTAAATTTATTGGAGAAAAAAATTGGATTATAAAAATTACGACATCAATTTCGAAGATGACGTTGGCCGATACGTTGCTAGGACGCACGACGACGACCTTTTTTACATGGTGTCATTCAACAAATCACGCTTAATTAAGGCGATCGATCAACTTTGGGAGCACTGTGAAATAATGTGCTCGATAGGCCGTGATCCTGGAACGATTGACGGTCAACCATTTCCCGGATGGATCAGGACTTGGCTGAAGACGGATGCAGATAGAGTCGATCTCGATCAAGAATCCGCCCTTGGCAACCTTTGCTAGAATGTCCCCAAAATGCCAACTATAAGACCGTCTTACGAGGCGGCCTTATTTTTGGGTACAACTGAATGCTGATTTCTCTGATGTCATTTGAGACATGAGACAGCATTTTACGCCTTCAGGATCGAAGCCAGCCGCTCAATTGCAGGTGAGTGAAACTGTCTCGACATCTTGCTGCTCGGACCATCCGCTACGAAAATTGAACCGTCTTCCGTCCGTGTCGACGGTGAACATATGCTTGACCGCAGTTTGATTTTCCCAAACTCTTTTCGTCGGGCCTATGCTTTCCGCATAGTAAAAATAGCGCTGAGGGAGGAAATGGACTCGCCGATCGTCATCTTCCAAATAAAACTCTTCCTTGGGATTGAGACGCCAATACCCCGTCGCTTTAAAACTTGGAGCGAGGTAGGCGAGCGCAAAGTCAATCGTCTCGCGGCACAAATTCTGAACTTTGATTTGGATGCCGTAGTAAATTCTCCTCATATACGATGCTTTGGCGATGGCGGCCGCCTCGAAATCAATGGCGTCGTGAATATTCACACTCCTTTTCTGCAGAATTTTTCCCGCAGATTTTGCGACATATTCTGCAATGAAAGGACGTACTCCACCCCGTTTTGCGTATTGCACAGAGTGCTCGACTTCGTGGAAAAGTAATTCGACGCCTTCCTTTGTATCGAGGTCGATATCTCCGGGAAAGAAAATATCGTTCCCAACTGTTATTGCTTGACCATGGACAGTGTTAATTCCTGTTGCAAAGCGAATGTGCTCCATATTGATCGGCGTGTAGTGGTGTGACACGCTCTGGATTATCTCCTTAGGAATAGAGCGCCATCTGTGCTTCGCTTGGGTTTGTAGGTAACCGAAATAGTTATCTACGACGATTGCCAAGTGACCGTAGAGAGCATCGGACAAAATATTCTTTGGGCAGTCTTTGACGTTGAGAAAACACGATTTTAGACTTTCCCCACTAATTGGGCCAATACCTGGGCCTCCGGGTCCAAGCAGACCGCCCGGTCCAAGCGGTGACATGGGGAGTGTAAGTATTGGGCCAGCCACGGGGATTTGGCACGTCGATTTTCGGATTTCGCAAGCGGGGTCGTTGCCTCTAATCTTGCATTTTCCGAACATACTGACCAAGCAGCGATTGCACTTTTCATTTGGATCGCATGCGGAGGCACGGCTCGGTGAGAAGTGCAAAATACAAATAACTGCGCATATGATCTTTGTTAAAAAAATGCCACTCTGAAACAAAGGCGTTTCAATCGCGTCGTTCTGGCCTCCTATGGTACTTCCAAGAGCGATCATGGGCATCGTGCCTCCATACAACCACCCAAGCGGAAGCCAAGAAGACACGCAAGCTCTGGTTGCGGAAGAATACGGCTTCCTCAAGCGAAGATGTTCAAGTTCGAATGGGGATAGAAGGTAGAGGCAACGCCCGCCTGGGCTCAACTCAGGCCTCTAGGTGATGTCAGTTATTGCGCCGCCCTCGGCGTGGTCAGTACTGCTATTTCCGGCGACGCCATCGTTGGTGGATCACGTCCGCCCATGGCATGGAGCATAAGCCCTCAGGGGCCGGAGGCCGGCTGCATCAGATTGATTTACGTGTCAAGTACTTAGGTTGATTTTATTAGAAATTTATGCTAGGACATAAATCCAAGCAGAAGAAATATTCAGGAATTTAAACATATGGTACGATCTAAGAAACCACCGCAGCCATCACAGACTTACGTTGGACTGATGATGCTGGACGACGTTGTCGAGGCAATGGACCGACAAGCAGGCTATCGGCAGAGGGCTGCATTCGTTCGCGAAGCTGTCAAAGAGAAACTTGCTCGCGATGCTAGCGAAAAGGCCGCCGCGTAATCACCATCCAAAAACGCCAAAAGCCCGCACGGGAATGCGGGCCTTAGCGAGAACGTTCAACAACCTAAAACTGAAATTGAATAATGCCTGAAAATTCGAAAAAAATCAACTCCGATGAGCCTTTCATCACATCGCCCGATGGAGTGAGAATCCAAATCACCGCAGGTCGCAAACTTCAGCAAATCCGAACTTTCATGCGCGATCCGAAAATTACAGATGCGCAGTTTCGGGTGCTAGCCTGTCTTGTTGACCGGCTGAATGACGGCACGAAGGATCAAGAGAGTCGTTGGGGTTCTGCATATCCTCAATATGAAACGCTGGCGAATGATGTCGCGAAAGATATTCGATCCACTAAGCGGATCATCAAAGAATTGGAAACAGGCCAGCGTGAAACTCGCACCAGGGGCGTGACGAAACTTGTCCCATGCAGGGAGGTTCTGAGCGTTGAGCGTTCGGAAGCTAAACCTGGAAGAGGTGATGTTAATCAATATCGTTTGAAGGAATGGGGAGCCTTTGTCGAGAATAAGGGTGACGTCACCAGTCAGGAAGGGTGTGGTCACCTGTCAACGAAGGGTGCGGTCACCGGCAAGGAAGGGTGCGGTGACCTGTCAGGAAGGGTGCGGTCACCGGTAAAGAAGGGTGCGGTCACGTCACCCGATTCTACTCATCCACTCCCCTCAGCATCCAACTCATCAAATACAAACTCATCAAACTCAAAGAACGCCTCCGGCGGTGGTCCGGCTAATTCTCAGGTTCAAAGAAAAGGGGATAATGATAACGAGTCGAGAAATGACGACCGGTCAACATCACCTTGGCCGGATGATTACAGGAAAAAGTTTTGGGATCTGTATCCCCGTAAACCTGGAGACAGCCGGAGCAAAGCACTAGCAAAGCTCGAACGGATTGAAAGATCGGACTCTGTGGAATTCTCAGATCTGATGAAGGGTCTTGGATATTACGCAGCCAGAATGAACGAGAGAGTTCAGAAAAATCCGGATGACAGGAAGTTCATCGCAGCAGCTCAAAACTGGCTTGATCAAGCCAGATGGGAAACTGAAGAGCCGGTAAGCTTGAAAGATAAACATGCTGCGATCAAAGCTAGGGTGAAGGTGGCGATTTAAGTCGACACCGCTTCCTCCTCTGAGATCGTTCAGGTTTGGATAGGAAAGGCATCGAAATCCGGATGCTTTCCTTTCCTACACAAAGACCCGCCAGTGAGATTCGCCGTCTCACCGGCGGGTTCCCCATCCGGAACCCTATAACCTCACCACCAACCAATCTACCCCACCTAGCGGGGCCTTCTAACCGGGCCTCCGGAGAAAATCTGAGATTCGGACAAACAGTCCCGTTCCCTGCCAAGGTGTTCTTGGGCAAGGTCGTCAGGTCGAGGAGCGTACAATCTAGGTCAAACAGGTCAGCGAGGGGAAGGTCTGCCGCCTCCCACCTTTCCCTCTCCATAAAAGGATAATATTCCTATATGTGTTTTCACTCCGAACGAACTGGCTAGAATCTCATTTGCGTCCGTAAAACATGGATAACTCGTGGAAGGACGTGAGGGAAAAATAAGAAACTTTGAGTTTTGGTATTGACAAATATGGGGGGGTGTGAGACAATTAGTCCTATCATAGGGACTTTATACCCAATCAAATAGTCAACCTCAACCCGTCGCAAATCGCGGCGGGTTTTTCATTTTAGGAAACCAATGAAATTCGATGCAAAAACCTTAGCAGCGGAGCCGATGAAAAATATCACCTTTGCTCTGCCCGAGTCCGTGATCGATCGGATCGATCGCCTTGCCGCCAAGCAGGACGTGTCCTGCCCGAACCGAAGCGCATGGCTTCGAAGCGTCATCCTGTCAGCCATCACCCGCGAACACCGGGCAGCGGAAAAGACGGTGACGGCATGAGCAATCTCGAAGACATTCTCGCGAATGAGATTCAACGTCAGGGCTTCCGAACTACACCGGATGCTTTCCGAAACATACTGATCGAATGTACCGGTCGCGTCGATGATGGTGGGGAGTTCGTGTTATTTCCGTACCCGAACGAAGAGGGCGTTCGAAGCATTGCGATCGGCGATTTTATTAGGAGTTATCGACAAACCAGGCCGGATGCGTTCACGCCCATCACCAGCCAGGATACATCCCAACCAGATGACGGTCACGGCTATTCCGGCCTTACCGCTTCATACATCGAAGAAAATCGCCGGACTAAGCTTTCAGGCAAGCCGGAAAATAGCCATCGACACACCGGTAAAACGCTCGAAATGATGAGCGAGATTATCGCGGCTCGTAAAGGGGCGGTCCGATGATGAAAACGGTCAATCAAATCCGCGCTGAGACCATGGAGCGGAGTCACGCATTCGCCGACGTGATTGCGCTCCGTGACAAGCTTGCGGATGCCAGAAACCGCCTCGCCGCTGTTAAGGCAGACCTCGCCGCACGGCCACGCCAGCCGACAGAAACCCGCGACCGAATCCGCGATCATGTTGCGGACCTTGAGTCTAACCTCAACAAGGCTGAGGCATGGTGCAGAGAGATCAATCCCGATCAGCTTCTTAAGCACGACTCCAAACTTGTCGCCGCAGAAGAGGCTACTAGGGCCCTCAGGGAGGCTGAGGAGGCCGCTCACGAGATCGCCCTAGCGGAAGGCCGTAAAACGGCAGCGGTCGCCGGACAGGCCCGCCTTGAGGCTAGAAAGCGCCAACAGACGGAAGCCATCGAATATCAGTAAGCCGGGAAGGCTTCCCGGATTTTTGAGCGGGAAGCGAGAACAGCCGCGTGGGTGTGGGGGTTTCGAATGGACTCACCAGGTGCAAGCCCTCAGTGTTGTCCTTCCCCTCACCGTCAAAGCCGTGACTGAATATGGTTTGTTTTACCGATAATAATCATGTCCGAATGGTCGGACCGAACACGCCACTTCGGCTCAAGGACGCGGTTGCCATCGCCTTCCCGGCCGGTGGGATGACTATCGCGGGACTTCGAAAAGAAATCCTTCGAGGTCGTCTGCAAGCTGAGAAGATCGCCAATAAGGTTTTCATTACGCTAGCCGGTATTGAGCGAATGCGTGAACTTTGCAGAATTGACACCGCGCCAACGGAGAAGCCAGCCGAGATCAGCCATAATCGAAAGTGGTCAGATCAACTATCCTCGGCGGCAATCCTGCGAGATCGATTGCAACCGGTTGGCAAAAAGGACGCTGCATAGGATATGTTGTCTCGGACTCGGAGGCAGTATGGCGAGACAATCCAAGGGACCGCACTTATGGAAACGAAAGGCGCGGTTTGATCGGAGTGGAAAGCAGATATCGGCAGCGGTTTGGTTGATCAAGGATGCGGGAAAACAGATCACCACCGGCGTTGCTGCGAAAACCGGCCAGACTTCCCCACCGAAAGCCGCTCAGGAAGCGCTCCGCAACTACATCGCTTCAAAATTCGAAGTGACCCGCTCCGAGCGTGACATCGCCAGCATTCCGGTTGCTGATGCGCTCTTGCTCTATCTGACGGATAAAGAATCCGTGGTCGCGGATGCTGACCGGCTCAAGATCAGCGTTAAAAACCTAAACGAGTTTTTCGGAGAGAAGAAGCTAGCCGATATCAATACATCGCTCTGCGCCGCCTATACAGGAAAGCGTGGCAAATCCGGAGGCGCAAGGCGAGACTTAGAGACCTTGCGAGCGGCGATAAGGCATCATTCGGCAGAAGGACTCCACCGTGGGATCGTTCGGGTCACAATGCCGAAAAAAGGCGAGCGTCGGGAACGCTGGCTAACGCGGGGTGAGGTCGCCAAGCTTCTTTGGATTTGCTGGCGTCATCGGGAAGTCCAGACTCTTCACAAGGGAGGACGAAAGGGCGAGACCACCGCAACAAAGCGATTTACATTGCGCCACATCGCCCGATTTATCTTGATCGGCGTGTATACGGGAACGCGGGCCACCGCTCTCGCGTCGGCGTCTGCCATTCAGGAAAAAGGCAGATCGTTTGTCGATCTTGAACGTGGTATCTTCTATCGCCAGATCGTTGGAACGCGGATCACGAATAAGAAGCAACCACCGGTCCCACTGCCCCCTCGCCTTCTGTCGCACCTCAGACGGTGGCATCGGGCCGATGCTGTTAAAGCGGAAGCGAAAGGCAAGACCGCTGCCGACCTTCCGTTCATTCACTGGAATGGAAAGCCGGTGGCATCGGTCAAGAAAGGTTTTGCCAGAGCGGTCGATTTAGCAGAGTTACCCGGTAGCGTTACGCCGCACACCCTGAGGCATACCGCAGCTACCTGGGCAATGCAGAACGGTATTCCGATTTGGGAGGCCGCTGGCTATCTCGGAATGTCGCCTGAGGTCTTGAACGAGCATTATGCCCATCACAGCCCGGATCACCTAAGAGGGGCAGCATCAGCCATCGTAGGCAAAGCCTCAACCACCGGAAAACCACCGAAACCCACCGGGACCGGGAGGGCGGTTAGTCAGCCTAACGATGTTGACAGAACGCAAACCACCACCAAAAACCACCGAGAACACGATCAATCGGTGGCTGAAACGGTGGTTGAGAATGGAACCTGAAATATGGGGCGTGAAATTAAACAGCTATTTCAGCTATTTACATGGTCGGAGTGGCAGGATTTGAACCTGCGACCCCTGCGTCCCGAACGCAGTGCTCTACCGGGCTGAGCCACACTCCGACAAGACGCGGCTTATAGCCTTGGGTTTCGCGCGCCGCAAGAAGCTGAAATCGAGAACTGAAATTCTATGACTGTGGACCTCATAACGCAGATTCAACCAGCCGGCGAAGTGGCGGCGGCAGCGGCTACGCGGGTCCTTCAAAATGGCGGGCTTGTCGCGTTCCCCACTGAGACGGTCTACGGGCTCGGCGCTGACGCCGCCAACGCGGAAGCGATCGCACGGCTCTACCAGGCCAAGGGCAGGCCCGCATTCAATCCGCTAATCGTCCATGTCGGAGACCTTGCGGCCGCGAAACGGACCGCCCGGTTCAATGCCACCGCCCTCGCGCTCGCCGATACGTTCTGGCCGGGTCCGCTGACGCTGGTGCTGCCGAAGGGCGCTCGCTGCCCGGTGGCCGATCTTGCCACCGCGGGCCTCGACACCGTCGCCCTGCGGGTTCCCGCTCATCCAGTGGCGCGCGCTATCCTGCGCGATTTCGGCGGCGCGGTTGTCGCGCCCTCCGCCAACCTATCGGGCCACGTCTCACCGACGACGGCGGCGCATGTACAAAGCGATCTCGCGGGACGGATCGACCTCATCGTCGACGGCGGACCGGTGGAGGTCGGCATTGAGTCAACCATCATCGGCTGTTTCGATCAGCCGACGTTGTTGCGTCCCGGCGGAATTCCGCGCGCCGACATCGAGCGCGTGCTGGGCCACACTTTGGTCTCGCCAGATCCCGGCGCGGCCACTGGACGGCCGCTGGCGTCAGGGATGCTGGACTCGCACTACGCGCCACGCGCCACGATGCGGCTCAATGCTGCAAGCCTTGCGCGCGGCGAGGCGCTACTGGCCTTCGGTCGGACCGATCTGTCGGGTGTCGACACGGCAGCCGCTGTGATAAATCTGTCCGAACGCGGTGATCTAAAGGAGGCTGCGGCCAATCTTTTCGGCTGTCTTCGCGCCTTAGACACCAGCGGTGCGCGGACCATCGCGGTGATGCCGGTTCCCGACGAGGGGCTCGGGGAAGCCATCAACGACCGGTTGCGCCGCGCCGCCGCCCCGAAAGGCTGATAGACGTGCCGATCGTCAGGCCAGAATTCCTGCAGCCGCCGTTGTCGCCCGATCTGATTGCGCGCCTCACGGCCATCGTCGGCGACAAATATGCCGTGACCGACGCCGAGGAACTAGCGCAATACCTCACGGAGGCGCGCAACCTGTTTCATGGCCGCTCCCCGCTGGTGCTGCGTCCCGCATCGACGGCAGAGGTATCGGCGATCTGCAAGCTCGCCAGTGAACATCGGATCGCGCTGGTCCCGCAGGGCGGCAACACCGGTCTCGTCGGCGGACAGACCCCTCACAGCGGCGAGGTCGTGGTGTCGATGCGGCGGATGGACAGAATCCGCGAAGTCGATACCGCCTCCAACACAATGACGGTCGAGGCCGGCGTTATCCTGCAGACAATCCAGCGGCGCGCCGACGGGGCCGATCGTTTCTTCCCCTTGTCGCTCGGCGCCGAAGGAAGCTGCACCATCGGCGGCAATCTCTCGACCAATGCCGGCGGCACCGGCGCGCTGGCGTATGGCGTGGCTCGCGACATGGCGCTCGGGCTCGAGGTGGTGCTGGCCGACGGGCGCATCCTCAACGGTTTGTCCAAGCTGAAAAAGGACAATACCGGCTACGATCTGCGCAACCTGTTCATCGGCGCCGAAGGCACCCTCGGTATCATCACCGCCGCGGTCGTGAAGCTGTTCTCGAAACCGCGCTCGGTGCAAACCGCCTTTGTTGGCCTGAAATCGCCGGCCGACGCTCTGAAACTGCTGGCCATCTCTCAGGCCGAAGCCGCCGGGAGCCTGACAAGTTTCGAACTGCTTGCAGAGATCTGTGTCGACATCTGCCTCAAGCACGGCACCGACATCCGCGATCCGCTCGCTTACCGCCATCCCTGGTATGTGCTGATGGAAATCTCATCGTCGCGTGACGATGCGGCTGCGACAGTTGAGGCCGTTCTCGAGCGGGCTATAAGGAACGGCTTCGTCGGCGATGCGGTTCTTGCGGCCAGCCTTCAGCAGCGCGCGGCGTTTTGGAAGCTGCGCGAGACGATCCCGCCGGCACAGAAACGGGAGGGCGGCTCGATCAAGCACGATATCTCTGTGCCCATCGCCGCCGTACCTGCCTTCATCGCCGAGGCCAATATCGCCGTGGCAAAGCTCATTCCGGACGCGCGCCCGGTCCCGTTCGGCCATCTTGGAGATGGCAACATCCACTACAATGTCAGCCAACCCGTGAGCGGGATGACGACACAGGAATTTCTCGCCCGGTGGCAGGAGGTCAATGCCGTCGTCTTCAAGATCGCGCTGCGGATGGGCGGCTCGATTTCCGCTGAACACGGTATCGGCGTGCTGAAGCGCGATGATCTGCCCGGCGTGAAGGACAAGACGGCAATCGAAGTGATGCGCGGCATCAAGGCGCTATTTGACCCTCTCGGCATCATGAATCCGGGTAAGGTGCTGTAGGGGTAGGAAAACGGCAGCTTTTTTGAAATGGCGCAATGGCCACGAAATGTTGCTTTCCACGTCAGAACAGCGAGCCCTGACCATCGTCGCTTAAGGCTGCGGACGCAGCCTTGCGAGCCGCTGGCTTCTTTGCGGCCTGCTTCGTCTCGCTTTCCAGTTGCTCTGCTGAGATCGGCATAATCAGTTGCTCATCGTCGTGGACGACACGGTTCACGCGCGCCGACACCTCATGCGAGACGAATTCGCCGTTTTCCGGCGCGCGCAGCAACAGCGCAGCCTCTTCGGATTCGATAGCGGCGCCGTCGAGCCAGCGCGCGTGATCCGCAGGCGCGATCGTCACCGGCACGCGCGGATGCAAGGTCGCGAGATCGCCGCGCGCCGCCGTGGTGACGATGGCGACCGTATCAAGCTCTTCGCCACTCGGCCCGACCCAAGTCTCTGCAAGGCCCGCGAACGCAATCAGCCTGCCATTGCCGGGCCGGATGAAGAACGGCCGCTTTCGCTCTTCCGATTGATGCCATTCGTAGTAGCCGTCGGCCGGAAGCAGGCAGCGACGCCGTTTCATCGCGTTCTTGAAGGAGGGCTTGTCCAGGACCGTCTCGGCGCGGGCATTAATGAGAAGCGCGAACTGCCGGGGGTCCTTGACCCAGGCCGGAATCAGGCCCCATCGCATGAGACGGAAACGCCGGGCGTCATTCTCAAGGATGACGACAGGAACCGGCTGGGTCGGCGCAATATTGTACCGCGGCGGGAAATTCGGCTGTTCGGCGTACCCAAAAACCTGACGCATCGCCTCCGGCGGCGACAAGGTCACATAGCGCCCGCACATTTCATTGTCCCAACAGATGCGACATTCAATCCGTTTTAATATCGGAGTCCAACACTGGGACGAATGACATCGACGGCCAACGAATCACCCTTCTCTCCAGCGATCGCGACGCAAGCCGACCAGAACGGGGCGGGCAGCGGGGCCGCGCTGGCGGCCGCCAATATCAACCCGCAAAGCGGCCTTGCGACTGACTATCTCAATCACTTCAACGAAGCCATCATGCTGCTCGAAATGATACCAGACATGCCCGATTGCGTGGAGGATTTCCTAAATTGGCGGCCCCTGACCTACCGGGAGCACTTCATGGCCTCGAATTTCAAGGCACGCGAGCAGGCGATCCAGGCTTATGAAAACGCCAACCCCGACATTCGCGCCAAATTCGATAAGCTGACTGCCACCATGACCTCAATCCTGACCGCGGTGGCTTCTGCGATGAAGGAGGTTCGTCAGGACGTGACACGCGCCGCGCTTGCGACACAGGCGGTCGGCTGGATCAAGCCGATGGTCATGCGGGCGGGCGGCATCATCAATGGTCAGGGTGGCGAAACCGATGTCGATTACATTATGAGCCACTGATGCCTCCCGCGCGTCAGTTTCCGCAGCTCGCCGTCAGCGCCGCGATCTTCCGCGACGGCAAAATTCTGCTGGTGCGCCGCGCCCGGCCGCCCGGCAAGGGCTTGCACTCTCTACCCGGCGGACGAATCGAATTCGGCGAGACCGTCGCTGGCGCGTTACATCGCGAGGTGGCGGAGGAAACCGGGCTCACGATCGAGATTATCGGTCTCGTGGGCTGGCGGGAGGTGATGCCGACCCGGCCCGGTGACGGGCATTACATCGTGATGTCGTTCGCGGCCCGTTGGATCACAGGCGACCCCATCCTGAACGACGAACTCGACGCCTTCAGTTGGGTCGCCCCCGAGTTGCCAGGCGAATTGCGGCTCACCGAAGGTCTGCAAACCATCATCGATTCCGCACGGCGGCTCGTCGGGGTTTGAACCGGGGTTGAAAGCCCTGTGCAGATCGTCCCGCCTTGCTTCCATCGCATTGAAGGGGCATATCACGGCGGATCCGGGCCTCTTCATGCGTAAATCGGTTTTAGCGGTTGTTCTGGTGGCTGCGATCTGTGGCGCGATGCCCGCGCGCGCGCAGGACGGGGCCGCGCCTTTTGACGCCGATCTACAACGTCTGGCCGAAATCCTCGGCACGCTGCACTATCTTCGCGACATCTGCGCCGCCAACGACGGTGCGAAATGGCGCAGCCAAATGCAGGCCCTGATCGACGCCGAAACGCCCTCGGGCGAACGCCGCTCCAGGATGATCGCAGCCTTTAACCGCGGCTATAACTGGTTCCAGCAGACTTACCGGGTATGCACGCCGGCCGCGAATGTCGCCATCCGTCGTTATGTCGAGGAAGGCGCAAAAATTTCCCGCGACCTGACCGCCAGATACGCAAACTGATCCTGCCGCCGGGATTGCGCATCAAATGCGCCAAGGGGCGTTAACCTTTCCTAAAGAACTGGCTGTCCGGCCCCAAATCGCGTGCTAAACCACGGTCGTTGAGCGTTCGCCTCGTCAGACGTATTCGGAATTTTCATGCGCCCGCCATTTGCATTCAGCCCGGCCCGCGATTCACTGCCCGACCATGAGCAGAAGCAGGCTGCGCTGAGCTACCTCAATGAAGCATGGGCCGAGGCGCGGCACGACGGTGTCGATGGCGATTGTCTGGCGCAGGCCAGCCTGTTTGCTGCCTTCGCCGAACTCGTCGGCACCTATGGCGAGGATGCCGTGGCGACGTTCGTCGAAGGTCTTGCGGGCCGCGTTCGCAACGGCGAGTTCTCGATCGCGCTGGCGAAGCAATAAGCCCAGCTCCAGCCATCCTTTTGATTGAGATGATCTTATCCGAAAATCGGTATCCACTTTTCGGAATCATGCTCTAGGGCTTCAGCGTCTCCAGAAAACGCACCGGCTCGCCCGTGGATGCGGTCGCCAGTTCCCCCTGCCACATCACGCGGCGGCCGCGCACGAAAGTGCCGACCGGCCAGCCCGTCACGTCGACCCCATCATAGGGCGTCCAGCCTACGCGCGACGCCACCCATTTGTTCGTAATGGTCTCGGTCCGGCTGAGATCGACCACAGTGAAGTCGGCATCGTAGCCGGCCGCGATCCGTCCCTTGCAAGCGATGTTGAACAGCCGCGCCGGACCGGCGCTGGTGAGATCGACAAAGCGCGCTAGCGACAGGCGGCCCGCATTGACGTGATCCAGCATCAAAGGCACCAGCGTCTGGACGCCGGTCATGCCCGACGGCGACGCAGGATAGGTCTTCTGCTTCTCCTCCAGCGTATGCGGTGCGTGATCGGAGCCGAGCACATCGATGATGCCCTGCTCGATGCCCTTCCATATCCCCGAGCGATGAGCCGCATCGCGCACCGGCGGATTCATCTGCGCCAACGTGCCAAGCTGCTCGTAGCATCCGGGGGCGGCCATGGTCAGGTGATGTGGTGTCGCCTCGCAGGAGGCCACATCCTTGTGGTCGCGCAGATACTCGATCTCTTCCTTGGTCGAGATATGCAGCACATGAATGCGCTTTCCAGTCTCGCGGGCGAGAGTGACGAGCCGCTGCGTCGCCAGCAGCGCGGCGGTCTCGTCGCGCCACACCGGATGCGAACGCGGATCACCCTCGATGCGCAAATTCTTGCGCTCGTTCAGACGGTATTCGTCCTCGGCGTGAAACGCGGCACGGCGGCGGATCACGTTGAAGATTTTCCGCAGACTGTCATCATCCTCGACCAGCAGCGCGCCGGTGGACGATCCGACGAACACCTTGACGCCGGCGCAGCCGGGAGCGCGTTCCAGTTCGGGCAGATCCTGCACATTCTCGCGGGTGCCGCCTATGAAGAATGCGAAATCGCAATGCATCCGATGATGCGCCGCCTTCATCTTCGCGGCGAAGGTCTCCGCCGTGACTGTCAGAGGATTGGTGTTCGGCATCTCGAACACCGCAGTCACGCCGCCCATCACCGCACTGCGCGAGCCGGTTTCGAGGTCTTCCTTATGCGTCAGTCCCGGCTCGCGGAAATGCACCTGGGTGTCGATCACGCCGGGCAGGATATGCAGCCCCCGGCAGTCGATGACCTCGCCCGCGTCGGCCTGGCCAAGTCCGCCGATCGCCGCGATGCGGCCGTTTGAAACGGCGATGTCACCGACCCCCTCGCCGTCCTGATTGACGATGGTGCCCGATCTCAGAATCACGTCAAATGTCTTGGTCATTGTTCCCAAAAGCTTTCCGCGCGGCCGCGCGGACCTTGTTGCCCGCACCTTAGCGGCTTACGTTCCGAAAGCGAAATCCGGCACGCAGGTTTCCCCGGGGGTTACTGCGCGGAAACCGCCAAGAGAACAACGCCCGAACCAAGAGAAGTGTCATGAAAGCAGCGTTTCTTCCCGACCGGGGCGTGGTGAAGGTCAGCGGCGACGACGCCCGCAATTTTCTCAACGGTCTGGTGACCACGGACGTGACCAAGGTTGAGCCGGGGCTTGGGCGATTTGGCGCGCTACTGACGCCGCAAGGCAAGATCACCTTCGATTTCCTCATTACGGAAGCGCAGGCCGGTCACGGCGGCGGCTTTCTTATCGATTGCCCGTTGCCGCTAGCTCAGCCGCTCGCGACCAAGCTGGGTTTTTACAAGCTGCGCGCCAAGGTCACGGTCGAAAACCTTTCGGGCAAGCTCGGCGTGCTGGCGGCCTGGGACGGCGAACCCGCCATGCACCCCGACCTGACCTTCGCGGACCCGCGCAGCGACAAGCTCGGCTGGCGCATTCTCGCGCCGGAAGAACTCGCGACCCGAGCAGCCAATGTGATCGGCGCCGAACTGGTCGAAAGCGCCGACTATGAGGCTCACCGGATCGCTGCTGGCGTGCCGAGCGGCGGACTAGATTTCACGTTCGGCGATGCCTTTCCGCATGAAGCCAATATGGACCGGCTACACGGCGTCGATTTCGACAAGGGCTGCTATGTCGGTCAGGAAGTGGTTTCACGCATGGAGCATCGCGGCACTGCGCGCAGCCGGGTTGTGCGAGTGCGCCTGGACAATGGCACCCCCGAGCCAGGGGCGGCTGTGGTCGCGGGGGAGAAGTCCGTAGGCACCATGGGCTCGTCGGCAGCGGACCAGGGTCTTGCGCTGCTGCGGCTTGATCGCGCCGCCGACGCGATCGAGGCCGGGATTCCGTTGACGGCGGGCGGCGTTCCGATCCATGTCGCCGAACCGGACGACCTGAAGCTATCGGCGAAGAATACCGTCGCATGACGCAATCCGCGCGTATGCATGCCGACGGCCTCGCCCGCTGTCCGTGGCCCGGCGACGACCCGCTCTATCTCGCCTATCACGATACCGAGTGGGGCATACCCGAATATGACGACCGCGCGCTGTTTGAAAAGCTGATCCTCGACGGCTTTCAAGCCGGTCTGTCGTGGATCACGATTTTGCGCAAGCGCGACAACTTCCGCCGCGCCTTCGAGGGCTTCAACCCTGAGACAATCGCCCGCTACGACGAGAAGAAGGTCCACGCGCTGATGAACGATGCGGGAATCGTACGCAATCGGGCTAAAATCGAGGGCGCCATCACCAGCGCGAGGTCCTACCTGGCGATCATGGAGCAGGGTCCAGGCTTTTCCGCGCTGCTGTGGAATTTCATGGACGGCCAACCGAAGGTCAATCGGTTCAAGACCACCGCGACGGTACCAGCCTCGACACCACTCTCGGTCAGGATATCTAAGGAACTGGCTTCCCGCGGATTCAAATTCGTTGGGCCGACGATCGTGTATGCCTTCATGCAGGCAACAGGCATGGTCAACGACCATCTGGTCACATGCCATTGCCATGAGACATGCGGCAAGCAGGCGCGCAAGCCACGTCCCGCAACGCCATGACGGCGCGGGTTCCGAAAACCGCGACGCGCGCATGGCAGCGGATGCTGTCCGGGCGGCGGCTCGACCTGCTCGATCCCTCGCCGCTCGACATCGAGATTGCCGATATCGCGCATGGCCTCGCCCGCGTCGCGCGATGGAACGGCCAGACCCACGGCGCGCATATTTTCTCGGTCGCGCAGCACACGCTGCTGGTCGAGGCCGTGATGCGCGAGCACACGCCACGCGTCGATATCCGGGTGCGGCTGGCGGCGCTGCTGCATGACGCGCCGGAATATGTCATCGGCGACATGATCTCACCATTCAAGGCGGTGATCGGCGGTTCCTACAAGGCGGTGGAGAAGCGGCTGTTGTCGGCGATCCACATCCGCTTCGGACTGCAACCAGCATTGCCCGCCGACATCGAGCAGCAGATCAAGGATGCCGACATGGGCGCGGCCTATCTCGAAGCGACCCATCTCGCGGGCTTCTCGGAGCCCGAGGCGAAGCGGCTGTTCGGCAGCGATCCGGGCCTTCCGGAGGCGATGATCGACGATTATCTGACGCCGTGGCCGGCGAGCGAGGCCGAGAACCGGTTCCTAGCGCGATTCCAGAGCCTGTGCGGTTAGAGTGGGATCAGGATAGTATTTGGCGGTTTTCCGCCTGCGTCCCGCCCAAAAATATCGGAGCCGCATCACCTTCGCGGACCGCCTTTTGTCCCGAGGCACTCCGGCCTATAATCTCCCGAAAACCCGGGAACGCCATGATCCACGTCTGCTCGCTTGCCGCGCTTGCGCAAACCGTGAAAACCAGCGGTGCTAGCCATGTCCTCACCGTCATGGCGAACGTCGATCAGGTGCAGCGGCCGCACTCGATTCTAGAGGCCAATCATCTGAAAGTGTCGATGGACGACATCAACGAGCCCGTAGATGGTTTCGTCGCGCCGAACGACGATCATATCATGCAGGTTCTGACGTTCATCCGTAGCTGGGATCGCAAGGCGCCGCTGGTGATGCATTGCTACGCCGGAATCAGCCGGTCGACCGCGAGCGCTTTCACCGCCGCCTGCGCGCTCAACCCGCATCGCGACGAGATCTCCATCGCACGTCAGATCCGCGCGGCCTCACCAATCGCGCAGCCGAATCGCCTGATCGTGGCACTGGCCGACAAAGCTCTTGGACGTGGAGGACGGATGCTGCGCGCGGTCGACGAAATGGGTCCCGGCGACATGACGATCGAAGGGCGACCGTTCCGCATCGATCTGGAATAATCCATATTACGCTTTTCGTGGAAAAACGGTTCGCGACCCAGCACAATCGGTGTGCCAAGAACTTAATCGGTGGAACGGCGCAGTTCCAAAGGGCCTTCGACCTTGGCTGGCCTGGCTTCGGGCTTGACGGGCTCAAGCCTGGCGCTCTCGACCCTCGGGGTTTCGACACGCGCGGTCACTTCCGTGTTCGACGCATCGGCCGTGCGCGAAACCCTGCGGCGGGCATACGGGTGTGCAGCAGCGCGCGCCAGCAGCATCTGCCTGCCCCCCTGATGGTCGAAGTCGCAATACGCAAAGCCCATGCCCGATACCGAACCGCGGAAGCTGGCTTCGCTCTTCTTGTCAAGGTTGAAGCACGGTTCGAACGGAAGACCCTTGATCGACGCGCAAACCGCCTGGCCGCGCACTTGTAGCGTATTGCCCGGCAGCCTCATGTGGCGAACCGGACCTTCGCCGCTGAACTGCACCGCGCCGGCCGCGCCCCCGTCCTCGAACACCCGGCCGGCGCCACGCGTACCGTCGAAGCAGGTGAACGCGAAAACCTTGCCGGCGACAAACCGTTTAGCCTCGTTGGCATTCATGAGGTGACCGGCCATTGCCGGTGCGGCAATCGCACCTGCAATCAGGACTCCTGACACGAAACGCGCGAGCATACTGCAACTCCGACAACTTGATCGCGGGATAGCGCCGATGACTGACCTTTACCCGCTCCTTACCATACTAACCGTGGCAACATTGGAGCAGCTTGGTTGGTAAAGTCTGAATATCCTAGGAAACTTTCACCACGAGGCGCCCGCGAACTTCGCCAGCGAGAAATCCTGGTGACGGCTGGATCAACGCTTCCAGACAAATTTCATGAGTTATTTCAGATATTTCTAACAATAGAGACCATTCGCAAGCCGCCAGCCAGTCGTCCTTGATCCGCGCTTTACTCCGCCTAGGATCCAAAATGACAGTGCCCGTCTGTCGGCAATTGCGCCGGCGACTCTACCGCCGGGCAGAGCCACCAAATTCGGCCGAACTATGAGCTGCCTCGGCGAGGCTGGCGGAGATTTCGGCGGTCTGAGCCGTTGTTCCCCAACTCGGCGCATCTCTGCCGTCACCCCACGCGCGCGGACGGTAGAAGGTATGAACACCGGTGCGGTACATCTTCTTCATTTCCCGCACCCAGGAAGGATGCACCCAATAGGCGTGATAGTGCGTCGACTTGCCGACTTCCGACAGCCACAGCCGTCCGTCAAGAGTGGCCTTCGCTATCCTCCGGGCGCGATCCCACATGTCCGGCTCGGTGACGACGTCGCGAATGCCGTCGCAGGCAAACGTGAATTGGCACGCTAAACGACGCTTTGCGTTCTGGTAAACTGCGCCGCACACCGTGGTCGGATAGTAACCTGAGAACACGCGGTTCATAACCACCTGCGCAACCGCGATCTGACCGCGAACCGCTTCGCCGCGCGCTTCGAAATAAACCGCCTCCGCGAGGCATTTTTCCTGCTTGGCGCGCTTCTTGTCATCCAGAAGACCGAGCCGCTCGGCCGGCGTTTTGACCTCGCCCTTGCCGACCACGGTTTCGCCGGCTTTTGTAGAATCCCGCTGCGGCGGCCGGGATGCCTTCATGTCGGGATCCGCTGCCAGGGCCGGCATCACGATCATGGGTTCTTCGCCGGGGCGCCAGTGTTCCAGACCTTCACTTGCGACACCCAGCGCCGAACTGCCGAAGTACAGGCTTGCCGTCTTGATCGAGAACTCGTCAGTGGAAGGTTGCGGCCTCTCCACCGCATGATCAGCCTCAAGATCGTCTGATCGCTGCACATCGTATTGTGGCAGAGGAGGTGCGTTCAGGGCTTCCGCCAGTTCGGGATCGAGCCCCGAGGGTTCCCCGTCATGACGGGTTGTCGCCGTCTTTGCCCCGAACACCGACGCATTGGACGTTGAGGGGTCCTCCGGTGCAGCATCCGTCGGCGCAATGGGCGGTGGCTCCGGCGCAACGAGGGCTAAACGGTCGCCCTTCAGCGTCCGATTGACCTTGGGGAAATCAGAGGCGCTATAGCGTGGCGGCGGCCGCGTCAGCCGGTTGCGCGCGGCAGCATCAACGCCATCATCGAGACTCGCAAGCAGGAGTGTGGCCGCGCGCGGTACAGATGTGCCGACCGGACGCCCGAAATTGAAGGTCGCGACCTGAATGGAGCTGACCGCGTTGGCGGAAACACGCCTTTGCCAGCGTTCGGCGACACCCGGCTGCCTCGCAAGCAAGGACGCAATATCCTGATATCCGATTTCGTTCGGGATCAATGCGAAGACGCAGAGACCGAAACCGAAGAGCGCAAGACGCGCGCTCTTCGGTTGGTTACGCAACACAGACATCGACACGCTCACGCAACGCCACACACGTGATCGATTTGCACGTTTAGTCCATTTCGATCGATCTCGGTAATATCCAATTAAAGTTGCGAGGGCGTTAATCGGCGATGCAAGTGCACAACAGGCAAGAGGCATCCGAAAGCGCGCGCGAATATCGGGAGCGTTGGTAAACAACGCCTCGAGCGAAATAGTAAAGATACGGTCAACGCTTGATTCGCCGCGGATGACGCTCAGGCGGTTCACCGGCAGAGCATGATCTTATCCGAAAACCTACTTCTGCTTTAGGCGGCCGGCAGGCCTTCCGATCATCACCGTCCATCATCCACTCGGCTCGCGACGATCTTGCCGAGCGCCGCATGAGCGGCCGCAAGACGCGCGATCGGCACGCGGTATGGTGAGCATGACACATAGTTCAATCCGATCTCGTGACAGAATGCCACCGAAACGGGATCGCCGCCGTGTTCGCCGCAGATGCCCACCTTGAGATTTGGGCGGGTCTTGCGGCCACGCGCGACGCCGATCTTCACCAGTTCTCCGACACCGCCGCGATCCACCGAGATGAATGGATCGATCTCCAAAATTCCCTTCGCGATATAGGCGCCAAGGAAGCTCGCCGCGTCGTCGCGGCTGATGCCAAACGTGGTCTGCGTGAGGTCGTTGGTGCCGAACGAAAAGAACTCCGCCGTTTCGGCGATCTCTCCTGCCGCCAGACAGGCGCGCGGCAATTCGATCATGGTACCGACCTGATAGGCCGGCTTGCCGCCGGTTTCGCGTGTCACCGATTGCGCGGTCATATCGATCCGCGTCTTGATCCGATCGAACTCCGCCTTGGTCGCGATCAGCGGCACCATGACTTCAACGGCGACGGCATTGCCGGTGCGCTTTTCGGCCTCGATCGCCGCCTCGAAGATCGCCCGCGCCTGCATTTCGGCGATCTCGGGATAAACGATGGCAAGGCGGCACCCACGAAAGCCAAGCATTGGATTGAATTCGGCGAGATTGCGGGCACGGTCAGCCAGCTTGCGCGGATCGGTGTTCATCGCACGCGCGACATCTTCGATCTCGGCCTGTGTATGCGGCAAAAATTCATGGAGCGGAGGATCAAGCAACCGGATCGTGACCGGCAGGCCCTTCATGATCTCGAACAACTCGACGAAATCGGCGCGCTGCATCGGTAACAGCTTCGACAGCGCGGCGCGGCGCGCCTGCTCGTCTTCGGCCAGAATCATTTCTCGCACCGTACGGATGCGAGTCTCCTCGAAGAACATGTGCTCGGTGCGGCACAGGCCGATTCCCTCGGCACCAAACCTCACCGCCGTTCGCGCGTCGGCTGACGTGTCGCCGTTGACCCGGATGCCGAGCTTGCGAATCTCGTCGGCCCAGCCCATCAGCGTACCGAACTCACCGGACAGCTCCGGCTCGATCATCGACATCTGTCCCGCCAGCACCTCGCCGAGCGAACCGTCGATGGTGATGACGTCACCGACCTTGAAGGTGCGATCTCCGACTGCCATAGTGCCGCGTCCATAATCGACGCGGATGCTGCCGCAGCCGGAAACGCAGGGCTTGCCCATACCGCGCGCGACCACCGCCGCGTGCGAGGTCATGCCGCCGCGCGTCGTCAAAATGCCCTCGGCGGCATGCATACCGTGGATGTCTTCCGGACTGGTCTCGATCCGTACCAAGATAACCTTGCGGCCGCCGGCCTGCAGCTTGGTTGCCTCCTCCGAAGAAAACACGATCTCACCCGCAGCCGCGCCGGGCGACGCTGGCAAGCCGGTGGCAACCACGTCGCGCTGTGCGCTGGGATCGATGGTCGGATGCAGCAACTGATCAAGCGAGGCCGGATCGATACGGACCACCGCTTCTTTCCTGGAGATCAGGCCCTCATTGGCAAGTTCGACCGCGATGCGCAACGCGGCGCGCGCGGTACGTTTACCGCTTCGGGTCTGGAGCATCCACAGCTTGCCATCCTCGACCGTGAACTCCATGTCCTGCATGTCGCGATAGTGCTTTTCGAGCAACCTGTAGATGCGCGTCAACTCCTTGAAGGATTCGGGCATTGCCGTTTCCATCGACGGCTTGTCGGACCCGGACTCCTTGCGCGCCGCCTCGGTGAGGTCCTGCGGCGTGCGGATGCCTGCCACCACGTCCTCGCCCTGAGCGTTGATGAGAAACTCACCATAGAGCCGGCTTTCGCCGGTGGACGGATTGCGCGTGAACGCCACGCCGGTTGCCGATGTCTCACCCAGATTGCCAAACACCATGGCCTGCACGTTGACGGCGGTGCCCCACGACTCCGGAATATTGTGCAGGCTGCGATAAGTGACCGCCCGCGCATTCATCCAGGACGAGAACACTGCGCCGATCGCGCCCCACAGCTGCTCATAAGGATCTTGCGGAAAATCCTTGCCGGTCTCGCGTGCAACAGCCGTCTTGTACTTGCCCACCACCTCGACCCAGTCGTCGCCGGTCAGGTCCGTGTCAAGCGAATAGCCCCTGCCATCCTTGAACGTATCCAGAATGTCTTCGAAGTGATGATGCGCGAAGCCAAGCACGACATCCGAATACATAGTGATGAAGCGGCGATAGCTATCATAAGCAAATCGCCGATCGCCAGAGAGCGCGGCCATAGCTTCGACGGTCTTGTCATTGAGACCGAGATTGAGCACCGTATCCATCATGCCGGGCATCGAGGCGCGCGCTCCCGATCGCACCGAGACCAAAAGCGGATTGGCCGCATCACCGAACACCTTGCCGGTTATTTTTGCGACGTGCTGCAGTGCTTTTTCGACCTGCGGCTTCAGCTCCTTTGGATAGGATTCGTCATGCGCATAGAAAACCGCGCATACCGAAGTCGTAATCGTGAAGCCGGGAGGCACTGGCAAACCGAGATTGGCCATCTCGGCGAGATTGGCACCCTTGCCGCCGAGCAATTCCTTCAGTTCTGCTTTGCCCTCCGCCTTGCCGTCTCCAAACGTATAGACCCACTTGCTCCTCGCCGGCGGCGTTCTTGTTGCGTTATTCGTCGCTTTCCCCGTGCCGGCGGAATTTCGCTTTTTCGTCCGGGATTTTGTAGATGGTTTTGATTTCGTTGCAGGCTTTTTCGACTTCGAGGCAGCTTTGGCCATGGTTTGAAACCATTCCTCGTAGGGGAAATCGTGCGCGCCTTACACCACGTTTCGACAACGCCGCGCAAGCTACGCGAACTGCCTTGTCCTGAAGTGATATCGACCTACAACTCAAGTTCGGAGCACAACGCAAAACAGCCCGGCTTACGCCGGGCTGTTTTGATTTTAGACACCGATGGATAGCACCGAACGTTCGGTGCTCAGGCCTGCGGCTGTGGTTCGAGACCTGGATCGGGCTCCGGGCGCGGACGTGTTTTGCCGGCAGGCGGCACCGCCGACGTGCGCGGTGTCGCAGGCTCCAGCACCGATTCCCGGTTCGGCTTCTTGCCGTTGAGCAGATCGGTGATCTCATCGCCGGTCAAGGTTTCGAACTCAAGCAGGCCCTTGGCCAGCGTCTCCAGATCGGCCCGCTTCTCACCAAGAATGCGGGTCGCGTCCTTGTAACCGGTCTCGACCAGACGCCTGACTTCGGAGTCGATCTTCTGGGCAGTCGCCTCGGACACGTTCTGCTGGCGGTTGACCTGCATGCCGAGAAACACCTCGTCATTGTTCTCGCCATAGGACACCGTGCCGAGTTCTTTCGAGAGGCCCCAGCGCGTCACCATCATGCGCGCAAGACGCGTCGCCTGATCAATGTCGGACGCAGCACCGGACGTCACCTTCTCGTGGCCGAAAATCATTTCCTCTGCCACGCGGCCACCCATCATGATCGCAAGTCGCGAGGTCATCTGCTCCAGCGACATCGACAGCTTGTCGCGTTCGGGAAGTTGCATCACCATGCCCAACGCCCGGCCCCGCGGAATAATGGTCGCCTTGTGAATCGGATCGGTGGCGATGACATTAAGGCCGACGATGGCGTGACCGCCCTCGTGATAGGCCGTCAGCATTTTTTCTTCCTCAGTCATGACGAGCGACTTGCGCTCGGCGCCCATCATCACCTTGTCCTTGGCTTCCTCGAACTCGGCCTGCGTCACCATGCGCTTGTTGCGGCGGGCGGCCGTCAGCGCCGCCTCGTTGACGAGATTCATCAGATCCGCGCCAGAGAAACCGGGCGTACCGCGGGCGACGGTCTTGAGGTTGACATCGGGTGCCAGCGGCACCTTGCGAACGTGAACCTTGAGAATCTGTTCGCGGCCAACGACGTCCGGATTCGGCACCACGACCTGACGATCGAAGCGACCGGGGCGCAGCAGTGCTGGGTCAAGCACGTCGGGGCGGTTGGTCGCCGCAATGAGGATGACGCCCTCATTGGCCTCGAAGCCATCCATTTCGACCAGCAACTGGTTCAGCGTCTGTTCGCGCTCGTCATTGCCGCCGCCGAGACCGGCGCCGCGGTGACGGCCGACTGCATCGATTTCGTCGATGAAGATGATGCAGGGCGCGTTCTTCTTGGCCTGCTCGAACATGTCGCGGACGCGGCTGGCGCCGACGCCGACGAACATCTCGACGAAGTCCGAGCCCGAAATGGTGAAGAACGGCACGTTGGCCTCGCCCGCGACAGCGCGCGCGATCAGCGTCTTGCCGGTGCCGGGCGGGCCGACCAGGAGCACGCCGCGCGGAATACGCCCGCCGAGGCGTTGGAATTTGCCGGGGTCGCGCAGGAACTCGACGATCTCCTGCAGGTCCTGCTTGGCCTCATCGACGCCTGCGACGTCCTCGAAGGTGACGCGGCCGTGGGCCTCCGTCAGCATCTTGGCGCGAGACTTGCCGAAACCCATCGCCTTGCCGGCGCCGCCCTGCATCTGGCGCGATAGAAAAATCCACACGCCGATGAGCGCGATGAACGGCAGCCAAGAGACCAGTAGCGAGACGAACCATGGCACGCTGTCGCCGGGGGGTTTGGCTGTGATCTGCACCTTGGCGTCATAGAGCTTTTTCACCAGCCCCGGATCGGTTGGCGCATAGGTCTGGAAGTTGGAACCGTTGGTGAAGGTGCCGCGAATTTCCTGCCCTTGGATCACGACATCGCGAACATTGTTCTGATCGACTTCCGTCAGCAACTGCGAGAACGAAATATCCTGCGCGGTCGTGTGGTGACCAGGACTCTGGAACAATGTGAACAATGCCAACAGGAGCAAGACAATGATGACCCAGAGGGCGAAGTTGCGCATATTGGCGTTCATCGATCTTCCTTCGAGGCCGCGCGGATCGCAGCCGGATATCCCTGCATCGACTTAATAGATGGGGGTTGCCGAGACGTATACAATCTAGGCGCGGAGGTTGCCCCTGCCAAGGGAACCGGGTGAAACTCTTATTAAATAAAACCTATTCGGCCCTGGCAGTTGACACAAGGTTTCGCATTTCCAACATTTCGGCTTATCACCTCTTTGATCCGCCTCATCTTTCAAGCTTGCGCCGGGCGGAGTCTGCGGTCGTTTCATATTTTTGAAGCATGGTGGCGCTTGACGGAACTTGACGCGGGGCGGAAATGAGACCCGCTTTGAATCATAGCTTAGGGTTCTCTGCGCGGCGATTAACGGCATCAGTTGGTTCGACGCCGGGGCGGTGCCGGCTCGACGCTGATCCGCTCGGGGGTAAGCGTCACCAGCGCCCCCGCTAGCGTCCTTCTGAGCAGAACGCGTCGACCGAAATCCGCATGATTTGCGGCGCTTTCGAGTGCCAAGAGCAGAGCCTCAACCTTACCCAATTCAGCCCGCCCCTCGCAGCCGACACGATCGATCACCCGCAACAACAATCGAATCTTGATCTCCTCCGAGAGGACCGCAAACGCCTCCGTTCGAAAGCCAGGACGCTGCGCGTCGTCATCCTGCAGGGCCAGATAACGCTCCGCGCCGTCGACGAGGAGCTCCAGCGCTGTATTAGCTCGCGCCAGACGCGATGCGAGCCGCGTCAGGTTATGGGCATCGCATCCTTCCTCCGCCAGCGCCGGCATCAGAGCACGCAAACGCGGCCGCGTGAAATTGAGGTTGCGATTGGTCGGATCCTCCACGTAGTCGATTTTTGCCTTCTTCAGCGTCGCAATCAGCCTCGACTTCGGAACATTCAGAAACGGCCGGGCAAGGATGAACCCGTCACGCATCGTTTCACGTGCCATTGCGGAGAGGCCCGCAATGCCGCTGCCGCGCGATAATCGCATCAGAACGGTTTCCGCCTGATCATCACAGGTGTGAGCGGTGAGGATATGCAATGCGCCGTGGGCGCGGGCTGTTCTCGCCAGCAGGCGGTAGCGGGCGTCTCGCGCGGCCGCCGGTAATCCGGATTCCGGTTTGGCGCCGCTCCAGCGCACGATGCGGTGTGTCACGCCGAGCGAGGTTGCGAGCAGCTTGACCTGTCGCGCCTCGCGCGCGGAGCCACGCCGCAGGCCATGATCGATGGTAACAGCAATGAGGTCGGGACCGCCTGTCATGGCGCGCCGCCAACGTGCCGCGAGCCACATCAGCGCCATGGAATCGGGGCCGCCGGATACGGCGAGAACGAGTGCGCGAGCCGCTTTCCAGTCCGCGAACAGCGTTTTTGCTTCCGTTGCCGAAATCGGCAAAGCGGAGCCCGTTTTCGGTGGCTTCATCGCTTGTGCGGTCGATCTAGTCCGAACCACCGATGCCCATCCCAAACGTCAGGCGGTTGCCGTCCAGATCGTCGATATCGAAATCACGCATGCCGTAGGGACGATCGCCCGGCGGATGCACTATGGTCGCCCCGCGCGACTTCAGCTCATCGTGCAGCGCGTCGACCTCGGTCACAAACACGTTGACGGCGCCTTGGCCGGATTCGCGCGGCGTCTTGTTCGCGGCCTGGAAATGAATCGTAACGTCGCCCCGCTCGACGCCGCCGTAGAAAACCGGATCACCGTAGGTGAAGCCGACCTTGAAGCCGAGGACGTCGCGATAATGGGCAACGGCTTTGGGGACGTCCTGGACCACGAACAGGGTCGCGGCCGAACAAAATTGCGGGGCATGAAGGCTCATCGGACACGCTCCTTATAGTCGGAGACCCGCCCGAATTTACGCGATCCAGCGCATGTTCTCTAGAGCGCGATCAGCAAAAGTGGATTCCGGTTTTGCGTCCGATCGCGCGCTACCGCTCATACTTTGGCGGATCATGCGCTAGCACTTTACCCGCCTCTGCTCACGGTCCACGGCCTGTTTCACTCCAGCGGAGGCGCGGGGATATTTGCGCGTGACCTCACCAAGCGCGGCGCAGGCGGCTTCCTTTTCTTTCAGGGCGGCCAACGATTGACCAAGCCGAAGCAACGCATCGGCCGCCTTTGCCGAACTGTCGTACTTTGTGGTCACGCCCAGAAAAGCCTCAGCAGCCTCGCGATATTTCTGGCGCTGAAACAGGCTTTCTCCGAGCCAGTACTGCGCGTCGCCCGTCAGCGCATCGGAAGGGTATTTCTGGGTGAAATTGCGCATGGTTTCCTCGGCAAGCGCAAAGTCCTTGCGCTGCATGTAGCCGATGCCAAGATCGAATTCGTCCCGCGGCGTCGCCGATGGCGGCAGTGTTGTCAGGCCGCCCGAATTGAGCGGAGCGTTGCCGGTCCTCGGATAATTCCCCGAAGAGCGTGGACCGACGTTGGCGAGATCGAGCGGAGCGCCGGCTTCGCGGCCGCCGGGCGAGCCTACGGCCGTCGCCGGGATCGGCATCTGTCCGCCGCCGAGCGCGCGTGGCGCACCGGGGGCGTTAGGGTTCTGGCTAGGGTTGAAGGCATCACCCCGGTGACCTTGCGCAGGCACGGGTACGACCTGCTCCTGCACGAGGGGTGGCTGGCTTCCTCGCTGATCGTAATTCGGTTGAGGCGAACCGGCGTTTGGATTTGCCGGCGCAGTCGCCGCGACGCCAGGTGATGCCGTTCCAGGCTGCAACTGCTGCAGCTGTTGTTCGAGCATCCGATTCCGGTGCTGCAACTCTTCGTTCTGCCCGGTCAGGGTTCGCAGCTGCTGTTCCAGTTGCTGGATGCGGAGTTCAGGATCGACATCGTATTGCGCGGAGACATGTGACGAAAGCACGAGCATCGTGGCAACGGCCATTGCGCGTGCAAGCCTCGGAGGTATGGATGACATTTTGGCCTGTCGACTGAATAAACGTCACATCGAAAGCGCACCCATTGAAAACTTGAGTACGCCGAAAATGTGACTTGGTCTAACAACAACAATCACTTTACGACGATCTTGCCAGTCAGTCTTCTCCTTAAATATTTTCGTGGCGTTAAGCGTGAAAACGGCGCCCTCTGGCTTGAGCTGCAGATAACAGCCGGTTTGCATCGTCAAGACAGAAGGCAGAAGCCGGCTTTTATTTCACCGATCGTCCTGGCGCAAAAAACCGGCGCCCCAAGAGCGCCGGCTGAAAACAAAATAAGATAAGGGACGCCTCAGGAACTGGCGTTGAGCACCGTGACAGCGCGGCGGTTCTGGGACCAGCAGGAAATGTCGTTGCAGACCGCGACCGGGCGCTCTTTGCCATAGGAAATGGTCCGCATCCGGCCCGGATCGATGCCGCGCGACGCAAGGAAAGAACGAACCGTCTGCGCGCGGCGGGCGCCGAGCGCAATGTTGTACTCGCGGGTACCTCGTTCATCCGCATGGCCTTCGACGGTGAAGGAATAGCGATTGTAGGTCTGCAGCCAACGCGCCTGTTTCTCCAGCGTCGTTATCGCCTGTGGCGACAGGCTGGTCTGGTCGCTCTCGAAGAAAACGCGGTCGCCGACATTGACCACGAAATCCTGCTGGCTGCCCGGGGTCGCAGCGCCGGCCATCCCGCCGCCCCTCCCGTCCATCGGATTTTTATTAGCGCAAGCACCCATCGACAGCGCCGCCGCAACCACGGCGGCGAGCTTCAATCCCCGGAGGAATCGCTTCTGATTTAACATTCCGGAGCCTCCACGCTCGCGTTTTCCACTGTTATCCGCTCTACAGGGTGATGGTTAAGCGAACGTTCCGTCAACCTTGATGAGAGGTTGCTCGATTGCATCAAATGCCATGTTTGCGAAAGAAGCGCCCGCGATGGTTAATAAGCCGCAAATGTGGCGCGAGGGTGAACCGACAGCGATTTCACAACCGCGCGGTCCGCGGAGTCCGCCCCTGAACCCACATCACAACAATTAGGTCGGATATCAGGACCTCGGGACGATCGAGGGTCGTGCGAACGAAAACGGAGAATCGGTGGGCACCAGAGTTGCGGTGCCAGCTCTGCGCTCGAATAACATTCGACGTTCGAAATAGCTCGAACGGAGATACGGATAGCGGGCGAAGACCTTTTCGCGAGAGGCCGGAAAATCGACCGCCATCAGACAGATCGGCTTGACGAGACCAGGATACCGGCGCGGCGGACTCAACGGCTGGTGATCAAATAAACGCCGGTAGAACGACCGGTGTTCAGCGCGAACGGTAGCCAGACCGAGGTCCGCATTGAAGAAACTGCAGGCGACGAAGCATAGACGGAGCGTGATGTAGGGCAATTCAGGAAATCGACCCGCAAGCTCCGGATCCGCCACAAAGCGGGTCGGGTCGACCATAACCTTGCGCCGATCGACCTCCGGCTGGAGATAATCCTTAAACACATCCACCGAAGGACTGAGCGGATGCTCCGGCGACGAAATGCTGAGACGAATGGAACTGGCCAGCGCGCCGTCCAGATAGACGGCAAAAATCCAGGAATTCGGCATTTCGTCGAAACGATCAAAGATTTTATGGTCGCGGTTGGTCTCGATCGCGCCCTCATTCAGGTAGGCGCGATATCGAAGGCGGTAGATGATATCCCTATCTGCCGGCGTTTCCACCAGGCGATAATCAACCCGATCCAGAAGTTCGATACTTCGGTCTACAGGCTTAGCGACTGTTAGAGCCGAACTCATTGGGAGCACCCTCGCCGCCTGATTCCAGCAAACAATCGAAGGTTAACGATTCGTTAATGAAATGAAAAGATAACAAAACATTAATGTTAGTGTGTCCTCACATTCTTTCAACGGGGACCCTCGACTCGAAGTTGGAGCGTCCCTCAGGGAGAAATCTAAGCGATCGACCGGACACCCTTCACATTGCCATCACACAGATGACGTCCATGAGAGGCGTCGAGCTGCTGACGAATGCCCGCCGCCGATACCGGTCGGCTGAACAGATAGCCTTGCGCTTCCGTCACCGTGCCGTCGACGCTGACGAGATCGAGCTGCTCGTTGGTTTCAATGCCTTCGACGACGACGGCCATGCCGAGATCGGCGCTCAGCCGAGCCACACCACGCAATAGCATCAGGGGCCGGTCCGTATCGATCCCCTCCAGAAACGAGCGATCGATCTTGACCTTCTGGAGCGGGAAATTGTGCAAATAACTAAGGCTCGAATACCCTGTGCCAAAATCATCGAGTGAAATCCTCACGCCCGCAGAGCGCAATTGGCTCAGCGCGTCGTGAGTCCACTGCGTGTTACGCAGCAACGACGATTCTGTAATCTCGATTTCGAGGCGGTGCGCCGGAAGACCGGAAACCTCCAAGGCATAGCGGACTTCGCTCAGGATGTCGCGCTGATGGAATTGCTCCGACGAGAAGTTGACGGCGACGCTGACAACCTCCGGCCACGTCATGCATTCCATGCAGGCCTTGCGCAAAATCCAGCGGCCGAGATCGATGATGATCCCCATCTCCTCCGCCACCGGAATGATGTCCATCGGTGACACCGTACCGCGCGAGGGATGATTCCAGCGCAGCAGTGCCTCGCAGGCGGTGATCCGTCCCGACTTCAGATTGACCAGCGGCTGATAGAACAGTTCGAACTCTTCCTTGGCCAGTGCATTGCGTAGATCGAGTTCGAGGGCGCGGCGCGATTCGACCGTTTCAGCCATCTCGTTGCGGAAGAAGCAGAAGGTTCCGCGACCATCGGCCTTGGCACGGTAGAGCGCCATGTCGGCGTGCTTCAGAATGTTGTCGGCCGTGATGCCAGGTGATGTCATTGCGATACCGATACTCGCGCCGATCTCGACAAGATGGCGATCAATTTCATATCGCTCGGTGAGCCGTTCGACGATACGGCGGGATAGCGCGGCCGCCTCCTCCGCCGACTGGATGTTTTGCTGAAACACAACGAATTCGTCGCCGCCGAATCGCGCGACGAAGTCCTCCGGGCGAAGCATTCCCCGGAGTCGGTCGGCGACAATGCTTAACAGGCGATCCCCACAGGGATGACCGAGCGTATCATTGATCTGCTTGAACTGATCTAGATCGATGAACAGCAGCGCCGATAGCCTCGGCGCACTATTGGAGGTCGCCAGCAAGCGTTCGATTTCGTCGCGAAAGCTGAGCCTGTTGGGCAATTCGGTAAGCGGATCGAAGCGAGCGAGATGGTTGATTCTCGCTTCCGCCTTGCGCCGCTCCGTGATGTCCTCGACCAGCACGACCGCGCCGCCGACGGCCATCGGCTGGAACGTCCACGACAACGCCCGCCCCTGCTCCATATCCACGTCGGTGGTCACGATTGCGCCGGCTTGCGAATTCTCGATCTCCGAGATAATCGTCCGCCCGTTTTCGGACGACATCGTTCCGGCGGCCACGCATGCGGCGATGACATCCGCTGCGCCCACGCTGCGATGCACGAAGTCGTCGGCGAGATGCATCATTTCACTGAAACGATAGTTCATCACGCCAAGGCGACCGTCTGCGCCGAACATGCACAGGCCATGCGGCATGTTGTTCAGCGCGGTGTCGAACTGGGCGGCGAGCGCGGCTTCGCGTTCGCGCGCGATCAAGGCGCGGAGAAAAATCTGCTGTAGTCTGGTCGTGATCCTCTCGAGACCAAGGAAATACAGCAGGGTGAGAAGCGCCATCCCAAGGTAATAAGGACTGCCTTTCAGCGCCATCGCCCCAGCCATCGGCCCGCAGGTCAGCAGAATCTGCAGGTGGAAAATCCATGGGCGTCCGTAGGCGCGGCCGGCGCCGGCCGCCACATATCCCGTGGTGACCGAGATGCAGATCATGTGCGCGACGGCGTCGTCGGTCATCAGAAGCGCGATGGCGCACCATGCGCCAAGGACAATTGCGTAGAGCACCGCTCCGATCTGATAGCGGGCCTCCCAGCGCTCGGCTTCGCCTACAGTCAGATCCGAACGGCGATTCTTGTATTTCGCCATGTCGAAAGTGCGGAGCATGCCAATCAGGACCAGAAGCACCGCGCATGGCCACAGCAGATGGTTGCCGGTCTTCAATGCGGTCATGACCGCCGCAATCGCAGCGCAGACCGCGCCAGCCAACATCGGTGCCGGATTCTGGAATAGCGAACCCACAAGCGCCGCATATATCGCTGGCGACATCGTATCGGTATCGCGATGGTGGTCGGCCAACTGCATCGGCTGCGCGCGCATCCTTTCCGCGCGCACAGTGTTACCGGCCGCTAGTGAAGCTTTTCTGAGCGAACATCGTTAGCGAGACGTTTGAACCGGCCACCTGAAGGCCGAGTTTACCCTGCAAAACAGAATGTTACAGGATCAAGATCCAACCGACGCCGATCCGGTTTCGGCTCGGGGATCCGGCTTATGAGAGCAGGGGCGACCATGCCGGATCGGACGCAAAACCAGGCGTGGGAACTTTCAATTCGTTGCGGCCGGAGACGTCGATCGTATAAAGCGATGGTCCAGCGTTGCCGCCGGGGTCGCGGAAGAACATCAGGACCCGCCCGTTAGGCGCGAAGGTCGGACCCTCGTTGTGAAATCCCGACGTCAGAATTCGTTCGCCGGAACCGTCCGGCTTGATAATGCCGATGGAAAACTGACCACCGCCTTGCTTCGTGAAGGCGATGTAGTCACCGCGGGGTGACCACACCGGAGTCGAGTAGGAGCCCTCCCCGAACGAGATGCGTTGGGCCCCGCCGCCGGTCGCTCCCATCACATAAATTTGCGGTTTACCGCCGCGATCCGACTCAAAACAGATGCGGGCGCCGTCCGGCGAATACGAGGGCGACGTGTCGATCGCCGGCGTGTCCGTCAGACGTGTCGTCGACTTCGAGCGAATGTCCATCACGAACAGGTTCGAGTTTCCACCCTGCTGCAGGCTCATGATGATGCGTTGGCCATCCGGCGCGAACCGCGGCGCGAACGACATACCGGGGAAGTTGCCGACGATTTCGCGCTGGCCGGTTTCGATGTTGAACAGATAGACCCGGGGATCGCCCTGCCCGAATTCCATATAGGTGATTTCCTGGGTCGACGGCGAAAAGCGCGGCGTGATCACAAGGTCAGCTCCGCGCGTGAGGTAACGCACGTTGGCGCCGTCCTGATCCATCAGGGCCAGCCGCTTGACGCGGTGCTGCGCTGTTCCGGACTCGTCGACGAACACCACGCGGCTGTCGAAATAGCCTTTCTCGCCGGTCAAACGCTCGTAAATCTGATCCGAGATGATGTGCGCGATCCGCCGCCAATATTCCGGCGATGTAAAATATTGCTGGCCTGCAAGCTGCTGGCCGGTCGCGACATCCCACAAACGAAACTCGGCCTTGAGCCGCCCGTCGCCCTGACGCGTCATACGTCCGGTCACCAGCGCCTGTGCGTTGATGGTCTTCCAGTCGGCGAACTGCGGCGGCACGTCGATATTGGTGATCTTCTGGATATACGCGGCCTGGTCGATTGGCGCGAACAACCCGCTGCGCTTGAGATTGTTGGTGATGACCTTGGCGACGCCGGCACCGACCTCGCTATCCGACGGCGAACCGGCAATGAAATTCGGAATGGCGATCGGGAGCGGCGCGACGTTGCCCTCGGTGATCTGGACCCGCGCCTGGGCGAAGGCTTGCCTACCGCCCAGCAACACGGCAGCCGATGCCATCCCGGAAATCATGTGTCGGCGGTTCAGGCGGAACGGCATTCTCTGCAATCCATTTCTCTCGATCATCGGTCAAACTTTTCATCCGCAACGTTCGTTGCTTACGACTTTCGTTCTGTGAATACGGGCTCGAAAAACTTCCATTCGTCGAAATAAGCCGCAGGCAGATTGTACGGCTGGCATTCAATGATCGCGCGCAGCGCGCTTTCCTGATAAACGCGGAAGTAGGGTGTCGACGGGTTGCTGATCGCGGTCGGCGTGGTCTCCAGCGTGCCGTCGCGCTTCAGCTTGATGCTGAACACCGCTTCGATCATCTGAGCTTCGAGCCCGCCATAGGGCTTTTTCCAGCAACGCTCGACCTGGGACTTGAACATCGACCCCCAGGTCGCGGAATTGTCCGCGGCCTTGCCATGAGCGAGGCCGAGCGCGGCATTCGGATTCAGCGTGTCTCCGGTGACCGAGCGGCGGGTGGGCTCGCGCTTGTCAAGCAGTGCCGCAATCTTCGATTGGTCGAACACGCGCTCAGCCTTCTTCGCCTCTGCCTGGGCTTTCGCCTCGGCTTCTGCCTTGGCCTTTGCCTCGGCTTTGGCTTTGGCTTCCGCTTTCGCCTCGGCTTTTGCTTTCGCCTGCGCTTCGGCCTTCGCCTTGGCCTTGGCTTGAGCCTCCGCCTTTGCTTCAGCTAAGGCTTCCGCCTCGGCCTTCGCGGCCTCTGCTTTGGCTTTCGCATCCGCCTTGGCCTTTGCGTCGGCTGCTTTGGCTGCCGCCTCGGCCTTCGCTGCTGCTGCAGCAGCCTCGGCAGCGGCCTTGTCATCTGGCTTTGGTTGTTCTTTGGGCGCCACGTCGGTCATGACCGGCGGCTTCTTGTCGTCGATCTTGCCGACAGTGTCCTCCGGCGGCGGTGTGGGCTCGGCGACCTTCTCGACCAGGGGCTTCGGTTTTTCCTTCTTGCCGGTCTTCATGCCCGCCGTGACGTGGGCGAGTTGATCGGCGGAGATGATGTCGACCGGCAAAGATTCTTCTGGCACCGATTCGAAAGCCTTCGACGAAAACGACACCAGCCCCCACCCGATCACAAGGACGTGCAGGGCAACCGATGCTGCCAGTGTCTTATCGACCTTGATCTTCAACCTTAAGATCCCTGCTCCACTTCGGTGACCAGCGCCAGACGCTTGAACCCGGCGCCCGACAGCCGACCCATCACTCGCGCCACCGTGCCATAGTCGGCCTTCTTGTCGGCGCGCATGAAGATGCGCTCGTCAAGACCGCCGCGTGCATCGGTGATCGCCGTCAATTTCGGAACCAACTCCTCCATCGTGACTTCGGTGTCGTTGATGAAAATCCGTCCCTGAGCATCAACCGACAACTGCAAGGGCGTCTTGTCCTGCTCGAGGCTTTTGGCCTGGGTCTGCGGCAAATCGAGCGGAACGCCCACAGTCAAAAGCGGCGCCGACACCATGAAGATGATGAGAAGCACCAGCATGACGTCGACCATGGGCGTGACGTTGATCTCGGCCATCGGCTGTGACCGCCGCCGTCCTCTTCGTCCACCACCGCTGGAGGAAGCCGCTGCCGGATTCATTGCCATGATGGACCGCCCGTTTCCATGCCGCTTGACCTCACGCCCGCTCGTCGATCTGACGCGAGAGGATCGCAGAAAACTCGTCGGCGAAACCCTCAAGGCGCTGGGCCTGACGATTCACTTCCGCAGTGAACTTATTGTAGAAAATAGTCGCGGGGATGGCGGCGATAAGGCCGATTGCCGTTGCGAACAGCGCTTCGGCGATGCCCGGCGCCACCACCGCGAGCGAGGTATTCTTCGATGCGGCGATCGACTGGAAGCTCGACATAATACCCCACACGGTCCCAAACAGGCCAACGAAAGGACCGGCAGAGCCTACGGTCGCTAACACCAGCAACCGCCGCTCCAGCCGCTCGATCTCCCGCGCGATGGAAACGTTCATCACTTTCTCGATCCGCATCTGAAGCCCGGCAATCGAGCGCGCCTGACTTTCGAAAGAACGTTTCCACTCGCGCATCGCTGCGACGAAACAGGCCGCCATCGATTGTGTCGGCTTGGCCGACAACGCCCGGTACAGGTCCTCAATCGACTCCCCTGACCAGAAGGCCTGCTCGAAACGGTCCATCGCGCGCTTGGTGCGGGCGTAAAGAAAGATCTTGTCGATCGCGATCGCCCACACCCACACCGAGCAGGCCAACAGGCCCAACATGACTGCTTTCACGATCCAGTGAGCGTGAAAAAAAAGCGTAATCAGCGACACATCGGTCGAAGCTAGGGGCAAGGCTGACTGCGCCACGTCGGCCGGATTCATGAGCAGTTTCCTCTCAACGCAAGTATCCCTATCGACGCGGAGCGCGACCTCAAGCCGCCAGTTTCGCGGCCACGAAGCTCACGCGGCGTAAAAGCGCCACGTAACAAGCCGGTTGAGTCACTTGGGGGGTCCGTCCAATGCCGGAGCTTGCATCCCCTGCCAACGTGTCAAAACGAGGGCTAACGGCACGCCTTTACGGCTGTAACCAAACGCTAATCATGGTTAAGACCAGGTTACCAAAGAGGATTGAGGCTCTGAAATCCGCCTTATATTCCAATCCTTGTTCACCGTGAGCCGTACCCGGCGGAAAGCGGGTGGGAGGCGGCCGACCGTCGATTATTACCCAGGACGAGAGTTCCGGCCCAGTGGGCGTGTGGCGATGATCCGACGCCTGAATCGAGAGAGGTTTCAGACCCGCAGATGAGAAAAAGCCCGCCTGTCGGGACAGGCGGGCTTTCCTATCGATTGGCGGAAGCCGGGCAGCATCAAAACCAGCGCCGGTCGCAGCGTCCGATTAGTGACTACTGGTCTTGCGGCCTATCGTTCGGCGGCGTCGGATGGGTGCGATGCTGGGCCATGAAGGCATCGAACTCTTCCTTGTCCTTGGCGTGACGAAGCCGTTCGAGAAAGTCCTTGAACTCTTTCTGCTCGTCCTCAAGCCGCCGCAGCGTCTCCATGCGATACTCGTCGAAGGCGCGGTTACCGCTGGACGGCGCGCCAAAACCGCGGAAGCCAAAACCTCGGCGCTCCATATGATCCCGCATCCGGTCCATTTTGTACTGCATCCGTTGCATTTTGCTCTCAAACCGGTCGTTGCTCCAGCAGCCCATTTTCCTGCTCCCTAGAGTGAAGAAGAGAATCGCGAGACCGATCGGCCACCACACCATGAAGCCCAGCACGATCAGGACAATCCGGAATGGATGCCAGGGCGCGTCCGTGAAACAGCGGGAATACGGGGGCTGACCTTGGCCCGGCGCATTGTTGGGGCCATTCCAGCGATCGTAGTCAGCGGTGTGGGCCATAGGCCTTCTCCATGAACGGCGTCATGCCGCGTGAATGTAAATAACATTTACATAGGTAACCCACGAAAGGCTTTTGTCAAGCGCGACTTTGCCTGGAAATGCCGGGTTTTGGCGGTGCTACGGTTTCCCGCCGTTGTAAGGTCTCGTCACATTGAAAGCGGCAAATATTGGCGAGCAGACCAAAAAGCCTATCCATGAGAAGCACTTGGCCGATTGCTGCGAGCGCAGGATAAAATCCAGTCCCGGGGATACGCGCAGCTGAATCGGTTGGTCAGGTCGCGGACTTTTGATCCCACGGCCCTCGTGGCGGCTTGGCTGGAGCGTTCGGGTCCTCAGGCGACCTGCGTTCGGTCGGAAAGCCGAGCCCCCGCAGATAAATCAGCACGCCGGCTTCGAGCAGATCTTCGGCGGACATCGGCAGCTTGCGCCGCGCCGCGTCGCCGCGGCCGAACAGGGAGGCTATGCCGTGCGCCAACGACCAGATATGCAGCGCCATCATCAAAGCCGGTGGTCGCGCGACGCCCGGCGGTGTCAGTGCTGCAAGCCGTTCCGCCGCAGCACGAATGATGCTGAAGGCGCGCTCGCTCGCGGCTGACAGCATCGGATTGACATCGGTCGGCAGCCCGGATTCGAACATCGCCGAGTAATAAGCCGGTTCGTTGCGGGCGAAGGCGAGATAGGCGCGGCCGACGCGCTCGAACGCGCTGACGGTATCCGGGCGCCCGTCATCCCATGCCTTGGTCAACACCGCCTCGAACTGCTCGAAGCCGCGTTGCGCGATGCTCGCCAGCAGTTCATCGCGATCACGGAAGTGCCGGTACGGCGCCGCCGGACTGACGCCCGCGGAACGCGCCGCATCGGCGAAGGTGAAACCCGCCGCGCCCTTCTCGGCGATCAGGCCGAGTGCCGCCTCCAGCAGGGCCTCCTTCAGATTGCCGTGATGGTAGCCTCGCTCCGGGCGGCGATGGTCCTTGCGCCAACTCATGTGAAGAGTTTTTACATGAGCACGCGGGAAACACCACTCGTTTCGTCCTGCTTCCATTCGAGAGGCAGGGCGAAATCCAGCATGAAGAAGCGCAAACCGTTGCGGCGAACCCCGACCTCCGGTCAAACGAGGCCGGCTCGCCGCCGGAAGTCGGCCAATGGCCGTGGCGACCTGATGCGGAGCCTATCGGCGCGCGACCTCTGCGCGCAGCCGTTCTTCCTGTTCGCGCAGTTCCGGCGTGAACGCCTCGCCGAAATCCTCCGCGTCGAACACCTGACGCAGTTCGAGTTCATCTCCGGGTGCGAAAGGCGCGCGTTTCATCCACTGGATCGCCTCGTCTTTTGAACCAACCTCGATCAGCCAGAATCCGCAGACGAGATCACTGGTCACCGGGAATGGGCCCTCTGTCACCACAGGTGCAGCGCCTGAATATTTGATGCGCGCGCCTTTCGAGGTCGGATGCAACCCCTCGCCCGCCTGCATCACACCGGCCTTCACCATCTCTTCGTTGAACCGACCCATCGCGGTCAGCATTTCGGTGCTCGGCATCTCGCCCGCTTCGGTTTCCTTCGTCGCCTTCACAATCACCATGAAACGCATCGCGATTCTCCTTCGATCCAGTGATCCAGGCCGTTTCTTGGCGGCCCCGCAATGAAGACGGGCGGACTGCGGCCTCTCCGACATGTCCGGTAGAGATTTTTCGGCGCGCGCGCCGATCCTTCAGTCGCCCTGTGGAAACATGTGGAAATACGGCTCGGCGTCCTTCAGCACGCGGGCATAGGACGGTCGCGCCTTGAGACGTTCCAGATAGGCGGCAAGATGTGGATGGCTATCAGCATATGGCAGCACCTTGGCGGCATAGAACAACGCCGGCGCGGCAGCGCAATCCGCCATCGAGAAATCGTCGCCGGCTGCCCAACTGCGCGATGCCATCTCCCGCTCGGCGATGTCATAAGCCGCGCGCATCCGCGTTTTCGCATCCTCAACGCCGTGCGGGTCCTTGCTACCGGCAGGCCGTAGCCGGTCGCCGACCACCTTTTGCATATGGTTGTGAATGTGCAGATCGTAAAAGCGGTCCTTCAGCCGCACCTCGCGCTCCGCGTCCCGATCCTGCGGGATGAACTGCGTCACGCCCGGATAATGCCTGTCGAGATACTCGATGATGATACTGGATTCCGGCACCACCTCGCCGCGAGCGGCATCCTGCAACACCGGAAATTTGCCGACACCCCACAGCTTCAGCAGCGCCGCGCGCTCGTCCGGATCGCCGAGATCGACCGACATAGCCGTGAACGGCGTCGCGTTCTCATGGAACGCGATTAGCGCCTTGTGGCAATAGGACGACAGCGGATGCATGTACAGCGTCAGCGGCATGATGTTCTCCCGGTAAGCGAGCGCTTTGCAGCACTGCATGTGATGACGCAAGACGAAACTATCGCGCGTCGTCAAGCGCACATGAGCGCGTATCTCGCGTTTTCCGTCGCAACAAATTCCCGCCGCATTGCTTGATCACGCTTGCGTCATTGCTTCGGCCGCGGGGACAAGATGCGGGCGCAGCAATTCCAAGGGGCGTTCCACGTAAACATCGATTCAATTTTGGCTCGCGCGCAAGCCGTGACGAGTCATGCCCGAACCACACTGGCCAAAACCAAATGGGGGAGGACATCATGACCGATGCCACAAAGCGGACGGCTTCCGGCACGCTCGCCGATATGTTCGCGCATGTCATGGCGGTGACGGCACTGCTGGTGATTGCAGCGTGCGTCTTCTACGTAAAATAGCTCTTCGGCCGCCGTCACGACAGCGCGAACACGGGCTGCGCGAGAGGAAAGCGAATCACGCAGGTGTCCTCGAAGGGGGCATAGGAATTGATTTTCATCCTGCTCCCACCACAGGCATGAGCGGTTAATTCAGTTTTCCACTGCCTTGCGCAGATTGGCGAGACCAGCCTCGAAATCAGTACCGACCATGCGATCCATGTTGATGAACACGTGCATGATCTTGCCGATGAACGGCGTCGGCCCCTGCATCGTCCATGTGACACGGGTGCCATCGCCCTGAGGCTGCAATGTGAATTCGGCGGTGTTGTGCGCCTCGAAGGGTTTCAGGAAGTCGAGCTTGATGACGACATTCTGGGAAGCGGGTGCATCGAGGATTTCCATGTGGCCCGTGCCGACGTTGCTGTCGCCTTCCCAGGCGTAGGTCGCACCTTTGCCGCGTTCGGCGCCGCCGTAGGTCCGCTTCATCGCGGGATCGCGAGTCTCATAAGGCGACCACCGTCCCCACTGATGGAAGTCGGCAATCAGCGGGAAGATATTCTCCGGCGACGCCTTGATGACGGCGGACCGCTCGACGCGGAACGTATCGGGCTTGGTCGAAGCCAGTATTAGAACAACGGCGAGAGCAATGACGATGATAGCAATGACGGCGGCAAGGACTTTCAACATGGCAAACCCTCAAGTCTGGATAAAACAGGACAGCCCAAGGACGAACGGCGAGGCGACATCCAGACAGCGACCGGACAATTTTTTGAATCAGCTCCCAGAACCCTACTCCGCCGCCCTGGTGCGGGGCGCGCCGTCTTTCATCAGCCGATCCAGATGCATGCGGATATGCGCCGCTTCCGCCGAGGTATTAGCGAGCGCGATGGCGCGGTCGAATGCAACGCGCGCCTCATCGTTGCGGCCCAATTGCATCAGGTATGCGCCCTTCACGCCGAAGAAGTGAAAATAGCCTGACAGACGCTGCTCCAGCGGCGAGATCAGCGCGAGCGCCGCTTCCGGCCCCTTCACCTTGGAGAGGGCCACGCTGCGATTGAGCGTCACCACCGGCGACGGCTGCAATTGCTCCAGCGTCGCGTACAGAAGATCGATCTGGCGCCAGTCGGTCTCCTCCGGCTTTGGCGCGCTCGCATGAAGCGCCGCGATTGCCGCCTGCACCTGATAGGGGCCGGCGCGACGATGGCGCATCGCCTTGTCGATCAGCGCCGTGCCTTCCGTGATCATCTTTCTGTTCCACAAACTACGGTCCTGATCCTCGAGCAGGATCACTTCACCGTCGGAATCGAAACGTGCGGCGGCGCGGGCATGTTGCAGCAGCAACAGTGCCGTCAGCCCCATGATCTCCGGCTCGTTCTGAAACAGCCGAAGCAGCAGCCGCGCCAGGCGAATCGCCTCCTCGCATAGCGGCGCACGGACCTCGGAGGTGCCGCCGTTCGCCGAATACCCCTCGTTGAAGACGAGGTAGATCATGGCGGCAACGACGCCGAGCCGCTCGCTGCGCTCGACCGCGCCAGGCGTCTCGAACGCGACGCCGGCTTTCGCAACCGCCGCCTTGGCACGGGTGATGCGCTGCTCCATCGCAGCTTCGCTGACAAGAAATGCACGCGCGATCTGCTTCACAGTCAGACCCGAGACGATACGCAGCGCCAGCGCGATCTGCTGAGTCGCAGGCAGATCAGGGTGGCAGCAAATGAACAGCAAACGCAAAATATCGTCGCGGTAGTGGGAGCCGTCGAGCCGCTCGGCGATTTCACTCTCGGCGTCGCCGAGGTCGGAGATCACATCGTCGTCCGGTAATTCCTGCTGCTTGCTCCGCCGCCGCACCTCGTCAAGCGCGGCGTTGCGCCCGACCATGATCAGCCACGCCGCCGGATCGCGCGGCGGCCCGTTTTCCGGCCAGTTCCTCAAGGCCCGCAAGCAGGCGTTCTGGTACGCCTCCTCGGCTGTGTCGAGATTGCGGAAATAGCGCAAGAGCGCGCCGAGCGCCTGGGGTCGCGCCGCCGTCAGGGCCGCATCGATCCAGGCGACGTCGGTCATGTCAGAGCCCCTCCGGAATCGAACAGGCCGACGGGACGGATCTCATAGGAGCCACCCGGATTCGCCTCACCGAGTTCCTGCGCCGCCTCCAGCGCCTCCTCAAGGTTCTTGCAGTCGATCAGGTAGAACCCGAGCAACTGCTCCTTGGTTTCAGCGAACGGACCATCGACGATCAACGGTGGGTTTTCCTTGCGCAAGGTGGTCGCCGCGGTGGTCGGCAGCAGCCGTGCCACCGGTCCGAGCCGGCCCTGCTTCTTCAACTTGTCTTGTACGACCGCGAGCTTTTGCATGACGGCGGCGTCCTGCTCCTTGCTCCAGGAACAAACAACATCCTCGTTATGGTAGCAAAGTAGGGCATAGAGCATGCGCAATGGTCCTTCTTCCTCTCAGGACGAACCAGTATGCCGATAGCCGACACATGACCCAACAAAATTTCCGGGGGGATTTTGGGGCGACAGCAAGCGCAAGGTCCAAACGCCCTTGCATAGCCGACGCGACCATTGAGTTATGGAAACGCGCCTTTTGACTTCCCGGCCCACAACCGGGATACGGGTTCGGGTTTGAGATAAAGAAGCTACCCGTTCGCCGCCGCCTCGATATCGGCGATGACGATCTTCTTCATCTTCAACATCGCCTTCATGGCACGACCGGCTTTGGCGCGATCCGGATCCTGCAACAGGCGCGGCATCATATCGGGTACCACCTGCCACGACACGCCAAACCTGTCCTTGAGCCACCCACACTTAAGCGGCCCGCCGCCATCGGCGGTTAGCTTGTTCCAGTAGTAGTCAACCTCGTCCTGCGACTTACAGTCGATGCTGAACGAGACAGCTTCACTGAACTGGAAATGCGGGCCGCCGTTCAACGCGATGAACCGCCTTCCCTCGAGATCAAAGGCGACGGTCAGCACCGTTCCGGGCGGCTTCGAGCCGCCTTCGCCATAGTAGGTCGTTTCAACGATCTTCGAATTGCTGAACACGGTGGTGTAAAATTTCGCTGCTTCCTCGGCCTGTGTATCGAACCAAAGGAACGGGGTGATGTTGGGCATCGTGGGCTCCATGATTGCGTGCCCCGGTTGATGCGAGGCAACCCGCCAGCAAACGTCGGGTTCCGCAAGGGCGTTGCCCAAGGACGAACGGCCCGGCCGCGATCGACATCACTAAGGGATTTCCACATCAGACATTTTTCTGCCTGGATTCGGCGACGGCCCGGCCCATTGCCGGCCATGCAAATCATCGTGACCGTCATGCATGGCGATCCGGGATATCGGCGTAAGGCGCGCAGATCTTAAAAGAGGGGTCTTCGTGTGATCCCCGGCGATCAAACCTGATCTGTCTTCATCGCCACACGAAGCGCCTTGGGTATCGGCTTCGCCCGCCCTCCGGATATGAACGCCACCTTCACCCTCGCATCCAACAGCAGCACGTCGCCGCACCGCACCTCCTGATGCAGCGTGATCGAGGCGCCGCGCACTTCCAGCGGCCGCGTTACGATGTCGAGCACGTCGTCCATCCGCGCGGGCTTCAGAAACTCGAGCTGCAACGCGCGCACTACGAAGGCAAAACCGGGCGCTTCGCTTTCGGCCTCCGCGAACAGTGCGCGCTGGTCGGCGCCGAGCAGCCGCAGATAGTTGCTACGTCCGCGCTCCATGAAGCGCAGATAATTGGCGTGATAAACGAGGCCGGAGAAGTCCGTGTCCTCGTAATACACGCGAACCTGCATGTGATGTCCGCCGTCGACGATATGTCCGTCAAGCATATGGGGTTTCATCGCGACTTTTTGGCCTGAAATAAAACCAGCAAACCGGCCCAGGTTAGCTGAAAAAGCAGAAAAAACGGCCACGCAAACCAAAACGCCAACCAGCTCACGTTCTCTTGCATGAACTTAAATCCAAGGGGCGGCATTGCCGCCAGTTGAACCGTTTCTCCCGTCAAAGCGGGATCGACCGCATCCACCGTAATCTTTGTCGGATTGAAGCCAAATTCCAACGACAGCGTTTCGGTCCCTCCGGGCCGAAGGGGACGAGTAATGAGGTGGCAGGAGTATGCCCACGGCGCTGATGCTTCAAATATGATGGATGTACGTCGTAACGACGCGATCAAGCGAACTTGCCTACCGGCGTCGACAGGCTCCCTTTTACCTGACGCCCCCACCCGGGTCGAAGGGTCGCCAAGCTCCGGCCGACGATCGTTGCAACCTTTTCTGGAGAACCAGAGTTCCATCTTCAGAGGTTGATGAGCAAAACGAAATAACCACAAACCTACCGTCGCGCCCGGCTCAAGCTTAAGGCGCACGGCTTCAGTCCAACTCGCAATGAACCCCGCAGCACAATACAGGCTGAGAACAATCGATACTCCAGCCCAGATGCCCCATCGCCTCCTGGAAGATTGGGTCGTCAATCTCTATTCCTCCCCCTCGCCGAACAATCCGAACTGCGCCGGATCGCGCGTGGGCTCGGCTAGGCCGAGATGGCGGAAGGCGTGCGAGGTGAGCAGCCGCCCGCGCGGGGTGCGCTGCAGGTAGCCGCACTGGATCAGATACGGCTCGATGATGTCCTCGATGGCGTCGCGCGGCTCCGACAGCGCCGCCGCCATGGTTTCCACACCCACAGGCCCGCCACCATAGTTCAGCGCAATGGTCGTGAGGTAGCGGCGGTCCATCGCATCGAGGCCGGCGGCATCGACTTCGAGCGCGCCGAGCGCATGATCGGCGATTCTCCGGTCGATCGACGCCGCATCGGCGGCGGACGCGAAATCGCGCACCCGGCGCAGCAGGCGGCCGGCGATGCGCGGGGTGCCGCGAGCGCGGCGGGCGATCTCGTTGGCGCCGTCCGCCGTCATGCCGACATTGAGAACACGCGCGCCACGGCTGACGATCCTCTCCAGCTCATCCTCGGTGTAAAAATTCAGCCGCACTGGAATCCCGAAGCGGTCGCGCAGCGGATTGGTCAAAAGCCCCGCGCGCGTCGTCGCGCCGACCAGAGTGAACTTCGCCAGTTCGATCTTGACCGAGCGAGCCGCCGGCCCCTCGCCGATGATGAGATCGAGCTGAAAATCCTCCATCGCGGGATACAGCACTTCCTCCACCGCCGGTGAGAGACGATGAATCTCGTCGATGAACAACACATCGCGTTCTTCGAGGTTGGTGAGCAGTGCCGCGAGATCGCCGGCCTTGGCGATCACAGGGCCCGAGGTGGCGCGAAAGCCGACGCCGAGCTCGCGCGCGACGATCTGCGCCAGCGTGGTCTTGCCGAGGCCGGGCGGCCCGACGAACAGCACGTGATCGAGCGCCTCTTTCCGTTTACGGGCGGCATCGATGAAAATCTGCAGGTTGGCGCGCGCCTGCGCCTGTCCGACGAATTCGGCCAGCTTTTGCGGCCGCAGCGCGGTGTCGCCGACATCGTCGGACCGGCGCTCGGGCGTGACGATGCGGGAGGGCGTGGTCACTTCGACAGCTCCTTCAAGCCGAGCCGGATCAGTTGCGCAGTCTCCGCATTTTCGCCAGCGCCACGCGAGGCGACCGCGATCGCTGCGGTCGCCTGCGGCTGACCGTAACCGAGATTCACCAGCGCGGAGATCGCATCCCGCACCGGGCGCGGCGCATGCTGGTCATCGATGGCGCCTGCGAGATGTACCACCGCCGGATCGACATTGGCGAAGGCCGGTGCCTTGTCCTTCAGTTCGGTGACGATGCGTTCGGCCACTTTCGGTCCGACGCCCGGCGTACGCGCCACCGCAGCCTTGTCGCGGAGCGCAATGGCGTTAGCGAGATCGGCCGGCGACAGCGTGCCCAGCACCGCGAGCGCCACCCGCGCACCGACACCCTGTACGGTTTGCAACAGACGGAACCATTCGCGCTCGTGGTCGGTGCGAAATCCGAAGAGCTTGATCTGGTCCTCGCGCACATACGTCTCGATCGACAACACCGCCGCCTCGCCCGGCGACGGTGTTGTCTGCAGCGTGCGCGACGCGCAATGCACCTGATAGCCGACGCCGCCGACATCGAGGATCACGTAATCCTCGCCGTAGGAGTCGATGATACCTTTTAACTTGCCGATCATGCGTCCGCCGCCTTCATTCGCGATGCGAGCATCGCGCTTCCACGATGGTGCGCGTGGGTAATGGCGATGGCGAGCGCGTCGGCGGCATCGGCGCTTTTCGGGTCAGCTTTTGGCAGCAGGATTTTCAGCATCGCCTGGATCTGGGTCTTGTCGGCGTGGCCTGCGCCAACCACGGTCTTCTTTACCTGGTTGGGCGCGTATTCCGCCACCGCGATGCCGAACATCGCCGGCGCCAGCATCGCAACGCCCCGCGCCTGCCCGAGCTTCAGCGTCGCCACGCCATCCTTGTTGACGAAGGTCTGCTCGATCGCAGCCTCGGCGGGGCGGAATCGGTCGAGCACCGCGCCAAGCCCGGCATGGATCGCCAGCAGCCGGCTGGCCAGCGCCATGTGTTCGCGCGTCTCGACCGAGCCGCAGCCGACGAAGATCAGCCGATTGCCCTCGATGTCGAGCACGCCCCAGCCGGTGCGGCGCAGGCCCGGATCAATGCCCATAATGCGAATCGGTGAGGAGGTCATGGCCCATGTTAGCGCAAAGCATCCCGCTGCGTCCCCCAAGCGGGCTCCGGCTCAATTCGTTTCAACGCAATCGCACGGCCCAGGACAGTCTCCCGAGGCGGGGCCATGATGAGCAACGTTGCGGCCAATCCTGGTTTGTCGAACCTTGCCCGTTCCGGTAACGACAAAGCCGTATCCGCCATCCGACCGATCGATCCATGTTCGGCTGAACATGGTCTGCTCGGAGACGGGATAGCTACGTCATAGGGGGCGACAGGTCCGTCTCCGAGACCGGACCGAAGAGGAATCTCAAGCGTCATGCGGATAGCAATTGCCGTTTTCTTCATGATGACGATCGTCAGCACCGCTGTTTCGGCCGATTCGCCAACCGCCGCGCAAAACCGGTTCACCTCCATTGCCAACAAGGATTGCACTTTCGCTCCAATCGGCGACGAGCCGGGCGACGAGGAAGACCAGCTCAAGACATGTCCTGGCGTCGGTAGCGCGCAGGTGCTGGTCAACGCCCTGGGAACTCGTCTGCGGATAGGCTTTCGCTGGCCAAAGGGGGCTCACCCGCAAAAGATCATCTGGGCGGTGGAAGCATGGTCCGCCGGATTGACCGTCGACTGGCGCGGATCTGGCAAGGGCAAGGAGTTCGAGCCTTATGCCGCGATCGTCAGGATGAAATTCCAGAAACAGGATTCGCCGGCTGCCGGCGACCAGGTACTCGCCGTGATCCGGATCACACAGGATACCGCTTGCGTCATGGGCGCTGTTGACACCGGAGCGAACCCGAACGCCAATGAAGCTGCGCATGCGCTCGCCGACGCAGCGGCATCATTCGTATGCGGCAAAGACAAGCCGACGATCGGCGGAGTGAGAACCAAGGCCGCGGAAGAGATTGTGCAAGGCATCGCTGAATGATGAGCCGGCAAGCATAAGCCGCCGGTGCTGGAGCACGGACGAAAAGAACATTAGCAAAAGAATTAAGGCGCTTAGTCAGGTCACGAGCTGACCTTATAACCGCATTCTGCCGGGGTTTTCACCACAATGAGTATGCTGTTCAGAATCGTCCTTGCGTCCGTCCTCACGAGCCCTGCGCTTGCACTCGCGCAAGCGCCGAAAAAAGCCGCCGCGCCTCCTGCCTTGGAGGCGGAATTCAATGCCTTTATCGTCAAGTTCCGAGCGGCTTTGAAAGCGAACGATCCGACGGCCGTCGCCAGCATGACCAAGCTGCCTTTCATGGGTGACAAGGCGTACGCGGATGCCGCACAGTTTCGGGCGAAGGCCTATCCGGAATTCTTCTCTGCGAAAGATCGCGCCTGCATCCAGCGTAAGAAAGCGGAATACTTCGAGATGGCGAGAACAACGACAACTACTTTGTCATCTGCGGCGAGAGCATTTTTACCTTCACCAGAACGCCAACCGGATTCCTTCTGACGGAGGTTGGCGTAAATGATTAGGCATGCGCCCTCAGCGAAGGCGTAGCGCCCCGCTACTATGGTGGTTTCGAGCGAAGTGGAGAGGAAAGGTTCTACAGCAGCGTCCCACTCAGGATCAGCACCGCCACGCTGAAGTAGATCATCAGCCCGGTGACATCGACCAGCGTTGCCACCAGCGGCGCCGAAGCGCTCGCGGGATCGAAGCCGGCGCGTTGCAGCATGAACGGGAGCATCGATCCGGACACTGAGCCGAAAACAACGACGCCGATCAGCGCGGCCGCGACGGTCAGCCCGATCAGCATCCAGTGCTCGCCATAGTCGTAAATGCCGAGCTTCTGCCAGGCCACCACGCGGACCAGTCCGATGACGCCCAGCATGGCGCCGAGGATCAATCCCGTCGGCAGTTCGCGCAAGGCCACGCGCCACCAGTCGCCGAGCTTGACCTCGCGCAGCGCCAGCGCGCGGATCAGGAGCGAGGTCGCCTGCGAGCCGGAGTTGCCGCCCGAACTCATGATCAGCGGGATGAACAGCGTCAGCACGATGGCCTTTTCCAGTTCGCCCTCGAAGTGCTGCATGGCGCTCGCGGTCAATAGCTCGCCGATAAACAGCACGCAGAGCCAACCGCCGCGCTTGCGGATCATACCCGGCAGCCCAACCTGCAGATACGGCTCGTCAGTCGCCGCCATGCCGCCGAATTTCTGGGCGTCCTCGGTGTTTTCTTCGATGATGGCGTCGATGATGTCGTCGACCGTGACGATGCCGAGGACATGCCCGGCCTTGTCCACGACAGGCACCGCCAGCATGTCGTGCCGCGAGATCAGCCGCGCGACCTCTTCGCGATCCGTTAGCGGGGAGGTGGTGATCGGGGGGCGCGCCAGATCGGCGATCTGGGCCGAAGGCTCACCGGCGATCAGCCGCCGCAACGACACCGCGCCCACCAGCCTTCGCGTGAAGGCGTCCAGTACATAGATGGCATAGACCGTCTCGCGGGTCCGTTCGACCTGGCGGATATGCTGTAGAGTCTGCTCCACTGTCCAGGTCGCGGTGACGCTGACGAATTCGGTTGTCATCATCGCGCCCGCGGTGTTTTCCGGGTAGGTGAGCAGATTTTCGATAGTGGCCCGCGTGTTTCGGTCGAGCCCCTGCATCAGTTCGCTGCGCGCCGGCTCATCGAGCTGCTGGACGATATCGGCGGCGACGTCCGCCGACATTTCAGTCAACAGGATGATGGCGGTGCGCCGGGGTAGCGAGGCGATGACCTCCGCCCCGTGATATAATTCCGGCTTGTCGAGAATCTCGACCGAAGTATCGACCGGCAGAAGCACCAGCACCGCCGCGGCGTCCTGCGGTTCGAGTTGGTTGAGAATTTCGACGTTATCGGCGACATGGCCGCCGCTCAGGCGCGAGGCCAGCGCGTACACATCAAGGTCGCCGTCCGTTGTGGCGGTGTAGGTATCCGTCATAGCTCACCTTCGTGGTCTGCCGGCAACGGCAGGCCTGGCGAGCTCATCAAGCTCTCAGACCGGCGCCGCTGTCGGCGAGGTACCTGGCAAAGTACCTGGACTGTCGCTTGGCATAATGTCGTGGTTTCCAGTGATGGGCGTGCGACCGAGGCCGCAAGCATCCCGCTTGGCTGACATGATCCTTCAGCCGGACGGCGTCAAGAAAAAAGAGAGCAGCTATGATTTGCGCAGGAGATTGAACGCCTCTTCTCGGCACATCTCGAGACTGCGATGTGCCGTATCGATAACAAGGTGGTCGCAATTCCACTTATCGTGGACGCGGGCGACAACCGCATCCCAGTCTGGCAAAGCCAGTCCCACGATGTCGCTTGATCTCGTCTCAATTCTCCGACGGTGCTCGACAGGATCGCTGCACACCACCTCAAGCCATCGAACTTCGGCTCCGGTACGCTGGGCGGTAGTTTCCCAGCCTTCCCGTACCTCTTGGCAATCGTTCACACAGTCCGCGATGACATCCAACCCAAGCGCTAAATTGTCCTCAGCAACGGCTTGGGCTGCTCGATAGGTCCAGTCGAAAAGATCGCTCGGCGCCGTGCCCGATGACCAAATTGCTTGATCCATCGAGTCGATTCGTAACCAGATCGAGCCGAAACACCGGGCCAGATGCCACGCAATGCTTGATTTGCCGACGCCGGGCAAACCTGCCAGTGCGATGAGCCTTGCCATTGTACTCCCTATTCCTCCGACCAGAGCCGAAACGGCTCAATTTCGGTTCTCCCTTTGTGAACCGAAAGGTCTGCAATGGCTTTTTTACAGAGTCCCGCTGCCTTCGGCTGCTGTCCTAGCCCCCCAGCTTCGCCATCAGAGCGTCCGACACCTCGAAATTGGCATAGACGTTCTGCACGTCGTCGTGCTCGTTCAGGAGGTCGATCAGCTTGAGCAATTTCTCACCGGTATCGTCATCGACCGCAACGGTGTTCTGCGGCTTCCAGATCAAGGCGACCTTGCGCGCCTCGCCGAACCTGGCTTCCAGCGCCTTGGCGGCCTCGCGGAAGGTGTCCTGCGAGGCATAGATTTCGTGGCCGCCCTCGCCCGACACCACGTCGTCGGCGCCGGCTTCAATGGCAGCTTCCAGCATGTCGTCGGCCGAAGCCTTGCCCGCGTCGTATTCAATGACGCCAAGCCGGTCGAACATAAACGACACCGAGCCGGTTTCACCAAGATTGCCGCCGGCCTTCGTGAAATACGAACGGATGTCGGAGGCGGCGCGGTTGCGATTGTCGGTCAGCACTTCCATGATGACGGCGACGCCGCCGGGACCGTAGCCTTCGTAACGCAGTTCGTCATAGCTCTCGGCGTCGTTGCCGCTGGCCTTCTTGATGGCGCGCTCGATGTTGTCCTTGGGCATATTTTCTGCCCGCGCCGCGATCATGGCAGCGCGCAGCCGCGCATTCATCGCCGGATCGGGCGCTCCCAGCTTGGCCGCCACCGTGATTTCGCGCGCCAGCTTGCTGAACAGCTTCGACTTTTGGGCATCCTGCCTGCCCTTGCGGTGCATAATATTCTTGAATTGGGAATGTCCGGCCATCGGCAGGTCTCTCTAATATTCCGGCAGCCGACGGCGGCGCACCGGGCTTCTCGGCAAAGGTGGAAGCGGCGCGGCGTTATAAGACGGGATCGCGCCGAATCAAAGACCCGCTCGGCAATGTGCGGCACGGCCATATATCGAATCAAAATCCTTCAAGCGCGATTACGTCCAGAACGACGGCTCCGCCTGCTCGAGCCGTCCACCGAGCCGCACCGGCGCGATTCGGAGCGCGAGCCCCGTCGCGTCGTCGGTCTCGACCGCGACGCCGCTCAAGGTGGCGACGCCATTGGCCGGCTCGAACCGGGCGCTCGAAATGCCCGTGGTGAAGCGGCGCAGCGGCTCATCCCTCTGCATTCCGATCACGGAGTCATAATCGCCGGTCATGCCGGCATCGCTCATATAGGCAGTGCCGCCGGAAAGGATGCGATGATCCGCCGTCGGCACATGGGTATGCGTTCCCACCACGAGGCTGACACGACCGTCGCAGAAGAAGCCCATGCTTTGCTTTTCGCTAGTCGCCTCGCCGTGGAAATCGACGACGATCGCGTCCGCCGCCTCGCGCAGCGGACAGGCATCTAACTCACGATCGATAGCACGGAAGGGATCGTTGAACGGCTCCATGAAGATGCGCGCCATGGCGTTGATGACGAGCGCGCGGCGGCCATCCTTGGTGTCGATCAGCATGGCGCCGCGTCCTGGCGTATGACGCGGGAAATTCAGCGGACGAATGAGCCGCGGCGCCCGCTCGATGAACACCAGCGCCTCTTTCTGATTCCATGCGTGATTGCCGAGGGTGACAGCGTCGGCACCGGCGTCGAGAAATTCCTGGTAGATCGTTTCCGTGATACCGAAACCGCCAGCCGCATTCTCGCCGTTGACGACGACAAGATCGAGCTTCCATGCGGCAATAACCACCGGCAGGTGTTCGTTGACCGCGGCGCGCCCGGTCTTGCCGACGACGTCGCCGATAAAAAGAATCCGCAACCTTATAAACTCCGGAAATCGAACAGATCGGTTTCGGTTAGCACATAATCGAGCCGGACGTCGTGGGGCAGTGCCGGCACGTGCGGTATCTCCTGCACCGTAAAAGCAAGACCGATCGCGACAATGGTCTTATGTCGCCGCAGAGCCTCAAGCGTGCGGTCGTAATAGCCGGCGCCGTAGCCGATACGATGGCCGGCGCGGTCGAACGCGACGAGCGGAACCAGCACGATATCCGGGACGGCCTCGGCCGCAGTGGCGGACGGCTCGGAAATCCCGAACGCACCGGGCACCAGCGCCTCCCCTTGCTTCCACGCGCGGAACGCCAGCGCGGCGTCAGGCCGTGCGATCGCCGGCATCGCAAGCGCCGCGCCCTGCCTGGTGAGGCTTTGCATCAGCGGCACGGGATCAATCTCGCTGCGGATCGGCGCGTAGCCGGCGACGACTGTTGATGAGTTTATATCGAGCGGCGGCATCCGTGCCGCAATCGCGACCGCCGCACCGGCGCGCTGCTCCGGGTCCAACGCATCGCGACGAGCCAGCGCGGCGGCGCGCAATTCGTCCTTGGGTGGAGCGTCAGAGGAAATCGACATGCAAAATGTTTATAGCGCTTTTTCAAGCAAAGGGAGGACCGGTTCGTTCGACGAAAGCGTCAAACCAAAAATCACGGCACCTAGCTTCTGATCCCGTCAGAAGCAGAGTCGCTCATCGTCATCATCAATCCAGTAACAGTTCAAAGCGAGCGACATGAAACTAGAGACCCGGCAATGCAGACAAGTTTACACAGTCTGCGACTACCATGGCGGGCATAACAATCGAATAGCGCAAAGGGTTAAAGTGCGAAGCCGCAATCGCCGTTGGAGCGCTCGATCCCGGAGTTCCCTACGAAAGTAGGTGGGCACCATATGTCCGGGTCCACGAACCCGGCCAGGGACAGTTCCCTTAAGGATCGATAAGGCCCCGGGGATGTGTGGCTCCTGACGCGCGATGCAGCCTCGCATTGCGGAATGTATCTACGATGAGCAGCGAGCGCCAGTGCGACACGCTATCGGGCACGAACTTTCATGGTTGCTGTAAAAGATCTAAAAACTCGCTCACCCTCGACCAGATCAGTGTTGAAGCAAGACACTTCTAATATCGCAAACCGATCCAGATTCAGGATAACTCAGGCTCCGCCCACTGCATATGTGCGTGCGCGTTCCATTGGGCAGGCATCTCATAATTGCGATCAATCAAAGCCTGTCATTCGAATACTTATCCGATGGCGATGCCGCCGCCGACGGTGCGGTTTAACATCTGCGTGGTCTTCTCGATGCGGTGGGCCGCCATGTTCAGCGCGGCGACAACCGCTGTCTGCGTAGCGCGTGCGCGCTCGGCGGCCGCAGCGCGCACATCGCGCAAAGCCTTGAGCTCTTCCTCCAGCGCCCGGATGCGCTGTTGCGCATCCAGCAGTTCGTCGGAGGTTACCAGCGCTGCCATGACCTCGAGCCGCTGGTCGCCGATCTCGCCGAACTTGCCGCGCAATTGGCCGATACGGCTTTCCAGATCGTCTGCAAGCTTCAGCAGCCGGTCTTCCTGGCCATCCTCGCAGGCCATCCGGTACTGGCGGCTATTGATGGTCACGTTGACGTGGCTCATGGCTTCTCTCCCGCCGCCTCGAGCATGGACTTGATAGTGCCGATCGCTGCGTCGAGCTTTTCGGCGATCTCGCGATTGGTGCGCTCGAGCTTGCGGGTGCGCACCAGCGATCCGTCGAGCTCATCCGCAAGGCGCGAACGATCCGCACCCAAAGCCTGAATACGGCTCGCTAGCTCGTCCTCATTGCGGTCGGCATCGCGCCGTCGCTCCACCGCTCTCTCCAGCGCATCAAGCGCGGCCGTCAGTCGCCGAGTTGCAGCGTCGATATCGGTTCCGCCACTATTAGCCGGTTCAGCACTGCCGGAACGATTGGCCGGTTGGTCGTTCATGTTCGTCCTGCGCGCCTTTGGGCCAACTGCCGGCCAGACTACAAAGGTGCGGCTCGGCAAGCCCTTAGAGACCGAAATTTACGTGGTGGACGAGGCCAACGCAACGCCGCTGCAAAACTATGCACCGCAAAACATTCTCGCCCTAAGGAGGGCCTCCCGCCCCTTGGACTCCGCCGACGCAGGTGCTATGCCCCCGGCAAGCTAGTTTTTACCCCCTTGGACACCATCGGATTCCCATGCAAACCGTCAGCCCTCCTCCCTATCAGGATCGGATATCTCCCATGCCGACCGTCGATTCCTCCCGTATGGCAAATGCAATCCGCGCGCTCGCGATGGATGGTGTAGAAAAAGCAAAATCGGGCCATCCCGGCCTGCCAATGGGCATGGCCGACGTCGCCACGGTGCTGTTCACCAAGTTCCTGAAATACGACGCCGCCGATCCGCACTGGCCGGACCGCGACCGCTTCATCCTCTCCGCCGGCCACGGTTCGATGCTGCTTTACGCGTTGTTGTACCTGACGGGCAACAAGGACATGACGCTCGATCAGCTCAAGAATTTCCGGCAGCTCAACTCCAAGACGCCGGGCCATCCCGAGAACTTCATCACCGACGGCGTCGAAACCACCACCGGCCCACTCGGCCAGGGCGTCGCCACCTCGGTCGGCTTTGCGCTGGCGGAGCGCCTGCTGGCCGCGGAGTTCAGCAGTGAAGTGGTCGACCACTACACCTATGTGCTGTGCTCCGACGGCGATCTGATGGAAGGCATCAGCCATGAGGCGATCGCGCTGGCTGGTCACCTCAAGCTCAACAAGCTGATTTTCCTTTACGATGATAACGGCATCACCATTGACGGCCCGATCTCGCTGGCCGACGACGTCGATCAGGTGGCGCGTTTCAAGGCGTGCGGCTGGGACGCAAAACGGATCGACGGCCACGATCAGAAAGCGATCGCCGCCGCAATCCGCCGGGCGCAAAAATCCGATAAACCGTCGCTGATCGCCTGCAAGACCATTATCGGTTTCGGCGCCCCCACCAGGGCCGGCACGTCCAAGGCGCACGGCGAAGCGCTCGGCGCGGAAGAACTCGCAGGCGCGAAGAAAGCCCTCGACTGGGATTACGGCCCCTTCGAAATTCCCGACGATGTCCTCAAGGTCTGGCGAAGCGCTGGACGCAAGGGCAAGCGGCACAACAAGGAGTGGCGCGCGCGGTTCGCAGCCCGGCCAGAGGCGGAGCGAGGCGAATTCAAGCGCCGCGTCATTGACCGCAAGCCGTCTCAAAATCTCGACGAAGTGATTCGCAAGCTCAAGGACAAACTGGTCGCCGAGCCGCCGACGGTCGCCACCCGCAAAGCCAGCGAATTGGCGCTCGAGGTGCTGGTTCCGGCGGTGCCGGAATTGCTGCTCGGCTCCGCCGATCTCACGCCGTCCAACAACACCCGCACCAAGGGTCTAAAAGAAGTGCAGCCTGGCCACTACGATGGCCGCTACATCCACTACGGCATCCGCGAGCTCGGCATGGCCGCGGCCATGAACGGCATCGCACTGCATGGCGGATACGCGCCGGCCGGCGGCACCTTCATGTGCTTCACCGACTATGCTCGCCCGGCGATGCGTGTTTCAGCGCTGGCGCATATACCCACAATCTACATCATGACCCACGACTCGATTGGGCTCGGCGAAGATGGCCCGACCCATCAGCCGGTCGAGCATCTGGCAAGCTTGCGCGCGATGCCGAACATGCGCGTGTTCCGCCCCGCCGATGCGGTCGAAACCGCCGAGTGTTGGCAGCTCGCTCTGGAACGGCCGAAGGGACCGACGGTTCTGGCGCTGTCCCGCCAGAACCTCACGCCGGTGCGCAAGACCGCGCATGCGGACAATCGCTGCACGCACGGTGCTTATGAGCTGGTCGCGGCCAATGGCGAGGCGAAAGTGTCGATTTTCGCGACCGGGTCCGAAGTTGAGATCGCCGTCGCCGCACAACAGCAACTGTCCCAGCGCGGCATCGCGTCGCGGGTGGTTTCGGTGCCCTCGCTGGAGCTATTGCTCGAGCAGCCCGAGGATCGCCGGCAAGCCATTATTGGCAAGGCGCCTGTCAAGATTGCCGTGGAAGCGGCTGTGCGCTTCGGGTGGGACGCTGTAATCGGGGCGGACGGGCTTTTCGTCGGCATGCACAGTTTCGGTCACAGCGCTCCTGCCAAGGACCTCTACAAGCATTTCGGCATTACCGCCGAAGCCGTGGTCAAGGCAGTGGAAACGCGCCTTGGCTGAGGTTGAGATTGCCTCAATATCAAAAAGGCGCTAGCTAAAAACCGTGGAAATGGATTTGGCATTCGCTGCTCGGCCAATCAGGGGCCCTGGATGCGAATGGAGAATCCAAAATTCCGCTGGCAACTTACATTTGCTGGCGGTCCCCGTGATTTCAACATTCGGAAAGATGCTCGCTGAAATGGGCATTCGAATGTTAAAATCGGACCGCTAGACATTACCAATGGTCACGGCCTGGCAGAACCGGGCGAAAAGGCGTTGACGCTGCGCGCGCAAAGTGTGGTTGCGCGCAGGGAACGTCACCCATTTGAAGGAGAATGAAGATATGGCAGTCCGGGTCGCAATCAACGGGTTTGGCCGCATTGGCCGCAATGTTTTGCGCGCGGTTTACGAGGCCGGCCGCGACGAGATCGAGATCGTCGCCATCAACGATCTCGGCCCGGTGGAAACCAACGCGCACCTGTTGCGCTTCGACTCGGTGCACGGCCGCTTCCCTTTCGAGGTGAAGGTCGAAGGCGACAGCATCGTGATCGGCAAGAAAAAGATCAAGGTGATCGCCGAGCGTGATCCATCGAAACTGCCCTGGAAGGAACTCGGCATCGACATCGCGATGGAGTGCACAGGCCTCTTCACCGCAAAAGAAAAAGCCTCCGCACATCTCACTGCCGGCGCCAAGCGCGTGCTGGTATCGGCTCCGGCCGAAGGCGCCGACATGACCGTGGTCTACGGCGTCAACCACGACAAGCTGACGAAGGACCATCTGGTCGTTTCGAACGGTTCCTGCACCACCAACTGTCTCGCTCCGGTGGCGAAGGTTCTCAACGATCTGGTCGGTATCGAAACCGGGTTCATGACCACGATCCACGCCTACACCGGCGACCAGCCGACGCTCGATACCATGCACAAGGATCTCTATCGCGGCCGCGCCGCGGCTCTCTCGATGGTTCCGACATCAACCGGCGCCGCGAGGGCGATCGGTCTTGTATTGCCAGAACTCAAGGGCAAGCTTGACGGCGTTGCGATCCGCGTACCGACGCCGAACGTTTCGGTGGTCGATCTCAAGGTGATCGCCAAGAAGGAGACCACCACCAACGAAATCAACGAGGCGATGAAGCGGGCTTCATCACAGGAGTTGAAGGGCATCCTCGGCACCACGGACCAGCCCAATGTCTCAAGCGACTTCAACCACGATTCGCACTCCTCGACGCTCCACATCGACCAGACCAAAGTGCAGAACGGCACGCTGGTGCGCGTGTTGTCGTGGTACGACAACGAATGGGGCTTCTCCAACCGCATGACCGACACCGCCGTAGCAATGGCGAAGCTAATCTGAGACCACGTGTCCGGGCGCATCGCGGCGCAAGCGCCGCGATGCGGAACCGGCACCGTTCAATACCGCAACTTTTCCTGCGTGGCGGTCCCGGTTCGCGGCGTACCGTTGACGCAGCACCGTGTTCGGGACATCCAGACAATGACAAATTCCTTCCGCACCCTCGACGACGTTGACGTTAGAGGAAAGCGCGTCCTGCTACGCGTCGACCTCAACGTCCCCATGGAGCAGGGGCGCGTTACCGACACCACGCGGTTGGAGCGGGTGGCGCCGACGATCACGGAAATCGCGGACAAGGGCGGCAAAGCGATCCTGCTGGCGCACTTCGGCCGGCCCAAGGGTCCAGATCCCAAAAACTCGTTGCGGCCGGTCGCGGCGGAACTTGCCAAAGTGCTCGGCAAACCGGTCGCGTTCGCCGACGACTGCGTCGGCGAACCGGCACAACAGGCGATCACCGCGATGAAGGATGGCGACATCCTGTGCCTGGAAAATACCCGCTTCCACAAGGAAGAGGAAAAGAACGATCCGGAGTTCGTCGCCGAACTCGCCAAGCTCGGCGATATCTGGGTCAACGACGCCTTCTCAGCCGCGCATCGCGCCCACGTCTCGACCGAAGGTCTCGGCCACAAGCTGCCGGGTTATGCCGGACGCACCATGCAGGCCGAGCTTGAAGCGCTCAACAAAGCGCTCGAAGCACCGACCAAACCCGTCATCGCCGTGATCGGCGGCGCAAAGGTCTCGACCAAAATCGACCTCCTGGAAAACCTCGTCAGCAAGGTCGATGCGCTGGTGATCGGCGGCGGCATGGCCAACACCTTCCTGCACGCGCAGGGCATCAACGTCGGCAAATCGCTGGCGGAAAAAGATCTCGCGGCGACCGCGCTTCGCATTATGGAAAAGGCCGAAGCCGCCAACTGCGCCATCATCCTGCCGGTGGATGCGACCGTGGCATTCCATTTCGCCGCCAACGCGCCGTCCCAAGCCTACGGGCTCGACGCTATTCCTGCGGAGGGGATGATTCTCGATGTTGGACCGCAGTCGGTGGAGCGCGTTCATTCGGCCATCGACGACGCCGCAACGCTGGTCTGGAACGGCCCGCTCGGCGCGTTCGAGCTGACCCCTTTCGATCACGGCACCGTCGTCGCGGCAAAACACGCGGCAGCCCGCACCAAGACTGGAAAGCTGGTGTCGGTGGCCGGGGGCGGCGATACGGTCGCGGCGTTGAACCAGGCTGGCGTAGCCGGTGACTTCACCTATGTTTCAACGGCCGGCGGCGCGTTCCTGGAGTGGATGGAAGGCAAGCCGCTGCCCGGCGTTGAGGTGCTAAGGGCAAAATGACGCTGCTCCTCGCGGCAAAATGAGTTGCGGTGTCAGAAAACCGCAACTCTCATGCCTGCATGATCCTCAAGTTCCGACCTTATCGGAAGTCGGATGAGGTATGCAGGAGGAGCCGCTGATGAATCTCGCTGATCTCAACAAAGTGGCGCAGGCCATGGTCGCGCCGGGCAAGGGCATTCTCGCCGCCGACGAATCGTCTCCCACCATCACCAAACGGTTCAATGCCATCGGCGTGACATCCACCGAGGAAAGCCGGCGCGACTATCGCGAGATGATGTTCCGCGCCACTGACGCCATGACGAAATGCATCTCCGGCGTCATCCTTTATGACGAGACAATCTGGCAGGACGCGAAGGACGGCACGCCGCTGATCAAGTTGATCGAGCAGGCCGGTGCCATTCCCGGCATCAAGGTCGACGAAGGAACGCAACCCCTGCCCGCTTGCCCCGGCGAACTCGTGACGGTCGGGCTGGACCGGCTCGCGGAGCGGCTGAAAAAATACTACGCCCAGGGCGCACGCTTCGCGAAATGGCGCGCGGTGATCGACATCAACGCCGCGGGCGGCGTCCCGAGCATGACGGCGATCGGCGTCAACGCTCATGCCCTGGGGCGCTACGCCGCGCTGTGCCAGGCTGCCCAAATCGTACCTATCGTCGAACCGGAAGTGTTGATGGACGGCGATCACGACATCGATCGCTGCTTTGAGGTCACGACGCGCGTACTCAACGTGACGTTCCAGGAATTGCGCAAGCAGCGCGTCGCGCTGGAAGGTATGATTTTGAAGCCAAATATGGCGGTCCCGGGCAAAAAGAGCGGGAAAAATGCATCGGTCGAAGAGGTCGCGGAAAGGACGGTGCGCATGCTGAAGGCCTGCGTGCCGGCCGCCGTCCCCGGTATCGCGTTCCTGTCCGGCGGACAGTCCGACGAGGAGGCCACAGCCCATCTCGATGCCATGAATCGGATAGACAACCTGCCGTGGAGGCTCACCTTCTCCTACGGCCGCGCGTTACAGGCGGCGCCGCAGAAGGCGTGGTCCGGCAAGTCCGAGAACGTCGCAGCCGGGCAACGGGCGCTCATTCACCGGGCACGGATGAATTCGCTCGCAAGCAAAGGAGAGTGGAGAGCCGACCTCGAGGAGAAAGCTGCGTGAGGGATTGCCTCCCAACCGCCTGTCCATGATTTGCCCTTGCGATACGACGCCGCAACTGTTTTTGAGGGTCGATGCCTGGATCACGGGCGCGGAGAAGGTGCTGCGCCCTAAAACTTTCCCCTGCTGCTCACGCTAAATTCGACGAAAACTCCTGACATTGAGCCCCTCACTTTCACCTGTCCGGCTACCCGAGGCCCTCCGATGCTCGCGAAATCAGCCCCCCTCCGGCCCGCGCCGCGTCTTTATCTGGCGACGCCGGAGGTCGACGATCCGGCAAGGATCATGACGCCACTGGCCGATGCGCTGGCGTCCGCGGATGTCGCCGCAGTGCTGATGCGGCTCGCGCCCTCCGATCCACGCACAATGATGTCGCGCATCAAGATTCTCGCGCCGTTGATCCAGAATAGCGGCGCTGCGCTTTTGCTCGATGGTCACGCCGATCTTGTCGCACGGTCCGGCGCCGACGGCGCACATCTCACCGGTATCGAGGCGCTGCAGGAGGCAATGCCGCCACTGAAACCCGACCGCATCGTCGGCGTTGGCGGCCTGTCGACACGCCATGACGCCATGGTCGCTGGCGAGACCGGCGCCGACTACGTGCTGTTCGGCGAGCCGGATAAGACCGGCGATCGACCGTCCGCGGAAGCGATTGCTGATCGGCTGGCATGGTGGGCCGAACTGTTCGAGCCGCCCTGCGTCGCCCACGCCGCGAACCTCAATGAAGCACAGGTTTTCGCCGCATCGGGTGCGGATTTCGTGCTGATCGACGACATCGTCTGGAACGACCCCCGCGGCGCGGCGCCGGCGCTCGCGGATATCGCAACCGCAATCTGCCAAGGTTACGGATCGCAAGGAAACGCGCAACGTGTGGACCATCCTAACAGGGGCGCCGGATGACCTTCCTGCGTCCTGTTGCCATCGTCGCCAGCGTTCTCATGCTCGGGGAAAGCGCCCTGGCGCAGCTCCAGTCAGCGCCGGCGGCCGGCCCGCCATCCGCCAGCAAGAACGTGAAGACGAAGACCATCAAGTCGGTCCCGCCAACGCCACCCGCCAAGCTAGAGCCGGACAACAAGGCGAGCGCGCAAGCCCCTGACGACCCGAATGCGGATCTGGTCTACGGCGCTTATCAGCGCGGTCTCTACAAGACAGCGTTTGATCTCGCGTCGAAACAGGCAGAGGAAAACAAGGCTCCCGCCGCCATGACCATGCTCGGCGAGCTCTATGCCAATGGGCTCGGGGTCAAGCGCGACTACGGCAAGGCAATCGAGTGGCACCAGCGTGCGGCCGATCTGGGGGATCGCGAAGCAATGTTCGCACTCGCGATGCTTCGGATCAGCGGACGCGGCGGACCGCCCGACAGGGCGAGCGCCGTGAAATGGCTAGCTTCGTCCGCCAAGCTAGGCCAGCCCAAGGCCGCCTACAACCTGGCCCTTCTCTACATGGACGGGCAAACGCTACCGCAGGACTTCAAGCGCGCCGCCGAACTGCTGCGATCCGCAGCCGACGCCGGCACCCCAGAGGCGCAATATGCGCTGGCGACCTTCTACAAGGAGGGCAACGGCCTCGAAAAGAATCTCTACAAGTCAGTGCGGCTGTTGCAGGCGGCCTCGCTCGCCGGCAACGTCGATGCCGAAGTCGAGTATGCGATCGCGCTGTTCAACGGCAGCGGCACCGAGAAAAACGAGGCCGCCGCGGTATCGCTGCTGCGCAAAGCCGCCAGGCAAAACAGCGCGATCGCTCAAAATCGCCTCGCCCGGGTTCTCGTCACGGACATGGGCGTGCCAACAAACAAGATCGAAGGCCTGAAATGGCACATCGTGGCGAAGACCGCCGGCAAGGGCGATCTGATGCTCGACGAAGCGATGGCGCAGGCAACGCCCGAAGAACGCGCCAAGGCGGAGAGCGCCGCCCGCAAATGGCTTGGAATCCAATGAACCGCTTGACGGGAACCTTCCCGCAGGGCACCCAGACCTCATCATCCACCCGAGCTCAATCATGCTGCAATCCGCTCTCATGAACGTCATGGTCAAGGCTGCGCGCCGCGCCGGCCGGAGCCTGAAACGCGATCTCGGCGAGATCGAGAATCTTCAGGTGTCACTGAAGGGACCTGCGAACTTCGTGAGTCTCGCGGACAAGCGCGCGGAGGACATCCTGTATGAGGAGCTCAGCAAGGCACGTCCCGGCTACGGCTTTTTCGGCGAAGAAGGCGGCAACCGCGAGGGCACGGACAAGAGCCACACCTGGATCGTCGATCCGCTCGACGGCACCACCAACTTCCTGCACGGCATTCCGCATTTCGGGGTCTCGATCGGCCTGCAGCGTGACGGCGTGCTGATCGCCGGCCTCGTTTACAATCCCGCCAATGACGAGCTCTACACCGCGGAGCGCGGCAAGGGTGCCTTTCTCAACGATCAGCGGCTGCGCGTGTCGGGGCGCCGCCAGATGAACGACTGCGTTATCGCCTGCGGCCTGCCGCATATCGGACGCGGTGACCACGAATTGTCGCGACGGGAGATGGCCGCCCTGCAGCCGAAGGTGGCGGGTCTGCGGCGCTTCGGCGCGGCCTCGCTCGATCTCGTCTTTGTCGCGGCGGGACGCATCGACGGCTACTGGGAGCGCAACCTGCAGCCGTGGGATATTGCGGGCGGACAGATCATCGTGCGCGAGGCCGGCGGCATCGTCAGCGGCATCCGGGGCGACGACGACCCGCTTGAGACCGGTGACGTAATCTGCGGCAACGAGTTCGTCCACGCCGAACTCGTGAAAATCCTCAAGCCGCTGGGATAACGGCTCAGGCCAATCAAGGCGTTTGCTCGACACAAAGCGATTCTGACGCCCACGCTGCAAAAACTGAAATCAGCGAGCACAATAGTCATGGCTGACGATTGTTGGCGCGACGTGGGAAGAGCTCACGCATACCGCACCGGCCTAGGATCGTTAACCGCTGCCGCGGCGCACGGAAACTCCGCTGGTTATTCCGCTGGATGCAGCGGCGCCGGCGGCCCGTGGATTTCCGGCTCTCCCACCGGCTCCAATCCGCTCTTGTCGCGCCCGAGTACGCGCATCACGACGACGAAAAACACCGGCACCATCAACAGCGCCAGCACCACCACCGCGATCATGCCGCCCATCACGCTGGTGCCTAGCGCCTGCTGGCTCGCTCCGCCTGCACCGCTTGCAACGACCATCGGCAACACGCCGGAGACGAATGCAAGGCCGGTCATCAAAATCGGACGGAAGCGCAGCGCGCACGCCTCCATCGTGGCTTCGATGAGCGGCTTGCCCTGCGCGCGCAAATCCTTGGCGAATTCGATGATGAGGATGGCGTCTTTGGCCGCCAAGCCGATAATGGTCACGAGTCCGACGGTGAAATAGACGTCGTTGGCAAGCCCGCGCGTGGTCGCCGCCAGCACCGCGCCGCAAATCCCAAGCGGCACCGTCAGCAACACGGCCAGCGGAATGGTCCAGCTTTCATAAAGCGCAGCCAGGCAGAGGAACACCACCAGCGCCGAGAGCGCGAGTAGGAACGGCGCCTGCGATCCCGACAACTTTTCCTGCAACGACTGACCGGTCCATTCATAGCCGAAGCCGCGCGGCAGGCGATCGGCCAGCCGTTCCATCTCGGCAATCGCATCGCCGGAGGTGAAGCCAGCCCGCGCCTCGCCGGTGATGCGCATTGACGGATAGTAGTTGAAGCCGACGACCTGTGTCGGCCCCTTCGACCATTCGATCGAGGCGAACGACGAGAACGGAACCAGCCCCCCACTGCTGTTCTTGACGTTGTAGTTGAGGATGTCGTGTGCCGTGGTGCGGCCGTCACGATCCGATTGCACGATCACGCGCTGCATTCGCCCGCGGTTGGGGAAGTCGTTGACATAGGTCGAGCCGAGATTGGTCGACATGGTATCGTTGATGTCCTCGAACGTAACTCCCAGGGCGCTCGCCTTCTCGCGATCGATCGTAAGATTGACCTGTCCCGCTGACGGCAAACCCTCGACATAGACATTCTGCAGGATCGGACTGGCATTGGCCTCAGAGATCAACTGAGCGGTCGCCTGCAACAACGCCGGGTAGCCTTTTTGGCCGCGATCCTGCAAACGGAAGCTGAAACCCGAGGAATTGCCGAGGTTGTCGATCGGCGGCGGCTGCAGCGCGGTGATCTTGGCGTCGCGCAGCGACAACAGATCGCGATTGGCGTCAGCGACGATATTGGCCGCTGAATCTTTCTCAGAACGCTCCGACCAGTCCTTCAAGGTGATAAACGCCTGCGCCGTGTTCATGCCCTGCCCCGAATAGGCAAAACCGGTCAGGAAAGTGACATCCTGAATCCCCGGCCGTTTGGCCAGGTATCTCTCGACTGCTTCCACAGCCGTTTCGGTGCGCCCGTGGGACGAATCCGCCGGCGTCTGCACGTCAGTCGTGATGAAGCCCTGATCGTCTACCGGCAGAAAGCCGGCAGGCAATCGAACGAAACCCCAGACGAGAGCACCGACCAGAACGGCGTAAATCAGCATCAGGCGTCCGGTTCGCCTCAGCGACCAGCCCACCGTCGAAATGTAGCGGCCACGCACGCCCTCCAGCGCGCGATTGAACCAGCCGAACAAGCCTTTGCGGGCGTGGGTGTGTCCGGCCTCTACGGGCTTGAGCAGCGTGGCGCACAGCGCCGGCGACAGCGACAGCGCCATCAGAGCAGAGAAAGCAATCGCGGAAACCACCGTGACGGAGAACTGCCTGTAGATGATGCCGACAGAGCCCGGAAAGAACGCCATCGGCACGAACACCGCCATCAGAACCAGCGTGATGCCGATGATGGCGCTCGTGATCTGCGACATCGCCTTGCGCGCCGCTTCCTTGGGCGGCAGTCCCTCCTCCGCCATGATGCGCTCGACATTCTCCACCACGACGATGGCGTCGTCGACCAGAATGCCGATCGCCAGCACCATGCCGAACATTGTCAGCATGTTGATGGAATAGCCGGCGATTAGCAGCACCGAACAGGTACCGAGCAGCGCTACCGGCACCACGATGGTCGGGATGATCGTGTAACGGATGTTCTGCAGGAACAGAAACATCACGAGAAACACCAGCACCACCGCCTCGATCAGCGTATGCACGACCTTTTCGATCGAGGCTTCCACCACGGGCGTGATGTCGTAAGGGATACCGTAGGCGATATTCGCCGGAAAGAACTTCGAAAGTTCCTTCATCTTGGCTTCCACCGCGCTCGCGGTGGCAAGCGCGTTGGCGCCCGGCGCGAGCAGCACCGAAAGACCCGCGGTTGGCTTGCCGTTGAGGCGGGTGGTGAATCGGTAATCCATGCCGCCGACCTCGACCCGCGCCACGTCGCGCAGGCGCACGGTGGAGCCGTCGCGGTTGGCGCGCAGCAAAATGGAGCCGAATTCCTCGGGCGTGGTGAGCTGCCCCTTCACCAGCACCAGCGCCGCGGTTTTCTGCCCATCCCGGCTCGGCGGCCCACCGACGCTGCCCGAAGCCACCTGCGCGTTCTGCGCCGCAATCGCCTTGGTGACGTCTTCCGACGTCAGATCGTAGCCAACGAGCTTTTCTGGATCGAGCCAGACGCGCAACGAGCGTTCGGTGGAGAACAGTGTGGCCCGGCCGACGCCGGGAATACGCCGGATTTCCCCGATGATGTTACGGGTCATGAAGTCGCCGAGGCCGACCTCATCCAGACTGCCGTCTGTCGAACGCAGCGTGATGATCTGCAACACCGCGCTCGAGGCTTCCTGGACCAGGATGCCTTCCTTCAGTACGGCCGCGGGCAGGCGAGCCTCGATGCGCTTGATGCGATTCTGCACGTCCACCGACGCAAGAGCAGTGGAGGTGCCGGGAACAAAGAACGCGGTGATCTCAACCTGCCCCAAAGAATCGCTTGTGGATTCGAAATTGAGGATGCCCGTCGCGCCGTTGAGCTGTTCCTCGATCAGGCGCGTGACGCTGTTATAAAGGTTCTCCGGCGAGGCGCCGGGATACACGGTCGCGACCGATATCGAAGGCGGTGCGATGATCGGATACTGCGCGATGCCCAGGAATGGAATCGAAATCGTGCCGATCAAACAGATGAACAGCGCGACGACCCACGCGAAAATCGGCCGGTCGATGAAGAAAGCCGGCATGCGTTACCGCCGCGCGGACGCGGTCTCGCCCGCCAGCGCTCCGGTCTCCCGCGAAGCATCGGCTTCCGCCCACGTCACGGCGCTGACCTTGTCGCCCACCGTGAACTTCTGGAAGCCCTCCACCACAACACGGTCGCCCGCCTTCAGCCCGTGGCTCACCATGGAGTGGCCGTGTTGGACGGCAGCCGTCCGGATCGGACGCACGATGACGCGACCGTCGTCTCTGACGACGTAGACCTCGCTGCCACCGCTGGCGTCGCGCTGCACCGCCTGTTGCGGAACGGCGATGGCATCGCTGTCGACGCCTTGCTCCAGCAACACGCGAACGTACATGCCTGGCAGCAACTCGCGCTTCGGATTCGTAAATTCGCCGCGCAGCGTCACCTGGCCGGTTGAGGCATCGACCTTAGCCTCAGAAAACAGAAACTTTCCGGGCACCGGGTAGAGCGTTCCATCGTCGAGCACGAGGCGGACCTTTGCAGCGCCCGGTGCGATGCGCTCCAGTTCACCGGTCTCGAATGCACGACGCAGATTGTTTAGCTCCGACACTGACTGCGTGAAGTCGGCATAAATCGTGTCGAGTTGCTGCACAGTCGCAAGGCTCGCCGCATCGTTCTGAATAACAAGCGCGCCCTCGGTCACCTGAGCCGCGCCGACCACGCCGTCGATCGGCGCGCGAATGGTGGTGTAATCAAGATGGAGCCGAGCTCGCGCCAGGTCAGCCTTGCGCCCAGCGACATCCGCCGCTGCCTGACGCATGTTGGCAATCGCCCTCTCGTTTTCGGCCTCCGAGGTGGCATGGCGGGCGGTCAATTTCTCGATACGCCTTGCATGATGCGATGCCTGTTCGAGTACGGCATCAGCCTTTGCCAGCGCCGCCTCCGCGGCCTGCACTTCGACCGCGAACGGCTCCGGATCGATCTGATACAGCGAGGCGCCGGCCTTCACTTCGCTGCCCTGCTGGAACAGCCGCTTGGTAATAATGCCGGAAACCCGTGGGCGTACTTCTGCAACCCGTAACGGCGAGATGCGGCCGGGCAGTTCACGAACGATCGCGTGCGGTTTCGGAACCACCGTGACCACGCTGACTTCGGGGGTGACCGCTTTCGCCGAAGCTTCGGCCGTAGCGGGCTCATCACAGCCGCCAAGGAGCGGCGACAATCCGGCGAGCACAATAGCCCCCAACGTCAGACGTAAATTGAATCTCGGCATTGGAACTTGGAAACCTCACATTCGCAAAGTGAAATACGAATCCGCCGTCCGCAAAGCGTTATGCTTCGCAGCCTGATGCGCGAATCCGTATCAATATCCCCTGAAGCAGGTTAGACGAGAACGACTGCGACGCAATACGATTTGTTGGCGGCGCAATGTCACATGACACTATCGATTTGAGATCACTCCGATTTCTCGGATTCAAACAGTCGTGATCGGGTTCCATTCGAATTGAAAGAAAATGGTAACGCGCATGCGTTTCCGAGCGTGCTGTTCGATCGCCACCAGGCTAAGCACAAGGATCGACCAGAGCAGTAATATCTTTTGGCACGAGACCGTCACCTCATCGAGTCGGGTCGGTCCGCACAGTTGAAACCGCGACGCGCGTCTAAGCCTCACAGTAGTCTGCACGAAGTTTTCGACACAAAAGAAACGCAACGATTGAAAGCTCTTGGTGCTGCAAAACAGCGACGACAAAATAGTTGGAAGAGCTATTTTTTGCCGGCGACACCGTGCCATAATGCGGCTTGTCTCGACTTCCTCGCCTCTCCTTGATGGGTTAAGCAAGTTCGCTCATGGCGCAAGGCACCGTCCCCCGCTCCGCACCGGAGATCGAACCGACCAAGCTGGCGCCACCCCGGATATTTCTGGTGCGCATGGTCGTGTTCATTGTGCTGTGCGCACTGGTACTGATCGTTCTTTACAAGCAAACCGTTTCCGCATTCTTTGCCAACCCCAGTCTCAACGCGCTGATCGTAGGCGTGCTGGCGATCGGAATCGTTTTTGCATTCCGGCAAGTGATCCGACTTTATCCGGAAATCGCGTGGGTCAACAATTTCCGCGTCGCCAATCCGGGCCGGGCCACTGACCGGAGGCCGCGACTGCTGGCTCCGATGGCTGCGATTCTCGGCGGCGAACGCACCGGGCGGATGTCGATCTCCCAGCAGACGATGCGGCACCTGCTCGATTCCATCGCCACCCGGCTCGACGAAGCTCGCGACATCTCCCGCTACATGATGGGTCTGTTGGTTTTCCTGGGCCTGCTCGGCACGTTCTGGGGCTTGATCGAAACTGTCGGCTCCGTCGGCAAGGTGATAGACGGCCTGAAGATCGGCGGCGACACCGGGTCCATGTTCGAGACACTGAAAGAAGGTCTCGCTGCTCCGCTCGGCGGCATGGGCATTTCATTTTCGTCGTCGCTGTTCGGCCTCGCCGGATCGCTAATTCTCGGCTTTCTCGATCTGCAATCCAGTCAAGCGCAGAACCGCTTCTATACCGACCTTGAGGACTGGCTCGCTACCACCGTTCGCGAATATAGCGGCGAGACCCGGGCCGACCCCACCGCCGAAATAAAAGCTGCGATTGAGCGGCTTCGCGTCACCGTCGAGAAGACGGGATCCGGCCATGAGACCACCTCCGCAATGGCGAGCCTTGCAGAAGCCATTCAGGGGCTCGTCAGCCATATGCGGACCGAACAGCAGTTGGTTCGCGAATGGGCGGACGAACAGGGCGAGCAAAACCGCGAGATCAAAAAGCTGCTTCAGTACCTTGCACAACCGCCGGATGACGACCAGCTGACCGTCCCGTTTACCCCGACCGCCGCTTCGCGGCCGGCGCCTTCCTCCGCAGAGGGAGGGGCACAATCTTAAGAGAAACATCATGGCCCTAGCACGCGGGCGCCGGAACGAGAGCGGATTCAACTACTGGCCGGGATTCGTTGATGCCCTCTCGACGCTGGTGCTCGCGATCGTTTTCCTGCTGTCTGTGTTTCTGGTGGTGCAGTTCTTCCTGTCGCAGGAAGTCTCGGGCAAGGACAAGGCGCTGGAGCAACTCAATGCCAGGATCGCTCAATTGACCGATCTGCTGTCGCTGGAAAAGCTCGGCAAGGTCAGCCTCGGCGACGAGGTCAGCCAGTTGCGTGCGGGTCTCGTATCGGCCGAAGCCGAGCGCGATCGGATCAAGGGACTTTATGAGGGCCTCGCCGGCGCGGGTAACGATGCCGCGGGCCGCAACAGCCAATTGAACAAGGCGCTGGATTCCGAAAAGCAGCTTTCGGCTCGCGCGCTGGCGCAGGTCGAGGTGCTGACACAACAGATCAGCGCGCTGCGCCGGCAACTGGCAGCGCTGGAGAACGCACTCGACGTCTCCGAGAAAAAAGACAAAGAGTCGCAGAACCGCATCGCCGACCTCGGCCAGCGGCTGAACGTCGCGCTGGCAAAGCGAGTGCAGGAGCTGTCTCGCTACCGTTCGGAATTCTTCGGACGCTTGCGCGCGATTCTCGGCAACCGACCGGATGTTCGAATTGTCGGCGACCGTTTTGTTTTCCAGTCAGAGGTCTTTTTCGATACTGCGCAGGCGACGCTGCTGCCGGAAGGACAAGCCGAGCTCGACAAGATGGCCAGCGCGTTGACCGATCTCGATCAGCAGATTCCGAACGAGATCGCCTGGGTGCTGCGGGTCGACGGCCACACCGACGTCCGGCCGATCAAAAGCCCTGTCTTCAAGTCGAACTGGGACTTGTCGTCGGCCCGCGCGATCTCGGTGGTGCAGTATCTGGTGTCGCGCGGCGTGCCGCCGCAACGCCTGGTCGCCGCCGGCTTTGGCGAATTCCAGCCGCTCGATGCCGGCACGACGGACGACGCTTATAAGCGCAACCGCCGTATCGAACTGAAGCTGACGGAGCGGTGAGAGCATGATCCCGAAAAGTGGACTTCCGGTTTTCGGGTAAGCTCATGCCTAAACAAGACACCAAAACATTCAAACTCCGCCCCTACGCACAAGCCGACGAAGACGCAACGATCGCTTTGTGGCAGGCGACCTGGCAACAGACCTATCCCGCGATCGATTTCGCGGCGCGCGTGCCGTGGTGGCGCGAACGCTGGCGCAACGAGCTTGTACCCAACGCCGAAATCATTATTGCCGAGCAATCCGGAAAGCTGGCAGGTTTCATCACCATCGATGCGGACGGTTATCTCGATCAGCTCGTGGTCGACCCCGCGCATTGGGGCGGCGACATCGCAACCGCGCTGATAAGTGAGGCGAAACGGCTGTCGCCTGCGGTTATCACGCTGCTGGTCAACGCCGACAACATGCGCGCCATCCGCTTCTACGCGCGCAACGGATTCGTCCACACGGGCGACGACGTCAATCCGACGTCAGGACGGCTGGTCAAGCGCATGGAATGGAAACCGTGACGCCCGTATTTGAGTCGTCGTGGCCGGGCATGACGCAGCATTGCGTCACACACCCTCGAACTGCAGCCGCGCCAGGCGGGCATACAGTCCGTTGGCGGCGACCAGCGAGGCGTGCGTGCCCTGCTCCACGATCCGCCCCTGATCCATGACCATGATTCGGTCGCAGGAAAGTACCGTGGCGAGACGATGCGCGATCACCAGCGTGGTGCGGTGTTTCATCAGTTCTTCCAGCGCGGTCTGCACCAGCGTCTCCGATTCGGCGTCGAGCGATGATGTCGCTTCATCCAGCAGCAAGAGCGGCGCGTCGCGCAGGATTGCGCGGGCGATGGCGATGCGCTGGCGCTGTCCGCCGGACAGCGTCACACCGCGTTCGCCGAGCAACGCCTCGAAGCCTCCCGGCAATCGGCAGATGAACTCGGTGGCATGGGCCAGTTCGGCGGCACGCTCGACCTCGGCATCGGACGCATCCGGCCGACCGAAGCGGATATTCTCGCGGGCGGACGCGGCAAAGATCACCGATTCCTGCGGCACCAGCGCGATGCGGGCGCGAACCTCGCGTGGATCGGCGGTGCGCAGCGGAACGCCGTCGAACGAGATGGTGCCGGCGGCGGGATCGTAGAACCGCAGCAGTAGGTGAAATATTGTGCTTTTTCCCGCGCCTGACGGGCCGACGATGGCAACCTTCTCACCTGCCTTCACGGCAAGCGAAACGCTGTCCAGCACCTTGACCTGCGGACGCGACGGATAGGCGAAGCTGACGTTGTCCAGCGTGACATCGCCGCGTGCTGGCGCCGGCAGAGCGCGCGGTGATGGCGGCGCCGCGATCACTGGCTTGACGCGAAGCAACTCGAAGAGGCGCTCGGCCGCACCGGATGCGGCGGCGACCTCGCCCCAGACTTCACTGAGCTGGCCGAGACCGGTCGCGGCGAACGCGGCATACAGCACAAATTGGCCGAGACGGCCCGGTGTCATGTCGCCACTCAGCACGTCGCGCGAACCGATCCAGAGGATCAGGACCACGCTAGTGAAAACGATGAAGATGATGATCGCGGTCAGCACGGCACGGGCGCGCGCCGAATTGCGCGCCGCCAGATAGGCCTGCTCGACTTCGCCGCCGAAACGGACATCGGCGAGCCGCTCGTTGGTATAGGCCTGCACGGTCCTGATCCCGCCGACCAGTTCGGAGGCATAGGCCGTGGCTTCCGCAAGATTATCCTGCGCGCTCCGCGACAGGCGGCGCACCCAGCGTCCGAATGCGACCAGCGGCAGGACGATCAGCGGGATCGCCGCCAGCACCAGGCCGGACAGGCGCGGGCTAGTGATAACCATCATCGAGGCCGCGCCGAGGAACAGCACGACGTTGCGTAACGCAACTGAGATCGAGGAACCGACCGCAGACTTGATCTGGGTTGTATCGGCCGTCAGCCGCGAGACCAGTTCGCCGCTGCGGGCGGTGTCGAAAAACACCGGCGACAGCGAGATCAGGTGGGCGAAAACGTCGCGCCTCAGATCGGAGACGATGCGCTCGCCGGTGGTGGTCACCAGAAAATAACGCGCCGCGCTGGCGCCGGCGAGGACGGCGACAACGCCGATCATCATGGTGAAGTAGCTGTTGATCATCGCGACGCCTTCGGACGTGAAGCCGAAGTCGATGATCCGGCGCACTGCGAGCGGCACGACCAGCGTCGTCAGCGCAGCGACGACCAGGGCGACAAGCGCAAGCAGCGCCCGACCGCGGTAGCGGGCGATATAAGGCAAGAGCGCGAGAAGCGGGCGCAACCGGGTGCCGCCGCGGGCGCCGGCGTCCGGCGGCGAGGCCTGATCCGCTATGACAGGTCCGGCCGGCTCGGGTCCGGCCTTTGAGGGACCATCGAGCGGCAGGGTGACGGCCGCGGATTTCGGGGTATTCTCACGCACTTCTACCGGACTCATCGCCTGACCACGCTATTGCTGATAAGGCAACCTAATATGCCCCCCCGCGCACGCTGGCAAATGCACAGGCGCGCTTGTCCGTCAAACCTTGGTGCGATATAGAGCGGACCAAATCCGCCCAAAACCATCCGCCCTGCAAGGACACGTCATGAAAGCCGAAATTCACCCGGATTATCATACAATTAAGGTCGTGATGACCGACGGAACAGAGTACCTGACCCGTTCCACCTGGGGCAAGGACGGCGATACGCTGAACCTCGACATCGATTCCAAGTCGCATCCAGCATGGACCGGCGGATCCCAACAGATTCTCGACCGCGGCGGCCGCGTCTCCCGGTTCCAGAAAAAATTCTCGGGCTTCCTCAAGAAGGACTGAGTTTAAAACTCAATCAGAGATCGCGTCATTGCGAGGCGCATCACGCCGGAACAATCCGGAAGTTCTGAGGAGACCGCTTAACGGGTCTTCTATCGGCTGGCCGGCCAGCCGGCTCGCATGACATCGGAAATGAGCGTTCCATCAAAAGGTGAAGCGCTCTCGTTGCGCTACGCCTTCAAAAACATGCGGCATCAAAGCACGACAGCCGAGACCGTCCCGTTGCGACTTTCTCGGTAGGGTCAGCCGGTCTGGCGCTCGAATGCTTCCCTGAGACGGTCGAGTTGCGACACCAGCGGATTACCGGCCGTCCCATGCTCTACAGGCGGCGCATGGATGGTGGTATCGAGGCGCCGTACCCGCGCCTGCAAATTCATCGACCGCTCGATCAGATCCTGCAACTGCCACGGCAATTTTGCGATCATGTCCTGCGCACCGGGATCCGCCGCCGACAGCTTGACCCTGGTCTGTTCGCGATTGGCCTGTGCCAGCGTCATCTCGCCTTCCTTCACGGCGCGATGCAGCAAGAGCCACGAAGCAAGTTGCATCAACCGAGTGGTCAGCCTCATGCTTTCGGTGGCGTAGGTCAGGCTGACTGAACGTTCGAGCGACTTCGCCTCGGTGCGGCCGTCACCATCGAGATAGGCAGCGGTTTCCTCGACCAGATCCATGCCTTCCCGGAACAAGGCGGTGAATACGGAAGAGCCGGCGAGATGTTCGCTGAACTGGACAAGACCGCTGTCGCCTGCCGATGGATCGAACATGGTTCACGCCTCACGCAGTTTCCGCAAGTGAAATCCGGTTACCGCAAGAAAATTCATTAAATCAATAACTTACGTACACCCTGACCGCGACGACCGGTATCCATTTTGCGGGCCACCCGCCGGCTTCTTCGCGCCGACTTATGATGAACAAATCATTGCGCGTCGCGGAGCGGGAGTCCAGCGTCAGATATCGGCAAGGATTAATAAGGGTTAATATTCAAGGCGACATTGCGAGGATAATGCCAAGCAAAATGACGCAGTAAGATGCCGCAGGCAAAAAAAGAGCCGCCGTTTCCGGCGGCCTGAAGTTGATAACAGGGAGGCGTCAAACAGAGTGGACAGGAAGCCACTCGGTGTCCAATGAAGGACATTTCAGTCATAGTCGGGAAAGCTTAATTAATCGTAAACGAACGAATTTCTTCAGCTTTTGTTTGCAGTTTGGGCAGGGCGCTCCCCGGTCGTGCAGGCACCGGGGAACCGGTTGGACCAGTCCGGACACGACAATCCTTCGTTGTCCGTTTCGCGCCTGCTCCTCGGCACATTTGGAGCAGTTTCGCTCGTCTTGGCTTCAGAGCCGGACAAAAGACATCTCTCAAGACTTGAAAAAACGGTCAGCCGCGTCCTTCGAGGCACGCTTCTTCACTTCAGCCGCCCGCAGGCGCTGGATCTCGGCCGTCAGCAGCGCGATGCGCTCCTCGAGTTCGTTCACCGAAAGCAGCGAGAGATCCTGCCCGATGTCATGCGTGATCTTTTTCCTGGGTTCGTCGTCGTCGATGGTCATGCGCCCGTCCCGCTGCGGCTCAAGAGCCCGTCGTCACAGATTTTTCCAGTTCGCGGCCGGCTGTCCAGAGCTTATTCGCTTCTCATGCAATCACGGGCTTCTCACACGAATTGGTACGCACATCGCTTGAAAACGCTATAGTCAGCATCGGACCGTCTTTCCCGCGGTTTCTCCGGTGACGACCCATGGATAAGCCACCAGCGCAAATGACCGCCATTGGCATCAGCAAGCCCGGTGGCCCGGAGGTTCTTCTGCCGGAGATTCGTCCGGTTCCCTCACCCGGCACAAACGAAATCCTGATCAAGGTCGCGGTGGCCGGCGTCAACCGGCCGGATATCCTACAGCGCTCCGGCAGCTATCCCCCACCACCCGGCGCCAGCGATCTGCCCGGCCTGGAAGTCGCCGGCGAGATAGCTGCGCTTGGCGAAGGCGCGAGCAAGTATCAACTCGGCGAGAAAGTGATGTCGCTGGTCTCGGGCGGCGGATACGCACAATACTGCGTCGCGCATGAATCGATCGCGATGCCGATCCCTCTCGGGTTCTCCATGCTTGAAGCCGGCGCTACACCGGAAACCCTGATGACGGTGTGGCACAATGTGTTCGAACGCGGCGCATTGAAAGCAGGCGAGACGTTGCTGATACACGGCGGTTCATCGGGCATCGGCACTATGGCGATTCAACTCGCCAAGGCGTTCGGTGCAAGGACGATCGTGACCGTCGGATCAAAGGAGAAGGCCGACGCCTGTCTTAGCCTTGGTGCCGATCACGCCATCAACTACAAACTCCAAGATTTCGTCGCGGAGGTGAAGGCGATGACGGCCGGCGCAGGCGCCAATCTCATCCTCGATATGGTCGGCGGCGACTACATCGAGAAGAACTATGATGCCGCCGCGCTCGAGGGCCGCATCGTGCAGATCGCATTTCTCAATGGTGCGAAGGCAACCGTTAATTTCGCCAGGCTGATGGTGAAGCGGCTGCACCATACCGGTTCGACGCTGCGGCCGCAGTCGGTTGCAGACAAGGCCTTGATGGTCGGCGCCATCGAAGCCAAAGTGCTGCCCTTGATGCACGAGGGACGAATCAAGCCGCTGATCGACAGCAGCTTCCCGCTCGACAAGGCAGCGGAAGCTCATCGGCGGATGGAAACCAGCGCGCATGTGGGCAAAATTGTGTTGACAGTTTAGATTCCTGCGAACCTGCGGGAGCCTATAATTCCTTTTGAAATTATGTCATCTATCTCGCGCGGTCGGCTGGTTCGGCGAGAGCAGGTGACGGGTTTGCACGGGTTCGCTTTCATTTCTGTGACGTCCAGGTCTGTGACATCCAGGATCGTCTCCGCCCGGGTCTCGATCTCCTCCCGCGCAAAAAGGCGGGACTGTATGTTGAACATGAGGAAATGACATTGCGTGCGATCAGGTGGCTTGCGTGTCTTTCGCTGGCCCTCATGATTTTCGTCGCGGCATCGCCGGCACGCGCAGTCGACGCCGTCAGCGTCCGCAGCGACGCGCCCGCCATCGACCTCACCGCCATCCTCGATCATCAGCATAGCGACTCAGACCGCATTCAAGTCTCGACCGCGCCCGGCACCGACGGTATCATTCGCCGCATCGAGGTGCGCGCGCGGGAAGGCGGCCAGCACTGGGTCGTTTTCGCGCTCGCCAACAACACCGACGATCAACTGGATCGCCTGATCGTCGCACCGCATTACCGCCTCGTGTCTTCGGGACTGCTCTGGCCGGATCTCGGACAATCGCGCATCGCGACCATCACGCCATCGACCGGTGATCGTCCGGAGCGGCAGGAGAGCGCCACCGCCGACGTCTTCCGCATCACGCTCGATCCGGGCGCAGTCATTACTTTCGTTATGGAACTGCGTACCGACAAGCTGCCGCAGCTTTATCTCTGGGAGCCCGACGCCTACAAGGACAAGGTCAATTCCTTCACCTTGTATCAGGGCATCGTCATCGGCATCTCCGGGTTGCTGGCGCTGGTGCTGACCATCCTGTTCGTGGTCAAGGGAAGCATCATGTTTCCTGCCGCTGCGGCGCTTGCCTGGGCGGTGCTGGTCTATATCGGCGTCGATTTCGGCTTCTGGGGCAAGGTGCTGGACATGTCAGCCGGTGCTGAACGGGTCTGGCGCGCCTCGGGCGAGGCGATTCTCGCGGCAACGCTGCTCGTATTCCTATTCGCCTATCTCAATCTCAATCGCTGGCACGTCCGCTATTCGCATATCACCCTTGGCTGGCTGGCTTTCCTCGGCTCTCTGGTGGCGCTTGCCCTGTTCGATCCGGCGGTGGCCTCCGGCATCGCACGGATGTCGCTCGCCCTGATCGCCATATTCGGCTTCGGGCTGATCGTCTATCTCGCGGTTCACGGTTTCGATCGCGCCGTATTGCTGATCCCGACCTGGTTCCTGTTGGTGGTGTGGGTCAGCGCAGCCGGAATGGCGATCGAAGGCAAAGTCGTCAACGACATCGTCGGCCCCGCCTTGCTCGGCGGCCTCGTGCTGATCGTGATGCTAATCGGATTCACGGTAATGCAGCATGCTTTCGCTGGCGGAGGCAGCACCTCGGGCGTCGTATCCGACGTCGAGCGCCGCGCTCTCGCGTTGACCGGCGCGGGCGATCTGGTTTGGGACTGGGACGTCTCCGCCGACAAGGTCTTCACCAGTCCCGAGACCGAAAGCCTGCTCGGCCTGAAACGCGGTGCGCTCGAGGGTCCGGCGGCGACCTGGCTGGAGGTGCTGCATCCGCTCGATCAGGACCGGTTCCGCGCGGCGCTAGACAGCGTACTCGAACAGCGTCGGGGACGGCTTGTGCAGGACTTCCGGCTGCGCATGTCCGACGGCCACTTCATGTGGTTCGCACTGAAAGCGCGCCCGGTGGTCGGGTCCGACGGCGAGGTTTCACGCGTGGTCGGAACTCTCACCGATGTCACCGAGACCAGGAAAGCCGAGGAGCGGATGCTCCACGATTCGGTGCACGACAACCTGACCGGCCTTCCAAATCGCAAGCTTTTCATCGACCGTCTCATCGCGGTCGCGACCTTCGCCAAGACCATGCCGAGCCTGCGGCCGACCCTGATGGTAATCGACCTCGACCGTTTCAAGCAGGTCAACGATTCCGTTGGTATCGCGGTCGGGGATTCGATCCTGCTGACGCTGGCACGGCGGTTGACGCGCATCCTCAAGCCACAGGATACGCTGGCGCGACTTGCCGGCGATCAATTTGGCCTCATCCTGTTGTCGGAGCAAGATCCGCCCCGCATCACAGCGTTCGCCGAAACCATCCGCAAGACCATCCGCGCTCCGATCACCTTCAATGACCGCGAAATCTTCCTGACCGCGTCGATCGGTCTCGCGCTGAGCGACCCTCAGACGCAATTGACGGAGGAGATCATCAAGGACGCTGAACTTGCGATGTACCATTCCAAACGGATCGGCGGCGATCGGATCGACGTTTACAAACCCGCGATGCGCGCCCGGAAAAACGATCGACTATCGCTCGAGTCGGAGTTGCGGCGCGCCATCGAACGGCGTGAGATCGCCATCCTGTATCAGCCTATCGTCCGGCTGGAGGACCGCTCGATCGCGGGTTTCGAAGCGCTGGCACGGTGGGATCACCCCAAGCTTGGGCGGATGGCGCCGGACGAATTCATCACCATCGCCGAAGAAGCCGGCCTGATTATCGATCTCGGGACGTTCGTGATGGACCAGACCACGCGCCAACTCGCGATCTGGCAGCGCACCAGCCGGTCGCAACCACCGATTTTCGCCAGCGTCAACGTCTCTTCGCGCCAATTGCTGCGGCATGATCTGATCCACGACATCCGCTCGGTGCTGTCACGCTCATCAATCGCGCGCGGCACACTGAAGCTTGAACTGACAGAATCGCTGGTCATGGAAAATCCCGAACATGCAGCGCAGATGCTGCAACGAATTCGCGAACTTGGCGTCGGGCTCTCGCTTGACGATTTCGGTACGGGCTATTCCTCGCTATCGTACCTGCAGCGTTTCCCGCTCGACACCATCAAGATCGACCAATCGTTCGTGCGCACCACAACCCGCGGCACGCGGCCTGTCATTCTCAAGTCAATCATTGCAATGGCGCACGATCTCAGCATGGATGTTGTCGCCGAAGGCGCCGAAACTGACTCTGATGCGGTAGAACTCTATCAAATGGGCTGCGAATACGCGCAAGGCTTCGCATTCGGCGAGCCGATGGACGCCGATGCGACTATGCGACTCCTGGCCCAGGAGCGGCTTGAGGCGGCAAGCTGAGACCGGCCAGTGCGCAACGCCCGAAAGGCAAAACCTCGGCTCGCTCAGGCGTGACCGGCTTCGTTCGACAACATGCCCGGATCGATGCCGATCTTGTGCAGCGCGCGAGTATATTTATGCTCGATATCGTGGCCGAAGATCAGGTCCTGATCAGCCGGGCAGTGCAACCATCCGTTGTCCTGGATTTCCGTCTCCAGCTGACCCGGCGCCCAGCCGGCATAACCAAGCGCCAGGATCGCGTGTTTTGGGCCGGTGCCTTTGGCAATAGCTTCCAAAATATCGAGCGTCGCGGTCAGGCAGATGCCCTCGTCAATGGGCAGCGTCGCATCTTCGATGAAGAAATCGCTCGAGTGCAGAACGAAGCCGCGGCCGGTTTCGACCGGGCCGCCTTTCATCACTTTCATCGTCTCGGCGGTTTCCGGCAGCTTGATCTGGTCGGTTCGCTTGATGATGTCGAGTTGCACCAGCAAATCGGTGAAGTCGACGCTTCCGGCAGGGCGATTGAGGATAATACCCATCGCTCCCTCGGACGAGTGCGCGCAAACATAGATCACGGATCGTGCGAACCGCTCATCTTCCATCACCGGCATAGCAATCAGCAGCTGGCCGTCGAGATAGTTGCGGTCATCAGTCTCCGTGTCTGCATCGTCGATGTGACGACGGTCCCTGCCAGGCCCTTTACGCGCTGGATTCATCAGCAAATGACCCTCATGTTGCCCTTCCATCCTGATATTGGGCGCCCATTCTGTCAATCAACCATCCCGCCACGGCTAAACAGCACATCACAAGCAATTCAATAGTTTGGCTTCGGAGCAACCTGTAAAAAGACGCTGCATGATCATCAAAGTTCCTCTTTACGCGGTGCCCTGCGTTGCGGTCGCATTGCTGGGTTGTGCGCTTTCAACTCCTGCGACGGCCCAAGATTCCTCGCCATGGCAGCAAGGCAGCCACGCCGCCGTCCGCCTGCTCGCGGGCTCGCGCAGCGGAGCAGTACTGCTCGGTGGCATCGCGTTTCAGCTCGAGCCGGGTTGGAAAACCTTCTGGCGGACACCGGGCGACTCGGGCGTGCCGCCGCGGTTTGACTTCTCACGGTCGGACAACGTCGATGCTGTGACTGTGCTGTGGCCCGCGCCATCGAAATTTCCCGACGGCGCGGGCGGCCATGCGCTCGGCTACAAGGAGCAGATCGTGCTGCCACTGCGGATCGCAGCTACCAATGCCGAGAAACCGATCACGCTGCGCGCGACCGTCAATTTCGCGGTATGCGCCAAGCTGTGCATTCCCGCCGAAGCCACTATGGAGCTTGCTTTCGCCAGCGTCGCCAGCGCAGAGGACAGCGCGCTTGCCGCGGCGCTCGATATGGTGCCAAAGCCGGCCCGGATCGGAGACCCTAATCCCTTGACGATTCGCGACGTCAGGCGCGACGAGAAATCCACGGTGATCGTCGATGTCGCAACCTCAAATCCCAGGGACGAGGTCAACCTGTTCGTCGAAGGCCCGACGCCGGACTGGTCGCTGCCGATCCCGACCCGGCACGAGCACGCGCCGCGCGGGGTGAAACGATTTTCATTCAAGCTCGACGGCCTACCGGCGAACGCGAATGCTGAAGGCGCCGCGTTGAAGCTGACTCTGGTCGGCGACAAGAGCGCCTATGAATTCAATATCAATCTGAATTGATGGCGAACCGTCAGAGGCGATGCAAGCCTATCTGTTTCACCCAACTGAATCTTAAGGAATCGTTGCTTAAGTCCGGATCATGGCGCGCTTCCCGCGCCGAGGACTTCGCCGTGGCCATGACGGACGCCCAACCCGCCCCTGCAAAGCGATCGTCCTTACTGACCGGACGATTGCGCGCAATAATGGGAGGTTCGAGCGAGGCTTCGCTGACCAAGCGGCTCGCCGGTACGATCTTCATCATCCGGCTCATAAGCGCCGGCCTTGCATACGTGGCGCAAATCCTTCTCGCGCGGTGGATGGGCGGTTCCGACTACGGCATCTATGTGTATGTCTGGACCTGGGTTCTGCTGCTCGGCAGCATGATGGATTTCGGCATCTCGGCCTCGGCGCAGAAGATCATTCCGGAATATCGCGCGAGCGGCGACGACGCACGGCTGCGCGGATTCCTGAGCGGCAGCCGCTGGATGACATTCATCGTTGCCTCGCTGATCTCGATATCGCTCGCGGCCCTGGTCAGAGTACTGTCGCCGTGGATCGATGCGGCGACGGTCGTGCCGCTTTACGTCGGCTGCCTGACGCTACCGGCATTCGTGGTCGCCAACACCCAGGACGGCATTGCGCGTTCCCACGATTGGATGCGGCTCGGACTGATGCCCCAGTTCATCGTGCGGCAATCGCTGATTATCGGCTTCACCGCCGGCGCTTTCGCGCTGGGATTTCACCTCAGCGCCACCGTCGCCATGCTGGCCAGCGTAGCGGCGGTCTGGATTGCCATGATCGGCCAGACGATCGTACTCAATCGCAGATTGGGCACGATCGTAGCGTCCGGACCGAAGGTCCACGATTTTCGCGGCTGGCTCTCGGTCTCGTTGCCGATTTTGCTGGTCGAGAGCTTTTATCTCCTGTTGTCCTACACCGATGTACTCGTGCTGCAGCAGTTTCGTTCATCGGAGGAGGTCGGCGTTTACTTCGCCGTCGTTAAAACCTTAGCGCTGGTGTCGTTCATTCACTACGCTATGTCGGCGACAACGGCGCACCGCTTCACTGAATATCATGCCGCAGGCGACCGCGAGCGGTTGGCGGCCTACCTCGCCCATGCGATCAAATGGACGTTCTGGCCCTCGCTTGCAGCAACGCTGCTGCTGCTCGCACTCGGCAAACCGATGCTGTGGCTATTCGGTCCGCAATTCGTCACCGGCTACAGCATCATGTTCGTAGCCGCGATCGGGCTCGTGGTCCGCTCCGCCATCGGCCCGGTCGAGCGGCTGCTCAACATGCTTGGCCATCAGCACGCCTGTGCATCCGCTTATGCGCTGGCCTTCGGCATGAACGTCGCGCTGTGCTTCGCGCTCGTCCCGCGCTACGGCGGCCATGGCGCCGCTGCCGCCACTTCAATCTCGCTCGCGTTCGAAACGGTACTGCTGTTCTGGATCGTCCGCCGAAGACTCGGATTGCATGTGCTGGCGTTTGGAAAGCGGACCTCTCTATAAAAACGTCACCCCGTCGTGGCCGGATTTGTTCCGGGACATGGACGAAACAAATCCATCGTTCAGCGAAGAAGATCGCCTACGCTGCCGTCCAGCCGCCATCGATCGACAGGTTGCTTCCGGTGATCTGAGCGGCATCGTCGCCGCAGAGATAGAGCGCCAGCGCGGCGACTTGCTCCACGGTGACGAACTGCTTGGTCGGTTGTGCCGCGAGCAGCACGTCGTCCACGACCTGCTCCCTGGTCAGGTTGCGCGCCCTCATGGTGTCGGGAATTTGTTTCTCGACCAGCGGCGTCCAGACATAGCCGGGGCTAATACAGTTGCAGGTGATTCTATGCGGCGCGAGCTCAAGCGCCACCGTCTTGGTAAGGCCAGCAATTCCATGCTTGGCGGTCACATAGGCCGACTTGAAGGGCGAGGCCACCAGCGAATGCGCCGATGCGGTATTGATGATGCGGCCCCAACCGCGTTTCTTCATGCCAGGCACGGCGGCGCGGATGGCATGGAAGGCCGACGACAGATTGATGGCGATGATCGCGTCCCACTTCTCGATGGGAAAGTCCTCGATCGGCGCAACGAACTGGATGCCCGCGTTGTTAACGAGGATATCGACCGAGCCGAAGGTTGTTTCGCCCAGTTCGATCATGCCCGCGATTTCGGCGGGCTTAGTCATGTCGGCAGGCGAGTAGACCGCCTTGACCTTGAACTCCGCCTCGATGCCGGAGCGTTCCTTGTCGATTTCTGCCGCAGTGCCAAGCCCGTTGATCACGATATCTGCGCCGGCGCCGGCGAAGGCGCGGGCATAGGCCAGCCCTATGCCGCTGGTTGATCCGGTCACGACCGCGGTCTTGCCTTTCAAGTTCGTCATCGCCTTCTCCTGTCGGAACCGCGGATCATCGACGGCGCGGTGCTTCTCTCAAAGCACGGGCACACAGTGTTGCCGATCAAGCCGGCTCCCGGCGCCTCCACGCTAATCCGCCTGAGGCCGTGACGTCGGTCACGCTCGGGTCGCACGGCGACACCTGCTCCACGCAGTCGCTATCGCGCGTCGGTAGAAGCCAATACCAGCGTCCAGAACACCTTGTATTTGGTATCCGGAGCATAGGTCGCCGCGATGCCCAATTTCGTGACGCCGTTCTTGAGCATGTTGGCCCGATGCGGGGGCGAATCGCGCCAGCCAGAGAAGGCCTCGGCGAGGGTGTGGTAACCGGCACCGATATTCTCGACCGCCAGCGTTGCCGGATAACTGGCCGCCGCCAGCCGCTTGGGCAGCGTGCCGGCAATGTCGTGATCCATTTTGTTGCGTTTGGCCATCACCATCGATTGGGTTTCGGCGACCTTCATGAGTTCGGGATCGACCGTCACAGGACCAAGGCTGTTATTAGCGCGATAGCCGGAAATCATGGAGGCCGCCACCGCGGCATCCAGCTTGGCTCCGCCATGGGCCATGTCGAGATAGAACGCCGGCTGCTCGTCAGACGGTGGTTTATCCGTAACGCATCCGGCCACGGTCAGCAGGCCAAGAAGCATGGCAAAGGTGCGGATCATCCTCGTATCCCGAATCCGAAGTTCTGCACTGCACCCTTCGAACTTCGGATTCGAAAGGGCGCGAGCAACTTATATTTGCTAGAGGTCCATCAATCTTAACATTCGCCAAAGACGCGCTGAAAACGGCCTGCGAATGCCGGAATCGGGCCACTAGTCCCCAATCAGTTGCAGGTGTTGCACATCAATGGTGGCTGAAAGGTGAATGAGCCCCTAGCGTCCCGACACCGGCTTTCGCCTGTCTTGCGGCAATCTTTGATATGAACGCCGGATCAAAGGGACATAAGCGACCCTATAATTCTAGATTTGGTTCACTTGACGGACTCGCTGAGACAATGAAGCGAAGGTCTGAACCAAAACCACACTAGGCCGAATCCGCGAAAATACGATAACGTCGGGGCCGCAATCCGACGACCTCGCCATCCCGAAGCTCGCGATCACGCGGTGCATCGATCTCGATGATGGTTTCACCCTGGCCGTCGGACAATGCGATGTCGGCGCGCTGGATCGGACCGAAGGTCCGCACCCGCCGCACGGTACCTTCGAGGCCTCCCCAGCCGGGCGGGCTGATCTGCATATCGTGGCGGCGAACGAACAGCTTCGACGGCCCGGACACACCGCACTCCGCGGCGATATTCAGCGGTGTGCCGCCGAGCCGAATCACACCGTCCTGGACATCGACGGGCAGGACAATCGATTCGCCGATAAAGCCATGGACGAACGCGGTCGCCGGGCTGTCATAAACTTCACCCGGCCTGCCGATCTGCTCGATCCTGCCCTTGTCCATCACCACGACGCGGTTTGCGACTTCGAGCGCTTCCTCCTGATCGTGAGTCACGAACACCGAAGTGACATGAATCTCCTCATGCAACGAGCGCAGCCAGCGACGCAACTCCTTCCGCACCTTGGCATCGAGCGCGCCGAACGGCTCGTCCAGCAGCAAGATGCGGGGCTGGATGGCCAGCGCTCGGGCGAGCGCGATGCGTTGGCGCTGGCCGCCGGAGAGTTGACTCGGGTAGCGGGCAGCGAGCCAGTCCAGCTGCACCAGATCGAGCAACTCCTTGACTCGCGCGCGGATGCTAGCTTCGTCCTTGCGAATAGCGCGGGGCTGCACCCGCAGCCCGAACGCGACGTTTTCGAATACCGTCATGTGGCGGAACAGAGCGTAGTGTTGAAATACGAAGCCCACCTGCCGCTCACCTGCCCCGCGCGCTAGGGCGTTCTCGCCGTCGAATGACACCGAGCCACCGTCCGGCCAGTCAAGCCCGGCGATAATTCTCAGCAGCGTCGTCTTGCCCGAGCCCGACGGGCCAAGCAGCGCCAGTAATTCTCCGTCCGCGATCGTCAGGTCGACACCACCAAGCGCGGAAAATGCGCCAAATCTCTTGACGATATTTTTTAGCTCAATGCTCACGCGCCTGCCGCCCCTCGTCGAGTTGCCCTTCGAGAATCGTTTTGGCAACCAGCGTGATCAATGCGAGCAACGCCAATAGCGATGCTACCGCGAACGCCGCCACGAATTGATACTCGTTATACAGGATTTCAACCAACAGCGGCATCGTATTGGTTTCACCCCGGATGTGACCGGAAACCACGGATACCGCACCGAACTCGCCCATGGCGCGCGCGTTGCAGAGCAACACGCCATAGAGCAAGCCCCATTTGATATTCGGAAGCGTAACGCGAAAGAACGTCTGCAGTCCGGAGGCGCCGAGCGATAGCGCGGCTTCTTCTTCCGCAGTCCCCTGCTCCTGCATCAACGGAATTAGCGCCCGCGACACGAACGGAAAAGTCACGAACGTTGTCGCCAATGCGATGCCAGGCAACGCAAACAGAATCTCGATGTCATTATCTTGTAGCCAAGGTCCGAGAAAACCCTGTCCGCCGAACAACAGCACGAACACCAGACCGGAAACGACCGGACTGACCGAGAACGGCAGATCTATCAAAGTGATGAGCAGCGTCTTTCCGGGAAACTCGAACTTGGCGACGGCCCATGCGGCAATCAATCCGAACACCAGATTGAGACCCACCGAGATCGCCGCAACCGTCAACGTCAACCTGATCGCCGATAACGCTTCCGGCTCGACAAGCGCCGCGAGATACACCCGCCCGCCCTTGGCCAACGCTTCGGCGAACACAATCGCCAGCGGCAGCAAGATGAACAGCGTGAGAAACAGGATACAAAGGCCGATCAACAGTCCACGCACCCAGCGCGGCTCGGAGCGGGCATCGGTCCGGTCAAGCGGAATCGCGATCGCGGCTTCAGACATCAACGCCACCTCTAGTACGCCTGCTCTTGCGACCGAGCCCAGCGCTGCAAGCGATTGATGACGAAGATCACCAGGAAAGACACCACCAGCATGACCACGGCGATCGCGGTCGCGTCGGCGTAGCGAAATTCCGACAGACGGATCACGATCAGAAGCGGCGCGATCTCCGACACGTTCGGCAGATTACCGGCGATGAAAATCACTGAGCCATATTCACCGACCGCGCGTGCGAATGCGAGAGCAAACCCCGTGAGCAGTGCCGGCACAAGGCTTGGAAGAACAACCCGCCACACTGTCTGCCATCGACTGGCACCAAGGCTGGCAGCGGCTTCCTCGATCTCCGGATCGAGATCAATCAATACCGGCTGCACGGTGCGCACCACGAAAGGAATCCCGATAAACACCATCGCGACAAAAATACCGAGCGGTGTAAACGACACCTGGACGCCCAGCTCGGCCAGCGGTGCGCCGAGCCAGCCATTTTGCGCGAATAGCGTCGTCAGCGCAATGCCGGCCACCGCGGTCGGCAACGCAAAGGGAATGTCGACGATCGCATCGAGAATTCGGCGACCCGGAAACCGGTAGCGCACCAGCGCCCAGACGATGACGCTGCCCATCACCAGATTGACCAGCGCAGCAAGGAACGCGAGCCCGAATGAAATCTTGAGCGCGTTCAATGTTCGCCGACTGGTGATGATATCGAGAAACTGGGCAAAGTTCAGTTCAAATGACTTAAGAAACAATCCCGCAAGAGGGATCAGAACGATGATCGAAAGCCAGGTCAATGTCAGCCCCATGGTGAGGCCGAATCCCGGCAGCGTCCGACGTCGTCCCAATCCTCCTTTCACGTCGTCCCGCTCCGCCCCGTTGAATCAGTCCTGGTAGATCTGATCGAAGATGCCGCCTTCGCTGAAGTGCACCTTCTGCGCCTTGGCCCAACCGCCGAACACGTCGTCGATCTTGAACAGTTCAACCTTGGGGAATGCATCGGCATATTTCTGGATTATTTCCGGGTCAGTCGGACGGTAGTAGTTTCGCCCAGCGATATCCTGAGCGTCCTTCGTATACCAATATTTCAGATACGCCTCGGCAACGGCGCGCGTATCCTTCTTGTCTACCACTTTATCCACGACAGCAACCGGCGGTTCCGCCAGAATGGAGATCGACGGCACCACGATCTCGAATTTATCTTTTCCGAACTCCCTCAGCGCGAGAAAGGCTTCGTTCTCCCATGCCAGCAGCACGTCGCCGACGCCGCGCTCGACGAAGGTGACGGTAGAGCCGCGCGCGCCGGTATCGAGCACCGGAACGTGTTTGTAAATGTCGGCCACAAACTGTTTAGCCTTGTCTTCGCCGCCCAGCTTTTTCAGCGCAAAACCCCATGCTGCGAGGTAATTCCAGCGCGCGCCGCCGGAGGTTTTGGGATTCGGCGTAATGACTTTGACACCGGGCTTGGTCAGATCGCCCCAATCCTTGATAGCTTTGGGATTGCCGGTACGCACCAGAAAAACGATCGTTGACGTATAGGGAGATGAGTTCTCCGGCAACCGCTTCTGCCAGTCCTTTGCCAACAGACCGTGCTCCGCCGCCACATCGATGTCATAGGCGAGCGCAAGGGTCACCACATCGGCCTGCAAACCATCGATCACCCCGCGCGCCTGCTTTCCGGAGCCGCCATGAGACTGCTTGATCTCGACGCTCTTGCCGGTTTCCTTTTGATAATGCGCCGCAAACGCCTTGTTGAAATCAGCATAAAGCTCTCGAGTCGGATCGTATGAGACATTCAGCAACGACACGTCGGCCGCGTAGGCAGAACCAGCCCATATCAATCCAGCCAAAACCATAAAGCTTCGACGAAGCATTCCCATCTCCATAAGGCCCGCTCACGCGACGACCAATAGCGCCAGAACCCATGAAGAAACTCGTCAAAGGGCAGCTTCAAGTCAACGAAACGACATTTCAATGTTTGCGGCGGTGCAGAGTGATTCCTCTACGAAGTCTTCATCGTGTGAATGCCGCATTCCGTCTTGGCTCTGCCGCGCCAGCGGCCGGCGCGTGCGTCTTCATTCGCGGTCGCGCGCGAGGTGCATGGCATGCAGCCGACGGAGAGGAATCCCGACGCGATGAGCGGGTGCGGCGGCAGTTTCGCCGATGCATAGATCGCCTCGATGTCGGCGCGCGAGGCGTTCGCGAACGGATTGAACTTCAGCCGCGCGCCGTCGTCTTCCACGAATGGAATGTCGGCGCGAAGTCCACCCTGAAACCGTTTGCGGCCGTTGATCCAGGCGTCGAACGGCTTAAGTGCGCGCGCAAGCGGCTCCACTTTCCGAATCCGGCAGCAGGCATCAGGATCTGAGTGCCATAACTCGCGATCAGGGTCCTCGCCTTTCAACGCATCCTCTGACGGCGGAATGGAGCGAACATCTGTCAGGCCGAGTGCCGCTATCAATGTGTCACGATAGGTCAGCGTCTCTTCAAACAGCCATCCGGTATCAAGAAAGATGACCGGAATGGCAGGATCGACGTCAGCCATCACCTTGAGCAGCGCAGCGGACTCGGTGCCGAACGACGATACCAGCGCCAGCCTGTCTCGACCAACCGTGCGAAGCGCCGCACTGATCACATCCGCGGGGGAAGCGTTGCGCAAGGACTCGTTTAGCGCGGCCGCAGCAGGCAATGCGGGGATCTCTGCCGCCGGAGCAGATTGCGCCGTCGCACCGGTCTCGGCGCTCTTTCGTTCAAGCAGAGAAGTCATTCTGCGGCCATCTGAAATGTCTGGAGGGAGGAATTCTGGCTCGCATTGCGCCACGGCACGGAGTGCGAAACGACGTCACCGATCACAAGGATAGCGGGGCCGCCCTCGACATCGCAAACCAGCGCCGGAAGGTGATCCAGTATACCGACGACAGATTTGGCATCGGGACGGGTGGCGCGGGCGAACACGCCGACCGGCGTTTCGGGCGAACGCCCGGCCTCCAGCAGCCCGCTACGGATCGCCGCCGCCGCCGTGATTCCCATATAGACCACGACGGTCATCTTACGGTCGGTCAGTGCCGACCAGTCGACGTTCGAAGCGTCCTGGGCCTTATGCGCGGTAAGAAAGGTGATGCGCAGCGCCTCATGGCGGTAGGTGAGCGGCACTTCGAATTCTGCAGCCGCGCCGAGCCCGGCCGTAATTCCAGGTATAACCGAACAGGCGACACCGGCCTCTCGTAGCGCCTCTATTTCTTCGCCGCCGCGGCCGAAAATGAAGGGATCGCCGCCCTTGAGGCGGACGGCCCGCTGACCGGATTTGGCGGCATCGATCAGCAGCCGGTTGATGGCGTCCTGTCCGATGCCGGGTTTGCCGACACGGCGACCCACCGGCACACGCACCGCGTCGCGGCGCGCGCGATCGAGAATCTCAGGCGTGACCAGTTCGTCGTAGAATACGATGTCGGCATCCTGTAGCGCTCGCAGCGCCTTGATGGTGAGCAGATCCGGATCGCCCGGCCCAGCGCCGACCAGCGTGACACGCCCTGCGACATCACCCGGAACAGATGCACCCGCATAAACAGACGGATCGACAATCGCCTTCAGTGAGCCCTCGGCCTCATCGGAACGGCCAGCGAGCACCGCCTCGCCGATCGGGCCGTCGATCACGCGTTCCCAAAAGCGACGACGCAGCGGCAGGTCGGGAATGTGATCATGAATCGACCTGCGCCAGCGCCCGATCATAGCCGCCAAGTCGCCTATACGCGCTGGCAAGGCCGCTTCGATACGTTCGCGCACACGCCGCGCCACCACGGGTGATGCGCCGCCGGTGCCGATCGCCGCCACCACGTCGCCGCGATCCACGATCGCAGGAACGATGAAACTCGAATGCGCGGGATCGTCCATCACATTGACGGGCACACCGGCCGACCGCGCACGCGCCGCCACGCGCTCGCCGATCTCCCCGGCACTCGCGCAGAACACCGCGACGATGCCGCTAAGATCAACCGCGCGCGGATCGGCTTCCGCTCTCTCGATCCGCGAAGCGGTAGCCGTCTCAAGACCGGGAACCGCGAAGTCACCGTCGGTGGCGTGCCAGCGCACATGCGCTCCCGCCGCAAGCAACAGGCGCAACCTGGCCCGAACCGGGTCGCCCGCTCCGACCAAAAGGATCGGACCGGCACTGGGATCGAGAAAGATCGGGAGGAACTTCATCTGGTGTTCTCTACTCCCCTGGATAGGGTTGACTGAAATTATTTTCTATTTATGTATCTGACAAGATCACAAAACAGAAAATTATTTCTTCTATGCGAAGACCTAGGTATAGAATTTCCTACTTCAAAACACCACCCGGACGAGATGCATCTTCTCAGCCTCCGGAATCCGCAATTCTGGCGGCCGCTGACTTTGACGATCAGCGGCACAGCCGTCGACTGTGAACGACGAAAAACGAAGTTAAGGAGCAGGCCATGCAGCCTGGAATGGACCATCTTGATGCGCTTGAAGCGCAGAGTATCTACATTTTCCGGGAAGCGTTTGCCCGCCTGAAAAAGCTCGCGCTGCTGTGGTCGCTGGGCAAGGATTCCAACGTGATGATCTGGCTGGCGCGCAAGGCCTTCTTCGGCCGGGTGCCGTTCCCGGCGTTGCACGTGGACACCGAGAAGAAATTCCCCGAGATGTACGCATTTCGTGATCGCTACTCGAAGGAGTGGGACCTCGACCTCAAGGTTGATTACTGCCCGCCGGTCGAAACGATCGACCCGACCTTGCCGCCCGCCGCACGCTCCGCGGCGCGCAAGACCGAGGGGCTGAAACTCGCCCTCAACAAATATGGCTTCGACGGACTGATCGCTGGCATCCGCCGCGATGAGGAAGCGACCCGCGCCAAGGAACGGGTGTTTTCGCCACGCGGCACCGAAGGCGGATGGGATGTGCGCGACCAACCGCCCGAATTCTGGGATCAGTTCAATGCCTCGCCGCCTCCCGGCGCGCATTTGCGGATCCATCCGATCCTGCACTGGACCGAGGCGGATATTTGGGCCTACACCAAACGCGAGAACATCCCGATCATTCCGCTCTATCTGGCGAAGGAGGGCAAACGCTATCGTTCGCTCGGCGACGCCGACATCACCTTTCCTGTCCCTTCGACCGCATCGAGCATCGACGAGATTCTGATCGAACTCGAGGGCACCAAGATTCCCGAACGCGCCGGGCGCGCGCTTGACCACGAGACCGAAGACGCTTTCGAGCGGCTTCGTGTCGCCGGCTATCTCTGATCTGAATCGAATCGAGCGCTTTTCCAATGAACATGATCGCACCTAACCTCGCGTCGAACGCTGCCCTCTCGACGCCCAACGGCACGACCCGCCCGCAGGTCCGCATCGTCATTGTCGGCCACGTCGATCACGGCAAGTCAACGCTGGTCGGGCGGCTGCTGCACGAGACCGGCAGCCTGCCCGATGGCAAACTTGAGATGCTGAAAGCGGTCAGCACCCGACGCGGTATGCCGTTCGAATGGTCGTTCCTGTTGGACGCCCTGCAAACCGAGCGGGATCAGGGCATCACCATCGATACTACGCAGATCCGTTTCCGTACGCGCTCGCGCGACGTGGTGCTGATCGACGCTCCCGGCCATGCCGAATTTTTGCGTAACATGATCACCGGCGCGGCACAGGCCGACGGCGCAGTGCTCATCATCGACGCGCTGGAAGGCGTGCGCGACCAAACGCGGCGGCACGGCTATCTGCTGCATCTGCTTGGCATCAAACAGGTCGCTGTCGTCGTCAACAAGATGGACCGCGTCGATTTCAGCGCGGAACGCTTTGGCGCCATTAGAGATGAAATTTCAGCACATCTGACCGGCCTCGGCCTCGTTCCGACAGCGGTCATTCCAATCTCGGCCCGCGACGGCGACGGCGTGTCCGAGCGGACTGCGAAGATCGGCTGGTACAGCGGTCCCACCGTGGTCGAGGCCATCGATGCACTGCACCCGGCGCGACCGCTCGACGAACTGGCGCTGCGCCTCCCCGTTCAGGCGATCTACAAATTCGACGATCGGCGAATCGTGGCCGGGCGTATCGAGTCGGGCGGCCTGACCGCGGGCGACGAGATCGTGATCATGCCGGCCGGAAAGATCGCAAAGATCCGCAGCGTCGAAGGCTGGCCCTCGAGTCCGGAAAGTGCGCAGGGGGCCGGCCGCTCGGTCGGCATCACGCTCGACCGCGAATTGTTCGTCGAGCGCGGGGATGTCATTGCCCATGTGGGGTCGGCCCCGCGCGATACCCGAAGGATACGGGCACGCATCTTCTGGCTGCACGAGCAACCGCTCGCAGCTGGCGCATCCATTCTACTGCGGCTCGGCAACAAGGAAACGCGCGCCGTCGTCGTGGCCATCGAGAAAGCCGTCGATCCCGGCGAACTCTCGAGCGAAGAAACCAAGGCGATCGCGCGCAATCATGTCGGTGAAATCGACATTTCGCTATCGCAGCCTCTCGCCGCCGACCCGTATGTCGACAACCCCCGCACCGGCCGCCTCGTGATCGAGGTCAACGGCCGCATCGCCGGCGGCGGGCTGGTGCTCAGCGTCGACGCAGGACAGCGCGCGGCTCCGGTCGACATCGTGCCGGTGGAATCCGCGCTGCGGCCCGACGAGCGCTCCGCCCGCTATCGTCACAACGGCGCCGTCGTCTGGCTGACGGGATTGCCGGGCTCCGGTAAATCTACGCTGGCCCGCGCGCTGGAGCGAAAGCTGTTCAGCGACGGCGGCTCGCCGATCCTGCTCGACGGCGACACGCTGCGCGCCGGACTGAACGGCGACCTCGGTTTCTCGCCGCAGGATCGCACTGAGAACATCCGCCGGCTCGCCGAAGTCGCCACGCATCTCGCGCGCAATGGTCACCTCGCGATCGTCGCTGCGGTCTCCCCATCGCGCGAGGATCGTGCCGCGGCGCGGCGCATCGCCGACAGCACCTTCCGCGAAGTCTATGTCGCAACGCCGGCTGACGTTTGCGAGCGCCGCGATCCCAAGGGGCACTATGCGAAGGCGCGCGCGGGTGTGCTGCATGGCTTCACCGGCATCGGAAACGACTATCAGCCCCCGGAGACGGTGGAACTGACGATCGATACCTCGTCCCGCACGGTGAGTGATGCCGCCGATGAGATCGAGCAGATGCTGATCAGAACCGGCGTTCTGTTCGACGAACTGACCGACGTCGCCGCCAACATCTGAGGCCGCGAATACTGGGCCATAGCCGCGGACCCTGCGCGGCTATGTATCGGCTTGTCTCGGTCTATAGCGTTTTCGAGCGAAGTGGATACCAGTTCGCGTGAAGAAAATGTGTCAGATCAAAATCGTAGAGTTCCGCTTCTGGCTCCATCAGAAGCGGAAAGGCTCTAAGACCATTCAACTCGTGTGAAGGGCTTCTCACGGCGTCGGCTTTGGCGCTAAATGACGGCCGAGCGCCCGTATTTGGGCGACCGACCGGCCTTGAAACAGCGCAGCCGTTTCTCGCGAGAAGCCCGCCGACATGACCCGAATTGACGCCCACGGACTGAAGATCGCGCCCGTCCTGTTCGATTTTGTCGCCGAGGAAGCGACGCCGCGAACCGGCGTTACGCCCGATACGTTCTGGGCCGGACTTGCCGCCATCGTCCGCGATCTCGGACCGAGAAACCGCGAGTTGCTCGCGGTGCGCGATACGCTACAGGCGAAGATCGACGGGTGGCATCGCGCCAATAAAGGCACGCCGTTCAACATGGGCGCTTACACGGCGTTCCTGGCGGAGATCGGCTATCTGCAACCAGAGCCGGAGACGCGGCGGGTCGAGACCGCCAATGTCGATGACGAGATCGGGAAAATCTGCGGCCCGCAACTGGTGGTGCCGCTGACCAATGCGCGCTACGCGCTAAACGCCGCAAATGCGCGCTGGGGCAGCCTCTACGATGCGCTGTATGGGACCGACGCCATTGCGCACGAGGCCGACGAGGCCAAAGGCTATGACAGGGCGCGCGGCAATAAGGTCATTGCGAAAGCAAGGGCTTTCCTCGATTCGGCAGCGCCGCTTTCGAATGGCGCTCATGCTGACGTCGCAGGCTACAGCGTGGTCAACGGACAGCTGTCGGTCAAACTCAAAAACGGCGACACGACTAGTCTGATGAGGGAGTCGCAGTTCGCGGGCTACCAGGGCGATGCGCGTACTCCATCCGCGATCCTGCTCGTCAATCACGGTCTGCACATCGATATCCGGGTCGACCGCGCCCACCCCATCGGCAAGGATGATCCCGCCGGCGTCGCCGACGTGATCATCGAGGCTGCCATCAGCACCATTCTCGACATGGAGGATAGCGTCGCCGCTGTCGATGCCGACGACAAGGTTCAGGTGTATCGTAATACGCTCGGCCTGATGAACGGCACCCTCACTGACACTTTTGAAAAGGGCCGCAAGACCGTCACCCGCGCCCTCAACCCCGATCGCCTCTACACCGCACCGGACGGTGGACAACTCACGCTGCACGGACGCAGCCTGCTTTTGATCCGCAATGTCGGTCACCACATGTTCACCGACGCGGTGCTCGATCAGAGCGGCGCAGAGATTCCGGAAGGCCTGCTTGACGCAGCGGTGTCAGGCCTGCTCGCAATTCATGATCTCAATGGAGTTTCGCAGACGCGGAACACCCGTAGCGGCTCGGTCTACCTGGTCAAGCCGAAGATGCACGGCCCCGACGAGGTAGCGCTGACCTGCGAATTGTTCGCCCGCGTCGAGACGATAATCGGATTGCGGGAGAACACGCTCAAGATCGGCATTATGGACGAGGAACGCCGCACCACGGTCAACCTCAAAGCCTGCATCCAGGTCGCATCGAAACGCGTCTGCTTCATCAATACAGGCTTTCTCGACCGCACCGGGGACGAGATTCACACCTCGATGGAAGCGGACCCGATGATCCGCAAAGACGAGATGAAGGCGCAGCCATGGATCAAGGCCTATGAGGACTGGAATGTCGACATTGGCCTGATCGACGGCCTGCCCGGCCATGCTCAGATCGGCAAGGGCATGTGGGCCGCGCCCGACAGGATGGCGGACATGCTGGCGCAGAAAATCAGCCACCCGCAAGCGGGCGCCACCACTGCATGGGTGCCCTCGCCGACCGCGGCGACGCTGCACGCCTTGCACTACCATCAGGTGGACGTGCCGAGGCGTCAGCGAGAGCTGAAAGCCGGCGGCCGGCGCGCCAGGCTGTCCGATCTCCTCACGATCCCGGTATCTCATTCGAACTGGGCGCCCGAAGACGTGAAGCAGGAAATCGACAATAACTGTCAGGGCATTCTCGGCTACGTGGTGCGCTGGATCGATCAGGGCGTCGGCTGCTCGAAGGTCCCGGACATCCACGACGTCGGCCTGATGGAAGATCGTGCTACGCTGCGGATTTCCAGTCAGCATTTGGCGAACTGGCTGCATCATGGCGTCGTCACCAGCGATCAGGTGATGGACTCGCTCAAGCGCATGGCCGTCATCGTTGACGAACAAAACGCAGGCGATCCTCTCTACAAGCCAATGGCTCCGAATTTCGACAGCGTGGCTTTCAAGGCGGCCTGCGATCTGGTGTTCAAGGGCCGCGAGCAGCCAAACGGATATACCGAATACATCCTGACCGAACGACGGCGCGAGGCCAAGATGGAGCGCGTTGGATTGACGGTACGATCCTGCGAATGACCTGGCGGGTCTGCCAGGGCAGCTCGCTCGTCACGCCATTTGCGCGCCGATACGGCGCACGGTTTATGCCTCTCGACGCGGCCGTCTGCTCCGATCAAACGAGTCGGCTGGAGTCGGAACGCCGTTAAGGTCAAACTTTCCTAACAATACCTCGCTCGATCCGTGTGGCACATGACCCGCCAGCCTCGTTGCGGAACTTTAGCCGCAACAGCACGTTGGGGTTCATATCCCTCAGTTTTCAGGAGCGTTGGATGGCGAGCGATGGCGATGCGATAAAAAACCTGACCGACAAAGCGACCTATGACAGGCTCGAGAAAGATTTATCAGCCGTAAAGAACGAGATCACTGCATTAGCCGATCAAGTCTCGGACGCGCTCAATACGCTGACCGGCTCCGCCAAGAAGCAGGCCCGCCGCGGGTACAGGCAGGCGAGGGCGAATGTCGATTCCGTTCTCTCCGATGTCTCCGATCGCGGCAATGCAGCGCTTGATGCTGCGCAAAGCGCCGTCACGACCATCGAGGACACCCTGGAAGAGGCCATCCAGCAGCGCCCGCTCGCGACAGTGGGGCTCGCGGTGGGTCTGGGATTTCTGATCGGCGTCACGTGGCGTCGATGACCGTCTAGACGAATCCATTAAAATTCTGCCGATGGCCCACACCCGGCCGATCGCGCCAATGGTTTCAATAAATGATTTCGTTTCAGATGAGGCATTGAATGTTTCAGCGGACAATCGATGACTTCAAGGAAAGCGCAGGCAGTGCTATGCGGCTGACGTGCCTGGCCCTGGTGGCTGCGTTTGCGGCCTTTGTCACGATCGTGTTCCTTTGCGCAGCCGCGTTCGTCTTCGTTTATCAAAACTACGGCTTGATCGAAGCGTGTCTGAGCGGGGCAGCGATTTTCTTGCTGATCACTTTGATCGCAGTCGTAACGTTAGTGATTCGACGAAAGGCCGCTAAGAAACGAGCGGCACAACACGCTAAAGCCGCGACGCAGAACTTTCTCGCCGACCCGATGGTCGTGGCGGCGGGGCTCCAGCTGGCACGCGCAGTCGGCGTGAAGAAGCTGATTCCGATCCTGGCCGTCGGCGGCCTGGCGCTCGGGCTGTTCGCTCGGGGACGTAACCGCGATGACGGGACTGATAGCGGAGACTAGTGTCCACCAGGAAACTAAGTCTGACGGCACCCCTCATGTCACGCAGCGACCAGGCTGAAGCTGTTTTGCAACCTCCGTCAGCGTACTCACCACCGGTTCGCATGCGATCGTTCGCTTGACTCGCATCGCGGGCGCGTGATGCGAGTCTCGCTTCGTCGTGTGATCGGTCACTTCCTGACCGGAGCTTCTCGGAATCCGGAATACGATTGACATACGCGGCAGGCTTTCCATCCTAATAGAAATGGTGCGGCCGATGGCGTGTGGAGATGGGACAATGCCGCGATCGGACTTGACGGCTCGATAGACCGCGGCATTCGCGTCGGGGCTGGCCGCCTGATGGCCTGACTCAAGATGCACCGCGCCCAATGACAGGGTCGCCGCCAGACCGGCGAGAAATCCTGCGGATGTCTGAAACATCATTGTCGCCTCTTCCCTCAAGCTATCGCGCTCGCGGATCTGAACCGCCAGCAACAACGCCGGTCGGCAGACTTCGTTCACTGATGTTTTGAGAAAAAACCGGAGCGGAACGCCTGTCAGCACCCGCATTGCCTTGACCACCGGTTCTTTCAAATCGACCGGCGATGACGATGTCGTTGATGAATCAGCCGCGTCCTTCCGCGGTGGTTACCACGTCACGACGCAGCGGCACGAGGCTCGCGATTGCGCGAATTCCGTTGGAAGAACAGCGCCTGACTGGCTACTGCCGAAACCATGGCGGGTTGGAACGGTTTCGAGATGAGGAACGCCGGCTCGGGCCGCTCGCCGGTCAGAAAGCGTTCGGGATAGGCTGTTATGAAGACAACGGGCACCTCGACCACGCGCAAAAGTTCGTTGACAGCGTCCAATCCCGAACTGCCGTCAGCAAGTTGGATATCAGCCAGAATGAGGCCCGGCTCCTTGGTCTTGGCGAGGGCGATCGCGTCGGCGTGGGTACGTGCAACACCGATCACACGGTGCCCTAGATTCTTGACGAGACTTTCCAGATCCATCGCAATAAACGTCTCGTCCTCGATAATGAGGACGTCCGTTGCGATTTCCGCCGCCATTTCGCGGCCGGCGATACCACTCAGCTTGCGGACTTCAGCGACGTCGACTTCCAGAACAAACGCAGCCTCCTCCTCCGAAAAACCTTCCAGCGACAGCAGCAGGAACGCCTGACGGGGAAGCGGGGTGATATTCGTCAACCGGCGCTCTGTCGGCGCGAGCGTCGGTACCTCGTCGGCGCCTCCGTTGATCGAGACTGAATTCCAAATTCGTGTGAACAGTCGGAACAGACCGGCGCGCGGCCCGTGCTGTTCGTCAAGCAGCGTCGGATCCTGAAGCAGCGCCTCTAACATGGCGCCGACATAGGCGTCACCAGACGCCTGGCTTCCTGTCAGGGCGCGTGCATAACGGCGCAAAAGCGGCAAATGTTCAGCAACGACCTGTGATCGAAACATTCCCGTCCATCCTTTTCGAGATAACTCATGCTCGGGACCACAAACCGTCCGGCGTAAGCACTGCAAACGCCGCATCCCGGCCCCCCTCGCCTATCTACTCCCGAGCATCACAAAAGTTCCCCGGACCCGGAACTTTCGCATCATCATTGAATTAGGCTTTCATACGAGTTCCGTGGAAGCGGCGCGAAATACAGGAATTTCCAGTATTTTCAATATCTTGAAACTCGGGCGCGAAGTCATGAAAGATTCAAAGCCATCACCCGCCAAAGACGGCCTCAACGCCGAGATTCAATCCCGAATCGGCCATCAGCTTCGCGCCATGTATGACGACGTCGTGAGGCAGGGTGTTCCCGACCGGTTTGCCGAATTAATTCGAAAGCTCGATGCATCTGAGCCCGGGAAACCACACATAACCCCAACGGGCGATCTCGATGCAAAAAATGACGGGAGGGACTAATGCCTCTCACAGATTCATTACGCGAGGAAATTCTGGCATCGGTGCCGAACTTGCGCGCTTTTGCGATTTCGTTAAGCGGAAATGGCGATCGAGCCGACGACCTCGTGCAGGAAACTCTGCTCCGCGCGCTTGCTAATATCGATTCATTTCAGCCAGGATCGAACCTTCCGGCATGGCTGTTCACGATCCTTCGCAACCTGTTCCGCTCCGACTACCGCAAGCGGCGGCGGGAGGTCGAGGATTCAGATGGCAACTATGCGAAAACGCTGAAATCGCAGCCGAGCCAGAATGCTCACCTGGAGTTCGAAGAATTTCGGGCGGCGCTCGATAAATTGCCGCAGGACCAGCGGGAGGCTTTGATCCTCGTAGGGGCTTCAGGATTTTCCTACGAGGATGCCGCGAAGATCTGCGGATGCGCAGTCGGCACCATCAAGAGTCGCGTTAACCGCGCGCGATCGAAGTTGAGCGCCCTGCTTTATGTCGAGGGCACGGAGGATTTTGGACCCGACGACACCGTCAGGGCCGTAATCGGCAACGGCCGATAATTCTCGCCGCGCATCCAATGGCCGAGAGCGGTAGTGGCGGTCGCCGCTCATTCGGAGCTTGTCGAACCGGCTTTGGGATAAAACCTAAATCTGAGATGAACGCGGTTGAATCAAACTACTGGGTTCGAAATCTGCATCGTACGATCTCGCTCGGTCAAATCCACGACGGTGTCCATGGGAGCGGCGAGTTCATAGACATAGCTCACCTCGGTAAAGTACCGCTTGGAGACGCCGCCCAGCGCCTCCGGCGCAACGCGATCCAGCAGAATGATGCCAAAATCGCTATCCTCGCGTCTTGTCGCCGCACTGGTGTTGAATTCTTCCCACCGAAAATGAAATAACGCCTCGTCGGCCTCGCCCTCGATCCCCCAATGCACCACAATATTCGGATGCTTGCCGACCAGCGAGAGTCCCTCGTCGGAATGCGATGCCAGTTCGAAAAACAGCAATGAGAGACTCTGAGCCGCCCGCGCACTGACCGTGATATCAGGACCATGGATCGCGATGCGGTCGACGTGAGGGATGGCGCGAGCCTCGAACAATCCCCTCAATTTGACGCCCTGCCACTGGCTCTCGCTAAGCAGCGAAACCACATTGGACATGGCATGGATCCGGCCAATCAGCAATTCTCGGGCGACTTCGATGTCGGACCCGTGCCGCAGCGTACGCGTGACGATCGATTGAATCACTGCGAGAATGTTTTTGACACGGTGATTGAGTTCATCGATGACGGCGGTCAATCGCCGCTCGAAGCCGATCCGAACCTGAATCTCCCGGCTCAACCGCAAATTATTATAGGCGACATATCCGAACAGTCCGCAAATGATACTTGTCAACGCAAGACCGATCGCGGCCACCACCGCGGCCAGTTTTTGCGCGCGGTGCATGGCATTCACTTTCGGGTAATAGCCAAGCGACCAGTCCCTGCCGCCGAAGGTCACCGTCCGGAGCACCATCGGAACGGGATTAGCCCCCCACCCGAGACGCGAGGTGACATTGCCGCTGTCATCGGCAATCAATTCCGAGCCTGGGTTGCGCGGATCTTTCAGGACGACAGAGAATAGCGACAGTTCATCATTCGTCAGCATCAAGGATGCCAGTTTATAGGAGAAAGTAACGAAGCCGGCGGCTGTCTCGCTTTCCTCCTGGAAAACCGGTGTTGCGATGACCAACCCGATCGGCCCGTCCCGCCCCATCAGATTGAGTGGATCCGATACGACGGAAGTCTTGGTCTGCAGCGCTCGGGCGAACATCGGCCCCAAGATCGGATGCTGGTCGAGCGAGCGGCCCAAGAAGGCCGAGGTTTGCGCGTTTTGCGGTTCGACATCCATTATCACGTCGATCGGTTTGTCGAGCGACTGCAGATCGCGCGGGGTGTCGTCAAAACTCCGGATTTGAGAATCTGGAAATCCAGCCGCCGCCAGGACAGCATGAGCCTGCTGAAATTCGCTTGGCCGAAGACATGCAACCCAACCGGCAACGACAAAATCAGTCTTGAAGGCATAGATCGACGCACGCAATGGGTGGAGCACGTTGGCCTGCACCGCGGATGGCGACCGGAACAGCCCCGAGGCGACACGCGCCAAAAGCTCTCGTTCGATGAGACGCTCCTGAACCAGACTGGCGTGGACGTCGATGGCGCGCGACAGCGCAATGTTGTCGATCGCCACCTCCTGATCATAAGCCCGCCATGCCGCGAGACCGGAAAGAAAAATTCCGATGACGGCGACGAACCCAATGACGAAACCCAGCCGAACCACGCGCCTACCCGGAGATCAGGAAAATAACCATTCGCAACATTGGCCGGCCTCACCATTAACAGCAGCGTCCCGCCCTGACGATGCATGACATCAATCGTGCCGCGCCAGCATGGTTCCGCCTCCAGTTGCAAAAGCCGGGGACGATCGTTAACGGAGTCCGGCCAGCCGACCGTTCTACTCACCATGATGAAAGGTCCGCTCGCCCTCATTCGTCTGTGGCGATGCGCCTCTCCGCGAGGCGCGAGGCTCAGTCATCCAAATCGTTTTCGGGGGAACAAGATCAAGGCAGCAGCCGAGTACCATCGTGCCCTGAAAATCTCATCATTTGCACGGTGCCGGGCTCGGCTCCCACAATTGCGACCGGCAGAAAATGCTCGGTACGGCCTTGGATGGCGCTTTCGATCAGCACTCGGCGCGTCGCACCGACTTCCGCCGCGAGCCGCCGCCGCAGCGCCGCGCTCGCCGCCGCCCGCAACTGCCTGGCGCGATCCCTGATCACCTCGGCCGCGACCGGCGGCATCCGTGCCGCAGGCGTCCCCGGCCGCGACGAATATGGAAACACATGCAGGAAGGTGAGATCACATTCGGCAACGAGGTCCAGCGACCGCGCGAACATGTCGTCAGTCTCAGTCGGAAAGCCGGCGATGATGTCGGCACCGAAGGCCACGTCCGGTCTTAGCCGCCGCACCTGCGCGCAGAATTCGATGGCATCGCGGCGCGAATGCCGCCGCTTCATCCGCTTCAGGATCATGTCGTCTCCGGATTGCAGCGAGAGATGCAAATGCGGCATCAACCGCTCCTCGTTCGCGATGACATCCAGCAAATCGCGATCCGCCTCGATCGAATCGATCGACGAGATTCGGAGCCGCCTCATCTCCGGCACGTGCCGCAGGATCTGTTTTACCAGTCCGCCCAGCCGCGTTCCGCTCGGAAGATCGGCGCCATAACTTGTGAGGTCGACACCGGTCAACACGATCTCGGCGTGACCGGCCTCGACGAGCGCGCGGACCTGATCGACGACCGCAGCCATCGGCACCGAGCGGGAATTGCCGCGTCCGAAGGGAATGATGCAGAAGGTGCAGCGATGATCGCAGCCGTTTTGTACCTGCACAAAAGCGCGTGGCAGTCCGCCTTGAAAGCCATCGACGAGATGCGGCGCCATCTCGGTCACCGCCATGATATCGGCCACCGCGATTTTCTTCTCGGCCGTGATTTCCACATCAGGCGCGGCTAATGCGACCTGTGCGGCACGCCACGCCTCACTCCGCATTTTGTCATCGTTGCCAATCACGCGATCGACCTCGGCCATCTGCGCGAACATCGCCGGCTCTATCTGCGCGGCGCATCCGGTGACGACGATGCGCGCCGAAGGTCGCTCGCGCCTTAAGCGGCGGATCGATTGCCGTGTTTGCGCCACGGCCTCGTTGGTCACAGCGCAACTGTTGATGATGACGACCTCATCAAGGCCAGCATCTTCCGCGTTGCGACGGATGACTTCGGATTCGAAGGCGTTGAGCCGGCAGCCGAAGGTAATGACGTCGACTGACACTAGGCCACCGACGCGAACAGCGCCGGATCGAAGGTGCCTTCATATTCGAATACGGCCGGACCGGTCATCAGCACATGATCGTCGCGCTCGCGCCATTCGACGGTCAGGCTGCCGCCGGGAAGCGCGACATGGACGATGCGATTGGCCCGCTTGAGCCGCACCGCCGCCACCGCCGTTGCGCAGGCAGCTGAACCACAAGCCTTCGTCAGGCCCGCGCCCCGCTCCCAGGTCCGCATCGTGATGTGATCGCGATCTACGATATGCGCCAGCGTGATGTTGGCGCGCTCGGGAAAGACCGGATGGTTTTCCAGCAGCGGCCCGAAACGGGCGAGATCGTAGACATCGATGTCGTCGACCCAGAAGATCGCGTGGGGATTACCCATGCTAACCACGGACGGCGAATGCAGCACCGGTGCGTCGATCGGCCCGATTTGTAACTCGATATAGCGGGTATCGCGAAACTCCTCGGCGAGCGGAATGTCCCTCCAGTCGAATTTTGGCGATCCCATGTCGACAGTGTAGAGACCAGGCGCGGAGCCTCGCCAGCAGCTCAAAAGACCGGCGCGCGTTTCGAAGGTCAGCGCGGCCTTATCTGTCGCCTCGAAGATCTGGCGCGCCACGCAGCGCATGCCGTTGCCGCACGCATTGGCTTCCGAGCCATCATTATTGTAGATGCGAACGAAGGCCTCGGTGCCTGATGTCCGCGGGGGTTGCAGAACCATCAATTGATCATAGGGAACGCCCGCCGGTGATGCGACAGCACGCGCCTCCTCGGCCGTGACTGCGGCTGAGCTGTCGCGAAGATCGACAACGACGATCTCGTTGCCGATCCCATTCATCTTGCTGAAAGCATGATTTGCGAGCGCGCCCATTGGTTTTCCAGTTTCCGGCGTTCATTTTCCGGCATCCGCCTTCCGCGACTTTATATGGCGAATGCGCGCCAGTTGACCAGTGTCACTCACGACCGCCATCGCTAACGCAAATCCGTGTCGGCGCCCCACACCCGCCACGATGCGGCATGACATATCTGTTTTGTTCTGTCATGGGATGAACGTCAGCGTCGCGTGTTAAGCATCGTAATAAATCAGCCCGTAACAGCGGCTAAGGACCGGGTCTCGCGGACATCGGCCAGCACGACCAGGGAGACCCTACCAATGAATCGTCCCCGCCCTTTTTGCCGATTCGCGATCGCAATGATCCCAGCGACCTTGATGTTCGGGCTCTCTGCCGTGATGGCCGAGACGCCGCCTGCGACACCTCCCGGCGCGACTGCGCCGGCCGCAGAGGCTCCACCAGCCACACCTACCCCACCCGGAACGACGACACCGGCCACGCCGGTCCCGCCCCCTGCCGAAGTGCAGACGCCGAAAAATCCGACCGCCGAAGCCCCGAAGCCGCCGTTGACCGCGCCCGTGCAGACGGCCGACCCTTTCGGCGAAGAACATACGCTGGCCCCGAAGACCGTCCTGACGTTGCGCAACAACGCCACCTGGGAAAACGCATTCGAGACGCTCATTGATTCGTTCAAGTCGCTGGCCGCCGTTCTCGACAAGCAGGGCGTCAAGCCTGCCGGCAACATGATGATCGTCTATACCTCAACGGACGATAACGGCTTCTCGTTTCTGGCGGAAATCCCCGTCGATCAAGAGATCAAGGATCTGCCCAAGAACGTCAGCATGGGCAAATCACCGGAGGGCAAGGCGCTGAAGTTCGTACATCGCGGCTCCTACGACAACATGGACAACACCTATGAGGCGATTACGAATACCCTCGACGACAAGAAGCTTGAGGCCAAGGACACCTTCATCGAGGAGTACAAGACCGATCCACTGAAGACCGAGGAAGACAATCTGATCATTGATGTCTATGTCCCGCTGAAATGAGAACCGTCATGCAGAACCGGATCCAGCTCGCCATCGCCGCTGCTACTATCGCCGCTTTGATCTCGGTGCCCGCGCAAGCCGATGTGCCACCACCAGCAATCTCGGTAACCGGCGAGGCCACAATCTCCGCGCCGCCCGATCTTGCTCAGATCGAGGCCGGGGTCACGACCGACGCCAAGAATGCGCGCGACGCGTTCGAAGCCAACAATACCGCCATGGGCAAAGTGCTCGCAGCGCTGAAAAGCGCGGGCATCGCCGAAAAAGACTATCAGACCTCGCAGTTGTCGCTGCAGCCACAATTTACCAATCAAAATCGCTCGGGATCCAACGTCCTCTCCGGCTACCGCGCCACCAACCGCGTCACCGTCAAGCTGCGTGACATCAGCAAAATGGCCGGGGTGATCGATGCGGTCACCGCGGCCGGCGCCAACGACATCGGCAGTATCAATTTCATGGTCTCCAACGCATCGAAGCTGCTCGACGACGCGCGGGCTGAGGCGATCGTCGACGCCCGGCGCAAGGCGGAGATCTATGCCAAGGCTGCGGGCGTCTCGCTCGGCGGGCCGATCAGCATTGCGGAGCACGGGAGCGCGGTGCCGGTGATGTACCGCCGTGCTGCGGCGCCGATGGCCGCGGAGGCCGCCATCGCGCCCGGCGAAGAAACGCTCCGCGTGACGGTCGGCGTCTCCTGGGAGATCAAGGAGGCGCCATAAGGCGCGGCCCGCCCGATCAGCTTGACTCGGGCAGGCCGGTGCCTGTAAATCCGCCCGAACTCTCGAAAAGACTTCCTTTTCGACCCGCCGACCGGCCGCAGGGGCCGGAGGTCAACGCCCGACAGCGCTGTGCGCCCTCGGGCGTAGTTGTGTTTTGGAATGACTGTTGATTTTGGCGATCACCTAAATCAACACGCGATAGCTCTGGGGTGAGCGTTTCCTCCCGCGAATCCCGCGGACGAGTTGAGCGCGATACCTAGGTCCCCTACCGCCGTGAAGACGCGGCGACCTCTCCCCGCAGAAGAGCAGGGCGAGGTAAAAAGGAAAAGCAGGCATGTTCGACAATCTGTCGGAACGGCTCGGCGGCATTCTCGATCGGCTGACGCGGCGCGGCGCGCTGACGGAAGCCGATGTCGATGCCGCCATGCGCGAGGTGCGCCGGGCACTGCTGGAGGCCGACGTCTCGCTCGACGTGGTGCGCAGTTTTACCGACAAGGTCCGCGAACAGGCGGTCGGCGCCACCGTCGTTAAGTCGGTGACGCCGGGCCAGATGGTGGTGAAGATCGTTCATGACGAACTGATCGCCACGCTCGGTTCCGATGGCCAGACCATCGATCTCAATGCCGTGCCGCCGATCATCATCATGATGGTCGGCCTGCAAGGCTCGGGCAAGACCACCACGACCGCGAAACTGGCGCGGCGGCTGACCGAGCGGGATAAACGCAAAGTCTTGATGGCCTCGCTTGACATCTATCGTCCGGCGGCGATGGAGCAGCTCGCGGTGCTCGGACGCGATCTCGACATCAAGACGCTGCCGATCGTCGCAGGGCAAAAACCTGAACAGATCGCTCGCCGCGCGCTGGAGGCCGGCAAGCTCGGCGGCTACGACGTGGTGCTGCTCGACACCGCCGGCCGCACCACGCTCGATGACGAGATGATGTCGGAGGCGGCGAACATCAAAACCGCCGCCCACCCCCACGAAGTGCTGCTAGTCGCGGATTCGCTGACCGGACAGGATGCGGTCAATCTCGCGCGGTCGTTCGATGAGCGCGTCGGCCTCACCGGCATCGTGCTGACCCGCGTCGACGGCGACGGTCGCGGCGGTGCCGCGCTGTCGATGCGTCAAGTCACCGGCAAGCCGATCAAGCTGATCGGCACCGGCGAAAAGACCGACGCGCTGGAGGATTTCCATCCCTCCCGTATCGCCGGCCGCATCCTCGGCATGGGCGACGTGGTCTCGCTGGTCGAAAAGGCTTCCGCCAACATCGATGCCGAAAAAGCCGCACGCACCACCGAAAGGATGCGCAAGGGCCAGTTCGACCTCAACGACATGCGCGAGCAGTTGCTGCAGATGTCCAAAATGGGCGGCATCTCCGGCCTGATGGGCATGATGCCCGGCGTCTCAAAGATGAAGAACCAGATGGCCGCGGCCGGTCTCGACGACAGGATCATCAAGCGTCAGGTCGCCGTGATCGACTCGATGACACGGCAGGAGCGCAAGCATCCCGAAATCCTCAAAGCCAGCCGCAAACGGCGCATCGCCGCCGGCGCCGGCCAGAAGGTCGAGGAGATCAACAAGCTCCTCAAGATGCATCGCGGCATGGCCGACATGATGAAGATGATGGGGACCGGCAAGCGCGGCCCCCTCGCCGGCATCGCGCAGGCCATGGGCTTCGGCGGCGGCATGCCGAGTCCCGAGCAGATGAAAGCGCTTGCGGAGAAAATGCCGAAAGGCGCGGATGGCCTGCCGCAATTGCCGAAGGATCTGCCGGCCGGATTGCGCGGTGGCCTGCCAAATCTTCCCGGTCTCACCGGACTGACCGGCAAGCCGACGCTGCCCGGTCTCGGCTTCCCCCGGAAGAAGAAATGAGACGAACGGCTTCACACATTTCGCCAACGCTATAACGACACAACGAACTCACCAGACAGACTTCAAAAGGAGAACCTTATGCCCGTCGTGATCCGCCTCGCCCGTGCCGGCACCAAAAAGCGGCCGGTTTATCATGTCGTCGCCGCGGATTCGCGTTATCCGCGCGATGGCCGTTTCATCGAACGGCTCGGCCATTTCAATCCGTTGATGCCGAAGGACAACGCCGACCGGCTCAAGCTCGACCTCGACAAGGTCAAGGCCTGGCTCGCCAAGGGCGCGCAGCCGTCGGACCGCGTCGCCCGTTTCCTTGATGCCGCCGGCGTCAAGAAGCGCACGCCGCGCAACAACCCCGAGAAGGCCGTGCCGCGCAAGGAGCGCAAGGCGCAGGCCGAAGCCGCCGCGAAGTCCTGAGGCTGAAGCGGCATGACGGCGCGCGTGTGCGTCGCCCGGATCGGCGCCGCGCATGGCCTGCGCGGCGAGGTGCGGCTGTGGACGTTCACGGAAGACCCGATGTCGGTGACGCAATACGGCCCGCTCTCGACGAAAGATGGCGCGCGGCAGCTTGAAGTAACGCACGCGCGCGCGGCCAAGGATCACCTCGTTGCAACGCTCACGGACGTGACCACGCGCGAGGAGGCCGAGCGGCTCAACGGCGTTGAACTCTACGTCGCACGCGACAAGCTGCCCGATACGGACGAAGGCGAATTTTACCACGCCGATCTCATCGGTCTCGCCGCCTTTGATGCGGCGGGCGCGACGATCGGAACGGTCGCCGCGATTCACAATTTCGGTGCGGGCGACATCATCGAGATCGCGCTTGCGCACGGTCCGACCCTGATGCTGCCGTTCACCGACGCCGTGGTGCCGACCGTGGACCTCGCCGGCGGGCGCGTGGTGATCGAGATGCCCGGCGAGATCGAGGGCGAGGAGCCGGATCAGGCGTGACATACCCGGCGGGTGCTTCGTATTCTGCCGTCATCGCCGGGCTTGATCGGGCGATCCATCGTTTGATGGATACGCGGGTCAAGCCCACGTATGACGCCGTTACGTGATTGTCTCCTGGTGCTAGTCCATGTGGCGCGCGACTGTCCTGACCCTGTTTCCAGAGATGTTTCCGGGGCCACTCGGCATCAGCCTCGCCGGAAAAGCGCTGACGACCCGCTTATGGGCGCTCGACATCCACGACATCCGCAGTTCCGCCACCGACCGCCACCGCAGCGTCGATGATACCCCAGCCGGCGGCGGCCCTGGTATGGTGCTGCGTGCCGACGTGCTAGCCAAGGCCATCGACTCAGTGGAGACCTCGCCGGACCGACCGCGCCTTCTGATGAGTCCGCGCGGTCGGCCATTGACCCAGTCGCGGGTGGTGGAACTCGCGGCCGGTCCTGGGCCCCTGATCGTCTGCGGACGCTTCGAAGGGGTGGACCAGCGGGTCATTGAAGCCCGCGGGCTCGATGAGGTGTCGATCGGAGATTATGTGCTGTCGGGAGGGGAACTCGCGGCGCTGGCGCTGATCGACGCTTGCGTCCGGCTTTTGCCGGGGGTGATGGGCAAGGCGGAATCGAGTGAGGATGAAAGTTTTTCGCACGGGCTTCTCGAATATCCCCAGTACACTCGTCCGCAGGAGTTCGAGGGCCGGCAGATCCCGGACATTTTACTGTCCGGCGACCACGCCAAGGTGGCCGATTGGCGAAGAGCCAAGGCCGAAGCTTTGACGGAGACGCGCCGTCCGGACCTCTGGGCGACAAGGAACAGGCAAAATCCGCCAAAAAGCAAGACAGACGGGTGACAACGCGCCCGCTTTGCCGTATAGGAGCGCAAATCCGCGCAGCGAGCATTTTCAGGCAAAGTGGAATCCGGTTTGCCTTTAGAAAATGCTCTAGCTCGTTGAGCTGTGCGTATTCTTTTCGCAAAACCGGGTATCCACTTTTGCGAAATGCGCGCCACTGGACAGACGAATTCCGCGCAGCTCCCTCAAACGGCCGGAGGGGCGCGCCGCCGATGGAGATTTCGATGAACATCATTCAGCAGCTCGAAAAAGAGCAGTTCGACAAGCTGTCGGCGACCAAGACCATTCCGGAGTTCGGCCCCGGCGATACCGTGATCGTCAACGTCAAGGTGGTAGAAGGCGAGCGGACCCGCGTGCAAGCCTATGAAGGCGTCTGCATCGGCCGCTCCGGCGGCGGACTCAATGAGAGCTTCACGGTCCGCAAGATTTCCTACGGCGAGGGCGTCGAGCGCGTGTTTCCGGTGATGTCGCCGATGATCGACTCGATCAAGGTGGTGCGCCGCGGCAAGGTGCGTCGCGCCAAGCTGTACTATCTGCGCCAACTGCGCGGCAAGTCGGCCCGCATCGTCGAAAAGCAGGACAAGCAAGATAGACCGGACAAGAAGGCCGCGACGAACTGAGCGCTCGCCGCCTCGCCTGCCACAATATCCGAAAGCGCGGCACAGGCCGCGCTTTTTTGTTGCGGCGAACCGGTCTCCACTTCGCCGGAAAATGTCCTATCTATCCGGAACGCGCCGCCGGTCGTTCGATTGTCGCGGCGGATGCGGCCATGGTAAAAGACGCAATGGTTACGGATCAGATCAGCAGCGACATCGGCCGGTTCACGACCCGCATCGTGATCGACGATCGCAGCCGTTTGCCAGGGCGTTTCTTTGGACGGTTCGCGACCTCGGCGACCTGACGCGGACGCCCTCCCGTCGGCGATTGTCCCGCGCGCGCTGCGCGACCCGTTTCAAGAATCCCAATTAGGTTCACGTCCATGTCCAAACCGACAACCCTGTACGACAAGATCTGGAACGATCATCTGGTGCATGAGGCCGAGGACGGCACCTGTTTGATCTACATCGACCGTCATCTTGTCCATGAAGTGACGTCACCTCAGGCATTTGAAGGCCTGCGCGTCGCCGGACGCAAGGTTCATGCGCCGGAGAAGACGCTCGCGGTGGTTGATCACAACGTACCGACCACCGATCGCTCAAAGCCCAATCCCGACCCGGAGAGCGCCGAGCAGATCGCCACGCTGGCGCAGAACGCCAGGGATTTCGGCATCGAGTACTACAACGAGTTCGACAAGCGACAGGGCATCGTTCATGTGATCGGCCCCGAGCAGGGCTTCACTCTGCCCGGCACCACCATCGTCTGCGGGGACAGTCACACTTCGACCCACGGCGCGTTCGGTGCGCTGGCGCACGGCATCGGCACTTCCGAGGTCGAGCATGTGCTGGCGACCCAGACGCTGATCCAGAAAAAAGCGAAGAACATGCGCGCAGTGGTCGACGGCAAGCTGCCGGACGGCGTCACCGCCAAGGACATCATACTCGCCATCATCGGCGAGATCGGCACCGCAGGCGGAACCGGCTACGTGCTGGAATATGCCGGCGAGGCGGTGCGCGCGCTGTCGATGGAAGGCCGCATGACGGTGTGCAACATGTCGATTGAGGGCGGTGCGCGCGCCGGCCTCATAGCGCCGGACGAGAAGGCATACGAATTCCTGAAAGGCCGGCCGAAAGCGCCGAAGGGCGCCAGTTGGGATGCGGCGATGCGATACTGGGAGACGCTGCGCAGCGACGACGGTGCGCATTTCGATCACGAGATCCGGCTCGACGCCGGCAGGCTACCTCCGATCGTGACCTGGGGCACCAGTCCTGAAGACGTGATCGCGGTGACGGGCAAGGTACCGAACCCCGCCGACATCGCGGACGAGGCCAAGCGGCTGTCGAAGGAGCGTGCGCTGCACTACATGGGCTTGAGCCCTGGCACGAGAATTACCGACATCAAGCTTGACCGTGTCTTCATCGGCTCCTGCACCAACGGTCGCATCGAAGACTTGCGCGCCGCCGCGAAGATCGCGGATGGCCGGACAGTCAACGGCCATGTCAACGCGATGGTCGTACCAGGCTCAGGGCTGGTGAAGGAACAGGCGGAGGCAGAAGGCCTCGACAAGATCTTCATCAAGGCTGGTTTCGAATGGCGCGAGCCTGGCTGCTCGATGTGCCTTGCGATGAATCCCGACAAGCTAAAGCCGGATGAACGCTGCGCTTCGACCTCGAATCGCAATTTCGAGGGTCGGCAAGGTTTCAAGGGCCGCACGCATCTCGTATCGCCCTCAATGGCGGCAGCGGCCGCAATCGCAGGACATTTCGTCGATGTCCGCGAATGGCATTGAGCGTTCTTTCGCTCAGTGGTGTTAAGCCGGCTCCGGACGACGGAGGGATCGATAACTCGAAAGAAAGTTATTGCCGCAGTTTGCGCGATGGTCTTGCACTCGACACCGCAATGAAGCACAACACAGCCGTGTGACCGAGGCGAGCGTGCCGCGTCGCTTTCTGTCGAACGAAACAGGTGCCCGGAAACCCCGTGCACATTCGTCTGGCAAAGCGGGCCTTCCGATCAGTTCCGCTCGATCACCGATCGAACAAGCTATCAACGAGGATGCGACGGCGAATCAAGCTTGCCTCAACTGGTGGGTTGCCTTCGCCGGAAAATTCCGTCAGTCGTAACGACGTCATGAAAACAGCCAAGACCAAAACCCCTGCCCGCAAGGCAGAAAAAATGTCGCGCCCATCCGGCAATACGAAGGCATCGGCAAAGACGCCCACAAGGACGCCTGCCAAGCTGGCGTCCGCAAAAGTCAAAGTCGCGAGGCCGGTGGAGGTCGTGAAGAGCAGCAGCAAGGCCGCGCCGCGTGCGGCTGAAAAGCCGATTGTGACCACGCCGCGCGATGCACTGACCTTGCCGCTGAAACCGGCTCCCACAATCACCGCGCCGATTCCGGCGCTCACGGCTGTGCCGCCGATGCCTGCCGCTACGACAACCAAACCGGTATCCCGTCCGGCCCTGCGTGCCGACGTGCCGCCCGAAGCCGGCTTTACGCTGCAGGTGGATGGGCATTTCAAAAACCAGTTCGAGACGCTGGCCCAGGCGAAGCAGGCCGCGACCGACTTAAAGTCACGTTTCCCGATCCTGCGTATCGAAATCTACGATGCGGCGAAGAAAGCGCGGTTACCGATCTGATCGGCATTGACACCGACTCCGACGACCTGGCGTCGGATTTGCCAGCCTACAGAGAAATATGCGGTCGCGATTTGGATGAGTTGCGACAGCAGCCCTCACCTCACCAGGACGGATCGAGGCCGTAGCCGAAGCCGAACGGAAAGAACGGAGTCGGTCCTCGCGGCACGTAGTAATCTGGCCGTCCATAGTAAGGTCGATAGGGGCCACGTACGTATACGCGTGCGCGATGATGCCTGTAGCGATTTTCATGGTGCGGACGATGGCTGCTCTGAGCCGAGCTGACCTCGGTCGGTGTCACTGGCTGCGTGGCGACAGCGCCCAAGCGAGGGGCGGCGTTCGCGCTTTTAACTAATGCGATGCCACACAACGCAACGATTGCCGCAGCGAGACTCACGCCCAGATATCTTTTCATGGCGATTTCTCCGTGGGTCGTATTTTCGTTATGACACTCTTTCTCAGGAGATCCGTGCCGCTTCAAAAAACAGGCCCGCATAGCGGGCCTGCTCGACCATGTACGGAGCTGGCTTTGCCATGAGCTCCAACCGGTATCATCAGTGCCAGTGACCGTTATGCTGGTGATGATGGTGGTGGTTATAGTGGTTATGATGGTGATTATAGTGATTATGATGATGGTGATGATGGTGATGGTTCCGCCAATGCTGCTGACGATGGCTTAGGTTCCGCCCATGGTGGCCGTGATGGTGATGATGGTGAGGCTGCCCGTTGACGTGGTGCACCTTGGTTGTCAGCTTGCCGGCGTCGCTTTGTCCGACAGCAATGCCCGGGCTGACCGGAGTCGCCGCCTGCGCCTGCTGCGCGGGAACCGCGACAATCAGAAGCGCGCCGAGAGCGGCCAGTCCTAGAATTTTCTTCAAAAACATTTAGACCTCCGTAGGTGGAACAAGTAACCGCGACGTCAGCAGATCATTCCATCGCCGCCGCGACGCGCGAGCGAGACGCGAGTGACAGGCTATGAGCGGGGAAGTGAACGCGACGTGAATATACCGGCGGCAAACATGCACTGTATGTGCGGTTAGCGTTACCGAATTCCCGCGATTCACGGCCATCCGGCAAAACCGCGCTTGGATCGAACAATCAGCCGTGGCGCCAGTAACAGTTCATTCTCGGAACGATCACGGTCCCGCTCGGTCGGAATTCCTGCACGTAATGCGCGGTGCAGTCGCGTACCGCGTCGGAACCCGGATTATAGCTTGGATAGACCCCGCGCTCATCCTCGCGATAGATCCGCACGCGCGGTCGCCGCTTGCGGGCGTGGGCCGACGTGTCAGACGATACGGCGCGATCCGTGCTCCGCGCGGTGGTTTGAGCCTGCGCGCTGTACATAAACAGCAACGTCCCCGGCACCAGCAGCAACAGCAGCGTCGCAGCTCCCGTCACAAGCCCCCCCGCTGTCATCCTGACATCCATGGCTGCGCCCCGATCACCCTTGCTCCCCGCGAACGGTCTCCGATTGCCGCGACCGCGTCAACCGCAAGACGGCCCGGACCGCAAAAAACCCTGCTCTCACGGTGAAACGCGAGTTAAACAAAGTGCCATGTGGACCTCCGCCAAAGCTCCCTCGCTGGCTGACATGGAAACCAGGGCGCACGAGGTGCTTGCGCGCCTGCCCGGGCGTTTCCGGCGCCTGTGCGAAGGCCTCATCATTCGCGTCGAGGATTTTCCGACCGACGAGGTGCTGGACGAGATGAAAGCCGACAGCGAATATGATCTGCTGGGATTGTTCCAGGGCACGGGCCTGCCGTTCCAGAGCCAGGATGACGTTGCCAGGCTGCCCAATCTGATCTGGCTCTACCGCCGTCCGATCATCGACTACTGGGCCGAGCATGATGAAACGCTCGACCATATCATCACTCATGTGCTGATTCATGAAATCGGCCATCACTTCGGACTGTCCGATGCTGACATGGAAGCGATCGAGGCGCAGGCGGCAAACTAGGATCTGCTCCAACTACGTTGGGCAAGCTCTGGCCTCATCCTTTTGATTGAGGATGATCTTATCCGGAAACCGGTTTCCACTTTGCGCTGGCGCGGCCCTTCGGGTCGGGATCATGCTCTAGCCCTGCATGATTGGACCTTGGATCGAGGCCGGGATCGGGCTAGAACGGGCTGCTCACGAGGACTCCGGTCATGGACAAGTTCACAACGCTGGAAGGCGTCGCGGCGCCGCTGAAGATCATCAATGTCGATACCGACATGATCATTCCGAAACAGTACCTGAAGACCATCAAGCGTACCGGCCTTGGCAAAGGACTTTTCTCGGAACAGCGCTACAAAGAGAACGGCTCTGAGAATCCGGATTTCGTTCTCAACAAGGCAGCCTATCGCAACGCCAAAATCCTCGTCGCCGGCGACAATTTCGGCTGCGGCTCGTCGCGCGAGCACGCGCCGTGGGCGCTGCTCGACTTCGGCATCCGCTGCGTGATCTCCACCTCGTTCGGCGACATCTTCTACAACAACTGCTTCAAGAACGGCATCCTGCCGATCCGTGTGACGCAAGCCGTCCTCGACAGGCTGTTCGATGACGCCGAACGCGGCGCCAACGCGACGCTGACCATCGATCTGGTCAAGCAGGAAATCCGGGGACCGGACGGCGGCACTGCGACATTCGAAATCGACCCGTTCCGCAAGCATTGCCTGCTGAACGGTCTCGACGACATCGGCCTGACGATGGAAAAGAAGCCGGCGATCGACGCCTACGAGGAGAAGGCGAAACGCGAGCGCGCCTGGGCCTGACCGCTTCCGCCCGCAACACGGAGTTGATCACCCGGTTCCACAACGAAACGACGCTTCGTCGAAAAGCGTGCCATTAGCGTTTTCGAGCGAAGTGGAATCCGGTTCGCGTGAAGAAAACGCGTCAAATCAAAAGACAGAGTCTTTCACCGTTTCCATACGGGCGAAAGACTCCAGACCTCAGGCGGCTTTCTGCTTGGCGCTGATCAGCTTGCGGTTGATCAGGCACTCGGCGATCTGGATGGCATTGAGCGCCGCACCCTTGCGCAGGTTGTCTGACACGACCCACATCGACAGGCCGTTCTCCACCGTCGCATCCTCGCGGATGCGGCTGATGTAGGTGGCATCTTCTCCCGCCGATTCATACGGCGTGACGTAGCCACCGGGTTCATGCTTGTCGATGACGAGACAACCCGGCGCATTGCGCAGGATGCGGCGCGCCTCGTCCGCGGTGATCGGATTCTCGAACTCGATGCTGACCGCTTCCGAGTGGCCGATGAACACCGGCACGCGAACGCAGGTCGCGGTGAGCCTGATTTTGGGATCAAGAATCTTCTTGGTCTCCGCCATCATCTTCCACTCTTCCTTGGTGTAGCCGTCCTCCATGAACACGTCGATCTCGGGGATGACGTTGAAGGCGATACGCTTCGGGAATTTCTTGGCGACGAGCTCGCTCGCGGTGTAGACCGCCTTGGTCTGCGCGAACAGCTCGTCCATCCCGTCCTTCCCGGCGCCTGAAACCGACTGATAGGTCGCGACCACGACGCGCTTGATGACGGCCTTGTCGTGCAAAGGCTTCAGCGCCACCACAAGTTGCGCGGTCGAGCAGTTCGGATTGGCGATGATGTTTTTCTTGGCAAAGCTCGCGACCGCATCCGCGTTGACCTCGGGCACGATCAGCGGCACATCGGGGTCCATCCGCCACGTTGACGAATTGTCAATCACGACCGCGCCGGCCGCCGCGATCTTGGGCGACCATTCCTTCGACACGGCGCCGCCAGCCGACATCAGGCAAATATCGGTGTCGCCGAAATCGTGATTTTCCAGCGCTTTGACTTTCAGGGTTTTGTCGCCGTAGGAGACTTCGGTGCCGACGCTACGGCGCGAAGCCAGCGCCACCACCTCGTCCGCGGGGAATTTCCGCTCGTCCAGAATGTTGAGCATTTCACGCCCGACATTGCCGGTCGCTCCGACCAGCGCGACTTTGTAACCCATCGTTCACTCTCCGAAGAAATCACCCCCTTGTCGCCTCGGCGCGAAACAAGGGAAGACGCTGCGCTTCTAAGCGAGAAACGTCATTAAGACAACGCCGGCCCTCGTTCCGACGTGCTCGATTCAGCCGGCGCATCTGACAAAGTCCACCCGGCTAGCGCGGCTTCCCCGTCCGGGCGCACGGGTCCCGGGGCATCAGCTCACCAATACAGGACGCACCTTGTGGGCGATGGACGAGTGCACGGACACATGCCCGTGCCGAAGCTCGATAGTTCATTGAAAACAGATATTTAAATCATATCGACCAATCGGGCGGCGATCCACTTCAAGGCGGCGGCGAGTTCTCAAGGCGGACTTCCGAAACTGTTGAACCAGGACCGCGCCGGGTTCGAAGCAACATTTCGTCCTGATCGGCATTATTCTCGCAATGTGTGGCCCGATTGGGCTTGTGGCGCGAGGCCGCTGGACGGTAAAAAGGCGATCATACGGATTCATGAGGGCGTGATGACCTTGAAATACTCCACCGCGACCGGGGCTGCGAAAACCATCGCGCTGTTGCTTGCGGCGGCCGCCCTCGTCGGTTTCAGCGCCTCCGGCGCGAGTGCCCAGCCAAGGCACGACCGCGGCGACGCCTACGGTCCGGGTGGACCCAACGTATCCTACCAGTCCGGCCCGCGCACTCGTATCTACATTTCCAAACGCTCATGGCTGGATGCGGGCACCGAGGTGTTGCCGGGCGAGCGCAAATACACCGACTATGCCTTTCCTCCTGCCGTCGGCTATCCCTCGTTCGCCCGCGAGAACCTGAACCGGCCGATCGACCGGCAGCCACTCAGTTCGCCGGCCGATCTCGGCGGGTATCCGACCGTATTTCCACTATACTGATCGTTCTACCGCGCGCCGGAGCCATCCCGGCGGCAACGACATCCAAAAATGCCCGGGATTGCCCGGGCGTTTCTTTGTTTAGACATAGCAGCAAGGCTCAGGCATGCAGCGCCTGAAGCTCCTTCACAACCGCTTCACCCATCTGCGATGTGCTGACCACGGTCAAACCTTCGGACTTCAAATCGGCCGTGCGCAGGCCCTTCGCCAGCACCGCAGCAATCGCGGCGTCGAGCTTGTCCGCCAGTTCCCCCATGTCGAAGGAATAACGCAGCGCCATGCCGAACGAGGCCAGCATCGCGATCGGATTCGCGGCACCCTGACCGGCGATATCGGGCGCGGAACCGTGCACCGGCTCATAGAGTGCGCGGCGCTTTTTGGTTGTTGGGTCGATGTCGCCGAGCGACGCGGACGGCAACATGCCGAGCGAGCCGGTGAGCATCGCCGCGATGTCCGAGAGCATATCGCCGAACAGGTTGTCGGTGACGATCACGTCGAACTGCTTCGGCCAACGCACAAGTTGCATACCGCCGGAATCCGCTAGCTGATGCTCCAGCGCGACGTCCTTGTATTCGCGCTGGTGAACCTGCGTCACGACCTCGTGCCATAGCACGCCGGATTTCATGACGTTGCGCTTTTCCATCGAGGTCAGCTTATTGCGGCGCTTGCGCGCGAGATCGAAGGCAACGCGCGAGATACGTTCGATTTCATAGGTGTCGTAGACTTGCGTATCGACGGCACGCTTCTGGCCGTTGCCGAGATCGGTAATGGTCTTCGGCTCACCAAAATAGACGCCGCCGGTCAGTTCGCGCACGATCATGATGTCGAGACCTTCGACCACCTCGGGCTTCAGGCTCGAAGACTCCGCAAGCGCCGGATAGCAGATCGCCGGACGAAGATTGGCATAGAGCGCGAGGTCCTTGCGCAGCCGCAACAGGCCGGCCTCCGGGCGCACCTCGTAGGGCACCGGATCCCACTTCGGGCCGCCGACCGCGCCGAACAACACGGCGTCGGCGGCGAGCGCCTTCGCCATGGTGGCATCGGTGATGCTGACCTTGTCGGCATCGTAAGACGCGCCACCCACCAATCCTTCCTCGGTCTCGAACCTGGCGATCCCCTGCGCGTCAAGCCAGCCGATCAGCCGTTTCACCTCCCCCATGACCTCGGGGCCGATGCCGTCGCCGGCCAGGAGAAGCAGCTTGTGGGTTGCCATCACAAATCCTCAGAACTTCGTCATGACCGGGAAAGCGAGCGTGTATTGCCGCCGAACCCAGGCTAACCACCTGCCTGCAAGCAAGGGACGGCCTGGATGCCCGACGCAAGGCCGATGATGACATCGCATGTTGTGCCGATTGCTAGGACGGTGTTGCGCTGTTGGCAAGACGCCTTTGCGCCGTATTGTTCTGCCGTGAGGAGCCGTCACAATGCACGCAACATCGATGTGGCCGGCAAGAATCGGAGCCGTCGCGGCGAAACGCTCAGTCGAAATCTTGGGCAGTTCTACTCGATGACGCCGCACGCGATGCGGCCCCCGGCCTCGCCGGTCGGATCGGTCTTGTAGTCGTCGGGTGCCGCGTGAACGACGATGGCCGTGCCGTCCGGCTTCAGAACCGAATTCGGCTTGTCCTTGTCCAGTGTGATGGCGGTACTGACCACTTCGAGCTTTAATTCGCCGGAGAAAGGTATGACGATGTTCGGCAGGTCTCCGGCGTGATGGCCATCCGCCGCCATCATGCCGTGCTTCTTGCTATCCGGATTGAAGTGCCCCCCTGCCGATGTGAATGGCGCCTCGCATTTGCCGGCCGCGTGAATGTGGAGCGCGTGATTGCCGGGAGGCAGGCCTTTCAGAGCGGCCTTGAGCAGAACGCCGTCATTGACCTGCATCAGTTCAACCTTCCCGACGTCGGCGCCTTCGGCGTTTTTCAGCAGAGCCTTGGCCGAATTGGCAGAAACCGCGGTCACGCTCAAGGCAAGAAAAGCCGTCGTCGCGAACAGGGCACGAGCGATCATGGAAAATCTCCGCTGCGGAATCAGAACTTCGGGAAAACGTCGATGTTGTCGCCCTTATATAGCAGCAGCTACCGACGGCGGCCAGTCACATCAAAGACCGCTGAAGGAATTGTAACCCTGATCTTCCCAATAGCCGCCCTTGTAGTCGTTGGTGACTTCCATCGCGATCACATACTTCGGATTCTTAAATCCGAGCTTGGTCGGGACCCTGATCTTCATCGGATAGCCGTACTTGCGCGGCAGGATTTCTCCGTCGAACTTGAAGGTCATTTGGGTCTGCGGATGCAAAGCTGTCGCCATGTCCAGCGGGCTGTTATAGCCGTCGACATCGGCGCACTGAAACCAGCAATATTTCGCGCTCGTATCAGCGCCTATCAAGTTGAGAAAATCGCGCAGCGGCGTCCCGCTCCAGCTTCCGATCGCGCTCCAACCCTCGACGCAGACGTGCCGCGTAATCTGGGTGACTTCCGGCAGCTGATAAAGTTCATCGAGCGTCCATGGTTTCTTGTTATCGACAAGGCCGCGCACTTCAAATTTGTAGTCCTCGCCGTCGATATCAGGCGCCTCTGCCTCGGGATAGTAGCCGTTGAACGGAAACGGCCGCGTGATGTCGGCCTTCGTATAGGTCGGCGCCAGTGTGTTCGGGTTGAAAATCGCGGCTTGCACCTTGTCGTTGAATTTCGAAATCTGAATCAGCAGGCGTTCCGCCGAGAAACTGTCGGATACCTCACATCCGGTCAGCAACGTCAGTGCACCGAGGCTCGCCCCGCCCGAGATGAAGCGGCGGCGTGCCGGATCTGGCAGCAATTTCGCGGCGTCCTGGACCAGAAGCTGCTTGTCGACGCCCGGGATCAGAAGCGAACGGAAACGACGCATAGCTCAATGCTCCACTAGCGCCCGATGATCATGGCGCGCAGGCTCTTTGGCACCAGCAGCGCCAGCGCGACATGTACGACGAGAAAGGCCACAATCAGCGCCATGCAGATGAAATGCACATAGCGCGCGAGGTCATAACCGCCGAACACGGCGGTCAGCCATTGAAACTGGACCGGCTTCCAAATCGCAAGACCCGACAGCACCACCACGATCCCGACAACGATGACGAGCACGTACAAGAGCCTCTGCACCTGGTTATACCGCGATAGATCGTCGTGCCGCAGCTTGCCGGTCAGCGCAGCCCTGGCATCCGCCGCCACGCCCGAGGGCGTAATCGGCAGCAGCTTGCGACGAAAGCGTCCGGTGGCGAGACCAAGCACGAGATAGATGAGGCCGTTGACCATCAACAGCCACATCGCCGCAAAATGCCATAACAGTCCGCCCGCGAGCCATCCGCCAAGCGTGACAAAAGGCGAGAAGGTGAAATCGAACAGCGGCGAGGCGTTGTAGATCTGCCAGCCCGACAGGATCATCACGATCATCGCCGCGGCATTGATCCAGTGAAAAATACGCACCCACGCCGGCTGGATCGCCTTGGCGGGTTGAGATACGGCCAGGCGATCATCGGCTGAAATTCTCGTCATGGCTCCATCCAGATATTCACTTGCCCCGTCGGGTAAGGAAGCCTGTAGATATTCTACGATAGAACTCGACAGCATTCCCGCACATCATCTCCGGCGTGCGAGATATCCGCTTCACAAAAACGGGAGCCGGGCCGCCTGCCCGCTCACCGTCCTGCCTGGCAAAGGGCAACCATGTTATCCAAACCTGCCGCCGCCACCGTGATCGCGCCGCGGATGTATGATCGCTAACGGGAAACCGTCATGAACGCCAACCTGTTTTCGCGCCTGTTCGACGACCTCGACGACGCGGACCGACTCGCGATCGAAACCCTAGAAGGACGCCGCATTAGCTATGGCGATCTGATCGCATTCTCGGGACGGCTGGCTAACGTCCTGGAGGCCCGTGGCGTCAGGCCGGGTGATCGCGTGGCGGTACAAGTCGAAAAGTCGGTGCTAAATCTCGCGCTCTATCTCGCGACCGTTCGTGCCGGCGCGATCTACCTGCCGCTCAACCCGAGCTACACGCTCAACGAACTCGACTTCTTCATCATCGACGCCGAGCCGTCGCTGGTGGTCTGCGACCCCTCGAAGGCGGAGGGCATCCAGGTGATCGCATCGAAGGTGAACGCCACGGTCGAGACGCTGGACGCCAAGGGCAAGGGATCGCTGACCGACGCCGCCACGGCAACAAAGCCGGACTTCATCACGGTTGTGTGCGGGGGCGACGACCTTGCAGCGATCCTCTATACGTCAGGCACAACCGGGCGATCCAAAGGGGCGATGCTGACGCACGATAACCTGACATCGAACGCTTTAAGCTTGGCAGATGCGTGGCGCTTCACCGAGAAGGACGTGCTGATCCACGCGCTGCCGATCTATCACACTCACGGATTGTTCGTTGCGAGCAACGTCACGCTGTTTGCGCGCGCTTCGATGATTTTTCTTCCGAAGTTCGATCCGGACGCTGTCATCAGGATGATGACTAAAGCCACCGTACTGATGGGCGTTCCAACTTTCTACACTCGCCTGCTGCAATATCCGGCAGTGACGAAAGATTCCACTCGGCACATGCGACTGTTTATTTCCGGCTCGGCGCCGCTACTCGCCGACACCCACCGAGAGTGGTCTGCCCGCACCGGTCATGCCGTACTCGAACGTTACGGCATGACCGAGACCGGCATGAACACATCGAACCCCTATGACAGCGAGCGCGTTCCCGGTGCTGTCGGCCCGGCGCTGCGAGGAGTTTCGGTCCGCGTCACCGATCGGGAGACCGGAAAGGAACTGCCACGCGAGAGCGTCGGCATGATCGAGGTCAAGGGTCCGAACGTGTTCAAGGGTTACTGGCGGATGCCGGAGAAGACCAGGACCGAATTCCGCGGCGACGGCTTCTTCATAACGGGCGACATCGGCAAAATCGATCAGAGGGATTACGTGCACATTCTCGGCCGCGGCACGGACCTCGTGATCACCGGAGGCCTCAATGTCTATCCGAAGGAAATCGAAAGCGAAATCGATGCGCTGGCGGGCGTGATCGAGAGCGCCGTCATCGGTGTACCTCACCCGGATTTCGGAGAGGGCGTTACGGCGGTCGTAGTTCGCAGCAAGGACGGAGGTCTCGCGGAGAGACAGGTGCTGGAAGCGCTGAATGGACGACTGGCGAAGTTTAAGATGCCGAAGCGCGTGATCTTTGTCGATGAACTGCCGCGCAACGCCATGGGGAAGGTGCAGAAGACCATCCTGCGTGACGCCTATGCCGGTCTATACAAGCAAAGCTAAGCCGTCACTCGCCAAAGACTCTGGCAGCTTTCGGCCGCATGATGTTAATGAAATGTGAAGGCATAGTTCTGAACGACTATTCGCAAATGGCGATTTTGAGCGTTGCACAGGCTGGCTTAACTCCATAAATATATGAACAGAATTGCTTGTCGCGGATCCCAACCGGGCTTGCGCCGCTTGCCCGCAACCAGCGAAGCCATCGATGACCGTCAGGATCGAACGCCCGCTTTCACCGCACCTTCAGATTTACCGCTGGACCCTGACGATGGCATTGTCCATCGTTCATCGTGCCACCGGTGTGGCGCTCTATTTCGGAACGTTGCTGCTGGTCTGGTGGCTGATGGCCGTGTCATCCGGGCCGGGCGCGTACGCCGCGGTCCAGTCCTTTACGTCGAGTTGGGCGGGACGTCTGATCGCATTCGGGTACACATGGGCGCTGATGCACCACATGTTGAGCGGCGTTCGTCACCTCGTTTGGGATCTCGGTTACGGATTCAAGCCGACCGAGCGTGAGTGGCTGACCCGGGCAGCGTTGATCGGCGGCATTCTACTCACGGTACTGCTCTGGATCGCCGCCTATGCGATCGGAGGCGGAGGACGATGACCGTACCGCCGCCACCCGGCGCGAAGTCCATGCGGACGCCGCTGGGGCGGGTTCGTAACCTTGGCTCGGCCCATTCCGGCACAACGGATTTTTGGCGCCAGAGGCTCACGTCGGTCGCCATGATCTTGCTCATCGTACCGATGGTCGTGGTCATGATGATATTGCTCGGCCGCAACCAGGCAGGCGCAGCGCAGATTCTTGGCTCGCCGCCGATCGCCATCATCATGCTGCTATTCGCAGTCGCCAGCATCTGGCATATGAAGATCGGGATGCAGGTGATTATCGAGGACTACGTGCACGACGAGAAGCTGAAACTGGCGTCGATCATGGCGAACAACTTTTTCTCCGCCACCCTGGCGCTGACCGCCGCTTACGCCATCTTCAAACTGTCATCCGGAGTTTAATTCATGGCCGGAAACGGCAACGCGGCGGCGGCCGTCAACGGCAAGGCCTATCCCATCGAAGACCATACTTATGACGTCGTCGTCGTCGGAGCCGGCGGGGCCGGCCTGCGAGCCGTTGTGGGTTGCGGTCAGGCCGGCCTGCGCACCGCCTGCATCACCAAGGTCTTTCCCACCCGTTCACACACGGTAGCGGCACAGGGCGGTATTTCCGCCTCGCTCGGCAACATGCACAAGGATGACTGGCGCTGGCACATGTACGATACCGTGAAGGGATCGGACTGGCTCGGCGATCAGGATAGCATCGAGTACATGGTGCGGAACGCTCCGGAGGCGGTCTACGAACTCGAGCATTGGGGCGTTCCGTTCTCCCGCACCGAAGACGGCAAGATCTACCAGCGCCCGTTCGGCGGCATGACCATCGATTACGGCAAGAGCCAGGCCCAGCGCACCTGCGCCGCCGCCGACCGTACCGGCCACGCCATGCTGCACACAATGTATGGCCAGGCGCTGCGCCGCGATGCCGAATTTTTCATCGAGTTCTTCGCCATCGACCTGATGATGGACGATCAGGGCGCCTGTCGCGGCGTGATCGCGCTGAAGCTCGACGATGGCACGCTACACCGCTTCCGCGCCCAGACCACCATTCTCGCAACCGGCGGCTATGGACGCGCCTATGCTTCCTGCACCTCGGCGCACATCTGCACCGGCGACGGCGGCGGCATGGCGCTGCGCGCCGGCCTGCCATTGCAGGACATGGAATTCGTCCAGTTCCACCCGACCGGCATCTACGGTTCGGGCTGTCTCGTCACAGAAGGTGCGCGCGGCGAAGGCGGCTACCTTGTCAACGCCGAGGGCGAACGCTTCATGGAGCGCTATGCGCCCTCCGCCAAGGACCTCGCCTCGCGTGACGTAGTGTCGCGCGCGATGACGATCGAAATCCGCGAAGGCCGCGGCGTCGGCAAGAAAAAAGACCACATCTTCCTGCACCTCGATCATCTCGACCCGAAAGTGCTGCACGAGCGGCTGCCGGGCATCTCAGAGTCGGTGAAGATCTTCGCCGGCGTCGACGTTACCCGCGAGCCGATACCGATCCTGCCGACCGTTCACTACAACATGGGCGGCATCCCAACCAACTTCCACGGTGAGGTGGTCACCAAGAAGAACGGCGACGACAATGCAGTCGTGCCGGGCCTGATGGCGGTGGGCGAAGCCGCCTGCGTCTCCGTGCACGGCGCTAACCGCCTCGGCTCCAACTCGCTGATCGACCTCGTGGTGTTCGGCCGCGCCGCCGCCCAGCGCTGCGCTGAAAAGCTCACGGCCAAGGACAAACAACCCGATCTTCCTGCGAATTCCAGCGAGATGGCGCTCGGCCGCCTCGACAAATTTCGTTACGCCTCCGGGGGCACGCCGACCGCCAGGCTGCGCGAGAATATGCAGCGCGTGATGCAGGCCAACTGCGCAGTCTTCCGCACCCGCGATATCCTGACGGAAGGCCAGAAGCTGATTCACGAAGTCTACGAGGGAAGTGCCGACATCGCCGTGTTCGATCGCTCGCTGGTATGGAACACGGACCTGATGGAGACGATGGAATACGACAACCTGATCTCTCAAGCGGTGGTGACAATGGATTCCGCCGCTAACCGGACCGAAAGCCGCGGCGCCCACGCGCGCGAGGACTATCCAGATCGCGACGACCAGAACTGGATGAAACATACGCTGGTCCGGCTCAGCGATCACGGCCTTACCACGATCGACTACCGACCGGTACACGACTACACGATGAGCAACGACGTTCAATACATTCCGCCGAAGGCACGGGTGTATTGATCCGAAACCAAATGTCATCCGCGCTGACCCGCGCATCCATGACCTTCGCGAGCAGAGGGATTGCCGGATCAAGTTGGCAATGACGGACAGACAGCAAGGACGCACCGATGGTTAAATTCGCGCTTCCGAGAAATTCAAAGCCCACCAGCGGCAAGACCTGGCCGAAGCCGGAAGGCGCGACCGAAACGCGCGAATTCAGGGTCTATCGCTGGAACCCGGACGACGACGAAAATCCAAGAGTCGATATCTTCCATATCGATGTCCATGAGTGCGGCCCGAGGGTGCTCGACGGTCTGATTTGGATCAAGGACCACATCGACCCGACATTGACCTTTCGCCGTTCCTGCCGTGAGGGCGTGTGCGGTTCCTGTGCCATGAACATCAACGGCCAGAATACGCTGGCATGCACCAAGTCAATCCACGACGTTTCCGGCGACGCGGTGAAGATCAATCCGCTGCCACATCAGCCGGTTGTGAAGGACCTCGTTCCCGACCTGACAAATTTTTACGCGCAGTACGCCTCGATCGAGCCGTGGCTAAAGACCGCGACGCCAACTCCGCAGAAAGAATGGCGGCAGAGCCGCGAGGACCGCGAAAAGCTCGACGGTCTTTACGAATGTATTCTGTGCGCCTGCTGCTCGACATCATGTCCGAGTTATTGGTGGAATAGCGATCGCTTTCTCGGTCCCGCCGCGCTGCTGCAGGCGGCACGATGGGTCACCGATTCGCGCGACGAAGCCACCGGCGAGCGTCTCGACTATCTCGAGGATCCGTTCCGGCTCTATCGTTGCCACACCATTCTGAACTGCACCAAGACGTGTCCGAAGAATCTGAATCCGTCGGAAGCCATCGCCATGCTGAAGCTGAAGCTGGTCGAGCGCCAGGTTTGATTCCCGCGCGATGCCGTCCGCACGGGGAGCGATCTCCATGAACCAGACGTGCTGCCGCACGAACGCGGGCGATCCGAATGAAGGCATCGCCATTCACCCTGTGACTGCCACCCCTGCGCCATCGCCGCTGCTTACTGCTGTTGCGCGATCCTCATCAAGCACGGCTGACGGCCCACGCGAGCAGCGGTAAGCGCCTGATCTCAACCTTAAGCGATAGCATGTTCCCAATCATCGCCGACGGTAAAACCATGGCCAGGAAGACGCCTTCATACCAACGCTCCCCGTAAGTTTCATGACCAGCACTCGTGACCGCAACACCGGCCCCGGAACATCACACCACGGAAATTGTTAGCTACTTGGACAAAGAGCGCGAATGGAGAGAGCTTGATGGGTGATGAACCGACGGAAGTGCCGCACCCGAAACCAGGCCGTCCGACGGAGCCGCCTCGCGAAGACCCACCCGGAAGTCCCCAGCCCGGTCCAGACATTCCGCCGCCGAGGCAGGAACCGGACACTCCTGCGCCTCCGCAGGAATTACCCGGTCAGCAGCCGGACGAATTGCCGCCGCGGAGTCCTCCGACGCCGCCAGCGCAACCTCCCGCCACGATGTAGTCGCCGAGCGAACGTGAATGCGCTGGAAATGCAACCCATATCGGCTGATGATGTCGCGTGCGCTTGATCCGTAGGCAAGAAATAAATCGAGCGTCGCTCATGATGGCTGCCACATTGCAGCCTTATCGCTATCGATTGATCGCATTCCCGCCAGTGGCAGCAGTCTTGAAGTTCTGTTGCCGAAATTTCTCTTGGAAAAAAGTTGTCATGACGAATTTTCGCTTGGTCCTGCTCGCCACGTCGGCTCTCACTGTCTCCTCGCTGATGATGACGCCTTCACAGGCGCAATCCGGGCCGGTCCAGTTCGCGCAGGCAGCGCCATCGGCCGAGAGTGGAGACAAGGAAAAGCGGAAAGAGCCGCCGAAAGCTGCACCTGCTCGTCCGATCCCGCCGCCCGGCGCACCTGCGCGACCCGCGGCTCCCCCGCCCCATGCAGCGCCGCCCCCAGCGCCACCACCTCCAGCTACCGTACGGCCGACCGCGCCACCACCACCGCATGTGACACCGCCGACGGCTGTGCCGTCACGGCCGGCGGCACCACCTCAACACGCAACGCCTCCCGCTCCACCGCCCGCGCCGAAAGCCGCGCCGACGGCGCAGCCGGTTACACCTCCGGCAGCTCCGAAGCCACCGGTGCCCCCAGCCGTCGCACCGCCGTCTCAGTCAAAGAGCGCGCCGCCTCCGGCCGCGACAAAATCGGCACCGACAACCCCTGCTCCGACCGCACAGCCCTCGATGCCGCCTGCCAGCGCGGAGCCGAATACAATGCGTCGCGACGAACGAGGCCGTGGTAGGTCCGGCCGCGATCCCGGCGGACCTGGAGCTTCTGGTGACCGCCAAAAGGGCGTAGCGCCCACGCAGACGACCCCGACACCCGGCACGACTCCGGTTGCGCCGAGCGCTGCCCCAACGTCGCCTCGCGCGGCACCGGCCTCGCCGTCATCCGCGCCGGCGATTCCACCCGTGGCCGCTCCGGCAGCCCCTGCTACCAGCCCCCCCACCAGCCAGAACGGGACCAAGGCTGGAACTGCGCCTTCCACCCCCGGCGGCCAAACCGCAAGGCCGGCAAGCGTGCCCGACTCCCGTCAGGCACCGCCAACCGTCGCAGCGCCCTTGCCGCCGCCACCGCCGGTCGCCGACAAGGTCGTCGCACCCGGAGCGTCGCCACAGGGACCCCGCCGCATCGAGGATTTCCGTTCTGCGCGGCGGGAGACCCAGCAGGATGGCCGCACCATCATCACCGAGCCGGGCCGCGTCATCGTGCGCGATCCGAGCGGGCGTTCGTTCATCCAGCACAACGAAAGTGATCGTTTCCGTCGCGGCGCGCGGGATTTCCGGCAGGAGCGTATCGGCAACGACACTCGCAACATTGTGGTGCGACCAGACGGCACGCAGATCATCACCGTCAACGATCGCGATGGACGGATGCTGCGACGAATCCGCCGTGACCAGCGCGGCCAGGAAGTCGTTATCATCGACAATGGACGTCGCGGTTACGGCGGCGGAGGCGGTTCGCTCGCTGCAGGCGTCGCGGCCGGCATGGTGGCAGGTGCGATCGGCGGCTACTTCGTATCGTTGCCTCCGCCTCAAATTGGAATTCCGCAGGATCGTTACATTGTCGAGGCGGAAGGTGCGCCGCCCGAGGTGATCTACGACACCTTGATGGCGCCGCCCGTGGAATCAATCGAGCGTCCTTATACGCTCGACGAAGTCCGCTACAGCCCGATGGTGCGCGCGCGGATGCCGAGCATCGATCTCGACACCATCAATTTCGAGACCGGATCGTGGGATATCCCGGACGATCAGGCCGCGAAACTGCAGGTGATCGCCGACGGCATCAACCGTGCGATCGCGCGCAATCCGAGCGAGGTGTTCCTGATCGAAGGCCACACCGATGCGGTGGGCAACGACGTGGACAACCTGTCGCTATCGGATCGCCGGGCGCAATCGGCTGCGGAATTGTTGACGCAGCAATTCCAGGTGCCGGCGGAGAACCTGGTCACGCAGGGCTATGGCGAGCAGAACCTGAAGGTGCAGACTGACGGTCCCTCGCGGGAAAACCGCCGCGTCACGGCACGTCGTATCACGCCGCTGTTGAACGGCGGGCAGGCCTCGGCGTCTCCGCCGCCGCGCGACTGATCGAGATCAGAAAATGAAGATGGCCGGGATCGCTCCCGGCCATTTCTGGTTCAGCAAGCAATGATGGCCATTCTCACAGCCTCAGCTTCTTCCTGCGCTGGCCGAGCGTGCGCAGCCGCAGCGCATTGAGCTTGATGAAACCGGCCGCGTCGCGGTGATCGTAGGCCACAGCACCTTCCTCGAAGGTGACGAGGTCCTGATCGTACAGCGAATATTCGCTGTCTCGGCCGACAAGAATGACATTGCCCTTGTAGAGCTTCAGCCGAACCTGACCGGTGACGTATCGCTGACTCTGGTCGATCGCGGCCTGCAGCATCTCGCGCTCCGGCGAGAACCAGAAGCCGTTGTAGATCAGCTCGGCGTATTTCGGCATCAATTCGTCCTTCAGATGCGCCGCGCCGCGATCCAGCGTGATCTGCTCGATGCCGCGATGGGCGACGAGAAGGATGGTTCCGCCCGGCGTCTCATACATGCCGCGCGATTTCATTCCGACGAAACGGTTCTCGACCAGATCGAGCCGGCCAATGCCGTTGGCGCGACCGAGTTCGTTCAGCTTCGCGAGCAAGGTGGCGGGGGACATCTTCATGCCGTCGATGGCAACAGCATCGCCCTTTTCGAAATCGATCGTGATGTAGGTCGGCTGATTCGGCGCGGCCTCCGGGTCGATGGTGCGTGAATACACATAATCCGGCACCTCCTGCGCCGGATCTTCCAGCACCTTACCCTCGCTGGAAGCGTGCAGAAGATTGGCATCGACGGAAAAAGGCGCTTCGCCGCGCTTATCCTTGGCGATCGGAATTTGATGCTGTTCAGCGAATGCGATCAGTTGCTCGCGCGAGCGCAAATCCCACTCGCGCCACGGCGCGATGATGGTGATGTCAGGCTTCAGCGAGTAATAGCCGAGTTCGAATCGGACCTGATCGTTGCCCTTGCCGGTCGCGCCATGAGACACTGCGTCAGCGCCGACCTTCTCGGCGATTTCGATCTGCTTCTTCGCAATCAATGGCCGCGCGATCGAGGTGCCGAGCAGATATTGACCCTCATAGACCGCATTGGCGCGGAACATCGGGAATACATAATCGCGAACGAATTCCTCACGCAGATCCTCAATGAAGATGTTCTCGTCCTTGATTCCGAGCAACTGCGCCTTCTTGCGAGCGGGCTCCAGTTCCTCGCCCTGACCGAGATCAGCAGTGAAGGTCACAACCTCGGCGCCGTAGGTGGTCTGCAACCATTTCAGGATAATCGAGGTGTCGAGCCCGCCCGAATAGGCGAGCACCACCTTCTTCACATTCTTATTCATGGAAATCCTGTGGGATGACGTGAATTCGGCGGGACTATAGGCGGAACCAGACCCCGTGCAAGGTCCGAACGCTCATACCGGCTTCTCCGGCGCGGGTGCGGGGCCGACATCGCGGCCTCGCCATCGCTGCCGCGCCCGATAGCCGGGCCAGGCGAAGCGGGTCAACGCGGCATCGATCTCTGCGTCGCTCTTGCGAGTTGATGGCCAGCGGTAGATGTAGCCGTGAACCAGCCAGACCACCAAAAATGCCACCAGACCCGCCGTCGCCACGTCGGTGAAGAAATGACCGCCGAAGGCCATCCGCAGCACACTGGTAACTGCGCCGAACGTGATCGCACCCGCATAGGCCAGCGGTCGCCAAACGGGTGGCGTCAGCGCCGCCGGCGCCAAGGTCCAGAACGCGGTCGCACCCTCGCCGGAAAAGAAGGAACAGTTTCTACCGCATTCGCCGCGTGGGTCCCACCACGGCATGAATTTCCAGGGGCCATTGAATTCCGTCACCATCACCGGCCGCGGCCGACCCCAGTAGCTCTTGAACGTCAGGTTGGTCAGGATTCCTGCGCTGAGCAGCATCGTGATGAGTAGAAATGCAACGGCCCGACCAGACATCATCAGCGGACGATCCGGGCGGAACATCTTGACGACCAGCGCGATAATCGCAGGGACCGCGAACCCCCACGCCACCCACATCGCGGCATTGCGCGCGAACGAGGCGAGCGCATCTGACTTGAGCGGAAAAGTCTTGGTCGCGGAATCATAAAACAGCGCCGCGAGGCGGAGGTCGTATTCGGGATGGATCCCGAACGCGACCCCAATCACGAGCGCAAGTCCAAGCGCAATGATTAATCCGGCGCGGTTCATGAGCGCGGTTTAGCCGACAGCAACAGGCATGAAAAGGCCAAGGCGGCTCAGGTCCGCAACGGCAAATCCGGAGGCCGCGGATCGCGTGGAGCTTTCCGCCACACGCCGGCATTCCGCCCCGCGATCAGCCAATAAATGAAGCCGGCGATGACCCCCGCTCCGGTCATGATTTCGAGATGGCGGCGCACGATGCCCTCAAAATGCATCGTCCCAGGGTCGAACGGAATCAGGCCAAGGTAACAGGCCGCACCGCAAATCGCGCCGCCAACGGCGTAGGCCAGTACGCTCCGGATAGAGAAGGCTTCGGTAAGGAGGACCACGATAATCGCCGGCAGCAACGCAAAGCCGCTGGCGAAGATGAATCCGAATCCGAGAACGATGTCCAGCGTATCCGGGTTGGGCGGTGCGACGTCGAGATTGCTGAACTCGGGATACAGCAACGCGACTACAATGATGGTGCCCGCAACGAGGCACGCCGCGAGGAGTCCGAACAGAATCGCGAACAGCCGACCTATCAGGGACAAGAGAAACTCAATCAGTTCTTGGGCATGATCTTATCCGAAAACCGGTTCACACTTTTCGGGATCATGCCTCAATCCGTCATCGCCATGGCACGAAGCGCCTGACGCTCACGAGCCGACAGCTTCTCGGTTTCGGACTTGAGTTGCCCGCAGGCGGCCAGAATGTCGCGGCCACGCGGCGTACGCACCGGGGAGGAATACCCGGCATTGAACACGTATTCGGAAAATTTCTCGATCTGATCCCAGTCCGAGCATTCGTAACGCGTGCCCGGCCACGGATTGAAAGGAATCAGGTTGATCTTGGCGTGGATACCCTTGAGCAGCTTCACCAGCCGCTTGGCGTCATCGAGCGAGTCGTTGACACCCTTCAGCATCACATATTCGAACGTGATCCGCTTGGCGTTGGAGGCCGCCGGATAATCACGGCACGCCTGCATCAGTTCGGCGATCGGATATTTGCGGTTCAACGGCACCAGTTCATTGCGCAGCTCGTCGCGCACCGCATGCAGCGAGATCGCCAGCATGACGCCGATCTCCTCGCCGGCGCGAACGATGTTCGGCACCACACCGGACGTCGACAACGTGATACGACGCTTCGAGATGCCAATGCCTTCATTGTCGGCGACAATCAATAGCCCATCGCGAACCGCGTCGAAATTATAAAGCGGCTCGCCCATTCCCATCATCACTATGTTGGTGACAAGACGATTGCCGTGCGGCGTCTCGCGGTCGGCCCAGTCGTTCAAACGATCGCGTGCAACCATGATCTGGCCAACGATCTCGCCCGCCGTCAGATTGCGCACCAGGCGCTGGGTTCCGGTGTGGCAAAAGGAACAGTTCAGCGTGCAGCCGACCTGCGACGATACGCACAGCGTACCGCGGTCGGTCTCAGGAATGTAGACGCATTCGACTTCATGCGGCTTCTCGAGATCATGACCGCTCGGCAGCCGCAGCAGCCATTTGCGTGTTCCATCGCTCGAAATCTGTTCGGCAACCACTTCCGGCCGATCGACCGTGACGTGTTTTTCAAGTTCGGCGCGCAGGTCTTTCGACACACTGGTCATTTCGGCGAAAGTTTGGACGCCGCGGACATACATCCAGTGCCAGAGCTGCTGCACCCGCATCCTTTGTTGCTCCCGCGGGATGCCGATGGTAGCAAGCCGTTCGGAAATCTCCGCGCGCGTAAGGCCGATCAGTGACGGCTTCGCGGGCGGCACGTAGGTTTCAAGCGCGACTTTTTCCAAAGGAGCGCCACCGGTCGCCGTTTCGGGCGCCACCGGTTTGCTCGTGGCGATGGCGATCTCAGTCGACACAGTGCTCAGGTTGCCGGGTGTCTCATTCATGCGCATGACATAAGCTTTCCAGGCCCCGCTGAAAAGCCGACAAATGCTACAATGGTAACAGCGCTAGTGCTTGCAATCCTGCGCGATCTTGTCCAGCGCCTGAGACAGCCCCTTGAGGGAAAAGACGTCCGTGGTTTGCGTCCCCTTGGAAGACACGCCCTTGACGGTCGCGTCCGTGCCCTTGCGCATGGCATCGATCAGCCGGTCTTCATCGGCAGCGTTCTTGATCCAAATGCCGTCGCCCTGGGCGTACATCGCGTAGCTCGCACCGGCGACCTCGAGCGTGGCTTCCGAACCCGGCTTGAGTGTATAGCCCATCGTGACCGACACTTCGTTCGTCACTTTCTCGGCCGGCCGGGTCGAAACGAAGGCGTAGGCCGGATCGCGCGGCCGATTGGGCGGATTGGTCTTTGAGGATGTCGGTTTAGCGAGAGCGAAACACACCTTCTTGCCACTAGACGACGCGGTATACGCACCCCACGCGCCAAACTGTCCGAGCAGCGCTGGCTCCGAACTGCCGGCTGTCGGTGCGCTGAATGCGGGAGCAAGGCCGAGCCCACCTGCGAGCAGACTTCCCACCAGAACTGTCAGCAATTGCCGCATAGACATCATCAAATCTCGTCCTTCATCATTTGTGACTGGAAGATGGCTTGACGTGCGCGGTTCACACATCATCGGGAATAACTGGAAACGCCTGATTTGTGAAGGCGGTCCATCCTTGCGGCTTGCGTCACGATTCGCAAGCTCTCCGCCTCGCCTCGTTGGGCTGCAACAATAAAGTCGCGCACGGCCGCATGAGGGAATCAGGCATTCATAGCGACCGCGACGAAAGCGTCGCCTTCGCAATGAAGCGCAGCATTGTTCAAGGCGGTTACGCCACTTCGTTCTTTATTCCGCGCTTCAATGCCGCGCGCGCGGCCTCACGATGCTCTGGCGTGATATGCGCAGCCACAATCCTGATCGCCGTCGCAAGTACCGCGGCATCGTCGGTGAAGCCGAGCACCGGCAACATGTCGGGAACAAAATCGAGCGGCAGGACGAAGTAAGCGATGGCGCCGAGCAGGGACGCCTGCACATGACGCGGCGTCTGCTTGTCGAACGCGCAATAGTAGGCGGCCAACAGGTCTTCGGCGAACGGCACATGAGCCACGACGCGCTTCAGCTTGCTCCAGAACCGCCGGCGCACGCTGTCGCGATCCTGCGCCAGCCGATCGGCTGGCTCAAATCCCACACTGTGTTTCGATGCCATCATCCGGGTTCCTGAACGTCATGGCGCGGTTCGCAAAATCGCCACCTACCACGTGGGAACTCTGTTTCACCGTTGCAAGATCGGCATTGGTCCGTTCATGCCCCCTGGAGTTGTTTTGCGATCGCGTTCATCGCCTCCGCGAGCTTGATGTCGCGCTCGGTGACGCCGCCGGCGTCGTGGGTCGCGAGCACGACCTCCACCGTCTTGTAGACATTACGCCACTCCGGATGGTGATCGCTCTTTTCGGCAACCAGCGCGACACGCGTCATGAAACCGAACGCCTCGTTGAAATCCCGGAACGTGAAGGTACGCGTAATGGCCTCGCGGCCCGCGACCCGCGACCAACCCGACAGCTCATTGAGCGCTGTTCTTTGTTCTTCCTCCGACAGCCGCTTGGCCATTTTTGTCTCCTTTTTGCGATTGGAACATTCGCTCGCTTCACATTGATCCGTTTTTCGGGCGAAGCGGTATCTGCCACGCGCAAAAACTACATAAAATGTTGCTTCCTGGCTGAAACGAGCATATAAGAGTTATTCACAATGTATCTTATAGAAGAGCGTTCTGGATTTCGGCCTCGCCGGGAAATCTCGCCTTGGAACGACCGGAAGGCATAGGATCCGGTCCTATATCGTCGTCGTCCCGTACCGGGTCGGCCAGCGTTCCTGCTGGCAGGGTGACATGATCATCTTGGCTGCGGTCTTTATTTATGTATACGACCTATATCAGGCATGGGTATTCGCGGAATTGCGCTTACGTCAGGTTCCGCGAATGCCCATCGCGCTACTATCCTGCCTTCGCGGAGTCTTGGAGATGACCTTCGTTGTCACCGAAAATTGTATCAAATGCAAATACATGGATTGTGTAGAGGTATGTCCGGTCGACTGCTTCTACGAAGGCGACAATATGCTCGTCATCAATCCTGATGAGTGCATCGACTGCGGCGTGTGCGAGCCTGAATGTCCGGCCGAAGCCATCAAGCCTGACTCCGAGCCGGACCTTGAAAACTGGCTCAAGCTGAACGCCGAATATGCTGCGGTCTGGCCCAACATTACGATCAAGCGCGATGCTCCCGCCGACGCGAAATCTTTTGACGGCGTTGCGGACAAGCTGGAGCAGTATTTTTCGGCAAATCCCGGTCAGGGCGACTGAGCGAGGGTGCTTGCGGTCAAGAACATCAACGTGAAGCGAGCCTATGAGGCTCCCGATACGGATGATGGCACGCGGATACTGGTTGATCGTTTATGGCCCAGGGGCCTCCGAAAGACCGACGCCGCTATCGACCGGTGGATAAAAGGCATCGCGCCCAGCACCGATCTGCGCAAATGGTTCGGGCATGATCCCGCCCGCTGGCAGGAATTTCGGCGGCGATACGCGGATGAGATACAGAGACACCCGGAAGAGTTCGACGAACTGCGCACCTGCGCGCGGGCCGGCCGGATAACGCTTGTCTTTGCGGCCCACGATGAAACACGCAACAATGCGGTGGTCTTGAGAGACGTTCTTCTCGGCCGCATCAGTTCAAGCCTTCCCTCTTGATGCAATCTGACGCGTCTTTACGCGAACGTTCCATCCTCGGCTCAAGCCCTACGGACATGCTTCGCTCGAAAACGCCATAGCCATTCCACCGCACAATCATTCACAGTTTGATCGCTCACATCGGGCACCATCAATCGCTACCCTCCGCGGTCGAACGACGCAGTCCCCGCTCGACAATGCGGGCAAGGCGCTTGGAGAACTCAAGTGCATCACTGGGGCGGTCTCCGTCGAGAACGCGCGCGTCGTCGAGCAGCATTCGCGCGGTGTCCTCCTTGAACTCGCTATCACTTTCCCCGAGCCCCGCCAGCGAAGCGATTAGCGGATGACGCGGATTCACCTCGAGCACCGGCTTGGATATGCCGGCCAATTGTCCAACACCGACGAGAATTTTTTCTAGTTGCCGATCATAACCTGACTCGGACGCGACAAGGCAGACCGGGCTGTCGGTGAGACGCTCGGACGAGCGCACGTCGGACACCAGATCCGCGAGCGTTGTCTTGAGGAAAGAGACAAACTCCGTAACGCTCGCGCTGACATCCTGCGAAGACTCAGTGCTCGCGTCGAGGCGCTGGATCGCGGCAAGATCCGCCGCTCCCTGCGTCACGGATTTGAACGGCTTTCCCTCGAAGCTCGGTCCGGACGTGACCCAGAAGCTGTCGACCGGATCGGACAGCAGCAGAACCTCCACGCCGCGGGCGCGAAAGCCCTCCAGATGGGGCGACGCCTCGAGAAGCGCGGCATCCTGCCCAGCGAGATAGTAGATCGAGGTCTGATTTTCCTTCAGCGCGCCTACATAGTCCTTGAGGCTTCGCAACGATCCGGCCGTGGTCTTGAAGCGGGAGAGCCCCAGGATGGTGTCGCGCCGGTCGGCGGCATCGTAGATGCCTTCCTTGAACATCGGACCGAAGGCCTCCCAGATTTTCCCGTAGGCCTGCGCGTCTTTGTCGGCAAGCTTCTCCAGCTCGCTGAGGATACGGCCGGTAATGCTTTTCTTGATTGCGGCCAGGATCGGGCTTTCCTGAATCATTTCGCGCGAGATATTGAGCGGAAGGTCCGCCGAGTCGACGACACCGCGCACGAACCGCAGATAGCGGGGCAGCAGATCGGCATCCTCGGTGATAAAAACGCGCCTCACATAAAGTTTGACTTGGTGCTTCTTGTCCGGCTCGAACAGATCGAAAGGCCGGTTTTGCGGTACGAACAGGAGCGCCGTGAACTCCTGTCGTCCCTCGGCGCGGAAATGCACCGTCAGCGCGGGTTCGTCGAATTGGCCTGCGACGCTACGGTAGAAATCGGCGTATTCGGAAACGCTGATCTCGCCGCGCGGCTTGGTCCAGAGCGCCGCTCCATCGGCTATCTCGGTCGGAGCGGCGCCGGGCTTCTCGACAAGTGCGATCGGGACCGGCACATGACCCGATTGCTCCTTGATCATTTGTTCAAGCTTCAACCGATCAGTATATCCCGTGGTGTCTTCGGTAAGATGAAGCGTCACGCGGGTTCCTCTCGATGGGGCTTCGCTTTCATCCACAGGCGTAACCGTGAATGTGCCTTTCCCATCCGATGACCAGCGCCATGCCTCTTTGGCGCCCGCACGCCGTGAGCTCACATCGACCTGATCCGCCACCATGAAGGCCGAGTAGAAGCCGACCCCGAACTGACCGATCAGAGTGACGCCGTCACCCGACTCCGCGGCCTGAGCTTGCTCAATGAAAGCCTTAGTGCCCGACCGGGCGATCGTTCCGAGGGCGTCGACCATCTCGTCCCGGCTCATGCCGATACCGTTGTCCTCGACCGTCAGTTGACGCCGTTCCGCATCAATGGTTATGCAAATCTGTGGCCTGGTCTCGTCCGCCAGCAATGTGGGATCGCTGATCGCTTCATAACGCAGACGCTCGCAAGCGTCGGCCGCGTTCGAAATCAACTCCCGCAAGAACACGTCTTTGTCGGAATAAACCGAGTGCACCATCATCTGGAGCAGCTTGGCCACATCCGCTTCAAACACCCGGCTTTCGGCCGCACCATCCTTGTCGATTGTCGAAGTCATATTGTTTACCCTCGATCAACTTGACGCAAAAATCAGCGTGATTCAGAAACTTGAAATTGTTGTTTCCGCGGATCCGGTCAAGCGAAGTTCTGAACCACTCACACGATAAGATGCTGGTGTCTCTTTGAGACTGAAGTTCACATCATAGGTTTGCAAAGGATACGCGAATAACCGAAACCGGGGATGATATAGAAAAAATGCGGGCGTCATTCCAGTGCGTCGCGCCTAGCCCTTAGCCTCGGCCTGTCAGCCGAACGGGAAGGGTCAGGGGCTCGATCGAACCTCCCGTCGATCGTCAAACCAGAACAGAACTATGCCTCGGAACGTCAGTTTAGAACAAACCTAATTTTGTTCTGTAGTAAAGCGAGGTCGGCTTCGCTAAACAATTTTCGCCTACCTGAGGGGCACCGCCCGCTCCTCTTGGATTTGCGGAATTCTGGCCCGGCGACGAGATAAATGGACAATCCGGATCGATTGACTGTCGAGGGCAACGAACTCTGGCAGCGAAAGAAGCGTCGCGCTTTCTTTATTAATCAGCTCTATCAGTGGCATTGGATCAGTTCAGGCCTCTGTTGGATCGGTATGTTGCTGTTCGCCCTGACCGGAATTACGCTGAACAACGCCGGTCAAATCGAATCCAAGCCCGCGGTTGCGATGCGTCAGGCACAACTGCCACAAGCGCTGATCGCCGACCTGACGTCTGATCCAGGCCAAACCAAGGCAGCTCTGCCGCCGAGTATCAGCGAGTGGTTGCGGCGCGAGGTCAACGTCAACACCGCCGGACGCGACACTGAATGGTCGCCTGATGAGGTTTATGTCGCCCTGCCTCAGCCTGGCGGCGACGCATGGCTCAGCATCCAGCGCGACAGTGGTGCGGTGTCGTATGAGGTCACCAGCCGCGGCTGGATCGCCTATCTCAATGATTTGCACAAGGGTCGCCACACCGGCAAGGCGTGGAGCTGGTTCATCGACGTGTTTGCCGCCGCCGCGATCATTTTCTGTCTCACCGGCCTGTTGCTTCTGCAGCTTCATGCCAAACGACGCCCGGCCACCTGGCCCGTCGTGACCATGGGACTGATTATTCCGACCCTGCTCGTTGTTCTTCTCATTCATGGCTAGAAGGTAAACAATGCGTCTCCTGATTTCCGCCGCACTCTCAACCCTTGCCGCAGGTTCGTCGCTGGCCTCCGAGGCGACGATCAGCATAGATATTCCCAAGCTCGCCGTCACCGAGTACCACAAGCCTTACGTCGCCATGTGGGTGGAACAGGCCGACGGCGGCAAGATCACCAATCTTGCTGTGTGGTACGAGGTCAACCACAAAAAAAACGAAGGTACGAAGTACCTCAAGGACATGCGGCAGTGGTGGCGCCGCTCGGGCCGCGAACTGACGATGCCCGTCGATGGATTGTCCAGTCCAACCCGCGCGCCCGGTACCCATCAGATCAAGTTTGATAGCGCCGGCAAGCCGCTCGAAGGACTGACCCCCGGCAAATACCAGCTCGTCATCGAGGCCGCTCGCGAAGTCGGCGGCCGTGAGTTGCTAAAAATCCCATTCGAATGGCCGCCGAAAGCCACGACAACCGGCGAAGCCAAGGGTGAACGTGAGCTTGGCACGGTCACATTGAAATTGACCCCATAGAGCTTTCGCTTCTGATGAATCAGAAACGGAATTCTCAATTCGATCTGACGCGTTTTCTTCACGAGAACCGGTATTCACGTCGTTCGAAAACGCTCTGATCCGCGCCCACGAAGACGCCGTGCATTTGTCGCTTTCACAGCTTTCATGGAAAGGATTTCGCCATGACCAACCACCTCAAGCTCGCATTGATCGCTGCGGCGGTCTCGCTGCTTGCTCCGCCCGCGCAGGCTCACCGCCCCTGGCTGTTGCCATCGGCAACCGTGCTGTCCGGCTCTGACCTCTGGGTCACGGTCGATGGCGCTATCTCCAACGACCTCTTCTATTTTGAGCATAACCCGTTGCCGCTCGACAACCTGACGATCGAGGGCCCCGACGGCAAAGCCGTCGCGCCGGAGAATCTGACTAAAGGCCACTTCCGCAACACCTTCGATTTCAAACTGGCGCAACCCGGCACCTACAAAATGATCCTGACCAACCAGGGTCTATTCGCCAGCTATAAACTGGACGGAGAGAACAAGCGCTGGCGCGGCAAGCCTGACGAACTAGCCAAGGCCATTCCAGCCAAGGCGACCGACGTGAAGGTCACGGAAAACCGCAGCCGAATCGAATCCTTCGTTACATCGGGGAAGCCCTCAGTTGACACACTGAAACCAACCGGCGTCGGACTCGAGATGATCCCGGTGACGCACCCGAACAGTCTGATGGTGGGAGAGAAGGCGACGTTCCGCCTCGTAATGGACGGCCAGCCCGCCACTGGTGTCGCGGTGGAAATCGTTCCCGGCGGAATCCGCTATCGCGATACGCTGAACGAGAGCAAGGCAACGACCGACGAAACCGGCACCTTCAGCATCACCTTCCCGGATCCCGGTTTCTACTGGATGAAAGCATCAGTGCAAGACGACAAGAGCAAGATCAAGGACGCGCAGCGCCGCAGCACTTACATCACCACGGTCGAAGTACTGCCGCAGTAACCACGCCAATGACGGTGTCGATCACGCGGCGTGTGGCTATCCCGACAATCCCGGAGATGCCGCACGCTGCACCTGCGGGCCAGCGCATCCGAGAGCTGGCCGGCTCGACCATGGGCACCACCTGGTCGGTCAAGTTTGTTGGCTCGTCGACCAGCGTGCAAACGGTGCATCGGATGATTCCGCTGGCCCTCGAGCGCGTGATCGCGCAGATGAGCCCGTGGGAAAGCCAATCCGACATCAGCCGGTTTAACCGCTTGGCGCTGAACCAATGGCAGGATCTGCCACTGGAATTCAGCCGCGTCATGGCGAGCGCGCTGCGCATCGCGGCAGAATCCGGCGGCGCCTACGATCCCACCATGGGAGCGCTGGTCGATCTTTGGGGGTTTGGCCCGAGCGGCTCGCGCGTCTCGCCGCCACCGCCGGATGAGGTTGCTCGACGCCACCGAGAATGCGGATGGCAACAGCTTGACCTCGATACCAGCGCCCGACGCCTGCGGCGATCCAATTGCGGACCGCTTGATCTCTGTGGCATCGCCAAAGGATTTGCGGTCGATCTGGTGGCGGAAACGTTGGGCGAGCTTGGAATTCACAACGCATTGGTGGAGATCGGCGGCGAATTGCGGGGCCACGGCGTCAAACCGGACGGCAGCCCGTGGTGGGTCGAGATCGACCGACCGGAGCGGTCGAAGACCGATGTCGCCGCCGAACCGATTCTGGTCGCATTGCACCAGCTTGCGATCGCGACGTCCGGATGCGAACGCGGTTTCACACGCGGCGCGGACCACTTCTCCCACACCCTGGATCCGCGAACCGGATGGCCGATCGCTAACGGCATGATGACTGCGACGGTCCTGCATCGCTCGTGCATGGAAGCGGATGGCTACGCCACGGCGCTGATGGTGCTTGGACCGGACGACGGTGTCGATTTCGCCGTCAAGAACGAGCTTGCGGCGCTTGTCCTCTTTAGGCACGGCGATGCCGTCACTGAACTGACCACACCGGCTCTCGATGCCATGCTGGCGTAATCGTCAGATCGCCGCCTTTGTTGACGAACCTGGAATACAAACGTGGTCATACTTCACGAACACGGAGTAGTGGCATGTCGCGCGGATAAGAATTCCGATTTCGAATTTCGTTCGGCAGGTCCGCTTTATGTCGGACCAGCTATGCCGACGTGGCGAGCTTCGGCATGCTGGTGATGGTCCTGATCGTGCGCACGCTTTGAGTAGCGCGTTCCGGCCCCGAGCTATCCACGTTTACGGAATACGCCGGAAGCTCGTCCACCAACGCAATGGCCTCCCGCAGAACATCGACACCGGCATCGGCCTTCACAGCGTTCTCGGCAAGATAGCGTCGAAACGCTCGCCCCCCTGGCACGCCATGAAACGCGCCGACAAGATGCCGGGTGATGGAATGCAACCGCGCGCCGCCTGCCAGTTGATCTTCGATGTAGGGTATCATGGCCTCCAGCGCACGCTTCATCGTCGCGTGTGGAGCTGCCTCGCTGAAGAGCTCGGTATCGACTTTCAGCAGAAGCCACGGCTCGTGATAGGCGGCGCGCCCCAGCATAACGCCATCGGCATGCGCCAGATGTTGTTTGGCTTCCGAGATCCCGCCGATGCCACCGTTGACAATGATAGGCAGGTCGGGAAGCGAGGCCTTCAACCGGTACACCCTGTCATAATCCAGCGGCGGGATATCGCGGTTTTCCTTCGGAGATAATCCCTGAAGCCAGGCTTTCCGCGCGTGGACGATCAGCGCATCGACGCCGGCGTCGTTGACCTTGCGCGCGAATGTGTCAAGGCCTGTCTCCGAATCCTGATTGTCGATTCCGATTCGGCACTTCACGGTGACCGGAATAGACACCGCGCGTTTCATGGCGTTGACAGTCTCGGCAACGACGTCCGGCTCAGCCATCAAACAAGCTCCGAACCGGCCGTCCTTCACCCGGTCTGACGGGCAGCCGACATTCAGATTGATTTCGTCATAACCGAAATCCTCGCCGATCTTTGCTGAGGTAGCGAGATCAACTGGGTTCGAGCCGCCAAGCTGGAGTGCGACAGGATGTTCGACGTCGCTGAACCCAAGCAACCGATCGCGCGCACCATGAATCACCGCGCCGGTCGTGAGCATTTCGGTGTAGAGCCGCGCCTTGCGCGCGAGCAGGCGATGAAACACGCGGCAATGCCGATCGGTCCACTCCATCATCGGGGCGACACTAAATATGGATTCATATTTTCTTGCGGGTTTTTCCATTCTAACCAATATCTTACGGGCGCGGATGAAGAGGCGCCACCCTCGGTGGACTGAACACACTCCGCACTGGGCGATGCGATCGACAAGTACATCGCCATGTCGCGGAAGGAAATCGGTAAAACGAAAACTCGGGTGCTGCGGTCGACCAGGACCTACCGCATTGCGAACATGGATTGCACCGACATCACCGCAACATCCCTATGGATGTTGCATCGCGGGGCCATCGTGACACTGACAGGTCGCCGCAGACATCGCCTTGAAGTATGTAGCGCCGCGCAGTTGCGCGGCCGTCATCACGAACCATCGCCGCCAAGATGACGGATCGTCGCATGGATTCTCTGGTGATCTTTCGAATATGATCGGAGAGCCGGGAGGCGTCCGGCTAGGGGCTGCCGGTCCATCCCCCCAGTGTTGGTACCGGGCCGGCAGTCCCGATCAGACAGGCTCTCTCTCAGAGCAACGATCCAACAGGCGCCAAACGCCATCTGAACGACGAAGGCGGCGAAACGAGCGCTCACCGCCACAACGTACCCAGCACAGGTTTTCTATTTCTTCGTCGGCTTGCGCTGAACAGGAGGAAGCGCATAGTTCGCGACTAGGAGCATTGTATGGAGCTGATCCCGAACGGCTTCGATATCATCGAGGCCGCTCGCCGCCTTTATCATTTTTTTGATAGAGACCAGTGCGTGGTGTTCGTTCATCAAGCCCTCATATCCGCTGAGCAACGACTGCCGATCCGTGGAGGATGCGGCTCCATCAGACCGGCAGTCCAGTGAAGGTCGTACCGCATTCGGTACTCTGACCATATCCGAAAGCGTCATCCGCTCCTTACTTTTTTCCAATCCGACTAACGTCATCATGAGCGGCGGCTATCCCGCGCGATTGACCGGCAGATTCCGAAGCAAAAGAAAGCAATGTCCTCGCGATCTGGTGGCCGAACAGCCGTGGTTTGTTGAGTGACTGAAACAGCCTCAGATCGATAGCGAGGGCGAGAGGAAACCGCGTCTCAAGCTTCAACGTCGACCCTTACAGATCGAGGTTGTTGGTTTTTCCAAACGAGGTAAGCTCCGACCGATTGCAATCTCATAAACGGGGCAACCAATGGATGAGGTATTGAGCGAGCGCTATCGATTATTGTTCTTGGCTTATGAGGCCGGTGGCCAAGGCATAACGACCGCACTTAAGCAGAGAATATATGAGAATCTTGGAGTTTTGAGATTTGATGCAGCGCTTTGCCTTCTGACACTTTTCGACCAGATGATCATCCGGCCCTATCTCGGCCGAATTGAAAGCGCGGCGCCGATATTTGGGAACCCGCTTCCCTTGCCTAATTATCCCCATGCATTCCCTCTTCATGCGGACGCTGTGTTCGCAGGTCTCGATCGAGTTTTATCTCAAATGAGCGAGACGAGAAAAGAAGCTCAAAGCTCTTCCCACGAGGTAATCCAAGCTATCGAGGCGGTTTGGCCCTCGCTAGCTGAAATGTTCGGTTGGGCGTGATCCATGAGCGGATTTGACCCACGACCCGCAATCGCCGCTTTGGAAGCGGTATCGGACACTCGATTTGGTGCGACTCCTGAAGCACAGGCGACCTATCTGAATGAGTTGAAAGCGCGAATTAGCGGGCGTTCGCCTGATGACAAGAAGGAAGCGACAAAGCTAGCTGTGGAAACAGCAAAGATGCTGATCACAGTGGGCATAGCAGTTCTCGTAGCTGCCGGAACTATGTTGCAGTTTGCGCGCAGTGGCGGACTCGGCTGGCAATCACCAACCATTATCTGCTTTGGTGTTGCCGTAGCATTCCTAATCGCGAGCATGACAAGCGGGTTCAGCGCTATCAGTACGGTTTACAAACAAGCTGACGGTCGGAATGGCATGGTTGGCGATCCGTGGTCCACGGTGCCCATTGTAGGCAAGCTAAATTTGCAATCAGGGTTCGGGATGATCGCTATCGTTGCATTGCTATTAGGTCTTTATCTATGGGCAGAATCTGAACAGACAACTATAACCGCAGTCACCGTAACGATACCTGCGACCTCTCACTTGTCCGCTGCACATGGACCTTTGACAATCAGCGGCTCCTGGACCGAGTTGCGACTTCAGACATCGGGCAATCAAGAATTAAGATTGCCTCCTGGGTCGGCACCCATAAGCATTGCCTGTAAGTGACTGCGTTCTGTCCGCCTTCTCGTGCGGCCGGGCTGGAGAAAGCGGCGGAACGCGGGGCACGTTTCGCCAATAGTCCTGCCACGGATAAAGACGCCAGGAACCGTTCCGGTTGCAAGGAGCATTGGTTTAGAAACGCCAACGGGTGTTTGAAACGCTAAAGAGATTCCAGATCCAGATGGAACGAGCACTTAACCAAATCGTTGCACAACTCTGCTACATAAAAAGGGTACTCGGGTAATATTTCGTGAGTCATTCATCGACTTCATCGCTATTGTTCTGCCACGTTTGCCTTTTGAAGTAACAATCGAGTCGATCCGAAAGGAAGAATGCTATGCGGAACTCAGATATCGTTTGGAACTCAGAGATCGTTGAAGATCAAACGAAGCTATTTCTGAGCAAGTTGCAGAGCTTCGAGAAGTTCTCGGACCACGAAGTTTCATTCGGTGTGATGTGCGCCGTTGAAGATTGGTTGACCACTTTGCAAGGTGTGGAACGTAGCCACGCGGTGGAATGCCTGCACGAACTTGCCGAACGCATCCATAGCCCGAGTCAGTCATCTGAGATCGGGTGAAGCGGACCGCGAACATGTTCGCGAGTTGGCAGCACGGACGAACCAGGGCACTAAAGAGTGAATGGGTTAACTGCCGTATCGGCCTCACCGTGTTCACGGGAATCGCCCTTCAACGAAGTTGGGACGCTGGCAAGCAGATTACGTTGTCAGGCGCTGCGGTATAGGTAGGGTGATTCACGGCGCCTACCCTGATAGCACGTGAACGGCGCGAGCAGAGAGCAGTACGTCGCGCGCCATTTAAAGTGCCGATGATCCCTTGGCGGTTCACCATACTTTTAGCAAGACCGCACTCGCGAACTCACCGCTGTCAGTACTGCTTCCACTACATCGAGATGCCCTTAGCTCACGCCATTGCTCGGCATCTCGTCTCGTAGCATTGCGCCGGCGCAATCGACTGCTTCGCGCGCGCACTTTCGAATTTGTCCCGAGACTTATTTGTACACGGGAACTTCTCCCTTGATCGCCTCTTCCATGTGCGCGACCGCTTCGCGCCAATACGATACAACAGCGCTCCAATCCACATCCCTGCGAAGTTCTGCAAAATCCTTCTCGTCATAAGTCACGTATTTATCGACGATTTCGCGAAGTCTGTTACGGCTAATGGACGTTCCGCCGCCGTTTGCGTAGGCATGCAGGTCATGAATTGCAGCGAGTATGTCGTCAGTGAGCAATGCGGCTGCGAAAACCATTTCAAAGTCCATTTCTCAATCTCCACGGAAAAATGCAAACGAATGACGCTACCAAAAATTCACGAGATGCAATATTTTGCATCAGAATCTAGGTTTTTCATACACTTAGCAGGCGAGTACAAGGCGACGGATCGTGGCGCGTCTATGAAATCGCGCTACCGCTAGACACGATTCAGCTTTAGGGACCGTCTCGACGGGCGGTGGCTCGCAGCGAAAGTCTATCTATCAAGAATCGGCCGAAGGCTTGCCGGTGCGTCGTGAGTCGGTCGATATAGATCGGTTTGGACGACGCCTTATGAAGAGATAAGTTAGTTTGTGAATGAGCGAACGATCACGCTAAGCGGACCGCGCTAAGTTTATCCATTTAGACTGGCATCAATAGGAAAAAGGACAATGATCGGATCATTGATGATGTGCGTGAGCGTGGTGATTTTGCTTGTGGGCATGATTGCTGGCATCGCAATGGGGATCCAGCAGAACTTCGTCCTTGCGCCGGCTCATGCTCACCTCAACCTAGTCGGCGGCGTCCTGCTGTTTCTGTTCGGCCTTTACTACCGGTTGATTCCGGCCGCAGGCAGAACAACGCTGGCCCGGATTCAGGGCTGGCTTCACATTCTCGGCGGCATTCTGCTTCCAGCCGGAATAGCCCTCGTGATTGTGGGGGGCACGGCCTATAAAGCGGCGCCCATCGCTGGTTCGCTGGTCATGGTGTTGGCTATGGCGCTGTTTGTGGTTGTCGTATTCCGCAACCGGACGGCCTGATCGATCATCGTTCCCATGAACCGATTGCTTCTAGCCAACCTCGCCTTGGCGCGATCAACGGGTGAGCTATGGGAATGCACCGGATAATGCAGAGGACCGATCCCTCCTATACCCCGCTGCAATACGGAGTACACTTAGAGCCACAAAGAAATCGGGGGATGTGGCGCCTGTGCAGCAAGAAAATCACAAGGCGTCGCTGAAGATAGCGTACGTCTCGCTGCATTGTCTTGTGCATTCAGATCGTCAGGTCTCGCCGTATGCACTCAATCCTTCGTCCTCATACGAGGTTTCCCGCGTTTAGGATTCCTCACTGCGCACGGAGCGCGCGCACGTCCTAACCGCCGGGAGAGAGACGGCCGGGACCATCTCTCTCCCTATATATGCGCGTTCGGCGCAGCCGATCGTCCGCGGCCCGCGCGTTAACGCATCAGCCTCGCCGCCTCCACCATGTTGACGAGCGCCGGCCTGACCTCTTCCCACTTGCGGGTCTTCAACCCGCAATCCGGATTGATCCAGATCTGCCTGTCCGAAAGGCGCTGGCGTGCAAGTTTGAGCAGGCCGGTCATCTCATCAACCGCTGGCACCCGCGGTGAGTGGATGTCGTAGACGCCGGGGCCGATCTCGTTCGGATACTTGTAGGTCTTGAAGGCGTCGAGCAGCTCCATCTTGGATCGCGATGTCTCGATCGAGATGACATCAGCATCCATCGTCGCGATCGCGTCGATGATGTCGTTGAACTCCGAGTAGCACATGTGCGTGTGAACCTGCGTTGCGTCGGCGACGCCGCTCGCGCACAGACGGAAACATTCGACCGCCCAGTCGAGATACGTCTTCCATTCGGACTGGCGTAGCGGCAGTCCTTCGCGCAGCGCGGCCTCGTCGATCTGGATCATCGACGCTCCGGCTGCCTCCAGGTCCGCGACCTCGTCGCGGATAGCAAGTGCAATCTGCCGGCAGGCGAGACTACGCGGCACGTCATCGCGCACGAACGACCAGTTGAGAATGGTGACGGGACCGGTGAGCATGCCCTTCATCGGCTTCGACGTCAGGGACTGCGCGTATTTCCACCAGCCGACGGTCATCGGCTTGGGCCGGGACACGTCGCCGAACAAAATCGGCGGACGAACGCAGCGCGAGCCGTAGCTCTGCACCCAGCCGTACCTGGTGAAAGCGAATCCGGACAGCTGCTCGCCGAAATACTGCACCATGTCGTTGCGCTCGAACTCGCCGTGCACGAGCACGTCAAGGCCGATGTCTTCCTGCCAGCGGATAGTTCGTGCCGTCTCCTCCCGCAGAAAGGTCTCGTAGTCGGCGTCGCTCAAAGCCCCCTTGGCGTGCGCCGAACGCGCCTTTCGAACCTCGGCGGTCTGTGGGAACGAACCGATCGTGGTGGTCGGGAACGACGGCAGGCCGAAGCGTTCACGCTGCAACTTCGCGCGATCTGCAAACACGCGCTTGCGCCGTGCCATGTCCGAGGTGACGGCTGCGATCCGCGCCAAGACTTTCGCGTCGTGGACCTTCGGCGACATTTTGCGGGCCGCCGCGGCCTTCGCGGATGCGTCCACCGCATCGGCAACCGACGCGCGACCTCTGGCCAGGGCTTCACCCAGCGTCGCCAGTTCACCCATCTTTTGCACCGAAAACGCGAGCCAGCTCTTCAACTCGGCATCGAGATCGGCTTCCAGCGCCACGTCGATCGGCACATGCAGGAGCGAGCAGGACGGCGCGATCTGTACGCAATCGGTGCCTCGTTTGGCGACCACGGATTCCAGACGGTCGAGCAATGCGGGGAGATTAGCGCGCCAGATATTGCGGCCGTCGATCACGCCGAGGGACAAGACCAGATCCTGTCTCGCCTTTGCCGCCACGGTGTCGAGTTGTTCCGGAGCGCGAACGAGGTCGAGGTGGAGGCCCGCGACCGGCAGCGACAATGCAGTATCGAGGTTATCGCCGAGACCGCCAAAATAGGTCGCCAGCATGATCTTCAGCTTCGGCAGCGCGCTCGCGAGCTGTTCGTATGTCACGCGCAACGCCTTGCGGGTCGCATCGTCGAGATCGAGAACGAGACAGGGTTCGTCGAGTTGCACCCATGCGGCGCCCTCCGCGGCAAGGCGCTTGAGCAGATCGATATAGACCGGCAGCAGGCCGGAGAGCAGCGACAGCGGATCGAGATTCGCGTCCTTGCTCTTGCCGAGCTTCAGATAAGTGACGGGACCGAGCAGCACCGGCCTTGTCTGATAGCCAAGCGCCCTGGCCTCGCGATATTCGTCAACGGCCTTGAGCGAAGAGAGTTCAAAACGTTGGCCGCTGGTGAATTCAGGGACCATGTAGTGGTAGTTGGTGTCGAACCACTTGGTCATCTCCTGCGCCGGCGCACCATGCGCGTGACCGTCGCCATGATGGCCATGCGCGCAGCTCGAATCGTGATCTTCGCCTTGCGCACCGCGCGCCATCGCGAAGTAGGTTGCAAGCGGCACCGGCCCGCTTTTCCATCCGTAGATATCCGGGATCGCGCCGACCATCACGCTGGTGTCGAGCACATGATCGTAGAGCGTGAAATCGTTCGACGGGATGACGGTGACGCCGAGCGACTTCTGTCGCGCCCAGTTCGCGGCCCGCGACCCGGCTGCCGCTTCATGCAACGCGGATTCGTCGGACTTGCCCGACCAGTAGCTTTCAAGCGCGATTTTCAGTTCACGGCGCGGACCGATGCGCGGCGTGCCGAGCGTAGCAACAGGAAGAGAGGAAACTGACACGGCTTACCCCATATGTTGGGGGCTGGGCCTTAGCGACGCGGCATGGGATTCATGGCGAGCTCGCCATGAAAACCGCAAGCGCACCACCGGGACACCCCGCCCGAGGACGACTATGTTGTCGGGGCAGGTCTCCTGGCTCGCGGGTCTCAGCTTTGGTCCGGCCTTCCCGGGATTGCTCCCAGTGACACTGATGGACCACGGCTCACCGCTTACAGTTGCGGGGGCAGCGCCGGTTTTGTCCGAAGACGCACCGGCTTCCCTCTTAGCTCCGGGCTTGAATTGTCCCGGAGAACCTCGACGCCAACCTATGGGCCACCGTCCACGGGCCGTCAACCGGCACCGCGCATCTTATGTCGGGTCCGAATCCTCGCCGTGCCGGTAGAATTGCGTCCCGATCACGATCGGTGACCGGCCCTGATCCCGGCGGTGCTGATTGGTATCGCGCAGCGAATAGACGCAGCCGCAATACTCCTGCTGATAGAATTGCTCGCGCTTGCTGATATCGATCATTCGCTGCGCACCGCCGCCCTTGCGCCAGTTGAAATCCCAATATGACAGGCCGTCATAACGCCCGGCCGCGCGGTGGCCGCAGTCATTGATCTGCGCCATGTTCTTCCACCGGGAGATGCCGAGCGATGACGTCATCACCGGAAAGCCATGCTCATGCGCATGGAGCGCGGTGCGCTCGAAGCGCATGTCGAAGCACATGGTGCAGCGCGCGCCGCGTTCAGGTTCCCACTCCATCCCTTTGGCGCGGGCAAACCAGTTGTCCTTATCGTAATCGGCATCGACGAACGGCACGCCATGCTTCTCCGCGAAGCGGACATTCTCATCCTTGCGCAGCAGGTATTCCTTCAGGGGATGGATGTTCGGATTGTAAAAAAAGATCGTGTAGTCGATCCCCGAGGCGAGCATCGCTTCCATCACTTCGCCCGAGCAGGGCGCGCAACAGGAATGCAGCAACACCTTCTTTTGCCCGTTCGGGGGCGTCAGGTTCGGTCGGACAAGTTCGGTCACGGCGGACTCGGCGGTTGAGCCGCGAGACAAACGCCGCGGCATATCTGCGCAGATAATGGTCTGTATGATCGAAGCGTCAAGAGTTGGACAGAGCGATGGTTGCACAGCGTTTTTCGCCGAACTGTGAATTACGAGAATTGTGAAGCCGGAGTCGAAACGATCTGTTGACTCGGAATTTGGTGCGGCTACTAGATATGGTGGTCACGGTCTCTCGAGTCGCAACACCGAGAGCTAAAGAGGGAAGCCGGTAGTGCCGGCGCTGCCCCCGCAACTGTTAAGCGGCGAGCCGAAGTCCATTGAGTGTCACTGGGATCGCAAGGCCCTGGGAAGACCGGACGGACGCTGAGACCCCGCAAGCCAGGAAACCTGCCGTGACAGCCGAAACGTTCCCTGGGCGGGGTGTCCCAGCGGGCCGCTTGACGGGAATCGCGGCATCCGCCGTGAGATTTCCTGCGCGCGTCTCCGCCTGACCCCGGCTCGCAACAAAAACTGGGGTCTTGAGCCGATGTCTCTCGCAACCGAAGCTGCGCGTGCTGTGCGTCCGTCTTTGCCTGCTGCGGCTGCGATGCCGCCCAGCGAACCCGCGTATCAGGTCATTCGGCGCAACGGTTCGGTCTCGCCGTTCGATTCATCGAAGATCGCCGTCGCGCTGACCAAGGCGTTTCTTGCGGTCGAGGGCACCAGCGCCGCCGCCTCGCGCAGGGTCCATGACATCGTCACTGAGCTGACCGATCAGATCGTCGCCAGCCTGTCGCGGCGGTCCGACGCCGGCCGCACCTTCCACATCGAGGACGTCCAGGATCAGGTCGAACTCGCGCTGATGCGGAGCGAGCACCACAAGGTCGCGCGCGCCTATGTGCTCTATCGCGAGGAGCGCGCTCGCGAACGGGCGAAGGCGCAAGGGTCGAAGGCAAAGAAGGGCATCCAGGCAGTGGTGACGCCAGTGCTGCGGATGAAGTTGGCTGATGGATCGATGGTACCCATCGATACCAAACGCCTCGCCGCCGTGGTGGAGGAGGCCTGCGCAGGGCTCGAGGATGTCTCCTCCTCCGCGATTCTGACTGAAACCCATCGCAACCTTTATGACGGCATCAGCGTGGACGAACTGGCGCTGGCGACGATCCTTGCCGCCCGCACGCTGGTCGAAACCGATCCCGATTACGCCAAGGCCAGCGCCCGGCTGCTGCTCGACAAGCTGCGCCGCGAGGCCTTGAGCTTTGTCTCGGGGCGGTCCGAGCAGGCCACGCAAGCCGAGATGACAGAGCGCTACGCGGATTACTTCCGCGCCTATGTGCGAACGGGCATCGACAACGAACTGCTCGATCCGGAGATCGGCCGTTTCGACCTCGACCGGCTTGCGGCGGCACTGAAGCCCGAACGCGATCTGCGATTCGACTATCTCGGACTCCAGACGCTCTACGATCGTTACTTCCTGCACGTCCGCGGTGTGCGTTTCGAGCTACCCCAGGCGTTCTTCATGCGCGTTGCCTGCGGCCTCGCGCTGCGCGAGATCGATCGTGAGGAGAAGGCGATCGCGTTCTACGACCTGCTCTCATCGTTCGACTTCATGGCCTCGACGCCGACGCTGTTCAATGCCGGCACGCTGCGCCCGCAGCTCTCGTCCTGCTTTCTCACGACTGTCGCCGACGACCTCGACGGCATTTTCAAGGCGATCAAGGACAATGCGTTGCTTTCCAAGTATGCGGGCGGTCTCGGCAACGACTGGACGCGCGTGCGCGGGCTCGGCGCCCATATCAAGGGCACCAACGGCGAAAGCCAGGGGGTGGTGCCGTTCCTGAAGGTCGCGAACGATACCGCGATCGCCGTCAACCAGGGCGGCAAGCGCAAGGGCGCGGTGTGCGCTTATCTCGAAACCTGGCACATCGACATCGAGGAATTTCTCGACCTGAGAAAGAACACCGGCGACGACCGTCGCCGCACCCATGACATGAATACGGCGAACTGGGTGCCGGACCTCTTCATGCAGCGCGTCGAAGAAGATGGCATCTGGACGCTGTTCTCACCCGACGAGACGCCGGACCTGCACGATCTCGCCGGCAAGGTCTTCGCTGAACGCTACGCTCACTATGAAAAGAAGGCTGCCGGCGGCGAGCTACGGGTGACGAAGCAGGTCCGCGCCGTCGACCTGTGGCGGCGTATGCTGACCATGCTGTTCGAGACCGGGCATCCCTGGATCACCTTCAAAGACCCTTGCAACCTGCGCTCGCCTCAGCAGCATTGCGGCGTCGTGCATTCCTCAAACCTCTGCACCGAGATCACGCTCAACACCTCAAAAACGGAGATCGCGGTTTGCAATCTCGGCTCGGTCAATCTCGTCAACCACTTGCACAACGACAAGCTCGACCACGAGCACCTCGCGCGCACGGTCAAGATTGCGATGCGCATGCTCGACAACGTGCTGGACGTGAATTTCTACACCATTCCGGAGGCGCGAACCTCGAACCTGCGGCACAGGCCGGTCGGGCTCGGCGTCATGGGCTTTCAGGATACGCTCAACATCCTGCGCATACCTTATGCGTCGGACGACGCCGTGGCCTTCGCAGACGAGAGCATGGAAGCGATCGCCTACTACGCGATCTCTGGGTCGGTCGATCTCGCGGCGGAGCGCGGCCGCTATCCCTCCTATCAGGGATCGCTGTGGTCGAAGGGCATCCTGCCGCTCGATTCCCTCACGCTGGTCGATGAAGCGCGCGGCGCGGCGGTCGAAATCGACCGTTCCAGCCGTCTCGACTGGGACTCGCTGCGCGAGAGTGTCATGACCATCGGGATGCGCAATTCGAACTGCATGGCGATCGCGCCGACCGCGACGATCTCCAACATCTGCGGAGTGTCGCAGTCGATCGAGCCCGCCTATCAGAACCTCTACGTCAAGTCCAACATGTCCGGCGACTTCACGGTGGTGAACGCACATCTCGTGCGCGATCTCAAGGCACGCGGCCTATGGGATGAGGTGATGATCTCGGATCTCAAATATTTCGACGGCAGCGTCGGTCAGATCGATCGCGTTCCCGATGATCTCAAGGCACTCTATGCCACCGCCTTCGAGATTGACTCAGACTGGCTGATCGACGCGGCGTCGCGCCGGCAGAAGTGGATCGACCAGGCGCAGTCGCTCAATCTCTACATTGCCAATCCGAGCGGCAAAAAGCTCGACGCGCTCTATCGCCATGCCTGGAAACGCGGTCTGAAGACGACCTATTACCTGCGCTCGCGGTCGGCGACGCATGTCGAGAAATCCACCCTCAAGGGCACCGACGGCAAGCTCAACGCCGTGTCCGCGGCCGTTTCCGCCGCAGCACAGGACGGACATGCGAATGGACAAAATCGCTCCGACGACGCTGAAGGCTGGAAAGCCTGCCGCATCGAGGATCCCACCTGCGAGGCGTGTCAGTAGGTCTCACTTCGTGCCCGCGGTCGCTTGCACAAAGAAGAAACAATCAGGAACACCCCCATGCTCGATTGGTCCGACACCTCTTCTCCCGCACTGGCACGATCCGCTCCGCCGCAGACGCTCGCGCAGAACGACGTGGCGTCTGATCCATCGCCTTGCGTGACAATGACCGACACCTCCGTCGATGCCACCGGCCTCGGCGAAATCGATCGCGGCGCTGCGCGGGTGCGCGTCGACGACAAACGGATGATCAACGCCCGCGCCGACGTGAACCAGCTCCTGCCGCTGAAGTACCGTTGGGCCTGGGAGAAGTATCTCTCCGGCTGCAATAATCACTGGATGCCGACCGAAGTGTCGATGCAGGCCGACATCGCATTGTGGAAATCGAAGGACGGCCTCACCGATGACGAGCGGCGCATGATCAAGCGCAACCTGGGCTTCTTCGCGGCGTCGGAGTCGCTGGTCGCCAACAACATCGTTCTGGCGATCTACCGCCATCTCACCAATCCCGAATGCCGACAATATCTTCTTCGTCAAGCCTTCGAGGAAGCCGTCCACACTCACACCTTCCAGTACATCGTCGAAAGCCTTGGTCTCGATGAGGGCGAATTGTTCAACATGTATCGCGAGGTGCCCTCTATCACCGACAAGGCGGCCTGGGCGCTCAAACACACACAGCATCTCGACGACCCCGGCTTCAAGACCGGCACGCCGGAAGCGGATCAAGCGTTCCTGCGTGACCTCGTCGCATTCTACGTCGTGTTCGAAGGGATGTGGTTCTATACGGGCTTCGTGCAGATCCTCTCGCTCGGCCGACGCAACAAGATGGTGGGCATCGCCGAGCAGTATCAATACATCCTGCGCGACGAGTCGATCCACCTGAACTTCGGCATCGACATCATCAACCAGATCAAGATTGAGAACCCTCACCTCTGGACCAAGCCGTTCCAGGAAGAGGTGCGCGCCATGCTGAAGAATGCCGCCGAGCTCGAGGCCGCGTATGGGCGGGACACCATGCCACGCGGGTTCCTTGGCCTGAATGCAGCGCTGTGCGAAACCTACATGCACGTCATCGCCAACCGGCGATGCGCTCAGCTCGGGCTCGCGCCGGTGTTTCCCGAGGCTGACAATCCCTTTCCGTGGATGAGCGAGGCGATGGATCTCAAGAAGGAGAAAAACTTTTTTGAGACCCGCGTCATCGAATACCAGAATGGCGGCGCACTTGCGTGGGATTAACAGGACCCAGAATGCCGACCAAATAAACTGGAAGCACCGCGCCTGGCTTAAGCCGCCACCATGGCCTCCCTCCTAGGAAACGGCCGAAAGCTCATCAGGATCAGCATAGCCATCAGGCCCATGCCCCACGAGCCGACATACATCAGCGCGTAGCTGCCGAAATGGTCGTAGATCAGCCCGCCCAGCACCGGGCCGGTCGACATGCCAAGGCTGCCGGCCATCGCGGTGCCGCCGATGATCGTGCCCATCATCTTCAACGGGAAATTCTCCCGGATGATCACGGCATAGAGCGGCATCGTTCCGGCGTAAAGGAGGCCGACGACCACTGCCACGGCGTAGAAGCCGCCGAGCTGGTTGACGAAAGCATAGGCGAGTACGCCGAAGGCCTGCGCCATCAGTCCGACCACCAGAACGCGTTGCGCACCGAGCCGGTCTCCCGCAAGGCCGAACCCGATACGACCGAACATGCCGGCTAACCCCTCGATGCTGTAGATCGACACCGCAGCAATCATCGGTATGCCGCACGTCACCGCATAGCTCACCGTATGAAAGATCGGGCCTGAGTGAGTGGCGCAGCAGAAGAAGTTCGCCAGCATCAAAATGATGAACTGCGGTGAACTCACCGCTTGCCGGACGGCCATGTCCGATTGCGACTCACTCATCGTCATCCCGGCCGGTCCGCCCTCCAACGCCGGTGGCCGACGCACGAGCAGTGCGGCAGGAATCATCAGCACTGCGGTGAGAGCAGCGATGATCAGCATCGATGTCCGCCAGTCGTGGATCGTGACCAGCCAGGCTGCAAGCGGCGCCATGGTCATCGGCGCCATGCCCATGCCGGCGGAGACCAGCGAGACGGCAAGACCGCGCTGCGTATCGAACCAGCCGGTCACGCAGGCCATCATCGGCGCAAGGATGGCGGCGGTTGACGCGCCTATCAAAAGACCAAATTGAAATTGAAACGCGATCAGCGATTCCGCCCGGCTGGCGAGCGCCAGGCTCGCCGCCAGCGCGACCGACCCCGTGAGCACCACCGGGCGTGGGCCGAACCGGTCGGAGAGGTTGCCCCACACCATGCTGGCCGCCGCCATGGCGAGGAAGCCGATCGTCATCGCCGTGGATATGCCGGTGACGGACCAGCCGGTGTCCTGCGACATCGGCCGCAGGAAGACCGGCAACGAAAACATGGCGCCGATCGCGACGCAGCCCAAGAGGCCGCCCGCCGCAACGATCACCCAGCGATAGTCATGATTCATGGTCCTTGCCCGACGCCCCTGCTCCATCGGGCGGCCTGCCCGCCCGATGTCCCAAGGACGCATCAGCACGGTCGGTGCCGACAGCCGCCTGCTTTTTATTCCTGGTGTTAGAGCCCCGCGCCTGATGGAATCAGACGCGGGGTTCTATGATTTGTTTGACGCGTTTCTTTACGCGAACCGTTATCTGTCCTCGGGTCAAGCCCGAGAGCATGCTTCGCTCGAAACGCTATAGGCATGCGATCAGCCTTGCAGCGGTTTCCAGCCAGCCGATGGAATGACGTTGATCATCCAGGGGATGCCGAACTTGTCGGTCAGCGTGCCGAAGCCGGGCGACCAGAAGGTTTCGGCGAACGGCATGCCTGCTTTGCCGCCTTGAGAGAGTTGATCGAACCAGCGCCGGGCCTCGGCCATGTCATTTGTGTGCAGGGTCACATCGAAGCCGTTCTTGGGTTTGTCGATGTTAGATGCCCATCCGACGTCCATGTCGGCGCCCATCAGCGCCTGATCGCCGACATCGAGCCAGCAATGCATCAGCCAGGTTTTGTACTTCTCGTCCGTGATCGGCATGCCCGGAGGCGCGTCGCCATAGGGTATGGCCGCCTTGATCGTCCCGCCGAGAACTTTGGCGTAGAACTCGAATGCCTCGCGGCACTGGCCCCGGAAGCTAAGGCTGGTCACGATCTTCATGTTGGCTCCTTCTGACAGGGGTGTTGACTCGCATTATGAAAGATTGAGCTGCCAGGACACGCCGAAGCGGTCAGCGATCCAGGCGAAGCGCTTGCTGAAGCCGTAATCGTCTAGCGGCATCAGCGTTTGGCCGCCCGCTGACAGTTCAGCGAGGAGCCGCTCCTGCTCCTTGTCTGACACGCAATCGACGAAAAAGGACCAGGACGGCGTGAAATCAAAGGCGTGCCTGATTGGGCTGTCGCTCGCCAGCACGCACTGGCCGGCAGCCCTGAAGCGCGCCAGCTTGATACTGCCCTCCGCCCCCTGCTCGCCTTTCTGCCAACGCACGAGATCGAGAATCTCACCGTCGTCGAACAGCGAGACATAGAGGTTCATCGCCTTTTCGGCCTCGCCACCCTGAAACATCAGGAATGATTGCATCGTGGACAACGACTACTCCTTCCAATCGCTTCGGAGGAGCGCCGACGCCGATTGACGACCTCCTACATAAGTTGATATCAACGTAATGTAGCCGCGGAGTCAAGCTCCCTGATGCGTACGCTTTCTGATCCTGCTTTTGAAACCACGATTCTGGTGCGCGACACCTGCTTATGCCTCCATGCCCAAAGGGCAGCGCGAGCGATCGCACGCCGCTTCGATATCGTGTTGAAGCCGGTTGGCCTCACCAGCGGACAGTTCTCCCTGCTCATGTCGCTCAACCGGCCGCAGCCACCGAACCTCAGCAGCGTAGCGGCGCTGCTGGCGATGGACAGGACAACCTTGACTGCCAATCTCAAGCCGCTGGAGCGCCGTCGTCTTGTCAAAACGTTGGCCGACCCAAAGGACGGGCGTGCCCGACTGTTGCAGCTAACGCCTCATGGCCGGGCCGTTCTGGCCGTGGCGGTGCCGATCTGGCAACATCTTCATGCGGAAATCGAAAAAGAGCTCTCAGACCCGGATCGTCTGCGCACCGAACTCAACCTTTTGTCGAAATTTGACAATCGCGGCAGCGTCGTCGGCTGACGCAGAAGACATTCTAGCTAGCAGCGCCTTCTAATAGAGCGCTTCCGTTCTGACGGAATCAGAAGCGGGGCTCATGATTTTGATCTGACGCGTTTCTTCACGCAAACCGGTTCGCTCGAAGCGCTGTAGATAGCGGCTGCCCCGCAAACTTCTCTTGGTTATATTCCGTCCTCTGAACAGAGCTGGTAACCAGGGATGACAATGCAGACGAGCATGGAGAAACAAGCGCTTTTCGTTTTAGTCGCCATTTTGGTTGCGGCCCCCGACGTCCACGCCGCGCCCGATCTTATTGGCGACGCAGCCGGCTCTCAGGCCTGCTTCATCCGCAGTTACGATGCTGCTCATCTGGCAAAGAAACCGACTCAAAAGACGACTTCCATGCGGTTCGCGCTGCGGCGCGAAACTTATCCCGACAGTGTTGACACTCCGCTCCAAACATTCGCCCGGCTGGAAATCATGCGGCGTAACGACGCCCGGCCGTGGCGGGCTATCGGGCAATGCGCGTTTGACGAGCAAGCGAACCGCGCCGACGAGCAAGCCATCGTCCCAGGCTATCCACATGCGGACGGCATCGCTTGCCACATGACTGGCGAGAATCTCGATGCGGAAGGCGGCATCTTCATGATTGAAACCACCGACAACGGACTGAAGGTCTACATCGATGACGACATCAACATGCGGACAGAGGCGCGGGTAACGGAGGGGCCGGGCGAGTACATTGCTTTCGGACCGGCAGACAGCCTCTTCATTCTCAATCGCGCTGCGGACGACGCCTGCTCGGACCTTCAGAAAGCAATAGAGGCCGAATGAACGCTGTGACAGTCGTCGACCGTTCGACACGGGCGATGACCTTCCTTTCTGAGGAATTTTGACGGTCAACGGCCGTCATGGCCACGGTGCACACGCCCACCGTGACCTGTCAGCCCGCGACCACTGGTCCGCCGGCTTTCTTCCAGGCATCGATCCCGCCCTCGATATGCACCGCGTTGGTCAGTCCGGCGTCCTTCGCCGCGGTAACAGCCATGGCCGAACGCTCGCCGAAGGCGCAGAAGAACACGATGCGGCGCCCGGTCGCGGCGGCTACCTCGCGCAGCATTCCGCCTTGTTTCAGACTGTCGGCGATATCAGGATAGGGCGCATGCAGCGCACCTGTCAGCGTACCGTGTTTGGCGCGCTCATGGGCTTCGCGAAGATCGACCAGCAGGATATCGGGCTGACCAAGCCGGGCAATCGCCTCGCGCGGCGTCAGCGCCAGCCCCTGCTTCGCCAGATCGTCCTGCCTGAGGCCGACATGCATGTTGGCAGGAATCACCACGTCCATCAGCTTCGGATTCGGCAATTTCAGATTGTTCATCAGTTCAATGTATTCGTCTATCGAGCGCACCTGAAGCCGCGGATTGTAGCGCCTCTCTTCTCCGATCGTGGAGACCGTATCGCCCTTGTAGTCGTGCGCGGGAAACACCATGGTTTCGTCGGGCAGCTTCAGGAGCCGGTTGAAAATCGAATCGTACTGCGCACGCGCACTGCCGTTCTGGAAATCGGTGCGGCCAGTGCCGCGGATCAGCAACGTGTCGCCGGTGAAGACACGATCGCCCATCAGGTAACTGTAGGAATCGTCGGTGTGGCCCGGCGTGTACATCACGTCGAGGCCAATGCCCTCGATCTTGATCTTATCGCCGTCGCTGACGCGCATCGAAACCACGTCAGCTTTGGTCTGCTCGCCCATCACGGTGACGCATTGGGTGCGATCACGCAGCTCACCTAGTCCGGTGACATGATCGGCATGAAGGTGCGTGTCGATGGCCTTCACAAGCTTGAGATCGAGCTCGCGCAGCAACTGGCAGTAACGGCCAACCTTTTCCAGCACCGGATCAAGAATCAACGCCTCGCCGCCAGCACGGCTCGCCATCAGGTAGCTGTAGGTGCCGGAAACGCTGTCGAACAACTGGCGAAAGATCATGATCGTACGACCCTCCTCCCGTGCAGATTTTCTTACCGTGAGGTATTTTAGCAAATTTATGCTGCCGGCGGGCGATTGCAACCGGTCACAAGTCCAGATCGCTGATCACTCGACCGCTCTGGCGCTGGCCTCTATCGCCACGGAGTCAACTGGTCTCGATCACAGCGCGGCGGCGGGCATAACGGTTACGCAGCACGCCCAGCAGGCCGAAGCGATCAACAACACCCGCGAATGCGGCGCTTCAGAGCGTCGCCGTCAGCCGTTGATCACGGCCGCAGATAGCTCCAGCCCTGTTCCTGCAACTCCAATAGCCGCACCACGCCCAAGGGCACAATCGTTGTTCCGGGCAGCATCTCAAGCGGATGGCCTTCCTTCTTCTCCATACTCTGCTTGGTGTTGTTGCAGGCCGAGAACTGGATCGTGCTGGGGGATGCCGTTTCCCGGATCTGCTTGATGCGCTCCTTCACAGGCGACGTATCTATGCGCAGCATGTGGAGACCCGGGCCGCACGCCATGATTTCGACGGCCACCGTCTGGTCCAGTCCGCGATAGTGCTCGATCACGTCTGTGACGTTGTTCAGCGCGAAGTCCATGGTGCGCCGATCGTTCTGGTCGACCTGGATCACAAGACGATGCTGCGGCTCGGCGGCGAAACCATGCGAGGTGAATGCGATCAACAGCCCTGCTGCGGCGATGATAGGACGCATAAATCGGCGCATAGATACCTCCTGTAGCCGTCGCGATCTTCTGGGCACGGTCGCTGTGTCGGCGCCTACGTGTTCTCGAACAAATCCTCGCGGGATCAGGCTCGAGCAGCACGGAGAACACCGGTAACAGTAGCGTACGTCGCGCACATTGCCTTTGGCAAGCTCAAGGTTGAACACCCCAGCAATTTCTCCAATCGGCCCGATCGATGACGGCGTCGCGCCACTCTGAGCTAGCCCCAAAGCTTGAGAGCGACATCTATACCGCCGCGCGCGAGTGATGGCATCGGCCCTGCCGGCATCTCGCGCAGTCATCGACCAGCCTTAAAGCCAGCTTGCGCGAACCGCCGTGCAGAAGCCTGCCAAATTACAGCGGAACGGGGCCGAGTAGCTTCGGCATAATCCCCGACTTGATCTCCGTCTTCACGGCCCGCATGTTAGATCTGGATCGCTCAGTGCATCCACGATTCCGTCGGCGGAATACTGGATGTCTGGCAAGCTGGAATGATGCCCGGACCAGCGATCCTGCAGGATTCCCTCGGAATGAAAGGTATCCGCCCATGCCCGACTACGGTGAATTCCGCAACGACAGCCGGCGTGGAGCCTCCGATGAACGGCTCGACGCGGCTGCGTTTCACCGCAACCATGTCGCGATCTGGACGGTTCTCGAAAAATTCCTGCGCGGCAAGACAGGCAACGTGCTCGAGGCCGGCAGCGGCACCGGACAGCATGTCGTTTTCTTCGCGCGGCACTCGCCCAGCATTACCTGGTGGCCGACCGATCTTAACGACCATCATCTCCGGAGTATCGCAGCGTGGACCGCTCACGAGAACCTAGCCAACGTTCGGCCGCCCCAGCGGATCGACCTATCGAATCCATGCCAATTGGCGGAAATGAACGATGGCCACGGCGCGTTGCTCGCGGTGTTCTGCGCCAATGTGATCCATATCGCGCCGTGGCGTGTCGCCGAGGGCCTGATCGCGAGCGCCTCACACTGTCTGCGTCCTGATGGGCGGCTGTTTCTCTATGGACCGTTCAAGCGAAACGGGCGACACACCGCGCCGAGCAACGAGGCATTCGATGCCAGCCTTCGCAATAACAATCCAGAGTGGGGCGTACGCGACGTTGACGAGGTGGCGACGCTGGCGCAGCAAAATGGCCTGACGCTGACGGACATCACCGAAATGCCCGCCAATAATCTGATCCTTGCGTTCGAACGAAATCAGGGATGAGCGTCGCAGCCACCTCGCTGGCCTGCGAGATTACCGCAGCGGCGGCGCATACATGATGCCGCCCGCGTTCCAGAGTTGGTTCAAGCCACGCGGAATCTTCAGCCTTGAATCACTGCCGATATTGCGGTCGTAGACTTCGCCGTAGTTGCCGACGCGGCGGATGATGCGCGCCGCCCAGTCCTTCGTCAATCCGAGGCCCTCACCATACTGACCATCGGTGCCGACCAGCCGCATCACATCTGGCTTCTTCGACTTCATCGCCTCGTCGATGTTCTTCGAAGTGATACCGAGTTCTTCGGCATTGATCATCGCGTAGAGCGTCCATTTGATGATCATCATCCAGTCGTCGTCGCGCTGGCGAACAACAGGTGCCAACGGCTCCTTCGAGATCACATCGGGCAGGATGAAGCTCTCGTTCGGCTTGGTCAGCCGCAGCCGCAACGCATAGAGATGAGAAACATCGGCGGTCAGAACATCGCACTTGGCCTCGTCATAGGCCCTTAGCATGTCCTCCAGCTTACCAAACTTGATCTCCTCATACTTCAGGTTGTTGCTCTTGAAAAAGTCCGCGAGGTTGAGCTGCGTCGTTGTGCCATCCTGTACACAAATCCTGGTGTTATCGAGATCGAGCGCTGAGTCCGCTTTGCGCGAGGTACGGACCATGAAGCCCTCGCCGTCATAATATGCGACCGCCGGGAAGTAGAGGTTGTAATTGGTTTCCCGCGACATGCTCCAGGTCGAGTTGCGCGCAAGGATGTCGACCTTGCGGCTTTGCAATTCCTTGAAACGTTCGTCGGCCTCAAGCGGAACCAACTTCACCTTCGCCGGATCGTCGAAGATGGCGGCTGCCACAGCGCGGCAGAAATCCACGTCGAAGCCCGACCAGTTGCCCTTCTCGTCCGAATTCGAAAACCCGGGCAGGCCGGTGTTGACGCCGCACAGCACGGCGTCGCGCCGGAGCGTTCGTTTCAGGGTCTTGGTATCGTAGCGCTCATAGGTGATCGCCATCACCGCGATAGCGGTGGCGATGGCGAGGCCTATCAGGAGGCCGCCTCGAAATGTCCGCATGGATAGCCCCTCTCGCAATATCGAAAAGTATCGACGCAAATGACGTAATGATGATTAGAGACTGGGTTTCTGCCGTACGATCACACGCGTGCCAACCGGAATGCGACCATAGAGATCGACAACGTCGGCGTTGACCAGACGGAAGCAGCCCGAGGAGATCGCAGTTCCGATGGTATCGGGCCGGTTGGTGCCATGGATGCGATATACCGTCGTGCCGAGATACATCGCGCGTGCTCCGAGCGGATTGCCGGGGCCGCCCGCCATGAAGCGCGGCAGGTAGGGCTGGCGCGCGATCATTTCCGGAGGCGGGGTCCAATCCGGCCATTCCGCCTTTCGCGAAATATTGAGAATACCCTGCCACTGAAAACCCGCGCGGCCAACGCCGATGCCGTAGCGAATCGCGCGGCCGTTGCCCTGAATGAGATAAAGGTGACGTTCTGCGGTCTGGATAATGATGGTGCCAGGCGGCTCGGTCGTGCGATAGAGCACCACCTGCTTGCGAAATTCCGGGTCGAGTTGGAACGAATCATCGGCAACGAGACCGGGCTGATCGCCGTCGACCTGCTGCGTAACCTGCTGCGCAAAACCGAGCGTGGCCGAGAGCATCAGGCTGCCCATAGCAGCAACCGCTAGGGTCAGGTGCCGAAACGCGGTCATCGCTTGTCTCCTTTATTGCACGGCAATAATTTCCGCTTGCGTTCCCGTCAATCACATATGGCATAAAATCCGAGCGGCGGCGCGATGGCAAGCGATCGCGCGGCGCCCCACCGGAAAGCGTAAGATTTTACAGGAAACGCCCCGGCACCGGCTTCAATTTTCGAACCAACTCGGACCCAGTCAGATTTCGAATCGACACGGCGCGGCAAACTGCCCGCTTGGTATGCGCAGGACGTGCGGCTCCGTCGACGGGCAAAATCGTGTCCGCACGGGATGGTAGGGCGTTTACGAGCGTATGGACCCCCTACAATGACTTCAAACGGAATCCTGTTTTACAGGTCCATGACCCAGGTCTGCCTGCTTATGACCGTCTCGATTCCACCACCCACCGCCAAGCGCCTGAAACAGCGCGACCGTATTTGCCAGTTGCGCGGCCTGCGCATCGAGACGCGCAAGGGAGGTCTGCAGATACGCCTGCTGCGCGGCAAGTAGGAGCGGCACGCTGATTTGCCCTTGATCGACCTGTTTACGCACTAACGTGATGCTCTCTGTCGCCGATCGTTCCGCGTCCGTCGCCGCACTGATCGCACGCGTGCCCGCCTGAAGGGCTCGCAAGACATCCGCAACGTTCTGAAAAGCCGCGAGAACAACGCTGCGATATTGAGCGAGTGACTGATTCGTTTCCTCTTCCGCCGCACGCTGCTTGTTTGCCAACGTCCCTGCGTCAAAAATGGTCTGCGCAGCATTGCCAGCGATCATCCCGAGGGCCGCTCCTGGAGTGGCCAATTGCGAAAATTTGGCAGCCGCGGCACCGCCACTTGCCATCAAGGTTATCTGCGGAAGGCGATTGGCGATCGCCACTCCGATCATTGCATTGGTCGAATGAAGGTTCGCTTCGGCGGCCTGAATATCAGGGCGCTGTCTTACGAGATCGGCCGGAAGACTGAGTGGCAGACGGCGGGGCATTCGAAATGACCCGAGATCGAATGTTTCCTTTGGAGCGTCACTCGCCAAACGACCGGTCAGGAATGACAACAAATGACGCTGTTGCGCGAGCTGTTTCTCGAGATTCGGCAACAACAACCGGGTCTGCGCAACCGAGGTCTCTTGCGCCGCGACATCAGTCTGGGCAATCTGCCCCTGCTCCTGTTGCCGTCGCAGCAACTTCAAAACCTCGGTCTGCAAACCAAGGACGCGACGGGTCGCCGCGATCTGTCCCCGAACCCGACCTTCCTCGATCGCCGCAAGTGCGATGTTGCTGGCCAATGTCAGGTAGACTCCTTCGCGCTGGAATGCGCGCATCTCGGCCTGCGAATCCGTGGACTCGACCAAACGCCGCGTCCCTCCCCACACATCGGCAAGGTACGACACGGTCACTTGGCCAGTGTGCAGACTCAAAAGGTGGGCGTTGGACTCAAGAGGAGACTGCAGATCGACCGGCACCTGCTGGCGCGACGAATTGAAGCCTCCCGTCACGTTAGGAAACAGCAAACCGCGCTGGGCGAGCGCGTTGGCTTCCGCCATCCTAACCGCAGCCTCCGCAGCGGCGAGGTCCGCATTGTGCGTGATACCATCCTCCACCAGTTGGTTCAGCGCAGGCGAACGAAACAACTCCCACCATTGGGGAGGAACCTCTGCGGTGCGCACGATCGGATGTCCAGGCACACGATCTCCGGCGGGATCGGACAAGTACCTGGAAGTTTCCGGAGGCGCCTGAGGTTTGTAGTCAGGTCCAACCGCACAGCCTGACAGCGCAGGCGACGCGGCAGTCAAAAACGCCACGATGAAACATCGCACACGGGAAAACGCCAACCCCCATCCTGTTTTCGATGAATGAACCACCGATCCATTCTGTTGGCTTGACCGCACGAGATGCCCCTTCAACCACGGTTTCACACGAACCGACTTTCTATTCTGCCGGATCGAACGCCGATTCGGGAGCAGCCGCCACCGTTTTCCGTTGGGAAAACAGCGCGATGAGAGCTGGCAGCGCGACGAGGATCACAAGTGGAGCCACCATCATTCCGCCGACCACGACGACAGCCAGCGGCTTCTGCACCTGCGATCCGATTCCGGTCGACATGGCGGCGGGCAGCAAGCCGATTCCCGCAATGACGCACGTCATCAGGACAGGGCGCATTTGAGCCTCTCCGGCTCTTATGATCGCATCGATCCGCTGCAGGCCCGACTCGATGAGCTGATTGTATTGCGACAGGATCAGAATGCCGTTCATCACCGAGATGCCGAACAGTGCGATAAAGCCGATGGCGGCCGAGACGCTGAAAGGAATGCCCGTCGCGAACAACGCGAAGACACCACCGATCACCGCCATCGGAATGACGCTCAACGCCAGCAACGTGTCCCGTATAGATGTGAAATTGATCCATAGCAGCAGCCCGATAACGGCAAGGCTGAGCGGCACGACAATCTCCAGACGCGCGATCGCTTCCTGCAGATTGCGGAATTCGCCGACCCATTGAAGCTGGTTTCCAGGAGGCAATTGCACGTCCTGCGCAATTCGCTGTTCGGCCTCCTTGATGGTGCTACCGAGATCGCGATCACGAACACTGAACTTGATCGGCAGGTAACGCTGCTGTTGTTCCCGGTAAATATACGAAGGCCCGGTGACGAGTCGGATGTGCGCGACCTCGCCCAACGGGATCTGGGTTATTCCTTTAGCCCCTGATACGCCGATCGTCAGCTTGCTGATAGCTTCCGCGCTCTGACGATACTCGGGAGCCAGCCGCACGACGATCGGAAAATGGCGATCACTTCCGTGCTCGTAAACGTCGCCCGCTGACTCTCCGCCGACAGCCGTCCGGATTATCGAATTGATATCACCCGGCGAGAGTCCATAGCGTGCGGCACGCTCACGATCGATATCGATCTGTATTGTCGGCTGGCCAAGCGACGTGAAAACGCCAAGGTCTGTCACACCCGGAACCTTCTCGAGCACGGCCTTGATCTTGTCGGCTGTGTCCGTGAGTTCCTGCAAATCATTGCCGAACACCTTGATCGAGTTCTCGCCCTTAACACCCGACACCTGCTCGGCCACATTGTCCTGCAGATACTGCGAGAAATTGAATTCGATTCCCGGAAATTCTATCTTAAGCCGCCCCTGGATTTCTTCGGTCAGCTTTTCCTTGTCCACGCCATGGCGCCACTGACTGACCGGCTTTAGCGGAGTGAAGAACTCGACATTGAAAAAACCGGCGGCGTCCGTGCCGTCGTCGGGGCGGCCATGCTGTGTCACGACCGTATCTACCTCGGGAAAGCTGCGGATCAGCTTGCGCATCCGGTTGGCATAGCCATTCCCCTCCTGAAGGGAAATCGTTGCAGGCATGGTGGCGCGTATCCACAGGTTGCCCTCCTCCAGCTTGGGAAGAAACTCCAACCCCAGAAATCGTATCGCGATCCCCGCCAGAATGAACACCGCCAGCGTCACGGCGACCGTCAACCTTCTGTTCGCGACAGTGACTCGCAAAGCCGGACTGTAGAAGCGGTGAAGGGTGCGCACCAGCCATGTTTCCGTCTCCCGAACATGCTCCGGCAGCAGAAGTGCGCTGAGCGCCGGTGTCACCGTAAAGGTTGCGAGCAGGCCGCCCGCGATGGCGTAGGCGTAAGTCTTGGCCATGGGGCCAAAGATGTGCCCTTCGACGCCGCTCATGGTGAAAAGCGGAATGAACCCCGCAATAATAATGCCGGTCGCGAACAGGATTGAGCGGTTGACGCTGATGCCCGCAATATAAATCGCGAGAAGCTTTCCGCGCAATCCGGACGCGTTGTCGTCCTCAGGCAAAGTCTTTTCGCCGCTATGCCCAAGCTCCCGGAATATTCGTTCGACCATGATCACAGTGGCATCGACGATCAAACCGAAATCGATTGCGCCGACCGATAGCAGGTTGGCGGATTCGCCGCGCAGAATCATAATCCCGATGGCGAAGCACAACGCGAACGGAATCGTCGCGCCCACGATCAACGCGCTGCGAAGATTCCCGAGAAACACCCACTGCAATACAAAGATCAGCAGAATGCCGACTGTCATGTTGTGCAAGACAGTGTGCGTCGTGGTGTCGATGAGATCCTGACGATCGTAAATGCGCTCAATTCGTACGCCGGGCGGCAAAATCCCGGAGACATTGATACGCTCGACTTCAGCCTTCAACCGCTCGATGGTCGGAGTGCTTTGCTGACCGCGGCGCATCAGAACGATGCCTTCGACGATATCGTCGTCTTTGTCCTGGCCGGCAATGCCGAGGCGAGGCTGATGCCCGATGATAACCGTCGCAACGTCTCGAACCAGAACAGGATTGCCTTCGGCTTGCGTCAACATGGTATTGTTGATGTCATCGCTCGACCGTATCAGCCCGACACCCCGCACGACTGCCGACTGCGTGCCCAGATTGACGATATTTCCGCCGACATTCAGGTTGCTTCCGCGCAGCGTCTGCAGCAATTGCGGCAGGGTCAGCCTGTAGGCGACGAGCTTGTCGAGGTCGACCTGCAGTTCAAATGTCTTGGTTTTCCCTCCCCAGCCAATGACATCCACGATCCCGGGCACGGCGCGGAAGCGGCGTTGCAGAACCCAATCCTGAAGAGTCTTCAGATCAAGCACGCTATAGCCGGGCGGGCCGACTAGCCTGTAACGATAAATTTCGCCGACGGGACTGACGGGACTGATGGTGGGCTGAGCGCCATCCGGCAATCCGTTGAGCTGCGCCAAACGGTTGAGAACCTGCTGGAGCCCCTCATCGTAGGTATAGGCATAAGTGAACTGCAGTTTGACGTCCGACAGTCCGTAAAGAGAAATGGTTCTCATTACCCGGAGGTTCGGCACACCGGACAGCTGCGTCTCGATCGGAATCGTGATGTAGCGTTCGATCTCTTCGGCCGAAAGTCCGGCGCTCTGAGTGATGACGTCCACCATGGGCGGAACGGGATCGGGATAGGCTTCGATATTCAGGACCCTGAACGCGGCGATCCCGCCGGCCAGGGTCATAATGAAGAGGACTAGGATCAGAACGCGCTGCTTCAATGCAAACGCGATGATCGGATTGATCATGACGAGCTACCGTGTTCGTCAGGTCTGTTTGGCGACTGCCATCCGGTCGATGAACAGACTGCCGCGGGTGACGATTTTTTCGCCCGGACGGAGCCCATCCAGCACCTGGATCAGCCGAGCGCTTGATTGACCTAACTTGATCTGACGCAATTCGACGCCTTGATCGTCACCAACGACCCAGACATGCGCATTGCTGCCTTCATAGATCACTGATTCAAGAGGCACCGCCGGCATTAGCTCTCCGTCGCTGTCAACGATCGTGACGCTCGCAAACATCTCGGGTTTGAGCAGTCCGTCCGCGTTATCGACGGTGGCGCGCACCAAAAGCCGCCGATTGTCCGGGTCGATTCCCGGTGCGACGTAGTCGATCCGGGTCTCAAACACACGGTCGGGCTGCGTCAGGACCTTGAACATCAGACGTTCGCCGATCTGCACCTTGGCAACATCGGTCTCGCGGACATAGGCCACAATCCAGACTTTCGACGTGTCTCCGATCAGGAATACCGGATCGCTCTCACTTGCCCCGGCATTGACATACTGTCCCATCCCAACCTTGCGTTGCAGGACGGTTCCGGCCAGCGGCGCGTATACGGGAGCGTCGGGCGTGAGCGCGCCCGTCTTCTCGAACGCTTCAATCTCCGCGTCGGTTTTCCCAACGAGCCGCAACCGGTTGCGCGCGGCCTCAAGCGCAACTTCTGCTGATCGGGAATCGTTCTCCGAAGAAGTGAGATTGGCCTGAGCTTCCTGCCATTCTCTCTGCGACGCGGCCTTATCCTTTGCCAGGCTCGACATTCTTCGCTCGACGATCTGCGCGAGGTTAACCTGGGAAACTGCCTTGTTCCGGGTGGTCAGGGCGACGACGAAATCTTTTTGGGCATCCACGGAATCAGCCGCCGCGATCACAAAAAGAAGCTGGCCTTTCTCAACGTGATCGCCGGACGCGACCATCAATTCTGTTACCCGGCCCGCATAGGGTGCGAAGATGCGGGTCGACAGGTTCTGATCCAGTGCGATCTTCCCCTCGGTACGGAATTCGGAACGGAACACGTGCTCCTCGACCGGCTGCACCGACACGGTGTCCCATTGCGATGCCGTCAAACGCAGCTTTCCGTCAGACCCTTTGATTTCGCTGTCCAGCACTGAATTGCGAGCGGCGCTGCCGCGGTCGACTCTCAGGACGGTTGCGGCCGTCCCGACAAGGGCCAATGCGATCGTGAGACCGATGACAATCCGAGGGATTGTCATCGCACGCCAGAGTGACGCCAGACTACGCATGATCCCGTATCCCCTTGCCCCGCCGATTGGTGAGGCAAGCCTGTCCCCTCAAAACCCAATGATTTTATGCTGGCTCAAGGCCTTGCCTGTCCCAGCGCTTGTCGCCGATGAGGGCGATGAATCCTCATCACGCGACCGCATATAATATAGATTTAACATCTTACGGCAGCCTTACAACGGCAATATGATGACGCTTACACAGAGCTTACAGTCAGGCTTCGGCGCGGCCGGAAAGACACCAGTACCCGCTCGCCCCCTGCAAGTCACGGCAGCAGAAGGGGGAAGGGAGCGTTCGAGCCCATGAGAATCTTGGTCGTCGAGGACAGCGAAGAACTGGCCGACCTTCTGGCGAAGGGAATGCAAGCGGCCGGGTACGGGGTCGATCTTCTCACCAATGTCGCCGATGCCTCCAGCGCTCTGGGAACCAATCGTTACGCGGCATTGATCCTGGATCTCGGTCTGCCCGATGGCGATGGGCTTTCGATCCTGCGTGAACTGCGGCACCGCAAGGATCCGATCCCTGTTCTTATACTCACGGCACGTGGGGGCGTGGAGGATAGAGTCAGCGGACTCCGAAGCGGAGCAGACGACTATCTTGTCAAACCTTTTTCCTTTGACGAGCTGGTGGCGCGGCTCGAAGCGCTGCTCAGGCGGCCGGGGCAGTTGCTCGGCAGCTCATTGCGGCTTGCTAACGTGACCTTTGACAGCGAAGGCCGGCAAGCTTTTGTCGACATGAAGCCTCAGAACCTATCCGCCCGAGAGATCGCGGTGCTTGAGTTGCTTTTGCGCCGCAAGGGCAACGTCGTTTCCAAGAAGCTTCTCGAAGATCAGATCTTCGGCCTGACCGGAGATGTCGCCTCCAATGCCGTCGAGGTTTATGTCCATCGTCTGCGCAAACAGCTCCTGGACATTGGTGCAAAGGTCAAGATCAGCACCATTCGCGGCGTCGGCTATGTGATGATGGAGAGCGACTAGGTGCCGCTGCGAAGATCAATCCTGTCCCGCATTGTCGTCCTTCATGTTGTCGCGATCATCATTGCAGCGCTTGTCTTGCGGTCCATCTTGCACTGGTCGCTGGCAACGGACGTCGCCAAATTCCAGCTGAAAAAGATGACGGCCCAAATCGAGATGTTTGCCCGAAATCTAAAGCCTTCGTCGGCGGGAGGATGGTCGCTTAGCCTTCCTGGTGGCGCACGCGATCAGTATTCGGAAGCCTATGGCCGCTACAAATATGCAATCATTGACGACACGGGTTCGGTAATCTTCTCATCGAGTCCCAGCAAGAATCCGTTGTTTACCGTCGATTTGAACGCGAGCGGCATCGTTCCGCACAACGCCTTGACCCGGGGCGAAGCCAAAACGATCGCCGGTGCCAGCGCGCGCAAGGATATTGGCGACCATCAAATCTGGATACAAGTTGCAGAAGAGCTGTCGCATAGCGACGTGGTCGTCGACGATATCCTGGTCAACTTCCTCCGGCAGGTTGTCTGGATCATCGTTCCAGTTCTTCTTCTCCTGCTTGCTGCTGACATCATCATCTTCCGTCTGGCGATTAGACCGCTACATCGCGCGTCCAGCCGAGCGAGACATATCAGTCCCACACGTCTTGACGTCCGTTTACCGACCGACGACATGCCTCCCGAAATTCTGCCGCTCGTGGAAGCCGTCAATCAGGCCCTCGATCGGCTTGAGCATGGCTTCCTCGCTCAGCGCGAGTTTGCTGCCAATGCCGCACATGAGATACGAACGCCACTTGCCATCCTTCGCACGAGGATCGAAACCCTACCGCATGGAGAGGCAAGCCATGCCTTAGGACGGGACGTTGACAACATGAGCCGTGTTGTTGGCCAGTTGCTCGACGCGACGGAGCTCGAGACAGCCGTGGTCGATCCGGATGCGGTCGCGGATATTCACGAGGTTTGCGTCGAAGTTGCGGAATTCATCGCGCCATTGGCTCTGAAGCAAGGAAAGAGCATTGAATTGATGTGCGCCGATGAGCCCGTTCTCGTCAAAGGAAACGCGGAGATGATCCGGCGCGCAACACGAAATCTCGTCGAGAACGCTCTTCATCACACTCCCCAGGAAACGACCATCGAGATCATCGTTACCGCGGACGGCTCGATCAGCGTCATCGACAATGGCGATGGCGTGCCGTTGGCGGATCGCCAATCAATTTTCCAGCGATTCTGGCGGCGATCCCCACACACTGCCGGAGGCGCAGGCCTGGGATTATCGATCGTCGAAAAAATTGTAGAAGCACACCAGGGGAGTGTCTCCGTCGAGGACGCGCCCGGCCATGGCGCCAAGTTCACGATGCGCTTCCGGCCGGATGGAAGGACGCCGTGATGGCGCCTCGCGACCCTCGATTGAGCTTTCGCTCCCGAAACTTGCGGCAGCGTGGTTCATAGTTTCCGCAACAATCACCGCTTCTTGCGGGGCCGGGGGGCGGCGCTTTAGCTCGCGCCCAGTCTGCAGCCCGCCGGATCATCTCACGGATGAGGTCGTCATCCGATGCGTCGTAACGAACCAACACGGTCGGATAGCCGGCATAGTGTGCCGTCTGGAAAAAAGTCTTGGGATGAGTTTCCAGTACAATCTGCTTGGTGGTCATCTCCATATGCAGCGCAAAGGCTTCCTGTGGCTCGTGCCCGACAAAAAGGAAGCCGCTACCATTCGCCTTGACGCAAGGTCGACCATAGCTGGCCGAACGCTCGGTGCCGGGGAGAGTGAGCGCATAGTCCATGGCCTCCTCAAAAGTCATGGCTGCGCTCCCGTAGCTATTGCCCAATGACAACTTTCCCGAAACCCGCGACCGGGTATCAAAATTCCGGTTTTCGCCGCCGGGGCGGTACTGCCGTCATTGCCAAATGATACCATAGGCATATGCTCGCCGGATTGGAGGCAGTGCTCGGCAAGGAGATCGAGGATGAAGATACTGACCGTCGCGTTCGCTCTCGTATCGGCTTTGTTGCTGTGTTGCTCGGGGGCATTCATTACCGCAGCCGATGCGAAGCCCAGGCGGGTTATCATCGTCACGCCTCCAACTCCGCAACCCTACTGGGACTCCTATATCGTTCCGCGATATCGATATCGACCCGAGGACGATCGAGTAGATCCGTGTGGCGGACCGGTCGTGCCGGTCATGCGATATGGGGCTCAAGAGACAACGATTCCCGTGTGGCTGGCGAATGATTTGGGTCTTGGCCGTGTACATGGTCGAGACTGGCCGTGCAGGGGTCGCGGCTTCCGTTAGGCAAAAGCAAGCCCGAGATGAAGCGTGTCTCTCTGCTCCAGGGTGAAGAAACCAAGCCGCGTGGCTTTTGTCGGATCGAGACCGTCCGGCACTTGCCCAACGCCGCAGGAAATGTAGGCCGCTGCAAAGCACTCCTCGGTGTTGGCTCAAGGAGAGTCCGGGGTACCATGCTGTTGAGCGGCAGGTTCGCGCCAAGAAACGGGCCGCCGCGTTTAGCTGCGCAGTCCCGGCGCTTCCTGGCCCGTGCGTGCGACGTATTCGGTGTAGCCACCGCCATACTGGTGGATGCCCTCGGGCGTCAGTTCCAGCACGCGATTGGAGAGGACGCTGAGGAAATGTCGGTCGTGCGAGACGAACAGCATAGTGCCCTCGAAATCCGACAGTGCTGAGATCAGCATCTCCTTGGTCGCAAGATCGAGATGGTTGGTCGGCTCATCTAGAACCAGAAAATTCGGCGGATCGAACAGCATCTTCGCCATCCCTAGCCGTGCTTTCTCTCCGCCCGACAAAACCCGGCACCGTTTCTCAACGTCGTCGCCGGAAAAGCCGAAGCATCCGGCGAGCGCGCGAAGGCTACCCTGCCCCGCGGTCGGAAACGCATCTTCCAGTGACTGGAATACCGTGCGGTCGCCATTGAGCAGATCCATGGCGTGCTGGGCAAAATAGCCCATCTTGACGCTTCCCCCCACGGCTACCGTGCCGGCGTCGGGCTCGCTCGCGCCGGCTACCAACTTGAGCAGCGTTGACTTGCCGGCTCCGTTGACGCCCATCACGCACCAGCGCTCCCGCCGGCGGATCATGAAATCGAACCCGCCATAGATCCGCTTGCCGCCATACCCCTTGTGGATGTTCTTCAATGCGACGACATCCTCGCCGGAGCGCGGCGCCGGCGGAAAATCGAATGCGATCGTCTGGCGGCGCCGAGGCGGCTCCACCCGCTCGATCTTGTCGAGCTTCTTCACCCGGCTCTGGACCTGCGCAGCATGCGAGGCACGCGCCTTGAAGCGCTCGATGAACTTAATCTCCTTGGCGAGCATGGCCTGCTGGCGCTCGAACTGGGCCTGCTGCTGCTTCTGGTTCAGTGCACGCTGGTGCTCATAGAACTCGTAGTTGCCGGAATAGGTCGTCAGCGAACCAGAGTCGATCTCGACGACCTTGGCGATCACGCGGTTGAGGAACTCGCGATCGTGCGAAGTCATCAACAGCGTGCCTTCATAATCTCGGAGGAAGCGTTCGAGCCAGATCAGGCTTTCGAGATCGAGATGGTTGCTCGGCTCGTCCAGCAGCATGACATCGGGGCGCATCAGAAGGATACGCGCCAGCGCCACGCGCATTTTCCAGCCTCCAGAGAGCACGCCGACATCGCCCTCCATCATCTCCTGGCTAAACCCCAGGCCTGAGAGCGCCTCGCGCGCCCGGCCATCAAGTGCATAGCCGTCGAGCTCCTCGAAACGATGCTGCACCTCTCCATAGCGCGCGATGATCGTCTCCATCTCGTCGGCGCTATCCGGGCTGGCCATCGCGGCCTCGAGTTTGCGGAGTTCGGCGGCGACCACGCTGACGGGTCCCGCTCCATCCATCACCTCCGTTACGGCACTGCGGCCGGACATCTCGCCGACATCCTGGCTGAAATAACCGATGCTGATGCCGCGATCGATCGAGACCTGCCCTTCGTCGGGCAGTTCCTGGCCTGTGATCATCCGGAACAGCGTGGTCTTGCCGGCCCCGTTCGGACCGACGAGGCCGATTTTCTCGCCCTTGTTGAGCGCCGCCGAGGCTTCGATGAAAAGGATCTGGTGGCCAGCTTGCTTGCTGACGTTGTCGAGACGGATCATGCGATCTTTTTGCGCGAAAGAAGTATCGCGGTCTCTTAGTCCATGTGGGCAGTAAGTGGAAGCCCGGCCGCACGCCGCGCGACCGCCTACGTTCCGCGCTGGAAGAAGCCGCAATACAGCGCTACAGGAACGGCCAGAACGATCCACGAAACGCCGTCCCAGATGCCATCGCCGAGTAACGCTGACATCAATCCAACCGTACTCAGGACGGCGATGATGGCCGGCCATGCAAAAATCTCGCGAAGGGTCCGATGTCGGGTACGTGCTGGCATCATGGCGACAACATCGGCCGCTTGAAGGCGGCGCCTGCGGGTTCGCGAACGCTGCTCTCGCCAGCCTTGCGCCGCCGCAGCCAGAGATAGACGCCCGTTCCGAGGACGATAATGGTCATGGCATCCAGCAGCGCCCAGATGATCTTTAGCGGCATCCCGCCATAGTCGCCGAAATGCAGCGGCTGCGAGATGAACAGTGCAGTGACGTACCAGGGCATATCGCGGCTGTCGGTGAGCTTGCCGGTCTCTGCATCGATCAACGCCGGCTTGAGCAACCGTGAGGTCAGCGGCGTATCGCCGCGCATGAAGACCGTATAGTGGCTCTTGCTTGAGAAGATCGTGCCGGGAAACGCGATGAACGACGGCATCATGCCGGGCACGGCCTTCGCGGCCACATCCGTCGCCGCCTGAACCGGGGTCGGGTGCGCGGGCAAAGTGCGGTCGCTATATTGCGCCGTCATCTCGGCGAGTTGGCCATACTGCCACATCTTGAGCACGAGGTCGGCCCAAGTGTTGATGACGCCAGTGAATCCCACAACCAGCGTCCACATCACCAGCAGGATGCCGGCGAGGTTATGCAGATCGAGCCAGCGCACCACGCGCGGACGCTCAGAACGATAGACCCCGAAGCTCTGCTTGCGCATCGACGGCGCGTAGACGACGACACCTGATATGATTGCAACGCAGAACAGAATCCCCATTAGCCCAAGAAACAGCTTCCCGGGCAGGCCGGCGAACATATCGGTGTGCAGCTTGAGCATGATGAACGTAAAGCGCCCGGTGACGTCAGGCGCGTCGAGATAGGCGCCAGTATGGGCATCGACCCGGACGATGCGGTTGTCGGCCGGATCGGCATCGATGCTCTTGCCGACACTAACCAGCATCGCGTTCGGGTCGTCGTGGTCCCAGATCAGGAAATGCGGCACCTTCCCGGGCATCGCCGCCACGGCGCTCGCCACCACGCGATCGAGACTCGCCGGCGGCGTGCCTTGGGGGACGACGGCCGCCTCGACCTGGCCGTGCAGCAGTTCATCAATCTGTTCGTGGAAGATCAACGGCAGGCCGGTGATGCACAGCATCAGCATGAACAAGGTGCAGATGATGCTGGACCACTTGTGAGTCCAGCTCCATTTGCGCAAGGCTTTTGGTGTCATCCTTTAGCTCACTAACTCACTTCGAAATCAGCGCGGGATGCGGGTCATCCGCATTCCAACTATACCTCAGGGTGCCAAGCACGGTGCGGCTCGTGCCCATTGCGCAATACGGCAGTCCAGTCAGGCAAGACTGGACATAGAAACGATCCGCGAGATTAGTTGCGTTGACCTGCATTTTCCAGCCCCTCATATCCGGTCGCAGATGGCCTGACTCTGGCTATCGGAGCGCAGGATGAACGACGACAGAGAGGCAAACGGGTGCCACCTGCAATCACATTTTGATCAAGCGCCCTCGATCTTCGCCACAAGATGATCCAGTATCCGCTCGACTTAACGCGGCAGGGGGCAACTTTTACGGAAAGCCCGATGGAAGCGGCAGCATCGAACCGGCAATCAAACTCATCGCTGCCGAGATTCATACCGCTGGAATGAAGCGGCACGAATTGCCAAGACCGCCAAGGCCTGTGCCCAAATTGCGCTGGGCATCGCTGTTAAATACCCACCTTCAAGGCTTCGTCGAATCCACCCTCTTCCAGGTCTGATCGGGATCGAACAAACTGATACGATTGGCGAGTACTTCCGTGCTTTTACCAAGATCCTTTTGATAGACAGTGCCGGCGTGATTGACCATGAAGGTCATGACACCAGAGTTTCCGTATTCGGCAGGATAGGCAATCAGCGCGAAACCACCAATCATCTTGCGTTTGACGACGTAGTCAAGTGCGCCTCCCGGTGCATCTGGCCCCTGCCCCCTCAATATTCGAAAGACGTAACCGTGATACGGGTCGCCTCGCCCATCAACCTTATAGCCCTCTGATGATGCTCGCGCCGCCAACTCACCAAGCGGGCTTGGATCGCCATCGTCGCGCCAGAAAAGGCCATCCTTCTTGCCTGGGGTGCTGACAATGCGTTGCGCGTAAACGCCAGCACCTTCGCCTGTACGATCCTTCTCGGCATATTCGTTCTGGGCATCCACGAAGGCGAGAGAGGCCTGAATCGCATCCAACTCATTGCGCCCAATGCGGCGATAAAGAATCTCAAGACGCCCAGCCGACGTGTCGAATTCCCAGCCGCTCTTGCTGTTGACAAGTGGAATTGGGAACGGAAATTCATCGGCTCCCAAAATGAGCGTGGCTTTCTTGTTTTCCTCAGTCTTGATCGAGTGCTTGGCATCGTAAGCGGAAAGAAAACGCTCACGTGTCTCTTTGTCAGCAACGCTATCGCCGGATTCGACCACGTCTTCGGCACGGCTGCCAAGGACTTTCAGAATGGCGCTTGTCGTGCCGGTCTTGACCGCCGCCGCCAATCCCGCCGCCGCATCTTCCGGCGAAGAAAAAGCCTGCTGAGCCTGACTCACGCCGATCGACAGCGCGACAACGATTGCTATCGCGCCTGTCGAAGCGGCGCGGGACATCCACATTGATGTGATCATGGCGACACCTCCCGCAGCGCAGGAATTTTTGCGCGCCCAGCAAGCCAGTCGCTGTAGGTTCGCAGCTTCAATCCAAGCTTCTCATAGTAGACTCTGAGGTAACCGTCGCGACCACGGGTCACGGCTTGCGGCATCAGATTCTGCACTTCCTGCGCGATCACGCCAACATATGACTTGCTGCTACCGAGATAGCTGAAGCGGTAGTAACCAAGGCCGTTGGTAAGATAACCCAGCAGTACGAGGTGGTGTTTCAGTTGGACATCGGACCGCCGTCCACCGCCGCCGCGGAAGCCGCCACCGCCGCCCCGGAAGCCACCGCCACCGCCGCGAAAACCGCCACCGCCATGAAAGCCGCCGCCACCGCCACGTCCGGCGAAGCTGGCAGCACCTCCTCCTCGCCCGCCCAGGCTTGCATGACCGCGAGCCGAAGCCGCGGAAGCAGCCCTGCCCGACGATATGTTCATGGCACCGCCACGATTGCCGCCACCGCGCGCCGCGCCGCCAGCACGGTTGGCAGCCCTGTTACCTGCTTTGGCACGGTCGCCACCGCCCCTAGCGCGATCGGCTGCGCCCGGTCGATTTCCACGATCGCCGCCCGGCCGGTCGCGTGAGGCCGCACGGTCGCCTGCACGATCTCCGCCGCCAGGCCGATCCTGCCCTGGACGAAGCACCTGCTGCCCACCGCGGCCCCGAAAATCCATGCGGTTCGATGCGCCAGCCCTCAGATTGTTGTTACCGAAGCGCTGCTGAACATTCGCGTTATTGTACCGCACACCCTGACGATGCACCGAATTGTGCTGCCAGCTAGTTCCGACGTTATTTATCCGATTGTAGTGGTTGACGTAGAGATTGCGGTTACCCCAATTGAATCCGCCACCCCAGTAGTTACCCCAGCGTCCGATAGCCCAGCCTGCACCGAACGCGAGCCCCGTCGCGATCACACCCGCGCCGATATAGGACGGATACCCGAAGTAATAGGGTGGATACGCTGCATAGGGCCAAGTTCCGTAAACCGCGGCGGGATCGTAGTACGGCACGTACATCGTGTTGGGGCTGGTCGACTCGATGACAATCGCCTGCTTGCTTTCCTGCGCTTGAACGCTCACCTTTTGCTGCTTGGTTGTAACCAGCTTCTTGTTGTCATAGGCTTTGGAGCGAAGGCGTTGGATTGCATCCATGACATCGGCTTGCTGCGCGAGAACGGCATCGCCGAGACTCTTGGTCCAGTCGATCTTGTCGCTCATCATTGAAATGACATCTGGAGTGCTTGAAAGCGCTTTGACGCTGTTGTCCCACGATTGCTTTTCAACCTCCTTCTTCAACGCATCACCTTTCAGGGTTTTGCGTTCCTTGAGCCAGCGATCGGCCTGCACGACCTCCAGCGGATAGGTTGATGCCGCCAGTACATTCGCCAGCAGTTCATCGGGGTAGAGCGCAATCGGGGCGGCCAGCGCCTCGAGTTGCTCAGGTTTCAACAGCTCTGCATCGGGCACAGATTTGGTGGCTTGCTGTGGCGTACCGTTTGGATCCGGCGGATTATCGGCCGTTTGGGCCGAGATAGCGATAGGATCCGCCATTAGCAATGCGAGCGCGATCAGGGCCTTGCCGCAGCGAAACATCACACCTCTCCTCGTGTTCATCGCTACAAAAAATGGAGCAAAGCCGAGCTCGTTCTTTGATAAAGATCAACGAAACGAACGGCACCGTTCTTCTGCGGGGCGAGGGTTGCCTGGCTGCAAGTCTCAGACCGAAGTAGCTTGATCCTGAAGAATCGGAAGCCTAAGCGTGAAAAGTGCGCCGCCGGGTGACTGATTTGCCGCAGAAATCTGTCCGTGATGTGCTTCGACAATAGAACGGACGATTGCAAGTCCCATACCCATGCCCTGCGGTTTCGTCGTGAAAAACGGATCGAAAACCTTCGCAAGATCGGCGATCGTAATACCGGGGCCGGTGTCGCTGATACTGACTTCCGCCCAGGCGCCCGAGCGCCTTGTGGTTACGCTGACTTCTCGCTCTATTGCCCCCGCTTCGGAGATTGCATCCATCGCGTTGATCATCAAGTTCAGAAAGACTTGTTGTAAATGAACAACGTCTCCCATGATCTTCATGTCGATCGATTCCGTACTACATTTCAATGCGATATTCCGCTCGCTGCCGACGGTCGCGATAAACCCCATCACTTGCCGTACCGTCTCGTTCAAGTCGATACAGGTAATCTCAAATGGTGTTTTCTTCAGCACGCTGCGTAGCCGACGTATCACCTCGCTGGCGCGCTGATCGTCACGCCTGATGTCAGCAAGAATTTCCTTCACCTCATCGAGATTCGGCGAGCGACTCTTCAGCATGAGCTCGGCTGTCTCGGTGTTGGTGAGAATCGAACCAAGCGGCTGGTTCAATTCATGCGCGATAGAAATCGTCAGCTCTCCGACAGTCGAATTGCGGTTGATATGGGCAAGATCAGTCAAGCGTTGGCGCGATTCGACTTCGGCAAGACGGCGACGACGACGCTCATGCAGCAGTCCGCTGATCAACACTCCCTGAATCAGGATTACGGTCGCAATCAACAACAACTGCCAACGATTGACCTCCCATATGCGGGGCTCGCGAAACAAGACTTCGCTTCCTGGAGGCAGGTTGCTCTCGCTGATACCCCAGCGCTGCATTTCGCGCCAATCGAACTTCGGATTGGAATATTTGATCGCAGCCGGCCTTATATCGCGAGGTTTTTCTCCGTTCAGAATACGTATCGCCACAGCGGCTGTGAGCCTGCTAATTTCGATAACGGAATACATCGGCCCGCCGACAGTCTCATTGCCAAAAAAACCATCGTCGTAAGAAAAAATCGGAGCATTGGACACTGCGTGAAGTTGCTGAAGCGCGGTATTCCCCTCGTAAGAGACTCCAGTTGCGTCGACGTTCATCAGATGCCAGAAAATAGCTGTTTTCGGCGGCAACGTTTCGCTTTTCTTCAGAAAATCCTGGAACGAAATATCATTGGGCCAGATGAACTCAACCTTCTTCTGGACAGATGCCGCGTCCTTGCGGAGTTCGCCGAGCCAGAATTTCTCGTTGGGCGACGTTCCGTTCAAAACGACAATTCGCTCCGTGCCGGGAAGAACACGAAGGATCGTCTCGAAAGAAAGGCGAAAATCGTGAGAAACAGCAATGACGGTGTCACTATCCGGCAAATCCGAGAACTGGATACGACGCTGCTCGACCGCTGTCAGTATCAGGGGAATTTGAGTGAACAAATGTCGGCGGTGATGCTGAACAAAATTCGAGGCAGGAGCGCCGATGGCAATGACAATATCCGGAGGGTGTTCGGAATAGAGCGCATTCAGGTAGGCAATAAACGGTGGCTCAGGATTTTCATCGCCAGAACGTGCGGAAACCATCGAGTGGTCCTGAATATCGATCTGCCACGGCGACAACTGCTCCAGATTCTCCCGAATGGCTTTGGCATACGTCCCCCATGGTCTGAAATCTCGTCCAAAGGAATGCAGGATCAATACCCGTTTGATCTCGCGAGTCTGACCGCTGCGCGCAAACTCGGACGGGATGATCGTCCAAACCAGCAGACAAACACATAGACGGGTAACAAGACCCAGCCAGAATGGGTTAGTCGCTGCCATCGGGGCGCGTCCATTCATCCTCGTACCCGGCGGCCCGAACGACTGTCTTGCAGCAAGTTTCAGTGCAGGCGCACTACCGTCAACGGTCTCAGCCGAGCCGGACGAGACCGTCAACCAAAGCGTCGCGACCCGACCGTGGGTTTCCACGACCTTTGCGCGCATCATAATATGCGCCTGTGGTACTGACCGCAACGGTCCAGGGACGTTGCCGTCGTTACAGAGTAGCTTTGCAGCGAACGTTACGGTGACGGTCGGCTCATTCTTTGCCTGATACAATTGCTTTCCACCGCGACACGCCGTGCAATCGCAAATACAGCGCGCCGACCCACATAAGTCGGCAATCAGAAAGATTGCCCATCACCGCTAACAAACACCGGTTGCGCTCGCGGTGGCAAGATAGAAAAGCACATGGTGCGGCGCCATGGAATGTATCGCCTCGTTCAACTCTCCTCTCCCCGACTTTGGCCTCAGACTTTAGCGTGCCCGGTAACCATGGATGCGAATTTTGTTGATTTGAATCAAGGTAACGACGTCGACCCGACCTAGCCTCGTCATGACAATATATTCGTCAGGAGTTCTCGTCATGCCAGGCAGCATCGATGACCTCATCCCCAGCGCGCAACAGATCCGGAAAGAAGCGGCCCTCAAGGAAGCCGAAAAGGCGGATCAATATGCCCGCCTGGCAGCAGCAGCCCAAGCCGAGAAACATGCACTGATCGAGCGGCTCAGTCGTCCATCCGGCAAGTCCGAGGAGGAAAAAATCCAGCTCGCCTCGACCGTCATCCAGCGAGCAGTCCGAAACGGACTAACCGAAGTGCAGGTGTATCGGTTCCCCAACTCGCTATGCACGGATAAAGGCCGAGCCATCAATCAGCAGGAGGCCGACTGGGAGAACACACTGACGGGCATACCAAAGGAAATCTTCGAGCTCTGGCGCGACTACCTGAAACCACGGGGCTATCGCATCAGCTACCAGATCATTGATTACCCCGGAGGTGTCCCTGGCGACATCGCCGTCACCATCTCCTGGGGAGACTAGGAACGGTTGGTGGAGTTTGGTCTGAAGCAGCGGAAGGTAGACATGTCAGCCGACGCGGACACGCCACGGATGAAGCGCAAGGTCTATGAAAAAGAGCTGGAAAAGCTCCAGGTCGAGCTTTGCTATCTTCAGGAATGGGTGAAGGCGAACAAGATTCGAGTCATCGTCTTGTTCGAGGGCCGGGATGCCGCCGGCAAGGGCGGCACGATCAAGGCGATTACGGAGAAGGTCAGTCCGCGCGTGTTTCGCGTTACGGCCTTGCCAGCTCCGTCCGACCGGGAAAAGACGCAATTATTTCTTCAACGCTACATGCAGCATTTTCCGGCTGCAGGTGAAATTGTGATCTTCGACCGGAGTTGGTACAATCGCGCCGGCGTGGAATATGTGATGGGCTTCTGTACGCCGGCCGAGCACAAACGATTCCTTTCTCTCTGCCCCCAGATGGAGAAATATGTCATCGAAGGGGGCATCATCCTGATCAAACTCTGGCTTGAGGTCGGAATGGACGAGCAGGAGCGTCGCTTCAAGGCGAGAATCGACGATCCGCTGCGGCAGTGGAAGTTGAGTCCGATGGATACTGCATCTTACCAACGATGGTACGACTACTCAGAAGCGCGGGACCTGATGCTGAAGGCAACCAGCACGAAGCAATCGCCATGGTACATCGTTCGCTCCGACGACAAGCGTCGAGCTCGACTGAACTGCATTGCGCATCTGCTGAAGTTGATTCCGTATAAACGGATACATAAAAACAAGGTCAAGCTGCCAAAGCGCTCCGCGAAGGAGCGCTTTGACGACCAGGCGGGCCTGCGTGGGATGGCGTTCGTGGCAGAACGTTACTGAGTGGACCAGGTCGCCTACTGCGCGGTCCGACTGGTTCGCATCTGTTTCAAGCTTATCGATACCCCGCCGACAGCGACCGACATTTCGGCGCCTACCCTCGGGCCACTCAGTTGCAAAATCACGCCATTGGCGTTTTGCAATTGAACTCCGCCCGCGCCAACCGCTAAGGCACCCCCGGCTCCGACGGCGGTGTACCTGCCTTCTATCGAAGCCGGCCCTTTCAGATTAAGGGCTCGTCCAACAAGCTTGGTCGTCGAGGCTCCGATCGTAAAGCCGACACTCATGCCCGAGACAGTGAATGGATAGTGAGTGCCCCGGAGCGTCAGCACGCCCTCGCCGCCACCGACTCCTACAACAAACCCGCCTTTGGTGAAGATCACCGCGACACGCCCTGTTTCAGCGCGAGCGGGCGTACTGATGGCAGCCGCGCCCACGAGCAAGACTAACAAGGCAGAGCTCACGCTAAATTTCTTCATGATATCTTTTTCCTTTTCCCTCTGATGACTCACACTCTGGTGAACCAGCAGCTTCGAACCAAACCGGGAGAAAATTGATCGACACATTTTGTGCGGGCTGGTGTCGTTGGAGATTTTACTTTTTGCCTTCCGCCACCTTGATCCAGGTCAATATCTTAATCTCGTGACACGACTGGCCAAGCTGCAGAAAATGCCAAACTGCATCATGCAACTTGGTGTCAGACACATCCAGCCGGAGATCCTTGGCTGCAGGAGTCACCGGTTGTTGGAGTCATCGGGTTCGACCACCGTCAAACTCGGGAGGAGCTTCCTATCCAGGCGGCCGTTCGTCCCGGAGACCGGATCGTTCGCTAACATTGCCCTCCCTCAACACGCTGTCGAGCGTACGGAGCCATTCGCTACTGTCCGTCTTCTCCGCCAACCCTTCTGCTCGCAGCAACTCACGCAACTGCGCGTGAGCGCCGACAATGCAGAACGTTATTCGACGCGACGCCAGCTCATCATAAAGATCAAGTAACATCCGCGCACCCGCCAGATCGATGTAGGGAGATGCGGATAGATCGCAGGCAACCAGCCTGACGTCAGAGACCATTCGCAGCTTTTCCAAAACGGCCTCCAGAATCGTCTCGGCATTGATGTAGAGCAACGAGGCTTCAGGACGGAACGCAACAACGCCAACTAGCGGCGTCACGCCCTCATGCCTGATGCTGTCGGAATAGCGGCCAGATCCAGGAATCCGTCCGAGAAACGCTATGTTGGGTCGTGACGCCCGGATAAGCAGCAGGAGGATGGATGCCAGAGCTGCAAGCAGGACACCCTGGAGAATCCCAAGCAGCAACACGGATACGAGGGCAATGGCCGCGGCATAAAAGTCGATACGACTCACTGCCCACATGCGAAGCAGCGCGCGGACGTCGACCAATCTGTAAACTGCAGCAATGACAACTCCAGCCAATACTGCCCGCGGAAGGTTGGTCAGCAACTCCGTAAAGAAAAGCAGGCAGAGCGCGAGGGTTAGCGAGCAAAATAACAATGCCAGGGGCGTTCGCGCACCAGCCGTGTCATTGACGGCGGACTGCGACAATCCGCCTGCGACGGGATAGCCGTGACCGAATGCAACTGCGAGGTTGGCAGCCCCAAATCCAAGAAATTCTTGTCGGACGTCAATACTATATCCATGTTTCGCCGCAAAACTCCGCGCCGCCGAAACGCCTTCTATATAGGCCAGCAGTAGACATCCGGCTGCTATTGGAAATAATTCCTGGAAATCCAGCATTCCGAAAGTTGGCACCTCGAAGGCAGGCAATCCGGGCGGTATCTTCCCGGTGACAGGGACACCCATTGCCGGAAGCCCTAACAAAGTTGCCATAAGAATCGACAATGCCAACACCATGAGTCCGACGGGCCTGCCCGTCAGGAATCGCTCGCCAAGGAGCAGGAGCACGACCGCCGCAATTCCTATTGCCAATACAAGTGGATTGATGTTGCCGATCTGACCTGCAAGCCGAATTGCACGGTCAACGAAGTTGTGCCCGCCACCAGCTACACCGAACAGGTTCGGTAACTGACTCATTATAATTGTAAGCCCCGCCCCCGCCTTGAAGCCGACGAGAATGCTGTCGCTAACTAGGCGCACAAGAACGCTCAGCTTGAAAAGCCAGGCAATCAGGCAAAGCAGCGCCACAGCGAATGCCGAAAGACTCGCGATCTGAGCGAAACGCATCGCGTCCCCCCCCGCCAGGGCCCCGACACTGCTGGCGATCATGAGCGAGATTGCGGAGGTCGGACCGACAGCAAGCTGGCGGGATGACCCCATGAGGGCATAACCTAAACCGCCAAGCAGATAGCCATAGATGCCCACCTGCGGCGGCAACCCGGCAAGGCCCGCATAGGCCAGTGACACCGGGATCGCGTAGGCGGCGAGGGTCACTCCGGCGATGGTATCATAACGCAACCAGGACAATCTGTATTCGGCAAGCCACGTCAACGGCGGGAAAACCCCTATCCAACCCGCTCGCTGAAACGCGCGCAACGTCATAGGTGTTCCTTGTTGGGATGTATCTCGCAGCGAAGCAAGACGATCAGCAAGGCACCCGCCGAGAGACCAGGAACGAGATTGGGTACGCCCTTCGTTGCACAGACGTCCACGGCCGCCCTACACGAGTTGTAGCAAATCCTGACGGCATAGGCGGCGCGGCGAGCCCGACGCGGATTGATCTGGATCAAGCTCTCGACGAATTTCCTGAATACCCGCGATGATCAAGGAAATGGCTCCTGGAAGGAGCTGCGGCTGGGATTACGACGTCGCTGCCACTCGATCGTTTCGCTTCCATCGATAAGGGCGCGGCGAGCAGACATTCGAGCAGGACGCCAACAAACGAATCGACCGATCGCGCTAGAATGACGCTTCCCGCACTTTTTCGACCGGCTCGATTAGCGATCTTGCCGAAAATGGCTTGGTTAGGTACGCGATACATCCCGATTCGATTGCGGCCGAGCGCTTTGCGTCACTGTCGTTTCCGGTAATGAAGATCACTGGCAGCTCGACACCTCTGCCGGCGAGTTGGCGACGCAAGTCTATGCCTGATTCTTTGTTCAGATCGATGTCAAGGATCACGCAAAAGGCGTCGTCGAAATCTGCATGACGCAGCAGCGCAGCGCCGGATTCGAACAGTGTTACGTTAAAACCATGCTCTCTCAATAACCGTTTCATGCCTTTGAGCATTGACGGATTATCGTCGACGACAAGAATCGACTTGGATTTCGTTATTATCGGCCTCCCAGGAAGGCCCATCCCGCGTTCATTCAGATGCCTCGTCTGCTAATATTCATACTGTCCTTTCGTACATGGTACACGACGTAAATGTTTCTGCGAACAAAGGCTATCTGCCTGAATTTTCGTTTGGATCGATCAGCCCAAGCCGTTCCGCGATCGAAACCAGTTCTGCGAGCGAGTGCACTCGCATCTTTTCCATCACTTCATGGCGATGCGCTTTCACGGTGCGTTCGGTTGTTCCAAGTTCTCTGGCAACTTGCTTGTTGATCTTTCCGCGCACGATCAAATCGAAGACCTGTCGCTCGCGGGGCGTCAATCTCGTAAGAAGTGCGAGACTCGCATCAAGCTTGCTTCGTTGGCTGCGGACCGACTCATGGCGCGCCAAGGCGCGCTCGATCGCCCCTATCAGTTGCTCTGATGATACCGGCTTGATCAGGAGATCTTCGGCACCTGCTCTGATAGCTCGTACGGTCGTCGGAATGTCAGCATAGCCGGTGACGAAGATGACAGGCAACATCGAATGAAGCTCGATGAGACGGCTTTGCAATTCCAGCCCGTTCAGTCCGGGCATTCGAACGTCGAGCAAGACGCAACCAGGTCCTTCAGAGCCCTGCAGACGATCCAGCAGCGTCTGAGCCGACGAATGCTTCTCAACTTCATAGCCAGCAAGCTTCAGGCGGCGTTCGACTGCTGTACGAAACGAAGCATCGTCGTCCACAATATAGACAAGGCTAGACAAGTCCGCCTCCCAGCCGCCACCCTGGCCGATATCGGGCTTCCAGAATCACCCAGGGTCTTTGCGGCCAAGGGGTCCGGTTTTCATTTTTTCGGACATCCTATTGCAGACCTGTCCCTAGGTACAATGTCCCTTCAGACAATGGTCAAAAAACATGTCTTAGCGGAAGCTCCACGGCCACGGCAAAGAGCCTTCCTCCCACGGAAACATATTCTTAGAGGCAGACCATATCCAACAACCAGTTGCACAGGAGTTGGCCATGTTTGTCCGCATCACCAACGATTTGGCGTATCGTGCCGTCTCTCTCGGCGAACTCGGAATAGCGGGTGATTCAAATCAAAAAGTAAGTTTAAACGAATTTACCTACAAGAAAGGCTCTGAAATCTATGGGGAAAAGGAGCCTGCGGACTATGTCTATCAGGTCAAGGCGGGCTCGGTGCGAAGCTACAAATTGCTTCCAGACGGTCGCCGCCAGATCGGTGCGTTTCACCTCGTCGGCGACATCTTCGGACTGGAAAACGGAAGCGAGCATCGGTTTACGGCAGAGGCGATCGTGAACACTACGGTTCGCTTGATCAAACGGCGGAGCCTTGAGATGATGGCAGAGAGCGATGCCATGGTCTCGCGGAATCTCCTCGGCATGACCACGGAAAATCTGGAGCATGCCGAAAATCACATGCTCCTGCTCGGCCGAAAGACCTCTCTGGAGCGGGTCGCGGCCTTCCTGGTCGAGATGGATCGACGACTTGCAGCAGCCGGCGTCATGCCACTGCCGATGTCGCGGCGCGACATTGCCGACTATCTCGGGCTGACGCTGGAAACGGTATCGCGTGCCCTATCGCGACTGCATGAACTCGGCATCATCGGTTTCATAGGCACCAATCGACGTCAGATCACCCTTCTGAATCGAAGGCAGCTCGCTACCCTCGATCTGCAAAACTGAAAATTCAGAGTTCATGATGCTCTCTCATGCCTAACACCCGGCGATGGCCTCTCCAGCAGCAGCGACAATGTGTGCTTCGCAATCATCAACTCTTCGTCGGTCGGTATGATGTAAACCGGGATGCGGCTGTCGGAACGTGATATGAGTTGCGCATTGCGGGAATTCTCGTCAGCACTAAGCGTAACACCAAGCCACCTCAGTTGATCGACGATGCGCGCCCGAATCCGGGTCGAGTTTTCGCCGATACCGGCGGTAAAGACGAAAGCGTCGAGACCCTGCAGCGCGGCTGCGAGCATGCCAGCATCGAGGCCGACCCGATAAACGAAATAATCAATCGCAAGTTTCGCCTTAGGGTCCTCGCTCGCCTCCAGTTCGCGCATATCGTTGCTGACACCCGAGAGTCCTTTCAATCCGCAATCCCGGTAAAGGAAGTCTTGTACTTTAGCAGGTGACATTCCCTTCTCTGAGATCAGATAGAGCACGACACCGGGATCGATTTGGCCTGGACGCGTTCCCATAGGTAGCCCGTCGAGTGCCGTGAACCCCATGGTACTCTCGATGCTGCGTCCCCCCTTTAACGCGCACATCGAGGCCCCGCTACCGAGATGCGCGACAATCACCCGGCCCTTGGCGATCTCGGGCGCGACGTGCGGCAAAGTCTTCGCGATATACTCATATGAGAGACCGTGAAATCCGTAACGCCGCACACCCTCGGCATATAACTGGTGAGGAATCGCATAGAGGTCAGAGACAGCGTCACGCGTGCGGTGAAACGCAGTATCGAAACAAGCCACCTGTGGGAGTGTTGGAAAATTAGCGAGAAGTGACCGGACCGGAGCCAAATTATGCGGCTGATGAATCGGAGCCAGAGCCACAAGCCGTTCCAGCCGCGCTACGACGCCGTGGTCGATCAACACCGGCCGGTCATAATCCGGTCCGCCGTGAACCACGCGATGGCCGACAGCCATCGGGCTCATGCCGAGTTCGTCGCGCAACCATCCGCCGGCGATGCCCATTGCTGTTGGAACATCCGAAACCAATTCGATCGGATAGGCGCGGTGGGCTAGTGGTTCGCCACGCACGCCGCTCGCACGTAGGCGGGGACGGCTGCCAATTCCGTCGATCTGGCCCTTGATCTGCCGGCGTAGCCTCCCTTCTCCTTCGATCGAAAAGATCTAAAACTTGACGCTTGAGGAGCCTGCATTGACGACGAGGATAGTATCCATAGCGATCACGCGGCAACTGTTGAAGTTTTCTAAGGTCTAGCACTCGCATCGAGAGCCGCAGCGAGTCGGCCTGGTAGCTTCGATCACACATGGCTTGCCGGCGGCTTGCGGGTAACAGCTGATGACACTCTCGATCAACATGCTTCGGCGCGCGATACGCCTGATCGTTTGTCCAGGTATCAGCTCGGGCAGGAAGCCGATCAGATAGCCGGGATGACCTACTTTCATCGCAACGCCAATTTCGTTGTCTGCCCTGATGTCTCGACCTCGCTATCATGCAATTCATTCAAGGAGCATCGAGGTATCGAGCGTTGATTTAGGTCAACGTTCGATATTCAGCCCGACAATGGCGCTTTGTCGGCGCGATCGCTACGTATCCAGGCCACTGTCAATTCCCAGGTCAGAGAAAGAATGATCGGTCCGACAAAGAGGCCGACAATTCCATGCGCGAGCGTTCCTCCGATCACCCCGACAAAGATGACGAGTGTCGGGGTGGTCAGGCCACGCTTCATTACCAGCGGTTTCAAGATGTTGTCGATTACGCCGACGAGACCCAGGAACACCGTCAGCAGAAGCGCTGTGGTGAAATCCTTGTCCGTCCATATCCAAATGACCACCGGAACCAGGACGATTGCCGCGCCAACTTGAATGATCGACAGGATCATAACTGCGAAGGCCAACAAACCGGCGCTGGGAATACCTGCCAGCTTGAAGCCAATGCCGGCCAATAGGGACTGGATGATTGCGACGCCGATGACACCCTGGGATACCGCGCGGATGGTCGCACCCGCCAGTTCGAGGAAATGTTCGCTCTGCTCAGGCACGATGCGATAGAGGAAGCTCTTGCCTGCCTCTACAAGCTGCGAACCATAGGGGAAGAGAAACCCGGCCAGCGCCACAGACAGGATAAACTTCAGCAAGCCCATGCCGGCATTGCCGGCAAGAGCTAACAAAACGCCTGCCAGTGGCTTCAGATAAGGAGCCACCTCACGCAAAGCAGCTCGAATGTTGCTGGATGCCTGATTCCAGAACTCGTAAAGACTCGGGCCGATGAGCGGCCAGTTATTGATGCTTTCCGACGGGGATGGAATAACAAGATTACCAGCACCCAGGTTTCCAGCGAACTCCTTCACTCCGTCCAGGGCACTCAAGCCAAGCCAGGTTGCTGGTCCGATGACAATTCCGAGATTGATGAGGGTGAGAATTGCTGCTGCGAGCTTTGGACGACCGCCAAGAAGCTTGGAAAGAAAATTGAAGACAGGATAGAGCGCAACAGCAAGTACGATGCTCCAGGCCAAGATGGGCACAAAAGGTCGGATCAGAAGGATCGTCCAGTAGATCAGGAAAGCAAGCAACCCGAGGCGGATCACAAGCTGAATGACGTCGTCTCCGGGCAAGTACTGGCGAAAGGTTTTCAAGGACGACCTCTTTTGAGGGCGGGCATACCGTCACCAAGCTATCGGCCGCAGGTCAGCCTGGCGTCGGCAATCGCGACCTTGCAGGTCAAGCCGCGCAGCACGCTTGTCTTGTTTGCATCTGTTCCCGCTTGCAAGCGGGCCGCGATGAGCGTGGTGCCGGCTGCACCGTTGTCGCAACGGCACATGTTAGGGAAGGAATCGCATCGCCGGCTTTGATCTAGATCAACTGTCTGTCGACGGCCGCTCTCCCCGTACCCACCGCCCTGCTGCACTCTGGTACGAGGGACGATTGATGCTCAGCGAAGAAAGCTGTGCAAGGCGGCCCCGATGAAGGTCTCCTGCTGACTGAACTCAGAATGCTTTATCTCGGCATGGGAATAAGGACCCACCCGTATCCACAACGTAGCTACAACCAGTCCACCGTCGCCTCCCCGCAGTCGCGTTCTGCAATCGCTTATCGACGTGACGCCTGATGGCGGCAGCCGACGTGTGCTTTTCGATTTCCTTCGCGCGCTCGGGCGCCGAGACTTCTTTGGTTTCTACCTGAGGTTTGAAAGCTGCCCACTTGCCAACCTGAGTCAGTTGGCAGATTGTGGGTATCTGGTCAGCCGTAGATCAACGTCTGTTGGATTCGAACAAGAGACTCGATCGATCGACAGCCGGGGGGTTCTTATGGCGGCTCGCGCGAAGATCTGGTTTTCCTGCCTGTTTCTCGTTTCATCCGCCGCTCTGGCGCAGCAGCCACCCACTATTCAAGTAAGCGTCGTGCCGGCAGAAAAGACGGCATTGGCCGACACAACCCGCTTCGTGGGCAGGATTGAAGCCATTGAGCGCGTCGACGTGCGTGCGCGCGTCACCGGCTTTCTGGAGAAGGTCGAGTTCAAGGACGGCGACCGCGTGAAACAGGGCACACCTCTCTATCAAATCGAGAAGGGGCCGTTTGAGGCCGCGGTCCAACAGGCAAGGGCGGCCGTCGACAAGACGCGGGCTCTCCTGGAAAATGCAAACATCCAGAAACGACGCGCTGATGAATTGATAAAGACCAGCGCAATCTCCCAGGCCACACGCGACGACCGCACTGCATCCGCGCGGGAGGCCGAAGGGAATTTTGCTGCCGCCGAAGCCGATCTCAAGACGGCAGAGATCAACCTCGCCTACACCGACATTACGTCGCCGATCGATGGACGGATCGGCCGAACTGCTGTCACGCGCGGCAATGTCGTCGGGCCGAATTCGGGCGTGCTGACCACGATTGTCAGCTCTGATCCGATGTATGTCGTCTTTCCGGTCAGCCAGCGCGAATTTCTGCGGCTAAAAGAGGAAGGTCGCGGTACCAGAAAGCAATCGGCGAAGGACTTCAACGTCAACATTCAGTTTTCAAACGGCGCGGCCTATGGCGAGAAAGGGCAGATCGATTTCGTCGACGTCAAGGTCGACCGGGCGACCGACGCGGTGACGGTGCGCGCCAAGATCGCTAACCCGAATGGCGAACTTGTCGATGGCCAACTCGTTCACGTCGCCGTCGAGAGCGGCAAACCCGAGGAGCGTGTCGTCGTCCCACAGGCCGCCCTGATTGCCGATCAGCTTGGCACCTATGTATTCGCCATCGAGGACGGCAAGGCCGTGGTGAAACGGCTCAGGCTCGGACCTACGAAGGGTGGCTCGGTCGTCGTCCTCGAAGGATTAACCGGTGGCGAGATGGTCGTCGTTCAGGGCGTGCAGGGCCTGAGACAGGGCGCCGCCGTCACCGCTTCGCCGGCCCAGCCCCCTGTTCGCGGGCTCTAGCCATGCTGTCATCCATCTTCGTCGAGCGTCCGCGTCTGGCCGTTGTCATTGCCGTTGTCACCGCCATCGCCGGGCTGGTGTCACTGCTTGTGATTCCGATCGCGCAGCTTCCAAACATCGTTCCGCCGCAAGTCTCGGTGACCGCCGTCTACCCAGGCGCATCCTCGCTGGTCGTCGATTCCACGGTCGCCCAGGTGATCGAATCCCAGATCGTCGGCGTCGACAAGATGATCTACATGAAGAGCATCTCCGGCAACGATGGCAGCTATTCGTTGTTGGCTTCGTTCGAACTCGGCACCGATCCCGATATCAACACGGTCAATGTCAATAACCGTGTTCAGATCGCACTCGCCAAGATGCCGGAAGAAGTCAAGCGATCGGGCATTACGGTGAAGAAGAAGTCGTCCGCGCTTCTCGCCGTTGTCGCGGTGTATTCGCCGACGCAAGCCTACGACGAACTGTTCCTGTCCAACTACGTCACGATCAATCTGCTGGACCAGATCCGGAGCACACCCGGTGTCGGCGATGCCCAATTGTTCGGTCCGCAAGACTATTCGATGCGGATCTGGCTCAAGACGGATCAATTGACCGGTCTTGGGCTGACCGCCGGCGACGTGATCTCGGCCATCCAAACGCAGAACGTGCAGGCGGCCGTCGGGCGAATCGGTGCGCGTCCGGTGTCCGACGACCAGCAACTCCAGCTCAACATCCAGACCAAGGGAAGGCTCTCCTCGACGAAGGAGTTCGAAAGGGTCATCATCCGGAGCAATCCCGACGGATCGGTCCTGCGCCTCGGCGATATCGCCCGCCTGGAACTCGGCGCCGCCAATCTGGACAGGTCGACGCGCCTGAACGGCGCCGCGACGACGCTGATCGGAATCTATCAGACTCCCGGCGCGAACGCCCTTCGGAGCGTCGACGCCCTCAACAAGCTGTTGGCGGACAATGCCAAGTCGTTTCCCGAAGGCGTGGCTTGGAAGGTCACCTATGATCCAACTGTCTTCGTCAGGGCGACGATCGAGAAGGTCAAGCACACCCTCCTCGAGGCCGCCCTGCTGGTGCTGCTAGTAGTCTTCATCTTCCTGGGAAACATCCGCGCCACCTTGATTCCGATGATCGCCGTTCCCGTCAGCCTGATTGGCACCTTCATCGTGCTCAACGCCATCGGATACTCCGCCAATACCGTGTCACTTCTTGCGATGATCCTGGCGATCGGCATCGTGGTGGACGATGCCATCGTGGTGGTCGAGGCCGTCGAACAGACGATGGAGGCGCATCCCGAGCTGTCGGCAGGAGAAGCAACCAAACTCGCGATGCAGGGTATCTTCGCGCCCATCATCGCAATCACACTGGTGCTGCTCGCGGTGTTCGTGCCGGTTGCCTTCATTTCCGGGATTTCCGGCGAATTGTTCCGGCAGTTCGCGGTCACGGTCGCCGTCTCCATGTTCCTGTCGGCTATCAACGCGCTGACGCTATCGCCGGCTCTCTGCGCAGTTCTGCTGAAGCCTCATCACGGACCGAAACGCGGCTTGATGGGGAGGTTGAGCCGGGGAATCGATGTCGTCCGCGATGGCTACGGTTTGGCTGTCGCGCGACTGGTTCGGCTTGCAGTTGTTGGGATCGTCGTCGTTGTGGCAGCGTTTGCCGGCATTGGGCTGCTTGCGAGGGTGACCCCGACCGGCTTCATCCCGTCCGATGATCAGGGTGCATTCTTCGTTGTCGTCCAGTTGCCCGACGGCGCCTCGATCGGGCGCACATCGGAGGTGGTGCGGCAAGCCGAGGATATCCTCAAGAAGGAAAGCTCGATCGCCGATGTAAGCTCGATCATCGGATTGAACTTCGTCGACAATTACTCCCAGCCAAACTCCGGCTTCCTGATCGTCACGCTCAAGAATTTTGAAGAGCGTACGAGAGCTACCGAAACGTCCGATGCGATCATCGCGCGGCTCGCATCCGCGCTGCGCAGCGTAAGGGGAGGTAGCGCCGTTCCACTGGCGCCGCCGCCAATCATCGGCCTCGGCACCGGCGGCGGTTTCAGCTACGTGCTGCAGGATATGCAAGGCGGCGAACCTGCCAACATGGCTCAGGTGCTGCGCGGGCTGGTGATCGCGGCGAACCAGGACCCGCAGCTCTCGCGGGTATTCACGACCTTCTCGGCGACCAATCCATCGGTGTTCCTGGAGATCGACCGCGACAAGGCGCGCATCCTCGGGATTGAAATCAACTCGATATTCCAGGCGCTGCAGACCTCGCTCGGAGGCTTCTACGTTAATGACATCAACCTGTTCGGACGTACCTGGCAGGTCCAGGTGCAGGCTGAGAGCGAGGACCGTTCCTCCGTAGAGGATATCTACCGCATCAATGTGCGCAGCAAGGACGGACAGATGGTTTCACTGCGCAGCCTCGTTGAGGTGCGCATCGCGCTCGGCCCGCAGGGGCTGATCCGCTACAATAATACACGTGCCGCAACCGTTCTGGGTGGGCCGGCTCCAGGCGTGTCCTCAGGGCAAGCGCTCGCTGCGATGGACGCGGTAGCGGCGAAGACATTGCCATCCGGATATCGGGGGTCGTGGACCGACATCTCGTTCCAGGAAAAGCGGGCGGAAGGGCAGACTCCGGTCATCCTCGCGTTCGCGTTGTTGTTTGCATATCTCTTCCTTGTCGGGCTCTATGAGAGTTGGACCATACCGGTACCGGTCTTGCTGTCGGTCTCGGTTGGAGTGGCGGGCGCCTATCTGTCTATCCTACTCGCTGGGCTGACGCTCGATCTCTACGCGCAGATCGGAATGATCGTTCTGATCGGCTTGGCGGCGAAGAACGGCATTCTGATCGTTGAATTCGCCAAGGCGCGGCGCGAGCAAGGTCACCCCCTGCATGAGGCGGCGGTCGAAGGTGCACGATTGCGATTTCGGCCGGTCATGATGACGTCGTTTGCCTTCATTCTAGGACTCGTTCCCCTCGTCATCGCGTCCGGTGCCTCCAAACTTGCGTTTCGCAACGTCGCCACTCCCGTCTTCGGCGGCATGCTGGCGGCATCGTTGATCGGCGTCTTCGCTATCCCTCCGCTGTACGTTCTCTTCCAGGACCTTCGCGAACGGATCAAGGCGAGGTTTGCGACCAAGCCAGGTTCTCACACACCCGCCGCAGACCATTGAGTCTTGTCGTTGTCGTTGAGTTTCGAAGAAGGGCACGCCATGAGCGACCTAGGCTGCATTAGCGCTTTTCTGCTCCATGGAGCCGCATCTCAATGACGTTGACAGAAAGCCGGTCAATTTAATGGCGTTCGGCCGCTTCAATAAAATGCGCGTGGTTCTACGCCGCCTCATCCTTTGCCTTTGACGCGGAAGACGACGGGCAGCGTGAAGCTCAATCCTTCGTCCGCGATCAGCGGCGGGGGCGGCGGCACCGGATCGGACCGGTGCATCATGGCGAGTGCGGCGTTGTCGAAGACCGGATCACCCGATCCCTTCACGATGGTGGCCGACACGACATGGCCGAGGCGATCGAGCACGAAGTTGACGAGAATCTCGACGTTTTTCTGGATGTGTTCAGGCGGATAGCGCTTGTGCTTGTCGAGATGCGCCACCAATTCCTTCTGCCAGGTGGCCAGGATTCGGCGCGCGCTTGCGCCGGTGCCTTGCTGCGGCGCGACCGAACGCTCCGATTCCTGGGCATTCTCAACGCTCGGCATCGCGGTCGCTTCAGAGGCCGCCGATTCCTGCGAGGCCGTCGTCGGCTTCGCCGCCTTTTCGGGGTCGTCATCGACCGGCTTTTTTGAGTCGGTCTCGGTGACGATCCGATCCGGTTCATCGGTCTCCGTCGGCGTGTCCTTGGGCAGATCGGTTTCCTTCTCGACCGCCTTCTGCTCGGCAAGCGCGGGCGAGGCGACGGATGCGTCGGTGTCCGGCCCGGGCGGAAGGTCGGTCGCCTCACGATGCGGCGAGGACAGATCGAGTCCGATCTCGATCGCCGGCGCGCCGAGATCATCGTCCGACTCATCGGTTTGCATGTGAGCCACCGCCAGCGCCACGCAACCGAGATGGATCGCAAGCGCGGCAGCCGCTGACAAAGCCCAAAGACGGCGGGACGGCGGTGGCTCTGCGATGATCTCAGACATGGTCAGGGCTTTGCGCTAGCCGCGGCCGGAACGGACTGGGCGTCCGGAACACCCTCGAGCGCAACCAGCTTGATTTTCGTGAAGCCGCCCGCGCGCAGGATCTCCAGCACGTCCATCAGGTCGCCGTAAGGCACCGCGCGGTCTGCCCGCAGAAAGATGAAACTGTCCTTGGTTATGTTCGGCGTGCTGTCCAGCGTCCGCACCAGATCGACGCGCTTGACCATGGTCTCGCCGATGGCGACGGCAAGATCGGCCTTGATGCTGACATAGGTCGGCTTGTCAGGCTTCTTCTGCGGTGTCGCGCTCGACGTCGGCAGGTTGACCGGAAGATCGACGGTCGACAGCGGCGCCGCCACCATGAAGATGATCAGAAGAACTAGAATGACGTCGATGAACGGCGTGACGTTGATCTCGTGCGCTTCAGCGTAATCCTCGTCGTCGTCGAGGCCGCCTTCTGCAATCGATGCGCCCATCGCCTACTCCGCCGCGCGCGACCGCGCCCCGCCGATCGAACCGACATGCGTACGATCAAGATCGCGCGACAGCAACCGGCCGGCCGATCCCGATGCGCGGCTGACCAGCTCGACGTAGCCTTTCGTCACGCGTGCGAAGTGATTGTAGATGATGACTGCGGGAATCGCCGCGACCAGACCGAGCGCCGTCGCGAGCAGGGCCTCGGCGATGCCGGGCGCCACCACCGCGAGGTTCGTGGTCTGCGACTTCGAAATCCCGATGAAGCTGTTCATGATGCCCCATACGGTGCCGAACAGACCAACGAACGGGGACGTCGCGCCGATCGTCGCAAGCAGACCCATGCCGAGCCGGATGCGACGGGATTCAGCGCGGACGATTTCAGCGAAGTTCGACGCCGCTCTCTCCTTGATGCCGGCGTCGCTGGAAATTCCGGCCGACAGCCGCGCCTCGTGCATCGCCGACGCCAGCAACGACGCCAGCACGCCATCCTTGGCGCCAAGCGCCATCTGCGCTTCCGCCAGCGAGCGTGACTCGCTGACCTGCGTCAGCGCCGCGCCCAGTTTGCGCCGCGCCAGCGACAGCTCCACCATTTTCGCGATGCAGATCGTCCACGTCACCAGCGAGGCAAACGCAAGACCGATCATCACCAGCTTGACCACAATATCGGCCGACATAAACATCGACCACGGAGACAGGTCGTGAGGTGACGCCTGCTCCAGCAGATTGGCGCCAGCGTCACCGGCGGGGGACGGCGCGGCCTCGGTGGAAGACGGTCCCGATGCGCTGGAGACCGACGAGGGCGCCTGAACCGTCGTTGCCAGCGCAGAAAATGCCGGCGTCTGCGCGGATGATGCCGTCGGATGCGGCGCACTGGTCTGCTGCGCAATCGCGGGGGAAACCAGCGACAAGACAGTCAGCGTGACCGCAAGCGAAATCGTCCTCAGTGACGTTCTAAACATCACTGCGTTCACATCTCGGCTCAACAGAAAACAAGATCATAGATGCCGACCAATTAACCATTTCAGGGACCATCAGATCAGCCCAAAGCGTTCGACACGGCTCTGTATCGCCGTCCAAATCGAAAAACAGGCTGCGTGTACGGCCACTCCTACCATGCTCCGCTATCAGAAATAAAGACGATACAAGAGCTAGAGTGCAGACCGACAGCTCGCCCCTTGGAAACCGTAGTTTTCTCGACGACCACCTGCCGTCATACACTTCCCGGTACGATAGAAAGCGTTGTCGACAGATCGGTGCGGAAACGCGCAGGGCATTGTCGGCGCAAATGCAGAACAATGTCCGTCAAAGCGCCGTAGCGATACAGCGGCGAAAAAATCTGCGCCGATTTGAAATTACAATGGCCATGAGAGCTGCTATCAACACATAGGATTGGTCGTCACTTTATCGATACCATCATCCGCGACGAACTCCTTTACCAACGAACATCCCCGCTTTTCGAGCCACAGCTCGATCTCGATTGCGGTAACGATTCCGACACCGGGTTCCATGAGCAGCTCCTCACGGGTGTAGGAGGAAGCGATCCTAATAAGGCGTTGGACTCGGTTGCCGACTGTTCTTCCGCTGAGATGAGCATGGCGACCATTCAACAGCGCAATGACAGCCCGCCGGGAGAGATCGCGACGCATGACTCCCGTACGTATTTTGGGACCGAGCGCACGGACATCCGCCTTCGATATGTCGAGCTTGCGAGCAATTTCGGTCCGATCAAGTCCCATCGTCAACAGCACAGCGATTTCGTCACGTAGCTGATCCAGGACCTCGCCCCAGGAATATCGGCCGGGAGCAAACTTCCGAGGCGATTCAGATTTCTGAGCGGCAGCTGGATGCAGATGCATAAGAGTTGACCTTCCCATTCCATCATCGGCCTGATCTTCGCGTCTTACGCGCAAGCAATTTCAAGAATAAGCGAGCCGGAAGTGACGGTTTTAGCATCGACCGATCGAGATCGATCCACCCTCGCGGATGACTTGGCTATCCAACCAAGACAATCTCCCATTTAGGGTTGCCTTCTTCTAAGTTGGTCAGTTGTCCCGACGTTGCTTTCGTGCGGCATCAGCGGCAGACAACAGCGCCGAGCCTAACTCTTCTGCCATTTTCGGAGGCACAGCGTAGGGCGCTGCCAGAGCAGTAGAGCCATCGAGAATAACAAACACATACTCCTGACCAGGGACGTTCGAAGCAGACCAAGATTGCAGTCCTCGAAAGCTAAATACTAGTTTCTGCGGTCGTTGCCTGATCGACACCTCTTGTTTGACTCTTCCAAGCGATGCCATAAGCGCGTCCAAATGGTCGGCGGGCATAGATACCGTAATCTGCTCGCCCCACCTGCCGTCGAACGTCAAACTCAACGATGAGCCGTCTACGGTGACGTTATGGTTTCGAAGACCAAATATCTCGCTCATCGAACAACCACCATTTGAACAGCCGATGCTCGGCGCCACGCCTGCTTCAAACGTTCAGAACCTCGCTGTGGCCTGCAGCCGGAACACACGCGGTGATCCGGGCATAAGGTTATTGTTACCATCTGCGGTCGAGAAGTATTTTTGATCGAACAAGTTCTCGATGTTCAGCTGAGCGCGCCACGTCGGGTTCAAAGTCAGGATGACTGCGGCATCAACGCGCGTAAATTCCGGAAGGCGGACGGTGTTGTCGGACGAGGCAAAGAAGTTCGAATAATGGATCACGCCTATACCGCCGGCCCACATGGGATCGAACTGATATTTGTTCCAGACAGAGAAGGTATTATAGGGAACGAGCCCCACGCGGTTTCCGGCAACAATCGTTGCCGAGAGATTGTTTGCAATCCGAGCATCCGTGTAGGAATACCCACCGGTGACCTGCCATGCATCCGTGATGTAACCGGCAAGGGACGCTTCAAAGCCTCGCGTCTTGGTCTGCCCGTTGAGGAGAAAAAACCCGATATTGACTGGATCCGGGATACGTTGGTTGGTCCGATCGAGATCATACACTGCCGCAGCGAACTGAAGGCGAGGCACGATATCGTATTTGACCCCGATCTCGGTGTTCACAAACTTCTCCGGCTTTGCAATCACCAGCCCGGGATTGAGCGAGCTGAACTGATCGCCTGCGCTCGGCAGGTACGACACGCTATAGCTGCCGTAGATCGACAGATTGTCTATCGGTTTGTAAACGATGCCCACACGCGGCGACACCAGATCGTCGACCCGGCCCAGCACCACGTTGGTCCGCCGATCTCGTGACTGGAGGTCGAAATGATCGAACCGCACGCCAGCGATCAATTGCAGATAGCGGGTGATTTCAATCTGATCCTGAAGGAAGGCCGCACCAAGATTGAGGTTGTAGGTATTGTTTGCATCCGTAGTGCCGTTGTTTCTGAACGTCACGGGCACATAGGAAACAGGATTTCTTGGATCGACCGTGATCGTCGAAGCCACGCCGTTGAAGAAGCCGCTTTGACGAAAGTTCAGACCGCTCTGACGACCGAGCTCCCCTCCGAATAGGACCGTGTGGCGCGTCCAACCGGCATCGAACTTATAGGTTACGTCTGTTCGATTGAAGAGGTTGGATCGGTCCGTTTCGTTATTGTAAGATGAAAGATTGCTGGATGTACCAGCAAGGTTAACCGCGCCCGCATTGGCGCCGCCACCCGGAAAAACGTTCTGATAGAACTTGTTGTAATTCGCCGCTTGGGTGGCGTTACGGACCGAGAATCCGTTTTCGAAATCGTGCTCGATAATCGCCATACCAATATCAACGTCAGCGATTGCATAGCTCAGAAGAGGATTGCCGAAGAACGTCGATGACGACGTGTCGTATGGAAATCGCGGAAAAGCGTTACCGGGGCGGATCTGCGAAGGGACGCCACGATCAACGGTCCGATTATCGTGCAGGTGCTCATAGCTCAGCTTGACCGTCGTGGTATCGTTTGGTGCAAAAGTGACGGTTGGATTGACGGCCCAGCGATCGAGATGGACAAAATCTCGGTAGCTACTCGTGTTTTCATACATTGCATTGAAACGGGCCGCCCAATTCTCATTGATGGCCTGCCCGATGTCGGCCGTCATACGCGCGCCCGGATAGGAATTTCCCCAGACCGTGAACTCCCGAACCGACGTGCCATCGGCCTCCTTCAACACTCGGTTGACCACGCCGCCGCCGCCGCCGCGCCCGAAGATCATAGCATTGGGGCCCTTCAGAACCTCAAGCCGCTGAAGATTGTAGACGTCGCGGAAATACTGCACGTCGTCCCGAATTCCATTTGTGAAGAAATCCGCATTGGTCCGCTGTCCACGGATTACGAGATCGTCTCGATGGCCTTCGCCTTGATGGTAGATCACGCCCGGCACGTAGCGCGTGGCCTCGCCGACCGACAGGATGGCTGTGTCCTTGATGAACTCCTTCGTCAGCACGGTGACCGACTGGGGGACGTTGATAAGAGGCGTGTTCGTCCGCGTCGCGGTGGTTATGCTTTGGGTGATGTAGCCCGACTGCCCTGTCTTTGCGTCCTGGCTGTTCACGCTCGGCATATGTTTAGGCGTGGGTGCGGAAGCAGCGACCTGACGGCTCGACCTTACAGTTCTCGGTGCAGCAGTTGACGCGCGACGACGCCGGGGCTGTGTCTGTGTTGGCGCATCAATCGTCACCTTCGGCAATGTCGTGTCGGACGATCGCGATTCTTGTGCAAACGTGGAGCCGCTGTCCGCCAACATTCCGGCGCCAAACGCGACCGCGGCGCTCGTTGACAGAAGAAATGAGCGCCGACCAAAGCGCGCGACCCAGCAACCCACGTTAGTCATAAGATGTATTCCCCCGAATCCCGATAAATCCCCGCGTGCTTCTGCAAGAGTAGAATTAGGTGAAGATTAGATCAGATTTAGAATGCCTCTAGGTTATCTCCGAGGCTATTGATCGAGCTCGAAAACCAGCTCTAAGCGAGTGGAAGTTCCCAAATAGCGATTGACATTCGAACCCAACCCACAAGCCAACGGTTACAATGCGCCTGCTATTGATCGAAGACGATGCGATGTTTGGCAAAGCGCTGGTCCGAGGCCTTGGGCGAAACGGCATGACGGTGGATTGGATCCGCGATGGGGCCGACGGGTTAGCTGCGCTCACGCGCGCGGAGCACGCCGCCGCGCTGCTCGATATCGGGCTTCCGGAGATGTCGGGATTCGAAATCCTGAAGGCAATGCGAAGCAGCAGGAAAATGCCGCCCATCCTCATCATAACAGCGCGAGATCACGTAGAGGATATTGTGACAGGCCTCGATCTCGGCGCCGACGATTACCTCATAAAGCCGTTCGACCTTCGTACCCTGCTGGCCCGGATTCGAGCCGTGGTTCGACGAACAAATGTCCGAACAAGCGCATTGATGACCAGCAAGGACATTACCCTGAATCCATCCACTTACGTCGCAACCTTCCGAGACGTCGAAGCAACGCTGTCCGCCCGTGAGTTCTCGGTGTTGTATGCTCTGATGGAACATCCCGGAACCATTCTGTCCCGCTCGCAAATTGAAATGCGAATTTACGGCTGGGGCGAGGAAATCCAGAGCAACGCCGTCGATGTCGTCATACACGGCCTACGAAAGAAATTCGGCAAGGACATGATCCACAACATCCGTGGAGCGGGCTGGGTGGTCATCAAAGGCGAGTCATGAATTCGCTGCTGAGGACAATACTCGCTCCGATCACGGCATTGCTGGCAGCTTTCTGCTTGGCTGCCGCAGCCGCATCATTCGTCTTAGTAACCTACGAAGCTAACAAGTTCCTCGATGCTCAGTTGCAGGAAATTGCGATCAATACCAGTAAAAAAACGCCAATGGACTTTGAAACGGAGGATGAAGACCGGCTCGTGGTCCGCGTCTGGGATCTCTCTGGGGCCAATGTTTACCACGGCGGACCTTCAGTCGACATACCTTGGACGCACCAACCCGGCTTGGCCGATGCTGTCGTAGATGGTCAACTGTGGCGAGTCTATCGATGGAGCACTGCCCACCACAACGCTCTGATTGCTCAAGCCTGGAGTGCCCGCCGCGAGATTGCGGCGTTTGCTGCCACGGGCGCCGCACTTCCTTTGCTACTGGCCGTGCCGCTCGCATGGCTTCTGATACGTTGGTCCATCGGACGAACCCTGCGCGAATTTCACCGCCTATCATCCGCAATCGGCAACCGAAGCCTCGAGGCGCGCGAATCTCTTCAGCCCAAGGACATACCGACCGAGATCGTTCCGCTCATTGCAGCAATCAATCAACTTGTGGAGCGCTATCGTCAGGCATTGGAAACCCAGCAACGTTTTGTTGCCGACGCCGCTCACGAACTCCGGACACCCCTTGCAGCGTTGCAAATACAGACCGACAATTTGCTAGCATCTGATCTCAGTGAACAATCCAGAGAATTGGCAAACGAGCTCGGTGATGGTGTACGACGATCGTCTCATTTGGCACACCAGTTGCTGGAAATGGCCAGATCTGAAGGCAGTCCCGCGGTCTGCAATCGAACAATCGACCTTGCCGCTCTTATCACCTCAATCTTGACAGAGTTTGTCACCTCGGCGTGTGCAAGTGGAATCCATCTCGAGAGAGACATCGTAAATCCCGCATCAGTTGATGCAGACGATATCGCGGTTCGAAAGATTTTGTCGATTCTTATCGACAATGCGATTTGCTATTCATCGCGGGACAGTGTGGTCACGGTGAAACTCTCTCTCTCTGAAAATCAGCCCCGAATAGACGTAACGGACAGCGGACCCGGCATCCCGAATGATGTCATGCCTTTCATCTACGATCGTTTTTATCGAGGCGCGCCGCAGGAGATTGAAGGAAGCGGTCTTGGTTTGGCGATCGCCAAAGCGGCTGCGGATCGCAACAACATCCGGCTGTTCCACCAGAGACGAGCAGACGTTCAAGGCACAGTCGCCACAATGATTTTCAACCAGTGTTCTGCGTAGACGACAGTATCCTTCGGCGCGAGTCGGCCTGCGTTCACGCTTCACCCGGGACACCCGAAACTCACGATTTTCGTTCGTAGAATCGATGACCCCATGATCTACTTTTTTCTTTTTGTTGCAGCGCTTACTGCGTTTTCTCTCAGCGCATTTTGTGGCGGTGGCGCCGGATTATTGCTGATCCCAATCCTTGGCTACTCACTCCCGCTAAGCCAGGTGCCAGCAGCGGTCACCCTAGGAACAGCAACAAGCTCCTTTTCCAGAATCTGGATATTTTTTAACGTCATCCGTTGGGATATCGCCAAGTTGTTCTTGCCGACGGCCATGTTGGGAGTGATTTTAGGCGCGAAGATGTTGAGTTATCTTCAACCGATGTATCTGGAGTTGTGCATCAGCCTATTTCTAATCTCCAATCTTCTTTGGCTCTTTAGAAAGCAGGAAACAAAACATACCGCATCCGCATCGCTCACTGTTCCACCATGGCAAATCAGACTGGTCGGCCTTTTGGCAGGTTTCATTTCTGGTCTGACAGGTGCGGTTGGTGTCCTGTTTAACCGGTTTTATTTTCGCTGCGGTTTAGACAACGATGAAATCATCGCTACCAGAGCGGCGAATGAAGTCCTACTCCATTTGATCAAGCTCTATCTTTATGCGTCATTGGGTTTGTTTCATCTCAAAACCATAGAAATCGGCTTGCTCGTGGCGCTGGCCGCTGTTCTCTCCTCTGGCTTAATGAAATTCGTCTTGCCTAGAGTATCCAGGGGACTGTTCATGCGAGCTGGATATACTGCCATGGTACTTTCTGGCGTATTGATGCTGAACCGCGCGGTTGTCGATATTAAACTTGCAAATGATCCCGATCTCATAGTGACTATCAAGGCTGAAGAATTAAGCGCTCGTTTAACTTGGAATACCTTGGTCTATCTTGCGGAGCTTAGGTACGACGAAGGCTTGGAAATCGAGAACGCTGTTCCGCTGTCATCTCTTTCAGTTGATCGACAACGCTACGTTCAATCTTTGCAAGGCGGCGCCGAAAAAGTCGGTATCGAAAAGGTGTATGCTCTGAAAGGAATATCGTATGAAGCCTATTTTTTTGATCACCACAACCGTTTGATTAGCAAAATCAAATTCGACTGAGAACATCGGTCCAGGTGGCACAGAGAATTGAAGCGACCAAGATCGCTACGAGCGCAATTTGAGAAAAATTCACCGTCTATCATTTGCCCCTCGCTACCATGTTGCGACTATCGCATGTTGGCTTGGTGCATTCGAAACTGTCCATAGTGCGCGAGTTCGTCCGCTTTCACGGTAGTGGTAACGAGGACAACGAAGCCGCTGCAATTGAACAATTGGCCTCGCGACTCCGCGCTGCATGATTGAGCCGGCGACTACTGTGTTGGCGCGGGCGTTGTTGCAGGCAGCGCTGGAGTAGTCGGACTGAATCCGCCGAACATATAAATGAGCGCTATAGCGAGAAAAATCGCTGCAGCGAAGCCCATCACTCCGAGGCTTAGGGCTCTCCGATTTCGTAGTCCTCGAAGCATTTCCGTCGCCCCCCAGAATAAGAAAACGACATGCACCGCGTTGTGACCTAACGCCAGGAGCAGTCTACTGCTACTTACCCATGCTGACCCAAATGAAGAACGATGGAGCGAGCCGCAGTGGAGTTGTGTATCTAATTGATATATTCACGTAAAATGGCGCATCATTCTCGCTATCGTCATCTGGTGCAGGTTCGGATTGGTGTGTCTGCTTCGTGGCGCCAAAACCGACATATCGATCAAAACCGTCAAGGAGTGGATTTGGGTCACGACCTGCGTTGATGTGCGGGCCGGAGAGGGGCGGCCGCCGGAGAGGCAATGCCGAAGCGGTCGCAAGGGCGGCTGGGGTGTCTGAGCGGCAAATCAAAGACGCACGGCGATGTCTCAAGTCCTCTAGTAATTCACCCAATATCTCGACACGCAGATAGCCAAATAAAATGCAGCCAAAAGGCCAAAAAGACCACTTGCAAACAAGAGGCCACCCTCGATCAAAAGATCACGGAAAGCTGGCGCAGCGTCTTGTTCTATCGCCAGCGTGATCCGCTCGCGCCTTTTGAGAGCACGTACAGCGAGGGTATATGAAAGGCCCGCTGTAATAGACACATACGCTATCTGTCCTATCACCTTGCGTCTCCTCCAATGTGGTCGGGTGCTGGTTGCAACCACCCTAGCACATCGCACATCAGTTTTGGGCTATTTTGCTCGTCGCGAGCTTCGACAAAAACCCGCCGGCAAGGGAGACCCACCGGCGGGTCTTTGGTCGGAGATACGCAGCCAATCCCGGATGGACCTGGCCACGCACCCCATCCGAACAAATAATAACCGATGCATCCCGCAGCACAAACTCACTGAAGAGTGAGCAACTAACATCAGAAATCGGGGTTAGAATTGCCTTACAGGTCGCGGCAAGATCAGGTTGGTTGTGCTCTCGCGTCTGGTCTTGATCGTGATCGTTTCTGAAGGGGCGAACTCGCGCCTTCCGGCGGCCAGAGATCGACCCCGCGAAAGGGAGACAACGAACATGGCCACTTATTATCCTCTCGAAGGCACGTCACCCCCACCCTCAGAAACTGTCGCCGTAGACGGACCCGTGATCCGCCACATCGGTTTCTCCGACCTTCTCGAAGCCTTGCGGCTGGGTTGGGAAGACTTCAAGGCGGTTCCCAGCCACGCCATCGTCCTTTGCGTTATCTATCCCATAATCGGAATTCTGCTGTGGCGGATGGTGCTCGGCTACTCGGTTTTGCCGATGCTGGTTCCGATCGCCGCAGGCTTTGCCTTGATCGGACCATTTGCGGCGCTAGGGCTTTATGAACTGAGCTATCGGCGCGAACTCGGTATGGACGCGTCAGCCTGGCACGCATTCCGCGTGCTGCGGGCACCATCGTTCGGGTCGATGCTTGGACTGGGTGCGCTGTTGCTTGCTATTTTTGTCGCTTGGGTGGTAACGGCGCACGCGATCTACGTGTCCACCTACGGCGATATCCCGGCTTCGGCAATTCCCGATTTCCTCACGCAGGTCTTCACCACGTCCGAGGGCTTGCGCATGATCATGATCGGCCTCGGCGTCGGATTCCTGTTCGCAGCCGTTGCCTTGTGCATCAGCATTGTGTCGTTCCCGCTGATGCTTCATCAACACGCCGATATGAGCGATGCCATTCAGACGTCGATGCGCGTGGTGGCGAAGAATCCAATCGCAGCCGCGGAATGGGGTCTGATCGTGGCTATCTTGCTGACGCTCGGGTCGATTCCCTTCTTCCTCGGTCTCACGGTTATCATGCCGTTGCTTGGTCATGCGACGTGGCATCTCTATCGCAAGGCGATCGAGAGTCCTTTAACGTCGTCAGCGCATGAGCCCGAGCAAGTTGAGAGAGAACAGCGTTACGCGGCCGATTTCCCGTCGGTCTTGTTGCCCCCTTACGGGCGCAAGCACCGGTTCTTCGATAGTTCGGATTGATGGAAAAAGGTTCGCTCTCGCAAGGCCGTCTCGATGGAAATCGAGGCGGCCGGCGCGCGCGGATCGCTCAACACAGACTCCAACCGATTATCGTCTTCAAATAGTCTTGGAAAACCCCGCTTCGGCGGGGTTTTCTATTCCGGCCGCAAATGCGCTTCGATCAACTCACGAGCTGTTTCGTAGACATGTTGCACAGCAGGATCGGCACCCTGTTGCATTTCAAGCAACATCAGGGCGTTTTCATAAATCTCAGTGGCATCTTGCTGAGTCAGGACGCCGCGATTGACCAGCGCTGGGATTAGCGCGGCAAGCAGCGATGACGAAACCAATTCGGACGCGGCAACAGATTCGAGCGGGTCTAGGTCAGGCACTTTTCGCCTCCAGGGTTTCGGCTCCGCTAGTGCTTTGACGTGGGTTTTCTAAGTGGGGCTGTCAATTACCGAATTTGATGCATCCGTTAGCACGAGCTTACCGTTATCCACGCTGATCAAGCGGCGCTCCGCAAGCAACGTCAAATCATCGCTCGATGGCGCGAGCAGTTTGCGCCCCGCTCGGATGTCACGCAACACCCAGCGAAGTCTGATCGCGGTATCAATGGGAAGGTCGTGGAGAGATCTCGGCCCCGCTGGTTGGCCTTGGCCTTCATCATCACTCATCGAATCCCCTTGCGTGTCCTCGGCGGGGTTTCCAGGTTCTGTGCCGAAACGGCACTTGCAAACCGCCGTCCGCATCACCGATCACTTATTCGTGGGGAGATCGCAGATCCCCATGCCCCGAATAAAAAGCCCATTCTCGTAGTGTCAACGGTCATGCAGCTAAATCGATGATCTCCGGCGCCAAGCGCGACAAACGTCAGCGTTCGCGGAACCAAGCTGCGGTGTCGCTGCGATACGACACGAGCCCGTGTACGAAGATGGCACCTTGTTTGCCGCTCGATTCTCTCCTAGTTTGACCGCAATGAGCCACAAGCGGCACCTCCGATTTCTCCCTCTCGCAAGAACACTCATGTTCCTGGCGGTGGGCGCTTTTGCTTCAGACTATGTTGATGTCGATTTCTCAGGCTTCAGCTGCCTCTGGCGTGCTGCCTGAACCAGCCGTTGTCCTGAACGGTTCCATGCACTACCACGGCCACCTCGCAGGTCATGTGCATGTCCATCATGGTGACATCGCCGAGGGCCACGTTCACAGCCCAACCGATCACGACCATGATGGCGCCCTCCCGCCTTCGTTCTGCATGCTGTTCTGCGTGTCCGTTACCATTCCGACTGCACCCATTTTGGCTGATCCGTCTGGGTTTGTTGGCGTTGCCCAACTGCCTCCATCGGAGCGCGCGGACGGCATCGATCCGGGCGCTCTGATCCGCCCGCCAAGTACCCTCAGCATCGCGTAGTCCGGGCGGCCCTTTCGGCTGCCGCAAATTCGCGTGTCTGAAGGGGTTTTCAATGTTCCTGAATCAATGCTGCCCGCGTGGGCAGTTCGTAAGGCTTGGCGCCATTGGATTTGGCTGTCTGTTTGCCTTCGTGCTCAGTCTTTCTGTTTCGGCCGCCCATGAGGGGCACGATCATGGCGACGATCAAAAATTGGCAGCCGCCTCGTCTGTGTTCCCCCGGGTGACGGCGCAATCTGATCGCTACGAGGTCGTCGGCGTCCTGAAGAACGGCAAGTTTTCGATATTCGTCGATGACGCCGTGTCTAACCAACCGGTCACGGATGTCACCGTGCAGGTCACGATCGGCGACACGGAAGCCATCGAAGCCGAGCGCGACCCGAACGGCTATACAATTCCCTTTCCTGATCTGGTCCGTTCCGGATCGACGGAGGTGATCTTCGCGATCAATGGTGGAAAGGGTGATGACCTGCTCGTCGATTCCTTTACCCCCTCCCCGCCGATCGAACCGAACATGCGGCGTAATTCGACACGGCTCTCTCCGATGGGGACCGCGGAAGCCCTTGTTTTCGCGGGAATCATCCTCGGGCTGCTGTTCGGTTATCTGAGACGTCGAGGACGGCGCAACGCGTCCTACATCGCCGGGCTGACATCTGGAGCTTGCGTGTTTCTGGCAGCCGCCGCATCCGCCGGATTGCAGAACGCAGGAATGTCGGCCAGCACGCCACAGCTACAAGCTCAAAGCGATGCCCCACGACGGCTGCCGGACGGCACCGCGTTTGCTGCCAAACCGACGCAGCGCCTACTTGATATTCGCACGGCTACCACCGAGCCCCGAACCGCACGGCCAGCATTTAACTTGATTGGCCGCATTATCGGCGATCCAAATCGCAGTAGCATTGTCCAAAGCATTTACGGCGGCCGCATCGTCCCCAACGACGGAACGTTGCCGCGTATCGGGCAGAAAGTCACCAAGGGAGAAACGCTTCTCCGGATCGAACCTTATCTGCCCGTGGCAGACCGCACGACGATTTCCGAGAAGATGGGGGAAATCGAGCAACTCATCGCGGTCGCCGAAACCAAGATCAAACGTCTGCGGCCATTGGTTGAACGCGGTGCGGCGCCGATGGGTCAGCTCAACGATCTTGAGAGTGAACTGGCAGGATTGTGGGCCCGACGCGAGACCATGCGCAACTCTCGCGGTGACTATGAGCTTTTGCGGGCATCGACCGATGGCGTCATCACAGCGGCCAAGGCCGTGCCTGGTCAGGTCGTTCAGGCGCAAGACATTCTGTTCGAAATCGCCGATCCTCAAGGACTCTGGGTCGAAGCATTGGCCTACGACGAGCTTGATCCCGCGGGTCCTGTCCAAGCAACGGCGTCAGATTCGGACGGCACCTCGTTTCTTTTGTCCTATCTCGGAACCAGCCGCGCCCTGAGACAGCACGCGACCGTGGTTCATTTCTCCATTCCGGAACCTCTTTCGGGCCTTCGCATCGGCCAACCCGTCACCGTGCTCGTCCAGGGCGGCAGGGCGAAGCAGGGTTTGATCTTTCCACGCGATGCCGTGGTGAAGAGTAACAACGGCGAGAGCGTCGTCTGGGTGCATGTCGCCCCTGAACGTTTCGAGCCGAGACCCGTCCGGATAGAGCCGCTCGATGCCAAAAACATAATCGTCACAGCCGGCCTTAATGCCTCCGATCGGGTCGTCGTGCGCGGCGCGGACCTCATCAACCAGATCCGCTAGGAGCCATCATGTTCAAGCTCATCGTGCAGACGAGTTTGCGTAATCGCCTGTTCGTACTGGCAGCAGCGGCCGTCCTTATCGCTTACGGCCTGTTCGTGCTTCCACGCATCTCGATTGACGTCTTTCCGGATATCAACCGACCGACAGTCAACATCCTGGCCGAGGCGGAGGGGCTTGCCCCGCAAGAAGTCGAACAACTCGTCACGTTTCCAATCGAAACCTCGATGAACGGCATGCCCGGCGTCCTCCGCGTCCGTTCAGTCTCCGGCGTAGGGCTTTCGGTGGTTTACGTCGAATTCGATTGGGGCGTCGATGTCTACCGGGCGCGCCAGTTCGTTTCGGAACGCCTCGCGCTGATCCGCGAGCAATTGCCCACATCCGTGAATCCACGAATGGGTCCGGTCACCTCCATCATGGGCGAGATCATGTTGATCGCGCTCACCACGGAGGGCAAGGCGTCGGCGATGGACGTGCGCGAGATCGCCGATTTCGTGATCAGGCCGCGGTTGCTCGCCATTCCGGGCGTCGCTCAGGTCATCCCCATCGGCGGCGAGGTTCGGCAATATCGGGTGACGCCGAACGTTGCCACGATGCAGGCCCTTGGCGTCACACATGAACAGATCGAGCGAGCTGTTACACGTTTCGGCACCAACACCGGTGGAGGATTCGTTGATCAGCACGGCCGGGAATTCCTAATCCGGAACGTGGGACTAACGAGGAAGATCGACGACCTTGGCAATACCGTTGTTGCGGGCCGCGACCATCAACCCATTTTGCTGAAGCAAGTGGCGCGGGTCGATTTCGCTCCGCGCGTCAAGCGAGGCGATGCCGGCTACAACGGCAAGCCAGCCGTCATTGTAAGCGTCCAGAAGCAACCCGCGTCGGATACCGTGGTACTGACCCGCGAGATCGAAGCCACACTGCGAGATTTGCAGCTTACGATGCCTGCTGGAATCTCCGTCACAAACGTCCAGTTCCGGCAGGCCACGTTCATCGAGACCTCGATCCGCAATGTCGAGCGAGTCCTCGTTGAGGCCTCGATCGTCGTCGCCGTGATCCTCTTCATTTTCCTGCTCGACGCGCGTGCGACGGTCGTATCATTGACCGCCATTCCGATATCGATCCTGGTGACCGCTCTGGTTTTCGGCGCCTTCGGACTCACTATCAACACGATGACGCTCGGAGGCCTTGCGATTGCGATCGGCGAACTGGTTGATGACGCAGTCGTTGACGTCGAAAATATCCTACGACGGCTTCGGGAGAACCGCGCGCAGCGCAATCCCCGACCCGTTCTCGAAGTAATCGCGCAAGCGAGCCAGGAGATCCGCTCCGGCATCGTCTATGCGACGATGATTACCGTCCTGGTTTTTGTGCCGTTGTTCGCGCTTCCCGGAATCGAGGGGCGGCTGTTCACCCCGCTCGGCATCGCCTACATCGTTTCCATATTGGCGTCTTTGCTGACGTCGGTGACCGTTACACCCGTCCTCTCCTACTATCTGCTCTCTGGAAAGGCTCGTTCGCGCGAGCGCGACAGCATCGTCGTGCGAATGCTGAAGCAAGGCAATCGGCGGCTCCTCGCCTGGGCGTTCGATCGCTGGAGACTCGTTCTCGGCGCAGTCAGCATTGCGGTTCTGGTCGCTGGATATGCCGCGGTCATGTTGCCGCGCAGTTTTCTCCCGCCCTTCAACGAAGGCACGCTGGTGCTATCCCTTCAGTACAACCCGGGCATTTCGCTGGTGGAGTCGAATCGTCTCGGCCTTTTGGCCGAACAGCTTCTGTCGCGGGTGCCGGAGGTGAAATCAGTCGGACGCCGAACCGGCCGCGCCGAACTCGATGAACATGCCGAGGGCGTGCATTACAGCGAGATTGATGTCGATCTGACTCCATCGACACGGCACAAGACCGATATCTACGCTGACATCCGGGGCAAACTGTCAGCCTTACCCGCCTCCGTCGCAATCGGACAGCCAATCAGCCATCGGCTTGATCATTTGCAGTCTGGCGTTCGCGCCCAGATCGTCCTCAAGATCTATGGGCAAGACCTCGATACGCTGCGTCAGTTGGCGGAAGCCACCCGCCAGCGGTTGACACCAATCTCCGGGCTGGTCGATCTCCAGGTGGAGAAGCAGGTGCTCATTCCGCAGGTACGGATCCAGGTTGATCACGAGCGCGCCGCCCTCCACGGCCTGACGCCCGCGGCAATCACGCAGGCACTGGACACCCTCTCGAATGGTCGCAAGGTCTCGCAGATCGTCGACGGCAATCGCCGCTTCGATGTCGTCATGCGTTTGTCCGATCAGAACAGGTCGACCAGCGGCCTCCGGGATCTCTTGATACCGACGTCGTCCGGGTTCATCCCCTTAAAGGAGCTCGCGCAGGTCACCGAGACCGACGGACCGAACCAGATCCAGCGGGAAGGCACGCAACGCAGAATCGTCGTTTACGGAAACGGCGACGGACGCCGCGACATGACCGAGATCGCGTCAGACATCCGGCGTACCTTGGCCGAGATCAGCTTCCCGCAGGGTTATACGACCAACCTCGAGGGAGCGTTCCAAGCACAAGAGGTAGCGGCATTGCGGATTGGCATTCTGTCGTTGGTGTCGCTGTCGATGATTTTCATCGTTCTTTACGGGCGATACCGATCGGTTGCGCTAGCGTTCATCATCATGGGTGGCATCCCCCTGGCGTTGATTGGGAGCGTGATCGCCTTGACCATCACGGGTGAGCCATTGTCGGTCGCCTCCATGGTCGGCTTCATCACGCTCGCGGGCATCTCGGCCCGCAACGGGATTTTGAAAATATCTCACTACGTCAATCTTGCTGTGCACGAGGGTGAACGCTTCGGCCGCCGCCTGATCGTGCGGGGCAGTCTGGAACGCCTGAGCCCCGTTCTCATGACGGCGCTGTGTGCAGGCCTCGCCCTGACGCCATTGCTGCTCAGCGCCGACGAGCCGGGGCGGGAAATCCTCCATCCCGTCGCTGTCACGATCTTCGGCGGCCTGCTGAGCGCAACGGCGCTCGACACCGTCGTGACGCCGATCCTGTTCCTATTGTTCGGCCAAAAACCTTTGAACCGCCTTCTGACCGAACACGCCGCAACTTCCGAACTAGCGGAAGCCTTCTGACCCTCACCCAACCCCAAACAGAGAAATGCAATGCAGAAATATATCTTCCTGGTCATGATCGTCGCCCTGACAGCCTCTGTCGGCCCAGCTACGGCCCAAACGAAGAAAGGCAATAACGACGGGCCGGTCGTCACCTCGCAGGGACATGCGATCGAGTTCGTCCACAAGGGAGGGGAGATGATCTTCTATATCGGTGATCATGATGGATCGCCCCTGCCGACCAAGGAGATGAAGGGCCGCGCAACGGTCCAGCAAGGCGGCAAGACTGTCACCGTGCAGCTCAAGCCAGTTAATCCTAACATGATGGTCGGCAAGGCCGAGACCGAACTGGCGCCGCAAGTGCGGGTCGTGTTCTCGGGCAACGTGCACGGTCATTCCCTAACCGCTCGATATACGGTCGAATAAGCGACTGTTATTTGCGAGAGCAGCCGCAAAAATGGTCGGCGACTGCCTCATGTCCCGCGCCGTTCGTTTCTCGTGACCATGGACCTGATCCGGGCGTTGGCAGCGATCGCGCTGCCATTCGTAACGCAAGTCTGTTGGCCTTATTTGGCGAGCGGGATGCGTGGAAATGTTCTACTTCGCGTGAGCGCAGAAGCGCGCGGCGTGCGTCCGGCAACCGTCCACATGGCCCGTTCTTGCTGGCGTTGCGATATCGAGTCCATTGACTTGCTGCCGCTTGCACGAGCACGTCAACGGACGAAAGTTGCTGGGAATAAGGACGCAGCGGGCGACAAGTCCGCGAACCGCCCGACGTCGGAACGCTGACCGGCGTCGGAGCCACGGGAGGGAGCACATGGAGACGGCACGCTCGACGACGGCTGGTAGTCCGCTCAAGCCGTTCTACAAGCATCTCTACGCCCAGGTGCTCACCGCCATCGTGCTTGGCGTCCTGCTGGGGCATTTCTACCCGCATCTCGGAGAGGCCATGAAGCCGCTGGGCGACGGATTCATCAAGCTGATCAAGATGCTGATTGCACCGATCATTTTCTGCACCGTCGTGCACGGCATCGCCGGCATGGACGACATGAAGAAGGTCGGGCGCGTCGGAATTAAAGCACTGGTCTATTTCGAGGTCGTCACCTCGCTCGCGCTAATCGCAGGCCTGATCGTAGTCAACATCCTGCAGCCCGGCGCCGGCATGAATGTGGACACCAACGCGCTCGATACCAAGTCGATCCAAGTCTACACCACGAAGGCCGGCCAGCAGGGTACGGTTGAGTTCCTGATGCACATCATCCCCAATACGGTGGTGGGTGCATTCGCGGAAGGCGAGATCCTGCAGGTTCTGTTGTTCGCGATCCTGTTCGCCTTCGGCCTGTTCATGATGGGCGAGCGCGGCCGTCCCGTCCTGGCTTTTATCGACATCGTCTCGCATACGTTTTTCGGGATCGTCGGCATCATCATGAAGGCGGCGCCGATCGGTGCATTCGGCGCGATGGCGTTCACCATCGGAAAGTACGGCCTGGGCGCTCTGCTCCTGCTAGCGAAGTTGATGGCGTCCTTCTATCTGACCTGCGTGATCTTCGTGATCTTCGTGCTGGGCGGGATCGCGTGGCTCGTCGGCTTTAACATCTTCAAGTTCATCAACTACATCAAGGAAGAGCTTCTAATCGTGCTCGGAACATCGTCATCCGAGTCGGTGCTGCCACGCATGATCGAGAAGATGGGAAATTTGGGCTGCAAACAGTCGGTCGTCGGCCTCGTGATCCCGACCGGCTACTCCTTCAATCTGGACGGCACCTGTATCTACCTGACCATGACGGCTATCTTTCTTGCGCAAGCGACCAATACCGAACTGACTCTTTGGCAACAGCTCGGCATCATCGGCGTGTTGCTGCTCACCTCGAAGGGCGCCGCCGGTGTGACCGGATCTGGGTTCATCGTTCTGGCCGCGACGCTCGCGTCCGTCGGCACAATTCCGGTTGCCAGCATTGCGCTGATCCTGGGGGTCGATCGCTTCATGTCCGAGGCGCGTGCGCTGACCAACTTGGTTGGCAACGGTGTCGCCACCGTCGTGATTGCCAAATGGGAGAACGCGCTCGACGAAGAACGCATGCACAGGGTACTCGATCAGAAACCGGAACTCGAAGCGTCCGAACCCGAGGTCGCCATGGGGCCGCCCGATCCGTTGCTGCCGCAGGCACCGACCACCCGTACCACATCCTGAGGAAGGCTCTCCAGCGCGCGTCCCCAGCTTCTTGTGTGGCTTCTTGATCGACGACCTCAGGCCAGCCGAGCATTGTCCGCGTTAACCGTATCCCCAAATCTTGTCGCGTAACCGCGACGGCGGGTCAACTCCTGCCGCTAAGCCGCCCTATTGGATCTTTGCAATATCTCTCGACCTTTGGGGATTTTTTCCGGCGACCTTTGAGTAAGGCTTTCCTCTTCGGGAGCGTGAAATCAGATGAAAGTGGCTCTCGTCCTTGTTGGTCTCGATACACTCACCACAATGAAATTCGAGACACCGCCGTGCACGACAAAGCGGATGAGCCAGCCGCCCGCTGATGGCCTATCCCGAGCATTGAATCTTTCAACGCGATGGCAAACCTAGCCCAACGATTCATTTGGATCGAGCTTGCCTGCGGTAGCTCGCGGACCCTCGCGCATACGTCCGAGCAAACAGGCCGTATTGATGAAATACGGCCACCTCGCCCCGACGAGCGTGGGTACGTTGTCGCGGCGAGGGACTGGCTGTCGGCGGAGTCCATCACGCTCGTTCTTGGAGTGGCAATTGGTCTGGCTTTCGTCGCAAGTTTCGTCCTGTTTCGTGACACCCAATTGAACGGGACAATCGACAAGGCGGTCAAGAAGGCTTTGGTCGAGCGTATTATTATCGCCGAGTCTAATGGTGACGCGAATGCAAGGAACAAGCGCTCGAGCGCGACGGGTGCCGCCCAGTTTGTTGACGACACGTGGCTCGAAGCCATTCGTAGGCATCGACGCGATCTGATGGCGGGGCGCAGCAAGAAGGAAGTTCTGGAGTTGCGGCGAGATCCCGAGCTTACGCGAGAGATTGCCGCGCAGTTGATCGACGAATATGCCGCGATGCTAGACAAGCGCGGTCTGCCGATTACGCCCGGTTCTCTTTATCTTGCCCATTTCGCGGGACCCGCAGGCGCCGTGGCGCTATTGTTCGGCGCAGAAAATGCCGATGCTGCTTCCCTTATGGCTACCGCTGACGCGACGGGTCGGACGACACGCGAAAAAATCGTCAACGCCAATCCGTTCCTCAAGGTGCTAACCGCTGGCGACATCAAGAGGTGGGCCGACCGCAAGATGACACCGATCAATTCTCCAGGGCGCTTGTGAGAAGTTCCACCCGCCGCGTCAGTTCCTCGGAGAAGGGCGTTTTGAAGAGGATGCCTTGGAAATTTCGTTGTCACGCTTCATTTGCTTGGCGGTGTCCATGCCCCCGCCACTGATGGAAGCCTGAGACTTGACCCGGCCTTTGGAAGCTTGAAACTCCTCGCTCGTGGCTGTTACCGGCGGCATTGCCATCTTGCTCGGCGACTCCGCGTCCGGCGGACTGGCGCCGTCATGTGCGCTTTCTCCCGATCGATCCGGTATGAGTCATGCTGAAGCTGCTGCCTGGCCCGGGAGGGCCCGACATCCGCCGGTGAGATGAAGCTTGCCGACCGGGACCTCGTAGGCAAGGGTAACTCCCCGAGCAGCGCCTTGCCCTTCGGCACCGTCTTGCTACCTTTCTTCCGCTGGCCATCGGTACCACCGAGGTCAGGTCAGTCCGATCCGGCGTTCGAGCGCCAGATCGGCCGCTTTTGTCAGTGGATTACGGAGCTTGTCGTCGTGGAGAAGAGAGAGACCATCGCGCATCACGAGGCCGGACACGCCGTGATCGCGCGCGTGCTGGACATCCCGGTAAGCTACGCGACCCTCGATGCACACGACGGCGCTGGCGCCGTCGTGACGACGTCCAGCGCGACGCACCTCGCCCTGGACGACCTCGAGACGCCGGAGAAGTACGCCATTGTCGCGCTGGCCGGCCCGCAGGCGCAGCATCACTATCGTCCCATGTCGCTCGCGGCCCAGAATCACGCGTGCGAGGGTGGTTGGCGCGTGGATCGCGCCAACGCGACCAGCCTCCTGGCGATGCTGGTTTTGCGGCAGCACGGCAAGCCGGCGGTGCCGGGCAGCTACGTCGAGCTGGACGGCCCCGAAACAGAGGAGTTCAGCCGCCTATTCAGCCGTACGACCCAAAAGACTGCCGATCTGGTCGAGGAAAACTGGCCTGCAATCCAGCGCGTCGCTGCGGCCCTGCTAAGCCGTCCCGGGCTTACCGAAGACGATATCGACGCCCTAATCGCGGCGCACGACAACTAGATCCTAATGCATATTGGCATCTCACGGGCGCTGCGCACGCCTGTTCGAGATAGCGCACAATCAGAACGGGAGCGTCACATGCGAAAACCAGCGTGTGACATGATCGACAATCTCCGTCACTCGCTTCACGACTGGCGGGATTAGAAGCGCTCCACCTGCGGCGACCGCCGTTCCGGCCGCCACGCCGAGGGTCTCTCCAAATGCCTGGACGAAACTGTCCGCAGCGGCGTCGATCTTCTTGCCAAGCCAACCGAGGCGGATTTCAGACGTAACGTCGCGTTTGCAACCGAAAGCGCGTTTGGCTCAGGTTTTACGGATTGTTTCTTCCGCATCCTTGATTTCGACGACGACGGTCACCTGCGGGCTGTCCTCGTCGGGTGGTGGTCGATTGTGGCCAATCCCACCATGTGCAGGGCACACCTGCGCAAGCAATGCTCGCAGCTCGTCCAATCGATCCTGAATCGCGCGGCGTTGAGAAACGTAACCGCCGCGATGATCGTCCGGCGCGTGAACGGTACATCTCTCAAAACGAATTATAGCTTCTTGTGGCGATCGGCGAGCGCGGTCAGGCGTGCGCGCCCAATCCTTCCAGTTGCGCATCGACGAATTGCGCAAGTTGCTGCCTGAGATTTGGCGATGGTACGGCGACCATGCGGTCTTCGAGCCCGAGCGAAATGATCCCGTGCGTGGCTGAAAACATGGTTCGCGCGATCAACAACAGCTCATCGGGATCGCGCTTCGATAAAAGCCGCGAGAGCGGCGAATACATCAGCGCGAACGCCTCCATGACCATATCGAGAATATCTTTGGGAAATGGGCGGTTTTTCTCCATACGATGCTCAAATAGCGATCGGAGCAGATTCGTGTGCTCCGCGGCGAACTCGAGATAACCGGTCGCCAAACCATGGAGCTGGGCGCGCGGGTCGTCGCTGGGAACCATGCGTAGTTTCGATGTGAGCAGCTGAACCGTCTCGCGGTTCACGGTCAGAATCAGGCCGTCAAAGTCACCGAATTCATTGTAAACGCTCCCAATCGAGCATTCCGCGGCTTCGGCAACGTCTCGAACTTTCAATGAAATCAGTCCCTTAGACGCGATAATGCGTCGTGCGGTATCGAGCATCAGTGTGCGCCTGCGACTTTTTTTCTGATCGCGCAAAGATTCTTCTTGAACAATGTTCATTTTTCCCGTACCGAGTTTTGAACAATGTTCAAAATAGCAGGAGGCCCTTGAATATGCAAACGGTCGTTCTTGAAAACATTGCTCTTACCGCTGTCGACGATGCCCATGCCCTCGCGACCGGCGTCGGCAGGATTGCCGTCAAACTCGTCATGAAGCTCCTCCTATCTCCAATCGACCGAATGGCCCAAGCCAGCGACGTTGCGGGCGTGCTGGTCCACCGCCGCAAGCGGCAGCAGACAGGAAAACGACGTTGCCCGTTTTCTTTCGGCCACCTGAAACACCTGACGTGAGGCGGATCGATGCGCCAATCCCTCTTCCGACTGTTCGACATACTGAGTGACCTGTATCGGCAATCGTTATCCCCGATAACAAGCCTGAATCGTTCACTGGCGGCGGCTCATCAGTCTCACATTGCGGCTCGGCGCGCGCTTGCGATAGCGATCGCCGAGGAAGCCCGGGAAGCCGATCGCCGCCGCGTGCTCACGATCAAGACACAGGATCTGGAGCAGCGTGCCGTCGAAGCGCTCCGGGCCGGCCGCGACGATCTGGCAACGCAAGCTGCTGAAGCAATCGCAGCAATATCCAGCGACATCCGTGCCACGGAGCAGGCTTCAAAGCATTTCGCTGCGGAACGCCGACGTTTATCGGATCTCGATCGCGGCCGCAGGATGGCCCGCATCGATAGCGCCCTGACCGGCACCATCCACGGTTCGGAGACGGATCTTGACAGCTTCAGTGAAGCGGAAATCGCGTTGGAGGCAGTCAGGGCAAACAACCAAAACGCTCGCGCCATAAGGCACGAAATGTCCCGACCGGCCGAGCATCTGATCGAACGGATGTCGGAAGCCGGATTTGGTCGTCCAACTCATATTCGCGCATCCGATGTTCTGGCGCGACTTCGCAAGGCTGCCGAGCAGCCAGTTGCAGCTTTGATTGAATCCAACCTGAAGTCTTAACGAAGGAGCTACTATATGACGCATTCCGATCGTCCCACCAGCGCATGGGTCAACTTTTCCTACATCTGCTTCGTAGCATCTGTCCTGATGGTGGGCGGGGGTATTTTCGCGCTTCCGCTGGATTGGTGGACACGCGCCTACTTCGCAATGGGAATGGGGATGTTGATTCAATCCTGCCTAACGCTCGCCAAGACGGTTCGTGACCTTCACGAGAGCAGCCGCATGATCAACCGGATTGAGGAAGCGCGGACGGAAAAGCTCTTGAGCGCCGAGCGGGCTTGACACCAAAGTTTCTAAACCGCGACACACCCGTCAAACTTGCCTTTTTGCAGTTCAAAGCCATCACAGGAAGCCAATGATCCGGGAACTGATGTCATCACGCCGTTTTGCGCCGTTGTTTTGGGCTCAATTCTGCGCCGCGCTAAATGATAACGTTTTGAAGAACGGCCTTGTCATCATCCTGCTGTATGGGGCTGCGACAACGCAGGGCGGCGGCACTCTGGTGACGATCGCCGGCGCGGTTTTTATTTTTCCCTTCTTCGTACTCTCGGGCCTTGGCGGCGAACTCGCAGACAAATACGTCAAGTCCGTCGTGGCGCGACGGTTGAAGTTCGTTGAAATTTTCGCCGCCGTTTTTGCTGCTGTCGGATTCTTCCTGCACTCGATCCCGTTTCTATTCCTGGCGCTCTTTATGTTCGGGACCGTTGCCGCGCTTTTCGGCCCGGTGAAATACGCCATTCTGCCTGATCAGTTGTCCGTCGGAGAACTTGCGACGGGTAATGCGCTGGTGGAGGGCGCAACTTTTCTCGCGATCCTGATCGGCACCATCGCTGGCGGCTTACTGGTCTCCGGTACGGCCCATATGGGTTGGGTCGCCTCCGCGATCGTGCTGCTTGCGTTCCTGTCATGGGCGTTCGCTTCCCGCATACCGGTCACGACGCCATCGGCGCCTGAACTAGCCATAACAGCCAACCCCTGGACCTCGACCCTTCGTCTGCTCAAATCACTTTATGCCGAACGGCGGCTCTGGGATGGCATGCTGATCGTGTCGTGGTTCTGGCTGGCCGGCGCCATCGTGCTGTCGCTGCTGCCCACTCTGATAAAGGATATCATCGGCGGCATCGAGACTGTCGTGACAATGTGCCTCGCGATCTTCGCCATTGGCATTGCCGCGGGCTCGCTGTTTGCCGCCCAGCTTTCGCACGAAAGGCCGAACCTCGCGCTGGTCCCGATCGGCGCGATCGTGATGGGCATTTCCGGCCTCGGCATCGCATGGGTGGTGGGTCACGCCACGCCGACCTCTGGTGTCACACCGATAGCCTTTCTTACCTCGGTTGATGGCCTGTGGATCGTTGCCGACTTCGCGATCTTCGCCTTCGGTGGCGGTCTGTTCGTTGTCCCCTCCTTTGCCGCCGTACAGGCGTGGTCTATGCCAGCCGAGCGCGCTCGCGTAATCGCGGCCGGCAACATCCTCCAGGCAGGCTTCATGGTGGCGGGCTCGCTGATGGTCGCGCTGGTTCAAGCTGCCGGGCTTTCGATCGCATGGATCTTTTTTGGCCTCGCGCTCGCGTCCTTCGGTTCGATCTTCTTTGTTCTCAGTAAATGGGGCAAGGAAGGCGTCCGCGATTTCGGTGCGCTGTTGTTTCGGGCGCTCTTTCGGGTCGAAATACGGGGATTGGAAAATCTCCCCGAACCTGGCACCCGCATGCTGATTGCTCCCAACCACGTCAGCTTGGTCGACGGCCCGCTGATACATGCGACATTACCGATTGACGCCAGCTTCGCGGTCGACACCGGAATCGCAAAGGCATGGTGGGCCAAGCCGTTCCTTCGACAGATCAGACACTACACCATGGATCCGTCCAGGCCGCTTGCAGCACGCGACCTGATCAAGCTTGTCGCGTCCGGCGAGCCGGTCGTCATCTTCCCGGAAGGCCGCATCACGGTCTCTGGCTCTTTAATGAAGGTTTACGACGGTACCGCAATGATCGCGGACAAGGCGGACGCCGTCGTGGTGCCGGTGCGGATCGAAGGCGCCCAGCGCTCATATCTGAGCTACCTGAAGAACGGTGAGATCAAGCGCAGTCTTTTCCCGAAAGTCACGATCTCCATCTTGCCACCGGTGAAGCTGGCGATTGCCCCCCTCTTGAAGGGCAAGGCGCGGCGCAATGCCGCCGGTAGCGCGTTGCAGGACGTCATGATCGACGCCATGGTGAAGAACGCGATGCTGGACCAAACGCTGTTCGATAGACTGGCACACGCGCATCGCGATCGCGATACCGGTAAGCCGATTATTGAAGACGCGCTTGGCACGTCCTTGACCTACCGTAAGTTGATCCTTGGTGCGCAAGTATTGAGCCGCAAGCTCGAACAAGGCACATCCATCGGCGAGAACGTCGGCGTGCTATTGCCGAACTCGGCCGGCGTGGCGGTCGTATTCATGGCGCTTCAGACCATCGGCCGCGTGCCGGCGATGCTGAACTTTTCGGCCGGCATCTCGAACGTGCAAGCGGCGATGAAGGCGGCGCAGGTTCGCACTGTCCTTACGTCGAAAGCGTTCGTTGAGAAAGCCAAGCTCGACAAGCTCGTGGCGGCGGTCGCAGGCGAAGCCCGCGTGCTCTACCTCGAAGACATCCGGGCCGGAATTGGCTTTGCCGACAAGCTGGCCGGCCTGTTAGCCGGGTCCGCACCCCGAGTTGCGCGCAAGGCCGATGACCCGGCGGTCGTGCTGTTCACGTCCGGCTCGGAGGGGACGCCCAAAGGTGTGGTGCTGTCCCATCGCAATATCCTCGCCAACGCATCACAGGCAATGGCGCGCGTCGATGCCAACGCCAATGACAAGGTTTTCAACGTCCTGCCGGTGTTCCATTCCTTCGGGTTGACCGGCGGCATGATGATGCCCCTGCTGACGGGCATCCCGATTTTCATGTATCCGTCACCCCTGCACTACCGGATCGTGCCCGAATTGATCTACCAAACCGGTGCCAGCATCCTGTTCGGAACCGACACCTTCCTCGCTGGCTACGCACGTTCGGCTCACGCTTACGATTTCCGCTCGCTACGGCTGGTGCTTGCGGGCGCGGAGGCCGTCAAGGATCGGACGCGCCAGATCTACATGGAGCGCTACGGTTTGCGTATCCTGGAAGGGTACGGCGTCACCGAAACCGCGCCGGTGCTCGCCATGAATACGCCAATGGCAAATCGTCCGGGCACAGTCGGCCGGTTGTCGCCGCTGATGGAGGCGCGCCTCGATCCTGTCCCCGGCATCGAGGAAGGCGGACGTCTTTCGGTTCGCGGCCCGAACGTCATGCTCGGCTATCTGCGTGCGGAGAACCCGGGCGTGCTGGAGCCCCTGCCGGGCGGATGGCACGATACCGGCGACATCGTCAGCATCGACACTGCCGGCTTTATCACGATCAAGGGTCGCGCCAAGCGCTTTGCCAAAATCGCCGGCGAAATGGTTTCGCTATCAGTCGTCGAAGCGACGGCGACCGCCCTCTGGCCGCAAGCAATTTCGGTCGCGGTTTCGATTCCCGACCAGCGCAAGGGCGAGCGGATTGTGCTGCTCACGACCCAGAAGGATGCCAACCGTGCCGCGATGCAGCGCCACACCAAGGCGTCAGGGATATCGGAATTGGCCGTCCCCGCTGACGTCTGCGTAGTGGACAAGGTCCCACTGCTTGGCTCCGGCAAGACCGACTACGTGGCGGCGACAGCGCTCGGCAAGGAGACGGTACAGATAGCCGGGCGCGAAGTAGCGTGACTGATACACCTTCATCAGGCGTAGTTCTCCTCCATGGCCTGGCAAAAACGCCACGCTCATTCAGGCGAATGGAACGAGCGTTGCAAAAGGAAGGCTTCGCGACGCTGAACCTCGCCTATCCGAGCCGAAAATATCCGCTGGAGGTACTCGTCGAAAATGTTCACGCTGCTATTCATCCGTTTGCTATGCAGACGGACGCGCTTCACTTCGTCACACACTCCATGGGTGGACTACTCGCGCAATTCTATCTGGCAAGATATCGACCGATCCGGCTACATCGCGTCGTCATGCTCGGCCCACCGAATGGCGGCAGCGAGGTCACGGATTTTCTAAAGGAAACTGCGCCTTATCGTGCATTTTATGGACCTGCCGGTCAGCAACTCGGGACGAGCCGGCTGCAATCTTCCGGATGGCTTCCGCTGCCGGATTATTCTGTTGGGATCATAGCGGGAAACAAAACGGTCGATCCGATATCGTCCTTTTTTATTGTACCGCAGCCAAATGACGGCAGAGTTTCGGTAGAGAGCACCAGACTAAGAGGCATGAGCGACCACATCGTACTTGGCGCAACGCACTCCGGTTTATTGAGACACCAGAGCGCGATCAATCAAACACTTTCCTTTCTGCGTGATGGCCGATTTCTCCGGACCGCTATGGATAGCCACCTTCGGATCTTTTAGCTGAACGGTAAATCGAATCGGAGAATTGACCGCCCCCCGGGCAAAACGCGCCGGTGGCGGAGAGGGAGCCCGTCATAATCGGGTGATGCTGTTACGTGATGTTGGACCTGTGCAAACTGCCCGCGACCCTCCACCCCGGAGGAAAAAGATCAGGCGGATGTTCACGGGTCTTTTCCAGGGGCGATCATTGTTAGGGGACACCCGGTTGCTGGAAACTTTGCGTAACATCGGTGACCACCGCCTCCCGAGACGGGACAGCTCATCGCCCCGAGTCCAGTTCCTTGGGTAGAACGATGCCTTAACTCGCAATCGCGAGCCGGCCCGCGCAGATGATAGTTTGCACTCGCAAGATGGTGCCTTTGAGTCACGCTTTACCCCTCCTATGGGTTTCTACCGACCTCGGAATGCGTGGTCGCCGTTCGCTAGTCTGGCTTGTGATGAACTCGATTACCTTCAAGAGCCCGCATAAAGAGTTGCTTATGCAATTGGCGTCGGACTCATCTCGAATTCCTATACGCGTTGCGATAGCCACTGAGGGCCCCGGAGTATGTCGAGAGCTAACGGGGCATTTGCCGCTAACGGGCTCCTCGTTGCGCTTGAATGCAAACATGAAACTCGGCCTCGACGTGTCAATCGCAGATTAAGGAAGATCATGAGGCGCGCTTGGACTTGTCTGAAAGGAATGGATGCAATGACTCGTTGCTCTATCCTGTTTGCCGCGCTGCTTGCAGGTCCCGCCTTCGCACAGGATGCCGTACCAACGGCATCTGTGGCCGATGCGCCGATCTGTACCGACCGGCCGACCAAGTCCAACTTCGCCTGCACCGTCCCCAAAGGGCTGGTGCAGATCGAAGCGGATGGTTTTACCTGGCTGAACAACACCGCCGGAGGCAACCGGACCGATCAGCTGCTGTTCAGCAATCCCACCGTGAAGTATGGCCTGACCGATAGTTCTGACATCCAGCTGAACTGGGTACCCTTCACGCGGGTGCGGACCGGCGATGCTGTCGGCAATGTGTCCACCCAGTCGGGCATCGGCGACGCAACCGTGCGGTTCAAGCGGCGGCTCACCGGCCCCGAAGGCGACTTTCAACTCGCAGTTCTGCCGTTCGTGAAGTTGCCCACCGCACCCACTGGTATCGGCAATGGCAAGGTGGAGGGCGGCATGGCCGTGCCCATCAACATCAGTGTGCCGGACGGCTGGACGGTGACGCTGGGACCGCAGCTCGACGTTCTTGCCGACTCTGATGGCCAAGGCCGGCATCTTGGCGCGACGGGGCTCGTGAACGTCGCGAAGCAGATCGGCAAGTTCACGATCTACAATGAAATCTGGACCAGCCAGAATTTCGATCCTGCCGGGACCGTACAACAATACAGCTATGACATGGCTTTGGTCTGGCTACCGCAGCCGACGCTGCAGTTTGATATCGGCGTCAATATCGGTCTCAACCGCAACACGCCAGCCATTGTAAGCTACGTCGGCGTCTCCACACGCTTCTGATGAGGTTGGCATGCTCGTGCATCTTCGCCGAGCGATGACCGTGTGGTGCTGTACACGACATTGTCGGTCTTTGCTAAGCGACCATCGCGCTATGGAAGGCAGCACCATCTTGTGCCTGACGAAGCGCCCGGAGCGCTTCCGCATTTCTCAATCTGCGAGCAACCGCAGCGAGCACGTTCAGATCTTCGCCGGATGTCGCTGTCGGCAGAAGAAGCAGAAACACGATATCCACGGGCTCCCCATCGATAGCCTCGAAATCAATCGGCTTCTGAAGGCGCGCGAGTACACCAAAAGCGCTCCTAAGACCCGGAATCCGTGCATGGGGAATGGCAACTCCGCCGCCTACGCCGGTCGACCCAAGCCCTTCGCGCTTTAATATCTCGCATGAGATCGTCTTCTCATCGAAGCCGACGGCTACAGCCGCACGAGCGCAAAGATTGCTCAACAAGCCGGTTTTGGTTGACGCCTGGACGTCCACGAGAGTGTTTTTCTCCGAGAGATAATCGGCAAGTTGCATTGCGCTTTCCATATTGTTTTTCTATCGCAAGCGATGATCGTGGCTGTCAGTCTGGTGAGCGAAGCCGATAGCCGACCCCGGTTTCGGTTAGAATGTATTGAGGGCGCTCAGGGTCCTTCTCGATCTTCTGTCTGAGCTGACGGACATAGACGCGTAGATATTGCGCGTCTGTCATCGAATCCCATAGCTCCCCCAGCAGAAACTTGTGTGTCAGCACCTTACCCGCATGCTGCACCAGGACACGGAGCAGATCATATTCCTTGGGCGAGAGCTTTGCTTCTTTTTCGTCCATTTTAACAATGCGCCGAACGAGATCGACGGAGAGGTCACCCACCTTAAAGATTGGGCGTTCGCCCTGCGCCTGAAGCTGGTGGCGCAGTGCCGCACGCATGCGTGCGAGCAACTCTTCCATTCCAAACGGTTTTGTCACGTAGTCATCAGCACCGTAATCGAGCGCCTGGACCTTCCCGGCTTCGTCGCCGCGGCTTGAGAGGACCACAATCGGAACGGATTCTTTGCGGGCGCGGATCATCCGCAAGAGTTCGTGTCCCTGGATGTCCGGCAGTCCGAGGTCGAGAATGATCAGATCGGGCTCCTCCTTGAGCAAATCCAGTGCGATCTTCCCGTTCGACGCCTCGATGATCTGGTAGCCTTGTGTCGTCAATCCCATGCGCAGCAGCTTACGAATCGGCGGTTCATCATCGATGATGAGAACTTTGGATGCAGGTGCGTTCATGCTGCGGTATCCAACGGCTGGGATTGGAGTGGAATCGGCAGGCGGATGGTGAAGGCTGCACCTGACCGGTCTGGCCGATTAGCCGCGACGATCGTGCCGTTCATCGCCTCGACGAAACCGCGCGAGATGGCCAGTCCAAGGCCGGTTCCAGCGCGGACCTGATCTGTCTTCTTCGCGCGGTAGAACTTGTCAAAGATATGCTCGAGATCAGCCTGTGGGATGCCATTGCCTTCGTCGACGACCTCGACAGATACTTCATCGCCATCGCGCCAACTCTGAATGCGGATCGTCGTGTCCGGCGGGGCATATTTTGCAGCGTTGTCGAGGAGATTGAACAAGACTTGCTCGAACAGAACCGCATCGATTCCAACCATCGGAGGCTCAGGCGCCAGTTGCACATCGACCCGATGATGAAGAAGAATCTTGTTGGCGCGCCGCAGCGCGCTGCCGATGATCTCACTCACATCATGCAGAGCCAGGTTCGGTACGACCGCTCCAGACTCAAGCCTGGTCATGTCGAGAAGATTAGCGATGAAACGATTGAGCCTTTCGGACTCGTCGATAATAGTAGTGAGGAGATCCGCCTTTTCGATCTCGCTCAACTTGCCCGACAGATCGCGCAGCGTTCCGGCCGACCCCAGAATCGCCGCAAGCGGCGTCTTGAGGTCATGGGAGATCGAGGTGAGCAGCGCCGACCGCAACCGATCGGTCTCGACCGATCTTTTGACGCGATCCATATCCTCGACCAGATGAACGCGCTCGATGGCCAATGCGCTCTGGTCGATCAAAGCGTCCAGCAGACGGCGCTGGTCGGGCGTGAACAACGGCCCTGACCGATCGCTATCGATACCCACGACGCCGATGGGGCCGCGACCTGTGCGCATGGGCAGGAATAGCCATTTAGCCCCGGGCAGCGTGTCTGAGGCGCGACCCGCGGGACGGTCATTCTGCCACGCCCATTTCGCCGCACCGATGTCCGCTTCGTCCAGCGTATCTTCCGGTGGGTAGCCCGCCTTCACGACAATGCTTCCCTCCTCTGGCAGGAGGAGGACCACCCGGACCTTAAGCATCAACGCGGTCTGGTAGGCAGCGGCCCAGAGCACGTCATCTAGCGTGCCGACGCCCGCAAGCTTGCGGCTGAAGGCGTACAAAGATTCCGTGGTGCGGGCGCGTGATGCCGCCGCAATGGCCTGAGTGCGGACCCTACCAGCGACATTGGAGACGAACACCGCCATGATGACGAAGAAGGCAAAGGCGGCGATGTTCGTCGGATCGGAGATCGAGAATGTATATAATGGCTCCATGAAGAAGAAATTGTAGCTAAGGGATGCCGCGACGCTGGCCAGGAGAGATGGCCAGAGGCCGAAGCGCACGGCAACGGCGACAATCGCCGTCAGGTAGACGAGATCGACGGTCTCGATGCCAACGAGTGGCAGGATCAACTTTCCGACCGCGAGTGCCCCGGCGACCGCCGCAAGCGACGCCGCGAAGGGGAGCGGATCCGCAAACTTTGGCTTCGGCGTGGTCTTCACAGATTTCTTCGAAACGATCTCTCCTGAGGTCTCGTCACCACCGATCACATGGACGCTGATGCTTCCAGAGCGACGAACCAGGTCATGCACTACCGAGCCATGCAGGATTTCGAACCAGCGCGAGCGGGTCGACTTACCGACGATGATATGGGCGGCGTTGGTGGACTGCGCGTATTTGATGATGTCGTCGGTGATCCGCCGGTCGCCGCCCGGGATGGTGATGGCATCGCCGCCCAGCGTCTGCGCGAGGCGCAGCGTATCGGCGATACGATCTCGCTCCTCCTCGGTGAGCTGGAGGCTCCGTCTGCCTTCGACCGACAGCGCGATGAATGATGCATGCAGGCGGTCAGCGAGGCGTTTGGCGTAACGCACGAGTCCGGCGGCGCGGGGATCCTCGCTGACGCAGACGAGCACGCGCTCGCCGGCCGGCCATGGACCCTGGATGGCACGCGACCTCATCTCGGTGAGGAGCTGCTCGTCAACGCGCTCCGCGGTACGGCGCAGCGCAATTTCCCGGAGTGCCGTCAGATTCGCCGGCGAGAAGAAGTGTTGCAGGGCACGCTCGGCCTGCTTCGGAACATAGACCTTGCCGTCTTTCAGGCGGTCAATCAGGTCGTCAGGCGTGAGATCGACCAGCTCGATGGCATCCGCCTGGTCGAAAACGGCATCTGGAATCGTCTCGCGGACACGGACGTGGGTGATCTGCGCGACCACGTCATTCAAGCTTTCGATGTGCTGGATGTTGACCGTGCTGTAGACGTCGATGCCGTGGCTTAAGAGCTCCTGCACGTCGAGATAACGCTTCGGATGGCGGCTGCCCGCAGCGTTGGTGTGCGCGAGCTCATCCACGAGTACGATCTGCGGCTGCCGCGCAATGACCGCGTCGATATCCATCTCGTCGAGATGCTGCCCGCGATAGTCGGTCTGCCGGCGCGGAATAACCTCGAGGCCTTCCAACAGGGCGGCCGTCTCCTTGCGGCCATGCGTCTCCACCACACCCACGACAATGTCATAGCCATCGTTCTTACGGGCGCGCCCTTGCTGGAGCATTTCGTAGGTCTTGCCGACGCCGGGAGCGGCACCGACGAAAATCTTCAGCTTGCCGATACGTCTATCCTCACGCCGGGCAGCCTCCAGGAGGGCCTCCGGCGACGGACGTTGATCGTTATCGAGATTCTGTTCTGCCATCAGGTTCTCCCGGATGGCCCACGCGGCCAGTCGACTCTTATCGCGCCACGGCCTCATCCAGGGCAAGGTCGAGGGCGAGAACGTTCACGCGCGGTTCCCCGAAAACCCCCAGAATCCGACCTCGGATATGCTGGTTGACCAGCTCGCGGAGCTGAGCCTCCGGGATGTTTCGCGCCTTCGCTACGCGGGGAACCTGGAAGAGGGCTGCCTCCGGAGAGATGTCCGGATCGAGACCACTGCCCGTGGTCGTCACCAGGTCGATCGGTACCGACATACCCGGATTTTCCTGCTTGAGCCTCTCGACATCCGCCTGGACGCGCTCGATGAGCGCCTTGTTGGTCGGGCCTAGGTTTGAGCCCATCGAATTGGCCGCATTGTAGGGTGCCGGAACGGTCTTGGAGGAATCGGCGGGATCAGGACTGAGAGTCGCCGACGGCCGCCCGTGGAAATAGCGTTCGCTCGTGAATTGCTGCCCAATCAACTCAGAACCAATGACCGTTCCGTTGCGCGCGATCAGGCTTCCTTGCGCCTGATGGGGAAAGATTGCGCCGGCGATCCCCGTCATGGCGAGAGGATAGATGAGGCCCGTGATCACGGTAAGTGTGATGAGGAACGTGATGGCGGGACGGATTTCTCTCAGCATGATGTCTCTCCTCAGGCGAGGTGCAGGGCCGTGACCATGAGATCGATGGCCTTGATACCGATAAAGGGGATGATGACGCCGCCCAGGCCGTAGATCAGCAGATTACGGCGAAGCAGCGGGGCGGCGCCAATTGCCCGGTAAGCCACGCCTCTCAGGGCGAGCGGAATCAACGCGATGATGATCAGCGCGTTGAAGATGATTGCCGATAAGATCGCGCTTTGCGGGCTCGCGAGATTCATGATGTTGAGTGCGTTCAATTGTGGATAGAACGCGACGAACATAGCCGGGATGATGGCGAAGTACTTCGCCACGTCATTGGCAATGGAGAAGGTGGTGAGCGCGCCGCGCGTCATCAGGAGCTGCTTGCCGATTTCGACGATCTCGATGAGCTTGGTCGGGTTAGAGTCGAGGTCGACCATGTTCCCGGCCTCGCGGGCCGCCTGGGTGCCGGTGTTCATGGCAACGCCGACATCGGCCTGGGCAAGCGCCGGCGCGTCATTGGTGCCGTCGCCACACATCGCGACAAGCTTGCCCTTGGCCTGCTCGTCCCGGATCAGGCGCAGCTTGTCTTCGGGGGTTGCCTGCGCGAGGAAGTCATCGACACCCGCCTCGGCCGCGATCGCAGCTGCCGTGGTCGGGTTGTCGCCGGTGATCATGACCGTGCGGATACCCATGCGCCGCAGCTCGGCGAAGCGCTCGCGAATGCCTCCCTTGACGATGTCCTTGAGATGGATGACGCCGAGAAGCCTGCCATCCTTTGCTACGGCAAGCGGAGTGCCGCCGGATTTGGAGACGGCTTCGGCAATCGCGTTGACCTCGCGAACGACGTCGGCACTCACGGCTAACTGCAGGACCCGCACAGCGCTACCCGCGGCCAGCGTTGGCGAGCCGTTGAGATGGTCGAGAATCGCGTCCACCGCGCCTTTGCGAATCCACGAACCGTCAACCTCCATGCCGCTCATCCGGGTTTGGGCGGTGAAGGGAATGAACTTGCCGTGCAGCTCGGTCAGGTTGCGCTCGCGAATACCGTGCTTTTCCTTGGCCAGCACGACGATCGAACGGCCTTCGGGAGTCTCGTCGGCGAGCGAGGCGAGCTGTGCGGCATCGGCCAACTCCTGTTCGCTGACGCCCCGTAACGGCTTAAATTCAGCGGCCTGCCGGTTGCCGAGCGTGATCGTGCCGGTCTTGTCGAGCAGGAGCGTGTCGACGTCGCCGGCCGCCTCGACCGCACGGCCGGACATGGCGAGCACGTTGAAACGCACAAGGCGATCCATGCCGGCGATGCCAATGGCCGACAGCAGCGCACCGATCGTCGTCGGGATCAAGGTCACAAAGAGCGCAATCAGCACCACGACCGAGATTGCACCACCGGCATAGGCTGCGTAGCTTGGGATCGTCACGGTCGCGAACACGAAGATGATGGTGAGCCCGGCCAAGAGGATGTTCAGCGCGATCTCGTTCGGCGTCTTCTGCCGCTCGGCGCCTTCCACAAGCCGGATCATGCGGTCGATGAAGGTCGAGCCAGGCGCGGCGGTGATCCGCACGCGGATCCAGTCGGACAGCACCTGTGTGCCGCCCGTAACAGCCGAACGGTCGCCGCCGGACTCACGGATGACGGGTGCAGATTCGCCAGTGATCGCCGCCTCGTTGACCGAGGCCACACCCTCAATCACCTCGCCATCGGAGGGAATGGTGTCGCCGGCTTCGACGAGCACGACATCGCCAACCTTGAGGCTCGTGCCAGGAACCTGTTTGGAACTCTTGCGGTCGGTCCCCGTGAGGAGCTTAGCCTGGGTTTCCGTGCGCGTGCGCCGCAGCGAGTCCGCCTGTGCCTTGCCGCGGCCCTCGGCGACGGCCTCTGCGAAGTTGGCGAACAGGACCGTGAACCAGAGCCACAAGACGATCTGAAACGTGAAACCGATATTCTCCGCGCCCGTCACGATGTCCTTTGCGAGAAAGATCGTTGTGAGCGCTGAAACAACGGCAACGACGAACATCACCGGGTTCCTGGCGAGGTTCCTGGGATTGAGCTTCTTGAAGGATTCGCCCAACGCAGGACCAAGGATGCGGGCGTCCATCATGTTCATGGGTTTCGACCGGCTCATATGAAAAACTCCAGCGTGTGGTTCGTTGGCAGGCCTGGCAAGAGAAGACTTCAGGCCGGCGCAATCCATTGAATGACGGCGTGAACGGCGATCACGAGTCCCATGATCATCAGCAGTACACCGAGCAGAACGATAATGATTCCGGTCACAGTGGCGGACGCATCCACCAGTGCTCCATTCCGTCGCTCTAATCTCGTTGGCTCCATTGATCATGACGGGCTGTCAAAATGTCTGCCCCTGGATCATCGAGATGTGATCGACGAGCGGCCCAAGCGCGAGTGCTGGGAAGAACGTCAATCCGCCGATGATGACGATGACGCCCACGACGAGGCCAATGAAGAGGCCGCTGGTCGTCGGAAAGGTTCCGGCGGACTCGGGTATGGACTTCTTGGCGGCGAGCGAGCCGGCTATGGCCATGGCCGGGACGATCATGATGAAGCGTCCGACCAGCATCGCGATGCCACCGGTGACGTTGTAGAAAAGGATATTCCCGGTGAGCCCGCCGAAGGCGGAGCCGTTGTTGGCAGTCTGCGACACGAAGGCGTAGAGCACCTCGCTGAAGCCGTGCGGCCCGGGATTCGCGATCGAGGCGACGGCCGTAGGATAGACGACAGCAACGGCGGTCCAGCCGAGATACATCAGCGGCAAGATCAGGATGGCGAGCATGGCCATCTTGACTTCCTTCGCCTCGATCTTTTTGCCGATATATTCGGGTGTGCGCCCGACCATCAGGCCTGCAACAAAGATCGCAATGATGACGAACAACAACATGCCGTAAAGGCCGGCGCCGACGCCGCCGACAATGATCTCGCCAAGCTGCATGTTGATGAGAGGGATCATGCCGCCGAGCGCGGTGAAGCTGTCATGCATGGCGTTGACGGCGCCGCAGGAGGCCGCGGTTGTGATAACAGCAAACAGCGCGGACAGGGGGATACCGAAGCGAACCTCCTTGCCTTCCATGTTGCCGCCAGTGAGGCCAAGCGCGTTGAGACCGGTGGTGCTAGAGGCCTCCGCCCAATAGGCAACAACCATACCAGCAAGAAATAAAACTCCCATGATGGCGAAAATGCTCCAACCCTGCCGCTGATTTCCGACCATTCGGCCGAACACGTTGGTCAGTGCCGCCCCGATTGCAAATATCGAAACGATATGGATCAGATTGGTAATTGCGTTGGGGCTTTCATACGGGTGTGCTGCATTGGCGTTGAAGAAGCCCCCGCCGTTGGTACCGAGGTGCTTGATCATCATCTGCGAGGCGACCGGCCCCTGCGCGATCGTCTGCTTGGCGCCTTCAAGCGTGGTAGCCTCGACATAGGGGCTGAGGTTCTGGGGCACGCCAAGCGCAACGAGCACGATCGTGCCAACGACGCAGATCGGCAGCAGGATGTAGAGCGTGCAGCGGGTCAGATCGGTCCAGAAATTGCCGATCGTTCGCGCTGATGTCCGCGCAAAGCCGCGGATCAGCGCGACTGCGAGCGAGATCCCGACGGCCGCTGAGACGAAGTTCTGCGTCGTTAAGCCTGCCATTTGCACGAGGTAGGACATCGTGCTCTCGCCGCCATAGTTTTGCCAGTTCGTGTTGGTCGTGAAACTGACAGCGGTGTTGAAAGCCAGATCGGGAGCTACCGCGGACATATCTTGTGGATTGAACGGAAGAAATTTCTGGAATCGCATCAAGCCGTACAGCGCTACGACGGAGGCAGCGCTGAAGAGTAGCATGCCGACAGTGTAGGTTACCCAATGCTGCTCGCGGTTCTCGTCGATCCCTGCGACGCGATAAAGCACGAACTCGACCGGCCGCAGGATCGGCGACAGGAAAGTGCGCTCGCCGTTGAAGACGCGAGTCATATAAGCGCCGAGCGGAGCAACCAGAGCGATGATCATTGCGCAGAAGATGAGGATCTGAATCCAGCCATTGACGGTCATGACATGCCTCTCAGAACCGCTCGGGCTTGAGCAACGCGTAGGTGAGGTAGATGAGCAGGCCGGCTGAGACGAGCGCAGCGAGCGAGTAATCGAAGATCAATTGGTACCCCCTTAGAACTGGTCGCAGGCGTAGGTGTAGGCAACCGCCAGCGCGAAAGACCCGAGGCCGATGGCCAGCATGAAGAAGTCCAGCATTGCCCGCTCCTGCCGAGTGAACTGTTTTGGGCCATCACGGCGCGCTGACAGCCCTCAGTCTGTACGTGGCACTACAGCGCATAGGAATTCGAGAGGGAACGCGGCTCCGCGGTATAGGAATTCCATAAAGATCAGCGCGCGCGCTTTCCTGGCTCAGAGGGCGCCGGTCGCCAGCCCGCTGCCGCCGCGCCGCTTTCTCCTGAGCGCAGACAGTCGTCTTCGCCGCCGCTGCGCTGGATCCCTAAACCTTTTCTTGATCGGAGATGGACGAAAGAGTCTGTTTGGACTTGCGACCATCTGTGGCCATCTCGCCTATTGTGTCGCACTGGGAGCCATACAGCGCGGGGCTCTCTTTGGCGCTGCACCCACCAATTTCAATGAGGTTGCCGCATACCGCCGGCTGCGGACCTCGCGCGATTGGTGATCTTAGCCATCGCCATACCGCGTCAGTAACATGGCTTCTTTATTCTGCGCTTATGAAATTACCTCGCCTCCCGCCTCGATTTCCTATGTCGAGATGTGCACCTTGCCGAGTGTCCGACGACACTTTGCGGACCAACGTTTTACTCAAGGAGGCGCTCCATGTCGCTTACAGTTCATCTCGCAAGCATGCCCCGTCGGTCGGGAGCAAACGCCGCAGCACAGCCGATTTCTGAGAAGTCGCTGACTGTGGAGCCGCACGGGGCCCCCGCTGTGATCAAGCGTGTTGGCAAGGCTCTGGCCATGCTGACCGGCGTCGTTGTCGTTATCGGCGCGATCACTGCATTCAAAATCTGGATGTGGTGACCACCGGATCTCAATGACCGGCAAGTCCAGCTGATGAACTTCGGATCGATGGTTTGAGTCCGATGTCCAGGCACGTTGCGGCCATCATGAGATCAATCCGAAAACACCTCCCCATCTGGCACGTCGAGGGATCGGAGCGCGCAGACGTCGACAAGCGCACGAACGCATCTATCGAAAAATACAATGCCTATCGCAGCGCAAACAACCTCATCCCGTTCTGCGAGGATGATTGGAAACGTGCCGCCTCCGAGACACCCAAGTCTCTGGCTCCCTGTTGGAAAGACATGCACCATGAACAAACAAAAACCTCCGAGTACGAGAAACCTCTCGCACACTCTTCTGTTGGTTGGTCAGAATAGCAGCGGCCAATGGATCGTCCGCAATCAGTGCGGTAGTCGCGGCGGTCTGTTTGTTGATCGCGCTAACGCCATCAAGTTCGCGATGCTCGAGAGCGGACGTCGACCGCAAGCTGTCATCATGGTTCCTGGCGTGCTTGAGCTCGATATGAGCAGCAGTCCGAACGCAGTAGTGGGGCCTGCGTCGAAGGTCGTGGGGACTGAACTACAGCGGGCGGCATGAGGGCGCGCATGTAGTCGTCAAGCCATTTCACGTCTGGCACAATGAGGATATCTTGGTTCTCAAAGTCCATGAACTCTGTAGCTAGTTCAATGCTTGACAGTTCACGGAGAGGTGCGGTTTCACGGACACCGATCAGGAGAGTTTGGAAGACGTACGAGGGCCGGAGGTATAACTAAGAGCGACGGATCTCATACGTCCTTTGGGGGCCGTGTGCGGACACTCGGGTTCATCGTAGCCGACCACACTGGTCAGTTTTCTCCATGATTTCAAGAACGGACAAAATCCGAAAATATTCATCAGGCATCGGAACACCGAGCAAATTCGACCCCAGTTGCCAGCCGGATTAGGTTTCCGACAGGGACAGCCGGTCTCGGCGGCAACTTTTTTGATCTTGGGACGCAAGGTGCGCGCATACTCTTGTGATATCCGCTGGGTCTTTCCAATTCCTTAGATCGGTTTCTGTTGAATGTGAGAGTTTATTTTCATGAGCTCCGGATGCGCTTTCAGCAAAGCCTTTAAGCCCGGGTAGTCCATCTCGGCCGCATGATGATCTTCAATCAAAAGTTTGGCGAGTTTGAAGTCGTCGTCGGTGTCGACGGTGATGCGCCAGTCGCTGAGATCTTCTTCATCCGTGCAGTACTCGTGGCGAATATCCGGCATCGACGTGCGAATATAACCTGTCACATGCTCGCGCTCGGACGGAAGCTTGGCATTCTCCGCGGCGAAGTCGAGTGAGCGTCGGGAAAAAATTTCGAAATCCATGCCGCGAGGGTAGGTCCGCCTTTCGCCGTTCGAGAGATAAATGGACTCGCTCTTCAGGCTCGAATAGATGTCGAGGCCAGCGCGAATCACGTCTGGACAGATGAGCGGGCAGTCCGACGTCACGCGGATCACGTGGCGCGCCTCGTGCGCGCGAGCCGCTCTTTGGTAGCGTTCCAGTACGTCATTCTCACTGCCACGAAATACCGGAACGTCTAATGCAGCGCAGAGTTCGACAACAGGAGCGTCGGAGAGATTCGTTGTCGTCGCGACGATCATGGGCACGCCGACGTCGGCGAGGCGATCGAGATGCGTTTCAAGAAGTGTACGTTCCCCGGCGCGCATCAAGATCTTGCCTGGGAGGCGGGTGCTCGTCATGCGCGCCTGAGTGATGATGACGACTTCATTTGGCATCGGAGAAAACCGCTAGCTGCTGTTCCGTTTTGTACCGGCTCCTTGGAGTACTCAGCATATTCGACAGAATAGTCCCTCTGCACCACCACGAGCCAATATCTTGGCGTTATGCGGAGTGCAAATCGCAACGACCCGCTGATGCTATTTTGGCTGATTAATCAGGCCCGCTTTTCCATCAGGAACCACGTCAGATCATCAGCAGGGAATGCCGGGTCCCGATGATAGATAAACCCGTAATCGACAAGCTTTAAATCAGGGTACTTGTCCATCATCTCGCCGGCGAAATCCCGCTTCCACAAACGCCCGCTGTGACCGCGGTAGCTGATCTCGACCACGGAGGGATTGTAGTACTCCGCCACGAGGACATAACGATTGCTGGCCTCATGGAGCCTTTCATAGGCCACCGGCAGCATGTCAGGATTGAGGTGGATCAGAACGCCTGCGGTAAACGCCAGATCGACGCTCGACCACCCGACTGGTTCGAACAACGTCGTATTGGAAGCAGCTATTCCGGGTATAGTCGCCAGCCTTTCGAAGGCTAGGCTGTTTATTTCGATGGCCTGGAACACTGCGCATGGAAGCAAGGTCTTGAGGGCCAGGATATTAAGGCCGATGTTGGCGCCAAGCTCTCGAACCGACCGGACGTTGCTGCATCGCCGGACAATCCGGGCAAACATCGCGGTCTTGGCGGCCAGCACGTCCTGACTTTGATTCCGCTCGATGTAGTTGTCGCCAAACTCCCCGGCCCAGAATTCCTCCTGTGCTGTGATCTGGGTCATATATGCTGGTTCCCCTTGAAGTTTCACGTCATTACTACAACAAAAACGAGCGGCGGATCATTGTATATGCTCTCGTCACCAACCTGCGGAAGACCAACGTTCCTTCCATTGGATCTGGGCTATTAAACCCTCAGCAATGTCAGGCGAACCGCGGAAGAGGCAAATGGAAGGGCTATGATGGATCCCGAGCAGGTCAAGGCTCATTGGCGGGACTGGGCATCGAAATTCGGCACCGCGCTCGGCGCCACCACCAGAACCGGAACCGCGAAAATGCTCGAGATCGACGCATTGGCGCGCCGGATGTCTGCGATCGGGCTCGGCGATACGCCGGCACACGTTCTCGAAGTCGGCTGCGGCAATGGCTTGAACTGCTTCGGCCTTGCCGCAAAATTCCCGCGCATGCAACTCGACGGCATCGACTATACCGCGGAAATGATCGACGCCGCGCGTGAAGCCGCCGTTGCCAACGGCTTCCAGGACAGGTCCAGCTTCCGAATCGGCAATGCGCTCGAGCTTTCGGTGGCCTCGGGATTGCGGGCGCAATACGATGTCGTTTTTACCGATCGCTGCCTGATTAACATCGAATCGGTCGACCTGCAGATGCGTGCCATCACCGACCTTGCCGCAAGGGTGCGAGAGGGTGGTCATCTGATCATGATCGAGAATTCGATGGCGACCTATGATCGGCAAAATCATTGCCGCACCCTGCTGGACCTGCCCGCGCGCACGCCCGCCGCATTCAACTTGTTCTTCGACGAAACACGCATCCTGCCGCACCTCAAAACACTCGGCCTTGAGGTCGAGATCGAGGATTTCATTTCGCTCCACGACCTGATGCTCTATGTGCTGGTCCCGGCCATCAATGGGGGCACCGTAGATTACGACCATCCGCTGGTCCATGCAGCAACCCTGCTCAACATAGCGGTATCGGCGGAGACATCGAACGCATTCGGCGGATTTGGGCAAGGCCGGATGTTTGTCTGTCGGAAACCTTGATGCTGGAAACTAACACCAGCCCGCTCCACGGCGGCCTCTTTCTGGATCTTGACGGCACGCTCGCTGACAGCCTGCCGGCGCTGAAAAACGTCTATTATTCCTTTCTCGCCTCCTTCGGCGCGAGCGGCGACGAGGTCGAGTTTCAGCGGCTCAACGGACCGCCGCTTGGCGAGATTATCGAACGGCTGAGGATGGCTCACAAGCTGCCCGGAACACCGGCCGATCTCCTGCAAAAATACTCGGCCATGGTGTCGCAGGCGCAGCAGAGCGTGCGTCCCGCTGCCGGCGCACATGAATTGCTGGCGCACGCCCGCGCATGTGGGTTGAAGATCGCCATAGTTACGTCGTCACCTAAATTGTCCGCGCAAAGATGGCTCGCATTCGGAGGGCTCGCCGACGAGATCGACGATGTCGTCGGCGGCGATGAGGTGAACGCAGGCAAGCCCGCTGCCGAACCCTACATCACGGCATTGAGGCGGCTGAATTGCTCGGCCGCCCTGTCGCATGCCGTCGAGGATTCCCGTATCGGCGCAATGTCGGCAGTTGCCGCGGGGCTCAAAACGTGGGCATTGGCGCCACCGAACAATCGCGCCGGATGGCCCGGTCAGGTCGTGTTCATCGAACGTCTCACCGACCTCCTTGGAAGAATACCGGCATGCTGAATGTTCATCTGCTTCAGTCGGAGCCGAGAGTAACGCTGGGAGCGGCACCGCCAACCATCGGCCCGGACATCGAGGCTCGCGTGGACGAAATCTGGCAACGCGAAAAAGAACTACGCTCCCACGATCTCTACAACGGGCGATTGTTCAGCGTCGATTATTGTGATGCCAAAACGATCGTCGGCTGGCTTTCGGAGTACCGCTACTTCCTCGCACAACGGCGCGAGCCGAGCCTTCATGCCACGCTGAAGATCAAACCGCTCGCCGTCACAGGTATCCTATCTTGTCCGGATGGCGTCTTATTCGGCCGGCGCAGCGCTCGCTCCGAGATGGACGCCGGGTGCTGGGAGCTGGTGCCGTCCGGCGGCGTTAACGACGCGGCAGTCGGGCCGGCCGGACAGGTGAGCCTCGAACGGTGCATTCTGATCGAACTCGAGCAAGAAACCGGCATCGGAGCGTCCGAGCTGTCGGCGCATTCCAGAGCTGTCGCGCTCGTCGAGGATCCGCAAAGCCACGTCACCGACGTCGGAATCATGCTCGCGACCGCCTCCCCGGCTGCGCAAATCCAGCGCCGCTTCGCGGCGCTTGAGAATCGTGAATATTCTGAACTTGAGATCGTTGCACCCGCGGAGTTGAGGGCGTTTCGGCGCGACCGGGCTGGCTCGTTGGGCGCTGTTTCCGCCGCCCTTCTGGATGCTCTCATGCAAGCCGGCTTGTAATACTTATGAAAATCGTCAAAACCCGCGGCAGCCCCGATGCAGCTTTGATCTGCGCCGCGCAAACCTCGTAAACCGGCTGCCGAGGCGGTCGTTTCCGCCAAGCGGCAGCGTTGCTGCGAACCGAGACTTCCAGTTCGCACCAGGAGCGTAAATTGTGATGCAGAGCCCGGAACTCATCATTGCGGGGCGCAAGATCGGCCCGGACTATCCTCCTTACATTATCGCCGAACTGTCGGCGAACCATAACGGCAAGCTTTTGAAGGCGCTGGAGCTGATCGAAGCCGCTGCCGCCACCGGCGCTGACGCGATCAAGATCCAGACCTATACGGCCGACACGATGACCATTCCTCACGATGGCGAGGAGTTTTTGATCAAGGGCGGCCTGTGGGACGGCTACAGGCTCCACCAGCTCTACCAGCAGGCTTACACACCCTATGAATGGCATGGGCAAATGTTCGCGAAGGCGCGTGAGCTTGGGATCACGATCTTCTCCAGTCCCTTTGACGAAACCGCCGTCGACCTGCTCGCAGGGCTCGATGCTCCCGCCTACAAGATCGCATCGTTCGAGGTGATTGACCTGCCGCTGATCAAATATGTCGCCAAACGGGGCAAACCGATGATCATCTCGACCGGGATGGCCAATCTCGGCGAGATTCAGGAGGCGGTCGAAACAGCGCGCAACAACGGCGCCGGCGGCATCGCGCTGCTGCACTGTACCAGTGCCTATCCGGCTCCGATCGAGGAAGCGAATGTGCGCACGGTGGCGCATCTTGGCCAGACCTTCAACGCCGTGTCCGGCCTTTCCGATCATGCGCCGGGCTCTGCCGCCTGCGTCGCCTCAATCGTGCTGGGCGGTTCCATCATAGAGAAGCATTTTACGATCTCGCGCGCCGACGGTGGTCCGGACGCCACGTTTTCGCTCGAACCGCACGAGTTCAAGCGACTGGTCGACGATTGCAAGTCGGCATGGTCGGCGCTCGGATCTGTCGGCTATGGCCCGGTCCAGAGCGAGAAGGCCAACATGCGGTTTCGCCGTTCGATCTACGCAGTCAAGCCGATCAAGGCGGGGGAGCCTCTGACGAGGGAGAATATCCGCGTCATCCGGCCCGGCTTTGGCCTGCCGCCAAAGCATCTACCCGATGTCATCGGCCGCACCGCCGCGCGCGACATCGCCTATGGTGAAGCGCTAAAGTGGTCAGTGATCGCGTGACAGCCCCGCCATCCCGCCGCTAACGTCGGTTGAACAGAGTTTGGAAGAGATTAATCCCGGCTGCAAACCGCTTCGAACTGGCCACGGGAAATGCCTCTTTCGAAACCAGCATTGGCAGATCATCTTGGAGAAACGACTTGAGATTTATGAAGAGGGGATCTTCTTCCAATCTAAAATTCGACAACGCCAGCGTCGCACTGCGAAAATATTCTTCAGGAGCCCAGCGCTTATCGGGAATTAAAATCGATTTACTGCGAAATCCCTGGAGCATGCAGTAGGAATAAGCCACTGCGCGCCGACGCTGATACTCCGGCATCGACCAAGCCTTTCGCGACACATCTAACAGAATACTCCTCAGAGCTTCCATGCTGGACGCCTCCTGGATAATACCAAGGCCAGAAAACTTATCTTCGCCCGTCGCGATCATTCTATGTCCAGCCGCGGCCATTTCGTAGAGAACCGTTCCACGAACCGTGAGACCGGCATCGCAATGCTTCATGACCTCACCAGCGCTGAGGGCGCCATCTGCGAATCCGATATTCCTGATGTCGGCACAGTATTTACGCAGCGTATCCCACGAGCCTTTCCAATCATGGCTGTCGTTCAGCGGATGCGGCTTAATAATCAAGTTGAGACGTGTCAGTGGCCGCGCAAGATCAACGACGTCGACAACAGCTTGCCAGTAATCGTCCGAGAGTTGCCTGGGCCGCGTCAGCGGAGCGTCCTGAAACACATGCGAAAATACACAGACCGTAGGATTCTCGGGGTTGACACCGCAGCTCTCAAGGAATGCCTCGCGAGAAGCCGGCAGCTGATCAACAACATCACGGTTCAATAGCGGCTCGATAGTCCGCGCCAGCGTGCCTTCAACAGCGCCGCCGAACAGGTCAAGCCTGGGATCATCCAGTAAAGCTTGATCGAAAACGTACCTTTCCAGCATCTCCTTCCAGTCGCCGGGGAGACCGGACGACAAGTCGGTCAGATCCCGATATCGCGTAACAGCAATCGGGATGTACTGTTCTACTAGGAATGTAGACGCGCCGTGCATGGCCGCAAAATCAGCCAGCTGTCCCGATACCGAATAGCAAATGTGTCCCAATACACTCGCTCGAACCGGAGACTTTCCAAACATCATGGGAAGGGCTTCGTAGTCGGCCAACACGAGCTTTGCAACTGCGATCAGTTCGTCGCTCAGATTGTCGATGGTGCCGAAGCCAAATCGTCTCAGAAATTCATTGTAAATCAGAAGGCCGCATCGTGGGGATTGCGGTTCTGACAGTGAGCGAATTGCTTGCCGGAGCGAGGATCCCGACTTGCCTTGCAGTCGCTTGCGAAGGTCACTCTCTGCATTGGCTGACCAAACCGGATCAGACAGGAGACGATTGCGAAATTCGGAAATATTGTAATAGCGATTGACGCCAAACGAGCGAACGAGCGCCAGGTTCGCTTCAACGTCTGTCCTTCGAACATCATCCCTTCCAACATCACCAAAATCATCGGCGAAAATCCCGACGATTTCACCTCCCCATATGTGCTGTATGCACTTCGCAATGACGCAATTTGCGAACAAGTGGGAGTGCACGTTGGCATCGTGATAAAGGTCGAGAATTATGATGCGATCAGACTTGGGTGAGTCAGACTTGGGCGGGCTGAAGGATGTCCAGAATCGCCGATTTTCTTCCAGAAACTCGCTAATGTTCATCGTGCACGAAAATCTCTCGCGATCTGTTCTTTAAATTTATGATCGCAAACCGAAAAAGTGACGTTCTATAAGCAGATCTCCATCTGAGGGTCCAGTCGACCCCGGAATCTCAAAACACAACAATTTAGATCCTCAAGTTCCGAGCGCGTGGGATAACCGTTCCATAACGTAATCTTGCTGTTCAGCGCTCAAATTTGGATGAATAGGCAACGTTAGTGCGAAGTCGTAGTATTTTTCGGCAGTCGGAAAATCGCCACGGGAGAATCCCAAGGCCCGATACCATGGTTGTAGATGGACCGGGATGTAATGGACGTTGACGCCGATACCTGAAGAGCGCATCGCCGCAAAAACCTCGGCGCGAGTACATCGCACGGTTTCATCCAGTTCAATGACATATAGATGCAACGCCGAGAGAGTGCCCTCCGGCACGAACTGGCGAATCACGGGAAGACCGGCAAGCCCTTCGTGATAACGCGCCGCGATCGTGTGCCGCCGAGCAACGAATTCGGCGAGGCGATCAAATTGCCTCACGCCGAGCGCCGCCTGAATGTCGGTCATACGGTAGTTGAAGCCGAGCATCACCTGCTCGTAGTACCAAGGGCCTTCGGGAACGGCGGTCATATCAGCGGGATCGCGCGAAATGCCATGGTTGCGCAGCAGGCGCATGCGATGGGCGATCTCGGCAGAACGCGTGGTCGCCGCACCGCCTTCTCCTGTTGTCACAATCTTGACGGGATGGAAGGAAAAAATGGTAACGTCAGCGAGTTCGCTCGAACCGACGGGCCTATTCTGATAGTATCCGCCAATGGCATGGCTCGCGTCTTCAAGGATGCGGAAGCCGTATCGGTCCGCCAACCGGCGGATAGAGGCAAGATCTGCGGAAGTACCGGCGAAGTCCACTGGAACGACAACCTTCGGCAGGGTGCCGTCGCGCTCGGCCGCTTCGAGCTTGGTGGCTAGTGCCTCGACATCCATGTTTCGGGTCCTAGCATTGATATCGACGAAATCGACGATCGCTCCGCAGTAGAGACCGCAGTTGGCGGAGGCCACAAAGGTGTTCGGCACCGTCCAGAGTCGATCCGATGGGCCGAGCCCGAGCGCAAGACAAGCGACGTGCAGCGCCGCAGTTGCTGAGGAAAAGGCTACGGCTTCAGGCGCGTCGACTGTCCGCGCCAACGTCTCCTCAAACTTAGGGAGCATCGGTCCTTGGGTTAGGAAGTCTGACCGAAGGACTTCGACGACCGCCTCGACATCGGCGCTAGAGATGTCCTGACGACCATAGGGAATCATGTCTTGGTCCGTTCATAGAATTCCCGGATTTGTTCCACAGAGTAACGGACGGGGTTTGTACCGGAGTTGTACTCGAAACCCCGCGCTACAGGAACCCCAGTCTCACCGAGACGGTTCTCCAAATAATCATAGCCGCGATCGTGGAACTTGATCGACGGCCGCATTACATAATGATCACTAAACTCAAGCGTCAAATGGCTGTTATCCGCAGGGCACAATATCTCGTGCAGCTTTTCGCCCGGCCGGATACCAATCAAGTTCTGTGGCAGGTGCGGCGCAATCGCCGTTGCAAGGTCGACTATCCGGATCGACGGCAACTTCGGTACAAAGATTTCGCCGCCATGCATACGTTGGAAGCACTTCAGAACGAAGTCGACGCTTTCCTGCAACGAGATCCAGAAACGAGTCATGGCGGCGTCGGTAATGGGCAATGACGTCGCGCCTTGCGCTATCAGTTTCTCGAAAAATGGGACGACCGATCCGCGCGAGCCGGCAACGTTACCGTAGCGCACGACCGAAAAGGCGGTACGTCGTTTGCCTGCCATATTGTTGGCAGCAATGAACAGTTTATCCGATGCAAGCTTGGTGGCGCCATACAGGTTGATCGGATTAGCCGCTTTGTCGCTTGAGAGCGCGACCACCTGCTCAACGTCGTTGGCAAGCGCGGCTGCCACAATGTTCTCCGCGCCATGAATGTTGGTGCGGATACACTCCATTGGATTATATTCAGATGCTGTCACCTGCTTCATAGCGGCAGCATGAACGAGATAGTCGATCCCACGCGTCGCTTCGATCAACCGCTCGCGATCACGCACATCGCCAATTAGCCAGCGAATACAGGGCGCGTTTACTTCCCGCTGCATCTCGAATTGCTTGAGCTCATCGCGTGAGTAGAAAACGAGGCGCGCCAAGTCGTAGCGTTCGAGTAATATATTCGCAAATTTGCGCCCGAAGGAGCCTGTACCGCCGGAAACAAACACGGATTTGCCGTTGAACACTTGGACCTCTCTTTACCTGGGAATGGCGTAACCGAAGTCCGCGCGATGTCAATGACGGGACGGTCAGACTAAATCAACGAAGTGGCAAGTGATTGTGTGTACCGAAAACTTAAACACGGGCGTAGCGGTAATGCAGCCCGCCCAGAATGGCGTGTGAACAAATGACACCGGTTCGGTAAACTGGCCTGGAAGCCGGCGCATCCTTGTCCAAAGATCGATGGGTTCTGACACGGTTGTAATTCGGCATAAAATTTGAGTACCCGGCGCAGATGCACCTCGCCCAAGACAATGATGTGGTCCCAACACTCGCACCGGATCGATCCGATCAGCCGTTCGGCAAAGCCATTTTGCCAAGGTGAAGCTGGTGCAGTGGGCTTATCCCGGATGCCCATGGCGCGCAGTCGGCGTGTGACGACCGCGCCATAGATTTGATCCCGATCGCGGATGAGGCATTTTGGGGCATCATCCCAAGGGAAGGCCTCTGTTATCTGACGCGCAATCCACTCCGCTGTCGGATTTGCTGTGACGTTGTGGCCGCCGAGCATTACACTTGGCGAAACGCTGTCACTGACCTCGGCACAGCCGTCGCTGCTAATCGAAGGTGTAGATTGGCGCGCGCCCGAGCAACGCTGGCGTCCGGCAATTGCCGGATGATCCGCGACCGATTGACTCGATGATGCAAGAAATGCGGCGAGAACGGTGCGAGTCAGTTAGATTCTTCTCGTATGAACGTCGATCTCGCCGCACTGCCCGACGACGTGGAAGCGCTGCAGAAGCTGGTGCGCTCCGCTTGTAACCGGTCGGGGAGCGCGCCAGTGAGACGTTGGAACCCAAAGACGGACGTCCATTCATTGAAGGGCAGATTGCTGGTCACCAGCGTTGCGCCGCGTTCGTAGCTGGCTGAAGGCCTCGAACAGCAGCTCGCGGAGGGGCCGAGATAAGATTGGCCGAGCGTCACACATCAAGCGTACCACCATCGCAAAAGCCGCTGCTTGCAGCCGGCTCGGTCAGCAGAATGGGTGTGGTGCCGGGTTCAGCGCCTTCCTCCGCCAATGTCGAAGCCTCCAGCTTCCGCGAAACTCCATTCCGAAACCGCAATGGAGTGGCTGTAGACCTGCCGCGACGGCGCGGACGACATGGATGGAGGCGCTCGCCACGTCGGGCGGGGTAAGGTCGGCCACCGCGATCTCGACTCCATCGCCTGCCAGACGGGCCGCCAATTCAGTAAGGCTCGGAATCGGCTCGTCATGGCTCTCCACCTCCGGTTCGTAGCTCGGCGCGTTTCGAAGAAACGCCAACTCTTCCTCTCGTTTAGGCAAATAATAACAAGCGTGGTCGAGAAACTGGCCGCAGCGCACCTCCTCCGGACGCATTGGCCGCGGTCCACTTCCCTCTCGCAGCATCTTCATCAGACCGAAGCCCGAGACGGCCTGCTCCAGCATCGCCCCTCGGGCCGCATGCCGGAGACAGGGATGCGCCGCCGCAGTGGCGGATAGGCCGGGCCATGACCGTCCGTCTCCCATGGTTGTGCACAGAACCACCGGAGTCTTTCCTGCGCCCTCGAGCAGGTAAAATGCGACAGAAGCGCCCGCGGACATCAGTTCGCCGGCGATGTCGCGGGTCTCGGCATCGCAGAGATTGAGCGGCAGTTGGCGCCCCGGGTCGTGGCAGAGCCACGCGACCATGACCGCGTCCCGCTCAATGAGCTCCAGAACGGCCCGCATCGTTGCACTTTCCAAGTCCGCTCCAGCGGCTAGCCCGTTCGAGGTGACCTGCGCGACGAAATCCGAAAACATGGACGGAAATTTGTAGTACAGTTGACTGGCCAGTACCCACGTCTTCGTCCCGGTTCGCAAATTGTTCGCCAACCTCCAAAAATGAACTGCCTCGCGATCGAAAGGCGCGAACGGAAAACCTTCGGCGGCATATTGCGCCGCATCATACATTCCAACCCGACGCGGATCGAGCACTTGGCCATCGAGCTCGGCCATACGGGCTTGGACCAGGGCATCAAGATCGCAGCGTGAGGCGGCATATCTTTCGAACGCTTCCCCGATCGCGCTGAGCATTGCTGTCCCTTCCGTCATCCCCTTGCCAGAGGCCGGCTCCGGTAGGGTGGGATCGGTTCGAAACGCACAGAAAGGGGCAATCTCCGCAACCGCAACAAAAGCTTTGCGTGCGAACTGCGGCAGCTCCCGAAGGACCGGCCCGACAATCGGCCCTGTTTCCGGATCGATCCAGTCCCGGAACGCCGTTCGGATCGTCTCTACGTTAGGCTCGTCAGCGGTGGCCGAAAGGTCCGGCCGCGGCAATGCCGGACCATCCGTTCCACAGGTCTCGCACCAAGGCATCGGAACGAAGCCATGGCGCACCGAGGTCTGCCCGGGCACCTCGACGATCCGCACATGCGCGCGCAGCGACGTTTCAGCGGCCGACCGGAGATAGCGCCGAGCCTCCACCGCAACCGATTGCCCGAAGGACCGCGCCACGTCCCACGGCAGAGGTGGGTAATTCGCAACCGTCAGACGATCGGCGCGCCCCACCGCCTCGGGATCGGGGTTATGCGCACGGCGCCGCTGACGTGCACAGAGCCAGCAACCCGCGGTGCCTGGAAGGGAGATCGGGCCGATGCAGCCCCGCGTGCCGACGATCTCCGCCCCGAGAAAGGCGATCCTGACAGCGCGGCAAGCGCGCTCCAGCTCGACTTGCCGCCCGACTCTGACCGGGGCCAGCGCGCCGACGACGAGGTCCACATCCGAAGGTAAGTCCCATTCTCCGTCGGCGCACGCGTGCAAGCGGGCGATGCATTCCGGGGCCATGATTTTGATCCTACCGCACAGAGCCTCCGGACTGGTTGCCGCGTCGCAATTGCCACCCGGCTCAGGATACCAGAACGACAGGTGCGCTATCCCCGAATGGGCGAGTTCTTCGGCCAAGGCCGGCACCCAATCGGCATCGCCAGCAATGAGCACGTGGCCCTCGCGTGGGCGCGGCGCCTGCGTCGCAACACTTCCAGCATCCGCCACGCCCGCTATCTCAAGCAACTGGGTCAGTTCAGTGTAACAGGCGTCCATTCGGCCGCCGTGCGGCCGAATCCCGTAGACCTCACCAGAAGTCGGATCGGCAGAGTCCAGAAGCGCCTCGATCATCTCCCTGACCGTTTCGCTCCGGATCAGGATCGGGCCGGCTACGCCGATGAGCAGAACCCCGTCCGGCTCCAGATGAATACGGTCCCGCGTGATCCGCATAACCGTTCTCCGAACCGGCTCACGCCACCGCTTACGCAGCCTCGGCCGGATCAGTCGCCGAATCGGTGCGACTGAAAGCCGCCGCTAGGAGCAGCCGTTCCGCCATATTGCGCTTGGAGCTGGGGCAGGGCACTCGGCCCTCGATCCATTCCTTCGGACATGCGCCCCCACAGACAGGAAGCATTCGGCAGCGGCTACAGCCGAAGGCGCCGCTCTGAACTTGATCGTTGAAGCTACCAAGGACGTCGCGCGTCGTGCCTCGCTCGCCGCTCATGACATCACCAATGGCAAATCGGTTTGGCGTGCCGTAGCTCGGCACATAGGAGACCTCGGTGCAGTTGAAGAGCGTGCCATGCGCATCGACCAGGGCTCCCTGCGGCTGCACCGCAAGGCAGACGACATGCTGCACCTTGGGGACGAGCGGCACCGAAAAGCCCAGCCGTTTCATCTCCACGAACCAGGACAGCTCCATGCGGGCGTAGTCCTCCGGGTCAAGGCTCCGCCGATGGGCATCATTGCCCCAGGAATGGATCGGCGCCGTATAGAACTGGACCGCACGGTGCAGCCCCTCGTCATGCAGGCGCTGCAGCAGCCGTACAACATCGGGCGAATTCTCCCGGTCGACATTGCAGCGGACCTTGATCTCCACCGGATCGGAGCCGATCGTATCCGCCAGCGCCACGAGGTTCGCAAGGATCTGGTTGAAAGTCGGTTTACCGGATTTCGTATGCCGTCGCCGGTCGTGGTACATCGCAGTTCCATCGAGCGACACGGTGATAGACACAACCCCGAGTGCATTCACTAGTTCAGCGCCTATCTTCCGTGACATTGCCAATCCGTTGGTAACAATGCTCGCCCGGTATTCAACATTCCTTTCTTCCGCAATTCGGCGAAGCTGGGGCGTCAGGGAGCGCATCTGCACAAGCCCCGAAAGCGGCTCGGCGCCAAACCAGCAGAGATTCAGCTCTGCAAACTTCCCGGCATCCAGTCTGTCTCGAACGTCCCGCAGAATGGCCGTCTCGTTCTCTGTGCTGAGGTTTCTTCGCTCATGCGTCTGGCCGCAGTAGCCACAGCCGAGCTGGCAATGCGCGGTCGGCTGGATTACGTAATTCAGATGAGTATTGGTCCGGATCGCCTCCCGATTGCGCGATAACACAACGGCGAGCTCGTCCTCCGCCTGCGGCACGAGTATTTCCGCTTCCGACAGCTCGGTCCGGGTCTTGGCGTTCAGTTTCTCGAATGCGCCCAACCGCAAGACTTGCCAGATCGATAGCGGCAACTCGAAAACGGCGCCCGTCCGGGTGGCGAGAACCACTAGAAGGGGTGCGTTATCCTCGGAGAATATAGGTGATGCGACAACATATGAGGATAGCTTCTGCATGATCGGGCCTCATTAGCAGCTAAGCACGGTTATCAAACCGAGCAGCGTACCCGCATCAGAAACGTCCGGCGGAATAACATTGGCTTCCGCCGGACGAGGCGAACGGACTTACTTCCGGCCCCCGGCTTTCGCCGCCAGCGCAGCTTCCGCACCGCCGCAGCCGCTGTTCTGACAACCGGTGTTCTGGTCCGACAGCGCCTTAAGCCGGCTCAACTGAGCCTCGGAAAGGTTCGACGCCGCCGTGCCGGTTGTCATTTGTTCGACTGCCTTGCTCAGACTCAGCTTGGCACTAGAAAGGGCTTCGATAACAGAATCGAGTTCTTCGGCCATTTTGGCAATCCTTTCAAATTGAAAGACGCCCATCGCACCCGGAGCCGAAACAAATAAATAATCTTCTCCAAAACCGGCACCGTTGTGCTCCGTGATGGACCGCTCCATTATATGCGATTACTTATGATCAAGCTGTGATGCCCCATGATCAGATTTAGTGCGTTAAATGTTAAAATGATGCCCTCGACATACGCTGTAGCAATTCGGCGACGTGATCGAGATCAACACAGCCCCGTTCGTTGAGCACCACGGCGAGTGTAGCGGCGACGGAGGTGCCGAGGTAATGACCGGTGCCGCGGGCGCATCACCTGCTCGGTAAAGATCGGCCCCGGCGTAGATTTATTTATGCTGTCTTCGGGAGTTGGGCACAGCTGAGGTGGTGATCTAGCTGAAGCAGTTGGGCTGTGGATGTCTGCGGTGCCGGTCGCGCGCCGGTGACGAACGGCACCGCTTTGGGATTCGCGATCTCCCTGCGCTGATCAGACGCAATCTGCAAACGTTGTCCTCGCCGCGGCAAGATTTCTGATGACTTCAGCTGTGCCTGTCGCAAATCAAATCCGAATATATTGATGATGCAGGCCATCCAGGATTGGAGGCCCTCGACCGGAACAATCCGACCAGCGCCAACCAGACCAGGCTGCAAGCTTCTCTCAGAAGACCGAAGCATTGCGCGATTCGCCCTCAATTGCCAGCCGGATGCGAAACCTTCAACCAGCTCACGTCGCCGGTTGTCAAAGCAGAGCAGTCTTGCGCCGCGGTTCGGGGAGTTTCGTAATCTCGGGCCGGCATGAAAGTCCGTCGGCGCTTTCAATAAGCTCCCGACAGATGGCGTTCCCGATTTTACGAGCAGCTGTCTGAGAATTAGCTTGCGCCAAGCGACGGCTAGGGAGACAGCTCGCGATGAGGTTTCTGGTGATGGCAGTGGCGGTGCTGGCGTTGTTGGCAGTGCCTGCACAGGCGCAGATGGGAGGCGGCAAGCGTGGGCATAAGGGCGGCGGTCCTGCAGCCGCAGGCAATAAGCCCAAGGTCGACGAAAAGGCCTATCAGGAAGCTCTCAAACGCATTCCCGATTCCAAGGAAAAGTACGATCCATGGGCTGTGACTAAGTCGCCTGAAGCTGGAAAGTCTTCGAAGAGTGCGCAATGAAACCATGTTTATGGGTGGGATTACCTATCCGAGCCTGGCGAGAGCTGTGTCGTCGGCAGGCTGATATGCTCTGCTGGAGTCCGCCGATCATCGAGGGATGACCGCCGTCGCCTCCGGCCAGCGTTCAACACGAACCTCTTTGGATTATGCCTTGCGTGGCCATCGGGCATGCCTCAAATCCGACATCGCGCCAGTTCCTAAAAGGGCCACAAACGGACTCAAGCATCACATCTCGGGAACCTGAGGCTCTGGCCGTTTTTGAGGTTGACCCCGAAGGACCAAGGGCGGTGCCATTCCCATTGCCCCCGCGTGCAATACGGCGTGACAATCGGCGCGAGGCTATGGAACCGTCTGCGGCGGACAACAGTTTACCCCGCGACCAAGCGGAATGGCGTCGCCGGATTTTGATGGTTCAGACGGCGCGGTATGTCTCCTACTTTCTAGACCGAACCATCGGCGGACTTGGGGGCGAAGGAAAAGGCATGCGCGCCTTGATCCTAGCATTGTCTATTCTAGCGATCATCAATAGCGCGCACTTTGCTATGGCTGGTCTGAGCAGCACGCCTCGCGAGACGTTGATACCTGCCGATACGGCGATCGCTACCGACGAAGCGACTCAGAAGACCGAGGAACAGATCGGCCTCACCAAAACAAAGCGCCGTGAAGTGCAACGTAGGCTAACCAGGCTCGGGTTCGGCACCAAGATCAATGGGAAGTTCGACGAATCGACTCGCGCCGTTATCGCGCGCTGGCAGGAGAAAAACGGCTACCCTACGACTGGCTTCCTCAACGCCACCCAGCATAAGGTACTAACGGACACCGGCGCGAGCGCTGGCAAATCTGGCCATCAACACCGTCGTCGCGCTGGGGGCCGTGCTCGCTATTCGCGTGGTGTCGGCGGTCCAATCGGCGCGATCGGCGGCGCTGTGCACGGCGTAGGGCGTGCGGTGGGCGGACTGTTCCGCAGATGACTCGTCTAGCCTCAAGATAGTTGGGCCTATTGCTATAGGCGCCCTTTCTCTCGTGACCATGTTTCAGGGAGCGTGGTACGCATGGCCGCTCACTTGCGTGATTCTGCCACTTGCCGCCTTATTCTTAAGACCCGTAACACATGTCTAGGTCCTAGCTTGATTGACGGTGGAATCCACGAACGCGGCGGCGATGTGAGCGGACAAAGACCGCCACCTCCCCCACGCTCAAGCAGCCTAGCTAGTCCCCAAACCCCGCTCCGGCGGAATTCTCTGTTTCTGACGGCGATCTTGAGCGCGGTGATTATTCGAGGCCAAAATCAACAACCGACGGGCGATCGGTGCAAGGCCGATTACCGCATTGCAGCGCGCCTCGGCAAACGATCATGCCAAAGCTCGCGTCCCGCTGCAAAACGGGCTATACTAAGGAACGTGAGGTTCTGAGTGAGCTGTTACGGAGGCTCGTCATGAAATCACACATTGTTCCCTTCGAAAATCGCTGGACTAACGGTGAGCGCGCTTGGCGCTGGTACTGCGAACTTGAGCGATTGGGCGTGCCGAACGTCAGAATGATATTCAGCGAACACGAGACCCATCATGGCGATGAGCCTGCAGTTGTCTTCGATGTTCCCGCTGGATTTGTACGCGACTGGCTGGCTTTCCACGACCGGCGCTCCGCTCACCAGCAGCGTTTGTGGCAAGCAATGGTCATTGGATTGGGCCTTGTTGCCGTGTCCGGCGTAATGCTCGGGACGTAAGATAGTCTGGACAGCTTGAGACGAGACATCTACGCCGGCTAATGCATCATGACATGCGCTCCGTGCCAGGACACTAAAGTGGGGCTAGTGGACCACAAGAACCGGAATATGGGCAGTAGCAACAACCTCGGCAGTCTGGCTGCCCAAAAGAACCCGCTTGATCCCACGGTACCCATGGGAGGCCATGACGATCAGGTCGCACCCCTGCGTCTTCGCCGCGTCAACGATAGCTGCGGCCGGTAAGGCATTCGGGATATGGAGTGTCTCGACCGTCAGTCCCATTTCTTCTGCCGCCGCTTTCGCTGCGGAAAGGATAGCTTGTGCATGCCGTGTGTTGGCATCTTTAAGCCGATCCGGGTCCATTCCCGCCATACCCCATCCGCTTGCGCTGATGGAGGGAACTGGAAATGGCTCCGTTACAGTGATGATTGTAACCTTGCTGCCGTTTTCATCGGCCAGCGACAGACCATGGTCGACACCTTTCTGTGCCAGTTCGGAGCCGTCAGTGGAGATGAGAATGTGAGTGTACATAGTACCGCTCCGCACTCAAAAGTTCTGGGCCAATCATAATCATCACATCTCATCTCAGCAAGAAGCCGGATACGACGGTTCTTGGCAGAGGTTGAAGTGGAGCAGCGGGGGTTGTTGAGTAATTAGAGCCGAAAGCGGTCCGGGCCCGATAAGACAAAAAGACTCACCAGTCGCGAACTTATTGCTGTCCCACCATCCAGACCGTTGTCATTGTGATGGCAATCGCAATGAACTGAAGGAGAACCCGCATTCGCATAAGCTTTTGCGATAGGTTGGGACTACCGCCGCGCATCATGGTGATCAGGCCCATGAGCAGTACGGCAGCGACCGCAGCCACCGCGATCGGAATCAAAACGTTGCTCAGAAACAGCGTCATGGTGATAGCGATCTCACGCCCGCTTAATGTAAGTAACTGAGTGAGACGGGAGTGGTTCCGGGCAACCGCTCGTTCTTTGGCCTACAGCCTTATAGAAACGCCCTACGCGGCCCTAAACTCGCTCTTGCAAGACTATTCGCGGCCGCCCGTCCGAATGGCTTTTGAAGCGCGGCCAACATCGGCATGAATGACGCTATCCGCTGGGTAGCCATACCCCGTCGGAGAGCGTAGTCCCAAATTTTTCGTGCGAGACCAAAGACACTCCTCAGCAGGTCACGGCCGCGACACGCGGGGCGGACGCAACGAGGTCGCGCTCTTGGCAAGCCCGCCCGCAAACCTTCGGCGTTGATCCCGCTATTACATCTTCGGACGCGGATCATCCTTTGGATTGATGTAGTTGATGCCCCATGGACCGGAGCTGTTGAGCTGAATAACCGTGGCGTCGTCGGCGAAGAACGAGTGCACCGAACGAGCGGGCATAGCAAAGAAACTACCCGCGGGAAGAACCTGGGCTTTGTCGTGATCGTCTGTCGTTCCCATTCCCAGCCGCGCTGCTCCCGAGAGCACGGTGACGATCTCTGGCTTGGGATGAGTGTGCGGCGCAATGTGATAGCCCTTTGGCACCTTCAGCCGAAGAGCAAACAGACCTTCCTTGCCCGGGTCGCCATACAGCACTGCCGCCTGCGCACCCTGCGGGAGGGATGATGGCGCTGGTCCCCACACGATGTCCTGGGGCGCAAACAACTTGTGCTCGCCTGTCTCTTGGCCAACGGCGCTGCCTGCCAGCGTTGTGAGTCCGATAGCCGTTGTCGCAACAATGTTGAGAAGAGTATGCCGATTCATTGTGGCTTCTCCTTTGACATAGGCGCTGCCCGTGAACGGCTACGCGCCCGGCGCAGAAGCGAAAGTTCAAATCAGACTGCTTTCAGCCGAGAAGCCTGCCTCGCCGGAACATGAAAATGCCGGGAACGAAACTTCTGGCCACCGCGAGAACGCTACTCTCGCAGTTTTCCAACGCGATCTTCTGGGCAAGCATCACGTCACCGATCGGCAGCTCACCCATTGTTCGAAAACACAGCCCTAGCCTCGGGTGGCCTGTTTCGTCGACCTCGAAGACGTTCGACATGGTGCCGGGATAAATCCTATACCGCCTGCCCGTGTCGCCACCGACGACTTCGAAGTATTCCTTTTCCGCGAACTGCATCCGTTGCACCGGTGACAGCCACTCCCGCAGAAGCCGCAAAGACCGGCCCTCCGCAGTTCGCTCGGCCCCAAGTCTGATGAAAAGCGCCCTTACGGCTCTTATACGCGAGCGTTCGCATGGTGGAAGTCGCGACATGGCGCTGACCGTTTCTACCCGCCGACCAGCCTGGGGAAGAACACGGTTTCTTCCGCGTCCGGGTCGAACGATCGGATTTGCGAGACCTGCCCCGCACCGGTCCGGACCGCGGCGGTGAAGCCGACCTTCGTCAGCTCGCAAAATCGCTGCTCCGCCTTAGCCAGTTCCTGTGCGTCATTCGCATTGAAAAAGTTCCGGCTGTCGCCGGTACGGTCCATCACGATCTGGATTGCCATGATCGTCCTCCTCGGATGCAAATAGCCAAGGACCTTGATCAATTATCCGGCTGAAGCTGCGGAACTTCAAGAAAATAGATTCGTCGCGAACCCAAAATTTGGATTACGCGCTGTCTCGTCGGCGCGTGACTTCGGCGTGTCCTTGTTTAATGACAAATGGGTGCGCGTGCCGTTGTAGTAGATCATGTACGAGAGCAGCACGTGACGCAGATGGCGTTCGCCAGATTCCACGATATGATCAACGCATTCCCTGCGGATCGATCCGATCAGCTGCTCGGCATCGCGGAGGTCTTTCATTTGCACTCCAAAAAGGAGACCCAATTCGCAAGCTCGGTCTGGCGTATCGCGTCACTAACAATATCTGCGTCCAGTCCGAGACGCCATGCGATGTCACGCCGCTTTGGGTCTGCTTCGAGCGCGGACAGGTCGGCTGCATATCGTTCGAGTTCAGCAAGATCAGCGAAAAAGCCCTCGTCGACCAAGGTCTGGCCGTAACGACGGATCACGGAGGCAACGTCGTGCAGACGATATTCCGGATGATACTGCACTCCCCAAAATACGCCCCGTCCGAAGCGGATCTCCGCTGCCTGCACCTCGCAGATCGCATTTCGTGCCGTGATGACGGTGTCCGCCGGAAGACGGGTAACGACATCGCTATGGATGGCCGGCGCGTCGAATGCCGCGGCGCGACGCGCATGCATTGGATGTAGCTGCCCCTCCGTGGTCAGCGTGATCTTGCGCGCGAATGCCACTTCCCGACCTGCGGGATTGAGCCCAACCTCCCCTCCTGCCGCCACTGCCGCAAGCTGCAATCCCCAGCACGACCCGAACATCGGAACCCCGCGAGCAAAGACCTCGCGGACAAACTCGATCTGCCGCATCGACTCGGCTTCGCACTGGTAAATGTTGAGCGACGAGCCGGTGATGGCAACGCCATGATAGGCATCGATTGGCTGAGGCGGCGAAGCGCTTTCGTCAGTTCCAAGATAAATATCGACCACCGCTTGGGGGGCCAGGGTCCGGAGTAGATCGGCGTAGCTCTCGCCCGGAGTCGCCCCCGCAGTTTGCGCAATCCGGCGGCGGCCGGATGGAGGGTTGCCTTCAAGAACCAATAACCGCAGCAAGGCCTATCCCCCGATGTCACCGCGGATCGCGGCTAGCGTGAGTTGCTCGAACTCGGCTTCGGTCAGTGACCTGGGATTGGCGCTAGCGGTCGGATCCTTGACCGCATCTTTCGCAATCGTTCCGGCATCTGCTTCCTTGACGCCGAGCTCCGCCAGCGTATGGGGTACCCCAAGATTCTTCCGCAAGGCCATAATCCAGTTCAGCACAGTATCGAAATCACGGCCCGGCAGGTCGAGTGCGCGGGCAATGTGCGGGATCTTGTCGGCGATAGCTTTCCTGTTGCACACCATGACGTAGGGGAAGATGACACCGTTGGTGAGACCATGGTGCGTATCGTATCGTGCGCCGACGGGGTGCGACACCGAATGGATCGCGCCGAGCCCTTTCTGGAAAGCCGTGGCTCCCATCGACGCCGCCGCGAACATGTAGGCGCGAGCTTCCAGGTCGTTACCGTCAGCGACGGCGCGTGGCAAATAGGTGTCGACGATCTTGATGCCCTCCAGCGCCACACCATCGGCGAGCGGATGAAAGGCTTTCACACAATAGGCCTCGAAACAGTGCGCCAGCGCATCCATGCCCGTCGCCATGGTCAGGAACGGCGGAAGGCCGACCGCGAGCTCCGGGTCCTCGACGGCGACCTTCGGCATCATCAAGGGGTGAAAGATGATTTTCTTTTCGTGCGTGTCTTCGCGAGTGATCACACTTGCGCGCCCGACCTCAGAGCCGGTGCCGGCGGTGGTTGGCACCGCGATGATGGGGGCGACACCGTCGGTGCTGGCCCGTGTCCACCAGTCGCCGACATCCTCGAAATCAAAGACCGACCGCGACTGGGCCACCATGAACGCCACGCACTTGCCGACGTCGAGTGCCGAGCCGCCGCCGACCGCGACAACGCCGTCGTGACCACCCTGCTTGAACGCCACAACGCCGGCCGTCAGGTTGGACTCGACCGGATTACCTTTGACATCGGAGAAGATGCTGATCGGGATTCCCGCCTCGCGCACGCGCCGTGCGATGCTCGCGATCATGTCAGACTTGGCGAGTCCTGCATCCGTGACAAGCAATGGCCTGGTGATGCCAAGAGCCCGGCAGAGATCCGGCAACTCGGCGATGCGCCCGGGCCCCGCAATGACGCGCGTCGGAAAATTCCAGGCTCCAGTGATTTGAACGTGCATGGACGGCTCTCAATGCTTCAGTCGGAGATGATATGATTTGGGCCGGGACATCGTTCACGATATCGCTCTTGGAAGCGTCGGGTTTCAGATGATCTCAAAATAACGGGCGAGTTCCCAATCGGTGATCGCCTTGCGGAATTCGCGTTCCTCCCATTGCCGTGTCATGGCAAAATGCTCGACGAAGAGCTCGCCGAATAATTCTCGGGCAATGGCAGATCCGGCAAGCCGATCCGCAGCCTCCGACAATGTACGCGGCAACGCGCGAGCAGCTGCATGCTTCATGTCATAGGCATTACCGGTGATCGGCTCATCAGGCTCGATCTTGTGCTCGATGCCCCAGAGCCCCGAGCCGAGCGCAGCGGCGATGGCCAGATACGGATTGATGTCGGCAGCGGCGATTCGGTATTCGACGCGCTGGCTCGACGGCGATCCCGGTATCACGCGCAAGGCGCAGGTACGATTTTCGATGCCCCAGGTGGCGTCGGTCGGAGCCCAGAAACCCGGGATCAGTCGCGAATAGCTATTCACGGTCGACGCGACCATGGCCAGAAGTTCAGGCAGAAGCGCCTGCTGGCCTCCGACGAAATGACGCATGGTGTCGGACATGTAGCCCGGACGGCCGCTTTCGTGGAATGCCGGCTTGCCATCGGCACCGCGCAGCGACAAATGCAAATGGCCGGACTGGCCGGGATAGGCGTTCGACCATTTGGCCATGAACGTCACCATCTTGCCCTGACGTTCGGCCCATACCTTGGAGAAGGTCTTGAACAGGACCGCGCGGTCGGCGGCCGCGAGCGTATCCGTGTACTGGATGGCGGCTTCCAGCACGCCGGGCCCCGTTTCCGTGTGAAAGCTTTCCAGCGGAATGTCCATCTCGTCGCATAGCGCGAGCAGCCCGCGATTGAGATCCGCCTCGACCGACGAACGCAGTAGGGAATAGCCGAACCAGCCGGGCGTAAGGTTCTTCAGGTCGCGAAAGTTCTTCTCCCTGACGCTGTGTGGTGTCTCGTCGAAGACGAAGAACTCGAACTCCGCAGCGACCGTGGCGGTAAATCCCATCTTGGTCGCCCGATCGATCACGCGCTTGAGAAGTCGCCGCGGGCAGAGCTGCGCTGCCGCGTCATCAAACTCGCCGAGAAAGAACAGCATGCCCGGCTCGGTCGGCAATTCGCGGCAGGTGGTGGGATCAATGCGGGCGGTCGCATCCGGAAATGCGGTGTGCCAGCCGGTGAAGGTCGACTTATCATAGAGCTGGTCACTAGAGTCCCAGCCGAAGATCACATCGCAGAACTTAAACCCCGATTCGAGCGCGTTGAAAAACTTGTCCCGCGCCAGATACTTGCCGCGGATGACGCCGTCGAGATCGACCACGCCGAGCTTAACGTGGGACAGACGGCGCGCTTCGATCAGCGCACGGGCATCTTCAGCACTCTTTACGCTTCTCGCATCCATGGACTGGGTCTCGGTTCCTACAGCTCATCTTCACACGCCGTGACGAACATGTCCGCATTTTCCTTGCTGAAGCAGAGCGGCGGCCGAATCTTCAACCTGCTATCATACGGGCCAGACCCACCGATCAGAATGCCTGTGTGTGCCGAAAACCTCATCCGAGTTGATGATGCGACGGAATCGCCTAAACTGGCGAAATGATCGGGTGCAAGCTTCTCTCATAAGACAGAAGCATCGCGCGATTCCGCCTCACGTGCCAGCCGGATTAGGTTTCCGATAGGGACAGCTGCGGCGTGATCGCGATTGAATGCTGGATTTGTCGCACCTATCATCCGCTAACGTGACAAAGCCCACCCCGCTATTCTTGGACCTGATGCTGGTAATTCAGGCTCAGGGCAAGCATAGTTGCGGCATTGGATTCATCGGCGTCGATGATGTGAACTCCCCCGGTCAACGCCGGTGATTTGCGGAAATGTTGTTTGGACAACCGGAGTCACGCCATGTCTCCCAGCGAATTACCTCCCCCCCGACACACTTTCAATTCCGCCGAAATGGGCGTCATCGCGCATCTGTACCGCGGCGAAGTCTATCGCTCGACGATCTGGCGAACGCGGCTCGACAACACGACCAATTGGTCGATCGTCACGATGGGCATCGCGTTGTCGACGACCTTTTCGAGCCCGGAGGCGTCACCCCTGCCCCTTGTACTGGTGGGGCTGCTGTTTGCCGTGTTTCTCGGCATGGAGGCGCGGCGCTATCGCTATTTCAATGTCTGGCGCGCCCGGACTCGCTGGCTGGAGATGAATTTCTATGCGCCAATATTCACCGGTGAAGCGCGCGACGATAGCTGGCAGGTGATTCTCGCGCGCGACTACACGGTGCCACGCCACCACATTTCGTTTGTCCGCGCGGCTGGGCGGCGTTTGCGTCGAAACTACGTCTGGATTTTCGCCATCCAGGCAATCGCCTATTACGGCAAGATAGCCATCCATCCGACGTCTGCGGCGACCCTGGCCGAATATTCCGATCGCGCCGCCGTCGGACCGATTCCCGGCTGGATCGTTCTGATGACAGGCTTTGCCTACTATTTCGGCTGGCTGGTGCTCGCGCTCGGCACGCTGTGGCTCGACCAACGCCAACACGACGCCAAGGTGGCAATGGGTTAAGCAGGAGGTGGGGCGCTGCCCAACCCCGCGAATGCCATACGCGCGTACGTCAGGTGGCTGGAAGATCTCATCGTACAGCTCGATAGCACCTTCTCCGACATCGAGAGCTCGCACACGAAAGGCTGCCTGTCGCGGGACATGGTTACCCTCCACAAGGAGGCTGACCGCATCCGCGACAGCAGGGCGGCGCGTGCTGCAATGGGGAGCGACCGTGCGAAGAAAGGCACCAAGGCGGTTCCGCAATAAGATCAACAGCAGCAGCGATACACAGACCCCGGCTTCGGCCGGGGCTTTTCTTTGCGCGGCAGAGGTTGAGCTATTCGGTTTTCCTACTAACTGAAAGGCGATTGCCGGCCGTCGGCAGCGGTGCACTTCTTGAAAGGAACGATTCCCTCATCATGCAGATTTTCAGCTATGTCCTTACCGACTTTGCTCATCACTCAAAACCGATCGAGGCCGCGTTGGAGAGCCTTGAAGAAGCGCTTAGGTACGGAACCGCCCTGGCCCGCCATATGCTCGAGGCAACGCCCGACCTGACTGGCAAAGGGATATGCGTCACCGTCCTCAACAGCCTCGGCGAAACTGTCTCCATCCTCCCTTTTGATTGCCTTAACTGACCTGCCCGCGTACACGCGAACGATTCTCAAAGAGGCTCTGCTACGTAGAGCCTCTTTTCTAGGGGATAAAGGTCGCCTGCACGAAGTGCGTGTCACCCGTTTGCTGGGAGAGCGTCGAAAGGAAAAAGGTTAGCCGCGGAGGCGCCTGTCCTTATCGCAAATCAAATCCGGATATATTGATGATGCAGTCCGCCCAGGATCGGATGGCAGATAATGCGTCCCACTATCTCGGCGGCGCGTGATTTCGGCGCGTCCTTGTTCAATGACAAATGGGTGCGCGTGCCGTTGTAGTAGCTCATGTACGAGAACAGCACGTGACGCAGATGGCGTTCGCCGAATACCACGACATGATCAATGCATTCCCTGCGGATCGATCCGATCAGCCGTTCGGCGTATTGTAGGTTAAGTCTCGTTTAACGCCTGTGCGATGTCCGCAACCAAATCCGTCGGATTTTCGATGCCTATCGACAGCCGGATCGTGGACTCGAGAACCCCCATTCTTTGGCGGATGTCAACCGGGACGCCGGAATGGGTCATACTTGCGGGCAAACTGGCAAGCGATTCAGTTCCGCCAAGGCTGACCGCTAGCTTGAAAATTTGCAGTGAGTTCAAGAACTTTAGAGCCGCGACTTTGCCGCCAACAATGTCGAAGGAAAAGGTGGATCCCGCACCGAGGCATTGCCTCGCGAAGACACCTCCGGCCGGGGAAGCCTCTTCGTGGTGACCAAGATAGTGCATTTTAGCCACTTTGGGGTGGTCACGCAGGTAATCCGCCACGACCCGCGCGTTCCGGTCAGCTTTCTCCATCCGAATGCTCAGTGTCTCGAGCGACCGGTTGATCATCCAACAGGAATGGGGGTCCAGTTGGGTGCCGATGGCACCTCGCAACGCTTTGACGTTTTTCATGAGCGCTTTTGGGCCAAGCACAGCGCCTGCGATCAGGTCGGAATGGCCGCCGACATATTTGGTCAGCGAGTACAACGACAGATCCGCGCCGTGTTCGATCGGCCGCTGAAACACCGGCCCGAGCAAGGTATTGTCACACGCGACGATAGGCGTATTCCCCTGGGCCCGGCCGATCATCTCGGCGACACGCCGTACCATCGCTATATCGACTAGGCTGTTGGTGGGATTGGCCGGTGTCTCAATAAAAATCATCGCGACCCGGCCTTTGCGCATCGCGTCCTCTGCTGCCAGTCTGACCACGGCTTCGTCAATGCCATCGCTAAAGCCCAGTGCGCCGATGGAAAGGCTCGCAAGCGTCTTCGCAAACAGAGTTTCGGTTCCCCCATAGAGCGGTTGTGAGTGCAGAATGACGTCACCAGGGCGGACGAACGCTAGGATCATGGTCGAAATCGCCGCCATGCCGGACGAAAATAGCGCGCAGTTCTCGGTGCGCTCGTAAACAGAAAGCTTGTCCTCGACGATCTCACTATTGGGGTGATTGAACCGGGAATAAACCAGACCAGCGCCCATCCCCTCCGGAGGCTCGCGCCTACCTGCGACAAAGTCGAAGAAGTCCTGTCCGTCCTCAACTGTCCTAAAAACAAAAGTCGAGGTCAGGAATACCGGTGGTTTGATCGCACCTTCCGATAGTTGCGGATCGTAGCCGTAGGTTAGCATCAGTGTTTCTGGGTGCAACATATGGTTGCCGATGTGGGTCTTCGACGGAAACGGTTTCACCATGGCCTGTCGCCTGTCCTCGCTGGCTGGATTTAGAGCCTAGCATCCCCCGACAATCTCGACATTACCCCCTAAGCTACGAGCACGGCGTCCGCCGCTACACCGTCAGACTGGGCAGATCGAGCCCGTTGGCATGGGCACATGCAATCGCACTTTCGTAGCCCGCGTCGGCATGACGCATAACTCCCGTCGCTGGATCGTTCCAAAGCACCCTCTCAATGCGGCGCGCAGCTTCCGGAGTTCCGTCGGCGACAATCACCATGCCGGCGTGCTGCGAATAGCCGATTCCGACGCCCCCGCCGTGATGCAGCGAGACCCACGTGGCTCCGCTGGCACAGTTGAGTAACGCATTGAGCAGCGGCCAGTCGGACACAGCATCCGAGCCGTCGCGCATCGCTTCGGTTTCACGGTTCGGGCTCGCCACCGAACCGCCATCGAGATGATCGCGACCGATGACGATCGGCGCCTTCAGCTCGCCGCTCGCCACCATTTCATTGAACGCCAGACCCAGCCGGTGGCGATCGCCAAGGCCGACCCAACAGATCCGCGCTGGTAGCCCCTGGAACTTGACCCGTGCTCTGGCCATGTCGAGCCAGTTGTGAAGATGCTTGTCGTCCGGCATCAGGTCCTTAACCCTGGCGTCGGTCCGGAAGATATCTTCGGGATCTCCCGAGAGAGCCGCCCACCGGAATGGTCCTATGCCTCGGCAGAACAGTGGACGGATGTAGGCCGGGACGAAGCCGGGGAAATCGAATGCGTTCTTCAACCCCATGTCCTTCGCCATCTGGCGAATGTTGTTGCCATAGTCGAACGTGGGAATATCCTGGGCGTGAAAATCCAGCATGGCCTGGACGTGGTCGACCATGGAGGTCTTGGCTGCCGCTTCGACCGCTTTCGGATTGGCCTCACGCCTGAACTCCCACTCGGCGAGCGTCCAGCCCTTCGGCAGGTAACCGTTGATCGGATCGTGCGCGCTCGTCTGGTCGGTGACAATGTCGGGCCTTACCCCGCGGCGAACCAGCTCGGGAAAAATATCTGCGGCATTGCCGAGCAGGCCGACCGAGACCGGTTTCTTGCTCTGCGTCGCCTGCACAATGATCGCGAGCGCCTCATCAAGCGTGCCTGCTTGACGGTCGAGGTAACCCGAGCGCACCCGCCTCTCGATGCGGCTCGGCTGGCATTCGATCGCAAGCATCGACGCACCGGCCATCGTCGCGGCAAGTGGTTGGGCGCCGCCCATACCGCCGAGACCCGCCGTCAGGATCCACCTGCCCGCGAGGCTGCCGCCGTAATGGCGTCGCCCCACCTCGACAAACGTTTCATACGTCCCCTGTACGATGCCCTGGCTGCCGATGTAGATCCACGATCCGGCCGTCATCTGCCCAAACATCATCAGCCCGAGCCTGTCCAGTTCATTGAAGTGATTGAGCGTCGCCCAGTGCGGCACCAGGTTCGAATTCGCGATCAGCACGCGCGGCGCATCGGGATGAGTGCGGAAAATTCCGACCGGCTTGCCCGACTGGACGACCAGCGTCTGGTCGCCTTCGAGCTTGCGCAGTGCGGCAACGATCCGATCGAAACTGTCCCAGTCGCGGGCTGCACGACCAATCCCGCCATAGACGACAAGTTCGTTCGGCCGTTCGGCAACGTCCGGATCGAGATTGTTCATCAGCATTCGGAGCGGCGCTTCCGTTAGCCAGCTCTTGGCGCTGATCTCGGACCCGTGCGGCGATCGGATCGTACGGTCGTTGTCCAGTCGGCGGTTCATCACAAATGACCTTACCCGGCAAGTATTGGAAACGGGTTCTTCTCGAGTACCGAAATCGCGGCGGCCGGCAATGCGCCGGCTGCGACCAGCACCGTTGCCTTGGCGAGATCGTCGGCCATGTAGCGATCGGCACCAAGCGCCGGCACCTGCTCGCGCAACACTGCAATAACAGCCGCAAGCGCAGGGCTGGTCGAATGCGGCCAACGCTGCCCGATGCCTTGCGCCGCAACCAGCAATTCAATACCGAGTATGGTGGCAAGATTGTCCGCCATATCCGACAATCGGCGCGCAGCGTGCGCAGCCATCGACACGTGATCTTCCTGGTTGGCACTGGTCGGAGTCGAATCGATCGAGCAGGCCGAGGCGCGTTGCTTGTTCTCGGCATAAAGCGCGGCCGCCGTCACCTCGGCAATCATGAGGCCGGAGTTGATGCCCGGCTCGGGGGTCAGGAACGGCGGCAGCCCGAAATTCAGCGCGGGATCAATGAGCGTGGCGATGCGTCGCTCGCTGATCGCACCGATCTCCGATAATGCCAGCGCAATCTGGTCGGCGGCAAATGCGACCGGCTCAGCGTGAAAATTTCCTCCCGATACGATCTCTCTGGTCTCGACCAGCACCAGCGGATTGTCGGTGACGGCGTTGGCTTCGATCGTCAACGTGCGGGCGGCTTGCATCAGCAGGTCAAGCACGGCGCCGGCCACCTGCGGCTGGCAGCGCAGGCAATAAGGATCCTGCACGCGCTCGTCGCCTTCGAGATGCGCGTTGCGAATATCGCTCCCTGCCAGCAACTCGGTCAGGACCGCGCCGGCTGCAATTTGGCCTGCATGCCCTCGCAGTTCTTGGATCTCCGGGCGAAACGGGGCAGTAGAAGCCATGGCCGCATCGACCGACAGGGCACCTGTCACCAGCGTCGCGCAGGCCAAGCCATGGGCGCGCAACAAGCCGGAAATGGCATAGGCCGTCGAAAACTGCGTACCGTTGATCAGGGCGAGGCCTTCCTTCGGTCCGAGGGTCAAGGGCGTGAGATCGGCGGCGGCGAGCGCGTCGAGGCCCGGTACAAGTTCGCCACCGACCAGGGCCTGACCTTCGCCGATCATGACAGCCGTCATATGCGCAAGGGGGGCCAGATCACCAGACGCTCCCACCGATCCCTGCTGCGGCACGAGCGGATAAACGCCTCGCGCCAGCATGGCCTGGAGTTGCTCGATGACATCGCGGCACACGCCCGAAGCGCCTCGCCCCAATGAGACGATCTTCAGCGCCATCATCAGGCGAACAATCGCTTCGGGCGTAGGCGGTCCTACCCCGCAGCAATGCGATACAATGAGATTGCGCTGCAGCAGCGCCGTCTGGTCGGGCCGAATGCGTTTCGACGCCAGTTTTCCGAACCCTGTATTGATGCCGTATGCCGGAGCTTCCGCACCCGCGGCCTCAAAAACAATAGCCGATGCTGCCTCGACGCGCGGCCAGAATGATGGATCGAGTACGACGGCCGCGCCCGCAAGCACTTGCGCCAGATCGTCGAGGCTGACCCTTCCGGGCGAAACAACAATGGATGCGTCCCGGTCGCTCATCGTCCCATCCATACCCGGCTGTGCAACGGGTTGAAGCCCATCCGGTAGATCAGCTCGGCCGGCCGGTCGATATCCCAGATCGCGAGATCGCACCATTTGCCGGCCTCGAGCGTACCGGTCTCACCGAGGAGACCCAGTGCACGCGCGGCTTCCCGCGTCACACCGGCAAGACATTCGGCAACGGTCATCCGGAATAGCGTCGCGCCCATATTCATGGCCAGCAGAAGCGACGTGAGCGGCGAGCTGCCGGGATTGCAGTCGGTGGCCAGCGCCATGTTCACGCCGTGGGCGCGGAACAGTTCGACCGGTGGCTTCGTCGTCTCGCGAATGAAATAGAACGCGCCCGGCAGAAGGACTGCCACCGTACCGGCCTGCGCCATGGCCGCGACGCTGGCGTGATTTGTGTACTCCAGATGATCGGCAGACAAAGCGGAAAATTCCGAAGCAAGCGCTGCTCCGCCGAGGTTCGACAGCTGATCCGCATGCAACTTGACCGGCAGTCCAAGCGCCTTTGCCGCACGGAATACCCGCGCCGTTTGATCTCCCGAAAAAGCTATGCCTTCCATGAAGGCATCGACTGCGTCGGCTAACCCGGCCTGCGCCACTGCCGGCAGCATTTCGCGGCAAACGAGGTCGATGTATCGATCTTTGTCGCCATCAGCTTCTGGAGGCAGTGCGTGTGCGCCAAGAAACGTGGTCCGGATGGTGACCGGCCGGCTGCGGCCTACCGCACGTGCGGCTGACAGCTGTCGCATCTCGGTTTCGGTGTTGAGCCCATAGCCGGATTTGATCTCTACCGTCGTCACGCCCTCGCCGATCAGAGCGTCGAGCCTTGGCAGCGCGCTGGCAACGAGTTCAGCCTCGCTGGAGGCCCGCGTCGCAGCGACCGTCGAGACGATACCGCCGCCCGCAAGCGCGATCTCTTCGTAGCTTGCTCCCCGTAGCCGCAGCTCGAACTCGTGTGCACGGTTTCCGCCGAAAACCAAGTGGGTATGACAATCGACCAGCCCAGGCGTGATCCACCGCCCCGCGCAATCGATCCGGTCAGCGGCATCGGCATCCGGCGAAAAGTTGGAACGCTCGCCCGCGAAGACGATGCGGCCATCGCGCGCCGCGATCACGCCCCACTCGATCACACCAAGATCGGGCAGATCCGCCCGAACGGTGACGAGCCGTGCATTGTGCCAGATACGATCGAAGCGCTCGGCCATGCAGCTCCCTCAACGGCAGAAGCTTGAGGGTCGATATGTCCATACATATGATCGTGTCGATGCTCTGTCCACCGGTTTGGAAACATGTCCACGCTGCATTTCGCATCAGCACTGCTTCCCTCCGGGTGGGAGGATGACGTGCAGGTGGTCGTGACGGACGGGACCATCACCAAGGTTACGATCGGCACGGCGCCGGGAACCCACGATGAACGCCACCAGCTGGCAATCCCCGGAATAGCGAGCTTACACAGTCACGCATTCCAGCGTGGCATGGCTGGGCTCGCCGAAACGCGCGGCAATACTGCGGATACGTTCTGGACGTGGCGCCAGACGATGTATCGGTTCGCGCTGGACATGACTCCCGAAGACATCGAAGCCGTCGCAACATTGCTCTATGTCGAGATGCTCGAGCAGGGGTATACGCGCGTCGGGGAATTCCACTATCTCCATCACGACCACGACGGCAGGCCCTACGCCAACCCTGCCGAGATGGCGACTCGAATTGCGCGAGCCGCCGAGATCACCGGCATCGGGCTCACACTGCTGCCGAGTTTCTACGCGCACAGCTCCTTTGGTGGAGCCGTACCACATGCCGGCCAGCGCCGGTTCATCTGCTCGATCGACCAGTTCGCCAAGCTGACTGCCGCCACACGGATGGCCGTCCGCGCATTGCCTGGGGCCAATGTCGGTATCGCTCCGCACAGCCTGCGGGCCGTGACGCCGGACGAATTAGCTGCAATCGTGCAACTGGCCGGAGCCTGTCCGGTTCATATCCATGCCGCCGAACAGATCAAGGAAGTCGAGGAATGCATTGCCTGGTCGGGCCGGCGGCCGGTTGAATGGCTGCTCGAACATGCACCCATCGATCAGCGCTGGTGCCTTATCCATGCGACCCATATGACCGCGACAGAAATCGCCTCGCTTGCCAAGAGCAGCGCAGTCGCCGGGCTCTGTCCGGTTACCGAGGCGAGCCTCGGCGACGGCATTTTTCCAACGCGCGAGTACCTTGATGCGGGCGGCCGGTTCGGCGTCGGCACAGATTCCAATATACTGGTCGGCGTCGCCGACGAACTGCGTCAGCTCGAATATGGCCAGCGGTTAAAGCACTGGGGGCGCAATGTGTTGTCTGACGGTCCGGGCGCCTCCACCGGTCGGGCACTACTCGACACCGTGCTAGAGGGCGGCGCACAGGCGCTCGCGCAGCCGACCGTCGGACTCCAGGCAGGTGCACGCGCGGACATCGTGACCCTCGACACCATGCATCCGTCGCTCGCCGGACGTCGCAGGGATGCCGTCCTCGACGGCTGGATTTTCGCAGCAAATGCGGGTGCCATCGCTTGTGTCTGGGCGGGAGGAGACAAAGTCGTCGAAGGTGGGCGCCACCGGCTCCACCAGAAAGCGCGCGACACATTCAACGCAGCCGTGCGAAGGCTCGTGGTATGAGTCCCTCCACAGATCGCGACAAACTCCAGGCAGCCGACAAACCGACGCTGTACAAGCAGATCCGTGTGTGTGCCGAAAACCTCATCCGAGTTGATGATGTGACGGAATCGCCTAAGCTGGTGGAACGATCGGGCTGCTCTGTTTCGCTTTGGCCGTCCTGACCTCGCCATTCAAGCCGTACCTTCACACAGCGACGACGATAACATCAAGTACGCCAAGCCCGGCCGCAGCGACATCTTTCCGTAGGGTTACGCACTAGGGACTGCGCACCCCTCGGCCCTCCTCGTCCCTAGTCGTTCATGCCCCCAGCTCTTCAACGGGCTGGCGGCGTTGGTTTGCGGCGCACCATCCAAAGCTCATCTTTGGGGTTCAGATTGCGTCGCGGGGTGCGGCGGATTCTCGGCTGACTCATCGTGCGTGTTGCGGCCGGGCGAGATCAGCAGGAGGCCGAACAGCACCAGGATGACCGCGCCAGCGATAGCCCAGCGGGTGGTGTTGGTGCGCCTCGCATCGCTCGTTCTCCTGGGAGGCTCGTCGTCATTGGGGATTGTCATGGCTGCGCTCCCTGCCTGTTCAGGAAAGCAACCTCACCGGGACGTGACCGTTCCTAAGGGAACGCACACGGGCGCGTGATAGCAAGCATCAGGGAGAGCCGGAGGTTCGCCGCCCGTCCATTTGAATGCGGGCAACGGGTAGTTCGATTCCCGTGCAATTCGGCATGCTTCATAGTCTGGTGACTTATCCGGAGCGGCTGCGGTTCGACTCTGCACGGCTCGAAAGCGCGTGGTACAATTCCGGTATGAGTGCGGACGAAGCATTCCTGCGGCACCTCCTCAGCGGCATCGTGCTCCAGCAAGTCCGACATGCCGCTCCTGATAGGGAAAGCGGGGCAGAGCATCCATGCGGTGCGGCAATGAGCAATCAAATCCTGGTTTTTTACGGTTCTTATCGTTCTGATCGGATGGGTATCCGCCTCGCCGAATTCGTCGTTGAGCGGTTGCGGCGCCGCGGCGAAGTCGTCGAACTGATCGATGCCAAGGCGGTCAACCTTCCGATTCTCGACAGAATGTATAAGGAATTTCCACCGGGAGCAGCGCCCGAGCAGCTCCACCGGTTGGCCGGAAAGATTCGCGATGCCGATGGCTTCGTATTCGTCACCGGCGAATATAATTGGGGTATCCAGCCGGGACTGAAAAACCTGACAGATCATTTTCTCGAGGAGTGGTTTTGGCGCCCCGCTGCGATCGCAAGCTATTCGGCAGGACGCTTCTCCGGTGCACGCGCCGCAATCGCGTGGCACGGCACACTTTCCGAGATGGGCATGGTGGTGGTTTCAAGCACGATCGCGGTTGGTCCCATTGCACAGACCCTCGCGGCTGATGGCGCTCCGCTGGGTGCGGGTGGCGAGGCTCTCGAAAGGGCGTTTCCGCGCTTTGCCGACGATCTGATGTGGTGGGTGGAAGCGGCAAAGATGCAGCGACAACGCAAGAAACCGCCGTATTGATCGCTGGTTGTCGCGACGGCGTCGCACATGTCCGCCCCGGAATCGTTATAAACGATGAACTGGCTTATACTGGGAGCGTCGGCGAGACTATCCAACCAGACTGGATATCACGCGTGAATTCAGTCCAACCGCGAAGGAGAGGCCGATGAAATCGCTTTTGCTGCTTACGGCGAGCGGTCCGCTGCTCATTCTCACGTCGCACGAGTCCTTGCACGCTCCGAAGCTTCTCGAAGAGCTCAAACACAAAGGGATTGGCAAGTTCGTCGCCTTTGATGTTCCAGTGTCGCTCGCTAGGCAGCGCTACGGCGGGCATTTTCAAGCCGTCGAGAGCGGTCTGCACGAGACCGATGATTTGAGAGTGCTCGACCTCAACGGCCAGCGGGTCTTTCAGCTCTTTCGTTTCGATGAACTCGGTGCGCCGATCCTTCAAGAACAGCCGTGACCTGGTTTTATCTTGAAGCATGATCCGAAAACAGCCTGGGACTTCCTAGAACAAAGTGTCGGTTAGTCCTAGCGATGTAGCACGATGTCCGAACATATTGATGGTGCAGTCCGCAGAATCGGTCGACAGAGAATGCGGCCGGCTGTCTCGACGGCACGTGATATCGGCGCGTCCTTGTTCAATGACAAATGGGTGCGCGTGCCGTTGTAGTAGCTCATGTACGAGAGCAGCACGTGACGCAGATGGCGTTCGTCGACTACCACGATATGATCAACGCATTCCCTGCGGATCGATCCGATAGCCGTTCAGCATACGCATTTTGCCACGGTGAGCGAGGAGACGTCGGACGATCTCGAATGCCGATGGATCGAACCCGACGCAGGAATATTTCGCCGTATGCGCCATCGCGGTCCCCGATCAGGTAACGAGGGATTTGCTCCCAGCCACACGCCTCCGTCAGTTGTTTGGCACGGCGATCCCGTCAGCGTGGTTACGAATGGACGTTTTACAACCCTGCGACGTAGGGGCCCTCCTCCGCGCCATATACTTGGCCACACGGGGTCTGGCCAATCTCGATGCCAACCTTGAGAAGCTCACCATGGATTCTCGGCGCTCCCCACAACGGATTGGCGATGCTCGGCTCGCGGATCAGCCGGCCACCGGCACACTTTTGAAACACGCTGCGACTCCAAAAGGACTGGCGCAATTGCTTCGGTGGGTGCATGCTTCAGCAGCTGGATAGTTGCCCCGACCGCACGGAGGGTCGGTGGTCGGGCTGCGAGGAGGGTTGGCCATGCGTCATAAACCACTACTCGATAGTCGGGTCGCTTATACTACGGGCGTGATCGGTCTTGGGTTGCTTCCCTTCGCTATGGCGTTTGCCGCAATCCTCATTCCGTGATCGCTAGAGCATTTTTCGAGCAGTTGCGTCGTATCCAGCGGCGGCGAGATGATTTTGACATTCATCGAGTGAGAAGCCTTTGAGAGCAGATAGGATCGTTCAACAATTGAGCGACCTCAATCCCGAGCTTGAGCAGTTCACCATGGATACGCTGCGCCCCCCAAAGCGGATTTTCGATACTCATCTGCCGGATCAGCGCGCGCAGCTCCGTCTCGATCTGAGGTCGCCCTCCAAGTGGACGCGATCTCCACCGCCAATAGCAGCGAAAGCAGCTTGCACCACAAACAATCAACTGATTGTCGAAGCACCGCGTTCTCAGCTTCAAGCCGCAACTTCGACTTGAATGGCGAGGCCAAGACGGCCAGAGCGAAACAAAACAGCCCGATCATTCCGCCAGCTTAAGCGATTCCATCACGTCATCAACTCGGATAGGGTTTTCAGTACACACACCTTGCGAGCACGTGCAAAACAGGTGGTTCACGACATCAGCTCAAGCGTGGACTTGAGTGCGACCAGGAAGCGTGCGGCCTCGCCGCCGGTCACGATGCGATGGTCGAAGGTGAGCGACAACGGCAGCACACGTCTCACCGCAGGCTGCCCCCGATACGCAACTGCCTGCTGGGAAATCCGTCCGGCTCCTATGATTGCGACCTGCGGCGGCACGACGATCAGATTGGCAAACCGGCCGCCGATCATCCCGAAATTCGACAGCGTAATGGTCGCGTCGCGCAGCTCTTCAAGGGGTATCGAGCGCGCGATTGCGTCAGCCCGCAGGCGGTCGAGGCCGGCCCGCAAGTCCGATACGCTGCGCTCTGCGACATTGCGCAACACGGGAACGATGAGGCCGCCCTCGGTATCGACGGCGATGCCGAGATCGACGCGCGCGATGAGACGCCGTTCTCCCGTGCCGGAATCATACCAGGCATTGAGCGCGGACTCTGCCTTGCAGGCGGCAGCGACGGCCCGGACCAGGCGGATCGTCACGTCCTCACCCGTCGGCCAATCGTCGATATCGGCTTCATCAGTTACGGTGGCGGGGACGATTTGCGCATGGGACGCAGCCATGCGTTGGGCCATCGCGCGCCGCATGCCTCGCACGGGTTCGGCGCAGCAGATTTGGAACATACGCTTCGCAGCCCGCTCGACATCGGCCCGTGTGACGGTGCCGCCGGGTCCTGTGGCCTCGACGCTCTCAAGATCGACATCGAGCCTGCGCGCGAGCGCGCGCACGGCCGGAAACACCTGAGGCTGCTGTTGCCCGGTCGTCCACCCGGAGGAGATTCCCGCCGGAGGCGGATTTTCGCCGCCGCCGAGTTCGCCGACAATTGTGCCAGTGTCCTGTTCGGCGCCTTCGGCAAATTCGATCAGCGGCATGCCGACTTTCACGATATCTCCCTTGGTGCCAAACACGTGAGCGATGCGTCCGTTCGACGGCGAGGGAATCTCAACGACCGCCTTGTCGGTCTCGACGGAAACGAGCGGTTGATCGGTGACGACGTGATCGCCTTCGTTGACATACCAGGCGACGATCTCCGCCTCTTCGAGACCTTCTCCTAGATCCGGCAGCATGAACTGGCGCATAGAACAAAGTCCGTTGAGATTCAGCTGAACTGGCACACCTTGCGTGCCCCTGTGACGATGCGTTCGACCGAAGGTACATAGTATTGCTCGAGGCGTGCCATCGGAATGACGGTGTCATAGCCGGTGACGCGGGTTACAGGCGCGAGCAGCGAGGACAGGCCACGTTCGGCTATAAAGGCTACGATCTCGGCTCCGAATCCGCCGGTGCGTGCCGCCTCGTGCACGATGAGGCAACGTCCGGTCTTCGCGATCGATCTGAGCACGGTGCCTTCATCATAGGGTCTGAGCGTGGCAATATCGATGACCTCGGCAGCGATGCCTTCGGCGGAGAGCGCATCGGCCGCGGCCACGGTCTCTTTTACCGCCGCGCCCCAACTGATCAGCGTGATGTCGCGACCCTCCCTCAGGACGAAGGCACGATCCAGCGGCAAGGCTTCGCCATCGTCCCGCACCTCGCCTTTCGCCGTGCGGTACAAGCGCGTTGGCTCCAGAAACACCACTGGATCGGGATCGCGGATCGCGGCGAGGAGAAGTCCATAGGCGCGTTCCGGCGAAGAGGGGATGACAACGCGCAAGCCGGGAATATGGGCGAGCATCGCCTCGGTGCTTTCGGAATGATGCTCGGGCGCACGAATGCCGGCCCCGTGCGGCGTGCGCAGAACCATCGGACAGGTGAGCCGTCCCCGGGTGCGGTTACGCATTCGGGATGCGTGATTCACCAGTTGATCCAGGCAGGGATAAATAAACCCCATAAACTGGATCTCGCCGACGGGCTTTAGCCGCTGCGCCGCCATGCCGACGCAGAGCCCGCTGATCAGCAGTTCAGCAAGCGGCGTATCAAGGACGCGCCCCGCTCCAAAGCGCTTCTGCAGGCCCGCAGTCGCGCGGAAGACGCCTCCGTTGACGCCAACGTCTTCGCCAAGCACGACCACATCGGGATCGTCCTCCATCGCGCGTCCGAGCGCCAGGTTGACGGCTTCCACAAGCGTTACCTCAGGCATCTTGCTCTCCCGCGAGTTCACGGCGCTGTGCGGCATAGACCTCGGGCAGATCGGCATAGAGATGATCGAACATGGTTTCCGGCCGGCGTGGTGCCATTGCCAGATAGCGCTCGACAGCCGCCTCGACGCGCTCATGGCATTCGGTGGCGAGCCGTTCTTCGTCTGCTTTGCCCCACATTTTTTGACCCACAAGATAAGCCCTCAAGCGGGCAATCGGCTCTTCCTTCCAATGAGCCTGGACTTCGTCAGCCGAACGATAGCGTGAAGCGTCATCGGAGGTCGTATGGTCGCTGAGGCGGTAGGTGACCGCCTCGATGAAGTGGGGGCCATTGCCGCAACGGGCTGCGGCAATGGCCTCTTCGACCGCGGCGCGCATCGCCACTACGTCGCTGCCGTCGACCTGCTCGCCACTGAATCCTGCGGCGATAGCTTTTTGCGCCAGTGTTTCGGAAGCGGTCTGCAGTCGCACCGGCACCGATATAGCCCATTGATTGTTGGTGGCGACGAACACGACGGGCAATTTGTGCACGCCGGCAAAATTCATAGCTTCGTAGACGTCGCCTTTCGAGGTGGCGCCATCGCCGAACAGGCACACGGCGACACGCGGCTCCTTGCGCAGCCTGAAGGCATAGGCGACGCCGGCGGCATGAGGCGCCTGAGATCCCACGGGAACGCAGAGTGGAAAATCGTGGACCGGTCCGGAGAAACAATTGCCTCGTTCGTCCCCGCCCCAGAACAGCAGGATCTCTTCAAGCTTGACGCCGCGCCAAACCAACGCGCCATTGTCGCGATAGGAGGGCAACAGCACGTCTTCTTCCCGCATCGCACTGGCTGTCCCAACTGATACGGCCTCCTGGCCGAGCGAAACGGCATAAGTCCCAAGCCGGCCGGTGCGCTGCAATGCAACAGCCTTTTTGTCGAAGAGGCGCAGTAGCACCATTGCCCTGTAGAGCGCGATGAGCCGGTTGGGATCGGATGCGAAAGCGGGGAGCGGCCGAGCTATCGAGCCATCTGGCGCGAGGTAGTTGCGATGGCGCACCTCAAAGCGCGCAATCACGGGGAGATCTTGGTTTACCCGTCGGCTGGCCACGCTCTCGCTCCCGGAGCGATTGTGTCTTCTACAATCAGTTGGTGTTTGTGCGGAGACCATGCAAGTTTCCCTTTATGCGCCCCCTGTCGTTGCTGCACTGTAGGTTTGCTGGAATCGATCGACACGATTGTGGAAACGACGCAGCGACGGTGACCTGACTGGGCTTTTTTTGGGCCAAGCGATGTGAGAGAGTTGGCTTGGCAAAGGAGCTTTTCAGATGCCGACGAAGCGGTTTAGCTCGGAGCAATTGTCATAGTGCTTCGCCAGACTGCAGTTTTGATTCGCAGGGCAAGACGCCGGCTGTGGCGTGCCGGAAAGCCGGGATATCGCAGCAGAGTTATTGCCTCTATGGACGGCTCTCCCGTTGAAATCACCTAAACTGGCGAAATGATCGGACTGCTCTGTTTCGCTTTGGGCGTCCTGGCCTCGCCATTCAAGTTGAAGTTGGCTTAAGCCGAGAACGCGGCGCTTCGCGCATGAGTTGATCGTTTTTGCGGCGCAAGCTATCCTCGAAGGCGCGGGCAAATCATTTTCAAGAGAAACGCGCTCCCATTTGTCATTGGACAAGGACGCGCTGATGTCACGTGCCGCCGAAAACATCCGGACGCATCATCTGCTACCCGGTCCTTGGCGGACTGCACCATCAGTATGTCCGGGTTCAATATGAAGGCACAGGCGCTCGGCATTTCTCACATACTGACCGCTGCGTGGATGGTACGGCAATATTGTGCCAGACCGTCGTGCGAGACCACGAATTGTTTCAATGGCTGTTCGCTTTTCTGAAGCTCGCCGGCGTGCCTCGCACCCTCGACGATCTCTATTGGGTGATGTCAGACGAATCATGCGGGCCATTAGCCCGACCATCGTCACGTAAGCTTGATTAAGTCTGAGCAAGAAATTGAGAATAATCCTATATCCTTCGGCATTGAGACACGTTGCTGCCAGCAATCCGTTGCCGTTGTCTTTTCCCGGCGGGGACTTCGCTGGCATGGCCCGAAACAACTGATTTTGGGGAAAGGGACGATGCGCATAGCAACGGGGCTAATCCTAGCAGGCGCAATCGCTGTGAGTGCCGTTGGCGCAGTATGGTTGAAGACTCCAACTCTGCGCGCCAGTAGAGTACCGAGTGCTGCGCCGGATCACACTGCCGCCTCGGCCCGCGTGCCCGCGATCACTTCCGTTCTCGTCACAGATCCCAGCCCTGCAAAGGCAATCGTTCTGCCGCCCCCACCTCTCCCCGCTGCGCAACCGGCAAGAGCCGCTTGCAACAATCCGAGCGCGCTCGGCGTCGCACGCACAGTCGAGATCGACACGACAGGCGGCCCTGGATTTGGCTTCGAGCATTTCAAGCAGCTCGATTTCCTGCGCGACAAGGAAGTGGTCCTGACGTTTGACGATGGCCCATGGCCGCTCAATACGCCCGCCGTCCTCAGGGCACTGGCGGATGAATGCACGACCGGCATTTTCTTCTCGATCGGCAAGCACGCGACCTATCACCCGGAAATCCTCAAGCAGGTTTACGCAGCCGGGCACACCGTCGGATCTCACACATGGTCACACGCCGCCCTCACCAATAAGAAACTCACGGAGGCTCAGCGCAAGGGAGAGATCGAAAAAGGTTTCAGCGCAGTGAAGTGGGCCTTGGGCGTTTCGCCCGCCCCATTCTTTCGCTTCCCAGCGCTGCAGCATCCGCCGGAAGTGGTGGCCTATCTCGGCGAGCGCAACATCGCGATATTCTCCTGCGATCTCGACTCCTTCGACTTCAAGGCACGCAATGCGCAAGCCGTCATTGATGTGACGATGAAGAAGCTCGACAAGCTCGGCAAGGGCATCATCCTGATGCACGATTTCCACAAGCATACGGCGGAAGCCTTGCCCGAATTCCTGAAGCGGTTGAAAGCCGGCGGATACAAGGTCGTGGCGATGCGCTCCAAGGCTCCGGTGCAGACCCTGCCGCAATACGACGAAGAGCTCTTGAAAGACGCGAAGTTGCCGACCGTAAGCTCCAGGCCGGTGTCCAGCGTCGTCCAGACGATTTCAGAATAAGATCCTGCTATATCCGAAGTCAGGCGCATGCAGGCTGGTCGCTGGTCAAGGCGCGCTACGACGGCGGCGGGTTCTCTGGCGGATCGACCGATCGCCCTACCCTGCAGCGGTTCTTGGCAGATGTCATGGCCCGCCGGATCCACATCATCGTCGTCTATGAGGTGGACCGGCTGACCCGCTCTCTGGCTGACTTCGCCAAGCTGGTCGAACTGTTCGATGCCCATGGCGTCTCGTTTGTCTCGGGTCGGCGGCATGGTTCCGCTAGGCTACATCCTCAAGGATGGTCAGCTTCACATTCACGAGGAGAGGCCAATATCGTTCGTCTGATCTTTCAGCGCTATCTGGAACTCGGCAGCGTCAACCGCCTCGGTCAAGGATCTGAAGGAGCGGGGCTTTAAGTCCAAGGTCCGGCAGCTGGCGTCAGGCAGAACGCGAGGAGGTGTGCCGTTCACGCAGGGGCCGTTGTTTTATATGCTGCGTAACCGTTTTTATCTCGGCGAAGTCAAGTTTAAGGGCGAGATTCTGCCTGGGCCACAGCCTGCTTTGCTCGACCGCACACTGTTTGATCTCGTTCAACAAAGGCTGACCGAACAGTGGTCCCATCGGACGACGACACGTATCCGAACCCGCGCTCTCCTTGCCGGACTGCTGTTTGATGACGCCGGCCATCGCATGATCTTGACCTACTCCAGTCGGGACCGCGTTCGACATCGCTATTATGTCTCTGCGCCCTGCATCCGGGGTCAGGCGGATACACCCATTGGCTCGGTCACCCGCGTGCCTGCGTCAGAGCTGGAAGTCACGATCTCCAAGGCGGTCATTGCCAACACGGACATCGATGAATCGTTTTCGAACGAAACGCTGTCTCGAGACACCCTTGAGCGGTTTGTCACCCGCATTGAGGTTCGCAAGAACCAATTGGCAATCAATCTGAGATCTGAAGGAAACGACAATCAAGAGATCCTGAGTCCCTACGATCCGAATTCGGCTGAGCAACCCGCCCTCACCTCGCGCACCGTCGTCGTGCCCTGGAAGAAACCATCAAGGCCCGCCTGAGAAATTCTGCTGCCGGCGAATACGCCAGAGCATCGCCCCCGGCCCATGAAGGCTGAACGCCGGTCGGCTCTCATCCGATCGATCGGGCGCGGCCGCCTTTGGCTTCAGGAGATCGTGGAGGGCCGCGAAACAATCGAAAGTCTCGCCGCTCGGCAGCATTGCAGCACCCGACATATCAATATGACGATCTCCCTCGCTTTCCTTGCACCTACCCTTGTGACAGCAACAGTTGAAGGACGATTTCCTCGCGGGATCGGTGTCGCTGCCCTCCGCGATGCGCCGGCTGAATGGTCACAGCAGATGAGGCGCCTCGGCTTAGCACCGACAGGTGCTGCCGCTTGTGCCGGCCGGTAACCCCGCCTTATCCCGCCTATGAAATTCCCAGGAACGGGAAATTGCGCCGCAGAGACAGAGCCTCAAAATCAGCCCAGACGGGTCACGGAGACGGACCCTCCGCAGATCAAAGTGTGGAAAAGCCCGCCACTAGCAGGCCTTTTGCGTCAGTCTCTGAAAATCTGAGAAATAGCAGACTGGGTGGTGGCGGACGCAGTCGGATGCGAACCGGTCTCCCTGTTATTTGGGCTAAACAGGGTGATTTCTTGCAAAAAACAGGGAGACGTATAGCGACGATCGTGACTTGCGCCTGCCTCGTAGCGCTTTCTGTGATTTTTCTGAAAGAGGATATCAGGGAGTAACAGGGAGGCGGCCCCTTAGAAACACGATCGAAAAGACAAAAACACGGCCTTTTCGTAAGCGTCCATTTCTCGCACCCTTGTTCGATCGTTAGCGACCCCGATCTGTTCCTGTCTTCAATTTGAAGATGGAGAGAACAGCATGACGAGCGAACATCGAGGGTGGAGGCGTCAAGGCGAGGATTTTTGGCGGGCGCATCACGAGGCATGGACGCGTAGCGACTTGAATCAACGTCAATATTGTGAAGCGCAAGGCATTCCGCTCAAGGCGTTTGGCAACTGGCGATCGTTGTTTAAAGTGGAGCCACAGCCGCCCAAGCGGAAGCTGTTGTATCGACGACGCTCCTTAAGTCCTCCCCTTAGTCCGCCGTTAAGTCCCCTCGTAAGTCCGGGATCTTATCCCTCCTCGGCGGCAGCGGAGCCCATTGTTCCAAGACCACGTGAAGGGCATCGGCGACGGTTCAGCGAAGCCGACAAGCGTTGGATTCTTGAAGAGATGATACGGTCCGGCGCGAGCGGCAGCGAGATCTCGCGCCGCTACGGCATCGCTCCGCGCGTTCTGCGCCGATGGAAGCAGGACGTTGCCGCAGCGAAAGAGCTGGGCTTCGTCACTGTGCAGATCGCCGACGGAGCGACACCTGCGGCCGAGAGGGCCATGCCATGACGGCCTTGCTTCCTCCAAACGTAAAGGTGCACCTGGCTCTGGGCTACATCGATATGCGCAAAGGCATCGACGGTCTCGCGATGCTGGTGCAAGGCGTCCTGCACCAGGATCCATTTACCGGACATCTGTTTGTCTTCCGAGGTCGCACCAGGGCCAACCTTATCAAGATCATCTACTGGGATGGCACCGGCTTCTGCCTATTCACAAAACGGCTCGAGCACGGCGTCTTTCTGTGGCCGCCGAGCATTGCGCCTGGCGAAACGCTGTCGTTGACCTCAGCACAGCTGTCGCTGCTGATCGAAGGTGTCGATTGGCGCGCGCCCGAGCAACGCTGGCGTCCGGCAATTGCCGGATGATCTGCGACCGATTGACTCGATGATGCAAGAAATGCGGCGAGAACGGTGCGAGTCAGTTAGATTCTTCTCGTATGAACGTCGATCTCGCCGCACTGCCCGACGACGTGGAGACGCTGCAAAAGCTGGTGCGTTCGCTTGTAGCCGAGCGCGTCAGCCTCAGCGAGGCGAAGGCCGAGATCGAACGGCTCAATCTCATCATCAAGAGGCTGCAGCGCAACCAGTACGGCCGCCGGGCTGAGCGGCTCGATGACGAGCAGTTGCAACTCGGCTTCGAAGACCTCAACGCCGATCTTGCGCGCGTCGAAACTAGCCTTCCGCCTCCGCCAGCCGAGAGCCGTCCCCCGAGGACCCAAAGCGAGCGCCCGAGCCTGCCGGTGCACTTGCCCCGCGAGGATGTCAGGCTCGATGTTGAGCATCAAACCTGCCCTTGTTGCGGCGGCATACTGCACTTGATCGGCGAAACGACGAGCGAGATGCTCGACCATGTGCCGGCGCGGCTGCGGGTCATCCGAATCTGCCGGCCGCGCTATGGCTGTCGGGCCTGCGGGACTATCCATCAAGCGCTAGCACCAGAGCGGCCGATCGCCAAGGGGCTGGTCTCCCCGGCTCTGCTCGCCCATGTTCTGGTCTCCAAATACTGCGATCACCTCCCGCTTTACAGGCAGAGCCAGATCTTCGCCCGGCAGGGCGTCACGTTGGACCGCTCGACCTTGGCGAACTGGATCGGCGGCGCCTGCTGGTGGCTGGAGCCCCTTCAATCCAAGCTCGCTGAACACATCTTTGCATCGCAGAAACTGTTCGCCGACGACACGCCGATCCCGGTACTCGATCCCGGCCGCGGCCGCACCAAAACTGGCCGGTTGTGGGTGTACGCCCGCGATGACCGGCCTTGGAACGGACCGGATCCGCCAGCCGCGGTCTATCTCTACAGTCCGGATCGCAAGGCTGAGCGTCCCGCTGCTCATCTGGCCAACTTCAGCGGCATCGTTCAGGTCGACGGTTATCCCGGGTTCGATCGGCTTCGCGACGGCGGCACCATCCAGCTCGCAGCTTGTTGGGCTCACGCCAGGCGGAAGTTCTACGAGGTGCAGCAGGCGACCGCCTCGCCTGTCGCGACCGAAGCGCTGCGACGCATCGCCGAGCTTTACGTGATCGAGGCCGCCATCCGCGGCCAGACCGCGGAAGCACGGCAAAGCATGCGTCGATCAAAGTCGTTGCCTCTGGTCACGGCGATGAAAGCATGGCTTGAAATGCAACTCGCCCAAATCCCGCCGCGCAGCGGGCTCGCCGATGCCACTCGCTATGCCCTGAGCCGCTGGGATGCTCTTTGCTGCTTCCTCAATGACGGCCGCATCGAGCTCGACACCAACACCGTCGAACGCGCCATTCGCCCCATCACGCTCGGACGAAAGAACCACCTGTTCGCCGGATCAGATGGCGGGGCTCAGCGCTGGGCCACAGTCTGCTCCCTCATCACCACGGCAAAGCTAAATGACGTCGAGCCCTTCACCTATCTCAAGGACATCCTTGAACGAATGTCGGCCGGTCATCCCATGAGCCGGCTCGATCAGCTCTTGCCATGGAACTGGCGCCCGGCAACTATCCTCAACTAAGATGACGTGTCAGGAATAGACGCTTACGGCTCAAGCGCGAGCTGCGCTCCGAATGTGATCTGTGCCTCGATTTGCAGATGAGGGTAAAACTCCGTCTGTGCACCCGAGAATGGACCCGGGATTTTCGTCGAGTCCTGGAAACCGAGCCGCCTCAGTGCCTCGCAATTGCGCCATCCCCCCTCAGGCCGTCGTGGACGCAGGGCAGGTTTCGGCATAGGATCAGATAGACCTCTACCCCACCGCTGCCTGCTATTCCGCTCGGACGTTTCGTGGAGCTTCTGTCTATGGCGCGGTTATGTATTCGTTCTCGAACGCAACGCCGTTCGCAGAGATCATTTCTAGGTTCGACACGTTTAGGCCCTAGGCTGCCAACGACGCCCGCTTTTTGCAGTGCCAGATGCAGGGGGGAAGGCAAGGTGCAGAAATGCTAAGGGACGATCCGGATAGTGGGGGCGGCCCTAACCACCGTACAAGTCGGAACGTACTCGGCGAGCCGCTTCAACTCTGTTCGATCAAGCCGATGACGGGGTTTTATCGGGACGGCTGCTGCGACACTGGGTCAGAGGACATTGGCAATCACACAGTCTGCGTTGTGGTCACTGCAGCGTTTCTCGATTTTTCTGTATCGCGCGGCAACGATCTCTCGACTCCATTGCCGGAGTTCAGCTTCCCAGGCCTGAAGCCCGGTGACCGATGGTGCTTATGTGCACCCCGCTGGCAGGAGGCATTCCAAGCAAACCAAGCACCGCGAGTGGTCTTGCGCGCCACTCATGAGGGTGCGCTGATACATTGCTCGCTCGCCGATCTCAAACGCTTTGCAATGGATCTAGCGTGACCACCCAACCGCGTCATGATGGCAGCAAACCCAAGGGCGAGCGCGGCATGGTCTTTCCGATACCGCTGTTGCCAAGCGCGATGAATTTCTTCCCGGTGTAGAATGAACTCGAGCATAAGCGTAGGTCAAGAATGACCGTGAAGCCGAAGGCGTCGAGGCTCTTCACGGCGGGGACCTGTGTGTGCCGAAAACCTCATCCGAGTTGATGATGTGACGGAATCGCCTAAGCTGGTGGAATGATCGGGCTGCTCTGTTTCGTTCTGGCCGTTCTGGCCTCGCCATTCAAGTCGAAGTTGCGGCTTGAAACTGAGAACGCGGCGCTTCGACATCAGTTGATTGTTTTGCGGCGCAATCTGCGTGGCCGTGTTCGACTCGCAAACAGCGATCGCTGGTTCTTTGTCCAGCTGTATCGCTGGTTTCCATCAATCCTGAAGGTTCTCACCATCATCCGGCCCGAGACGCTCGTGCGTTGGCACAGAGCCGGTTTTCGCTGCTACTGGCGTTGGAAGTCGCGCCCGCAGGGAGGGCGCCCGCGGATCGACGCGGAGCTACGCGTATTGATCCGGCGGATCAGCGTCAAAAATCCGCTTTGGGGCGCGCCCCGCATCCACGGCGAACTGCTCAAGCTCGGGTTTGAGGTCGCGCAGTCGAGCGTCGCCAAGTACATGGTCAAACGACGGGCCGCTAAGCCAAGGGTGGCGGACTTTTCTGCGTAATCACGCGCCGGATATTGCCGCTATGGACTTGTTCGGTGTCCCGACGATCGGTTTCGACCTGCTCTATGCCTTCGTCATCGTCCGGCTCGATCGCAGAGACCTCGTCTGGATCAACGTCACAACAAACCCGACAGCGGAGTGGATTGCGCGTCAGATCACGGAGGCGTTTCCTTGGGATGAAGCTCCGCACTACCTCATCCGCGATTGCGACCGGATCTACGGCAGCGTCGTCACGCGTCGATTGCGCGCCATGGGTATCCGGGACAGCCCACCGCACCGGCTTCACCCTGGCAAAATGGCTTTGCTGAACGGCTGATGGGATCGATCCGGGGCGAGGCGCATCTGCGCCGGATACTCAAATCTTATGCTGACTATTACAACGGCATCCGAACGCATCGATCCCTGAACAAGGATGCGCCGGTTCTCGCCCGGTTCAGCGAACCGGTGTGATCAGTTCACGCGCCATCCTGGGCGGACTTCATCATCATCGCTACGCCCGTGTTTAAGTTTTCGGTACACACAGGCGTCATCTCACCACGCGGCAGCGGAAATGTTTTGATCGAGGTCAAACAGGGGTGGCTATTGCACTGCAATGAATACCCGCGTTACGTTCCAAGCTGATCGGACGTACTACGCCGCCGGCCTTGTTGGGAGGCATTCCATGCGCGCGATGGTGCTCTCGGCTTCAGCCACACCGCTCCAGATGCAGGAGCGCGACGATCCAATCCCTGGCGACGGAGAGATCCGCGTCAAAATCAGTGCGTGTGGAGTTTGCCGCACCGACCTCCATGTCGTTGATTCGGAACTCCCCGGCATCCGCTATCCGATCATCCCTGGTCATGAAATCGTTGGCAGCATCGACCTGATGGGTATCGGCGTAACCGGTCATCAGATTGGTGACCGCATTGGGATCCCCTGGCTTGGGTACACCTGCGGCGTTTGCCGTTATTGCCGCCTCGGCATGGAGAATTTGTGCGACCGCCCCCTTTTCACCGGCTACACCCGCGATGGCGGCTTCGCAACCCACACCATCGCCGATGCGCGCTATGCTTTCGCGATCGGCCGAACCGGCGATGACGTGTCAGTCGCGCCGCTATTATGTGCCGGCCTGATAGGTTGGCGGTCGCTGGTCATCGCGGGCAACGCCGAACGGCTCGGTATCTACGGATTTGGGGCGGCAGGTCATATCGTCGCTCAGATCGCCGCCTGGCAGGGACGCTCGGTGTTTGCCTTCACCCGCACCGGCGATGTCGCGGCGCAAGACTTCGCCAGGCAACTTGGCGCCGTCTGGGCCGGTGCATCCGATCAGCGTCCGCCGGCCGTGCTGGATGCCGCCATCATCTATGCTCCGGCCGGTGAATTAGTCCCGCTCGCCCTGCGTGCAGTTCGCAAAGGTGGCCGGGTTGTGTGCGCTGGAATTCACATGAGCGATATTCCGTCATTCCCATACAGTCTCCTTTGGGAGGAGCGGCAACTGCTGTCCGTTGCCAATCTGACGAGGCAGGACGGCATCGGTTTCTTCAAGATCGTTCCTCAGGCCGGAATTCACATCCGCACGACGACTTTTCCCCTCGACAAGGCAAACGACGCCCTTGCCATGCTGAGGGCAGGACAACTGCTGGGGGCAGCCGTTCTTCAACCCTAACCAAAGCCGGACATGACAAGCCCGACCACCCAGGAAACGGCCATTCAGCGGAAAGTCCTTGCCTTCCTAGTCGCCCCCGCGTGGCGATGCTGACGTTCGCCGCATCGACACCCACGCCGCGGTGGTCTTTCTCGCAGGCGAGGGGCCTTGTTCAGCGCCGGTTTACAGCTGAGCTGCGCATCGAGATCGTGGAAGCTGCGACCAAGCTGGCCGACTACGCTAACGAACCACTGGAATGACGACGCATGGTGACCGATGCCGAAGTCAAGGATCAGATTGACCGCTCCGACCGCTTCCGCGATGAACTGCGTGACGCAATTGCGGCAACGCCTGTTGCGCAACGGCGGGCCTTATTCCTTGGGCACGAGTTCGACGATTACCACACGTGTCATGCCATCCGCCGCGTTCTTAGCGGACATCTGACCGGGTGGGTGATTTTCCCTTGCGCTCTCGAAATACGTCGAACCCGCCTTGAAAGTCTGTGTCTCCCGGTCTTTCCATGCAACGGAAATGACGCCCTCCACGACATAGCGAAGGCCCGGTCCCTTATGGGTATGAGGCGGAATTTCGGCACCGGGCTGTAACTCCAACATGGTTAGCTTCATAACGCGCTCACCCGCCGGAAGGTTACCGAGATCGACCTGCTGCAGCACCGTACCCTTAAACTTCATGTCCTCGGCGTGCGCCAAGGATACAGCCAAGCACGCTGCGAGCATGGAGGTCAGCAACATTGAGTGAGAAAGTCGCATTGTAGTCTCCCGTTCTAGAGCCTCCCTGTGTGTACCGAAAACCATATCCGAGTTGATGACGTGATGGAATCGCTTAAGCTGGCGAAATGATCGGGCTGCTTTGTTTCGCTTTGGCCGTCGTGGCCTCGCCATTCAAGTCGAAGTTGCCGCAGCGGCGTCGCGATTGCCAGCGCCAATACGATCGGAAGCCCGCGCTGTGCCATCTTATAACAGTGTCCGGCTTAACGATCGCAAGCGCACGACAGGTCTGAGGGAACAACCGGTAAAGACCAATGAAAATCAGGCGGTCAATTGGGTTGAAAGCAAGCTTGCGAGGCGCCCCTCGCCGCAGCACATTGATTTGTTGCCGCAATACCAAAATCTCGGCCTCAAGCGCAGCTCGTGACCGGAAAAGATCCGTGAACATCCGCCAGATCAGTCTGCACAGGTCCAACATCACGCAACAGCATCACCCGATTCTCAATCAACTACCAGCCGGATATGGTTTGCGGTAGGGACTACCGCAGGACATTCAGCGAAGCCGACAAGCGCTGGATCGTCGAGGAGACGACGCGGCCCCGCGCCAGCCGTCGCAGGAAGACCGGCGTGGACAAATTGCTCATCACAACATGGAACTAAAACCGACGTTTGGAATTTGAAGGAGGTGCGCCTTGCCCCAAGGCGTTCGGGGGCTTCAATGAACAGTCATTCGGGTAAGGGTCGCTTGCGATGAGGATACTCTTCGCGACCCCTGAGACCTACGACTTTGTGCAAGTCGGCGGCCTCGCCGCTGTGTCAGCCGCCTTGCCGCGTGCTCTTCTGCCACTCGCTGATATCCGCATCGTCGTGCCAGGCTATCCGCAAGTGCTCCACGGTCTTAACAATCTAGAGGTCGTCGGCGACTCGCCGGGGTTCGCGGGCCTTCCATCCTTTCGAGTGGGCAAGGGGCATGCCGCCGACGGCATGCCCTACTACGTGGTCATGTGCCCCGAACTCTTCGAGCGGCCGGGCTCTCCTTATAGTGATGAGCACGGCGTCGATTGGCAGGACAATGACGTCCGCTTCGCAACGTTCTCCTACGCGGCGGCCCAGATCGCTTTGGGAAGCATCGACAAGGACTGGTCAGCACACCTTGTCCACGCCAATGACTGGCAATGCGCGCTGATACCGGCTTACCTTGAATGGTCGCAGCGGCCACTCCCGAGCGTGTTCACGATTCATAACCTCGCCTATCAGGGCGTCTTCTCCCGAGACGCGCTGCCTCGCCTCGGCATTCCGGCTCAATCCTTCCATATAGATGGCGTGGAGTTCTATGACCGTCTGTCCCTCATGAAAGCCGGCCTAGTCTACGCTTCCCGCCTCACGACGGTAAGCCAGACCTACGCCGCCGAAATCACCACGCCCGAGTTCGGGTGCGGCCTGGAAGGTATCCTCCGGAAGCGCGCCGAAAAGAACGAGCTATCGGGCATTTTGAACGGCATTGATGAAAGTTGGGACCCACGGACTTGTACGTCCCTGACCCGGACCTTCGACGCCGGGGATTGGCAAGGACGATCTCAGAACGCCAAGAATATCCGGCGTCAGTTCGGGCTGGCAGTTTCGCGCGGTCCCCTCTTCGCGCTTGTCGCCCGGCTTGTTCACCAGAAAGGTGTCGATCTCGTCATCCAGAATGCCAAGGCGATCGTCGATGCTGGCGGACAGATCATCGTCACGGGTAAAGGAGAAGCGCAGTTCGAGGAAGCGTTGCGGCAGACCCAGACAAGCCACCCGGGGGCCGTCGCGGTGAGGATCGGCTTCGATGATAACGAAGCCCGCCGCATCTTCGCGGGCAGTGACTTTACCTTGATGCCTTCCCGCTTTGAGCCGTGCGGTCTCAGCCAAATGTACGCCCAACGTTTTGGCTCGCTGCCGATCGGCCATCGAACGGGCGGCTTGGCCGAAACCATTCAGGACGGTCAGACTGGCTTCTTATTCGAACGCCCTTCTTCAGATGGTCTCCTAAGCAGTCTGTGCCGCGCCTTCTCCACGTTCGGCGCGAGAGACCGCCTCGATCGAATGCGGCGAGCAGCCATGGGCCAAGCGTTCAGCTGGACCAATTCGGCGAAAGCCTACGCCTCGCTCTATCAATCCACAATTTAGCAGCAGGAACCGCGACGCCATGAAGATCGCTCACGTGGCTCCGCTCGCGGAAAGCTGTCCTCCGAAGCTCTACGGGAGGTGGCGCGGTTGTCACCCGTCGATTGCGCGCCATGGGCATTCGGGTGTGCCTACCGCATATCAAATCCGGGCATATTGACGGTGCAGTCCGCCCAGGATCGGATGGCAGATAATGCGTCCGGCTGTCTCGGCGGCGCGTGACATCGGCGCGTCCTTTTCAATGACAAGTGAGCGCGCGTGCTGTTGTAGTAGCTCATGTACGAGCGCAGCACGTGGCGCAGCACGTGGCGCAGATGGCGTTCGCCGAAGACCACGATATGATCAATGCATTCCCTGCGGATCGATCCGATCAGCCGTTCAGCATACGCATTTTGCCACGGTGAGCGAGGAGACGTCGGGCGGTCGCGAATACCGATGGACCGAACCCGACGCATGAATATTTCGCCATATGCGCCATCGCGGTCCCGGATCAGGTCACGAGGGGCCTGCTCCCAGCCACACGCCTCCGTCAGTTGGTTGGCGATCCATTCGACCGTCGGATGCGCGGTCACCCCAAACCACAGGATCTGCCGCCGGCCGTGGCCCATGATCAGCAACCCATAGAGCAGTCGGAACGAGATTGTCGGCACCACGAACAGGTCCATCGCGGCGATCCCGTCAGCGTGGTTACGAAGGAACGTCCTCCAGCCTTGTGATGGAGGGGCCCTCCTCCGCACCATATACTTGGCCACACTGGTCTGGCCGATCTCGATGCCAAGCTTGAACAACTCGCCATGGATTCGCGGCGCTCCCCACAACGGGTTGGCGAGGCTCATCTTGCGGATCAGCCGACGAATGTCTAGCGGCACAGTCGGTCGGCCGCAGCGGCGTCGCGATTTCCAGCGCCAATACGATCTGAAACCGGCACGATGCCAACGGATCACAGTGTCCGGTCGGACGATCGCCAGTGCATCATACATCTTGGGAAACAATACAATGCGTTGAAATAGATATTGGTTGGTCTGCACCCTGACGCCGGAGTCGCCCTACGGCCTTAGGGCATGATCATGACACACAGGCATATCGCTGATCTCCCTAATCCCACAGCTTTGTCGTATCCAGCCAGTAGATCCGCGTGGTCCTACGCCGCGCTTCGTCTATGAAGTGACGCGCTCCCCCCGGACCATCGCCACCCTCGCCGTTCCACAAAGAGATGAAGGCGATCTTTTCGTCGCCAAATCGTGCCGCTTTCTCCAGCATCCATTGATTGTTGCGCTCGTAGGCGTTCTCGCCGGCCGGCAGTGGGCCCAAATCCTCGGGCATGATGTGCAGCGTCGCCTTCGATGTGACTGCGTGATAGCGGTCGTGCCAATTGCCGCCGGCGAAATCCACCGAGTTGGCAAGAAAGGTCGGCTCCTCAAACGGGATGTAGATTTCAAGCCGCATGTTTCGTGCGAGACACGCTTCAGCGAACAACAGATCGCCACCGCAAGCGCCTCCGCAAATTGCAAGGTCGCCGGGGATGACACCAATCCTCGAAAGCACATTGGTAATTGCAGCGTCGGCGTGAGGCTCCTGGTGTTGGGGAAACCGCGGCGTTTTTCGATCGGGCGCATCGATCATGTGGCCACTGAAAAGTGCTATGGTGTTTGGCGGCATGACGGCTTCTGCTGTGGGCATCGTTACACCTGAATAATTGGAAAGTCCGCCTTGCACACTGCAATTGTAGGCCAAGTCCTGTCACGGTCAACATGCGATCGCCAGCGAAGCGCAGAGCGACAGCGCTTCTATTCCGAGTCCCAAGCATTCGGCCTAACATTACAATTACCATTTGCGGGTTTTCTGAATCCATGCGCAACCATGAATCGAACATTGTGGTTCCGTTGAACGCAATCGCCGCAAACGACTACGACGTAGTGGAACGATTAACCACATGGATTCGAAAGGATCCTAATATATTCAAATGCAATGGCAGGATCGTATCAAGGCTGGCCTATCGCGCTCTCGCTGCGCTCATAGGACCCCATGATCCGCGCTCCGCCAACAAGTCCTCGACATCCCGGAAGCTGAGTGTAAACCGGGCATAGAGCCAGATGGCCTGCTGAATGATCACGGGTGGGAAGCGATATCCGACGTAGCTGATTTTGCTCATTATCGACACCTATGGCCGCAGATCGGCGCCGGCAAGCCCAACAACGTGACATTGCCTCATGTCGGCGGCTTAAGGCGCGGCGGACAGTCACCAGGGGCAACCGCATTTCTTTCTTGAAACGCGATTTGCTTCATACTTGACTCGACCGCCGGCAAGCGATTTTGCCGGTTGGCCGCATGTTGCAGAGGCTGACGATGGTGCGCATTCTCGTTCCAGGGGCTACCGATCCGGCTCCGCCCAAACCGGACCTTGGAGAGCTGCACGAATTTGGTGCGCGAGCGGAGAATCCGCAGGCCGTCCGGGTCGGCGCGCGCCGCGCCAATGAACCAATCCAACAACTCGATGTGAACGCCGATACGCTCGTCGAGCTGACGCTAGATACCGGCGCGCGGTTCTACCATCGGTATGACCAACTCGCGGCGGATCTGTCTATCATCAGCACCCGAGGTGGCGGGGAGGATGCGGACACCATCGCACTGCCGGTCTTCCTGCCAGGGCCGGCGACCCGGGCCGGCGCGGCCGGGACGACCATCGAGTCCGTCCGCACGTTTGATCTCAACCTCTCCGCGCTCGGCGATGTCGCCGGAGGCCTGGCCGGCAAGCCGATTGCCCAAATGTTCGACAACCGGCGCAAGGACGAATACGGCCTGCGAACCTGGTCGCTCGACAATGGCGCGTTCGGCGCAAATCCGATTGCCGCGAGCGATCTGACCGGAAGCGACCCAATCCTGCTGTTCATCCACGGAACAGGCTCCAGCACCGCAGGCGGCTTCGGCGCGATCCCCTGGTCGAAACCGGGCACCGCCGCACCGCGCGTCGCGACGGTCAAAAAGCTCCGGGACACATATGGCAATCGCATCGTCGCGTTCGACCACCCGACCCTGAGCGTAAGCCCCATCGACAATGCCATCGATGCGCTCAAGGCATTGCCCGCAGGGACGCGGCTGCATGTCGTAACCCATTCCCGAGGTGGGATGATCGGCGAACTGCTCTGCTGGCCCCAGCGCGCTGACGGCAAGGCGCTGTTTGCAGACGAGATCGGTAAGATTCAGCTGCGCGCGGATCGCGTCGGGCAAGACTACAGCGAACAACTCGCCAAACTCGCCGAGCTCGGTCGCCTGCTCCAAGAGAAGCGGCCGATCATGGAACGGTTCGTCCGAGTCGCCAGCCCGGCCGCCGGCACCACCTTGGCCTCGGGACGTCTCGATAACTGGCTGTCGCTCGCGACCAGCGTTCTCGATCTGACCGGCCTTGGCGGCTCGCAGCTTTACCAGTTCCTGAAGGGTTTTTTGCTCGCCGTGGTAAAGACACGGACGGACCCGCGATCGGTCCCCGGTCTCGAGGCGATGATGCCGGGCTCGCTGCTGACCATGCTGCTGAACCGGCCAGGCATCGAAACCAAGGCGGATCTGTCGGTCATTGCCGGCGACATAGAGGGCGCGTCCCTCATCGCCCGGCTCGGCCTCAGGGCCGCGGACTGGTTTTACGGCGGCGATCATGACCTCGTCGTCGATACCCTGTCGATGTACGGCGGGCTAGCGCGCACCAACCGGGCCGCCCGGTTTTTCTTCGACAGGGCAGACACGGTCAGCCATTTCAACTATTTCCGTAACGACAAGACCCTGGGCAAGATGACCGATGCGCTGCTGCGTTCGGCCGACGACGATGCCGGATTTCAACGCATCGAACCGACGCAGGAAATCAGCGACTTCCTGTCGCGAAAGCGCGCCGGCGCGCCCCGTCCCGCCGTCATCCTGATTCCGGATTGCATGGGCTCGCATCTATCCGCGAATGGCAAGCGCATCTGGGTGGATCTGGCCGCACTCGCCGAGTTCAAACAATTGCAGCTTGACCCCGACTTCCCGCTCACGCCCGACGCGCTTGTCGCCGACGCTTACGCACCCCTGGTGAAGCGTCTTTCGGAATCGTGCGATGTCGTACCGTTTGCCTATGACTGGCGCCTGTCCCTGGCGGACAGCGGCGGCCACTTCGCCAAGCTGGTGCGGGCTCAGCTGGCGACAAATCCAACGCAACCGGTCCGGATCGTTGCTCATGGCGCAGGAGGACTTGTCGCGACTGCCGGATTCGCCGTCAACAAGGATCTTCGCGAACAGTTCGCGGGTCGCCCCGGTGCGCGCGTCCTGTTGCTCGACTTGCCGCTCGGCGGTTCAGCCCGCATCGCCCGCCTCCTGCTTGGCCTCGATCGGCTGACCCAACACCTCGCGCTCCTGACCTTCGCGCCCGCAAGCAAGGACATCACCCCAGCGTTCCTGGCCTTTCCGGGGCTGATCGACCTGCTCCCGGCAGAATTACTCGACCGGACGCTGTGGCAACGCTTGCAAGCAAGCGGAGCCGGCGCACCCGCCGATGCGCTGCTGGAGGCAGCCCGCAAACAGCGCGACAAGATCGGCTCCCTTGCAGCTCTCAAGCTCCCTCTGGTGCAGGTGAACGGAACACCTGCCCTATCGATGACTGTCGAGAACGACAAGGTACGGTTCTTCGCCGACAGCGCGTCGGCGAAAACGGCGGCCACCGCTGCCGTGCCGGGAAACACCTGGTGGGCGCAAGCTCAACCCGGCGAACTCGCCGCGTTCGAGCCCGCCCTCGACGCCTATATGGAGCTGCTCGCCAGCGGGACGACCAGCCGCCTGCCACAACAGCCGCCGTCATCGTCCGCCGGCGGCGTGCCCGTCGAACTGCGCGGAGACGCTCCGAGCATGTTTCCGGACGGGCAAGAAATCGTCGCGGCTGCGCTCGGATACACGCGCCGGCCGGCAGTCGAAATCAGACGCACAACCATTATCCGACTGACGCATGGCAATCTCGCCTTCTCGCGCTGGCCTGTCGCAGTCGGGCACTACGAGGGTGACACGCTGGCCGGCGGCGAGGGTCAACTCGATCGGGCTCTGAATGGCCGGCTCAGCCGCCGGCGCGACACCCGCGTCTATCCGGGCCGGATAGGCACCGCGGAGATTGTCCTAGACCCCACCCAGCTGCCGAAAGGCGGGGTCGTCATCGGTCTCGGCGCAATCGGCGCGCTCACGCCAGGCGATCTGAAGCGCACCGTTTCAAAAGCGCTGCGGCGCTACGCGCTTGCGGTCCGGGAAAGCCGCATGCTTCCGGCCGGCGAGATGGGAATCTCAATGGTCGTGATCGGCACTGGCGAAGGCGGACTGAAGACAGCCGACGCCGTCTCGGCTCTGCTCGACGCGCTGAAATACGCCAACCTGATGCTTGGTGACGATGCATTCACCGACATCGAGTTTGTCGAACTGTACCGTGACCGGGCGATCGCGGTCGCGCATACGCTGGCACGCCTCGAACCTGGAAAACCCGGCGCCTATCCCCGCTTTTCATTCGACGGCCTGGTGCAAACCAAAAACGGAGGACGCCGCCAGTCACCGCCGCTGGAGGATTCGTCATGGTGGCGACGGCTGAAGATCGAGGCGCTAGAGGGCGGCAAGCTGCTGTTCTCCGACCTCACCGATCGCGCACGACTTCCGGTACGCCCGGTCGCCAACCAGTACAAAGTGTCCGAGTTTGTGACGAGCGCCGTGACCGAGAAGCTCGGGACGAAAGAGCACTCCGCCGCTGGCACGCTTTATGAACTGCTGCTGCCCGCAGACTTCAAGCGCGAGACGGGCGATGACCGCGGGCGGGTCCTGGTCCTCGACCCCGTCACCGCGAGCTATCCTTGGGAACTGCTGTGCCGGCCGGGACGCGCCGACGAGAAGCCATTGTCGGTGCGCGCCGGAATGGTCCGCCAGCTCACCGGGACTGACACCCCCGAGCGGTCGATCGTGGCGACGGGGACGACAGCGCTGGTCGTGGGCAATCCACCAACCGGACTTCCGGAATTTCCCCCGCTCCAAGGGGCGGCCGAGGAAGCGAGGCTGGTCGCCGGCTTGCTGGAGAAGCAGTGCTTCGAGGTAACAGACCGCATCGAGTGCGCCGACACCCGCGGCAGCCTACCGGCGGTCCTGTGCGGTCGCTGGCGGATTTTGCATCTGGCGGGGCATGGAGCCGTGGACGTCAAGCGTGGCGACCGCATGGTTACCGGCATGGCGATCGAACACGGATCGTTTTTCGAGCCTGCGGATGTCGCGCAGATGGAGGCAATTCCCGAGTTCGTGTTCATGAACTGCTGCTATCTGGGACAGATCGATCCAAGCGATGAACGCAAGGCAACCGCTCGCTTTCATGAACTGGCCGCCAATATCGCGACCGCATTCATCAAGCTCGGTGGGCGCGCCGTGATCGCCGCCGGTTGGGCGGTCGACGACGGCGCCGCCAAGTGTTTCGCCGAAGTGTTTTACAACCAGTTCCTAGCCGGAGCTTCGTTCGGCGACGCCACGCTCGCTGCAAGGCGCGCGGTCTTCGAGAGCTTCCCCGGGACAAACACTTGGGGCGCTTATCAATGCTACGGCGATCCCGCCTTTCGATTGTTCCTGGACGGTGCACGGACCCAGGCTCCGCGCACGCAAAACAAGTATGTGCATGTCGAGGAACTGATCGCCGATATCCGGGACATCGTTCAGGACACCCAGACGCTGGCGACGCGCGATCCAGCGCCGTTGCGAGAACGGCTCCTCACGATCGCGGCCAGTTCGTTTGCGACCAAGTGGGCGGACAATCCCGAGCTGCAGGCGGTACTGGGGCAGGCCTATGCGGAGATGCAGCTGATCGACAAGGCGATCGAGGCCTACACGCTTGCGCTCAAGGCGGAGCAGGCGCAGGCGCCGATTCGCGTCATCGAGCAGCTTGCAAACCTAATGGCACGTCGGGGCGCCATCGAAAAAGCAAAGCGGGGTGATCCGAAGAAGGAGATCAATGAAGCAATTGCGCTGCTGATGAGCCTGCCGAAGCTCGCCGACGGCGGCGTGACGGCGGAACGCTGGTCATTGCTCGGGAGCTGCAGCAAGCGCCTCGCGCAAGTTACAAGCGGCGATGAGCGAATCGGTGCGCTGAAGGAAATGCGCCGGTGCTATGGCGAGGCCTTCAGGCGCAAAGAGGCAGGCGGGAAATTCGACACCTATTCGCTGCTCAATCAACTGCTGGCGAATACACTTCTGGGTCTGCTCGGCATTGCGGCCAATGACAAGGAGCTAAGCATCGATCTGGATGAGGGGTTGCTCCGCGCCGAGAACGAGGCCCAGACGCTCGACAATTACGACCCAAATTTCTGGAACGGCGTGGCCCTCGCGGACGTCGCGCTCGGACGGGCGCTTCTGTTGGGTCAGCTCGACGAAAAGGTTCAGCAGCAGGTGATCGCAGCTTATCTGCGGCCATGGCGCCGCGGCGCGTCCGCGCTTCAGTTCTCGTCGGTCCTCGAGCAGATGGAGTTCCTGATAGATATTCTTGTCGATCACCCGGCCTTGGGCGGCGCGACCAGCGCGATCGTGGCGCAGCTGCGAGGCGCAACCGGGGTTGCGTGAGCAGGACAGACGCATCCGTCACCGTGCGACGAACCCTAGGAAAATTCGCCTCGGTGAAAACGGCAAATGGCGCAGCGCCCCAGATATTGCGTAGGGGTCGTCGACGAGAGCGAAATGGCCGAGAAAGGGACGGTCACCACGTGAACGTGCTAGCGCAACCGGAAGGCCGTTCGCGAACTAAGCCGCGAGCTGCGGCGGGAATGCGCGGCCAACTGCGTCGTGCGTCCAGGGCACCGCGTGCTGATCCACGGACCAGATAAGGCGCGTGCCTTCCTCTATTTGTTCGCAAACGACTTCGAGGTCGTCAGCGTCGAACACTAGCTCTCGTCGAGACCGACCTCGACTGGCCGACCGAAAGCCGACCGAAATACGAATAGAGAAATTCGTCGCCTCGCGGTCGGTCAGCTTGACACGTAGCCGGAAGCGCGTCCCGACAGGATGGATGCGGGTTCATCAAATCCTTGCTGCACTCGACCCGCAGATTCGTCGGGAACCGGAAACAGCAAACTTGGACCTTCCTTCATGCGTGAAGCCTTCACGAACTCGCGAGTTGACCCCAGGGCGATAACGCATTTAGGTTGATCTTTTTACAGTCGACAACCACCTGAGTTAGGGGGCGGCTGTGGCAGACGTATTTATTTCGTATTCGCGCGACGACGACCTTCCATCACCGGCCAAGCCGGACGGGAAGGGATTTGTCACATTTCTGGACGATGCTGTTCGCTACGAATTTAAGGAGCTAGGACCTCAACGCCCTAAGATCTGGCGCGACACGAAGCGTATTGCGGATGGCGACCAGTTCACCCCCGAGATCGAGGAGGCCTTGAAGGGAGCTTCGTTCCTTTTGGTGGTTCTCTCGCCGAATTGGATGGCCAGTCGTTGGTGCAGAAAAGAACTTGATACCTTCATCAAGTATCACGGATTCGACCGTGAACGTGTTGTCGTCGTCGGTAAGCGCCATGTCGATGCCGATAAGCGACCTTCATTGCTGCAGGGTCAAAATGGCTTTAGATTTTACGTTCGGAATGAGGATCCCGAGGAAATCGTAGGCGACCTTGAGTTCTTTGACCGCGGCGAACCCCGAGACGCCAGATATTGGGAACGACTTAAGGCCCTCGCAGCCTATCTGGTAAAGCGTCAGCCTCGTCCATCCCAAGAGCCCATGTATGCCCCCACGGGCCGAACGATCTTCGTCGCGAAGCCTGCCTCAGACATGCGCATGGGGTACGACCGTGTCGTCTCAGAGCTTATCGGAAAGGGTCACACGGTCGTTCCAGAATCAACGGAGGACATCCCACTCGACTCGGCGGTTAAAGTAATCGATGCCGCGCTTTCAAATGCCGAAATTGCAGTCCACCTGCTTGGCGAGAAAGCGGGCAATGCACCCGAGGACCAGCTGCCCATGGTAAAACTCCAGCTCGCCCGTGCGGCTGCGAGAGCATCGAGGGACCACCAAGGGAAGTTTCACCGAGTGGTTTGGGCACCAACTCTCTGGACCGTTCTGTCCAACGCAGATCAACCACCGAGCGAGATCACGCGACGTCCATTGGAGGTGTTGGCGAAATTTGATCGGCAGTTGGCTATGGACAAAATCGAGGGAGACAGTCTCAGCAAATTCGTAGACTTCCTAAATCAACATCTTTCCGTAATTGCTCCTCCAAGGTCGATCACGCTAACCCTTTCGGACATCTGCGGCGATACGCGTCTTTTTCTTTATCATTCCCGGGAAGACAGTCAGTACGCCCTCACTTTGGCTCAGGCGCTCCAACAGCGAAAAATTGAGCCGCTGCTTCCCGCCTTCGAGGGTCCAGAAGCCGATATCAAGAATTTTAACAGCAAACAGTTAGCCGAATGCGATGGCGTGATCGTGTGTTGGGCGTCAGCGTCGGAGGTCTGGGTTCGCGCTCAAACGAGCGGACTACGAAATTGGGGTTCCCTTGGGCGATCGCAGCAGTTTTGTTATCGCGCTGTTGTCGCTGCTCCGCCCCCAGGCGAAAGAAAGAAAGCGAGCAAGCTGCTGTTCCCCCGCAGCGAAGTTGATTTGGTTGTTGATCTTTCCGATAAGGATATTCTGACTGCCGACCTTCTTGATCTCCTGGTGCCTACCGCCCACGCGAACGCCGCATGAACGCCCCGGTGGAGCTATCTGCAGTTTCAGCAGCTTATCCGTTTCCCGGCCTGCGGCCATTTGCCTATCTAGACCATGAATTTTTCTTCGGTCGTCAAGACCAGATTTATGCGCTCTACAGACTAATCGACCGTTTCCGCTTTATTGCAGTGGTGGGAAGTTCCGGAAGTGGAAAATCTTCCCTTGTCCGCGCCGGGCTTCTGCCGCTCATCGAGCTCGAAACGCGTGAGACTGGCGGTCGCAATTGGGTGTGGAGTGAAATGCACCCCGGTGACGCGCCGCTCTTACGACTAACTAACCTGCTCGCGAACCTTTCGGTCGATGATGACCCCATGGTTGCTTCCGGCCGGCGTGACCGAATAGCGGCGCAACTGCACCGCTCGAGCTTTGGAATTTCGGAAGCTTTGGCCGAGGCGAGTAACGTTGCCGAGAAATCCCTGGTGCTCGTTATCGACCAGTTTGAAGAGCTATTCCGGTACGCAACTGGAAGCCCGGGCAAGATTGGCCTAACGTCAGAAGAAACCCGCGCGCGCGATGAGGCCACGCAATTCGTCCAGTTGCTGCTAGAAGTAAGCCGCTCCCCATCGAACAGAACCCACGTCCTACTGACGATGCGATCCGATTTCATCGGCGACTGCGCACGGTTCCATGGCTTGCCTGAAGCCGTCTGCGAGGCACAATTTCTTGTACCGTCGCCGACACGCGATCAACTCGATGAAGTCATCCGTAAACCGATCGAGAAAGCGGGAGCCACGATTTACCCGCAACTGGTTGAAAGGCTCTTGAACGACTGCAGCACCGAGATGGACCAATTGCCGGTTCTGCAACATTGCCTTGCGAGATTGTGGGAAGAAGCCGGTAAGGTACCAAAAGAAGACGTGACGAAGTCGGGCACTTCGTTCAACGAGCAGCCGTCCCGCCGAATATCGTTAGACCATTACAACAAGATCGGAGAATTCGCCGGTGCGTTGTCGAAGCATGCGGATGAAATTCTGCGAGATCTTCCCGGACCCAAGCTACAGTTGGCCGTGGGCCAGATTTTCAGTTCGCTTTCCGAGTTCGACAAGGAAGGACGTGCAACTCGACGCGCACTGAAGTTCTCGCAGCTTGTTGCCGAAACTGGAGTTGACGAAGCTACAGTGCGCCAGGTTCTTGATCGATTTCGCGCTGACGACTGCTCTTTCCTGACACCCCCACCATTCGAAGTGAGAGAAATAAACAGCGATACACGAATCGACGTCGGGCACGAAGCCTTGCTCCGCCGATGGGACAAGGTAAGTGGTCTCGGAGCCGACCTCGGATGGCTGCGCGCCGAACAGTCGGCCGGAGAGCGTTACCGAAGCTTACTTGCCATGGCCGAAGGCGATGACGCTGTGTTGCCCGCTCATCTCGTCGATGAGCGCTTGGCATGGTGGAAGGCCAGGCCGCGCACACCCGCATGGGCAGACCGCTACGGTGGAGGCTTCTCGCGAGTGGAACGTGTGCTTTTGAAGTCGCAGCGACGGCAGCGTCTGAAGCGATGGGCCATCGCCGCGGCTTTTGTGGTGGCTATTGGCGTCGCCGGAGCAATGACGGCGCTTTGGGTGTCCGCTCAAAGTGCGCAAAAAGAAGCGAATCTCCGCCGTGAGGAATCGCTGCAAGCAACTCAGACTTCTATCGGGCGGCTGGCCGGCTTCCTGAATGATGGCACTGTACGAGCAGTCGGTGCGGAGAAATTCCTCGCTGACGCGAAATTAACGCTAGACCAGCTCTTGAAAGCAAACGACCACTCCCCCGAGATAGCGAAAATCGAGATTTCGTTGCTACTTGCAGTTTCGGATGTGAAGGATGCGTTAGGAGATTCTAAGAGCGCGTTCGACCTGGCCACCGACGCGAAAGCACTCTCGCAGAATTTTACCAAAAGGTTCCCTGACGATCCGAAGTTCAAACACCTCCTCTACGCTAGCAAATTCCGTGTGGGCGACCAGCTGGCAAAAACACCCAAGAACGAGGAGAACGCAGGAAAGGCTCAACAGGAGTATCTTGACGCCGTCGATCTTGCAAGACAGCTGGCGGCAAGCGAACCCGGCAACATGGACCGTCAGCACGAATTGATTGTCGCTTTAAACAAAGTCGGCGACATGCATCAGTTTAGGAACGATTGGCTGGGAGCGTTGAAGCACTATAATGAGGGATTGCGAATTGCCCAAACGATCGCCGCAGCTTTCCCAGGCGACACGGCGACCGAAAAGAACCGAATCGCACAGATTTTCAGCGCAAGAAATCAGCCAGGGGACAAGCAGGCAGCTCTCGATGAATATAGGGAGGCGCTAAAACTTCAGACACAGCAACTGGAAGAAAGCCGTTCGGATGCGTCACTGATATCGAACATTGCAACCACACACCGCCGCATCGGAGAACTGCTGAGCGACCATCCCGACGAAGCTCAGAGGGAATTTGAGGCGGCGGTGAGAGGACGAACAACGCTCTATCAAAGCGACCCAGGAAATAATGACTGGCGTGTCGGCCTGGCCACCGACCATACGCGGCTTGGCGATGTGTTAGCGCGGAAGGAAGACTGGAGGCGCGCGCTAAGAAGCTACAATGAGGCGGCTCGGATTGCGGAAGCAATAATGTCGAAAGATCCCACCTCAACTACTTGGCGAAGGAAGCTCGCCGCGCTAAACGCAAAACGTGGGGACTCATTGGTGTCTCGAGCCAACGAAGTGGCGATTCGACCTAGGCCGCCTCAAGACGAAGCATCGCGGATCATCGGCATGGCTTTAGAACGTTACCGCGTCTCCGAGCAAGCCTACGAAAGTCTGCTGGAAATTTCCAATGCCCCGTACCGTGAACTGTTCGACGTTCGCATTAGAATCGGAGATGTTCTAGTTCGAAAAAATGACTATCAGGAAGCTCTCAAGATTTATCAATCGGCTTCAGAGCTTGCTCAACAAGCGGCAGCAAGACAGCCCCTTGTAGACTGGCAGATCAAACTCTCAAATGCGCTTGAACAGGCGGGTGATTTTCTCGCCCTTAGAGCTAGAGATAATAGAGAGCTCGCGAGTAGCGGAACTTTCCTCGTTTACTATCACAAAGCGCTCGAGATTCTCGACGCTGAAGCAATCAAGGAACCGACTAACCAGGACTTGCAGTCGCGAAAGGCCTCGCTAAATGCGAAACTCAAGGCCCAATGACCTGCAGGGTTTGCAATCAAAGTGTAGGAAATGTACAGACTTGCGAGACATTGTGCGTACCGAAAACCTTATCCGAGTTGATGATGCGACGGAATCGCCTAAGCTGGTGGAATGATCGGGCTGTTCTGTTTCGTTCTGGCTGTGCCTACCGCAAATTAAATCCGAACATATTGATGGTGCAGTCCGCCCAGGATCGGATGGCAGAGAATGCGTCCGGCTGTCTGGGCGGCACGTGATATCGGCGCGTCCTTGTTCAATGACAAATGGGTGCGCGTGCCGTTGTAGTAGCTCATGTACGAGAGCAGCACGTGGCGCAGATGGCGTTCGCCGAATACCTGTGTGTACCGAAAACATAAGCAAGGGCGTAGCGATCATGATGATGATGAAGTCCGCCCAGGATGGCGCGTGACCTGATCACACCGGTTCGCTGAACCGGGCGAGAAACCGGCGCATCCTTGTTCAGGGATCGATGCGTTCTGACCCAATTGTAATATTCGTCGTAGGACTACCCGTGTCGAACATCTGGTGGAGAGCGGGCGCTCGATACGACCTAAATCGGTGCAGGTGAAGTTGAGCCTCTTCATTTGCCACCTTTATTTGCCACCTTTCCAATCCTTGAGTCTGCCGAACGTATTTTCGATCTTGTGGAAGTTTTGCCTTTCAGAGCAGACACCTCGCCGCAAGCGGTGCTCGGCGTGCGGCTGATTACAGCGCTGGATCGCGCGCCTGACCCCGCCGAGCACGCCTACGTGCGTGGTCCATAGCAGATGAGAGACCAGCCCCTCCGGCCCCGGCCCCATACGGCAGGCAGCTTCAAACAGTTGCGGGCAGCCTCAGCACATTTTTGGCACATTTTCGGCACCTGTGCACCCGTTGACGTGCACCCCACGGACCTGCCCTGTGGGCTAGTGTGGGCTGCGCACGAATCAACCTCACCAGTCTCCAGTGAGAGGGTTACTCAATGAGATTTCAGACCAAGCAGAGTGACGAGACCGCTATCCTGATCATGCGCGGTGATAACACGATCTCGGGCTCGATCGTGCGGGCTGGCGACCAGTGGCGCGTTGAGGTGCTATGGGGCGGCCCGACCGGCGACATCGTCTATGACGCCCCCTCGCTGGAGACTGCGAAGGCGTTCGTTGATGGTGTCGGCGAAGCGTTTGATGCGTTCGAGGCGATGGAAGGGGCACGGGACCTCTGAGCAGGCGGATTGCATTCGACCATTCCCGATTGGGCGCTCGATCAGCACACGCTGCGGGGCAAGGCGATGGGCCGTGGTCTCGATCACTTTCGCAGCGAGGGCGCGAAGCTAATTCCGCCGCCTACAGCCGATGATCCGTACGAGGCCGAGGGTGCCGGCTGTGGGCACTCACAAGGCGGGCAAGTGAGCCGGGCTGATATACTGCTCTGGCCGCTACGGGGCTGTTTCGACTCTCCAGAAATGAGCGAAACTCTATAAATAAAGGGTTTTGCTATGCCGAAAATGCGTAGTTTGGACACAGCTGTGAATGCTGCTCGAAAAATGACCCCCATCGGCATCATGGAGACCCCTTCAGCCCATTGATTTCGTTGAGTTGGAAGGATGGGACCCCCTTGCCGATCATGGTCGAGACCCGCGCCGAAACACAGGCAGAAGTCTGCGGCTGGGGCGTGAGGGCTGACCTCTTAAGATTACATCTTAACCAAACATTAAACATGCGTTTGCGGGCGCGAAATGACGCGCCTAGCGTACGGCCATGGGCTGTCAAACAAACAAAGAATTGGAGCGTGCCATGACCTACAGGAAGCTTGGAGCGCTTGTTACCGTCGGCGCGATCGCGCTGGCGTTTGCGACCAATGAAGCGATTGCGCAAGCGGGCGGCGCTGGTGTCGTAGCAGCGCAGCAGGCGGGAGCCACGGCGCATGCGTTCAATGGACTGCACGGGTTCCGCCATCGCGGTAGGGGCGTCGGCGGCTATTTCTGGCCCGGCTATGGCTATGATTATGGCGCTTACGTACCCGCTGCGGGGCCGATCACGGCGCCGTTCGCCGGACCGACCGAGGTCCGTTACACTACCACTTACGACGTGCCCTGGAACTGGGCGCATCGCTTTCCTCCAAATGTGATACCGTCGGATCGGCCCTACGTGCCCGGCTGCGGCGAGGAGAGCGTCGGCGTCGGCGGCGGCAAGACGGTCAACGTCATGCGCTGCTACTGAGGCGTAAGCGGCGTTTTCAGGCCACGGCTCGGAAGTCTTGCGTTCGGTATGCCGACGGCAGCAGCTGATCGATGTCACGGTTGGGATGACCGTTGATGAAGGCATTGTCACGTTGTTGAGCTTGCCGGCGCTGATCTGCGGCCATAAGTGTCGATCATGAGCAAACTCAGCTACGCCGGATATCGCTTTCACCCGTGATTATTCAGCAGGCCGTCTGGCTCTATGCCCGGTTTACCCTCAGCTTCCGGGATGTCGAGGGCCTGTTGGCGGAGCGCGGAATCATGGTGTCCTATGAGACGGTGCACCGCTGGGTGAGATACTTCGGACCGAAGATCGCAGCTGACCTTCGACGACGCCGGCCCAAGCCTCATTCGACCTGGCATCTCGATGAGGTGTTTCAGGATCGATGGCCGGTTGGTCTATATATCGCGTCAAGGACTTCGCCTTCGGCATAGACGGCGCGACGTTGTTGTCCAGAGCAAGCGGGACAAACGCGCGGCCCTGAAATTGCTGCGGAAACTGCTCAAGAAAATGGCCTCTGTTCCGGACAAGTTTGTGACCGACGATCTTCGATCCTACGGCGCGGCCGCCCGTGAGCTTGGGCTGTCTCGTCGCCATGAGCGCGGGCGATGGCGCAATAACCGAGCGGAGAACTCGCATCAACCGACCCGACGACGGGAGCGCAAGATGCAGGGGTTCAAGAGTGCGGGATCAGCCCAACGATTTCTGTCCGTCCACGCCGCCACCTACAACACCTTCAACGTCCAGCGTCACCTCATCTCAGCGAAGACGCACCGGGCATTCCGAGCCTCGGCCATGCAGACGTGGCGAGAGGTGACTGCTGCGGCGTGATCGCGATTGAATGCTGGATTTGTCGCACCTATCATCCGCTAACGTGACAAAGCCGGCCAAAACTCTCCCCAAAATATTAGCGCTTGACGGGAACCCGGTCCGGGCGTAACGAGCCGACGATCGCGTGCCCCTTGTGAGGGCCGCTGTTGCTGTCTTGTGTGCGCACAACATAGCATCGGCCAGACGATATGAAATCGTCTCGCGAACGAAGCAGAAAAGGAAAGACTGATGAAGCGTGTTCAATCACGCTCGGAGTCCGCCTTTTCTGTTTTCGAAAAGGCTACTCCGAGCCGAAACTGGAGGAGCCTATGTCTAAGAACTTCGAGACGGATCCGCCCAACGCGGACGAGGAGTCGGAAAGTCGCGTAAGCCCCGTTGGGGAAGACGTGGCCGACGATGACAAGGTTGGATATCGCCGGCCGCCGAAATCCTCTCGATTCAAGAAAGGGCAAAGCGGTAACCCGCTCGGCTCCTCGCGCAAAGCTCGAATGCGGCAACGTCAGCAGACCCTTCCGCTTGTTGATCTCGTTCTCGAGAACTCACAAGGCCTTGTTCCCATCCGCGAGGGCGATCGAAGATCCACCATCAGCATGAAAGAGGCACTTATACGGAGGGAAGCTGCGCTAGCAATCCAAGGCAGTCGTCTAGCTTTAAAGAGTTGTCTGGACAGAATTGACAAAGCCGAACAAAGGAAGCTCGCCGAGGTTCTTGATCACTACCAGGCGTACCGGGACTATCAATATCATTATCCCGCGAGGGCTAAGGCTTGCCGTGATCGCGATCTCCCCCCTCCTCTGCCCCATCCCGATGACCTGCACTTCGACTATAACACTTTCAAACTACAGCTCACCGGTCCGATAAACCATGAGGAGCTCCATCGGCTTGAGAAAATACTTGAGGCCAGAGAGCTTTTTCTGAAGATGATTGAGGAACAACGTGCCGATGCCGAGGAGTGCGCTCGCGAGGGCTATCCCTATTCTCCAAAGGACCTCGAAGTCCTCTCCCGTCTAGAGAGTTACCTCAAAATCTTTGACAACGAACTCGAAAAACGCGGCTGGTTGCCTCGGGTCGCAGGCCGAGAGAAGGCCTAGGTGCTAGCACTTGCATGTATCGGGCTCGTCCTTGGAGCCTCCAACCGATTGGCATGATCGTACATGAGGAGCGAATGATGGACGGGAAGCACGGAGGTTCATCAGGCAAAAACGTCATTGATCCTCAATCGACCAAGCAGCGCGAGCGTGAGCCGGCATCGAAGCCGCAGGCACGCCACCCGGGGACCGCTGGTGAGAAGCAGGTCGACAGCATCTATGATCACTTTGACAAAAGCAGCTTCCGCTTTTGGGAGCGCGAAATTTCCCAGGGCCACTTGCCAACGTCGGCAGAGCTTACCGAGCTGCTCAAGAAAAACAGAGGCAGCCCCGTTCCGCATTGGCTCGTTCCAATCATTGAACGCCGAGATGAATTAAGGTGGCGTACCGGCCGCCCCCGGAAATCTGTCCTCAACGAGATACAACTAGGGTTAGCGACCGCAAGGTATCCCCGCTACCTTGCTTGGCTGCGAGCCCGCCATCGTCGCTTGGGTCTTCAGGGTTGGCCTGCCATTCGCAATAAAGATTGGTGGACCGGCCCCCCGCATGAACGCGCGGCGCGAATGGCGTTACGGCGCGCGAAACTTAGTCACATGACGTGGCGAACGTTTCTAAATGGGGTCGTTAACTACAAAGCGCCGACTTAATATGAATGAACCTGCGGTTTTCTGCGCCTAATAGGGCTACCTCCTGTCACGGAGGTAGAAATGAGCTCACTGTCGGCAAGCAGATCCAACCTGACCATTGTTTATCAGGACATCGCAGCCCTCAATCCCCGCAAGAGTAATCCTCGAACCCACTCCAAAAAGCAAATCGACCAGATCGCGCGAGCAATCTCGCAGTTCGGATTTACAAACCCAGTTCTGGTCGATGATGGCAACGGCATTATCGCGGGACATGGCCGAGTCGCAGCCGCCAAACTGGTAGACCTGAGCCAGGTTCCGACGGTGCGTCTCTCGGCGATGAGCGAAGCTGAAATCCGCGCCTATGTAATCGCCGATAACAAGCTTGCGGAGAATGCCGGCTGGGATCGCAACCTGCTTGGACTGGAGTTTCAGTATTTGAGTAGCCTCGACATCGATTTCGATGTCAGTTTAACGGGGTTCGAGCTGCCGGAAATTGATCTTTTGATCGGCGAACTCGACATCGCTAATTGCAACGAGCCTACTGATACGGACATTCCGCTTCCCTCAGGTCCTGCCGTGACGCGGCTCGGAGATATCTGGCAAATCGGCAGCCATCGCCTGATCTGTGGCAATTCCACGCAACGGCAGACCTATCAGCGATTGCTGGGCGAAGCCCGCGCGCAGCTGGTCTTTACCGATCCGCCCTATAACGTTCCGATTGCAGGTCACGTCGGAGGTTTAGGCAGCGTGCAGCACCGGGAGTTCGCAATGGCCTCGGGCGAGATGTCACAATCGGAGTTCACGGCGTTCCTGACATCTGTTTTTGGGAACCTTGCGGAATTTTCTGTCGATGGTTCGATTCACTTTCAGTGCATGGATTGGCGCCATGTCGACGAAATCCTGCAAGCCGGCCGGACCGCCTATCATGAACTCAAAAATATCTGTGTCTGGGCCAAAAATAATGGCGGCATGGGATCGCTCTATCGTTCTCAGCATGAACTCGTGTTCGTTTTCAAATCAGGGACTAGCCCTCACATCAACAACGTTGAACTCGGCAAGCACGGCCGCTATCGCACCAATGTTTGGAATTACGCCGGCGTGAACAGCTTCGGTAACGATCGTTCCGACCTCGCCCTTCATCCAACGGTCAAACCGGTCGCGCTGGTGGCGGATGCCATCCGGGATTGTTCGCATAGAAAGGGCATTGTCCTCGATGCTTTTGCCGGTTCCGGCACGACATTGATTGCGGCCGAGCGAACGGGTCGCCGCGGCTACGGTATTGAAATCGACCCGCTCTATTGTGACGTCATTATCCGCAGGCTGCGCACAGCATGCCGCCTTGAAGCCACCCTCGAAGGCGCAGGCAAATCATTTCAGGAGGTCCAGGCCGAACGCGCTGAACCGAGCTGACTTAAAATTTGGAGAGCCCCGGATCCCGAGTTATGAGGGGTCAACGCATACGATCGACCAGCGACCACATTTGACATTAAGCGTCTGCTATTCGTTCCTTGTCCCCAAACGCTTATCGATGCGCCTTTAGGGCCGAGGCACCACCGCCTCGGGCGAAATGCCACACCGCCGTGTCCAGCGTCAGCGCTGATGGGACTAAAGCGGCTTAACTGCGAACGGAGGGCTTCTGGTTCATCGTAGCCTTTCAAATGACCGAAGATGAAACAGAAATCGGGGACAAGGAAGGCGCCAGCGAAGCAGGTCATCAGGACATCCGCCGCACGACGCGCAAACAGTACTCGGCTGAAGGAAGGCCTACACGCTGAGGCGTCGATCGCCGCGCTGTACCGCCGCGAAGGCATCGCTGAGAGCCTGTATTACAACTGGTCGAAGGAGTTCCTGGAAGCCGCCGAGAAGCGACTTGCCGACGATAGGGCGCGGGCCGCTACTGGCGACGAGGTGAAAGTGAGAGCTTAGCATGATATAATCACGCTAACGAAAGGGAGATGAGATGCCGGACGACGATATGAAAGCTGAGCTCGAACGTCTCCGCAGGGAGAACGATGCCCTGAAGAAAGGAGCTTCAGAGGGCACCCGCATGAAGGTGAGTGACAAAGGTGGCCTCTCCGTTTACGGGATGGGGCGTTTTCCAGTGACTCTGTATAAAGAGCAATGGTTGAAGCTTCTGAACATGTCCGATGAGATCCGCGCCTTTATTGCCGAAAATGAAGCGCGACTGAAGGCGAAGGATTAGGCCCGCCTCAAAGCTGGGGCTTGGGCGCGACTGCCACGGAACAATCAGTTGTCATCCGATAAACAGTTCCGAAACCATTCGCTCCGGCTGTCAAATCCGCTAACGATTTCGAAAATCGCTCGCTGCATAGTCGCCCGCGTCAACAAGAAACGGGGTTTGTTGTATGAGTGGGAATGCTGACCTGGAAAACGTGCGTCGATATCGCACCATCGCTTCGCTCTATCGTCAGACCGCAGCATTCCGTCCTGCGCAAAGATGGACGCTCCTGGCGCAAGCCTATGAATACGAGCGTCTCGCGATGACAGAGCTCGAAGCCCACTTCACCGGTTATGACAGCGCATCGTGGAACGCGGCGGCCACTGCGTGAGCGCGGTTGACGGTACTAAGAGCAGATCCAGGCAGAACTTGAGTCTGATGAATTGGTTGTGATTCCATATCTCGGAGCGATATCCAGGCCGAACGCCCTGAACCGGGCTGACCTCAAAATTGGAGAGCTGGCTTCCAATTTGTCGCGGTTAATGCATTCGCTCAATCAGCCACCGAAACAGCCCAGCTTCTATTGCGGCGTCAGCTACCCGCTCAGCCGTCCAAAGATGCAAATCGACGGAGTCGGGCATCCTGAGGACTTTTGGCGCGCTGTGGTAGATAAAGAAACAGCGATGGAAACTGCCGTCGTTATGAAACCGCCGGACATAGTCATCGAGTTCCGCCTGTGTTGACCGGGTCTTGACCTGAACCCAGGCAACCTCGTTTGTGATCGGTTGCGTCAAGACCATATCCACATCGGCCTGATTCCCGCCCACTGCGCTTTGCCGTTGCCACCCTCCCCGGGCAAAGATCAAATCGATCAGGGTCTCGAAATCGCGCCAGTCGAGCTGGCAGATCATTTGCGATGCCAGATTTCGTTGGTCCTTGATCAGGGCTGCGGCCTTCGTCCTGAGGGGATCGACCTCCCCCCGAATGCGGGCCAACAAATAGTTCGCCTTCTTGACCGCGCAAATCGTCATTTGATAGTTCGCGGTGCTCGTGAGCGCCGAACTGAGGCTACGGACGGTCAGCGGCTCGCCGTTGAGATCTGTGTTCGACCAACCCGCTCGCGTAGACCGATAGCGGGTCGGACCGCCGGGCAACGGATGCTCGATCTCGACCACGCCGCCGTCGGCGAAAGCCCACCAGAAATGACCTCGAGCGCAGGTCACCCATAAGGCGTCGTTCGGTAGTTCGTAAAACTCCCGCAGCTCCCTCAATCCGTTGCTGACGCCGCCTGATCTTCGTCCCATCTGCGCCAACTGCTGTCTGGCCAGCGCCCAATCGCCCTTCATACAGATGGGGTGCTCAATTTTGGGATAACCGAATGGGATGATCCCTTGATCCAGGGCTTGATCTGTCCACTGCCCGCCCCGCCCCAACTTGATGTATCGGACCACAGAAGGGGCAAAGGTTCGCGCGGGCGGTTCGGCTTGGCCGGTCTCGGGCCTCAGATCGATCATTCGAGGATTCATCATGAGCTGGCAGTTCGCTTGCCTTGCCGCCGAAGTCCAGTTGGAGCGGTCCAGCATCGGACTTCAAAGTTAATATTATCCTTTTTTGGGATAATCCCGTATCGGGATCAGCTTGCCCGGGCGATGATGACTTCCGCCCGCGGGATCGGCAAAACCGTCCATTCCTCAGATCAGGCCACCTTCTGCGCCCTGATGGTGGCTGCCCGCAAGCACGCCGGCCTGACCCAGCATGAGCTGGCGTACCGCTTGAAGCGCCCTCAGTCCTTTGTCGCCAAATATGAGGGTGGTGAACGGCGGATCGACGTCATCGAGTTCGTGACGATCGTGCGCGCTATTGGGGCTGATCCCATCAAGCTGTTGCGGGATCTGATGACCGGCAAGCCACCGGCCAAACCCGGCGCGCATCGGCGAAATAGCCCACCCTCCCCGTTTACAGTCCCCTGCGATCACATCGTGATCCGGCGCCCCCGATCTTCGCCACAAGATTATCCAGGTTCCGCTCGACATCCCGCGGCCAGCAGAGCTGGTAGTGGGTCGAACCGTTACGGAGGGCCTGATGGAGCGCGCCAGCATTGAAACAGCGATCAAACTCATCATCGCCGAGATTCACAGCAAACTCGGCGAAGCAACACGCATTGCCAAGGCCGCCGAGGCCTGTGTCCAAAACGGCGCAATTGGTGAGGGTGTTGAGGTCTCAATGGATATCGAACAGCTCATCTATGAAGCCGGACGGCTGCATGACGCCGCCTCGCTGCTCGGCCGCATGAAGCGAGATCAGAATTAAGGCCGAAGCCGAGACGGGCTCGGAGTTCACGGCGGAGATCAGGCTTTTTTATAGGTATCCAGGTCGATGCCCGAGCGACCCGGAGCCAAAATATTGTTCGGATCCAACGCGCGTTTGATGGCGTGTTCCACGTCTCGCTTGACCGAGCCATAACTCTGCGCAACACGCTGCTGGAAGCGAGTGTTCACACGGTAAACCGCGTAGCCTTTCTTTTCGAACTCGTCCAGCAGCTCGTTGAAGCAGGCATCCGCACGCTTAGTACCTGCGCACCCCGTCGAAATCGGCGGGGTGGTGCGTCGCCGGCCGCCGGTCTAGCGGACCACAAGAACCGGAATATGCGCAGTAGCAATAACCTCGGCAGTCTGGCTGCCCAAAAGGGCCCTCTTGATTCCACGGTACCCGTGCGAGGCCATGACGATCAGATCGTCACCCCTGTGCTTTCGCCACATCAACGATAGCTGCGGCCGGTGAGGCGTTCGGGATATGAAGTGTCTCGACCATCAGTTCCATTTTTTCTGCCGCCGCTTTCGCTGCCGAAAGGATAGCCTCTGCATGCCGCGTGTTGGCATCTTCAAGCCGATCCGTCACAGTGATGATTGTAACCTTGCTGCCGGATTCGTCGGCCAGCGCCAGGCCATGATCGACACCTTTCTGTGCCAGTTCGGAGCCGTCAGTGGAAATGAGAATGTGAGTGTACATGGTACCGCTCCGCACTCAGAAATCCTGCGACGACCATAGCCATCACATCTGACCTCAACAAGAAGCCGCCCGGTCCTGCAACCAGAGGCATTCGCAGTACGGCTCCAGCTTTTCGCGAGTTTAACCTGAACCTTTTGTCGGGTTCGATCGTCTCATCATCGCTGGGGGATTTCAGGGCCCAGTGAGTAAAGACAGCGCCGTCGGCGAACATACTCCGCCGTGCGGCGTTGTGTGTTGGATGACAGCAAAACAACGGAACTGGACCAAGGATGACGATGCTCGCCTTCTCGTCCTGAAGGCGCAGCGGATGAGCGTCGCCGCCATGGCAAAGGAACTGGGCAGAACGGAATCATCAATTACAAGCAGATTATCGACGTTGGGCCGCCAGGGCGATACCTAACACTGCCTCAGATCGACCGGTGGACGCAGACCGCTGTTCAGCCAGTCTTTGATCCTCTCATCGCCTGAAGGATCGCATTCGACGCACCGGAGAGTTCGCATACCGTCCCCTCCGGCGGGTAATGCCATTACCATCGGCTTGTTACAGATCGGACAGCTCTTGTTTCGGAAAAGCTGACCCAATGGCGTACTCCGTTCCGTAAGAGGAAGGCGGGAGCGCTAGTGGGCGTTCTCATCACCGATAAAAGCCACGTACCGGGCGGTGACGGATCATCATGGCATGTCCAGGTCCGGGTTTCTGTTCACTAGAGCGCACAGCCGGTAACAATTTAGGCAACACATAGCGACCCAACCGGCAGCGGGCAGACTTTGTCGTGCTGATCCGTTGCTACTTCACTACCTTGAGACCGCGAAAGCCTGCCTGTATTCACTCGGCCGCGCAGACAGCATCCGCCTTGTCTAAAACGGTCAATATCTGATCTTGAACCGGTCGCTGATTTCGAGGCGTCCCCGAATCGAGATCGTCTACGAGCGCTTTCTCGATGTCCAATATCAGCTTGATATCCAAAATTGCTTTGGCGAGCACATCGGCATTGGTGAAAGGCGTTACATCAGCTGCCATCCCAGTTGAGTTTGCATTTCGATGACCCCGACCGAGTCTGATCAAAGACCCAGGCCGAGATACGCTTGTTTCAGCGGCGTTAGTTACGTCGAAAACTATGTGCTCGGCCTCACGACGGCTTTCGCACCGCCACCCTAACCTCGGCAAATTGAACAGCATCCCGCTCAGAACAATTCATCCGACAGCGTTGACGAGAAGCATGACCTTCCGAGGGCCGCCAACATGCTGATAACTCTCGCTTGGTCACGGCACGCTGGAATCCAATATGACCCATGACCTCGGGAAACTCGCAGGGGAACCTTTGTCAAGGGGTCGGAATTAATTTGCATATTTGCGGATGTCAAAAGAAGATATTCATGGCGGAGCCGCTAGTCCGAAAAGGAATGCCTCCGGTCAGACTTCGTCGTGACGAATTTGAGCGGCGTTATCGCGATCGCTTCAGAGACCCCGCGTTTTCGTCCCTCGGCCGTGAGCTTGACGCGATCTTAGCAGCGGCATGGGACGCCTACAGCCATTCGCGCAAGGCACCGGTGACCCGCCAGGCAGGCCCCGGCTTTGCCGATCCGGATTATGACATCGCCGTAGACTGGTTTAATGCGCGCGACGCGATTCAGCAGGCGCGTCAACGTCATGACGATGCAAGTCTGAATTTGCGCATTCTTCTGATTAACGGATCGTCGCGCAGCGAACATACCTGCCCCGGCGAAATGTCCAAGAGCTGGCGCATGCTGGAGATCGCAGAATCCTGTTTCAGAGAAATGGGATTTGACGTTGATTTGCTTGATCTGTCGAGACTGACGTCGGAGTTTGGAAAGCAGATTCATCCGTGCAAGTCCTGCGTATCGACCTCGATGGCGCTCTGCCACTGGCCGTGCAGTTGTTATCCCAACTATTCGCTGGGCCAGACCGACGACTGGATGAACGAGATTTATCCGCTCTGGGTTGCCGCCCACGGCATCCTGATCGTCACGCCGGTCAACTGGTATCAGGCACCGACAGTATTGAAGGCGATGATCGACCGGTTAGTCGGCGCCGACGGAGGCAATCCCGATCCATCCTCAACCCACGGGAAGACGATCGGCGAAGCAAAAGAGCTCGAACTGCAAGGCTGGCCCTATCCGCGTCATCTTGCCGGACGGCATTTTGGTTTGATCGTGCATGGCGACAGTTCTGGCGCGGAAACGCTTCGTCGCTCGCTCTCGGACTGGTTACTGGATATGAAGCTGATATCCGCCGGCAGCATGGCCGAGTGCGATGGTTATGTCGGCTACATGAAACCATACGCGACTTCTCATGAAGACTTGGACAGCGACACAGCCTTTCAAGAACGGGTACGCAATGCGGCTCGCGCGTTGGGCGCTGCCGTTAAACTCGCGCGCTCCGGTCGTCTCGATAATCCTGCGGAAGGGCTAGGCGACCCCGTTCCCAAATAGAATAGCGTCACTCTCCTACGATCATTACAGACCGTTACGCCGTCCACTGCGGGCCCGAAGACGATGTTAGTCAGGCTCGCGACTCCTTCATCCCTTGGTTCCTGCCGCCGGAGGGGCGGATCGAGGGGCAATGCAGATACTCTGCACGAGGTCGTTCGGCAGATTGAGCTCCAGTTTGCAGACTTCTGCATCGGCTTGAAGTCAAGCAGCGTGGATTATTGAGTGACTAGAGCGAGTGATCGAGCCGGGCAGCATTGATAGGTGGCGTGGCCGAGCGAGCCGTGTTTCTTACTTTATTTCGAGACATCAATGTTTCATCTGGTTGAAGGCGATCACAACACCAGTTGACGTTGGCTTGTGTGCTAGGAGAGAACTAAAAGTTGCATCGCTCCAGTCAGCAAGACTGAAGACTTCACCCGCCGGCATATCTGATTCCGTCTCTTCCAAAACTTTTAGACCGCCCCGATCGAGAAAGTAGGTGTGGTTGCCGTACAACTCGACCAATTGGTTAACCGCCGGATGATCGTCTGGAAGGACCTGAGCATCCATCTCAGTCAAGGTCCGCTTCACCTGTGCAGCATTTAGCTTCATGACAGCATCCTCTCCGTTCTGTACGATTTCTCCGCTCCGACCCCCTCAGGCTGCGAAATACACAATATAAACAACCACGAAGGCGGCCACGACTAATCCAATCCCGGCGGCAAGCACGTTACGCACCGTGGGTCCACGCTCTGCTCCTCGCGCCTCTGTTGCTGTCTCTACAATGTGTCCACCTTCGATCTTTGCCATTGTCCATCTCCCGAGCATCATGCGGGTGGACGGGTCACGACCTCGGTCGGCCTGCCCCACTCCGCATCTCATCTCATCCAACGTGACCTAACCTGGGCGGATCACTTCATCGTTGTAGTAGTCGTCCAGCTTTGCGTATCGAGCATCCGAGTCAAAGATGGTCTCGGTGCCATGCTTCGGCGCGCCCCTCAGTCGATTTTCGCTTATGTCGGAACGGTACCCGCCAAGTTCGGCATCGAATCTGAGTAGCTTCCAGGGCACCGGGTAATGGTCGTTGCCGATGCCAAGAAATCCGCCGACGCTCAGCACGGCGTAAGCAATTTCTCCGCTGGTCTTGTCCACCATGACGCGTTCGATGGAACCTATCTTCTTGTTCTCGGCACCATAGATAACTTTCCCAGACTCTTTATCGCTGGCGATCAGGTTTCCAGTAGGACGCGCGTTATCGGGAGCCGGCGACGGATGGTTACCTGCTACTGGGTCCTGGTACACATCTTTACCCACACTGGGGCGCGTTTCGGGGTCGTAACTCATCAAGAGTTCCTTTCATTTCTTTTTCGTGGGACGTAGGACCAACCGGCACGCTTCGAGGCCGTTCCGAAAGAACTGTTGTTCCTTCGTTACGGTTAGTTCACCTCGCGCATTGCGACGCAGCCGCGCGTTCGTCCTGTTCCAGATCGACAAGCGCGCAACGCCGATTTGGATCGGCTCCTTCAATCTCCATCCAGGCCTGCGGCGTGTGAACATCCACATCATCAAGCCGGACACACGAAAGCGCCTGACCAAATGCTGAGCCCGATGAAAATCTTCTTGCATCCAACGGGGCGTCCGCACACGATTGACAATATTTCGCCATATGCGCCATCGTGGTCCCGGTTCAGGTAACTGGCCTGCTCCTAGCCACACGCCTCCGTCAGCTGATTGACGAGCCACGTGGCCGTCGAATGCGCGCCCCTGCGACGCCGAGCCCTTCTCCTCGCCATATACTTGGCCACGCTGGTCGGGCCGATCTCGATGCCAAGCTGAGAAGTTCACCATGGATTCGCGGCGCTCCCCACAACGGTTTGGCGATGCTCATCTCACGGATCAGCCGACGAATGTCCAACGGCATAGCCGGTCGACCGCAGCGATCCCTCGATTTTCCAGCGCCAATACGATCTGAAACCAGCACGATGCCAACGGATCAAGGTGTCCGGTCGGAAGATCGCAAGTGCATCATACATTTTGGAAAACAGTCGGCAGACGCTCCCAACATCAGTCTGTCAATCGAGATGAAGAGAGGTCTTTTGGGACGGGTTCGCCGCAACACATTGATTCGTTGCCTCAAGATCAGAATTTCTGCCTCAAGCACAATGCGCGACCGCAGCAGGTCGATCACAAAGAAATCCAACATCGAGCGGCAGCATCGCCCGATTCTCAATCAACCGCCAGCGGGATTGGATTTACGGTAGGGACAGGTATGACGGGTTCGTCGTAATCATACGTAGGTGCGCACGCCTATCGTCTATAGACGGTAGAGGAACCACCATCGCGACCACCCAGCCAGCCAGCCAGCCGGCCGGCCGGCTGGCTGGCTGGCTAGCTGGCTGGCTGGCTGGCTGGCTGGCTGGCTGGCAATGCAGGGGAATGACACGATGACAGAGACTGTCAACACTTGGACCGTAGCCATGGAAACCGCGCTTGCTTGAGTTCCCGCTGATCTCCACTTTGATGTTCTACGGAAGCTGACGGATGACGAGACCGAGCGACGCAAGCACCCGTTCCTCATCGGCTGGAAGAAGCGCTCGTATGCCGTTGACGAGGCAACGAGCGTGATCGTGCAGGTTCTGGTGCGCGACATCGCCAACTGCCACAGCAAGGCGGATGCCGCCGCCGTGTTGTTTCGACACAAAGCTAATCTTGACCGCTCGGCTCGCGCTGCAAAGGCAGCGCTGCGTCGAAAAGTATGAGGCTCGCAAAATGAAGCTAAGCACGCCTCAAGACGGCTATAAGATAATTCTGTATAAGGGCGCCGCGGCATGGCAACCAACCTCCGGTGCGGGCAAAAGGAAGTCGTGAACTGGTAGTCATTGTCGCATCAACCGCAAAAAATCGTCAGGCGCCAAAAGCTATCAGCTATCATGCCGTTCATGCTTTTCGTTGGGAGGTCTCCAACTGGAGAGACTAGATTTTGGATCCTGCTTCGAACATTGCGACCGGAATATCTCTGCAAGGCCTGATCGAGCGAATTGGCTCAGAACATGTTGAGCGGCGATTGAAAATCGAAGCCGAGCACGAGGCCCAGCTGTTCGGCCAGGGACTGATCTTCTTCAATCTCGAAAACTGGTACGTAGCACCTTGGATTGTCAGAACCGCGCTGAAACTGACTGGACTTTATGGCCGCGCGCGTCGAAATGCTGACCACGTCGTTGTCAAACAACATAGCGTGGCTTTCGCCAATCTCCCCCCAGCATTTGACAATTTTACTATCCTCCACATCAGCGATCTGCATGCCGACATAAGTGTAGGCGCGATGCGGCATCTGGTCAGCTTGGTCGGCGGCCTTCAATACGACATTTGTGTCCTAACCGGCGACTATCGCGGTAAGACGTATGGTTCATTCGAAAAAAGTCTAGAAACTATCGATGAACTTCAAGCCCAATTGACGGGGCCAGCTTATGGGGTGCTTGGTAACCACGACAGTATCCGTATGGCCGCTTCAATGGAAGCCATGGGAATCCGCATGCTATTTAACGAATGCGAACCGATTGTTCGTGACGGAAAACGCATCTTCTTGGCCGGCGTTGACGACCCGCATTTCTATCGGGCAGACGACATTGAAAAAGCAGCGTCGAAAATTCCTTCAGACGCCTTTTCGATTTTGTTGGCGCACACGCCGGAAGTTTATGATCGAGCGATGAAAGCGAGATTCGATCTCGTGCTATGCGGACATACCCATGGAGGCCAGCTCTGCCTACCCGGTGGAGTTCCAATCAAGCTGGAGGCAGCATTACCTCGATTCATGGGCGCTGGACCGTGGCGCCATGGCGGCATGGTCGGATATACGTCGGTGGGCGCTGGCACGAGCATTCTTCCCGTGCGCTTAAACTGCTCACCGGAAATAACTCTGCATACCTTGCGCGCGATGGGCGCTTCCAGCTAACCGCCTATCTTTTCGCGGCCGGTTTCTCGCAATCAATGTTTCATCTGGTCGAGGACAATCACAACGCCAGTTGGCGTCGGCTTGTGTGCTCGGAGAGAGATACAAGTTGAATCGGTCCAGTCAGCAAGGCTGACGACCTCACCGGCTGGCGTATCCGATCCCGTCTCTTCCAAAACTTTTAGCCCGCCCTGATCAAGAAAGTAGGTGTGGTCACCGTACAACTCGACCAACTGGTTAACCGCCGGATGATCGTCTGGAACGACCTGAGCATCCATTTGCGTCAAAGTCTGCTTCACCTGCACAGCATTTAACTTCATGACCGCACCGCATTCATTCAGGTGGTCTTCTTCGTAAACATCGTTAGAATACCTTCCTTGTTGATATTGATGGCAACAACCTGTGCGGTAATCCGTCCCTTCGCCTTAAGTGCCGAGAGCGCCTCTGGTGTCGCCTCGATGGAGGTCCGCAGGGATTTGATGTCCTCCTGCTTCGTATGTGCAACAACGTCATCAACCTTTGTGCGCACGTCCCCCTTCAACTCTTCAACGTCAACTACCTGAAAACCTTGAATTGTGACACCTTTCTGCGACTCCGTCTGAGACTGCGAGGGTGCGGGTGAGGTTTGCGCTAACGCCGGAGGCAATCCAGCTAAAAGCAAAGCGACGACGATTGATAGAATAAACGTGCGCATGATCCGCTCCAATCTAGCTAGAGGTGCGTGCGAAATGTAGCGTCGAAAGGTGTCAAACACCGGAAGCTAATGCGTTCATTCGGTGGATCTGTTGTGGCTACAACGTGCAAGCCGGTTGTGACGATGGCTTTACCACCGCTGAGGGCACACACTTGGTCCGCGTTGAAACCGGCGGTTTAGTAGTTGACGCTAAGTTTCGGTTCACGCGCTACCAGCGATCATCGTATACGCCGACGCTTATACCTGGAGCCACGAAATTCGGTGCGCTATAGACGCCGGCGCGTCGTCCATCGTCACAATAATGCCTATGCTCGATATAGCGCTCATGAGGGTCGTAATCGTAGGTGTCCTGATCGATGATTACCCGCTGGGATCTTGTACGAAAACATCGTCCAAAGTCATCAAAACAAGTCTGACTTACTCGATCCTAGGCTCGCTTAGACCAAGCCCCGTCGTGGAAACATCGGCGGCCATGGCGCTGTGTGCGAGTAGAGCGCCAGAGCCAGCCAAGAGCACAATCGCGATCTTTTTTCATGGAATCCTCCATTTCTGGTCGGCAACAATACCGCCGAGGGACAACAGAGTCCGAGGCCAGACAGTCCTAAGATTCCATACAGGTTGAGCCTTCGCCGATCAGTGATTAGCGAAGGCGTCGTGAAACCGGTTCACCTACTTGGAGCAGTCTTGAATTTTGCTCAAGTCGGTTTCAGCTTCTGCTCTCGATGCATAAGAGTTCTTCCCGACAGCCTTCGTTTTTCCTCTTGTTTTCGGCTTCAAGCTTGTGACCTCACACCGCTCTGTTGAAGTGTCTTGCACGATATACCAAGTGCCGGCCGAGCCGGTTGTGCTTGGTGACTTTGGTGAAGTGCCCGGCGACATCTGAGCGAGAGCAGGAAACGCCAATATAGCAACGATCAGACTCGCCAATGCGAATTTGAGTTTCATTTCCGATTTCCTGTGCATGAAAACTCTGAAAAATGTCGATGGTAAACCCATAGCAATATTATTGTGGCATTCGCGAGATCAGCAAGCCGTTCGCGTTCGATGTAGACGTCGCGCGATAACCACAATCACTTCATCTTGTCTCAGTTTGATCGCTGTTGTTGCGGGCTTTGAAGGAAATGCAGTTCAGCGCCTGGGAGCGAACTCATTCCCGAGCTTGACAACTCGGCCTTCCTTCCTAAGCACCTTTTTGAGGTCGTCCATCGCTGCCCGGCAGCTCCTCAGCAAGAACGGATTTCGTCCCTTTGCGCCATCTGCTGGAGGTGCGCATGAACAATCGCGGCCACAATGGATCGGGAAAAATGGCTCGAAGGCCTGTTTCTACGGCTACGCTGGATGCGCGACAGAATACATTTCCACAGCAACAGCCCTGTCTATAAAGCTCTGTCTATAATAGTTCTACGCGCGAATCCTAATCTGCACACGGAAGGATGCTATAGAGGGATTCGGTTTTGGGTGGATGATTAAACTTGGGGCGATAATGAATCCGTTGACGAAAAAACTGTACCGGATGGTTTGTTGCGGTGCAGTGAGTTACCTCCCATTGTCCTATCAATTAGAGGACGCGTACGCACAAGAAGCCACTTCCTTACCAGCCGTGACGGTCACCGCACCCAAGGCCGCAAACAAGAAACCGCGCACTGTTGCTCGGCGCGCTACCGCTCCGGTGAGATCGACTGCTGTTTCGCGCGTTGCGACTCCGGTGAGAGCGCCGGCTGTCCCGTACCTCACGCCTTCGACCGGCACGATCGGTCAGCCGCCGGCTCCCTATGCCGGCGGTCAAGTCGGGACCACCACGCGTGTCGGCATGTTAGGCAATCGCAATGTCTTCGATACGCCGTTCAACACGACGGGTTACACGAGCAAGCTTATCCGTGACCAGCAGGCCAACACCATCAGCGATGTCGCCGACAACGATCCCTCGGTGCGTACGAACTCACCACGTTATAGCGGAATCGATGGGTTCTTGATCCGCGGCTTCCCGGTATTTGCGAGCGACTTCGCGTTCGACGGCCTTTTCGGCATCACCGATACGCGCCGCCCTGCGCTAGAGCCTATCGAGCGTGTGGAGATCTTAAAGGGGGCAAGCGCCTTGCTGTATGGGATTTCGCCGTTCGGAAATGTCGGCGGCACAGTCAACCTGATTCCGAAGCGTGCCACCGACGACCCGATCACGCGATTGACGACGGGCTTCGTGTCAAACGGAAATGTCGGGACGGCCGTCGATTTCGGTCGGCGCTTTGGCGAGAACAAAGAATGGGGCGTTCGCCTCAATGGTGCCTATCGCGATGGCCAGACACCGATCGCCTTCCAGACGGATGGATTCGGCGTCGGCGCGGCGGCTCTCGACTACCGTGGCGAACGGTTCCGGGCTACGGTGGATGTCGGTTTCCAAAAGCAGAACCTGAAGGCACCAACACGCGTGCGGCAAGTGAACCCGGGCTTTCCTATCCCGGATTCACCTTCACTCTCGATCAACCAGCAGCAGCCCTGGGAATACTATCAATCGAACCATCAATACGCTGCGCTACGCGCCGAGTATGACCTCAATGATTTCTGGACGCTGTACGGAGCGTACGGTCACAGCAAATCTGATGAGACTTTCTTCGGTGGAACTCTGAGACTCACGAACGCATTGGGCAGGTTCACGTCACAACCGGCCCTCACCGTACAGGATGCCGATCGCGAAACCGGAGAGGTTGGGCTGCGCGGCCGTTTCGCTACCGGAGCGGTGAAGCATTCTACCGTGATTTCGGCCACGGGGTTATGGCAAGACAACGGAACTGCCACTACCAATGTCGGACCATTGATCACGTCAAATCTCTATAATCCGGTTTATGTGGCTCCGCGTAGCGCGACGGGCCTGTCGCACGATGCGCCACTTTCTTCGCGGCGGATCAATCAAAGCGTCGCGATCGCGGATACGATGTCGGTTCTCGATGATCGCGTGCTTCTCACCGTGGGCGGGCGCTGGCAGGGGATCGATGTCGCCAACTTCAACAGGACCGGTGCCGTGACCTCGCGCCCGCAGAACGAGGCGATCACCCCTGCCGTGGCTCTCGTGGTAAAGCCAATCAACAACCTGTCGCTTTACGGCAACTACATCGAAGGCCTAACGTCGGGTGTGTCCGTCATCAAAACATTTGGCGCAAAGAGCGGCGAGATTTAGCGGAGAGCGGGCCTCATTTGTTGGTTGATGTTAAGCGGCGATTTTGCGGTGGAGCAAGCGCCGATATTTGATTGTCTGTCGTTTGATCCTTTCACGCTGTTTGATGATGGATTGTGCACGTCCGAAGTAGACGTCGGCGGGTGTGACGTTGCCGATGCCCTCGTGATAACGGCGATGATTGTAATGCTCGATGAATGCCTCGATCTGACACTCGAGATCGCCGGGCAGGAAGTAGTTCTCGAGCAGGATGCGGTTCTTGAGGGTTTGATGCCATCGCTCGATCTTGCCTTGGGTTTGCGGATGCAGCGGTGCGCCGCGGATATGGCTCATGCCGTTGGCATCGATCCATTCGGCAAGCTCGGCGGCGATGTAACTGGGACCATTGTCGCTGAGCAGTCTGGGCTTGTGCAACACCTTGGTGTTGTCGCAGCCTGAAGCTGCAAGGGCCAGTTCGAGCGTATCGGTGACGTCCTCGGCGCGCATGGTCGAGCACAGCTTCCAGGCAATGACATATCGAGAGAAGTCATCGAGTACGGTGGACAGATACACCCACCCCCAGCCGATGATCTTGAAGTAGGTGAAGTCGGTCTGCCACATCTGGTTGGGTGCTGTCGTCTTGTCTTTGAACTCATCAGCCGCCTTGACCACAATGAAGGCTGGGCTGGTGATGAGATCGTGGGCCTTGAGCAGGCGATAGACACTGGCTTCGGAGACGAAGTAGCGCTTCTCATCGGTAAAGCGCACTGCCAGTTCGCGCGATGAAAGTTCGGATTGCTCCAGCGCCATCTCGATGATCTGACCCTGGATATCGGCATCGATGCGGTTCCACACGCGACCTGGCCGGGAAGGACGATCTTCCAACGCTTCCGGCCCGCCCTCAAGGTAACGGTCATACCAGCGATAGAAGCTTCGACGTGCAATGCCCAGTTTGTCGAGTGTCTTCTTCGCCGGCAGATGCGATTGCTCGACGAGCCTGATGATCTCAAGCTTTTCGGATGCGGGATATCTCATTCGCCTTCGCCCCCATCCGCGATCATGCTTTTTTTGAGCAGACGGTTCTCCAGCGTCAGATCGGCAACCACCTCCTTCAGGGCATGCGCCTCACGGCGAAGGTCTTGCACTTCACCACTTGTCGCAGCTCGCGCCGTATCACCGGCCAGCCGCCGCTTGCCTGCCTCCATGAACTCCTTCGACCAGACGTAGTAAAGGCTCTGAGCGATCCCTTCCTTGCGGCACAGTTCAGCGATGCTGTCTTCACCGCGCAAGCCATCAAGCACAATCCGGATTTTATCTTCCGCCGAGAAATGGCGCCGGGTGGCGCGGCGAATGTCTTTGACAACCCGTTCGGCAGAACTTTTCCTGCTGCGAGACTTCGTAGTCATGTTCGTTCCTTCGTCATCGACGAGAACCGAACTCTCCTTAAATCATACCTTCAATTCTGTGCCATAGGCGCTGATCCCGGACAGTCGGGTGGAATAGCGCCAGTCGGGACCGCCAATGTCGGCCAGGTCTTTCCTGCGATTGTGGCCAAGCAGATTGAAGTCGGCGCCAAATATGACTTCGGGGCTGTGGGCGTGAGTCTAGCGGCGTTTGAGATTACGCAGCCCAACGGGTTCACGAATCCGGCGACCAACATCTTTTCGGTCGACGGCGAGCAGCGTAATCGCGGATTGGAGTTCAACACCTTCGGTGAGGTCACTCCGGGGTTGCGTCTGCTCGGTGGCGTGTCCCTCATCGACGGCGTGCAGACCAAGACGGTTGGCGGCCAATTCGACGGCAGGGCCGCGGTTGGCGTTCCGGATATTCAGTTCAACCTCTATGGCGAATACGATCTGCCCTTCTGGCGAACCTCGGGAGTGGCGACCCTGACCGGGCGGGTCATTTATACCTCGCGGCAATTTTACGATCAGGCGAATACCCAGCAGATACCGGACTGGACCCGGGCTGACATCGGGGCACGCTACGTCACTAAAGTCGATGGTAGGTTGCTGACCTTGCGTGCGGCGGTCGAAAACGTCTTCGGGCTAGACTACTGGGCAACGACGGGACGCGGCTTCCTCACCCCCGGTACACCGCGCACGTACCGGATCTCGGCGAGCATCGACTTTTGAAGTCGCCATACGACAGTGACGTTGTGAGCGGCCGTTCGGGGGCAGCAGCAGCTCAAGCGCGAAACGCCGATGCGGTGCGTGCGTCGGGCTGATCCCCATCATTGTCGCAATCACCTTCGATCATTCACCCAAGGCTAGCCGTCGCGTATGTGTTGCACGTCTTCCAGGCGGGGCGGTTGCGGTACATGCGCTGCGGTAACAACTGCCCAAGCCGTCAATCGGCTTGCAAAGCTGCCCCCGTTTGCTTCTCAGTCAACAGATCAGCAACCAACCGACACCCTACAAGATCAGATAGCGCTACTTCCAGCGCGCAACACTTTGGCAGGTCTTGATTTCGTAGAACGTTTTTTGAACCACATGATCCCACCACTGATAAACAGCACGAGGGGAGCGAAGCCAGCTGTAAGCACGAGCAAACGGCCGAAGAGCCCGAACGTCGAGCCGTTATGAATCCAGAGCTGTTCTGTCATGAAGCGATCACCCATCGACATGGCATCCGAGGTCCGATCCTGCACCACGGCACCGCTCCATGGGTCGAGCCAGATCGCGCCTCGCGAACGTAAAGCGGGATCAGCGTCATCCGGGCGGAATCGTACGCGCCATGCGTTGCTAGTCTCGGTCGGCGGGTTCAGCACAGTGATCGACAAGGTCGGCTTGGTTGCCTGCGCGATCCGCATGATCTCATCAGGCGGGAGTTGCGGCGTTCCCTTTGGCAACGGAGTCTTAATGCGAGGCGACGGATCAGGTGTTGCCTTTGACAGGAGACCGACGACAGGGCGGACCACCCCGGGGAAAACGACACCTATTCCCGTGATAGAAATCGCGAGGAGCACTATCAATGCCCAGAAACCCGCCGTGTTATGAACATCGACAAAAAATCGAAGTGGCGAAACACCTCGGCGTATCGAGACCGATCGCCAAGCTTCCTGTGAGTCCCATCAGCACGACAACAATGCCGCACACTAGCCCGAGCCATCGGTGAGCCCACAAGAAGCCCCGTCGCACGCGCGCCGGAGAATAATTTTTGAATACCGATCGCACAGATAAGACGTTAGTCACTTCTTGAACGCGCCGTTCGATGTCCGGACCTCACCAGAATACCAACGGTTCGCTGCGATGACCGAACCTTCACAAGTATGCATGAAGCGTCTCATTAAGCTGTAAGAGCAAGCGACTATAGATCCACACTCATCGACAGGAGATATGTTCGCGGCGCTCCCAGGAAGAACGTTCCGAACGAAGCGACGCTGGACCAGTAATTTGCGCCGGTCACATTCTGAACGTTTGCGCGGAAAATCGTCCTTCTGCCGTAGATCGCCGTCGTGTAGCGTACGCCAAGATCGAGGCGCGTCCAATCCGGGATCGGCTGCCGGTTCGCTGTATCGATGAACTGCCTGCCGGTGTAGATGACGGCCCCATTCAAGGTGAGTCCTCTCATCCAGGGCAGATCCCATTCGCCCCCAATATTGGCCTGTATATTCGGAACGCCGATTGGTGTGTTGCCCACATTTGCCGCGACCGCACTCTTCGTCAGGGTGCCATCCAGCAACGACACGCCTCCGAGTACGCGGACATCGGGCATCAGCTCGCCGTAGACATTGAACTCGAGCCCGCGAACCTGCTGTTCAGCAATCTGCGCCCAGCGGACAGCTCACCGCTCGGCTTCGATATCTGAAAGGAAAACCTGATCAAAAAAATGGCGACAATCGCCGTCATGCTTATGAGGATCGAAATGCGCGGAGCTCCATCTTGGCTAGGATGATTCCTGAGACCGGATGCGTTGGTGCAGATTGATCAGCCAAATTAACAAAACACGTGCAGACGGGGCGAGCCATACGTTTTTAGCAGGCGGTTTTCCAGAGTGAGATCGGCTACGACCTCTTTGAGGGCGCTGGACTCGCGACGAAGATCCTTCGCCTCGCCGGAGGTCGCGGCGCGAGCCGTGTCGCTTGCCGGCTTCCAGGAATTCCTTCGACCAGGTGTAGAGGCTCTGGGCGATGCGTTCCTTGCGGCACAACTCGGCGATGCCGTCCTCGCCGCGAAGGTCATCCAGCACGGTCCTGATCTTGTCTTCCGATGAAAAGTGTTGATGTTCGGCGGAGCGCTTACCGCCAGTCAACTTCGTATTCATGTTTACTTCCTCGTCGACGACGAGAACCGAGCACTCCTTAAATCATACCCTCAATTCTGTGCCATAGGCGCTAATCCCGGACATTCTGAACGGGCCACTTTAGGTAAGCGGACGGGACCGTCTGGCCCAATGAAATAAGACTTTGCGGCCCTCAAAGAATTCGTTGTTCACCCCTACGGTTGTCGCGCGGTATTAATTTCTTGCGAGTAACGTCAGCTGCGGTTCCTGATTTCCGCCTCACAATGTCCATGATGATGTCTATCAATTTCGCGTGTGGCGCCTGTTGAATTACAGTGGCAGGGGAAAGCACCAAGCCCGAACAATTAAGACTTGGGTTGAGTTAATAAGAAGAATTCGGGAGCGGAATAATTCAGGGACAGGTAGTGCCACAATGCGTGGCTTTCTTGGAGACGCAGGCAAAGCGAAGAAATTTCGTCGCTGCGGCACGACTTATTCTATGTATCGGTTGTGCCACCATTGGAACTGCAGGCTGGCCGCTGTGTGAGTCGGCGCACGCGTTCGATCTGTTCGGCCTGCTCGGTTTCGATAATCCGCCACCGGTCAGCGCGACAGCATTGTCCTACCGCCTGGTGATTGAGGCCAGAACCACTGACGGTAAGAAGGACAGCGACGCTGAACAGGCGCTACATGATGCCTCCGCCACCTATCGTCTTCGGCAAGAGCCACCGCAGGACGGCGAAGGTCTCGTGCGCCGCCTGCAGGTCGATATCAATCCGTTGCTCGACGCCCTTTGGGGGCTTGGACGCTACAACGCCGAGATCGACGTCACGATCGACGGGATTCCCGTCTCGCGCGACGAGACCGGTCTCGTCGCCGCAATGCGCCGCGCCGAGAGCTTCCGCAACCGGGAGATCATTCCCGTCAAGATCGTCGCGCGGCTCGGTCCGGTATTCAAGCTGCGCACGGTTGATGTCGACTATCCGTATGACATGGCACCGCAGCCGCTGCCGCGCCGCGCCTTCCCGCTGAAGCCCGGCGATCCGGCGATCTCCTCCGAACTGCGCGCCGCACAATTGAAGCTTATCGATTGGTTTCGTAGCAACGGATATCCGCTGGCGAAGATCGCGGACGTGAAAGCCACCGTAGATCACGCGGCCGCCGCGATGGATTTTCGGCTGCGGGTCGAGGTCGGCCCCAAGGCGGGTATCGGCCATGTCGCGATTTCAGGGGACGGGGATATCGATCCGCGCATGGTTGCCTCCCATGTCTATCTGCGCGAAGGCGAACCCTATTCGCCCGAGCGCCTGGCGTTGATGAAAACCTCGATCGCCAAGATCCCGGCGATCGGCGGCATCCGCATCCGCGAGGGCGACAGCCTTGACGCCAACGGCAACCTGCCGATCTTCATCGACGTCACCGAGAGGCCGAAGCACGCGGCGGGTTTCTCGGCGCGATATTCGACGATCGACGGTCCCGGCGTTTCCACTTATTACGAGCATCGCAACCTTTTCGGCAACGCCGAGCGTCTACGGCTTGAGGCATCCACCTCGCTGCTGCGGCGGCTCGATGGCTCCTCCTATTTGAACTTCGGCAATCTCCGCGCCTCCGATTTCGGCGGACGATTCACTGCGACCTTCATCAAGCCGGGGCTCTACGGTTCACCCAACGATCTCCTCATCGAGGCCACCGCCTTCCGAGAGCGCGTCGGCAACAACAGCCTCGGCGGCTACACCAACGATGCGGTACGCGGTACTGTCGGCGTCATCCATCGCTTTTCGGAGATAGCCTCGGTCCAGTCCGGCCTCCAGGTTGAGCAATCGCAATCGCAGGACGTACTCGGGCGGGTCGATGCGATGCTTGTCGGCATCACCACCAGCGGACACTATGACTCGACCGATAACCTGCTCGATCCCACGCGTGGCGTGCGCCTCGCCGCAACGGTCAATGCCTATTCGCGGTTGATGGGTTCAACGATCGATCTCTATGACGTACGGGCCGCGGGCTCGACTTATTACGCAGTCGACGAGGATGCCAACTACGTGCTGGCGGGACGGCTGGCGGTGGGCTCGCTCGGGGGCGCGCCGCTGACGAGCATTCCGGATTCGCACCGCTTCTTCTCCGGAGGCGGCGGCTCCGTGCGCGGGTTCATTTTCAATACGATCTCGCCGATGTTGTTCGGCAAGATCGTCGGCGGCCGCAGCCTGGTCGAAGGTTCCGCCGAGATGCGGGTGAAGGTCACGCCGACGATCGGTGTTGTGCCGTTCATCGATTTCGGCACCGTCTCCAGTTCATCACTGCCGAATTTCAACGACTATGCCGGCTACGGTGCGGGCATTGGCCTGCGTTATCTCACCCCGGTCGGGCCGATCCGCCTCGATGTCGCGACGCCGCTGAACCCCCGCCCCGGCGACAGCCGCTGGGCGGTCTATGTCAGCATCGGGCAGGCTTTCTGATGCGCGCGCGGCGAACAATCCTGCTCGCCGCCGCAGCGCTCGGACTCGCCGGCGTCACGATGGCCGGCGTCGTTGTCTACAGGATGATCGACGGGACTGGCGACAACCAGCAGGACCTGCTCGCGGGCCTCGTTTCGCGGACGCTCTCCACGCCCGCAACCCAAGTGCATATCGGGGCCGTCGATGGCGCGCTGTCGTCCGACGCCACGATCCGCGACGTTACCATCACCGACAAGGATGGCACCTGGCTGAAGCTCGATCGGATCCGTCTCGTCTGGCGGCGCACCGCGCTGCTGCTGGGACGGCTGGAGATCGACCGCCTCGAGATCGGCACGCTCGAGATCCGGCGGAAACCGTTGCCGTCTGACGAGCCTGTCGCCGCCCCTGCGCAACCCTCCGTAGGGTCCGGCCAAACTGTCACGGAGTCGGAAGCGCCTGCGGCGGAGCCGGAGCTGCCCGCAGCGGCCAGTCAGGCGATCCTGCCCGACCTTCCGGTGAAAGTGCAGGTCAAGGCATTCGACCTGCAAGCCCTGGTGCTCGGCCAGTCCGTTCTCGGCGAGGCGGCAAACCTCGCGGCGACTGGAAACACCGAACTGGGCTCGCCGTCGGAAGGGCTCGTCTTCAACCTCGATGCGACCCGCAAGGATTTTCCCGGTCGCTTCAAGGCGGCGCTCGCCTTTGCGCCGCAAGGCAATGCCCTTACGCTCGACGTCACGCTGGAAGAACCGTCCCACGGGCTGTTGTCGAAGATCGGCCGGTTGCCCGGCGAGCCGCCCATTGCCTTCGCGCTTCGCGGCAAGGGCACACTCGACAGCTTTCGCGGTGCGCTGAAATTCCAGGCCGGTCCCGCGATCGATGCGAGCGGTGTCATCACGCTCGACCGGAGCGGGACCGGTCGGGTTCTCGCGACCCGGGTCTCCGGTCATCTCGGGTCATGGCTGCCGCCGCTTGCCGCCTCAGTCTTCGCCGGCGAAACCAGGCTCGATAGCGCGACGCGCATCGGCGGCGACGGCAGCGTCGTCATGGATGGGCTGACGCTCACCAGCAAGCTCGCTAAGCTCGAGGTGAAGGGCGCGCTCGGCGCCGACAAGATGATGGATTTTTCGGCCACCGTTCGCTCGCTGCCGAGCAACGGCGATGTCACGGAAACCGACCGGGGCTCGATCCGTCATCTTGCGTTCGACGGTCGCGTCAACGGCCCGGCGAACGCGCCGAACATTTCGGCCAGGCTCGCGGTGTCCGATGCCCGCTTGCCGGGCGGCAATCTTAGCGCGCTCGACGCCTCGATCACTGCCGTCCCCGGCGCCGAACTCAGCAACCTCGCGACGACCGTCGCGATCGATGCAAGCTTGCGCGCGTCCGGTATCGCGCCGCGCGATCCGGCTCTTGCGGCCGCAATCGGCGATAGCGCCTCCCTCACGCTCAAGGGCAGCACAAATCTCACTGGCCAAGCAAAGATCGAGCGGCTGGAAGTCGATACCTCTACGATTCAGGTTGCTTATACGGGCGAAGCCAGCCCCGACCGACTGCGCGGCCGCGCGACCGGTACCGTGCCCGATCTCGCGCGCTTCGGCAGTCTTTCCGGGTTGAATCTCGCGGGCGCCGTGAAGCTGGGCCTCGACCTCGATGGCGACCTGCAGCGCAGCCGTTTCGACGCGAAGCTTTCCGGCACCGGCGACCGCTTCGTCACCGGGCTCGCGGCGCTGGACGGCTTCGCGGGGCCGCGCCTCACGCTCGCCGCCAATGTTTCGTCCGAGGGCAAGGATACTTACACCGTCCGTGAAGCTTCGCTCGGCGGCGCGCATGTCACGCTTCGCGCCAAAGGACGCGTGACCCGCGACGCCAGCGACCTCACGGCGCGAATCGAACTTCCGAATCTCGCGGCGGCCGATGCGCGTCTCTCTGGTGTTGCTGCGCTCGATGCCCGGCTGACCGGAGGAATCGCCCATCCCGGTGTGTCGCTCACGGCAGCGCTGGATCGCGCGACCGCGATGCGACGTCTGATTCCCCATCTCGGACTCACGGCAACAGTCGCCGACATCAACGGGCCCTGCGCCATCGACGTCAGGCTTGACGGCACTATTGATGGCAAGCCTGCGAGCGGCATCGTTAAGGCAGGCCGCCGTTCAATCGAGCACATTCCCGCCAATGAGACCGATCGAGGTGAGCAGCCGACACCCGCTTTCGCGGGCTGGGACGCCAAAATCCTCGACATCGCCATCGGGTCGGTATCGCTGAAGGGCGCGGGCACGATCAACGCGCAAAATCTCGCGCGCGGGCAGCTTCGATTCGTGGCCGGATCGCTGACAGACATCGCGCCGCTCGCGCTCACCGAGCTTGCCGGCGCGGTCTCGCTCGATCTTGCGTTGTCCGATGACGGCGGGCGGCAATCCACCCGCCTCACCGGCAAGGGCGTGGGACTCCGGGCCGCCGGTACGGTCATCCGCGGTTTCAATCTGCGCGCCGATGGCGACGATCTCTACCGCCATCCGGTGCTCAACGCAGATATCTATATCAATGGCGCGGAGATCGGCGGCCAGGCGATCGCGAACGCAACCTTAAGTGCGAAAGGCAATGCTGACGCGAGCACGATTGGCCTGTCTGCCAAGGCCGCTGGCTTCAATCTCGACGCCGCGGGCGTGCTGACGCCGAAGGAGCGTATCCGCTTCGACCTCAACCGCTTCGCCGCGAAGCGCGGTGCCAAGGCGGTCGCGCTGCAAGCGCCCGCGAGCTTCATGTTCGACGACGGTACGGTGCTGATCCAGCATCTTGCGATCGGGATCGGCGGCGGTCGCTTCACGCTCGACGGCAAAGCTGGCAAGGTGCTCGACCTCAAGGCCGTGGCAAGCGCGGTTCCGCTCGCCGAAGCCGATGTCGCGGTGCCGGGCCTCGGCCTCGGCGGCACGCTCGATGCGTCGGCCGCGCTCGGCGGCTCCGCGAGCGCACCGACGGGCCAGTACAAGGTCATCGTCAAACGACTAACGACACCACAGACCAGAAGCGCCGGCGTGCCGCCGATCGACGTCTCCCTGGACGGCTACCTCGAGAAGACCCGCACGAAGCTCGATGTCACTGCTTCAGCGGGCAAGGCAGGCACCCTCGCGGCAGCCGGCGCGGTACCGCTCGACGCCGCGGAGGCAATTGCGCTAACGGCGAAAGGCCGGCTCGACGCCGCGGTCGCCAATGCCATGCTTTCCGCTTCCGGCCGCACCGTTTCCGGAATCGTGCAGTTCGATGCGCACGTGGGCGGTACACGCGCCAAGCCTCAGGTCGGCGGCATTGCCACCATGAGCGGCGGCAGTTTTCGCGATAGCCTCGTCGGAACGCGGCTCGATGCCATCGAGGCGAAGGTCACAGCGCAAGGCGAGCGCATATCCGTGGAGCGGCTGAGCGCGACGACACCCAACAGCGGCACGCTGTCCGGCTCCGGCCAAGTCCGGATCGCGCCCGATGCAGGCTTTCCCGGCACGGTATCGATCCGCGGACAACGGGCGACGCTCGCAGCGAGTGCGCTCGCGACCGCTCAGGCGAATCTTGCAATCAACGTCACCGGCGCGCTTGCGCGCGATCCGAAGATAAGCGGCCGCGTCGATCTCACCCATGTCAGCGTCGATATTCCAGAGCGCCTGCCCTCGACGCTGAAACCGATCGATGGCATCGACCATGTCAACGCTACAGGCCAGGCCGCCACCAGGCTCGCAGCGGCGCGCAAAGCGGAAGCGGCAAAGAACAGTAAGGGCAAGGGACGTCAGGCGATCTTCAACGCGGCGCTCGATGTCACTGTGTCGGCTCCGAACCACGTTTTCGTGCATGGCCGCGGGGTGAACGCTGAGCTCGGCGGCTCTCTTCACGTCGGCGGCACGACCAACAATCCCGTGCCGAAGGGCGCGTTCTCACTCTATCGCGGCAAGATGGCGGTGTTGGGAAAGACGCTGAATTTCACCAAAGGAAATCTCTCCTTCGACGGAGATCTTGCGCCTGAACTCGATTTTGCGGCAGAGATCCAGGCCTCCGATGTCACCTCGCAGATCGGGATCTCGGGCCCGGCGGCCGCGCCGGTTTTCGCCTTCACGTCGCGACCGGAGCTGCCGCAGGATGAAATCCTGTCGCGCATCCTGTTCCAAAAGGCGTCGGGCAACCTGACGACGGCGCAGGCCCTGCAGCTTGCGGAGGTCGCGGCGCAGTTCGCAGGCGGTGGCGACGGGGCACTGGACCGGATGCGCCGCTCGCTTGGCGTCGACAGTCTGGACGTGGGCGTCGGTACCGGCGGTCCGATAGTCGGCGCGTCGCGCGCGATTGGCGACAGGCTGAGCGTGGGTGTTCGAACCGGTGCGACCCCCAGCCAATCCGGCCTCTCCGCCAATGTGGACGTGACGCGCCACATCCGGGTGGAATCCGATGTCGATGCGAAGGGCTCGACATCGGTGGGAGTCGGCACAAGATTCGAATGGTAATCAGTCTCGCATTTACGCGACATCTTGCAGCGCAGGAAATTAGCCCAGGAATTCGCTGAACGGCGTTGTATCCTTGGCTAAGCCGCCCTCGCGCCGCAATTCACCGGCGAGGCTACGAGCGCGAACGGACGGCTGGTCAGCGGCGTTCGCAGAATTTGCGTTTTAAATTGTTTTGTTGAGTTAAGCATACGACGACATGTCCAGGGATTACCCGGCAACATCCGTCGCCAGTGCCATCTATCGGTCATCCTTCTTGTCAGGACGAGAACAACAATCGTCGTTGGCATCAGCAAGCATGGATATCGCTTTTGTTTTGCTGGCTACCAGCGCGCTAATCGGCACAACCGCAGGCTTACGCTTGAAAGTCTTCACTCTTGCGCCCATCGCATTGCTGATTGCCATCGTCTCAGCCGCCGTTCTCCGCACGCACGGTTTCGAATCCGGGAGTGGGATTGTCATCATAGTCGTGTGTCTGGTTCTGAACCAGGCTGCTTACGTTCTTGTTCAGATCATCTTTGGCCTTAGGTCCCGCGCTTCTGCATTTGACGACGTAACCGACGGCGAACCAGGCCCGACCGCAAGCAGGCGGTCGATGATAATCACGGCGACCAGAAACCACCCCCATCCCGGCCTCTTTTTCCGCCAGAGAATTAGGTTGATCCTGAGGTAATATTTCGTGAGTCATCCCTCGACCCATCGCTATCGTTCTGCCACGTTTGCGTTCTGAAACAGTACGCGAGCCGAGCAGGATGAAGGATGCTATGCGAAACTCAGATATCGTTTGGAACTCAGAGATTGTTGAAGACCAAACGAAGCTATTTCTGAGCAAGTTGCAAACCTTCGAGGGGTTCTCGGACCACGAAGTTTCATTCGGTGTAATGTGCGCCGTTGAAGATTGGTTGACTACTTTGCGTGGTGTAGAGCGTAGCCACGCGGTGGAGTGTCTGCACGAACTTGCTGAACGAATCCACCACCCCGAGTCGACGCAATGTATCTGACTTCGGGTGAAGCCCGATTGAGGAGTGTTAGTGTAGTATCGAGAGGATTCTGGGCGCGAACGAATCAAAACACGTAAAGGGCCGCACGGTTTTCGCCGCGCGGCCTTTTTTTGTTGTTGCTAAGTGGCGAGCCGTTCAGTGGCGGCTAGGACGCCAGCATCCCGACACCAACGTTCAACGGCCTCTATGTCGCCAGTGTCTCGAATGATGTTGCGTTCAACGATTGCGAAGTTTGCGCCGTGAAAATTGGCGCTCTCGTGCGGCGTCAACCGCGCGATGCGACGGTCGTGACCATGTGAGCGGGCAAAGCGGAGGCAAGCCGCGCGAACGGTAACAGTGTTCATGGGGATAGCCCTTCAACGAGGTTGGAACGCCTGCGGGGGCAGGCAGATTACGTTGCGAGGTGCTGCGATGAGCGAAGGTGTGACTATGGACACGGTTACTGCGGTCAAAAAACCGTGAGGCAATCTGTAGCATGAAGGGCGAGGTTGGCTCAAGGCTTCTACCCCGAATAGCACTTGAACCGTTCGTGCAGCAGAACGCCGCTAGAGCGGCGCTCAAATCGCTCGGCGCTTCGCCAAATGATTTTAACAAAACAGTGTCCGCAAATTCATCACTTCCAGTATCGCCTGTACGGCTGAACTCCACCGCGCCGATATGTCCGTTAGTCCGATCCATTCGCTCAGCACTTCGTATCGCGGCGTTCGCGCTTGTGCATTCGACAGCTTCGCGCGGTTCGGGGGCCATCAGTGCCAGCGCAGAACGGGAGCGCTACGTAAATAGGTCACATCGGCCATGACGCGGCTACCTGAAACGCTCGGCCACAATGCAGGGAACCACGATCGCAAGCGCTGCAACTCAACCGACCCGTTGAATGATCCTCCGATCACGCAACGGTATTGGTGGCGAAGCGCGCGACCGCGCATTCACGATTGAAGGAGCAAAGATTTGTCCAAGAAGAAAACATCTGTTCGCCGCGAGTGGGCGAAGGACGACGATCGCACTCTCACGACACTTGCAAAGCAAAAGTCTGGCGTCGCGAAGATTGCAAAGACGTCGAAGCGAACACCAGGCGCAACAGTAGCCACGGCGCATACCATCGGTGTCTCTCAGAATGCAGTAGTGATTCTATCACGCTCTCTTGCGACGAGTTCCAGAATTAACCTGGAGCGCCGATATAAAGCTTAATTCCAATCCGACGTTGCGTGCATCAAACAAAGCGTTACCCTTTTCTCACCGGAACATTGCCCTAAGTCCGGGTCCACCTTGGCGAAGTCGTCGATCGAACATACTCCGCTCGGCGGCTTCGTTTACGCGGATTTAGCTCAGCGGCAGAGCGGCGCATTTTACGACGCAGGTCCATGTTCGACTCATGGAATCCGCACCATTCAAAGGGGCGTGAAGCTACCCCCGGATACGCTCCACAGCCGAGGAAAAGACCGCCAAGGTGTTGGCGAACACCCTGACGGCCATTACCAGCACCGAAGGGACGAATAAAATGGTGCTGACGTGGCCAACTATACCAGAGGAACCTATGCGGGACGCGCGGAGGTGCCCTGAGGCTGGCGTGGGTCATTCTCGATTTTGATTTTATAACCCAGCATCTCTGGCGAACTTCATGGCAGCAACGATAATCCCGAGAAGCCCGATCTTACACATCACGCGTGTCGGCGTGGGAGCGCTGCCTTTCACTTGAAAGTCGGACGACGAGCCGGCAACGCTTATGAACCTGCCGTCAGATGGCGCTTTATCTCGACGGCGACAACACCAATGTGCGTTTGGGCCAAGTCGTGATCCGCACCGGGAGCAAACGCAGAGACGTGCGTTCGGAAGCAAAGCAGATAGCCGTTCACCAACCGCCACGGAACTACTTCCTGCCCGGCGATCTCGAGTGTCAGATCGAGGCCTTCATCGAGCATTACAATCATCGCCGTTATCACGAGGGCATCGGCAACGTCACACCCGCCGACGTCTACTTCGGACGTGCACAATCCATCATCAAACAGCGTGAAAGGATCAAACGACAGACAATCGAATATCGGCGCTTGCTCCACCGCAAAATCGCCGCTTAACATCAACCAACAAATGAGGCCCGCTCTCCGCTAAATCTCGCCGCTCTTTGCGCCAAATGTTTTGATGACGGACATTGTTGAATCCGTCACTCTGACGTATCAGCGTATCCCATGATGCGCCTAATGGTCTTTTTGGGGCGGCGTAGTGGTGGAGAGATCGAGCACGTCTAGGCGCGCGACGGCGTTCACACTATCAACCATCTGAATGTGCGTCACACAAACCGCCCTGGACCAGAAATCCAGCCAAGAAGGAAACTGTATCGCGTTATCCTTCACCACAGACGGGTGGCAAATGGCCGTCCGGCTCAGCTATAACTGAATGCCGGCGCAATATTTCGTGAATCATCTGTCGGTCTTGCCACTATGCTTCTGCCACGTTTTCATTCTGAAATAGCGAGCGAGTTGACCCCGAGGGACTCTTACTGAACGAATCCGCCGACTTGAGTCGCCCTGACCGGATCACAAAAAGTAAATCGAGCCGTCGCGGCATGGACCATCAACGCTATTCGCTGATTCTCGCGGTTGCAGTCCTGTTCGCCAACTCAGCCGGATCGTCCCTGTCGCTTGATCTTGAGCTTCCGATCGCGTGCGAGATTGGCCAGACGTGCTTCATTCAGAACTACGTCGACCACGATCCATCAAGAGGCGCGCGTGATTACATGTGCCGCCACGCAACTTACGATGGGCACGACGGCACAGATTTCCGTCTGCCGAGCGTGGCATGGGAGCGCGCCGGTGTTGCAGTGCGTGCGGCTGCGGACGGACAGGTCTTGCGTACCCGCGATGGCATGCAAGACGTGTCTGTGCGGACAATCGGTCATGAGCAAATTAAGGAGCGCGAGTGCGGCAACACTGTGATCCTCGCCCATGCAGATGGATTCGAGTCGATCTATTGTCATCTGCAGCGGGGTAGCCTCCGTGTTAAACCAGGAGACACGGTGAAGCGGGGGCAGGACCTGGGCCGCGCTGGGCTGTCAGGTAATACCGAGTTCGCTCACCTGCACTTTGGCTTGCGTCGAAATGGAAAACTTGTCGATCCGTTCTCCTACGGAGTCCCTACTGATGCATGCGGTGGTGGGACTTCGCTTTGGGCACCGCGCCTGGCGAGCGCGCTGAGCTACCGGCCATTCGCGGTCCTCAATGCTGGATTTGCTTCGCACGCAATCACGTCGGATGAGATCGAGGCCGAGGATGGTATTGGACCGCCGCCGAGCATCAATTCTGATATTGTTGCGTATGTCCGCGCGATCGGCTTAGAGGCCGGTGACGTGCAGAAACTCACGCTCACGGGTCCCGACGGCCGCGTCATCGCCCAATACACCGCCCCCGCGCTCGCGAACGATATGGCTCAGTACACATCGAAGGCCGGACGAAAACGCCCCGAAGACGAATGGCCGCACGGCATCTATCGGGCAACTTATCGGGTCGACCGCAGCGGCGTGTCTCTGATTGAGAAAACTTTTGAGCTACAGCTTTAGCGGCGTTCAGCCGATGCGCGGCAAGTGAACTTACGCTCCGTTGCCAAGGAAAGACCGCGGGGGCACCCTGGCGGCCATCACCAGCACCAAGGGACAAAATGGCGCACCCGTTGGACCAATTATACGGACACATTGCGCGACTGTTTGGCCCTAGCGCGAGGTGCGCGACGGGAGGTGGAAAGCTATAGATCATGCGAAGCGACCTCAGGACTTAAGCGTCGTCTCTTGATCGCAGCGATTGCCATGCTGGTTTCATCGCCCGCACTCGCGAGCACAATCACCGGCCAAGCATCCGTCATCGACGGCGACACGCTCGAAATTCACGGGCAGCGCATTCATCTATCAGGCGTGGACGCGCCCGAGTCCGATCAGCTCTGTCGTGGCGGCGATAGCCTACAATATCGGTGCGGCGCGAAGGCTGCGAACGAGCTAGCTCGCTTTATTGCTGGTAGGCCGGTTAGCTGCAAGGGCGCGGACATTGATCGATATCGGCGTGTTGTTGCCGTATGTTTTGTCGGCGGCGATGATCTTGGGGAATGGATCGTGCGAGCTGGACTCGCGTTCGATTGGCCCAGGTACTCAAGCGGAAAGTATGCTGGCGCTCAGAAGGAAGCCAAGCGCGCAGGCCGTGGCGTTTGGGTCGGATCGTATGTCGTACCGTGGAGCTATCGAGCGTGCGTCAAGCAGCAACTTTCATGAGCCGCGCCTTCGATGGTCTCGGATGGGCGCGAAAACATTGATCTATGTCAAGCTAACGGTGATGTCTGCTGCTCACGTAGATTGCTGATTGCTTGTCTATTCATAAATAAACGGCTTTGCGATGGCCACGCGTCCCTATCCGCGAACAGTGATAATCCGCGGCCAGAGGATCGACGACCTGGTCCTCGACGCCGGCACGTTTCCAGCGAACGAAGCGAGCCGCTGAGGTAGCGCGAGACCCCAGCTTCGGTCCCTACAAACACGTCCACAGTTGTACGTCCAAACAAACTTGAACGGTGCCGTTTGATTTAGCTCAACAGCCACCCTCGGTTTTTCTGACGACCGTCGCCGCATGAAGCCGCCCGAAGAACCGCGTCCGCGTCAGGAGGAGCCGCCCCGTTTGTCTCGGTTAGCGGAGGCGCGCCGAATAATCGAAGAATACGCGGCAGATCTGCGCGAGACCATCAAGAAGCTCCGCGGTCGCCCGAATTGAGCTACCGCCTGTATCTGACTGTGCCTGTCGCAAATCCAAATCCGAATATATTGGTAATGCAGGCCGCCCAAAATTGGAAGGCGAAGAACACGCCCTGTTCTCTAAACCAAGCGCGATAGGGGCGCATCCTTGTCCAACGATAGGTGCGTGCGCGTGCCGTTGTAGTAGCTCATGTACGAGAGCAACACGTGGCGCAGATGGCGTTCGCTGAATACCACGATATGATCAAGGCACTCCCTGCGGATTGATCCGATCAGCCGTTCGACGTATGCATTTTGCCAGGGCGAGCGAGGAGGCGTCGGGCGATCGCGAATACCGATGGACCGAACCCGAACATCGTGTCAGGTCTGAAAAAGGCCTTGTGCGAACATCAACCATTATTCAGTGCAGTCGTTACGACCGTCCGCTAACGCTATCGGATACTCACCGTTTTCCGTACTCCGTGAAAACGTAGTCCCGGTTCTGCACCACTGAGTGGCACCCGAACCCACACTTCGCGTCGTTTCCCTGAGGTGGATTATGCGTTGCAGTGGCGGGCTTAAACGTATCGGACGCCGCGTCGTAGAGGAACTCGGCCCATCCCCATCCGCCGCTGTCCGCGAACCTCTTGCTGTCCTTCACCATGAAGCCGGCGTCCTGCTGGGCACCTGGCACCGTTGGCTGACCGGGGTACGTCTCTTGTATTTTCGGTTTCCAATGAATTTTGGCCATCTTGGCGCCGTCTGGAAAGGGCTTGCCATTGCCGGGCACGCCTTCCTTATAGGCGTTGATCATTACCGGGTTTCCCACAATCACAGCAATCTTGCCTCCGCTCTCACTGATCGCGATCACTGACCAGTCCTCGTATCCCCTAAACTCAGAAAACCCGAGGCCATTCGGGACTTGCACAGTGTATTTGTCCTGCGAGGAAATCGCGACACCCGCCGCCAAAACGGCGATCGATACCGTAGTACTGAGACTGATCAGCATGCTTTTCTTCATTGTCGCATCTCCCTCGTCGGTTTCGATAACCCCCTTATGCGCGATATTACGTTGCGAACGAGGATGCAGAGGGCGCCAACCGCCAGAGCCAAGGGTCATGACAGATTTCCAAGTCGTACCGCGCCATGTGGCGTACGGTGGGCTCTCGAACATGACACCGATTGATCTGGATCAAGCAATTTCCGTGTGTAACTTGAGCCTGCCTTCTGCTTCGGGTCATCCGCGTCGATTTTGGCGCGTCCGCAGTGGTCTACTCCCTGAAAAGTGGTCCTCCCTGAATTTGGCTATCGCGATTGGCTGGCGAGAATCGGCTTCTTGGTAATCGGCGAGCGCCCTTGGCTGGCTCACCGCCAATGCGACACCTATCGATTTGCCCGTCCTGACGCGCTTCGCCAGTGGACGCTTGCCTTCGCTCACACTGATTCTTGACATGACCACCGCGCCCGTGCCGTCGCGCCTGGTGCTGCGCCTATGGTCGACAGACGTAAATTTGTCCGGTGTAGCACCAACGCCGGTGGATCGGCTCCGGTGTGGAGGAGCTAGCTTGCCCGACACCTTTCGCTGGTCACGTCGGCCACAACATGAACGTCGGTCGAGACGCATTGACCGCTAAATTTCCTAATGGGAAACTCGCGACGCGCTCCGATGAAGGTGGAGATGCGGATTGAGACGGGCGGGTGCTGCTCCTGCAAGATCAGCGATAGGAAGTAGTACCTCAGCTCGACGCGGAAGCCTCGACGGAGCTGATCCAGCGATCACGACTTCTGAGGCAAAACTCCTTGCGCAGATGTTTGCAGGGGTGCGGTGTGTTGCATACCCTGCCAGCCAAGCCAGCCGGTGTAGAGGCCGACAAACACGATCAGGACGGCTGAAGCATAAGGCGCTCGCCTTGCGAAGCTGCTGAAGCCCGACCAGCGGCTCGAAACGTGCTTGACGCTGAGCGCCGCGAGAACGCCGGCCGATACCATCGTCAGCGCTAACCCAATGCTGAAACACACGACCAGCACGAACCCAAGGCTGAGTTGCTTTAGCTGCATACACAGAAGCAGCACGGTAATCGCCGCAGGACACGGAATCAGGCCGCCCGTCAGGCCGAAGAGAATGATCTGCCCGGTCGTGACCGTACGCCCGTCAAACCGGCGTCGAATATCCGCGGCATGCGCGCGAGCATGCGCATCGTCCTCGTCGCCGAGATTCATGTGGCTGTGGTCGTGCTCCTCGAATGCGATCTCGTGGATCTCGGTGCCCGCCGTATTGTCGATCTCCAACCGAACGGTGAAGGCATGCGGCTCCGGGATTTCATCCACGCTTTCGAGGAAGTCGCCCTTCGCCACGAAGGCAAACGCCTGTCGTGTGCTGTCTTCGCGGGTCGTGCCGAGGTTAATCTGATTAGCGGCTGGCAATTCGCCCCTCTCGGAGCGAATGCGCCAGCGTGGCGGGACACCGTCTTCAAAAACCTCGACCGTCAGCAATCCCGTCCGCGTCGTGATGTGTTGGACCTCATCGTGATTATGGTGGTGGTGGTGCTCCTCGGCATTTTGTTCCCGCCAGGTCCGCCATGCCATCCAGACGGCAATGCCGATGATGATGGCAGCCGAGGCTAGCTGGAAATAGGGCTCGCTCGCTTCACCGCCCCACTGTTGGCCGAAATACTGACCACCAAGGGCTATCACCCAGACGACTGCCGTGTGGGACAGCGTCGCTGCAAGCCCAAGCAGGACCGCCTGCATGACGGTTCCGCGAATTGCGATGATGAAGGCCGCCATCATTGTTTTGGAGTGCCCCGGTTCGAGCCCGTGAAGCGCGCCTAAAAGAATGGCAGTCGGGACGAACAGCCACGCGTGCGCGGTGCCTTGCGCAAGGAGATCGGTGAAGGAGGTCACGGGACAGCTTTCTTACTTCAGATAGGTGCGAAGGACTTCGATCAGCTCTGCCGCACCCTTGGCGCGCGTCTCGTCCTGTTCACTGTCGGGGTTCACGACATGATGGCGGATGTGGTCTTCCATCAGTTCGACGGTCAGGCCGTTGATGGCACCGCGCATCGAGGCGACGAGCATGAGAACGTCAGCGCAATCACGCTCCTCTTCCAGAGCGCGCTCGACCGCTTCCGTCTGGCCTTTCAATCGACGCACGCGCGCCAGCAGCTTCGATTTGTTCTTAATCGTATGAGCCATGCCGTCGCACCTTATAATATAGGTAGGTACCCTATAATTGACTGACTTTATCCCGACAAGGCTGGTACGCCCTTTCGACTTCATCATCGTAGGCGGTGGGACCTTCGGCTCCGCGATTGCAGAACATCTTTGGTTTCGTCAGAAACAAGCCGGGGGTGGACTGCGCACACTGGTCGTAGAAGCCGAGCTGTTCAGCATTCCTGAGCACGTCCAGAACACCGGCATTCAGGGTTTCGCTGACCCGGCGAGTCCTTTCTTTTTGAATGAGAACGCGCCACAGCCGGAGCCACCGCGCAATGAGGTCTGGGGCCTTCCTTGGAAATCCACTATTCCCTTCAAAGGGCTCGCCTACACGGTAGGCGGCCGATCGCTATATTGGGGTGGCTGGTCGCCTCGCCTTTAGATGAAGAGATGGCGACTTGGCCTGCAGTCACTGTTGTTGCCCTGAACAGCCGTTATTTCGACGAGAGCTCAAGACAGATCGGGGTCTGTTGAGAATGGCTGCAACGTCAATATTGCTGCCGGCGGCCGCTGCATTTGAGGTAGAAGCGGTATTGCCTTCGCCAAGGCTGTAGCCAAGAAAAGCGAACAGCTAGCCTGGCGGACTTCGATCGTTGATCTCATGAAGGCACTTGATGTCGATTCTGGCCTGAGCGCTCGCAAGGAACTGGCGAAGGATCTGGGCTATCCAGGCGACATGAATGACTCCGCGACGATGAACATTTGGCTTCATAAGCAAATGATGGCACAGCTGGCGGCTAACGGCGGCAAATTACCGCCCGATCTCACCCGCGCAGCTTGGCGAGGGTTCGCATCGTTATTCATTCCAACAGGAGTTCGGCAAGTGGCGATCGGTACTGTGAAGTGGGTTCAACGGGCAGAAGGGCTATGGGTTCATCGAGCCTGAGAGCGGCGGCAAGGACAAGAACCTTCGGGTCGGTTGATCATTGACCCGGCGAGCTGAGCCGGATGTACGCTCGCTCGCGATGTGGATGGCCCGGGCAATGCTTCGGGCCATTTGCATGTTCGGGTGACGTGATGGCGGCGCTCTCCCGCTTCCAAACCATTTTTTAACGGATCTCGTTGGCCGCTTTGCGAGGGGTCGGATTCGTTCTTAAGAACGAAGGGGAGTCAAACGGAGAACTCTCGGCATAACCACCAGCATCGCGCCGGGGTCCTACGCAGGGTAGCTTATGACCGCTCCTCGGCGCTCCGCAGAGAGCGTCATCTGAGCCTCAACAATCTTGCCGGGTCCGAGTATATGCCGCACCGGAATCTGACGTGAGATGAGGTAGTCGGCGATAATTCGGCGGTGACATCGCCACCAAACGGCTTCCGCACACATGATCGCGGTCAATTCGTGCTGACTCGTTGCAATGATACGTTCCAGGCCGGCTAGGAAGGCCTCGCTCATCGCGTAATCGGCGTAGTTGTGAAAGCTTTGATTTTCCCAGAACGCGTTGATCTCTTGAGCAATCATCTTGCTCTTTCCTCGGTGGCCGCCCAGCGCGGCGCAATAGACATATCCGATCTGGAGGCTTTCCAGAGCATCCGAGAGAGGCTCGCGGTTGAAATGCGGAAACCTACGCGACGACGGCAAGCTTCGGACGTCAACCAATGTGCAAATTTCCGCAGCAATCAAGAGCTCGGCAAACTCGTCGATGGTTCGGGTGGAATGTCCAACGGTGTAAACGGGATTCGTCACGCTTGCCAACCGCGCCCCGCTGAGGAAAGTTCCTCGCCTTCTGCGCCGACGTTGCTGTCGAACCAAGGGGGCCGCGTCGGCGCGCATGCGAGAAGTTGCGTCTTCGCCGTCACGGTCCGGGCTGGTCGTGCTGATCGAGCTGTTGCTTGTGGCAATTCTTCCGGGAGCCGTCTGAAGTTTCAGCTGCACGAGCCCACATCAGCGAAGCGCGCGTACGCAAGACTCCTATTTTACCCGACTGACCATTACATTTTCCGCGTCGCATGTGGAGTATCGCGATGGCCTGCCGCAGTCCGAAAGATTTGGCCGATCGGATGGCTACTCGGCGCCGGCAAGCGAAGGCTGATGATGGCTACACGCGAGATACCTTCACCCAACTGCGGGGAGCAGGTTCGGAGGACGGCGAGAGCCTCGATCGATGGCCTGCTGCCGCTTACATGACCGCGGTCAAGACTTGGCGAGAGCTGTCGCCGGCGAGATCGAGTTCACGATGGCTGCTGAGCGCGGATTAAGAGCGTTCGGCCCCAAAAAGGCCCACCGGCGAAGGAACAGCGGGCCAATTCGGGTTCGGGATTATTGGGTGCAGGAGCTCCCGTTCCAGTGGTTCAACACGCAGGGCAGAGCGATGTTCCTAAATGAACAGCCCACTTTGACCCACGCGAAAGGCCCGCTGGAATCGGGGGTGAAGCGGGCCTTTCGGGACCAGGATCGGCTGTACCAAGCGATCAACCGGTCCGGATGAATAACGCGGGCGGCGGGGATGTGTTTCAAAGAAAGCCCCGCCACGGAGGCGGGGGCTAATGTGGAGTGAAGAGACGGCCCGGACCAAGGAACCGTCCGGGTCCTATAATGCGAAGAGGCTGCAGGGGTTCCGCGTTAGGAAAAACCCGCCGACGAGGGGCGCGCCCGACGGGCTCCAGGGGTTGGACGAAGGAACGTGGGGGACGTTTTCGCCCATGTAGATCAATGCGCGGCAGAGGAAGGCGTTCCGTGCAAGGGGCATACAAAAAAGACCCGCCAGTTTCCCGGCGGGTCAAGTCTTGGGTCGAGCTCCGGACGGACTGATCACCCGTCCGGGGCGGATAATGCCTGCGGGAGATGACCCCAGTCAGACCAAACTGTGTGCACAAAAATCCCGCTGAACATAGCGAGATGAGGTTTGATGCTGATCGAAAGGATCGGCAGCAGCGGCTTCTTCGGTAATCGCGTAAACTAAACCCCGCTCTGGCGGGGTTTTCTTATGAGAAAAAGGCCGCCCATTGGGCGGCCTTCTGTAAGGTGGATGGGACTGCACGACGCTATTAAGTGCCGCCGCTGTAACCAACTTTTTCCTGACCCTGCGATTTGTTGTCCGGATTATCTTCCTTTACGGCCTTCCTGATTTCGGCCTTTCGGATGTCTTCATTCTGCTGTTGCTGAACTCGCGGCCTCTCGCCTCTGTTCTGTCGTTGGTCGGGATTTTTTTGGTTTATGGTCATTTGGTCCGGATATCCAGGATCCGGATTTGGCCCACCGGCGGGAGCCGAGTTGCTGGACGGCCGCATATTATCGGGAGCGGGCGGTGGATGGCGACCGTGCGGGTCCTGGTATACGTCTTTGCCCACACTGGGACGCGTTTCAGGATCGTAGCTCATCGAGAGCTCCTTTCATTCTGTTTTCCGCGGGATGTAAGACCAACCGACGTGCTTCGGACGCGTTCCGAAAGAACTGCTGTTCCTTCGTTACAGTTGGTTCACCTTTCGTATTGTGGCGCAGCTGCGTTGCCGGCTCAGTTGATCGCTTCGACATTCTGAAGCTTCGCCACGGAATGAGCGCATGAAAAAGCCCCGCCGGCGAGAGAACCGGCAGGGCTCAAAATGGATGCAGCTCAATCGTCGTCGTGGTCGTTCACCGGCTCGTCCGTCTCGCAGACTTCCATGGTCTTCATGCCGGCCTCGGCTTCGGTCCGGGTACCGAAGATGCCGTGGTCGACGATGCTCGTCGTAACGGTTGGCTTCTGGTCCACGATGGTGCACCGCTTGGTCGCCGGATCGCGCACCACGTAGTATTCCTCACGAACCGTCGCCGTTTGCGCCAGCGCCGACGTGGTTGCCAATGCGATGAGCGCGGTCATGGCAAATTTCTTCATAGGTGCGGTTCCTCGATTGTTCAACGGAGAACCAAACGCGGTTTGCTTTGGGTTTGTTCCTCACTCGAAACTGTGAACTCCAACCCTCTGATCGTGCCAACCACCTTCTTTTGCGGAACTGCATTGAACGCTTCGCGGAGTTTAAGCCTCATCTGTTGGATAGCGACCATTTCAAGCTCCAGATTGTGCTGTTGATTGGCGAGATGCGTAAGGGAACAAGCGAGAGATGCCTGTCTAGCTTGATCGATCGAGAAGCTGCTCATTGGGTTGCTCAGGACACGAATGCGGGACGCATATAACTTCAGTAATCGGGAGTTGTTCCTGGCAAGGATCGGTCGCGCGGGATTTGCGCCGTGCACGGCCCGGCAAAAGTAGATCCGCGCGATAAATATGAATGGTCTGCCATATGGAAGGCCCGGGCAATGCTTCGGGCCATTTGCTTTTCCGCCGGCACGCTTGCCTGCAAACTCGACCCCGCTCCGGCGGGTTTTCTAGTTCGGGTCTCGGGGCCGGCCGCTTAGAATTATGCTCCGAAGTTCGCTTCGGAGGGGTTTTCTGGCCCGCTCGGCAAAGCCTTACCCACGATCGTCAGGATCATCTCTAAATCGCGCTTCATGACGGCGGTGTCCTCACTCTCTATGGCAACACGGGCCAGTGTTCGGATAAGCCCGTACGAACAACATGCGGCTGTGACACAGCCGGACATGAGCGACCTTCACGAGTACCGTCACGCCGTTGAGGAGAACGATCTCGTGGCTCCAGTCGAACTGGTAAGCTTCTCCCGGCGCAAAGCTTAACGGAACATAGGCCGCCGCGGTCGATTGTCCGCGCTCCTTGCTCCAGCGCCTGGCGTAACGCCGCACGGCACCTGTGCCTACCGCAAATTAAATCCGAACATAATGATGGTGCAGTCCGCCCAGGATCGGTCGACAGAGAATGCGTCCGGCTGTCTCGACGGCACGTGATATCGGCGCGTCCTTGTTCAATGACAAATGGGTGCGCGTGCCGTTGTAGTAGCTCATGTACGAGAGCAGCACGTGGCGCAGATGGCGTTCGCCGGCTACCACCCCTGCGGATCGATCCGATCAGCCGTTCAGCATACGCATTTTGCCACGGTAAGCGAGGAGACGTCGGACGATCTCGAATGCCGATGGATCGAACGCGGCGGATAAATATCTCGCCATAAGCTCCATCGCGGTCCCGGATCAGGTAACGAGGGGCCTGCTCCCAGCCACACGCCTCCGTCAGTTGATTGGCAATCCATTCGGCCGTCGGATGCGCGGTCACCCCAAACCACAGGATCTGCCGCCGGCCGTGGCCCATGATCAGCAACCCATAATGCAGTCGGAACGAGATTGTCGGAACCACGAAAAGGTCCATCGCCGCGATACCGTCAGCATGGTTACGAAGGAACGCCTGCCATCCTTGTGACGGAGGGGCCCTCCTCCGCGCCATATACGTGGCGACGCTGGTCTGGCCGATCTCGATACCAAGCTTGAGAAGCTCACCATGGATTCTCGGCGCACCCCACAACGGGTTGGCGAGGCTCATCTCGCGGATCAGCCGGCGAATTTCCAACGGCACCGTTGGTCGGCCGCAGCGGCGTCGCGATTTCCAGCGCCAATACGATCGGAAGCCCGCCCCGGTGCCATCTTATAACAGTGTGATAATCGTTGTCTCGGTTGACCGGGCTGTCGCGCAGCTCATTGCCCTGGATGTTGTTGGATGCCGTCGGAATCAGCGGCATCGGCGCGCAAGCCGTTGCGTTCCAGCGTCATGGGATGGAAGCCCCGAAGGGGTGAAGACCCGAAGCGCGGGGCTTCAGCGCAGCCGACAGCTCGGTCCAGAGGGAGACGCCAGACCGTGCTTCCGATAGACGTAGTCGCTGTTATCGCCGCCAAAAAGAAAGCGACGTGTTCAAATGCTCACCGATGACGAAATCGAGCAACTCAAGCGACGGAAGCTATGCTTCCATTGTGTGGGAGAAGCCTTTCTCCGCGAGGAAATCAGCACGACAGGAAAAAAGGTGAAGTGCTCTTACTGCAAGAGAACAGCCCGTTGTTACAGCATCGGCGATATGGCTGGGCGCATCGAATTCGTCTTCGACCAGCACTACACCCGAACGGCCAACGAGCCGAACTACATGCAATCGGCCATACTATCCGACAAGGAGTCGAGCTACGAGTGGGAGCGCGCCGGCGAGGAAACTGTCGATGCAATCATGAATGCTGCAGATATTCCCGGGAGGGCTGCCCAGGACATCCAGAGCATTCTCGAAGAGCAGTTTTCCGACTTTGATTCCGCTGCGATGGGCGAGGAAACCGAATTTTCGTCGGAATGTCATTACAAAGAGAAGGGAACGAACGACGCCCGTTTGCAGGCCGAATGGCAGGAGTTTGAGCGTTCGCTCAAGACGGAAGCGCGCTTCTTCAGCCGCACTGGCGCCCGTCTTCTCGCCTCTGTGTTCGACGGCATCGATGCGATGCAGACACGCGACGGACGATCGATGATCGTCAATGCTGGACCAAACACCTCCCTCGCCGCCGTGTACCGCGCCCGAGCGTTCCAGTCCGACGACAAGCTCGAGGTAGCTCTCACTCGGCCAAACAAGGATCTTGGATCGCCGCCATCAGTTCACGCCAGTGCCGGCCGGATGAATGCTCGCGGAATCTCCATCTTCTACGGCGCCAATGATCCAGACGTTGCGCTCGCCGAGGTACGACCGCCGGTCGGCAGTCAGGTCGCGGTCGCGCGCTTTGAGATTATTCGGCCAGTCCGCCTTCTCGACCTGACGGCGCTAAGCGATGTCAGCACGCACGGCAGCATCTTCGACCCGAGCCTCAATGATCGACTTGAACGCACGATGTTTCTGAGAAACCTCGGCCAGCGGATTACAATGCCTGTGATGCCTGACGACGAGGTGTTCGAATATCTGCCGACGCAGGCGATCGCGGATTTTCTCGCAACGGAGACAGCAACGCCTGTCGATGGAATCATTTTTCCATCCGTCCAGGTTGCCGGCGAGGCGTTGAACGTCGCTCTGTTTCACACAGCCGCGCGGGTGGAAGAAGTTGCGCTGCCAAAGGGGACGGAGGTCACCGCACGCCTCGGATGGATGGAACGAGAAGGTTGGGAGCAAGACTACACGGTGATTGAGCGCGTGCCGCCGGCAATAGAGACGCCACCGCCGCCGCCGAAGGGGTTCGCGCATATCCCAATGGATTTTGAGGCCCCCTGGGAATCGCCGGACCCGGATGGGCGCCCGGTCACCCTCAAGATCGATCTGGAATCCCTTAGGGTCCACATCGTTGAGGCGGTGAAATTCAAGACCGTGGAATATGAGGTCAAGCGTCACCGCTGGGAGAAGCGCGAGCCGGATTTTTAGCGAGGTAGAACGCGTGCGCGGCGATGTATAGATAATTTTAGGAAACTGAAGGCCACCCTCGGGAGGTATACGTTCAACTATGCCAACACTATTCGCTGAGAGTGACGCGCCGATACGGGCGTATAGCGATCAAGAACTCACCGCGGCGATCGCGACATTGCAAGCGACTATTGAAAAATGGGCGCGCACAAAAGATCTATGGTTCGATTGTGGCTTTAAGACCTATGACGAACATGTCGATGGCGAACCGAGATCTCCGGCTGCCGTGTCGTTGATGTGGTTCGAAGGCCCGTTGCACAACGTATTTAATGGCACGTATGATGACGGGTCGCATGACGAATTTCATGCCCTAGTCGATGGCCTGGGTTTTGAGTGGGAGAACCGAGACGGAACCACTATCGCTTTCTATGCGCTGGACGCTGCCCTCTCCTCAGCATTCGATTCGTATTTTCAATGGCAGTGGATCTGCAAACTTATTCAACCAGACTGCGATGACGTCTATGAGGAGATGTATGCTCATTTCGCTCGACGGCCAGACGACCTTCATCGCCTTTCGTGGCGGGAATATGAGACTCTACTCCATCGCATTTTTCAGAACCAGGGGTTCCAATCCGAGTTAGGATCGGGCCGAGGTGATGGCGGCGTGGACGTCCGACTGCTGCAGCGCGATCCGATCGGCGATGTAATGACCTTAGTGCAGGCAAAGAAATATGCGCCGCATCGCAAGATCAGGCTCGAGGCCGTACAAGCGCTGCACGGCGCTGCTACTGTCGATGGTGCGCAAAAGAGCATCTTCGTAACGACATCTGCATACGAACCGGTCGCCAAGCGGTTCGCGGCGAGAACTTCTGGATCAATGACACTGGCGACTTCAGACGATGTCGCCAAGTGGTGCGAGACAGCATCGGCCGGAATCGTTACCGACAAATCGGCCCTGGTATCGAAGGCTCATGTGGGTCGTATCATCGACGACGTATCCCTGATCCTGACCCAGGAAGCTGGTCCATGTTGAAGGCAATTTTTTCGGGCATTCTGAACCCCACGGAGGGCGGATGCCATGAAACGGAAGCGGTTTTCGGAGGAACAGATTGCCTTTGCGTTGAGGCAGGCAGAGAGCGGGACGACGATCGAGGAGATCTGCCGGAAGATGGGGGTCTCGGAGCCGACATTTTATCGATGGAAGAAAGTCTATGCCGGCATGGGCGTGAGCGAGATCCGGCGGCTGAAGCAGCTTGAGGACGAGAACGCGAAGCTGAAGCGTGTGGTGGCGGATCTGACGCTGGACAAGGCGATGTTGCAGGACGTCCTGCGAAAAAAATGGTGAGGCCCGCCGTCCGACGTGAGGTCGTATTCCATCTGCAGAAGGTCTACGATATTGGCGAACGACGGGCCTGCAAAGCGACCGGCTTTCATCGCTCTTCACAACGCTACAAGTCGCGCGGCGATCCGCAAACCGAGCTGCGCATTCGGCTGAAGGACCTGGCAGCCAGCCGGGTGCGTTACGGTTATCGGCGTCTCCACGTCCTGCTGCTGCGCGAGGGCTATCGCTTGAACCACAAACGCACTTACCGGCTGTATCGCGAAGAAGGCCTGTCGATCAGGACAAAAACGCCGAAGCGCAAACGGGCCTGGCGCTATCGTTCCGATCGGCCGAAGATCGCCGCCGTGAACCACTGCTGGGCGATGGACTTCATGTCGGATGCGTTGTTCAACGGTCGCCCGTTCCGACTTTTGACCGTTGTCGATTGCCACACCCGAGAATCACTTGCGATCGTTCCGAGAACGAACTTCAGGGCCTTCCAGGTCGTCGAGGTTCTTGAGCGGCTGGCAAGGGAGCGCGGCAAGCCAAAGACCATTCGCTGCGACAATGGCCCCGAGTTCGCCGGCAAGATGCTCGACCAGTGGGCCTATCACAATGGCGTCGAGATCGACTTCTCGAGACCCGGAAAGCCAACGGACAATGCGTTTTGCGAGGCCTTCAACGGTCGCGTCCGGGCGGAGTGCCTGAATGCCTCATGGTTCCTGTCGATGGCCGACGCTATCGAACGGATCGAGGAATGGAGGTGCCACTACAACAATGATCGGCCCCACACCTCGCTCGGCAACTTGACGCCGAACGAGTTCGCACGACAAACTCAAACAGCTCGAGAAATTGCCTGACATCTGGACCACAAAACGGGGCAGCTCCATCCCGATCTCTGGATCACCGTGTTGTTCACGCTCACTTCGGATACAACATGGTGCTCAACAGCTTTGCGCTGGTTATCAAGGAGACAAAACACGCAGCTCTCTTGATGGCTCTGCCGAGTCAGATCGTTTCTCACGACGGTTACGAACAGGCCGGCCATGAAGTTCCGGTATTGAACGACACCGCTCTTGCTATGCAACGGCCCGATTTAGTCTGGCGCGCTCGACGTCGGTTTCTGGATGGAACGGTATCCTATTGGGACGGATCGAAGTTGTATTCTCCCTGGGACGGGCGTCCCGCTCATTTCAACCGTGCGGATTAATCGGGCGCAGCTTTCGGGACGAATCCTGTAACCTCTGACCTTTCGAGAGGTAGATTCGATGTAAACGGGCAGGCTGGGGAAGCGTATGGATATTACCAGAGGACGATCCGGATGCCGGATGTCACGTATTCTGCAAGCGCCACGATTGAGCGATCGGCAGGATTAACGCGAATGAGACGGCAACCCGCGCAGCAGGTATCGGAACTCGAATCCGGAGCGAGTCTATTCCGCGTTTTTCTCTTCGCTATCGGGATGAAAAATCATCTCAAGATGCAAGATCAGAATTGGGTCCAGACTCAAGGCCGTCCTGTCGTGGCGGGAATAAGCCATGGGTTCCAACTCGCCTCGAACCATTACATCGGCCAAGGCTATCACGGGGGGTGTATAGGCGCTAACCGCGGCGCGCACTTCAGCACGCCAAGTGCGTCCCCCAGCGTTTATTGTGTAAGCTAACATGCCCCCGAGCGGGCGCCGTGTATACGGGGAATCTGTCGTCAGGAAACAGCCGATTCCATCCGCCGCAAGATAACGTGCGGCGATGTCTGCCTGGGAAACGATCGGCTTGGCTTCGATAGCGAATTCAGGCTCATCGACGCCGCTGGCAGCGTAGATAAAAAAATCAACTTTCCGCGAGTGCCGCCCGGCGCGGGCGTCGCTTTGCACCAGATCTTCGACGTGAAACTCGACTTCGTTCAAGCGCAGAAAGTGACCTGGTGGCAGTGACCGCCGTATATGACGAATGTAATGACCTAGTTCTGAGGTGATCGCATCCTCGATCGGGACACGCTCGATAACTTTGCTTCGTTTTCGGGCGCGAGGTGCGCCCAGCGCACCTCTCTTCTTCTTGAAGGCATCCCAATTTTCGGATTGCCGCAATTCCTCTGCGGCTGCCCGCAAAATTCCAAGTACCTGTTCGATGAACTCCGACCACAACTCCGCCTTGACCGGCGTGAAGCCATGCTGCTGAAAGAGCTCCTTGAGTTCCACCCACCCCGGTGCACCCGTCATGAGCGTCCCGCGAGGAAGATAGCCATCATCTGACGACTGTCAGCGAATGCACTGTCAACGGTCCAACGGAAGAACTCCAGCGGCTTGATGAACGTCACACTGGAGGTTTGATTATCGTATTCGGCTGCGAGGCTGTCAGAAAAGCTGTTCGATGATGATTTCAGATAACGTGCAAGTGCCGCTTGGCAGAGGTCGGCGGACATTTCCGTTGTGCTTGTTCGCTTGGAGGATTCGCGAAAATGCGCCGCAACCGCTCCTACGCCGGCCTCTAGATTGATATGGCTCGCCACTATGAACGCGCCGTTACGACCAATCGAACCGTCTAAGTTACGCTTCAGAACACTCTCGTATTTGCGGATCGACCTGCTGAGTGGCTTGGACAATGCCTGTTCTGGGACATCGCCATCCTGGAATCCCATACGGAATTGAAGGAACTCGTGAATGGCGCCTTCGAAATCGCCATCGATCCTAAGCGACTTCAGCACATATGAATCGAGCTCCGACTCCCTCTTTGCAAGGATCTCGTCGATGCGCGGGTCATTCAAGCTGGTAAATGGCACCGGAAACGCTGCCAGGTCGCTTGGCTCGATGTTCCGGCGATCCATCAACCAGCGCCGACCAATCGTCGCAACAAGATAGAGGGCTGCCGGCGACCGGAGGTAGATGCCGAGTGCTTTTTGTAGCTGCTTCTCTCGAGCGGTAACACGCCTTGCTGGCTTGTCGTAGAACACGCCTAGCGTGCTGGAGGTGTATCCAATGGGATGCTTGACGAAGCGAATGTTGCTGAAATTTCGCGGAACAAGCAGCACATTTCCGCCAAAGCGGTGCTGATAGGACTTGGTTACTTTTGCCAGCTGAGTGGCGGGAAGGACAAGGTCGTGTCGGTTGCCGTCGAGCGCGAACAGGTCGCCGCTGTGATCGCGCAACAGCTCTGTCGCTGAAACCGGATCGTCCGGAGCGTCAATGAGGAACGCTCGGTCGACTCCTGTTTCACTCGGATTGCCCCCTCGCCTTATGGCCGCGCCCACGGCATCGCAGAGTGTCTCCAATCGAGCAATTCGACCTGTTGCAGCGGAATCGTCCAAAAATTGATGAATTTGCCGATCGACTGGGCGCAACATAAACGCCTCGAACCAACCGCGGGGATCGCGCGCGACATAATCATGGTGAAATTTCTGCACTTCCGCGCGATCGAGCAGAATTGTCCAAGGCCACGCTTTGCGGGCCATGGGTTGGACGACGGAAAGCGGAGAATAAGTCCAAAGCCGTTCGCTTGGAGCGGGAGCACGTTTGCGCACGAATGCCGCCACCACTGCTTGGCGTGCGCTGGCAAACAGGCGGTACCGCAGGTGCGCGAAATTCGCAGCGCCTATCACGGTGAACTCACTCGCGAGCTCGCGTCGGAAGGTCCACGAAGTTGGATTGATGAACGATTTTGCGGGCAAGAGAAATCCGAGAACCCCACCATCTACGAGATGCTCACGAAGGGCTTTCCAAGCGAAGAGCTCCGCGGCCTGATTTTTTCCGATGGGAGCGTCTGCGTGGTGATTACTCCGCCACGCGTCAGCATCTTCCGATCCTAGCTTATCGAGAGTCTGCCACGGCGGATTACCGACAACACATTCGACTTGCGCCGGCAGTCCCTTGAATTCGGAGCGATCGGCAAAGAAGTCCGCATCGTAGATGTTCTTGCCGACTAGTTCCGGAAATAACTTCTCGGGCGCCATTCCGGCCGCGACGCGGGTTAGGTCACGCGGATCGGCATAGTCCAGCAGCGTCAGATAGAGGCTGAACGCGGCAACGTGGCAGGCATCCTGATTGCGTTCGATGCCGTAGATATTACGTGTCAACATTCCTCGAAGGGTGTCGAGGTCCATATTTTGAGTTTGATGCGAGGCGCGCTCACGTTCAACGATGCGCCTGTAGACGCCGACGAGAAAGACGCCAGAACCTGCCGCTGGATCGAGTGTGGTGACACCGTCCTGAAGCGGACGCTCCTCCTCGATCCGATCCAACATAAAGTCGACTAAGAAGGGTGGCGTGTAAAAAGCTCCGACACGTCGGCGTTCGCCTGTCCGAATGTTTTCCAAGAACTGTTCATAGACAGAGGACAATGTCTCGGTTCGCAGTGCCCCGAAATAGAAGTCGAGGAAACTGAGCTGGATCGCGCCCGAGTGATCGGGCTGCGCGCCATGTTTCATCACACAGCGAACGAGATTGATATGGCTTTTGTCAATTTCGGCACGCTCTTTGCGCCCAAGCGGAAAGATGCTCCCGTTGAAAATCGAATCTAGGTCGTCGAAGAAGGCCCACGTTGCGGCGGCCGACCAATCGCTATTTTGGTCACCAAGATTGATGGCAGCGTGGTCGCGGCTGACCACCCATTGCTGATCGATAATTCCGCGATCGGCCAGAAAGTAGACGTAGAGGAAACGACCAATCAGCCCGTTGGCTGCCGCCGGCGAAAGCGTCCGTGAAACGCCTGCCCCACGGATCAATACGCCACTGAGAGCATCAAGGTTGGCAAGAAGCCGTTGATCAACCCGCCCATCAACATCGATTACATGATCGCGCCAAAACAAGGACGTCCTCAGGCGGATGGCACGGAGGTCCCATAGTTCTGTAACGACATCGTCCAGCGCGCCCGGCTGTGCTCCGTCACCAAGCAAGTCTTCGATCGCCGACCACGTGTGCCAATGGACTAGACGGCTCCAATCCTGCTGCGAATATGAGAACCCGGGGCACAGCGCCACGCCGGAGGGCGTCGCCACTAGCAAAAATGGAGCAAGCCCCTGACTCCATACTTTTCGATGAATTTCTTGCGCAGCACTGGCGTCAGCGGCCTGCGCAACATAGACCAGCGGCGTCGCGATCATATCAGACAGACCGGCCCGACGTCTGAGACAAAATGCACCGATCACCGACATCTCTTGCCGGGCTTGATGCATGGGGAAGCGATGCGTTGTCAACGCGCCGAAATCGGCCGCAGGGACCCAACCAGCTGCAACTGAGTATCCCAAGCAGCTAAGCAGCAGCTGAATCTGGGAGTCGGGATCGGCGGAGCTAGCAGGCATCGCGACCTCCTAACACGCTCTGGGGGCCTAGCAGTCGATGATCGTCGATATTTACCAACGCCCTCATCTGAAGCCGATGGCGCGAAACAGCGGCATTTGCTGTGTTGGCATCGGAACACCGAAGCCTGTCATGAGTGCACGTAAATGTGGTGCTAGCGGCATCACGATCACGGTCTCATCTGCTGGGAATGTCATTTCTGAAGGTTTAGCGATCGCTAATTGCGCTCGCTCACGGAGCAAAACCACACGATCCCATAGCCCTGGGAAGGCTTTGCCATGGAAGAGCTTTTGCAACTCAGAGAAGGATTCGCGATGAGGGTGAAGCTCGATATGAAAGTCTTGCTTCATCACCAGCGCTAAGCGGAGCACCAACACGGTTTGCCAGGAGAAGCGGGCCTGGGTCCCTTTGCCTTGCGCGGGGCGGTCGGGACGAATGAGACCACGACGGCCCGTCCATTCCCGCAATTGATCGGCGGAAAGACCGGTCAGGGCCTGAACCTCGCGCGAACCGATCATTCTCACGTCGCACCTCGATCAGAGCTTACCTCTGTGTCCACGGAATGGGTATCATACCCATTTTAGGCGGTAAAGCAGCAGCAGCTCGGCCGCCGTCGAGAGTCTCCCGTTTTTCACCTTGATTTTGTCGATGTGATCAAGCCGCTCGGCCATTACAAAACAATTCACCGCCGCCCGGAGGGGGTGCCGGTGATGATCTCGTCCCAACTGAATGATCGCCTTTCGCCGGCAGCGTACAAGACGGAGGAAGGTTCGCGCCTTATGAGGACGACGTAGGCCCGCAAGGGCGCGGCGGTCCTCATCCGACAAGCCAGGGCGCGAATGCGTGTCGGAGAGCGTGATGCTACCTTCGGATTCCACCCGCGTCAGGCGCTGGTCGGCGGTCTCGGTATATGGCGCGCCCGAAGAGATTCAAACTCCTGACCCCCAGATTCGCCTGTGACCTTCACACGCGGGACTGATCCGAGTAGCGAGCAACAAGATTGCTCAGAAAAGGACTGGCTTTGCTGCTGCAACGGAGCGTTAGTGTGGCTGTTATAGCGAGCTAACAGGCTCGTGAGGATCGTGCCCCGCCGGCCTTTGGCCACTGCGGGGCTGCGGCGGTGGGCGCGATGGGTGCCCCGCAACCACGGAGATCCTTATGACCAAAGCCAAAGCAAAGCGGCCTCCGGCGACCAGACCTGCTTCAAAATCAGCTACGACCGGACCCGTTAAAGCCAGATACGTTAGCATAAAGAGAAATAGGCTAGCGGTTTCGAAGGTCTTGCTGACGGCCAATTCATCCGCCTTGCCAGCGAAAGCATCAGGCGCTCGCGCTAATTCTAAGCAGGCTCGGGTGCTCGCTTTGCTACGAGCGCCGGATGGCTGCACGATCGAAACCATCGTCAAGGCGACGGGTTGGCAGCAGCATTCGGTGCGCGGCTTCTTCGCCGGTATCATCCGGAAGAAGCTCAAGCTAACGTTGACATCGGAAGCTGCTGAAGGCGGTCGGATCTACAAAATAACTGGTAACGCCGCGTCGACCGGATCGAAGTCTGACAAGGCCGCGGCCTGATGCCATGGCGCGAAGTCCAGGATCGAGAAAGCCTGTCAGTCGACGGCTTACAAAGTTATCAATGGAAGAGGAGATTGCGCATCTGCGCAGTCTCGACTTGATTGGCCTACAGTGTCGCTGGCAGAGTGTGATGGGGCGGCCAGCCCCGGAGCACCTACCCAAGCACCTGCTGTTCGGCATCCTCGCCTATCACATCCAGGCCGATGCGCTTGGGGATCTCGATGCTGCGACGGTTCAACTTCTGAAGCGTGCGGCTACGGTGCAGTCTTTGAATGAGGTTTTGCCGCTCGTAGCGGCTCAGGATCAGCGCAAGCAAGCCATGGTGCTCGGCACTGTGCTGACTCGGGAATGGAACGGGCAGCTTCATCGGGTGATGGTCGTTGAAGGCGGCTTTGCTTTTGAGGGCAAAACCTTTGACAGCCTGTCCGGAATTGCATTCGCCATCACCGGCACGAATTGGAATGGACCTCGCTTCTTTGGTCTGCGCGCCGGAAACGGCAAGGGTGTGCGAACATGAAGCCGGCCGACAACCGGGTCGTCCGATGCGCGATCTATACGAGGGTATCCACCGACTCCGGCCTTGATCAGGAGTTCAACTCGCTGGATGCTCAGTATGACGCGTCCCAGGCCTATATCCGAAGTCAGGCGCATGCAGGCTGGTCGCTGGTCAAGGCGCGCTACGACGATGGCGGCTTCTCTGGCGGATCGACCGACCGTCCTGGCTTGCAGCGGCTGCTCGCGGATGTCGTGGCCCACAGGATCCACATCATAGTTGTCTATAAGGTGGACCGGCTGACCAGGTCTCTGGCTGACTTCGCCAAGCTGGTCGAACTGTTCGATGCCCATGGTGTGTCGTTTGTCTCGGTGACCCAGCAGTTCAATACCACCACATCAATGGGACGATTGACGCTGAACGTCCTTTTGTCCTTTGCGCAATTTGAGCGGGAGGTCACCTCGGAGCGCATCCGCGACAAGATCGCGGCCTCGAAACGCAAGGGACTATGGGTCGGTGGTATGGTTCCTCTAGGCTACGTCCTCAAGGACGGTCAGCTTCACATTCACGAGGAAGAGGCCAATACCGTTCGGCTGATTTTCCAGCGCTATCTGGAACTCAGCAGCGTCAACCGTCTCGTCAAGGACCTGAAGGAGCGAGGCTTTAAGTCCAAGGTCCGGAAACTGGCGTCAGGCGGAACGCGAGGAGGTGTGCCGTTCACGCAGGGACCGTTGTTTTACATGCTGCGGAACCGCTTCTATCTCGGCGAGGTCAAATTTAAGGGCGAGATCCTGCCTGGACCTCAGCCGGCCTTGCTCGACCGCACACTGTTTGATGCCGTTCAGCAAAGGCTGACTGAACAGTGGTCACATCGCACGACGACACGTATCCGAACCCGTGCCCTCCTTGCAGGACTTCTGTTTGATGACGCAGGTCATCGCATGATCTTGACCTACTCCAGTCGGGACCGCGTTCGACATCGCTATTATGTCTCTGCGCCTTGCATCCGGGGTCAAACGGATGCGCCGGTTGGCTCTGTCACCCGTGTGCCTGCCTCAGAGCTCGAAGCCACGATCTCCAAGGCGGTCATCGCCAACACGGACATAGATGAACCATTCTCGAACGAGAACCTATCTCGAGACACCCTTGAGCGGTTTGTCACCCGAATTGAGGTCCGTAAGAACCAGTTGGCGATCAATCTAAGGTCTGGCGAAAAAGATATTCAGCGGACCCATAACCACCACGATCCGGATTCGGCTGAAAACCGCGCCTCCAGCTCGCGCACCATAGTCGTAGCCTGGAAGAAGCCATCAAAGCCCGCGCGGGAGATCTTGCTGCCGGCGAATACACCAGAGCATCGCGCTCGGCCCATGAAGGCCGAACGCCGGTCGGCTGTGATCCGAGCGATCGGCCGCGGCCGTCTCTGGCTTCAGGAGATCGTCGAGGGCCGCGAGACGATCGAAAGCCTCGCCACCCGGCAACATTGCAGCACCCGACATATTAATATGACCATCTCCCTCGCCTTCCTTGCACCGTCACTCGTGACAGCAGCCGTTGAAGGACGATTCCCACGCGGGATCGGGGTTGCTGCCCTCCGCGATGCGCCGGCTGAATGGTCACAGCAGATGCGGTGCCTCGGCTTGGCACCCGAAGGCGCTGCCGGTTCTACCAGCCTATAACCGCATCTTATTTAGTCTATCAAATCCCAGGAACGGGGAATTGCGCCGCAGAGACAGAGCCCCAAAACCGGCCCAGACGGGTCACAGAGACCGTGCCTCCGCAGATCAAAGTTCGGAAAAGCCCGCCAGCAGCGGGCCTTTTTCGTCAGTCTCTGGAAATGCGGGAAATAACAGATTGGGTGGTGGAGCTGACAGAGATCGAACTGGCTGCCCACCACGCAGTCTGTCAAACGAGTCTCTGCGTTCCCCAGGAACGGGAATTTTCCAACGAGGCTGACGCTGAAAATAGCGACTTAGAAACATAGATGGAGACCACAAAATACGCTCGCGCCTGCTTGACGCCTACGCTCGGCCATCGGGCACGTCTACCCTAGGCATCAGTGTCGAGCAGTTGCTGCAATCTGTCACTCGGATGAGACCGTCTACGCGTTTGACGATTCGGTAAGCGAACCAAGCCTATCGATTTCGGCGATTCTCTGAAACTCACCGAAATATTCCGGCCGGTGATTTGCAAGCCAGCGAGCAATACGATTGTTGACAAGAAGCTTCGCTATATATCCGCGCGCCACAGTCAGATGCAGATTGTCAATACCGTAAGTTTCCTCAACCGACTTCACCTGGGTCTGAAGCACTGCCAATTCTCGCTCCATGCGCGCGATCTGTTGACCAGAGGGCGTGGCTGCATCTGCTCCCTTTGTCTTCTTAATAACAACGAGCTGGCTCTCAGGAGTTGCGGAGCGAAGCGCGCGGGCGAACATAACTGTGAAGTTGTTCTGGCCCCTCATCAGATCGGCAGCCTCTATCTGTCGAACAGCGGACATCTGACGCAAGATGTCAAATACCTTCATCGAACAGGGCGTGTCCTTCAATATCTCAGCAGTTTCAGGACTGATCCCTTCCAGCAGACGGAGCCTCCGTTTGATAGACCCGACCTGAAGACTCAGGGCCTCCGCAATTTCGGCCGATGAGACACCACGCTCCATGGCGCGCGCGATCATTCGGTGTTCCTGGATGGGTGGTAGTCGGTTGACGCGCTTATTGTAGGTATACGTCTCGTCGTCGGTCGCCAACAGGCAATCGACCTCTGCAATGTCGAGTTTCTTCAGGGCCTCAAGTCGCAAATGGCCATCGAGTAGGAAATACGTTCCGGCATTCTTTGTGTCGCCGATGACAACAGGCGCCTCGACCAAGCCGATCGCCTTGATGGAGCTCAGAATCTGCGCGAATTTCCGGCCTTCGCGAGCACCATCCGGCAAGGTTTTCAATGGAATTATCGCTGATAGGGGGATGGTCAATACATTGCGTTGGAAGGCTAGATGAATGCGACCATCCCCTTTGCTCGGGGTTTGCGGGGTGTCAGTCATCACTCGCTCCCGATATCCGGTTGGCGAGTGCCCGTGGTATGGTTGCCAGCCCCTCCGCTCGCAACAGGTTGAGGAAGCCCTCATCGGCAAGTAGATCTTTTAGAGCCTCGACGATGAACAAGAGCCGGGTCTGGGTGAAATCGGACTTCTTTACTAGCAATCGCTGTTTTTCTGCCTCGCGCTGAAAGACCTGCATGAGGTCATTGGCCGTCATCTGACGATTCACGCCTTTCCGACCTCGACGTCCCGGAGGCAGTCCTTTGCCTTTGGTGCGCATGCGCATGTCGAGCATGCGCCGTACAGCAGCGAGCTTCTTTCCCCGTAGTTTGCCAGCCTCATAGGCATCGAGAAGCAGTTTCTGTGTCTCATCCGTTTCTGCTCGGGAAATTTCCATGGCTAGCGTGATCGGAATGAGGCCGCCCTCGACCGCAGACACTAAGCGCTCTTCGCCTCGTTCGAGAAGCGATGCGATCATGTTGACCCAGGACAATCCGACGCCGATTTTCTCGGCGATGGCCGTGTCATTGTATCCACGTGCCCGCAAAGCGCCGATTTCTCGCATGAGGTCGATGGGACGTGGGGTGCGCCGCGCGATGTTCTCGACTAGGCTCATCACGAGGCATTTGCTCTCGCTGGCTTCGATCACCACGGCAGGGATCACGGTCTGACCGAGCATCTGGAAGGCTTCTAGCCGTCCTTCACCGCAGACCAAATCATATTTGGGACCGTCCGGCCCGTCGTGACGGCTCACCGTGATGGGACGTTTAAGGCCAATGGCTCCGATATTATTTACGATTTCCCGGTGCTGACGCTTGTTGCGTGTGCGCGGATTCAGGACCGTGATCCGCGAGATAGGGATCATTTCGATCCGGTTTGGATGAACGGCAGGCATCAGGCAACCTCAAGGAGGGGAATGGGTGTGGCAATGTTGTAGAGAAGGTCGAGGTCGTCGAAGCGATAGGCATCGAGACCAAAGGCGTTATCCTCTGTCAGCCGTACCTTCTCTGACAGAACGTCGATGCGCGGAAAAAGGTAGTAGTCGAACGGCGCGCGATTGGCGCTGTCCATGCGCACGACAATCGTGATGTCTGGGGCGAGCGACGTGTCGAAGCGAAGTTTCCAGCGCAAGAGCCCGCTTGAGGTCTGGATGCAGCGGGCGATAACCACGGACAGACTGAACTCGCCATTGACGATCACCCGGTCGGTTTGCAGATCCTGCCGGGCAGCGCTGCCCCTACTCCCCAGCCCCGCCAGTACCTCACTCAGGATCTCGGGGTGGAGTTTGCGCAGCTTCCGGTTAATCTCGACATAGCGATAATCCCGGTCCGGCGTAAAACCCACGAGGCTGTAGGCTCTGAGCAAGCTGCCGAAGCGAGAACTGTAGGCGCTGCTCGATGGCATAGTCTCAGATTCATCAATGACGATTCCCGACAATAATCCCTTCTGCTGATAGAGTTTCCTCAGTGATTGCAGCATCTCTTCATCGCTCAAGCGGAACGAGCGCCCATCGATGATTGTCCTTGCCGCCTCGAAAAGCTCGCGCTCGACGATTGCCTCGAATGCGCCCTGTGCCCTGATCCACATGTCGGGGGCATTGCGGACGCGCTTTTTCTTCAGCTTGAAGGAACGGCGATTCCAGACATTGTCGCCAACATATTTCTCGTTGATGAGCAATTGGTGGACCGTACCCCTGGTCCATGGACGTCCCAGATCAGTTGGAATGCCCCGTTCGTTGAGATCGGCGGCGATCTCGTTCTCGCTACGCCCATGATGCACGAAGGCCTGGTAGATTTCCCGAACCAGATTGACTTCTTCTGCTGGGCCCAGGGTCAGGATTACCCGATCGGTCTGGATACTCTTGTGTTCGCCACGCTCAAGAATGCCCTTGATTATTCCATGATCGTCGATCAGCGTTCGCCGCAGGCCAAAGCCCGCTGGCCCTCCCTGACGATAACCCTTTTCGATCAGTCGACCTTGGCCCCCGAACACTTTGGTTGAGAGTTCGCGGCTGTATTCGCCGGCCATAGCGCGCTTGATGCCTTTGACGATAGTCGAAACTGGGCTGCCGTCATTCTCGAACTGCTCGGCGCAATACTGAATCGAAATGCCCGACCGCCGGCAGATATGTTCATAATATGCGCTCTCGTCGGCATCCTGAAATCGACCCCAGCGGCTAACGTCATAGACGAGGACCACTTTGAAATCCGTGTTGCCGGCCTGCACATCATCGATGAGTTGCCGGAGCGCATCGCGTCCTTCGATCTTGAGGCCGCTTTTGCCGGCGTCAGCATAGGTTCGGACGATCTCGATCCCACGGGCCTCCGCATACCGCCGGATCGCATCGGATTGGTTTTCCGTCGAGTATTTCTGATGATCTGTCGACATACGGACGTATTCGGCAGCTCGAACAGGACGTTCCGGCGGCTGTGAGCGATCGTCATCGTAAGGTTTCCGGAGCGTCAAACCTCACCCCTTCCTGATTCCTGGCGGTGGCGCGAGCAACCAACCACGCCGCGCATGACAGGTCTCTGCCGCTGATCCGCACTGGTGCCAGTCTAACTGCGGAGGAAATGGCGGATGTTGCCGAAAAAGGGCAGGAAATTACCGATATGGAAAGGTGTCCTCGATGGGCGAGAAGCGTATGCACGGACCATTGCCGAACTGCTGCGCAAGGAGCACGGAGATAGTCATCGGGCGGTCAAGCACCTTATGCGTCAGACCGATGCTAGCGAGAGGACGGTAAAGCATTGGCTTTCCGCACAGCATGGCCCGGATACGGTGTTTTTCTTACGCCTCGTGGTATCGTCGCCCGTCATCAGAGCCTTCGTTCTGGGTCTCATCGAAGGCCCTGCCTCGAATCCATTACGCGATCCGGTGGATCGCTTTTCTCTTGCGGCGGCAAGGCAAGCCTATGTCGTTGGCGAGGCGGCCCTTAGTCCGTCGGCCAAGGGTTATCGGCAAAATGACCCTGAAGATGACCCTGATCGCGACCCTGTAAATGACCCTGAATCGAAAGAACTCAACGAACGACAACATTGGTTCCTAGCTCGGGTCGCGGAGGGAGGCCGATACGGCGCCAAGGAAATAACGACCGTTTGGCAGGTCAGCATGAAAACCGCGCGACGGGACATTGGCGCCCTTCAGAAGGCGCAACTGCTTGAATACATCGGGTCGCGTCGGAAAGGTAGATATCGGCGAAGAGCGAAGTGAGCAGCGGCGAGTAGCCGGTCAGGAACGGGATTTTTTGATGCAGACACAGAACGCGTCCTGAGACGATCTAGCTGAGACACGACGGGGACACAAAAGCCCGCAATTTGCGGACCAAATTCGCGGAAATCGAACTGAATGCCCTACGACCCAGTCTTCGAACTAATCTCTCTTGTTCCCAGGAACGGGAATTTTTCGAGCAGAGACAGAGCCGATTTTTCAGCAGAAATCCGACATGGAGACGGGGGCTTTGAATTTAACAACGCGAGAAAGCCCGCAGTTAACGGCTATTTCGCACCATATAAAATTTGCCAGATAAAACAAAGACTTGGTGGTGGAGCTGACAGAGATCAAACTGGCTGCCCACCACGCAGTCTGTCGAACGAGTCTCCACATTTCCGGAAGCGCATTGTTTATTCGAGGCCATCCCGATGTCGAACTCGTGCTAAAAATCGACTCCGAGGATGAGGCGTCCAAGGACAAAATGGAAAGTCAGCGAGCGCAAGCTAAATCTGATTTTTGGAGATCGGCGATAGATCGTGATGCGCTTCAGAATGACCAGTGGGAATCCGTGGGATGCCCAAGTCGCATTCGAACGCCTGCCGGTCCCACTTGGCCAGGTCAGCGGCCGCTTCGTACGTCGATTGCAGGAAGCTCGTGAGGTCCTCCTGAGGATCGGCACTGGTCCGCACCGCCTCATAAGGCAACAAGAACTCTCCAAGCTTCGGGTCGAAGCGAGCGGCCGCCGGCTTAACGGAGCGGTCGGCGAAGCCCCCGGGCGCCGGATAGGCGTAGGAGTAGAACATCGCCTCATCCACCCCGCCGCCGCCGGGCCAGAATCCAGCCGAGGATACTTCGTGACTATAGGCTTCCTGGGTAATCGAATCCGGAAGCGCGGGAATCCCGCCGGGATGGAGCGGTGCTTTGCGTCCCGAGAACCGTGTCACAGCCAAATCGAACGAGCCCCAGAACAAGTGCACCGGCGAGACCTTGCCAAGATACCCGGTGCGGAATCGTGCAAACACGCGATCGATCTGCACCAGCGCCCGATGGAATCGCTCGACCGCCTTACGGTCGTAGGGCCGCAATGCGGTGTCCTGCGCGAACGGTTTCGCATCGGGAATCTCGTTCGGAGCGCCATGAATGTTCATCCGCCCGCCAAGCCGTTCGACCAGCGTGGTCGTCCGGCTCAGGAAGTCGGCCACACACATTGCCTCCAGCGGAAAGCTCTCACGCATATCGGCCGTTTCGCCGATCAGCGCATGATCGTGGAAGTCAAAGGTCAAGGTGATGGCCGACTTGCCGTCGGGCACCATTCCCGTGGTCAGACCGCGCGGCGTCACATAGAGCGTGGCGTGCCAGGAGTGATTGACCCAGGGTGTGTGCGCGAGCCGGTACTTGCCGACGATCTGGGTCCACAGATGGAGCGCGGTGCATGTTTCGGCCCAATCGTCATAAGGCAAAACCGGCCAGCCCGTTTCTTCCTCGCTCATCCGATCGACTCCATGGCTTGCCGCGCGAGCGCTTGCTTCACCCCCTCGTCCGCTTCCATATGCACGCGGCTCGCCGCGCAAGTGGTCGCCCGGTCCCCCTCCGTTAGCGCCTCTTGACCTCTTCGCTTCCACAGAAAGCTTTACCGGTGCTGCCCACGACCTCTGCGACCAGCTGCTTGTCGACGTAATGGTGCTGGTTGTCAGAACCCTGCTCCAGCTTGATGCGGCCACCCTCGACCTCGTCAACGATTCCGACTTCCGCGCCATGCTTGTCGACAACCTTCATGCGCTCTCTGATTTCAGACATCGGCATTATTCTCCTTTGGACGAAAATAACTCCGATGCGCGTTGAATGGTTGCATTGACCGGCGGAGCCGCTTGGAAGGAGAGCTGAGACGTGCTCGCGACCTCGTGCGACCCTCCGGGGCTCTTTTCTTTGCAGGTTACAATGGGACGTGGAGGTGTTCCACGGCCCACATAATCCACGTGAAGCTTGAGGGCTTCATCGACGGCTTCTTCATCATCCAGCCCGCCTACAGCGAAGCGGAGTTGGCCGGCTCACGACAAGCTGGCGCCCGCGTTCCGAGACGCCTACATCGGCGTCTACCGCAACTTCAGCGGAAGCAAGAGCGGCACAATAGTCTGCGACGACAAAAACCCGTGGGTGATACGCGGCAACGCCCACGACGAGTTGATGCGGCGGTAGAAGCCGCGCTCTTGATGTTTTACCGCCGCCGCACACCTCCTAAGCCGAAGGAGGTCGCCATGCCAATAGAGAAGAAGGCCTGCGCTTACTGCCGCAAGAACCGCTTCGGCCTAGTCCGGCACTTTGTCGGCTTTCACCATCTATGCACTAGGCTCTGCAAGGAGCGGTTCCTGGAACGCCGCATCCGCGAGATAGCTGACTATAGAAAATTACTCGCATCTCTCATAACCGAACAGTTTTGAGATACCGGCACCGCTAAGGGGCCACGCTTCTCCAGCCACACAGGCGGGAAATTCTTGCGTCGCTGGCGACACCTTGGCGGCGAGCCGGATTCGATCGCTCCAAGGCAACCGGTCTGCATGGGTGCGAAAAGCCGTCCAAACTAATGCTGGCACTTGTGCCGCATCGGCCAAACGCGATCGACTTCATCAATACCATCATCGACAAATTCCCGTTCCGAGTCCGCGAGGTTCGAACCGACAATGGTCATGAATTCCAGGCTCAATTCCATTGGCATGTTGAGGACCTCGGCATTCGCCACGCCTACATCAAACCTGCGTCGCCGCAGCTGAACGGCAAGGTCGAGCGGTCGCATCGAACAGATGAGCAGGAGTTCTATCAGCTCCTCACCTACACCGACGATGTCGATCTTCGCGCAAGGCTCTCCGAGTGGGAGCAGTTCTACAACCGCTCCCGGCCTCACGGTGCATTCAACGGAAAGGCACCTTACGAGGTTCTCCGCGAACGACTATAATCCAAGGCCGGATGTCTCATAAGTGCGCTGACATTACAGTGTGGTTCGAGAGCCAGTTGTCGCGCATATGCTGCCCGATATTTTCGACCGGGTTGAGTTCAGGGCATTTCGGCGGCAGCGGGATAATGGTGATGTTGGCGGGAATGAAATTTCTGCGGGAGACTCGGACCCTACGCCATGACAGCTGAGGAGATACTGCACTTGCGTTCCGGGCCATGCCAAGAGTCTTCGCCGGGCGCGGCGCCGTCCGAGCTGCGGCGCGGCAGGGCAAAAATTTCGCCGCTGCGGATCCTGTTGTCTGAGGGATCGAGCACGTCCGCGCGGGAGGCGATCACGATTCTCGGGATGCAGGGGCATCATGTCGAGGTGTGCGATCCGGATCCGCGCTGCCTCGGGCGCTTCTCGCGGTTCGTGCGGCGATTTCATCGCTGCCCGGGCTTGGGTGTCGATCCGGCCGGCTATGTCATCTTCGTGCTGGCGCTCCTCGCGAGGCGGCGTTTGGACGTTCTGCTGCCGATCCACGAGCAGGGATATGCGCTTTCGAAAATCCGCGAGGCGGTCGAAAACCATGTCACCGTCGCGCTGCCGTCGCACGCCGCGTATCAGGAGGCGCACAGCAAAGCCTCCTTCAGCCGCCTCCTGAGCGAGCTCGACCTGCCGCAGCCGCGCACGCAGCTCGTCAAGACGCGCGAGGACGTGCTGGCGCTCGAGCGTTTCCCGCTGATGCTGAAAGCCGCGACCGGCACGGCGAGCCGGACGGTGTGGCCGGTGAAGGGGCCGCGCGAGCTTGCAGCCGCGGTCAAGGAGCTCGCGCGAGGCGGCGCGTTCACCGACGTCATCGTCGCCCAGCAGCTCATCGAAGCTCCGGTGGAGCATGCACAGGCGGTGTTCGACCGCGGGCGACTGTTGGGCATGCACGCCTACCGGCAGATCGTCCGCGGCGCGGGCGGCGGCGACGCTGTGAAGGAAAGCGTCAACCGCCCGCTCGTGCGCGAGCATCTGACGCACATCGGAAAACACCTGGACTGGCACGGTGCCCTGTCGGTGGACTATCTGGCGCCAGGCGAGAACGACGTCCGCTACATCGACTGCAACCCGCGGCTGGTCGAGCCGATGAACGCCCTGCTCGCTGGACACGACCTGTTGAGCCTGCTCCTGCAGGTGACGCGGGGCTCCTCGCCGGAGCCGCTGCCCCCTGGCCGCGCCGGCGTGCGCACGCACCTTGCTCTACAGGCCCTGCTCGGATGCGCCATGCGGACGCGGTCGCGGCTGGAACTCTTGCGCGAATGCCGGCGTTTGCTAACACGAACGGGCATTTACCGGGGCAGCGAGGAGGAGCTGACACCCCTGCGCATCGACTGGCCGAGCGTCATTCCCACCCTGTTTGCAGCCACCTGGCTACTGATCCGGCCAAGGGCGGCGGAGCAACTGGCGAGCAGGGGCTGGGGAGCTCACCTGCTGAACCCGGAAAGCATCCGGATGATCGGGGGTTGGAACGGCCCGCCAGCGTAGTCTTTTCCGTCACCGGGGGCTTGACCCTCTTGGAGCCGCGGACGTGGAACACATCACCCTGCAACCTTGCGTCGAAACGGCGCCGGCCGGCCGTCGCCGCATCCTGGTCACAGGCGGAAACGGATTCATTGGACAGCACCTTGTGGCAGCACTTCGCCGCCGGCACGACATCGTTCGGGTCCTGGATCTGCAACCGCCGCCGCCCGGACCGCTGTCAGAATTCATCGAAGGCACGATCCTGGACCCGCACGACGTGCGGCGTGCGCTAGACGGCGTGGATACCTTGTATCACCTGGCGGCGATCTCGCACCTATGGACGGCGAACCCGGCCGACTTCGAGCGCGTAAACCAACACGGCACCGAGCTCATGCTCGCGGCGGCGCGCGAGATGGGAGTACGGAACATCGTCCACTGCTCCACCGATGCGATCCTGTTTCCGTACCGCAGAGGCAAGACGAAGAGCCCGCAACGCGCCGAAGACATGCCGGGCCCCTATACACGATCGAAATTCCTGGCCGAGCAGGTCGCGCGCGATGCGGCAGCCGACGGACTGCGCGTCGTCATCGTCAATCCCACCGTCCCGATCGGGCCCGGCGATCACAATTTCACCGAGCCGACCCGGATGCTCGAATTGTTCGCGCGCAAGCCGCCGCCGATGGTGCTGGACTCGACGCTGAACCTTGTCGACGTGCGGGATGTCGCAACCGGCCTCATCCTGGCCGGAGAACGCGGCCGGGCAGGCGAACAATACATTCTCGGCGGCGAGAACGTCAGCGTGCGCGAGCTCGCGCGGCGGGTCGGCAGCCTGTGCGGCCGCAGCACCAACGTGCACGCGCTGCCGGGTCCCCTGGCACTCGCGATCGGCGCGGCGTCCGAATGGTTCGAAGGTCAGATGATCCGCCGCACGCCGCGCGTCTCAATCGAGGCGGTGCGCATCGCGCTGCGCTCGATCCCGCTGGACACGCGCAAGGCAGAGACCGAGCTCGGCTATCTGCCCCACCCGATCGACGACGCGATCGCCGACGCCGTCGCCTGGCTCACGCGCCGCGAGGCGGTGGATGCGGTTCGGGTGTCCGCTTAGTCGGGCGGCTGGAGCGTTTTGCGCATGTCATTGCCTTTCATGCCATGACAACTCATGGATGCGATAACAAACCTCATCGATTGAGCATTCGACCCTGATGCGATCGCGTCAAATCGCGGTTGTCATGCCCGCCATAGACGTTTGAAGAACGGCGTCCTTCGCCTATGGGCGGGCATCCAGTACTCCGCCGGGACAGGCCAGGCCAACCGTGAGAAGGATACCATGCTCGCAAGCTCGCGGCATCGCCATCGCGCCTCCTCTCCGATTCACTCCGCGATCACATCCGGGACGCCCAATCTTCGCAGCGCCACCTCGCTCGACACGGTGCTCCACAAGGTGAGACGCGCGGTGAGCGCGGTGAGCGCGGCATCGGCCGCCTCCTCCCAGCGCCGTTCGTCGTCTCCGCACAATTCGGCGAGCATCGTCACGGCCATGGGGCCGTGATTGTCCTCATCAAGCCCGATGTGACGATCAAGGTAAACCTGAAGAAGACCGAGCGAAGCGGACCGCTGGCACGAAAGGGAATCGATCAATTTCCTGAACATGCCGGGGATCGCGTCCTCGCGGCCGAATGTGAAGGCGGCTGCGATTTGGTGAAGATTGTCCGAGGCGATGATCTCGAAGGTCTTACCGACGAAGGCGCGGGCGCCGACCGGTGCGGAACAGTCGGCCAAAGCAGCGGGCACATCAGCTCCCGTACGCAGGGCTGTCACGAACGCGTCGATCGGCCGGGTCTCCGCACCGGCCGCCAGCATGGCCGAACGATAGAGCTCGAAATGGCTGACGGGCTCGCCGTCGATCATGTCAGACTCTTCTTCGAGCACGATCTCGTTGATCAGCCGCCGCATGCGAGCCGACCCCACCGGCAACCAGGGGACCTCGACACAACTCAGACGGCGCTGCAGGCTCTTGAGCAGCGACATGAAATCCCAGACCGCGAAGACATGGTGCTCCATGAAGACGCGGACATCCTCGATGCATTGAAGACCCGCATAGACGTTATGACGTGCAAGCTGGTTGCGTGCCGGCTCGAGTCGGCGCAAAAGGTTGTGCATTCCGGGGGCTGACATGCGTTGTCCTTTCATTCCGTGAGATTTGATGTGCTGTGGCATTGATCGCGCTTTCGGCCGGTATTTCCTTCCCGAGAAAGCGGGTCACCATCGAGCGGCAATATCCTCCCGCATGATGAACCGCGATCAGATCCCCGATTTCGGGTACGATCAGCGCGACGGAGCGGGCGAGAAAGTCGCGCGAATAAGTGGAATTCCCAGAGAGCCAGATCGGACGGTCAGCGATTAGGCGCAGCTCTCCGCAGATCACGACCACGCATGCGTGGCGGGCCTTTTCCGGATAAAGGAGCGGCCGCGGGACTTGGGAAATACATTTCATTCGAGCACCCGGGCGCCACTGATAAATCGGTAGGCGAAGACGCCTCATTTTGATCAGGCGGGCACGTCTGATTTTTTACGGTGATATTACCGATAATCTCTATCTGTATTTCCAGCCGGATTTTGCCAGTACTCCGTCTGGCTCCTGCACAGGCCATTTCGGTCAGTTAAGAGATGGCTACGCCGATATCTCCTTCGATGAGAAAAAGAGTTCCGTGTCAGGCTCGGGCAATCAAAGATTCCTTTCAGTTTTGAGAACATGCAATCGAGCCAAAATCGCCTTGCATTTGACCGTAATGACGAATTGAACGCTCGGCTGGTCGGGCGAGGACTGGCTGGCCTTTTTCGACGAGCGGGCCGGCAGATCGAGGCGAAGGACAATACGCATAGCGTGGGCCACGGCTGACGGCTTCGTGTTCCACGACCGCACCGGACAAAGCGCCACCCCATCGCCGAGTTCGATGCGGTCTGTCCCGTGAACAAGCGGAGGCCCGCGCCTTCGCGGCTTGCGTCGCCGAATGGCTGAAACGCAAGCCGGTGCTCGCCGCCCGGCCGCTGCCTCGGCTGCGGTGGAAGCGAGCACGCCCATGACAGGTTGCTGCCCTTCGGCGCCGAACCCGACCGGCCATGCCTGGCTGCACTCGCGCTGCTGGGACGCCTGGCACACAGGCCGGAAGTCCGAAGCTGGACACCACCAGAAACCTGATTTCGGCATGGCAAATATCGACGATGCTTCGTTCCGCACACGTCGAGCTTTGTACGTGGCGGTGACAAATTAGGCATGTAGCGTCGGCCCGATCCGGTGGATGGTCATCGACGCCCAGCGCTCGTCGGAACGAGATTGTCGGAACCACGAAAAGGTCCATCGCCGCGATCCCGTCAGCATGGTTACGAAGGAACGTCTTCCATCCTTGTGACGGAGGGGCCCTCCTCCGCGCGCCATATACTTGGCGACGCTGGTCTGGCCGATCTCGATACCAAGCTTGAGCAGCTCACCATGGATTCTCGGTGCTCCCCACAACGGATTGGCAAGGCTCATCTCGCGGATCAGCCGGCGAATTTCTAACGGCACCGCCGGTCGACCGCAGCGGCGTCGCGATTGCCAGCGCCAATACAATCTGAACCCGGCACGATGCCAACTGACGACAGTCTCCGGCTTCACAATCGTCAGTGCGTTGAGGGTGCTTGGCACCAAACGATACAGCCCAACGAAGATCAGACGATCGATGGCACCAAAGGTCAGTCTCTTCGGCAGATGCCGTCGCTGGATGATAAGTTGATGACGAAGGGTCAGGACTCATTGATCAGATCCAGAAGATGACGGTTGCTGCGATGCAGATAGCCGAGAAGAAGGTGTGAGCGCATCGATCGTAGCGGGTGTGGATACGCCGCCAGTTCTTGAGCCTGCCGAACGCATTTTCGATCTTGAGCCGTTGGCGATAGAGAATACGGTCATGTTCGATCGGCGTTGCGCGGTTGGACTTTGATGGGATGCAGGCCGTGATGCCCCGGGCCGCGAGTGCCTGGCGGAACCAGTTGGCGTCATAGCCCTTGTCGCCGAGCAACTGCTTGGCGGACGGCAGCGCATTGATCATCAATGCGGCCCCTTTATAATCGCTCATCTGGCCTTCGCTATGCAGCATGATAACAGGGCGTCCCTGACCATCGCAGACGGCGTGCAGCTTTGAGTTCAGACCGCCCTTCGTGCGGCCGATACGTCGGGGAACAGGCCCTTTTTTAAAAGGCTTGCGGCGGTGCGATGCGCCTTCAGATGGGTGGCGTCGATCATTAACCGCTTCGGTGCGCCGCCCTTACGAGCCAGTTCGGCAAATATCTTGTTGAACACACCAAGACGGCTCCAGCGCACGAAGCGATTGTAGACGGTCTTGCGCGGACCATACTCACGCGGCGCATCACGCCAGCGCAGACCGCTCCTGATGACAAAAATGATGCCGCTGATCACCCGCCGGTCATCAACCCTCGCAACTCCGTGCCGGCGCATCTGCGCCTCGGTGAGCAGAAACAAATCGGACATCGCGGCGTCTCCCAGCAACGCCAATGAATCAGTCCAAACACCTCTCCGCAAGAGAACTAATGGGTCCTGAACCTAGAAACTAGTAACCCCAGGAGGTCGAGATGTACTTCGTCTCGAGATATTCGGCGAGGCCGTGATGCGAGCCCTCGCGGCCGATGCCGCTCTGCTTGATGCCCCCGAACGGCGCCGCCGGATCCGACACCAGACCGCGATTGAGGCCGATCATGCCGCTGTCGATCTTCTCGGAGACGCGCAAGCCGCGCGCCAGATCTTTGGTGAAGACATAAGCGACGAGGCCATATTCGGTGTCGTTGGCGCACTTAACCGCGTCTTCTTCGTTGTCGAAGACGACGATCGGCGCCACTGGTCCAAAGATTTCCTCGGTCAGCACGCGCGAGCCCGGCGCAATGTTTGTTAGCACGGTCGGCGCATAGAAATAGCCGGCGCGCTCAAGCACCTTGCCGCCAGTGAGGACCTTGGCGCCGCGGCCAGTCGCGTCGGTCACGAGTTCGGCGACCTTGTCGAGGGTCGAGGCATTGACCAGCGGACCGAGCTTTGTCGCGGGATCGGTGCCGTTGCCGACCTGGAGCGCCGCCATGCGCTCGGCGAGCTTCTTGCTGAAGGCATCGGCTATGCCGCGCTGGGCATAAAAGCGGTTCGCCGCGGTGCAGGCCTCGCCGCCATTGCGCATTTTGGCGATCATCGCGGCTTCAACCGCGGCATCAAGATCGGCATCGTCGAAAACGACGAAGGGCGCGTTGCCGCCGAGCTCCATCGAGCAGTTAACGACATGATCGGCGGCATCCTTGAGCAGCACGCGGCCGACTTCGGTCGAACCGGTGAAGGAGAGCTTGCGCACCCGTGGATCGTGTAGCATCGCGCTGACGACCTTACCGGCGGTCGAGGTGGTGAGTACGTTGACGACGCCGTTGGGCACGCCCGCTTCTGCGAGCAATGCCGCCATCGCATAGGCGGTGAGCGGCGTCTCGGTGGCGGGCTTGAGGATCATGGTGCAGCCCGCGGCGAGAGCCGGGCCGATCTTACGCGTCGCCATCGCGGCGGGGAAGTTCCAGGGCGTCACCAGCACGGCAAGGCCGACCGGCTGCTGAATCACGATCATCTTGTTGGCGCCGCCGGGCGCGGTGCCGATCTCGCCGAAGATGCGCACCGCCTCCTCCGCATACCAGCGAAAAAATTCCGCGGCGTAGAGCGCCTCGCTCTTGGCGTCACCCAGCGCCTTGCCGTTTTCGAGAGAGATCAGCTCGGCATACCAGTCGGCGCGCGCCACCATGAGTTCGAACGCCTTGCGCAGAATCTCGCCGCGCACGCGCGGCGCGGTCGCAGCCCATGCCGCGCCCGCCTGATAGGCCGCATCCACGGCCTTAATGGCGTCGGAAACGGTGGCGTTGGCGACGCTCGCGATGCGCTTCTCTGTCGAGGGATCAACCACGTCGATGCGCTTGCCCTCCGCACCAGGCACCCATTTGCCGCCGATGAATAGATCGGTCGGGACGCGCGAGAAATCGTTACCCGTGACTTTGACGACTGCCTGTGCGGACATGATTTGGTCCTGTGTGTACCGAAAACTTACACGCAGATTGCGCCACAAAACAATCAACTGATGTCGAAGCGCCGCGTTCTCAGCTTCAAGCCGCAACTTCGACTTGAATGGCGAGGTCAGGACAGCCAAAGCGAAACAGAGCAGCCCGATCATTTCGCCAGTTTAGGGTCGTCCGGCTCGATCGCAGAGACCTCGTCTGGATCAACGTCACGAGGGCATATTTCGGCCTCGCGCCATATTGGACTCCACCAAATTTCTGGCGCAATCTCGTCTTGATGGCAGCCGCCCAAACAGAGGGATCATAGCGCTCGCCGGAGGCTGTGTTCGGGCTGCCCTCCCGCCATCCGGGCCGGAACGGATTGTACGGGGATGCTGCGCCAACGATCGCATCCCCAGAAGCGGCATTGACGACGGCGCTTGAATGAACTGCACCGATTTCACTTCGAGCAACGGTAACAGAAATGGTAAGCGCAACTACGGCACCGCAAATTGCGGCGCTCGAGCGAAATGACATCATAACTCCTCGACTGGTTTTCTAGATCGTTCGGTTCCCGATGCCGCAAAACACGGTCAAGCGAACGCGGATGCGTTTACGAACTCGCGCCAATTTTTGCGGATTTCTGCCAATCCTGGCGACGGAACCGTTGTGGGAACCAGGGTGGCCCTCGCACAAGGTGATCTTAGTTTTCACCGACTAAGACAGAAATTGCGTCAGCAGCATGACTGCATAGAATTCCCGGCGCCAGTCGCAGCAGCACGACGCGCGACCCGCGGATGCTGTTTCACCCTTGAAAGCAGGCCGCTGCGACCGCGAGCTTTTGCGGTGCAGGCACATAGCGGCTTCTTCGCTTCGTTTGATGAAAGGCCTGACTACGCGTCAGCCACAGCCGATCAAAACCCTCTTGCTACTCTGGGGGCGTCCACAGAAGACCCCAGTCCACGCGGACGAGGAAATCTCTTTCCTCCGGCCACGAGCAGATAATAGTCAGGATTCAAGCAACTATCTGCTCGATTGCCGGGTGACGCCAACGCGCCAGCCGTTGAAGCGGATTGACCGAGGAGCCTCTTTCATTCTCAGTTCGATAATACCCTCTGGAGAATTGCATCGACGGAGTGCGGCGAAATTCCAAGTTCAATAAATCCAGGCATCTCCGGTGATGACACCGTATCGATCTGCATCAGTTCCACTTGATTGCGAGTTAGGAGTGGACCCGGAAACATTTCGGAAGCCCATGCGAGTGCATGCCAAACGGCAAACGGGATCGGAATCAACAGGGGCGCAAGGCCGGCTTGGCGCGCAATGGCTCCGAGAAGTTCTTTGTAGGAGTAGACACGAGGGCCGCCGAGCTCGAAGATCATCGAAGGCGTCTCGGCGTGCTGCATGACCCGGCCAATCGCCTCCGCAACATCCTCCACATAGGCCGGCTGCAGCCTGGTCAGGCCGTGGCCAAACATCGGATAGATTGGAAGCTGGCGGAGGAGCTTGAGGATGGTGGTGAGAAACGCGTCGTCCGGTCCGAACATCACCGCCGGGCGGATGAAAAGTGCATCGGCGAACGCGGCTTGGATCGCCATTTCGCCTTCGCCGCGCTTTCGGATGTAGTGTGACTGTGAGGTCGGATTGGCGCCGATTCCTGAAACATGAATGAGTCGCTCGACTCCGACCCGGCGCGCTTGCGCTGCCACCCGTTGAGCCGACTCGACATGAACGGAATGAAAAGTCTCCTGTCCGTGCTCGACGTAAAGACTAACCGCATTTACAAGACCGTAAGCGCCAGCAAGCGCATCCGCAACTGACCGCTCGTCGTGAATGTTGGCCCGGACGGATTGAAGTTGTGGATCATCAGGACCGAACAGTCTGTTCCCCCGATCCGGATGCCTTGACGCGACCCGAACAGGAAATCCGCGATAGCGCAGATGCTGAACGATGCGGCGGCCGAGAAAGCCGGTTCCACCAAACACTGTCACGATGCGACCGCTCGTTGCTACCATGACTCGAACTCGCCAAATTGCGGCGACCACTGTTCATCGGAGCACCATACGCGCCCCCAGCACCTTGGAATGGCAGGCCGCTTCGAGCAGCTATTGGACGGAAGCTGGAAGCAAGCGCCGAGCGAAACTGAGTTCGTGGCGGTCGGGGTCAATTAGGTGGAAGAAGCGCTCACCCCACTCGGCAACGCGGGGTGCGGTGGTTGGCTGGCACCCTGCTGCGAGCGCACGTTCATAGAGTGCATCAACATCGGTGACGTAGAAGATAACGCGGCCCCACCAGGACCAGCGCCGCTCGGCAGGCTGCGCGATGAGGTTCAGATAGCCCGCCCCCGCGCGAAAGCTAGTGAATGACGACTCTTCGCCGCCATGCAGGACTTCAAATCCCAGCGCGCGGTAGAATCGAACAGCTCGCGGCATTTCGTGTGTGGCCAGCGTGATTGCGCTGATCCCCTCAATCATGGATAGGGCTCTCCTGTTTCTTCCTGTGCGTCATTTGTAGTCGACTTCTCCACCGGTCTGATTTGTGAAATTGCTTCCAAGCCTGACCCCACCCGCGAGGTAGCGCATTTCATTGATCATACGAAGGAATTCATGATTTCGGGTGGGGTCACGTTTCGCGCGAATATGACCCACCGTAATCCGCTTTTTCCTAGCGATTTCAATGCGCAGCAGGCGTCGGGGGGTGGGGTCATCGTTCGGCGCGTTTTCACACGCTCCGACCAACGCCAACCAAATTAGGCTACAGACCTCTCGCATAAGGCAGGAGCATCGCTCGATTCGATATCAGTTGCCAGCAAGATTGAGTTTCCGACAGGGACAAGTATCGCTGATGCTCCGATCTTTATTCCCCGACGACAGAATCGATGATTACTGCCGTCCCGTTCGCCACCCACTCAGATTCAGTCCCAATAATGCCGCACCATTCAGCCCGCAGTTCTGCTGCGATGTAGATGGCAGACATGAAGGTATGTGCACATCGTCGTAACGGGTATCCAGGCCCGCAAGATCGATGTCATTGTGGTCTACAAGGTCGATCGTCTGACTCGCTCGCTCGCCGACACCCCAAACTGGTCGAGCTGTTCGATGCCCATCGAGTGTCGTTTGTCTCGGTGACCCAGCAGTTCAATACCACAACTGTCCGGGATCAGCGCCTATGGCACAGAATTGAAGGTATGATTTAAGGAGAGTTCGGTTCTCGTCGATGACGAAGGAACGAACATGACTACGAAGTCTCGCAGCAGGAAAAGTTCTGCCGAACGGGTTGTCAAAGACATTCGCCGCGCCACCCGGCGCCATTTCTCGGCGGAAGATAAAATCCGGATTGTGCTTGATGGCTTGCGCGGTGAAGACAGCATCGCTGAACTGTGCCGCAAGGAAGGGATCGCTCAGAGCCTTTACTACGTCTGGTCGAAGGAGTTCATGGAGGCAGGCAAGCGGCGGCTGGCCGGTGATACGGCGCGAGCTGCGACAAGTGGTGAAGTGCAAGACCTTCGCCGTGAGGCGCATGCCCTGAAGGAGGTGGTTGCCGATCTGACGCTGGAGAACCGTCTGCTCAAAAAAAGCATGATCGCGGATGGGGGCGAAGGCGAATGAGATATCCCGCATCCGAAAAGCTTGAGATCATCAGGCTCGTCGAGCAATCGCATCTGCCGGCGAAGAAGACACTCGACAAACTGGGCATTGCACGTCGAAGCTTCTATCGCTGGTATGACCGTTACCTTGAGGGCGGGCCGGAAGCGTTGGAAGATCGTCCTTCCCGGCCAGGTCGCGTGTGGAACCGCATCGATGCCGATATCCAGGGTCAGATCATCGAGATGGCGCTGGAGCAATCCGAACTTTCATCGCGCGAACTGGCAGTGCGCTTTACCGATGAGAAGCGCTACTTCGTCTCCGAAGCCAGTGTCTATCGCCTGCTCAAGGCCCACGATCTCATCACCAGCCCAGCCTTCATTGTGGTCAAGGCGGCTGATGAGTTCAAAGACAAGACGACAGCACCCAACCAGATGTGGCAGACCGACTTCACCTACTTCAAGATCATCGGCTGGGGGTGGGTGTATCTGTCCACCGTACTCGATGACTTCTCTCGATATGTCATTGCCTGGAAGCTGTGCTCGACCATGCGCGCCGAGGACGTCACCGATACGCTCGAACTGGCCCTTGCAGCTTCAGGCTGCGACAACACCAAGGTGTTGCACAAGCCCAGACTGCTCAGCGACAATGGTCCCAGTTACATCGCCGCCGAGCTTGCCGAATGGATCGATGCCAACGGCATGAGCCATATCCGCGGCGCACCGCTGCATCCGCAAACCCAAGGCAAGATCGAGCGATGGCATCAAACCCTCAAGAACCGCATCCTGCTCGAGAACTACTTCCTGCCCGGCGATCTCGAGTGTCAGATCGAGGCATTCATCGAGCATTACAATCATCGCCGTTATCACGAGGGCATCGGCAACGTCACACCCGCCGACGTCTACTTCGGACGTGCACAATCCATCATCAAACAGCGTGAAAGGATCAAACGACAGACAATCAAATATCGGCGCTTGCTCCACCGCAAAATCGCCGCTTAACATCAACCAACAAATGAGGCCCGCTCTCCGCTAAATCTCGCCGCTCTTTGCGCCAAATGTTTTGATGACGGACAGTCGGCATCCTGAAATCGACCCCAGCGGCTAACGTCATAGACGAGGACCACTTTGAAATCCGTGTTGCCGGCCTGCACATCATCGATGAGTTGCCGGAGCGCATCGCGTCCTTCGATCTTGAGGCCGCTTTTGCCGGCGTCAGCATAGGTTCGGACGATCTCGATCCCACGGGCCTCCGCATACCGCCGGATCGCATCGGATTGGTTTTCCGTCGAGTATTTCTGATGATCTGTCGACATACGGACGTATTCGGCAGCTCGAACAGGACGTTCCGGCGGCTGTGAGCGATCGTCATCGTAAGGTTTCCGGAGCGTCAAACCTCACCCCTTCCTGATTCCTGGCGGTGGCGCGAGCAACCAACCACGCCGCGCATGACAGGTCTCTGCCGCTGATCCGCACTGGTGCCAGTCTAACTGCGGAGGAAATGGCGGATGTTGCCGAAAAAGGGCAGGAAATTACCGATATGGAAAGGTGTCCTCGATGGGCGAGAAGCGTATGCACGGACCATTGCCGAACTGCTGCGCAAGGAGCACGGAGATAGTCATCGGGCGGTCAAGCACCTTATGCGTCAGACCGATGCTAGCGAGAGGACGGTAAAGCATTGGCTTTCCGCACAGCATGGCCCGGATACGGTGTTTTTCTTACGCCTCGTGGTATCGTCGCCCGTCATCAGAGCCTTCGTTCTGGGTCTCATCGAAGGCCCTGCCTCGAATCCATTACGCGATCCGGTGGATCGCTTTTCTCTTGCGGCGGCAAGGCAAGCCTATGTCGTTGGCGAGGCGGCCCTTAGTCCGTCGGCCAAGGGTTATCGGCAAAATGACCCTGAAGATGACCCTGATCGCGACCCTGTAAATGACCCTGAATCGAAAGAACTCAACGAACGACAACATTGGTTCCTAGCTCGGGTCGCGGAGGGAGGCCGATACGGCGCCAAGGAAATAACGACCGTTTGGCAGGTCAGCATGAAAACCGCGCGACGGGACATTGGCGCCCTTCAGAAGGCGCAACTGCTTGAATACATCGGGTCGCGTCGGAAAGGTAGATATCGGCGAAGAGCGAAGTGAGCAGCGGCGAGTAGCCGGTCAGGAACGGGATTTTTTGATGCAGACACAGAACGCGTCCTGAGACGATCTAGCTGAGACACGACGGGGACACAAAAGCCCGCAATTTGCGGACCAAATTCGCGGAAATCGAACTGAATGCCCTACGACCCAGTCTTCGAACTAATCTCTCTTGTTCCCAGGAACGGGAATTTTTCGAGCAGAGACAGAGCCGATTTTTCAGCAGAAATCCGACATGGAGACGGGGGCTTTGAATTTAACAACGCGAGAAAGCCCGCAGTTAACGGCTATTTCGCACCATATAAAATTCTCTAGCTAAAACAAAGACTTGGTGGTGGGCGCGACAGGGATCGAACCTGTGACCCCTACCATGTCAAGGTAAGGGTTGCGCTTTTGACCGTGCTTACCTGAGACGGTGTAAGTTTACTACATCATTGTAAAACAGTGATTTATATCATATTCGAACGGTAGCGGTCATGTTTGGTAATGACCTGAAATTGCTTACCCGTGCTTACCCCCTGCTTACCCGAGAGTTGGATCATGCCGAAGCTGACAAAGCGCGTCGTCGATGCCGTCGCGCCCTCGCCTGCCGGTGACTTGTTCGCGTGGGACAGCGGCGACGGATCGGTGAAGGGGCTCGGCCTTCGTGTGAAGCCGTCAGGCGTGAAGTCATTTTTCGTCCAGTACCGAAATAAACACGGCCGGTCGCGGCGGCTGACGATCGGGAAACTGGGCGTGTTCACCGTCGAGCAGGCGCGCGACGAGGCTCGCCAGAAGCTCGCAGCGGCGGCGCGTGGCGACGATCCGGCCCAAGCGCGCGACGAGGCCCGCAGGGCGATAACCGTCAAAAAGCTCTGCGACGAATATCTTGCCGAGGCCGAGGCTGGGAACATCATCGGCAAGCGTGGCGAACCAAAGAAGGCGTCCACTCTCAAAATCGATCGAGGCCGGATCGCGCGACATATCCTGCCCCTTCTTGGGCATCGGCCTGTGCGTGATCTGACGCGGCCCGATATCGAAAAATTTTACCGCGACGTGAAGGCGGGCAAGACCGCCGCCGATGTGAGGACCGACAAGAAGCGCGGGCGCGCCATCGTCAAGGGCGGTGCGACGGCTGCAAAGAGAACGGTCGGCCTCCTGCAAGGCATCCTGAGCTATGCCGTTCGAACCGGGATTGTCTCCGAAAATGCAGCGCTTGGCGTTCGAATGCCGGCCGACGATAAGCGCAAGGTCGCCAATCTGCCGGTGAAATATGCCGCGCTCGGACGTGCGTTGGAAAAGGCTGAGGATGCTGGGGTCACGTGGCAGGCGAGCGAGGCCGTGAGGCTCGCTGCTCTCACGGGCCTGCGCCGAGCCGAGGCTATTGAACTGCGCTGGGCGGCGGTCGATCTTGCCGGTCGGGCCCTGCACTTGTCCGAAAGCAAGACCGGAGAAAGCCTTCGTCCGCTCGGACGCGCTGCCGCCGATCTATTGAAATTGATCAAGTCGCGCGATGTGGATGGCGATTTCGTATTCCCGGCAGAACGGAAGAATGGTGCCGCCTTTGGCGGACTGCCGAAAGCCTACGGGCGGATCATTAGGAATCCCAAACTTGAGGCTGATGATCGCGCTGCACTCTCTGACCTGACCTTGCATGGCCTGAGACACGGCTTTGCGACGATTGCTGACACGCTCGGTTTCACGCTCCCCACGGTAGCCGCCCTACTTGGCCACGTCGCTGGCGGCGTGACTGCTGGTTATGTCGGGCGCGTGGACGCTGTTCTGGTTGCTGCTGCCGACAAGGTGGCCGGTGAGGTTGCGCGGTTGATGGGCGAGGCTCGGCAGGGCGTCGTTGTCGAGTTGCCGGCAGCGGCAAAGGCGACGGCAAAGCGATGAGCGGCAAATTTGATTTCGCGGCCGGCATGTTTCGGGATGCCAATACGGCGCAAGATAGGCGCGTCGCCTGCCGCATCTGGCTCACTGACGCAATACAGTGGGCACATGATAATGGTGAGAATGTTGCCCCGGCTATGGCGCTCCTGAGCGCGCTGGAAGGGCTTGAATTCGGTCATGTGGACGCAATGCTTCGTCTGCCGGATGGGCAGAAAGCCGGAGGGAAGGAGCCACCGCCAGCGGAAACCGGTTTCTATGCGATGGCCCTGGCTGCGGTTGACCGGTTGCTGGAGCTTGGGGTGAGCGATGCGCTCAATCTTGTCGCGGGTGATCTCGCAATTAAGGCCGGAGCATTAGCCAGCAAGCGGAAACACGTCATGTCTGAGCGCGCCAAGCCGCCAACGTCTCGCCAGCGGTACGTGGCTCTGATCGAAGATTATGAGAGGGAGCGCGAGCGGATGGCAGGGCAGACAGGGCCGGAAATACTCCTTGGCCTGTCGAACGTCGCGAAACTGCTCGGGCGCAAATAGTTCACCGAACCAAATTCAGTGAACCGGTAAGCTCAATCTACCACTGGCCTCACGATCAATCGAAATCGCGAGGCGAACATGACCAACAACGACACTCTACGGCCGAGACTTAAGCGCGCCGAAGCTTCCGCATACCTGCTTGAGAAGCACGGCATCAGTCGAACCTACACCACCCTCGCCAAGCTCGCCGTGGCCGGCGGTGGACCGGCGTTTCGCAAGGTCGGAACGCGGACGGTCGTCTACGACGTTGCCGATCTTGACGCATGGGCCGCGTCGATCATGTCGAAGCCCGTTTTCTCGACCAGCGAGCTTACCGCCGCCTGACCGATCCGCCTGCCGGGCAGCAAAAACGCCCGGCCATTTCTGACCGAGCGAATCAATCGTTAAGCGTGATGTGGTGTTGCGCTTTTTACAACGATTGGCCGCCTCACGCAACGAGGCATGCCATGTCTTCAGACTTTACCCCGAAGTTCCCGCGCACGGTCGCGGGCACTGAGTGGCGCTCGCCGCTCTCCAATTCCGATCTCGAAGTGATCGCGAGGCGCGCCGATCATTTGTATCGCAACACCGGTCTCAGCGAGGAGAATCGCGCCAAACTGTTGGCGCGTTATGCTCTCATTGTTGAGGCTGACGCGTTGATCGAAGAGCTTGGTTTCGTTGCGCGCCAGTTTTCGCTTAGAAACGATCCGGGTGTGCGTCCGTCAAAGCTAATGAAAGGCGGTAGCGGCGGCGACATGATCAAGATTACCGCCGGTTTCGCGCTCCGACTATCGGAATGGATCAAGCTCCTAGAAGACCATTACGGCGTGACAGCTTGGCGGGAATTTGGGCGCGTCGACCGCGATGATTGCTTTCCGGATGATCCGCGTCATCCGAAAAACGCGCCGCTGCCGGTGCCCGATCGCAATGTGGTGTCGCTCCGTAATCCGAACTCGCAGCCGGTGATGGTCGACGACGACGCCCCTGAGCCGGGTGATGACATCTGATGCTTGACCTCGATCCACCGGCCTGGCTCGACGATATCGAACCGCCCGGTTCCCTGAGTGATTACGGACTGCCGGACAACGTCGTACCGTTTCGAAGCGATGAACCGGCAGAAGGGATGTCCGGGGAACGTCCTGAGTGCACTATCAGGCCATCCGCCTTTGTCTGGCGCGATCCGGCGACGATCACGCCACGGCAATGGATTTACGGGCATCACCTGATCCGCAAATACGTCGCAGCGACAATCGCGCCGGGCGGTGTCGGCAAATCGACGCTCACGATCGGCGACGCCGTGGCAATGGCATCAGGCAAGCCCCTGCTGGGCTTAAAGCCACACGGGCCGCTGCGTGTTTGGCTCTGGAACGGTGAGGACCCTCGTGAGGAAATAGAGCGGCGCGTGGTGGCGGCATGTCTGCATCACGACATCGAGCCGAGCGAAATCGCGGGCAGGCTGTTTCTCGACAGCGGACGCGACGTGCCGATCAGGATCGGCGAGACGGGAGCGAACGGGCCAAAGGTCGCCATGCCGGTGATCGACGCCTTGATTGCTGCCATCCGCGATCGACGGATCGACGTGCTGATCATCGATCCATTCGTATCCGTGCACAGCATGCCCGAGAACGACAATGGCGCTATGGATGCAGCGGTGAAGGCGTTTGCCCTGGTCGCGGACCGCACCGGGTGCGCCATCGACCTCGTGCACCACTCTCGCAAGCTGAACGGTGTCGATGCCGACATCGACGCGGCGCGTGGCGGTTCGGCCATCGCTGGCGCTGTCCGCTCGGCGCGCGCGCTGAACGTTATGAGCGCGGAGGCCGCCAACACCCTCGATATTCCCGAAAGCGAGCGCCGGTCGTTCGTCCGGATCGACGATGCCAAGGCTAATCTCGCGCCACCTTCCGCCGCGAAGTGGTTCAAGCTGGCGTCGGAAGCGCTCGGCAACGGCACGGCGGATCGCCCCGAAGATTTCGTTGCCGTGGCCGCAGCCTGGAAGCCGCCGGACGCCCTCGACGGGATGACCGCGGATAAGTTGCTCACGGTTCAAAGGGCTCTGCACGAGCAGTGCTTTAGAGAGAACGCGCAGGCGATTGATTGGGCCGGGCACGCCATCGGCAAGGTTCTCGCCATCGACAGCTACGGTGACGCTGGCAAGAAGAGGATCAAGAAAATGATCGCGGTCTGGATCAAATCGGGGGCGCTGAAAGTCGTTCCGATCGAGGACATTCAGCGCCGCCCGAGGCCCTGCATCGAGGTCGGGGAATGGGCTGCTCCAGTTTGAAAAAAGTGGTGGAGCAAAGGTGGAGCAAGGTGGAGCGCAAAAAGCATTTATCCACTGCTCCACTCCACCCCCATAGGGGTGGGGAGCAGTGGTTCTGCGCGGAAAGTCGGCGGGGCGGTGGAGTGGAGCAGAAGTGGGGCGGACCGAAACGTCGCTTTCATCGCGGACAAGGTGGGGGAACCGTGACCGTTCGGCCTTCACATCTGCCGGTCATGGTGCGGCGGCGCTGCACCGGCAGGTTCAGTGATCGGGCCTGTATGCTCCGGGGGGCTGCATCGGATCTGATCTCGACCCAGGCACCTACTGGCGGCATGATCACAAATGTCAGCCACCGCGAGTTTGCCGTGATCGATACCGTCGTTGATTTTCGCCAACGTGCTCGTGAACGTTTCGCGGATCAGGATTGGGTCTGGGGACCGCGCGGGGAATGGGCGCTGATCGGCGTCGATAGCTACAAACTCGTGATCTACCGGTTTGGTGATGGATGGAGGGTTGCTGTCGTGACGTTATCGAGCCGTGAACGAACCTATTGGCCGGAACTATGCGCGACTGCCCGTGACGCAATGCTCGCCGCATACGATGCCTTGGAATACGCCAGGCGTCACGGCTGAGGCACGATCTCGGCCTCGCACTCATCCTGCCGGCCTGACCATCCGCGCGCCTCATCGCCGTTTGTGCGCTCGCGATTAAAAGGCATATAGCGACATAGCCGCCGCTGATCGCAGTGGTGGCGGCAACCATTGCACCCGTAGTGCTCTTGATAAGCAATCGAGTTTTCAAGATCACACATGTCATCGACGCAACATGGCGGAAAACGGCAGGGCGCAGGGCGACCGAAAGGAAGCCTCGGCAAGCGTTCGATCGAAGCCATTGAAGCCGTAGCGGAAGAATTCCCGGACTGGACGCCGCTCAAGCATCTGGCTCGTGTTGCGAATGACGCAACACTCGACGCTGAAATTCGGCTTGATGCAGCGAAGGCCGCTGCGCCCTACGTGCATCCGAAGCCAAAGGGAATTGAGATTGATCCGGAGGCACTGATTGATCTCGAAAAGCGCATCGCCAAGGTGCGCGCCGAAAACAACGTGAAGGCGTTCAAGGACGGTTTCGGTCTCGATGGTCTGGGTGATCGTATTGATCGCGCCAAGGCTCGCGCCAGCGCGAAACAAGCCGCCGTCAGCCTTTCGAGTTCCGGCGATATCGAGATAACCGCGACCATTCCGGTTAAGCCCGCCGCTGTCATTGAAGCCGAGGTTGCTCCAGCGCCGCAGTCACCGCCGCCCGCACCCGGCGCGCCGGCTCCCGCACCACAAGCAGCTGTTGCACCGCCACCGCCACCGGCCGATTGGGACGTGCCCCCGCGTCCGTACTCACCGATCCTTCCGTGGCCCGAGCGGCCGGCCTTCGCAGATTGCGAGTATGAAAACTTCGAAAGCGGGCTCCTCGGCTCGCGCAAATCCTGAAAACGAAAGGCCACCGACATGGCAACCGTGTCTGAGAACATTGCGACGATAATCGCCAAAGCAGCAGAAATGGACACACTCGTTAGCGATTTCCGCGCGGCGAGAGCAATCATCGATGCTGCCGAAACCGAAATCAGGAAGGCTCAGCCGGCAGGAGGACACGACGCGCACAGTGGCCGTATCCGTCTCGCCAACTACGCTCACGCTCTGATGGTCGAACCGATCCTTGAAGGCAGCAAGACTGTTGCGACGCTGGCAACGGACGCGTGGGCAGGGGTGTCCTGACATGTCAGCATCGGCACTAACCGTCGCGCAGATCGACGCGAACATCGCGCTGGTCCGCGAGCAAATCTCGATGATGGAGGACGAGGCGCGCGAGCTATCGCTTCCGGCCGTCGCTGGTGATGAGCAGGCCCGCACCTTGCTTGCGAACGTCAGGACGAAAATTCAGCAAGCCGAGGCCGATTTTGAAGTCTTGGCTGACGCCAGGATTTCTGCCCTGGGCAGGGACCACGAGGCCGCCGAGGCCAAGGACGCGGACTATCGCGCTCGCCAACTTCAGATCGCCAGAGAACGCGCTGCCGCAATCGTTCAACTCGCCAGCCGCGCAGATGGGCTGGTCGCCGAGTTCAAAGCGCTGATCTCTGACATGCGTGGTGTTGAGCTTGGAATCTGGAAAGCGGCGCGCGAGGCCGGCCAGCCGGCGGACGGTGCCATTGTCGGCCGGAAGAACATTGATCAGTTCGCCATCGATCAGTTGCTCAGGTTCGCGAACGGAACCGATCGTTTCGGCAAGGAGCGTCCTGTCGCAGAATGGGCGCGCCAGGCTTGGCGTCACTTACTCACCGACGAGGCCCACAATGACTGATCCGGCTCACATCCTATTCCCGAGTGATGCCCCCGCGTCATCGCAACCGCCGGAGTATTTCAAGGTACAGCAGAACGCTGCGACCGCGCGACTCATGGGCGGCCAGAAGCCGGCCACCGATGATGCGGCGGCGCGGATGTTTCCGAATAACGCGGCGAAGAGCGGCACACTCCCCGCGCCGTCTGCCGGCCTTACTGATCCAGCCCAAACCGACGCTGCCGCGACCCTGTTCAAGGATGACGCCACCAGTCAGTTCGACGAGAAGCCGATCGCCGGTTTCTTCAACACATTCGCCCTCTCTGCGCGATCCGATGGTGATGTTGAGCGAGCGGAAGCACTTAGTTCAGCCGGCGAGGCTTTAATCGCCGATGCGCGCGCGGCGGGGATGGACGCGGCCGAGCTCACGTCCGCGCTCGATATCGTCAGTGAGCGGCAAGGGGACACCCTCTCGCCAATCGCACCGGAGAAGATCGAGGCGGAGTTCGCGTCCGGCATGGCCGCGATCCAGCAAGAGTTCGGCGACACATACATGGCCGATCTCAGCGCCGCGCGGGCGTTCATTCGTGATCTGGAAATCATCGCGCCGGGAACGATCGATAGTCTGGAGCGCACAGGCGCTGGCAACGACATGCGCCTGATCAGATCGGCCATCAAGGAAGCGAAAAGGCGAGGCTACCGATGACGGCGATAGCGAGCGCGGCCGCCATAAGAAAGAGCCCTGCACTTCGGGGCCTACCGGTGCAGCCCACGAAAATGCCGCGCCTCAAGTCGTTCACGCCGATCGAATGCCCGATGTGTAGGCGGCGAACGAAGACGCCCGAAATCGATATCGTGATTGAGTACTACCGCGTCCCGCCGTGCGAGGAAAACGTGCTGCGCGCGGTGTGGAAGGGCAAGGGTAGGGCGGTCCAGACGGAGCAGATTTTTTGCGCGATGTACGCGAGCGATCCTGACGGAGGCCCATCGCCCGATCGTATGTACCGTGCTTTCAAGGCGCTGCTTCACAATCTGCGGGTCCGCTTGGCCGGGTCCGGAATCACCATTGAAAATGTTGGGTATCGGGCCGGGTACCGGCTTGTGATCGGAGAGATGGTCAATGGTTAGGGTACCTGATCGCGAGCCGCGTCCTGCTGCCGAAAGGTCCGGTCCAATGAACGATCGCGAAAGCCAGGTCAAACGCGCCGGCAGGGATCGCATGAATTGGTTGGAGTGAAGATGAGCGCGACGATTTGCGGTGGATAGCGAAGCGTTGCCACTTAGAATGTGAGATTTTCTCTTCGAAGGAAGTCATTAAAGACTAGGTGCTCGACGCCTTCTGCCTTGCAGATGTTGGGAATGCGTCTTTTCTTGGTACCAGGGTCTTCCGGCACCAACCTCTCCATGCTCACGAGTGGTAGACTCAATGTTTTTGCTAGTGCGATAATAGTGAGATCGTTCAGGCAAATCGTCTTTGCCGACCCGCCAGTAAATTCAGAGATGAAATCCTTGTGGTCGACCTGCATCCGCTGAGCGTGATCAACGTAGGTTTGCCAGTCCCACTCCTCACCGACTTCCAGCACGAGCAACGATTTGCTGGAAATTAGGCGTTTTCCAACATCACCTGGTATATAGCAAAATTCGCTGTGTATCTCAGTGGTTGTGGCGATCGATCCACTCTCGACTCGCTCGCAGAACCCAGCCCACATAGTCTTGTGAATATCTTCTGGCATTGTTTCCAGAGGATTCGAAATTCCTGACGTGTCGAAACAATACTTCTTCACGACACACCGAAATGATCGCGTATGTCGTAAAGATGTTGAAGATTCTTTATGCCCATATACTGGGCTGCATTATGGTTGGTGATGCGGCCGTTGGCCCACGCTTCCATAACCAGTCCGGTGTAAAGATCGCCTAGCGCGTTCTTGTAGCGTGTCCCGTAATATGGCGCTCGACCAAAAGAACGGAAATCGGCGTCCTCTTCATCAAACTGAGGCTTCTTGATTTCCCAATAGTAGCGACGGTCCACGTAGCCGAGATGAACGAGACGGATCAGCATGGCGTGGGGGCTGACCCGCAGCGCATTAGCTACAGAAGACAGACGATCATCGGAGATTGAATCGAGGCGCAGCGGGGGCATCTCACCCAGAAGGCGGGAGACCGTTTCTTTTGGCATGAGAAACGATGCGGCGAATTGATCACACCACGCCTCGGTGTGGGTCTTGCCGCCCTCATTGTTATAGGCAAGTGGCGCTATGATGCCGCTCTGCCGCAGGATGATGTGTGCCAGCTCATGCACAAGGGTAAACGCCTGTGCGCTGGGCGCCTCATTCCCGAAAACCACTGTCGGTAGAGGGAACTCAACCAGACACATGCCTCGCGCACGCAACTCGCCAAGTGCTGTGTTCTTCAGCGTCAGGATTCCGATTTGTTCAAGCTTCCTGCGAATAATATTCGGAAGTTGGTCCCTCTGCTGGGAAGTAAGAGCGAGTTGTGCATCGATCGTAAAATCCATCGCTTTGCGTGCTTCAGCCGCAGCGTCGTCAACTTGTGTCTTGGCGGTAGCGATGAGATGTTCAGGGAACGCAGGTGGAGTTTCACTAAGTTCTTGGAGGAGATCGAGTGCGTTTATCCTCTGAGCCTCGGCCCAAGATTGAATGTCTTTCAGTGCTCGATGGTTTTTAGCGAGATCAACGCCTCGGTGGGTACGGAAATCAGGAACCATCGCCGACTCTGGAAGCTGAAGCGGCTCCTTCAGAAAGAATTCGATGAACGATCGATTATACAGATTGGCGAGAGCCCGCGCCTGGTTCACAGTGGGGACTTCTCGCGCCTCTTCCCATGCGGTGATTCGTTCGGGCTTCTGGTTGAGGCGATGCGCAACTTCTTCAATCGACTGGCCACGATACTCCCTCGCCCAGCGAAGCATCGCCGGGTTATAGGGCGGTCTCTCTCTCTTTGCGGCGGCAGCCATCGTGGTTCGACATTATTCTGTGGTGGTCAACCTCGGTAGGTCATTGTGGATCTGAGTTGTTAATATCGGCCTTGCGGCGTCACGATGCCAGTGCACCTTGGTTGCGCGTTCGCTCCACATCATAAGTCGGTTCGGTGCGACTGAGAGCGAGACGAATGAGGGGACGCACGGTCCGTTAGTGGCTTTGTCATGGCCAACGCTCCTGTCGTCTGCCTCCTATTTGCTTCCTGTGACGCTTAAGGTCGCGCAGAGAATTGGAACCGCCAAGATTGCTGCAAGTACGATTTGAACAGGAAAGTCCTCATCCATAATCTGCCTCTCAATCCATGTTGCGATTATCGCATCATGTTGTGATTTTCACAGCAGAAAACAACAAAAATCACAACAAAATCAATAACTTAGATCTTGCGATTGGCGATAATCGATGAGAGGATTCAGATCAGCGGCGCGGCGCCGCCGACGGAAAGGATAAACACCATGCAAACCAGGGCTCAGTCGATCGATAGCTCTAATGCTCGCCTCACCTACGATTACGGCCGATTTAGAAAAGCAATGGCGTTTGCTCGAAAGACCATTGCAGACATTCCGGAAAACACGTCTGTCGATGAGCTGGTACAGTCGTATCAACGCGCGACTTACCGGCTCCATAGGATCGCACTCTCGGTGCAGATCGCCGAAGCGGTTACCGCCGCCGACGCATCGATCAAAAAATTCGTCGAGGATCAAATTGCCGTAGTCGAATCTTATGGTCTGCTGCCGGTGACCGCGTAGTTGCTTCGGCTCGTTGAAGGCAGCCTGCCTCGCAGAATGCCCGGCCGGCACCCGGGCATTTGCTTACTCGCGGCAATAAACCTGATGATCAGATACCGCGCTTTCAAAATCGCTCTGAGCTGATTTGAGCCGCCGAAATTCGGACGAGCAATCATCGCTGCCGTTGCTGGAGCTCACGCATTGGACATACCGCTTGAGGTAGGTCGAGATATCATCGACGGCTGAATTGTACGACGACGTAGCGTCAGAACAATCCGCGAAGGCTCTGTCAGGGCAAGCAGCAGTCATCCATACAATAGCGACGATCCCAAATCCCCGAAGCATTCTCTCCTCCCGGACAGTCAAAATGCCCGCGCGTATTAGGCGCGGCTGCTTACCCCATGCTTACCCCATCGCAGCACCGCGCAACCGCCGAAACGGCGACGATGCATCTATCTGAAATTACTAGTGAAATGGTGGGCGCGACAGGGATCGAACCTGTGACCCCTACCATGTCAAGGTAGTGCTCTCCCGCTGAGCTACGCGCCCGGAAACTTCCGAAAGGGGTCGCCGGTCCTATATCGGCTCCCGCGCGGACAGGCAAGGATCAGCGGACAATAATGAATCAAGCCGCCAGCATCTTGTTCACTTCGCTGACCAATTCACGCAGATGCACCGGTTTGGACAACACCTTGGCGTTCTTCGGCGCCTGGGAATCGGAATTCAGCGCGACGGCCGCAAAGCCAGTAATGAACATGATCTTGATGTCGGGATCGAGTTCCGAAGCGCGGCGCGCCAGCTCGATGCCGTCCATTTCCGGCATTACGATATCGGTGAGAAGCATTTCAAATGGCTCCTCACGCAGCCTCTGATATGCTGACAGGCCGTTGTCATAGGACGATACCTTGAAACCGGCATTCTCCAGCGCCTTGACCAGAAATCGGCGCATGTCGTTGTCGTCTTCGGCAAGGAGGATTTTGTGCATGATGGAGGTCATTGGAGCCCGGCTGGAGGAGCAGTCACTATAAGCCAAATCTGGTAAATTTGGAGTGAAAACGAACTTTGGCTTGGCAGAAGGGTCGTGATTATCGACAATGCAAATTCAGGAACGCCTGTCCAGACAAGTTCGACAGGCGGCTGCGCAAGGACGACGCCGGCGATGAACCAGTTTGACGGTGACCAACCGCCTTTCGAGATCGCTGAGCCGGCGATATGGCGATCCCCCATCATCTTTAACTCTCCTCATTCCGGTTCGGTCTATCCGGAGCAATTCCTGTCCGCTTCGCGGATCGATCTCGCCGGCCTGCGCCGGTCAGAAGATTCATTCATGGATGAATTGATCGGCGGCTTGACCGATGCCGGCTTTCCAGTGGTCCGGGTTAACTTCCCCCGCTCCTACGTGGACGTAAACCGCGAACCTTACGAGCTCGATCCTCGAATGTTCACCGGGCGGCTGCCGAGCTTCGCCAACACGCGATCGATGCGGGTCGCCGGTGGTCTCGGCACTATCCCACGCGTGGTCGGCGACGGCGAGGAAATCTATCGCGAACGTCTCGCCGTGGATGATGCGCTCGGCCGGATCGAACTGCTCTACAAACCCTATCATCGCGCGCTGCGGCGGCTGATCCACAAGGCCCATCAGACGTTCGGAACGGTCATCCTTGTGGATTGCCACTCGATGCCATCGACCGGAATCTCGTTTGATGAACCGAAGCGACCGGACATCGTGATCGGTGATCGCTATGAGACCAGTTGTGCGCCGCAGCTTCCCAACGTCATCGATGACGTGATGAGAGGCCTCGGCTACTCGCTCGCCCGCAACAAGCCCTATGCGGGCGGATTTATCACCGAACATTACGGAAATCCGGCCAGCGGGCTGCACGCGGTTCAGCTCGAACTCAACCGAGCGGTCTACATGGACGAACGGCGGCGTGAGCGCGGCCCCCGCTTCCATCAGGTTGCAACGGATTTCCTGACGCTCGCCGATGCCCTGGCCGCCATCCCGCTCGGCGATCTCGGCTCCTTCCGGTCCGCCGCAGAGTAGATTCCCGGCGTTCAATCAATGTTCGGAAGTGCCGCAAGGAAAGATTGCCTTGGCGACCCGAACCGACGGCAGTCCATAAAGATGCAAGTTTTCTGAAGTTCAGATCGACGAGGACGGCGAAAGCCTGGATGGTCCTTTGCAAAGCCGCGCAAAGAAGCAAAGAAAAAGGGCCGCTCGTCGAACAAGCGACCCAAGTCTAGGGAGGAAACGCCCAAGGAGGGCAAGCGATAGCTATGGCTACCGCACCGCAACAATATGTAACCGCGCTGCACAAAATGCAAGGGATTTCGAGCGATTTCCTTTCAAATAGCTCTAGTTTCATCATCCATGTGGTCTTCTCCGGTTCATTGAGTCTCGACTCAAACTTTTAATTTATTAAGTATTTCAATATCTTAATCTGATTTCGGCGCGATCCTCCCGGATCAACCCAGAGCGTTCAAGGCGGCAACATCCGATCCACGATCGATGCAGTCCCGGACCCCGCAGCGATAATGCGAGAGCGGGAAAACTGTGCCGCGATGGAATGGCAGACGATGCGATATCCGATCCGGACATGTATTAGGAGGCGACTTAGCTAGGGGTCGTAGCGCCCGAACATTGCCCGGTGAGGTATAGCGTGACGGTGATTGACTTTACCGCCTTTATTGACCGTCTCGCGACGGCCTCGGGCGAAACCATCCTGCCATTTTTCAGAACGACTCTTCTCGGCGTCGAAAACAAGAGCGCCAGTCGCGACTTCGATCCGGTAACGGAGGCCGATCGGGCGGCCGAAGCCGTAATGCGCCGGATGATCCAAGCGAACTTTCCGGAGCACGGCGTCGTCGGCGAGGAATTCGGCAATCAAAACGAAGACGCCGAATATGTCTGGATGCTGGATCCCATCGACGGCACAAAATCCTTTATCGCAGGTTTTCCGATTTGGGGCACGCTGATCGCACTGCTTCATCGTGGAATGCCGGTGTTCGGCATGATGCATCAACCCTACATCGGCGAGCGGTTCAGCGGCGACAACCGCTCCTCTCGCTATCGAGGACCGTCGGACGGGCGCAAACTTGCGGTGCGGCGATGCCCGTCACTTCAAGAGGCAACTTCGTTCACGACAAGTCCCCTCCTGATGAATCCCGACGATCGCGCAGCATTCAACAAAGTCGAAGCCGAGGTGCGGCTGACCCGCTATGGCGGCGACTGCTATTCCTACTGCATGCTAGCCGCGGGCCATCTCGATCTCGTCATTGAGACGGAACTGAAACCCTATGACATCGCGGCGTTGATACCGATCATTACCGGGGCTGGCGGCGTGATCACAACATGGGAAGGGAAGCCGGCACAGGGCGGCGGCCGCGTCGTCGCCGCTGGCGACCGCCGCGTCCACGAGGCCGCGCTGAAGTTGCTGAATTGCTAGAGTTTGATTCACGCAGTTGAATCGGACACGAAAACTAGAACAGCGGCGTGCCAGGCACGAAGGCGTCGAAGGCGGCCCAGAACTGGGCACGGTAGCGACCCTGTTCCTGCAGGATTTCATGCTTCGATCCGGCGATGACGAGGTGCAACCCGCTGCGTAGGTGATAGGCAAACTCCTCGATAGCCGGAGTGGAGACGATGGCGTCGTTGCCGGCCGCGATCAACAGCAACGGCTGACGGATCTGTGACGGGTAACTTGCGACGCGAAAATCGTGCATCGTCTGGAAGGCTGTGTCGGCCCACGCCACTGTCGGAGAAGCAATTCCCAGCGTGGGGTCCTCCTCAAGAATTGCGACATTGCGGGCGAACCGCACGGGATCGCTGGTCAAGGGATTGCCGACGAAACTGGCAACGCCGGTGAGTTGGTCGCTTCCGCCGGGAACGTAGCGGCCGCCCTGCCCGAATAGTCGCATCGCACGCAGCAGCGCACGCGCTGGGAGCGAATTGCGATGTCCTGGCAGGTCGATCATTGGCGCCGACAGCACGATGCGGTCGAACCAGCGCTTGCCGGCATGCGCCACCCGCAGCAGCACTGCGCCCCCCATCGAATGCCCCAGTGCAAAGTATGGCGGCGGACAATCCGGCAGCACCACCTGTTTTACGAAGGCACGAACGTCGATTTCGTAGTCGGAGAAACGGCGCACGTATCCCTTGCGCGGATCGAGCAACTGCCGCGACGAAAGCCCCTGCCCGCGCCAGTCGATCATCGCCACCGCGAATCCCCGGTCGCGCAGGTCGCGTACGGTCTCGAAGTATTTTTCGATCTGCTCGCCGCGTCCGGCAAACACGCAGACGGTCCCCTTACGCCCTTGCGTCGGCGGCCAGCGCGCGAAGCGCAACTCGACCCCGTCAGAGGTTCTTACGGTGCCGCTAACGCAATTCTCCGGAACCGGATTTGCAGGGATTGAAACAAGCCTCATGACCGAACCGGCTGGAGGAGTAAAGAGCGGGGCGCCTGGAAGCAGGCGTATCCCCGCTCTTGAACGTGCCTGAATTCCCTCCCATATCACTTTCGTGCAGGCCGCTACCAGTGGTCCGAAAACGGATCATCAGGCTGCACACAGACGAAAGCCCGGCCCGATTGGCGGGCGGGTTCTTTACATGTCGCTCAATGGAGGACTGAACCATGCGTACTTTCGATCTCGCCCCGTTTTACCGTTCCACTGTCGGATTTGACCGGCTCTTCAATCTGCTCGATCAGGTCAATGGCGACGCGCCAGGCTATCCGCCCTACAACATCGAGCGTACCGGCGAGAATGCGTACCGTATCAGCGTCGCTGTCTCCGGCTTTGCCCCGAACGAGCTCTCCATCGTCGCGAAGGAAAACACGCTGACGATCAAAGGCGAGAAGGTCACCAATGAGAATGGCAAGGAAAAATCCGAGGTGCTGTATCGCGGCATCGCGGCCCGCGCCTTCGAACGCGCATTCCAGCTGGCCGATTACGTTCAGGTGAAGAACGCCTCGCTGGAGAACGGGTTGCTGCATGTCGATCTCGTTCGCGAGATTCCGGAAGCCAAGAAGCCCCGTAGCATTCCGATCTCGACCAGCACACCCGCCGCACCGGCGGTCGAAAAGGCGGCAGCCTGATCTGATCGTTTCGACCCTCGGGTCATTAAAAACCGCAGCGCCCCGGCAAGACCGGGGCGTTTTTTTTGCGCGGCCCCGGCATTTGCCGATGGCGGGACAACCCGGTTTTGGTCATCGGCGCCTGGTCGGGCAGTCCTTGAGCTGGATCAGGGCGTGCTTGCTTCAAAACCCGGGATCTTGCCGCACATCTGCCACGCAATCAGGGACTTTGAGACGCTTGTGTGTTAGAGAAAAATTTGGCAATGTCACAGTTAGGACAGCAACACTGTCTTAATTCTTGACTGTCGGCGTTTCGGCGATCGGCTTGGCAGTGTTCTCGCGGCGAGATGCGGTCCTCCGAAGCTGGTTAGGCATGACGGGCCATAGTCTGCCGGGAATTTGAGCGCCCTGGTTTGAACTCTAAAACTTCGGCTCGCGGCGTATGAGTGGTGCCCAAAACTGTCGATCGGTGCCACGACCGTCGACGGGGCGCCAAGACGCGGATGACGTTTCGGAATGGAAAATCCCGGCCGGGAAAGGGTACTGGAGTTAAGATGAGCGCGCCATCGTTCGAGCGGGAGAACACCGGACTGGAACCATTGACAGCGGCTTCGGTCACGAAACCGCTTGAACCTGCGGATCAGCAGGCAGTCTATGAACATACCTGGCGGCCGCCGGCAGAAGGCTTCTACGACCTCGCCCTGGAAAAGGATTCCTGCGGCGTCGGTTTCATCGCCAACATCAAAGGCAGGAAGTCGCATCAGATCATCTCCGACGCGATCAGTATTCTCTGCAACCTCGAACATCGCGGCGCAGTCGGCGCCGATCCGCGCGCCGGAGATGGAGCGGGCATACTCGTACAGATTCCGCACGTCTTTTTTGCACGAAAGGCAACGGAGCTTGGTTTCACGCTGCCAAGGGCCGGAGAATACGCCGTCGGCGCGCTGTTCATGCCGCGCGAGACCGCCTGGCGCGAGATCATCCGGAGCATCATCGCCGATCAGATCAAGGCCGAAGGCCTGACCCTGCTCGGCTGGCGCGAGGTGCCCACCGACAACTCCTCGCTCGGTGACACCGTGAAGCCGACCGAACCTGCCAACATGCAGGTGTTCATTGGCCGCAACGGCACCGCCGCGACCGAGGACGAGTTCGAACGACGGCTGTACATCCTACGCAAGTCAATCTCGCAGGCGATCTTCGAACGCCGCGAGCGCGGTCTCGCCGGCTATTATCCGGTGTCGATGTCGTGCCGCACCGTGATCTACAAGGGAATGTTTCTCGCCGACCAGCTCGGCAGCTACTATCCCGACCTGCACGAGCCGGATTTCGAATCAGCATTGGCGCTTGTACATCAGCGCTTCTCCACCAACACCTTCCCCACATGGTCGTTGGCCCATCCCTATCGCATGGTCGCGCACAACGGCGAGATCAACACGTTGCGCGGCAACGTCAACTGGATGGCGGCGCGGCAGGCGTCGGTACATTCCGATTTGTACGGCAAGGACATCAGCCGACTGTGGCCGATCTCCTACGAAGGCCAGTCCGACACGGCCTGTTTCGACAATAGCCTCGAATTCCTGGTGCAGGGCGGCTATTCGCTCGTGCATGCGGTCATGATGATGATCCCCGAGGCGTGGGCGGGCAATCCCCTGATGGATGAAGAGCGACGCGCCTTCTACGAATATCATGCGGCACTGATGGAGCCGTGGGACGGTCCGGCGGCGATCGCCTTCACCGACGGCCGCCAGATCGGCGCGACGCTCGACCGCAATGGCCTGCGTCCGGCGCGCTATCTGGTCACCAGCGATGACCGCATCGTGATGGCGTCCGAGATGGGCGTGCTCAAGATTCCGGAAGATCAGATCATCACCAAGTGGCGGCTACAGCCGGGCAAAATGCTGCTGGTAGACCTCGAGCAGGGACGCCTTATTCCTGACGATGAGATCAAGGCCACATTGGCGAACAGCCATCCATACAGGGCTTGGCTTGGCCGCACCCAAATACAGGTCGAGAACCTGCCGGACGCGCCAGCAAAAACCGCCCGTTCGAACCTGCCGTTGCTGGATCGTCAGCAGGCATTCGGCTATTCGCAGGAAGACATCAACATCCTTTTGACGCCGATGGCATCCATCGGCGAGGAAGCGTCAGGCTCGATGGGCAACGACACGCCGATCTCGGCGCTGTCCGACCGTCCCAAGCAGCTTTTTACCTACTTCAAGCAGAACTTTGCACAGGTCACCAACCCTCCGATCGACCCCATTCGCGAGGAACTGGTGATGAGTCTCGTCTCGATCATCGGACCGCGGCCGAACCTGTTCGATATCGAAGGTCTCGCCTCGACCAAACGGCTCGAGGTGCGGCAGCCGATCCTCACTGACGCCGACCTTGAGAAGATCCGCTCGATCTCCGATGTCGCGGAATCGCACTTCGTCTCGCGCACCCTCGATATCACCTTCCACGCCAGCGTTGGCGCCGACGGCCTGGAGCAGGTGCTGGACGCGCTTTGCGCGTGCGCAGAAGCCGCGGTCCGCGAAGGCGTCAACATCATCATCCTGTCCGACCGCCTGATTGGCATCGAACGGATTCCGATTCCCTCGCTGCTCGCCTGCGCCGCCGTGCATCATCATCTGATCCGCGTCGGCTTGCGCACCTCGGTCGGCCTCGTCATCGAATCCGGCGAGCCGCGCGAAGTTCACCACTTCGCCTGTCTCGCCGGTTACGGCGCGGAGGCGATCAATCCCTATTTGGCGTTCGAGACCATCATAGCGATGAAGGAACGCCTGCCAGGCAGCCTTGACGACAAGGAAATCGTCAAGCGTTACATCAAGTCCATCGGCAAGGGCATGCTCAAAGTGATGTCAAAGATGGGCATCTCGACCTATCAATCCTATTGCGGCGCGCAGATCTTCGACGCCGTGGGGTTGAAGGCCGAATTCATCGCAAAGTATTTCGCCGGCACGCACAGCCGCATCGAAGGCGTAGGCCTCAGCGAAATCGCGGAAGAAACCGTGCGCCGTCATGCCGATGCGTTCGGTGACGTGCAAATCTATAAGACCGCACTCGATGTCGGTGGCGAATATGCCTATCGCACCCGGGGCGAGGATCACGCATGGACCGCCGAATCGGTATCCAACCTGCAACACGCAGTGCGCGGCAATTCGCAGGAGCGCTATCGCGCGTTCGCAAAGACACTCAATGAACAGTCCGAGCGCCTGCTGACGCTGCGCGGTCTGTTCCGGTTCAAAACCGCGGAAGACGATCAGCGCAAGCCCGTCGCCCTCGACGAGGTCGAACCGGCGAAGGAGATCGTCAAGCGCTTTGCGACCGGCGCCATGAGCTTCGGCTCGATCTCGCGCGAAGCTCATACCACGCTCGCGATCGCGATGAACCGGATCGGCGGCAGGTCGAATACTGGCGAAGGAGGCGAGGAAGCCGACCGCTTCAAGCCGATGCCAAACGGCGACTCGATGCGCTCGGCGATCAAGCAGGTCGCCTCGGGGCGCTTCGGCGTCACCACGGAGTATCTGGTCAACTCGGATATGATGCAGATCAAGATGGCGCAGGGCGCAAAGCCCGGCGAAGGCGGACAGTTGCCCGGCCACAAGGTCAACGCGACCATCGCGCGCGTGCGCCATTCAACGCCGGGCGTCGGCCTGATCTCGCCGCCGCCGCATCACGACATCTATTCAATTGAAGACCTCGCACAGCTCATCTACGACCTGAAGAACGTCAATCCGGACAGTCTGGTTTCGGTGAAGCTCGTCTCCGAGATCGGCGTTGGCACGGTCGCCGCCGGCGTTGCCAAGGCCCGCGCCGATCATGTCACCATCGCCGGCTTCGAGGGCGGCACCGGCGCCTCACCGCTAACTTCGATCAAGCACGCCGGTTCGCCGTGGGAGATCGGGCTTGCCGAAACCCACCAGACACTGGTGCGGGAGAAACTGCGCTCGCGCGTCGCCGTACAGGTCGACGGCGGCTTCCGCACCGGCCGCGACGTCGTGATCGGCGCGCTGCTCGGGGCCGACGAATTCGGTTTCGCCACTGCACCACTGATCGCTGCCGGCTGCATCATGATGCGCAAGTGTCATCTCAACACCTGTCCGGTCGGCGTCGCGACTCAGGATCCGGTGCTGCGCAAGCGCTTCACCGGCCAGCCCGAGCACGTTATCAACTTCTTCTTCTTTGTCGCCGAGGAGGTGCGCGAGATCATGGCCGAGCTCGGCTATCGCACCTTCAACGAAATGATCGGCCAGGTGCAAATGCTCGACCAGAGCGCACTGGTGACGCACTGGAAAGCCAAGGGGCTCGACTTCTCGAAGCTGTTTTACCGGCAGAAGGAAGCGCCGGGTCAGAAGATCTATCACGCCGAGGAGCAGAACCATCACCTCGACAAGGTGCTGGACCGCAAGCTGATCGCGCAGGCGAAGCCGGCGCTTGACCGTGGCGCACCAGTGACGATCGAGACCACGATCAACAACACCGACCGTTCAGCCGGCGCGATGCTGTCGGGCACTGTCGCGAAGATTTACGGCCATGCCGGCCTGCCGCTCGACACCATCCAGGTCCATCTCAAGGGCACAGCCGGACAAGCGTTCGGAGCCTGGCTCGGGCGAGGAATCACCTTCGACCTTGAGGGCGAAGGCAACGACTATGTCGGCAAAGGCCTTTCCGGCGGACGAATCATCGTGCGGCCGCCCGCAAACTCCGGTATCGTCCCGGAAGAGTCGATCATCGTCGGCAACACCGTGATGTACGGCGCGATCGAGGGCGAGTGCTACTTCCGCGGCGTCGCCGGCGAGCGCTTCGCCGTGCGCAACTCCGGCGCGGTCGCGGTCGTCGAGGGCGCCGGCGATCATTGCTGCGAATACATGACCGGCGGCATCGTCGTCGTGCTGGGCAAGACCGGACGCAACTTCGCGGCCGGCATGTCCGGCGGCGTCGCCTATGTACTCGACGAGGCGGGCGATTTCCCGAAGCTCTGCAATCTCGCGATGGTCGATCTCGAGCCGGTGCTGTCGGAAGAGATGATCAATGCCGGCACCTATCATCACACCGGCGACCTCGAGGCGCATGGTCGAGTCGATGTGTTCCAGAATCTGCTGAGCTCCGATGTCGAGCGGCTGCACGTTCTGGTCATGCGCCACGCCAAGCTGACCGGCTCGAAACGCGCCGACGATATTCTCGCGAACTGGAAGGCCTACTTGCCGAAATTCCGCAAGGTCATGCCGGTGGAATACCGCCGCGCGCTGAAGGAAATGAAGACCGACGCCGACGCCGAGCCGAAGATCGCGATCGGGGCGTAAGTTGAATGGCGTGGCAAAAGCGACTCGCGACCGTACATCGGCTGCTGTCGTTAGCGGTTGCGCTGGCAGTGCCTCTCGCAGCTTATCTCGTCAACGGTACGCTGGAGCCATGGATGTTCGTTGTGGGTGCCGTGATCGGGTTTAGCTACTGTTTCCCTTTTTTTCTACCGTGAGTGTGAACAGCCGTGGGTAAAATTACAGGTTTTCTCGAGATCGAACGGCACGACCGCAAGTATGCGCCGGTCAGCGAGCGTGTGACGAACTTCAAGGAGTTCGTGATCCCGCTATCCGAGAAGGAGACGCGCGACCAGGCTGCGCGCTGCATGAACTGCGGCATCCCTTATTGTCACGGCACCGGCTCGGTCGCGCCGGGCACATCCGGCTGCCCGGTCAACAACCAGATCCCCGACTTCAACGACCTCGTCTATCAGAGCAATTGGGAGGAGGCCTCGCGAACGCTGCACTCCACCAATAACTTTCCGGAGTTCACGGGTCGCATTTGTCCGGCACCGTGCGAAGCCTCCTGCACGCTGAACATCGACGACAATCCCGTCACCATCAAGACGATCGAATGCGCCATCGTCGACCGCGCCTGGGATAACGGCTGGCTGAAACCGGAGGTCGCGACGCAAAAGACCGGTAAGAAAGTCGCCGTGGTCGGGTCTGGCCCCGCCGGCCTTGCTTGCGCGCAGCAGCTCGCGCGCGCTGGCCACGAGGTGCATGTCTACGAGAAGAACGCGAAGGCCGGCGGGCTGCTGCGCTACGGCATTCCCGACTTCAAAATGGAGAAGAACATCATCGACCGCCGCCTCACACAAATGCAGGCCGAAGGCGTAATCTTCCACTACGGCAAGCCGGTCGGTGGCGGCGCAGCGGACGCGATCGATCCGGCGCAGCTCGTCGGAGACTATGACGCGGTGGCTTTGACCGGCGGCGCGGAAGCGCCACGCGATCTGCCGATCCCCGGCCGCGATCTCGACGGCATTCACTTCGCGATGGATTTCCTGCCGCAGCAGAATCGCCGCAACGGCAACGAAAAATTCGACGAGGCGGACATCTTCGCGACCGGAAAGAACGTGGTGGTGATTGGCGGCGGCGACACCGGCTCGGACTGCATCGGCACCTCGTTCCGGCAGGGCGCTAAATCGGTGACTCAGCTCGAAATCATGCCGGCGCCGCCGGAGCATGAGAACAAGGCGCTGACCTGGCCCAACTGGCCCTTGAAGATGCGCACATCGTCGAGTCAGGCCGAGGGCGCCAAGCGCGACTACGCGGTCCTGACACAGAAATTTTCCGGCATCGACGGCAAGGTGACCAAGCTGCACTGCGCACATGTCGACAGCAAGTTTCAGCCTATCGCAGGCAGTGACTTCGCGCTGGAAGCTGATCTCGTGCTGCTGGCGATGGGCTTTGTGCATCCGGTGCACGAGGGCCTGCTCAAGACGCTCGGCCTCGACCTCGACCAGCGTGGCAACGTCTGCGCCAATACGCAGGACTTTCAAACCTCGCTACCAAAAGTGTTCTCGGCCGGCGACATGCGCCGCGGCCAATCGCTGGTCGTATGGGCGATCCGCGAGGGGCGCCTGTGTGCTCGCGCCATCGACCAGATGCTTATGGGATCTACCACGCTGCCACGATGAGCCGCGCGGCTTGTTATTCGGCGGCATCATTTCTGGTCGTTATCAAGGCCGCCCCGGCAACCGATCTCATCTTGGAATTGGCCAATTTGTAGGCACGCATCGCCAGTCATCCACACGCCGAACGTAAACCGTGCACAGTGACAATCTGTGAATTGATCGCCGTCCTCCGCACGTTACTGTCATGACAAAGTGGGGGGCAGCGAAGTGGCGACATCGCGTTGGGTGGTTTTCTTGATCGTCATCCTTCCGATCGCACCTGCACAGGCAATGTCCCGCTACGTCGCCGTTAGCGCCGGCTCATTCTTCGCCGCTGCCACGCGCTGCGAGGAACAGAACCTGATTACGCCCGGTCAAGCTGAGTATCTTCTGAGAGCGCTTGATCCCTATCTTTCGAAATCCGACAAGGAAAACATGGCCACCGGCGACGCGCACGGCAAAAAGAATTCGCAGGTGTTCGTTGAGGCGGAGAAAAAGTGGGTGAGCTTCACGCCTGACGCAACGAGCTGCTACCGCGTGCAAGGCGTGCTCGACGACTACAGGGCACAGCTGGGAGAATAAGACCGCAACGAACCTCGTGCTCGCATGAGGCGAATGTGCGCGAAACAACGCATCAAACAAAAATATAGTTGCCTTCTGATTGCTTTCCTTTTGTCAGCGCAGTCATAGGTGAACGTCGGGCCGATTCGGTAACTATCGCGAGAACAGATCCGAAAAGAATCCTGGCAGTCCGAAAGCAGCAGGCGGACGTGACGGCGCTTGCGATCTTCCCGCCTGCGCAGGCGAGAAGGCGCGGGCTCCCGACGATCCGTTCGACTGCGCTTGCTGAGCGGAAGAAACGGGTCGCGGCTTATTCGGCTTCGTGGCCGAAGAGGCGTTGTTACCCTCCGGTGCCCCGGCAACCGGCACATCGCCCTTGGCGGGTTCAAGGCCGACCTCGCGCCGCGGCCAGACGAAATCGTCGGCACGCCCGGCGGGCGCGGATAACGGTTCGCCCCTCACCAGCGTTCGCGCAGCCAGCGCGTCGATCGCCGCGGGGCGGCTGCCGGGACCACCGAGCAACTGGTCGGTCCCGAATGAGGAGGCCACCAACGGCACGATCGGACCAGCCAGCGGACGCGGCGCCGGCTGCCCCGGTTTAATGTCGGTGTCGGGCGTGCCAGGCTCCGTGGGGATTGCGATCGGCCCCGACCGCGCCGCCAGCACGCGCGTGATCTCACGCTCGACATAATGGGCGAGCTTGCGCGCGCCCGCCCTGGTGAAGAATACGCCGTCGTATGAGCGCAGACGGCGGATCTGACCTTCGAAATCCGGCCCCTGTTGGATATAACGGCCAGCCTCGTCGACGAACCCGTCCCAGATATCGACGTACGTGATACCCGCCTTACCCGCAGCATCCCGATAAAGCGAGTTGAGGAACAGCATCTCGGCAGTTGATTTTGTACCGCGCAAGGCAGGCAAGGCGACCCAGAACACCGGCACGCCCTTCGACTTGAGCACCGTGATCATTTCGTCGATCTTTTTGCTGTAGAGGTCGGCCCAGCGATCGCTGCGGAACTCGGCAACCCCGTTGGGCGCACGCGCGCTTTTCTCCTTGGCAATGGCGGACTGATCGTCGACGGCCTCGTCCGGAGATAGTTCGGAATCGGCTGGCTTTCCCTCGGACTCGGCGGCGGCTTCATCCGTCTTGTCGCTCTTGCCCCCCTCCTTCTTGTCAGCATCGGCCTTTTTCTTGTCGTCAGCTTTGTCGTCCGTCTTGCCGCTCTTGTCCTTTTCCGGCACTTCGCGAATCGACGTGCGATCGTGCAACCCGAGCATCACCACGATGGCATCCGGTCTTTCGGTCGCAAGAATGGCTTTCGCCGCGGCCGCCCAATCCGCGGGCTCGCCCTTCGGCTGATAGTGAATGAGGCCGGAAACCGTCTTATGCTTGCGGATCACGCCCATGTCGGGCGTCTCGCTAAGAGCATCCTCAAGGCCATAAGCAAGCCAGTCGGCCATGGCGTCACCGAGCACCAGCACATTACGCTCGGGCACCGTGTCCCGTTTTTCAGGCGGTGGCGCGTGTGAATTATTTTCGGCTGGCCGCTGCTGCTGCTGTTGTTGTTGCCTTGGCGGCGGTTGTTGAAAGGGTGCGAAGAAAGGATTGTCCGAGCCGAACCAGCCTCCGCCTCCGCCCCCACCTCCGCCGCGACGCGCCGGGGCTGACGCCGGGCGGTCAAAACCGAAATTGAAAAACTGCGCCGACGCGGGCGCGGCGGCCAGCGTCGCAACAACGACCGCCAGCGCGATCCATGATCCACGTTGGGTTAGTCGGCGAAGCAGCGATTTGGGTCCGGACATACGCTCAATCGCAAAGAAAGTCTGGCAATGCCATAATAACGAAATCGGGCCGCAAGCGGGCGATTTTCACGCCAAATGCGGGGCGCAAACTTGTGGCTTCAAGTACGCAAGTACGCCCTTCCCTTGGCATTACCTTGATGCCCCGGCCAGGCCCTACCGCCGCCGCAGCCGTTCCAGCGCGTCGGACGACGCAAAACCATCGGCAGGCGCCCCGACAGAAGCCTGAAAACCGCGCAGTGCCTCCCGCGTCTGGCTGCCGATCTGGCCGTCGGGAGTTCCACGATAAAAACCCTGCCGGACCAATAGCTGCTGTAACTCGAGCCGCTCGGCACGGGATAGCACCCGCTCCTGCCGTGGCCACGGCTGCACGAAGGGTTCCCCACCACGCAACCGATCGGCAAAGTGGCCGATCGCCAGCGCATAGGCCTCCGCCGGGTTGTACTTCATGAAGGCCCGGAAATTCTGCAACATCAGAAAACCCGGCCCTCCAGCGCCGGCGGGCGCAAGCAGATAGGCGCGGTCGGAGGGGTACGGGAATGCCTTGTTGCCGGCGCGCCGGATGCCGAGTTGCTCCCACTGAGCAAGCGTCATCATTTTGGCGCGGTCCGCCAGCATGTAGTCGAAGTTCTTAGGAACGACCACTTCGTAACCCCAAGCCCTGCCGGTCTGCCAACCGTCTTTCTTCAGATTGTTGGCGGTGGATGCGATCAGGTCGGCGGGATCGTCGACCACGTCGCGGCGGCCATCGCCGTCGCCATCAACCGCGTAACGTTTGAATGCAGTCGGCATGAACTGCGTAGGGCCGAACGCGCCCGCCCATGAGCCGCGCATCTGCTCCGGCCGCAGATCGTCCCGATTGAGGATCTCAAGCGCGGCCAGAAACTCATCCCGGAAATATGTCTGGCGGCGGCCGACGCATGCCAGCGTCGCAGTCGATTGCAGCACGCTGCGATCACCTATCCGCGTCGAATAATTCGACTCGATGCCCCAGATCGCCGCGATGGCGTAACGGTCAACACCATAGGCCTTCTCCGCCGCGTCGAACTGGCGCTTGTAGCTCGCGAGGACTTCGCGGCCACGCGCGAGCCGCGCATCGTTGACCAGGGCATCGAGATAATCCCAGATCGCCTTGGTGAATTCCGGCTGCGAGTCCATCAGGTCCATGATGCGGAGATCGGGCGACAGTCCTGCAGTGAAGCGCTCGAAATTTTCACGCGTAACGTGACGTCGCGCCGCGTCGGGCCACATGGCCGCAACGCAGTTCTGGAAATTCGCTGCGGCTTGACGAATAGCACTCGCAGTCATCAGCGGATGACCGGAGGCGCCGTCCTCGCCGCTCCAGGGCAACGCCTCCGAACCCGCGGCCTGCTTCGGGGCGGGCTGAAGCTCTTTCGATCCGCCGCCCGGCGGCAGGGACGCGCCCTGCCCGCCATTCTCGACCGACCCGGTGAAAAGGTTGTCAAGGAAACCCTGGATGCCGTTGCCATTCGATGCCTGGGCGCGCGCCTCGCCTGGCGGAACAAGCACTGCAAGCGCTAAAACGGCCGCCATACTTATTCCGCGCATCCATTCTTGCATCACAGTCGCAATCATTCCGGACCTTTATCTGACCTATATTTGATGGAGTATCCTGATCTCAGGAGGCCCTGTCACGGTTTCCATCGGCTTAACAGCGAATCTTTTTCCTGCCTGTCGGGGGACAGTCGGCCGCAGCTTGAACCTAATCGGTTCATGCACCGAAGGAACTCCGCTTGAAGGGCAGAGCACCTGACCGGAAGGAACACATTCACGGCATCTTATGATGCTTCCCCACAGGGCCACCGGCAGCAACCACATATCCATCTTTGTTCCCGGCTGCAAAACCGGCTAACAACGTACCAACTGATCGTATCATCCCGCCTGCAAAACAACCCACAGAATCGATATGAAAATCCGCAAAGCCGTTTTTCCGGTTGCCGGCCTCGGCACCCGCGTTCTTCCTGCCACCAAGGCCATGCCGAAGGAAATGCTCACAATTGTCGATCGGCCGTTGATCCAATACGTGTTCGACGAAGCCAAGGAAGCCGGCATCGAGCATTTCGTGTTCGTTACCGGCCGCAACAAGAGCGCAATCGAGGATCATTTCGATCGTCAGTTCGAACTGGACGAAACGCTGAAGGCGCGCGGCAAAAAGACCGAGATGGATCTGCTGGCTCAATTCCAGGCCGAAGCGGGTGCCGTGAGCTTTACCCGACAACAGGCGCCGCTCGGGCTTGGCCACGCGGTGTGGTGCGCCCGCGACATCGTAGGCCACGAGCCTTTCGCGGTGGTGCTGCCGGACGAACTGGTGCTGAACACGCCGGGCTGCCTCAAGCAGATGATGCAGGCCGCGGAGAATCTCGGATCGAAATCCAACATTGTCGCGGTGGAAGCGGTGCCCGACGACATGACCCACAATTACGGGATCTGCGGAGTCGGCAAGCGCAACGGCAATACCTTCGAGATCGAGGGCATGGTGGAGAAGCCGCCGAAGGGCACAGCCCCTTCGAATCTTTCCATCACCGGGCGCTACATTCTCCAGCCCGAGATCTTCGAAATTCTCGGAAGCCAGGAACGCGGCGCCGGCGGCGAAATCCAGCTCACCGACGCCATGATCGGCCTGTCGAAATCGCAAGCCTTCCATGGTCTCGAATTCGCAGGCGAGCGCCACGACTGCGGCTCGCGGGCGGGTTTCCTGCGCGCCAATATCGCTTACGGGATGGCGCGCCCCGACCTTCGCGAGGGCCTGCGCGCGGAAATGAAGAAATATCTCAGGACTTAACACGGTGCCGAACTACGATGCGTTGCGCGATTACCTGAAACAACAGACGCAGATCGAATTCGTCCTGAGCTTCGCGCAGATCGAGCAAATTATCGAAGACGATCTCCCGCGAGCGGCGCAGCGCGCGTCGTGGTGGGATACGACACGTGCGGAGAAGGAACGGATGCCGCAACGTGAAGCCTGCATCGAAGCCGGCTACGTCGCAACGCGTCTTGGCGACAAGGAAGGGGTGCGTTTCCGCCGAGCCGACGCAAAACGGCCGCGCTTCAAATAGCTGTAGCGGAGAGGCGAGTCGTGCCTGCTTACGGCGTTGGAGCCTTTCACGCGAACCGATATCCACTTCGCTCGAAAACGCTATACCGCCGGCCATCGCCCAAAGGACGCTGCTCACGGATTCGTGGCCTGCCACGACATAACGACCGGTAACCAAACCGGCCATCTCCGCGTATCTTGAACACGTACGCTGCAAAAACGGCGCTGTTGTGCGGCGTGCCTTTCAATCGTGCCAAGGACTCACGCATGACCCGCAATCCGTTCTGCCGCAGGGCCTTCGTCGTCGCTACTGTCGTTGGCGCAGTTGCGCTGTCGTGGCTCCTTTCCGGAGCATCCCGCGCCGAAGACGCCGTGATCATTCCGCCGCCGGCTCTGGATGTGAAGGCTGCCGACGGCATCCAGACTGCAGTCATCGCCGGCGGCTGCTTTTGGGGCGTGCAGGGGGTGTTCCAGCACACCGCCGGCGTGGTCAACGCGGTCTCGGGTTATGCCGGCGGCGCGAAAAAAACCGCCGAATACGAACTGGTGAGCACCGGCACCACGGCACACGCGGAGTCGGTCGAGATCAAGTTCGATCCAAAGCGGATCAGCTACGGAAAAATACTGCAAATATTCTTCTCGGTGGCGCACGATCCGACCCAGCTCAACCGCCAGGGGCCGGACACCGGCACGCAATATCGCTCGGAGATTTTCGCGCTCAACGGCGAGCAGAAAAAAGTCGCCGATACCTATATCGCCCAACTCAACGCCGCCAGGGTCTACAACAAGCCGATCGTGACCAGGGTTGGAACGCTGCAGGGATTTTTTCCGGCCGAGACCTATCATCAGGATTACCTGACGCTGCATCCCGACCAACCCTATATTGCATATCATGACCTTCCGAAGATCCGGAATTTGCAGAAGGTTTTCGCACCCAACTATCTCCAGAAGCCGACGCTGGTCGGCAGCACCAGGAATACGAACTGAAGAATAGAGGAAGAGTCATGCCAGACAGCAGGACAATGCCAGCCAAAATCACGAAGAGCGACAGCGAGTGGCGCAAGGAACTGACACCGATGCAATATGCGGTCTTGCGCGAAAAGGCGACCGAGCAGCCGTTCTCCGGCGAATACGAGCACGAGCGCCGCGCGGGTACCTATGTCTGCGCCGGCTGCGGGCAGACGCTGTTCGAATCCGACGCCAAGTTCGATTCGGGGTGCGGCTGGCCGAGCTTCACCGCGCCCGCGGTCAAAAGTCACATTGATGAGGAGCACGACACCAGCCACGGCATGATCCGAACCGAGGTGCTCTGCTCGCGATGCAGCGGTCATCTCGGCCATGTCTTCAATGACGGTCCGGGGCCCACCGGTTTGCGTTACTGCATCAATTCAGCGGCCGTTAAACTCGAGCCCAAATAACGGCGGCGGGCCACCTCGAATTCCGCCCTTCTCGCGCCACGATGGTCCCGGCTGTGGGTGGGACACTCCAATCTGACCCGACGGGGGCGAGAGTAAACGGCTCGCCCCAGGCGGGGCTACGTTATTCAATAGCCAAGCTTTTTATCGATATTTCGGTTTTGGACCCCGGATTCATTATCCCGGCCCTAAAAGGTCGCAATTTCTACTCCGCACACCTATATAACTGTTCATCATGACATGCCGATGCTCAGCGGCCAGGGGTGGCCGGTGCCAGTGCATTGATCCGTTGCGTACACGAATTTGTAGAGGTTCCGCCATGGCCTTCAGCTTCAAGAAATCCGCCGAACTGTTTCCCGCCGCGGTTCGCAAGAAAAGGCGTGCCGGTTTTACCTACCGCCGTTTCGATACCGCAGCCGACGCCGTACGTTTCGCAATCGAGGAACTACCGGCCGACTCACTGAACGGCGCGTATCTTCAGGTGGACGAAGCTCGCTTCGATCAGAACGGTATCCGCTCGCTCTATGACAGCCGCGATTTTCCGCTGCCTCGCCGCAAATCCGAGACGGCATCCGCGGAAACAAGAGCTTCGAAGGACGCTGCTTGATGATTCCGAGTCTGATTCACCCGACTCAAACGGAATTGAATCGGGCTCGCGCTTTGATGTTTTGATTAAGCACGGATTTTATCAGAACCGGTTTCCTCTGTGCGTTCGCGCGGCGCTTCGAGTCGGGCTCGTGCTCTAACGTGGCTGCCGCTCGAGCCAGCGCCTGAACATCCGCACGTTGCGCACGTTGGCGCGAAACATCACGTCGAAGGCATCGCCGGCCACGGGCACCAATCCGACCACCCCGTCAACCGCAACGTTGCTTAACATCCGCGCGGTGATATGCCAGGGCGCACCAAGCGCCCGCGCTTCTCTCACTAACCATAGCGAGAATGCCGTGGTTATGATGTCGCCGATCACCGGCACCAGCCCGACCAGGCCATCGATGCCGTACCGGATGTTCGTTCCCGGCACGACGAAAGCAACGTCAAGCAGCTTTGCGATCGCGTCCAGCCGCGCCAACCGCTGCTCGCGGGTGAGCGGCTGGAACGCCGCGATGAATTCAAAGCCGCCGGATGCCGAGGCGCCTTGCTTAAATGCCCCGAATGCGCCGGCCTCGAAACCATCGGGGCCCGCAGGAATTTCACGACCGTCCTGATCGATGACCTTTGCGCGTGCCGATCCCCGGGATCGGGAGGTATCGCGGAAATACAAATCGTCGTTCGGCGTGGATCTCATGGCTTTCACATGGGCTCTCCCGGCAACTTTCGCAAGCTACGTCACGCGGCCGCGCAGGATCGTGATGAGGTCTCCTATTCCATCGTGGCGCCTTCGCACATCATTCCATCATTCGTTGCTCACATGTAGTCATCAGTGCTTCGCATCGGAACAACGCTGCGGTCTGCCCTGACATCTCCCTGCCCAAGACGCAACTCCGCCCCATTGCGCCGCCACTTTCTCTGCTCAAGCGTCTTGCATGATCGCATCGGATACTTTGGAGATCATGTCGATGGGGAGGGGCATTGCATGAGTCAGATTCCGCCGCAGAAATTTGGCGCCGAATATGTCGCGCACTTGCGCGAGTTGCTCGACAACGCGGCCGAGCAGATCGGGCCAGAGCATCGCACATTGGCGAGCCAAGCGGAAACCGCCGAGGCCAAGTCGCATCATGTCACGAGCACGGCCTCGCTCGCAGGCGAGGACCGCACCGCATAAAGGTACGTTTTCGATATCTGCTGGTCATGCGGAGTATTCCCGGCGTCCGTCACCTCTGATTCAATCAAAAGCGATCTTCCGGAGAGAGTATGTCCCGACGTGACGGAGAATCTTAACAACCACGCTTCACATGAATAACGGCGCCAAAGTCACCGTCCAAGAAGCGCTACTCGCCCCACGCCGTGAAAGCCTCGTTGAACGCACGATCCCCCGGCGCGCCCTTCTCGATGGCGATGATCGCGCGACGTTGATTCGTATAGACCAGTGGCACGTCAAACCACGAGCGCTCTTTCAAGAGCTGAAGATTGCGCGCCCGATCGGACTCGACGTTCGATAACCCGACCAGGAAGAAGCCGTCGGTGACCTTGACGGCGAGCCCCGCCAGCGGGGTGCCGCGGGACTGTTCGTTGGACTTCATCAGGATGCCGGGGACGTTGGAAACTCCGCCACCATCGAAATCCTGCGGCAACACAAAGGTCAGCTCCGCAGTATGACTGGCGGGCAGCGAGGTATCGGTGTTGCGGCGGAACGACATCGTCATCTTGAACTTACGTTCGGGGATTTCGATCTCGGCGCGCACCGCAATCTCCGGCGTGTTACCCGCCGCGCCCTTCACTTCTTCGGTGCGCCATACCACCGAGCCGACATACTGTTTGCCCTTGGGATCCGCCGGATCCTCGTCATACAGCACGACGCGCTGCGCCACCGGCGCGATCGTTTCGGATAAGGAAGGCTGACCGACCCGATCAGCGATCTTCGGCTTCAGTCCCGGCGTGGCCGGCTTGGCAACCTCGGCAGTTTGGTTTGAGGAATCGAACAGCCCGCGCACGGCCGAAACCGCATTCGGACCCCAGACAATTCCAGCTCCGGCGAGGATCAACACCAGGCCGACCGCGATCGCAGTCTTGAGCGGAAAGCCGCCGCCGAACACGCGCTTCGGTCTGTCGCGGCCAGGCTGCGGCCACGAACGCGGCAGGGGCGGCGGTTGGTCGTCCACGGCCCCGCCGAAGGACGATCCATTGGAAGGGTACGCTCCCTCGAACGCACCGCGATCCTCAAGGCTCGGCTCAAGCCGGTCGAATTCGGGTGACTGTGATCGCACATTGGCATAGGTGCGGCGGGCCGAGCGATTGGCTTGCGCCGCGGCGCGGCCGAGATCGTCAGCATCCGCGGTAACGTCTCGAAAACCCGGAACCGGCGGCGGCGGGCGATCGGGCTCGAGATTGCGGCGCGGCTGCCCCTGGCTTTGCCGCTCGCGGGCAGGCGGTGGCGGCTCATCCTGTATTGGGATCGGCGGCCCGGGCGGTCGCCAAGACGGCGGCGGACTGGGGGATGGCGGTGGATCAGATGGAGGTGGGTCCGCGCGGAGATTGCGCGGTTGCGGCGTCGCGTTGACGCGCGAGCGGGTTGGCGGCGGGGCAGCCAGGTCCTGCGACTTCATCGCAGCGCGCGTCGCGGCACGGAAAGCATCCCCGGAGCGCGAACCACCGCTACGCGAGGTTTCGCGGGCGCGCTGGGCAGCCTCGGACTCGACTTTGCGCACAGCCTCTTCCAGCGCCAACCGCTCGCGGGTGATCTCGGACTCGCTTAAAGGCGGCTCGACGCCGCGGAGCTGAGCGATCAGAGCCGTCCTTGCCCGCTCGTAGAGCGCGCGCCGCTGCTCGCCGGGCGCGTTGACGTCCAGTCCAGAGATAGCGCGTGCGATCAGCGGGTAATAATCAGCCATGTCTCCTCAATGCACGAACATTAACCTTGAACGCATTCCCGTAACACCCCGTTAAGCCTCGAAAGGGTTCTGAACTAAAATGGTATCTTCGCGCTCGGGGCTGGTTGACAACAGAGCGACCGGACACCCCACCAGTTCCTCAATCCGGCGAACATATTTGATGGCCTGAGCCGGCAAGGCCGCCCATGAACGCGCGTTGGCGGTCGGCTCCTTCCAGCCCTCGATCGTTTCATAAACTGGCTCGATGCGAGCCTGCGCCCCCTCTCCGGCCGGCAGATGGTCGATGTCCTTGCCGTCGAGACGGTAGCCAGTGCAGACTTGGATGGTGTCAAAGCCGTCAAGAATATCGAGTTTGGTCAGTGCAAGGCCATGTATGCCGCTGGTACGCACGGTCTGCCGTACCAGCATGGCGTCGAACCAACCGCAACGCCGTTTGCGCCCGGTGTTGACTCCGAATTCCTTGCCGCGCTGACCGATCGTTTCGCCGATTTCGTCCGTGAGTTCGGTCGGGAACGGCCCCTGGCCGACACGCGTCGTGTAGGCCTTGCAGATACCGAGTACGTAGCCGAGCGCGCTCGGCCCCATGCCGGTGCCGGTGGCGGCCTGGGCTGCAACGGTGTTGGAAGAGGTGACGTAAGGATAGGTGCCGTGATCGATGTCCAGCAACGCGCCCTGCGCGCCTTCAAACAGGATGCGCTTGCCTTCGCGGCGCTTGTGATCGAGCAGATTCCACACGCTGTCAGCATAGGGCAGCACACGCGGCGCAATTGCGGCGAGCTCCTTCAACAACGCGCCGCTATCCACTTCCGCGATACCGTGACCGCGGCGCAGCGCGTTGTGATGGGTGAGCAGCCGCTCGATCTTGTGCGGCAGCGTCTGCGGGTCGGCGAGGTCCATCAGGCGGATGGCGCGGCGGCCGACCTTGTCCTCATAGGCCGGACCGATGCCGCGCTGGGTGGTGCCGATCGCTGTCGCCGCGCTTGCATTCTCACGCAGGCTGTCCAGTTCGCGATGCAGCGGCAGGATCAGCGTGACGTTCTCGGCAACGCGCAGGTTGTCGGGGCCGATTTTGACGCCCTGCCCCTTCAGCTTCTCGACCTCGCTGACGAAGGCTTGCGGATCGAACACGACGCCATTGCCGATGATTGACAGCTTCGACGAGCGGACGACCCCCGAGGGCAGCAACGCCAGCTTGTAGGTATTTCCGTCGATAACGAGCGTATGACCCGCATTATGGCCGCCCTGGAAGCGAACGACGATATCCGCCTGCTCCGACAGCCAGTCGACGATCTTGCCCTTTCCCTCGTCGCCCCATTGGGCGCCGACGACGACAACGTTGGTCATTTCCGCGGAAATTCCTTGCAAAAGTGGGGCGCGTCTCGACAGCGCCTTCGGTAACGAACCTCGAATTCGAAGGGCACCGGCAACTCGTGATTGTCGTAAATGGTGTGGGTTCGGAAACTCGCTTGAAAAAAGATCGCAGCGAAAATGAAGCGATCTTCCGGACCACCCCGCCAGCCGAAACACGACAGACGCAATACAAAGCCGCCAGCCACGCGAGGCGTCCCATCGGATAAAGGATGCGTGCGGTTGACGCAAGCCGGAACGGCCCCGAACTGCCCCTCCAAGCCGTTGATTCATCCTGACAAACGTGGCGTCCTGCGGCTTCCATGCGGTCCCGTGCCCGCCACAGTTTTCAAGGACGCTCGATAATCAATGTTCGGCTTACCGCTCAATCGCCGAGAACAGGAGGAGAGATGCGCCGTCTGACGACCCGCGAGTTATTCGCGGGAGCGATGTTGCTGGCGATACTGGCTCCTTCTGCCGCTTACACGCGCGAGGGGGCGTCCAGCGCGCCATCACACCATGCAGAAACCACGCCTGCCGACCCACAGGACGGCGGCGACCGGCCTGCCGCAACCGCCGACGATCGCCGGCTGCCGCCGGATTCAACCACCAGGCATAAGCTCGTCCTACCGGGCCGGACGTTGGCCTTCGCCGCAACGGCGGGCACGATTCATATTTTTAACGACAAAGGCGAACCGCAAGCGGACATCGCCACCACAGCCTATCAACTTGACGGCGCCGACCCCCGCAGCCGCCCGGTGACCTTCGTTTTCAACGGTGGTCCCGGCGCCTCTTCGGCGTGGCTGCAATTCGGCAGCAACGGCCCCTGGCGCATCCCGATGGACCGCGCGATCGCTAGCCCTTCCATTCCAATGCCGCTGGAGCCGAACGCGGAAACCTGGCTCGACTTCACCGATCTCGTTTTCATCGATCCGTTGGGCACCGGCTACAGCCGCATGGTGGCGCACGGGGACGACGCACGAAAACGCTTCCTCACAGTCGATGGCGACGTGGACTCGATTGCTCTGGTGATCCGGCGCTGGCTGGAGAAAGCCGACCGGATGCAGTCGCCGAAATTCATCACCGGCGAAAGCTATGGCGGTATTCGTGGACCAAAGATCGCCCGTAACCTGCAGACCCGGCAGGGCGTCGCCGTCAAGGGGCTGATTCTGATTTCCCCGGCGCTTGACTTCGGCGACGTGCTGGGCGCGGGGTTGACCCGGTTCGTGGCAAGCCTGCCGAGCATGGCGGCGGTTGCACGGGAAAAGGAGAAGGACGGAACGCTGACCCGCGCGGACATGGCCGACGTTGAAGCCTATGCGCGGGGCGATTTCCTGACCGACCTTGTCAAGGGACAGGCCGATGCGGAAGCCACGCGGCGGCTTGCCGACCGCTTCGCGTTGCTGACGGGAATCGATCAGGCGGAGAGCCGCCGCCTCGCCGGGCGATTCGACGTCAGCGAATTCCGCCGCGCCTTCGACCGCAGCAGCGGCAAGGTAACCGGACGCTATGATGCCTCGGTGCTGGGGTTCGACCCCTACCCGGAATCAAGCGCCAGCGACTTCAACGACCCTTCGGAGGAACCGCTGCTATCCGCGCTGACATCGGCGGCGTTCGAACTCTATGCACACAAGCTGAACTGGCGGCCGGCGGGCTCCTATGAACTGCTCAGTCGCAGCGTCAACCGGGAATGGGATTTCGGCAAGAGCCGGTCGTCCGTCGAGTCGGTGTCGGACATCCGCGAACTGCTTGCTGCGGACGGAAAATTCAAGCTGCTTGTCGTGCATGGATTGTTTGATCTGGCGACACCATATCTCGCCTCCCAGATCCGCCTCGATCAATTGCCGACCTTCGGCTCGCGCGATCGGGTCAAGTTCGTGGTCTATCCCGGCGGCCACATGTTCTATTCGCACGACGGCTCGCGTCAGGCGCTGCGCGACGAGGTTCGCGCGCTGATGAAGTGATGAAACGCCGGGCTGACTCAGAGCGTTTTCTGGCGAAGTGGATACCGGCTTTGCGTGACGTGTCAGACCAAAATCATAGAGCACCGCTTCTGATTTTATCAGAAGCGGAAAGGCTCTAGCCGTAGATCCATCATGATCGAACTTCGGTCGGTCAGAAAGTCAGCACCTTGGCCTGCTTGACCTGCGGCAGCGCCTGCACCTTGGCGAGAACGTTCTCCGGCACGCTGCCGTCGACCTCGACCAGCGCGATGGCGTCGCCGCCTTGCTTGTTACGGCCGAGATTGAACGTCGCGATGTTGACGCCCGCGTCACCGAGCAGAGAGGCGAACTTGCCGATGAAGCCCGGCTTGTCCTCGTTGGTGACGTAGATCATCGACTTGCCGAACTCGGCATCGACGCGGATGCCCTTGACGTCGACGAGACGCGGCTGACCGTCGGCGTAAACCGTTCCCGACACCGAACGCTCCTGCCGTTCGGTTGCGACCGTTACCGTGATGAGGCTTTCATAATCGCTCTGCGCGGCGCGCACGACCTCGTCCACCACCATGCCGCGCTCTTTGGCGACGACCGGCGCGGACACGACGTTGACGTCGCCCAGCATCGGCCGCAGCAGGCCCGACAGCGCCGCCGAGGTCAGCGCCTTGATCTTCATTTCGGCAACGTGCCCCTCATAGGTGATGGTCACCTTTGAGATTCCGGTCTCCGTGAGCTGACCGGCGAACGAGCCGAGCTTTTCCGCAAGCTCGACAAACGGCTTCAGCTTCGGCGCTTCCTCCGCCGTGATCGAGGGAAAATTGATGGCGTTGGTGATCGCACCGGTGAGCAGATAGTCTGACATCTGCTCGGCAACCTGCAATGCCACGTTCTCCTGCGCTTCGGTGGTGGAAGCGCCGAGATGCGGCGTGCAGATCACGTTGGGATGGCCGAACAGCACGTTCTTGGTGGCAGGCTCCTCGACAAACACGTCGAAGGCCGCGCCGGCAACATGCTTGGAATTCAGCGCGTCGACCAACGCCTGCTCGTCCACCAGGCCGCCACGCGCACAGTTGACGATGCGCACGCCCTTCTTCATCTTGGCGATGGCGGCAGCGTCAATGACGTTACGAGTCTTGTCGGTCAGTGGCGTATGCAGCGTGATAAAGTCGGCGCGTGTAAACAGATCGTCGAGTTCGACCTTCTCCACGCCGAGATCCTTGGCCCGCTCCGGAGACAGGAACGGATCGAACGCAATCACCTTCATCTTTAGGCCGAGCGCGCGGTCGGCGGCGATCGAGCCGATGTTGCCGCAACCGATCACGCCCAGCGTCTTGCCGGTGATCTCGACGCCCATGAAGCGGTTCTTCTCCCACTTGCCGGCCTGGGTCGAGGCATCGGCGGCGGGAATTTCGCGCGCCAGCGCCAGCATCAGGGTGATCGCATGTTCGGCGGTCGTGATCGAGTTGCCGAACGGCGTGTTCATGACGATGACACCCTTGGCTGTCGCCGCCGGAATCTCGACGTTGTCGACGCCGATACCGGCGCGGCCGATCACCTTCAGCTTCTTGGCATTGGCGAGAATTTTCGCGGTCGCCTTGGTGGCGGAGCGGATGGCAAGGCCGTCATAGTTACCGATGATCTCGGCGAGCTTGTCCTTGTCCTTGCCGAGCGCAGGCTGAAAATCGACCTCGATGCCGCGATCCTTGAAGATCTGCACGGCGGCGGGGCTAAGCGCATCGGAAATGAGAACCTTGGGTTTGGTCATGATGTTGTCCTCTATCCTCCCCTTGAGGGAGAGGGTCGGCGCGCTGCGCCGGGGTGCGTTGTAAGACCGTTTCTTCCCTCTCCCCTTGTGGGAGCCGAGACGAGCGAAGTTCGCTCTTAGGGTGACGAAATCGAGTGAAACGAGATTGAGCGGGTGAGGGTTGAAGCGGCGACGGGAAACACCCCTCACCCGCTCTCCCTTCGTTCAGGCACCTCTCCCACAGGGGGAGAGGGAAACAAGGCATCGAGCCTAGAGACTACGCCGCCTTTGCAAGCGAGGCCTTGGCCTCGGCGAAGGCCCAATCAATCCATTGCGTCAGCAGTGCGACGTCGCTCGCCTCCACCGTGGCACCGCACCAGATGCGCAGACCCGGTGGCGCGTCGCGGTAGTACCCGAAATCGTAGCCCGCGCCTTCTTTCTCAATTGCACCAACGAGTTTCTTGGCGAAGTCGGCTTGCGATTCTGGCGGCAACGACGTGATCGTGGAGTCGACGACCTTCAGGCAGACCGATGTGTTGGACCGGATCGCCGGATCCTGGGCCAGAAAATCGATCCACGGCGTCTTCGCCACCCAATCACTCAACACCTTGGTGTTGGCGTCGGCTCGCGCAATCATGCCCTTGAGGCCGCCAACCGACTTGCCCCAGTTCAGCGCATCGAGATAATCCTCGACGCACAGCATCGACGGCGTGTTGATGGTCTCGCCAGCGAATATGCCGTCGATCAGCTTGCCGCCCTTGGTCATGCGGAAAATCTTCGGCATCGGCCACGGCGGAGTGTAGCTCTCAAGCCGCGCCACGGCGCGTGGGCTGAGAATCAGCATGCCATGCGCCGCCTCGCCGCCTAGCGCCTTCTGCCAGGAGAAGGTGACGACATCGAGCTTGGCCCAATCGAGCGGCTGCGCAAAAGCGGCTGACGTCGCATCACAGATCGTGAGACCTTCGCGCGTGGCGCTGATCCAATCCGCGTTCGGCACACGCACGCCGGAGGTCGTCCCGTTCCAGGTGAAAACGATATCTGAGGCCGGATCGACCTTGGCAAGATCGGGAAGCTCACCATAACCCGCGGTGAGCTTGGCGACATCCTTCAGCTTCAACTGCTTGAGGATATCCGTGATCCAGCCCTCGCCAAAAGACTCCCAGGCGATTGCTGTTACCGGACGCGCACCGAGTAACGACCACAAAGCCATCTCGACCGCGCCGGTATCGGACGCCGGCACGATGCCGATCTTGTAGTCAGCCGGAATTTCCAGAACCTCACGCGTCAGGTCGATGGCGAGCTTGAGCCTAGTCTTGCCGATCTTCGCGCGATGCGAACGGCCGAGGGCTGCGTCGTTGAGATTTTGGGGGGTCCAGCCGGGGCGCTTGGCGCATGGGCCGGAAGAGAAATGCGGCACGTTCGGCCGCGAAGCAGGCTTCGCAACGGTCATGATCTATCCTTCCAGATAGCAAGCCTCCCGTTGGGGGGAGGTGTCCCGCCGCTGTGGATATGGGAATCAGCCGATCCCGTCAAGAATATTCCCGGCAGTCACGCTGGATGACGAAATCAAACCACGATCAGAACCTGTAGCCCACACCAGCGCGCACTGTATTAACGACGGTATCCACCGGAGCCGTAAACCGCAGGAATTCCCATTCGGCACGCAAGAATAGACCATCGAAGATCATCATATCGATGCCGAGACCCGCGGCGTAGCCGTAGATAAAGTGTGCATTGGCGTTGTCGGACAAAGAGCCAGAGCCTGAAAGGTCGGGAAGCGGTGGAACCTGCGTACCAACATACTGATAGTACAGATTGTAACTTGCGTTGCGCTGGATATCAGCCCGCCCCATCGCCATCCCGACGAAGGCATACGGCAGGAAGCAGCCGAGCGAATATCCCCCGCGAAGCCGAACCGAACCAAAATCCGTGATTTGCATAGAGGCGCTCGATCGTACGAACCCCGACGTCAGATAATCGGTTGGGTAGTTGAACGATCGGCCCTGACTGCCACTCGAGGACCCAAAGAATTTACCGTGGATGTAGTTGGCCTCGACGCCGAAGACGACGTCCTCCATCTGCACATTATAACCTAGGAATCCACCAAATCCGCTATTGCGGTTTGAGGATGTTCCGCCCAACGGCCATGTCGAAAGATGATACTGTCCTTCGACATCGATGTTGTTCAGCAGTCGCTCCAGCAAATCTTTTCCGGAGTTCTTGAAGTCCATGTCAGCTGAACCGTAGCTCGCCTGTCCGCCGACATAAAAACCCTGCCACACCGTCCGCGCCGTGCTGAGGCTCGGTGGCTGTGATCCGCGCAAGAACGGAAGGTCGTCGGGCATATCGGCTGCGTATGCGCCCTGCGCCGCTCCGCAAATGACCGCCGCCAGCAGAAGTCTACGCATCGTGAACGCTCCATCGACCACAACTTGAGTGGTGTCGATTATCAGCTGTTAACCTTAACCAATCGTTGTTGCGCAGCGTGATTGTTCCATATTGATTGTCGACCGATCACCGACATGCCCGACTTCTCGCAGCAGCCGGGAATCGACCGCACGAAAGCAAAACGGCGCGGGAAAATTCCCGCGCCGTTAAGAACCGTTAAGAGGTGATCAGCCCTTCGTGACCAGCGGCGGCGGGGCATAGACCGGCGGTGTGTTGAAATACCAGCGCACACCGAGTTTCACGTCATGCGACGTGATGTCGTTAAACTGCATCGGAACGCCCCGCGTGAATCCGGTGTAATCGGAAACCGCGCCCGTCATTCCAGAACCGAGATTCACATAGCTGTAAGCCAGTTCAACCGTGAGGCCCGGATTGACCATGTAGGCCAAACCGCCGTGAAGCGCCCACGCGAAATTCCACCTCGACGCAGCCGGCGCGTTTGCGAAGCTTGGGAAGGCGCCGAAGCCAAATCCGTCATTGTTGACCATGCCGGTATCGGTGTAATTCGCGATCGTCACGCGCGCCGCGCCGACGCCTGCGCCGATGAATGGCGTAACGCCCCACCAGGTACCGAGATCGGCATAGCCATTCGCCAATACAAGCCATTCCGATTTGGTGGCGTTGTAGTTGTTGATACCATTTCCGACGACGCCGCCGCCTGCGGGATAGGTCAGAAGATCGGTGCCTTTGAAATTCGAATTACCGCGATACTGGCCTGTGAAATCGCCGCGGAACCAGTTGTTGAACTGATAGCCGACACCGACGCCGTAGATGCCGGCGGCATCGAAAGCGGTCGTCTGTTGCAACGACAGCAGTTGCGCGTTGCGGCCGTCCGCCATCGCAATGTTATTCACACGCTGGTTGCTGAATCCGATGTCGCCTCGCAGATACCAGCCGCCGAAACCCACGACCGGCGGGGCGTAATAGGGCGGAGGCGCGATGGGCAGGTCAGCGGCGAATGCGGCAGATGATAATAGTGATGCCGCTCCGGCGGCTACGAGCAATTTTACACCACGCATCGGCTTCGTCCCTTTGTGCCGTGAGGCAAGTGCGGCCCCACTCCAATTCGGAGGAACGATGACACCAAATCCTTAAGAGCCGCTTAACCCTAATTTTTAAGGTTGATTTTCGGTAAGTTTATTCTGGCGTGAACGGCGCCGCGAACCATCATGATGGATGCTGCCACACGAGTCCGTGGACGAGCGATCCTACGGCGGCGACTACGAGTGCTGGATTTTCGGCATCTTCGGCAGGAACATCGCCAGCAGGCCTATAGCCGGCAGGAACGCACAGGCTTGATAGACAAACTCGATACCCTTGGCATCCGCGACCTCGCCCAGCAGCGCGGCACCAAGTCCCGCCGCGCCGAATGCAAAGCCGAAAAACATGCCTGAGATCATGCCGAGACGGTGCGGCATCAGTTCCTGCGCAAACACAATGATCGCAGGCATCGCGGATGAGAGGATAATACCGATGACCACCGTCAGCACCACTGTGCCAGCAAGATTTGCAAACGGCAGCAATAGCGTGAATGGCAGCACCCCGAGGATCGACAGCCAGATCACATAGCGGCGTCCGAAGCGATCGCCGATCGGACCGCCGAAATACGTGCCTATGGCAACCGCGCCGAGAAACACGAACAGCAAAAGCTGGGCTGTCTGCGTCGAGACGTGAAACTTCTCGATCAGATAGAAGGTGTAATAACTCGTCAGACTCGACATGTAGATGTATTTCGAGAACACCAGCACGATCAGAATCGTCAGTGCGAGCGCCGTCCGCGCGGGCGCCGGTGCCTCCGACGACCGGCGCGGCGAGGCGCTCTCGTGCGGCGAGATCCGCAGCTTGTACCATCGACCGATTTGAAACAGGACGACGATCGCGATGAATGCGATCGACGAAAACCACGCGATGCTGGGCTGCCCGAACGGCACGATGATCAGAGCCGCCAGGAGCGGCCCCATCGCCGAACCGAAATTCCCGCCGACCTGAAAAACCGATTGCGCGAAGCCATAACGACCGCCGGACGCCATTCGCGCGATACGCGCGGACTCCGGATGGAACACAGCAGAGCCAAGGCCGATCAGTGCAGCGGAAACAAGGATCATTCCGTAGACATGAGCAACACTCAGCAGCAGCAAGCCCACGAAAGTAAAGCCCATGCCGACGGCAAGTGAGAACGGCTGGGCTTTCTTGTCGGTGACATAGCCGACTACGGGTTGCAGCAGCGACGCGGTCACCTGAAACGCCAGCGTGATCATTCCAATCTGAGCAAAGTCGAGCGCGTAGTTTTCCTTCAGGATTGGATAAACCGAGGGGATCAGCGACTGCATGGTGTCGTTGAGAAAATGCGAAAAGCTGATGCCGCCGAGCACCAGATAGGCGGGACCTGCAGCGGCGGCCTTATCCGTGATCCTGGAAACCACGACCGGCGCAACCAGCGTTTCCTCGGAGATGACAGGCTTGTCCACGGACGGCTTTCCGGTTGTTACAACCGGAGCCTGTTACGACGCGGGCGCCCGGCCGTCCACCAATCGTTATAGCTGGGATGCATCAGGATATTCGCCAACGCGGCCCGACGGCTCAAGGTTCTGGTTGCGGTTTCACGCCGCCGCCGGGTTTCCCAATGCAGAAACGATCGTGTCCACGACTTCCTCGACCAAGATACGGTCATCGCCCTCACCCATGACGCGAATGACAGGCTCGGTTCCCGAAGAACGGACTAACAGACGACCATGGCCGTTGAGACGCTTCTCGCCCGCTGTAATGGCCGACTTCACCTCCGCGCGATCCAACGGCTTGCCGTTGCGATAACGGAAGTTCTTCAATATCTGCGGAAGCGGCTCGAACTTGTGGCACACTTCGGAGACCGGGCGTCCCAGCTTCTGGACAACGGCAAGCACCTGAAGCGCAGACACGAATCCGTCTCCAGTGGTCGCATAGTCCGACAAGATGATGTGCCCTGATTGTTCGCCGCCGAGATTGTAGCCATGCTTTAGCATCTGCTCGAGCACGTAGCGGTCGCCGACAGGTGTCCGCACCATCGACAACTCGCGATCCTTCAGGAATCGCTCAAGGCCGAGATTGGACATCACGGTAGCGACAATCCCCGGCTTGGTCAGCCGGCCGTCTTCCTTCCAGCTTTCCGCGATCACAGCGAGAAGCTGATCGCCGTCGACCACATGGCCGCGCTCGTCGACGATGATGACGCGGTCGGCGTCTCCGTCGAGCGCGATGCCGATATCGGCGCGCATCTCGCGGACCTTGCGGCACAGCGCCTCCGGCGCGGTGGAGCCGCATTCCTTATTGATATTGAAGCCATCGGGCTCGACGCCGATCGGAATGACGTCCGCGCCCAGTTCCCACAGCGCCTCCGGCACCACCTTGTAGGCTGCGCCATGGGCGCAATCGACCACGACCCGCAGCCCCTCGAGGCTAAGTTCGCGGGGCAGCGTACGCTTGGCGAATTCGATGTAACGATCGTGCACGCCGTCGATACGACGGGCGCGGCCAAGGTTCCCGCTCTGCGCGAGTTTCTTGTCGAGGTTTTCATCGAGCAACTGCTCGATCTTCTTTTCGACCTCGTCGGACAGCTTGAAGCCGCGCGGGCCGAACATTTTGATGCCGTTGTCCTCGAAAAGGTTGTGCGAAGCTGAAATCATGACGCCGAGGTCAGCACGCATGGATTTGGTCAGCATCGCTACTGCCGGCGTCGGCATCGGACCGAGCAGGAGCACATCCATGCCAACCGACGTAAAACCCGCGACCAGCGCGTATTCGATCATATAGCCGGAGAGACGCGTATCCTTGCCGATCACGACGCGATGACGGTACTCGCCGCGCTGGAACACCAACCCAGCGGCCTGTCCGACTTTCATCGCCAGTTCAGGCGTGATCAAGCCGTTAGCCCGGCCGCGAATGCCGTCGGTTCCAAAATATTTGCGGCTCATTTTCCCCCCATGACCCGCCCTTTGCTCACCGCTACGCTTGGGGCCGGCTCAGCGAATCGTTGGACGTCGAGCATATCGCAAGGCCGCTTATAACGCCCCAAAAGATAAACCCACTTCAAAAAATATAATAAACCGTTACCGGAATTGTGGGGGAAATGGCCGGATCTTATTTTCTGGCATGTCAGGACGAGGCAGCCACCCCTGCCTTCGTCCTCTCAATGCAAGCGCCTCTAATGGCTACGATCCGATTGATCCTTGGCGGGTTTTTCTTTGGCGGGTTTTTCAGGAGCCGGCTGGGTGACGCTCAACGGGTCCGAACCGGGAAACGACTCTTTCAGAGCGCGATCGAGTTCCTTGTCCAGTTCTTCCTTGGTTTTTTGGTTCCGGTCGTTCGTCTCACCGTCATGTCGCGCCATAGCTTTCTCCCGGTGTGGGCAGCTAATGTAACGCCATTATGTAAGCGTCGGTTCCGGCGAATGTGGAATTCAAGTCCAGCTTGCTGCGGCGCCTGACCCTTCGCAGCCCGCCAAAACGCCGAAGGCGCGCGCCGGACCGGCGGTCAGCCCCAACCTAACGCCAGCGAGATGCGGTAGGTGACGAACGCCGCCAGATAAGCCATCGACAGCATGTAGAAGAATGTGATCATCACCCAGCGCCATCCGCCGGTCTCGCGCTTGATAACGGCGAGCGTTGAGGCGCATTGCGGCGCAAAGACATACCAGGCGAGGAAGGCCAGCGCGGTCGCGAGACTCCATTTCCCGGCCAGCATGTGACCGATCTGTTCCGCCGCCTCGTTACCTCCTTCAATCGCATAGACGGTGCCAAGCGAAGCCACCGCCACCTCGCGCGCAGCCATGCCGGGAATAAGCGCAACGCTGATCTGCCAGTTGAACCCGATCGGCGCGAGCACAGGTTCGATCCAGCGGCCGATCATGGCTGCAAGGCTGAAATCGATCGCAGGCTCGGTGGCGCCAGCCGGCGGACGGGGGAACGACGCCAGGAACCAGATCAGAACCATCATGGAAAAAATCGTGGTGCCGGCGCGCTTCAGAAATGCCATCGCGCGCTGGTAGAGATTCATCAGCACGCTGCGCAGTTGCGGCAACTTGTAATCCGGCAGTTCCAGCATGAAGGGCGGCGTCGCGCTATCACGCCAGAAGAAGTGGTTGGCCACGAATGACACCGCGAGCGCGCTGAAGATCCCGACCGCATAGAGCCCAAACATCACGAGCCCCTGCAATCCGAGAATGCCGAGCACCGGCCGGTTTGGCACGAACGCCGCGATGATCAGCGTATAAACCGGGATGCGCGCCGAGCATGTCATCAGCGGCGCGACCATGATCGTGGTCAGCCTGTCGCGCTTGTTATCGATCACGCGCGTCGCCATGATGCCCGGGATCGCGCAGGCGAAGCTCGACAATAGCGGGATAAAAGCGCGGCCGTGCAGTCCGGCGCCGCCCATGATGCGGTCCATCAGGAACGCCGCACGCGCCATATAGCCAAGGTCTTCGAGCAGCAAAATAAACAGAAACAGAATGAGGATTTGCGGCAGGAACACGATGACGCTGCCGACGCCGGAAATGATGCCGTTCTGGATGAAACTCTGCAGCAATCCTTCCGGCAGCACAATCGCCGAAAAGGCGCCGAGCGCATCGAAGCCGCCGGAGATCAATTCCATCGCCGGTTGGGCCCAGGCGAACACGGCCTGAAACACCACGAACAGAAGCAGGAGCAGCGCGATCATGCCCGACACCGGATGCAGCAGCACTGCGTCCACGCGCGTGGTCCATGTATCGGGCTTAGCCGGCTCGCTGACCGCAGCGCCGATCACGCGATCAGCCTCGCGCTGCGCCGCGCGAAGATCTGATACGCCCGGCGTGGTCCAGTCGCTCCCGACGATGGCACCTGCCGGCTTGCCGGCGATGTCGTCAATCCTGTGCAGGAGATCGTCAATGCCGCCTCGCCGCACGGCGGTCGATGTGACGACCGGCACCTCAAGTTCGGCGGAAAGCTTGTCGAGATCAATGCCGACGCCGCGACGCCGCGCGATGTCGATCATGTTCAGCACCAGAAGCATCGGCCGGTGAACACGCTTCAATTCGATCACCAGGCGCAACGCCACACGAAGATTGGTGGCGTCGGCGACGCAGAGCAAAAAGTCCGGCGGGCTTTCGCTCGCAAGTTTGCCGAGAATGACGTCGCGGGTAATGTCCTCGTCCGGACTGCGGCCCCGCAATGAATAGGTCCCCGGCAGGTCGATCAGATCGACCCGGTGGCCGGATGCCGTGCGCAAAACCCCGGACTTCCGCTCCACGGTGACGCCAGCGTAGTTGGCCACCTTCTGCCGGCTGCCGGTGAGCGCATTGAACAAGGCGGTCTTGCCGCTGTTCGGCGTCCCAACCAGAGCGATACGCCAGTCATTCACATCGATTGCGGTCATGCGATGGTTTTCGCTAGCTGGCCGTGATCGCCGACCATGACCGCCATGGCTTCGCGCCGGCGCAGCGCGATCGTTGTGCCGTTAACCCGGACCGCTATCGGATCCCGGCCAATCGGCCCTTCATGCAGGACCTGAACCGACGCGCCCTCGACGATGCCAAACTCAAGAAGACGCCGCTCGATCTCCATTGCGGACACTCCCAGGTGGTCGCCGTCAACCATGATGGCGGTCACCCGCCCACGAAAGCCGCGCCGAGCGAGGCCAAGCGGCGTGGTTTCCATAGCTTCAGGGATACGGGGATCGAGACTGGACATGACGTTCGCTTTGGATCAAGCGCTCCCGGGGGTCAAGACAAAGAGAGGCGATTGCGGCAAAATGGAACAATTGAAAATACCGGGCCAATCGTAAATCTCAAGTCGCGGGATGAGGGACCCGGAGATCGGCCTCGACCAGCGTGCGTAAATCCTGCGTCACCACGGGACGCTCTCCGAACCACAGCTCGAATCCGCGTACGGCCTGATGCAGTAGCATCCCGAGGCCGTCTGCGGTCCTGAGGCCCCGCGCCCTCGCCGCAGCCAGCAATGGCGTTTCCAGAGGAACATAGACCAGATCGGCGACCACCGCATCCCGCGGCAGCAGCGGCAGCTCGATGTCCAGTGGCGGCTGCCCGTTCATGCCGAGCGAGGTTGTATTCACGAGCAGACCAGTGCGCGGCAGCACGTCGCCAAGCGTGTTCCAAGCCGCTGGCATAACCGTGGGTCCGAATTGATCCGCAAGCACTTGCGCCCTTTCCATCGTACGGTTGACGAGATGGATGCGCTTGATCCCGCGTTCGATCAGACCGAAAACCACGGCCCGCGACGACCCGCCGGCGCCAAGTACCAGCGCATCCTCGATGCGATCCCAGCCCGGCGCGACGGCATCCAGATTGCCGATGAAACCCTCGACGTCCGTATTGGTGGACCGCAGGATAGCGCCATCATAATAGAGGGTGTTGGCTGCGCCGACGGCTCTCGCGCGCTCGTCTGGCTCCGTCAATTGCAACGCCCGCTCCTTGTGCGGGATTGTGACATTGGCGCCCACGAAGCCGTGCGTCGAAAGATGCATGACGAATTCGGCGAATCCTTCGGGCGGAATCGCTTCGATGCTGTAGCCGCCCGTTATGCCGTGCACGCGCAGCCAATAATGATGGATCAGCGGCGAGCGTGAATGCGCCGCAGGCCATCCGATCAGGCAGGCGGCCCGGCCTGTTATCCCGGCTGTCATCATGAATCCCGTCGTGTGACGCGCCGACCATCAGGCGGCACCCGATGAAATCATGCAAGCTGACCCGCCTGTCAATGCCGCCGGTGCGGTCGCCGTGCAGCCGCACCGACCCAACCCTAAGCCGCCACCCGACGCGCAGCGATGATCTGGTCGGCGGTCCGGCCGGTGACTTCGGCCATGCGATCGAACTCCCGGGTAAAACTGCCCGCTCCCGCCGTCGCCGACCTCAGTTCGACGATGAGATCGCCGATCTCGGCTTCCGGCATCATCGCTCGCACACAGTCCCAGCCGACCCAACTCTCGCGACTGTCGAAACCAAGAATCTGGCCGCGGCGTGCCGACAGGATAGCGTTGACCTTCGCGGTCGCGTCACTCGGGCAAACGATCTCGACCACATCAATCGGCTCCAGCAGCACCGGCTGGCATTTCGGCAAGGCTTCGGCTACCCCGATGCGGGCGGCGGTGCGGAACGCCTGATCCGAGGAGTCGACGCTATGGTAGGATCCATCGGTCAGCGTCACCTGCACGTCAACCACCGGAAAGCCAAGGGGACCGCGCGCGAATCCGTCCACCACGCCGTCTTCAACTGCGCCGATATAATTGCGCGGCACTGCGCCGCCGACAATTTTGTCGACAAAGACAAAGCCCGCGCCGCGTGCCAGGGGCTGAACCTCCAGCACCACATCGCCGAACTGGCCATGCCCTCCGGACTGCTTCTTATGGCGTCCCCGCTGGCTGACAGGCTTGCGGATCGTTTCCCGATAGCTGATCGCGGGCGGATGTGAATCCACATTGACCCCAAAGCGACCGTGCAACCGTTCGAGCGCAACGCGTAGATGCATCTCGCCTTGTCCCCACAGCACGGTATCGTGAGTCTGCGTATTGTGAACGACGGCGAGCGAGGGGTCTTCCTCGTTGAGCTTGATGAGAGCCTGTCCGAGCTTGACGTCGTCCTTGCGGTCGCGGGCGGCAAGCGCCCTTGCAAGCACAGGCGCGGACGGCGCGATGCTGACAAGTGAGGGCGGCGCGATCCGGGCGGTCGTTAACGTATCGCCGGTCTTGACGGCCTCGAGCTTGCCCAACGCCACCACCTCACCCGCGCACGCCGATGCGCGCTTGGTCTCCTGCGCGCCGGTTGCTGCGAGAATGCCGGAGATTTTTCCTGCTTCGCCTGACGACGCATGCACCGTCGCGGCATCGTCGAAGCGACCTGTCAGCACCCTCGCCAGCGACAGCTTGCCGCCGTGCTGGAGGTGCATGGTCTTGAACACGTAGGCCAGCGCCTCCTCGCTATCAGCCACGCCCATGCGCTTCGCCGTCTCGCTAATGCCAGGCGCTTCGTGGCGCAGCGCTTTCATCAACCGCAACACGCCGTTCTCGCGCGCAGCCGAGCCGAGCAATACAGGGCAAATCTGGCCATCGCGCAGCTCACGAGCGAGATCGTCGAACACTGCATCCCGCGGCGGCGCAATATCCTCGAGCAGTTGCTCCATCAGCGCGTCGTCGTGATCGGCGAGTGTCTCCAGCATCGAGAACCGCGCTTCCTTCTCGCGGTCGAGATCGCCGACGTCCAGTTGGACAACTTCGGAGGCCATATGCTCGCGGTAGACGAAGGCGCGCTCCAGCGCGAGATCGACAAATCCGGCGATCAAATCGCCGTTCCAGATCGGCATCTGCCGTAGCAACAGTGGAGTCCGCGACGCCGGCTGCAACATTGCCAAGGTTTGGCGAACGCCCTTGTTCGCCTTGTCGATCTTGTTGAGGAACAAGAAACGGGGAATGCCCAAATCTTCCAGTTCGCGCAGGATAATCTGCAACTGCGGCAACTTGCGCTCGTCCGCCTCGCACACGACCACCGCCGCATCGACCGCGGGAATTGCAGCGCGCATGTCGTGTGCGAATTCGATCGAACCCGGACAGTCGATAAAAGTATAGGCTTCGCCCATGAAGCTGGCGGTGGCCGGAGTGAGTCCGACTCCCATTTTGTGCTGGCGAGCTTCGTCGCTGGCGTCGCCGACGCTGGTTCCTTGATCGACGCTGCCTGCTTTGGGGATTGCGCCCGTTCGGGCAAGGATGGATTCGAGAAGTGTGGTTTTACCGCTCTGGAACGGGCCCACCAGCGCAATGCACCGGGGACCCGACGTTTGAGTGCCTTGAGGTCCCCCTTGGGGACTTCTGAGGTCTTGTCCCATTGCCGCCTCCTAGTCTGGAAGTCGGCCCATGATTGGGTCGGCGATAGCCGATGCTCCTCCCGCAGACGGAATTTGGCAAGCAGGAAAACGCGTCGGGATATCCGCGCCGACGGTTCAGCCAACGCGCAGCCTGGCTCAATGGGGCGAAACGCCGAACGGCGGCGGAAGCCTGTTAGCGGCCCGGACGCAATTCCAGCGCAGCGAGACCCGCCGCCACGTTGAGGCCGACCTGACCCTGCACGCTGAGCGGTTGCAGCGCGATCGAATTGGCGGAGCCGCCGATCAGAACGTTGCCGCCGAGACCAACGCCGACCGAAGCGCTGCCCTGTGCACCGGCGTAGTTACCCGAGAGATCGCCAGGCCCGAGCCGCGCCACTGGAGCGTAAACGCCCCAGGCCAGCGCCGATTCCTGGGTAATGCCGAGATCGACCCCAACCTTGCGGATCGTAGCCACATAACGATCTTCTGGCAGGCCGTCGGCGTGAAACACGCAGCCAAGATGGGTAACGGAGCCGACGACAAACCCAACACTCGCTCCGCCGCGGCATTCGAGAACGCCGACCTTGACAGGTTGCCGGGACTGCTGCGCAACGGCGTCCGCATACAACGCGATCAGCGCCGCCGCCGCGCCCGCCAGAGCTGGAAAACCGCGCATGGCAAAACTCCGGATGAATTTGGTGGTATGATGCAAAAACGGCCACTCTAATGAGTTGCGAAACGTGCTTTTTTATCGCACCTGCCTGCCGCTCACGAGACGCGCCCCGCCGTCATGAACGCCTCAACCATAAGCCATAAAAGTGAGGCCCGCTTTCGCGGGCCCCAACGGTCGTCCGATCCGATCAGTGATGATGGTGGTGATGATGGTGGTGGTGATGGTGCCGATGCCGCCTGTAGCGTGGCGCCGCACGCAGATCCACCGGGCGCAGATCAACATCGACGATGCCAGCCACGGCGCTAAGGCCGGTCTGGCCCTGCAGGCTCAGCGGCTGCAGCGAGATCGAATTGCCGGAACCGCCGGCCAGCAGGTTCGCGCCGATCCCAACTCCGACCGTCGCGTTAGCGCCGACCCCGCCGAAGTGACCGGCAAGTGCTCCGCGGCCCAGCCGGCCACCCGGCGCGTGGACCATCCATGCCAAACCGGTCTGCTGAGTGATGCCAAGGTCAAGACCAAAGCGCTGAATGCGCGCGATATATGGTTCAGGCGGCGCTCCGCTGTTGCTGCGGAAGACGCATTGCAGCTCGGTTGTCGAACCAACGACATAGCTCACGTTCTGGCCGCCCGCACATTCGAGGACACCGGCCTGGACGGTATTATATTGAGCATGGGCGCTCGCAACCGACGCAACGAGCGTCACGGCGGCCACGGCGAGAAGTCTCGGGAAGTTCATGGAATAATCTCCGCTTGGAATCGGGAAAGGGGGAAAAACGTGGAATCGGTAAAGGTGTGGGACATGATGGAATCGCCGTGTCCAAAACAAGGCAATCGCCACATTGCGGCATCAACATGCCGGTACGTTGCTAAAACTTAATGAACATCAGGACAAAGCCACTCCAGAGTTGGGCATTGCTGCCGCGAAGGCGATCAGCGCAGATTGCCACAGAAGTGCTGGATGCGCTTGCAGGCCTCTTCGAGATCCGCCGTTTTGGTCGCATAAGAGATACGGAAGGCCGGTCCTAAGCCGAACGCGGACCCCTGCACCACCGCAACTCCCTCGGCCTCCAGCAACTCGGTGACAAAATCCTCATCCGTCTCGAGCTTCCTGCCCGACGGCGTGGTCTTGCCGATGGCGCCGGCGCAGGACGGATAGACGTAGAACGCGCCTTCCGGCCGTGGGCAATCAATGCCGTTGGCCTGATTCAGCATCGCCACTACGAGGTCGCGGCGCTCCTTGAATATCTTGTTATTCGCTTCGATAAACCCTTGCGGGCCGCTCAGGGCTTCCACCGCCGCCCATTGCGAGACGGACGACGGGTTAGATGTCGATTGCGACTGGATCGTTGCCATAGCCTTGATCAGTTGCACGGGACCCCCGGCATAGCCAATACGCCAACCCGTCATACAGTAGGCCTTTGACACTCCGTTCACTGTGAGTGTGCGATCGAACAATTTTGGTTCGACCTGCGCAGGCGTGGTAAATTCGAACTCGTCATAGATCAGATGCTCGTACATATCGTCGGTCATCACCCAGACGTGCGGGTGCTTCACCAGCACATCGGTCAGCGCCTTCAATTCGGCGCGCGTGTAGGCCGCGCCGGTCGGGTTCGACGGCGAGTTGAGGATGATCCACTTGGTCTTCGGCGTGATCGCTCTTTCCAGCGCCTGGGGCTGCAACTTGAACCCGAACTCCGCCGTGCAAACCACGGGCACGGGCTCGCCTCCCGCCAACGCCACCATTTCGGGATAGCTGACCCAGTACGGCGCAGGGATGACGACCTCATCACCCGGATTGATGGTCGCCATCAGCGCGTTGTAAAGTACCTGCTTGCCGCCGGTGCCGACAATGATCTGGTTCGGCTTGTAGGTCAGCTCGTTCTCGCGTTGAAACTTGGCGATAATCGCCTGCTTCAGTTCGGGGATACCATCGACCGCTGTATACTTGGTCTTGCCCGCCTCGATGGCATGAACCGCGGCCAATTTGATATTGGCCGGTGTATCGAAATCCGGCTCACCCGCGCCGAGACCGATCACGTTCCGCCCCTCCGCTTTGAGCCGACGTGCTTTATCCGTGACCGCGATGGTCGCGGACGGCTTCACACGGTCGAGCGCAGTAGACAGGAACGACATCGTCATCTCCTAGCAAGCGTGGTCGGTCACCATTTCCACGCCATTTCAGTGATTGGGATCGCAAACACATTAGTGTGCGTTACGTTGCACCGCAAGAACAATGCTGACCGACGCACATCTGATAGGTTTCAGAGAACCTTAAATACCAACGATTAGTGTCCGCCGGACCTCCGCATCGGCGATTGGGACATGACCCGTTTTTGGCAAAAGATTCGAACCGGACAATGGCTGACCGCGGAGCGTCTGCAAGGCTACAGCATCATTTTGCTGGTTCTCTGCGCCATCGCGATCGTCGTGTGGGTCGCAGCGTCGGACGGGCTCATCGACCGGCGCGGCGAGCCGATCGGAACGGACTTCTCCAATGTCTACGCCGCTGGCGCCCTGGCTTGGCAGGGGTTGGCGCCTGACGCCTACGATCCCGGGCTGCAGCATGCCGCCGAACAGGCCATCTTCGGCGGCCGGCCGGTGCCCTTCTACGGATGGCACTATCCGCCGTTTTTCTTTGCCATCGCGATGGCCACCGCCGCCTTTCCTTACGGTTGGGGTCTGCTGTTGTGGCTGGTGACTAGTCTGTCAGGTTACCTCGTGACGGTCTGCGCCATCGTCCGGCGCCCCGGGACCTGGCTGCCGGCGCTGGCTTTTCCGGCCGTCTTCATCAATATCGGCCACGGACAAAACGCATTTTTCACCGCGACGCTTATCGGCGGCGCGCTGGTGTTACTCGATCGCCGGCCGTGGGTTTCAGGCATCCTGATCGGTCTGCTGATCTACAAGCCACAGTTTGGTGTGCTAATCCCCATTGCATTGCTTGCCGGCGGGCGCTGGACGACCTTTGCCGCGGCGGCTCTCACCGCATCGGCACTCGCGGTCGCCAGCTTCGCGATATCCGGCGTCGAGATCTGGCACGCCTTCGCGGTATCGACGACGTTTACGCGAACGGTGATCCTGGAACAGGGCGCCACCGGCTGGCACAAAATCCAATCGCTGTTTTCAGCGGTCAGGATGTGGGGTGGCGGAATCCATCTTGCCTATGCAGCTCAGGCAATGCTGGCCGCCGCGCTCGCAATCAGCATTGCATGGCTATGGCGCTCGCGAGCTTCGTATGATTTGAAAGCCGCCGCACTCTGCACCGCATCGCTGCTCGTCACGCCATATGTACTGGACTACGATCTCGTCGTTCTCGGCATTGCGATCGCGTTTCTCGCCCGTCACGGTCTGGCGCACGGTTTCATATCCTACGAACTTTCGCTGCTGGCGCTGGCGTGGATCATGCCGCTTCTTACACGCACCGTTGCCGACACGAGCGGTCTTCCCCTTGGCCTCATCGCGATGATGATGCTCTACGTCGTCATCCTGCGCCGGGCGGCGATGGAAACCGGCGTTATCTTCAGGAGTGATGTCCTTGCCAAGGCTTGACCGGATCCGCGACGAAATCGACGGCATGTTCGCGCAGAGCAGCATGGTGCGAAACCAAACGATCGCCGTGCTTCTCCCTTGCTACAATGAGGAAGTCACCATCGGTGGCGTGGTCCGCGGATTCCTTCGCGCGCTGCCCGGCGCCAGGGTCTACGTCTACGACAACAATTCCACTGACGGCACCTACGACGCAGCGCTCGCGGCCGGTGCCGTCGTTCGCCGTGAACTGCTGCAGGGCAAGGGAAATGTCGTCCGCCGCATGCTGGCGGATATCGACGCCGACATCTATGTTCTGGCGGATGGCGATGGCACTTATAAACCGGACGCCGCCGGCGCGCTGATCGAGGCGCTTGTCGTGCGCAACCTCGACATGATGATCGGAACCCGTAACGGCGACGACAAGGCTTTTCCGTCAGGCCATCGGTTTGGCAACCTCTTCTTCAATCGCGTCATGGCGCACATGTTTGGTGACGGCTTCACCGACATTCTCTCGGGTTATCGAGTTCTTTCCCGCCGCTTCGCCAAATCATTTCCGGTGTCGTCGGCAGGCTTTGAGATCGAGGTCGAGCTCTCGGTCCATGCCCTCGACCTGAAGATCGCGACCGGCGAAATGGCACTGCCTTACGGCACACGCCCCAATGGATCGACCAGCAAGCTGCGCACCTATCGCGATGGCCTGCGCATCCTGCTGATGCTTTTCAAGCTGTACAAGGAAACGCAACCGCTACGATTCTTCGGTGCTGCAGGCACCATGCTTCTGCTCGTTTGTCTTGGGCTCGGCATCCCACTCATCGCGACCTATCTGGAAACCGGCCTTGTGCCCCGAATACCAACTGCGGTACTCGCTGCAGCGATTGCCCAGCTCGGATTCCTCAGCCTGGCAATCGGACTCGTGCTCGATGCCGTCGCGCGAGGTCGCCGTGAAGCCAAACGGATGCGCTATCTCGATCTTGACGCAGTTGCAAACAAACCTTGATGCTAATCGGGTCGTTGATCGCGCAATAAAATCTCCCGCACGGATTTGCGGCAGTTCAATTTTACTTTCCAAACGGCAAGACCTTGCGGCGAGTGGCCTGCGACCACTATTGTTTCACTGCGTTGCAGGCGAGTGGGCCGGACGCTCCAGCGATCAGGCGAAGCTCCGTAATGTACAAGCTCTATTCGATGCAGCGCTCGGGAAACAGCTACAAGGTTCGCCTCGCGCTGACTTTCCTTGACGTGCCTTATCATGCCATCGAAATCGATATCCTGCGCGGCGAAAGCCGCACGCCGGATTTTCTCGCCAAGAACCCGAGCGGACAGGTACCGTTACTGGAGGTGGCAGAAGGGCGTTACCTTGCCGAGTCCAATGCCATCTTGTGGTATGTCACGATCGGAACCGCATTGGCTCCGAATTCACCGATCGAGCGCGCAGAAGCACTGCAGTGGATGTTCTTCGAACAGCACGCGCTGGAGCCCAACATTGGCGCCGCATATTTCTGGCTGTCGCTGGTCAAGGGAGGCCGCGAGCTGCAGACTCACGCGCTGGAAGACTGGATGGAGCGCGGCTATGCGGCCCTCCGGGTCATGGAAAACCATCTCAGAACCCATGACTTTTTCGCTGCCGGGCAACTCACCATCGCCGACATCGCACTTTATGCCTACACCCATGTCGCCGACCAATGCGACTTCGACCTCACGGCGTTCCCGTCAATCCGCGCCTGGTTACGGCGGGTTGAACAGCAACCCGGCTTTGTAACCATGGACGGCAGCGCGGCTTTCTCGGACGATGCCGCAGTCAGAATCGCAAGGGCTTGATCCGTGCGGCCGACATCGGGCTAAGAACCGGCTTTGATGTCGCAAGGCGGGAACCTCTTCGCCTCATTCAATTTGCCCCAATCCTGCCCGTGCTTGGTGAAAGATTGTCCAGGCTGGTGATTCGCCAGTGCTTGTGGAGATCCGACAATGATGCGGTCGCGAGGTTCGAGCGGATGGTTTGGAGGGCGCTTCGCACCCGTCGCGTCCTCGCGTCTGACCAATGCTGTTGCCGCCTCACTCGCAATCGCTGCTTTTGCAGTCGTCGTTTCGGTCGCCTTCGCGATGATGTCGGTCAAGGTTGCGATGGCTATGCCAATCGGGATCTGAACCGCACTCCTTGCAATGTGCATTGGTTTCTCACAATTTTGTGACGGCTAACCGTGTGACCATACGCTCGCCGCCAGGAGCGTTCGATGAAAAGACCAATGGTGCAGGTTACGGCCATTCTGGGCGCGGCCACTGTCCTCGCGGCTTACTTCGCCACCAACGCGCGCAGCGAAAGCAAATCGTTCCGGTCGTCAGCCGGACCGATCGAGGTCTCAACCATTGCCCGCGGCCTTGTCCATCCTTGGGGGCTCGCCTTGCTGCCGGACGGGCGGATACTGGTCACGGAGCGGCCCGGGCGCTTTCGCATCGTCAGCCGCGACGGTGATCTGTCGCCGCCGCTCAAGAACGTGCCCGAAGTGTGGGCCTCCGGTCAGGGCGGGCTGCTGGACGTTGTGCTGGACAAGTCGTTCGTGACCAACAAAACCCTCTATTTCTGTTTCGCAGAGCAGGCGGAAGGCGGCGGGCGAACCGCCGTTGCACGCGCCACATTGGGTGAGGATCGGCTTCAAGACGTCGAGGTCATATTCCGGCAGGAGGGACCGCTATCGTCGGGCAATCACTATGGCTGCCGCATCGCACAAGCTGACGACGGCAACCTTTTCGTGACGCTAGGCGAGCATTTCAACCATCGGGACGAGGCGCAAAATCTGGCGAACCACCTCGGCAAAGTGATCCGGATCGCGCCCGATGGCTCGGTGCCGGCGGACAATCCGTTCGTCGGCCGCGCAGACGCCAAGCCGGAAATCTGGAGCTACGGCCACCGTAACGAACAGGGGCTCGCCATCAATCCGGCGACTGGCGACCTTTGGGAGGTCGAGCACGGCCCTCGTGGCGGCGACGAGGTCAACATCATAGGCAAGGGTAAAAACTACGGCTGGCCGGTGATCGGCTACGGCATCGACTACAATGGCGCCAAAATCCATGCCAGCACCGCAAAGGAAGGCATGGAGCAGCCCGTGAAATATTGGGTGCCCTCAATCTCGCCATCCGGCATGGCCTTCTATACCGGCACGCTGTTTCCGCCGTGGAAAGGAAGCCTTTTCACCGGCGCGCTGTCGGGCAAGATGCTGGTGCGGCTCTCGCTCAGTGGCAATGAGGTGACTGGCGAGGAACGCCTGCTGGAAGACCTCAACGAGCGCATCCGCGACATACGCCAAGGGCCGGACGGCGCGTTGTGGCTTTTGACCGATAGCACTGCGGGACGCCTCTTGCGGGTGTCGCCGGCCGGGAAATGACTTCTAGATTTGACGCGCTTCTTCACGCGAACCGGATCCCACTTCGCTCGTAAACGCTCTAGCACCGCGATCGCCGCACCTCGCGTCACGGAGTCCTGAGCGCTGCGAGTAGCGCGAAGCCGAACAGCACGATGACACCGGCTATGAATCCGAACGCGAATGTCCGAAACCCGTGGGGCGACTTTTTCGCCTCCGCTTGCTCCCACAGCGGCGGCGCCGATAGCACACGCTCGCGCTCGATCATGCGGCGAGCGACATAATCCGTGACAGCTTTGACGATCGTGGCCGAGTCATGAGATTCCGCGAGCACAATCCGGCCATGCCGGGTATCCTGGACAAAACGGTACAAGCGCTTGTCGCGTCCCATCAGGACGTGGGCCACAATGTCGATCCAAAGCCGCGGTGTGTCTCCCTTGCTGAGGCCCCGATCGAATAGATCGATCTGATCCGGCACTTGCGCGAACAGCGGATCGAGCGCCTCGTTCAAGATCTCAAGCCGCGCCACTTCCGCGTCGCGCAGATCAACGACGACGCCGGTGCGATCCGCGGCCTCGATCCGAGCCTGCCACAGTGCCTCGCGCAGCCGCAGCGGCTTCGCCGTTTCCGCCATACTCCTTCCAATGTTCGATCCGTCCGACATCGGTAGCCTTTCCCGCAGATACTGCCGCCTTCTTAACCTGGCGGTAACCATGTAACTTAGCAGGCACTCCGTTTCTGGCAAAGGCCGTTTAGTTCCAAAGGCTTAGACGCGCAGCCCGCTAGCCGCCGCGATCCGCCTTCTGAACGAACAAACGGCCCTGCCCGATATGCCGGGCAGGGCCGTTGCTTCCTTGGACGCTTCTTCTTCTACGATAGATGCAACATCAGCTCGCCATGCGATTCGGCTCTTCCACGATTGAGAACCGCACGCCAGCGCGGTGACGGTTTTCCTCAGACACGACCCGCCAGGCGTCCTCCGCTTCCTTCCGCGTTTTGAACGGTCCTTGCACCTGAGCCGAGCCCTCCACCAGCTTGTGAAAGTTCATTGAACCAAATTCGCCGCCAATCACCCAGAAATTGCTGCCGGTCATGAGAACCTCCTTCTGTTCCGCCGCTTACTCAGCAGCCTGGACCTTGATCTGCGAACCTTGCGACTTGAACTGCGCGGTTTCGGTGGAGTCGTGAAGCGCAGTGGTCGACGACTGGCCTCCCGTGATCGTGGTCGAGACCAGATCGAAGTAGCCCGTGCCGACCTCGCGCTGATGGCGCGTCGCCGAATAGCCGAACTTCTCCGAGGCGAACTCGGCCTGCTGGAGACGGGAATATGCCGCCATGCCCTCGGCCTTGTAGCCGCGCGCCAGTTCGAACATGCCGTGGTTGAGCGAATGGAAGCCCGCCAACGTGACGAACTGAAACTTGTAGCCCATCGCTGCAATTTCCTTCTGGAACTTGGCAATGGTATCGTTGTCGAGGTTGGCTTCCCAGTTGAACGACGGCGAACAGTTGTAAGCCAGCATCTTGTTCGGATAGACCTTCCTGACCGCTTCCGCGAACTTGCGCGCGCCCTCCAGATCCGGCTTTGAGGTCTCCCACCACAGCAGGTCAGCGTATTTCGCAAACGACAGCCCGCGCTTGATGCAGTGATCGAGGCCAGTGCCAGGCTTCAGGCGATAGAAGCCTTCCGCCGTGCGTTCGCCGGTGATGAACTCGTGATCGCGCTCATCGATGTCTGAGGTGATGAGCTTCGCACTCTCCGCATCGGTGCGCGCCAACACGAAGGTCGGCACCCCGCAGACATCGGCGGCAAGCCGTGCCGCGATCAGATTGCGTTCATGCGCGGCGGTTGGGATCAGCACCTTGCCGCCCATGTGGCCGCACTTCTTCTCCGACGCGAGCTGGTCCTCGAAGTGAACGCCAGCCGCGCCCGCCTCGATATAGGCCTTCATAATCTCGAACGAGTTCAGCGGTCCGCCGAAGCCCGCTTCCGCGTCGGCCACAATCGGCACGAACCAGTCGATCTTGGCACCGCCTTCAGCATGCTCGATCTGGTCGGCGCGCTGGAAGGTTCGGTTGATGCGGCGGCAGAGTTCAGGACCGGCGTTGGCCGGATAAAGGCTCTGGTCCGGATACATCGCGCCCGCGGTATTGGCGTCGGCGGCGACCTGCCAGCCCGAGAGATAAATCGCGGGCAAACCGGCGCGCGCCTGCTGCATCGCCTGGTTGCCAGTGACGGCGCCGAGCGAATTCACATAAGGCATGTCGTTGAGCTGCTTCCACAGCCGGTTCGCGCCCTTCTCGGCCAGCGTGTACTTGATCTCCACCGAGCCGCGCAGCTTTTCGACGTCCGCCGGGCTGTAGGAACGGCTGATCCCCTCAAAACGACCGTTCGGGGCCGGAACGAGCTGCTCAAAGGTCTTGGCCATTTTTATCTCCAGCACCACATTTATGACATTGCACCGCAACTGCACTGCAACCATGGTTCATAGATAAACGCCAAACAGACCAACCCGTACAGATGGCTTGATCTCAATTGATGATGTCATGTAACATATCTACATGTCATAGGTGTTATTTTGTAATTATTGTCACAAACGAGCGTGAGGATGGTCACCGATCCCGGCAAAAAACTCTTCGTCGGCCCGCGATTCCGGCGCATCCGCCAACAGCTCGGGTTATCGCAGACCCAGCTCGCAGAGGGGCTCGGCATCTCGCCCAGCTACGTCAACCTGATCGAGCGCAACCAGCGACCCGTCACCGCGCAAATCCTTCTTCGCCTCGCGGAGACCTACGATCTCGACCTGCGCGACCTCGCCACCGCCGCCGAAGACCGCTTCTTCGCTGAGTTGAACGAGGTCTTTTCCGATCCGCTATTTCGCCAGATCAACATTCCCAAGCAGGAATTGCGAGATCTCGCGGAGCTGTGTCCCGGCGTGACCCACGCATTGCAGCGCCTCTATGCCGCCTATGCCGAGGCGCGGCGCGGCGAAACGCTGGCGGCGGCACAGTTCGCGGGGCGCGACGAAAGCATGGGAGGGCGCTTCGACGCGAACCCGATCGAGCAGGTTCGCGACCTGATCGAGGCCAATCGCAACTACTTCCCTGAGCTTGAACAAGCAGCAGAAACCCTGCGTGACGAGATCAACGTTCCCGCACAGGACTTGTTCGCGGCTTTGAGCACGCGGTTGCGTGAAAAGCATTCGATTCAGACCCGTATCATGCCGGTCGATGTCATGCGCGAGACGCTGCGCCGTTTCGACCGTCACCGCCGCCAGCTCCTGATCTCAGAACTGGTGGACGGCCCCGGCTGCGCTTTCCAGCTTGCGTTTCAGATTGCGCTTTCCGAATGCACGGCCGCTTTTGATACGATCATCGCCCGCGCCGGCGCGCTCGACGACACCTCGCGCCATCTCTACCGCATCACGCTCGCGAACTACTTCGCAGGCTGTGCGCTGATGCCCTATCAGCCCTTCCTTACCGCGGCGGAATCGCTCGGTTACGACATCCACGTGCTGGCGCAGCGCTTCAATACCGGCTTCGAGCAGGTGTGTCACCGCCTGACGACGCTGCAGCGGCCGAACGCGCGCGGCGTGCCGTTCTTCATGCTGCGCGTCGACAACGCCGGTAATGTCTCCAAGCGATTTTCATCCGGCACGTTCCCGTTCTCGAAGTTTGGCGGTACCTGTCCGCTGTGGAATGTCCACTCGACGTTCGACACGCCGGATCGCCTCTTGAAGCAGGTGATCGAGTTGCCGGATGGCAACCGCTACTTCTCGGTTGCGCAGATGGTGCGCCGGCCGGTCGCGCCGCATCCGCTGGCGCAACCACGCTTCGCTATCGGCCTGGGCTGCGAAATCCGCCACGCCGCAAGGCTTGTCTATGCTTCCGGGATGGATCTGGACAAGTCCGAGGGTACGCCGATCGGTATCAACTGCCGCCTCTGCGAGCGCGAGAACTGTGCTCAACGGGCCGAGCCCCCACTCACGCGGACCTTGATTTTGGATGAGAACACGCGACGCGTGACGAGCTTTGCATTTTCAAATGCGCGGGAGGTATGAGAATCCGATGTATGGACGGCACTCAGTTCCTCCGTCATTCCAGGTGCCGAGCAACAACAATCCAGCGTCAAATGGAGCGTAAGACGGATATAACGGAGATAATGGATTTCGGGTTCGTTCGTTACACGCGCCCGGAATAACGCAGATCAAAGGCTGCCTTTGCTATCGGCCACAGAGTTTGAGAACTCGAGCGCCGTTGCTCCACATTGTTTGGCTTCGCCGGGCTCGATACTCGCATTCAGAGCCGTCTCGTCGGTCAGCCGAATAAAGTGAATCTGATCCACGAGACACGCTACGCGGGCCGGGTCGGTGTCTGAGAATTCTGGTGAGCACACGTACCCCTTCACAAACACAAGATTGCTGACGGGCTTATGAAAACCGAGACAATATTTTCGGATGCCATCGGCGTTTACGTCAAACCTCACGCCGCGGAGTTCGCCAAGCCGCGTATTAAGTGCGTAGTATCCCGGCCTATAGGTGTGCCGTACCAATCGAAGGTCAGCAATATCTTCAAGATTTCGGATCAAGCTAATGGTCAACGGCTTGGCTTTGGTCTGTCTCACAATCGAGAAAGTGAGATTGGGCGAATTCAGCGGAAATGATCCGGCGCGGATCCAATCGTTTCGGCTGCCATCCTGGTGAACATAGGTTAGCGCATCAGTCTGTTGACCCGCGAAGGAAGTTTTCTCCAGTGAGAGCGCGGCCTTTTCGTTTTTAATTTTAATCCATGCCTCAGGCGTGCCTGCGCGTGACGATGTCGGATCAAGCTTTAAAAACAGGAACGCAAAAGCGACCCCCAGCAGAACCAAGACGCAACCGAGCGCTATGCGGCGCACAAGGGTCGGACGCAGTGGATCAGTTTTCCCATCGGAGACCACGGCATTTTTGCTCACGACAGGCTCCCTCAAACCGGAAGTTAGTTATCGGTTCACTGCTGAAATACGGTTCCGAAATTCCTTAAAGTTAGACGTAATCTGAACCAGCACTAATCCGAGAAGATTCGTTCAGGTCCTTTTTCGGAGTGGAAGCGATATCCTGCTGAGCGCGACTTCGACCAAAGTATGTTCAACGAGCAGCCCGGCGGCGATCGCGAAGATCGTTGCGGTGATGATTCGGCGAGGACCGAGAGGTTGCGGCTTGTGACGTGAGCCCCCATCTGCAAACAGCAGCGCATTCTGCTGTCTCACCATCGCGTTCGCACACCAGAACAGACAAAGGCATTCCATGTCATTTTACGATTCCGCCCCGCCAGCCTTCCTGCAAACGCTCGGCGCCCTCTCCGACATTCTCAGGAAAGCCGAAGGCTACGCCACCGCTCGGAAGATTGCGCCCGACACGCTGCTCGCCGCGCGGCTCTATCCAGACATGCTGCCGCTGACGCGCCAGATCCAGATCGCCTGCGATTTCGCCGTGAAGACCTGCGCGCGGCTGACCGGTTCAGAGGTACCGAGCACCCCGGATACCGAAAAGACCTTTGACGAGTTGCAGCAGCGGATCGCCCGGGCAACGGATTACGTCAAGAACGCAGCGCCCGGAAAATTCGAAGGCGCGGAAAGCCGCGATGTCACCTTCCCGGCAGGTCCCGACAAAACAATGACTCTGAAGGGCCAGCAATATCTCAGCCATTTCGCCTTGCCGAATTTCTATTTCCACGCGACGACCGCATACGACATCCTGCGTCACAACGGCGTCGAACTCGGCAAGCGAGATTTCTTGGGCGTAAAATAAGGCTTGAGGCGAGACTTATGGCCGTGCTTCCGCTTCCCTCGGGCGGCCGGCCTCCGTCCGCTCCGCGAACCAGGATTCAAGCGCCGCTATGTCAGCCGCCGACATGCGCAAGCCGAGCTTGGAGCGCCGCCAGATGATATCCTCCACGGTGCATGCCCATTCGTCGGAAATCAGATAGCAGACCTCGCGTTCAGTGAGCGTGGCTCCGAATTCCCGGCCGAGATCCGTCATCGTCTTCGCCACACCCAGCATCTTGGCCGCGCGGGTGCCATAGGCGAGCGCGAGACGTTTCGCGTGTCCTTCCGTTAGAAAAGGATAGTCGCGCAGCAGATTAGCCGTCAGCGCCGCGACTGCAGACACCTCCATGTCTCCGCCGGGCAGCGCCGCCTTCGCAGTCCAGCCCTCGCGCGCTTTTGTCCCTTTCAGATATGGCGACAGCTTTTCCAGCGCCTCTTCGGCCAGCCGGCGATAGGTCGTGATTTTGCCGCCGTAGACCGAAAGCAGCGGCGCCCCGCCGGGCGTATCGAGTTCAAAGGCGTATTCGCGGGTGGCGGCCTTGGCTTCGCTGGCGCCATCATCGTAAAGCGGCCGCACCCCGGCATAGGACCAGACCACATCCTGCGGCTTCACCGGCTTCGCCAGATACTCGCTGACCGACGCGCAGAGATAAGCAATTTCCTCGCTTGAGGCCTTTACCTTGGCGGGGTCCCCCTCATAGTCGCGATCCGTGGTGCCGATCAGGGTGAAGTCATCCCGATAGGGAATGGCGAACACGATTCGGCCGTCACTGTTCTGGAAGATGTAAGCCCGGTCGTGATCGTAGAGTTTCCTGACCACGATATGCGATCCTTGCACCAGCCGCACTCTCGCACGGGTGTCGACGCCCGCGCCCAATGTCAGCACCTGTTCGACCCAGGGGCCGCCCGCGTTGACCAGCATCCGCGCGGCGATCGTGCTGCGTTCGCGGCTTCGCGTATCCTCGACCGTGATACGCCAGAGGCCGTCGGACTGGTGGGTCTCGACGGCGCGCGTTCGGGTCCGGATATCCGCTCCGCGGTCGGCCGCATCGCGCGCGGTAAGGATAACAAGACGGGCATCGTCGACAACGCAGTCAGAATATTCGAAACCCTTGCGGTAGCGGCCGGGGCTCAGCGGCTTGCCGACACTGTCGCGCGCCAGATCGACCGAGCGCGTCGGCGGCAACAGCTTCCGGCCGCCGATATGGTCGTAAAGGAAAAGGCCGAGCCGCAGCAGCCATGCCGGCCTCAGGCCGGCGTGATGAGGCAGCACGAAGCGCACCGGATGAATGATGTGAGGCGCGATCCGCCAGAGAATTTCGCGTTCGATCAGCGCCTCGCGAACCAGATGAAACTCGTAATACTCCAGATATCGCAGCCCCCCGTGCACCAGCTTGGTCGACCACGACGACGTGCCGCTGGCAAGGTCGTTCATTTCACACAGGAAGACCGAGTTGCCCCGCCCAGCCGCGTCGCGCGCGATCCCGCACCCGTTGATGCCGCCGCCGATGATAGCGAGGTCGAAAACCTGACCCACGGACGCGCCCCCTCCATCACCTTAACGCGAGATGAGATCGTCGAACCGGCGTGCGGCCGACGATCACCTCGATGCGAGGAGGGCGATAGTCGTTACAGCAACAGCACCCAGGACCCGCAGGACATGCCATGGTGCTGATGTTGGACGAAGCCGTCAACGCAGTTTCCTGCGTCGGCCAGCATCTCCGTCAAAAGGGAAGTTTCGGCAAAGCGCGCCGCAGCGATTTCACAAACTCGGGACATGTGGATTTCTTGGGCAACGCACGGTTTTTCGCCGCGCGCTCCGCTTCACGGGCGCTGCGAAACAGCTTGCCGTCGAGGCAGCTGAACCGCCGGGAGGCCGAAAAGAACCGGAACCCGGCGCGATCACGCACCACGATCCCGGCAGATTCAGAACCGACTTCGATAATATAGGTCTTCGACATGTCCCACTCGCATCTTGTCCGGCCAGAAAGGCCGCGCCAATAACGGGCAATGGCGGGAAACGTTCCCTGTCGCACCAACAAGATATGGACATGGTTCTGACGTTCGCAACTAGAATCGGTCGAGGTTGGGCACCGAGAGCATTTTTGCTTCTGACGCGTTTCCTTCAGGCAAACCGCATCCACTTCGCTCGAAAACGCTATTTCGGATCGACGAACTGGCGGCTAGCGCGGCGCAAAACCGTTCCGGTTCAGCAAACAGGCTTTCTGGGAGTGCCGGCTAGGCCGTAGCCGGCCGGCCTGCCTGGGGAACTTCCCGTGGCCGGCCATTATCGTCGATCGCGACGTAGGTAAATTTGCCGTCGGTGACGAGGATGAACTGCTTCTCCTTGCGGCGCATCACCCAGGCTTCCAGATGCACCGTGATCGAAGTCTTGCCAATGCGGACGAGTGTTGCATGCACGGAGACGAGATCGCCGACAAAGACCGGTTTGCGGAAATTCATGGCGTCGATTGCAACCGTCACGGTGCGGGACTTCGCGAGCTTGGAGGCGAAGACGCCGCCGCCGATGTCCATCTGACTCAGCAGCCAGCCGCCGAAAATGTCACCATTCTGATTGGTGTCGGCGGGCATTGCCAGCGTACGGGTGCAGAGTTCGCCGAGCGGCGTGGTTTCACTGATCGCCGGGGCGTGAACGGCTGTGAGGTCGGTCATGATGTCTGTCATTCGTTGGTCTGAAGCAACATCACGCATCGCCTCACTTGAACGTATCCCAGCCCGGGTCCGGCGCGAAACGAGCGCCGTATTTTGCCGCGAGCTCGCGCAAATTGGCGGCGACATTCTCCGGGCCACGGGTGCGCGCATACTTCAGCGGACCGCCGCGGAACGGAGCGTAGCCGGTTCCGAAGATCATGGCCCCGTCGACAAGGTCGGGATCGTCGACGATGCCTTCGCGCAGGCATGCGACGCAAACGTTCGAGATCGGCAGCATCAGGCGGTCGATCAATTCCGGCCGAACCTGCGAATTCCCGGCATCGCCCTTCTCAGCCTTACCTTCGCGCCAGGTATAAAAGCCCTGGCCGGTCTTGCGGCCGAGTTCGCCTTTCGCAACTTTCTTACGCAGCCAGTCCGGCGGCTGCGGAAGAGCTTCGCCGAACTTCGCGCGCAACTCGTCGCCAACGGCGAGGCAGATGTCCAGCCCGACCTGGTCGGCGAGTTCGATCGGTCCCACTGGCATGCCAAATTTTTCCGCCGCGGCATCGATCACCGTCTTGTCGATCTTTTCATCGAGCATGACCATGGCTTCGAGCATATACGGCGTCAGTGCGCGGTTGACCAGGAACCCTGACGAGCTCTGCACGGGCAGCGGCAGCCGGTCTATTGCCCCGACGAATGCCATGGCCTGTTTCAGCACCTGCGGGTCGGCGGTTTCGTGGCTGACCACTTCCACCAGTTGCAACCGCGATACCGGATTGAAGAAATGCAAGCCCACCAGGCGCTCAGGACGCTGCAATGTGGTGCGCAGCTCCTGCAGCGGAATGCTCGAGGTGTTGGTGGCGAGGATCGCGCCCGGCTTCATTCTCGGCTCGATTGCGGCATAGACTTTCTGCTTCAGTTCGAGCTTTTCGGAAACCGCCTCGATGATGAGATCGGCGTGGCGCACCCCTTCGCCAACCAGGTCGGGGATCAAACGGTCGAGCGTGTCGCGGATACCGGTCCGCTTGCGGACGATCTTGCTGTAAAGATCGGCTGCGCGCCTGATCGCGGCGGCGATCGGCTCCGGCTTCATGTCCGCGAGCGTGACCCGGATATTCTGATGCGCGCACCACGCGGCGATGTCGCCGCCCATGGCGCCGGCGCCGATGACGTGCAGATGCTTCACGACGTTGTCGCCGGCCGCGAGCTTCTTCATCTCCTCGCGGAGGAAGAACACCCGGATCAGGTTCTGCGCCGTCGATGTCACCATTAGCTCGGCGAAGGACCGCTTTTCGGCCGCCAGCATCGCCGTCCTGCTGCCGCCATGCCTCTCCCAGAGATCGATCAGTGCATAGGGAGCGGGATAATGCTCCTGCGGCGCCGCCTTCGCGGCCTCCTGGCGCATCCGCTTGGCTAGAAAGCCGCGGACGGGGCCGAGATTAAGCAGCTGATTGAGCACGCTTGGCCGGCCACGCTTCAGCCGGCCGGCCATCACATCCTTTACAGCGTTGCGGACGTGGCGTTCCTGGGTCACGGCATCGACAAGACCAAGCGATTTCGCTTTCCGCGCATCGATGGTCTTGCCGGTCAGCATCAACGTCATCGCCTGCATCGGATTGACAAGCCTGGTAAAGCGGACGGTGCCGCCGAGGCCGGGATGCAGGCCGAGCATCACTTCGGGGAAACCGAACCGCGCATTGTCGATGGCGATTCGTGTCCGGCATGCCAATGCCACCTCGAGTCCTCCGCCGAGGCAGAAGCCATGGATCACGGCGACGGTCGGAATCTTCAGCGCCTCCAGCCGGCCGATAATGCCGTCGGCGCGACTGAGCGTCGTTTCGACCGCGCCCGGATCGGCGGCGCCGCGGAATTCGTTGACGTCGGCGCCTGCGATGAAGCCGGACGTCTTGGCCGAACGGAGCACGACCCCGGCGGGCGGATGGTTTTCCAGCGCGGCGACGATTGCGCCGAGCTCCTCCATCACGTCCGACGACAGCGTGTTGGCGCTGGAATCGGCGCGGTCAAACAGAACCCAGGCCACACCATCGCTATCGCGGGTCAGCTTGAAGTTGCGATAGGGACCGCTTGCATCGGGCGTTGGCCCAAGCTCCAGCACGCGATCCTTGAGAGCGTCCAATACCTTTGATTTCATGACGCCCTCACACCATCTCAACCAGCATCGCACCGCCCAGCCCGCCGCCGATGCATTCGGTGGCAATCCCGCGCCTCGTGCCGAGCCGCTTCATGGCGTTGACGAGGTGTAGCACGATGCGGTTGCCCGAGGTGCCGACGGGATGGCCGAGGCTGACCGCGCCGCCATCAACATTGAGCCTGGCGCGATCGATCGTGCCGGCGGCGCCCTCAAGTCCGAGCACTTCGCGGCAGAACTTCTCGTCCTCCCACGCGGCGAGGCAGCCGAGCACCTGCGTCGCGAATGCTTCATTGAGCTCCCAGGTTTCGATGTCGTAAAGCGACAGCTTGTTGCGCTTCAACAGTTCAGTCGCCGACAGCACCGGCCCCAGTCCCATGACTGAAGGATCCAGCCCCGACCACTGGCTGTCGATGATCATCGCCTTCGGCTTGAGACCGTGTTTGATGACGGCGTCTTCCGATGCGAGAATCGTCCAGCAAGCGCCGTCAGTGATCTGCGAGGAATTGCCGGCGGTGACCTGGCCCCATGGCCGTTCGAACACCGGCCTCAACTTCGCCAGCGACTCCAACGAGGAGTCGGGGCGCACGCCGTCGTCGTGATCATAGAATTTGCCGTCGCGCGCGAAAGTGGTTTCCAACTCACCTTTCAGCCAGCCTTCGGCCTGCGCCTTAGCAAGGCGTTTGTGGCTCTCGACCGCGTAGGCATCGGACTGTTCGCGCGTGATGCCGAAAAGATGGCCGACCACCTCCGCGGTCTGGCCCATATTGAGTTCGGTGATCGGATCGGTCAGCCCCCGCTCAAGCCCGATGATCGGCTTGAAATAGGGCGGCCGCGCTTTGGCGATCGCCTTGATTTTCTCAACGATGCCCTTGGCGGCGGCAACGCCTGCGAACCAGCGCACGCCCTGCTGCGGCCATACCAGCGGTGCATGGCTCAGCGCCTCCGCTCCGCCAGTCAGGATCAAATTGGCGTCGCCGTCGCGGATGTAGCGGTAGCCGGTGTCTATCGACTGCATGCCCGAGCCGCAGTTGATCTGCACCGTGAACGCGACCATCGCCTCGCCCATGCCGAGCCGCAATGCCGCGACGCGGGCCGGGTTCATTTCATCGGCAATGACGTTGACACAGCCGAGGATGACCTGATCGAACGCGTCAGGCGCGAACGGCTGGCGCGCCAGCAACGGCCGGCCGCATTGCACAGCCAGATCGACCGGCGTGAACGGCCCCGGACCGCTGCGCGCTTTCAGGAACGGAGTTCGGCTGCCGTCGATGATATAGACTGGGCGCACCATCAGCCTACCGCCCTCGTCTCGGTCCGCTCCTGCACGACTTGCACGTTCGCGGCCTTCTCGTGAGGCGACAATGCCTCCGGCGCAAAGTCGTCGACCTCAATGACCCGGGCCACCGCCTCTTGCGCCGCCTTGTACTGCTCGGCTTCGACCTGGGTGATGGTGCCTTGCCTGACGGCGGCATCCGCATCGCGCAGGCGTGCCGCGCGCATCCGCTTAAACACGTCTTCGGCGGCGGTAACCAGCAGGAATGCCTTCTCCAGCCGGGCTGGCCCACCGTCATCATCGACATGCGACAGTCCCTGCGTCAGGCGATCGCGCGCGACGGAAGGCTCCAACACCAGTTGCGCGCAGGCGTGGATGACCTTATCGCTGGGTCCGCGCGCTTGCGCGCCGAGCGGCTGGATCATGAATTTGAGCATGATCGCGACAACGCGGTTCGGCAGGTTCGCCAGGATATCCGCAAACCGCTGCTCGATGGTGCGGAAGCCGGTCGCCATGCACCATTCGACCGCTGCAAGATCGGCCTCCTGACGGCCCTCATCGTGCCAACGCTTGAGCACGGCCGACAAGAGATACAGCTCGGAAAGAATGTCGCCAAACCGTGCGGACAGCATCTCCTTCCGCTTCAACTTGCCGCCGAGCGTCAGGAGCGCCATATCGGCGCATAACGCGAAGGCCGCCGAATACCGCGAGAGTTGGCGGTAAAAGCCGGTCACCGCGCCAGCATCATCGGGCGCGGGCGCAAAGAGTCCGCCGCTCCAGCTTCGGCCCCAGGCACGGGATAAAGTTTTGAAGCTGTGGACGATGTGAACCCAGAACGTCTTGTCAAAAGCATCAAGGCCTCGGGCCTTGTTCGTGTCACCGAGCGCATTCATCTCCTGCAGCAAATAGGGATGCGCACGGATCGCACCCTGCCCGAAGATGATAAGATTGCGCGTCAGGATGTTGGCACCTTCCACGGTGATCGAAACCGGCACCCCCCGATAGAGGTTACCGAGATAATTTTGAGGTCCATCGATGACCGCCTTGCCGCCATGGATATCCATTGCGTCATCGATCACGGTGCGCAGCCGCTCGGTGGCGTGCAGTTTCATGATGCCGGAGATGACCGCGGGATGGTGGCCCTCGTTCAGCGCAGCGCAAGTCAGCCGCCGCGCCGCATCGATCAGATAGGCTGTGGCGGCAATCCGCGCCAACGGCTCCTCGATACCCTCGAACTTGCCGATCGGAATGCCGAATTGTTCGCGGATGCGCGCATAAGCGCCGGTCGTCCGCGCCGAAAAAGCCGCGCCCGCAGCCGACAACGAGGGCAACGAGATGCCGCGCCCGGCAGCCAGCGCGGTCATCAGCATCTTCCAGCCCTGACCCAGACGCTCCTTTCCGCCGATGACGTAGTCGAGAGGAACGAAGACATCCTTGCCCCAGGTTGGGCCGTTCTGAAACACCTGCATCGCAGGAAGATGGCGACGGCCGATCGAAACTCCAGGCAGGCTGGTTGGGATCAGCGCCACGGTGATGCCGAGGTCCTCCTGCGAGCCAACCAGATGATCCGGATCGTAGGCTTTGAAGGCGAGGCCAAGAAGTGTCGCCACCGGACCAAGTGTGATGTACCGCTTGTGCCAGTTCAGCCTGATCCCAATGACCTCGTGACCCTCGAACATGCCCTTGCAGATGATGCCGCTGTCGGTCATCGCCGCCGCGTCGGAGCCGGCTTCCGGGCTGGTGAGGCCGAAGCAAGGAACGTCGCGACCGTCAGCCAGACACGGCAGCCATTTGCTCTGTTGATCCCTGGTACCGAAACGCATCAGCAATTCGCCGGGGCCGAGTGAATTCGGCACCATCACCGTGACCGCAGCGACCAGCGAGCGCGATGAAATCTTGCGCACGACTTCCGAATGCGCATAGGGCGAAAAGCCGAGTCCGCCATGCTCGGTCGGAATGATCATGCCGAGAAATTTTTTCTGCTTGATGAAATTCCAGACCTCGGGCGGCAGATCTCGCAATTCCCAATTGATCTTCCATTCGTCGAGCATGGCGCACAGTTCGTCCACGGGCCCGTTGAGGAATGCCTGCTCTTCTGCTGTCAAAGTTGCCGGCGGGGTGTCCAGGAGTTTCGTCCACTCTGGATCGCCGGTGAACAGGTCGGCATCCCACCAGACGTCCCCGGCTTCCAGCGCCTCGCGCTCGGTATCGGACACCGAGGGCAGCACACGGCGCGCCCAGGAGAAGATCAGCTTGGAGATCACGTCACGGCGAAAGCTCATCGCAATGTCCTCATGTTCGGGTACTCGACGCCGTCGGTCCGATTCGGGATTACTACAGGCAATGATCTTACCGCTATAAGGAAAATATCTTTAAAATAGGGAAAGGCCGGCTTCATTTCATATTTTTCATAATCGAAAACCAAACGGAAAACAGCGGTTAGAGCCTGAACCGAACGCAAGGTTTGGTTGCGAGACATCATCCACTCGCGTTTATTGGTAAAATTTTAATCCTGTAGTTCGAAGATACCGCCGATTTGAGCGGTTCATGTGTCGTACCGCGGGGCCTTCTCGCCACTCACCCGCGCATCAAACCACAACGTCCTAACCCGTACTACAGCGACCAAACACCAGCCTCGATCAACTGAGAACGGTTGATCGGCGAAGAGTTCACCTGCATCGGAAGGATCCGAAAATGAAGGCGAAGATAAGCGTTACACTGCCCGCGATCGTCTCCGCGCTCGTCATGATAGGCGCACTTTCCGCCGGAATCTCGGCCTATCAAGCCTACGAACAGCGACAGCAATCTGAAGCATTCCTCGAAGTGAACCACATCTCGCAATTGCTGTTGCGAAGCGCGGGACAATGGGCGGTGGAGCGCGGACTTACGAACGCGCCGCTGAAGTCTCCCGACGCGCTGCCCGCAGAACTCCGTCCTCAGATCGCCGAAACACGGCAAGCCGCCGATCGCGCATTTTCGGAGGCCGCTCAACTGCTGCGCGGAAATCCGGCGATGAAATCTGCGGAATCGAAAATCTCGGAGGCCGAGAGCGCTTTCCAAGGGTTCGTCGGATTTCGCACGCGCCTCGACGAGAATCTTCCCAAGCGGGGATCGGAACGGAGTCCGGACGTCGTGGAGAACTTCTCGCCGACCATCACCAAGCTGATCGACGTCTCCGGCAACAGGCTGCGGCTCACTTTGGAAACGCTGACCCGCCCGCCCACAGCGGCCCTGACGCAATTGGTCAGCTTACGTCATCTGACTGCGCAGATGGCAGAGAACGCCGGAAGGGAGCGCGCGCTCCTTGGAGGGATGGTTGGCTCCCGCGCCAAGATTTCCACAACCAGCTTGCGGACGATCGCTCGTTTCCGCGGAAATGTTGAGCTGGCGTGGGAAACCATCTCACCGGCCCGTATGCGCGCCGACTTGCCGAAAAAGGTTGCTGATGCGATCTCGGGTGTCGAGAAGGACTACTTCCAAGTCTATGGCCAGACTCGCGACGCCGTACTCGCGGCAGCCGAGACGGGTGAATACAAGATCAGCGGCGGCGACTATGTCGCGCAGGCGACGACCGCGATCAATTCGATACTTCGGCTGGCCAATGCGGTCGGTGAAGCGGCCGACCAGGAGGCGGCCAAGGAGGCTGCAAACAGCTCATCCAAACTGCTCATCGCTGGCTTGATATTTCTGGGCTGTATCGCCCTCGCTTTTGTCAGCTTCTGGATAGCGTTCTCGCGAATCCTGCGGCCGCTGGCGGCGCTGACGACAGCGATGGGTGAACTCGCAAAAGGCAATTTCTCCGTCGTCCTACCCGGGCTCGACCGCAAGGACGAAATGGGCGACATGGCGCGGGCGGTCGAAACCTTCAAGGTCAAGGCCGAGCAGAAGGCGCGCGATGAAGCGGAAGCCAAGATGCAGCAGGATCAACTTGCTGCGCAGCAGCGCAAAGCGGACATGCACCGCCTTGCCGATAGCTTCGAAGCGGCGGTCGGCGCAGTGATCCAGACCGTATCCTCGGCGGCGACCCAACTCGAAGATTCGGCGACCGCCTTGACCAAGACGGCCGAGCAAACCCATCAGCTGTCATCAGCTGTGGCAGCGGCTTCCGAGGAGGCAACGGTCAACGTTCAGTCTGTGGCCTCTGCAAGTGAGGAAATGGCGGCCTCCGTGAATGAAATCAGCCGGCAGGTGCAGGAAGCCTCGAGGATCGCAAACGATGCGGCGCAGAAAGCTCATAGCGCCGACCAGCGTATCAATTCGCTGTCGCAGGCATCCGCGAAGATCGGAGACGTGGTTGAACTTATCAATACGATTGCCAGCCAGACCAATCTCCTGGCACTCAATGCAACGATCGAGGCCGCTCGCGCAGGTGAAGCTGGCCGGGGGTTTGCCGTCGTAGCGTCCGAGGTCAAGGCGTTGGCCGAACAGACCGCGAAGGCCACCGCCGAAATCGGCCAGCAGATTACAAGCATCCAGTCGGCGACTGACGACTCTGTCGATAACGTGAAGGAAATCGGGATCGTCATCGGCAAGATCGCGGAGATTTCTGCCACGATCGCTTCGGCAGTCGAAGAGCAGGCGTCGGCAACTCAGGAGATATCCCGCAACGTCCAGCAGGCTGCCGCCGGAACCTCCGAAGTTTCCTCCAACATTATTGAGGTCAGCAACGGAGCTTCGGTGACAGGCAGCGCCTCCACGCAGGCCCTTGCGGCGGCGAAGTCCCTGTCCGGGGATACTGGTCGTCTCAAGCAGGAGGTCGAGAAATTTCTCGCAACGGTCAGAGCTGCTTAGTCGGGGACGAACTCCTCGATCCATAGCCACATCTGGCGCGAACATGAATCATGAGCGGATTGCCCTTCCGATCCGCTCATGAACCTCTCTTCTGAATTTCTTTTTAAAATACGGAACGGCACGTCCCCTTTCGACCGCAGGAACCCTTCAACGCACTGCACGTTATGGTGCAGGCTGACGTGAAGGAGAAAAGCTCATGGGTTCCACTACCGACAAGATCAAGGGTACTGCCAACGAAGTCATCGGTAAAGCCAAACAGGGAATCGGCGAAGCGATCGGTTCAGAGAAGCTTCAGGGTGAAGGCGCAATTCAAGAATTAAAAGGCAAGGGCCAGAACGCGCTTGGCGACGCCAAGGAAGCGACCAAGGACGCTGCTGACAAAGCAGCCGCCGCAATCAACAAGAAACTCTGATCTGACCAATCTGATCCAACTAAGACGTGCGTCGCATTCTGACGTGAATGGCCGGCCCTTTGCGGGCCGGCTTTTTCAATGCGGCGAAGTATCCCTTGACGGTCGAACGGCAACAGAACCTCGTATGCAACGACCGTTTCAGATGGCGGTAGAAGACCGGTCTGCACGACGAAGCGGGACAGAAGGGACATTATCCGCTATCGACCCTCTATTGAATTATTGCATGGGTTTCGCGACGCGGTGCGGGCTGCTAAACTCGCCCCATGCTCAAGGTCGCCGCTTTGTACCAATTTACGCCGCTGCCGAATTTTCGCGAGTTGCGCGAACCGCTGTGCGCGCTGTGCGCCGGGCGATCCGTCAAGGGCTCGATCCTGCTCGCTGCCGAGGGCATCAACGGGACCATCGCCGGAATGCCGGGCGCAATCGACGCGCTGGTGTCAGAATTACGGACCGGCACACTGTTCTCCGGCCGGCTGAATAATCTCGAGCTAAAATTTTCGCATGCCTCGACGATGCCGTTTGCACGGCTGAAGGTCCGGCTCAAGAAAGAGATCGTGACGCTGGGCGACCCCGCGACCGATCCGACCCGTGCGGTCGGCATCTACGTCGACCCTAGGGACTGGAATGAACTGATCGCCGCGACTGGCACACTTCTGATCGATGTCCGCAATGCCTTCGAGGTGGCGATGGGCAGCTTTGAAGGCGCGGTCGATCCGCAACTCTCCCGTTTCGGAAAATTCAAGGATTTCGTCGCGCAAGAACTCGATCCGCACAAGCATCACAGGATCGCAATGTATTGCACAGGCGGGATTCGTTGTGAGAAAGCAAGCTCCTACCTGCTGTCGCGCGGATTCGGGGAAGTCTATCACCTCAAGGGCGGAATCCTGAAATACCTCGAGGACACTCCTGAAAGCGAAAGCCGCTGGCGAGGCGAATGTTTTGTATTCGATGATAGAATCGCTCTCAGTCACGGACTGAAGGAATCCCGATCCCCAGACCAGCCGATGGACGGAATGCCGTGCGATGATTGACAAGGCATTCGCGGATCGCATCGATGCGCTGGAAATGCGCGCAACGCATCAGGAGGAGACCATCGAGGCCCTGAATCAGGTCGTCACTGCGCAGTGGAAGCAGATCGACTCGCTGATGCGACAGATCGCCGAACTCGGCGAGCGCTTGCGGGAGGCGGAAGCCGGGCGGCCAGCCCCTGCTAGCGAACCGCCTCCGCATTATTGAGGCGGGCGTGACCCGTTTGCTCCGGATCGCCGTTGATCGGCAATCGTTCTCGGCTTATCAGGAAGCGCAACACCGCGCATCGCTGCCGCGGTCGTTGCATCGTCAACAGTACAAGCGACGCACGCCGGAAAGGATCGCATGAGCGCGGAAGTCTCGATTGGGGACGCAGAGTCCGCCCGGCTTGCTCCGCATCCGCTACGCACCGCGATTCTCGGCGAGCTCCATGCGCGGCCCTTCACGGCGCTGACCGTCCCCGCCCGAATTCTGCATTTCGCGTTCGACACGGCCGGCGAGCGCGCGCAGGCAGACCTCGCCAACCTCGCGAAATTCTGCTCGGCGCGTGGCCTACCCGTACCGACCGCCTCCGAACGGCACTATCGCGTGGCCTTCGGCACCACGACGCTGCGGTGGGAGCAGCATTCCGAATTTACGACCTACACTTGGGAATTGCACTCTCCTGCCGAGGGCATTCCGTTTCACCCGCCCGCCGCCGCGCTGGCTGCCCCAATGCAACTTGTGCCGCAGCCGGGGCCGTTGCTTGTGGCGATCGACATGCATGTGCTCGCCGACGGGCCCGCTGTTCAGCCGCCAGAGCGACTGTTCGAGCGAACCAGTCTGGCGCTTGCCGAAAACAACGATGGCGCAGCGATTTACGCCACGGACTTTCAGCCCGACCCGTCCGGATTCGTGAAAATCCTGGTGGTCGACCGCAAGCTCAATCCCGATCGCGCCGGCGCGCTGGCGCAACGCGTGATCGAGATCGAAACCTATCGCACGCTCGCTTTGCTCGGCCTGCCCGAGGCGCAGCGGCTCGCACCTTCGATCAGCGAGGTCGAGCAGCGTCTAGCCGAAGTGACCGACAAGATGCGCAATAACGGCAATCTCGCGGACAACCGCCACTTGCTCGACGAACTGACGGCGCTGGCCGCGGAAGTGGAGGCCGGCGCAGCGGCGAGCGTGTTTCGTTTCGGCGCCAGCCGCGCCTATTACGAGATCGTTCAGCAGCGGCTGACGACCATCGGCGAGCGAAAGGTGTCCGGTCTGCCGACATGGACGTCGTTTCTGGCGCGGCGAATGGCGCCGGCGATGCGAACCTGCGTGACCACCGAGGCGCGTCAGGAGACCCTGTCGTTCAAGCTGTCGCGTGCGGCAAACCTGCTGCGCACGCGGGTCGATGTCGAACTCGAACAGCAGAATCAGGAACTGCTAAAATCGATGAACGCCCGTACCCGGATGCAACTGCGGCTGCAGACCACCGTTGAGGGGCTGTCGGTTGCGGCCATCACCTATTATGTGGTCAGCCTGTTCGGCTACGTCGCCAAGGCGCTCCATGAGTCCGGAACGGTCGCGATCGAGCCGGGCTATCTGACGGCGGGCTTCATTCCGGTAGCGGCGTTAACGATCTGGTCGATCGTGCGCCGCATTCGCCACAAGCACATTGGTCACGACAGCTAAGTTTTCGAAAGCGCCAAGGCCACAGCCGATTCTCGAATTCGCTAAGCCATAGCCATTTTGCCGTCGAGCAAACCTGTCAGCCGCTGGCGGATGATGCGCTCTGCACCGCCCATGATGCGATCGATCAGCTCCTTGCAGCTCGGCACGTCGTCGATCAAACCAGCCGTCATGCCGCAGCTCCAGGCGCCGGCATCCAAGTCGCCTTCGACCATTACCTTGGGATAGATGCCGGCGACTTCCTCGATAATGTCGCCGATCTTGAGACTCTCGCCTTTCTCCCGCTCGATCTCCATAAGCCTCTCGACCTTGCGGTTATTCAATACACGCTCAGTGTTGCGCAGCGCGCGCATGATCAGCCGGGTATCGCGCTCGGAGGCCGCGACCAGCGCCTTCTTCACGTTGCCATGCACCGGCGCCTCTTTCGTCGCTATGAAGCGCGTGCCCATGTTCATGCCGTCGGCACCGAGCGCCAACGCGGCGACCAAGCTGCGCGCATCTGCCATGCCGCCCGACGCCACGAACGGAATCTTGAGTTCGTCGGCTGCGCGCGGCAGCAGAATCATATTGGGGATGTCGTCCTCGCCGGGGTGACCGCCGCACTCGAAGCCGTCGACGCTGACCGCATCGCAACCGATCTGTTCCGCTTTCAGCGCGTGTCTCACCGAGGTGCATTTGTGGATCACCTTGATGCCGGCAGCCTTGAGCGCGGCCATGTACTGCTCCGGATTGCGGCCCGCCGTCTCGACGATCCTGACGCCGCCTTCCACGATCGCCTGGATATATTCAGGGTATGGCGGCGCGGTGAACGCGGGGAGAAACGTCAGATTCACACCGAACGGCTTGTCGGTCATGCCACGGCAACGCGCGATTTCCTTCGCCAGCAGGTCCGGCGTCTTTTGGGTCAATCCGGTGATGATGCCGAGACCGCCCGCATTCGAGACCGCGGAGGCAAGCTCGGCGAAGCCGACATAATGCATACCGCCCTGGATGATCGGATGCTGGATGCCGAATAGTTTTGTAATGGCCGTTTTCACACATAGCTCCCGGTTCGCTTGCGGTGGCAGACGCTCCGGCAAGGTCCCATTCTGTCATCAATCCGACAAGCGCGTTCCGCGCTGCTGACTACGCAAGGGCAGGCAGACCCTTAGACCCTTCATATGGGATCACTTGACAGGCCGCTTTGCGTCGGTTTCACTTGCCCTCATAGACCATTCCGTGGCCTGCCTGTCGTAATGAGGCAGCGTATTGCTGATCGTGACGCCGCTCTGAAACAGCACCAGCGACTTTCTCCGCGCCGGAAAAAGCGCGGGGCCGGGAAATGAGCAACGCAAAAAGAACCGAACAGCGATCAATCAAAACAAGAATTCAAGACATGGCTGATGCAGAAGAGGGAACGATGGAGCGGCGCCCTGCTCCCCAAATTTCTGCCGAGCATACGGACCCCGGCCTGAGGCCGATCGGGGTGGTGGCTTACGATGACGGTCTCGTCAGGGATGCTCTGATAGCTCAATGCGCTGCCGCTCTGATCGCTTCCAGTTACAAGCTCGGTGGCGTCGTCCAGTCAAACCCGCACCGGGAAGGCCGGCGTCGATGCGACATGTATGTCAAGGATCTGTTGTGCGGTGACGAGGTCAAGATCTCGCTGGACCGCGGTAACGAAGCAAGGGGCTGCCGGCTTGATCAGGACGCCTTCGCGCGCATCGACGCCTGGATCGAGCGCGCAGTGCTCGAACACGTCGATTTGGTGGTCATCAACAAGTTTGGCAGGGAAGAAGCGCACGGCCGGGGGCTGCGAGCGGTCATTGCCGAGGCCCTGATTGCCGATATCCCGCTTCTCATCGGTGTTTCCACGCAAAACCTCGGTGACTTTCTGGCTTTCGCCGGAGATTCAGCCACGCGTCTGAAACCTGAGATCGAGACAATAACGGCCTGGTGCCGGAACGCGATTGAACGCCGGGCTCACGATCGATGCGAGCCGGGACTTCCGTCGGTGGGAGCCTAGTCAAAAGCCCGATTGCAATGGATCGGCAAAGAAAGAAAGGCTGCTGGCTGGATGAACTGGAAAAGGCTAGTCTCGAGTCTGGCGCACCTTTGTTAGAGAGCGGACGGCGCCATGCCACCACCGGCCCGCGCCCAGAACGACTCCAAAGGCTCCAAACGGCACCAGACAAACAGCAACCTCTAAATTCTCTGACGCAAACAGATGAAACGACGCAATGGATGATAAACAGATCCTCCAGAATGCAACTCGCAGTGCAGCCCAGGCGGGTATGATCACGCTTGTGTTCGAGAATTTTACCGCCCAACTGATCCGATATGTCCTCAGTGGGCACCTCCTCGATGATACGTCTCTCATGACACTCCGAGACAACTGCCTCCGCGACCTGAAGAACTCCACAATCACTGGAATGTCGTTGGAAGACGAGGCGGAGATCTTCAGGCAGGCCGTCGAAAACGCGGAGAAGCTACTCGACGCGGCGATCGCAAGGGGACGGGAGATCTAGCATCTGCGGCCGGTTCCAACCTCCATCCCGGTAACGGGGCGACTTATTAGCCAAGAGAATGGCCGTTGGTCGGAGGTCGCGCCCCGCCCGAACCGCAGCGGGCGTATCTCCTTTCCCTCGCCGTTCTGAATTCCAGCCTGGCCGGGCACGTTGACGCCATGGTTTCAAGCCCGTACAGACGCTGGAGCGCCGCCGGTCCGGACTTGAACACCTGCCGGCGGACACCGACTTTGTACGACGCATGCTCCCAGCGATCGTTCGAATGCGGACCATGCCGAGAGCTTTTCACGAGGCGCCAGTCAAGATCTTCGCGCCGGCGGTACGGCGCTTCGGCGCGAATTCGACGATCGTCTTTTTGGCGGATGTCGCGGCCAGGTCGGATTTGTCCGACTCCACGACGATGTTATAAATATAAACTAGTTGTTCAGTGAGGTTTCCACGATGTCGGTATCCGTTAGCAGCACGATCGAGGAGATGCAGGCGGAGCGCAACGTGCTCCAAAGCTTTGCCAACGATCGCGCACGCGACTTCGTCGGCAGGCAGTCGGTCCTTGCGCGCGTCACCGACCTCTGTCTCTCCCCTGCCAAGGAGCTTTCCCCCACGAGGGAAGGCGCGCCATGGGGGATCTGCATCACCGGCGATCCGGGCTCGGGCAAGAGCGCACTGTTCGGCGAGCTTCTCCGCCGCATGAAGGAAACCGATGCCTTCGTTCTCGCACATGCTGCGGAGGCGGCCCCGCGGGCTTCATCGATCGATGCCATGCTGCGCCGCTGGATTGCCGAACTCGGCAGCGCCCTCGGCGCCGGCGATGTTGACCTCGCCGCCAATATCGACCCGGAGATTGTCGAGCGGGCTTTCGCCTCCCTGCTCGCGCGGATGGCTTCGCAACGGCGCGTGATTATCCTGATCGACGCGATCGATCAGTTCAAGAAGACCTCGCGCGGGAAGTTTACCACCTGGTTGCCACGGCTTTGGCCGATCAATGCGCGCCTGGTCGCAACCGGCCTTGCCGGAGGCGCCTCCAAGGCGCTGGCCGAACGTTCAGGCGTGGAAGCGTTGACTCTACCGCCACTGGAGTCGCCCGAGGCGATCATCGACGCGGCATGCAAGCGCAACCAACGCAAACTGGCCTCACCTGTGATTGACGCGCTGCTCGCGAAAAAGCATGCGGGCGGGCCGGCTTGGGGCAGTCCGTTGTGGCTGGTGCTGGCCCTCGAGGAACTCGAACTGCTCGCTACCAGTGACTTTGCCGACATGCAGCGCGAATATACTGGCACTCCGGAGGAGCGTCGGCAGAATGCGATGCTGGATGCGGTCGGCGCCATGCCTACGGACATCCTGCTCCTCTATCGCGCAACATTCGATAGCGCGGCCGAGCTGTTGGGTCCGGCGATCGCGGCGGCGTTTATCGGTCTCCTTTCGGCAGGCCGGACTGGATGGCGAGAGAGTGATTTTCGTCAATTGTTGCCTCAGGTCAGCGGCGAAGCCTGGGACCAGAAGCGCTTTGCTGCGCTGCGCAACCTGTTCCGCGGCCAGATTCACCAGCATGGCGATCTTGCGCAACTGGATTTCAACCACGCTCAGGCGCGGGCTGCCGCCCGTTCGCGCCTTGCCGCGCTACGCGTCTCGAATCCCGAACTGCACCTGCTGATCGCAGATCATCTTCTGACGCTTGCACCCGGCGACCCGCTGCGGGTGTCTGAAACCATGATCCATCTTTTGGCAAGCAAGAACGACGTCCGTGCTGCCCGGTACTATGGCGATCCAGCGCTTGGCGAAAAGGAGCTGCGAGGCGCCACACAAGCGCTCGCTGATGCGATCATCTCGCCGGCTGCCGGCACTTCGGCGAGCGCGGCCCGAGAGATATGCCGTCTGCTTGAGAACCCCGATAATTCTGTCCGCGCAAGCGCGGCCGAGCGTTTGCTCGTCAGTTTTGACGATGTGGCGGGTCGGCACCTTCCTTCCGATGTTCGCCTGATCGTTCTGAATGCGATCGAACAAACGTTTCAGCAACTACTCCGCGCCGAACCCGACAATGCCGGCTGGCAGCGCAATCTGTCGGTTGCGCATGATCGTGCCGGCGACGTGCTGGTGGCGCAGGGCAAGCTGCCTGAAGCGCTCAAGTCGTTCCGTGAGGGACTTGCGATCCGAGAGCGGCTGACGAGCAAGACTCCCGACAATGCCGGGCTGCAACACGATTTATCAGTCTCGCACGAGAAGGTCGGCGACCTGCTTGCGGTGCAAGGCAAACTGGACGAGGCGCTGGAATCGATCCGCAAGCAGCTCGCCATTGTCGAACGGCTGGCGAACGGCGCCCCCAGCGACACCGATCTGCAGAGCGAGCTGTCGCTGTGTCACGAGAAGATCGGTGAAGCGCTGATGGCGCAAGGCAATCTTCCGGAGGCGCTGGGAGCGTTCCAAAACCAGCTCGAGATCACTGAGCGGCTGGCGCGCGGCGCCGACACCGACGACAACAAATGGCAACGCGATCGGACGCTCGCCTACGACCGCGTCGGCGACGTGCTGATGGCGCAGGGCAAGCTGCCGGAGTCTCTCGAATTTTTCCGCAACGGGCTCACGATCAAGGAGCGGGTCGCAAAGGCCCATCCCGATAACACGAGCTGGCAGCGCAGTCTGTCAATCTCTCATGATCGTATCGGGGATGTGCTGGTAGCGCAGGGCAAGCTGTTCGACGCGTTGAAATCCTTCCGCACAGGGCTTGAGATCGCGCAGCAGATGGCACGTACCGAGCCCGAGAATGTCGGCTGGCAGCGTGACCTGTCAGTGTCGCACGCCAAGATCGGCGACGTGCACGTGGCGCAGAGCAGTCTGCCCGACGCGTTGAAAGCCTTCCATGAAGGGATGACCATCAGGCAGCGTTTGGCAAACGCCGACCCCGACAATGTTGACTGGCAGCGCGGTCTGGCGGTGTCCTACGATCGCATCGGCGACGTGTTGATGGCTCAGGACAACATGGCCGATGCGCTGAAGGCCTTCGAGGATCAGTTCGCGATTGCCGAACGACTAGCGCGGATCGACCCGGGCAACGCCGGCTGGCAACGCGATCTGTCTGTATGCCATGAAAAAGTTGGCGACGTGCAGATGGCGCAAGGCAACCTGCCCGAGGCGTTGAAATCCTATCGCGCGGGACTCGCGATCAGAGAGCGGCTGGCGCGCAACGATCCCGATAACGTCAGCTGGCAACGCAGTTTGTCGGTGTCACACGATTGTATCGGCGACGTGTTGGAAGCACAGAGCGAAGTAGAGGAAGCGCTGAAAGCCTTCCGCGAAGGGCTTGAAATCAGGAAACGGCTGGCGCAGCGCAGTCCTGATAACGTCGGTTGGCTGCGCGATCTGACGGTATCTTACGATCGTATCGGCGAAGTGCTGGAAGCGCAGGGCAATGTGGACGAGGCCGAGAAATCCTTTCTTGAAGGGCTTGCGATTATGGAGCGGCTGTCGCTTGCCGATCCCGGCAACGTCGATCTGCAGCGCGGTGTTGCCGTGAGCCAGGGGCACTTGGCGGAGATGTATCGCCGGTCCAACAATCACAATAACGCGCTGGCTGCGCTGCGGCAGGGACAAGCTGCCATGGAACGGGTTGTCATGCGCGCACCCGACAATGCCGGCTGGAAAAAAGATCTGGACTGGTTCACCGAACAGATTGCGACCATGACCGAATAGTCGGTCTCTCTTCCCGATAAACGAAGATCAGCACGGCGCTTTGCAGCCGCGCTGGCGATCGCTTGCGCCTCGTTAAAAGCGCACAATGGTTCTGCCCGCGCGTGGGATTCTGCCCGCGCGCGTCGCGTTCGATTCGCGCGCGGCTACCCCGGCCTCGCCGTTGCACGATATACAGATATCTGATATGCATTTGAGTGATAACGGCGCTGCCTGAACGGGCGGTGATCGGAAAAATCAAATACACAGGGGGGAACGCAATGGCCGATTATGCGAACGCCAGCGTTGTGATCGAAACGGTGCCGCCGTCCGATATGGGCGCCGCGATTGCGGCGGATGCCGCCAAGAAAGCTAAGTTCGGTACCATTCACCTACTCATTCGCGGCTTCTTGTGTACGCCCTTTCTGGCCTATGGAGCCTGTGTGACCTTCGCCATGGTTGCAGCGGGCATACCGCTCGCGGTAGCCGGACTTGTCTTCCCGGCGGGCTACGTCACACTGAGCTTCCTCGGCCTGGAGATGGCGACGGGCAGCTTCGCGACGATGCCCATCGGCATGTACGCCGGGACGATTACGCCGTTCCAGTTAGTCCGTAACTGGACATGGACTATGGTGGGCAACCTTCTGGGAGGCATATTCTTCGGCTGGCTGCTGTGGTTCTCATTGACCAAAGGCGGGTCCATCGAGCCGGACAGCATGCTCAAAGTGATCGCCAAGACCGCCGAGAGCAAGGTGAGCTATATCCATTACGGCGCGATTGGCTGGTGCGCCGCCATTGGCAAAGGCGTCCTTTGTAACTGGCTGGTGAGCCTCGGGTCCGTCATGTCCAAAGCCACGCGCAGCACCCTGGGCCGGGTGGTGCTGATGTGGATCCCGATCGGGATGTTCTTCGCGCTGGGATTCGAGCACACCGTGGTCAACATGTGGCTGTTCCCAACCGCTATCCTCTCGGGTGCCAACGTGAGCATCTACGAGTGGTGGGTATGGAATCAGATCCCGGTCACCATCGGCAATATCCTGGGTGCGATGGTGCTCAACGGCACGCTGTGGTACTTCACGCATACCCTGCAGAGGGACTAGAGCTTTTCCGCTTCTGATTCCGATGGAATCAGAAGCGGAACTCTATCTTTATGTTTTGACGCGTTTTCTTTACGCGAACCGGCATCCACTTCGCTCGAAAACGCTATAGAACGATTGCCGATTGCATAGACCCGATCTGTGCTCTTGCAATATGCGCGGGGATGGCCGGTTCGAAGAACGATGTTGTTCGACCGCCTATGACCCGCGCATCCTGATAGTTCTCGAAAGAAGAATTGCGGGTTGAACCTGCAAGAACGGTTATCGAGTTTTTCCGTGAAGAGCGCTCTCGCAGCTAACGTCGTTAGTCGACACAGCATCGAGAAAGAAACTACGCCGTCCTTCTCGGCGGCGCCTTTCGGCAAGCTAAAAGTCCTGAGCCATGAGGTCTTGAGCTTCGGTCAGCGCCCAGACATCTTCTGATCAGAACAAGCTGCGAGCTATGGCTGCCTGTCTCCGATCCAGCAGACAGCTTGAATCAGATCACAAGCCCTTTGAAACTCATCAACGATTCAGTTCGCTCGGAAAAGGCTCTGGAGCTTTCAACAAGGTTGTCCATCTGAACTGGGCCGAGGAAGCTGAGGTTGCAAAGCTTCAATATCCCCGGAGAGCACACATCCACAAGAATGCGCCTCTGACGCCGAAAGGTCGAGCGGCGCTGGTGCCGGGCATGACCAAAGGCGGCCTCACAAAGGCCGCGGCCGCGCTCCGTTATGCCGCGATCGTCCCCACCAACCCGATCACTTCAAAGCGTCGCCGCGCCAGCTTCGTTTTACGCAAGGCTATTTCCTCGGCATCGCCGCACGGGCAAGGACATCCAGCAGTCCCTCCGTAGCATCCGCGTCGGCCTCCTTCTGCCTTTCCGCAACTCCGAGAGCCTGCCGCCAGCGGGTGACGCGCTCGCCGAGAGCCTTCAGACGATTTAGGACGGCATCGGCCCGATCACGATGCTGCTCAAGATAGGCGCGGCCTTCGTCCGTGATGGTGAAAAGTCTCGGGGGATCAGCAGATGAGGTCAGACAGCGCTCTTCCACAAGCTTGGCCAGCATCGGATGAACGACGTTGGGACCGGGTAAAAACCAGTCGGCCGTCATTTTCTCGATCGTTTGGATGACGTCGTAGCCGTGACGGGGCGCCTCGGAAATCAGTGAGAGCGCAATGAGACGCAGATCGTCTTCGGCCACACCCTTCGATGATGGAGCCGTCATTTCTATTCTCCGTGAAGATATCTTTGCTCGAAAGAAACCCATATTATGGTGTAACGCAAGATATTTCCTTAGCTATCCTGACTGCCCGGTCGCGTTCCGTGCCGGTTCCAACAACCGTCGGCGGTTCAGCTGCGCGCGGATGCGAACCTTTTGCGAAACCTTCGCCAATCCCGCACGGTCCACTGTGACAGCCGGATCAGCGCGGCACCGCCCTGACACTGCACGATCGGACTATTGCTTGCGCCTCTGAAAAGCCGACCGGAAAGAACTGTGTCAATCATGTCGCAGCCGAATCAGCAAACATGGGCCATTCTTGCCGCGTATGGCTGCAAACAAGGTAACGGCAGTACACAGGGCTGGACGACCTCCATAGCTCGCCTTTAGCCATTCCTGAAAGGGAATGGCTTTTTTCTTGATCCCCTTAAAACATCCGCGCACGAATTCTCCGCGTCGCCGGCACGTGAGCTTGACGCGAAACACGCAACCAGCATCACTTCGGCGTCTGCAACCCCGATGAATTTGCCCAGCCCTCTATATGGGCCGCAATGTCCGATAGACGGCGTTTCCTCAAGGCTTCATCTCCGCGCGCGTACGGAGGAAGTTCGTCGGTAGCCTTGCGGACACCTGCCACAAACTCGGCCAGACGATCTTTCAAGGACTTTAGCTGACGAGAACCACGTTGCACCCTCATGGCGTTGCTCCCTGCTTCAAAGGGGGCGGAGCGCGGGCAGCGTTCTCCGGAACCTTAAGAGTATGCACCTGGCGCTGTCGGAAAGCGAGTCGGTTTGTTCGGAAATGAGATCGTCCGTCCACCGCCCTGCGGGATCCGCTGGCGGTTCAGGTTCAGTGATGGCCCGCTGACAGACGTAGACGGCTGGACCGCAGTGACTGGTTATGGTTCGGAACTGCCTTGGCTTCCCTTGGCTTCGAGCGGCAGGTACAAGTTCGCTTGACACTCCTGCCCTGCATTCCCTAAATCGCGGCTTCGTCGCCGCGCCGGGTCGGATTCGACACCGAGGCCTGGAAATCCTTCACGGCAGATGACGATTCCGGGCGCATAGCTCAGCGGGAGAGCGTTCCCTTCACACGGGAGAGGTCCAAGGTTCGATCCCTTGTGCGCCCACCATTTTGGATTTAGCCACGCGGCGCGCCCTCATGGCCCCGCCCGATCAGTCACAACAATTTTGTTCGCGCGAACAAAGCTCGCAACGCATCGGTCGCCTTGCGGCTCAGCATCGCGTTGTCAGCGGCGGCCTCGAGCGCGGCGCACGCGTCTTCGTGCAGCGTATGAAACTCCACCCACTCGGCGGTGCTCAGGCGGGTAATGAAGTCGTAGGCCTGTCCGACCGTGGCGATGGCGACGGACTCGCCGTTCAGCGTGATGCGGAACGTCGCCTGCAGTTTCGTAACCGAGTTCGAGACCTTGTCCATTGCCACACGAAGACCTGCGCCGCGCGCAGCCGTCAAGATAAACCATCCGGCTATCCCACGAAACCGACCGTCTTCTTTTCCCAAAGGTATCCGAGAGGCGCGCGGTTCCAGCCTTAACCCTTTCAAAGCCGGAGTCACGAGATCCCTTGAGTCGAGCCATGAACGACGATGAAATCGACCGGCCCACCAGGAAATGCATCGTCGAACACGCCAGTCACGAGGCGGCCGGTTCGCCATGCCCTGGTGTCGAGATTGGTCCGGCCTTGGTACATTTCCGGTCCCTCAGCAAACGAGTTGTGTCCATGCACGACATGACGGCCCTCGAATCCGACCGCATCACCTGCGGGATAACGTTTCCAGAGCAGCGTGATTTCGGGCTGCGCGTCAAGTCCGACTCCGGGATCGAGCCCGGCATGAACATAGATGCGGTGCGCATCGATATGCATGAGCGGCAGCGCCTCGAGCCAGGCAATGTCCGCCTCCGGAATCACAAAGGGGTCGCTGCCGTAGGATTCCAGGACCGCATCGCCACCGTGCTCCAGCCAGCGCGTCATTTCCGCGGGGTCACGCCACGCCGCGACCATCATCGCATCGTGATTGCCCTTGAGCGGAACGAAGGTCCAGCCGTTCGGCATTCCGCGCCGCAAGCGGGCGATGACCTTGCTGCTGTCCGGCCCCTTGTCGACATAGTCGCCGAGCATGACGAGCGTCCCCCCATTGCCAGCGGCGTGGGCATGAACTCCGTGCAAGGCCTCGCTCAACAGATCGAAGCGGCCGTGGATGTCGGGAATGACATAGGTCAGGCTCATTAAGGCTCCCGCACCCGGGGCACCTCCCCGCCGCGCTCAGCGCATCGACCATCGTTGACGACTGCATCCTGCATCGTCGTCACATCTGTACTTCGATCAAGCGCGGCCCCTGCTCGGCCATGGCCTCGGCAAGCGCCTTGTTGAACTCGTCGGTTGTGGTCACGGCGCGGCCCTGCACTCCCATGCCCCTGCCAAGCGCTATCCAGTCGAGCGCGGGACGGTCGAGGCTCAGCATGTCCATCGCCTTCTTGCCAGGTTCGCCAGCGCCAACACCGTCGAATTCGCCTCGCAGAATTTGATACATGCGATTGGAAAAGACGATCGTAAGGACGTTGAGGCCTTCGCGGGCCTGCGTCCATAGCGATTGCAGCGTGAACATCGCACTGCCGTCGCCGACCATGCAGATCACTTTGCGTTCGGGGCAAGCCACCGCGGCGCCGATCGCCACCGGCGTCGAAAATCCGATCGAACCGCCCATGTTCTGCAGCCAGTCATGCGGCGCGGCGAAGGCTGTCGACGGAAAGAATTTACGGCCCGTCGTGATCGCCTCGTCGACGACGATGGCATTTTCCGGAATCGTCATCGCGATCGCCTGCGCGATGGACACGTGATCGAGCGGCCCCTTCGGCCACCCAATTTCCATTGACTGCTGCGGTTTCGCGTCTCGCAACCTGGCGCCGACAGCACCAGCCAGTGCTTCCAGCGCCGCTATCGAGTTTTCGCCATTCGCCGTCATGCGGTGCACATCGCAGCCCTCAGGCTTCAAGAAGCTCGGCTTGTCCGGATAGGCGAAGAAAGCAACGGGATCGTTGGCCTCAACCAGGATGATGGTCCTGAACGGCTTCAGAACGTGCAACGCCTGTTCGATCGGGTAGGGAATGCGATCCACGAAAAAGCGACCGCGACCGCGCGCCATGCGCGCGTTAAAGGTTTCTCCCATCACTTTGCAGCCTGTCTTGCCGGCGATGCCAGCAGCCAGCGCCAACCCCCTTTCAGTCAGCGCGTTACCGGCGAGTAGAAGCAGGGTCTCTCCGCTGCCGCGCAGGATCTTCGCTGTGCTCTCGATCGCCTGCGGCGAATAATCCGGGCGCTGCAACGTCTCGGTTACGTCGGCAACGTCATCGGCATCGCTCCATGCGGCTTCGGCGGGCAAGATCAGCGTTGCGATTTGCGGCGGCGAACTCTTGGCCGCGGCGACGGCCGCGGCACCATCTCGAGCGACCGATCTCGAATCCGGCGAGGTGCGGACCCAGGCCGACATCGGCCGGGCAAGCCCCTCGATATCCGACGTCAGCGGTGCGTTGCATTCGATATGGTGGAGCGCGTGCTGGCCGACAATATTAACGATGCCTGAGCTGGCCTTCTTGGCGTTGTGAAGGTTGGCAAGACCATTGGCGAGGCCCGGACCGAGATGAAGCAGGGTACAAGCCGGCACACCCTTCATACGGAAATAGCCGTCTGCCGCGCCGGTCACCACGCCTTCGAACAACCCGAGCACGCAGCGCATTCCCTCCACCCGGTCCAGCGCTGCGACAAAATGCATTTCCGACGTGCCAGGATTGGCGAAGCAAATATCCACGCCGTTTTTGATCAGCGTTCGGACCAGACTTTCGGCGCCGTTCATCGTTGCGCTCCGGTTTCATTTTTCGGTAACCCTGAGATCAACATTGTTCCCGCCACGTCCTTACCCGGGCTTGCCCTATGACTGTTGGCGGTCCCGCATAAACCAGGACTCGGAGCTGGTGCTTTTTCGCAAACGACGGCGGAGAAGGGGTATCCTTGCACGGCCGCGGCTTGCGAAATCGGGCGAATTATGGCCTGTTTCACAGTGAAATCGATTGATGCGAGGAAATAATGACGCGCATTCTGGCTCTTTTGATTGCCATCGTTTTTGTTTTCAATGGGAAGTCCGCTTTCGCCCAGTACGTTGATACGGGCGACTTCATGAATTTCGGCCCCAATTTTACATCCGCAAGTCCGGTCCCGCGACAGCTTGTCTATTTCCCGAGCCGGTATGCGCCGGGCACCATTGTCATAAGGACCGGGGAACGGAGGCTCTATCTCGTCCTCCCCCAAGGCCAGGCGCTGAGATACGGTATCGGCGTCGGCCGCGCCGGCTTCCGCTGGAGCGGCGTCCACCGCATCAGCGCCAAGAAGGAATGGCCGAGTTGGACCCCGCCCGCGCAAATGATCGCGCGTCGCCCCGATTTGCCGCGCCACATGAAGGGCGGAATCGAAAACCCTCTCGGCGCGCGCGCAATGTATCTCGGCTCCACGCTCTATCGCATCCACGGCTCCAACGAGCCAGAGACGATCGGTCAGGCGGTGTCCTCTGGTTGTTTCCGCATGACGAACGAGGACGTGGTGGACCTTTATAACCGCGTGCCAATTGGCACGACGGTCGTCGTCGTCAATAACTAGACTATCGCAACTAGACTACGCCCCGCGACACATGGATCGGAACGCGCGCGACGCGCTGAGTGTCGCGGCGCGGGCTGAGGAAGCGCGGGCGGAAAGCCACTGCGCCCTTTTCCTCATTCCGCTCTAGGCGCTCTTCTCGAACAGCTCGCGACCGATCAGCATGCGGCGGATTTCGCTGGTGCCGGCGCCGATTTCATAGAGCTTGGCATCGCGCAGCAGGCGGCCAGCCGGATAGTCGTTGATGTAACCATTCCCGCCCAGCAACTGGATCGCGTCCAGCGCGCATTGCGTCGCCTTCTCCGCGGAGTAAAGGATCGCTCCTGCCGCGTCCTCGCGCGTGATCTCGCCGCGATCGCACGCCTTTGCCACCGCATAGACATAGGCGCGGGAGGCATTCATGGTGACATACATGTCGGCAACCTTGCCTTGAACGAGCTGGAAGCTGCCGATCGGCTTCCCGAATTGCTTCCGCTCGTGCACATACGGCATCACGACATCCATGCAAGCCTGCATGATGCCGAGCGGACCGGCAGCGAGCACGGCGCGCTCGTAATCGAGACCGGACATCAGGACGTTGACGCCGCAGCCGGCTTCACCGAGGACGTTTTCCTCTGGCACCTCGCAATTCTCGAACACCAGTTCACAGGTGTCGGAGCCGCGCATGCCGAGCTTGTCGAGCTTCTGTGCAGTTGAGAATCCACTCATGCCTTTCTCAACGATAAAGGCGGTGATGCTTCGTGCGCCCGCGGCGGCATCGGTCTTGGCGTAGACCACGAGCGTTTCCGCGAGTGTCCCGTTAGTGATCCACATCTTGCTGCCATTAAGAACGTAGTGGTCACCTTTCCTGTCAGCACGCGTCCTCATTGAGACAACGTCCGAACCCGCGTCCGGCTCGGACATTGCCAGCGCGCCGACATTCTCGCCCGAAATCAGCTTCGGCAGATATTTGCGCTTCTGCGCGTCGCTGCCGTTGCGGCGCAATTGATTGATGCAGAGATTGGAGTGAGCACCGTAGGACAATCCGACCGAAGCCGAACCGCGCGAGATTTCCTCCATCGCAATGCAGTGTTCGAGGTAACCGAGACCGGCGCCACCATAATCTTCCTCGACAGTAATCCCGTGGAGACCGAGTGCGCCGAGCTTCGGCCAGAGATCGCGCGGGAACTGGTTGGACCTGTCGATCTCGGCAGCACGCGGCGCGATCTCATTCGCGGAAAAATCACGGACCATCTCGCGGATTGCATCGGCGGTTTCGCCGAGATCGAAATCGAAAGCACCAGGACTATTGGAAATGGCCACGCGAAGTCTCCCGCAGGCGCGACCGGAGACCGATCGCGTTCTGTCCCGGAAGCAACCATGCCATGGCGAGATGACGGAGAGAAGAGCCGGCGTGACGGCCTTTATACCAACGCTTATGCCACTGCGCGAGATGCGTCCTTGACTTTGCGGGTTGCGGCGTCGACGGACTGCGTGACGTGGGCTATCTCGCTCATGCTTGCCGTGATATCGGCAACGCTCTTGGCGGCGACCTGCATATTAGATGAGATACTTTGCGTCACAGACGCCTGTTCCTCGACCGACGCAGCGATCGCCGCAGATATTTCGTTGATCCGCGATATGGTCTGGGTGATGGCCTCGATGACGCCCACCGCGCTTCCGGTGGTGTTTTGCACTTCGGCAACCTGACCGCTGATTTCATCTGTCGCCTTGGCGGTTTGTGATGCCAGGCTCTTCACCTCCGACGCGACCACCGCAAAACCTCGACCGGCCTCGCCTGCGCGGGCCGCTTCGATCGTGGCGTTGAGCGCCAGCAGATTGGTCTGCTCGGCAATGCTGTTGATCAGCTTGACGACGTCGCCGATTTTCTGCGCGGCGGTCGCAAGCCCGGCAACGATGGTGCTGGTCTCGTTCGCCTGCGTGACCGCCTGCTGGGAGATAGCAAGCGCATCCGCTGCCTGCCGACTGATCTCACCGACCGACGCCGCAAGTTCTTCGGCACCAGCCGCGACAGCCTGCATGTTGGCGGACGCTTGCGTGGACGCATCGGCGGCTGAACTGACGCGCCCCGACGTCGCGGCAACGGACTCGGTGATCTGACCGAGGTCCGTATCGATGGATTTCTGCAAATCCGTACGACGCATACGGTCTTGGACTTGAGCTGTCACATCGGTCGCAAACTTGACCACCTTCATGACCGACCCCTCCGCATCCTGGATTGGATTGTAGGATGCTTGGATCCAGATCGCCCGGCCGCCTTTGCCGATCCGCTTGTACTCGGCGGCCTGATATTCACCGCGCCGGAGCATGTCCCAAAACACCTGATAAGCTACGCTGTCGCGCTCGTCCGGCTCGACGAACATCCGGTGATGGTGGCCCTGGATCTCGTTCAGACTGTAACCAACCGTCTTAAGGAAATTGTCGTTCGCTGTGATGATGCTGCCGTCAGGATTGAATTCGATCACGGCCTGCGACTTGTGGATCGCCTTCAGCTGACCTTCATAATCGGCATTGCGCAGCTTCTGCATCGTGATGTCGGTCGCAAACTTGACGACCTTGTAAGGCTTGCCTCGCGCGTTCATCAGAGGATTATAGGAAGCCTGAATCCACACCGTTCGCCCGCCCTTGGCGACTCGCTTAAACTCCTGCGCCTGATATTCGCCGCGACGCAACGAATCCCAAAATTCGCGATATTCAGCATTGTCACGACGTTCCTTGTCGACGAACATGCTGTGATGCTTGCCGCGGATTTCCTCGAGCGTATATCCCATCGCGTTGAGAAAATTCGCATTCGCGGTGATGATCGTCCCGTCGAGATTGAACTCGATGACAGCCTGAGATCTGCTCAGCGCGTCGAGTTTCGCGTTCGCATCGCGAGATGCCGGTAGAAAGCTCATGATTGTCGTCCCCAAATGCCCGAAAATACAATCTACGCGAGTAGTTAAACTTCTTTTACTACAACCGGATGGAGGGGAAATTTTACGAAAACGGAACACACAGCACGCCGAAGTGGTAAACTCATGCAGGACTGCCGAGATCGTCGATGTTGCGCTCGTATGAACAGCACACGCGGGCAACCGTTAGCAGCGCAAAGATGTCTGGGAGCTCAATCGCGACCATTTCGAGGAGTCGTCCGCGTCGTTCCACTCGCGCATAAGATGCACGGGCCAGGACGGGGTTCGATCACAGCCGTACAAGACAGGCGCCGCCAAGTTCTGAAGATCACGCCGCAGTCGTAGAGCGCCCGCGGGTCAACGAAACCTCAACCTAATTGATGTAGATCTTACGTGGATACGGAACTTGATTCAGGCTCGGCAGTCGCCACTTTCCGGTTGCCACAAACCATATGTGCGCCATTGCAGGCTTCATCACCGACATCACATCAATATGGCCGCCAGCTTTTCCGATATCTTTGAAGAAGCGCGCCTTTCGGCACGCGCGCTGCTGGACTACGGCGAAAACTTCTTCAATCCGACGATCAGGCTCGGCGTGACGGGCCTGTCACGCGCTGGCAAAACCGTGTTCATCACGGCCCTTGTGCATGGTCTGTCGCGTGGCGGCCGGTTTCCGGTTTTTGAATCTCTCGCCAGCGGTCGCATCGCCCGCGCGCAGCTTGCCCCACAGCCGGACGACGCCGTACCGCGATTTAGCTATGAACATCACGTCAACACCCTGATCGCGGAGCGGCGCTGGCCAAGCTCGACGGTCGACATCAGTGAATTGCGGCTCGTAATCGGCTATCAGCGGCAGAATGGTTTGGACCAAACGCTGACGCTGGATATTGTCGACTACCCCGGAGAATGGCTGCTCGATCTGCCGCTGCTCGACAAGAGTTATGAACAGTGGTCGGCGGAGAGCCTTGCGCTATCGCGGCAACAGCCACGAGCGCGCCTTGCACACGCATGGCACGATCATCTCGCAACGCTGCGGCCCTCGGCCCGCGAGGATGAACAGGCGACACTCGCCGCCGCCCGGCTGTTTACCGACTATCTTCGCGCGTGTCGGGACGAACGTTTCGCCATGAGCCTGCTGCCGCCCGGCCGTTTCCTGATGCCGGGCAACCTTGCAGGCTCGCCCGCGCTCACTTTCGCGCCGCTTGATTTGCCCTCCGGCGGAATCCCGATTGATGGATCGCTTTGGACGATGATGCGGCGGCGATACGAGGCCTACAAGGATCTCGTGGTGCGGCCGTTTTTCCGCGATCACTTTTCGCGGCTCGACCGCCAGATTGTGCTGGTCGATACACTCGCCGCCTTCAATTCGGGGCCGGAAGCCTTATATGATCTCGAGGCGGCACTTGCCGGAATCCTCGATTGCTATCGAGTCGGCCGCAGCACGTTACTCAGTACACTATTGCGGCCGCGGATCGATCGCATCCTGTTCGCCGCTACCAAGGCCGACCACTTGCATCACACCAGTCATGACCGGCTTGAGGCGATCCTTCGGCGCATTGTGGAACGCGCCGCCTCGCGGGCCGAAGTCGCCGGCGCCGCCATTGATGTCGTCGCCCTGGCAGCGGTCCGCGCCACGCGCGAGGCGCAGGTGCGATGCGGTCGGGAGAAACTGCCGTCCATACTCGGCACACCCCTTGCCGGCGAAGCCGCCAATGGCGAGACCTTCGACGGCAACACCGAAGTCGCAACATTTCCCGGAGACCTGCCCGAGGATGTCAAGGAACTTTTCAGCGGAAACGGCGCTTTCCGCGGGCTGTCGACATCCGCTATGGATCAGGCCGACTTTCGTTTTCTGCGCTTTCGTCCCCCGCGCCTCCAAAACGAAGGAACTGGCGAGCCATCGTTGCCCCACATCCGCCTCGACCGGGCGCTTCAGTTCCTGATCGGAGATCGACTGCAATGAGTGAGCGTTCCGGCCTGCGTCGTCCCGTTACCTTCAAGCTCGACGATCCGCACGTCATAGTCCTGGAGCACGACGAGGCCGCGAGCCGGGTTGCTCGCGGCAGCATCAGCATCAAGCCGGAAGCGGAACCCGAGCCTGAGCCCGTGCTCCTGCCGGAACCGGCGGAGATGCCTCCGGTTCCGGCGCGGAAGGGATTTCGCTGGGGAGTGCTGTTCTGGTCATCACTCGCCGGGCTCATCCTGCTCGGCACCGTACTCGGCGCCATCAACCTGATTGGTGACCTGTTCGCACGCAGCGAGGGGCTTGGTTTCCTCGGACTGATGCTGGCGGCGCTGTTTGTCGTCGCCTCGATCGTCATCGCGGCACGCGAGATCGCGGGCCTTGCCCGTCTCGCCACCATCGAAAATCTGCATCGGCGAGCGCTGGCTGCAATCGCGACTGACGATCGCAAGGAAGCCAATACGGTCGTGCACGATCTGGTGAAACTTGCCCACAACAACCCGCACCAAGCGCGGGCGCGGGCGATGCTGAGGAGCCATCGCACTGACATCATCGACGGCGCAGATCTGGTGCGGCTCGCCGAACGCGAACTGATGGCTCCGCTGGACCAAGAGGCGCGCCGACTCGTGTCGGTGGCGGCGCAGCGTGTGTCGATCGTCACCGCGGTCAGCCCCCGCGCCGTCGTGGATGTGTTGTTCGTATTTGCCGCAGCGATGCGGCTGGTGCGCCAGCTCGCGCGCCTTTATGGCGGGAGGCCAGGTACGCTCGGGATGATCCGGCTGATGCGCCATGTCATCGCGCATCTGGCAATCACCGGCGGCATGGCGGCGAGTGACACGCTGATCCAGCAGATGCTCGGTCAGGGCATCGCCGCGAAACTGTCGACGCGTTTGGGCGAAGGCGTCCTCAACGGATTGTTGACCGCCCGTCTCGGGCTGGCGGCGATCGACGTTACCCGGCCAATGCCGTTCACGGCACTGCCGCGGCCCGCGCTCGGCGACCTTGTAAAAGATCTGTTGCGCAAGCGAGACAGCGGCAACTGAGCTCACGCGTATTCCGCAAAAGTGAGTAGCGGTTTTCGGATAAGATCATCCTTTCTCACAAGGATGTGGCCAGAGTCTGATTCACTCCCGTTGAAATAGACCCTAGACGGCAAACCGCCCCGCCCTCGGCCAGTTGTCGCCATTTGTAAAATGGCGAGTCCGGTGGCGGCGAAAGCTCCGGCGTCCAGCCCGTCAGCTTTTCCAGCACATAGGTGGCCATGACCCGCCCCCGCCAGATCCGCTGGACCTGACCGAGGGGTGTGAGCACCGCCGCGGTCGAGGCCAGAATCGAGACATCATCCGGCTCTCGGGCGACATAGAGACCAGCATGCCCGGCAATCATGTCGCGACCCGGATCCCGAAAGCCCAAGAAACGGCTGCGCTCATTGATCTGGATCACCGGCACGCGATCCCTGAGATACCAGCGCAGCATCGCATAAACGCGGTAGTCGACTGTTGCGATCCAGGTTGCACCGGAGTTTTGCATTTCGCTTTCAGCGCGGCTCGCGAGCTGCGCGAAACCCGCCTCACCGCCGATCGGATCGGTCTTGCCGATGAAATTCCACGGACTGACGGTGTAATAAAGAAAGATCGCGACGACGAGACAGAGACCCGACACAATCGCGGCGTTGGCCCAGAACGTTGACCATTTCAGCATCCACGCCGGCCAGTTTTCGCGCCATCGCATTGCAATGTCGATCGCCGCAGCCGCGAAACCCAACGGCCAGATAAACATCGGCCAGGTGTCGCCGACCCGAAGCGTCAGCGATTTCCAGAGGAAATACCCGAACGGTACGAGTACGGCGGTAGACAACAGCACGGCGACCGGATCTCGGTGCCGGTAGCCACGCCATGCCGTGACACCTACCGCGAACAGCACCACAGGCAGCAGAATCGGTCCGACCTGACCGAACTGAAGGCCGATGTAATCGCCGAGCGTGCGAAGTGTAAGATCATGTGCCGACGTCGCGCGAACGAACTGAAACCTGAACGAGGCCCAGTCGTGCATCCCGTTCCAGATCAGGACCGGCGAGAACACCGCAATGGCGATCAACGCCGCGGTCCATGGGTACGGACTGCGTAGCCAGCGCCAACGCCAATCCGGCACGAGGATGAAGGCGGCAATGGCGGGAACCAGCATCAAAGCAGTCAGCTTCGACAACAGCGAGAGCCCCCCGAAAACACCGGCCGCGAGCCACCAGCGCGCGTCGCCGCTCTCCGTGAGCCTCACCAGCGACCAGACCATCGCCAGTTCAAACGGAATCAGCGCAATGTCGGGCGCGACCTTCGCCATCAGCAGGCCGTAGTACAGCGCCGCTTCCATCATCAGAACCGCCAGCATGGCGGCACGGATGTCGTGCGTAACGCGGCGGACGATGTCGGCAAGCAGCAATTGTGAGATCGGCATCGCCAGCAGCCCGGCAAACCTGACGCCGAAATTTGTATCGCCGAAAATGGCAGTACCTAAACGAATGAACCACGCGATCATCGGGGGATGATCGAGGAAGGACAGCGCGCTTTCCTTCGACCAAGTCCAGTAATAGGCCTCGTCGGTGCGCAAATCCAGCGTGCCGGCAAAGACGCATCGCATCGCGGTCATCACAGCGATCAATGCCGCGACCCAAAGCAGCGACGAAAGCGCGGGACGCTCCGGTGGCAACGCGGGTTTATCGGACTGTGCGATTGTCATCTGGATGTCGAGGATTACACCTGTCGCGCGTCCTTGCATGGTTCTCCGGCAGCTTCCTCGCGTTTCTTGACCACCCGGTCCTCGGTGTCAATCTAGGGCGAGGTCGGCCCGTCGCCGCTTGGTTCACGCATATTTTTCAGCGGCATTCGCACCGTGTGAGATTTCACACACGCATAGGGCTCGAAACCCCGCTTGTCTGAACGTCCATTCAGAAAAATGTCGGACTCACCCCGCCGGATTCTTCGAACCGCCTTTTCAAAGCAAGCGACGAACTTGCGACGGGCAAGAGCGAGACCAGGCAAGAGCCCTCAACTCGAAACTGAAAATCGCTTTGAACCTGAAACCCGCGCATCACGCGCTTCATCTAAAAGGAGAACGACCATGTTTCGTAAGATTGCTCTCGGGCTTGTTGCCGCAGCATCCCTCAGCGCGATGGCGCTGTCTCCGACCGCCGCTTCGGCTCACGGTTGGCATGGCGGAGGACACGGTGGATGGCATCACGGCCACCACTTCGGCCACAGCCATTTCGGCCACAGTTTCGGCGTTGCCTATATCGGCGGTTACGACGACGGCTGCTACGTCGTGCGCCGCGTGCCGACCCCGTTCGGCTTCCGCCTGCGGACCATCAACGTCTGCGACTGATCGCACCTTCCTGTCCGGTCAAAAAGCCCCGGCCGCCCAGCGGCCGGGGCTTTTGCGTTGAGAGCAACGGGCTGTTGTCATACCGCCGCATCAAAATCTCGCGATCCGATCCATCGATCGCATCGAACGGCATATTCGGAGCTCGTCGATTGACTTGCCGCTGTCCGGTGACAAACTTGCAGAGCTGTGACCCGTGATGACGGGCCAGGTCAATAAAGCTTCGGAGGAAGCCAATGCTCGACAGACGAGAAATGCTGAAACGCATCGGCGCTGGACTGACGCTTAGCATCGGCCTGACCCCTTTCAAAGCCTTGGCGCTCGACAGCGTGACGATGCCCTTCGACAACGGCGAACGTCCGCTGGTCAAATATCCACAGAAGCGTCCGATGATCGGAATCACCAGCCGGCCACCACAACTCGAAACACCGTTCTCGGTTTTCAACGAAGGCCCAATCACGCCGAACGACGCCTTCTTTGTCCGCTATCATCTTGCCGACATCCCGCTCAACATCGATCCCGACACCTTCACGCTCGAGATCAAGGGCAAGGTTGATCGTCCACTCAAGCTGTCGCTTAAGGACATCAAAAAGATGAAGCAGACGGAGATCGTCGCGGTCAATCAGTGCTCGGGCAACAGCCGCGGGTTAGTCAATCCCCGCGTCGCAGGCGGCCAGCTCGGTCACGGAGCGATGGGCAACGCACGCTGGCGCGGCGTTTCGCTCAAGACCCTGCTCGATCAGGCCGGCATACAGCACGATGCCAAGCAACTGGTTTTCGGGGGCATGGATGGCCCCGTCAGCGACAAGACCCCGGATTTTGCCAAGGCGCTTGATGTCGATCACGCACGCGACGGCGAAGTTATGCTGGCCTATTTGATGAACGGAAGAGACCTGCCGTTTCTCAACGGCTTTCCGCTTCGGCTCGTCGTTCCCGGATATTACGGCACCTACTGGATAAAGCATCTCAATGAGATCACCGTCATCGACAGCATCTATGACAATTTCTGGATGAAGACGGCCTATCGCATTCCCGACAATGCCTGCGCCTGCGTCGAACCGGGCACCACGCCGACAGCGACGGTCCCCATCAACAGGCTCAATGTCCGCTCCTTCATCACCAACGTCACCGAGGGCGCGCAACTCAGGCGCGGCGGAAAAATTCTGAAGGGAATCGCGTTCGATGGCGGCACGGGTATCAAGAATGTCGAGGTTTCAGTCGACGGCGGCAAGACCTGGAAGAGCGCGCGGCTCGGCCGGAACTACGGTAAATACTCGTTCCGCGAATGGAAGGTTCCGGTCAAGCTTACTGCCGGTCCACACGAATTGAAGGTGCGCGCGACCAGCGATGGCGGTCAGGTGCAGCCGTCTGATGCCACGTGGAATCCGGCCGGTTACATGCGCAACGTCACCGAGACTGTTCGCGTCTCGGTCTCTTGAGGGAGAGGCTCATGACGCGTTCAGTTGTTCTTGCCCTCGCGACCGGCATCGGACTGGCCGCGAGCGCCTGCGCCTACGAGTCGACGGGGGCCATCGCCGAACCGCTTTCCTACAAGCTCCCGCGCGAAACGATCGAATTCAAACCAGGACTCAATGTCGACGTCGTAAAGAACAATTGCCTGGCCTGCCATTCGGCGGATTACATCGCGATCCAACCACGCGGCCCGAAATTCAAAAAGGATTTTTGGCAGGCGGAAGTGAACAAGATGATCAAAGTGTACGGTGCGCAGATCGATGAGCCCGACATCAGCAAGATCGTCGACTATCTCACTGCTACGTATTGACGTCGCAAGGGTATTCGCCGAGAGCCCCCCGGAAAGCTTGGGACACCGGCCGCTGCGATCCCCCGGCGCTACCCCGGTCGGGCGAGCCCCCTTGTACTTGGCGGTCTGAGGCCTCTCAGAATTGTGGCAAAATGGTACCGGCCTTCATGTTTGATCTATCAAGCCGGACCGAGACCGCGTATCTTGTGCGCCGTCGGACAAGCCGGTTCCGGGGGCCGACGACTGTTTCAATCCTGCGGAGACTTGGGAATGGCTAAGGGTACTGTGAAGTGGTTCAACCCGACCAAAGGTTATGGTTTCATCCAGCCGGCCGGGGGTGGCAAGGATGTGTTCGTCCATATTTCAGCCGTGGAAAGAGCAGGTCTTTCGACCCTCAACGAGGGGCAGACGGTTGAGTTCGAAGAAGTTGCCAATCGAGGCAAAACTTCGGCCGAAAACCTGAAGGTTTGACGCGGCGACGCGATCCTTCAGGCTCGGATAAAAGCGCGTCCTGACAGGCGCGATCCATTCCGGGCGAACGACATGGGCTCCGCCGACGCCATCAGGTTTACGCTATCCGCGCAGACTGAATCCGCCGGCGACGACGATCGGTAATCTTCTGGGCAAAGTCGCGCAGGAAAGCATTGCCTCAATCCTGCTTGATCCATTGATTTACGGTCATGACATCGGGCAGTTGCGCAAAGCCGCGCGTCCACATGTCAATGGCCCACTCGACACCCGTGGTGCGCTCCACCAGCACCGCGGTGTTATGCGGGGTCTGCAAGACAAGCGCGTTGCCGCGATAATGCGGATCTCCCACGGTGTGAAATTTGAGAAGCCTCCAGCCCTGCAGGACTAGCAACAGGCTCGTCACGTTGCGCGTCGTGTCCCAGCAATCGAAATTATGCTTGTCATCGCCGGCGCGGAAATCAGCCCGCGCCACACGCCTGTCGGTTCCCAGGATCGATCCCATGTGGCGATCGAACCAGACCACCGCATTCTGGACAGCCCGGCGTTCCGCAGCGGCCGATGAGCGGCCGGCCGCCAGAACTCGCCCTAACGCAGCACGGTCGGCGGACGTGAAGTCAAGACTTTCGCGGCGCCGGCAGACGAAACCGTAGCAGACCGTCATGGATTCCGCGGTCGGGGGATTGATCGAAACCGAGGTATAAAGCTGCGAGATTCCCGGACTGAGTTCTGCGGCTTCGACAGGATGATCCACGCCGTTAGCCATGAGCAGCATCGCGCCCACCACAAGCAGACGAGACAGGCGGCGCACGCGGGCGCGGTCATGTTGTCGTTCCGGAAAGCCCGCCATCGTCCCTCGACCTGATATCCGATCCCGGACTGAGATTAGCCTGTTCGCGCGGAGAGAGGGTCGCGCAGGCGCAACAGCGATCCTATTTATCGATGACGCGTGCCGCTCACATGCTGCTACCAGAACCGGAAAGTTTGTGCACGGAACTTAGCGGGACCGCTCCCGCTCAAAAATCGGGGAATCGATCACGTTCGTGATTTTGCATCGATTCAATCCAGAATCATCGTGATCAGGAATCGCCGATGTCGCCCCAGCTTCCACTGCCGTTCTCGGTTCCCTACGCTCCGGATGACCAGCCAATCGCGGAGCGGCTGCTCGCCGAGGCTCGGCTGACACCTGAGCGGGAAACGCGGATCGATCGAACGGCGCGACGCCTGATCGATGCGATCAGGCAAAACGACGACCCACTCGGCGGCGTCGAGGATATGCTGCGCGAGTTTGCACTATCGACCAAGGAAGGCCTCGCGCTGATGGTGCTCGCCGAGGCGCTACTGCGGGTGCCCGATGCCGAGACCGCGGACAGATTCATCGAGGACAGGCTCGGGCAAGGCAATTTCATCCACCACGAGACCAAATCCAGCGCCTTTCTTGTCAACGCGTCCGCGTGGGCGCTCGGGTTGTCGGCGCGGGTCATCCAACCGGGCGAGACGCCGCAGGGAACCATCGGGCGGCTCGCGAAACGGCTCGGCGTTCCGGCGATTCGCGCGGCGACGCGGCAGGCGATGCGGCTGATGGGCAGTCACTTCGTACTGGGCGAAACCATTGAGGCTGCGCTCGAGCGGGCGCGCGCGCATTCCGCGGGATGCACCCGCTACTCCTTCGACATGCTCGGCGAGGGCGCGCGCACCGCTGCGGATGCGGACCGCTATTTCAGTTCCTACGCCGCCGCCATTGAGGCGATCGGCCACGGCGCGGGCGACAGGCCCCTGCCCGACCGCCCCGGCATTTCCGTCAAGCTGTCGGCGCTGCATCCGCGCTTTGAGGCAGTGAGCCGAGGGCGGGTGATGGCGGAGTTGGTTCCGCGCGCCATCGATCTTGCCAAGCGCGCCAAAGCGCTCAATCTCGCCTTCACGGTCGATGCGGAGGAAGCGGATCGGCTGGAGCTTACGCTCGATGTGATCGCCGCCATTGCCGCCGACCGCTCGCTCGCTGGCTGGAGCGGCTTCGGCCTCGCCGTCCAGGCCTATCAGAAGCGCGCCGGCGCCGTGATCGACTATATCGACGACCTCGCAAGAGCCCTGAACCGGCGGATGATGGTTCGTCTGGTGAAGGGCGCGTATTGGGACACTGAGATCAAGCGCGCGCAGGAGCGCGGGCTCGACGGCTATCCCGTGTTCACCCGCAAGGCGATGACCGACCTGAACTACATCGCCTGCGCGAAAAAACTGCTGACGCTGCGGCCGCGCCTGTTTCCGCAGTTCGCAACCCACAATGCCCTCACTGTCGCAACGCTTCTCGAACTGACGGACAGAGAGACCGGCTTTGAATTCCAACGCCTGCACGGCATGGGCGAAGCCCTCTACACCACGCTCTGCAAGGATCGCCCCGGGATCGCTTGCCGCATCTATGCGCCGGTCGGCAGTCACCGCGACCTGCTCGCTTATCTGGTGCGCCGCCTGATCGAGAACGGAGCCAACTCCTCCTTCGTCGCGACGGTCTCCGATCCCAATATGCCGCTAGACACGCTGCTGCGCAGACCGGTCGATATCATAGGAAGCGCCGACAGCGCCGAGTACGCGAAGATTTCACTACCGCGCGACCTTTTCCAGCCGGAGCGCATCAATTCGCGCGGAGTCGAATTCGGCGAGCGCGCCGCGGTGAACCGGCTGGTTGCCGAGGTCGCGGCTGAGCACGTCTCAATCATGCCGGTGAACGATAGCGGCCCGGACGACGTGAACCGTGCCGTTGCCGCGGCGCGCAGCGGGTTTTCATCGTGGAGCCGCGCATCCGCGGCTGTGCGAGCCGCCGCCCTGGATCGCGCAGCCCACCTGTTGGAACAACGATCGGCGCGTTTCATCGCGCTCTTACAACGGGAAGGCGGCAAGACGCTGGACGATTGTGTGTCGGAGGTCCGCGAAGCCGCCGACTTCTGCCGCTACTATGCCACGGAAGGGCGCAAGCTGTTCGGCGAGGCGCAGCCGTTGCCCGGGCCGACCGGCGAACGCAACACGCTGCGGCTGCGCGGGCGCGGCGTTTTTGCCGCGATCTCGCCCTGGAATTTTCCGCTGGCTATCTTCTCGGGGCAGGTGACGGCGGCGCTGATGGCCGGAAATACCGTGGTTGCGAAACCGGCTGAACAAACGCCGAGGATCGCCACGGAAGTTGTGCGCCTGCTGCATCAAGCCGGGATTCCGGAGGCGGCGCTTCACCTCATTCAGGGCGACGGACACATCGGGGCTGCGCTTGTCGCGCATCGCGACATCGCGGGCGTGGTCTTCACCGGCTCAACAGAAGTGGCGCGATCGATCAACCGCACGCTCGCCGCCAAGGACGGCCCGATCGTGCCGCTGATCGCCGAGACCGGCGGCATCAACGCCATGATCGCCGACGCCACCGCGCTGCCCGAGCAGGTCGCCGACGATGTCATGACTTCGGCATTTCGCTCGGCCGGGCAGCGTTGCTCCGCGCTGCGGCTTCTGTTCGTGCAGGAGGACGTGGCCGACCGCATGATCGAGATGATCGTTGGCGCAGCGCGCGAATTGAGGATCGGCGATCCGTCCGATCCCGCCACCCACGTCGGCCCGGTGATCGACCGCGAGGCAAAGGATCGGCTCGATGCGCATATCGCGCGCATGACGCGCGAGGCTCGGGTACATTTCGCAGGACTTGCCCCGTCATCAGGCAATTTCGTCGCGCCGCATATCTTCGAGCTGGACAACGCGCGGCAACTGACCGAAGAGGTGTTCGGACCGATCCTCCACATCGTGCGCTATAGCGCCTCCGGTCTCGATGGGGTTTTGGACTCCATTGCCGACACCGGCTATGGCCTGACGCTCGGCATCCACTCGCGCATTGACGATACGATCGAGATGGTCGCTGACCGGCTTCAGGTCGGCAACATCTACGTCAACCGCAACATGATTGGCGCTGTGGTCGGAGCGCAGCCATTCGGCGGCCATAGGCTGTCAGGGACAGGACCCAAAGCCGGCGGCCCTCACTATCTCACCCGGTTTGCAAGCGAACAGACCTTAACGGTAAATACCGCAGCCGCCGGCGGCAATGCCGCATTGATGACCGAAGTAGGCTAGAGCTTTTTGATCAGGCGCGTTTTCTTCACGCGAACCGGATTCCACTTCGCTCAAAAACGCTATAGTGACAGCAGGACAAGCCGCGCCGTCTCACGCTTTGCGAAGCCCTCAGACGTGCAACGACCATTATCGATTCAACCCTGGCCGCCCGAGGCCTCTGCTTGGGATTGCAGGCTGGCGCCAGCGACGATGGGCACTGCGCGGTTCGCTTGCGGTTTTCCGATAATCGCTCAAGCGCGGGGAGGTCGCCCGAACGCAAACCGGCCCGAACATCATGCATCGGGGCCACTGCTAGGCGGGCGATCAGCGGAATTAAGTAGTTGGTCAGGCTGCTAGTGTTGCGAGGCCCGCCACTTTCAAAAGCGCTGCGAGTTGTTTGCGGGCATAGAACATACGGGTCTTCACGGTGCTTGGCGGAATGCCGATGATCTCGCCGGCTTCTTCGACCGTCTTCTCGTGATAGTAAACGAGATGGATGATCTCGCGATGAGCCGGGGACAGCTTGGCGATGCAGGCTCGCAGAATTTCGCTGACGTTGCTGCGATCGAGCGACGCCTCGGGCGTATCGGCGCCATCGGCGATTTCCCGGACATTCTCCTGGTCGATATCCTCATGCCGGCGCTGGCGCATCGTGGTCAGCGTTTTGAACCGGGCGATCGAAAGCAACCACGTTGATACCCGTGAGCGGCCTTCGAACTGGCCGGCAGTACGCCAAACATCCAGGAATACCTGGCTGACAATATCTTCGGCCGCCGTCGTGTCGCGCAAGCTGCGGAGCACGAAGCGATAGACCCGGACGTTATGCCGCAAATATAGGGTATGCATCGCCGCCCGGTCGCCGTGGGCGATCCGCTCAAGAAGCATCTCATCTGTGGTTGCCTGGGCAGCGATAATGCCTTGGCAAGCGGCTGCGTTAATCGCGATGACATTTTGCATGACGGCTCCCCTTATCGTTGGGCAGAATATTAGCCGTCTCACGTTTCAGAACGCCTGCACGGAAAGCAGAAAATGGTTTCGCGGGAAGGTGCAATTGTTTCGTCCCCTCCCTAGCGATGAAACAATCAGCGAAACCCAGCGTATACTCCGCAAAAAAATGCATACCGGTTCTGTGGCGCAAACTGTTGAATATTAAGGTATTTTTGTCAGTTTCGACTGAGCTGGGAAAGCACTGTTCGTTGGAACGTCGTTAGACTTAGCCGTTGGAGCAACTCAGGATTTGTCGCCGGAAGGTGAAAACAGATAACCGCCACCCCGGATGGTCCGAATCACCGCGGGCTTTGCGGGGTCGGGCTCGATCTTCCGCCGGATCCGCATGATTCGCAGATCAATCGCCCGATCAAAGGCTTCGCTGTCGCGTGCATTGGCCAGTTCCAGCAGCCGCTCGCGCGACAGAACCCGTTTCGGATTGGCGGCGAAGACCTTCAACAGACCAAACTCCGACGCCGTAAGCGGATGTTCGTTGCCTTCGTCGTCCCGCAAGGCCTGAGCCTCCAAATCGAGCCATTTGGTGCCGAAGCGAACGAGTCGACCTGCCGGCGTGGCGGCGACGACATCGGGCGCGCCCTCCATTTTTGGCGCACTTCGCCGCAGCACCGAGCGGATACGCGCCATCAGTTCGCGCAACTCACAGGGTTTTGCCACGTAGTCGTCGGCGCCGAGTTCGAGGCCGACCACACGATCAATCGGGCTGGCCGTCGCCGTCAGCATGATCACCGGAATGTTGGTGCGGCTCTTGAGATCGCGGATGATCGAAAGGCCGTCCTCCTCCGGCATGTTCAGATCGAGTACTACGAGATCTGGCGTTGTCCTGCCGATCGCGTCGCGCAAACTTCGGCCGCCGTCGCACAACGTGATGGCGAAGCCATGCATCTTGAGATAGTCACCCACCATCTCCCGGGCAGGCGCCTCGTCGTCAACCACAATGATATACGGATTCCTGTTCATGTCAGATTGTCGTAGGCAAGATGATGGTGAAGGTCGATCCCTGTCCGGGGCCACCACTATCGGCTTTGATCTGACCATCATGCATTTCGACGATCCGTTTCACGATCGACAGGCCAAGGCCGGTGGAGCTTTCACCGGCGGTGGGTTTTGCGGACAATCGCTGGAAACGGCCGAACAGTCGTCCTAGATCCTCGGGCGACAGGCCGGCGCCCTCGTCCGTGACGCGGATGATTGTGTGGTCCGCGTCCTGGCCGACCAGCAGCGTGATTCTGCCCCCCACCGGACTGTACTTGATGGCGTTGCTGACGAGATTGTCGATCGCCTCGCGCATCCGGTCTTGGTCGCAGATCGTGACGTGCCCGGTGGGCGCCGACACGGCGATGGTTTGCTGCTTGTTAACCGCTGATAGCTGATTGGCCTCGGAGACCTCGGCGACCAGCGCCGCGATATCGACCGGCTCGCGCTTTATAGTGATATCGAAGGCGTCGGCCATGGCGTCTGAAATCAGGTGATCGACCATCGTAATCAGGCGCTTGGTGGCGTCGCGAATGTGATCGACCTGCACGGTGACGGTGTCCCCGTACGAGCCTGCGCTGACAAGTTCGGCGAGCATTTCGGTCCGCCCCAGGATGACGCCGAGAGGATTCTTCAGGTCGTGCGCCACGGTTCCCAGAATCTCATTCTTGAACCCGTTGGCCCGCTGCAACCGCAGCCATTGCACGGAAAGCCTGCGATTGGCTTGCATCAACGCGCGCGTGCGCTGCGCCACGCGGTCTTCGAGCTGCGCGTTGGCGTCCTGCAATTGCTCATAGAGGATCACGTTGTCGAATGCGATCGACAGCCGGCTGCCGAAGATCTCCACGAGGGACCGATCAGTATCCGATAGATCGCGCTCGGCCTGTAACAACACCACGACTTCGCGTCCACTGCCGGTGCGGATATAGAGGACCGAACGGTGATCGGCGAATTCGTGCTTACGCCGCCTGAAGGCGTCCTCGACCGTCTGCTTGAGATCGGAATCGAGCGATGCCTGGCCGTCGACCCCGCTGAAGCAGCTGTAACAGCCGGACCCCGCAAGAACCGCAAAGTCATCATCGACCGCGCCGCCGTCGCGCAACACCAGAATGCCCGCACAGTCGATGTTCAAAAGCGACGCGATCTGCGTCAGGACGCCTTCGGCCAAACGCTGCATCGACTTAAAATCGTAGAGCGTGGAAGCCGCATCTATGATGATCTCGAGGCCGCGACGGGTCTGCACCATCCGTTCGAGCTGCTGATTGCTGCGCAGCGCCGCGGTCAAGGAGGTGAACAGTTTGTCGGCGGTGAGTTCCGTTTTGGCCTTGTAATCGTTGATGTCGTAGTCGACAATAACGCTACGCTCCGGCGCTTGTCCCGGTTGCCCGGTGCGCAGGATGATGCGCACGGTTTCGTTCCGCAGCTCGTTACGGATGAATTCGACGAGATCGAGGCCGGCTTCGTCGGTCTCCATGATTACATCGAGGAGCACCGCGGCGATGTCAGGGTGCGCGCGCATCAGCTCACGTCCCTCGGCAGCCGAATAGGCCGACAGAATCTCCAGCGTCTGTCCGTTAAGACTGTAATCACTCAGCGCAAAGCGCGTACCTTCATGCACCGCCCGATCGTCGTCGATCACGGCGACCTTCCACTTGCGGACCGTCGACGCCCCGGGGCGATCAGCTCCAGAATCGTCGATCAGGTCGAGGAGATCATCCTGGTAGGCCATTGTACTGCCCCGCTGTCTGTTTCCGTGCCAGCGCCGGCGCCGGATCGCGGCATGATAATGCGAAAAGTTGTTCCTTGTCCCAGCCCTGATTCCACCGTCATCCGACCGCCAAGTTGCTGTGTGACAAGGTTGTAGACAATGTGAAGCCCAAGGCCGGTGCCACCCTCGTTGCGGCGTGTGGTAAAGAAGGGCTCGAACGCCTGCCGCTGGACGTCCGGTGTCATGCCGATACCATTGTCGGAAAAAATGATCTCGATGTCATCATTGGTGCGCAGGCTCGCCGCGATGGAAATCGTACCCGACTGCCCATTCGGGAACGCGTGATTGGCAGCGTTGAGAAAAAGATTAGTCAAAATCTGCCCGTACAAGCCGGGAAACCCATCGATAATCAGACCTTCCGGGACATCGACAGCGATGTTTATCGGGGATCGCTTCAGCACCGGACGGAGGCTGGCGACGATCTGGCCGGTGGATTCACTCAAGCTGAACTGGCGGCGCTCAGCGTGAGATCGATCGACGGCAACCTGCTTGAAGGACTGGATCAGTTCGCCGGCCCGGTGCAGATTTGCAACCAGCTGACGAGCTGCATCGCGACAGGTGCTCACGAATTCCTCAAGCTGCGAGCGCTTCAGTGGCGTCTTGGATCTCAATTCGGCGTCGAATGTGTCGGCGCGCCACGCGAAACTCGAAGCAACCGTGAGGCTGATGCCGATCGGATTGTTCACCTCGTGCGCGACGCCCGCGACCAGCCCCCCGAGCACTGCAAGCCGCTCAGCGTCGATCAGATTGCGCTGCACCGCGTTCAATTCTAGCAAAGCATTCTCGGCCCTCTGCTTCGATGCCCGCAATTCGTCCTCCGCCGCGCGCTTGGCGATGGCGTTCCTACGGAACATCTCGACCGCGCGCGCCATAGTGCCGATTTCATCCCGCGCGACGGTGCCGGCGACTCTGCGGCTGTAGTCGCCAGACATGATCGCGCGCATCGACCTCATGAGCTGCCGCAGGGGCAGACGGATGCTGAGCGCGATGACAACGCCGGCAATCACAATGATGGCGAGAAAGATCGCGGCGATCGACAGCATCTTGCGGGAGATGCTTGTGAGAGTGTGGTCAAACGTCAACTGCGCATTCTGCTCACGCTGACGCATCTTGACCGACAAGCCGTCGATCGCGGCGATGGTCTCAGCCTGGCTGACGTCGATGGAGTTACGCGAAAGATCAGTTCGCTTGGTGAGCAGATCGGACAGGTTCGCGATCCCATCATGCAGCGCAGATGTTCGTGTTTTGAGCCGCTGCAATGCGTCGTGCTGGAGATCGTTTTCGGCAAAATCGATCATCGCAGGGATCGTGCGCGCGATCGCATCGATATTCTTTCGGACTTCGTCCGCACTGGTTGACGCGGGCGCGAGGTAGTAGGCGTTCGCGGCCACCAGCATCGCCGTGAATGCCTCGCGTGATTTGCCAAGTGTCGGCCATATCCGCGCGTCGCGGCGACTGGTCGCACCCTCGATGATCGAATAGAGGCCGGCCATGTCCTTGGTAGGCGCCAGGATTTGGTTCTCATAGGTCTTGGCAATCGTCGTCTGCAATGCGCGCAATTCCCTGAAACCGCTGAGAAAGCGTTCGCTGGCGCGTTCCAATTCGTCGACCGTACCCAGCAATATCGGGTCAGTCGAAGCGCGCGCTCTCAAGGTGCCGAGGACAGCCTCGCGCAACAGCAAGATTTCCGCAAACAGATCGGGACCGGGCTGATTGACGTAGCGATGGATCAGGTTTTGCAGTCGACCGGTCTCGCTCTCGAGAACCGCAAGGATCTTATCGGAGTCCCTGACCTGACGTACGTCGTCCCATGCCGACCCCAGGGTCTTGGCACCGCTCCATATCAACAGCGCAAGAACCAGCACGGCCGCAGAATTCAAAGCCGTGATCGAGAAAATGCGCCAGCGGATCGGAATAGCACGAACCAGGCCGACAATGCCCGAGCGGCCCTCGTGCTGCTCTGCGGCTATGCCGTTCTGGGTCTCGGCTGGAACCAAATGGGGCTACCTTGCGGATTCGTTCGCTGCGGCTTTCCCGACGACAGCAGCTTCAAACGACAGCCTGGCGACGATTGTAGCGCACGGCAAGCCCCATCGGTCGATGCGAGCTGGCCTGCCTCGAAGTCACAAACTGACGGCGCGCACGGCACACCGACGCGTGACCCCTTTGTGAGAGTCATCCATCTCAAGAAAAGGTTCAACGCGAGGAAATACCAATCTGGCGCTTGATGGACTGGGACGGGCAGGCCGCCCCGGTCGTCAATCGGAGGCCGCGAGGGGTCTTGTCAGGCAATGACCGCGGAGTTCGGCCCCGCCGGGGCAGAGGCGCACACGATGCAAGTACGAGCATGGAGACTGCGCTGCAATTCTGCATGAGCCGAAATCCCCTTGGATTCCCGGTCAGCGGCCTCAGCGTCATCTGGTCGACCCTGATCGCGGACCCGAACACCTACTCCTTCTTCGGCTCTTTCGACATCCGTTCCAGGCGGTCCTGCATCTCCTTCATCTGCTGACGAAGATCTTCGATATTGTCGCCGGGATCGGGAGTGTCAGGCGTTTTCTCCGGCTCGGGCGCGGCGGTCCCGTTGCGCGGCGGCACGAATGGCTTGAACATCGAGAACGTGCGCTCGAAAAGCTCCATGTTGCGGCGGACATGCTCCTCGAGCGGCGCGAACGGAGTGCCGCTGAAGCTACTTGTCATCTGCTTGCGAAACTTCTCCTGCTCGCGGGTCAGCATGTCGATCGATCGTTCGAGATATTTCGGCACCACCATCTGCATGCTATCGCCGTAGAAACGGATCAGCTGCCGCAGGAAGGTGGTCGGGAGCAGGTTCTGCCCCGTTTTGTTTTCCTGTTCGAAAATGATCTGCGCCAGCACTGAACGGGTGATGTCGTCTCCAGTCTTTGCATCGAAGACAAGGAAATCCTCGCCCTGCTTGACCATCCCCGCGAGATCTTCGAGCGTCACATAGGTGCTGGTGCCGGTATTATAGAGCCGCCGGTTCGCATATTTCTTGATTGTCGTCGGTGTCTCTGATTTCGCCATAGATCCCACACGTCCCTGCCGAGGACAAGAAACCCCGCCGGCATCCACGATGGGGTTAACACGTAACGCATTGCAGCAAAGTAAGCACTTTCAGCCCGCTTCGGCTACCGTTTTATAAAAAACAGTTAATGCCAATGCATAGAAAGTGCTCACGATCATGTACGGGTGCAACTTCCAGCCATTGGCGTGATTGACACACTCTCGTGAGGTCAACAGGATATATATCTGAGTAGATCACGGACCGCCGGTACGGCCTGTCATCATCGAATTTTCAAGTCACTCAAGCCCCAGCAAGTCACTTAAGCTCCAGGAGGTGTCCATGTCAGACGATGTCGTCATCGTCAGCGCCGCCCGCACTCCAGTGGGAAGTTTCAACGGTGCGCTTGCCACGACGCCCGCCCACGCCCTCGGTGCTATCGCCATCAAGGCTGCGCTGGAGCGGGCGGGAATCGAGCCCGGACGGGTCTCCGAGGTCATCATGGGCCAGATTCTGACTGCGGCGCAGGGCCAGAATCCGGCACGTCAAGCGTCGATCGCCGCCGGCATTCCTGTGGAAAGCCCGGCCTGGGGCGTCAACCAGCTCTGCGGTTCGGGCCTGCGCACTGTCGCGCTCGGCTATCAGGCCATCCTGAACGGGGATTCGGATATCGTCGTCGCGGGCGGACAGGAATCCATGAGCATGGCGCCGCATGCGCAGCACCTGCGCGGCGGCGTGAAGATGGGCGGCCTCGAACTGATCGACACCATGATCAAGGACGGGCTGTGGGATGCGTTCAACGGTTACCACATGGGAAACACCGCCGAGAACGTCGCCCGTGAGTACCAGATCACCCGCCAGCAGCAGGACGAATTCGCCGCCGGCTCGCAGAACAAGGCGGAGGCCGCGCAGAAAGCGGGCCGATTCAAGGACGAGATCGTGCCCGTCACCGTCAAGAGCCGCAAAGGCGATGTTGTGGTCGACACGGACGAATATCCGAAGGCTGGCGTGACGGTCGACGCCATCGCCAAACTGCGACCCGCTTTTGAAAAGGACGGCACTGTGACCGCGGCCAACGCGTCGGGGATCAACGACGGCGCCGCGGCCGTCGTCCTGATGTCGGCCGCGCGGGCGGCGAAAGAGGGCAAGACCCCCCTCGCCCGCATCGTTTCCTGGGCCCATGCCGGCGTCGACCCGAAGATCATGGGCACCGGCCCGATTCCGGCCTCCCGTGCCGCGCTGAAAAAAGCAGGCTGGACGATCGGCGACCTCGACCTGATCGAAGCCAATGAAGCCTTTGCCGCACAGGCCTGCGCCGTCAACAAGGACCTCGGCTGGGATACCTCAAAGGTCAACGTCAATGGCGGCGCGATCGCCATCGGCCATCCGGTCGGCGCCTCGGGCGCGCGCGTGCTGGTGACCCTGTTGCACGAAATGCAGAAGCGAAACGTCAAGAAGGGCCTTGCCACGCTATGCATCGGCGGCGGCATGGGAATCGCCATGTGCGTTGAGCGCGGTTGAGCGGATGAAGGCGGCGAAAATGGACATTGAGTCGCGCTGACAACCAAATGCTCGGCCTCGTGCCGAGCATTTTTATCTAGTGGAGTGAATTTGACATTCGCGACCCACCTAACCGCGAGTTTCGGGCGCGAACGTCAAATTCAGAACTCCACTAGCAACTTAAATTTGCGAGTGGTCCTTCCATTCTAACATTCGCAAGAAGGCTCGCTGCGACGGGATGCGAAGGTTAGAATCGGACCACTAGAAAGCTTTTTGTTTCAACGATCAGGATAAATCCGGCTTTCCGTAGCGTTTACGAGCGAAGTGGGCACCGGTTCGCGTCAAGAAGCGCGTCAAAACAAAAGCTGGAACTCCAGGAGGACGACGCATGGCAAGAGTGGCATTGGTGACGGGGGGAACGCGAGGCATCGGCGGCGCGATCAGCAGAGCGCTGAAAGCGGCCGGATACAACGTCGCGGCGAGCTACGCCGGCAACGACGCTGCGGCGGAAAAATTCAAGGCGGAAACCGGCATTCCTGTTTACAAGTGGGATGTCGCTTCCTTCGATGCCTGCGCTGGCGGCATCAAGCAGGTCGAAGCGGACCTCGGCCCCATCGAGGTGCTCGTGAATAATGCCGGCATCACCAAAGACGGTGCCTTCCACAAGATGACGCTCGAGCAGTGGAGCGCCGTCATCAACACCAATCTCGGCTCGCTGTTCAACATGACGCGCCCGGTGATCGAGGGAATGCGCGCGCGCAAGTTCGGCCGCATCATCAACATCTCTTCGATCAATGGCCAGAAAGGCCAGTTCGGACAGGTGAACTATTCGGCGGCGAAGGCCGGAGACATCGGTTTCACCAAGGCGCTGGCACTGGAGAACGCCAAGAACGGAATCACCGTGAATGCGATCTGCCCGGGATACATCAACACGGAAATGGTGCAGGCCGTGCCCAAGGACGTCATCGAGAAAAACATCCTGCCGCAGATTCCGGTGACCCGCCTCGGTGAGCCCGATGAGATCGCGCGCGCGGTGATATTCCTCGCCGCCGACGATGCCGGCTTCATCACGGGATCGACGCTGAGCATCAACGGCGGCCAGTATCAAGCGTGATGAATAGTGCATAGGGTGGACATGCCGCTTCTTTCCTTTTCCCAAGAGAGGAGAAGGAAGAAATCATGACCTCCCGGACCGCCACACTCATCGGCCTCGCCGCCATCCTGATGTGGTCGCTGCTCGCGGTCATGACGGTCGCAACCGGGCACATTCCCGCGTTTCAACTCGCGGCCATGACGTTTGCGATTGGTGGTCTTGCCGGCTGCACGAGCTGGCTGTTCCGCCCCGAAGGCGTCAGCGCGTTGCGACAGCCGGCGGTTGTATGGCTCGTGGGGGTGGGAGGGCTGTTCGGCTATCATGCGTTGTATTTCATCGCGCTGCGACAGGCGCCGCCCGCCGAAGCGGGTCTCCTGAATTATCTCTGGCCGCTGTTGATCGTGCTGTTCTCCTCGATGCTGCCAGGCGAGCGGCTGGCGCCGCATCATCTGATCGGCTCGATCCTCGGGCTGGCCGGGACGGTTTTGCTGTTTGCGGGCGGTACTTCGATTGTGTTCGAACGCGCTGAGATGTCCGGTCTTGCGGCGGCGTTCATGGCGGCGTTTGTCTGGGCAGCGTATTCGGTGCTGTCGCGACGCCTGGCCTCGGTTCCAACCGACGCGGTCGCGGGCTTTTGCCTAGCGACGGCTGCACTAGCGGGGGTTGCGCATCTGCTCATGGAACAGACGGTGTGGCCGGACAGCGCGGCACAGTGGCTCGCGATCGCCGCGCTCGGCATCGGTCCCGTCGGCCTTGCCTTTTATGTCTGGGATATCGGCATGAAGCGCGGCGACATTCGCGTGCTCGGCGCGGCCGCCTATGCGACGCCGCTGCTTTCGACCGCGTTCCTGATCCTGGCGGGTTTCGCGAAGCCGACTGCGGCGCTCGCCGTCGCGACCGTGCTGATCGCGGGCGGCGGGTTGATCGCGGCGAAAGACATGATCTGGAAATAGCGTTTTCGAGCGAAGCCTATCCTCGGGCCTGACCCGAGGATAGGTACCGATTCGCCCACACCGTTTACGCCTGCAGCGTCGCAAAGTGCCCGCGCCGCTGCAGCCAGGCCAGCAGGATCAGGCTCGGCAACGCCGCCAACATGCAGATCGCGAAGAACAGCGGCCATCCCGTCGCCTCGGCGACGAACCCGGCGCTGGCGGACAGATAGGTTCGGCCGACCGCGGCGAGCGCCGTGAGAAGCGCATATTGGGTCGCGGTGTGCAACGGATTGCGGCACATCGCCGACAGATAGGCGACGAAGATCACCGTGCCGATAGCGCTGGTGAAATTCTCCGCTGTGATAGCGAGAGCCAGCGCCCATTGATTGACGCCGACCAGCGCAAGCCATGAGAACGACAGGTTGGCGACGGCCTGCAAAATGCCGCCGATCCACAGGCTCGTCGCCAGTGAATAGCGCCGCGCCACGAAGCCGCCGGCAAAACCGCCGATCAGCGTCGCGGCAAGACCGACGCCTTTGACGATGGCGGCGTAGTCGTTGCGGGTGAAGCCCAGATCGATGACGAACGGTGCGGTCATCGTGCCGGAGAACGCGTCGGTGAATTTGAACAGCACGATGAAGGCGAGCGCGGCGAGAGCGTCCTTACGGCTCAGAAATTCAGAGAATGCGCCGACCGCGGCATTCATGACCCGCGCGAAACCGCCCTTAGCCCGCGTCGTCAGTTCGGCGCGCACGGATTGCTCGGGCTCGGTGGCGGCCAGCGCTGTGACGGTGCCGATCAGAACCATCACCGCCATGCTAATGTAGCCCCACGCCCACGCCGAGGCGCGGACCAGGCCTGTCCCTTCGAATGCGCTGACTAGGAAGAGAGCTCCAGCGGTCGAGACCAGCATGCCGATGCGATAGGCGGCGACATAGCCCGCCATGCCGGCAGCCTGCTCGCTTTCCGGCAGGCTCTCGACGCGAAAGGCATCAACCACGATGTCCTGCGTCGCCGACGTCGCCGCCACGAGCACCGCGCCGAGCGCGACAAACCACGGCGCTTTCACTGGATCGGTCGAGGCCAGCAACAGGATTGCCGCGATCAGAAGCAGTTGTGAAAAGACGAGCCAACCGCGACGGCGGCCGAACCGCCGCGTCAGCAGCGGAATATGCAGGGCATCGACCAGCGGCGCCCACAGAAACTTCAGCGTATAGGGTGTGCCAACGAGAACAAACAGACCGATATCGTGCAGATCGATGCCGGATTCTTTCATCCAGATCTGCAGCGTCGAGCCCGACAGCGCCAGCGGCAGGCCGGACGAGAAGCCGAGCATCATGACAATGAGGACGCGCGGTTGCAGATAGACCGCCATGCTCTCGCGCCAAGACGCGCGGGAGGTAGCCTCGGATACGGTTGGGGCGACGTCCGGAGCGCTCATGCCGCAGTGCTAGCAGATTCGGTCAGTTCCGCCCTCCTCTTACTCACCCGCCTGGATCTTGCGGGCGAACTGCGGCGGAAACACCGTCGGTTCGACGGGCTCGACGATCCGTGGCGTCTCCGCAGCCGCCTCGTCCTTGCTGAAATCGAGTTCCTCGATCCTCGTAGCCCGTTTGCCGATCTTGCCGGCCGAGATCAGGACCTGCCTGACATCCTCGCTGACCTGATCGAAATGGCTGCCGAGCCTGCTGACCCGGTCGCGCAGGCGCTCGACGTCACCCATCATGTTCATGACCTCGATCCGTACCTGATCCGCAGCATCGCGCATCCGCGCGTCCTTGAGAAGCTGCTGCATCACCTGAATCGCCAGCATCAAGAGTGACGGCGATACCAGCACGATCCGGGCGCGATAGGCCTTCTGGATCACATCGTCGAAGCTGTCGTAAATCTCGGCATAGACCGATTCCGACGGCACGAACATCAGCGCGGTGTCCTGGGTCTCGCCCGGGATCAGATATTTTCCGGCGATGTCGGTGACGTGCCGCATGACGTCGGCGCGCAGCCGCTGGGTTCCGAGTTTCCTTTCGTCGTCGGTTCGGGCGTCGCGCAGCGCCGTCATCGCCTCAAGCGGAAATTTCGCATCGATGCAAAGCGGGCGCTGATCGGGGAGGAAGATTACGCAATCCGGCCGCTTGCCGTTTGGCAGCGTGTACTGAAAGGCGAACGAGCCTTTCGGCATTCCGTCCTGCACAATCGCCTCCATCCGCGCCTGACCGAACGCGCCGCGCGACTGCTTGTTGGCGAGCACATCGCGCAGCGTCGTCACCTGCGTCGTCAGTTCGGTCAGGTTCTGGTGCGCGTTATCGATAATTCCGAGCCGTTCGTGCAGCACCCGCAGACTGTCCATGGTGTTGCGCGTGGTCTGCTCCATCGACTGGCCGACGCGGTGGGTGACCGCGTCCAGCCGATCGCTGACCGCCCGCGCCATCTCCGCCTGTCGCCCTGCGAGCGCCTTGCCCATGGCGTCGACACGGCCGGCGGCCTCGGCCTGAGCCCGCATCATATCGTTGAGGCGGTCCTCCAGCTCGTCCGCGCGGCTTGCTTGCGCGGTGGCCATGTCGGTTCCCCGGCGTCCCGAGCGCGCGATCACAATGGCGATGATCAGCAATAATACAAGCGCCAGCGCACCGAACCCGATCAGCACGGCGCTGGTCCGCACTGGCACGTCACCCAGTATGAAAAGGATCTCGTTCATCTGGATCTTGTAGCCGATTCGGCCGTGTTCGCGAACGAAGAGCGAACACACTGAGTTAACGAAAGCTCAACGTGCCTGCTCATGACGGCCGGACGGTCAGTGCAGCTCGCGGATTGACCCGGACAGACTCGGGGATTACATCGCCGACATGGCCATTCGCGAAATCATCATTGTGCCGGACAAGCAATTGCGCCTGGTTTCCAGGCCGATCGAAAAAGTCACGCCGGAAATCCGCAAGCTTGCCGACGACATGTTCGAGACCATGTACGACGCGCCGGGCATCGGGCTCGCCGGCATCCAGATTGCGCAGCCTGTCCGCATCGTCACCATGGACCTCGCCAAACGCGATGAGGAAGGAGAGACGAAACCGCGGCCGCGTGTCTTCATCAATCCGGAAATCCTCTCGGCTTCGGAGGAACTGTCGGTCTATGAAGAAGGCTGCCTGTCGATCCCCGAATATTACGAGGAGGTCGAGCGGCCGGCGCGCGTGCGGATTCGCTTCACCGATCTCGACGGCAAGGTTCACGAGGAGGATGCCGACGGTCTTTTCGCCACCTGCATCCAGCATGAGATCGACCATCTCAATGGCGTGCTGTTTGTCGATCACCTCTCGAAACTGAAACGCGACCGTGTGATGAAAAAATTCACCAAGGCCGCGAAGCTCGCCGCGAGATAAAGCGGCTTCTTGCCGCGCAGAAATCAATCAGATGCCGCTTCGCCTGATTTTCATGGGCACCCCCGAATTTGCGGTGCCGACCCTCCTGCAACTCGTTGCCCATGGCCATGAGATCGCAGCCGTATACAGCCGCGAGGCGAGGCCCGCCGGCCGTGGCATGAAGCTGCAGCCGAGCCCGGTGGCGCGGGAAGCGCAGCGCCTAGGCCTCCCCGTGCTGACTCCGAAAACACTCAAGGCGCCGGAAGCGCTGGATCAATTCCGCTCGCATGGAGCGGACGCCGCTGTCGTCGTTGCCTACGGCATGATCCTGCCGCAGGCGATTCTCGATGCGCCGCGATCTGGTTGCTACAATCTGCACGCATCGTTGCTGCCGCGCTGGCGCGGCGCTGCACCGATCAACCGCGCCATCATGGCCAGCGACGCCGAAAGCGGCGTCATGGTCATGAAGATGGATGCCGGCCTCGACACCGGCGACGTCGCCATGGCCGAGCGGATCACCATCACCAATGCGATGACAGCGTCGGATCTTCATGACGCGCTGGCGCCGCTTGGGGCTGATCTGATGGTGCGTGCGATGGCCTCGCTGTCGCGCGACGGCCTGCAATTGACGAAGCAAAGCGAACAAGGCGTCACCTACGCCGCCAAGATCGACAAGGCCGAGGCGCGCATCGACTGGAACAGGCGTTCGCGCGATGTGCTCCGCCACATTCATGGCCTGTCGCCGTTTCCGGGCGCCTGGTGCGAGATGCCGGTGGATGGCGAGCCGGTCCGCGTCAAGCTCCTGCGGTGTGAGCTGGCCGAAGGCGCGGGATCGCCGGGGAGCCTCCTCGACGACCGTCTAACGATCGCCTGCGGCGAAGGCGCGATCCGCATCCTTGAATTGCAACGCGCCGGGAAGCCACCGCTGAAGGCCGACGCCTTTCTGAACGGCACGCCGCTGACGCCGCCGCTGCGGCTCGTCTGATGCCCCGCTACAAGCTGACCATCGAATATGACGGAGGTCCCTTCTGCGGCTGGCAGTACCAGGACAACGGCCCCTCGGTACAGGGCGCGCTGGAGGCGGCAGTGAAGGCGATTTGCGGTGATTGCGTCCGCGTGCACGGCGCGGGCCGCACCGATGCCGGCGTCCATGCGCTGGCGCAGGTTGCCCATTGCGACATCGCGAAGCACTTCGTGCCGAATCGATTGCGTGACGGACTCAACGCGCACCTGCGCCCGCATCCGATCGGCGTGCTCGAAGCCGAGATCGTGCCCGACAGCTTCGAGGCGCGCTTCTCAGCACGCCGGCGACATTACATCTATCGCATCGCCAATCGGCGCGCGAACCTCGCCATCGATGTCGGCCATGTCTGGCGCGTGCCGCGATCGCTCGATGCGGAGGCGATGCACACGGCGGCACAGCGGCTCATAGGAAAGCACGACTTCACGACATTTCGCGACACCGAATGTCAGGCGAAATCGCCGGAGAAAACGCTCGATCAACTCGACGTCGTCAGGACCGGCGACAACGTCAACATCATCACGTCGGCGCGCTCGTACCTGCACAGCCAGGTGCGCTCGATGGTGGGATCACTGGTGTGGGTCGGGCATGGCCGCTGGAGCGCCGATGACCTGTCCAACGCGTTAGACGCGCGGCGGCGTGAAGCGTGCGGGCCGGTGGCTCCGCCCGACGGATTGTATCTTGTGCGGGTGGATTACTAAGAGCGAATCCGTTCCAGCGCATCCCAGAACAGGCCCTCGCCATCCTTCACATTGGCGGTCCAGTCCTGATGCGCGAGGTCGTTGGCGTCGTCGGTGATGAACTTGAACGCACGCCACGGCAGGCCGTGCCGCCGGCACACCTGCGCCACTGCGAACAGCTCCATGTCGACGATGTCGATGTTGTTCTCGATCAGCCACGGGTCGGAGCTTGTGACAAAGCTATCGCCGGTACCGCAGACGACACCGCCCTGGCCTGAAGTCAACAGATCAAGCTCGGGGGCGAACGGCGTGCGTCCGCGCGGCGCCAGCGGCATCGCCATCATGTCGCGCTGGACGACGTTTGAGACCTCCACGAGACCCTGGAGCGTCTCATTGATCTTTCCCGCGGTCCCGTAATTGATGACAAGTGACGGGTGCATCGTCAGCAGCGCCAGCGTGGTTGCGCTGGCGGCATTGATCTTGCCAACGCCGGTGTAGATCACCCGGACGCCATCGGGCGCGCGCGCCTTGTCGAGTTCGTCGTCGATGGCGGTGAGGACGAGGATTTTGTCGTTCATGCGAAGTAGCGATCCAGCACGCCGCGGTAGATACGGGTCAGCCTTTCGAGATCGGCCACCGGCGTGCGCTCGTCGATCTGGTGCATGGTCTGCCCGACCAAACCAAACTCGATCACCGGGCAATAGTCCTTGATAAAGCGCGCATCCGAGGTGCCGCCGCCGGTGCTGAGCTCCGGTTTGCGGCCGGTGACCTCCTCTATGGCTGCGACCAGGAGATCGGTGAAGGGGCCGGGCTCGGTCAGGAACACGTCGGCATTCGAGGGCTCCCACACGATGCGGGTCGCAATGCGATTGCCTGAGATCTCGGCGACGCGCGCCTCGATCAGCGTACGCAGCGATTCCTGACTGTGATGGTCGTTGAAGCGGATGTTGAACTTCGCGCGCGCCTGTCCCGGAATCACATTGGCCGCCGGATTGCCGACATCGACCGAGGTGAATTCCAGATTGGAGGGCTGAAACTGAGCACTCCCCCGGTCCAGCGGATCACTGACGAGCGCCGTAATCAACGCGGCGATGTCCGGAATCGGATTTGACGCGCGATGCGGATAAGCGACGTGGCCCTGCACGCCATCGACATATAGCGTGCCAGACTGTGAGCCCCGGCGGCCGATCTTGATGCAATCGCCGAGCTCCTCGATATTGCTGGGCTCGCCGAGCACGCAGTGATCGAATTTTTCGCCGCGCGCGGCGGCCCATTGCATCAGCTTGACAGTGCCGTTGACGGCGATGTCTTCCTCGTCCCCGGTGATCAGGAACGAGATCGAGCCGTCGCCGTCTTTCCCCGGCTGGCCGCCATGCTCCGCGAGATAGTCAAGCGCGGCAGCGACGCTGCAGGCGATTCCGCCCTTCATGTCGACCGTACCGCGCCCATAGAGGAAACCATCAACCACGTCGCCTGAGAACGCGCCACGGGTCCAGGCGCCCTCATCGCCTGGAGGCACGACGTCGGTATGGCCGGCGAACGCGATATGAGGGCCGGTCGTGCCGATACGGGAATAGAGATTGTCGATGTCAGCGGCGCCCGGTTCGCTGAAGGTGATGCGGTGGACATCAAATCCCGCACCCTTGAGCAACGTCTCAAGTACATTCAGCGCGCCTGCATCCGCCGGCGTCACCGACGGGCAACGGACGAGATCGCGAGCGATGGAGAGCGCGTCAGACGGCATCATTGGGGCGACGCTTCAAGTGGATCAGCGCCGAAGCGGTTTGGCCCTTGCGTGCCGCGCAGGCAGCCGAGTTCGATGATGATCCAGACGGTCACCGCGAAATTCCCGACGTCAAGGATGAACTTGCTGCTGGGCGTCGTGGCAGTCTCTTGCAGCAAGTCGACGATGGCACCGACTCCCCAAAACACGAGCATCCACCATCCGCTTTGGTCTCGATCACGCAAACGCTTAATTCCCGCGGCAGTGTTTGACCAAATCATCAACAGACCGACGACAGCGGAGATCGCAATAAACAAGTAGTTCACCGGCGCGTCGGTCCAAGGAGTAGCGTTCGAAATTTCACGCCCTATGAGAGCTAAGGCAAATACCAAGCAGGCGGTAAAAATGGCAAGATTGATCAGCACTACCCACCAGTATCTGGCTCGATTGATCCGGCCCTGAAAGCTGAACAGCAGCGTCGTCAGTTTCATGAGCGGTCTCCGGGAGGCTTAATCCCGCAGCAGTTCATTGATCCCGGTCTTGGAGCGAGTGCGTTCGTCGACGCGCTTGACGATGACCGCGCAGGCCGTGGACGGCCCCGGCTGGCCGTTCTTCAACGGCTTGCCCGGCAGAGCGCCCGGCACCACCACCGCATATTCCGGCACTTCGCCCATGAATATCTCGCCGGTTGCGCGGTCGACGATTTTGGTCGAGGCGCCGAGGAAAACGCCCATCGATAGCACCGCGCCCTTGCGTACGATGACGCCTTCCGCCACTTCCGAGCGCGCACCGATGAAGCAATCGTCCTCGATGATCACAGGTCCGGCTTGCAGCGGCTCCAATACGCCACCGATGCCCGCGCCGCCGGAGATGTGGACCCGCTTGCCGATCTGGGCACAGGAGCCGACCGTGCACCAGGTGTCGACCATGGTGCTTTCGTCAACATAGGCGCCAAGATTGACGAACGACGGCATCAACACAGCGTTCTTTGCGATGAAGGCGGAGCGACGCACAATCGCACCCGGCACGGCCCGAAAGCCCGCGTTACGAAACCGGTTCTCGTCCCAGCCCTCGAACTTCGACGGCACTTTGTCCCACCACACGGCGTTGCCGGGACCGCCGGGAATAACGCTCATGTCGTTGAGGCGAAACGACAGCAGCACAGCCTTCTTGAGCCACTGATTGACGATCCACTTGCCGTCAGCCGCGCGCTCGGCGACGCGTACCTCGCCCTTGTCGAGCAGGTCGAGCGCATGATCCACCGCCTCGCGCACCTCGCCCTTAGTCGCGGGGGTGACGGTGTCGCGCGCGTCGAACGCGCCGTTGATGGTGGTCTCGAGAGAAGCGAGCGACATCGGATTTCCTGCGGCTTTACTACGCGAATGCGGTTTGTCAACGCGGTGTTCTCTGGGACGGAGGCAGACATGTCAAGCCGAGCGCGCCGTCAGCCCCGCCAGAAATCCGGAGAGGTCGTCGGTCACATGGTGGACATGCGGTGCGCCGCGACCTTCCATTTCCCATTCCTCCCGCACAACCTCGCGCGTCCCGTCCGGCACGACCAGCACGGTCGTCATCCCCAGTTCATGCGGGACGACGAGATTGCGCGCCAGATCCTCGAACATCGCGCTTTTCGCGGCATCGACGTGATGCCGTTCGAGAAAGCGACGATAGGTCAGCGGCGACGGCTTCGGCTCCATCTCTGCGGCAATGATGTCGAACACGGCCTCGAAGTGGTGGCCGAAACCAAGCCGCTCTAGCACCTTACCGGCATGGGCGGTCGAACCGTTGGTCAGAATCAGCTTGCGGCCCGGAAGCCTTTCGATCGCCGCGCCCATCGCCGGATTGGGGTCGAGCGGCGAGTGGTCGATCTGATGGACGTAGGCGAGATAGTCGTCGGCTGAGACGCCGTGCTCGGTCATCATGCCGCGCATGCTTGTGCCGAAGCGCTTGTAGTAATCCTTCTGGATGCGCCGCGCCTCGACGGGATCGACGTTGAGGAACTGGCCGATGTATTCACCGATCCGTGCGTCAACCTGCTGCCAGAGGTTGACGTGATGCGGATACAGCGTGTTGTCGAGATCGAACACCCACGTGTCGATGTGACTGAAGCCGCGGTGTGGATGTCGCTGCGCGTCGATCACTTGTGAATCAGCGTTCCCGTGCCCTGATCGGTAAAGAGCTCCAGGAGAACCGCGTGAGGAGTCTTTCCGTCGATGATGACGACGCCGCCGACGCCCTGTTCGAGCGCGTAAATGCAGGTTTCGACCTTCGGGATCATGCCACCCGAAATAGTCCCGTCGGCGATCAGCTTGCGCGCGTCGCTGATCGAGAGCTCCGGAATGAGCTTCTTCGACTTGTCGAGCACGCCTGGAACGTCCGTGAGAAGCAAGAGACGTTTGGCCTTCAGCGCGCCTGCCACTGCCCCGGCGAAAATATCGGCATTGACGTTGAATGTCTGGCCGCCTTTTGAGGTGGCCAGCGGCGCCAGAACCGGAATCAGCTCGTGACCGATCAACTGATTCAGAAGCGTCAGATCGACGTGTTCGGGTTCGCCTACAAAGCCGAGATCGACGACCTTCTCGATGTTCGAATCCGGGTCCGCCAACGTTCGCGTGGCCTTCAAGGCGGTAACCATGTTGCCGTCCTTGCCGCAAAGTCCGACGGCCTTGCCGCCAGCCTCGTTGATGTAGCCAACCAGTTGCTTGTTGATCGAACCGGCGAGCACCATCTCGACGATTTCAATCGTCGCGGCATCGGTAATACGCAGTCCGGCGGCGAATTCGGATTTTATCCCGAGCCGTTGCAGCATGGCCGCGATCTGAGGACCCCCGCCATGCACCACCACCGGATTGATCGCGGTCTGCTCGAGCAGCACGATGTCGCGGGCAAACTGGCGGGCGACCTCCTCTGAGCCCATGGCATGGCCGCCGTACTTGATGACGATCGTCTCCTCGTCATATCGCTGCATGTGCGGCAGCGCCTCGGACAGGATGCGCGCCTGATCGAGCGGGCTGATGCGGGAGTCATCGGACATGACGCTGATCTCTCGAGACTGATCTCTTGGCCGGCGGGATAAAACGGGTTCTAACCGATCGGCGGCGGGACCGCAAAGCCGCTTCGGGTCAGTATCCGGACTGCTCGGAACGGGACGCCGCACGAGGCCAGAGGGCGGCGATCGCGAGCAAGAACCAACCCAGAATCATCAGCGTTCCGCCGGTCGGAGCAGCTCTCGGGAAAAGGTGGTGATCGAGGAATTGCCGCACCGTCAAGTCCGCGCTGAACAGGATCGCGCCTGCGACAAAGCAGCCGGCGGTCGCGAGACCGAGACGTGGGCGAATAATCTGCCGATCCGCCAGAAGCACCGCCAGCAACGCGGCGGGAGCATGAAACAACAGCATCGACGAGGCCGAGAGCAGAAGTGTGCCGCCCGTCTTGTGCGCCGCGACCGCAGCCAGGATGACGCCGGCGGCGCCCATCAGCCCCGCCGCAAAAACGACGATCCGAAAACAGCAGAACTGCGTCATCGCTGAAGCTCTCCGATCAGGCGGGCCATGGCGGCGCGCAACTCCGGTACTCCGTAGCCCGTGCGCGACGACGTGACCAGCACGTCCGGAAACGCTGCAGGATGTTTGGCGAGCAGCGCCCTGGTCGCTTCGGTACGCTCCACCATCTCGGCGGCCTTGACCTCGTCCGCCTTGGTCAGCACGATCTGGTAGCTCACCGCGGACCTGTCGAGCGTGGTTAGGATATCCTGGTCAGTATCCTTGATGCCGTGGCGCGCGTCGATCAGGACATAGACGCGCGCAAGCGTCGCCCGGCCGAGCAGAAATTGGTGGATCAGAGACGTCCACGACGCGATTTTGGCCTTCGGCGCCGACGCGAAGCCGTATCCTGGCATGTCGACCAGCCGGACGTCGGCACCCTTGGGACCCTCGAAGAAGATCAGCTCCTGGGTTCGTCCCGGCGTGCGTGACGTTCGGGCCAGCGCGCTGCGACCCGTCAGCGCGTTGATCAGGCTCGACTTGCCGACGTTGGAGCGTCCGGCGAATGCAACCTCGAGGCCAGCCATGGGCGGCAACGTTTCGATCGACGGCGACGCCCAGATGAATTGCCAGTCCCCTGCAAACAGTCTTCGGCCTTGCTCGATCAACTCCGTATCAAGGCCGGTTGTCATGCGAAGAGGCCTTCCCGACTTGGCAGCACGCATTCGCGGCAAGATCAGCCGATTTTGCGCGGAGCGACGGAATCAGAAACGTTCCCGCCGATCATTGGACGGCTTCGTCCGTAATGCTCCCCCGCAACGATCGCAAGGCGGCGATCAGTCTATGTGGTCTTCGCCGGCTTGTCGGAGGATTTGCGGCGGAAGGTCGATTTCACGTTATCAAACAGTTCTACTTTCACGCCGTTGCGGCGCATGATGTAGCTCTGCTGGATCACCGACAGCGTGTTATTCCACGCCCAATAGATCACGAGACCAGCCGGGAAAGACGCGAGCATGAAGGTGAAGATCACCGGCATCCAGTCGAAGATGATCTTCTGAGTCGGATCCGGCGGTGTCGGATTCAGCTTCATCTGGAACCACATCGTGATGCCCATGATGATCGGCCACGCACCGAGCGCCAGATAGGGCCCGAGCAGTGGCACCACAGAGGGATCGTATGGCAGCAGTCCGAACAGGTTGAAAATGTGGGTCGGATCGGGTGCGGACAGATCCTTGATCCAGGAGAAGAATGGTGCGTGACGCATTTCGATGGTCACGAACAGCACCTTGTACAGCGAGAAGAACACGGGAATCTGCAGGAGGACCGGAAGACAGCCCGAGATCGGGTTGATCTTCTCCTTCTTGTAGATCTCCATCATCTCCTGCTGCAGCTTCATCTTGTCGTCAGGGAAGCGTTCCTTCAGTGCGTTGATCTGAGGCTGGACCGCCTTCATCTTTGCCATCGAGGCGTAGGACTTGTTGGCGAGCGGGAAGAAAATCAGCTTGACCAGTACGGTCACGACCAGAATCGCGACACCGAAGTTGCCGAACACATGAAAGAAGAAATCCAGCGCAAGGAACATCGGTTTGGTGATGAAGTGGAACCAACCCCAATCGATCAACAAGTCAAAATGGTTGAGGCCGAGTTGTTTGTTGTAGCCACCAAGCTCCACGAACGGAAAATTGAGGCCAACAACACCGGCTTCCTTGGCGCCAGCGAAAAGGCGCGTGTTTACCGAACCTGTGCCGCCGGCCGGGATCGTCCGCGCATCCTCCAGATAATCGGTTTGGTAGGTCCTGACTGAACCCGCCAGATCGGATGAGAAGCGCGCCTGCAACCGCGCGCTGGTGTCAGGCAGCAGGGCCGCGGCCCAGTACTTGTCGGTGATGCCGAGCCAGCCGTTGGTGAAATTGAAGGTCACCGATTTGGCTTCGTCGATCTTCTTGTATGTATATTCCTGCAGCTTCTGATCGCCGAGAAAGCCGATAAGGCCTTCGTGCAGAATGTAGTAGCCGGAGACCGCCGGAGTGCCGTGGCGTGAAATCAGTGCGAACGGGTACAGCGTCACCGGCGCGCTGCCGGCGTTTGTGACCTCATCCTTGATCGTGAACAGATAGTGCTCGTCCACCGAAATGCTGCGACGGAACGTCAGCCCTTCGCCATTGTCATACTTCAGCGTGACCGGCGTGGACTGCGTCAGCGCCCCCGACCCTTCCTGCACCCAAGCCGTGTTCTTGTCTGGAACCCGGGCGGTCGATCCGGTGGCGGGAACCCATCCAAATTCGGCATAATACGGATTGGCCGTACCGGAGGGCGAAAACAGCTCGATCGCGGGCGACGCGGGATCGACCGTCTCGCGATACTTGGTCAGCAGGAGGTCATCGATACGCGCGCCAGTCAGCGAAAGGCTTCCGCTCAGGCGAGGGGTGCTGATCTTGACGCGAGGCTTGGACGCGATGGCCGCATCCCGGGCAACCACCGCGGTTTCAGCCGCGGGTTGAGCGGGCGTGGGGGAATTCGGCGCCGCCTCGGTCTGAGACTTGTTCTGAGACTTGGCAAGCTCGCTTTGCGCCTGGTGCGCGGCGCGATCCTTTTCCATCTGCGGAATGTTGTAGAAGTACTGCCAGGCGATCAGCACGAGAGCCGACAGAACGATAGCGATGATGGTATTGCGGTTCTCAGACATCGTTCAGGATCTCGTCACTCAATTCGAATTGCGGCTGTATACACCGTTGATGTCGTCGATTTGACGCCGCGTTCATCCTGGATGCCGGCGGTCGAGGCGATGAAACGCCGAACGCAAATCATCAAGCATCACGGCGTAACGGCGGTTGAGCGCAGCACGGCGGCCGATTATCACATAATCGCTGTGCGGTCGCATGGATACGGCGTCCAAGCGCTTCACCAATTCGCGAAGTCTGCGGCGGATGCGGTTTCGCTCGGTCGCGGTGCCATTTTTTTTTGTCACCGTGAAGCCGATCCTGATCGGACCGCCATCGTTGCGGCGACGATTTTGTACCACGAAGGCAGGGGTGCTCACCCGCGGCCCATTGGCAACGGCGAGGAAGTCCGCCCGCTGCCTCAACCGGTCCATGATGGTTCTCGGGACGATCCGCTCAGGCACTCAGGCGCTTGCGGCCCCGTGCGCGGCGCGCGGCAAGAACCTTCCGGCCGCCGGTGGTCGCGAGGCGGGCACGAAAGCCGTGGCGGCGCTTGCGCACCAATTTGCTGGGTTGATAAGTCCGTTTCACGGGAGTCTCCGCTGACCGGGCACGTCGCCTGATGTTGAGGTTAAGTCCGGTAATACCGACCTGAACCGAGCCTTTTTCGGCTCGAACAAGCCGTCCCGATCGAAACCGAGCCGTCACGGACAATTGGCGCGGCTTATACGGGAGCGGCCTCTTTTCGTCAATCTTGCCCTGTACCGTTTCCCAGCCCGGCCGAATTGGCCAAAATCTCGCGCCGACATATATTACGCATGTGTTCCGGCAGTGGTTCATGGGGCCGGCGTGATCCATTTCAGGAGCGCGGATCACGGTCAGTTTGCCGCAGGCCCTTCAGAGGACAACCGTGTCACAGGCGATCGAACAGCTCCGGATTCGGGCCTCACGTCTCTCATTGCGCGGCCGGCTCGGCCTGTCCGGCAAGCTCCTGCTGCTGACGATTCCGCTGGTAATGATTGCCGAAATACTGATCTACGTCCCCGCGATCGCCAATTTTCGGTTGAATCGACTCAACGATCGCCTGGCGGCCGCGAACACCGCAGCGCTGGTACTTGATGCAGCTCCCTCGGGCATGGTGCCCGACTCGCTCGCAAGGCAGATTCTCAGCAGCATCGGCGCCCGTGCGGTCGCCATCAAGATGGGTCAACAGCGACGGCTGCTCGCCAGTGCCGATCTGCCGGCGGCGATCGATCATGATATCGACATGCGCACCATGACTCCGTGGTCGGCCATTGTCGGTTCATTCGAAACCATGCTGGAGAGCGGCAACCAGGCGATCCGCATCATCGGACCAGGGTCGCGCGGCGCGCAGTTCATCGAGGTCGTCACCGACGAGGAGCCGCTGCGCCAGTCGATGTACCGCTTTTCGCGCAACCTGTTGCTGGTCTCGCTGGCGATAGCGATTTTGACTGCCGCTTTGGTCTATCTGGCGCTGCACTACCTGTTCGTCCGCCCGATGCGGCGCCTGACCGCGAATCTCGTAGGCTTTCACCAGAATCCCGAAAGCTCGGCGCGGATCATCGCGCCGTCGCAGCGCGGCGACGAAATCGGCGTCGCCGAGCGTGAACTCTCCGACATGCAGCGTGACCTCGTGTCGATGCTGCATCAGAAGAGCCGGCTGGCTGCGCTTGGTCTCGCCGTTTCGAAGATCAATCACGACCTTCGCAATCTGCTGGCGTCCTCGCAGCTGCTCTCCGATCAACTGGCCAGCGTGCCCGATCCCCGGGTGCAGCGGTTCGCGCCAAAGCTGATGCGCTCGCTGGAACGCGCCATCGCGTTCTGCCAGTCGACGTTGTCTTATGGACGGGCGCAGGAGGCCGCCCCCGACCGGCGGCTGATGGCGATTGAGCCTATAGTCAACGAAGTGCGGGAGTCGGCGGGACTGGCGCCGGACGGATCCATCACCTGGATCAACGCGATCGAGCGCGGCCTTACCATCGACGCGGATCCGGATCAGCTTTTCCGTATTCTGCTCAATCTCGTGCGCAACGCCGCACAGGCTTTGGAGAGCCAACCGCGAAACGACGCTGATGCTGCGACCCGGCAAATCCGGGTTACCGGCCGCCGCGAGGGCGCGGTGGCGATCATCGAGGTTTCCGACACCGGACCAGGCGTTCCGCAACAGGCGCGCAACCACCTGTTCGAGGCCTTCCAGGGATCGGCACGCCCCGGCGGCAGCGGTCTCGGCCTTGCGATCGCGGCAGAACTGGTGCGCGCGCACGGCGGCGACATTGCCCTGGTGGAAGGCACCATAGGCGCAACGTTCCGGATTACGATCCCGGATCGTCCCGTGGAGCTGCAAACGATCCGTAACGAACGCGCCCGAGCCTGATCGATTTCAAGATTGTGGCTGCTCCATGTGGCTGGATTTCGATTTCTTGCCATTATAGCGTTTTCGAGCCGAAGCGGATGCCGGTTCGCGTGAAGAAAACACATAAGATCAAAATCTGAGAGCCACACTTCTGATTCCTACAGAAGCGGAAAGCCCTAGGTTGCAAGCAGCCTTGTCGCGCCCTTCATCGCGAATCATCATATGCGCTGCCGGTGCAGCCGCACCGCTTGCAAAGCCGACCGGGAGCCGTTAGCAATGGCGCGCCTTCGGGACGCTGGTTCCCGAAACGCAAGCACTGTGAATTTCAGCGATTTTTGCCGACAAACGCGCCCGTAGCTCAGCTGGATAGAGCACCAGACTACGAATCTGGGGGTCAGGAGTTCGAATCTCTTCGGGCGCGCCATCCATGTTATTGATTGGCATCGCTTTTCCCTTTCTTGCTGTTGACCGCGCGAGCGACGGTTTGCAGTTGGTTTGCAAACTTTGTTCGCGGTGAGTTCTCGAAGTTGAGGATGGCGGCGTCGGACAGATGCTTCGTTCGCGCCAAATACTTTTCGATGATCTGATGAATTGTCTTGATGGTGTGGCCTGTCACCGTCGCGATCTGCTGTGGCGTGTTGCCAGCCTCAGATAGCATCGTTATCGCCGTGCCGCGTAGATCATGGAAGTGCAGGTCGACTAGCTTTGCGTCCGTCGCGGCCTTTTCCCACTGCTCGGCGAAGTAGCGCTTCTTGAACGGGCGCCCGGTCTTTGTGCTGAGAACCAACAGGCCTGTGCGCGGCAGTCCGTCGAGCATCCGGCGCAGCGTCGCCGTGCACCTGATGGTGATCGGAGCGGCCTTCACGCCTTTGCGTGTGGCCTTCCCTTGCCGGAGTGTATCACAGACATCATCGAAGCGGTTTCGGACGTTATCCGTCACCATCCGCGCTGGGCGAATCTGGGTCTTGAATGGCTGGCCGCCTTCGACAAGATCTCGCTGATCGAACTGAGATGCAAAATAAAGGCTGCGAGTGTGAGGCCTTTGAAAGCGGGAATCGCAACGCTGATTTGCGTCGAGCTGGAAAAGATCCTCGGACCGTCGGTGTTGCCGAAACCGGTGAAGGCAAAGGCCGAACCGAAACCGCCAGCCTCGCTTGCCCGCGTTCCCGGCGTCGAGAGGAATATCCGGGCGATCGCCGTCATTTTGTGGGCCCTGACATCGTCACTGGCCGCGGCAGTTGTTGCGCGGCCCTGATCAAAAGCATTGCGCGGTCTTCTTCCGACATGGCGCCGAGACCGGCGACGAGTTCGTCCTCACTCGCTTGCCTTTTCTGTAAGCCAGCACCGCTGGCATCTTCCTCTTTCGAGATGGCGAAAAGTCCAGCAGTCTTCGGCGGCATGGGCTCAGCGAGCAATTCCTCGATTCGCTTGTTGAGGCGGTCGATCTCATCATCCTTCGCCTGGATTATCTTGAGGATGGTGTCACTGCCATCGGGTTGCCGGACCTTTGCGATTGCCGCATTCGCCGCGTCGATCATAGCGTTCGCCCCGCCGACAGGGTCAGTCAGATCAGCACCCGCGGCCTTCCAAACATCAAAGCGCGCCTCTGGGTTGGACGGACGGTCGACCAACGAGATCTCGTTGAGCGCGATCTTGGTGATGATCTTCTTGTTGTCTTTGTCGCGGCCGAGCACTTTGCCGCCGATCGAGAACCCCTTGTAGATACCGCTAGTCACCTTGCCCCATGCGGTGTCGTCGACAATCTTGGCACCGATGTAGAGACCCTTGTCGTCGACGCTGGCCTCTTCGGTGGTGCCGACAGCAGACAACGCGTGCATCTCGCGAATATTGGCGAATTCCATGTAGTCATCGAGCGCGGCTTCGATCGCACTCTTGAGCACAGTTTCGCCTTGCGCATCGATGGCTTCTGTGGAGGCATAGGCCGGAGAGCGGCAAGGATCTCAACGTCAGGGCTGGCACTGTCATCGCCTTGCCAGAAGGCGATCTCGTCACAGAGGGCGGCAACCAACGTGTATCCACGAACGCTGCGGAAATTCGCGGTGCTGATCTCGATAGAGATGCCATTGCAGAGATCGATTCGATCTTGCGTAATCTCGCCGACGACCATGGCCGCGATCATCGGCGTCTCGGTAATCAACGCGGTGATGTAGCGGAAGATGACGCGAGCCTGCCGACGATCAGCGGCGATGACGAGCACGGTGCCACGTTCGCCGGGCACCAAACGGTCCGACCAGACCTTGAACACGGCGAGATAGACCGCAATCAACGCGAGGATGAGCGATTTGCCTCCGCGGCGACCGACTATCAGCCAGGCCTCGATGTAGCCCGAAGCTAATGGCGCGGTGCGGCCGGTGCACGTCTTGAAGATCTCCAGCTGAGCGGGGTCAAGGGGAAGGCCGAACAGCGCCGACAAGAGAACACACCAACAGGCGAAGCTAACAGGATCCCTGAACCAGCGGGCAAACAGGTCATGATGGCGCATCGCGTCCAGGATGGTCACGATGGGTTGCGCTGAATGGCTGGCTGGAGTGCTCATTCAGCAGCCTCTGCAGGCCGCGGTGCCTGCGCAGCGAGCCATTCCGTAATAGACGGGGCCGCCGGCTTGTTCTTCGTGGCTTTCGCTTTTAGTCGAAGGAGAATTCGCCTGGACTCGCTGGTCAGTCTGATTGCCTCGTCGGCGTCGACGGGGCCGCCGGCCACGATGGCCTCGCGAATTTGTTCGCTGCGAAGCGCCAGGGCGGCAGCTTGAGCCACCAACTCTTTGTCGATCGCCGAAAGTGGTCCGCCAACTTCCGCCGCCAACTCCTCGAGCAATGCGCGATATCGCCGGGACGAGCGCGTGCGCGCGTCAAATCGCGGCAGGCTGATTCCAGAAGTGGTCTTGCGGGTTGATCGTCGGGCAGCGGTAGGCATCTTCGTCCTGAAAATGGACTGGAGCCTGGCACTGCCTTCCCCGAGCGGCGCATGTCGGGGACGGGGTGCGCACTACATCGGGCGCACATCTGGTGAGAATCAGTACATGCAACGGGCTAACATTTCAATAATCAGTCGCCCAGGCGAACGCCCTCGAAATCGAAGCCGGCGCCAAGCGCCGCCTTGCTCGATGAAAAGCTAGCTTGGCCGCGCCCACCGCGCCGTGCAAGCGCTTGCCGGCGTGGGGCGCGGAGGCTGATGCTCGCTTTCTCTGGCCGCAGAAACACTGGCACTGTCGGCACTGGCCCGGCCGGGCACTGGCACTGTAGGCGCTGGTCGCTACGGAGTTGGGGCGCGAGAGACCGGTTCGATCAACCCACCGACGACATAGTCCCGCGCAGGCGGATCGGCAAGAGCGCGTTGTGAGTATTGGTAGAGCCGTCTCGCGGATTTCGCTGTGGGACGGCTTGATTGGCAGTTCGGATTTCATCCGGCCACTTCCCGTCCTAAAATGCGCTGAACGGTCTTCGCATCCAGCGCGCCCAGGCCGAAATTATGCTTCCACTCCGAAGCAACGGCACGCAGACTGAGGCCGTTGGCGCGCATCGTCCTTGCAGCATCAAGTGCAGCCTGCTCTTTGACGTTCGGCACCAGCCGACCTTCCACCACATCGAATCCGAACGGCCGCTTCCCGCCGTTGTAGAGCCTCTGGGAGGCCCGATGCTGTTTAGCGTCACGCACGCGCTCCCGGATGCGGTCACGCTCGTTCTCGGCGACTGCGCTCAAGATCGTGAAGACCAGCTTGCTGATTCCGTTGCCGGTGACGTCGCCGCCGAGATCGATCATGTGCAACGCGACCTTGTCGTCCTTCAGTTGCTCAAGGGTACCGAGCGCGTCGGCCGCAGAGCGGAAGGCGCGGTCCAGCTTCGCGGTGATGACGACGTCACCGGGCTGCAACGCCGCCAACATGCGCTGACCTTCCGGCCGATCAGCAAGCGGTACAGAGCCCGATACGCCAGCCTCAACGAAGAACCCATCCACCTGCCAGCCCTTCATCATCGCGTAGCCAGTGATTTGCTGGCGCTGAGTGTCGAGCGAAAGTCCACCATTCGCCTGCTCGGCAGTGGAGACTCGGCAATATCCATAGACCTTCATGGGCGCCTCGTTGTGGCGTTGCTGTAGCAATGCCACATAATCGGCAACGCCACAGATAAATGCAAGCAAAATCAGAGGCAAGTACGCGAGGCTGCTCGGGCCCTCAAAGTGCGCGGATGGGGGCGAGCGGGGCGCTGGCTAGGGCGTCAACCGCAGGTCGGGTTGGCGGCCCATCGGCTCAGGTTTTTATTCTGGAACGTGTCTGCGCTTAGGACAGATGCTGTTGATAGCCGCGAGCAGCACTCGCTCCCTCCGGGCATAAACCTGTAACTTCTTTCGATGGATTGGAATTTGATAGGCTGGCTGGCTGCTTTTGCTTATGGCGGGGTCGGTGTTGCCTTGCCCATCCTTTTTCCCGAGTACAGGTCGTCGGGATACTTCTTTCTGTCGAGTGCTGGCCTGGCTGGATTGCTGACGGTGATTGGCCTTGTGCAAAGGGTTGGCGGCGCTCTACGTACTCGCATTGGAATGGGGCGGACTGTGCTGATCGGCGGGCTGATAGGTACTTGGCTTTTTCTGACCTTCAGCATTGGTGTTGCGGTCTGGCTGCTGCTTCAACCCTCATCAATGGTCTCAACACAGCCGACCGCGGCGGCTCAAGATGGCCCGTTGACGTGGTACACGAACTTATCAATGGAGGGCGGTCCCCCTATCGGGCGGCCGGTCTATAGTTTGACCTTCTTGGGGCAGAACACCTCCCAAAAAGAGGTCGCGCTGAAAAGTGCCAGCATCATTTCGTTGAAAAGCGGCAGAAAGATCGACTTAGAGGTTATTGCACAAGACAACGCCGGCGACGACCGAATTGTGCCCACCGATGAGATCAATCTGATTCCACCCGGCGCACCGATCAAGTTGATTGCAAAATTCGGAGATCCGGACCCCAACGCCCCCGGAAAAATTCGGGGCTTGGAGTCTAAGACCTTTCTAGAGACGTGGAGTCAGTTTCACTTAAGTGTGAAGGATGACACGCGATCTTATCGTCTGCCCTTTAATGAAGGGAGCTTGATGGCGTTCTTCCCCGGAATGGTCGGCCCGCATATCACGACGAAGTAGGCTGGCTCCGGAGTGTTGGTCCGCGCCGCACCGTTCTTTCTACTCTTCGGTCCTTGCCTGTTGGTGAGACCCGAGCGAAAGGCATAGGACGACCAGCCCCACCGAGATGGCGGGGTTGGTCCCTACGCCCTTGCGATCTTGCCTGCCGGAGCCGACCGTCGCTTTAGGCGGTGATCTTCGCGACGGTGCGGATCACCTTGATGCCAACTTTACGGTGCTCTGCGTCGCACCGGCGATCAGCCCTCGCATCTTTCGGACCGGGCCTTGTCTATGATCGCGCCCCACAGTAAACAGTCCATCTTGCTGTGATGGTGGCGCCGCTGCCGTGACTTATCCGAACCAGCGCCATTTTTGCGGGCTCGACCTCGGGAAAAGGTCGGGCCCGTTTTCGTTTTTATGAGTGATCGACGTCGACGCTGATGGCCTTCAGGCCCTTGTCACTTTCGACCACGGCGAATGACACCCGCTGGCCTTCGACAAGCGTCAGGGCTTCGTTGTCAGCCCCGCGGAATGCCAAGGCGGTGCGATGGACGAAGAGCTCATCGCCGCCGTCATCCGGGGCGATGAAGCCGTAGCCAGACTTTTCTTTGAAAAATTTCACCCTGCCGGAGCGCCTCATGCGGCCCTCCGGGCAGCGACGGCTTCGGCAAATGAGCGGCTCTCGAACGGGCCGGCAGCGCCGTCGTGCCAGCCGACTGCGAACTTTCCATCGTCGCGCTCGACGACCAGGAAATGGTTTGCGATGGGGGTGCTAAGCCATTGACGCCTTTGAGGGCACAAAGGGCTCGGTTTGCAAATTTGTTGAGACGCCTCAGATCGAGGGCTTAGACTACGAATCTGGAGGTCAGGAGTTCGAATCTCTTCGGGCGCGCCAGCTTTATCAAGTCGGATCAGGCGCTTGGGCCGCGGCTCGCTTCGGCCTATGACTCCGCGTTTCAGAAAAGCACCGGATAAGCACCGTTTTCGGCGTTCGGGCTATATGTGCCTCCTTTGATGGGCAACCCTGCAGTGGTTTTGCAAACCGAAGGGCGAGAGTTCGATCTTTCACTCGGCACCATATCCAGCGCTGTTACACGGGCTTAGCCCTTCAACGTCCGTCGGCAACAGACTATCCTATACCGTATGACGCTTGAAGAATTCACCGCTCAGCTGAACGCCAACACATTCTGGAAAGAATTCACCTTCTCTGAGACGCGGTTCTTCCCCCGTCCGAAGCAGCAGGTTGAGTTGGCAGACGGGATAGTCAAAATCGGCTCGCTAGCCCTTGTGTTCCAGCTCGAGGAACGGACTGAGGAGACGTTGGATCCCAAAACCGAGCGCCAGTGGTTTCGGAGAAAGGTGCTCGGGAAGGCGATGGATCAGATCAAGGCATCGTTGCGGTACTTGGCCGAAAACGAGAAGACGGACAAGGCCACGAGATTGCGGTTAGAGGTGGTGACCTTGAAGACATCAAAAAGATCGTCGTTTTCCTCCCTGGACAGTCGCTACCTAAGGACTGCTGGGAGACCAAATTCCACGTCTCGACGACCGCCGGCTTTATCCACTGTGGCAGCACATGACTATCTAGGCATCTTGGACAAGCTCCGTGTCCCCGACGATGTACGACTCTACTTCGAGTATCGAGAAGCAGTGCTGCCGCGGCTGCGTGAGGCTGGAACGGTCATGGAGGAGCCCGATATCATGGTCGCGTTCCTGTCAGAGAAGGATTTACCGGAGCCGGAATCTATCGGGCGGTTGCACGCCTTCGTGCAAGACCTCGACGCGTTCGATCTTTCAAACATCATGCGCGACCTCGAAGCTCATATCGTCAACCCTGAAAGGAGTTCGGACTACTATCGGATCATGGAGGAGTTCGCTCGCGTTCCACGATCTGTCTGGCGTGAATTCAAAACTCGGCTCGTTATCTCCCTTGAGGCCCGTGCTTTCAGGTTCGCATTGCCGAAGACCGACTGCACGTTCATGGTCGCCAGCATGGACCCGGATTGGCCAGTGACGGGCGTGGACGGAACGAGAATGAGGACAAATGCCGTCGTAATGTTTACCAGAGCGGCCAAGTACGATCTGAAGACCCGGGTCGGGGTAGGACTTCTGATCTCGAAGGACGGTGAGTATTTTCAGCTCGACTGGTGTGTCGTCGATGAGTCCTGGGCGGCTAACCCCAAGATGGAAGAGTTGCTCGCAACGACCTCTCTGTTCGGACCCACTCGTGAGAGGATGGTGGACAGCTTCCTCTTCCTCAACGCCAACTCCGAGATGGAAGTCTAGGATTCGTGGCGGGCCTGATCGGGACATGGAAAGCAAATTTTAAAGTGTCACCGATGCCAGGATGAAGCCGGACCCGACGAGGGCCGCCAAGACTCCGAAGCTGCCGAGAAAAAAGAACAGATCGCTAGCGCGCTTCTGGGCGGCGTGATCATCTCTGCATTCATCCATTGCAACCATCCTACTTTTTAAAACTCCACGTCGGGCCAGATAATGCGCGGGGCGGGGAAAGGGTTCCGAGAACTGAATCGTTGTGCTGAATCTGCGCCTAGCTGCCGCTTTCCCCACTTGTGGTCCGTCAAGCCGCTCTGTTGAGCCTCGGGTCCGCACTCTTGGTTGATCGAGATTGCGTCTGGGCGATGCGGGCAGCGCTTCAGTGCTTGGTTCGGGGTTGATGATGTGCGCGGCGGGATAGGCTATGTCAGGGGACCGCCGCAAGGAGGCCAGTTGACTACGGTGCAGATTTGCGCTCCCCGTTGGCGATAATTCGGAGCGGCGTCCCTCGTGGGCGCACAAACAATAAGAGGGATGGGTATGCCTAGCACCGGACGGCGCTTTTGGACCCTGAGCGGTCGTGGCATGAAGACGATTATTGCCATTGCTGTTTTGATGTCTGTGACGCCAGCTCTGGCTGATAATAGCTATATCTCGGAGAGTGGAACCTGCCCTACCGGTTACGTCCTTAATGGGAGATTCTGCGTAGCTATCGAAACCGGATATGAGGTTCGCTCATGTCCGAGATCAACATTCCAAAGTGGCGCTTTCTGTAAGGTGAAACCCGATCCCGCGTATCATCTCCTTGATCAATGGTTTTCAGATCTCGGCTTTTGGTCTCGATAGCCCAGTGACCAGCCAGCGCTGGCCTATGCGCGCGCCGGTTCATTTCAAAACCAATCTGCTGCGTTACCGCAGTCAGACGACATTGCTTAGGCAGCGGGCTAAGGCCACGTCTCTCACCGATCCCTCGCCAGTTTCCGCTTTCCCCAATTGTGCCCCGGATTGCCGATCGGCGGCGGCTTCTCGCCGTGCACGGCCTTTGAGAATACGATGCGCGTTGTTCGCCGTCATGATCTCACCCACCTTTGGCGGCCCTCAGGACACTCTCAGCTTCGCCACCCTCTGTGCGGGTTCGCAAATCACCTTCCACGCGGACCCACTCTCCGTCGAATCTCTCGGACTGCGCGACGACTATTCCACTTTGCGGAGACGAACTGTCGAGCCACTCAGTTACTTCCGCAATTAAACAATCCGGATTCTCGCCGAGTTCTGCCAGCCTTACGATAGCAGCGGCCTCATCCGGGTACCTGCCTTCGTCTGTGAAGACGCCTTTGCTCTTGCGGACGGCCGTTACCCAGTAGTGATTGCTCATAATCTACCTCCGAATAGTCGCAAACATAGGTAGATTGCGATAACAGATGAAGTTACGGCGCTAGGTTTTGTAACCATTCGAGCGCCTTGACCCTCTCTCCACTGGCGAAGACCCTAATCTCAGGATGAGCAAAGTGTTGTGCTATCGTGGGGGCGATTTTCAAAAAGGCATCGTCCGTAACAATGGCAACGCGATCAATGTTGCGGTGGTGGTCGTGTACGAATTTCAAATGCTCAATAAGCGCGCCGAAACTGTCCCATCCGGGAAATGACGCTGCCTCAATTAGCAATCCAGTCAGCTTGCCCTTCTCGCGAATGTAGGGGTCTATCCCTCCGGAAATTTCACGGAAATCTTCAGCCGAAAGTGCGCCTTTCGGCTCCACAACCAGCACGCCAGCATCGCTGAGAAGCTCGAACCTGATCACTGGACGTCTTCCTGTTTTCCTCCGGCCAGTCCCGGACTTGGGACATCGGGCGACGATTGGCCTTGATCTAAGTCAAACGGAAGTGAGTTTCGCTCGCGAGCCACCATGCCGCTGAGTGACGATTCTTCCGGAGCGTGCGGAGCAAATTTTGGCCAAGGGGACTATCGGTACCGACCGTTCGCCTTCCCTTACGGTGCATCGGGTTAGCGCGTCAGGGGAGTCACTCGCTAGCGCTTTGCCTCCTCGTAAAAGGACTTGGCAGAGCATCCTTAGCGGCACGCTCCGGACGTGTCGCTGGCCTCAGGTTTCATCGCCTTGCGTGCCAGCGCTAGCCCCATCAGCACGAAGGCGGAGGTCACCTCCGGACCACCCACCACGATGCGGGTCGGAGTTTTCATCTTGTTCCATTCATAAGCCCTGAAGGGTCCGCGCCGCCCGCCTTCGCCGGCGTGGCTGACGATGCAGTTCAGCGCAGGCGTGAAAGCCGCCCGATCCGCGCCGAGATGACCTAAGGCGATGAGCGCCAGCGCCGCATCGAACGCGTTCATTTCGGCGGCGATCAGGATGTCCTGCACATATACCAGAACCCGGCCGCGCATGTAGCCGAAGCTGTCATCGGGATCGATCGCCTGACGGGTCGCATCCGGCAGCATCGCGAATGCGGCGTAACAGCGTCCGAAGTAGGCGCAATAGAGCTCCGGCAGATAGTAGATATGCGATCTGGGATCGCTGAACGCGCCGCTCTCGACCAGGCGTTTTTGGAAGCGGATGATCCGCTGCACCGTTTGCAAGCGTCGCGGCGTCTCAAGAATGCGCCACCGCGAACAGTTGCGGAAGCTGACCTCGAGGACATCGAGATTGAGGGTAGGATCGAGATCGTTGCCGTAAGGACGGTCGCCCGCGAGATTGTCGATCCAGGTGACGATGCCGCCGTCGTAATCAATGTTGTCGTTCAATGGCACGGTCACAAGCGGTTCATTGGCGCCGCTATCGACCTGATAGCCGGCGTAGAAATCGAGCAAGGGCTGATCGAGGATCGGATCGTTCGAGCCGACTTGCGTGGCGACCGAAAACGAACAGGCCGTGGTATCGCAGTCCGGGACGTAAATGCCGAAGCCGAGATTCTGCTTGATGTGTGTGAAAAACCGGCTGAACCGCGGATGGGGATTCGGCGCCAGCGCCGTGATCACGCTGACCCGGCTACCGTCGCGCGAGAACACCTCCTCGCGGCTGGTTTGAAGGCAGAAATCGATCATCTCATTGCTCGCGCGGCGGATCGCATCGGTTTCCGCAAGCGTGGCAAGACCGGTTTCGGCAAAACTCAACAGCGCCTCGGTGAAGAATGCATCGTAATAGGCCGAGCGATGGCGGATCTGAACCGGCTCCCACATCGGTTCGGCGATGCCGCGCCACGGCGGGTTGATCACCTCGCGTGCCGGCGACCGCGCAATGAAGACCCGCGCTAGATTAAAGAGCAGCGTCGAGTTCTTGTAGCCGCGCGCGTCGAGCCCGGTAAGGGCGGCGAGAAAATCCCGACCACGCAGATCGGGATCGCCGATCAGATTGAACGCCGCAAAGGTGGGGATGAACCCGTTGTTTCGGAATGATTGAAGCAGATGCGCGCCGCAGGTCCGGATAACGCGCTCGATATCGGCAAGGCTCGGCTCCGGCGCAGAGCGGGACATTGCTCCGGGCCGGGGATGATTCAAAGTCACCGTGTCCAGCAATGCAGCCACCGGTCGGCCGATCGTCGCCCAATCTGGTGATTCATCGTCCCGCGCTTGTCGCAGCGCGTTTTGCAGTTCCTGAAAACAGGTCTGGTCCCTCAGTTCTGGCAGGCCGGCGCGCCGCAACAGCGGGCGCAGTGCCGGATTCGCCAGCGCGGTCTTGTAGAATCTGGCGAGATGGCCGTCGCCACCCTGGTGGCGCAACAGCACAGGATCGCACACATCGTACAGTGTTGGGCCGTCCTTACGGTTCGTCAGCGCGCGGTAGACAGCGCCGGCCACATGGCGAGCAGTCATTTTCTTTCGGCGTCCCCATGCACGCTCTAGGCTTGTTCCAGCCAAGCTATTGGAAAAATTACACGAATAGTGAAAAATAACAAATGGCGACCACCAAGCCACGGCATCCGGCCATCGGTAACACCTGCTTGATTATCGGACGTCCGGCCCTCCTAACTTTCGCGGCCGTAACGTTGCTTAACCAATTGTGTTTCCAATAAATAAAGGTTTCATGTTGTTCATTGAGGAGCCGCGATGTATGACCCTTTCTTATGCTGCGGTGCCGCAAAACGAGCGTAATTGACCGCAATAGGTCAGACGCTCCCTGAAACCAATCTGGCGTTGGCGCGACTTACAAGCGCAATTGAGCGCGACCAGGAATTGATTGTTATGAAGTTCGGGCAGTTTCGCGTTTCCCCACGGTCCTTCACATTGGCCGCAGTCTTCGTCGGGATGGTATCGCTGGCGATCGGAGCCCATGCAGCCTTTAACAAGCGCAGCCTGGAGGTCGCGAAGGCCCTCGACGTCGAGGACACGACCGGCAGCATCGCCGTCAAGTCGTCGCGGGTCGCGCTGGTGATCGGCAACGGGCACTACCCGGATGCGAACCAGCCCTTGAAACAGTCCCTCAACGATGCCCGGGCGCTGGCAACGGTTCTGCGGCGCGACGGCTTCGACGTCATCATGGTCGAGGACGCCGACAAGGACGACATGTCCCGCGCGGTCCGCCGTCTGGAATCAAAGATCGGTCCAGATACGACGGCGCTGCTGTTCTTCAGCGGGTTCGGCATTCAGTCTGGGCGCGAGAGCTACATGATCCCGGTCAATGCGCAGATCTGGAAGGAAGCCGACGTTCGGCGCGACGGGCTCTCCATCGAAACCGTTCTCGGGGCGATGAAGGAGCGCGCCGCCAAGGTCAAGCTCGCCGTGATCGACGCATCGCGGCGCAATCCGTATGAACGGCGCTTTCGCTCCTACTCGCACGGTCTTGCGCCGATCAACGTACCGGACAACGCGCTGATCATGTCCTCGGCCACGCCAGGACGGGTCATCGACGAATCGAGCGGACAATACAGCCTGCTGATGGCTGAATTGCTCAAGAGTCTCGACAAGCCGGATGCGGACGCCGAAGCCGTTTTCAGCAGGACTCGCGTAGCGGTTTCGCGTGCGAGCGAAGGGGAACAGGTCCCAACCGTGTCGTCCTCGCTGGCTCAGGGCGTGCCTTTCAGGTCTGATGCGGCGGTGGCCGTGCACAAAGGGCTATAGCTAGCGATGAGAGCCCTCTACTCTGATTGAATTAGAAGCAGGGTTCTCTGTTTTCGTTGACGCGTTTCCCTCACGCGAACCGGTAGCCACTTCCGCTCGAAAAGACCTGTCCTGCCGTGAGGCAGACGCTTCGGCCGATCCAGCATCGAGAGATCGAAACCGTCGCCCGATCCTTTCCTTGGACGAGGAGCGCTCACCGCGGCAACCCACTCCCGAAATCCGGGAGAGATCTAGCGGGCCGCACTCGCTTCCATGGCGATCGGTCTGACCGGATCGCCTTCGCGTAGCAAGGCGCCCGCGCGCGCCACCACAACGTCGCCTTCCGACAATCCCTCGCGGATCTCAACCTGCCCTCCCGATCGCAATCCAACCTCGACGTGCCGCATTTCAACACGCTGGCGCCGGACGACCTGAACCACTGCGCCCGCGTTTCCATACAGGATCGCGGTCAGGGGCACCGCAATGCCGCAGCTTTCGCCGGTCTTGATGATCGCGCGGCCAAACGCATTGACCAACAGGTGCTTGCTGGGGTCAACGGAGATAAAGACCTGCCCGAGTTGGCTGTTCGGTTCGACCGTCGGCGCGATCAGTCGGACCTTGCCGTCCATTTCGCCGGCACCGACGGCCTTGACCTTAACGGTCTGATCGACCGCGAGCTTCGCCAGGTCGCTGCTCGGCACCTGACCCACCAGATCGAACTCGTTGCCTGTGACAATATTGAACAACGCCTCCCCCTTGCCCGACGCCACCGCCCCGATCTCGGCAGACGAACGGCTAACGAGTCCCGCCACCGGAGAAGAAACCTGGATCGTTCCGCCTTCGGGCCGAGTAACGCGGGCAAGCGCCTGCCCGGCGGTGACGTTCTGTCCCGGCTCTGCCAGAACCTCAGCGACCTTCAAGCCCGGCCGCTCCGGCCGTACCGCGGTCTCATTCTTCGGGATCAGGATTCCCGTTACCTGGACGCTCGCCAAGAAGCAGAATCTGGTGGCTTTCAGGACACTAACGGCGGCCGCATTCGGAGCAGCCTGTTCATCCGCGGACAATCCCGACGGAGCAATGACGGTTGCCACCAGCACAACGGCGAGAGCGAGAGCCTGCATTGTAATGTAGTACGGACCCGGAAGTTTCGTGGACATTGATCAAAGACTCTTTCCGGGAAAATCGCTGCGAGAACGCGACCCACTTCGCTTGAGAACGCTATAATCAAGCCACGATCGCGTTTCAACAACCAGCACGATCGTCTCCGGCCTGCAGCCTAGCGTACAGGTTCGCCCTCAGCGTGATCTCGCCAGCGATGAATCTCGACGGCCGCGATCGGACAAGGGAAGCCTTTCAGGACCAGCGGCGCCAATTCAGTCGCGTCGACCCGGTCGATCGACCATGCCATGGCCGCGCTGCAATAAGCTCACGCTCCCAACCAACCTCAATCTTTGCAAACAGCACGAGAAACCCCGCCGGAGCGGGGTTGTGCTTCGACTCGCGCTTTACGTCGACGCGAACTTTTGTCTCAGCGCTTTTTCTTCAACTCCGAGTGTGTCGCAAATCGCCTTCAGACGCGAAGGATCCGGAAACTGAATGCCGCGCATGTAGAGTGAGATCTCGCAACGGCGGAAATCCTGAGTGCCGCGAAACAGCTTCGATACTTTGCGGGCAAATTCCGCTTCTGTCCAACGCTTGTCAGCGACAAGTTTTGCAAGGCGATTTCCAAACCCTATTTTATCTGCATCTGTCATCATTTTCTTTTCTTTCTGAATTCCCCTTCACGCACATCAATCGTTCGGACGACGATCCGCGACGCAAGCCGCCGGCCTTCCGGCGAGTTTTCTTCCGTCAAAGGGAATGTATCTCTTACTATACATCGCTTCATTTACTTCCCACGCCAGCGTCGGAGCACCCCTGCGCATTCTGCATAGGGATTTCACTTTCGAGCATCGCACGCGGCTTCGAACGTAAAGCTCTTGACTCAACTCGCTTCCTCTCCGGTAATTTGACGGCCCGACTTCTTGCTTCAGCCATCGCCACGACGAGGGACGCGGTTGATGATTGGCGAGCGCCAGCGCAACGTGAGGATGACGATCACAGCGATGCGCCCAACGTCTTTCCGTTTCTGTTAAAGTCGGAAGCGTGAGTCGCTCTCGCTTGAACCACGACCCGTCATCGCGCTTTTCAAATATGGGGCGCCCATGTAGTCGGTCTACACGACCTTAAATCTGGCCAAACCAACTAAAGCCGAGTAATTCGGGATGGTGACTGGTCCAGCTCGCGCTATCAGATATGACAGAGGCAGACAGTCATCGTTGCAGTAACTATATCCATTTGAGCTAACCACAGCTTCTGACATGCGATCACTCCATTATCTAAAGTGAACTGCCGAAGCTCTGCCGACACAGATCGTCATCCTCCGTCGAAAGATCGAAAGTCAGTCTCATATGGCAACTCCCACGACCTCCGACCACGACCAGACACGCGTCGAAGCGCCCAAAGCTCAGGCCGACAAATCGCTTGACCCCGACTTCGATTCCATGACGGACCGCGAACTCCTTATGGCCGCGGCAAGCAACGCCTTTCATAACGGGAGAGCATTGCGTCAAATCAAGATCATGGCGACGGTGCTGGGGCTCGTCGTCAGTCTCATTCTCATAAAGCTTTTTGGCCTGACGTGACAGGATGCCGCGCCTGCAGATTCCCGCAGGTTTCGATCCGGTCGGCAGTGGTGATCTAAGATTACCACCAGCATGTTGGGGGGGGGGGTCGCAAGCCGCTATCAGCAGACGCTAATGCGGTATCATGCGCAGTCAGGACGCCGCCTCAGGCCCCGTCAACCGGGGGGCGTCCGTCAACGGCGCGTCGAATGACCTGACGGACCTTCGCATTAGACAGAAACAGGTCGTGGTTGATAAAGCCCCAACCCTGCGCCGAGGCGTCGATGACGCGCAGCCCAAGTTGCTCAAGTTTGGCCTTTTCGGCAGCGCCGACGCGGGTAATGCCACCCGCCAGGAAGCCCGAGAGAGCCAACGCGCGGTCGTTGGTAGCGGTGACGACCGTGATCTTCCCGGCGAGCGGACCGACGCGCTCGACCGAGGAGGTGAAGACATCGAGGTCAATGTCGGGCGAAGCGAAGACAACGGCTCCGATGCGATCGCCTGCCGCCGGCTGTCGCGCGCAAATCTGGCGCAGCGCCTCCATCGTCAGCATGGTGCCGACTGAATGCGCCACGATGTGGATGCGACCAGTGACCGGACTCGCCATCAACCCGGTCAACACTTGATCAAGCGCGTCGCGTGACCACATCGCGCTCTCTCGGTCGTAGCCGTAGTCGAGCAGGCTCGCTTTCGAAGGCCAGGAAAACACCATAGTCTCGCCGCGAAAGCGGATGCCTTCGGAGATTCGGGCGGCGTCGAGCGCCGCGTTTTCAAAGGTCTGATTGAAGCCGTGCACGTAGATAAGCACGTCACGGGTGCCGCCCGGCTCAGCGTAGAGGTCGCCGATTTGGCTGGTCGGCTCGATTGCGTCCAGGCGCCAATCGTCCAGCCCGACGGCATTGAGCGAGAAGCGCCCCCCGCTTGGCGGTGTGAGCTTGGCGCGAGCGACGTTCAGTCGCGCGGCTCGTTCAGACCCATACCATGGCTTGGCACGCGCACCGTTCACAGGCTTGCGCGTGGTGGCAACGAGAAGCGTCGGATTGGTGGAGAGTTCGGCGGCATCGAAGGTCGCGCCGCCGGAGGAGAGAGCGGCACTGGTGCAGCCGCCGACGGACGCGCCGAGAGTCAATGTGCAGGCGGCGCTTGCAAACGCGCGTAACACAGCGCGGCGGCACGCGAGCGACGGTTGGTGAACATGATGTGGCAATGTGCAGGTGTCCCCACGATTGAAGCGTGGTGCACGGCAATCGCGGCGAGAATGCGGACATATTGAATTGACGCGAGCAGACCTCGGTTCCCGAGGCCGCCCGCAGATTGTCTCTGACCCAGGGTATTTGTATGGCCGGTGTTGGTATGGCGTGGTTAGCAAGATGGCTAGCGCAAGCTTCGGACCGACGACGCATGCCGTGGTGTTGGCCATGCCTGAGCACTCGCTGCGCACCTGCCTTGGCTAGGTTGTCTTGGCAAGTTTGCCGCCAATTTGGCGCGCTTTTCACTGGTTCTGATCTCAATAATTTAGCGCTCCTCGCGGAGGCTGATGTCGGATCGATCACCAGAAAATCTGGCGCTCCGAGTTAACCGCACAAGGGTCTGGAACCATCGTTTAACCGACGGAGAGCTAAAATGCGGAAATTCATCTTCGCGTGACGACGGCATACAGCCCGCCGTAACGACACGGCGCCCAACAAGGGCGTGGCTTTCGGAAGCGACAGCGAACAGCATCCGGTATGGGGAAGTTTATGGCTCCGGAGTAGATATCCTGCATCACTTCGCTAAAAAGAGGAGACTAATTTAGCGACGGGGCCGTCGCTTACTTCATTTCGGATTCAGTCGGAGGATCGATGCTCTTTATTATCGTTGTGGCTTTGGTGGCGACCTACTTGATATCGCGGCTGGTCGGGCTGGTTGCCAGGAAGTGGCCAGACACAATCGGCAAGGCCGTGTGCGTCAATGCCGTGAGCGCTATAATTGCCGTGGCAGCGGGAGCATTGGCCTCCGCCGCGGACGGCGGGCAGCCGAAATTTTATTTCGCGTTTTTGATTTACGGCGGAGCGCAGTTGATTGTGCTGATTTTTGATGTGCTCCGGATTATGCGGCTTAAGTCGACAGCGTAACCACGTGAGTGCCGGTGGCTCAAAGACGATCCGGCCAAACCGGGACATGGCGCCGCTGCTGGAATGGAGGCGGACTCCTGCCCGACAACTATTGCGCGATCCATGAGGGTGCCGCGTGGACCGTTCACAACATCGCCAGGCTCGGGGCACGCAGTTTCACAGACGCGCGCCGCGCTGTATAGGATGGCATTCCAACTGGACCATCATCCACGGCAGAAGAGGCCGTCTCAGCGCAGGGAGTAGCAATCGTGGTGACCGCCATCGAGACGATCGAGCAGCTCGAGGCCATTTATGGCCAGCCGGGCGAGGCGGCGACGATCAAGGTGGCGCATCGGATCACGCCGTCCTATCGCGCGCTGATCGAAAGCTCTCCGTTCGCCATCTTGGCGACCTGCGGGGAGGAAGGGCTTGATTGCTCGCCGCGCGGCGATCTGCCCGGCTTCGTTCGGGTTCATGACGATCTCACGTTGATCATTCCGGATCGGCGCGGCAACAACCGCATCGATTCGCTGCGAAATCTCATCCGCGATCCAAGGGCCGCGCTTCTGTTTCTGATCCCGGGATCCGGCACCACCCTGCGCGTCAACGGCCGCGCGCTGGTGTCAGCCGACCCCGAGCTGCTCGCGTCGTTTGACGTCGAAGGCAAAACGCCCCGTTCGGTCATCGTCATGACTGTGGAGGAAATTTACTTTCAGTGCGCGCGCGCCATCATCCGTTCGTACCTCTGGGATCCCGGCCGGCACGTCGATCTCAAGACCTTGCCGACGCCTGGAGAAATCCTCGCGGAGATGAGCAAGAGCCGCGTCGGCGGCGAGGAATATGACAAGGCCTGGCTCGAGCGCGCGCGGCAGACGATGTGGTAATGCGTCTCCACGTCCGGCGCGCCATTGCGATCCTGCAACAGAGAGTTTGATTCAACGCAGTTGAATCGGACTCAATATTTTGATTGGACGCATTTTCTTCACGCGAACCGGATCTACTTCGCTCGAAAACGCTCTAGCGGCCGAACAGTTGTTTCATGATCTCATCGATAGGCGGCGGCTTGTCTCGGGATGGCACGTTCTGGTGCGACGGTCCTTGAGAAGGCTTGCCTGTAGCGGGCGGTCTGTCGGGAGCGGGATCGGTTCCTGCGCCGAGACCCTGCCGGATCAAGGTATCAAGGGTCTCTCCGATGCTGGGGCCGGACCGGTCAGAACTGCCGCTCCCGCTGCGGCCGAACAATCCCTGCCCCCATTCCCTCAGCTTCGCATCGACCGCGTCGGGATCGTCCAGAATGCCGGCCACATCAGGATAGATGCGCGGCTCACTCCATGCCCCTTGCACGACAATCGGAATGCCGAGGCCGATCGGATCGGCGCGACCCGCTTGGCCCTCGGTGGTCATGACGAGTTTCGGCTCGACCCGCAATGCCAGCGTCTTCGAGCCGAGATCGAAGGTGCCGGCGCCGCTCATCCGCACAAGTGGGCCGGTTAGAAACAGGTCGTTCGTGGTGGCCTGTCCTTTCGCGATGGTCGCGGTTGCGCTGAGTTGCGACATGTCAGTGGTCTGATCAGGGCGTTCCTGCCACCCCGACAGAGTACCGGACGTCAACGCACGGATCATTTTCGCAATGTTGAGGTTGCGGATCGCGCCGTCGCGGACGTCGATCGAAGCTGTCCCAGTGAGGCTCAACATGATCGCGCGCGCACTGACGCCAGTGCCGCGGACGTCGGCTGTCGCCCGCATCCTGCCATCGACATTGTCGAAGTCGGCAAGGCTCGACAACAGCGGCAGCGCGCGAACACCGCTCACGTCACCCTTGAGCGCGTAGGACGGATCGTTCAAGGACGCGTCGATCGACAGGCTGCCATTAGCTCGCCCGTCATAGGCGCCGAGGTTCGAAAATGACGCTTTCAACACGCCGCGATCAATGGCGGCGTCGACCTGAGCCGGCGCAAAGCGCGCTCGGCCGATATTCAGTTCCGCCACTGAAATCGTCGCCTGCGCGTCGACATACTTTAGCCCGCTGACATCGATCGGCGCATCGCTCCATGGTTGCGCGCCGGAGCGCGGTGCCGAAGGCTGGCTCGCTGCTGCGCCGAGGTCGAGCCGCTGAAAATCGAGATCGACTTTCACAAGCGGCTTGCTCGAAAGATCGACCGATGCCCAGCCGTTGAACTTTCCGTCGTCGAACGATCCGGACAAGCCATTGATGAGAAGCATTTCCCCGTTGATCCGGACCTCGGCCCTGGCTGTCAGTCGGCGGGGCGGCGCACCTAAAATCTCGAGCTTCAATTCGGTCGGGATATTTCGACGCCCGAGTAAACCTGCAGGCGGCGATGCTGCAATGGTGAATGTCAGCGAACGGTCGCCGGGACGCGCCTCGCCCCTGATGTTGATTCGCCGGTCAGCACCAAGCGTCACGCTCGCGTTCACACCATCGACGCGATTCTCCCAGCCGGTTTGCGGATCGAAGAAAACGATCGCGCCGTTTGAAACCGTCACCCGGTCAACCGGAAATTCCGTACTGTCTTCCGCTGTCTCTCCGGCCCGGTCCGACTTGGATGAAACGCCGCTGCCGGTGAGTTCACGAAGCAGCGGCACCCGCAGCGTGGGGCGGTCGATATTCAATTCCGAGATCTTTAAAGTCCCCGACAGGAGGCTCGCAGGCTCGAGAGCAGCGCGGATTTCCTCCACGGCAAACTGCGCATCCGTCGCGGTCTTTCCAGGACGATCGAGCGTAACATGACGCAGCGCGAATCCGAGCGAAGGCCATAGGTCAATTCCGATCGTGCCGTTGATCGCAATCCGGCACCCCGTGTCGCGCTCGATCCGGTCCTGCACCAGCGACGCGACGTAACCGGAAGGAAATCCGGTTACGAGAATCACGATGACGATCGCGATCAGGCTGGCTGCGACGACGCCTGCGATTCTTAATGCTCTTGCCATCTCGAAACAGCGCGTCCTTGCATGCAAACCGTCAGAAATTGAACAGCAATGTGATTCCGCGTTGAATATGGAGATGTCGTGTCAAACTGGCCGAAAAGAGCTAGTGGAATGAATTTGACATTCGTCAGAGACGCGTCAGATCAGAATCTGAAAACCCGCTTCTGAAACAGAAAGGCTATGGCACCTATTCGGCGCCCGGAAGCGAGGCGGCGTTTGGCGTTTTTTGTTCGGCGGCTGCAGGCTCAATGACATCGCCTGATGTGAATAGCCGTTTGCTGTGACGCCAGATGAACTTGCCGACATCATCCATCAGCAGGAACATCGCAGGCACGAACACGAGCGAGAGCATCGTCGAAAACAGCAGGCCACCGATTACCGCGAGCGCCATCGGCGAGCGGAATTCACCGCCGGCGCCGAACGCCAGCGCGCTCGGCATCATGCCCGCGACCATCGCGACGGTCGTCATGACGATCGGACGGGCGCGCTTCATGCCGGCATCAATGATCGCCTCTTCCCGCGCGCGGCCTCCGCGGATTGATCCGACCGCGAACTCCACCAGCATGATCGCGTTCTTTGTGACGATGCCCATCAGCATCAGGATGCCGATCCAGACGGGTGTCGTGAGCTGCTTACCGGTGAGCAGCAGAGCCATGATCGCGCCGCCGATCGATAGCGGCAGCGAGAACAGGATGGTGATCGGTTGCAGGAACGTGCCGAACAGCAGCACCAGAACCGCATAAACCATCATCAGTCCGGCCGTGATCGCTGTTGCGAATCCTTCAGATAGCTCGTTCAGGCTCTCGGCGTCGCCCGAAGGACTGACCTTCACGCCCTTGGGCAGGGTCTTCATCACCGGCAGATCGTTGATCCTCTTGGTCGCGTCGCCGAGCGCGGCCGTGCCGACGAGGTCGGCCGCGACGGTGGCCTGCCGCTCGCGGTCGTAGCGGTTGATGTTGGTGGGGCCTTGATCCAGCCTGATATCGGCAACGACGGAAAGCGGGACATGACCGCGGCCGCCACCGATCGGCACGCGCATCTGCTCCAGCATCTTCAAATCGGAGCGCGCGTCCTCTTCGAGTTGCACACGGATTGGAACCTGACGGTCACCGGCATCAAACTTCGCCAACGCCGGGCCAACGTCGCCGATCGTCGCTACGCGAATGGTTTGCGAGAGTTGCTCGGTCGATACCCCGAGACGCGCGGCGAGATCGGCTCGCGGCTGGATTCTGAGTTCGGGACGGTCGAGCGACGTCTCCGGCGTGACATTGGCAATCAGCGGAATGCGCTTCATCTGAGTCGCCAACTCATTCGCAACATTGCTGACGATGCCGATGTCGGGTCCGGTCACCACGAGCGAGACCGCGCGCAAGCCATTCTCGTCAAGGAACCAGTAACGGATGTCGGGAACACTTTCGAGTTCCTCCCCGATCGAGAGTTCCAGTTCCCGCTGGGTGATGTTGCGGTCTTGCTTCGGGGTGTAGTTGATGATCAGGGATGCACGGCGCACCTCCTGCAGTCCTGGCGGCACGCGCCCGCCGTCCACGAATACGCTCATCACCTCCGGCCGCTTGCGCAGCCGCGACGCGATCTCTTCCGTCACCTTTTCGGTATGAGCGAGCTGCGACCCCGGCGGCAGCTCCATCGCCAGCAGCGAGCGCGCGGTGTCCTGCGCCGGCAAGAAACCCTGCGGCAACAGCTTGATGCTCCAAATCGAGGCAGCAAAGACCGCGAAGCCAATCAGGACGGTGATGATGTAGTGCCGCACCGACCAGGTAACGAGGCTGATATAGGCGCGCAGCACGCGACCCGGCGGCGGCGGATCATGCGGATGGTCCTTCATGAAGTAAGCGGCGAGTACGGGCGTCACCAAACGCGCGGCCAACAGCGAGAAGAACACCTGCACCGACACCGTGATGCCGAACTGTTTGAAGAACTGCCCCGCGATGCCCGACATGAAACTCGCCGGCGCGAAAATCGCGATAATGGTGAGGCTGATCGCGATCACCGCGAGGCCGATTTCATCGGCCGCTTCGAGCGCGGCGCGGTAGGGCGATTTGCCCATTCGCATATGGCGCACGATGTTCTCGATTTCGACGATGGCGTCGTCGACGAGAATTCCGGTTGAAAGTGTGATGGCGAGGAAGCTGACCAGGTTCAGCGAGAAGCCGAGGATGTCCATCGCCCAGAAGGCTGGGAAAATCGACAACGGCAGCGAGATCGCGGCGATAATGGTGGCGCGGATGTCGCGAAGGAACAGGAAAACGATGATGACGGCGAGCGTCGCGCCTTCGAACAGGGTCGAGATTGCCGCCTCATAGTTGCCTTTTGTGAACTCGACGGAGGAGTCGATCAGCTTCAGATCGACGTCGGGATATTGCCCTTTCAGCGCGTCGATCCGATCCTGCACGGCCTTCGCCACCACAACGTCACTCGCTCCCTTGGAGCGTTTGATGCCGAGCGCGACCACCGGCTGGCCGTTGAAGCGGGCAAAGGTCCGACGGTCTGCGATAGTGTCAGTCACCGTGCCGAGATCGTCGAGACGGATTTCGCTGCCGCCCGGCAGAGAAATCATCGTGCCTGCCAGCTCGTTGAGGGTCTTGGCGCCGGCTAGGGTCCGGATCGCCTGATCGTTCTGTCCGATCTCCGCCCGTCCTCCGGCGACATCGACGTTGATACCACGCAGCCTCTGACTGACATCGACCGCCGTCAGTCCCACCGCGTGCAGGCGATCCGGATCGAGCGACACCAGAATTTCACGCTCGACACCGCCGATGCGCTCGACCTGGGCGACGCCACGGACGCCTTGTAATGCCCGCTTGACCACGTCGTCGACAAAGTATGACAGTTGTTCGGGCGTTTTGCCGGGCGAGATCGCGGCATAGGTGACGATCGGCAACCCGATGACGTCGACACGCTGGATCAGCGGCTCGTTGACGTTCTGCGGGAGATTGGCGCGGACCCGCGTCACGGCGTCCTTGACGTCGTTCAGCGCACGATCCGTATTGGTCTCGAGCGCGAACTGAATCGTGGTCAGCGACAAGCCATCTGTGATCGAGGACGAAATATGACGGACGCCCTCGACGCCCGAGACGCCATCCTCGATGGTCTTGGTGACCTGTGACTCGAGTTCGGCGGGCGCAGCGCCAAACTGCGAGACCGCCACAGAGATCACAGGGATATCCGCGCTCGGCAACCGTGTGATCGCGAGCTTGGTGAAGCTGACCCAGCCCAGTATCAGCAATATTATCGAGAAGAGGACGGACGGGAGCGGATGCCGGATCGACCAGGCGGAAATATTGGAGGCCATCAACGTGCTCGCAATCGATCGTGATCATCGGGGAATATGGCCTTGACCCGATCGCCGTCATGCAGCGACGTGCCGGCATCGGCCACGACGATTTCTCCGACTTTCAATCCTTCCAGGATCTCGACGGCGACGTCGGACGTCAGTCCGACGCGAACGCGCCGCGTCTCCACGACATCTCCGTTGACCACCTGAACCGTCAGGTGATCGATCGCGGAGCGGGGAATGGCTACGCCGCAACTGCGCTTGGCGTCGATGCTGGCGCGGGCGAACATTCCGATCCGCAACGTCGGATCTTCGCTCAAGGACAGCCGGACATGACCCATTTGGGTTTTGCGATCGATCTCGGGCGAAACCAGCCGGATGTGCCCGACCAGATCGGGCCCATCCTCGCGGCTGACGCGCGCGCTCGCGCCCGGGTTGAGCTTGAGCACATGAATCGACGGCACCTCGGCATCCAGTTCAACCTCATTATTGACTGCAATCCGAAACATCGGCCCGGCTCGCAGCGAGGCCGGCGCTCCGACGGCGGTACCGACTTGGGTGACGAGGCCCGCAGCAGGCGCGCGCACCGCCGATCCTGATTTTCCGCCGGGGGGTGGCGTCAGCCGGGCCAGTTCCTGATTCAGTGCGACGGTGTCGCCCTCGCGGACAAGCACGTCGGTGACCTGCGATCCTTCCGAGTCGGGGCTGACCACCGCTTCCCGGCGTGCAACAACGAAGCCGGTCACACGAACCATGTCGGAAAAGCAGGCATTGGTCGCGCGGGCTACCGTCACGAGGGCGCCTCCGGATGACCCGGTGTCGTCGGCGGCGTACAAAGAGTTCACGAGGCCGATAGTCGCCACCATTGCGCCCAAAAGCAGGCCGGAGACGAGCTTATGCGCGCACCGCGGCCGAAATCCTGAATCCGAAAGTTGCCTCACCCTGCAATTCTCACATTGAACGCGCCGCGTGTCTCGATACGGCGACAACCTATACGGCGCATCCGCAATCGCAAAACAAACGGGTCGAAATCATCGCCGTGCAGGTACACGACCTCAGCGCACGCCGTATCCGGTAAACTCCTTCGCGATGTCCGGATCCATTGCCTTGGCGTTGGCGATGTCAAGGTTACCCTCCGCGACGGCGCCGCTGCGCCGCCTGGCAAGGCCCCGGCCGTAAAGCGAGGAGGTCAGCCTGGGGTTGATCTTGAGCGCCGCATCGAAGTCCGCGATCGCGTCCTTGTTCGCGCCGCTCTTCAGGTTGAGCAGGCCGCGGCTGTCCAGCGCATCCACAAAATCCGGCCTCAACCGGAGAGCCTCGTCGCAGTCTCGCCGCGCGGACGGCAACTCGCCGATCACAGTCCGGGTCCAGCAGCGATTGTTGTAGGCCTCAACGTCCTTCGGATTGAGTCGGATCGTCGCATCGAAATCCTTGATGGCGAGTGCATAGGCGCCCTTGCTGGCATAGACCTGCCCACGCCGATACAGTGCGTTGGCGTCGTCTGCCTTGGCGGCGATCCTGGTCGTCAACGATTTGATCGTTGGATCGTCCGCCAAAGCCAGCGCGGTCTTTCCGTCATCCCGGGTTTGCTGCGGAGGTTCCGCCGGAGGTTTGGCTTGGCCCGATGAGGCTTTGGGCGTCGGAGGCGCCGACGCAACAGGTGTCGGTGCGGGCGGAGACGACGGAACGGGTGGAGATAAAGCCTCGGTCTGCGGGCTGGGCGGCAACGATGGCGCTGCGGCGACATCTGGCTGGCCATCCCGGCCGGGAATAAAATGGAAATCCTCGGCCAAAGACGACGAAATCCACGGCACCTGCTCAGCGCGCGAGGCTCGCGTCACCCCGACACGGGTGCGATTCAGCGTTTCCTCGGCTGTCAGGCCGGGGACGCGGATCTCCTTCAGCAATTCGCTGACGAACAGGCTGTGATCGGTGCCGGCATCGCTGGACACCGAACTCAGCGCCGCAGAATACATCACCAGCGTTCCGTTCGGCGCGATCACCGGAGCCAAACCGGCCGAAAAGCTGCGGAAGCGGCGCTCGAACGGATTGCGGCGGGAGGCGTCAAGCAACGCGATCTTGACTCCTGCACCGCGATTGTTGATCTCACCCAGAATGGTCTCGAGGCTGAAGCCGTCACGGCGCACATCCGCTTCGGTCCAGAGTTGTGCGTCGACCGGAATGAGGTAGCTTTGGCGTCCGGACTGGATACCGTATCCGCTGAAGAAGATCAGCGCGACGCTGCCAGGCTTGATGCGGGTGTATAGACGCTTTAGCGCGAGGCGCATGGCTTCGCCGGTCAGATTTTCACCTGTTTCGACATCAAAGCCGTCGTGCTTGAGTTCGGCGGCAACATCGCGGGCATCGTTGATCGGCTCCTTGAGCGGCGCTTCGCTGTCCGGATAGACGGCGTTGCCGATGACAAGCGCAATCCGCGTGCTTCCGTCGGTCGCGGCCGATGCGACCGCCGGCGCCATCGCAAGCGCCATCGTCAGCGTCCACACGGCCAGCACCGCAACTCGAATGTTCATGCGACGACCGTCCAAAGTCAGACGCCGTTCCAGCCCGCGCCGTGGTGACCTTATCTTACGCGATCCGCATTTTCAAACCAACGACGCGGCAGCTGTCAACGGCCGGCAAAATACAAGGCTTGCGCATCGACGACTACATCGGGCTGCGTAGTCATGTCAGCGACATGGTGTGCGGCATAAGCGCGGCACGCGCAATATCAGCATTATTTATTCGCGGCCTGCTCTTTCGCCGCCATGTTGACGACCTCGACGCGACGGTTTTCCGGAGAGAACGGGTCTGCAGAATTCTTGTATCCCTCTTTTCCATATCCGGCCGCGACCAGATTTTCCGCCGGAATCTTATATGTCTCAATAAGGAATCGCTTCACGGCTTCAGCGCGGCGTTCAGAGAGGTCATGATTGTAGGCATCGGAGCCCTTGCCGTCAGTGTGGCCACCGAGCATGATGACGGAGCCTGCCAGCTCGTCGCTCGTCAGCGCCTTCCCAAGGCTGTGCAATTGCGGCTCGGTCCGCGGCGTCACGGCCGCGGAATCGAAATCGAAGTTAATATCCAGATCGATCTTCGGGCGCTGGGCGGCAATCTCAGCCAGGTGATCGCGGTCGCCCATGGACAGCGAGCGGGTCTTGCCGCGCACGTTCCTGACGAAATCCAGATCGCTGGGGCTCAGCGCTGGCCGTGTTGGCGCGCTCAGGCTACGCGTCTTCGAAGTCTTAAGTCCGTCGATAATCTGCTGCGCGGAAAGGTCGCCGGCCGAGGCCTTCTGTGGTGCGGCGATCACAACCAGGCCGGACGCCAGAATGGCCGCCCTCAGCCTTTTTCCGGAAATCGTCTGAACCCACATGATCATCTCCCTTTCTGTTCATTGGTCCGCCACACGATAGTGTTGTTGCGCAGCATTCTATGGGTGACCTGCCGCCCGAACTTCCTGATTTGACGCCGCTCGGCGGAAGTTCGTTCAAAATTATTCAAGGCATGGACGCACATCAATAACGACGGGGACGAGGTCAACAGGCCTTCGAAATCGGGGAACTAGGGACCGGAGTGGCGCGTTTCTGGTCAGCCAACAGGCGGGAACAGGGCCTGCCAGCAGCGGCGGATTGCCAACGGACCCATGTGGAATATCACTGAGCGAGCCTGAGCATTAGCTCAATCTTGATCGTTGCTTGCGAACGGCGGGGAGAGCCGGCCGGGCAACGTGTTCTGACGACTGAAAGGTTATCATTGCAGGAACCGAAGGACCGGATCGTCGAGACAGACATTCCCGCGCGTCTCGACAGCCTGCGCTGGAGCCAATTTCATACGCGGGTCGTGACCGCCCTTGGAATCACCTGGATACTGGACGGGCTGGAGGTAACGCTCGCAGGCGCGCTGTCCGGCGCGCTCAAGGACAGTCCCACCCTTCGCTTCAGCAACCTCGATATCGGCGTCGCCGGCAGCGCTTATCTTGTCGGAGCTGTGCTTGGGGCGCTGGGCTTCGGCTGGCTGACGGATCGCATCGGGCGCAAGAAACTTTTTTTCATCACCTTGACGCTCTATCTAGCCGCGACGGCGGCGACCGCGCTGTCTTGGGATGTCGCCAGCTTCGCGCTGTTCCGGTTTCTCACGGGGGCAGGCATCGGCGGCGAATATACCGCGATCAATTCGACGATCCAGGAACTGGTGCCAGCGCGGTACCGTGGCTGGACCGACCTGACCATCAATGGCAGTTTCTGGATTGGCGCCGCTCTTGGCGCGGTAGGTGCGATCGTGCTGCTCGACCCACAAGTCATCGATCCGGAACTGGGGTGGCGGCTCGCGTTTCTCACCGGCGCAGTCTTGGGACTTGTGGTGTTTGTGATGCGACTGTGGATCCCGGAAAGCCCCCGCTGGCTGATGATTCACGGACGGCCGGACGAAGCGGTGGGCATCGTCGCCGGCATCGAACGGATAGCAGTTCGCCATTCCGATGCACCCACCGGAGGGGTCTGGCCGACGATCAGGCTTCGGATGCGCAGCCACACACCGCTGCGCGAGGTGGCGCGGACGCTGTTCAAAACGTATCGGCAACGCTCGCTGGTAGGCCTTGCGCTGATGACCGCGCAAGCGTTCTTCTACAATGCGATCTTCTTTACTTACGCGCTGGTGCTGTCGACCTTCTACAACATTCCGGCGGAGCGGATCGGGTGGTACCTTCTGCCGTTCGCGGCGGGTAATTTTCTCGGACCATTGCTGCTCGGCCGGCTGTTCGATACCGTCGGACGCCGCGCGATGATCGCGTTCACCTACGGAATCTCCGGCGTTCTGCTCGCCATAACGGGCTATCTCTTCGCCACCGGCGTTCTGACCGCACAGACCCAGACGATCGCGTGGATGGTCATCTTTTTCTTCGCTTCGCCGGCCGCCAGCTCGGCCTACCTGACCGTGAGCGAGACCTTTCCCCTTGAAGTGCGGGCGCTGGCGATCGCGGTGTTCTATTCTGTGGGAACCGCAATCGGCGGCGTCGCCGGCCCGACGCTGTTTGGTGCCTTGATCGACAGCGGCTCGCGTGACAGCGTATTCGCCGGATACTGTTTCGGGTCGGCGCTAATGATCGCAGCCGCGCTGATCGGCTGGCGATATGGAATCGCTGCCGAGCGGCAGTCGCTCGAGTCGGTAGCGTCGCCGCTTGCCGTTGTGGAGTCACGATGAATCATGGTGTGATGAATCAGGGTGTAATGGAAAACGTGCCGAACAAAACCGCTTCCGTGACCGACGACCCCGAGCCTCGCGCGCTGCCGCTCGGTACATCTGCGCTGTTGCTCGATATCGATGGCACACTGCTCGATCTCGCGCCGTCGCCCCACGAGGTTTACGTGCCTCCCAAGCTCGCTTCGTCGCTGTCGCGGCTGTTGTCGCGGACGGCTGGCGCGCTGGCGCTGGTCAGCGGTCGATCGCTCAGCGATATCGACCGGATCTTCGCACCGATGCTGTTTCCCGCTGTCGGTGGCCACGGTGCGGAGATGCGGATTTCGATCGAAAGCGAGGCCGTGGCTGCGCATGCGCCGCCGATGAATCCGGATTTAATCCAACGGTTTGCAGCGATCGCCGAATTGCATCCCGGCATCCTGGTAGAAAACAAGGGTTACTCGCTGGCGCTCCATTTCAGAAAGGCGCCGGATGTCGAACGCGCGATCTATGATCGGGTATCGGCAATACGCGCCGACCTGCCGAACGCGGCCATAGAGGTGCTGCCGGGCAAGTTCGTCTGCGAGATCAAGCATTCGGGATTTACCAAGGCGACCGGCGTGACCGAGCTGATGTCGCATAAGCCGTTCAAGGGACGGCGGCCGGTCTTCATCGGCGATGACGTAACCGATGAAACGGTCTTTGCCATCATGCCAGACCTGAACGGCTTGTCGTTCTCCGTCGGACGGCGCGCCCAAGGCGTGAACGGCCATTTTCAAGCACCCAGCAACGTCAGGGCCTGGCTGGCCCGTCTGCTCGACGACGAACGAGCGGTCGCTGAATGACCGATCATGGGCTCGATCTCGCTGTCATCGGCAACTGCCGGACGGCGGCACTCGTCGATCCGACCGCGCGGCTGGTATGGTGGTGTTTCCCGCGCTTTGACTCGGACCCGGTATTTTCGCGCCTGCTCGCGGGGGACGAAGAAAAAGGTTTCAGCGATGTCGTGCTGGATGGCATGGCCGATTTTCAGTCGGACTATGTTCGCAACACCGCGATCGTCTCCACCGTCCTGACCGATACGCACGGCAATGCCGTGCGTATCACCGACTTCGCGCCGCGTTTCCGGCAATATGGCCGCATGTTCCGGCCGCCGCAGTTGTTTCGCATCATCGAGCCTGTCGCGGGTCTGCCCCGGATCACCATCCGCATCCGGCCGACGCACGCCTACGGCAAACCGATGGTCCGGCACTCGATGGGCAGCAACCACATCCGCTATTTCGAAGAAGACGGCACCGCGATCCGCGTGACCACCGACGCGCCGCTGGCTCTGATCGAAAACGAAACGCCGTTCGTTCTGACGCGGCCGATGTATCTCGTCTTCGGCAACGACGAAGCATTTCCCGGCGATCTGGCGTCAACCGCCCAGCGTTTTGCGGACGAAACCAAAACCTACTGGCTGAGCTGGGTGCGTCGTCTTTACATCTCCTATGAATGGCAGGAAGCCATCATCCGCGCGGCCATCACGCTTAAGCTGTCCAACTTCGAGGAAACCGGCGGCATCATCGCCGCGCATACCACCTCGATTCCCGAGGCGCCCGGCTCGGGCCGCACCTGGGATTATCGTTATTGCTGGCTACGCGACGCCTATTTCGTTGTGAAGGCGCTCAATCGCGTCGGTGCGACGCGGACGATGGAGGACTTCATCGGTTTTACGCTCTCGCTCGCATCGAATGCCGAGGAGGATCTCAAGCCGGTCTACAGCGTGGTCCCGAATCTGCCGCTAGATGAGTGGACTGCCGTCGATCTTCAAGGCTATCGCGGCGACGGGCCGGTGCGTGTCGGCAATGCCGCGGTCGACCAGAAGCAGCACGACACCTATGGCAGCGCCATCCTGGCGGCGCTGCCGCTGTTCTTCGATCGCCGGTTACCGCGTCCCGGTGACGAAAGCCTGTTCACGCTGCTTGAATCGCTAGGCAACAGGGCGGCCCGCGTTGCGATGACAAGTGATGCCGGCATCTGGGAATATCGCGGTCGTCAGCGTGTCCATACCCACTCCGCAGCGATGTGCTGGGCCGGCGTCAACCGACTCGCGGCTATCGCGGAACGGCTCGGCCTGCCAGAACGCGCGGCGCACTGGAATGCAATCGCTGATCCGTTGCATGCCGAACTGATCGATCGCGCGTGGAACCCGAAGCGCGAGGCCTTTACCGCGGCATTCGGATCCGACGATCTCGATGCGAGCGTGCTGTTGCTACCCGAACTCGGGGTTTGCGAGGTTGACGATCCACGATTCATCAAGACTGTCGCTGCCATGGAGCGCGAGTTGCTGCGCGAAAAGCATGTAATGCGTTACGCGGCAGAAGATGACTTCGGTCTTCCCGTGACTGCGTTCCTAATCTGCCGGTTCTGGCTGATTGATGCGTGGTGGTCGCTCGGGCGGCGAGAGGAAGCCCGTGAGGCCTTTGTGGATGCGCTGGCGCATCGCAATCGCTTCGGGCTGTTATCGGAGGATGTCGATCCGAAAACCGGCGCGTTGTTTGGGAACTTCCCGCAAACCTACTCCATGGCCGGATTGATCCTGACCGGCATGAAATTGTCGCGCAATTGGGAGGATCGTTACTGGCGTAGCTGAATCGATGAAAAACACTTCTCGTTAAAAGTGACGAGATAACCGTTTCATTCTCAAATGACCGGGAACTTTGAGTTTCCTTCTAGACTGCCTGAATTTGGCGTCAATTTGGTAGGAAGGAGGCAGGAACCATATTGATGAACGCGCGTTTATCTGCGGGTGCAAAACCAGGAGGGGATCCTTGTGAACCTCGTTGTCGTTTCGAATCGCGTGGCGCGTGCGCGGGCTAATGAGCCCCTGACAGGCGGCCTAGCGGCGGCGCTGTTACCAGTTGTTGAAAAATCAGGAGCAATTTGGGTAGGTTCCAGCGGACGGGTACGCGACGGGTCGCACAAGGAACCCTTTGCTGAAGTTGAAGCCCTCGGATCCGGAGCACTTGCATTGCTGGATCTACCGGCCGCGCACTACGGCGGATACTACGAAGGCTTCGCGAATTCGGCGTTGTGGCCTGCGCTTCATTCCCGGTCCGATCTCATTCGCGTGTCGCACGAGGACTATCAATCGTATCGCGAGGTCAATGCCTTCATGGCGAGGGCTCTGATGCGCTTTCGCAAGCCCGACACTGCGTTCTGGATTCAGGATTATCATTTCCTCTCGCTCGGTGCCGAACTGCGCGATCTGGGTGTCAGCAATCCGGTCGGTTTCTTCCTGCATACACCCTGGCCGGCTCGCGCCGTCATGGGGGCGGTGCCGCATCATCGCGAATTGATCGAAGCGATGCTGGCCTATGATCTGATCGGATTCCAGACCGACGACGACTGCGAAAATTTTCTCAGCTATCTTCAATCGGAACTCGGCCTCAAGATACAAGACGGCGTCGTGACGTCGCGTTACGGCAAGTCGCGATGCGCCGTATTCCCGATCGGAATCGATGTCGAGAAATTTGCGTTGCAGGCCGCCAAGGCATCCTCGCATCCGGACGTGTCGCGATTGCGCCGTAGCCTGAACGAAGAACAACTAGCGATCGGCGTCGACCGCCTCGACTATTCGAAGGGCCTTGTGAATCGGATCAATGCATTCGATCGCATGCTGGTCTTGAACCCCGCGCTGAAGCGCACTGTCTCGCTGCTGCAAATTGCGACGCCCTCCCGCGGTATGATCGAGGCCTACGGCAATCTGCAAAGCGAACTTGCGAAATTGGTCACCGACGTCAATGGCCGCCACGGTGAAACCGACTGGATGCCGATCCGCTACCTCAACCGGGGTTACAGCCAGACCGTGCTGGCCGGCCTCTATCGCACCGCGCGCGTAGGCGTGGTGACGCCGCTGCACGACGGGATGAATCTCGTCGCAAAGGAATATGTGGCCGCGCAGAATCCCGCCGATCCGGGGGTGCTGGTATTGTCCAAATTTGCGGGCGCGGCGAACGAGTTGCAGACAGCGCTCCTCGTCAACCCTCACGAAATCGACGGGATGGCCCGCGCCATTGCCGCCGCATTCGCGATGCCGCTGACAGAACGCAGGACGCGTTGGGAGGCTATGATGCGGAAGCTACGTGCCGGGACCGTCCAGCAATGGTTTACGGACTTTTCCGAAGCACTGGAGGACGCGCGCGTGGCTAACAAAAAGACCGCAAGCGACCGTCCCGCTGCTGCGGTAACACCGAAATCATGGCCGCTGCATGTGGTGGGTTCGCGTAGCGGCGCCGGCGTTCACTAGGGCGCTTCGGCTGGAGTCGGAAGAGATTACTAAGGTGATTGACCCGATTTTTCGGTAAAACGTTTTCGACGAACCATCCTCCTCCGCTCTGAACGCAAATTGAAGCGATTTTCGCTCGGCAGAGCCGGTAATCCCAACCCGGGGCTTGCAATCCCGGGATCATCCGGCGTTTCCGCCGAGATTCTTCATTTGCGGAAATTCACATCCGTGCCGGACGGCCCCTGAATGGTGGGAAAAGTTCTGCTAGGGCGAAGAATAACTGCATCAGCCATACTGTTAGGGAAAATCCCGACGTCACAGCCACCGCTCTCTTGCAAAAACCGGCACGCCCCGTCATGAGAAGGTGCCCGGAGAGATGGCCGAGTGGCTTAAGGCGCACGCTTGGAAAGCGTGTGTGCGGGAAACCGTACCGTGGGTTCGAATCCCACTCTCTCCGCCATTTAGTTTCTCAGGCTGTCGCACAGCGTCTCAAGACCTCAAAATAACTCTGCAAAAATAGACATTTGGGTCTTTACGCGGGTCGTGCCGTCTCTCAGAATCTCACAGATGCTTGTGGGTAGATTGGGGGTAGCGATGGCAAAGACGGTCGGGAAGCTCACTGCGCTGAAGGTCGCGCGGCTTGCGGAACCTGGCATGTATCCCGATGGGGCTGGGCTCTATCTGCAAGTCACGGGTTCCAGCCAGCCTCGCTCCGACAACGATGCGACGCGTGGCTTGGCGAAGTCCTGGATTTACCGGTTCACGCTACATGGGAGGTCCCGAGAGATGGGCCTAGGCTCGCTGAACGCCATATCGCTCGCAGACGCCCGGATGGCCGCAGCCGACTGCCGCAGCCAGCGGCAGGAGGGCGTAGACCCCATTGAAGCAAGAAAGGCTGAGCAGGCTCGGGCGCGCCTAGAGGCCGCGAAGGCGGTAACCTTTGAATATTGCGCAGACAGGTACATCGCCGCCCACGAGACAAGTTGGCGTAATGCGAAGCATCGGGCGCAGTGGAAGTCGACGCTTTCAACCTATGTCTATCCGGTCTTCGGCTCCCTGCCCGTCGGTGCAGTCAATACCGGCCTTGTCGTCAAGGTTGTCGAGCCGCTTTGGGGCACCAAACCGGAGACGGCAAGCCGAGTGCGGGGCCGCATCGAAAGCATTCTGGACTGGGCGAAGGTCAACGGCTTCCGGGAAGGCGAGAACCCTGCAAGATGGAAGGGGCATTTGGGGTTTGTGTTGCCGAAGCGGTCGAAGGTGAAGCGCGTCCAGGCACCACCCCGCTTTGCCCTACGATGAAATTCCGACCTTCACAGCGGAGCTTCGCAAACGGGAGGGGCAGAGTGCCAGGGCTCTAGAATTTTTGGTCCTTACCGCTGCACGGACTGAAGCCGTTATCGGCGCGCTGCTCAGTGAAGTCGACTTCGACGAAAAGGTTTGGACCGTCCCACCCGACCGTGCGGGAACGAAGATGATGGAGGATGACCCCAAGCCGCGCCGCGTCCCGTTGTCCGATCGTGCGATCAAGCTTTTGAAGTCGCTGCCGCGTAACGATGGAAACCCGTACCTGTTCATCGGCGGGAACGTTGGGAAGCCGCTGAGCAACATGGCCATGCTGGAGCTAATGCGCGAAATGCGCCCCGGCTTTGTACCGCACGGCCTTCGTAGCACCTTCAAGGATTGGTGCGCGGAGACAACCAACTATCCAAATGAGGTTTCTGAAGCGGCGCTTTGGCATGCTGTAGCCGACAAAGTGGAGGCCGCGTATCGGCGCGGCGATCTCTTTGAGAAGCGACGGCGGCTAATGGCTGAATGGGCCAAATACTGCACGGGGCCGGATGTGGCGAAACGGGGCGCAGTCGTTCAAATCCGGGCCGCCATCTAGCGCGCGTATCCGCCGCTGGAGTGAAATCGCGTCCGGCGCCTCGGACCATCCTGGCCTTGCGCTTCGGAAAGGCCCCCCCCCTCAACTTTTTCGGCCGGGGCAGAAGGAAATCTCGCCCCCCTACACCTTCAGCGTTCCGAAAAAATTTGTGCTGCTGAGCAGTATACCTCCGCGAAAAATTTGAAAAATTTTGTGAGTATTGATCGGAGCTAATCAGTCGGGCCAATCGACGGTTACCATGTCCCTGACTACCGAAATTGAGCCCTTATACAAGCGGCTATAACCAGGCGTTGCCACGTGGGCTGCAACGAAATAGGTCGCGTCCTTCTGCAAAGACGTAGCGATTTTGATTTCAATGGGGTCCGGGGGCGTCTCCCGAAAGATTGGAAAGTCGTCGGGGGGAGCAAAGTTTCTAAAGACTGTGACTACGTCCTCTTGTCCAAGCGAAATTGCTCCGTTCGGGTACATTGGGCCTTGGTCAATGATCTCGAAACGACGATCAAAAAAGATGCGCAGCGCCGTGTAAATTGCTGGGGTGGAGTTCCTGTTTAAGAGTGCGGCTTTGATCGGGATAACGACGCTGTCTTCTCCAAATGGACCCTTCGATGCATATGCGCTTAGGTTCCATAAGTCCACGGCCAAGACCGGCTGCTCCCCACGGCGCATGACGTCCTTGATCTCGTAATCCTTCATCGGCGTGCAGAGGCCGTCAAAGCGCTTGTAGTATTTGTCGTCGGGCGCTTGGTGTGGCCCGGCTTGAGTTGCTGGCACTTCGACTACATAGATAGCCGCCCCCGAAGGAAGAACAATCCGAGTGATACTTATGCCGTCCATTCTTGGATGAACTCGACTGTTCAAAGTCTGTTGTATCCACTCGCGTGTTATCTTTGGGTCGGAAACGCCTTGATCTAATCCCTTAGGCTTTCGCGCCGTTTTGTCCTCTTCCACACCGTAGATAATCTGGCCACCCGCGGAATTCGCCATGGCCGAAACGTCCTTGCATAGTTCGTTGACATTGGCGCTGTCCCGAGAGAGCGCGGGAGAACCCTTATACTCAAGCTCCAGACCCTCTTCGATCCCGTCATCTATGAGCGACTGAACGTCCTCGATAGTCTCAAGCTTGAGCATTGGTCGAAATCCTTCTCCTAGTATCCCCTTTAACTAGGCCATGTACCTACAAACCCGGCGGCGTGTGTGACGGGTGACTACGTCCGCTTTGCTCCAATAGCGACCAGTTTTCGTGCGGCAGCGTAATATGTCGCGATGGGCCAACAGCGGACATTAACCTTCGTCAGCGTTCCTATCCTGGCGAACCTTATCAGTTGCCCACCGATTTTGACGAGATTTGGAAGACGCTTTGAGCTGTGGCGAAGCTGGAAATCTAGGCCGCGGCGGCGTGACCTTTGTCGAGCACGTTAGTTCGTGCGTGTGGCAGCACTGGCCAGGCAAGTCAGAAGCACTCTTTTCCTGACGAGTCCGTCACCTTGATAATGGAGACGTCCTCCGTGTATCTAAACGCTTCTGCGGAACCTGCATTCAGCAGCTGCAGCTCATTCTGGGCGTAAAGGTACTTGTCGATCCAAGTTCCGGTCACGGGATCACCATCGCGCCGGCGTGCGGACGCGATTACCTCGCTCTCCGGCCCCCAATAAAACCGATATTGGTCTAGCGTGACGCCGGACAAAGCACTAACTTTGGCATACGCAAGCGGCTGATTGATCGCAAAGGCTTGCCGGTACGCATCGGCCGAATACGACTGGTAGATCCACGGCTCAATGTCGGCCGGTATTAGCTGTCGGAGAAAGTCGACGCTCGCAAGCAGCTGCAACAGGTCCTGCAACGCGCTCAAATGACAAAGCGTGAGGAAGTTCGTAAGGCTCCTGGCAACGATATCGTCAAGCGCTGGCAGCCAGTAACCCCGCATCCGCTCGACCATCAGCTCCGCGCGCTTGTCAACCCCCTCGCGGATGCGTGCCACGTGCTCGGTGCTTCCGTACCCGCGATCGAGGAACTCGCGTATCGTTTCCGGGGGCTGACCATGAAATCGTGAGGTAGGCTTGCTGTGCTCCGCAGCGTCAACCAGAAGGCTGGCGACCAGCCTCTCGATCGCCAGCGTTGTCTCCGGCCAGACTGTGAGGACACCCGGAAGCTTCCCTTCGACCTCTTTCAGAGCAACCTGACCCTTCACAATATCGGCGCGGACTCCATCGGGGAATCCCACCCTCACCCGTCCGTCCTTCCCAATGGCTTCGACACCGGCCTGCACATGGGGGTCCAGTTTGCCAAGGAACTCCACCAACAAACGATGTTGGATCGCTTTCAGATCCGTGGGCGTGGGGATCGTGAAATGGGTGGAGAGCGGCACCCGGTAAGGTTCAGGAAAATATCTGGCGGCCGAGATGGGATCGACGACGGCTCGCATGAAAAAGAACTTCGTAACAATGAACTTGTCTTCGAACAGCTCCTTGCCGGTGATCTTTAACCGCTGAGCGTTCAGCATGGCCTTGAAATCCCGGTCCAGATCAAGGAGCCAGGCGTTCATGGCCGAACTTCTCAAGATGTCGTTTTGTGCGTGTCGGAGAAACACGGAGGATAAAGGGCTAAGAAAGGTGGAGTACTCGGACCCGAGGGAGGGCGAGGCTACCAGAAAGAGGCCAACTTCGATTTTGGCATCTAAGAGATCACGCTCTTCGCGCACCAGGTATCGCCTGGCCACGATACCACCCATACTGTGGCAGACGAAGACGAGCCGTTGGGCGGTCAAGACTTTGTCCAGCCGCAGATGAGTCGTAAGGGCATCAACCGCGTCGTTGATTCGATAGGTCCCCGAGAAAAGTCCGGTCTCGTATTCGAAGATGTAGACGCCGACGCCACGCGTGCGAGGGTCTTCGATGAGGAGGCTTGGCCAGTACGTGCCGTTGGCGTTCCGCCAGGCCTCGGCGTCGGAAATCACGCCGTGGATACCCAATTCGTCGAGAACGATGAAGTCCATCCGAGTTAGATGTTCGGCGAGCCTGCCCTGACGTCCGTTGCGGGTCTCGCTTTCGAGACGGTTGACGAGGTCGACCACGTTGTAGACGCGACCGCGCGCGCCGGAGCGAATGCAGCTTCTGGCGATTGCGATGGCCAGATTGGTCTTTCCGGTACCGGTACCGCCGACCAGAACGGCGATGCGTTGCTGGGCGGAAGCCGACGCCGGATACAATGCAACGTGATCGGAAAATTCTCTAGACGACAGCGTGCTCGGCCTTCATTGAGCTTTGCTCCTGTGTTTGCGCTCGGAAACATCGATGCAGCGCTTGCGGTCCACTATGATGCCAGGAAGCCCATCGAGATAATCCGGCAACCAGCAGCTCCCGGTGCCTCGCCCATGATGGTTCCGAAACAACACGGCGGCGGCATCCGCCTTGCTGTGGCAGTTGGCGATGTCGCGCACCAGAACCTGCACGATCACGCTCGTTGCTTCGTCCACGGCATGCCAGCGCTTTTTCCAGCCGATAAGGAACGGGTGCCTGCGTCGCTCGGTCTCGTCATCCGTCAGCTTCCGTAGAACATCAAGGCGGAGATCAGCGGGAACGCAAGCAAGCGCGGTTTCCATGGCTGTGGTCCAAGTGTCGACAGTCTCTGTCATCGAGTCATTCCTCTACATTGCCGGGCTGGCTGAGCGGTCGTGAGGGTGGCTCCTCGACCGTCTATAGACGATTGAGGATAGGTTCACGCACCTACGTATGATTATGATTACGACGAACCCGTCATACCCGTCAGGTTTAGTTTGGACCATTGCGGTAAGCTGATTGACAACCAGACTCGACCGAGGAGCATTCGTATTCCGTTTCCGTCCTGTCGCCAAAATAGGCGCTGATCTCCGAAACTATTGCCTAATGTCCACCTTCGCAACGCTCCTCCTAGTCTCAGTTTTCGCGAGCAACTTTGCGCCGGCACGTGCCGAGGCGCCTCGTCACTTCAGTATGATTGCAAGAAAAAACCTTTTCCCGCTTGGAGCAATACACTTCTCGCCGAAAGAGCGATGCGTGCTCGCATGGCGTCATGTCTGCGCCTGCAATATCAAAGCTCGAAAAAACTTCTGAGCCTTATCCGCATTCTTGCATTTGTCTGTGCCATCGTCGGAAAGTAGCATCATATTTGGGCTGTCTGGCATTGCAACACCGCTTCGGGTACAAAATCTTCCGGGGTTTTGATGTCTAGTATGACTGGCGTGTTGTCGCCCTCCTTGCCTCTCCAAGTGCAAAGGACGAATGGCGGATGGATATCCAACTTCTCCGCTTTGCCGTGCGACAGGCCACGATGACGTAAGTATTGTTGATCCATTCGATGCTGCGGATGCCGCGTCTCCCAAGTTCGTCGAGCTGCCATAGATTGCCAAAGACAGGGTTCTTGCCGGCATCCACCGCCTGTGTGTGCCGAAAACCTCATCCGAGTTGGTAATGTAACGGAATCGCCTCAACTGACGAAATGATCGGGCTGCTCTGTTTCGCTTTGGCCGTCCTGACCTCGCCATTCAAGTCGAAGTTGCAGCTTGAAGCTGAAAAGTCGCTTCCACTGCTCCCGCGGGAATCCTTACAACTCGCGGCTAGCTGGCGCACTTGATGGCATCTACATCTAGCGCGACCGTCACGGTTCGTGGTAAGTTTGGCAAGGGGAAGCGCGAGAGCCATCGGCAAGTGCGCGCACCGTCACTCGTCGAACCTCCGCGCTGCCCTCGGGCCTTCATTGAGGGAGGCGCCGCGCAATGGCCATCGATTTCAGGCTGACGACAGAACGGCAGAATCTGCGGGAGACCGCGCGTGACTTCGCGCAGAACTTGCTTGCACCGCTAGTTCCCGATGCAGACGCAACGCGAAGCCCGCATGAGGCCTTCGCCAAGATCAAGCCGGTAATGCCGAGTCTTATGAGCTTGAGTTCGCTATGGGCTTCCTCCCCAAGGAATACGGTAGCGGCAGCAAGTTCGACCTCCAGTTGGCCGCCAGGGAGATTTGCACCGTCGACCCGGACTTCGCGGCGAACGGCACAACGTGATGGCCTCGGAGCGGGCAGACGATTCGCGGGCGGAGCGAAGGTCGAGGCCCAGCGATGGGCCGTCGCGGCCTCTGACGGCTGCGGGCCGGTAGGTAAGGGGGACTGGCTGCCAAGCCAAAATCCTGAACTGTCTTGGAGCATACAATGTCCCCTGAACAGAAGGCACTCGTGAAAGAGACGTGGCAGAAAGTTGAGCCAATGGCAGACGCGGCGACGCGCCTGTTCTACGACCGGCTTTTTGAGATCGACGCAACAACGCGGCAGCTCTTCAAGACAACCGACCTAACGGAGCAGCGCCGGAAGCTCTTTCAAACCCTCACGATGATCGTAGGGGGGCTCGATCATCTCGAGACGCTTGTTCCGACCATTGAAGATCTGGGCCGCCGCCATGCCCAATTCGGAGTCACCGACGCTCATTACGAAACGGTCGGTGCGGCTCTGTTGTGGACGCTGGAGCAAGGGCTCGGATCGGGGTGGACGCCGGAGGTGAAAGGTGCCTGGTCTAGCGCTTATGCCCTGCTGGCCGATATCATGCGCGCAGCTGCTGCTCGATCCACTGCCTCAACGGCGACAGCAAACACTTAATCGACGTCAGGCTCGACAACAGGTCAGGTCAACATCATCGTCTTCCGAAACCCCGCACGTTTCCTGTGCCGTCCTGTCCAGTTCAAACGTCCTGCCTATGGCTGTGAGCACGCGCAAACATCGGTCCGCCCCTCCAGCGCGGAAAGCCGTAGCCGTGGATCTCGACGAGATCGATGTCGGACGGTTGCCCGGCAACGCCCTCGGCTAGAATCGCGTCGCCCTCCGCGGCCATTTCGCCAACCAGGTGGCATGCTATGGTGGAATGCGCCGTCATGCGGGCGATCTTCCCGGCCAACAGCTCCGCCACCACCGCAGACGGCTGCGGCTTGCGGTCCCCGGCATAGTCGTACCAGCCGCCGCCTGTCTTCTGGCCCTTGCGACCGGCGCGCACGAGAATGTCGCCAAACGTCTCGGGCACATCCTGTCCGTTGGCGCGAGCGCCTTCACGCTGAAGGTAGGCGATGTCGAGGCCACCGAGATCCTGTGCCTCGAAGGGTCCCATGGCGAAGCCATAATCACGCATGGCCGCATCGATCTCGGCGATGGGCACGCCGTCGCGCACCAGCGCCTCGGCTGCGGCGCGGTAGCGCTTGAGGATGCGGTTGCCGATGAAACCTTCGCAGATGCCTGCCTGCACCGGGATCTTGTCCAGCGCCCGCGCCAGCGCAAAGCTGGTTGCCAATGTCCGCGGTGCGGTTTCGGGGATCGGCACGATCTCCAGCAGCCTCATGACGTTTGCCGGGCTGAAGAAATGCAGGCCGATGAAGCGCGACGGATCGGGAACACCTTCCGCAATGAGGCGCGGATCGAGATAGGAGGTGTTGGTGGCAATGATGGTGTCGGGTCGGCAGAGCTTGCCAAGCTGATCGAACACGGCACGCTTGACGCCGAGTTCTTCGAACACGGCCTCAATCACCATATCGGCGTCGGCGAGAAGGCCGCAGTCTGTGGAAGCCGTCACGCCGGCCAGCTTCGCTTCGGCCTGTGACTTGGTCAGCTTGGCGCGCTTCACGCCGTCCTCGAAGATGGCACGGACGTTGGCGAGGCCGCGCGCCACGGCTTCTGCGTCGCGTTCGATCATCACGACGGGAATGCCGGCGTCCCGCAACGCCGCCGTGATGCCGGCGCCCATCGTGCCGCCGCCCACGACACCCGCCTTACGCAGCGGCAGGGGCTCCACGCCATTCAGGCCCGCAGGGTGCCGCGCGGCGCGTTCTGCGAAGAACACCGTGCGCAGCGCCGCGGCCTGTTCCGAACCGCGTAGGTCGAGGAAGGTCTTGCGCTCGAAGGCGAGCGCCTCATCGAATGACAACTCCACCGCCATGCGCACGCATTCCAGTGCGGCGAGCGGTGCGGTTTCGCCCTTCGCACGTTTGGCAATCGCCTCCTTCTTGTCCTCCCAAAATGTGGACGCAGGTGCCACGACCGTGCGCTGCGACAGCGGAACGGGCAGCGGCCGGGCCACAGCGTCGCTCGCGAACACAAGAACGCTTTGTAAAAGGTCGCCTTGCACGACGGCATCGACCAGACCCATGGAGAGTGCTTTGGCTGCCTTCACCGGCTTGCCGCCCGTCACCAGCTCCACCGCCGCCTCGGCACCGACTAGCCGCGGCGTGCGTACGGTTCCCGATGCGCCCGGCACGATGCCGAGCGTCACCTCGGGCAGGCCGATCGCGGCGTCTGGCACAGTAACCCGGAACCGACAGCCCAGCGCGATCTCGAAGCCACCACCCAGCGCTGTTCCATGGATCGCGGCGATCCAGGGTTTTACCGAAGCCTCGATGCGATTCACGAGATCGGGCAGATGCGGCTCCATCGGCGTCTTGCCGAATTCGGATAGGTCAGTACCGGCGATGAAGGTCCGGCCGGCACAGGCCAACACCACGGCCTTCACTCCGTCGTCGGCGTCCAGTTCGGTGGTCGCATCGAACAAGGCCCGGCGAACAGCCTGGCTGAGTGCATTGACCGGCGGGTTGTCGACGGTGACGACGGCGATCTCGCCCTCGCGGGAGACGGAGACGACGGGCATAGCAGACTCCCTTGCTCCGGCATCCAATCCTCATTTCGGCTCCTCGCCCTCGTTTATCATTGACCGACCGGACGGTCTATGCATTTTATATGCTGGACGGAGAAAGCGATCGTCGAGCAAGGAAGAAGAAATGCCGGCTTCCGAAACTGTGCTCTCGGCGCTGTCCGACGGCGTGCTGTCGCTGTCGTTAAACCGCCCGGACAAGCTGAACTCGTTTAACGGAGAGATGCACCTGGCGCTGCGGGCCGGCATTCAGCGAGCGTATGATGATCCGACTGTCCGCGCCGTCCTGCTGACCGGCTCAGGTCGCGGGTTCTGCGCGGGGCAGGATCTGGGCGATCGGGATCCGCGCAAGGGCGGCCCCGCGCCGGACCTCGGCCATACGCTCGAGACCCTCTACAATCCGACGCTGCGCCTGATGCGTTCGCTGGAGAAGCCGATCATTTGCGCAGTCAACGGCGTAGCGGCCGGTGCAGGCGCCAACATCGCCTTTGCCTGTGACATCGTACTCGCGGCGAAATCCGCCAAGTTCATCCAGGCCTTCGCCAGGATCGGTCTCATACCCGATGCCGGCGGCACATGGAGTCTCGCCCGCATTATCGGAGAGCCCCGCGCCAAGGCGCTGACCATGACCGCCGAGCCCTTGCCGGCCGAGAGGGCCGCCGAATGGGGGCTGATCTGGAAGACGGTCGAGGACGCGGATCTCATGAACGAGGCGCGGGCACTCGCCGTATCGCTGGCTGCGGGCCCCACACTCGGTCTTGGCCTTACAAAGCGCCTTATTCAGGCGGCTGCGACCAACAGTCTCGATGAACAACTCGACATGGAGCGCGATTGTCAGCGAACCGCTGGCCGCAGTGCCGATTATGCCGAGGGCATCATCGCCTTCCTGGAAAAGCGCAAAGCGGAGTTCAAGGGCGAATGAAACCCGCGTCCCAAATGACACCGCAGGAACTGGCGGAGGCATCCGCCAGGGCGATGTGGAACGACGATTCCGCAAGCCAGCGGCTGGGCATGACGCTCGAGAACATCGCGCCCGGTGAAGCCATGCTTTCGATGACGATCCTTGAGGCCATGTCGAACGGACATGGCAACTGCCACGGCGGCTACATATTCGCCCTGGCCGACTCCGCGTTTGCCTTCGCATGCAATAGCTACAACCAGTTGGCCGTCGCGCAACATTGCTCGATCACGTACCTGATCCCTGGCCGCATCGGCGACCGCCTGACGGCGACCGCCAGAGAGGTTTCGCGGCACGGCAGGTCCGGCATCTACGACATCCGCATCACCAATCAGTCGGGCGAGCATGTGGCCGAATTCCGCGGCCATTCGCGCCTAGTGAAAGGCACGCATCTGCCCGTCGAGGAATAAACCGACGGATTTCCGCAGAGAGAACACCCGTGGAGAATCTGACGCCCCGCAGAGAAGACCTTGAGCCGATCGAGTATGCCTCGCGCGACGAAATCTCGGCGCTGCAACTCAAGCGCATGAAGCAGTCGATCAGGCACGCCTGCGAGAACGTGCTATTTTTCCGCAAGCGCTTCGAAGAAAAGGGCGTCCATCCGGACGACCTGAACTCGCTTTCCAACCTGTCGAAATTTCCATTTACCTACAAGCAGGACCTGCGCGACACCTATCCGTTCGGCATGTTCGCCGTCCCGCAGAACAAGCTCGCGCGCATCCACGGCTCCTCGGGGACGACCGGCAAGCCGACCGTCGTCGGCTACACCAAAGGCGATGTCGACATCTGGGCGGACCTGATGGCCCGTTCGATACGCGCGGCCGGCGGCCGTCCGGGCGATATCCTGCACAATGCCTATGGCTACGGCCTGTTCACCGGCGGCTTGGGCGCGCACTACGGCGCCGAGCGCCTCGGCTGCGCCGTCGTGCCGATTTCCAGCGGCATGATCGAACGCCAAGTCACCCTCATCAACGACTTCAAGCCGTCGATCATCATGGTGACGCCGTCTTACATGCTGTCCATCCTGGACGAATTCAGGCGGCAAGGCATCGACCCGCGCAAAAGTTCGCTCAAGGTCGGCATCTTCGGGGCCGAGCCATGGACCAGCGCCATGCGCCTCGAAATCGAGGAGGCCTTCGACATGCACGCAGTCGATATCTATGGCCTGTCGGAGATCATGGGGCCGGGTGTTGCGCAGGAGTGCGTCGAGACCAAAGATGGCCTGCACGTCTGGGAAGATCATTTCTATCCCGAAATCATCGACCCGGTCACCGGCGAGGTCTTGCCAGATGGCAAAATGGGCGAGCTTGTTTTCACGACGCTCACCAAGGAAGCGCTGCCGATGGTCCGCTATCGTACGCGCGACCTGACGCGCCTGCTGCCGGGAACGGCGCGCTCGATGCGCCGGATCGAGAAGATCACCGGCCGTTCAGACGACATGATGATTCTGCGCGGCGTCAATGTTTTCCCGACGCAAATTGAGGAGCAGATCCTGAAATGCAAGGGCCTCGCCCCCCACTTCTACATCGAGCTGACGCGCGCGGGCCGTATGGACAACATGGTCGTGCATGTCGAATGCACCGAGGACATGACTGACGCCGATGCCCGTGCCGAATCCGCCAGGGAGCTCGCGCACCACATCAAGAGCGTTGTCGGTGTCTCGACGAAAATCGAGGTGCGCGATCCGAACTCGGTGGCTCGCTCGGAGGGCAAGGCCAAGCGTGTGGTGGACAACAGGCCGAAGGAATAACGGTCAAGAATCGGGAATGTTTCTTCGTCCACGTCCGGTTGCTAGAACGTGTCATGTTCAGCTTCTGACGATCACGGATTGATCGCCCGGAGCATCAGAAGGTTGGATTGATATGGCTCGGACGCGAGCGCAGGATTTCGAAGAAAAACAACTCGCCATATTGGACTATGCGGCGAATGTGCTGGCCACGCTGGGAGTCGACAAGGCGTCCATGTCTCAGATCGCAGGTCAGGCGCGGATATCGAAAGCCTTGCTCTATCACTATTACCCAAGCAAGGACGCACTCGTCTTCGCGATCATCTTCACTCACCTGGAGGAACTCGACTCGGATCTGGAAGCGTCCGACGATCCGGCCATGGAGCCTTCAGTGCGATTGAAGTTTCTCGTCGGCGTCGTGCTCAAGCACTATCGCGGAGCCGGCGACCGGCACAAGGTCCAGTTGAACGCAATGAGCCTGCTGACCGACGAGCAGAAACAGGCGATCACCGAAGTTGAAAGACGGATCGTGCGCCGGTTCGCAGGCGTCGTGCGCCAGATCAGTCCGCGCCTGGACGACCACGAGCGTCCCTTGGTCATGCCGGTGACCATGTCGCTCTTTGGCATGATGAACTGGATGGACATGTGGTTCAAGGACGGCGGCCGCATCAGCCGCGAGGATTATGCCGAGGTTCTCACCACGCTCATCCTCGGAGGCATTAAGGCAGTGCGTTGAGAGAGGGCTGCCACGGCGGTCGAGCCGAACAGGCTCCATTTCTCCCGACGCAGCCGTTGGATCTGTCATTCGGCCGCCTCTTGTGTTTGTGCCGGCGGCCAGATCTTTGCCACCATCGTCAGCACATCATATTGCGCAACGATCTCACCCTTCTGGTTGGTGACTTGGCAATCCCAGCGTACCTCGCCGTGATCGGCGTTTTCGCGCGGGTTGATTTCCTTGCAGGTCAATCGCACCTGCACCGTGTCACCGAAATAAACCGGGGTGAGGAAGCGCATATTGTCCACGCCGTAGTTGGCTAGTACCGGGCCGGGATTGGGCTCAACGAAAAGGCCGGCGGCGAAGGAGGCGATGAGGTAGCCATGGGCCACGCGGTCGTCGAAGAACGGGTTGGCCTTGGCCGCCGCCTCGTCCATATGGGCGTAGAAAGTATCGCCGGTGAAATGTGCGAAGTGCTCGACATCTTCCAAGGTGATCTGCCGCTTCGCGGTTAATAACTGATCGCCGATCTTCAGTTCCGCCAGCGACTTGCGGAACGGATGCTCACCGTGCTGCACGTCAGCGCCCTCGATCCAGCGCCTGGTGACGACCGACAGCAGACGCGGCGTGCCCTGCACTGCGGTGCGCTGCATGTAATGCTTTACGCCCCGCATGCCGCCCATTTCCTCGCCGCCGCCGGCGCGGCCCGGACCGCCATGGACAAGCCCCGCAAGCGGTGAACCGTGGCCCGTCGATGTCTTGGCGGAGCGGCGGTTGCCGACAAGCACCCGGCCATGGAACGGGGCGACGCCGATGACGACTTCTTCCGCCACCTTCGGGTCGTCGGTGAAGACAGACGACACCAGCGAACCCTTGCCGAGCCTTGCCAGTTCGACGGCCTCTTCGATCGAGTCATAGGGCAGCACGGTCGAGACCGGACCGAACGCCTCCACATCGTGGATTTTGAAGGCGCCGAAAGGATCGTCGGCATAAAGCAGGACCGGATTGAGGAAGGCTCCCTTCTCCGCATCGCCGGACGCAACCCGTACGTTATCCGGATTGCCGGCAACGATCTCGGCGTCCGACAGCAGATCCTGAATGCGTTCGCGCACTTCGGTGCGCTGGTGGAGCGACGCAAGCGGCCCCATGCGGGTCGTCTCGTCGTCTGGCAGGCCGAGCGTGGTCTTGCCCAGCATATCGCCCAGTGCCTTGACCAGCGCATCGACATGGTCGCGCGGTGCGATCACGCGGCGGATCGCGGTGCATTTCTGGCCGGCCTTCACCGTCATCTCGCGCGCCACTTCCTTCACGAACAGATCGAACTCCGGCGTGCCAGGCGTGGCATCCGGACCGAGGATCGAGGCGTTCAAGCTATCCGCCTCCATCGTGAAGCGCACCGAATTGGCGATCACAGCCGGATGCGCTTTCAGCTTGCGGCCGGTCCAGGCCGAACCGGTGAAGGTCACCACATCCTGTCCGGTGACGTGGTCGAGCAGGTCGCCGACCGAACCGGAAATCAGTTGCAGCGCTCCCTCCGGCAGGAGGCCGGTCTCGATGATCCGCCGCACCATCAATTCGGTCAGGTAGGCCGTCTGCGAAGCAGGCTTCACCACCGCCGGCACGCCGGCAAGCAAGGTCGGCGAAATCTTCTCCAGCATGCCCCAGATCGGAAAATTGAAAGCGTTGATGTGGACCGCGACGCCCTGCAGCGGCACGTAAATGTGTTGCGCACTGAAGCTGTTGTCCTTCGACAGCGGCTCCACATTGCCGTCGGTAAGGATACGCGTGTTCGGCAGTTCGCGCCGGGCCTTCGAAGCGAAGGTCAGCATCGTGCCGATGCCGCCCTCGATGTCCACCCAACCGTCGGCGCGGGTGGCACCGGTGCGGAAGCTTTCGGCATAGAACTCTTCCTTCTTTCCCATCAGCGCAAGACCGAGCGCTTTCAGCATCGCCGCGCGCTCGTGGAACGACATGGCGCGCAGCTTCGGGCCCGCGACAGTACGCCCGTAGTGCAGCGCTTCCGCGAAATCGAGGCCCTTGGAGTCGATCAGAGCCACCGGCTCGCCGGTGCCCGCATCGAGCAACGGTAAGCCGTCACCCTTGCCGGCGGTCCACGCCCCATAGACATAGCTCTCCAGTCGACGGGGGGCTGCGCTTGCCATGATGACCTCCTTGATCTGGTGGAACGGACCAGGCGCGAGTGCCGGGTCCAAAATCCTGAGTGTCGACTTCGGATTCGGGACACTAGAGACCAAGCATGCCGAGCTTTTCGCCGCTTACGTTTTCCCACTGCGCCAGCAATTCCTCGTTGGAGGTATGGCGCAGACCGAATTTTCTTAGCGTATCGAAACGGCTCGAGCCCACGACACCGAAAGTGGTCGCAACGCGCGGGTTCCAGTAGGCGATGGCTTCCCGTGCGGCCTTCTTACCCTCTGGTGTCGAAGCAATCCGTTGCAGGCCCTCGTAGCCCAGTTCGGCATGACGCCGTTCGCGCAGTGCGATCTCGCGGAAGACGTCCGCCAGCGGCGCATAGGAGACGCGGGTCAGTTCGTTCATCTGGATGCCGGTCGCCAACCCTTGCAGCACGTTCATCACCACCGCATCGGTCCAGTTCTCGATCGGATAGTGAAAGACGGCGAGTCGCATGTCATCGCCCCGGCGCGCCGCGCCGAGATCCGCGTTGCGTTCGACCCTCGCGCTCCAGTCGTGCTGCGCCTGGTAGCGGTCGGCATCGGTGCCGAAGTCGCTCATGATGTTCAGAACGCGCTCGGCATGGTCCGCCTTTTCGAGCGTGATGCGGCTTGCCGCGATGCGCTCCTTGATGCCAGGTGCGAAGTTGATCGCTCCGGCGAAACCGGCAGAGGCCGCCAGTTCGCTGTCGACGAAAGACGACATCAGCCGCATCAACTCGCCGCGATAGCGCGCCGACGCGTTGTCGGGCGCGGTCAGCACACCGCCCCGGGCGAGGTAGTCTTCGATATTCATCGTATCGGCCATGCGCTCCTCTCCTCAACGCTATTCGTCGTAGGTCACGACGAGGCGATCAGTCAGTGGAAACGCCTGGCAGCTCAGTGCATAGCCCGCGCGCACCTCATAGTCCTCCAGCGCATGGTTCACCGCCATTTCCACTTCGCCTTCCAGAACCTTGCAGCGGCAGGTCGAGCACACTCCCGCCTTGCAGGAGTAGGGCGCATCCATATTGGCGGCGAGCGCGGCATCGAGCACGCTCTTACCCTCGCGCGGCATGACGAAGCTGCGGGTTGCTCCATCCAAAATCACCGTCGCTTCAACCCCAGTGCCGGGTACGACGGCCATCCTGGACACGGCCTTGACCTTGGCCCGGCCCGGCTGGCCGGAGGCAAACAGCTCGAACTTGATCTGCGTGTCGTTCAGCCCGTGCTCGCGCAGCGCCGCGGCAATCGCCAGCATCATCGGCTGGGGGCCGCAGATGAAAGCCGTGTCGATAGAGCCAGCATCGATCCAGTGCCTGAACAGGGCCTTCACCTTGTCGCCGTCAACGCGGCCGGTGAAGAGATCGATGTCTTGCGCCTCGGCTTCGAGAACATGGATCACGGAGAACCTGCCGAGGTGCTGGTTTTTCAGATCCTCCAGTTCCTCGCGAAACATGATCGAGCTGATCTTGCGATTGGCGTAGACGAGCGTGAAGCTTGCGTAAGGCTCCCGGGCGAGCACGGTCTTGATGATGGAGAGAACCGGTGTGATGCCCGAGCCGCTGGCGAATCCTATGTAGTTCCTCCGCGCATCCGGTTTGATCGGCGTGAAGAAACGTCCCATCGGCGGCATGGCTTCGATCTCGTCGCCGGCTGCAAGGGCCTCATTCGCCCACGTCGAGAACGTGCCGCCATCGACGCGCTTGATGCCGACCTTGAGAACACCTTCGTCGCACCCGGCGCAGATCGAATAAGAGCGCCGCAGCTCATCGCCGTCGAAGTTGCGGCGGAAAGTCAGGTACTGACCCTGCGTGAACGCGAACAAAGCACTGTCTTCCGCACGCGGCATCAGCGTCACCACAACGGCATCGCGCGTCTCGCGCCGCACGTCCGTGACTTTCAAGGGATGGAAGCGAGCCATTCGAGATGCTCCCCGCTCTCAAATGCATTTGAAATAGTCGAATGGCTCAAGACAGTCCTTGCAACGGTAGCTCGCCTTGCAGGGCGTCGAACCGAACTGACTTACTTTTTCCGTTTGCTTTGACCCGCAGCGGGGGCATGCGATGATCAGGTCCGATCGTCCCGCGAGTCTGGCGACGCGACCGTTGAGGCGGCCATCCGTAGCGGTTCCGTCGATCGGCGGCACAATGCCGTAATCGTGCAGCTTTTCTCGGCCCTCGCGGCTGATCCAGTCGGTCGTCCAAGGCGGAGAAAGCTGGCGCTCGAGTCTGATCTTCTCAACGCCACGGTCACGCAGCGCGCGCTCGATATCCAGGCTAATGATGCTGGTGGCGGGGCATCCCGTATAGGTCGGGGTCACCGTCACCACCAAAGTGTCGTCGTCCCATGCAACATGGCGGATGATGCCGAGATCGGTCAAAGAGATGACAGGGATCTCAGGGTCGGGAATCTGGCCGAGCCAGTCCCATACCTGATCGGTGCGGGGCAGCGTGCTCGTCTGCATGGCCGTACCTCACCAGCTTGCACCAGGATAGGCGCGCTGCAGGAACTGCATATCGGCGAGGATGTAGCCGAGATGCTCGGTGTGGATGCCGCGTTTGCCGCCCTTATGGGCGAACTTGCTCTCCGGAATCGTCAACGTCGCCGCAGCAAGCACGTCGCGCACCGTCGTCTCCCATGCCGCGCGCAGGCTTGCGGGCTTCGGTGCGATACCCGCAACGGCGACCGCCTCGTCCTTCTCGTCGGCCATGAACATTTCGCCGACATAGGGCCACAGCGCATCGAGCGCGGCCTGCATGCGGCGATGGCTCTCGTCATTTCCATCGCCGAGACGCACGATCAGATTGGACGTTCGCTCGACATGATAGGCCACTTCCTTGTAGGCCTTGGCGGCGATCTCGGCGACCCGCCAGTCGGACGACGTCGCCAGCGCCTGAAGCAGGGCAAGGTGATAAATGTCGAACAGGAAATGCCGCATCAGCGTATGGCCGAAATCGCCGTTGGGCCGTTCGACGAGCAGCAGGTTGCGGAAGTCCCAGGCGTCCCGCAGATAAGCGAGATCGTCCGCTGTCCGGCCCTTGCCCTCCACCTCGGCGGCGAGGCCGAGCCAGAGCTGGGTCTGGCCGATCAGATCCAGCGCCATGTTGGCCAGCGCGATATCCTCCTCCAGCGTGGGCGAATGTCCGCACCATTCCGAGTCCCGGTGCCCCAGGATCAGGGTCGTGTCTCCGATCCGCAGCAGGACTTCGAAAAAGGCGGCCTGGTTGGCACCGGGCGAAAGGGCATGCAGCCCCTGACCATGCGCGACGGCCTCGCGGGCGAGATCTGCTGTGTCGGCTTGGGCAACATCGGGAAGCGATGGCATCACATATGCCCCACTTCTTCAGGTATCTCGTAAAAGGTCGGATGGCGGTAGATCTTCGCGTTCGCGGGATCGAACAAGGGCCCCTTGTTGGAGGGGCTCGATGCGGCGATGTCGGACGAACGCACCACCCAGATCGAAACGCCTTCGTTGCGGCGAGTATAGACGTCGCGGGCGTGCAGGACCGCCATTTCAGCGTCGGCGGCGTGCAGGCTGCCTACATGACGGTGGCTCAGACCATGCTGGCCCCGAATGAACACTTCCCAGAGCGGCCATTCTCTGGACATGCTTTCTCTCCCGTGACTGGGTCGGAGCCAGCCGAACGGCGGCCTGACCCGGTTGCTACTCGTGGGCGACGGCGTATGGGCGCGCGGCCTTCTTGTCGGCATGCGCCACCAGCGCCTCGCGGAACCACGCGCCGTCCTCCCACGCCTTCACCCGCGCGCCGAGACGGTCCTTGTTGCAGGGCCCATTGCCGGCGAGCACATCGTAGAACTCGTTCCAGTCCGGCTCAGAGAAGTCGTAGCCGCCCTTTTCCTCGTTCCACTTCAGGTTCGGGTCGGGAACCGTCAGGCCGATGAGCGCGGCCTGCGGCACTGTCTGGTCAACGAACTTCTGGCGCAGTTCGTCATTGGTGTTCATCTTGATCTTCCAGGCCATGGACTGAGCGGAATGGACTGAATCCTTGTCCGACGGACCGAACATCATCAGCGCCGGATACCAGAGACGATTCAACGCATCCTGCGCCATGCGCTTCTGCTCAGGCGTGCCGGCGGCCATCTTCATCATGATCGCGTAGCCCTGCCGCTGGTGAAAGCTCTCCTCTTTGCAGATGCGGATCATGGCGCGGCCGTAGGGGCCGAAGGAGGTGCGCTGTAGCGGCACCTGGTTGATGATCGCGGCGCCGTCCACCAGCCAGCCGACGGCGCCCATATCCGCCCAAGTCAGCGTTGGATAGTTGAAGATCGACGAGTACTTCATGTCGCCCGAATGCAGGCGCTCCATCAGTTCGTCGCGCGAAATGCCGAGCGTCTCGGCGACGCAGTAGAGGTAGAGGCCATGGCCGGCCTCATCCTGAACTTTGGCCAGCAGGATCGCCTTGCGTTCCAGCGTTGGCGCGCGGGTGATCCAGTTGCCTTCCGGCAATTGCCCGACGATCTCGGAATGCGCATGCTGGCCGATCTGGCGAACCAGCATTTTACGGTAACCTTCCGGCATCCACTCTTTAGGCTCGATCTTTTCGCCGCGGTCGATGCGCGTCTGAAATGCGATCTCTTCCGGCGTCATTTCATCTTTCGACCTGCCTTTCGATTTCACGAGCTGCGCATACATGGCTGGGTTCTCCTCAGACACGTTCGACGATGTTGGTGATGCCCTGTCCTACGCCGATGCATATGAGGTCATCTACCGCCGACCAACCAACGTTGGGATTGCGAGCCATCAAACCCCTTAGCGGTACGGCCGCCAGATCGTCGGCCCGAACCGAACTCAAAGCACCGCCATACCTCCCGATGGGCGTTCTGAGCGCATTGCAGACCAATGCCTGCAGCACCCAAACCCCCAATTAATTAACCGACCGGACGGTTTATATCATAATTACGCTGACCCTGAAAGGGCGGTCCTGATTTTTTGTCGCTTGCTGCTGAACGCCTCCCGCGCGTTGGGGTCATTTCACACTCGGAGCCGTGAATCCGGGCGATAACACCACCTGACGTTGACTGATACATGCAGAAGCGCAGAAGGGATCGGCTGGGCACACAGCGTTTGCAATCCACGCCTCCGCCGACCTCTTGCACCCATACTCCAGCCCATACATTGCGAACGCAATTGGCGCGGCGAATAGTGAACTGACGCGACCTAAAACGACCAGCTTGCGGTTATGGCAGAGGACTATGTCGAACATCGACGAACGTGTGCGAAAGACGGCAATCTATGCTGATTACACCCCAGTAGTTTCCGGATCTGGCTGCGTGCTGGAGGACTCCGTCATGATGCAGCTGAAGGATGGACAACAGATGACACCAGCAGTCCTTCTATGAAGGCCTGCTGATGTTCATGTCGTCGACCGGAACGCCAGCGGCCCCCAACCGGCGAAACCTCGTGCTCTTGATCAAGGACAGTGGTGTCCCGGCGCTCGTGCGCGCACAGCGACCGTTACGGTAACCTAAGGACACGAAAGGCAAGGCGGTCAAAACGAGGAGTATCACGTCGTGTCCACAACGAACGCGCCAGCGGTAGGTACGCGACATCGTTGGCGAGCTGCCGTTTCATCTCCTCGCAAACGTCACGATTCCAGAGCCATTATGCTGCAATGGTATCGCAGGTATGCTGTTTCTGCACTGCACATGAGGTCAAAGTCCTGTTAACCGTTTGCCCGGCTTTCGTAGAAGGGCAGTGAAACTTCCGGCTCTTCCTGAATGACTATCACGCGCCTGTGTTCGGCCGCCTTTGGACCGGTAACAGACCGTTAAGGTTTCTCGCTGTTAAAGAAGGGTCGATAGGGTATGCACATGCAAGTCTGGAACCCTGGGAATTTTACAAAGACACCGGATAACAACCGGGCCGGCTGGGCTATGGCAGGCGCGGTCGTGGCACTGATGGCCAGCCTCGTGTACTTCACGAACGGGCGCAGCGGCCATGAGACGCCTCACGGGCACGAGCAGCATGCCGCTGTTCACTTTCAGTTGCACAAATAAGCTTGAGCCGCACAGGCCGAAAGCCGTCGGCCTTGCGTGAACCAGAGGCTATCCAGCTCGGTTTCGACGGATAGTCGAAGGTTTGCTTGAACCTTTTATCGAGTTCGAGCGCCTTATCATTGCTGGGGATTTCAGGGCCCAGTGCGTATTAGCCAACGCCGGCAGCGAACATACTCCGCTGTCCGGCGTTGTGCGTTTTGGGGCGTTGGTGCCGCCAGGACTAGTTGATGGTGCGCGATCATTCTGCGGCCCTCCGTGTGAGTTCGAAGTTGACCACTTTCTCCGGACGCTTGCGTCCAAATAAGACATAAAGCGCGGGCAGCACGAACAACGTCAGCAGTGTCGCGCTGATCAGACCGCCTATCACTACGGTGGCGATCGGCTTTTGAACCTCCGCACCCGTGCCAGTGGCCAACGCCATCGGGACAAAGCCAAGTGAAGCCACCAGAGCCGTCATTGCGACCGGCCTCAGTCGGGTCAGCGCTCCTTCATAAATCGCATCCAATTTTGCCAGGCCTTGCGCCATGAGTTGCTTGATGAATGCGAGCATCACCAAACCGTTGAGGACCGCGATCCCGGATAGGGCGATGAATCCTACCGCCGCCGACACGGAGAACGGCAAGCCGCGCAGCCAGAGAGCCAGGACGCCTCCGGTCAGGGCAAGAGGCACGGCGCTAAATACCAGCAAGGCATCGCGCGCCGAGCCGAGAGCGCTCATCAACAGCAAGAAGATCATCAGAAAGCACGCGGGAACCACGATCGACAAACGCCAACGAGCCGCCTCCAGGTTCTCGAACTGCCCGCCCCATGTCATCCAGTAGCCGGCAGGCAGCTTCACCTGCGCATCGATTTGCGCACGCGCATCGTTCACCACGGAAGCGATGTCGCGATCGCGAACGTTGGCGGTCACCACGACACGGCGCTTGCCATTCTCGCGGCTGACCTGGTTGGGGCCTTCGCCAAATGTAAAAGCCGCCACTTGGTCCAATGGAATGGTTAGGGGTACCGCGCCCATTGCGGGAAGGGATACGGGCAAACTTTTCAAGGCATCGAGATCGTGGCGGATTGTTTCGGGCAACCGCACGACAATCTCAAAATGCCGGTCACCTTCAAACACGACGCCAGCATCCCGCCCGCCGATTGCCGCGCCGATAACCTCCTGCACCGCCGCGAGGCTGAGGCCTCGCCGGGCGATCTCAGCCTTGTCCACCGCGATGTCCAGAACCGACAGGCCGCTGGCTTGCTCGACTTTGACATCCTTGGCGCCCTTGGTGGCCCTTAGGACGCTCGCGACCTGGTCGGCGGCGCGCAGCAAGGGCTTAAAATCATCGCCAAAGATCTTGACCGCGACGTCGCCACGCACTCCTGCCAGCAGTTCATTGAAACGCATCTGGATGGGTTGGGTGAACTCGTAATTGTTACCAGGTAGCTCACGCACTGCCGACTCGATTTGTTGGATCAAGGCCTCCTTGGAGAGATTTGGATTAGGCCATTGCTCCTCTGGCTTGAAGATAATGAAGGTATCGGCGGCATTCGGTGGCATCGGGTCCGTTGCAATTTCGGCCGTGCCGGTCTTCGAAAAAACAAAGGCGACCTCCGGTAATGCGCTAACCGTCTTTTCAATCTCGATTTGCATGGCCTGCGATTGCGTCAGGCTGGTGCTTGGAATGCGCAGTGCGTGCATGGCGACGTTTTTTTCGTCTAGGGTCGGGATGAACACCTGGCCCAGGCGGACAAACACCAGCAACGCGACGACAAACATGAGGGCCGCACCTACCATCACTGGCAGCGGATGTTTGATCGTGCGCATCAGCAAGGGTGCGTAGGATTTCTTCAGCCGCCGAACGATGCCATTGTCGCCTTCGGCGACACGACTCGTAATGAATATGGCAATCAACGCCGGCACGAACGTCAGCGACAGGACGAACGCCGCGACCAAAGCGAGGATGACGGTCAACGCCATCGGCTCAAACATCTTACCCTCGATCGCGCTGAAGGTCAGCAACGGTACATAGACCAGGATGATGATTGCTTGGCCGTATACGGTAGGGCCGATCATTTCCTCTGCTGCGCTATGCACGGTGTCCAGACGCTCAGAAAGAAAGAGCCCGCGGCCTAAGGTGGCCTGGCGTTCGGCGAGGTGCCGCAGTGTGTTTTCGGCGATGATGACCGCGCCATCGACAATCAGACCGAAATCCAGTGCGCCAAGACTCATCAGGTTAGCGCTGATGCCCCCCCGCAACATGCCGGCTGCCGTCATTAACATGGCGACGGGGATGACAAGGGCGGTGATGAGCGCCGCGCGGAAGTTTCCGAGCAGCACGAACAGCACGAGGATCACCAACAGAGCGCCTTCAACGAGGTTGGTGGCGACGGTCCTCACCGTGGCGTCCACAAGCTGAGTGCGGTTGAGCGCGGTTTTGATTTCAATGCCGGCCGGCAGGGTGCGGCGCACCTGGTCGATTTTCGCGTCGACAGCTGCCGCAACGGTGCGGCTATTGCTGCCAATCAGCAGGAGCGCCGTGCCGACAACGACCTCGTGGCCGTTCTCGCTGGCGCTGCCAGTGCGGATTTCACCACCAATCGCCACTTGGGCAACGTCGCGGACACGTACCGGTACCGAACCTCGCGTGCTGATAACAACATCGCCAATGTCCCTAAGATTTTCGAGTCTTCCACCGGTACGCACGGCGATCCCTTCGCCGTTGCGCTCGATGACGCTGGCGCCGCGGCTGACGTTATTGGCTTCAATGGCGCGAGCGACATCACCGAAGGACAGGCCTAGCGAGGTCAACTTCAAGGGATCAGGTCGGACGTGGTATTGCTTGACATAGCCACCGATGGAATCGACGCCGGCTACGCCCACCACGCTCTTGATCTGCGGCCGAACCATCCAATCCTGCACGGTACGCAAATACGCGGCGCGCTCCACGTCCGTGTTGAGTCGCTCGCCTTCTGGCGTGACGTAAGCACCGGCGTCGGGCGATGTGGGAGCAAAGCCGATCGACCACATGTAGATTTCACCCAGGCCGGTGGAGATAGGCCCCATCTTCGGATCGACACCGGGCGGCAGGTTCGGACGCAATTCCAGCAAACGTTCGCCGACTTGCTGGCGCGCGAAATAGATGTCCGTTTTTTCCGTGAAAACGGCTGTTACCTGGGAGAAGCCATTGCGCGAAATTGAACGGGTGCTTTCCAGGCCGGGTATACCGGCAAGCGCGGTCTCGATGCGAAACGTCACCTGTTTTTCAATTTCGACCGGCGACAACGCGAACGCCGTAGTGTTGACCTGAACCTGCTTGTTGGTGATGTCGGGGACGGCATCAATGGGAAGCCGGATTAACGACCACAGGCCCAACGCCACGGCACCCACGCTGAGGAACACCACAACCCACCGGTACTGAATCGATAGCGCGAGAATGCGGCTGATCATGGTCATCCCCTAGTCTTCATGCTCGGCCTCGGCCTTGCCGAGGTCAGCCCTGAGGGTGAAGGTGTTGGCGACGGCGATGCACTCCCCGGCCGACAGGCCGGCAGTTACCTCGGCCAGGCGCCCGTCCTGCCGGCCAATGGACACCTTGCGCGCCTCAAAACCTTTAGCCGTGCGGACGAACACGACAGTATCGCCTTTGAAGGATTGCAGAGCTGTTTTCGGCACCGTTACAGCTGCTGATGTTACATCCGTCGGGATCTCGGCGGTGATGAAAGAGCCCGGCCGCCATTTAAGTGCAGTGTTGTCGACCGAGGCGACCACGCGGGCGGCGCGCGTGTCCTTATCGAGTAGCGGGCTGACGAACATGATGGTCGCCGGGGATGGCTCACCTCCGGTACCGACCGCGATGTTGATTTTCTGGCCTTCGTGGACGCTCGCCAAGTCAGACGATGGTACCGCAAGCTCGGCCCAAACGACGTCCAGATTGACGATGACGTATAGCTCGCTCTCCTGGCCTTCGCGGCCGACCAGCGACCCAAGCTCGACACGGCGTTCCGCAATACGTCCGGCAATCGGCGCCCTCAGCTCCTGTAGTCGCAGCGTCTCGACGGGCTGTTGAGGCAGGGCTTCAATTTGTTCAGCAGTCAAGCTGAGCGCGAAGAGCTTTTGGCGGGCGATCTCGATTTTAACGCGAGCATCTTCAAACGTGGTACGAGCCCGCAGGAAATCGTTTTCGCTGAGAATCTTGCCTTCAAACAACCTGGTCGAACGATTGAACAAGGTTTGCTGCAAATCGAACACCAACCGCGCGGCTAGGTATTCGCTCTTGGCGTCGGCCACCTCGCGGCTTTCGATCACGGCGACAACTTCGCCCGCCCGCACGGTATCACCCAACCGCTTGCGCAGCTCCGCCACTGTGCCGAGCAGCCGAACCGCAACCCGCGCGATGTGGTCGCCGCTGGGCACGATGGAGCCAGGCACTGCAATGCGTTTGCCCAGCATGCCGCCTTGCACTTCGCTGACGGCGAACTTGCCGGCATCCACCTGCTTCTCGCTGACCGTAACCACGAGTTCATCGTGTTTTTCCTCGTCTCGCTTTTCGTCGTGCGCCGCGAGGGGAAATGCCGCGCCGAGCACAAGCACAGCCGCGAGCAACCAAATCCGGACCATTACCAATATCCCGTGAACGAGCCTCGATCGCTCGTGATTTCGCCAAACCGTTCCCTGAACGCACGCAAGCCGTCGCATTGCCTGCGCAACGGGACGTGCCAACGGGGGCCTAGACGGCCGCCTGGGAGGTTAGGCGCGGGGTGGTTTGAACAGAGGAAGGCCGGCAAGCGCGGCAGGGAATTGCTCCCGACCGGACGCCACCAGGCGCACGACGGGATCCGCCGGGGTCATCGCTACCGTCGCATGCTGGGCGGTAACGTGGGAGAAACAGTGCCCGCTGTGGCACGGCAATTGTTGTTCTGGCGTATCCGGCGAAGAGTCCGGGTTGGCGTTCGTCATCACGACCGCGGAATCGGCTTTGGCAAACGTCAGACCACATCCGGCACAGTGAACCAGCGAGAACAACAGGCCGACGGTGAGCAGCAAAACGAACGGCAGTCGGCAAAGCCGACTTCCGATTTCCTCATTTAACGCCATGCCGCCGAACCGGGTCATCGTCTATTCAGTCAACTCCTCTCGTGGGATCTTTTCAAGGTCCCACTTGTTAAAAAATTATGATCAAAAGCGCGGGCGCAGGCGGAACGGGATTGAGAATGGCATAATGAATGCCGCAATTGCGGTCGCAGTGGTAGCGGGCCAACAATCTGTGGCGAATATCACGTAGTCGAAAAAACTGAGTCAGAAATAGTTCCGGCGCCGGAATTCTGAGTTATTTCCAGATACGTCCCATGCCAGTACGCCAGCGCGCTGCGGTTGCTGGAGAGATGCACATAACGCACGCGGCCAATGACAATGTCGTGAGAATGGCGCTCGATGATGTCGTCGACCTCGCAATCCAGCGCAGCGAGCGCATCCGTCAGAAGCCGCGCACCGGTTATTTTTGTCATCCATTTCGCGCCGAGATAGCGGCCTGCGCCTTTCACGCCGCCGCGCCCTGAAAACCTTTCGGCAATTTCGGCCTGGCGAGCGTTCAGCACGTTTACGCCAAACACGCCATGCCGCAACAGTATCGGCCACGCGGATGACTTTCGATTGATGCCGAAGATGACGGTCTCAGGTTCGATGGAAAGCGACGATACTGACGTTACGGTCAGGCCAGATACATCACTGCCCTGTCCAACCGTGATTACACTTACCCCACTGGGAAGCCTTCGCATCGCGTGGCGAAAGCTTTCGGTTGCGTTAACCGTGTCGGCTTCCAGAATACTCATTCTGGTCACGGTCGGAACGCCGGATCCAGAAGCTAAATCAGCTGCTGCCATTTTTGATTTCAATGACCTTCAAAATTCTGAACAGAACTCATGGGCGATGACGCGGCGCGATGTCGAGTGGTTCCGAAAAATAGCAATGCATGCATCGCGAACGCGATAAGCGCGAAAAAGTTATTTTTTGATTTGCTGCACCGGAACGCCAAACATTCCCTCATCACGTCGACGTCTTGTGAAGAAGCTCGATCGATTCACCTATCCCTTCCGATGATCGAGAAAACGGATACGAACGTCTTTCAAAATTCAATCGTTCGAGAAACGAAGAAAGGAAAATGCCTACGCCGCTAGCGAGCAGCACTACGTCACTAGAGAGTACGCATGGCGCCTCGCCTGATCTTAAAATAATCTCCCTCTTCGTTTGCAGGCCAGAATAGCAGCATGCTCTTAGCCGCCGGCTAAGAAGGTCGTTTCTTGTTATTTTTTCAAACGGGTTGTCGAGACTGGACGCCTGTTTCACCATCATCATATCGAAGGTCTCATAACCTGACTGAGTTGGCCGCCGCTCTTCGCGCCGGTCCGCTTGGATCGATACCACCGATAGGATGCACATGACACGCTTGCCAATTCATACCGCTACCACAGCCCCTGAAGCCGCAAGGGAACGGGCCCAGAATGCCGAGACGGCGAACGGCTTTTTACCTAACCTGATCGGACTTTTGGCCAATGCGCCAACAGCGTTGGAGACCTATCAAACCGTGAGCGGCATCAACGCGCGCAGCGGCCTAACGCTAGCGGAGCGAGAGGCAGTGCAGATCACCGCTGCCGCGACCCATGGCTGCGGCTTCTGCGTCGCCGGTCACACCGCGATCGCTTATAAAAAAGCTGACCTGAAGGACGCTACCGTCAACGCGTTACGCGATGGCACGCGTGGGCCGGATGCACGCCTCAATGCCGTAGCGGACTTCACCCGCGCCGTGATCCGCAGCCGCGGCCGTGTCGAGGATTCCGAATTGAAGGCGTTCCGCAACGCCGGCTTCAACGACGCCAACGTGCTGGAAGTGGTGCTCGGCGTCAGTCTCGCGACGCTGTGCAACTTCGCCAACAACCTCGGACAAACAGACCTCAATCCGCAGCTTAAGCCTTACGCATGGAACAACTCGGCCGCCGTCGCTGCCGAGTGACGGATGAAGGTATCGCCATGACACATTTAATCTCCGATCTCGGGGCATGGCTTGACGCCAGCGCCTCTCATCTCGACACCACTGCCGACACGGCCGCAGCGGTTCTTCCCAAGCTCGCGGACGCAGGTCTGTTTGGGCTGGGCGTGCCAGTGCAATGGGGTGGCAACGGCGGCCATGTCGCTGATGCGGTCAACGCCATCGCCGAGGTCTCGACGCACTCGCTGACCGCGGGCTTCGTGTTCTGGGGCCATCGCACATTCATCGAATATCTGCTGCAGAGCCCCAACGTCGCTCTGCGCGAGACGCTACTGCCGGATCTATTAGCCGGCCGGCGCGGCGGCGCTACCGGCCTGTCCAACGCGATGAAATTCCTTTCAGGCATTGAGAAATTGTCGGTGCATTCCCAGCGTAGCGGCACTGCACTACAACTCGACGGTTATCTGCCGTGGGTGACCAACCTACCCGCGGCAGGCTTTGATGTTGCGATGGCTGTCAAGGGTGCGAATGGTGCTCCTGCCTTTATCGCCGCACTGACTTCCGACGATTCCGGTCTCGAACGCTCGCCTGATCTCGATCTGATGGCAATGCGCGGATCAAACACCGCGGCGCTCAAGATCGCCGGTGTGCGTATTGGCGAGGATCGCGTTATCCATCACAATGCTACCGAATGGCTGCCGAAGGTAAGGCCCGCATTTTTGGCGATGCAGTCCGCGTTGTCTGTCGGCTTGGCGCGTCGCGCACTTGCGGAAGCTACCGCCAGACTTCGCAATGATCGCGACATCCTGAGTGAACCGGTCGCTGCGCTTTCCGCCGAACTCACTTCCACCGAAACTGCGCTGCATGAAGGGCTGCGTGGAGGCCGCTTCATCGAACACCCGGCAAGCCTGTTCCGCCTGCGCATCCGTCTCGCTGAGATTGCGGTGCAGGCCGTACAGTTCGAGCTATCGGCCTCCGGCGGCCGGGCCTATCTGTCTCAGCCCGGCGCAAGCTTCCAGCGCCGGCTGCGCGAGGCTGCTTTCATTCCGGTCGTCACGCCCAGCCTCGTGCAACTGAAGCTCGCGCTTCGCGTTCAGGAATTGCCAGCCGCAGTCGGCGCGACAGCATGACCGCGGCCGCACAAACCGCTTCCCCGGCACCAGATCGTCAGGCTGCTATTCTTGAAGCCGCCGGCGTTGTGCTGCGCTATCCCGACCAACCGCAACCAGTTGTCGGGGCGTTCGATTTTGAGTTGGCCGCAGGCGAGACCGTCAGCGTGCTCGGTCCGAGCGGAGTCGGCAAATCGAGCTTGTTGCGCGTGCTTGGCGGGCTGCAAAAACCAACCGGCGGCACAGTGACAATGAATGGCAAGCCGCTGCAGGGCGTGTCACCGCGCGTTTCCATCGCCTTTCAGGACGCAAGCCTGCTGCCATGGCTGTCGCTGGAGAAGAACGTTGCGTTCGGGCTCAACTTCAAGCACCAGCCGCGTCTGACTCCGGAGGAAAGCAAAGTCCGCGTCGACGTTGCGATCCGTGAAGTAGGACTGACGCACGCACGGCACTGCTTTCCCGAGCAACTGTCCGGCGGCATGGCGCAGCGCGCCGCGCTGGCGCGATGCCTGGCGCGCAAGCCGGAAATTCTGCTGCTCGACGAACCCTTCGGCGCGCTCGACGAAGTGACCCGTACCGAGATGCAGCATCTGCTTCTGAAGGTGATGCGCGATTTCCAAACCGCGGCGATCCTGATCACTCACGACATCGATGAGGCCCTGTTGGTCTCTGATCGCATCCTGCTGCTCGGCGGGACACCGGCGCGAGTGATCGGCCAATGGTGCATCGACCTGCCGACACCGCGCGAGAACTACATCGCAGAGCTTGGCGTCATCCGCGTTGAAATTCTCTCACGACTGCGCCACGCGACCAAGCGGCGCATCAACTAAACCGATCACGCAGCGGCGCCGCGCGCGACCAGATGACGATTCAAAGGACCCGCCATGTCGATCGACGAATTTTCCCGTTATGACGTCTCCCGCCGTCAGATGCTGCGCCTATCGGCGCTGCTGACCGCCAGTGGCGCGCTGCCGCTCCTGAAGGCATACGAGGCGCGCGCCGAGGTCGCGGATGTGCCACTGCGCATCGGCTATCTGCCGATCACCGATGCGACGCCGCTTCTGGTCGCGCATGGCAAGGGGTTTTTCGAGGAGGCAGGCATCAAGGCCGAGAAGCCGGTGCGCCTGCGGAGCTGGGCGCAGGTGCTGGAAGCCTTTATCTCCGGACAAGTGAACGCCGTCCATCTGCTGTCGCCGATGACCGTCTGGGCACGCTTCGCCAGCAAGGCTCCGGCCAAAGTGGTCGCCTGGAATCACACCAGTGGCTCCGGCCTCAGCGTCCTTCCGCACATCAACAGCGTCAGGGATCTTGGCGGCACTACGGTCGCCATTCCGTTCTGGTACTCGATCCATAATGTGGTGCTGCAAATCTTGCTGCGCGAGAACGGATTGAAGCCGGTGTCGAAACGCACAGGCGCCCCCGCCGCCAACGAGGTCAATCTCGTTGTCATGGCGCCGGCCGACATGGTGCCAGCACTCGCCTCGAAGCAGATCAGCGGCTATATCGTCGCCGAGCCGTTCAACGCAGCGAGCGAGGCGCTTGGTGTCGGAAAGATCCTGCGTTTCACCGGAGATGTCTGGAAGGATCACGCCTGTTGCCTGGTGTTCATGCATGAACGCGATATCCAGCAGCGCCCGGAATGGGTGCAACGCGCAGTCAACGCGATGGTCAAAGCGCAGCTCTGGACGCGGGAACATCGCGCCGAGACGGCGGCGCTGCTCTCCAAGGACAATCCCAACCAATACACCCCGCATAGTGTCGAGGTTCTCAGCAAAGTGCTGGCGCCGCCGGAGGCCGACGATGCCGCCTACATCAAGTCTGGCGCGATCAAGCATCCGGACTGGCGCGAGCGCCGGATCGATTTCCAGCCCTATCCGTATCCAAGCTACACCGAGGAACTGATCCGGCGCCTGCGGGAAACATTGGTCGAGGGTGATCGCGCGTTCCTCGATACGCTCGATCCGGCAGCCGCTGGCCGCGAGCTTGTCGACGATCGTTTCGTCAAGAAGGCGGTGATCGCGGCAGGCGGTATGGCGGCGTTCGGTCTGCCAGAATCCTTTACCCGCACCGAGGTCGTGGCGACATGAGCACAAGCTGGCCAAGCGACAGCCTGAGCCGCTCCGCATCTCCGCGGCTCGCTATGTTTGCGAGTCGTTTTGGCGGCAAGCCGTTGCTGACGCTGCCAGCATTGACCAACAGCCTGCTCGGCATCGGCGGACTGATCATGCTGCTGTTGCTATGGTGGCTCGGCACCGATGTCCTGGCTTCATCTGAAGGATTTATCCGGCAGTTCTCGCCAACCACGGCGATCCCCAAGCTCGTAACGATGCTGGCGCAGGCTGATCTGTCAGTGCATATTTTCGCCAGTCTGCGCCGGGTGCTGATCGGTCTCGCTTTCGCGTTGCTGATCGGCGTGCCCGTCGGGCTCGCAGTCGGCAGTTATAGCCGTCTCAACACCGCGACCTCGCCGGCGTTTCAGTTTCTGCGCATGATCTCACCTCTGTCGTGGATGCCGATTGCGGTGATGATGTTCGGCGTCGGCGACCAGCCGATCTATTTCATGTTGGCGTTCGCCGCGGTGTGGCCGATTCTGCTCAGCACGGCCGAAGGTGTGCGGCGGCTGCAGCCGAGCTGGCTCAATCTTGCCGGCAGCCTCGCCGCGACGCGCTGGGAAACACTATGGTACGTGATTCTGCCCGGCGTGCTTGGCCATGTGCTGACCGGATTGCGGCTTTCCGTCGGTATCGTTTGGATCGTGCTAGTGCCGTGCGAGATGCTCGGGGTCTCGGCCGGTCTCGGCTATTTCATTCTCGATACCCGCGATCGCCTCGCTTATTCGGAGCTGATGGCCACGGTGCTGATGATCGGCATACTCGGCTTCCTGCTCGATGTCGGAGCGCGGATGCTGTATCAAACTGTCACCCGCAGTCACACCGCCTGAGGGATCGTCTCGCTCTCCTATAGCGTTGGCTCAACGTTTCGACCGGCCTTGGCTGTGGTTCCCCCCGAGTGGCGCGATCAAGCCACCGCTAGCACTTGGCTCGGGTAACGCCGTGCACCTGATCAGGCAGATTGCTAGGGAATCAGGATCGACCCAATTTCGCTGGCTTTTCCGGGCGTCTTTCCTGCTGGAGCCGCGCCGGCGGGCGCGGGTCTTTACCGGTGACCGCCATGAACTCCTCAAGAGTGAGATTGAGCTTGTCGCCGTTCGAAAGCTGCATCACCGCGTAGGTCTCGTCCCCCTGCTGTGGCAAGACCCGCACGGTGACGATCTGGTCCACGTTGAGGAAGAAGCCGAACCTCAGCTCGATGAGTTCCACCGCGCTGGCTCTCGGCTTCGGAGCAGGCTTTTTCTCTTCATCACGCGTGCTCTTTTTGACCATAGACCCTCCCTCCACTGCTATAGCGTTTTCGAGCGAAGTGGATACCGGTTCGCGTTAAGAAAACGCGTTATATCAAAATCATAGAGCTTCGCTTCCGACTCCGTCAGAAGCGGAAAAGCTCTAAGCTCTTCTCAACACAGTGCCGCACAGTCGTTGTCGCAAGCGGGCTGCCTCGGCAAGCATCGCTCAGGTGGACCGGCCTCGAACGAGCACACCAGGTAGGCGCGGTAAACGACGCTAACGCTTTCGGGAAACAAGAAATGGCCGATCGTGATCGGATAGTCGTCTCGCAGGAATGGGAACGGATACTCGATCACGCCGTGGAACAAGCAAGGCCAGTCTTCGCTCGCCACGCAGGTGAAAAAGTAACGGTCGCAGCACTTCTCCTCCGCGCCGTCCTGATGCTCCGGCAGAAACTCGATCTCGTGGTTGCGTACGTCTTGACACGGGCGCGTCTCGAACCAGAGCTCGACTCGTCGCATGCGAACAGGCCGCTCGCCCGGCAGGTACGGGAACATGCTGCGGCTCATGCGCAATGCGAGCGCGCGTGCGCAACCTGACTCCTCGACAACCGGCCCAAGACCCTTGAACCGTTGCCACGCGTCCGAAAAGTCCTGTCGCCAGTCGAAGAAGCGTAGTCCGGCGCCCGGCAGCATGCAGGATGCCGCTGCCCAACTCGCTTCTCTCAGCGACGAACCGCCTTCGCGAGCAGTGTAGCTCAACTGGAAGATCAGGTCGCTGAGCGTGTCGATGTCGAAAGCGTTCGTCTCGATCGGAAGCTCGATCCGCCACCGACTTACCGCACCCGCATATTCAAACGGCAGATAGCGTTCGTCTCGGAAATTGAGCTCGAACAATCCGGTGTCGTTCTGACCCGTGGAGGTTGCGATCGCCTCAGTGGCGCCGTACCGCTTCACAATGCGGGGGTCGTTCTTGATGGCTTCGTAGCGCTGCTGCTCACAACAACCACATGTACACTGGCCGTGGCAGCATTCTTCGACGTCGAGTAACGTAGGTTCGACGCGAGTCGCGCTGCTCAGTAGCGTCAGCTTGCAATGAACCCCTGTGTACGGACCGGCGACGCAGGGGATCGTCAGACTCACTGCCTTGATCCGACGCAGATAATGCCCGGGATACTCGCGGTCGAGACGCCATTCCGGAATTTCGATCTCGCAGGCACCGGTCGTCTTGAGCTGAAGGAACGCGAGCGGGAAATCGAGGCGCAGCGACAAACGCGTGACCAGCTCTTGCTCCCGTCGATTCTGATCGAAGTACGCCTTCTCCATGGCGCGCAGCGCCGTCGACAGACGCTCGCCGACCAGCAGACCTTCATGCAACCCATCCCAAACGTTCAGCGGCAGGTAGCTTTGCGTCGTCAACTCGCGCTCCAGCTGGAATGCCCGCTGCGCCTGCCGCGCCCAGCACCATGCGACATCGAACATCTGTCGGTGCAGCGCCGCGACCTCCTGCTGCAGAAAGAGATAGAGCGAGTGATTCGTGAACTTGTCGCGCAGGAAGTCCTGAACCTCCGCGGCTTGTTGCTTCTGCTGTGCCAGGTTGTTCAAGTGGCGCAAGGCAGCATCGCGCTTGCGCTCGGCGCCCAGAATTTGCCGCTCGATCTGCTGGATTTCGATATCGAGCACTGTGACCTGGAACACCCAATCGGCCTCGCGACGATCCCATCCCGACTCGGTCAGCGCCAGGCCGCTTTGCGTGTTGGTGATGTCGGAGGACGTATAAAGGATACGGGCCGCAGCGGCGAACGCATGGGCGAGCTTGGTGCCGATAGGCATCTTGAACACCGACACCGGCGTGGACGCGACACCCGCAACACCCGTCGTATTGTCAGGAATGAGATTCATGACCTGACCGACCGCCTCGACGATGTTGCCGGCCGCACGCGTGGTCATCGAGACGCCCATCAGGTTCTGATAGCTCTGTTCTTTGGGGATGAGCCCATTCGCAATAAGGTCGGCATAGTATTGGCGTTTTGCCTGCGCAGACTGTTTCGACTTCTGCAGCGCCTGAACCTGCCAGTCCGCTTCGCGAAACTCCATGCGACGGATTTCTTCGGTCAGATTCTGCAACTGCCGCTCATGTCTCGATCGCATGGCCGCGAGGAATTCGGCATCTCCTTTTTCGAATGCCGCAATCAGTTCAGCGCCAAACGTACGCACCTCGTTTGCCGTTTCCAGCGCGCGCTGGAGGAGAAACTGGAAGCGATAGGGACTTGGCGGACAACAGCAACCGTCGTCCAAACAGTTCGTGGCCTCGGTCTTCCATCCGCGTCGTACAGGATCGTCACCCCAATACGAAGTGTCCAGGTGCAGGACGCCGCCCTTCAATCTGGCTTTCGTGAGGCATTGGTGAAGCGCATCGAGCTGATCGGCGACGTTATCGTAGATCTCCATGAGGCGAGGGTTGAGCGGCGGGAGTCGTGGCACGAACGCCGCTACCGTCTGCGGACTCTGGCCGTCATCCTGGCCGTAGATCGTGCGCGGCCGCTGGCCGAGAAACTGCGAAAGCGTATCGAGGCGCAGCTTTGCCACCGCATAGCCTTCGGGTGAGTTCTTGCACATCGCCGATTGCGCGTGCTGAAGTAACGTCTCGAGATACGACAGCACGACGCTACGCTGCCGGGCCGCGACATCCGTCCTTACCAGGGTATCGCAACACGGATCCTGATCTGTGCGTCCCGCGTTGCTCACCGCTAACAGCACGGTGGGCGCAACATCCCGGCCGGGATTGGCGTTCGGGCTCGCGTCGAGATTCGGCTGATCCGCCCCTGCACCGGGCACTGCGGGGTTGGGGCCTGTGTTTACGCCGCCCGTCGGCACGCTTCCTCCGTCGCGCGGCGGCCTGCGACACGTCGACCAGCTCAGGTCCTTGTCGCCGGGAGTGAAGTAGAACTCATACCACTTCAGCGCCGCCTCGTAGCGGCAGTGGGTACGTAGTGTTGCCGCAACGGTCATCGCTGTCGCGAAGATCGAGGGTTCGAGCGGCGCGCCCGGCAGAAAATAGACGAAGAACGGATACGCTGACAGTGAGGGCGGGAACGGTCCGGCGGGGGCCGGCGTTGCGATCACTCCGGGCAATACCACTGCGGTATCAGGCGCGATATCGTATCGGAAACCCCAAGGCGACGGATCCGTGAAGCCGAGCGGAAGCGCATCGGAATTGGTGACGCGGAATCGTAACGAGTCTCCCTCGCGACCGTCGAACTGGAGCTGCGGTTCACCTGCTGCAAGGATCACATGAACGCCGTCATCGGAGTAACGCGGTGTCTGGAACTCACCGTTGTGCACGCGAACCCACGCGAGTTTTACCATCGGCTTCGTCGGCCAAGCGAGCAGTTTTGGCAACTGCGCGGGGCGATGCCAATCAGACGTCATGTCACCGGGCGCGACCCCCCAGTCGGCATCCTGATACAGGGTCTTGTCGGCGACGTTGAGAACGGTCGGATCGTAGTATTTCGAGTTCACCAGCCAGAAATAATATTCGTCCATCACAGGCGGATGCACGCGCCCGCAGTCACAGCAGCACGGCGACGCTGCATTCGCGGCCGGCATGAACAAAGACGTGGCCGGCGGCTCACCGGCAGCGGCGATACGCAGGAAGCGAGTGCCCAGTCGGACCGCCGCCTGCAGCCAGAGCGGCAGCTGCGGCGAAGCCGACCCGTTCGGGTCGACTCCATTCCCATTTCCGCCGTTTCCGTTCGCGGCACCTGACGCGACAGCGACGATTCCGATGACAGGTCCGTCCGGATTACCACCCGGAGTATCGCCGCCGCCCCGCAACTGCATCTGCGACGGCGCAAGCCAGCTCGGCCGTGCGTGTCGCTCAGGCCGCCCCATCAACCCGAGATTCTCGGATTGCGCCACCTGCTTGAGATAAGAGGGATCTCGATGCTGCAAGGAAATGAGCGCCGGATTATCGGGCCAATACGGCTCCGGCCAGTATTCCATGCCGCCCGGCTCGATCGCTGTGAGCGTTCCCCGCCTCAGCTCGGATTCGAGGAAACGGAATGCCTCCGTCTGGATCGCATGCTCGTGCTCGCTCCACTCGACGTAATTCTCCCTGTATAACAAGCGCCGGCGGCACGCCTGCCAGATCCGGAAGGTCGCGAATATCTTGTCCCAAGCCGCGGCAAACTTTGGCGCGATCGTGAACGTCGGTTCCTGAGAAAGTCGCGCGCGTTCAACGAACGACTGCACGGCCGTGATCGCCTCCTCGATACGGCTCGCCTTCTCGCAGACTCCCGCTTCGACGTCGAGCAACAGCAGCGCACCGATGTCGCGGGCCGACGTCGTAAAGCTGCCGGGTGCGAACGGCAAGGGCACGCGATTCATTCCCGTGAGCCAGGCCAGCAAGGCCGCCCACGCCCGCCCGCGCAGCAGATTGTTGAGACGCTCGAGATCGGCATAGCGCCTTGGGGGGCGCTCGATCATTCCGTCGCGATAGAACTTCGTCAGATTGGCATTACCAGCCGCCATCGCGGCCGCCGTGCTCGCGGCCCAGACATCGGGCTGCGCGAACGACAGATCGCGAGGCACGAACGCCTGCAACAGCGTCTGCACCCAAAGCGAAGCGCGCCAGCAGCGTATCGCCCAACGATCGTCGCAGATCTTCGTCCAATCGACGGTGACGCCGTCATGAAAATCCAGGATCAGCGGCGCGTTATTCACGTCGACGCCGAGGTCCATGAGCAACGGAACTGGATCGATCGGCTGTTGGTTCGATGCCTCGACGAAGCAAAGCCACGCCAGCCGCTCACTGCACCGCCGAACGGCTTTTCGCATGTGAGCGTAGTCGTAGAGTCGTTCGAACCAATCGAACAATGCCTGCCTGCGCCGCACGGACGGCGTGGCACGCTGGTCGAACGACGCCGGAGGATTTCGTTCCGGGTCGCCGGCGTAAACATCGCCAACCGGAAGGTAATTGAAGTCCAGTGATGCGCGGTGGGACGTGAACGGTGCACCCGCCACATAGCTGAAGCCAGCAAAAAGCGCTGGCGAGGACAGCATGTATTCGATCTCGGAAACGTTCGCGCGGGCAACCAGACCTGCGGACAACCGCAATCGATGACAGAAGAGCAGCGCTTTGAACGCGCGTTCATAGGTGCGACGAATGTCGCGCAGGCTGCTCGTGTACTGTTGCGCGAGATACTCTGCCGCCGACGGAACGACTGCCATTTCACTCGTCAACGGGGCGGTCACGACATCGCGGTACAGGCGCTCCGCAGGAAGCGCGACGATGCAGTTCTGCGTATCGGGGCCTTCGTACTTCACAGTGAAGCCGGTGCGGGCACGCACCAACTCGTTTTTCTCGTCGAATTCCGGCTGAATCTGCTCAAAATCGATGTCGATGAAATAGGCGCCACGCTTCAGATGCAGCGGGCCGGATATGCGGTCGGGTGCTTGCTCATCCGCCCAGCGATAGTTGAGCAAACGGAACGTCTTCTGCCCGCGCCGCAGATTGACCCGCCACTTGTTGTGATTGCACTTTTCGAAATCGGGTCGCTCGCAGTCCGGCGTCGGCGCCCCAGCAAAGAACGTGTACGTGCCCGGCTTCTCGACAATGAGCACGCCAGACCAGTGCGCGGTGAATCCTTCGGCGCCGGCAAGCGGCAGCCCGTCCGCTTCACGAAGCGCGATTCCGTTCCGGATCAGTGCGAACTCATGCTCGGTCGCCGGCAACGCGAAATCGAGTTTCGGAACGATAGTGGGGATCGGTGCATTCCAATGGTTGTTGGCGTGCGTGAATGCGTCCATCGCCCCGGTCAGCTGAGGCCACACCTCGCCGCTCGAGTTCCTCACTTCACCGAGCAGGCCGGTGCCCGTGAGGCCCATTAGAGCAGCGAATGCGCCACCGGTCGGCTGCGCCCAGGTGAAGCCTGCCGGAAGCTGACCATCGTCACGCTCCCACGGGCCGGTCGCAAAATTTTCATCGCCCAGTAGACGGCGGAGGATCAGCAGGGCGAGATCGACCTCGACCTCACCCTTATCCGAAGCATAGCCGACGTGACACGCTAGGTGTTCCGCAACAGAGCGCGCGCGGTGTGAGAACGTCATGAATGCACGCCGGAAATAGTCCCACCGTTTCCGTTCGTCCGATTCCTCTATGAGCGCCTTCTCCGCCTCTACAAGGCTCGGAAACAGAAACGAGAATCGTGCCAGTTCTGCACGAGGCAAGAAGTATAGTTGCTGAACCGCTGCGCGCTCATTGGCCGTCAGCTGCTCGATCGCGTTGAGTTTGAAGAGCACATCCTCATTGCGAAGAGGAAGCTCCATGACGAGCTCTTGTGCGAGAGCGTCGTATTGGAAGGGTCCGGGATGCGGAAAATTCCACATACTCGCCACCGTGCCTGGGAGCACGGTACGGTATTGGCGCGCCTGCGGCCCGGCGGAAATGCCCGAGCGCGCCAGCGCGTCGGGAAAGAAGTGCTCTCCCAACTTTTGCAGCGGATCCGTTCCGACCGCAGGGTCGTAGCCGAACTCCGTGCGCATCGCCGTGGAGAGCGCCGTCCAGGTCAGCGCGGCAAAGTCTTCGTCCTTCGTCCGGACATGCAGGAGCCTCTCGCGCAGTTTCCACAGATCGAAGGGGTGCCCCTCTTCCGGAAAATCGAAGGGTTGATCGAGAGCTTCGTTCTCTTCCTGCTGGAAGAATGGATCGTCGCCGCCGAGATGCTGATCGACCGAGAAGAGATACAGCAGTTCCCCCGTCGTGAACGACGAACCATAGATCTTCGCCAAAATCTCCGTGAAGCGCAGGGTACTGGTCGGTTGCGCATTCCATCGCGCTGCGGCCGCATCGAAGCCGCTCAGCAAGGCCAGCGAGTCCAGGTTTTGGCGTAGGATCTTCATGAACTCCGGCGGACGATGGCGACGATGGCTGCCCGGGCGCCGGCCTGGCGCATGCTCACGCTCGGCACGATCCTCGACGCGACCGAGAAGGTGATCGACCGCCCAATCGAACGACGACGCCGGTCCCGCGCTCCATAGGCCGAGTAGCCGGGTGCGCGTCGCACCGCTCGCATTCGGCGCGGCATGATCGGTGCCGAGATCGAGTTGCCAATCGTCACGCAGAATCTGAAACGATGCGAGCTGCCGGATGAACTCCGGATTCGCGTTGGCACCCTGGAATAAGTTCAACACGAGGCAGATGTCGCAAAGATCGGCAAAACTGTAGCCCGCACCACGCAGGCACTTGAGCGATCGCCAGAGTCGAATGAACACCATCAACCGGCGAAGCGCGTCTTCGACGGACTCCGGATTGATGAACCGAATGACGAAATCGTCGGCACAGCACGGTTCGCATATCGGGAAGTCTGGGTCCTGCGGCAGACCCGCCGGCCCGCCGGCCGCATTGAACTGATCGGGAATCCGGCGTTCGAACTCCACGAACTTCGACTTCCACAGTTCGAGGAACTCGCAATACTGAAGCCCTGTCCGTTTCAGGAATTCCGGCACGCGCACGACGATCGACTTCCAGTCGACGCCATTGATGATGTCGGCCGGGAACCCGTACATCTTATGCAGATCTGTCGCGCTGATCGGGTTCAGATAGAGCGTCTGGTGCTCGGCCGGTGAAAGCCCGAGGTACTCGAGCGCCAGTTCGATGCGCACCGGATAACGCCATAGATGTTTCTGAAAATCGGCCGCTTCCTCGCCCGCATCGATAGCGAATTCGGTAATCTGCTCGCGGAAGGCACGCATCGTCGCGAACCGCGACGTACCCATCGCGCAGAGATACGAACGCGAGATATCGAGGGGCTGCGAGTACGGCAGCAAAGGCGATGAGAAATCGGTCTCAAGCGTCGCGTAGGCGCCCGGTCGTTTTACCGGCGTCGCGGGCGTCGAGTGTTCGGGCAGGGCGGCGAAGAGCGCGTTCGGCGGGTGCCCCTCGCTCTCTTTGTCATCGGGCGCTTTGAGCGTGTGGCCTCCGAGCGCGACTCCATTCGTGTCATACACGACGCCCGTCGCACTACCATCGACCAGCGCTTCAAGATTCTCGTTGACGATGTCGATCAGAGGCAGCGTCGTGCAGAGATTAGCGGCCGTGGCGTGCAGATCGCCGAGCGGCCCGCGACGCGACGCGATCAACGCGCCGAGTGGATTGCCGGTCGCAACCGGATGATCGCATGTGGAACCGAAACCGGCGGCAAGCAAGTGCTGCAAGTATGTCACCGGACCCAGCGGCGACAAGTGCCAGGGTGGGATGCAGTTGACGAGCGAGGCGTCGGGATTGATCGGTGTGAACGGACCGGGCGCCACAGGCGCGGCGCCCGCGACCGAGCCACCGGCCGCAGCCTGAATGGCGGCAGCGTGCGGATAAGCCACCGTACCCGTCAACGCGTACTCGAACTCCGTCGACGACAACGCCTGAATCTTCTCGCGAGAGGTGAACCCCCGCGCATAGAGCGCTTCGAGCAGCGAGAACTGCAACGATGCCGGACCTACGCCGCTCGTCGCGCGTAGCAACTCGTCGATGGTCTGAAGCGCATTGAGCAGCCAAGCCTGCGCGTTCGCATCGCCGGGGAACACCGTCTGCAAGGCATTCACGATAAACGGCGCGTTCCAATTCGCGACGGGAAATACAAAACCAGGGGCCGCCGCGAGAAAGGCTCCAAACGGTTCATTATCGGCGATGGGTATGGCTAGCGCATGCACCCCCGCGCCCAGCACCGGCGGCGGTGCGATGGACAGCACCTCGAAGTATTTGCGGACCTGCCGAACGAACGCCTGCACGCGCTCCTCGGGCGTACCCGGATTCGTGAAGTCGGGCAGCAGTCCCACATTGCCGGGCAGGAAGAAGGCCATCCACTGCTGAACCGTGAGCGCCTTCAACTGTCCCGTGCTTGCGACCGGGATGGCCTTGATTGCTGCGATCAGCGCCGTGGCGTCCGCTGTAACGACGGTCTGCTGAGTAACCACGGCCAGCACGAGATCGAGGTGGCCCGGCACGAGCGCGGCTGGGAAAGGACTCTGCTGCCAGAAAGGATCGATCGACGGGTTGGTGTCCGCAAGCCACGCGGTCACAAGCGCATTTACATTCGGATTGAGCGGGCATAACGGGGGCCGCTGCACGCGTCCACGCCCAATCGCGACAAGGCGTCGAGCCGCATTCTCGGGCGGGATCGCAGCGACGGGGATGATGTTCGCATCGATCGCCGCCTTGATCCCCGCAACGATGCGCGGCTCGTCATCGTCGGTCGCCATGCGGTAACGCTGATCGGCGGTAACGTTCGCCGCGAGGGTCGCTGAGAGCGCGTAGAAGTATTCCGCGGGCACCTGAAAGTTGAGCGTCAGGCCGCCGCTATCCTCAATGACGACGTCAGCCTGCCTGAATGTAGAACCCGGCGTCGGGGGCGTGCCGGTTTCAACCGGGAAATGCAGACTCGCACGTACCGGTGCCGCACTCTGCTGCTGGGCCCAGACCGCAGCCGATATTGCGAAGACATATTGGGCCAGCCGATCCGAATTCGCATTCTGAAGCGCGTAATAGCCTAACAGGCTCGCCTCATACTGCTTGCGATCCATGTCCGCCCGGTCGCGATCGTCGTTGCTCCAGGACGTGTCGGTCTGCGGACGCGTGTACATTTCCTCGAGCCGCCGGTCGTTCGGTCGGTCGGGCGGCGGTGTGATCTGGCGATTCCAGATGATCTCGCGCGCAACCTGCCGTGCCTGCGCGGCGGTAAGCGGGCTCCGGTTGGCAAGCGCGGCGCCGGCGTCGGGATCCTGCGCCAGCACCTTGTCCACTGCAGTACGAAGCGAAGCAAATTTCGGCGGCGTTCCGTCCGTTGGCAAGTCGACGAATGCGGCATTGGGATCAAGCGCAACCGAAGGATCGGGCAGTGAAACCACCAGCGCGGGCGGATCGACGCCGATATAGGTTACCGGATTGTTCGAGATCGGCGCATTCGGCTCGGTCTTCACATTGAAGTCAAGCCGTTCGTAGGCAACGATCTCCGTGCCTTGCTTTATCTCGAGACGCAGGTCGCTTGTGTTGAACTCCGCGGCCGGCGAATTGAGCTCGATGACAGCGGTTGCGACCGCTTCCAGGCGCACGTCCGGTTCAGGCGGCGCGGGCAGCGGAAGCACCTGCACCGGGTACACTGAGAAGTGCTGCGCAATCCTTTGCGTCGCCGGCGTAAACGCTGGGCCGGACGCGTTGATGCCGGTGTTCGGAACCCACGCGCCCTGCGCCTGTCCGACGAGCGTGCCATCGGCCGTATTGTCAAAAGACAGGTCGAACGCACGAATGGAAAGATTGGCCAGATAGTTGCTGAAGTCGGCGCCGCTGGTAGGCTTCATCGGCACGAGGCGGACCAGAATGACGTGTGGCATGACGAGAATTCCTTTGCCTACTTCTCTTTTCTTTCTGCGATCAGTTCATGCGGATCACCGCATGAACGCGATCCGACCGCCGGGACGACAAGGGCCTACCGTTCCATCCTGCTGGCGAGCTCCGTAGCTGTCTGCGCAGACGAACGAACAAACCAGAACGGCAAGCGAACTGGCAGGCGGGTTGATCTGCGTGTGACGTGATCGATGTCGACTAGTCTCCTAGATATTTCCATTGCAATCTCCTCTCAAAAGCAGCGCGGCGAGCGCCACCGGCATTCCAGTCATTGTTCGGATCCAGCGCGCCTCCAGGGCCATGACATTGCGCGCAGAACGGGTTGACGTTCTCGCCATTGCGGTATCGCTGCATGGCCCGCTCCTTCAAAACAGGATCAATCGCGATCCAACCTCTGGGCCTCATTTCATAGACCATGATCGGTGCTGCAATGATCGATCCGACAGCGGCGACCGTCCCGCCCACCGCAACAAGACCAGCCCTGCCCAGCCAAGCGCCGCCGGCCATCATTCCACCGCCGACCAAGCTTGCGCCTCCGCTGGTCACCTTGCCTGCGGTGACGACGCCGGGATCGTGCTCGGTGTCGATGCTTGCCAACATGAAGACGCCGCCGGCGGCATTGAACGCGCCTCCACCTGCGGCGAGCCATCGGGCGCCGCCCGTCATTCCCGGAGCCGCCATCTCCGGAAACGCCGGCATCGGACCTGAGGTCGTGCGTCCGTTGATCGTGGCCAGCGGCGATCCGTGAACGGCGTACTTCGTATCGATGACGCCGCCGCCGTATTTCAGATCGCCAAGCAATCTGGCAGAACCGCCGGAGATGTCATCGCCCACCGCGAGCGTCGACCCCGGCTGAGTCACGACGACGTCCAGATTGTGAGCTCCCTTTGGACCGCCCGGGACGCCGCCGATTTGCGTGACGACGCCGTTCACGACGCGCACTTCGGAGTAAATATTCTCGGCGCCCAGATAGCCGAGCTGCTTCATGTCATCGAGTACGTTCGTCGCCTGCGCATGGGCGGCTGTTCCGAACGGACTAGCGGTGCGAGAATTGAAGGTCGGTGGCCTGACCGCACCCGTCTCGAACCCCGCCTGCGCATGCAGGAACGTCAGCAAATCATCGACCGAATTCGCTGCTTGCACAGGCGCGGCGGCCGCTACCGGGGGCGTCGAACCGGCGATGCTCATGAAGTTTCCGAACAGCGAGCTTGCGCCGCTTGCGGCCGTCAAGCTCGACGAGTCGGGCGCGTGGCAAGTCATCGACTGATCGTCGACGGTCGCCAGCGTCGGATCGACGCAAGACTGAGTGGTCGGGTCACATTGCGTGCCGGTCGAGTCGGTAAAGCTTAGTGGGTTGTTGCGAACATAGGCGTAGGTGTTCGATCCATCGACCAGCCCTTTCGGGTCGGACGCCGTCCATCGTCCCAGCCAATCGGCGTAGTACCGCGCTTCGCTGTAATACAGCGAGCTTTCGGTATCCCGCTCTTTGCCGCTGTACCGATATCGCTTCGGCGTATCGGTTCGGCTGCGCACCGCTTGATAGGTTGAGCTGCCATACGGCGCATATTCTTCATACGAAATGATCCGCGCCCGGTCGTCCAGTTCGAGGCAGGCGGAACCGAGATGATTGCCGAACTGATATCGAATCAACTGACGCGGCATCGGATCGTCCTGCGCGGTGTCGACCGTACGGGTCTCCACCAAGGCGATGCGCTGCTTGTCGTCCTTCACGTGAAATGTCTCGCGCTCCAACGCAGCGGTCTGTGGGCTGATGCCGCTCGCGCCGGCGCCTTCGTGCCTCCTAAAGATTTCGAAGCCGCCGAAATCGATGCGTTCTTCGGTGAGGCCGGGCGCCTTTTCCCACACCTTGCGGATGCGCGCGCCTGATCCATCGTAGACATAAAACGCCTGTCCGCCTCCGCCCAGATCGATCTGACGTAGTTGGTCGTTGTAGTCCCAGTGCATGTTTGGACCGGGCGCGCCCCCGCCGAGATGAGGCATACGGACAAAGCTGCCGTGGGCATCGTACAAATAGGACTCGCCCTGCGGAGAATCGATTCCCGGATTCAACGTGCTGCGGGTCAACCGGTTGGTCGTCTTGAGCTGCGTGCCGCCCGTTCCGTCTTCGATCAGACTCGCTTCCTCGTACGCGTACGCTCGTGTCCAACCCGGCTTCGCCTGATCGCTACTGCGATGCTGCATCTTCAGGAAGTTTCCGACGGCGTCGTACACGTAGCGCTCGATGTACCTGCCCATCGCGTTGCCGTCGTCGGGCGCCAAGCGTCCGGCGGAGTCTGCCGAGCCGTGACCCACACGAGCCGAATCGTCGGGAGCGTACGCGACGGATGTGCCGCCCTGTCCCAGATGCTCTCGACCGGTTCCTTCGATCAATCGATAAAGCGCGTCGTACGTGTAATCGTTGCTCGGCTCGACGCATTTATTTCTGAAGAAGATCGTTTGTTGCGCGTCGTCGCGAATGTGCGTGATGTTGCCCGATGGATCGTAGGTGTAATGAAGGTTCTGTAAACGGTCAGTCGCTTCGCTTCGGGTGTGCAGTTCGACGAGCCGGAACGTGAGCGGATCGTAGCGGTAGAACGTGCGCGCACCGTTCTTGTAGGCAATAGACAAACGTTGACCCTTGGCATCGTAGTCAATATCGGCGACGCCCACCGATGAAGGTGGCTCGTCTTCCGGATCCAGCAGCGCAACAGGTTGGTCTATCCGCTCGAGCCAGACATCGACGCGCTCCAATAAATTCGTTTCATTAAAAACCGGTTGGACGACGTTGAACGGCTTGGATTGCCCTCCGCGCACGACGTTGCTGCGCGGTGCGATGGACTGGATCGGTCGATTGAGCGCGTCGTAGCGCGTGCTGCTTTCAAAGACCTCACAATCCAGCTTCGGATTCAGATTCCAGTCGGGAATCGTCTTGTAATCTGCAACGAGGCGGCGCGTGCTGTGAATCAGGTTTCCTTTGAAATCGAAAGCTTCAACAGGCATCTCGTTCGCGTCGACTCTCGCGCTGATAACGAATCCAGCCGAATCGAAGTGACGGAAAATACGCGTGCGCAAATTGAGCGCTTCAGCATTTGCAAGACCTTCGCCGTATTCGCTGCGTTCGATCAGAATATTGCGATCCAAGGTACGAGGATCCGATTCGGCGCTTGTGCCGCGCACCGTCGTCTCGACCAGTCGTCGTAACGCATCGTATGCGGTCGCGTAGACGTGTCCGCGGCTGTCCCAGGCTCGAATTGAGTTACCCAGCACGTCCTGGAGTTTCCAGCGCGCGCCAGCCTCCATGCTGGACTGGTAAATGCGGTTGCCGGAAACGTCGTAGACGTAACGCATGATGATTCGGCCGAGCGAATCGTCGCCTTGCTGAACGGCATCGCGGACGACGCACTGATTGCCTTCGATGTCCAGCTCGACACGAGTTGCAAGAGCATCTTCGCGGCCGTCGAGATCGTAGCCGGCACAGACGACATGGTTCCTTGCTACCGTCAGGAAGGGACGGCCGAGTACGTCGAGATACGCCGTGCTCGGGGTGTCGGCGTGAGCTGCGGCACGCTGGGCGGCAACGCGCTCTTCCTTCCCTAGCTCGCCGTCGATGCGTTGTTCATGCCACGTCCTCCACAGCGGAGCTGAAGGGGATTGCGCCTTGAAGTAGGCAGCTACAAATCCGCCGATGTCCTCATCAGTACGTGGATCGCCCGTCTGCGATTGACGCGGCGCGCAGGTATCGTTCGTATCGTACGTCGTCTGGTGCCAGGCATCGAACACAACCTTCTCATAGGTATGGTTCGGATGCAGTGTAGCGATCACCCGTCCGATCGGATCATAGAAGAGCACGGGACTTACACCGACGCGAACACCGAACTCGTGGCTGTGCGTGGCGCTGAAGAATGGCTCGAACTGGCGAACCGGCTTGCCTTTATTGTTGAAGATCGTCCAGCCCGTGGCGACCCAGCGTCGATTGACGAAGGGCGCGCGTTGATCGTTGGCGTCGAGCGGCCCCGGTTCCGCCTGAACCTTCCGCTGAATCTCGCGACCGAAGCCATCGGAGTAAGCGAAAGTGAGTTGAATCTTCAGACCCTGCCGCGGCAACGTCGCGTTGACATGCGTCTCGCGAGCGAAAGTCGCGCTACAACTCGGCTGCCACTGTGTCGGGTCGTCCGGGTAGGCTGCTTGCGTACGTTGAAAGCGATCTACGTCATAGACGATACGCGTGGTGGCGCCTTTGAGGAGCGTCTTCGCGATAGCGTGAGGATCGACACTCCCGAACAGGCCGTCGAGCTGCGCTTGATCGAGATCGGCAATGAACTCAGCTAACGAATCGCCTTCGGCCGGCGACGGGAGCGGTTTGCCCATGACCGCGGTGCCCACGACCATGCCGAGCGTGTCGAAGATGACTTCCGTCCGGTTGCGGTTAGCATCGCTGACGGTGGTCGGCTGCATTACGATATAGTCGTAACTATCGACCGAGATGCGATTTCCGAGCGCATCTCGCGTCCCCGTGATCAGCAGATCGTAGGCATCGAAATCGACGATCGAGTCCTGGCCGAATGGACCGCGGTAGCGGCGCGACATGAAAAAGTGAGCACCAGCTTCTGCGAGCTCCTCCGCCGCAGAGACGTCCTCCATGTGAAAGAACGAGCGTCCCGAGGGCACCCACCAGTGACCGTTCCCGTCGAGGTCGACGTAGCCTCCGGTCGAAGCATCCTGTCCGCCCAGCACGACTGCGGGATTTGGCAGCAAAGCTTCGAGGCTTTGTCCCGGACGGCGGCGCTGGAAGGTTTCATCAAGAAGACCCGGCGTGAACGCGAGCTTGTAACTCTCGCCGGGCAGACAAAGCGATTGAACTTCGCCCGGCGGCAGAAAGCCGCCAAGATCGTTGCGACGATAGAGCGTTCGCGCCCATTCAAGTGGACGCCGCTGCTGACTCCCCGTGGCTGTCGCTTCGTAAGCAATATCGGGGCCTGATCGCTTGTGGCGCAGACGGCCTTCGCATATCGGATCGGGCTCGACAAAATCCGAGGTCTGGAACCGACCGCTCTTCGCTGTCTGTGTATAGCCGGTCAGCTCGAAGGTAATTGTCTCATAGGGAAGTGGATTGCGTTGGGCATCAGGCAGCATGACGGCGTTGGTGAAGCGTGTCTCGACATAGGTCAGCAGTGGGGATGTTTGCCGTGTGCGGTCCCATTGCGTCGACAGCGGAGAGGCGCGGCGTCCATAAGCAATCGCAACCTGCTTGAGCACATTTCCATAGTCATCCACGTCCAACGTCAGTTTGTGCTGAACGCGCGGATCCTTTGGATTGCGTTCGTAATGATGGGTGATCGATTCACGTTCGTGCGTGAAGAATACCGCGTAGCGATTGAGGCCTCGATGCTGCAGCATCCGGATGCTGAAGTTCTGTTCTGTGATCGTGTAAGGCGTGCATGCTCGTCGGGTCCATGCAGGTGTCGCACGCGGACCCTCAGCGTCGTCCGCATAAACCTCCTGGCGCAGCAGCGTACCTTTCAGAGATCGGCAGGCCTCGCGCCCTTCTTCCGGTGTCAAACCGGGCGGCACGATGGTGTCGTCGAGAAGCTGGGCGCGGGCAGCCGCGAGCGTCAATCCTGGCTCACGAAAATACTCACGCTCGAACAGACGAGAGACGCGATCCGCGCCGAGGTAAATGCCGGTGTGGAACCAGCTCTTGGTATGCACAGGTGGCACGTGCGATTCTGCGGCGATATTGTCTGTCGGCAAGCCGTCGCCGTCGAACGCCGCAAACCGTTCGGTATCCCACTGCTCGACCATGCCGAAGCCGCGGAACTCGCGCTCCTCGCCATCATAGTGGCCATGATGGTATGCGAAACGCGTCACGAACCGATTCCGACTGATGTGGTCGGTCGCTTCCACCCGTTCAACGACGTGTACCGGGAACGGCAAACGCGTCACCCACGGCCGCCCTGCTTCTCGATCGGCAAGATAGAACTCGGTGGAGGATTTGTACGTCAGCCGTGTCTCCGCACCGAGCTGATTGTCGTAGCGCGCCAGCAGATGTGGCTTGGTGCCGCGCGCAAGATCGATGAACTCCACCGGACGCCATGCGATACTCGGAAGCGCGGTCGACCACACAAGGCAGGCTGTCCCACGGCCGAGTAGATCGATGACATCGAGCGACACACCGTCGGTCAGCACCATTTCGGAGATCGTACGCGGCTGACTCAGTCCATTGCCGCTTTCATTGAGGAAGATCTTTACGCCCTTGCGTCCGGCGTAGATGACGTCGGTCGGTCCGGAGCCATCGACATCAGCGAAGCGGACCCGGCGCGCATCGAAGACGCCGTCCTCGTCGAAGTAAGGCGCGCCCTCCATCGTAACCTTCACGCCGAACCGGCCGTGGCCAAGATTGGGCCAGTAACAGACCTCACCGTTGCGAACACGAACGAGATCGGACAGTCCGTCGCCCGACATGTCCGCAATGAACACCGCCTGATCCGCCTGCCCGAACAGCACGCGCGGACCACGCTCCTCGTTCCATGGCACGCGCACGCGCACCGCTTCGCCGAAACCGAGGTCGCCCAGGGAGGGATGCCAGGTGATGGCCTGATCATCCATGATCAGAATGTCCGCGAGCCCGTCACCCGACAAATCGGTCAGACGAACGTTCGGACTGCTGAAGTCGACGAGCGGAAAAGCTTGGAACGGCCGAAATGGTGTCCAGCCTTCCTCGTCGGTCCGATCGAAATATCCGCCCGTGCCCTGCACGAGCGTGGCAAGCTCAAGTCGGCCGTCCGAGTCGAGGTCGATAAGCTGCGATCGGCCGCCCTCGCCGATGGGCCTTGAGCGGACCACCTGAACGGAGCCGAACTGGCCGTGCCCCCGATTCGGCTTGTAGTACCAAGCGCCCTCCTCCTCCGCGAGCACGCCCGCGATTCCTTCGCCATCAAGGTCGATCCACTGATAGCCATGGCCGGCGACGCCCGTGGGAAGATTCTCGAGACTTTCGCGTGGAAGATGCTCGACTTTCCACTTTTGAGGCGTCGGATCGTCGAGTGGACTGGGGGTGTAGCTCAGAAGCAACGGGGGTAGCGACCGACGCCGATACAATCCTTCTTCGAGCGGCCGATATCCGGATTGCGTGACGCGCGCCAGACGTGTGCCGAGCGATCTGGCGTCGTAATCGAGCTGAATGTCACGCACGAGCGTTCGCGCGGTCCCAAGCCGCTCCGGCATGCGATGCGCGACGAGAATTCGCTGGCATAATCGATGCGTGCGGATCTCGAAACCGGCGCGCGTTCTCGAAAACGGATCGCGACGCGCGTGCCTCGGGAGCGACCGATCGTCCATCCAGCGCACACGTTCGAATCCCTCCGCCTCGGGTTCAAGCGCAAATGGCTCATCGCCATAGTCGAGCACGACTTCGAACAGCCATCCGGTTTGCGGATCGACCTGCGGCCGGGGAAGATGATTGCGGCGCGCCGAATCGAGTGAAGCATCGAGCAGCACCGGCCTGCGGTTTCCATACCTGACACGTTTCAGGTACCGGTTTGCGCTCCGGGATCTGAGGCGCTCGCTGGCGCGGGTGATATCGATGCCATCATCGCCTTCGGCTGCGTATTCATACTCAATGGCGTTCCCGCGATCGTCGTAGCTGCGGCAGATAAGCCACTCGAAAATGCACTGTGCATCCTCAGGATCTGCAATGCGCGACGCAAGCGTTTCGCCGTATACGGTGAGAACGTTGTCTCGGGAAATGGTGCGCCAGTGGGTGTCGCCGTCGGCGATGCGGGTCCAGCTCTCTATCCGCGAAAAGGTTCCTTCGATGCGAGGTCGAAAGGCTCGCACAAAGTAGCCGCTCACCTCCCGATACGCTGTCCACGGCGCGTCTGCTGCGGTGATCGGCACGAGATCTTCCGATCCGGACAACAGGAAGATATCTGCCACAGCATCGGCTGCCGCGACATTTTCGGCACGGCGCGCGAAAGGCACGTAACGCGGAACGCCCTTGTCCGTCCGCCTGGAGATAGAAGGAAGGCCGAGCGTCCAACCCAGTCCGAAAGGGCCATTGCCCGACCCGGAACTGTAAGACAAAGCGAGTGCAGGTTGAAATTCGCTGCGACTCTTGCTCAGCGGAATTGGAACGGAGAGGGTTGCTGTGCCATTCACCGGATTGGTTTGAAACTTCTCACCCAATCCTCGAATAGCTCCACCGCCTTTCGGAACGCTCACCTGCGGTGCCGCAAATGACGACGGCGTCTCGGGTGATTGCTCCGTTTGCGGCATGTGTCCTTCGCCTTATCGATAGTTTTCCGTCGTTTGCTGATACACAGAGGTTCAATCTCGAGGGGACAATCGAGAGCGCGAAACGCGGGAGCAGACTCTGTTGATTTATCAAGTGGTACTAACCAAGCTCGCTATTTAGTATTTAGCCTTTTGCGAGAGTTCTATCGGTTCAGAGAGAGGCTTGATCTCCCAAGCAAAGCGATCGATCGGCCGATGCCGTACTGCGCGAGATCAAGACGATGAGGCGGAGACGAGCAGTGGTGGACAGGAGCAACTTATGATCGATGTTCGGCGGGTGGACGACGGCAGCGCGCTTAACTTCGAAGTCGTGGTGCGCGAAGGAAAGGGCGAGACTCGTCACCGCGTTACAATGTCTGAAGTCAAGAGCCAGCAGCTGACCGCCGGAAAGCACACGCCCGAGCGCTGCATCGAGGCCGCCTTTCGCTTCCTGCTTGAAAGGGAGCCCAAGGAGTCGATCCTCGCTCGCTTTGATATTTCCGTGATTTCACACTACTTCCCGGAATTCGAGCGCGAACTGCCCCGCTATCTCGCGCGATTCTGAAGTCAATTTCACTCTCTCTATATTAGCTTCGATGCAGTGGAACGTTCGCGGTTGCGCAGGGTCTTCCGCTGTGCTTGTTTGGGCCGTATCGACTCTCGCCAAGAGGTGAAACGGCAACGCGGTGCGGGGATTTGTCCTCAATCCCACTGCTGGCGCGCGAGCGTTGGCGGCCATTCGTGTCCATCCGGACGCTAACATGGCAAGCATGCACGGAAAGCAGATAAGGGCCACAAACCAAGCGATCCGCCGGTGATGCATTCCGGCGCACGATGGCGGGTCAGAAAATGACAGGGCAGAAATAATAAAGGGCCGTCATGGGTTTCGCGAAATGCGCTGCCGAGCCGGCCGGACCCGCGGCTTGCCGGGCTTACAACGTCACATGGTGACCGTCGCCGGCCGCCAGCGAGCGAGCGTGACGCTCGCGCTGTGCGCAGGTGTCGCGGTGTTGACGCTGATGTCGCTGGGGATAGGCCCTGTGGCGTTGTCGCCGGCAACGATTCTCCATGCCTTGTTTGGCGGCGGTAGCGAAGTTCAGCGGATCATTGTGCTGGAGATCCGCTTGCCGCGTACGATCCTGGCGATAGCGATCGGCGCGATTCTCGGTTTGTCGGGCGCCGCCCTGCAGGGACTCCTGCGCAATCCCCTGGCATCGCCCTCGCTGTTCGGCGCGCCGCAGGCGGCGGCGTTCGGCGCGGTGCTGGTGATCGCGCTGGGATTGGCCGACATTCATTCCTTCGCATTGCCGATGGCGGCGATCCTGGCTGCGTTTACTTCAGTGTTCGTGTTGCTCGTGATCGCGGGGCGCGAGACGAGTCTGCTGATCCTGATCCTCGCCGGGCTGGCGATCTCCGCTCTTGCAGGCGCGGCAACATCGCTGACGATGAACCTGTCAAGCAACCCTTTCGCGGCGTTGGAAATTGCATTTTGGCTGCTGGGATCGCTGGAAGACCGCAGCTTTCGGCATGTGACGCTGGCGCTACCGTTCATCGTCGCGGGAGCGGCCACCCTGATGAGCCAGCGTCATGCGTTTCGCACGCTCAGTCTCGGTGAAGAAGCCGCCTTCAGCCTGGGGGTCAACGTCGGCCGGCTTCGGTTGTGGACGATCCTCGGCGTTGCCCTGGGCGTTGGCGGTGCGGTCGCGGTGGCCGGCGCCATTGGCTTCATTGGGCTGGTCGCCCCACACCTGATGCGCCCTCTGATCGGCTACGATCCGGCAAGGCTGCTGGTGCCGAGCGCACTGACCGGCGCGGCGCTCCTGCTCGCGGCCGATATCGCGGTGCGCGTCATTCCCTCGACCTCGGACATCAAGGTTGGCGTCCTGACCGCGCTGATCGGCGTGCCGTTCTTCCTCTACCTGATCGTGCGCGAGCGGCGAGCGCTGGGTGGAGGAGTGGCATGAGCGAGACGGCTGTTCTCGCCGCATCGTCGCTGTCGGCGAGCCTCGGAAAGAGGGTCATCCTGAGCGACATTTCGCTGGCACTCCCCGGTCGGCGCCTTGTCGCGCTGGTCGGACCGAATGGCGCAGGCAAGACCACATTGCTGCGGGTGTTGGCGGGACTGCTACCCTCGAAAGGCAGGATCGAAGTTTGCGGCGACGCGCTATCATCTCTAAGCCTTCAGGAACGCGCGCGCCGTTTTTCCTATCTGCCGCAGGGTCACCAGATACATTGGCCGCTGCCGACAAAGGATGTCGTGGCGCTTGGACGATACCCGCACGGTGCGATCGATCCCGGAAGGCTGACCGGCTACGATGCCGCGGCCGTGATGCGGGCGATGCAGATGGCTGACGTGATAGATTTGAGCGATCGTCGCGTGACGGAATTGTCGGGCGGCGAGCGTTGCCGGGTCGCACTAGCGCGGGTGCTGGCGGTGGAAGCGCCAGTGCTTTTGGCCGATGAACCGACTGCATCGCTCGATCCACGCTATCAGATCGAGATCCTGATCAAACTGCGGGCAACTGCCGACAGCGGAACGCTGGTTGTCGTGGTGACGCATGATCTCGGGCTCGCCGCGCGTTTCGCCGATATTATTCTGGTGATGTCCGAAGGGCGTCTGGTATCGCAGGGACCACCTGCCGACGCGCTTTCGGAGGCCATCATGTCCGAGGTCTTTCGTATCAGAACCTATCGTGCCGACCATGAACGCGAAATCGTCCTCGTGCCGTGGGCGGAAGTTTGATCGCGATGTTGCGACGTACGAGATTGCATCGCTTTCGTATCGCCGCAAGGAGAAGCGGTGATCTTGTCGCCGCCGTCCTGGCCTTGACCGTCGGCATCGTCACGCCCGCGCACGCCGCGGGTCTGCCGCGTGTTGCGTCGATCAATCTGTGCACCGATCAGCTTTTGATGACGCTCGCCGACCCGGTACAGATCGTCGGCCTTAGCCCTTATTCGCGCGATGCCGCGCGCTCCTACGCCGCGGACGAGGCGAAGAAATATCGGCGGCTCTCCGGCGAGGCGGAGGACGTGCTGATGCTCAGACCCGACGTCGTTGTTGCCACCCAGTACACCAAACGCGCGACGCGGGAGCTGCTGAAGCAGCAAGGGATGCGCGTGGTCGAATTCGATGTCGCAACATCGATCGATGACGTGAAGGAACAGATTCGCCGGATGGGCGATCTTGTCCGGCATCCGGATCGCGCGCAGATCCAGATCGCGCGGCTCGATGCCGCGGTGGCCCGCGCAAAGGAGGCGGCGGCGCGCAGGCCCTACCGGGTGCTGGCGCTGTCGCGGCGTGGCTGGGTGTCGGGCGATGACAGCCTCACGAGTGCACTGCTCTCGGTCACCGGGCTGTCGAACGCGGCATCCGGTCTTGGCATTACGCACGGCGGGTTTGCAAAGCTTGAAGCCATTGTTGCCGCTCGGCCGGATTTTATCCTGATATCGGACGGCAGCGATGTCGCCGAAGACGAAGGCAGCGCGCTGCTGTTGCACCCGGCGCTGGAAAAGATGTATCCGCCATCGCGGCGCATCGTGATTCCTGAAGATCTCACAGTGTGCGGCGGGCCGATGCTTGCCGACGCGCTGGACCGGTTGATCGCGGAGCTGAAGCGAATCGGAGACTAGGCTCAGGACTCATAAACGCCGTCCGGTATCGCGCTGGGCTCGCAACGCTTACCGCGGCAGGCGCGTCCATACGCCCTTGCCGGAGCGGCGCGATCCCTCGACCGCGCCGCTCCGGTAGTCGTCAGAAGAGAATGCCGGTCTCCACCAACGCTCGGACCTGATCGCGTTGGTTGAGATCGCGGCCGAAACCGTAGCCGGCTTCGAGATGGCCAACTCGGACATAGGACAACTCTCCACGCACGAAGAATAAGCCCTTCTCGTAAGTCGGAGTGATGGTAAGCGACCAGGCGTCGCTCTTTGCCCCATAGAGCAAATTTGTCGGCGTGCAGTTAGGGTCGGCGCCACACGTTCCGCCGGTCGCCTTTATATATTCGGCGCGGGCGCCGACGGACCACTCCTTGTCCAGCGTGTATTTGGCGAGGAGGGCACCTCCAAAGGTGCCTGCCGCGCGATCAATTCCGAGTCGGTCATCACGCCCAACGTGGTTGTATTGCAAGTATGGCGTGAGTGTTAGCGGGCCGCTGGTGTATGTGTAGATCAGGTTGAAGATGCTGCTATTGTTCTGCAATAGCGGCGTTGCGGTTGAGGATTTGTCGTTTGGCGACAGGCTGCCCGCACCCACGAAGGCGATCGAATGCGACGAATCGATCGCATACGTCAGCGCGCCCGAAAGCCAGTTCAATGTACCTGAGAAAAAGCCATCGTTCAGCGACACCGAAGCGTTGAGCGGACCGTGCCCATAATTGATCTGAACGCCGCGGTTGACTGCGTTCTCCTGATTCCAAAGCAGCCCGCGCGCGATGTTGATGTTCTGGAAGGTGAAGGTCGACTCGGCCCCCACCAAAGTTGGCAGGTGGCCCGCTACAACTGACAGCTCAGGATTGATCACCGCCTTGGCATAAGCAACAGAAACTGGCCCGTATAGCTGGCCTGTCGCCTTTGTCGCTTGCAGATAGGGGGAGCCGAGGACTGGCACAGAATACGCGCCCCCCTGAATGTAGAACTGCACCGGCCCCTTGGTCGTTTGAAGCTCGATCTGAGCGCTGGTCACATCGACGAAACTGCCCTCATTGCCGGTGCCCCCGGCGTGGGTTGGATGAGTTTGGAGTGCGCCGATTCCGATCAGTTGGCCGCCGACGAAAACCGAACCAAGCGGACCCGCATCTATCGAGAAGGGGTTGGAATTTGGCACAAGCGGGCCAGAAAAGCTGGGCGCGGAAAGAGGCTCGGCGTGCGCGACTCCTACATCGAAGAGCGCGCTGCAGCCGCCCAGCGTGAGGGCGAATTGCAAGATCCCGAGATCGAATCGACGACGCGCGGAGCGCCCGGACGTCTGAAGTGTTTGCGAATATGGCGATTGTAATGTCATCGGTGCATTCCCCTTCTTGAAAGGGTCAATGCGCGCGAGAACTAAGAGGGGTCGCGGAAAAGCGACGCCTTATCTTTCGGCAGCACGTAAGGCGCCGCGGCCGTTTCGCGTGTATTCGGTTGTCCTCTTGATCGTTGGACATGGTCCTCACCAAACTAAGAAAGCGACGAAGGGGCGGGTTATCGTTTCCTGGGACCAGATCCCGTAGAGCGATCACCAGGGGACAGCTCTTGAACGTGTCCCGCGCTAAACAAGCAAAACATGTGCCAGCCGATCGGCACTCGCTATTGCTGCGGTCTGCTTCGCACTTGGCCCTTGGCAGCACCTAAGACGGGCTACCAAAGCGGGGATGCCCGTTCATGCTCGCTTTGCCCCTGATGTCAGCGATTTCCGTCGATTGAATTCTGAGGGAAGGAGTGAGGCTGGAGTTATTGACGATGAGCACTGCATGAAATTTCATCGATCGGCGCAGGAACGCCATAGGCCGACCCCAGACGGCCTCATTGGAGATCTGAAAATGCAGGACTTTATCGGAGGACGGCGCCTCACCTGGGTAAGCAGGCGAACTGGGACGAGTGATGCTGGCAAGCCGCTCTAACGAGATACTCCAGACAACATAACCCAGAAACCAAATTTGGCGGCGGCCGCATTTCGCTGCCCGCGCGGCGGTTTCGCGTGCCTATCCTTCCCGCCCCGGATTGCCTGCCGACAACGGATGCTGAGCTCCGGTTATCCTTCCATCGCTTCTGCACCCGTTAGGTGCATGCACGGCATTAAATTTGGGCAGTGATCTGCGTGGATTCTGAGCAAGGCGATGCTGTGGCCATCTCATTCAAGATGAGCCTATCCATCCTACTCGCCGGGAGTTGTGCGCGATGCAATCGGAAAAAATTGAACAAAATAAAGCGTGCGAAAGCTATTCTGCTACTCTCTTAAGCACCTATGTCGGCGTCAGCTTAGTTATCCGGCCGCTTACCCGGTGCTTACCCAGTCCAAAGCTGGAATTGGGTCAATGCAGATCAGCATTTAATTGGCGCACCCGACACGATTCGAACGTGTGACCTTTGCCTTCGGAGGGCAACGCTCTATCCAGCTGAGCTACGGGTGCGAAGGCATTCCATTTAGCCGATTGACGTGACGCCGGCAACGGCCAAGCTGGGATGGGTGAGGTATTAGCAAGGCCCGAAAGGCAAAGGTCACACGTTCGAATCGTGTCGGGTGCGCCAAGAAAGCCTGTGCCGGGATTGTGGCGACCCGAACCTGCTGCTCCGCAGCGGTTCGACCGCTATTCCGTCAAGTGCGGCCTGCCACTTTCGTTGCTCCACGACTGTTGAGTGGCTGCGGAGATGGGCTTCTAAACTAGGATCCCTCATATGCGCGTCGCAAGAGCGGCTGCGCCTTAGCGAAGTCGTCCATCGTCCTAAGAGAAAGTTCGAGGTTTCCAGTCCCGAAATGCCCGAGGCGGGTTACGTCGCGAGAAAAGTCCTCTTCCAGTTCGACTGTCGTGGGATCGAGGCGCAAATAAAGCGTGACAACCCTCGCTTGCGGGTAGATTTCGGCGCATGTGAAATTTTTCAATCTTTTGAAGGCGATGTAGTTTTTCAATTCTTTAATCTGAACGTCATCTCCAAGACTAATCACGTATTGACGGACAGCTTCAAAGAGGTCGCGAAGGTGGGGACTGGACCGGCCGAGCCGATAGTCGATCCGCGAGCTGATATAGGGATCCTCAATCGTTTCCTCAGTCGATACGGGAGTGGTCTGCGTCTCTGGCCGGTTGACAATCGGCGCCGTCGATCTGCTCTGTTTTGGGGCGTGAACGAGTTCGAACATGAGGAGACCTGTGTCGAACTTGCGATAACGAATCAGCTCGATATTCCGAGCGATCTGCTTCACTGCGTGTTGATCGTATCGCGTGAAGTCGCCGGCAATGCAAATCAACCGGGGCGCGCTCCAATCAACTGTTCGCTGTCTCTGCACCGAGCTTCTCCATCACCAGCCATTGAAAATCTTTCCGGTGATCGAGTAACCAGTCGAGATAGAACAATCCCTGGTTGATGACATTCTCGTTTACGGCTCTTTTGAATTCGATGATAACAGGGCAATCATCCTCATCGAGGCCGAGGGTATCAATGCGACCTCCGTGAACCGGCCCGGTAGAGTGCTCGGTCGTCAAAAATCGGATCCCCAGCAGAGCCTCCAGGTTGGCTTCAAACAACACCTGAAGCGACCGTTCGACCTGAAGCGCCTCGCCAGCTAACTCCTGAACCTGATCTTTTTCGATTCGAAAGAGTTTTACGTCGCTCATAATTATGTCCCTAGAAACGATTCCTATCGCTGCTCAGCGCTTCATCGATGAGGGAGTTTTCAAGAATTTCTTTCATACCGTCCAACCAGATCGAGCCGCAGATTTCTAATGGGCCGTCTAATTCCCAGACAGAATAAATCGATAGCAAAATTGCGGTATCGGCTGGAATAGATTTGAGCACCTCGTCGAAATAGGGCTTAAGTGTTTCGTCCCAGGCTGTTAACAGCGCTTCGGTAAGCGTCCATTTCTCGCACCCTTGTTCGATCGTTAGCGACCCCGATCTGTTCCTGTCTTCAATTTGAAGATGGAGAGAACAGCATGACGAGCGAACATCGAGGGTGGAGGCGTCAAGGCGAGGATTTTTGGCGGGCGCATCACGAGGCATGGACGCGTAGCGACTTGAATCAACGTCAATATTGTGAAGCGCAAGGCATTCCGCTCAAGGCGTTTGGCAACTGGCGATCGTTGTTTAAAGTGGAGCCACAGCCGCCCAAGCGGAAGCTGTTGTATCGACGACGCTCCTTAAGTCCTCCCCTTAGTCCGCCGTTAAGTCCCCTCGTAAGTCCGGGATCTTATCCCTCCTCGGCGGCAGCGGAGCCCATTGTTCCAAGACCACGTGAAGGGCATCGGCGACGGTTCAGCGAAGCCGACAAGCGTTGGATTCTTGAAGAGATGATACGGTCCGGCGCGAGCGGCAGCGAGATCTCGCGCCGCTACGGCATCGCTCCGCGCGTTCTGCGCCGATGGAAGCAGGACGTTGCCGCAGCGAAAGAGCTGGGCTTCGTCACTGTGCAGATCGCCGACGGAGCGACACCTGCGGCCGAGAGGGCCATGCCATGACGGCCTTGCTTCCTCCAAACGTAAAGGTGCACCTGGCTCTGGGCTACATCGATATGCGCAAAGGCATCGACGGTCTCGCGATGCTGGTGCAAGGCGTCCTGCACCAGGATCCATTTACCGGACATCTGTTTGTCTTCCGAGGTCGCACCAGGGCCAACCTTATCAAGATCATCTACTGGGATGGCACCGGCTTCTGCCTATTCACAAAACGGCTCGAGCACGGCGTCTTTCTGTGGCCGCCGAGCATTGCGCCTGGCGAAACGCTGTCGTTGACCTCAGCACATGGGGCAGCGCAAAATCGAGTTGATCCGAGCTTTCTCGGACACGGCCCCGCGCTTGGTAGGTGTCACCTCAGCGCAGTATCGCGTCAGCAGCTCGCCCAACGTCGTTTTCTCGGCAGCGCGCGTGTCAGCGACCCAGCCACTCCTGTCAGCTTCCGCTTCGAGATCGCGGGCCCAGCGCTCGGCGTCAGTCCGCTTGTCGAACGATTTAGCTCTGGGAGGAACGCCACGACGGCGCACCTGCGCCTGCCATCGACCTCTGAGTTTGCGTATCGTCGCCATCGTGAAGCGCTCGGGTCACCCTTATTTTCTCGATACAAGGACGCCGGTGACGCGGTGCCAAGGGTTATCCCACAGCGACCCAGGGATATCTGGTTGTGCCGCTCGTGTGCCTGTTTCCAGCCACACCCCAAGCGGGGAGTCGAAAAGACCTATCGGATCAAGGATGTCCGAGTGTGCTCAACAGATGGCGAGATCCGCTTGCGTTGCCGTGCAGAGGCAACGCTCTGTCAGTTCATTCAGCGAGCTGCCCACAGTCTGTAAATGACTATTTACGCGACATGAGCGCATCGGTGCGGGTGTGGATGCGCCGCCAATCCTTGCGCCTCCCGAACATGTTGGTCACCGCCCGGAATGGCCATGACCGGCCGAAAATTAGACTGGTCCTTATAAGCAAAAGACCCAGCATTGCTGCCGGGCCTTTCTTTTCTCTGTGAACGGTGGGTGATTAGAAGTCCATACCTCCCATGCCGCCGCCGCCCGGAGGCATCCCACCAGCGCCTGCGTTCTTCTTCGGCACTTCGGCCACCATGGCTTCGGTCGTGATCAGAAGTGCCGCGACGGACGCTGCGTTCTGGATTGCGACACGGACCACCTTGGTCGGGTCAATAATCCCCTTGGAGATCAGGTTGACGTATTCGCCAGTTTGCGAGTCGAAGCCGTAGGAATACTGTTCCTTCTCGAGGATCTTGCCGACGGTAATGCTGCCGTCTGCGCCCGCGTTGATCGCGATCTGGCGGGCGGGCGACGACAGCGCCTTGCGCACGATCTCGACGCCGGTCTTCTGGTCGTCGTTCTGGGTCTTGATGCGCTTGAGCTGCTCAGAAGCACGGAGCAGCGCAACGCCGCCACCCGGAACGATGCCTTCTTCAACCGCCGCACGGGTCGCATGCATCGCGTCGTCCACGCGATCCTTCCGCTCCTTCACTTCGACCTCCGTCGCGCCGCCGACGCGGATCACCGCGACGCCGCCGGCGAGCTTGGCCAGACGCTCCTGCAGCTTCTCACGATCGTAGTCCGAGGTGGTTTCCTCGATCTGCGCCTTTATCTGCGCCACGCGCGCCTCGATGTCGGCCTTCTTGCCGGCCCCGCTGACAATGGTGGTGTTCTCCTTGTCGATCATCACCTTCTTGGCGCGGCCGAGCATCTGCAGCGTGACATTCTCAAGCTTGATGCCGAGGTCTTCGCTGATCGCCTGACCGCCGGTCAGGATGGCGATGTCCTGCAGCATGGCCTTGCGGCGATCGCCGAAGCCCGGCGCCTTGACGGCCGCGACCTTGAGGCCGCCACGCAGGCGGTTGACCACCAGCGTCGCAAGCGCTTCGCCTTCAACGTCTTCCGCGACGATCACAAGCGGTTTGCCGCTCTGCACCACGGCTTCCAACAACGGAAGCAATTCGTTCAACTGAGATAGCTTCTTTTCGTTGATGAGGACGTAGGCATCTTCCATTTCAACGCGCATCTTTTCGGCGTTGGTGACGAAGTAGGGCGAGATATAGCCGCGGTCGAACTGCATGCCCTCGACGACCTCGAGTTCGGTTTCAAGCGACTTGGCTTCTTCAACCGTGATGACGCCCTCGTTGCCGACCTTCTTCATAGCGTCGGCGAGGAATTTTCCGATTTCGGAATCGCCGTTGGCCGAGATGGTGCCGACCTGGGCGATTTCCTCGTTCGAGGTGACCTTCTTGGAGTTCCTGGCAAGGTCGGCGACCACGGCTTCGACAGCGAGGTCAATGCCGCGCTTCAGATCCATCGGATTCATTCCGGCGGCGACCGACTTGGCGCCTTCCCGGACGATCGCAGCGGCGAGGACCGTTGCGGTCGTGGTGCCGTCACCGGCCGCATCCGCGGACTTGGAAGCAACTTCGCGCACCATCTGCGCGCCCATGTTCTCGAACTTGTCCTCAAGCTCAATTTCCTTGGCGACGGTAACGCCGTCCTTGGTCATGCGGGGTGCGCCGAACGACTTGTCTAGCACGACGTTGCGGCCCTTCGGGCCGAGCGTAACCTTCACCGCGTTGTTGAGAATTTCGACGCCGCGCAGCATCTTGTCGCGAGCATCGACGCCGAATTTGACATCTTTGGCAGACATAATGGGCTCCGTTGTCAACTGATCAAATCCTCAAGATCGCGCGACCAGGCGGTTTCTTGTCCTCCTTGGCTGTGATTATTTCTGAGTTGGCAGTCGCCATTAACGAGTGCTAGCCGCTATTCACATAAGGCCAGGACGCGCGGGCGCAAGAGCTGCGGCCCGCGATGTTTTACTAGATCTATTGAACGTTTTCGGCTTCGACGAATTGAGACCCATGCACTGTTTCAGTTACGTTGGAGGTTAGCATGGTCGAGAGAAATGCGATTTCCAAGGATTTCAGGAAACAGATCTTAGGCTACGGACTGACTACAGCGGAAATCGTTTATCGCCGCCCCGATCGTCGCTGGTTGCTGCAAACTTACGTCTGGCAGGACTACGATCTGTTTCCGAGTTTCCCGGCGTTACAGGATTTCCTCGCGTTCTGGGAAAAATCGCTCGAAGGCCCGCTGTTCGCAGTCACCGTCACACATTCTAAGCTCGTCAAGCCCACCGAGCTTCGCGCCATCGAAGGTGTCTTTCGATTGCATTGATATGCAGCTCACGTTCCCTACTTTGCCCGGGCAAAAGTGCGCTGCATTGGTCGTGCGCAAAGGACAGATAAGCGCATTACGTGGCCCGAGAGTGCCTTTGACGTCAAAAACACGACAGGGACGCTACATTAAGCTCAGTTTTAAAGGGATCCGTTGAGACACCGGTCCAGCTTCGGAGGGCAACGCTCTATCCAGCTGAGCTACGGGTGCGAAGGCATTCCATTTAGCCGATTGACGCGAGGCGGGCAACGCCCAGACGCACCGTCCTTCGAAAATCACCGTGGCTGCTCGGAGACTGCCCGATGTGGAGACTGCCCGTATGATGGGCACGCGCCCCGACAGGTCAACAACCCAGCGCCACCGGACGAAACGCCTGCAGCAAATGCTGATCGAGCTTGCCGCCCATTTCTTCCATGGTCGCAAAGGATTTGGCGTGCGTGAAAGGAAGGCGATAGGCCCGCTTCTCGACCAACGCGGCATGAATGTCCACGATCGTGGTGAGGCGCACGATGTCGCTAATCTGATCGCCACGCAGGCCATCCGGATAGCCCGAGCCATCAAGCATCTCATGATGGTGCAGAACAACATCGAGCATCTCGGACGGAAAGCCGCCCTGCCTCAACAAGGCTTCGTAGCCAAGGCGCGCATGCCGACGAATTTCATTCTTCTCCTCGTTGTCGAGCTTGCCTGGCTTGTCGAGAATCGCGACGGGAATGAAGGCCTTGCCCACATCATGGAGCAAGGCGGCGCGAGCAAGCCGGCGCTGATCTTCCTCGCGCATTCCGAGCTGCTGCGCGAAAGCGGCGGCGAAGCCTGTGACAAACAGACAGTGACGGTAGGTATGAGTATGGTGGCGGCCGACGGTGGCCAACCAGTCACGCAACGAGGAGAGCTTGATCGCCATCAAAATCTCTTGCTCCGCCTCCATGACATCGCTGAATGAGAGCGGAACGCCGGCTGGAAGATTCTCGAAGATCTTCACCAGCACAGCATGAGCTGCGGAAATACCGCGATTCAGAGCGTTGGCGTTCGCCGCAGCGCCACTATCGTTGTCGTCCGGAAATGCGGCACGGACACGCTGTAGAACGACTTGCGCATCCAACGGGCGCGAGATGGTATCGGTGGCGCCGAGCGCCCACGCCTGCATCGATTCGTGATGAAGGGCATCTGCAAGAACGAATAGCCGCGGCATCGATCGATAGGCATCGACGCACAGCTTGCTGCGCACCTGCAGCACGCTTTCGGGGGAACGCAGACTGACATCGACGACGATGCCCGAAAATCGACCGTCCGGCCTGTCCGGGATCCCGGAAGTCAATGTGGTATCAACGTCGGCTGCGCATTGCAGAATAGCCCACAGATCGCTGCTGCGGTCGGTCCGGTCGGACGCCAGAAGCAGGCGGCGCCTTGTGCGCGATCCGGTTGTGAGCGTCATCGGTCCTCATTAGTGTCAGCCCAACGCTTCGTCACTTTAGACGATAAGTAGATTCGCGAAGATTAAAGGGTAGTGTTAACGCTGCGTAAGTTGCTCGCCGAGAATTCAACGGACCGGGGATTTTCCGTTATCGCGCCCGCTGGCTGTCCATGGTGAGAATCATCACTGATCCTGCCAACACGCGTGGAGACAAAGCGCGAATGTGTTAGAACCCAGCATCAAAACTTTTCGCGAATTGCGAGTCGCGAACTTCTGACGATTTCCATTCTTTTGTGCCAGCTAGGCGGCATCATGAAACAGCGGACATTGGTCTTTGGGTCGAGATGGGTCTTCGGGTCGACATGCCTTGTTGCATTTTTAACGGCCGCTCCGGGACACGCGCAGCCGACGGTCGTGGGGCCGACATATTCCCCGCCATTCACGGCAACGCTTTCAAACAACATCCCGTTGGCTTTCGGTATGGATGAAATAACTACCGCACATGCGCTCGGCGGGTCACTGAAGTACATTGAAGGCCCTCCCGGCGACGAAGTATTTCTAGCGCTCCGAAACTTCAGCGCCAGCGGCTTCTTCAACCAAAAGCACAGACTCTATTTGCAGTTCCGCAGAGGACGTCTCGTGGGCTGGAAGGGCGATTGGGGCCATAACTGGATGTGGCGATAACTGCAGCTATCGTCGAGAGGAATAGCAATTGGTTTGCATCCCGCCGTAAGGTCAGATGTCGCGGCCCATCGATCTGGTCGGCGTGTGCGCCTCACCTTCTTCGCCGGACATCTCAGGAGTAAGCGCCTCAGAACCAGCGTTCGTCGACGAGGACGGTGTCGCCGGGGCTGAGCGGCGTGGCGGTGGGGACGCTGATGCGGACGGTTCCGCGGGCATCGGTGTGGGTGACGATGACGAGGTCGCGTCTGGCGCGGGGCGAGAAGCCGCCGGCGATGGCGACGGCGCTTTCGACGGTCATGTTGGGCACGAACGGATATTGGCCGGGAGCCGCCACCTCGCCGAGAATGAAGAACGGCCGGTAGGCCTCGACCTCGGCGGCGACATAGGGCTGGCGGATGTAGCCGTTGCGCAGCCGTGCGGCGATGGCGGCGGACAGTTCAGCTGGCGTACGGCCGCGCGCGGTGACGGCGCCGATCAGCGGCATGGTGATGCTGCCGCCGGCACCGACCAGATAGGTGTTGGTGAGGCCCTCCTGGCCGTAGACCACGATGCGCAGCCGGTCGCCGGCATCGAGCCGGTAGGCGGGATCGTGCACAACCGGCGGCGGCGCGGCAGCGTAGACAACGGGCGTAGCGGCGATAGCTGGCGTGTCCCACAGACCCGGCGTGTTCCATAGGCGAGGGCCGGCCGGCGGCGGCGCGGACGCCATCCGTCCTCCATAGGCCAGCGCATCGAGAGCATCATGCGGACGGACCATCGCCGTCGGCTGCCGCATGCATCCCGACAACGCCAGCGCGGTTAGCGCAGCAACCAAAGATATTGGAAATGCGCGCGAAAGCCGCACCGGGGCCTGTCCCTTGTCACGAGATCACCCGGTTCTGCACCCACTATGGTTAACAGAAGGTAACCTCTTCTTCGTGGCAAGATTGGCACCGATGTCCGGCGATTATTCCCGTGAGTAGCCGATCAGGGGCGGTCGTGGCCGGAATAGCAGCATCAGAAGAATGCCCACCCCCCCGAGCACTGCGAAGGCGGGCTGATTCAAAACCAGCTTGACGAGATCCCACATCCAGGGTGCCGAGGCTTCGATCTGGGTACGAACCGCTTGCTGGCTGGCTTGATGAATATCGTTCCAGAATTCGCCGAGCTTGGTCAACCGCAGGGTCTGGTCGGCGATTGACCGAGCGCCATCATAAACCAGAAAAATGAAGCCGCCGGCCAGCAGCAGCAACCCGATGAAACGAAAAATCGCCCGGATCATGCCCGTACCAGCTCCTTGTCCGCAGTTGCAGCTCGCCCCTTAGTCCTCAAAGGCACGAAATTCAACCTCGCCAGCGCCTCTTTTGAGTCCTTGCGAAGACCCTTCTTTGCCCACCCACCCGGACGCCGGACCTGCCGGGAGGCGTTGACGCTCGAAAACAGGGGCTCTATAAGACCGCTGATGGCGGTGGGGTGATCCTGCCGCCGCTGTTCTTTGAAAAAGGCCCCTCGCAAGTTTTGAGGACGGCATTTTCGAGAACACCGGAAAACACATTCAGGCTCATCCGCGCAATCGAATGACCGGCCACTGGCTGGCCTCTCGCGAGAGCACTGCCGAAGGATACTTCGAGACCATGGCCAATACGACATCCGCAAAGAAAGCGACACGCAAGATTGCCCGCCGGACCGCCATCAACAGGTCGCGGCGCACCCTGATGCGCGGCTCGGTCCGGATCGTCGAGGAAGCAATCGCGAAGGGCGATCGCGACGCTGCGATCCAGGCGATGAAGCGCGCAGAACCGGAATTGATGCGGGCTGGCCAGCAAAACATCATTCATAAGAACAATGCGAGCCGCAAGGTTTCCCGGCTGACGCATCGAATCGCCAAGCTTGCAAAATGAACTGATCGAAGACGTTATTCGTCAGAATATCTCAAAGGGCCTGGCAAATCGCCAGGCCCCTTTTTTTGCGCGGACGTGCCAGAATCTTTTATTCACCAGATCAAGTGGTGAAAGAACACTTCAACACGTTACGCCGCATCGCCTTGCGACGACATCTGGCATCGATTGCCACGGCCATTCGATTCGCTCACGTTCCACGATGCGAATACGAGGCACGACGACAAACACCACGACCTGGTCGATTGGACCCATCACAATAGCCCTCCGGTTGAGTTCGGCGGCCTACTCTCATTCAGGGTCGACGCTTTCGCACGACTCCCATTTCGATATTTCCATCCTGATATAACCGGAAGCTTCGCAAGGGTTCAAATGACGGCCAAATGAGCGCACGGCTGACGCGGGTTACCCACAAAAACAGCCAGAAAAAAATGCGCCAAGCTAATCACTTATCTCCATAGTGTGACAGAACACTTCCAAAACGACCTCGCGCTTCGCCCCGCTTCATCCTTTCTTAAAATATTTTAGACAACGCGGCGGATTTGTAACACCTCACGAAGGAGATCGAATCCGCGCGCAGATTCAAACCGTTGCTGATTGGACGCGCTGGAGGTGGAGCAGATCCCGTGTCCTCATTCGATTTGCGCGACGCAGCCGCGACGCGAAAGACGTTGCGAGAATCGAGGCGTGGTGTATTTCTCTGAGTGTTCGCGACACTCGCGGCTCTTCAGATAGTGCTGTTTAAGAGAGCCTTGGGTGGACGTGCATATCGGCGGCGATATTCACGTTAGTGACGCTTTCCATGTGATAGCGAATGGCAACTCATAGCAACATGAGAACGGATGTTCTGTGCCGAAATTTCTCGACTGAGACGTTTACGTCAAGCGTTTGCCAGCGAGGGAATACGCTTAGGCCATGCCGCATCTCCGCCACGGGGAGCGGGCGAGTTGACTTGGTGAGTTAGAGTGCGCGCGTAGCGATCCGACAATATGGCGTCGGGTTTCGCAGACTGAATTTGAAATTGATGTGAGAAAATGTCTCGGCGCGGTCCGTCGCAGCGAGGAGGGGGTTTATGTCAAACAAAAACAACACCACCATATTTCATTCATGGGATTATCTTACGGACGTTTTCACGAACACGACGACATTTTTGCGTGCGCTCAGTCAATCTTCGGGCGGACCCTCTAGCCGCTACTGACATCGCTTTCGTTCCGTTTTCAGCCATCTAAATCGCTCGCGGTGCTTTGCCGAACGATTGTTC